>NZ_LKKK01000003.1 GCF_001446935.1 Pseudomonas sp. TTU2014-080ASC
TCGTAAGTGCTGAGCAGGTCACGCACTTCCATTTCAACCAGTTCCAGCAGCTCAGCATCATCAACCATGTCAGCCTTGTTCAGGAACACGACGATGTACGGAACACCTACCTGACGGGACAGCAGGATGTGCTCACGAGTTTGCGGCATCGGACCATCGGCAGCCGAGCAAACCAGGATAGCGCCGTCCATCTGAGCAGCACCAGTGATCATGTTTTTTACGTAGTCGGCGTGACCCGGGCAGTCAACGTGCGCGTAGTGACGAATAGTGGAATCGTACTCTACGTGCGCAGTGTTGATAGTGATACCACGAGCCTTCTCTTCCGGAGCGCTGTCGATCTTGTCGAAGTCAACACGAGCCGAACCGAACACTTCGGAGCAGACACGAGTCAGAGCAGCAGTCAGAGTGGTTTTGCCGTGGTCAACGTGACCGATGGTGCCGACGTTAACGTGCGGCTTACTACGCTCAAACTTTTCTTTAGCCATTTTGGCTGCCTCCGAGAGAAGAAAGGATCAAGTATCACCGCCATAAAACAAAGGCAGATACTCTCATATCTGCCTTTGTAGAATGGAGCTCATGAGCGGACTTGAACCGCTGACCTCACCCTTACCAAGGGTGTGCTCTACCAACTGAGCTACATGAGCAAACACATTACCAGAACAACAAACCTGGAGCGGGTAGCGGGAATCGAACCCGCATCATCAGCTTGGAAGGCTGAGGTTCTACCACTAAACTATACCCGCAGAGCCTGTAGCTCTCGCTAAATCTGGTGGAGGGAGAAGGATTCGAACCTTCGAAGTCGATGACGTCAGATTTACAGTCTGATCCCTTTGGCCACTCGGGAATCCCTCCAGATGGGGCGGCATTTTAACCTCCGCCAGCCTACTGTCAAGCAATTTCTCATTTAAAATCTTGAGGTTAGCTAACTTGGCAGTATCTTCTCAGCACAGCCTTCTGGGCCACCCTGCGAAGCGGGCGCCATTCTATGCAATATAATTCACTGTTGCAATCCCTTGCATGGCATTAATTGCTGCCCTAAGCCTTTGAAGTTTAAAGCCAAACGTCCAATTAACTCCTCATCAGCCAACCGCCTTCCTTCTGGTGGCACCTGAACCCAATAACTTCTATGATTTCGCGTGAGCTCGCGCAGTAAAGGCTGATATCCAGCAGCGCGCAAACGCTCCATAACATGCTCAGCCGAAGCCCTTCTAGGAAATATCCCTAGTGAGATCCCATTGACCAATTCACCCTGTCCTATGATGTAACTGTCGATCTTACGCGCCTGCAACTCCCTCAACTGACGCAGCGATGCCTGCCGCGATGCCAAGGGCGGCATATACACCCAATAGTCCACCCCGGCAGCCGCATCTATCATTTCAACACCTGCACTGACACCCAAACTCAAAAGCTGCTGCTCGAGCAAGAGCGCCTCAGCCTCGCTCTCAAAACTCCCTAAAAACAAGCAAACCTCTTCCACTCGCGACTCTATAGCCTCCGTATTACGCCGCAGCGCAGGCCCTGATTCACTCAACAGCTCAATATCACGCCCCACGGATACGGCCATTTCAAGCGGGGCTATTTCCGTAACACGCATCGGCACTTGCTGCTGATGCCAGACGTAGTAGAAGACATTCAACACGACCAACCACAAAAACATCCAGCGCATGCGCACCTCACTCAATTGGGCAAGCGATTGCAAGGCCGATAAAAACAAGATCCGGCACAACCTTTGCCGCCGGCGCAACGCTCGCCACTAAAGGAGCATCCCCTCCTGTCAGGAAAATATCGAATTCTTTGCCAAGTAAACTCCTGGCCATTTCAATTTGCCCCAAAACAAAACCCTGCAGCATTAATAAACAACCACGCTCAACCGCCTCAGCCGTCGAACGCCCCGGCGTAACGCTGCGCAAGGCCTGAGCAGCCTCCAGTGCGTCATAGCGTGTTCTTCGCGTATGAGTTCTCAGCTGCGACCTCATAAGCGGGACACCTGGACATATAAATCCACCGAGATGCTCGCCTGAATCACTTACAAAATCAGATGTAACCGCAGTCCCTAGATCAATCACTAGGCACGCCCTGCGCGATAGCGAGAACGCTCCGACTACTGCCACCCAACGATCTAAGCCGAGTCGATCAAACTGATCATAGCCATTCTTTACCCCGCCCAACTCTTGCGTAGGGCTTACTAGCAACGTCTCAACAGACAACTCCTGCCTCAACCGTGAGGCTAGATCAAACGTCTCCTCATCGTTGCGAACACTGACCATTCGACAATAACGCAACGAGATTTGCTTCTGAGCAATAACCTCGATTAGCGCATCATCTGCATCAACAACTCCCCATCCGACTGAGGTCATATGCTCATTAAGCAAGCGCCACTTTATGAAGCTATTCCCGCAGTCCAACTCAAGAATCATTGCGCAACCTCAAGCTCAGTTCGCCACCACTAAAACTACGTTCGACTCCATCCACAGCCAGCCTTACAGCGCCCGCGTCATCCACCCCCAGAACACGCCCGACAATCGGTTCGGCTCCAGCGGTAATTGCAACCTGCTGGCCTTGCCAAAGATGGTTAAGCTCCCACTCGCTGCGCAACACACTAAACCCATGCTGCATTTGAACATCGAGGTAATGCGCCAAATGCTCATTGATCGAAAGCACCAACTCATTACGATCAATTACCCGGCCTAACTCCTGCCTCAGCGATGTCCAGGGCTGAGTAATCGCATCATCCGCCATAAGCATGTTCACATTCAGCCCGATGCCTATCACGACATGACACAAATCAGCTGGATCGCCTGACAGCTCAAGCAGTATCCCCGAAAGCTTTTTGTTGTTGACCAATATGTCATTAGGCCATTTGAGACCCGCTGCCTCAACGCCAAGAGCTTTCACCACACGCAATAGAGCCAAGGCCACAACAAGACTTAGCCCTTCAAGCTGGCGAACGCCCCCTCCAACAGGTACTACGAGGCTGTAATAAAGATTAAGGCCAAATGGACTGACCCACTCACGCCCTCTGCGCCCCCTCCCGCTAGTCTGCTGCTCGGATACCACATAAAAGGCACCTGTGGCCCCGCCAACCAATAAGCGCTGAGCTTCGGCGTTAGTCGAATCTACCGTTGCTAACACATGAGCCCCCCAAGCAGGCTCCAAACCAGGCGCATTGAGTACAGCTGAATCAAGCAGCCGGATAGGCTCAGCCAGTCGGTACCCCTTGCCTTTAACTGAGTGCAGCGGTACAGAAAGCTCAACTTCCAATGCCCGCAATTGTTTCCAGACTGCCGCTCGACTGATCCCGAGTCTAGCGCCCAATTCCTCACCTGAGTGGAACTGACCATCCTCAAGCAACTTCAACAATGCCAGCATGCGCCACCCAACCCTAAAAGAGGACGCATAATAACGACGCGCCCCCAAGTTGCCTACACAGCTCTAACCGCAATTTTTCACAGACAAAGAAAAACCCCCGATCAGTTACCTGATCGGGGGCTTCGGTATAGGTGCTTGACGATGACCTACTCTCACATGGAGAAACTCCACACTACCATCGGCGATGCATCGTTTCACTACTGAGTTCGGGATGGGATCAGGTGGTTCCAATGCTCTATGGTCGTCAAGCGATTCAGCTGGGATATCGCGGTTAAGGCGTTATCCCGAATTGGGTATGTGATTGCTTTGTAGTTGCTGCAAATTTTCGGATTGTTGTCGACTTCAACCGTCTGACACCACAAATTGTTTGGGTGTTATATGGTCAAGCCTCACGGGCAATTAGTACTGGTTAGCTCAACGCCTCACAACGCTTACACACCCAGCCTATCAACGTCGTAGTCTTCGACGGCCCTTTAGGGAGCTCGAGGCTCCAGTGAGATCTCATCTTGAGGCAAGTTTCCCGCTTAGATGCTTTCAGCGGTTATCTCTTCCGAACATAGCTACCCGGCAATGCCACTGGCGTGACAACCGGAACACCAGAGGTT
>NZ_LKKK01000004.1 GCF_001446935.1 Pseudomonas sp. TTU2014-080ASC
GTGATCGAGACCAATAACGAAACCGGTCTTGGCGGTAGTGCCGAGGCAGGTGGCACCATCGTGGTCAAACTGCCGGACGGCAGCACACTGACGACAACCGTTGATGAAAACGGTCATTGGTTGATTCAGCCGAACCCACTGGATGATGGTGAAAGCGCCAACGTCACCGTGACCGACGAGGCTGGCAACATCAGTAAACCGGTGAACACCGGTGGCTCCGATGTGATTGCTCCGGATGCACCGATCGTAGAGAGCAACAACCTGGGGGGTCTGACCGGTACAGGTGAAGCCGGTAGCACCATCACCCTGACCAAACCGGACGGCAGCACGGTCACCACCGTGACTGACGCCAATGGCAAGTGGGCGATGCAACCGAACCCGCTGACTGACGGCGAAGAAGGCAAAGTCACTGCGACAGACCCGAGCGGCAACGTCAGCGGTGAAACGCCTACCGGCAAGGCCGACCTGATCGCGCCGGAAAAACCGGTGATCGACAGCAACAACGAGTCAGGCCTTGGCGGTAGTGGTGAAGCTGGCGGCACCATCGTGGTTGAGCGTCCAGATGGATCGACAGTCACCACCATTGTTGATGAGAACGGTCACTGGGAAATCCAGCCGAACCCGCTGGACGAAGGCGAGAAGGGTAGCGTTACCATCACCGATCCAAACGGCAACACCAGTGAGCCGACCGAAACTGATACGACCGACCTCAGCGCACCGGATGCTCCGATTGTTGAGAGCAACAACCTGGGTGGTCTGACCGGTACAGGTGAAGCCGGTAGCACCATCACCCTGACCAAGCCAGACGGCAGCACGGTTACCACCGTGACTGACGCCAATGGCAAGTGGGCGATGCAACCGAACCCACTGGCTGACGGCGAAGAAGGCAAGGTCACTGCGACTGACCCGAGCGGCAACGTCAGCGGTGAAACGGCTACCGGCAAGGCCGACCTGATCGCGCCGGATGCACCGGTGATCGAGACCAATAACGAAACCGGTCTTGGCGGTAGTGCCGAGGCAGGTGGCACCATCGTGGTCAAACTGCCGGACGGCAGCACACTGACGACAACCGTTGATGAAAACGGTCATTGGTTGATTCAGCCGAACCCACTGGATGATGGTGAAAGCGCCAACGTCACCGTGACCGACGAGGCTGGCAACATCAGTAAACCGGTGAACACCGGTGGCTCCGATGTGATTGCTCCGGATGCACCGATCGTAGAGAGCAACAACCTGGGCGGTCTGACCGGTACAGGTGAAGCCGGTAGCACCATCACCCTGACCAAGCCAGACGGCAGCACGGTTACCACCGTGACTGACGCCAATGGCAAGTGGGCGATGCAACCGAACCCACTGGCTGACGGCGAAGAAGGCAAGGTCACTGCGACTGACCCGAGCGGCAACGTCAGTGGCGAAACGGCTACAGGCAAGGCTGA
>NZ_LKKK01000005.1 GCF_001446935.1 Pseudomonas sp. TTU2014-080ASC
TCACACCTGGCGCTTCTTGGATGCCGACATAGTTCCCAAGGGACTTCGACATCTTCTTAACGCCATCCAACCCCTCCAACAGCGGCATTGTGACCACGCACTGAGAAGACTGGCCGTAGGCACGCTGCAGCTCACGCCCCATCAACAGATTGAACTTCTGATCAGTCCCACCCAGCTCTACATCAGCCTTCAGCGCCACTGAATCGTAGCCTTGGTGAGCCATTACCTCACCAACTAGCTAATCCGACCTAGGCTCATCTAATGGCGCGAGGTCCGAAGATCCCCCGCTTTCTCCCGTAGGACGTATGCGGTATTAGCGCCCGTTTCCGAACGTTATCCCCCACCACCAGGCAGATTCCTAGGCATTACTCACCCGTCCGCCGCTAAATCCAGGAGCAAGCTCCCTTCATCCGCTCGACTTGCATGTGTTAGGCCTGCCGCCAGCGTTCAATCTGAGCCATGATCAAACTCTTCAGTTCAATACTGCTTGGGTTTTGAGAAAACCCTAAACTTGGCTCAGCAATCGCAAAAAACTCTCGAATTCACGAGTGTTACTTGTGATGCTGATAATCATTTGACTAACAGTCTTAACTCACAAGCACCCACACGAATTGCTTGATTCAGTTGTTAAAGAACGGTTGGTTAAGTCTTTCGTCTCAACCGAGGCGCGCATTCTACAGCAGCCTCTTTCTCTGTCAAGTGATTTGTGAAAATTTCTTTTCAACTTCAACCACTTGCGCTTTCGGTAGCTTTTCAGCATCTCGTCAGCGGGAGGCGAATTCTACAGCGTTTAAAAACCCTGTCAACCTGCCTTTTTCACCGCTTTCGATCTACCTGACCGAAGCCACCAACAGGATCAAACCACCACCCTGTCAGCCCGGCGCATTCTACTCAGCTTTCGCTGATTTGCAACCTCTAAATCAAATTAACTTATTGATTTATAAGCAATTTATCTAGAGGTCTGCGCC
>NZ_LKKK01000006.1 GCF_001446935.1 Pseudomonas sp. TTU2014-080ASC
GAGCCATGATCAAACTCTTCAGTTCAATACTGCTTGGGTTTTGAGAAAACCCTAAACTTGGCTCAGCAATCGCAAAAAACTCTCGAATTCACGAGTGTTACTTGTGATGCTGATAATCATTTGACTAACAGTCTTAACTCACAAGCACCCACACGAATTGCTTGATTCAGTTGTTAAAGAACAGTTGGTTAAGTCTTTCGTCTCAACCGAGGCGCGCATTCTACAGCAGCCTCATTTCGCGTCAAGCTATTTTTCGAAGAATTTTTCTTTCTACTCAATGACTTACAAGTGACGCTCAATCACCAGGGTTTGCCTTTAGCAAAACATGGTGCTTGTACAAATAGGAAACCCCGATCAGTTGCCTGATCGGGGTTTCGGTATAGGTGCTTGACGATGACCTACTCTCACATGGAGAAACTCCACACTACCATCGGCGATGCATCGTTTCACTACTGAGTTCGGGATGGGATCAGGTGGTTCCAATGCTCTATGGTCGTCAAGCGATTCAGCTGGGATATCGTGGTTAAGACGCTATCCCGAATTGGGTATGTGATTGCATTGTAGTTGCTGCAAATTTTCGGATTGTTGTCGACTTCAACCGTCTGACACCACAAATTGTTTGGGTGTTATATGGTCAAGCCTCACGGGCAATTAGTACTGGTTAGCTCAACGCCTCACAACGCTTACACACCCAGCCTATCAACGTCGTAGTCTTCGACGGCCCTTTAGGGAGCTCGAGGCTCCAGTGAGATCTCATCTTGAGGCAAGTTTCCCGCTTAGATGCTTTCAGCGGTTATCTCTTCCGAACATAGCTACCCGGCAATGCCACTGGCGTGACAACCGGAACACCAGAGGTT
>NZ_LKKK01000007.1 GCF_001446935.1 Pseudomonas sp. TTU2014-080ASC
CCGTGACTGACGCCAATGGCAAGTGGGCGATGCAGCCGAACCCGCTGGCTGACGGCGAAGAAGGTAAGGTCACTGCAACTGACCCGAGTGGCAACATCAGCGGCGAAACGGCTACCGGCAAGGCTGACCTGATCGCGCCGGATGCACCGGTGATCGAGACCAATAACGAAACCGGTCTTGGCGGTAGTGCCGAGGCGGGTGGCACCATCGTGGTCAAACTGCCGGACGGCAGCACACTGACGACAACCGTTGATGAAAACGGTCATTGGTTGATTCAGCCGAACCCACTGGATGATGGTGAAAGCGCCAACGTCACCGTGACCGACGAGGCTGGCAACATCAGTAAACCGGTGAACACCGGTGGCTCCGATGTGATTGCTCCGGATGCTCCGATCGTAGAGAGCAACAACCTGGGTGGTCTGACCGGTACAGGTGAAGCCGGTAGCACCATCACCCTGACCAAGCCGGACGGCAGCACGGTCACCACCGTGACTGACGCCAATGGCAAGTGGGCGATGCAGCCGAACCCGCTGGCTGACGGCGAAGAAGGTAAGGTCACTGCAACTGACCCGAGTGGCAACATCAGCGGCGAAACGGCTACCGGCAAGGCTGACCTGATCGCGCCGGATGCACCGGTGATCGAGACCAATAACGAAACCGGTCTTGGCGGTAGTGCCGAGGCGGGTGGCACCATCGTGGTCAAACTGCCGGACGGCAGCACACTGACGACAACCGTTGATGAAAACGGTCATTGGTTGATTCAGCCGAACCCACTGGATG
>NZ_LKKK01000008.1 GCF_001446935.1 Pseudomonas sp. TTU2014-080ASC
ATCAACACTGCGCACGTAGAGTACGATTCCACTATTCGTCACTACGCGCACGTTGACTGCCCGGGTCACGCCGACTACGTAAAAAACATGATCACTGGTGCTGCTCAGATGGACGGCGCTATCCTGGTTTGCTCGGCTGCCGATGGTCCGATGCCGCAAACTCGTGAGCACATCCTGCTGTCCCGTCAGGTAGGTGTTCCGTACATCGTCGTGTTCCTGAACAAGGCTGACATGGTTGATGATGCTGAGCTGCTGGAACTGGTTGAAATGGAAGTGCGTGACCTGCTCAGCACTTACGATTTCCCGGGTGACGATACTCCGATCATCATCGGTTCTGCTCTGATGGCTCTGAACGGCGAAGACGAGAACGGTCTCGGCACTTCCGCTGTTAAGAAGCTGGTTGAAACTCTGGATACCTACATCCCAGAGCCAGAGCGTGCTATCGACAAGCCGTTCCTGATGCCGATCGAAGACGTATTCTCCATCTCTGGTCGCGGTACTGTAGTAACTGGCCGTATCGAGCGTGGTATCGTTAAGGTTCAGGAAGAGATCGAAATCGTTGGTCTGCGTGACACCACCAAGACTACCTGCACCGGCGTTGAAATGTTCCGCAAGCTGCTGGACGAAGGCCGTGCTGGTGAGAACTGTGGTGTTCTGCTGCGTGGTACTAAGCGTGACGAAGTTGAGCGTGGTCAGGTTCTGGTTAAGCCGGGTTCTGTTAAGCCTCACAC
>NZ_LKKK01000009.1 GCF_001446935.1 Pseudomonas sp. TTU2014-080ASC
ACGGCAAAATCAGCGTGGTCGGTACCATCACCGATGGCGACAACGACACTGCGACTGCCACTGCGAACATTGGTAAGGCCATCAGCTTCCTGGACGACGGCCCAAGCATCAGCGCCAAAGAGCTGGGCAGCCTGAGCCTGCAGGTCGACGAAACCAACCTGAACACAGCGGCTACCTCGTCGTTCACACTCGCTAGCCTGTTCACCAGCGCTGCCGGTGCAGATGGTCAGCAATCGCTGGACTTCGCGCTGAAAGTTGAGAGTGAGGACAGCGGGCTGTTCGACACTCTGACCGGTGAGGAAGTCAAACTCAGCCTCAATGCTGAAGGTGAGGTGATTGGTACCATCAGCGGCGACGTGGTGGTCTTCACTGTCAGCGTAACTGCTGACGGCAAGATCAGCCTGAACCAAGAGCGTGCGGTTAAACACCCGGTCGGTGGCAACAGCCACAACGAAGCCAGTGCGACGCTGGACGGCAAAATCAGCGTGGTCGGTACCATCACCGATGGCGACAACGACACTGCGACTGCCACTGCGAACATTGGTAAGGCCATCAGCTTCCTGGACGACGGCCCAAGCATCAGCGCCAAAGAGCTGGGCAGCCTGAGCCTGCAGGTCGACGAAACCAACCTGAACACAGCGGCTACCTCGTCGTTCACACTCGCTAGCCTGTTCACCAGCGCTGCCGGTGCAGATGGTCAGCAAT
>NZ_LKKK01000010.1 GCF_001446935.1 Pseudomonas sp. TTU2014-080ASC
GAGCCATGATCAAACTCTTCAGTTCAATACTGCTTGGGTTTTGAGAAAACCCTAAACTTGGCTCAGCAATCGCAAAAAACTCTCGAATTCACGAGTGTTACTTGTGATGCTGATAATCATTTGACTAACAGTCTTAACTCACAAGCACCCACACGAATTGCTTGATTCAGTTGTTAAAGAACAGTTGGTTAAGTCTTTCGTCTCAACCGAGGCGCGCATTCTACAGCAGCCTCATTTCGCGTCAAGCTATTTTTCGAAGAATTTTTCTTTCTACTCAATGACTTACAAGTGACGCTCAACCACCAGGTTTGCCTTTAGCAAAACATGGTGCTTGTATAAATAGGAAACCCCGATCAGTTGCCTGATCGGGGTTTCGGTATAGGTGCTTGACGATGACCTACTCTCACATGGGGAAACCCCACACTACCATCGGCGATGCATCGTTTCACTTCTGAGTTCGGGATGGGATCAGGTGGTTCCAATGCTCTATGGTCGTCAAGCGATTCAGCTGGGATATCGCGGTTAAGGCGTTATCCCGAATTGGGTATGTGATTGCTTTGTAGTTGCTGCAAATTTTCGGATTGTTGTCGACTTCAACGGTCTGACACCACAAATTGTTTGGGTGTTATATGGTCAAGCCTCACGGGCAATTAGTACTGGTTAGCTCAACGCCT
>NZ_LKKK01000011.1 GCF_001446935.1 Pseudomonas sp. TTU2014-080ASC
AGTACTAATTGCCCGTGAGGCTTGACCATATAACACCCAAACAATTTGTGGTGTCAGACCGTTGAAGTCGACAACAATCCGAAAATTTGCAGCAACTACAAAGCAATCACATACCCAATTCGGGATAACGCCTTAACCGCGATATCCCAGCTGAATCGCTTGACGACCATAGAGCATTGGAACCACCTGATCCCATCCCGAACTCAGAAGTGAAACGATGCATCGCCGATGGTAGTGTGGGGTTTCCCCATGTGAGAGTAGGTCATCGTCAAGCACCTATACCAAAACCCCCGATCAGGTAACTGATCGGGGGTTTTTCTTTGTCTGGAATAAAATAAGCTTCTGGGCTTGCATGACGAAGTTGCTTTAATGCGATATAGAACAGCCTGCGCTCATTCAGGCTGTATTAAATAGGATGTTTGTCTGCTGCTATGTCCAGGTCCTACGGGTAATCTGGTTAGTTCGCAGCTATGATAGGGAGCACGCCGTCATTAGAGTTTCTTCTATGGCTGAACAGGCATCTTCTGGGCCTATTTCAGAACTTGATCTAAAAACGCTGATTGCTTGCCATGAGTGCGACTTGTTATTGCGCAAGCCGCCTTTTGAGCCGGGCCAGCGGGTCGAGTGCCCGCGTTGTGGGTATGAGCTGTACACACACCGGATTCAGGTGATTAAGCGCAGCATGGCCCTTGTGCTGGCTGCTCTGCTTCTTTATATCCCCGCCAATTTCTTGCCGATCATGCAACTTAGCCTGCTTGGTCAGGCCACCGAGGACACTATTTGGTCAGGTGTCGTGGGGCTGTATGACAGTGGGATGCGGGAAATTGCTGTGCTGGTTTTTCTCTGCAGCATGGCTATCCCATTGCTAAAACTGTTATGTCAGTTCGCTGTGTTGCTGAGTATTCAGCTGGATTTTGGCCGCAGTTATGGCTTGCTGTGTTACCGGATTTATCACCAGTTGCGTGAGTGGGGGATGCTGGAGGTCTATCTGATGGGGATTCTGGTGGCCATTGTTAAACTGGTGGACCTTGCCCAACTGAGTATCGGTCTCGGCCTTGGCTGCTTTGTAGCCTTGTTACTGGTCCAGGTTTGGCTTGAGGTGACAATGTCGCCGCATCAAATCTGGGAAGCCCTGGCAGGGGAGGACGTTCATGAGGGCCATTGATGCAGGCTTGCTGATCTGCCACGAATGTCATCAGATAAACCGCTATGACGTGAACGCTCATAAGCAGTTTTGCAGCCGTTGTGGTGCCCACGTGCATGCGCGTCGCCCGAACAGCTTGGTGCGAACCTGGGCGCTGTTGCTGACTGCAGCGGTGCTTTATATCCCCGCTAACCTCCTGCCCATCATGACAGTCAATTCGCTTGGCAGCGGTCAGTCGGACACGATTATGTCGGGTGTGGTGGAATTGATTCATCTCGGTATGTTTCCGATTGCTGCGGTGGTGTTTATCGCCAGCATTCTGGTGCCGACCTTCAAGCTCGTAGGCATTGCTCTTCTGCTTTATTCGGTACAGCGTCACCAGCCAATGTCGGCACGCCAGCGTATTCTGATGTACCGATTTATTGAGTGGATCGGGCGCTGGTCGATGTTGGATATTTTCGTGATCGCGATTTTGGTTGCCGTGGTCAATTTCGGCAGCCTAGCCAGTATTCTGCCTGGTTACGGGGCTACTGCTTTTGCCAGTGTGGTGGTTCTTACCATGCTGGCTGCTCTTACATTCGACCCACGACTGATTTGGGATAACACGGATCTGGATGACCAGTATGAATGACTTACCAATGGCAAAAGCCCGTCCTGCTTCCAATTGGTCGGCAATCTGGATATTGCCGCTGATTGCCCTTGTGATTGGTGGTTGGTTGGGGTGGCGCGCCTATAACGATGCCGGGATTTTGATCGAGGTGACGTTCCCCAGCGGTGAAGGCCTGCAGGCAGGTAAAACCGAAGTCATCTACAAAGGGATGTCTGTTGGTAAGGTTGTTGAGCTTGAGCTGGACGAGAATGGCAGTCGCCAAGGCGTACGCGCTACGTTGGAAATGAGTAAGAGTAGTGAGCCACATTTGCGCTCCAACACTCAGTTTTGGTTGGTAAAACCTAAGGTGTCGCTGGCTGGTATCAGTGGGATAGAGACTCTGATGTCCGGTAATTACATTGCCGTTACCCCGGGGGATGGTGAGCCTAAGCGCAAGTTTGTTGCCTTGACTGATGAGCCGCCACTGGCAGATACCGAGCCAGGGTTGCACCTGATACTGAAGGCCGACAAGCTCGGCTCGCTTAACCGTGACAGTCCTGTGTTTTATAAACAGATACAGGTTGGGCGGGTGAAGAGTTACAAGCTGATGGATGATCATCAGCAAGTTGAGGTGAAGATATTCATCCAGCCGGAGTTCGCCTCACTTGTGCGCAAACACACGCGATTCTGGAATGCCAGCGGTGTGACGGTACAAGCTGGGCTTTCAGGCGTGTCGATTCGTACTGAGTCTCTGGCGACGATTGTTGCCGGTGGTATAGCGTTTGCCACACCGGAAAACCGCAAAGACAGCCCTCCTACTGATCCGCAGTTTCCGTTCCGTTTGTATGACGACTTCGAGGCCGCTCAAGCGGGGATTAAGGTATCGCTGCAATTAAATGACTTCGACGGACTGGAGCCGGGGCGCACGCCGGTTGTCTACAAGGGGATTCAAGTCGGCTACATGAAGACCTTTAAGATCGGTGACGATCTGACCAGTGCCCATGTCGAATTACTGCTGGACCCCCGCACGGAAGATTACGTGATTGAGGGCACCGAGTTCTGGATGGTCAAACCGTCGATTTCTCTGGCCGGTATTACGGGGCTGGAGGCCTTGGTTAAAGGTAACTACATCGCGGTCAGGCCCGGTAAGAAAGGTGGCGCACCTAAGCGTGAGTTTGTTGCCAGAGCTAAGGCACCACCACTGGATCTTTCTGCTCCGGGTATGCATCTGGCGCTCTACAGTGAAAGTCGTGGTTCATTAGAGGTCGGCAGCCCGATTCTGTATAGGCAGATCAAAGTCGGTTCTGTGCAGAGTATTCAGCTCTCCCGTAATAGCCAGCAGGTGGCCTTTGGCGTACATATCGAGCCAGAGTACGTGCACCTGATCAATATGAGCACGCGGTTCTGGAACTCCAGTGGCATTACGCTTAAAGGTGGGCTTTCAGGCGTTGAGGTTAAGGCAGAGTCTCTGCAGACCTTGCTGGCTGGTGGGATTACCTTTGATACGCCGGATGCCAGTGCGGCGAAAATTACCAAGCGGGTACAGCGCTTCAACCTGTATGAAAGCCAGGACAAAGCTCAAGAGAAGGGCACCATGGTGACCATCCGCGTTCCGACTGGTGATGGCCTGCGCCCGGGTACAGCCATTCGCTACAAGGGGCTGGATGTCGGCAAAGTCGATCAGGTGGAGTTCACCGATGATTTGCAGGCAGTGCTGCTGCATGCCCGCATTACTCAGGTCGAGAAACAGATTGCGCAGGCCGGGACTCAGTTCTGGGTGGTTAAGCCTGAAGTCAGCCTCACCCGTGCAGCTAACTTAGGCACATTGGTGACAGGTCAGTATCTAGAGGTGCGTCCTGCAGCACGGCAGGGCCAGGTGCAGACTAAATTTATCGCTTTGGATGCAGCTCCGACTGAGAGCGTTCGTGAAGAAGGTTTGCGTCTGGTGTTGAGCACGGACCGTCGTGGCTCGATCAAGCCGGGTGTTCAGGTCAGCTACCGTGAGATCCCTGTGGGTAAAGTGACGGGCTACGAGCTTGGCCCAACCTCGGACCGGGTACTGATTCATATCCTGATTGAGCCACGTTATGCGCCGCTGGTTAGGACCGGTAGCCGTTTCTGGAATGCCAGTGGCATTGGTGTTGATGCAGGCCTGTTTAAGGGCGTGAAGGTGCGTACTGAGTCTCTAGAAGCGCTGATCGAAGGTGGAATTGCCTTTGCCTCACCGGATAACCCGGATATGGGCGCGCCAGCATTGCCGGGCCAGACATTCGCCTTGCATGAGGATGTAAATGAGGAGTGGCTGAAGTGGGCTCCGAAGATCAAGCTGGATCAATAATGTCTGCATAAACAAACAGGGCCGCAATTGCGGCCCTGTTTGTTTTTAGCGGTAACACCGGATCAGGCAGGTTCTGCCTCAGCGGTTTGCTCCTGAGTGGCCACGTCGTCGCGGCGGCGAATGTATTTCCAGTCCGCTTCGTCGATGTAGATGCCATTCGGGCCGCTGCCGCCTTCAAGGTCGATGGCGACGTGGGCAGAAACCTGCGGTTTCACCGAGGCCAGAATCGGCACGAAGCCCAACTGCAGACTGGTTTCGATCAGTGCTTGCTGGTTCTTCTCGTCGATATCCGCCGCTTCGTCCAGGTAGTACGGCAGGCGTACTTTACCGGCTTGGTCGCGGTCCATCAGGTGCAGCAACAGGTACATGTTGGTCAGCGCCTTGATGGTCATGGTGGTGCCGTTGGAAGCCGCGCCGTCGATGTCGGTGTGGATAACCGGCTGACCGTGGACCTTAGTGATTTCGAAGGCCAGTTCAAACAGGTCTTTCAGGCCCAGCTGGTTGTGGTTAGCGGCCACAAGGCGGGCCAGATACTCTTTGGCTTCCTCGTTCTTGCTGTCCTGCTCGCTGCTCTGTTGCAGGTCGAACACGGAGAGGGTTTCGCCTTCTTCGTACTGACCGGCGCTGTGGATGATCTGGTCGATATGACGCAGGGCATCTTTGTTTGGCGCGAGGACGATACGGAAGCTCTCCAGGTTGGAAACCTGACGCTTGTTGATCTCGCGGTTGAACAGGGCCAGTTGGTGTTCCAGGTTGTCGTAGTCGCTGCGGATGTTGCGCAGGGTGCGGGCAATGTCGGTCACGGCTGCACGGCGAGCTTTGGCCAGTGTCAGAGCTTCGTCCTGACGGTGAGCGTAGGCGTTGACCAGCAGTTGCAGGCGGCGCTCGACGTCGTCTTCGCTGTCGAACTTGGCCACGCCTTTGAGGCGGATTTGCGCGTAGAGCGCTTCGATCTGGCCGTCGATACGCTGCAGGCCTTGCCACGAGTCCTGGTAGTCATTGAGCAGCGGCAGCAGGTTGTCGAGGCTGTCGTCGACCGGGTCCATATACGGCGTACCGAATGGCAGGTCTTGCGGCAGCAGCTGGCGGCGGCGCAGGGCGTCTTCCAGTGTGCGTTCTTTGGCTTCCAGATCGGCCAGTTGGCGCCCTACCAGTTGCAGCTTGGCGGACAGCTGCTGGACGCGCTCGGTAAAGGCATCGGAGGAGCGTTTGAGTTCGTCTTGAGCGGCTTCCAGCTCAGCCAGCTGGGCCAGTTTTGATGGCTCTTCGGCTGTTAGGGTCTGGCTCTTGCGGAAGTCTTCCAGCGCCTTCTGTGCATCCAGCACGGCCTGATACAGCTGCTCGGCTTGGGCCTTGCTGGCGGCACGGTCGGCGGCGACGCTTTGCTGAGTCTTCAGCTGCTTCAGTTCGCGTTCCAGGCGGTCTTTCTGATCGCGCAGGGCGGCGCGGTCGGCAAGTGCTTGCAGGGTTGGTGGTTCGATCTGCGAGAGGTTGATGGACAGACCCGGCACTTCAAATTGGTCGCCGTTGAAGCTGTCGAGAATCTGCTCCAGCGATTTAACCCAAGCGCCGTGCTCATCCATCTGGATGCCTTTCTCGCCCAGCGGCAGGCTGAACAGCTGACCGTTGAACAAACGCATCAGGCGATCCACATCCTGCTGGCTGAACTCTTCGCGCAGGCGCGAGTAGCTGTTGTTGTCTGCGTGGTCCAGCTGCTGCTTGACCGACTTGAGGCGTTTTTCCAGATCGCGCAGACGCTCATCGAGGTCTTCGGCAGAGAACTGGCGAGATTGGGCCAGAGCACCGGCGAGTTCGTCGTGAGCATCTTTGGCGGCGAGCAGCTGGGCTTCGAGAACCTTGGCGTCCTCAACCAGCGCGAAGCGGTTTTTCAGCACGGCCAGTTCACCCAGCCAGCGCTGGATGTCGCTGATTTCGCGCTCCATGCGCATCAGCTCTTGGGTGCCGCCGCGCTGCTCGTTTTGCAGGCTGTCCTGTTCGTTGCGGTAGTGCTCAGCTTGGATCACCAGCTCTTCGCGACGGGCTCCGGCGTAGTCGTGCCAGGTGCCGAGCAGGGAGTCGAGCAGCGGTGACAGGCGATGCAGTTTGCCGCGCAGCAGATCGCGTTGAGCAACGCCGGAGGACAGCGCCTCAATCAGTGGCCCTGCGGTAACCAGTGCCTGGTAGTCCTGCTCCATGCGGCGTACATCACGGAAGGCCTCTTCGGTGGCGGCGATGTAGTCGACGCTGCCGGAGCGCAGGCTGTGTTCGAAGGCATCAAGGAACAGCTGCTTGAGCTTGGCCGCGGTGATTTCGCGCATGTGCAGCAGGTTGATGAACAGGGCGCGGAAAGTCTTCAGGCTCTGCTCACTGGTGGAGCGCAGCGGAATCAGGGTCAGGTCCAGCGGGATGCTAGTGTGACCGCCGACCAGCAGGCGGCGCAGTTCTTCAGGCTTCAACTCGTAGGCTTTGATGCCTTCGCGTTCAAGGTTGTTGAACAGCTCGCGCTGACGCAAGCAGGTGCCGTTCTTCTGGTAATGATCTAGATCCAGTGTGCCCTGATAGGCGAAGAACTGGTGACCGAAACCGCCGCCGGGGCCGCGACCGGCTACACCGATCACGTGAGGGCCGTGGGGCAGGGCGACTTCAACAAGGATGTAGCTGGTGTCGCTGGCGAAGTAGAACTTACGCGACTGCTCAAGACTGTATTTGCCGAAGCTCATGTCCGACATGCGCGCCAGAATCGGGAATTGCAGGGCGTTGATCGAGGCGGATTTACCCAGGTTGTTGGCGCCGTACACCGACAGCGGGTTTTCCAGCGGGAACAGGCCGAGGCTGTAGCCGGCGGTGTTCAACAGGGCAAAGCGGCGAATGCCAAAGCGTTCCTGGCTCATACATCATCCTCTTGGGCGGCACGTTCTTCGGCCATGGCGCGGGCCAGTGCGTCTTCTTCGGAATCATCCTCCGGGTTTTCCAGGCGGATGATCTCGTCTTCATCGTCTTCGGTTTGCAGTGCGGGTGTCGGCAGCGGCAGGCTGCTGTGCAGGCTGGCGGCCAAGTCGCGGTCTTGCTGCACGCTCAGGCACACATCAAGGAAACGGTGCATGGGGGCGAGGAAACGGTACACGCCGTTTTCTTCACCGGCAAAACCGAGCTGGGTCAGGCGGCGCATGACTTTTTCTTCCAGCTCGTCTTGGGTAGTGACTTCGGCCTGCAGGAACAAGTCGCGGTATTTCTCCAGCAGCGGAGGCAGTTCGTCGCGACCAAGGCTGCCGCCATCCAGTACAGACAGCGGGTCGCGGCCCTGATCGGCCAGGTGCTCCACCAGAATGAAGGTAAACAGGGCCAGACGCTGAGCGGTCTTGTTGACCTGAGCACCCATTTGTTCCGGGATGAAGTAATAAAAACCACGGCTGTCGCAGGTCAGTTCATAACCCAGGGCTTTGAACAGCGCTCGGTACTGGTCTTGAAAATTGGTCAGCTGGGTGTACAGCTCGGGGGTGTTACGGCTGATGTGATAGCCCTTGAACAACTCGCGGAAGATGGGGGCGAGGTGGGAGAGTTCTTTCAGGTCGATATTCATGGTGCGGTGTTCCCGGCCGGCTTGATCAGGGCGTAGGAGCTCAGGCTGACCTGATGCTCGCGGGTTAGGTAGGTCTTGCGCTCAAGGCGGTCACGCTGGAAGCGACCGTCGCGGGACAGGCGCGAGAACCAGTAGAGCAATTCGTCGGTAGCGCCTTCCGGCTCCTGTTCCAGCAGCCAGGTCATCAAATCCGGTAGCGGCAGGGCCTGTTCGCAGCGTTCGATCATCTCCCGTGCCGTGCGTGGTGCGCGTGGCCCTGGCCCCTTGCGGCTGCCGTGGGATTTGGGGAACTGCGCCGGTTTCGGCTCAAAGCGGGCCAAGGCATAGACGTAAGCTTCTACTTGCGAGGCAGTGCCGAGGAAGGTGCTTTGTGGTCGGGTAAACAACGGCATGGCCGCTTGCGGTACGGCATCCAGACCTTTTTTGCGGATCACCGACAGGGCCAGAGCCGCGCCACGGGTTACGGCGTTGTGCCGGCGCGCTTCTTCACGCAGCGGCAGAAGCAGTTCTCGGGCGCGGCGCAGGGTAAGCTGGGCGGTGGTCTGCATTTCCAGAATGCGCGCGTGGGTGCGCAGCAGCAGGTCGTCGTCGACCAGTTGGCCGAGGCGCTGTTGTTCACTGAGCAGGCGCAGCAGGACGTGCTCTACACGGTAAACGCCTTGTTCGAAGGCACCGTCGGCGGCCACCAGTTGGATCATCGGCTCGACGTATTCGTCCCAAGTGGCCAGCACTTCAGCGTAGCGCTGACGCAGTGGAATCTGCCGGTCGGAGGTCTTGGCACGCTCGGCGACGGCGATCAGGGCCTGTTCGTCGTTGTTGAGCTTTTTCAGCACGTCACGCACGCGCATATCAAGCAGGCGTAGTTGTCGGGCCAGATCGGCCGGGTCGCGGACTTCGAAGGCTTCACGGATGTATTCGGCCAGGCGCTCAAGGTGGCGCAGGTAAGCTTCGATCTCCAGGCACAGGCCCAGGCGGTGTTCGCGGCGTAGATAGGAGAGGAAGTCGTGAATCTGCGCGTTCAGCTCGAAGCGGTTCGGGCTTTTGGCGACCGGCACCAAAATATCCAGACGGATCCACTGGTCGAGCAGGCTGGTGATGTCGGTGGGCGTGCCATCCGGAAGCTGGGCGCTCAACTGGCTGCGCAGCTCGATCAGGCTCAGCGTGCCTGTGTCGAAGTGCTCGCAGAGCGGCTCCAGTAACGTCCAGTGTTCGGCAAGGGCGCGCAAAACGCGCTTGGGCTCAATCATTGAATTGGCAGGTTCCAGGCCAGTTAAAGGGAGCGATTGTACTGCATGAAGCGAAGCGTTTTTATGCTTGTATCGATTGATGGTGAATTGAGCCCATATGCAAAGAAAAGGGTGTTTCCTGTGTGTTGTAAGGCAACACGTCTGGCACAAGGGCTGGCGGATGCTGGCAAAGCAGTGTTACCCAGGGTCTGTTGCGATGGGTAACGCGCTCGGGGTGATGCAGCTAAGTGGTTACTGCTGACTCGACTATGGGCGGGGCGGCGAGCGTCGGAGGGATCCTTATAGTGAAGGCACTCTGAGTAGGAGCTCTCAGCCTATAACCTTGGGAAAGGTCTCGCATATGTCCATATCCGCCCGTTTAGGCAAATTTGTCCTGCCATTTTGCGCCGCTGCTGGCCTTTCCTTCAGCGCTCATGCTGCGTTGCAGGAGCTGACTGACGAAGAGCTATCGGAAGTCTCAGGTCAGGCGCTGCTGACGCTGGATGCCCTGACATACGGCGGCTTTGAGTACACGCGGGTCAATCTGGGGGCTGATATTGACCTGCTGATGAATATGGACGAACTGCGCCTGGGCAATTACACCCGCACCGGTGGTGGGGTGGCTTCTGATCAGCCAGCGGACATTCTGATTAACAACTTTGCCCTTGGCCGGGTGCGTAATGCCAACTCGTCAAATGCCTCGATTGAGGCGTTCAAAGTGCGTGATCCCTACATCGAGCTGGCCTTTAAAAACAACAGCCAGGGTGTACGTGAAGTAGCGGGTATCCGACTTGGGTTCGGCCGCTCACAGGGCTATTTGTCGGGTGACATCCTGTCTCTGACCGGTGTGATGGAAGGGAAAATCTATGGTCCGGCTTCGCTGGCCTACGATTTTTATCGCCAGACAGCAGGTTGCGGTATTGCCAACCTGATCAACTGCACGGCGCTGTTGCTGGCGGGGAATACCGAGGTGTATGCAGGTGTTGAGCTGATCCAGAGCGGTACGGGATACAACCTGATTAACGGCCAGAAGATCAGCCGTGCCACACACATCGGTGTGCCTTCGGGGGGCTCCCTGCAAACGGATGAAAGCGGTTTGATCGCTTCGCTGATTCCGACTTTATCCCAAGTCAGTAACTGCCAGGCGCTGGGCCTTGTGACCTGTTTCCCGATTGCCAACTACAAATCCATTTATGTGGGCGATCCGACTAAGACTGACATTGTTCAGGGCGGTGCGCAGGGCGTGTTCTTCTCGCTGCAGAACCAGAACGTACCCTGGCAAGATCTGGCCAATGCCGGAAAATTTGTCGAAACCCAAAGTGGTGCCTTTGCTAACTTCGCCAAGAAAGGTGAAGGTGCGGCTGCTGTTTATCCCTTCTTGCTTAACTTGTATGACGCCTTGCGTGGCACACCTCGTCAGCCTACCTGCATGGGCGCAGCAGGTTCGGGGTGCTGAGCATGGTTAAGGCGCATGGGCTGTGGCTGTTGCTGACGCTGTGTCCTTTGGTGCAGGCCATGCAGGTGCTGGATGACGAGGAAATGTCTGAAGTCAGCGGTGCTGGCATCGGTTTTTTTGCTGATGAGTTTCTCTATGACCAGAGCCAGGCAACCGCTCGGGTTAGCGGACTGCGCGACAGCCAGAACCGTGATCTGACCATTGAGTTTGAGAACCTGTATATCAAAGGCCAGGGCAGTCAGCGTGGGGCCGTGGATACGACGGCGCAGATTGGCTCACCGCTGCATCCGTTCACACTGAAAGTAGTCGGTCAGCAGCAGGCGGCAACCTTGCCTGCGGCCACGCAGGCCATGCAGCTGAAAACGCCGCATTATACCGATCCGCTGAATGACACCCGGACGTACGGCATCTGGTCCCTGTATCAGGGCTGCCTGTTCGGTACTGCTGGCTGTACCGACCCGACCCGTGCGGTTACGCAGGTCAATCAGGAACTGACACGTCTTAATCAGACGCGCACAGAGATATGGAACCTTTACGGTGGTCAGTTTGCCAACTTGAAGGCGGGGATCGACGCCGATATGCCGCTGGTGCTTCAACGCCAGGCCGAGCTGGATGTGAAACTGGTGGAAACTCAGGCGGCTGTCACTCTTTATAAACAGCGACAGCAAGAGTTTGCTCAGGCTGGCAATACGCGTAGTACGGCCTATGCTGCCGCACCGGATTTTTATATGGAGGACGGCTGGTTAACCGTCTATAAGCCCTCGCTGGGGTCGAAGTATCTCTGCGTCAATGCATGCAGTAACCCAGCCGCTCAGGCCTATAACCAGTCCGTTGATGCCTACAACGCTGCTCAGGCTGCTGACACAGCTGCGCTGAACGCCTACAACACCAAAGCCGCTGAATTGCTTAGCGCGCAACAAGCCGTCGGTGCTGCCTGGGAGGTGACACGTAACGGTCAGACACTTACCAAGCGGCAGGCGGATTACAACACCTTCTCCGGCCTGTGTGGCACGCCCACGCAAAACTCACCTACCTGCGTTGGTGGCCGTATCGGTAAAACTAATGCTGACCGGGACACCATCATGATCGTGGTCGGTGCCTTGCAGCAGGGTGGTACTCGGGTCAAAGGTATGGATATCGGCCTGAAGACTCGCTTTAGTTTGCCGTCAACGGCTTACAGCAAGAACAGCAGCGGCAATATCGTTCCGGGGGCAACCACAACCCGGACCGACTTCTTCGCGCTGGAGTTTGAAGGTTTCACCCTGCACAACAGCTACCTGAATATGTGGGGTGCCAATGGCAAGCTGAATCTGGAAACGAGTTTGCAACTGTACGCGGACCGTCTGGTGCTAAGCGCCTGCCGTACCTGTACAGACACCAGTCGTCTGGTGGCCAGCAACGTGTATCTGGATGTCAACCTCGGTCATGGGCGTCTGCAGCCCTTGCAACTGGGGTCGTTGGCCAACGGTGAAATTGAATTGACTCTGCCCTCAGTAACCTGGGCAAATCACGTTGAGTTCTACCGTGACGTGCCGAAAAGCAACATCAGTCTGGGTAACGTGAAAATCGGCAATGTGGATATCGGCTCACAGTCCATTCGCGGTCTGCGGCTGGACTACATGAAAATGACTACCGTGAAATTGCCACGCTGAGGAGATGGACATGTTGAGACAGATTGTCCTGCCTGCTTTATTGCTGCTGGCCATGCCGCTCAGGGCTGAAATGCAAGCCCTGGCAGAAGAGGAAATGCAGGCCGTAAGCGGGCAAGCGGGTGTCAGTCTCAGTGTCAGCCTCAATATTGCCCGTAATCCCTCGCAGACTCGCTGTGCAGGCGGCTGTGGTGCTCGGCTGGCGTTTAAGCCGGGGCTCAGTAATGGCTACATCGTGTTGGACAATATTCAGGGCAGGTTCAGCTTTGATGGCGTCACCCTGGATATCCAGCGCATTAACAGTGGCTATAACGGCGAGGGGGCGCTGTTTAATAAAGATGTGCTGAAAATCGGTCTACGCTCGGCGACTTTTCAAAACGCCCAGTTCACCCTGGCTGGAGCCAACCAAGCGGTGCCGGGGGCCGGGTTTGATCAGCATCACCTGTTCACTTATCAGACTAACGGTAATGTCCGCATGCAGGGCAACCTGTACATCTTTGCTGCACCGTAAGCTCTGCCCTCCAGCAGCCCGGCAGTTTGGGGCTGAGCTGTCATTCTTCCTTCATCTTTATTGGCCCATCCTTGCAGCCCAGCGCATGGGGTGATTACCTCTTGAAAGGGCAGAAGGACAAATTGAGCCATTAAGGCTTTCGATAATCGCCCGGCATAGGCACAATTCGCCTCCATTTTTCAGAGGGGTCAGCTTGCTGATTCCTGTCTGCTTACTTTTGAACGGGCACGCAGATGATCAAAACGCCGTACTACCTCATCGACAAACAGAAACTGCTGGTCAATCTGGAGAAGATCGCCTACGTGCGCGAGAACTCCGGAGCCAAGGCGCTGCTGGCGCTGAAGTGCTTTGCCACCTGGTCGGTATTCGACCTGATGCAGCAATACATGGACGGCACTACGTCCTCGTCACTGTATGAACTCAAACTTGGCCGCCAGAAGTTTGTCGGTGAGACCCACGCCTACAGCGTGGCCTGGGCAGATGATGAAATTGAAGAAATGGTCGAGAACTGCGACAAGATCATCTTCAACTCCATCGGCCAGTTGGAGCGTTTTGCTGACAAGACCGAAGGCAAGATTCGTGGTCTGCGTGTTAACCCGCAGGTGAGCAGCTCCGACTACCTGCTGGCTGACCCGGCCCGCCCGTTCAGCCGTCTGGGCGAGTGGGACCCGGCGAAGATTGAAGCAGTGATGGATAAGATCACCGGCTTCATGTTCCACAACAACTGTGAGAACAGCAGCTTTGAGCTGTTCGACAAGATGCTCACCACCATTGAAGAACGCTTCGGCCACCTGCTGGCCCGTGTTGATTGGGTGAGCCTTGGCGGTGGCATTCACTTTACCGGTGAGGGCTATCCGATTGATCAGTTCTGCGCGCGCCTGAAAGCCTTCTCCGAGCGCTTTGGTGTGCAGGTCTATCTGGAGCCGGGCGAAGCCGCGATCACCCTCAGCTCGTCGCTGGAAGTGACTGTGCTCGATACCCTGTACAACGGTAAGAATCTGGCCGTAGTCGACAGCTCTATCGAAGCGCACATGCTCGATCTTCTGATCTACCGCCTCAACGCCAAGATGGAACCGTGCAACGGCGAGCACACCTACATGGTGTGTGGTAAGTCGTGTCTGGCCGGGGACATCTTCGGTGAGTACCAATTTGATCGTCCGCTGGCCATCGGCGATCGACTGTCGTTTATCGACGCAGCAGGCTACACCATGGTCAAGAAAAACTGGTTCAACGGACTAAAAATGCCAGCCATTGCAGTGCGTCAACTCGACGGGAATGTCGAGCTGGTGCGGGAATTTGGCTTCGACGACTACCTGTCCAGCTTGTCCTGAGCTGGCGGATAAGGAGAGATAGAGAAATTGAAGAAGAACGTTCTTATCATTGGTGCAGGAGGTGTCGCCAAGGTGGTGGCCCACAAGTGTGCGCAACACAACGACGAACTTGGTCGTATCAGTATTGCGTCGCGCAACATCTCCAAATGCCAGGCCATCATCGACAGCGTGCAAGCTAAAGGCAGCCTTAAGCAGCCTGCAGAAATCAAGGCATACGCCCTCAACGCGCTGGATATCGAAGCGACCAAAGCTTTGATCCGTGAAACTGAATCGCAGATCGTGATTAACGTCGGTTCAGCCTTCCTGAATATGTCCGTACTGCGTGCTTGCCTGGATACCGGCGCTGCGTACCTGGACACCGCCATCCATGAAGAACCGGGCAAGATTTGTGAAACGCCGCCATGGTATGGCAACTACGAGTGGAAACACCTGGAAGAGTGTAAGGACAAAGGCGTGACTGCCATTCTTGGCGTCGGCTTTGATCCGGGCGTGGTGAATGCCTATGCCGCACTGGCCCAGCAGAAGTATTTCGACAGCATCGAGTCGATCGACATCCTCGACGTTAACGCCGGCAGCCACGGCAAATACTTCGCCACCAACTTCGACCCGGAAATCAACTTCCGCGAATTTACCGGCCAAGTCTGGAGCTGGCAGAACAGCCAGTGGACCAGCAACAAAATGTTTGAAGTCAAGCGCACCGACGATTTGCCGGTGGTCGGCCAACAGAATTTGTACCTGACAGGGCATGACGAAGTGCACTCCCTGTCGAAACACCTGAACGTACCGAATGTGCGTTTCTGGATGAGCTTTGGTGAGCACTACATCAACGTGTTCACTGTGCTGAAAAATCTGGGCCTGCTCTCTGAGCAGCCAGTTAGAACTGCCGAAGGCCTGGAAGTAGTGCCGCTGAAAGTGGTTAAGGCCGTACTGCCTGATCCGGCTTCGCTGGCACCGGGTTATACCGGCAAAACCTGCATCGGTGATGTGGTCAAAGGCACTAAAGATGGCCAACCGACTGAGCTGTTCATCTACAACGTGGCGGACCACGAAGAGGCCTACGCTGAAACCGACAGCCAGGGCATCTCCTACACCGCAGGTGTACCTCCTGTCGCGGCTGCGCTGCTGGTCGCCCGTGGTGACTGGGATGTGGCACACATGGCCAACGTTGAGCAACTGCCTGCTGAGCCGTTCCTCAAACTGCTGGACGTGATGGGACTGCCAACCCGGATCAAGGACGCCAACGGCGACCGTCCGTGGGATCAAGCTGTCTGATCGGTCGGCGTCATGCGTTCGCGTGACGCTACATGATCCACAACGCCCGCCACTTCGGCGGGCGTTGTCGTTTATGCAGTAGAGGGTATGGCTAGGTGGATGGACGATGCCGTCCATTAAACCCTTTGGCACACATGTCGTCGTTTTATTCACAGTCTGTGGCCGGGCTTGAAGCCGTTGGTGGATAAACCGCTTTGCGGTCTTAGGCCAACCACATGAGTGCATCAATACGACGGTTATCTCTGTTCAGCGCTTCCCGCACGGCGCAAATAACGCGACAATCGCCGACTCATTTACCGTATCGGGCCTTGTTTGCCTTATGAATCGAAACCACTGCCTCAACAAGGTGAGTCCGGTTTGATCAGCGAATTACGCCGCCGCGCCTACCTCAGTGCCATGCAGGTCGCCAGTTGGCTGCCGCGCGTGGAACTGCCGTTTGCTGCGCCGTCCCGCCCAGAACTGCTGCAGCCGATGCCTGAGCCGGAAGCGCCGGCTGTTAATGAGCCGGTTGCCGCTACGGCTAGGCCGTCTGCTGGTGCTACCAACGACAGCCCGGCAAACGGCGAAAACCCGCAAGGGCGCGCGTCGGTTATCGCTGAAGTGCGGGCTAAGATTGAACCGCCCAAGCCCGCTGCAGCGTTGCGCGAAGTGGCTGCTGAACAGCCTGAAGAATCGCCAGCCAAACCAGAGCGCGTCGTACCTGTTCCGCCGCCGCGCTTCGCCCTGCAACTGATGCGTGTCGGCACCTGTGCCGTGTTGGTCGAGTTGCCTACTGGCGAGCCGCTGCAAGGGCGTGATCCTGCCTTCCTGCTGCTTAAGGACATGCTCCGCGCTGCCGGATTACAAGACACTCCGAAGCCCATCGGCGAGCCAGTCCGCTGGCCATTACTGGCGCGTGGTCAGCTGGATCAGGGGCCGCAAGCTGCATTGGACTACGTGCAGACCTTCGTCACGGCGCGACTTGAAGAGCAAGAGCCTTGCATCTGCCTGTGGCTGGTTGGTCTGCCTGCGATGCGCTTCTGTGGCGATGTAAATGAAGACCACTACAACCGCGAGTTGCAGATCGAAGGCCTGGGCGCTGCCTGGGCGTTACCCGGTCTGGAACTGCTGATGGAAGAACCTGAGCGTAAACGCGAGCTGTGGCACGCCATGCAGCGAGTGCGCCAGCGTTGGATGAGCCAAACCGAATGAGTGATGCAATCAGTTTCCGCCCCATGACCGAGGCGGATCTAGACGCTGTACTGAAGATTGAATACGCCGCTTTCAGCCACCCCTGGACGAGGGGCATCTTCACCGACAGCCTCAGCTCATACAGCTGCTGGGTGATGTTTGAAGGCAGCCAGCAAGTGGGGCACGGCGTGATTCAAGTGATCATGGATGAAGCCCATCTGCTCAACATCACGGTTAAAGTCGAAAGCCAGGGTCGCGGCCTTGGCTACAAATTGCTTGAACACCTGATGAGCCAGGCCAAAGCCCAAGGTGCTAAAGACTGCTTTCTGGAAGTGCGCGACAGCAACCAGACCGCCTACCGTCTGTATGAGCGTTACGGCTTTAATGAAGTCGGCCGTCGCCGCGGTTATTACCCGGCAGTCGGTGGCCGTGAAGATGCCTTGGTGATGGTCTGCCCGTTGTTTGACTGACACTGCGCAGCAACATGCGCTGGCGGAAATTTTCTTGTCAAAGCCCGGCGCTGTTTTTATCGTGCCCAGCCAAAAAAGGAGCCGGATATGAGCGATCTGCAACATCTGTTCGACAACAACGCACGCTGGGCTGAATCGATCAAAGAAGAAGATCCCGAGTTCTTTACCAAGCTGGCCCAACAGCAAGTGCCGGAATATTTGTGGATCGGCTGTTCCGATGCCCGGGTGCCAGCCAATGAAATCGTTGGCCTGCTGCCAGGGGATCTGTTTGTACACCGCAACGTTGCCAACGTAGTGCTGCACACTGATCTGAACTGCTTGTCAGTGATCCAGTACGCCGTCGATGCGCTTAAGGTCAAACACATCCTCGTCACCGGCCATTACGGCTGTGGCGGCGTGCGCGCTTCCATGCAGAACAACCAGCTTGGCCTGATCGATGGCTGGCTGCGCAGCATCCGTGATCTGGCTTACGAGCACCGTGAACACCTGGCCACGTTTGAGACGGAAGAGGAGCGTGTCGACCGCCTTTGCGAGCTCAACGTTATCCAGCAGGTGGCGAATGTCAGCCACACCAGCATTGTGCAAAACGCCTGGCACCGAGGTCAGGACTTATCGGTGCATGGCTGTATCTACGGCATCAAGGATGGCCGCTGGAAAAACCTCAATGTAACCGTCTCAGGGATCGAGCAGTTGCCCCCGCAATACCGCTTACTGCCGTAATAAAAAATCGAGACTTACATGAATCATTCGCGCTCGCTGGCGCTGGCGGGCCTGCTGGTCGCCATCTTGTGTTGGGCAGGTAATGCTCTGTTGGCCCGGGCTTTTATGGACGATATTCCGCCGCTGGCGCTGGCTTTTTGGCGGTGGAACCTTGCCTTGCTGATCTTGCTACCTGTGGTCGCAGTGCCGTTGTGGCAGCACCGTCATCAGGTAAGGGCTGCCGGTTGGCGATTGCTCGTCGTGGCTGCATTGGGGATCACCGGTTACAACTCATTTTTGTACACGGCGGCGCACACCACCGAAGCCCTCAATATCACCTTGGTTAACACCTGCATCCCATTGATGACGGTGGTTGCAGCAGGTCTCATCCTTAAAGAGTGGCCCACTCGGCTAGCCTGGCTGGGGATGCTGATTGCTGTACTGGGGCTGCTGATTCTGATCAGCCGCGGCGAGATGAACCGCCTGTTGGCGCTGCGATTTGCCAAGGGCGATTTGATCATGTTGATTGCGGTGGCTGACTGGGCATTGTATTCGGTGTTGTTGCGGTGTTGGTCGAGTCATCTCTATGCGATTCCGCCGTTGGCACTGTTAGGGGTGATGATCTTGCTTGGCGTGGTGCTGCTCGCACCAATTTACCTCTATGAATACAGCCAAGGGGCACGGTTTGTTGTCACTCCCGCCAACCTTGGTGCAGTAGCCTATGCGGCGGTGTTTGCCTCACTGGTGGCTTACCTGTGTTGGAATCATGGCGTGAAGATCATCGGTGCGGGCAAAGCTGCGCTGACCAGTTACTTAATGCCTGTATTCACCGCGATATTGGCTTGGTTGCTGTTGGATGAAGGCCTTAAAAGCTACCACTTGATGGGGGGCGCGCTGATCTTTAGTGGGCTGATGCTGGCTGCGCGCCAGAAGACTGTAAAGTCGTAATCCGTGCAGCTGGGCCTACGCCCAGTTGCACCTGCATTACCCAGATACTGATGGCACGCTGAAAGCTCTTCACGCATTCGCCTATAACAACGACAAAGGGTATTTGATGAAAACGTTACTGATTTTGCTGGTGCTGGGAGGATTGGCTTGGCAGTTCTATTTCAAGCCACCAAAAAGCCCGGTGATCACCAATATCAATGTCGACGGCTCGCAGATGAACCAGCCGCTCATACAGACATCCACCTCATTTTTCAGTGATGCGAGTGCAAAGCTCCGCTCGGGCGTGCAGCGACTCACGGCTTCCTCGCAGCCCACTAGCGAGGCTGCTAGCCGTTATCGCTGTGATGGGCGTAAGCACTGTTCACAGATGCACTCCTGCGAAGAGGCGACTTTCTTTTTGCGTAACTGTCCTAGCGTACAAATGGATGGCGATCACGATGGCGTCCCTTGTGAAAGCCAGTGGTGCTGATCGTCAGAGCGCGTGACAGAAGTGCCTCTAGTACCTAAAGGCACTTCTGCAAAGGCGTGATTAACGCATCAGAACCCCGGCTGTGCGATGCACTCGCCGACCAGTACCACCTCCCCCCATTTAGGATCAATCTCGGTGTCGGAGTACGGCAGCGGCATCACCGCAAAGGTGTCGCTCATCTCCTGCTGACCCAGCACCATGCCGGTGACTTTCCAGATTTCAGCCTGAATCGGCAGGTGGTTCATATTCGGGTTGAGGATCAGCGCCACCAGCCCACCACGTTTGATCTGCCCCTGACGCACGCGCTCAGCCTTATGCACGCGGTAGTTAACTGAGAGATCTTCCGCGTTCGGGTCCAGGCCCCACTGGCGGGTCCAGCCAGCGGCAAACTCGGCAACATCGGGCTGCACCAGAATGTCTTCTGCTTCGACACCGCTGGCCAGATGCATAAAGTCAAAGTGCGTCCAGTTCACCTGTTGGCTGGAGGGTGGGGTGACTTTCCAGTTGCCGTAGTGCGCAATCTTCTTCACTGAGTTGAAAAACGGCGTGTCGATTTCACGCAGCCAAGGGTTATAGCCACGGCTCTCAGAGTCGGCGCGGGGCGTGTAGGTGAGCATCAACATTTTTTCACTGAACATTCGTTTTCTTCCTTATAGCTATGCGAATGCTGGGGAGTGGGAAGCAATGCTTCGCGCGTGGCGGTTTGGCTCAAGTGCAGAGCCAAGCGCGCAAAATACCTAGAGCAAGACCTAGGCCAGACCAGGGTGGTTTTCTAAGTGACTGAAATAGTTTGGATTTTATAAATGCGGCTAGCCCGGCGCTTTTCAGAAAACAACGCGGGTTTGCAATGTGAAAGTCGCAGCGTGTGAATGCGCGACCAAGGTGACAGCGCAAATCTGCTAAAACGACTGCGCTGTAGATTGGAGAGAATTAAGTGAGCAAACCATCCAACTGGCAAAACAACTAGCGTATTAAGGCAGATTAAAAGACAGCCCGCTCGACATAACCTGCACGGCAATAAACCAGCCAATAACGCTCAGCAGCCCCAGTGCGCAGTAACCAACCACGATGCCCAAGGCTATCTGCTTCCACAGACCTGCATATTGCTTGGTCTCTTGCTTATAGCGGAAAGGCCGGTCCCGCTCAGCCCTGATTTCTTCAAAGTCGTCTTTCATCAAAACTGTCCTGATGTGTTGCGGCTTACACCACGAATCGGGCGAGAGAATAGGCCTGCGGTAAAGCGCTATCAAGGGCAGGGATGCGATTTATAGGTGGTTGGAGAGGTTGCGTAGGTAAAGGATTAGGTGGGGGGGAGGCGCTTGTTATAAGTCCTAGATTGAGAGTGGGGACTAAGAGGGCGCTATGCATTTTTCGAGACAAACAAAAAAGGGCTTAGCTTTCGCTAAACCCTTGTTTTGTGTACGCAGTCATTTGAGCTCGATCTATAACCCACTGTTTTAACAGTCTTTACGCTTATCAAATTTCAGCAGGCGTACACGCTGGCATTCAAGCTGCCGGATGCTGGGGTTGTGCCTGAGGCTTTTGAAGGGGGTGGTTACTGAGCGTTTTTAGCGGCATTTACCAGCGTTAAAAAACGACAAACGGTTTATGCCGAAGCTCAGTTTCAAGGCTGTGGGCCTGAGGCGGTCAGTCCATCCGTGCGTAGAACTCAGCGCATATCTTGCCGTCTCGGAGCAGGGCGTAGCCTTCAACAATGCCATAGCGTTTGTCGTAGTCCAGCCCCTCGTCCTGCCTGGCGTCAATTCGGAATGCCCAGAGCTGGTCGTCTTCCTGCAACTGTTGGCAGAAACGCAGCCAGGCATCGTGCAGATGTCCGAAGGGGGCGGCAGGTACGGCGTTGAAAGGGTCTCTGTAAGTCTCCAGCTGCTCGATGCTTTCCTTTGTGAATTGCCGGGTCAGGCTGGCGGGTGTTGCGACCCACTCACGGTATTCAGGTGCGGGCGGGCGGCGGCTGAACACGCCTTCGTAAACCAATATGGAAAACATCAGAGGCCAAAGCATCAGCACGGCTAAAAAACAAGCGGTATTTTCCCACCTGCTCATGGCGTTGACGCTGGGCTCCCGCTTGATCAGCCGTGTATGGCAGTACGCACCACACATCAGCAGCAGACCGGTGAGCACATAAGCACCCAGCCAATACCAGAAAGTGCTCATGCCCCAGCTCCTTTGCGGTTATCAATGCTGTGCTGGCTGCGCACCACGCCGCGCTCTATGTTGAACACCAGTGTTTCGGCATAGCGGCTGGCGAAGCCGGCGTGCACATACTCCATTAGCTCACCTGCGGGGCAGTGCAGCTCACCGCTGAACCAGTGCGCAAATACCCGCTCCGGGTAGCCGGGAAAGAAGTCGTTGAGGGTCGCCTTTGTGCCGTCCTCATACGTGGCATTGATCGCCATCAGATACAGGTGATCCTGCTCAATCCTCCAGTGAGCGGTATAGCGTCGCCAACACCAGGTGCCCATATCAGCAAAGCGGCGTGCGTTGCCGGCCGCACCGGTTTGCCCTGAGCCATTCATGACCCAGAAGCCGCCTAACGGCAGACTGGTCAGCGCCAGCGTGGTGCCTGCATATTCAAGGCTGTCAGTCAGTTGAGCCGTCATTCGCAACTCCTTTTATCCATCAGGCATTCAAATCACATCAACCGCTGTTAGTGCAAACCTACTGCCGGCATAGTAGTAAGTGTTCATCGCCTTTGCAGCTTTGGTCCCGTGCCCAGCCCAACTGTTGTGGCTCAGAGTGGGCATTTGTAGTTCGTCAGTCTGTAAGAGATTAGCTTTGCGTATTGTGTATACTGCAATCAATGATTTCACTGATTGCTTTGGAGGATTTATGGCGAGCATCACTATTCGGAATCTCGATGATGATCTTAAAGCTCAACTGCGCATTGCAGCTGCCAACCATGGCCGCTCCATGGAAGAAGAGGTGCGTGTGATTTTGCGTAGCGTTTTGACTAAGCCGAACCAAGAGGGTGGTTTGGGCAGTCGTATCAATGCACGTTTTGCTGCATTGGGCGGTGTTGATCTGGAAATTCCAGCACGTACGGCTAAGGCCCGGGCCGCGAGTTTTGACGAATGATTTTATTGGATACAAACGTCCTTTCTGAACTGATGCGGGCAAAGCCTGAATCTGCGGTGCTCGATTGGATCAATGCCCAGCCTGTGAGTGAGTTGTTTATCAGTTCGATCAGTGTTGCTGAGGTGCTGTATGGAATCGCCCGGATGCCTGAAGGCAAGCGTAAACAGGGCTTTTTCAATATGGCTAAGTTGATGTTCGATCAGGACTTTGCCGGACGGATCGTTTCATTCGATGCGGATGCGGCGGTTTATTACGCGAGCTTGGCAGCAGACAGTGAGGCGAAAGGAAAGGTGGTCGGAATGGCTGACGGACAAATAGCGGCGATTGCTGCTTTGCATGATGCGCGAGTTTGTACGCGCAATGTCCGTCACTTCGACTATTTAGGTGTCCAGGTGATGAACCCCTGGAACACATAAGGCCCGGTAGACAGGCTGTAGTCACTTTGTAGTCACCGGGACAAATAAAAAAGGGCTTACCTTTCGGTAAACCCTTGTTTTATTTGGTGGCTACGCAGGGACTTGAACCCCGGACCCCAGCATTATGAATGCTATGCTCTAACCAACTGAGCTACGTAGCCGAGTGGCGCGCATTTTCCTTATCTGGAGGGGGGCTGTCAACACTCTTTTGCGATTTTTTTTACGGCTAATCAAATGCTTAGCAAATCAGGTGGTTGGAAGAGGCTATAAGCCAGCCTTCAGGAACATCTGTTACCGATGAAGGATTCCATCCGGGCCCGGACGTAAGACTGTGCTGTGGCCCTTTATTAAATTGGCTCCAAACAATTATGGAGCCATCACTATGCTAGCCCCTGCTGTCAGCCTCTGGATGGATCAGACCGAGCACCTGCGTGTGAGCCGTGAGTCTGTGCGTGCGCCACTGGATGTGGATGTCGCCATCATCGGTGCCGGTTACACCGGCCTGTGGACGGCCTGGTATCTCAAACAGCATGCCCCTGAGTTGAATATTGCGATTTTTGAGGCGCAGCATGTTGGCTATGGCGCATCGGGGCGTAATGGCGGTTGGTTGCTGGGGCGGATTCTCGGTGAAGAGAAGATGCTTGCAGGCTGGCCGGAGCCTGAGCGCGGTGCCTTGATGGCGGAGTTGAAGGGCATTCCGGACAGCGTGGAGCAGGTGCTGGTGCAGGAGGGCATCGACTGTGGCTACCGCAAGGGCGGTGTATTGACCTGTGCCGCGCGTTACCCCGAGCAGCAGCAATGGCTGTTGGATGAACTGAAAGCCCTTTATGCCCATGGCCACAGCGAAGAAGATTACCGCCTGCTCAGCGCCCATGAGTTGAGCCAGCAGTTGCGTATGCATCAGGCATACGGCGCGATTTATTCCCCGCATTGCGCGACGATTCACCCAGCTCAGCTGGCGCTTGGCCTCGCAACGAGTCTGGAGCGCAAGGGGGTGCGTATTTATGAAGACAGCCGGGTTCAGGCGTGGCGTAAGGGCGTACTGACGGTTGCCGGACATCCGGTTTGCGCTCAGTGGGTCGTGCCGTGCGTGGAGGGCTATGCGACTGAGACTAAGGCGCTGCGTGACTATCAACTGACGGTGCAAAGTTTGCAGATCGCCACCGAGCCGCTAAGTGTTTCGCAGTGGGATGAAATCGGCCTGCACAACGGTCAGGCTGCCCATGAGAGTAGTCGGCAGGTTACCTACTTTCACCGCACCCGTGATGACCGGCTGGTGTTTGGGGCGCGGGGCAGTTATCGCTTTGGCGGCAAGTTGCGGGAGCAGTTCCGTCTAACAGAGGACGAAGTAAAGCTGCGCCGTGATCTGATGTTGGACTTGTTCCCGCAACTGGCGAAAACCCCGATCAGTCATGGTTGGGGTGGCAACTTGGGAATGACCCGGCACTTCAGGCCTTACATGCTGTGTGACGAAGCTGGCGGTGTGGCTTGTGCCGGTGGTTATGGCGGCGAGGGCGTTGGGGCTAGCTATCTGGCCGGGCGTACGCTGGCTGATTTGATCCTCAAGCGCGATACGCTGCTCAGCCGTGCACCGTGGGTTGTACGTAACCAGAGCCTGCGCAAAGCGTTGCGGCGTTGGGAGCCTGAACCGTTGCGCTGGCTCGGGTACAGCGCGGTGATTGCGGCGTTTAGCTATGAGGATGCCGTGTTGGCTAATCCGCGCAGTTCGGCGTTGCGGCGTAAGCTGAGCAGCAAGGCAGCGGCTGGTATCAGCCGGTTGATGTCACCGGAGTTCAAGGTGGGATGAGGCTCAGTTGCCGCGTTTGCTGCTGATTTTGCTGAGGCGGCCGCCCTCGAATTTGAGGAAGTAGTACATACCGTTGCGGGGGCCGTAGGTCCACTCTTCGACTTTGACTTCATTTCGAAAGCCATACTCGTCGCCGACTTCTTTGAAGCCAATAAAGTCCTGGCTGACCGGCTCGCCGCATTGGTTGAAGACTTTAGCGCTGGAGTCGCCAAGGCTGACCAAGCCGCTCTCACAGCGCAGGGTAGAGGAGGCGTGGGCTGCCAGTGGCAGGCATAAGGCAAGAGGCAGGAGCAGGGCTTTCATCTGGGGCGTCCTTGGCGGTTAGCGGCTGCGCTTGCGCTCGATTTTGCGCAGCTGTGAGCCTTCAAAAGTGAGGATGGTGAGCATGCCGTTGTCCGGACCATAGACCCATTCTTCAATCGGTGATTCACGGCGTTCGTATTGGCCCAGCGTAAATCCGACCAGATCACGATAGGCGGGTTCGCCGCATTTTTGTTCGACCTCAAAGCGACGGTCACCCACGCTGATTAAAGCGCTGCCGCAGCGCAGGGTGTCGGCTTGTACCGGTGCTGCACTGGCACAAGCCAGCAGCACCAGAAGGCTGGATTTACTCACTGTCCAAGTGCAGCGAAGTGGAAACACTGCCATCGCTGTTGGCCTCGGTTTGGCTGGACTCAATGATCAGCAGGCGGGTGTCCGGCAAGCCGCCGCGCTCGACCAGGTAATCCTTGATTGCGGAGGATCGGGCCACGCCCAGCTGCCGTAGCAGGGTCTGGTTTTGGGCCCAGGACTGAATCACGGCATCGCGCATTTTGCTGATACGTTCTTCATCCGGCAGCTCCTTCCACTCTGCAGGCGGCTGTTGCTTCAGGCGGGTTCGGTAGATGCCTTCGATCAGCACTTCCTTGTCATCTTCATCGACCACCAGTTCGCTGGCATCCGCCGGGACTTTATCGCCGCGGCGCTGAAGGATCTTGTACCAGTTGTTCTGGTACTCACGCTCAAGGCGAGCGGCAGCGACCAGCGGGCCATCGCTGCTGGCGGAGCTTTTACCTTCAATCTCAAGACGCAGCGCCGGGCGCTCTTTAAGGGCGCTGGCCAGGGTGTCCAGGGACTTCTGCGCGGAACCGTTCAGTTCATCGCTGCCTGCAGCAAAGGTAACGCTGCCGAGGTCGACATCATTGCCTCCAGCGACCAAGCCGCCAATGAACTTGAATGGCGCTTGAGCGGCGCGCAGCACCAAGTTACGCAGGGTCTGCCAGACAATCGGCATGACGCTGAACTCAGGGTTGTTGAGGTCGCCTGTGACCGGCAGGGAGATTTCGATATTGCCTTTGGTGTCTTTAAGCAGGGCCACGGCCAGGCGGATCGGCAGGTCCATGGCGTCCTTACTTTCGATTTTGTCGCCGAGCTGGAGGTTTTCCAGCAGCAGTTTGTTCTCGGCGTTCAGTTTGCCTTGCTCGATCTGGTAGTGCAGGTCCAGATTTAAACGGCCCTTGCGGATGCTCAGTCCGGCGAATTTGCCCGAGTAGGGCGTCAGGTTAGCTAGTTCGACGTTTTTGAAGCTGGTGGCGATATCCAGGCTGTTCATCGGATCAAACGGTGTCAGTTTGCCTTTGATGGTCACTGGCGCGTACTTGTCGACCTTACCTTTGATATCCACCGCCGCCGCTTTCGGGCTTTGGTTATCCAGCGTGCCGATCTGTCCGTTCATCTGGCCGATGGCGGTGGCGAAGTTAGGTTGCAGGCTGAAGTCGGCGAAGTTGGCCGAACCGTCCTGAATGCTGATGCCACCAATGCGGATCGGCATGGGCTTCTCTGCGGCGGCCTTGCTGTTGGTGGGGGCCTGAGCAGTACCGGAGCCTTTTTGCTCAATCACCAGTTCGCTGATGTTGGTGCTCATGTCTTCATTGATGATGAAGCGCACATAGGGCTGTTGCAGTTTGATCTGGTTGATCGCCAAGCCTTTGCCGTGCTGATAGTTAATGCCATCCACCTGCACTTGGCGCCACTTCAGCAGGTCGCGGTCTTTGATGGTGTCGAGGGTGTGCAGTTGATTGATCTGCGCCTGGCCGTCGACGCTGAAGGCTAGCGGTTCGGTGCTTTGTAGGTTGGCGTTGAGGTCACTGCTGAGCATGCCGCTGCGCAGCTCCAAGCGCACAAACGGGCTGATATAGGACTGGGCAACGCGCAGGTCGATGTCGCGGGTGCTGACTTTTAGCTTGGCTGTGGTGGGTGTGAGTTGTACCTGGCCTTCGGCCTTGAGTGTGCCGCTCTTGTTTACGCCGGTGTCTATTTTGAGGTCGAAAGGCGAGGTGCCGAGGCTGTCGAAGTCGGTGATGTCGATGTTCAGCGGGGCCAGATCGACAGTGGTTTTGGCTCCGTCAGCACGATCCGCCAGGTGCACGTTGTAGTCGCGCATCTGCACGTCACGCAGGATGACTTGCCAAGGTTTGGCTGGCTCGTTAGCGGCTGGCTCTGTCGCGGCTTGGGCGGCTGCAGGTTCTGCGTTGTCTGCAGTTTCTGTGGTGGCTGGCGCTGCTGCTTGGGCGGTGCTTGGCTCGGTTATAGCGGCCGCTTTGGGCTCTGCTTTGGCGGGTTGGCTGGCGAACAGTTTCTGCCAGTCGAGCTGGCCGTCGGCTTCGCGGGCTGCCCAGGTTTCCAGCTTGTTGCTGCGGATTTTGCCGACTACCACCTGCTGTTTGGCGAGGTCGACGCTGGTTTCGCTGACCTCAAGGCTTTGCACGCGTATCAGCGGTTTGTCCGCCGGGGTCTTGATCGCCAGTGAGGTAACGGCGACCTGAGCGTTGTTGAGCAGCAGCTCAGTGCCTTTGGACAGGTCCACGGTGTAGTCGCTGCTGAGGTTTACCGAGCCGTCTTCCAGTACCAATGGCACGGCGTCGCGCACATATGGCCACACCGCCTTAAGTTTGCCGTCGGTGATTTTCAGACTGCCGCTGGATTTGAACGGGATCAGGCTCAGGGTGCCGGTCCAGTCGATACGCCCGCCGTAAGGGCCGAGCGCCACCAGGTTCATTTCGGCGTTGTCGTCAGGCAGGGTGCTGAGGTTGAACAGTTCGAAGCTCAGGTCGTCGTATAGGAACTCAATCGGCTCGCTTGGACGTAGATCTTGAAAGTGCACATTGCCGGTCGTGAGCTTGATGCGCTCGATCAGCATAGGGAATGGTTCGCTCGGCTCTGCTGGTTCCGGGGCATTGCTGGGCGGAATATTGAATAGCTGGGCGAGGTTGAGGTTGCCCTCTTTATCGAACAGCACCTCGGTTTTCGGGCTGTCCAGTTCGACGTTGGCCAGATGCAGGTAGCGCTTCCAGGCACTGTCGAGTTGCAGGTCGGCGTACAGACGTTCAAAGCCGACTTGTTGTTTGTCAGCCTCGCCAATATTCAGCCCCCAGACGCTCAGCTCAAGGGTGAAAGGATTGAGTTGGATGCGTTGCAGTGAGGCTGGCACTGCTGCGTAGTTCGCAAGCTGCTGATTGGCTACACGCAAAGCAATACCGGGCAGAATCAGAAACCCCAGCAGGCTGTATAAACCCACTGCGATGGCAAGGGCGCTAGCTGCGCGTTTCAATCCTTTTGGCATAAGACGTCGTCACTCCTGTACTAAACCTGCACGGAGTATGGCACGACCTTTGTGTGATGTGATGCACCAATTTGGTCGTGTATTCGGAGCAGATGTATTCAGAATTTCAGAACCAGGGTTTTCAGTGGCGGTTGTTCGTCTTGAGACGGGAAGTCCTTAGCTGGCGTGATTATCTGGCAGTCGCGCACCGGCCGGCCGAGTTTTTCCGCACAGCGCAGGACTTGCGTGCGCCAGTCATCCATCACCACTTTGGCCAGGTTGTTACAGCAGATCAGGGTGCCATCATCGGCTGTGGCCAGAATCGCTGGTTTGAGCAGGCTTTGGTAATCGCGCAGCAGGTCAACCGTGCCAAATGCGCTCTTGGCCCAGGCGGGCGGATCGAGGAACACTAGGTCGAACTGGCGCGCTTCCAGTCGCGGGTAATGCGGCAGTTTTTGTCCGCGTCTCGCGTTAATCGGCAGCCCGGCGAGTTGGCGAATCGCTGGGAAATAATCGGACTGGATGAACTGCATGACAGGTAACTCTGGATTGAGCTGGCCGTTCTCGCGGCCGACGGCCAGATTACCTTCGGCGAAGTCCAGATTGACCACTTCCCGCGCTCCACCTGCAGCTGCACTCAGGCCAACACCGCAGGTATAGGCGAACAGGTTGAGTACGCTTTTACCTGCACTGTGCTGTTTTACCCAGCCGCGCGCGTTACGCAGGTCGAGGAAAAGCAGCGGGTCTTGCCCTGCATGACGGCCGCGCACCCGGTAGTTAAGGCCCCATTCGTGGCCAATCATGTCTTCCAGAGCGGCGGCTTCCGGTTGATAGATGCTGTCTGTACGGTCGATGCGGGAGTTGCTTCGGGAGCGGTCGTTGTAGACCAGTTGCAGCGGCTGTTCGAGGTGTTGACGGACTTCGTCCGCAATCAGTGCAAGATCGTCACTGGAGATGCTGGTGTGAAAACTCTGCACCATCAGCTGCGGGCCGTAACGGTCGACGGTCAGGCCGCTGGCACCTTCCTGGCTGCCGTGGAACAGGCGGTAGCAGTCTGTGCCTTGTGCGTGCAGTTCGCCCAGCAGGTTGTCACGGTTACGCAGGGCGGCGCGCAGCGCCTGATTCAAGGAAGACATGCGAAGCGCCTTGGAATGCAAAAGGAGAAGCGGGCAAGTTTATCAGAGTCGTTTCGCGCTGGTCGGCTGAGTCGGGCCGATTGGGATTGGCCAGATTTGCGGCTGATGCCGAGGCCTGAGTCAAAAGCGGGAATAAAAATGCCGGCACTAAGGCCGGCATTTTCATTGCGCGGAGGTATTAGCGCTCAATAGCCAGCGCTACGCCCTGACCGCCACCGATGCACAGGGTTGCGAGGCCTTTCTTGGCGTCACGTTTGATCATCTCGTGCAGCAGGGTGACCAGCACGCGGCAGCCCGAGCCGCCAATCGGGTGGCCCAGTGCAATGGCGCCGCCGTTGACGTTGACTTTGCTGCTATCCCAGTTCAGCTCTTTGCCCACAGCCAGAGCCTGGGCTGCGAAGGCTTCGTTGGCTTCGATCAGGTCCAGATCAGCCAACTGCCAACCCGCTTTGCTCAGGCAGCGCTGGGTTGCGCCAACTGGGCCGATGCCCATGATTGCCGGGTCTACACCTGCGTTGGCGTAGCTGGCGATTTTTGCCAGAACCGGAAGGCCCAGTTCGGCAGCCTTGCTGGCGCTCATCAGCAGAACAGCAGCCGCGCCGTCGTTAAGGCTGGAGGCGTTACCGGCGGTCACGGTGCCGTCTTTCTTGAAGGCTGGTTTGAGTTTGGCCAGGGACTCGGCCGTGGTACCGGCACGTGGCTGCTCGTCAGTGGCGAAGGCGATTGGGTCACCTTTGCGCTGCGGGATCATGATCGGGGTGATTTCGTCAGCAAAGCGTCCTGCCTCAATGGCGGCGACAGCTTTCTGTTGGGAGGCGGCGGCGAAGGCGTCTTGCTCTTCACGGCTGATGTTGTATTTGTCCACCAGATTCTCGGCGGTGATGCCCATGTGGTAGTCGTTGAAGGCATCCCACAGGCCGTCGGTGATCATGGTATCGATCACTTTGCTGTGGCCCATGCGCAGACCGGTACGGGCACCTGGCATGACGTACGGGGACAGGCTCATGTTCTCCATGCCGCCAGCGATGATCACCTCGGCATCACCACAGCGGATGGCTTGAGCAGCCAAATGCAGGGCTTTCAGGCCGGAGCCGCAGACTTTGTTCAAGGTCAGGGCCGGCACCGCGTGAGGCAGGCCAGCGAGGATTGCGGCCTGACGAGCCGGGTTTTGCCCGGAACCTGCGGTCAGCACCTGGCCGAGGATCACTTCGTCGACCTGAGCTCCGTCCAGTTTTGTTTGTTCCAGCAGGCGGCGGATCACGGCAGCGCCCAGCTCCGGAGCCGGGATATTCGCCAGAGAACCTTGGAAGCTACCAATGGCAGTACGGGTGGCAGCAACGATAACAACGTCTTGCATAACGCGATCCTTACAGTGATAAGCGCCGCCAGGCGCGAAAGAGGGCTATGTTGGCATATCGGGTTGGCGTGCGAACAGCGTCACAAGGGCGACTTAAGTCGCAATTGGCAGCCCCATGCGCCTGCGCGCCCGGTGAACTGCGCCGCTGCGTACGGCCCAGCGTAGGAGTGGGGCAAACTTGTTCACAGAGGCTTGAATCAGGCGGCTGCGTGTCGGGCTGATCTGTTGGCCGAGCATGGATTGTGCCCAGTCCGGTAACAGGTCGATACCCGCCTGCATAAACAGTTTGCCCATCGGTGCAGCCAGTGCACTGGGCGCTGGTGCTGCGAGCAGAATACGAAGAATTTCCAGCGAGCGTTCATCGCACAGTAGTTCTGCTTTCATGGTGTGCAGGTAGGCATTAACTTCACTGCGTGAGCGCGGAACACTTGAGGCCCCTAAACGCTCGGCAACCAGCGCTATCTCATCGTAGTAGCGATCCTGATCGGCACCAGACAAGTGCGGGTTGCGGTAGCGCAAGTGCGCCTGCAGGAAGCTGTAAACCTCCGCCACATGCACCCAGGTCAGCAGATCCGGGTCACTCGCTGCATAAGGGCGGCCATCCGGCGCAGTGCCGGTAACGCGCAGGTGGATGGTTTTGACTTTATCGATGAGCCAGTCGGCATCGGCGCGAGAGGCGAAGGTTGTGCCGGAGACGAACTGGCCGGTGCGGCGCAGGCGGCCGAGCAGGTCTTCGCGGAAGTTGGAGTGGTCCCACACGCCGGCTAGAGCCAGCGGATGCAGGGCTTGCAAGAGCAGGGCGCTGATGCCGCCGATCAGCATGCTGGAGAAGTCGCCGTGGACTTTCCAGCATACTGAGTCCGGCCCGAACAGACCCGGATCGCCTTTGGGGTTTTCGTAATCAATCTGCCCAAGTGCTACGCCGCTGAGGCTTAGCACTTGGCTTTCGATACGGCGGCGCAGCACTTCCATTACACAACAAACTCAATCGGCTGCCGGAGCTGACTCCGGCGTGGTTCAGCGGTTCAGGCGTTGCTCAATCAGGCTGTCGACAACGCTTGGGTCAGCCAGGGTCGAGGTGTCGCCCATGTTTTCCAGCTCGTTGCAGGCGATCTTACGCAGAATGCGGCGCATGATCTTGCCCGAGCGGGTTTTCGGTAGACCGGGCGCCCACTGGATCAGTTCAGGTTTAGCGAAGCTGCCGATTTCCTTGCCTACCAGCGTCAGCAGGTCTTTCTTCAGTTCTTCGCTCAGCTCGATGCCCTTCATCGGGGTGATGAAGGCATAAATGCCCTGACCTTTAACGTCATGGGGATAACCCACGACTGCGGCCTCTGCGACAGCGTCATGAAGCACCAGGGCGCTCTCCACTTCGGCGGTGCCGATGCGGTGGCCGGAGACGTTGATAACGTCATCGACGCGGCCGGTGATCCAGTAGTAGCCGTCTTCATCGCGACGCGCACCGTCGCCGCTGAAGTAGTAGCCCGGGTATGGCTTGAGGTAGGTGTCGATCATCCGCTGGTGATCACCGAAGACGCTGCGAATCTGGCTCGGCCAGCTGCTCTTAATCGCCAGCACGCCTGAGCCCGGACCGTCGATCTCTTTGCCTTGCTCATCCAGCAGCACTGGCTGCACGCCGAAGAATGGGCGGGTCGCCGATCCTGGCTTGAGGTCGGTTGCGCCGGGCAGCGGGGTAATCAGAATCGCGCCGGTTTCGGTCTGCCACCAGGTGTCCACAATAGGGCAGCGGCACTCGCCGACCACGTGGTAATACCATTCCCAGGCTTCCGGGTTGATAGGTTCACCCACGCTACCAAGCAGGCGCAGGCTCTTGCGCGAGGTACTTTCGACCGGGCCAGTGCCTTCGCGCATCAGCGCGCGCAGGGCGGTTGGCGCGGTGTAGAAGATGTTGACCTGGTGTTTGTCGATGACTTCCCAGAAGCGTGAAGCCGTCGGGTAGTTCGGCACGCCCTCGAAGATCAGGCTGGTCGCACCGTTGGCCAGCGGGCCATAGACGATATAGCTGTGTCCGGTTACCCAGCCCACGTCTGCGGTGCACCAGTAGACGTCGCCTTCGTGGTAATCGAAGACATATTTATGGGTCATGGCCGCCATCAGCAGGTAGCCGCCGGTGGTGTGCAGTACGCCTTTGGGCTTACCGGTGGAGCCGGAGGTGTAGAGGATAAACAGCGGGTCTTCCGCATCCATCGGCTCCGGCGGGCAGTCGGCCGACGCTTCACTCAGCGCCTGGTGGTACCAGATGTCGCGGCCTTCCACCCAATTGATCTCGCCCTGCGTACGCTCCACCACAACCACGGTGGAAACATCCGGGCAGCTTTGCAGGGCTTTGTCGATGTTGGCCTTGAGCGGGATGTATTTGCCGCCACGCACGCCTTCATCAGCAGTGATTACGGTGCGGCAGTCGGCGTCGAGAATACGGTCGCGCAGGGCGTCCGGGGAGAAGCCACCGAAGACGACCGAGTGCACCGCGCCGATGCGGGCGCAGGCGAGCATGGCGTAGGTGGCTTCAGGAATCATCGGCATGTAGATGCAAACACGGTCACCTTTTTTCACGCCACGGCTTTTCAGCACATTGGCCAGGCGGCTGACGTTGTGGTGCAGCTTGTTGTAGGTGATGTGGGCGGATTCGCTGGGGTCGTCACCTTCCCAGATAAAGGCGATTTGCTCGCCGCGTTTTTCCAGGTGACGGTCGATGCAGTTGTAGCTGACGTTCAGCTGACCACCTTTGAACCAGGCACCGTTGCCTTGCAGCAAATCGCCGCTGCGTACGCTGTCCCAAGGTTTGTACCAGTCCAGAAAACGTGTGGCTTGCTCGGCCCAGAACGTGTCGGGCTGGTCGATGGACTGCTGATAGAGGTGCAGGTAATCATCATTATTCAGATGAGCACGCTGGCGCACGGCATCTGTTACCGGATGACGGGTAATTTCGAACATGGCGGTGTCCTTGTTTTTGTGTTCCGCGATGTTCATAAGGGTGAACCAAGCAGTTGCTTGGTTCAAGCCCTGTTTGAGATTTTACTGCTTCACTTTCTGGGTTTAACCACGATGACGATCGCGGAAATGGGCAATCAGACCTTGGGTCGAGGAGTCGCTGGCAGGTTCGTCTAACTGGCCAGTTAGACGCTGATAAACGCCTTTGCCCAGCTCTTTGCCCAGCTCAACGCCCCATTGGTCAAAGGCGTTAATGCCCCAGATCGCGCTTTGTACGAACACTTTGTGCTCATACAGCGCTACCAGTGCGCCGAGGTTGGTCGGGTCGATGCGGTTCAGTACCAGCATATTGCTTGGACGATTGCCCGGAATCACCTTGTGCGGTGCCAGACGCTGCACATCGGCTTCATTCAGGCCCTGGTCACGCAGCTCCTGCTCGGCTTCTTCGCGGGTTTTGCCGTGCATCAGTGCCTGACTCTGCGACAGGCAGTTGGCGAACAGCCACTGATGATGGTCAGCCAGCGGGCTGAAGCTGTTGACCGGAACCAGGAAATCAGCCGGGATCAGCTCAGTACCTTGGTGTAGCAGTTGATGGTAAGCATGCTGGCCGTTACAGCCCACGCCGCCCCAGATCACCGGGCCGGTGCTGAAATCGACTGGTGTGCCGTCCTGACGGACTGACTTGCCGTTGGATTCCATATCCAGCTGTTGCAGGTGCTTGGTGAAGTTACGCAGGTAATGGTCGTAGGGCAGAATTGCCTGGCTTTTCGCACCCCAGAAATTGCCGTACCAGATCCCCAGCAATGCCATTAGCACTGGCATGTTCTGTTCCAGCGGCGTCTGGGTGAAGTGCTGGTCCATGGCATACGCGCCGGCCAACAGTTCTTTGAAGTTGGCAATGCCAATGGTCAGAGCAATCGGTAAACCGATGGCCGACCATAGTGAATAGCGTCCGCCAACCCAGTCCCACATCGGGAAGATGTTTTTGGCTTTGATGCCGAACTTGATAGCGGCCTCAGGGTTACTGGTAACGGCAATAAAGTGCTTGTACAGCTCGTTTTCTGGCGCGCCCAAGGCTAAGAACCAGTCTCGTGCAGCTAACGCGTTCTTCAGGGTTTCCAGGGTGCCAAAGGACTTGGATGAGACAATAAACAGCGTGGTTTGCGGATTCAGGCGCGCGGTCAGTTCGCGGAACTCGCTGCCGTCGATATTCGCCAGGTAGTGGCAGCGCACGCCGCGTTGAGTAAACGGGCGCAGGGCTTCGGAAACCAGCTGTGGGCCGAGAAAGGAGCCGCCGATGCCAATATTGACCACGTCGGTGATGGGCTTGTCGGTGTAGCCACGCCACAAGCCGCTGTGAATCTGGGTGACCAGCTCGGTCATCTGATTAAGAACACGGTGGACCTGAGGGATCAAGTCGACGCCGTCGAGCTTCAGGGTGCGTCCGATCGGGCTGCGCAGGGCTGTGTGCAGGGCTGCGCGATCTTCAGTGCTGTTGACCTTGTCACCGTTGAACAACTGCACAATCGACTCATTCAGGTGGGCCTGCTCGGCCAGCTCGATCAACAGTTTTACAGTGGTGTCGTCGATCAGGTTCTTCGAATAGTCCAGCAACAAACCGCACTTGTTCAAAGAAAACCGGGCGAAGCGTTGGGCGTCACTGGCAAATGCTTCCCGCATGTTGAACGTGTTCATCCGTTCACGGTGTTCACGCAGCGCTTGCCAGGCCGGTAAGCGGGTAACGTCATGCGGCTGTTGGTAATAAGCCATGGGGCGGGTTCCTTGTCCTGGCGTGACAATATCTGCAAAAAAGCCCGGTTTTTTAGACCGGGCCTGCGAGTGTAACTGTAGCTGAGAACCTGTAATAGCCTGCCAGTTTCACCTATTGATCGGGATGGCTCAGGTCAATTGTCAAGTTATCAATCAGACGTGTATTGCCCAGATAGGCAGCCAGCAGGATTACCAGATTGCGATCTTCCGGTGTTGCCGGGCGCAGGGTGGTGGCGTCGCAGACCTGCAGATAGTCTGCACGGAAACCGGCGGCACTGTGTTGTGCTTGGGCTGCTGCGATTAGCTTGGCATAGTCGCGTTCACCAGCTTGGATGGCGTCGGCCATTTCCGTCAGGGTACGGTACAGCAGTGGCGCTTTCTCCCGCTCTTCCGGGGAGAGGTAGCCGTTGCGTGAAGACAGCGCCAGGCCGTCCGCAGCACGCACGGTTGCTTCGCCAAAAATCTGAATCGGCATGTTCATGTCACGCACCAGCGTGCGAATCACTGCCAGCTGTTGGAAATCCTTCTGGCCGAAAAACGCCAAGTCGGGCTGGACCATGTTGAACAGCTTGCTGACCACGGTCGCAACGCCCTCAAAGTGACCTGGGCGGCTCTGGCCGCACAAGCCTTCGGATACACCCGGCACGCTTACGCGGGTTTGGCTGTCCATGCCTTGCGGATACATTTCTTCCACGTCTGGCGTGAACAGCAGATGGCAACCGGCATTGACCAGTTTCTCCTGATCTGCAATCAAGGTGCGCGGGTAGGCATCCAGGTCTTCGCTGGGGCCAAACTGCAGTGGATTTACAAAGATGCTGGCGACAACAAAATCGGCGCGTTGTACAGCCTTCTCAACCAAGGCGATGTGCCCTTCGTGCAGATTGCCCATGGTCGGAACCAGAGCGATCTGTTTGCCCTCAGCGCGTGCCTGGGCGACAGCGGCGCGTAACTCACGCACGCTTTTTACTGTGTTCATGCAGAAAACCCGTGTTCGGCTGCAGGGAAACTTTGATCTTTTACAGCTTTGACATAAGCGCTGATTGCCGCACCAATGCTGCCTTGGCCATGCATAAAGTTCTTCACGAACTTCGGCGTGCGACCGCTCAGCGACAGGCCAAGCATGTCGTGCAGGACCAGCACCTGGCCGTCGGTGCCGCTACCGGCACCAATGCCGATGACAGGGATTTTCACCGCTTGGCTGATTTCGGCAGCCAGCTCACTGGGCACGCATTCCAGCAGCAGCATGGCAGCGCCTGCTTGCTCTAGGGCCATCGCGTCAGCGCGCATCTGGCGGGCCTGGGCCTCTTGGCGACCTTGAACCTTGTAACCACCAAGAATATTCACCGACTGAGGCGTCAGACCCAGGTGGGCGCAGACTGGAATGCCACGTTCTGCCAGTTGACGGATCGGCTCTGCCAGCCAGGCTGCACCCTCAAGCTTGACCATGTGAGCACCTGCACGCATTAGTGCTGCGCTGTTGTTCAGGGCTTGTTCCAGGGTTGCGTAGGCCATAAAAGGCAGATCGGTAATGATCAGTGCACCTTTGTTGCCGCGTTTAACGCTGGCAGTGTGGTACGCCATGTCATCAACGCTTACTGGCAGTGTGCTGTCATGGCCTTGCAAGACCATGCCGAGAGAATCACCCACCAGCAGAACGTCCACACCCGCCTCACAGGCTGCATGGGCGAACGTAGCGTCATAGCAGGTCAGCATGGCGATTTTTTCGCCGCTCTGCTTGAGGCTCTGCAGGGTGGTCAGGGTTACATCAGGCATGAAAACTGTCCTCGCTCAGGCGTTTAGTCAGCAGTCGTTATGCTTCGAATCGGCCTGCTTTGGCCTCTTATTGTGCCAGTCGTGTGCAACGGGACGCCTATAGTCCAGATGGGGCGACTGTAAGTCAATCGCATGTGTTACCGCTTTGTTACTTCGTTACCCGCTGCCTGACAGGGCATTTAGCTAGTGAATAGTGGGATGGTGAGTGCCGCTAATCCAAGCGCAACGCACGGTATTAGCGGGGCTTCGGTTGTGCTCAGGGCGCGTTATGCAGACGCTCGAGGCCCTCGAAAGGGCAGGCCGCAAGAAGCTGTATTAACGGCCGGCCATCTGGCAGTACCAGATCGGCGGCCAGCTCTGCCAGTGGATAAAGAACGAAGGCGCGGGCATGTATATGGTAATGCGGTACCACCAAGCGTGGCTCATTCAGCTGACGCTCGCCGAATAACAGGATATCCAGATCCAGTGTGCGCGGCCCCCAGCGTTCAGCTTTGCGGACGCGGCCTTGGTTCTGCTCAATGGTTTGTAAGGCGTCCAGCAGCTGCAGTGGGCTCAGCTCTGTATCTAGTGCGGCTACGGCATTCACGTAGCGCGGCTGGTCGGCCGGGCCCAGTGGGTCACTGATATAGAAGGAGGATTGCCCGCTCAGTTGGGTCTGCGGCAGTTCAGCCAAAGCAGACAGTGCACTGCGCAGCTGCTCAAGCGGAGTTTCGAGATTGCTGCCCAGGCCGATATAAACACGTTCCATCATTCACCGCTGCCGGTGTCGTTACCACTGTCAGCGGTGCGCTTACGTTTGGAGCCGCTGCGTTTACGCTTGCGCGGGCCGCTGGCGGACTCTTCCTTACTGCTCAGCTCGCGGATCATGGCGCGGCGCTCGCTGTCACTGACATCTTGATAGCGCGTCCACCAGTCACCCAGCCCGCCGGTGTTTTCCCCGGCGCTTTCGCGCAGCAGCAGGAAGTCGTAGCCGGCACGGAAGCGCGGATTTTCCAGAAGCAGGTCAGCTCGCTTGCCGGAACGGCGCGGCAAGCGCTCCTGCATGTCCCAGATTTCGCGAATCGGGATGGTGAAGCGTTTCGGGACCGCCAGGCGCTTGCACTGCTCGTTGATCAGATCGTGTGCTGCTTCTTGCATGGCCGGAATCGGCGGCATGCCGCGTTCCTGCAGTTTCAGCACGCGTGCGGGCAGGGCGGGCCACAGCAGTGCCGCCAGCAGGAATGCAGGTGTCACCGTTTTACCTTGCTCAATGCGCAAATCGGTGTTGTCCAGCGCATTTCGGATCAGGCGGTCCGCGTATTCAGGGTTGTGCCGTAGCGCTTCGGCGCTGGCTGGGAACAGTTGGCCAAACAGTCCGTAATCCACCAGCAGGTCGTAGGTGTATACGGCGTAACCGGCCAAAAACAGTTTCAGTACTTCGTCAAACAGGCGGGCGGCAGGGATTTCACCAAGCATGGGGGCCAGTTTGTAGATTGGGGCTGCGGTGTGTTTCTCGATATCGAAATCCAGCTTGGCAGCAAAGCGCACCGCCCGCAGCATGCGTACTGGGTCTTCTTGATAGCGCTGGGTTGGGTCACCGATCAGGCGGATCAGGTGATTACGAATGTCATGCACGCCGTTGGCGTAATCGAGAATCCGCTCGGTGGAGGGATCGTAATACAGAGCATTGATGGTGAAGTCACGGCGCTGTGCGTCATCTTCCAGGGTGCCGTAGACGTTGTCGCGCAAGATGCGTCCGTTTTCGTTGCGCTGTGCCTGGTTGCTGTTCTCTTCTTCGTCATCGTGGTTGGCGCGGAATGTGGCCACTTCAATGATTTCACGGCCGAAATGCACATGCACCAAGCGGAAACGACGGCCAATGATGCGGGCGTTGCGAAATTCGGCGCGGACTTGTTCGGGCGTTGCGCTGGTGGCGACGTCGAAGTCTTTCGGATCAAGGTCCAGCAGCAAGTCGCGGACGCAACCGCCAACCAAATAAGCCTGATAACCGGCATTTTGCAGGCGTTCCACCACACTGATGGCGTAGCGGCTGATTTCTCCACGCTCTATTGGATGCTGGCTGCGGTTCAGTACTTCAGGCGTACTGTGGCCGGCTTTGCCGCGGCGCAAAGGGGTACGAAAGGATTTGAACAGCTTTTTCAGCATGAGAGGCACTGTTTGACGGATTGACTGGCCAGAGTATACGTCGGCCGCATGAATGGCGCGGATTCTAGCATTGAGTCGGGGATTGATACAGGAAACGGCTGGAGAGTGCTGCAGGAGGGGAGATTCTGGAAGCTACTGGGGGAGCCGAAGCTCCCCCCCAAATTGGTGCGTGCTCTTTTTTTATTGTTATTTCGGGCTTGTTGTTTTTGTTTGGTTACCCGTTCCATCCGGTCAAGGATGTTTATAAAAATTCCCAAGTTGGGAATCAGGAGCAAACGGATTGCTTTGGACGCTGATATTGCATTGATCACAGAGTGATCCAACCGGTTCTGGCGCTGCATTAGTGCAGTTTTATTGTTCTCTGCCCGGTTTCGGGGCGAACCCCAAACACACATCCTTTCCAAAAGAATCAGTTAGCTGCGCCTCCGCGTTATTGTTTTTATTGGGCTGGAGCCGATGAATCTTATTTTTATTATTTTATGTGCTGCTTGTTATTGTTGTTGTGCCAGAGATAAAGCAGATCCCATGCCAACTTTTTAAAAGCCTTTAAAAACAAGGGTTTGGAGTTTTTGCTGGTAGGCGCTAGGCATAAAAAAACCGGGCTCTCGTTACCATTAGACCCGGTTTTTGTTACTAAACCTGTATTGGGTAACAGTTTGTGGAACCTCCCTGTGGGGGAGCTGTCACCCGGTGTCACCGTTTCAGTCGGCGGTAACGGTAGGTTTACGCCGTGGAATGCCCAGGCGCTGACGACGTTCCCACAGGCATTTACGGCTGATACCCAGTTTGCGTGCCAGCTCAGTCTCGGTCATGTGGTCTTGGTGCTCGAGGACGAAGTGCTGGAAGTAGTCTTCCAGAGACAGGTCTTCGGTTGGCTCGTTGGCGTCACTGACCATCGAGTTACTTTGTGAAGACGGTGCGGCAAAGTCGTACTCCAGCTCGTCGAGCTCGATATCGATCCCCAGCAGTTCAGCAGAGATGAGGTCGCCTTCGCACAGAATCACTGAGCGTTCGATGGCGTTTTCCAGCTCGCGCACGTTACCCGGCCAGGGGTAGTGGCGGATGGCTTGTTCGGCGCTGGGGGAGAAGGTCATGTTATTGCGACCCTGGCGGGCACTCTGGCGCTGCAGGAATACACGGGCGATTTCCAGAACGTCATCGTCGCGCTCGCGCAGGGCAGGGAGTTTCAGGGCAATGACATGGAGACGGTAATAAAGGTCTTCACGGAACTGGCCGGTTTTCGACAGTGTTTTCAGATCGCGGTGGGTGGCGGCAATCAGGCGTACATCCACTTTCTGCGATTGCACGGAGCCCACGCGGCGGATTTCGCCTTCTTGCAGGACGCGCAGCAGGCGGGCCTGGGCTTCGAGCGGCAGTTCGCCGATTTCATCGAGGAACAGGGTGCCGCCATCGGCGGCTTCAACCAAGCCTGTACGGCTGGCGCTGGCCCCGGTAAAGGCCCCTTTTTCGTGGCCGAACAGTTCGGACTCGATCAGCGTTTCCGGAATGGCTGCACAGTTCACTGAAATCAGCGGCGCTTTGGCGCGGCGGGACAGGTTGTGTAGGGCGCGGGCAACCAGTTCTTTACCGGTCCCGGACTCGCCCTGAATCAAGACATTTGAGTCAGTCGGCGCGACTTTACGGATTTTGCTGTACAGGTCCTGCATGGCGGGGCAGGAGCCGATGATGCCGATTTCGCCCTGAGCGCTTTCCGTGGGTTTATCAGCTGTCGGCTTGGTACTGACGGTGGTGGCAGGGGCTGATTGTGCCTGCTGGTGATCGCGCAGGATGCGGGCAACAGCCTGGAGCATCTCGTCATGATCAAACGGTTTAGCGATGTAATCGACGGCGCCCATTTTCATGGAGTCGACCGCAGAGCGCAGACTGGCGTAGCTGGTCATGATCAGCACCGGGGTGCCTTGAGCGAGCTTGATCATTTCCGTGCCGGGCGCGCCGGGCAGGCGCAAGTCGCTGACGATCAGGTCGAAGCTGGGAATGCTGAAACGCTCCTGAGCTTCCTGAACGGAGCCGGCTTCGCTGACTTCATACTGGTTGCGCTCAAGCAGCCGACGCAAAGCGGAGCGGATGATGGTTTCGTCTTCGACGATCAGAATATGGGGCATCAATACGGTCTCTCGACTTTCTCAAGCACGCCGCCACACAAGTCGTGCATGCAGGCAGGCTTTTCAGTAACAGTTAAGTCGCTAAGGACGTTGCCTCGTTATGTCGCGGTAATGTAACCCTAATCCGGGTCCCGCGTTCCAGTTCGAGGTCTATCGGGCTGTCGATTGTTATTTGTCCATAATGCTCTTCCACAATGGAATAGACCAGTGCCAGGCCCAATCCTGTCCCTTTGCCGGGGTCCTTAGTGGTTAGGAAAGGCTCGAAAACACGGCTCTGGATTGCCTTTGGTATACCACTGCCTTCGTCTTCAACAATCAGATCAACGGTATGTTCGCTGGCCTCACTGCGTACGCGCACTGCGCCATTGGCCTGCGAAGCATCCCGCGAGTTGGAGAGCAGGTTGATCAGGACTTGAGCCAGCCGCTGTGGGTCGCCGATTACCCAATGTTCTGGGTCGCAGAGGTTATAGAACTGCACTTCCAGGCTGCGTCGGTTGAGCGACAGCAGGCCGATGGCATCTTGCGCAACTTGGGCCAGGTTGACAGGGTCTTCTACGTTCTGGTGGCTACCGGAGTGGGCGAAGCTCATCAGGGACTGAACAATACGCGTTACACGTTTGGTCTGTTCAAGGATCTGCTGGCTGATTTCGGTCAGTTCGCTGTCTTCCTCCCGTTCTTCGCGCAGGTTTTGCGCAAGGCAGGCGATGCCGGTAATCGGGTTGCCGATCTCGTGGGCCACACCGGCAGCCAGGCGACCAATTGAAGCAAGGCGCTCGGAGTGGATTAGCTTGTCTTCCAGCAGCTGGGTTTCGGTGAGGTCTTCCACCAGCAGTACCAGGCCACTGTTACCGGGAGCCAGAGGCTCATCAATGGCGGCTTTGTGCAAGTTGAGCCAGCGGGTCTGTCCGGCCAGCGGCAGACTCTGCTTGTGCAGATGCTCGTCAGGGATTTCGATAAACCGCTCAAGCAGGCCGCGCCAGGGTTCGCTAAGAGTGCTCAAGCGGGAGCCTACTACGCGTACCGCCGGGATTTCGGTGAGCTCTTCCATGGCCCGGTTCCACATCAGAATCTCTTGGTCCTTGGCCAGGGAGCAGACGCCCATAGGCAGTTCCTGCAGGGTTTGACGGTGGTAGCGGCGCAGGGTGTCGAGCTCAGCGGCGAGGCCGGTGAGGCGTGATTGATAATCTTCGAGGCGGCTTTCTATAAAGTGGATGTCTTCACTGACGTAGGTTTCGCTGGTGGCTTTGTAGGGCAGGAAGGTTTCGACAATTTCCTGCGCTACGCTCGGGCCCATCAAGCCGGACAGGTTGGCTTCAATGCGATCACGCAGGCGGCGCAGGGCATAGGGGCGGCTTTCATCGAATGGCAGGTGTAGATCGCGCAGCGCTTGTTCCACTTCGCGTTGTGCGGTTTTTGCACCCAGAGGCTTGGCCAGCTGTTCGGCAAATTCTTGCGGAGACACTGCGACCAATTCGCGACGCTGTGGGCGGCGGACGTTATCCACAGCACAGGCTTCGGCGGCGCTTTTTTCTTCCGGGCTGACATCGGTAAACAGCGACACCAAGGTAAAGACCAGTACGTTAGCGGCCAGTGAGCCGATAGCCGCTAGGTGCCAGCTGCTGTCGTCCATCACATAGACGAGGTTCAGCCATGGGACGTAAATACCCTGCAGGTTTCCGAGCATCGGTAACAACATGGTAACGATCCACACTGTTACCCCAGCCAGCAGGCCGGCGATATAGCCACGGCGGTTGGCGTTTGGCCAATACAGTACCGAGAGCACACCCGGGAGGAATTGCAGGGTGGCGACGAAGGCGACAATACCCAGGTTGGCCAGGTCCTGTTCGGCACCCAGGACCAGATAGAAGCCGTAACCGGCCATGATGATCAGAATGATCAGAGCGCGGCGTGTCCACTTCAGCCAGCGGTAGATATTGCCTTGAGCCGGGGGCTGATAAAGCGGCAGGACCACATGGTTGAGGACCATGCCTGACAGCGCCAGAGTGGTCACAATGATCAGACCGCTTGAGGCCGAGAGGCCGCCGACATACGCCAGTAGTGCCAGTGTCGGGCTTTCCAGCGCAATACCGAGGCCCAGCGTGTAGTACTCAGGGTTCGTGGTAGCACCGATTTTCAGGCTGGCCCAGAGAATCAGCGGAATGGCCAGGCTCATCAACAGCAGGAACAACGGCAGGCCCCAGCTGGCGCTGACCATTGCACGCGGGTTGAGGTTCTCGGTAAAGGTCATGTGGTACATGTGCGGCATCACCACCGCAGCGGCGAAAAACACCAGTAGCAGTGTGCGCCATGGGCCTTCCTGCAGCGGCGTGTGCAGGCCGCTGAGCGAGGCTTGGTTTTGTACCAGCCAGCGTTGCAAATCCTGTGGGCCATCGAAGACGACATACAGCGCGTAGATGCCGATGATGCCGATGGCGACCAATTTCACCACTGACTCGAATGCCATGGCGAACACCAGGCCTTCGTGTTTCTCGCGTGTGGCGACATGCCGGGAGCCGAAGAGGATGGTGAAGAGGATGATCAGTCCGCAAAACGCAAGCGCGACCCGTTCCTGAATCGGCTCGCGAGTAAGGATGCCGATGCTGTCGGCAACCGACTGAATCTGCAGGGCCAACAGCGGCAGTACGCCAACCAGCATGAAAATAGTGGTGAGCGCTCCGGCCCAGGTACTGCGGAAGCGGAAGGCGAACAGGTCGGCCAGCGAGGACAGCTGATAGGCGCGGGTGATGCGCAAAATCGGGTAGAGCAAAACGGGCGCGAGCAAAAACGCACCGGAGACGCCGAGGAAACAGGCCAGAAATCCATAGCCATATTGGTAGGCCAGACCAACCGTGCCGTAGAACGCCCAGGCACTGGCGTAGACGCCCAGAGACAGGGTGTAAGTCAGCGGGTGGCGAACCACCCAGCGCGGGATCAGATTACGCTCACTGATCCAGGCAACACCGAACAAGACCAGAAGATAGGCGGCACTGATGGGAATCAGTTGGCTGAGGGTAAAGCTCGTCAGCATTAGGTCAGCTCGGCATGTGGTTATTGGAGTGGGCCGGGGCGATCCGGTTGTATGGCTCAGATTTCATCGGTGTCACGCTGACTTTGCAGAATAAATGTCACCACGATGAGGATCAGCCACAGCAAATAAGGGCGGTACCAGGCGCCGTTGGGATCAACCCACCAGTCCATGATGGCCGGGGAGAACAAATAAATGCCCACGACCAGGATCAGCACCAATCGATAGATATACATGCCGCTTCTCGCAATCAAAGTGTGTCGATGGTAACGGAAGCGAACCGCTCTGCGTAGATTGACAAAACCTGTCGTTGGAACGGTTGAGCCTGCGGGAGGTGCGGGCCGGTGCATCCGGCCCGGTAAACATCAGTCGTGAGATTTAGCTGGTTTCAGCGCGCGCCAGATACGGCTGAAAACGCTCACCACTATTAAAGCCAGCGCACCTGCAATGATGCCGGCAACCAGGTTCAGCAGTGTCGGTGTGAACAGTGCAAGTAGTTCACTGCTTTGCGCGACATGTTGGGTAACGCCGTCAATCCACTGCTGAGCAACCGGAATGCCGTGAGTAAGGATGCCGCCGCCCACCATAAACATTGCGGCGGTACCGACCACAGATAGGGTTTTCATCAGATACGGTGCTGTACGCAACAGGCCTCGGCCGAACGCGCGCAGTGCGCTGGTTGTGACGCCTTCGCCCTGGCGTTGCGAGAGATACAGGCCTGCGTCATCAAGTTTTACGATTCCTGCGACAAGACCGTAGACGCCAATGGTCATGACGATGGCTATGCCAGAGATGACCACAACTTGCTGAGTAAAGCTGGCAGCGGCAACGGTGCCGAGGGTGATGGCAATGATTTCAGCGGAGAGAATGAAGTCGGTACGGATCGCGCCTTTCACTTTCTCTTTTTCAAACGCGACGATATCCACATCCGGGTTGGCTACCGCCTGCAGGCGTTCTTCATGGCGGCTGGCGTCTTCGTCTTTGGAATGCAGGAATTTGTGGGCGAGTTTTTCGAAGCCTTCAAAACACAGATACAGGCCGCCGAGCATAAGCAGTGGAGTCACCGCCCACGGTATAAACGCGCTGATCAGCAAAGCTGCCGGCACCAGAAACAGTTTATTTTTGAACGAGCCTTTGGCTACCGCCCAGACAACTGGCAGCTCCCGGTCCGCTCTGACACCACTGACTTGCTGTGCATTAAGGGCAAGATCATCTCCCAGCACGCCGGCAGTTTTTTTGGCGGCAACTTTGGTCATTGCTGCAACGTCGTCAAGAACGGCAGCAATGTCATCTAGCAATGTGAGCAGGCTCGCTCCGGCCATCGTGGATATCCTTAAAGGCTGTACAGGCAATAGACATACATCTCGGATCATCAAGACCCAAGTGAAGTTTTGCCGGTTTTATACGTGAGTCAACACGTATCAGCCAGAGCCAGGATGGCGCTGGAGCGTGGCGATGCAGCTGGTCAGGGGCTACGTATAAACGTATGTACGCAGGCGGGCCCGTTAGTCAGACGCCCGTAAGGTAGATGAGAGGTTTTACGCAGCGGCCAGATCAGTCGTTGCCTTTACCTGCACCGCTGGTATAAGCGGCAAGGAGGCTACGTAACAGATCCAGGAAAGACATGATGGTGTATCTCAAATTTCAGGAGCGCAAATCATACGCCTGTTCGGCTAGTGAAGGTTTCTTTTTCTGCCAGTCGGGGCATGAAGATTGTCTGAAAAATCCCTGTGCTTCAGCAAAACCTTTGTCGGGACGCCGGTTTTACACAAAGATTGTGGAGTGAGATGTGGATAACTTGGTTGCAAACAGCTGAAGGCTTAGTGCCATAAGCGATAGCGCCGATTGTACGGTTTTTGATCGATTTTGTTTTTTCCACAGAGGCCCCGGATTTCGCGGGGGGCGGAGGTTAAAACTACCCACAGAAAACTTGTCCACGGGAGTTGTGGGTATTCCTGTTGATAAAAGCTGTATGGCTGTCTGAGGGTAAGAAAAAACCTACATTACAGCGAATTGAATAAAAAATGATCAGCTCTCTGGAATGCCCAAAGGGCTCAGTAACTGACGGATACGTCAAGACTAAATCCAGCAAATTCAGGGTATTACACAGGTGGTCAGGGAGGCAGTGGTGCGTTTATCCCTGAATTCTGTGGAGCGCTCTGTGGATAAGCTGAGTGGCACTGTCTGTAAGCACCGAATGGCGGGGGATGCGGGGTGTTGGTTGGTTTTTGTCCAGTGAGCCGGTCCGGGCCACTTTGCGGCGGCCTGGACCTAGGTTTTAGTTAGCGAGCAGCCAAGCTCCGCTGAGGGCAGAGGCTGCGCCCAGAACCCGTACCAGCGGCGCGGCAGCCTGAGGCAGAAGGCGTACCAACAGGTAACCACAGGCATGCAGGGCTGCTGTGGCGACGACAAAACCGATGGCATAGCCCCATGGGCCGCTGGCGACCGGCAGTTCCAGGCCGTGAGCCACGCCGTGGGTCAGGGCAAATAGCGCCGTCAGCAGCAGCGCAATCAACATGGGCAGGCGAATGGCGACTGCAACCAGCAAGCCGAAGGCCAGAACGGAAGCCGCAATGCCGGTTTCCATCAGCGGGATTTCCACCCCGGCAAAGCCCAGCAGACCGCCGATCAGCATGCTGCCGACAAACGTCAGCGGTAGCGCCCAGCGCGCTGCGCCGCTTTGCTGGGCTGCCCACAGGCCGACCGCGAGCATGGCCAGCAAATGGTCAAGGCCAAATACAGGATGGGCCAGGCCTGCCAGCAGGCCTGCATGTTCGTGTCCGGGATGGGCGAAGGCCAATGCAGGGCTAAGCAACAGGGTTAAGCCGAGGATAGATGTGCTGCGCTTCATAAATGTGCTCCTTGAGAGAATGGGGGCTGGTGCTTCAGGCGGCGCTTAACATGCCGTGGCGTTCGATAAAAGCGATGATTTGGTCCAGGCCCTGACCGACTTTCTGATTACTGAACACGAACGGCTTGTCGCCACGCATCTTCAGGGTGTCGCGCTCCATCACTTCCAGTGAAGCTCCGACCATGGGGGCCAAATCGACTTTGTTGATAACCAGTAAATCGGATTTGCAGATGCCGGGGCCGCCTTTGCGTGGCAGCTTGTCACCGGCGGATACGTCAATCACGTAGATGGTCAGGTCGGATAACTCGGGGCTGAAGGTGGCAGAGAGGTTGTCCCCGCCAGACTCGACGATGATCAGGTCTAACCCCGGAAAACGACGGTTGAGTTGATCGACAGCTTCCAGATTGATCGACGCATCTTCGCGGATGGCAGTGTGCGGGCAGCCGCCGGTTTCTACGCCGATGATGCGCTCCGGGGCGAGGGCTTCGTTACGCACCAGAAACTGGGCGTCTTCTTGGGTGTAAATGTCGTTGGTGACCACGGCCAGGTTGTAGCGGTCACGCAGGGCCAGGCACAGGGCCAAGGTCAGGGCTGTCTTGCCTGAGCCGACCGGGCCACCGATGCCGACGCGCAGAGGTTGGCTGTTCATGGGGGAGTCTTCCTTTATCAAGAGCGGAATAAACGGCTGTATTGACGCTCGTGCGCCATACTGGCCAGGGCCAGGCCGAAAGCGGCGCTGCCCCAGTGCGTTTCAGGTAATGTGCTGGCCTGCTGGCGGGCTTGATCGAGCAGGGGAATCAGTTGTGACGTCAGCACCTGCGCCGCCTGCTGGCCCAGCGGCAGGGTTTTCATCAGCACCGCCAATTGGTTTTCCAGCCAGCCCCACAGCCAGGCGGCCAGGGCGTTTGGCGGGCTGATCTGCCAAGCCCGGGCGGCCAGCGCCCAGGCCACGGCCTGGCCTGGTTCTGGCAGTTGGGCGAGCAGTGTGCGGGCGGCTTCATCGAGTTCTGGCAGGCCGCGCAGCAGTTGTTCCAGTGAATAGCCGATCTGCCGGCTTTCCTGATGCAGCTCGCGGGTTTCGCGGCTTGCCCGGTGCTGTTCGGCGAGTTGTTGTAGGCGCGGCCAGTCTTGATCCGCTGCTGCCTGACAATGGGCCAGCAGCAGAGGCGCTTCAAAGCGGGCGAGGTTGAGCAGTAACTGATCGCTGATCCAACGCCGGGCGCTGTCAGTGTCGCTGACCAAGCTGTTATCCACAGCCATTTCCAGCCCTTGCGAGTAGCTGTAGCCGCCAATCGGCAGCTGCGGGCTGGCTAGCCGTAGCAATTGCCAGGCACTGTGCAGATCGCTCACTTACGTGCCCCGAACTTATGCAGGCGTGGGGCATAGCTGAATTCGGCGTCACCGGCGTGGGAGTGGTGATGGCCGCCACCATATGCACCTTGTTCGGGCTGGTAGGGCGCGTCGATCAGTTCGACGTTTGCGCCGAGCTGTTCGAGCATGGCCTTGAGCACGTAATCATCCGGCAGGCGCAGCCAGCCGTCGCCGAGTTGCAAGGCGACGTGGCGGTTACCCAAGTGATAGGCCGCGCGCATCAGTTCAAAAGGGCTGGCGCAGGTGACATGCAGCAGGGTTTCCGGGCGGGCGATGACTTTGACGATACGGCCGTCTTCGGCTTGCAGGCATTCGCCGTCATTCAGGGCAGGCTGACCGCGCTCGAGGAACAAACCGACATCTTCACCGGTGCGGGTGAAGCAGCGCAGTCGGCTTTTGCTGCGGGCTTCAAAGGTCAGTTCGAGTTCGGCATCCCAGTGCGACTGGGGTTCTATTCGTTTGTGTATCACCAACATGGGGCACGTATCCGGCAGGTTAATACCGGTTACAGAGCAAGGGCCTTGCCAAACTAGCGGGGAGTCAGCACTGACGGGCTATGGGGCGGTGTAGAGCGGTTGCATCATGCTGGTGCATGGTTCAAGGTTGTGCACTGTTTTAACTTTTGCTCTGTTTTGGTGCGCTCGCGGCGTCAGGGGCCAGGCCCTGCCAGTGCTTGGCCCCAATAAAGATGAAGCGCAGCTGTTCGATCATCTTGGTTTCAGGATCGGCATAACGAGCCAGTGGGCTACTGGGGGGATCGATCAGCTCCGGTAAGGTGGCAAATACGCTTTTCACCACAAGGTCAGACAGCATGATTTGCGCAGCCTGATCGAGGTGCTCCAGTTTGGCCATGGTGGACAGATCAGCGGCCAAATCAAGAGCGATACGCTCGCGCAGGGTGGCCAGTGCCTTGCGGATCACCAGCGAGCCGCCGAACTGTTCCCGGGCTAGAAACAGGAACTGTGAGCGGTTTGCTGCAACCGCATCGAGAAAAATACGCACCGAGGCGTCGATCACACCGTTGAGTTCGAAACGGTGGTGACGCACCTGGCGAATCGTCTCGCTGAAGGTTTCGCCGACTTCCGCCACCAGCGCCAGGCCCAGTTCGTCCATGTCGGTAAAGTGGCGGTAGAAACCAGTCGGCACGATTCCGGCAGTGCGCGTCACTTCGCGCAGGCTCAGGCTGCAGAAGCCCCGGCCGCTGTCCATGAGGGTGTGCGCCGCGTCCATCAGTGCGTGGCGGGTTTGCAGTTTTTGGCGGGCGCGGGGCAGGTCGGTGTTCAAACTTCCTGACTCATTGGCGTGTGCACGGCCGGGCACTCTAGCAAAGGCACTTCGTCGGCGTCGAACCTGTGTACTTCAGCGATTGAACACGCAGGTCAGGTAACGGTTACTGAAACCATGGCAGAGCATGGAGAAAAGGCGCTTGAACAGGTACAGCGGGTTGCGCAGGTAGTACTGCATAACGGCGTTGCCAACACCTTCTGAGCGGTGCTGTTTCTGTTGGTCCGGTTTTTTCGAAAACAGTCCTTTGAACTGCCACCACTGAATTTGCTCCAGCTGTTCGCCGGGTTGCAGACCGTGCGGACGGAACAGGGCATGGAAGCTGCGCTTACTGAAGTCATGCAGATGGTGCGGGTTACCGTCGAGTGTCGGGGTGATCGGCACAGATGCGATGACGCGGCCATCGCGGGCCAGCAGGCGGTTGATGTTGGCGGCCAGGGCTTGCGGATCAGGCAGGTGTTCGATGGTTTCCAGGCTGACGATGCTGTCGAACGGTTGCTCGCTGCTGAACTGCTCGGCGTTGGCACATATATAAGTCAGGTTCGGCAGTTGATAGTGGGCGCGGGCATAAGCGATGGCGTCCGGGTCGATATCCACACCGGTGATCTGTTTGTCCGGGTTCAGTTCGGCCAGTCGCGCGCTGCCGTAACCGCAGCCGCAGGCCATATCCAGAATGTGCTGGCCGCGAAGATGACGGGAAGCAAACTCATAGCGCTGCATATGAATGAGCAGGCTGTTTTGATCATCCGTGTTCTGCAGGTCCAGGTCTTTGGGATAAATGCGTTCGATGGTGTGCATGGTGCGGTCACTGACAATAAGTCCTGTGACTATATGTCAGTGTTTCGCTGATTCCCATCGTGACGGTACTTTTGTGCTTAATCTGCCGTGCGACTCGGCGCAGAGCGGTTGCGTGCGTCAGGCATCAACCCAGAGGCAGTCGTCCTTTATCTGCACGTCCAGTTTTTGCAGAGCATCGCCTTCGCAGGGGCCGGCGATGCAGTCACCGGTCTCAATCAGAAACAGTGCGCCGTGGCTGGCGCAGCGGATGAGATTGCCGCTGTCATCGAGGAACTGATCCGATTGCCATTCCAAGGGGATTTCCCGGTGCGGGCACCAGTTGCGGTAAGCGTAAAACTGGCCCTGTTTACGCACCACAAAGACTTTGACCCCCGCGACGGTAAACGCGCGGCTCTGACCTTCATTCAGCTCAGCAAGAGCACATACCCGGAACATGACATCCACCTCCACAACAGGCCGGCATTATGCCGGTCTGCTGCGCAAGTGGAAGGGCTTAGTACTGCCAGGATGCAGACACGCGGAAGTTGCGTCCCACTTCGCTGTAGTAGTCATCCGGCTGAGCGAGGTTGCCGGTTGGTACGTCCAGCGCGTTCCAGTACTTCTTGTCGAAGGCGTTGAACAAACCCGCCTGCAGCTTCACGCCGTCCAGCTCCTTGGGCTGCCAGTAAGCCGTCAGATCGACCACGCCGTAGCCCGGTGCCTGGAAGTCGTTGTCGTTCTCGACCTTATTGCGTGCCGCTGCTGTACGCAGCATCAGGTCGCCACCAAACTGTTCCTGCTCGTAGCTAAGGCCGAACAAGCCGGTAATCGGCGCAACAGTGTTCAGACGCTGATTGGTGTTGCGGTCTTCACCGTTAGCCCAGGCAACGGAGCCCCATAGCTTCCAGTTCGGCATAAAGGCCCAGTGAGCGGCCAGTTCGGCACCGTAAATCTGGACCTTGGCGCGGTTACCGGTGCGGGTAACACCCATCGGATAATCCGAGGCGTTCAGACCCAGGCTGGCCAGTTCCTCGGGAGAGGCCGTCAGGTTGCTGTCGATGAAGTTTTTGTAGTGGTTGTCAAACAGGCTGATCGAGCCGCCCAGTTGTTTGTCCCCCAGTTCGGCACCGATCTCGTAGCCGTTGCTTTCTTCCGGCTTGAGGTCGGCGTTACCAAGTCGCAGGTAGCTGCCTTCGGCACCGTAGTTCATGTACAGCTCGGTGGCGTCCGGTGCACGGAAACCTTGTGACCACTGCGCGTAGAGCTTGGCTTTTTCGGCAACTTGCCAGGTCGCCAGCAGGCTGCCGGAAAGCTTGCTATCCGAGGAGCTGCTCAAGGTCTGGTTGTTGTTCGGGTTGGCGTTGTTGTTGAAAGCGCCAGTGGCTTTAGGGTCTTGCTTGTAGTGGTCGTAACGCAGCCCAGGAGTGAGTGTTACTGCACCATCGAGGAAGCTGATTTGGTTATTGGCGAACAGCGCCCACTGTGTTGCTTCGGCCTTCGGCATATCGGCTTGGTTGGTATGCAGGAAGTCACACGAGGCAGGGCCCATGTACATGGGGTTCGATGCGCTGATGGAGAAGCCCGGGCAGTTGTCATAGCCCTTGGAGTTCTGTTCGGTGTTGATGCGATACAGCTCGCCACCCAGGGTCAGCGTGTTGTCCAGCCCGGCAAAGTTATGGCCAATACCGACATTGCCGGATACACCGTAGAGCTCTTTTTCGATCTGGTTGTTACGGCCATAAGGACCGCTTGGGTATTTGTATGGGTTGCCGGGCAGGCCGAAGCGCTGGAAGAGTCGATCCGGCGCACGACCACGGGCATCCATGCTGCGCACGCCATCCTGATCATCCTTACGTTCGAGTTTCTGCCAGTAGGCGATGAGGTTGGCGGTGTCGATCAGGCTATTTTCATCTTCGCTGACAAACCCGTAATCCACCGAAATACGCTGGCGGCGGCTGAGTTCGTTGGTGCCGTTCTGGCCGATCAGGTACGTGCTGCCTTGGCCTGTGCGGGTGTCGATGTCGCGGTTACGCTCAAAGAACTCACCGGTAAAGCCGACTTTGTGGCCACCGTCAAAACGCTGTTGCAGCTTGAACAAGAAGTTTTTTTGGTCGTTATCGGCTGGGTTGGCCTCCGTGCGTTGGCTGCCGTAGAGATTGTCATTGCCGGCGGTTTCCAGCTCATTCCCCTGACGCTTACCGGCTTGCAGCAACCAGTAGGTGTTTTGCACGCGTCCAGCGACAGCGGCATTCAGTCCCCAGCTTTCATCGCCGCTGTCGTAGTCGGTTTTCACAAGACTGCCGAAGTCTTTGCCCGGCTCTAACAGGTCCTCCGGATTAAGGGTGAATAGTTGGACGGAGCCACCCAGTGCGCCGGAGCCGATCTGGCTGGAGTTGCTACCGCGCACGATATCCACCGCTGACAGGGTGTTGAAATCGAAGGTGTCCAAGCCGCCCTGAGCACCACCGGTAGGCCCCTGACTGCGCGCCCCATCGGTCATCCAGGGCACGCGGATGCCGTCGATGGTGGTCAGCACCCGGTCTTTCTCCAGACCACGGATGTTGATGCTTTCACTATTGCGGTTGAACGCAACACCGGGCTCGCTGCGCCGACCCAGATCCTCAAAGCTGCGGATAAAGCGCTTATCCAGTGTTTCTGCGTTGGTGGTTGTTCTTGTCGGAACCGGAGTTTCCACAGCCGAGGCAGAAACCTTTGTGGGAGGGAGCGTTGCGGCATCCTCAGCCAGAGCCAGTGATGGGCTCAGCAACAGCAAAGCCATCCATGGGCGAAGTGCATAAGGCGGGCGGTTAAGCATGTGAGTACTCCATTGCATGCAAGGTTTGGCGATGAAAATCGCGCCAAACAGTAATGGGATTGACATGCATATGCAAACGATTATCAAATAGATTTGCGCTGCGGCTCATTCCCGTCCGCCAGCGTCCGATGTGCTCGGGCATGACCTCCCCGGTCCTTGAAAAAGGGCTGGGGTGGCGTGTGTCAGAAATTCAGGTGGGCTGCATTTGCTGGCCCGTCAATCCGTGATTGAGAAGGAGCTATACATGGAACATTCCCCATCGCTGAGCCGCTCAGGCAGCGCTCTGTACCAAGCTTGGCAGGCGTTGCGTGTCGAAAAACCGCGCCTGCGGGCCCGTGATGCCGCTGCGCATCTGGCTGTCAGCGAAGGTGAGCTGGTAGCCAGCCGCCTGGGGGTAGACACCCTGCGTTTGCGCCCGGAATGGGCTCAGCTGTTACCGGCGCTGGGTGAGTTGGGTTACATCATGGCGCTGACCCGTAACGAACATTGCGTACATGAGCGCAAAGGCTATTACCGCGAAGTGACCGTGACACCCAATGGGCAAATGGGTCTGGTGGTCAGCCCGGATATCGACTTGCGGCTGTTCCTCGGTGGCTGGAGCAGCGTGTTTGCGGTGGATGAAAAAACTGAGAAGGGCGCACAGCGCAGCATTCAGATTTTTGATCGTCAGGGCACTGCGGTGCACAAGGTCTTCCTGACTGAGCAGAGCAATCTGCAGGCGTGGGATTCGCTGGTTGAGCGTTTCAAAGCGGAACAGCAAAGCGATCTGCTGGATCTGCAGCCGTTACCGCAAAAACCAGCGGTTCAGGCCGATGAGTCCATTGATGCAGACAGTCTGCGCAGCGGCTGGGCCAGCCTGAAAGACACCCACCATTTCTTCGCGCTGCTGAAAAAGCACGGCGTGGCCCGGACTCAGGCACTGCGCTTGGCTGGCCGTGAATGGGCCGAGCCTCTGGCGCTGGCTGAGCTGCCAAAAGTCATGGAGCAAGCGGGCGAGCGCCAGGTACCGATCATGGTGTTCGTTGGCAACCAGCATTGCATTCAGATCCACACCGGCACTGTCAGCAACCTGCGCTGGCTGGACAGTTGGTTCAACGTGCTGGACCCGGAATTCAACCTGCACCTGCAAACCGCCGGTGTTACCGAACTGTGGCGCGTGCGTAAGCCCAGCACTGACGGCGTGATCACCAGTTGGGAAGCCTTCGATGTGGATGGCGAGTTGGTGCTGCAACTGTTCGGTGCACGTAAGCCCGGTGTGCCGGAGCTGGAGGCTTGGCGTGAGCTGGCAGAAGAAGCGCCCGCACTCAACGCATGAGTGAAACCGGCTGTGATTCGCTCACAGCCGCTTGCCCATCCTAATCCTGAGAACATCAATGAAAGCGTTGAATGCAGTTATCGCAGCGTGCGCGAGCATCATCTTTAGCGGCTCAGTCCAAGCCGATGAGCCATTGCCCCAGCGTTGGATCACTTCCGGTGGTTCGTTGAGCGAGTGGGTGGTTGAGTTGGGCGGTGAGAGCCGCCTTGTCGGTGTGGATAGCACCAGTCGCCATCCAGAGACCCTGACAAAACTGCCAAGCGTGGGCTATCAACGCCAGCTGGCGGCAGAGGGCATTCTGGCGCTGCGCCCGGATGTCGTGCTCGGCACTGAAGAAATGGGGCCGCCGCCTGTATTGGCACAATTGCGCAGTGCCGGGGTGAAGGTTGAGTCGCTGTCTTCGCAACCTGACCTGCCCAGCCTGCACGGCACATTGCAGCATGTGGGCGAACTGCTGGGCGACAAAGCCCGTGCAGAGCAGGTGTTTGCCGCTTACGAGCAGCGTTTGAAGCAGCAAGAACACTGGGTCGCTGATGTGCAGCAGAAGCAGTCCGCTCCCGGTGTTGTGATTCTGATCGGACACGCTGGCGCCAGCCCGATGGCAGGCGGTAAGAACACTGTCGGCGATTGGCTGGTGGCCCGTGCCGGCGGCCGCAATCTGGCAACCCATGAAGGCTACAAGTCGCTGTCCACCGAAGCGTTGTTGGGTTTGAACCCGGATGTGGTGCTGATTGCAGACCGTCAACTGGCCGGCGAAGCGGCGCAGAAGGCCTTGCTTAGTCAGAATCCGGCATTGGCGGCGACCAAGGCTGCAACAGAAGGGCGCTTGCTGGTGATTGATCCGACCTTGCTGGTCGGCGGCCTCGGTCCGCGCTTGCCGGCTGCCCTGAGTGAAATCTCTGCCGTCTTTTATCCCGGTAGCGAGCCGCTGAAGACAGACACCAAGCCTGCCTTATGAGTCCGCTTATTCGGCCGCGATTGTTGTTTTTCGCGTTAGCGCTACTGCTGTTGGCGTCGCTGTGGGCGTCATTGGCGTTTGGCCCGATCAACCTGCCTCTGCTGGATACGCTCAAAGCTGGCTTGAGGCTGATCGGACTGCCGCTGGCGGGTGACGGGCTGGCTCAGGCCGAACTGATTCTGGGCGAGATTCGTCTGCCCAGAACGCTGCTGGGCGTGCTGGTCGGTGCCGTGCTGGCGCTGTGCGGCGTGGCGATGCAGGGCCTGTTCCGCAATCCACTGGCGGACCCCGGCCTGATCGGTGTGGCCAGCGGTGCAGCGCTGGGCGCATCGCTGGCGATTGTCGGCGGTACCGCGCTCGTTGGCGGATTGCCCAAAGTGTTCGAGCCTTATGTTCTGTCGCTATTCGCCTTTATCGGTGGCCTCGGTGTAACCGCGCTGGTTTACAGCCTTGGTCGCCGTAATGGCGAAACTAATGTGGCCACCATGTTGCTGGCGGGCATTGCCTTCACGGCGCTGTCCGGTGCTGTTATTGGCCTGTTCACCTATCTGGCTGACGACGCCACGTTGCGCAGCCTCACCTCTTGGGGACTAGGCAGCTTGAACGGCGCGAGCTACGCCGGACTGTGGCCGCTACTGATCGTCACGGCTGCGGTTGCGTTGTGGCTGCCGCGTCGGGCAAGGGCGCTGAATGCGCTGTTGCTGGGGGAATCTGAGGCGCGACATCTGGGGTTTTCAGTTGAGCGCGTCAAAGCCGAGCTGGTGTTCTGCACCGCGCTGGGTGTCGGCGCTGCGGTGGCGGCAGCGGGGATGATCGGCTTTATCGGTCTGGTGATCCCTCATCTGGTGCGCCTGATGGTTGGCCCTGATCACCGTGTCCTTTTGCCTGCCTCTGCGCTTGCCGGCGCTTGCTTGTTGCTGCTGGCGGACTTGATTTCACGTTTGGCACTGGCGCCTGCTGAGTTGCCGATTGGCATCGTGACGGCACTAATTGGAGCGCCGTTCTTCCTTTACTTACTCGTGCGGGGGCGAACCTGATGTTACGGGCAGAAAACCTGGCCGTGCAGCGTGGCTCGACTACGGTGCTGGCGGATATCAATTTGGCGCTGCGTCCCGGCGAAGTCTTGGGCGTGCTAGGTCCTAACGGTGCTGGGAAAAGCACGTTACTGGGAGCATTGTGTGGCGAGTTGAAACCGAGCCATGGCCAGGTCTTGCTTGACCATCGTCCAGTGAATGACTGGGTGGGTGCCGAGCGGGCCAAATGCTTGGCGGTGTTACCGCAGACCTCTACGCTGAACTTTGCATTCCGCGTAGAGGAAGTGGTGGGTATGGGCCGCCTACCGCACGCCAGTGGCCAGGCACAGGACGCAGAAATCATCCGGCATGCGCTGGAGGCCGCTGATATTTTGCATCTGCTCGGGCGCAGTTATCTGGCCCTGTCTGGCGGTGAGCGTCAGCGTGTGCACCTGGCGCGGGTGTTAGCGCAACTTTGGCCGGCGGGTACCGAACAGGTGTTACTGCTGGATGAGCCTACTTCAATGCTTGATCCACTCCATCAGCACACAACCTTGCAGGCCACCCGCGCATTTGTTGCTAATGGCGCAAGCGCGTTGGTGATACTGCATGACCTGAATCTGGCCGCCCGTTACTGTGACCGCCTGCTGCTGCTCCATAATGGCCGTCCTCATGCCCTCGGCCGTCCGCAAGAGGTGCTGACGGTGGCCTCCCTGCAGGACTTATTCGGGCTTGAGGTGCTGGTACAACAGCATCCCGAGCGGGGCCATCCATTGATTGTGGCGCGCTGATCCAGCCAATATCCAGCCCATGCGAATGGGCTGTTTCATTAAACAAGGGCTAAGTATGCGTATTGCTTTATTGATGGTGCTGGCGCTGTTAACAGCTTGCCAGGCGTCACTGCCGGCTTTACCTCAGTGGCAGGGACGTGAAGCCTTGCAGCATGAGCAGTTAGGGAAAATCGTTGAACTGCGCACAGGCAAAGAGTTGACCCCGGAGCAGCTGCTGCAACGCTTGGTCGCCGCACCTAAAGTGCTGGTGGGGGAACGCCACGACAATCCAGACCACCACGCGTTGCAGCTCTGGCTGCTGAGGGCATTGGCTACGCAGCGGGAGCAGGGCAGCTTGCTGCTGGAAATGCTTACGCCGGATCAGCAAGCCAAGGTTGATGATGTCCGTGCACTGGCGGCACAAGGCAAAGCACCGCAAGACATGATCGGCGCACTGAACTGGCAGTCTGGTTGGCCTTGGTCGCTCTACGGCCCGCTGGTGCAATACGCGGTGAGCCAACCGTATCCGCTGCTGGCGGCCAACCTTGAGCGCCGCGAAGTGATGGATATTTATAAAAATATCCCGACGCTCACAGGCGAGCATTCGGTGGGTGCTGACGTGCAGGAAGGGCTGTTCGAGCAAATCCGCACATCCCACTGCAACCTCCTGCCAGAAAGCCAGCTGCCGGCCATGCTCGCCGTCCAGCAACAGCGCGACCGCCGCATGGCAAACGCTGTGATCGCAGCGCCACAACCCAGCATCCTCTTTGCTGGTGCCTACCACGTGCGCCGCGACCTCGGCGTACCGCTGCACCTACGCGATTTGCAGGCGGATGAAGGGTTACAGGTACTGATCCTGGCGGATGCGGGCAGCAAGGTCGCGCCTGAGTCGGCAGACTACGTTTGGTACACGGCTGCGCAGCCGGAGCAGGATCATTGCGCGAAGTTTCGGCGTTGAGATTGAGGTAGCAGGATGTATTAGCGATGACTTTAATGACGCCCGGCTTTGGCAGGGGGCAAGACTAAGGCGAGATGCCGCCTTTCAATGGAAGCAGCCTCGGCTGGGTGGGGACACGCCCTTGGCAATATTGCCAATAGGTGGGGGCGTCCAGGCCAATCTTGAATTGCATTTCAGAGTGCTAGGTTGCACTTCAAATGTGATCAAGACCACTTTCCCCTGGAGCTGCAACCATGGAACGACTGAGACATAGCCCCGACAGCCTTACATGCCGCAGCGAACGGACCGGCTTCTATTCGCAGGGCGTCTGGTGTGCTGCTACTTTGCATTGGCCTGCTAAGCCCAGCCCGCATGAATTGCCTGCCATTCTCATGGTTCACGGATGGGGCGGCATTCAGAACGCACTCACAGTGCCCTTCTATGAAGAGTTCACCCGCGCCGGGTATATGGTGATGACCTTCGATTACAGAGGGTGGGGGGACAGTGCAGGGCTTCCCCGTCAGGTTATTTCCGTGCGTGAACGCATGCGCGATGCAGACGCGGCGCTTGCGTTCTTAAAGTCCCAAGCAGGTATCGCCCCAGACAAAATTGTCATCTGGGGTTCTTCCTTCGGTGGCGGCCATGCGGTGGAGCTTGCAGCAGATCATCCCGAGTTGGCCGGAGTGATCGCTCAGGTCCCGATGTTGGATGGCTTGGCGACAGTGTTAGCAGTGCCGGTTCTTCGGCTACTCAGGTTTGGGTTATACATCTTGGGCGATCTGATCAAGCCCGGCCGCCCGGTTTACCTTCCGGTTGTGAGTAAGCTCGGGGATTTTTCATCAATGGACCGGGATGATGCCAACACAGCATTGCTACTGGCCGAGAAGAGTTTGCAGCGCAAGTACGACAATCGTGTCGCAGCGCGATCTTTGATGACCATGGGGCCTTACCGACCGATCAGGCGATTGAAAGATATTAAGGTTCCAACTTTATTGCTGGGTGCCACTGAGGACACAGTGGCGCCATTCGTAGAGTCCGCAATCCGCAGGATTAATAATCCCCAGATCACGGTGGAGACAGTCAAAGCTAACCATTTTGAACCTTATTTTGAACCCGCGTTTAGCGAGGTCATCTGCAAGGAACTGAGGTTTTTGAAAAGCCTTAACCTGTTGAAAGAGCAGAACTGGCAGGAGAGTGTCGCATAGTTAATGCGGGACTTAACTGCAGAGGACGGCAGTGGCGTATTACTAGAATGTCAGCGGATCGTTGTTTAGAAGATGGTCTGAAAGGACAAGGCTAAGTAAGTCCTGCGTGTTCCCGCTGCATGTTTTCAGATTACGTCAGACGAAAAAAAGGCCTTGCAATGCAAGGCCTTTCTTCAATTTCGTGGTGCCCCGGGGGAGACTCGAACTCCCACTCCTTTCGAAAACGGATTTTGAATCCGCCGCGTCTACCGATTCCGCCACCGGGGCACGATGGCGGCGCAGTATAGGGATGCCTTACGGGTTGGTCAATGCATTACGTGGCTAGATTTTACGTTTTCCGGTAAGCTTCGCGACCCTGCTAGATGACCTCCTGCCTGATCATGCGCGTTGCCGACTTCCATTTCGAACTACCAGACTCCCTGATTGCCCGCCATCCGCTTGCCGAACGGCGGGCTAGCCGCTTGCTGGTGTTGGATGGTCCGACGGGTGAGCTGGCCCATAAACATTTTGGCGACCTGCTGGAATACCTGCGTCCCGGTGATCTGATGGTGTTCAACAACACCCGTGTGATACCGGCACGCCTGTTCGGGCAGAAGGCTTCGGGCGGTAAGTTGGAAGTGCTGGTTGAGCGTGTGCTGGATACGCATCGCGTATTGGCTCATGTGCGGGCGAGCAAGTCTCCCAAGCCAGGCTCGGTCATTCTGATTGATGGCGGTGGTGAGGCGGAGATGGTGGCCCGACACGATTCGCTGTTCGAGCTGCGCTTCACTGAGGAGGTCCTGCCGCTGCTGGATCGTGTCGGTCATATGCCGCTGCCCCCCTATATAGATCGTCCAGATGAAAACGCTGACCGTGAGCGTTATCAGACTGTCTATGCCGAGCGTGCCGGTGCGGTTGCCGCGCCAACAGCCGGCTTGCACTTTGATGCTGAATTGTTGGCTGCGCTTGAAGCCAAGGGCGTTCAGCGCGCATTTGTGACATTGCACGTAGGCGCGGGTACGTTCCAGCCGGTGCGCGTGGAGCGTATCGAAGATCACCATATGCACAGCGAGTGGCTCGAAGTGAGCCAGGACGTTGTGGATGCCGTCGCCGCCTGTCGCGCGCGTGGTGGCCGGGTGATCGCCGTGGGTACAACCAGTGTGCGCTCGTTGGAAACAGCTGCCCGTGACGGCGAGCTGAAAGCGTTCAGTGGTGATACCGATATCTTCATCTACCCCGGACGTCCGCTGCATGTCGTCGATGCACTGGTGACTAACTTCCATTTGCCGGAGTCCACTTTGCTGATGCTGGTTTCAGCATTCGCGGGCTACCCGGAAACCATGGCGGCCTACAACGCTGCAGTGGATAACCAATACCGATTTTTCAGCTACGGTGATGCCATGTTCATCACCCGTAATCCCGCGCCACGCGGGCCAGAGGAACAGCTATGACACGCACCTGTCGCATGTCTTTTGAATTGTTGGCGACTGACGGCAAGGCCCGTCGTGGTCGTCTGACCTTTCCCCGCGGCGTGGTCGAAACCCCGGCCTTTATGCCGGTCGGCACCTATGGCACGGTCAAAGGCATGCTGCCCCGTGATATAGAAGGCATCGGTGCGCAGATCATTCTGGGCAACACCTTCCACCTGTGGCTGCGCCCGGGAACGGAGGTGATTAAACGCCACGGTGATCTGCATGATTTTATGCAGTGGCAAGGCCCGATCCTGACGGACTCCGGCGGTTTCCAGGTGTTCAGCCTCGGCGCGATGCGCAAGATTAAGGAGGAGGGGGTTTACTTCGCCTCCCCGGTAGACGGCGCCAAAGTGTTTATGGGGCCGGAAGAGTCGATGCAGGTTCAGCGTGATCTGGGCTCTGACATAGTGATGATTTTTGACGAGTGCACACCGTACCCGGCCGAGTTCGACGTGGCCAAACGCTCCATGGAGCTGTCGCTGCGTTGGGCCAAACGCTCTAAAGAAGCCCATGCGGATAACACTGCTGCGCTTTTCGGGATTGTTCAGGGCGGTATGCATGAAGAGTTGCGCATGCGTTCCCTGGAAGGGCTGAACGAAATTGGTTTTGACGGCTATGCCATTGGCGGTTTGTCAGTGGGCGAGCCGAAAGAAGAAATGATCAAGGTGCTGGATTACCTGCCGCCGCGTCTGCCGAGCGACAAGCCGCGTTACCTGATGGGCGTCGGTAAGCCGGAAGATCTGGTGGAAGGGGTGCGCCGCGGTGTGGATATGTTTGACTGCGTGATGCCAACCCGTAATGCCCGAAATGGTCACCTATTTATTGACACTGGCGTGCTGAAGATCCGCAATGCTGTGCACAAGCATGATGATTCGCCGCTGGATCCGACCTGTGATTGTTACACCTGCAAACATTTCTCCCGGGCATATCTGCATCACTTGGATAAATGTGGCGAAATGCTCGGTAGCATGCTCAACACCATCCATAACTTGCGCCATTATCAGGTGCTGATGGCTGGTTTGCGTGAGGCAATTCAACAGGGTACATTGGCCGCCTTTGTCGATGCCTTCTACGCCAAGCGTGGGCTTCCAACCCCTCCGCTGGATTGAACTCCAATCGAATCAAGACCCTTATAACAGGAGTGTTACATGAGCTTTTTTATTCCCGCGGCATACGCTGAAGGTGCTGCTCCGGCTGCTGGTGCTGCCGGTACTGGTTTTGAGTGGGTATTCCTGCTCGGCTTTCTGGTCATCTTCTACCTGATGATCTGGCGTCCGCAGGCTAAGCGTGCGAAAGAGCACAAATCCCTGATCGGCGGCCTGCAAAAGGGCGACGAGGTTGTTACCAGCGGCGGCATCGCCGGTAAAGTTTCCAAGGTTTCCGATGACTTCGTAGTAATCGAAGTGTCTGACACCGTTGAACTGAAAATCCAGAAAGTAGCCATTGCAGCATCTCTGCCGAAAGGCACGCTGAAGGCTATCTAAGCGACAGACTTTTACCATCGACGGGGCGCTATTTGCGCCCCGCTTCATAACGGGCGGTTCCATGCTGAACAAATACCCATTGTGGAAATACATTCTGATTCTTGCCGTACTGGCGATCGGTCTGATTTATTCCGCACCCAACCTCTATCCGGATGATCCTGCCATTCAGGTCAGTGGTGCCAGCACCGCGCTGAAAGTTGATGACACTGCATTGAGCAAGGCCAGTAACGCCCTTGAAGCAGCTGGCATCGCTGTTAAAGGCAGTGAGGTGAGCGACCGGGGCGGCCTGCTGCGTCTGACGCGCATGGCTGACCAGCTGCCGGCCAAGGACATTGTCCGCAAGGCCATGGGCGACGATTACGTCGTGGCATTGAACCTTGCGCCGACCACGCCGGACTGGCTGCGCTCCGTTGGCGCAAGTCCGATGAAGCTGGGCCTGGACCTTTCCGGTGGTGTGCACTTCCTGCTGGAAGTGGATATGGAAAAGGCCATTACTGCACGCTTGAAAGTGTATGAAAGTGAAGTAAAAACCCTGCTGCGTAAAGAGCGCATCCGCTACCGTACCCTGCCTGCGCAGGAGAACGGCTTCCAGCTGGGATTCGCCGACAGCGATGCGCTGGATAAGGCCCAGGTGCTGATTCGCAAAGAATTTACCGATTTCGATATGACCACTGCTGCTCGCGGTGGCCAGCAAGTACTGAGTCTTGCTCTGACTCAGGCTCGCCTCAGTGAGATTCGCGAATACTCGATCAAGCAGAACCTGACCACCGTTCGTAACCGTGTGAACGAACTGGGCGTGGCTGAACCGCTGGTTCAGCGTCAGGGTGCCAACCGTATTGTGGTTGAGCTGCCAGGCGTACAGGACACCGCAGAAGCCAAGCGTATTCTGGGTAAAACCGCGAGCCTGGAGTTCCGTCTCGAGGCTGAGATTGATGCCTCACGCGCCACCACAGAATCCTTTGGTTTCCGCCAGGAAGGCCGCCCGCCGGTTGCACTGGAGCGTAGTGTGATCATCACGGGGGATCAGGTAACTGACGCCCAGGCCAGCTACGACGAAAATGGCCGCCCGCAGGTGAACATCCGTCTGGATGGTCACGGTGGTGAGCTAATGTCCCGTGCTACGCGCAACAACGTGGGCCGCAGCATGGCGGTAATCTTCATTGAGCAGAAGCCGGTTACTCAGTACACCAAGCAGGTTGTTGACGGCGTTGAGCAGGAAGTAGCAGTTCAGTCGTTCAAAGAAGAGAAGCAGATCATCAGCCTGGCAACTATCCAGTCGCCGCTGGGTAGCCAGTTCCGTATCACCGGTCTGGATGGGCAGGGCGAGTCTTCTGAGCTGGCGCTGTTGCTGCGTGCTGGTGGCCTAGCTGCGCCGATGTACTTCGCTGAAGAGCGCACCATTGGCCCTAGCCTGGGGGCTGAGAACATCAGCAAGGGTATCGAGTCCACCTGGTGGGCGATGGTGTTCGTGTCGGTGTTCATCCTAGTTATCTACAAGTTCTTCGGCTTGCTGGCTACCGTCGCATTGGCATTCAACCTGGTGTTGTTGGTTGGACTGATGTCGGTGATCGGTGCCACGCTGACCTTGCCGGGCATCGCCGGTATCGTGCTAACGCTGGGTATGGCGGTGGACGCCAACGTGCTGATCTATTCGCGTATCCGTGAAGAACTGAACAATGGTTTGTCGGTGCAGCGCGCGCTCCATGAAGGTTTCGACCGTGCTTACTCCGCGATTATCGACAGTAACCTCACCACTCTGTTGGTGGGCGGCATTTTGTTTGCGCTGGGGTCCGGGCCGATCAAGGGCTTTGCCGTGACAATGTCGTTGGGGATTCTGACATCCATGTTTACGGCGATCATGTTCACTCGCGGCATGGTTAACCTGATCTTCGGTGGTCGTAACTTCAAGAAACTGTGGATCTGACCTATGGCCATTATCAAATCAACCATTCGTTTCATGGCGATTCGCAACGTTGCGTTCGCCATTACCCTGGTGCTCAGCGTAATCGGCTTGGGGGCATTGTTTGCCAAGGGGCTGAACTTCGGCCTCGACTTTACCGGCGGTACGCTAATTGAGTTGAAGTACGAGCAGGCAGCTGACCTGGAGCTGATCAAGCGCGAGCTGGGGCAGTCGGGTTATGAGGCTGTGGTGCAAAGCTTTGGTGCGACCACTGATGTACTGGTGCGTATGGCGGGCGATGATCCGCAGCTTGGCACCAAGGTGGCTGAGGCGCTGCGCAAGATTGATCCGGACACCCGCTTTGAGGTTAAACGCGTCGAGTTCGTTGGTCCGCAGGTTGGTGAAGAGCTGCGCGATCAGGGTGGTTTGGCTGCGTTGCTGGCTTTGGGCGGGATCATGCTGTATCTGGCTTTCCGCTTTCAGTGGAAGTTCGGCGTCGGAGCGGTGGCCTCGTTGGCGCACGATACGATCATTACTCTTGGAATCCTGGCGTTCTTTGAGATTCCGTTCGACCTCACGGTGCTTGCTGCTGTGCTGGCGATGATCGGTTACTCGCTGAACGACACCATCATCATCTATGACCGTATCCGTGAAAACTTCCGCGTACTGCGCAAGGCTGATCTGATCGAGAATATTGATGTCTCGGTCACTCAGACACTGCTGCGTACCATGGCGACTTCGTTTTCCACTGCGCTGGCACTGATTGCGCTGTTGGTCTTTGGTGGCGATACCCTAGCTAACTTTGCGCTGGCGCTGCTGGTTGGTGTTGTTGTGGGTACGTACTCCTCGGTTTATATCGGTGCAACCGTGCTGATTTGGCTGAAGCTGCGGGTAGAAGACCTGATTCCGCCAGTTGCTACCGAAGAGGTGGATGAGCTTCCTTGACTTAGTACGCTTAGTCCGTTTGTCGGCAAGGGGCCGGGTAAGTTGTGAACTTGCCCGGCTTTTTTATGCTCAAAGCTGGGCAAGGCAACTTTGTAGTTCAAGGAGCTTGAGATGAATAAATCAATGTTGGCGGGTGCTGTGTTGGGTGCTGTGGGTGTTACAGCTGGCGGCGCTGTAGCCACATACAACATTGTCAAGGCGCCTGAATATGCGCAAGTGCTGGCAGTGAAGCCGGTTATGGAAACCATCAAGACTCCCCGTGAGGTGTGCAAGGATGTCCCTGTTACGCGGCAGGCGCCGGTGAAGGATCAACATCAGATTGCCGGCACTGCAATCGGTGCTGTGGTGGGAGGTTTGTTAGGGAATCAGGTGGGTGGAGGCTCAGGTAAGAAGATCGCTACAGTGGCCGGTGCAGTCGGCGGTGGTTACGCCGGTAACAAGGCCCAGGAGCATCTGCAGCAGAAAGATACTTATACAACCACCGAAACCCGTTGCAGCACCGTTACCGATACCAGTGAGAAGTTGGTCGGGTATGACGTGAAGTACGAGCTGGACGGTAAGGTCAGTCAGGTGCGTATGGCGCAGGATCCGGGGAGGCAGATCCCGGTGCGCAATGGCCAGCTGGTACTGGCGGAAGAAACCTCGGCAGCAGCACCTGCGCAGTGAGAGCTTAGATGTCAGACATAAAAAAGCGCCCGTACGGGCGCTTTTTTATTGGGTTTCTCAGCGCTTCAGCGAAGCTGAAAGATGTGGCTGAATCGCTGTCAGTACCGCTTTGAAGCATTTGGTGTTGCCTGCAACGATCTGGCCTTTCTCAAGGAATTCGTGACCGCCACTGAAGTCGCTAACCAAGCCGCCTGCTTCCTGAATCAGAAGGGCGCCTGCACCCATGTCCCACTCGGACAGGCCAAACTCCCAGAATGCATCAAAACGGCCAGCTGCTACGTAGGCCAGATCTAGGCTGGCTGCGCCTGCGCGACGGATGCCCGCGGTCTGGCCAACCAAGGCGCGGAACATGCCCAAATAGTTTTCCAGGTTGTTCATCTGGCTGTCGCGGAACGGGAAGCCGGTACCCAGCAGGGCGCCTTCAAGGCTCTTGCGGTTGCCTACGCGCAAGCGGCGGCCGTTCAGGGCTGCGCCACGGCCACGGCTGGCGGTGAACTCTTCCTGGCGAACCGGATCCAGCACAACCGCGTGCTCCAGGCGGCCACGGTATTTGCAGGCGATGCTTACTGCGTAATGAGGAATGCCGCGCAGGAAGTTGGTGGTACCGTCCAGCGGATCAATGATCCACAGGTAGTCAGCGCCGTCGCCAGAGCCTTCGCTCAGGCCGCTTTCTTCACCAAGAATGCCGTGGTTTGGGTAGGCCTTGCGCAGAGCCTGGATAATCAACTGCTCAGCAGAACGGTCGATTTCGCTGACATAATCCTTCGCTTCTTTCTCGTCTACCGAAATAACGTCCAAGCGTTCGGTTGAGCGAAAGATCATTTCGCCGGCGCTACGGGCCGCGCGCAGCGCGATATTCAGCATAGGCTGCATGGAGGTTCACCTGGGGCTTTAAAGAAAGCCGATCATTCTATCAGAAAAGATAGATTTATGAAGTGCTGGGGATGGGCTGAATAGCGCAAGATGAACTGCTTCTGTAAGATTTGTGCCCCTGAACCCTGTTTGTGAGCGTCTGCGGTGCTGGAAAATATTCGTGTCGTCCTGGTTAATACCAGTCATCCGGGAAATATCGGCGGTGCTGCCCGTGCTATGAAGAACATGGGGCTGTCGCGTCTGGTGTTGGTTGATCCGGTTGAATTTCCCAGTTCTGAAGCCGTAGCGCGTGCCTCGGGGGCTACTGATGTGCTGGATTCGGCGCAGGTTGTGGCAACCCTTGAAGAGGCCTTGGTGGGCTGTAATCTGGTGTTGGGCACCAGTGCCCGTGATCGTCGCATTCCCTGGCCATTGCTGGATCCGCGTGAGTGTGGTGTCGCCACCTGTGAGCAAGCTGCGCAAGGCGGTGAGGTGGCGCTGGTGTTTGGTCGTGAGTACGCCGGGCTGACCAATGAAGAGCTGCAGCGTTGCCATTTTCACGTGCATATCCCGTCTGACCCTGAATTCAGTTCGCTGAATCTGGCTGCTGCGGTTCAGGTGTTGGCCTATGAGGTGCGCATGGCTTGGCTGGCAGCCAATAATCAGCCGAGTAAGCAGCAAAAATTTGAGGCAACCGCAGTGCACAGTTCGCAGCCGGTGACGGCGGATGAGCTGGAATCTTTTTATGCTCACTTGGAGCAGGCGTTGGTGGAGATTCGTTTTCTTGACCCGGCCAAGCCGCGCCATCTGATGACGCGGCTGCGGCGTCTATATGGGCGCAGTCAGGTGAGTAAATTGGAAATGAATATATTGCGCGGGATTCTGACCGAAACCATAAAAGCCGTGCGTGGCGAATTGCCGGGGCAGGAGAAAGCAGATGTTTGAGCGTATGCGTGAAGATATTCGCAGCGTATTTCACCGTGATCCGGCGGCGCGTAATGCCTTTGAAGTGGTGACCTGCTACCCAGGTTTGCATGCGGTTTGGCTGCATCGCATTGCTCATTCGTTGTGGGGGCGTGGCTGGAAGTGGCTGGCGCGACTGGTGTCCAACTTCGGTCGCTGGCTGACAGGTATTGAAATTCATCCTGGGGCCAAAATTGGCCGTCGTTTCTTTATCGATCATGGAATGGGCATCGTCATTGGCGAAACGGCCGAGATTGGTAATGACGTTACCCTGTATCAGGGCGTGACGCTGGGTGGTACCAGTTGGAATAAAGGCAAGCGCCATCCGACGCTTGAAGATGGTGTTGTGGTCGGTGCTGGGGCCAAGGTGCTGGGGCCCTTCACTGTAGGGGCTGGGGCAAAAATCGGTTCCAATGCGGTAGTCACCAAGGCGGTTCCGGCGGGTGCGACGGCAGTCGGGATTCCGGGGCGTATCATTGTTAAGTCGGATGATGAGCAAGAGGCCAAGCGCCAGGCTATTGCTGAGAAGTTTGGCTTTGATGCCTATGGTGTGGGGCAGGATATGCCAGACCCGGTTGCTCGGGCCATTGGTCAGCTGTTGGATCACCTGCAGGTAGTAGATGAGCGTCTTGAAGGCATGTGCGGGGCGCTTAAGGGGCTTGGTAGCGACTACTGCGCCGGTGAGTTACCGCAGTTGCGCAACGAGGATTTTGAAGGTGTTGTCAAAGAGGTTGCCAAGCCACAAGGCTGATGACGTGTGGGCGCACGTCTTGTTATGATATGCGCCCTTCATGCAGTCTAATCCCGACTAACGCAAAGGGTCTTATAGTTGACTTAAATGCTCGGGAATTGCATAATCGCAGCCTGTTGCGATCACGCGGTAATCCCTCATGCGATTAACCACTAAAGGCCGTTACGCCGTCACTGCCATGCTTGATCTGGCGCTGCATGCTCAGCGCGGGCCGGTTTCCCTGGCAGATATTTCCGAGCGACAGGGTATTTCTCTTTCCTACCTTGAACAGCTCTTCGCCAAGCTGCGCCGTGGCAACCTTGTTTCTAGTGTGCGTGGGCCGGGCGGCGGTTATCAGCTCTCCCGCGATATGCGCCGAATTCAGGTGGCTGAAGTGATTGATGCCGTCAATGAGTCGGTGGATGCCACGCGTTGTCAGGGGCAGGGTGACTGCCATGCTGGCGATACCTGTCTGACTCACCATTTGTGGTGTGATTTGAGTCAGCGGATTCATGAGTTTCTGAGTGGCATTAGCCTGGCTGATCTGGTTACTCGCAGTGAAGTGCAGGAAGTTGCCCTACGTCAGGATCAGCGCCGTTGCAATACTGCAATGCCGAACCTGGACAAGATTCAAACGTCCGCCGTTGATTAAGAGCTGGACGTAGGCCGATGGCCTGTACCTGATTAGGAGAAAGTTGATGAAATTGCCGATTTATCTCGATTACTCCGCGACCACACCGGTTGATCCGCGAGTGGCCCAAAAGATGAGTGACTGCCTGCTGGTTGACGGTAATTTCGGTAACCCGGCTTCCCGTTCCCACGTTTTTGGCTGGAAAGCGGAAGAAGCGGTTGAGAATGCACGTCGCCAGGTCGCCGAGCTGGTCAATGCGGACCCGCGTGAAATTGTCTGGACATCTGGTGCTACCGAGTCTGACAACCTTGCGATCAAGGGTGTTGCTGAGTTCTACAAGTCCAAGGGTAAGCACCTGATTACCTCCAAGATTGAGCACAAGGCTGTCCTCGACACCATGCGCCAGCTTGAGCGTGAAGGCTTTGAAGTGACCTACCTGGATCCGACCGAAGACGGTTTGATCACTCCTGCAATGATCGAAGCTGCATTGCGAGAAGACACCATTCTGGTGTCCGTTATGCACGTAAATAACGAAATTGGCACCATCAACGATATCGCTGCGATTGGTGAGCTGACTCGCTCCCGTGGCGTGTTTTTCCATGTTGATGCTGCACAGTCCACCGGTAAGGTTGAGATTGACCTGAACACGCTGAAGGTTGATCTGATGTCGTTCTCCGCGCACAAAACCTACGGCCCGAAAGGTATTGGTGCGCTGTATGTACGCCGTAAACCGCGTGTTCGTCTGGAAGCCCAGATGCACGGCGGTGGTCACGAGCGCGGTATGCGCTCCGGCACCTTGGCTACTCACCAGATCGTGGGTATCGGCGAGGCTTTCCGCATCGCCAAAGAAGAGATGGCGCAGGAAAACCAGCGCATCAAAGCGCTTAATGAGCGTTTCTTCAAACAGCTGGAAGATATGGAAGAGCTGTACGTCAATGGCAGCATGACTGCCCGCGTGCCGCACAACCTGAACCTCAGCTTTAACTATGTCGAAGGTGAGTCTCTTATCATGGCGCTCAAGGACCTCGCAGTTTCTTCCGGCTCGGCCTGTACTTCGGCCTCGCTGGAGCCTTCCTACGTGCTGCGCGCGCTGGGTCGTAACGACGAGCTGGCACACAGCTCGATCCGTTTCACCTTCGGCCGTTTCACCACTGAAGAAGAAGTTGATTACGCCGCGCAGAAAGTGCGCGAGGCGGTTACCAAGCTGCGTGAACTGTCGCCGCTGTGGGATATGTTTAAAGAAGGTGTGGACCTGTCCAAAGTCGAGTGGGCTGCACACTAAGGCTGCCGGTGAGCAGCCCCTGATGAGAGAGGAATACCAGCATGGCTTACAGTGACAAGGTCATTGACCACTACGAAAACCCGCGCAACGTCGGCAAGATGGACGCGGCTGATCCGGACGTCGGTACCGGCATGGTCGGCGCTCCGGCGTGTGGCGACGTAATGCGTCTGCAGATCAAGGTTAACGAGCAGGGTGTGATTGAAGACGCCAAGTTCAAAACCTATGGCTGCGGTTCTGCAATCGCTTCCAGCTCCCTCGCCACCGAGTGGATGAAGGGCAAAACCCTGGATGAGGCGGAAACCATTAAGAACACTGAGCTGGCTGAAGAACTGGCTCTGCCGCCGGTGAAGATTCACTGCTCCGTGCTCGCAGAAGATGCCATCAAGGCAGCTGTTCGCGATTACAAGCAGAAGAAAGGCCTGCTCTGAGGAGGTAGTCGATGGCTATCAGCATGACTGAAGCGGCTGCTGCCCATGTGCGTCGTTCCCTTGAGGGGCGCGGTAAGGGTGTAGGCATTCGTTTGGGTGTTCGCACAACGGGCTGTTCCGGTTTGGCCTATGTGCTTGAGTTCGTTGACGAAGCCGCCAGCGAAGATCAGGTATACGAAGCCCATGGCGTGAAAGTCGTCATCGACCCGAAGAGCCTGGTTTATCTGGATGGTACGGAGCTTGATTTCGTCAAAGAGGGGTTGAACGAAGGTTTCAAGTTCAATAACCCGAACGTGCGTGGCGAGTGCGGTTGCGGCGAAAGCTTCAATGTCTGATCTTCGTACCGGCAGCCCCTGCCATTTCGCCTTGTTTGACCTGCAGCCGTCGTTTCTGCTGGATTTGGATCAGCTCGGTACGCGTTATCGTGAGCTAGCGCGTCAAGTGCATCCCGATCGTTTCGCCGATGCTTCTGAGCGTGAGCAGCGCCTGGCGCTGGAGCGTTCGGCCAGCCTGAATGAAGCTTACCAAGTGCTGAAAAGTGCCCCTCAGCGTGCCCGCTATCTACTCGCCTTGAAAGGCGGTGAGTTGCCGCTGGAAGTAACGGTGCATGATCCGGACTTCCTGCTGCAGCAGATGCAGTGGCGCGAGGAGCTGGAAGACCTTCAGGAAAGTGCCGATATCGCCGGTGTCAGCCAGTTCAAGCGTCGGCTCAAGCAGGCGCAGGAAGCGCTCAATGAAAGTTTTGCGGCTTGCTGGGAAGATGCAGCGCAACGTGAAGAGGCCGAGCGCCTGATGCGTCGCATGCAGTTTCTGGACAAGCTTTCCCACGAGGTGCGCCAGCTGGAAGAGCGCCTCGACGATTAATGCCCCCGCGCCACGCTGCGCCCCTGATTTAAGCACTGAATCAACATGGCCTTACTGCAGATCGCTGAGCCCGGACAAAGCCCACAACCCCACCAGCGCAAGCTGGCGGTCGGGATTGATCTGGGTACTACCAATTCCCTTGTTGCCGCTGTCCGAAGCGGCCTGAGCGAACCGCTTGCTGATGCCGAGGGGCGGGTTATTCTGCCGTCCGCTGTGCGTTATCACGCCGATCGCATCGAAGTCGGGGCGAGCGCCAAGGCTGCGGCCTCCAGTGATCCGCTCAATACTGTGTTGTCGGTCAAGCGTCTGGTCGGACGTGGGCTGGCGGACGTGAAACAGCTGGGCGAGCAGTTGCCTTACCGGTTTGTTGAAGGTGAGTCGCACATGCCCTTTATCGAAACCGTGCAGGGGCCGAAAAGCCCGGTGGAGGTTTCGGCGGAAATCTTAAAGTCGCTGCGCTTGCGCGGCGAAGCTGTGTTGGGCGGTGAGTTGGTGGGGGCGGTCATTACAGTGCCCGCCTATTTCGATGATGCTCAGCGTCAAGCCACTAAGGATGCTGCACGACTAGCGGGGCTGAATGTATTGCGCCTGCTCAATGAGCCGACTGCTGCTGCGGTGGCTTACGGTCTGGATCAGAAAGCCGAAGGGGTGGTGGCAATTTACGACCTTGGTGGCGGCACCTTTGATATCTCCATTCTGCGTCTGACTGGCGGTGTGTTTGAGGTTTTAGCTACTGGAGGCGATACCGCGCTGGGTGGTGATGACTTTGATCACTTAGTTGCGAGCTGGATCGTCGAGCAGGCTGGTCTGTCTACCGATTTAAGCCCTAGTGAGCAGCGTGCTTTGCTGGCTGTGGCTTGTGCTGCAAAAGAAGCGCTGACCGCCGCAAATAGTACCGACGTTGCTTATGCGGGTTGGAGCGGTGTGTTGACTCGCGAAGGTTTCGATCAACTGATCGATCCACTTGTTAGTCGCAGCCTGAAAGCCTGTCGCCGTGCCGTGCGAGATGCAGGTATAGATCTGGAAGACGTTAAAGCCGTGGTCATGGTCGGCGGTTCGACCCGTGTGCCACGTGTGCGCCAAGCGGTGGGCGAGCTGTTTGAGCGTGAGCCGCTGACCGATATCGATCCGGATCAGGTGGTAGCTGTCGGTGCTGCGATCCAGGCTGATGCTCTGGCTGGCAATCGCCGTGGTGAAGGCGAAGAATTGTTGCTTCTCGATGTGATCCCGCTGTCCCTTGGTCTTGAGACCATGGGGGGGCTGATGGAGAAGGTCATTCCGCGCAACACCACTATTCCGGTAGCGCGAGCTCAGGATTTCACCACGTATAAAGATGGCCAAACCGCCATGATGATTCACGTCCTGCAAGGTGAGCGTGAGTTGATCAGTGACTGCCGCTCTCTGGCGCGTTTTGAACTGCGCGGCATTCCGCCGATGGTGGCGGGTGCAGCTAAAATCCGTGTGACCTTCCAGGTGGATGCGGATGGTCTGTTAAGTGTATCCGCGCGTGAGCTGACATCTGGCGTAGAGTCCAGTATTCAGGTTAAGCCGTCTTATGGTCTGACCGATGGTGAGATTGCCCGCATGTTGCAGGACTCATTCAGTAATGCCGGAGAAGACAAGGCGGCGCGCGTACTGCGTGAGCAGCAGGTCGATGCCCAGCGCCTTTTGGAGGCAGTCGAGGCAGCATTGCTGGCTGACGGTGAGCGCTTGTTGAGTGAGGAGGAGCTTGTGGCGATCCACGCACAGGTGGAGGCGTTACGCGACCTGATGGGTGGTACTGATGGTCTGGCCATTGAGCAGCAGACCAAGCGACTGACTCAGGTTACCGATGCCTTTGCTGCGCGCCGTCTGGATGCCACCGTGAAGGCGGCCCTGGCTGGTCGTAATCTAAACGAGATAGAGGAATAAGCATGCCCCAGGTCATTTTTCTGCCTCACGCAGTGTTGTGTCCGGAAGGGCTGGTCGTTGAAGTTGAACCAGGTACTTCTATTCTTGAGGTGGCCCACGATAACCACATCGAGATTGAAAGTGCCTGTGGTGGTGTGTGTGCCTGCACCACCTGTCATTGCATCGTTCGCGAAGGTTTTGATTCGCTAAGCGAGCTGGATGAGCTGGAAGAAGACATGCTCGATAAGGCGTGGGGGCTTGAGGCTCAGTCCCGCCTGTCCTGTCAGGCGATTGTCGGGGACGAAGACCTGACCGTTGAGATTCCCAAGTATTCCCTCAATCACGCTGCTGAAGCGCCCCATTGAGTCGAGGAGTTGTAATGAGTCTGAAGTGGGTTGATGTGCTGGAAATTGCCATTCAATTGGCTGACTCGAAACCGGACGTGGATCCGCGTTACGTCAATTTCGTCGATCTGCATAAGTGGGTGGTGGCTTTACCTGGGTTTGATGACGACCCTCAACGATCAGGTGAGAAGGTGCTAGAGGCGATTCAGGCAGCTTGGATCGAAGAAGCTGACTGAAGGCTATTAGGCCACCCACCTACGCTTTTGACCTGAACCCGCGTATAATTCGCGGGTTTAATTTTTGCTAAATCACTGTTTTTGGAGTTTTCCATGGCTGTTCAACGTACTTTCTCCATCATCAAGCCGGATGCCGTTGCTAAAAACGTTATCGGTGAGATCACCAGCCGTTTCGAAAAAGCCGGCCTGCGTATCGTTGCTTCCAAAATGGTACAGCTGTCCGAGCGCGAAGCTGCTGGCTTCTACGCTGAGCACAGCGAGCGTGGCTTCTTCAAGGATCTGGTTGCATTCATGACTTCCGGTCCGGTTATCGTTCAGGTTCTGGAAGGCGAGAACGCAGTTCTGGCTAACCGCGAACTGATGGGCGCTACCAACCCGAAAGAAGCTGCCCCGGGCACCATCCGTGCTGATTTCGCCGTTTCCATCGACGAAAACGCTGTTCACGGTTCCGACTCCGAAGCTTCTGCTGCTCGCGAAATCGCTTACTTCTTCTCTGCAACTGAAGTTTGCGCACGCATTCGCTAAGCGAAATGGGTGAGGGTGAGGCCATGACACAATCGACCGGTAAGACCAACCTGCTGGGTTTAACCCAGGAAGAGCTGGAGCAATTCTTCGAACAGATCGGGGAAAAGCGCTTCCGTGCCGGTCAGATCATGAAGTGGATTCACCATTTTGGCGTGGATGATTTTGATGCCATGACCAATATCGGCAAAGCCTTGCGCGAAAAGCTCAAGGCTTCTGCCGAGATTCGCGGCCCGGAAGTGGTCAGTGAAGATATTTCTTCTGATGGCACGCGCAAGTGGGTTGTGCGGGTGGCATCGGGCAGCTGCGTGGAAACCGTGTACATCCCGCAAGGATCACGGGGCACTCTGTGTGTTTCATCCCAAGCAGGCTGTGCTCTGGACTGTAGCTTCTGCTCCACGGGCAAACAGGGCTTCAACAGTGATCTGACTGCCGCCGAGATCATCGGCCAGGTGTGGATCGCGAATAAGTCCTTCGGCACCATCCCGGCTAAGATCGACCGCGCCATCACCAACGTGGTGATGATGGGGATGGGCGAGCCACTGCTGAACTTCGATAATGTCGTCGCCGCCATGAAAATCATGATGGATGACCTCGGTTACGGCATTTCCAAGCGTAAAGTCACGCTGTCTACTTCGGGCGTTGTACCGATGATCGATAAGCTGGCTGAGGTGATCGACGTATCTCTCGCTCTGTCGCTGCATGCGCCGAATGATGAGTTGCGTAACAAACTGGTACCGATCAATAAGAAGTATCCGCTGGAAATGTTGCTCGCGGCTTGCAAGCGCTATATCTCGCGTCTGGGTGAAAAGCGGGTGCTGACCATTGAGTATACCTTGCTCAAAGACGTTAACGATACGCCGCAGCATGCCGACGAAATGATCGCCTTGCTTAAAGACGTACCCTGCAAGATCAACCTGATTCCATTTAATCCGTTCCCTCATTCCGGTTACGAGCGGCCGAGCAATAATGCGATCCGCCGTTTTCAGGACTTGTTACACAAAGCAGGGCACAATGTCACAGTCCGTACCACACGCGGCGAAGATATTGATGCAGCATGTGGGCAACTGGTCGGGCAGGTCATGGACCGTACCCGCCGTAGCGAGCGTTATATTGCTGTTCGTCAACTGAATAGCGAAACTGACGCCGCGAGTTCTGCTGCCAATCGAACCTGAGGGAGTGCGCCATGACTTTGCGACCTGCATTAATGCTGTTGGCCGCCAGTCTGTTGGCCGGTTGTGTCTCAACCGGTACAAATCTTGATCCGTTAAAAACCGACAAGGGTCGCCAGGAAGCCCGGGATGCTTTCATGCAGCTTGGCTTGGGTTATTTGCGCAATGGCGATACCGAGCGGGCAAAAGTGCCGCTCAAGCAAGCGCTGGATCTAGATCCGTCCAGTGCCGATGTTCATGCAACATTGGGCTTTGTGTTCCAGACAGAAATGGAACCAGCACTGGCCGAGAGCCATTTCCGCAAGGCGATATCGCTCAGTGGTGGTGAAGCCCGCATGCTTAATAATTATGGTGGTTTTCTATATGAGCAGAAGCGCTATAAAGAGGCGTTTGATGCTTATCTGAAAGCCTCCGAAGACACGCTGTACCCCGAGCGTTCGCGGGTGTTTGAAAATCTTGGTCTTACCGCGTTGCAGCTTAATCAGCGGGATCAAGCTAAGGTTTACTTCGAACGGTCGTTGCGTCTCAATTCGCGCCAGCCACGGGCTTTGCTTGAAATGGCTCAACTGTCCTATCTGGATAAAGAGTATGTGCCTGCGCGAGGCTACTATCAGGGCTATGTCGCATTAGCTCCGCATAGTGCAGCCAGTCTTTTACTTGGAATTCGCCTGGCAAAGGTTTTTGAAGAGCGCGATGACGCCGCGAGTCTCGGTCTACAGTTAAAACGACTCTATCCGGCTACCCCGGAATATCAGCAATACCTGTCGGAGCAATAATGAAAACGGCGCAACCAGAAACTGTGGCTGTTTCCCGGGTGAATCCTGGCGAGACCTTGCGCAAAGCGCGTGAGGCTCGGGGATGGGCGGTTGCTGAAGTCGCCGCTCAACTGAATTTGACTGTACAGCGCCTGAATGAAATCGAGCAGGGCGCGTTTGAGAAAGTCCCGGGTCTGACATTCGCCCGTGGCTATGTGCGCACCTACGCCAAGCTGTTGGGACTTGATCAGGCTGAGCTCGTTCGCGAGTTTGATGCATTCACCGGATCCTCAGCTGTTGAGAGCAGTGTGCACAGCCTTGATCGCATTGAAGAGCCGCGCAACATTTCTCAGCGTGTGCTCAAGGTGGTCAGTGTTATTGCACTGGTTGGCCTGGGGGGGCTTAGTTTTTACTGGTGGCAAGATCAGGCTGAACGACGTGAGCAGAGCATGGCCACAACCAGCTTGGAGCACGTCGAAGTAGAGGGAGCCGACGGCACGACTCAGATTCATCCGCTCGATGAACCGGAAGATCAGGCTGTCGAAGAGGCTCAACAAGAAGCTGAACAAGAGCAAGTGCTAGCCGATCCTGATGTCGAAGCGGGCAGTGAGACCAATACAGATGCCACTGACCCCGCGGTAGCTATAACAGCTCCAGAGGTGTCAGCTCCAGCAGCAGTATCGACAGTCGCTGAACAATCCAACAGTGTTCCCGCCGCCGCTCAGGCAACAGCTCCTGTGACCACTCCTGCACCTCCAGTACAACTGGCAGCAGGTGAGGCATTGATCGATCTGGCGTTTACCGCTGATTGCTGGATTCAGGTAAAAGATGCGACTGGCAAGATTCTCCATGCGTCCCTTAAGCGCAACGGTGAGAGCTTTCAGATCGCCGGTCAGGCACCGCTCGAGTTGCGCCTTGGCTATGCTCGCGGTGTCAGTGTTCGTTTGAATGGTGCAGAAGTGGATGTTGCGCCCTTTATCTCTGGTGAGACTGCACGTCTGAAATTGGGTGGGCAATAACATGCACGGTGAGTCACCGATCAAGCGCCGCGTTTCGCGCAAAATCTGGGTGGGTTCAGTACCAGTAGGTGGTGATGCACCGATCTCGGTTCAGAGTATGACCAACAGCGACACGCATGATGTTGCTGCCACCGTCGCTCAGATCCGTCGTCTGGAAGCAGCAGGTGCCGACATCGTCCGGGTTTCTGTACCGGATATGGATGCTGCTGAGGCCTTTGGCCTGATCAAACAGCAGGTCAATGTGCCGCTGGTGGCCGATATTCACTTCGATTACCAGATTGCCCTGCGCGTGGCGGAATTGGGTGTGGATTGCCTGCGTATCAATCCGGGCAACATCGGTCGTGAGGACCGCGTACGCGCTGTGGTCGAGGCGGCTCGTGACAAAGGCATTCCGATTCGAATTGGGGTCAATGCCGGCTCGCTCGAAAAGGATTTGCAGAAGAAATACGGTGAGCCTACGCCGCAAGCGCTGGTTGAGTCAGCGTTGCGACATGTTGAACATCTGGATCGCCTGAACTTCCCGGACTTTAAGGTCAGCGTAAAGGCTTCTGACGTGTTTATGGCTGTTGAGGCTTATCGTCTGCTGGCCAAGCAAATTGAGCAGCCACTGCACTTGGGAATTACCGAGGCGGGCGGTCTGCGTTCCGGTACCGTTAAATCCGCTGTAGGTCTTGGTATGTTGCTGGCTGAAGGGATTGGCGACACGATCCGCATTTCGCTGGCTGCAGACCCGGTGGAAGAGGTTAAAGTCGGCTTCGATATTCTCAAGTCACTGCGCCTGCGTTCCCGTGGCATTAACTTCATTGCCTGCCCAAGCTGCTCGCGGCAGAACTTTGATGTGGTTAAGACCATGAATGAGCTGGAGCAACGAGTTGAAGACCTGCTGGTGCCAATGGATGTGGCCGTCATTGGCTGCGTGGTGAACGGACCAGGTGAGGCCAAAGAGGCCCATATCGGCCTTACAGGCGGCCAGCCCAACCTGATTTACATTGATGGCAAACCGGCTCAAAAGCTGACCAACGAAAACCTGGTCGATGAGCTGGAAAAACTGATTCGTGAAAAAGCAGCGGCCAAAGCGGCTGCTGACGCTGCTGTTATTGCGCGCAGCTAAGACGCGTTAAGGAATTTAAGTGAGCAAGCCTTTGCAAGCCATTCGTGGCATGAACGATATCCTGCCTGATCAGACGCCACTGTGGCGCTATTTTGAGGGCACTGTGGCTGGTCTGCTGGATGGCTATGGTTATCAGCAGATTCGCATGCCTATCGTCGAGTTCACTGAGCTATTCAAGCGCTCCATTGGTGAAGTGACCGATATTGTCGAAAAGGAAATGTATACCTTCGAGGATCGCAATGGCGATTCTCTGACCCTGCGCCCGGAAGGGACCGCAGCATGCGTGCGCGCGGTGCTGGAGCATGGCCTGGCCGGCGCTGGCCAACAGCAAAAATTGTGGTACATCGGCCCGATGTTCCGCCACGAGCGCCCTCAAAAGGGCCGTTATCGTCAGTTCCATCAGATCGGGGTCGAAGTATTCAATATCGACGGCCCGGATATTGATGCCGAGTTGATCCTGCTGACTTGGCGTCTGTGGGGTTTGTTGGGTATTCGCGACTCGGTCAAGCTGGAGCTGAACAGCTTGGGTACCAGCGCTGCCCGCGCGGTTTACCGTGACGCACTCGTCGAGTTTCTGACTGCCAATGCGGATCAGCTGGATGAAGACAGCCGTCGCCGTATGCTCACCAATCCGCTGCGTGTACTGGACAGCAAGTCGGCGCAAACCCAGGCCATTCTGGTCAACGCACCGAAGCTGGCAGACTACCTGGATGAAGATTCCCGCAACCATTTCGAAGGACTTAAAGCGCGCTTGGATGCAGCAGGTGTGCCTTATGTGGTCAACCCGAAACTGGTTCGTGGCTTGGATTACTACAGCAAAACCGTGTTTGAGTGGGTGACTGATCAGCTCGGCTCACAGGGCACTGTCTGTGCTGGTGGCCGCTACGATGGCCTGGTTGAGCAGATGGGCGGCAAGCCGACTACCGGTGTTGGTTTTGCAATGGGTATCGAACGATTGGTGCTCTTGCTCGAAACCTTGGGTAAAGTGCCGGCTGAAATCGCTCGCTCAGTTGATGTATATATGTGTGCCTTTGGTGAGCCTGCTGAACTCGCAGCGTTGGCTCTGAGCGAGAAGTTGCGTGACCAGTTGCCGGGGCTGCGTTTGCAGGTCAACGCCGGTGGTGGGAGTTTTAAAAGTCAGTTTAAGAAAGCCGACAAGAGCGCAGCGCTGTACGCACTGATCCTCGGTGAAGATGAACTGGCTCAGCAAGTAGTAGGTTGCAAGCCGCTACGTGGACAGGGCGAGCAACAAAATATTGCCTGGTCGGATTTGGCCGATCATCTGGCGGCTTGTGCCAAACAGGTCTGAGCACCTGCTATAGAGATACAGCGAATAGGAGTGTTGGGGTGGTTTCGCGTACTGACGATGAAGAGTTGGCGGTAATCAAGGATTGGTGGCAGCGTAACGGCAAGCCATTGCTGACAGGTGTGATCATTGCACTGGCGGCAGTACTTGGCTGGAACGCTTGGCAGTCATACCAGGCCAATCATGCTTATGGAGCCTCAGCACTCTATCAGCAACTGCTGGAAGCTGCGCTTGACCCTAGTGGCAAGCCAGACGCCGGTAAAGTTGCAGAACTGGCCAATACCCTGAAGAAGGATTACGCCGGTACAGCTTATGCCCAGTACGGCAGCCTGTTCGTAGCCAAGGTTGCTGTTGATGCAGGAAAGCTGGATGACGCAGCGACTGAGTTGAAGACAATTGTCGATAAGCCAGCTGACAAGAGTCTGGGCGAGATGGCGCGTCAGCGCCTTGCTCGTGTACTGGCCGCGCAGGAGAAGGCCGAAGATGGCCTGAAGCTGTTAGATGGTGAGGCCATCTCGGCGTTTGTGGCCAGCCGTGAAGAGCTGAAAGGTGACCTGTTAGTGCAACTGGGCCGTGCTGACGAAGCCCGCGCTGCGTATGAAAAAGCCAAGGCTGCACTGGCTGATGATGCAGCTGTGGGTGGTCTGCAAATGAAGCTAGACGACCTGGCCAAAGGGGATGCATAACGTGATGCGTTGGAAGAATGCCGCACTGCTGGCCCTGGCCGTAATGGCTGTGGGTTGCAGCAGCAATAGCAATAAGGAGCTGCCCCCAGCCGAGCTGCCTAAATTCACCGAAGAAGTGCGTCTGGATAAAGTCTGGAGCCGCTCGATTGGTGAAGGCCAGGGCGAAACGTTCAACATGCTGGTTCCGGCCATCGATGGCGAGCAGATTTATGCTGCTGACGTAGAAGGCCTGGTTGTGGCAATGAACCGCACCACCGGTAAGGTGCTGTGGAAGCAAGATTTGGAGCTGCCTGTATCTGGTGCTGTAGGTGCAGGGTATGGTCTGGTCGTGGTCGGTACCCTCAAGGGTGAGATCATCGCGCTGGACAGTGCAACCGGTGAGGAAAAGTGGCGTTCTCGTGTAACGAGCGAGGTTCTCGCTGCTCCAGCGCTTAATGGTGATGTTGTTCTGGTTCAGACTCAGGATGACCGCCTTATTGCGCTCGATATGTATACCGGCAATCAGCGCTGGATTTTTGAGAACACTCCGGCTGTGTTGACGTTGCGCGGCACTGGCAGTCCAGTTCTGACTAACCGTCTGGCGATTGCCGGCCTCTCAACCGGTAAGGTTATCGCTCTGGATGCTGAGCGTGGCGTTCCGGTTTGGGAGCAGCGTGTTGCTATCCCGCAAGGCCGCTCCGAGCTTGAGCGTGTTGTGGATATCGACGGCGGTCTTCTGCTGTCTGCCGGTACTCTGTATGCCGTCAGCTATCAGGGCCGCGTAGCGGCGCTGGACTTCGAAAGCGGTCAGATTCTCTGGCAGCGTGAGGCTTCCAGCTCGGTGGGTGTCGCTCAGGGTTATGGCAGCGTTTACGTAAGCCTGGCCAACGGCACTGTAGAAGGCATTGATGAACGCTCTGCGTCTGCTCTGTGGAGCAACGATGCGTTGGCCCGTCGTCAGCTGTCTGCCCCGGAAGTATTTTCCAGTTATGTAGCGTTCGGTGATCTGGAAGGCTATCTGCATTTGGTCAGTCAGGTAGATGGCCGCTTTGTGGGGCGTACCCGGATCGACAGCGATGGCCTGCGTGCCCGCCCGCTGGTAGTGGGTGACATGCTGTATGCCTTTAGTAACAGCGGCAAACTGGTGGCGTTGACCATCAAGCATTAATTCGCTGAAGCCCGTTGAGGGTACTTCAACGGGCGTTGAGTCATGGCCGCTGCCGCAAGCAGCGGCTTTTGTATTTTCTGAAATAACGAAGTGGAGAGCCTGATGGTTCCCGTAATTGCCCTGGTGGGTCGCCCGAATGTGGGCAAATCCACCCTGTTTAACCGCTTGACCAAGTCCCGTGACGCTATTGTCGGCGACCTGTCTGGTCTGACCCGAGATCGCCAATACGGTGAGGCCAAGTGGCAGGGTCGAACCTACATCGTCATCGATACCGGTGGTATTTCCGGGGATGAAGAGGGTATTGACGCCAAGATGGCTGAGCAGTCGCTGCAAGCTATCGAAGAGGCTGATGCTGTTCTGTTTCTGGTGGATGCACGTGCCGGTCTCTCGGCCTCTGATCAAATGATCGGAGAACACCTGCGTCGCCGTAACAAGCGCAGTTTCCTGGTGATCAACAAGGTCGATAACCTCGATCCTGATCTGGCTCGTGCTGAGTTCGCCAGCATGGGCATGGGTGAGTCCCTGGCGATTGCCGGTGCCCATGGCCGTGGTATCACCCAAATGCTTGAGACGGTTCTGGGTTCTTTCCCGAAAGATGCTGAAGAGCCGGAAGAGGGTGAGGAAGAGGATGAAGTTCTCGAAGGTCAGGAAGCCAAGCGTATTCCGGGGCCGAGCGAGAAAGACGGGATCAAGCTGGCGATTATCGGGCGTCCTAATGTCGGTAAGTCGACGCTGGTCAACCGCATGCTGGGCGAAGAGCGGGTCATTGTGTATGACCAGGCCGGTACAACCCGTGACAGTATCTACATTCCGTTCGAGCGTGACGGTGAGAAGTACACCTTCATCGACACGGCCGGTGTGCGCCGTCGTGGCAAGATTTTCGAGGCAGTGGAAAAGTTCTCAGTGGTGAAAACCCTGCAGGCTATTCAAGACTCGAACGTCGTGGTCTTCGTTATGGATGCCCGCGAAGGGGTGGTTGATCACGATTTGAACCTGCTGGGCTTTGTTCTGGAGAGTGGCCGTGCGCTGGTAATTGCCCTGAACAAGTGGGATGGCATGGAGCCGAGCGAGCGTGACTATGTGAAGACTGAGCTGGAGCGCCGGCTGTTCTTTGTCGATTTCGCCGACATTCACTTTATCTCCGCTTTGCATGGCACAGGTGTCGGCAATCTTTACAAGTCGGTACAGGCCTCGTTCAAGTCTGCGATTACCCGCTGGCCGACCAGTCGTCTGACGCAAATTCTTGAGGATGCGGTCAGTGATCACGCTCCACCTATGGTCAATAACCGCCGTATCAAGCTGCGTTATGCCCACTTGGGCGGTGCTAACCCACCGCTGATCGTGATTCACGGTAACCAGGTGGATGCAGTACCGAAGTCGTACGTTCGTTACCTGGAGAACACCTACCGACGTGTTCTGAAGCTGGTGGGTACGCCTATCCGTATTGAGTTCAAAGGCAGTGACAACCCGTACGAGGGTAACAAGAACACGCTGACAGACCGTCAGGTGAACAAGAAGCGCCGTTTGATGAGCCACCACAAGAAGGCTGAGAAAAAACGTAAGGACAAGCGTAAGTAAGCCGACAGGCCACTACACGCAGCGCTCTATAAAGGCACCTTCGGGTGCCTTTTGTGCATCTGGTGGATGGGCTATTCTGCGGGCTTGTCAGTATTCAGCGCAGAGACGCTTCAGGGATTAGCCGTAATGATCACCAGTAAGTTGCCTAATGTCGGCACCACTATTTTTACCCGTATGTCGCAGCTCGCTGTGGAAACTGGCGCGCTGAACCTGTCTCAGGGCTTTCCGGATTTTGATGGCCCGCAAGGGCTGCGTGACGCGGTCGCTGCGCACATTTCTGCCGGGCACAACCAGTACGCACCGATGACAGGTTTACCTGCCCTGCGTGAGCAGGTCGCAGCGAAAATCGCCCGTTGCTACGGTGCGAAAGTTAGCGCCGATACTGAGATCACCATCACGCCGGGGGCGACTGAGGCGATTTTCTGTGCGATCCAGGCAGTGATTCACCCCGGCGATGAAGTGATCGTTTTCGATCCCAGCTATGACAGTTACGAACCGTCCGTTGAACTGGCGGGCGGTCGCTGTGTGCATGTGCCAATGACGTTGCCGGATTTTCGTATCGACTGGCAGAAACTGCAGGATGCGCTCAGCAGCAAAACCCGCATGATCATTATCAACAGCCCACACAACCCCAGTGGTTCGCTGATCACCCGCGAAGAGCTGGACCAGCTGGCAGCACTGATCCGTGGGCGTGAAATCTATCTGATCAGTGATGAGGTCTATGAGCACTTGCTGTTTGACGGTCGCAAGCATGCCAGTGTGTTGGCCCATGAAGAGCTGTACCAGCGCGCCTTTGTAGTCAGCTCATTCGGCAAAACCTATCACGTCACCGGCTGGAAAACCGGCTATGTGGTTGCGCCGCCTGCGTTGAGTGGTGAACTGCGCAAGGTGCATCAGTACGTCAATTTCTGTGGTGTTACTCCGCTGCAGTGGGGGCTGGCGGACTATATGGCGGCTCATCCTGAGCATGTGGACGAGCTTCCGGGTTTTTATCAGGCCAAGCGCGATGTGTTCTGCGACCTGCTTGAGGGCTCCCGTTTCACCTTTAGCCGCGCGCCTGGCACTTATTTCCAGGTGGTGGATTATTCCGCCATTCGTGACGATCTCAATGATGTCGACATGGCTGAATGGATGACCCGTGAACACGGCGTTGCTGTCATTCCGGTATCGGTTTTTTATCAACAGCCGCCAGAGAATATGCGTCTGGTGCGTTTGTGCTTTGCCAAACGTGAGGAAACCTTGCGACAAGCAGCGGAGAAGCTATGCGCGATTTAAAGGAATTGAGCCAGTTGCCTGATCTTGAGGTGGCACTGCTCCAGACTGAGCTGGCGTGGCATGACCCGCAGGCTAACCGTGAGCACTTTGAGGCGTTATTCGCTCAGGCTAAAGGCGCTGACTTGATACTATTGCCAGAGATGTTCACCACTGGTTTTAGCATGGAGTCCGCAGCTCTGGCTGAGCCGGAAGACGGTCCGAGCGTGCAATGGCTGCAGCAGCAGGCTCAGGCTGTTAATGCAGTGATTATGGGCAGCCTGATTATTCAGGCCGCCGATGGTAGTTACCGCAATCGTCTGATCTGGGCACGCCCGGAAGGCACCTATGCGCAATACGACAAGCGCCACCTGTTCCGCATGGCTGGCGAACACAAGTATTACAGCGCGGGTGATGAGCAAGTGGTGGTCGAGCTCAAGGGTTGGAAGGTGCGCCCGTTGATCTGCTACGACCTGCGCTTCCCAGTGTGGAGTCGCAGTGCCGGTGATACCGATCTGCTGATTTACACCGCCAACTGGCCCGCAGCCCGGCGTAATCACTGGAACCGCCTGTTGCCAGCCCGTGCCATCGAAAACCTGTGTTACGTCGCTGCGGTGAACCGGGTAGGAACTGACGGCAAGGGTTATCCCTACAGCGGCGACAGCCAGTTGTTGGACTTCCAGGGTGATTACCTGATTGCGCCGGATACTACTGATGGGGTTCTGCGCCACACCCTGAGTGCCAAAGCGTTGGCTGATTACCGAGAACGCTTCCCGGCATATCTGGATGCTGACATATTTGAACTTCGTTAACAGAGTTAGCTGAGTTGGGCGGTGTTGTAAGGCTGTAGAGAGTTGAGAAAGGGGGCGGATCTGAGTGCAACACGGTTATTGAATTGAGATAGTTTCAGTTTTGTAGTGACAGTATCAAATTGCGAGCTGCTGCAAATTACTCTGTATTTAGTTACATCTATAATAGCTGTTGACTATTATCTAGGGTTATCGACATGGAACGTCATCAAGAAACTGGCGAGGCACTGGAGTCTACTGATATTTCAGACTCTCCCAGCTTGTATCGAACTTCGGCTGTACTCATAGCTAGTATTCTTGGAGGGCCATTAGCTGGGGCTTGGATCATTGCACATAATTTGCAGTCAATGGGGCAGGCTCATCGAGTTTCTTCTGTTTGGTGGACTGCCTTAGGGTTGATAGCAGTGGGGTTGGGCCTGGCTTTTATTGTCCCTGAAGAAGTACCAGGGGTTGCGTTTGCCATTGCGATTGCCTTCGGTATGCATGAGTTGTCCAAGTTTTACATGCAGGAGTATTTAAGATTGCATATGGAGCGGGAGGGGGCATTTGTGAGCAACTGGTGGGCTGTTCCTGTAGGTATATGTGGTATTTTGCTTCAGTTGGCGGTAATTGGTGCACTTGTATTGTTGGATATATAACTACTTATATTGAGCGCTATCGTGATCAATAAAGAAGCCCGCTCATGGCGGGCTTCTTTGTGTCTGCGATAAGTAATCAGGCAGACTGCTTCAGCGTCGCCATATCAATCACAAAGCGATACTTCACATCACTCTTGAGCATGCGCTCGTAAGCCTGGTTTATGGACTGCATCGGGATCATCTCGATATCCGAAACAATGTTGTGCTCGGCACAGAAGTCCAGCATTTCCTGGGTTTCGGCAATGCCGCCAATCAACGATCCGGCAATACGGCGGCGTTTGAAAATCAGGCCGAAGACATTGGGTGAAGGATGGGGAGAGTCCGGCGCGCCGACTAGGGTCATGGTTGCATCCAGTTTTAGCAAATTCAGGAACTGGTTGAGATCATGTGGGGCCGCCACGGTGTTGAGGATAAAGTCGAAGCTGTTGGCGTGTGCTGCCATTTCCTGCGGGTTCTTCGATACGACCACTTCTGCTGCGCCCAAGCGCAGTGCATCTTCCCGCTTGTTTGGGGAGGTGGTGAACAGGACAACATACGCGCCCATCGCTGCAGCGATTTTAACGCCCATATGGCCGAGGCCGCCCAGACCGACAATACCGACTTTCTGGCCCGGGCCGACTTTCCATTGGCGCAGTGGCGAGTAGGTGGTGATGCCTGCGCATAGCAGCGGGGCCACAGCGGCCAGGTTGTCTTTATGGCGGATATGCAGCACGAACTTCTGATTCACCACGATGCTGCTGGAGTAGCCGCCGAGGGTGTTTTCTCCCCCAAACACCGGGCCGTTGTAGGTGCCGGTGAAGCCGTTCTCGCAGTATTGTTCAATGCCTTCTGCGCAGGGCGAGCAGTGCTGGCAGCTGTCGACCATACAGCCAACACCGGCGATATCACCCACTTTGAAGTGTTTGACGTTGCGGCCAATGGCCGTCACGGTGCCAACAATCTCGTGGCCAGGAACGGATGGGTACAGGGTGTTCTTCCATTCATTGCGGGCCGTGTGCAAGTCCGAGTGACATACACCGCAGTAAAGAATATCGATCGCTACGTCATCTGGTCCGACTTCGCGTCGCTGAATTTCAAGGAGCGCCAGTGGAGTATCCGGTGATTGAGCGGCGTAAGCGAGGGTCTTGCTCATAAGTGTCTCCTTGGCAAATTGACAGGAATGAAAAGGCTAGCACCTGGACTTATGCAATACCGATTGGCCCGCATATTTTTTGGTTATCCCACGTACGAAAAAGGGGACCGAAGTCCCCTTTCATAGGTATCACTAAAGCGCTTTGCTTAGGCCTGAGCCAGCGCTCGGTTCAGTGCGCTGAACAGTGCGCGGAAGCTGGCTGTGGTGATGTTTTCATCAATACCCACGCCATGCAGAGCGCGGCCACCGTTCACGCGCAGTTCAATGTAGGCTGCGGCTTTAGCGTTAGTGCCTGCACCAATGGCGTGCTCGGAATAGTCCATGATCTCAACGCTGACTGGCAGGCCTGCTACCAATGCTTCCAGCGGGCCTTTACCGGTGCCGTGCCACTTCTGTGTTTCGCCGTTGCTGAGCACTTCAACATCAACCGTGCTGTTGCCGTTTTCTTCCTGGAGGCGATGACTCTTCAGGGTGTACGGTGTTTCAGCCTTCAAGTACTCGTTGACCAACAGCTCATAGATTTGGCCTGCGGTCATTTCAAGGCCAAGGCGGTCGGTTTCTTTCTGCACAACCTGGCTGAACTCGATCTGCATGCGACGCGGCAAGCTGATGCCATATTCCTGCTCAAGCAGGAAGGTGATACCGCCTTTACCTGACTGGCTGTTGACGCGGATAACCGCTTCGTAATCGCGGCCGATATCAGCTGGATCGATTGGCAAGTACGGCACTTCCCAGATGGCATCCGGCTTCTGTTGAGCAAAGCCTTTGCGGATCGCATCCTGGTGCGAGCCGGAGAATGCTGTGTGGACCAGGTCGCCAACGTACGGGTGACGTGGGTGAACCGGCAACTGGTTGCAGTCCTCGACCACTTTGCGCACGGCGTCGATGTCGGAGAAGTCCAGCTCAGGGTTCACGCCTTGGGTGTAGAGGTTGAGCGCCAAAGTCACCAAGCAGACGTTGCCAGTGCGCTCACCGTTACCGAACAGGCAGCCTTCAACGCGGTCAGCGCCGGCCATTACTGCAAGTTCGGAAGCCGCTACGCCAGTGCCACGGTCGTTGTGGGTGTGCACGCTGATCAACACGCTGTCGCGCTTGTCGACGTTACGGCCGAACCACTCAACCTGGTCGGCATAGTTGTTCGGTGTGGCGCACTCGATGGTGGCTGGCAGGTTGAGGATCAACTTATTGGCCGGAGTCGGCTGGAATACGTCGATCACAGCGTTGCACACTTCCACTGCAAAGTCGGTCTCGGTGGAGCTGAACACCTCAGGCGAGTACTCAAAGCCCCATTGGGTTTCCGGTGCAGCTTCGGCCAGGCGCTTGATGGTCTTGGCAGCAGCGATGGCAATCGCTTTCACACCGGCTTTGTCTTGGTTAAAGACGATTTTGCGGAAGGCCGGGGCGCAGGCGTTGTAATAGTGAACGATGGCTTTTTTCGCGCCTTTGAGGGATTCGAAGGTACGTTCAATAAGGTCGTCACGGGCCTGGGTCAGTACCTGAATGGTGACGTCATCCGGGATGTGGCCGCCTTCGATCAATTCGCGGACGAAGTCGAAATCAGTCTGCGAAGCGGACGGGAAGCCTACTTCGATCTCTTTCAGACCCACTTGAACCAGGCACTTGAAGAAACGCATTTTCTTCTCGGCGTCCATGGGTTCGATCAGCGACTGGTTACCGTCACGCAGGTCGGTGGACAACCAGATCGGCGCTTTAGTGATGATCTGATCAGGCCAAGTGCGATCCGGGAGGCTGATCTGAGTAAACGGACGGTATTTGCTGGATGGATCTTTAAGCATGCTCATGGCTAATCCTTAAAACTCGGCGCTTGTGGCAGCCGCTAAACAATTCGGGAAATCGGATAGATCTGGGGCTGAGAGTTAGCCACGCAGTCGCTGGCTTACCAAACATAGATTGGCATGTTGGCGCAGCAGAAAGAGGGTATGAGTGTTTTTCATGGCGCTAACCCTAAACTTTGGGGTTAAAGCTGGCAAGCAATGCTTGAAAATTGGTAATTAATATCCTGAAAGCGAATTTTTAGCGATATTAATGGCGCTTCGGTGCGGGTTGCTTGTGAAAAATTGCGGGCGACTTATAAGGTTGTCGCCCGCAATGCATATTAACCTTGGGAAGTTGGAGCCATGGAGGCTTTCAGTTCGCGCATATCTGCCCCGCTCGGGGACTGGAAAACGCGCAGGCCAAACTCTGGAAGGATGGCCAGCAGGTGATCAAAGATATCCGACTGGATGGCTTCATAGGGGCCCCAGGCTACTGTCGAGGTAAAGCAGTACAGCTCAAGCGGCAAACCCTCTGCAGTAGGCTGCATCTGGCGGACGAGCTGAGTCATGCCCTGATGGATGCCTGGGTGTTGGCGCAGATAGTGCTCAACATAAGCACGGAAAGTACCAATGTTGGTCACGCGGCGGGTATTTGCTGGTTCTTGTGCTGCTTCAGCTAACTGGCTGTTCCAGCTTTCCAGCTCGCTTTTTTTGTTGCTCAGGTATTGCCCCAGTAGCAGGAATTTCTGCAAGTGGGCGATTTCGTCCGGGCTGAGAAAGCGCACGCTGGTCTGATCCAGATAAAGGCTGCGTTTGATTCGGCGGCCACCGGACTCCTGCATGCCGCGCCAGTTTTTGAACGGATCGGTAATCAGGCGCTTAGTTGGAATGGTGGTGATGGTCTTATCCCAGTTCTGCACCTTGACGGTGTGCAGGGCGATATCAATCACATCGCCATCTGCATTGAGCTGTGGCATTTCAATCCAGTCACCGACACGCACCATGTCGCTGGATGAAATCTGCACGCTGGCCACCAATGACAGCAAGGTGTCTTGGAAGATCAACATCAGCACCGCAGCCATCGCACCCAAACCGGACAGCAGGATCAGTGGTGAGCGGTCGATCAGGCTGGCGATCATCAGAATCGCGGCGATCGCGAAGACCACAATCTTGATGACCTGAACGTAACCTTTAATAGGCTTCAGATGTGCGTTGGGGCGGCGGTCGTACAGTGAATTAATGATGGTCAGTACAGCGCTGATCGCCAGTGCGATAGACAGCACAATGAAGGCACTGCAGACGTTTTCAGTAACCGTGACAACGACTTTTGGCAGGTTGGGGATCAGGTTTATGCCGCCAGTGATGATCAGGGCCGGAACAATATTGGCCAGACGCGCGATGACCCGCGAATCGTAGATCAGTTGATCCTGGCCGATCGGTGTGCTTCTGAGGGCGCGGTAAAAACCTCGAACCAGAATGCGCTTGACGATGAAGTTGCCGATCCAGGCGGCCAGCAGCAACAAAGTCAGTGTGGTCAGGGTGTAGAGCTCCGGATATTGCTGAAGCCATGTCAGGGATTCGTTGTACAGTTCTTTCATGCTGCTCGTGTCGCTCCTGTAAGCAGGGTCCATTAATTCACATGCCGCTCAGGCCAGGCAGCCATAGAGTCAATTGGTCTGTCAGGGTGGTCTGCATGTTTCAACAGGCCACCATAACAAACCCGGCAAGGTTATAGGCTCGGAGTGTCAGTTGTCTGACAGAGTGCTAGGGCTTAAAGGCGCCGATAAAAATCGCCGGATCAACCCGCGCATCATTCAGGCTTACGTTCCAGTGCAGATGTGGGCCGGTGGCTCGACCTGTGGAGCCAACTTTGCCGACAACTCCGCCGCGGGCAACGTCGTCACCGACTTTCACATCAATGGCCGACAAATGGCAGAACATGCTAATCAGTCCCTGGCCGTGGTCGAGAAACACCGTGCGGCCATTGAAGAAATAGTCGCCTACCAGAATCACCTTGCCAGCTGCCGGTGCTTTGATCGGTGTGCCTTTACTGGCTGCGAAATCCAGACCGGAATGCGGGTTACGTTCCTCTCCATTAAAGAAGCGGCGCAGGCCGAAGGGGCTGGAAAGCGGACCGTTGACCGGGCGATCAAACAGCAAGTTGCTGGGTTGGCGCGGGCTGAATTGCTGATAAGCGCGTGTTTGCTCGGCCAGCTCGCGCTCAATGCGGCGCAGGTTGTCCTGATTGGGGGTGACCTGCTGCTGGTTCTTAATGGTGATGCGTTGTTCGCTGTAGTGCTTGCCGGCGACCTGAAAGCTCAATTGCTGACCATTGTTCACGCTGATTTGCTGTACGCCGGGCTTCACGCTCAGGGGGATACCGACAATGGCGATCCAGCGCTGCTGATCTTCATGAATAACAAGCACCGGCTTACCCTGATAAGTGACTGAGGGGGCGCTGGCTGCCGGGCCCAGATCAACAACTGCCACACCTCCGGGAACCGGCTTGTTAAGCAGGCGGCTGATGAAACCATCAGCATGGGCGGGTAGGGCGAGTAACAAGGCAACGGCTAAAACACAAAAACGCATACATCATCCTGTGCGGCTGACTTAGCAGCCGGTTTCGATCAATCCAGCAGCGACAAATTGGCGGGCTGCAGGTGGTTGTCTTCGACGCGAACATCCAGTTCGCCCTTGCTGAGGCGGGCTTTTAGGCGCTGCCCGGGTTGGGTGTCCGCTGCGTCGCGGATAGCCCGGCCTTTGTCGTCCAGCAAAATGCTGTAGCCACGTCCCAGTGTCGCCAACGGACTGACCGCATGCAGGGTCTGAACCTGGCTGTTGAGACGCAGCTGCCGCGCCCGCAGACCTTCGAACATGCTGCGGTACATTCGTTCCGTAAGAGTGTCCAGACGTTGCCCGAGTAGCTTCAGATCCCGCTGCGGGTGCAGGCTGAGCAGGCGGGTTTGCAGGTTGTGCAGGCGTTCCCTGCGTTTGCCTGATTGCATCTGCATGGCGCGGATCAGGCGCATGTCCAGATCATCCACACGCTGAGCGTGTTGGCGCAGGCGCTCGCCGGGATGGCGCAGGCGCCGTTGCAGACCGTCCAGGCGCATGCGTTCCCGCTCCAGGCGGTGTTGCATGCGCATGTGCAGGCGGCGCTGCAGGGTATAGAGGCGCTGTACCAGCTCGCTGTTATCCGGGGCCAGCAGTTCCGCAGCGGCGGAGGGCGTCGGCGCGCGGACATCGGCAACAAAGTCGGCAATCGACACATCGGTCTCATGGCCGACAGCGCTGACAATTGGCGTGACACATGCGGCAATGGCACGAGCCACAGGCTCTTCATTGAAGCACCAAAGGTCTTCCAGCGAACCACCGCCACGGGCCAGGATCAGGGCGTCGAAGCCCTGTTTGTCCGCCAGCTCGAGTGCCCGGACGATCTGAGCGGTGGCCTCCCGGCCTTGCACCGCGGTCGGAACCAGATTCAGTTCTACTTGCGGGGCTCGGCGGCGGAACACGCTAATAATGTCGCGAATCACCGCGCCGGTCGGTGAGCTGATAATGCCGATGCGCTTAGGATGCGTCGGCAGGGCAATCTTGTTCTCGGCAGCAAACAGACCTTCTGCGCTGAGCTTTTCTTTCAGCGCTTCGAATGCCAGGCGCAAGGCGCCGTCACCCGCTGGCTCGACCGTATCCAGAATCAGCTGGTAATCGCCACGGCCTTCAAACAGTGACACCTTGCCGCGCACCTTGACTGCCAACCCGTCGCGCAGGGCCTGGCGCACACGCAGGGCGTTTTGCCGGAACAACGCACAACGCACCTGTGCCTGACTGTCTTTTAAGGTGAAGTAGATGTGCCCGGAAGCCGGTTTGGCCAGGTTGGAAATTTCGCCTTCAACCCAGATGTTGGTGAATACGTCTTCCAGCAGCAGGCGCGCGCGGCTGTTGAGTTGGCTGACGCTGAGCACCTCGCGGTCGAGGTTCAGGCGTTGGAATGGGTCTTTGATCATCCGTGCATAGTAATGACTTTGCGAATGCGGCCAAAGGGTTCAAATTGATTCCTTGTCTTGACCGGGCGATTCAGCGGATTAAGCTGCGCGCTCTTTACCCGAGCAGAACGCGTCATGAATCAGCAGCAAGCCATCATCGTTCCGCAGATTTCCAGCTTTCCCAGCCATGAGGCTGCGGCGCTGAAACTGGTGCGTTGGCTCACCCGGCAAAACATCATTGAAGCTGAGTTGAGCACATGTGGGCGCACTGGCCGGCATATGGGATACGGGATTGCTGCCGGGGCGCGCAAGGTGGTTGAGCGACCTGAGCTGCTGCCATTCGGCCAGGCAGTTCATGGGCTAGAGGTCATCTACCGGCGTTGTATCTATACACCGACCCGTGATTTTCACGAAGAAGCGGGGTGTCCTGAGTGCCGTCAGGAAGTGGGTGAGGCCTTGTTTGAAAGCCTGGATGAGTGGTTTCCGGGGCATACGGACAACTTTATCTGCCCACTGTGTGGGCACGAAGATGACATTAACGGGTTTCTGTTCCTGCAGTCCTGCGCTTTCTCGAACCTCGGTTTTATCTTCAATAACTGGGCAGATGCCGTCTTTAAACCGAACTTTTTGCAGCAGATCGCCTCAGTGTTAGGATTTTCGGTGAGGGTTGTTCGGGTCGATCTCTAAGTAACTGGACGAACGTAAGCGATTTTTCCTATGTAAATCGACACTTTGCGTTGAGTGAAGCGAGAGGTCTGGTTATAATGGCGCGCTTCCAATTTTCCCGTCTGGGAGCCCCCGCCATGCTGCGAATCAGTCAAGAAGCACTAACCTTCGACGACGTTTTACTTATCCCTGGTTATTCCGAAGTTCTGCCGAAGGATGTCAGCCTCAAAACGCGCCTGACCCGTGGCATCGAACTGAATATCCCTCTTCTATCTGCTGCAATGGACACCGTTACTGAAGCCCGTCTGGCTATCGCCATGGCTCAGGAAGGTGGCATCGGCATCATCCACAAGAACATGACCATTGATCAGCAGGCTGCCGAAGTCCGCAAGGTCAAGCGTTTTGAGTCTGGTGTGGTGAAAGACCCGATCACCATTGAAGCAGACGCAACTGTCAGTGATCTTTTCGACCTGACTCGCCAGAACAACATCTCCGGCGTTCCGGTTCTGCACCACGGTGATCTGGTAGGTATCGTTACCTCCCGTGACGTGCGTTTCGAAAGCAACATGAACGCCAAAGTGCGCGACGTGATGACGCCGAAAGAGCGTCTGGTCACCGTCAAAGAAGGCGAAGACAAGCAAGTCGTGCGCAAACTGCTGCACAAGCACCGCATTGAGCGAGTGCTGATCGTTGACGATCAATTCCGCCTCAAAGGCATGATGACCGTTAACGATATCGAAAAAGCCAAAGCCTACCCGCTGGCCAGCAAAGACGAGCATGGCCGTCTGCGTGTTGGTGCTGCCGTTGGTACTGGTGCTGACACTGGTGATCGGGTTTCCGCACTGGTAGCCGCTGGTGTTGACGTGATCATTGTTGATACCGCGCACGGTCACTCCAAAGGCGTAATTGACCGCGTTCGCTGGGTTAAGCAGAACTTCCCTGAGGTTCAGGTGATCGGCGGCAACATCGCTACCGGCGCTGCTGCCCGTGCACTGGCTGAAGCCGGTGCGGACGGCGTTAAAGTCGGTATCGGTCCAGGCTCCATCTGCACCACCCGTATCGTTGCCGGTGTTGGCGTGCCGCAGATCAGCGCTGTTGCCAATGTTGCAGCTGCACTGGCCGGTACAGGCGTTCCGCTGATTGCGGACGGCGGTATCCGTTTCTCCGGTGACCTGTCCAAGGCCATCGCTGCCGGTGCTTCGGCTGTGATGATCGGCTCTATGCTGGCCGGTACTGAAGAAGCTCCGGGCGAAGTCGAACTGTTCCAGGGGCGTTCCTATAAGGCTTACCGCGGTATGGGTTCGCTGGGCGCAATGGCTCAGGCGCAAGGCTCGTCTGACCGTTACTTCCAGGACTCTTCTGCTGGTGCCGAGAAACTGGTTCCGGAAGGCATCGAAGGTCGCGTGCCGTACAAAGGCGCAATGGGTGCCATCGTGCATCAGCTGATGGGTGGCCTGCGTGCCTCTATGGGCTACACCGGCTGTGCCACCATCGAAGAGATGCGCACCAAGCCTGAGTTTGTACGTATTACCGGCGCGGGTATGGCCGAGTCCCACGTACACGATGTGCAGATCACCAAAGAAGCGCCGAACTACCGCGTCGGCTGAAAAAGCGCCGGATAGTGGGTTCGGTTTACTGCCGAAGCCTCTATCTGGCGACATACAGAATATTGAGTACTCGGGGCTGTCTGATTCAGCCCCGTGTCATTTGTGAATCCCGCTACGAGAGACGGCCATGGCTCATCAAGACATTCACGCTCACCGTATCCTGATTCTGGATTTCGGTTCCCAGTACTCCCAACTGATTGCCCGCCGTGTGCGTGAAATCGGTGTGTATTGCGAACTGCACCCTTGGGATATGAGGGACGCGGACATTCGTGCTTTCGCACCGCGCGGCATCATCCTGGCCGGTGGCCCAGAGTCGGTGCACGAAGCCAACAGCCCTCGCGCACCGCAGGCCGTGTTTGACCTTAATGTGCCTGTGCTGGGCATCTGCTACGGCATGCAGACCATGTCCGAGCAGCTGGGTGGCAAGGTTGAAGGTTCTGACCTGCGCGAATTTGGCTACGCCCGTGTGGATGTTGTTGGTAAGAGCAAGCTGCTCGATGGCATTGAAGACCATGTAGACACCGATGGCGTTCTGGGCCTGGATGTGTGGATGAGCCACGGTGACAAAGTCACCAAGATACCGGAAGGCTTCCATATTCTGGCCAGCACCCCGAGCTGCCCGATTGCTGCCATGGCTGACGATTCTCGCCAGTACTACGGCGTGCAGTTCCACCCGGAGGTGACCCACACCAAACAAGGCGGCCGTATCCTGTCCCGCTTTGTGCTGGAAATCAGCGGCTGTGAAGCTCTGTGGACACCGTCCAACATCGTTGAAGACGCCATTCGCCAAGTGCGCGAGCAAGTAGGCGATGCCAACGTCCTGCTGGGCCTCTCCGGTGGTGTGGATTCCTCCGTTGTAGCCGCACTGCTGCACAAAGCGATCGGCAGCCAACTGACCTGTGTATTTGTGGATAACGGCCTGCTGCGCCTGCACGAAGGTGATCAGGTTATGGCCATGTTCGCTGAAAACATGGGCGTAAAAGTGATCCGTGCCAATGCTGAAGAGAAGTTCCTAAGCGCCCTGGCTGGTGTCAGCGATCCAGAGCAGAAGCGCAAGATTATCGGTGCCAAGTTCATCGAAGTGTTTGATGAAGAGTCGAGCAAGCTGGAAAACATCCAGTTCCTCGCTCAAGGCACCATCTACCCGGACGTGATCGAGTCCGCCGGCGCCAAAACTGGCAAGGCCCACGTGATCAAGAGCCACCACAACGTCGGTGGCCTGCCGGAAGACATGAAGCTCAAGCTGGTCGAGCCGCTGCGTGAACTGTTCAAAGACGAAGTGCGCAAGATTGGTCTGGAACTGGGCCTGCCGTACGACATGGTTTACCGTCACCCGTTCCCGGGGCCGGGCTTGGGAGTGCGCATCCTCGGCGAAGTGAAGAAAGAGTACGCCGACCTGCTGCGTCGTGCGGATCACATCTTCATCGAAGAGCTGCGCAACTTCGATTGGTACCACAAAACCAGCCAGGCCTTTGTGGTCTTCCAGCCGGTTAAGTCTGTGGGTGTAGTAGGTGATGGCCGCCGTTACGCCTGGGTTGTTGCCCTGCGTGCAGTGGAAACCATCGACTTCATGACCGCTCGCTGGGCGCACCTGCCGTATGAGCTGCTGGAGAAGGTGTCTAACCGCATCATCAACGAAATCGAAGGCATCTCCCGCGTCACCTACGACGTGTCGAGCAAGCCGCCAGCGACTATTGAGTGGGAGTGAGTATTTGGCCTGGGCCATCACTCATTAACGAGTAGTACAAAAATGCCCGCGCTAATGCGGGCATTTTTGTTTCTGTGCAGCTGGGAACGCTAAACCACGGCATTCATCTGCGCCGCGCGGCGATACCATTCGGCGCTGAGTTTTGGCGTACGTTTTTGAGTCGCGAAATCGACATGTACAAGGCCGAAACGCACGCCGTAGCCGCCTGTCCATTCCAGATTGTCGAAGGCACTCCAGGCGAAGTTGCCTTTGACGGGCGCGCCTTCAGCAATGGCTCGCTGCAGGTTGGTCATGACTGCACGCAGGTACATCAGGCGATCTGTATCCAAGACACGGCCATCTGCGGTGAGTGTGTCGTCGGCGGCGCAGCCGCTTTCGGTGATGTAGATGGCTTTTGGATTCCAGATAGCATTCACCAGTCTTGGGCCCCAATACATGACTTCTGGAGAGAAGCTATGCCACCGCGAACCCATGCGCGGGTGTGACAGGGATGTGGGGATCTCGATAAAGCCTTGTTGGTTGTCGGCGGTTTCGATGTAGTACTTCGGGACGTAAATATTCACCCCGACAAAGTCCAGAGGGCTGCCAATGGCTCGCATGTCCTCATCGGTAAAGCTGGGGGCGTCGGCCCCTGCGCTGGCCAGATAGTGGTCGTCGTATCGGCCGCTGAGCATGACGTCGAGGAAACGGTCGTTGTAGCGTTTGGTGGCGATTTCAGCGGCGCGCACGTTCGCCGGTGTGTCGCTGACCGGCACTCCGGCGAACAATACGTCCGCTGGGCCAATTTGGATGTCTTTGGGGCCTGCTGCGCGCATAGCTTGTACGCTTAAACCGTGAGCCAGCACTGCATGGTGGGCGACCTGATTAAGCTCGCGGTTAGAGAGTTTGAGGCCCGGCGCGAGTTCGATGCGCTGTTCCTTGCCCTGAACCAGGATTGAGGTGCCCTGATGGCCCATGTCCACGAAGTTCTGCAGCTCGTTCAGGGTGAAGAAGTGCTTAACCCGATCTCCCAAGCGGCTCGCCACAACGGCGGCGTAGTCCGCAAAGGCTTTGGCGGTATCCCGCGATTGCCAGCCACCCTTGTCTTGCAGGGCTTGCGGTAAGTCCCAGTGGTAAAGCGTGGCAAAAGGTTCAATGCCTGCTTCCAGTTGGGCATCGACCAAGCGCGAATAAAAGTCCAGTCCGGCTTCATTCAGTTTGCCAGTGCCGTTAGGAAACAAGCGTGGCCAGGCGATAGAGAAGCGGTAGGCGTTGGCCCCTAGCTCGCGGATGATCTGGATGTCTTCCCGGTAGCGGTGGTAATGGTCAATGGCGACGTCTCCGGTGTCTCCGTTGGCCATTTTTCCGGGCGTATGAGCATAAACATCCCAGATGGATTGCCCTTTGCCGTCAGCAGTGGCGGCTCCTTCAATCTGATAGGCCGCAGTGGCTACACCCCAGCGAAAGCCTGTCGGAAAGCCCCGCCGGTTTAGGGCGGGTGTCGGCGCGGCCTGCGCGGGTGATGTGTTACGCGTTTGGGCGCTGGCCAGACCCGCAGCGCTGGCGCCTGCAAGGAAAACAAATGCGCGTCTGTTCAAGGTCATCATTGCGTCCTTATTCACAGTAAACGTGTCGATGTAAAAGATACGTTGGTGCTAATGCAGTCGTACAGCAGTGGAAATGGGCGAATTTGACTTAACTCAAACAGTGCTTTGGTCGGTGTGTGCAAATCTGGAACGAAGTTGCTCAACGGCCTCAGCCCCATGCTAGTAGGGGCAACAGCTCACGCTGTGGGGGCACGGGAATCCTGAGATGGTGTGGCGGTCTACACCTCACGTGGGGTTACGCACTTTAATCAGCTATATATCGTGAACTGTGTCTGAGGCGCGGGAGTGTATTGCAAGCGTCCCTGACTGAACGCACACAGATGAGTCCAACCACTGTTTAGAAGGGGAAGTAGTTGGACAGTGCTGGCCTTGGCGTGAGGCATTAGTTCACCCGACTCTGCTGTTATCACATTGTTCAAGTCGTGCCTGAGCACGCCTTTTCAGGAGGGTAACGAAGATGGAAGCAAGGCTGCAAAAACGAGTAGAGGAGTTGTTTACGGAAGCAGACGTTGTGGTGGGTGGTGAACGCCCGCAAGACATCCAAGTTCACGATCCGCACTTCTATTCTCGGGTTCTGGCGCAAGGTTCGCTTGGGCTGGGCGAGAGCTATATGGATGGCTGGTGGGATGCAAACCAGCTTGATGTCTTTCTATATCACTTAGTCCGTGCCCGGCTGGATGAGCGCGTGCATGGCACTGGCGAGGTCTGGGATGCGCTCAAGGCCAAACTGCTCAACTTGCAGGCCGGCAAGGGCAGCTATGAGGTCGGCAAGCGACATTACGATTTGGGTAACGACCTTTACCAAGCCATGCTTGGCAAACGTTTGGTCTATAGCTGCGGTTACTGGCGCAATAGCAATGATCTGGATGCTGCGCAGGAGGCCAAGCTCGATCTGATCTGTCGCAAATTGCAGCTTAAGCCCGGTATGCGCGTGCTGGATATTGGTTGTGGCTGGGGTGAGGCACTCAAGTTTGCTGCCGAGCGATACGGTGTTGAAGGCGTAGGCATCACCATTTCTCAGGAGCAGGCTGTGTTTGCTCAGGAGCTGTGCCAAGGCTTGCCGGTAGAAATCCGCTTGCAGGATTACCGCGACCTTAACGAGCAGTTTGATGCGATTTTTTCTATTGGCATGTTTGAGCATGTCGGGGTCAAGAATTACCGGGACTACTTCGAGGTCGCCCGGCGCTGTCTGCCTGAGCATGGGTTGTTTGTCTTGCACAGCATCGGAAGTAACGTGAGTAGTGATCACACTGATCCCTGGATTGCCCGCTACATTTTTCCTAACTCCATGTTGCCTTCAGCTGCGCAGATCACATCAGCAATGGAAGGCTTGTTTGTACTGGAGGACTGGCACAACTTTGGCACAGATTACGATCTGACTCTGCAAGCCTGGCGAAACAACATTGATGCGGCGTGGAACACGCTCGATGCCAGTTACGATGAGCGCTTTCAGCGTATGTGGCATTTCTACTTGGCCGGTTCCATGGCCGCGTTCCGTACACGACACGCGCAGTTGTGGCAGTTAGTGCTTTCACCTGAGGGTGTTCCGGGCGGGTATCAGGCTCCGCGCTGAAACGCCGCGCTGGGGATAAAGTCGTGAAAATGCAGCGCGATCTGCTGGAGGATGTTGATGTGATTACTACGGGCTGAATTGAGTGATCCGGCCTGCTAGACCTGCCATGCCATGTAGCAGGCCAGTCCGATAAAGATCACTCCCACTGTAATGTTGAAAGCAATGTTGTGTTTCCTGAGCCAGTTGCTGACCAGCTTCATTCCGAATGCGTACAGCAGATGCGCCAGCAGTGTGCACGCCAGCAGGAGCACCAGTAGTAGAGCCATTTGAGGGGCAATGTCACGGCTCGGATCGATAAATATTGGGAAGAATGAGGTAAAAAACAGCAGCGTTTTAGGGCTGGCGAAGGTTACCAGTGCACCATGTCTGAATGCGCGGAGCCCATGTTTGCTGTGCTGGCTATTCTCAATCTGCATTTCAGTGTGGGCATGTTTCAGGCTGAGATAGCCGAGGTAGCCGATGTAAAGCGCACCCACATATTGAAGAGCCCTGAACAGATGCGGGGATGCACTCAGAGTGGCGCTGAGTCCGCCAAGGGCCAGAGCTGCCATGGCCAGCATGCCGAGTTGGATGCCGAAGATCACCGGTAAGGTTCGCCGCCAGCCAAAGTAAACGCTGTACGTGATGACGCTGAGTGTTCCGGGGCCGGGTGTCGCAGCAGCAATTGTGCAGGTGAGCAGGTAGGTAAAAAGGGTCGCTGTATCCATTAGCTTCTCCGGAGGCTTCCAGCGTGCCTGGAAGACTAATTGATTTGTCTCTTATGCGACATCCTGCTGGGTCGTCATGCGCGCTGCTAAATGAGATCATGTTGCAATTGTCAGGCTACTGGTGGCCTTGACCCTTGCTGAACAGATCGGATTTCGGACCTTTATGCACGTTACTCGCAGACAAATGCTGGTTGGGCTCGCCGGACTTGGTGTTATCGGGTTGGGGGGCGGCGGTGTGCGCTATTGGTTGGGGCGGCCAGAGAATGTCGCAACCCATGATTACGAGCTGATCGCAGCTCCGTTGGATATGGAGCTGGTGCCAGGGCATGTAACTCAGGCGTGGGCTTATGGTGGAAAAGCGCCTGGTGTTGAACTGCGTTGCCGTCAGGGTGAGCGGCTGCGGGTGCGTTTTATCAACAAGCTTGATGTTGAAACCACCATTCACTGGCATGGTATCCGCTTGCCGTTGGCGATGGATGGGGTGCCCTATGTCTCACAGGCACCGGTCAAGCCGGGTGAGTATTTTGATTACGACTTCATTACCCCGGACGCCGGTAGTTACTGGTATCACCCGCACACTGCCAGTGGTGAACAACTCGGTCGCGGATTGGTAGGAGCGCTGATTGTTGAGGAGCGCGAGCCTACAGGTTTCACCTATGAGCGCACGCTGAATCTGAAAAGCTGGCATGTGGATGAGCAGGGCGCATTCACCGATTTCAGCGTTCCCCGAGAAGCTGCGCGGGGCGGTACACCGGGGCGTTTGAGCAGTGTAAATGGTGTGCATGCTCCGACTCTGGAGTTGCCTGCCGGGCAGGTGGTGCGCCTGCGCATACTGAATCTGGATAACACCCTCACTTATCGTCTCAATCTGCCGGGGGCCGAGGCCCGCGTGTATGCACTTGACGGTAATCCGGTCGAACCGCATAGCTTTCCGAAGGAGTACTGGATCGGGCCGGGGATGCGTATTGATATCGGGCTGAAGGTGCCAGAAGCCGGAACTGAATTGCCGCTGCGTAATGGGCCGCTGCGTTTGGCTACGCTGAAGTCGGTCGCCTCCACTGATCCCGTGGCTGACTGGCCGCCTGCGCTACCGGCTAACCCGATAGCCGAGCCTGATCTGGCAACGGCGCAAACACTGCGTTTCAATTTCGAATGGGCTGGTGCCGTATCGGTTGGGTTGGAGCAGGGCGCTGCGCATAGTTTCTGGCAGATCAATGGTCAGGCTTGGGATATCAACGATAAGACCTGCGCTGACCGCCCCATCGCCCGTCTTGAACTGGGCAAAAGTTACATCTTTGAGCTGCGTAATCTGTCCCAGTATCAGCACCCAATTCATTTGCACGGTATGACGTTCAAAGTGCTCAGCTCAGATCGCAAACGCATCACGCCGTACTTTACCGACACCTACCTACTGGGCAAGAACGAGCGTGCGAAGGTGGCTTTGGTGGCGGATAATCCGGGCGTCTGGATGTTCCATTGTCATGTCATTGACCATATGGAAACCGGTCTGATGGCATCCATTGAGGTCGCTTGATTGTGCGTCAACCCCTGATTATTGATCGTAGTCGTGATGCGTTTTTCATGGCTGAGGCTCTGGCGCTGGCTGCCAAAGGTGCCGAGCTGGGCGAGGTGCCTGTCGGGGCGGTGCTGGTGCAGGAGGGCGAGATCATTGGGCGTGGCTTTAATTGCCCAATTTCGACAAGTGATCCCAGTGCACACGCCGAGATGGTGGCAATCCGTGATGCGGCTACACATTTGCAGAATTACCGACTGCCTGGTTGCACCCTGTATGTGACGTTAGAGCCCTGCAGCATGTGCGCTGGATTGATTGTGCATGCGCGGGTGCAACGGGTGGTTTACGGTGCCACCGAACCCAAGGCAGGGGTGGTGCAGAGCCGTGGCGAGTTCTTTCAGCAGGGGTTCCTCAATCACCGGGTGCTGGTTGAGGGCGGGCTGATGGCAGAGGAGTGTGGGGCGATTCTCAGCGCTTTCTTCAAGCGCCGTCGCGAGCAGCGCTGATTCAGAGTGGCGTGGTCTGGGTGGCCGGTGGGCGCTTATCGATGCCCGGCACGTGCAGGGTACCTTCTGCGACTTGCGAACCCTCAAGCTGCGGCTGAGTAACCCAGGTCAGAATGTCGTAATAACGGCGGATGTTGCGTACGAAATGCACAGGCTCACCGCCCCGGGCATAGCCGTAGCGGGTTTTGCTGTACCACTGTTTTTGCGATAGACGTGGCAGGATTTTCTGCACGTCCAGCCACTTGTCCGGATCAAGGCCTTCGGCCTTAGTCAGTTTGCGCGCGTCATCCAGATGCCCGCTGCCGATGTTGTACGCCGCCAGAGCAAACCAGGTGCGGTCCGGCTCTTGAATGCTTTCCGGCAGTTGATCTCTGACCACTTTGATGTACTTGGCACCGCCGTTGATGCTCTGCTTCGGGTCCAGGCGATTGGAGACGCCCATGGCCTGCGCGGTACGCAATGTCAGCATCATCAATCCGCGAACCCCGGTTTTGGAGGTGGCGGTGGGTTCCCAGAGGGATTCCTGATATCCCATGGCCGCCAGCATGCGCCAGTCGATGCCGTGAGTGGCACCGGCTTCCTTAAAGTACTTCTCATACCGGGGTAAACGCTGCTGCAGGTGTTGGGCAAAGGTATAGGCACCGACGTATCCCAAAACATCCACGTGGCCGTAGTAACGGTCCTTGAGACGTTGCAGGCTGCCATTGGCAATTGCGCGCTCAATGAAGGCGTTCATCTCATCCAGCAGACTGGTGTCTTCCCCCGGTGCGGTGGCCCAGGCCAGATTGAGTGCATCGCCGAGGTCGAAGGCGACGCGCACGTTGGGGAAATAGACCTGATTCATGGCCAGCTCGTTGGAGTTGATGAGGGTCAGATCGATTTGTCCCTCATCAACCATGCGCAGCAGGTCGACGACCTCTACGGCTGACGATTCTTCGTAGTTCAGTTCGGGGAATTGCAGTTTGAGGTTGGCCAGTTGTTCGGCGTGTACGCTGCCCTTGAGCACCATGATGCGCTTACTGATGAGATCTTCGGGGCGTGTGGGGCGGCGTTGGCCCTGACGGTAGATGATCTGTGGTGTCACTTCCATATAAGGCAGTGAGAACCGCGCTTTCCCAAGGCGGGCCGGGCTAGCGACTAAGCCAGCGGTGGCCAAATCGGCACCTTTTTCCCGGTTCAGGCTGCTGAAAATGTCATCCAGATTATCGGCGCTCTCGATTTTCAGCTCGACGCCCAAATCGTCGGCAAAACGCTTAACCAGCTCGTATTCGAAGCCGGTTTCACCGTTGCGGTCCTGGAAATAAGTCGATGGGCTGTTCCGGGTGATCACCCGCAGCACACCTTCCTCCTTTATACGCTCAAGCGTGCTGGGTGGAGGTTCAGCACAGCCCTGAAGCAGTAGGAGGATCCCGATCGCTGACAGCCAGCTGGCACAGCGCGTACGGAATACAGATTGGGAAAACATCAGTGCAGTATACGCAAAGGATGTGACACGCCATATCTCGACAGTAATCCGTATCTCTGCTACGCAGCAGGACACGATCCCTTGTCTTCACAGGTGCCATCAGCGTTGCATTTTAGGCTAGAATGCACGGCCTCAAAGTACACCCCTTCCCAGAGGCTGTCCCCGATGTTGATCCTGCGCGGCGCTCCCGCCCTTTCTGCTTTCCGTCACGGCAAACTGCTTGAGCAGCTGACCAGCAAAGTCCCTGCCGTTACCGGCCTGTATGCCGAATTCGTGCATTTTGCCGATGTTACAGGCGTGCTGACTGCCGACGAAGAGCGGGTTCTGGCCCGTTTGCTGAAGTACGGCCCAAGTGTTCCGGTTCAGGAGCCGACTGGCCGCCTGTTCCTGACCATTCCCCGTTTCGGCACCATTTCTCCGTGGTCGAGCAAGGCCAGCGATATTGCCCGCAACTGTGGTCTGGCAAAAATTGAGCGCATTGAGCGTGGTCTGGCTTATTACGTCAGCGGCGAGCTGAGCGAAGCAGATGCTCAATTGGTCACTGAATTGCTGCATGATCGCATGACTCAGGTTGTACTGAGCAATATGGAAGGTGCTGCTGCACTGTTCAGTCACGCGCAACCTAAGCCGCTGACGGCTGTGGATGTGTTGGGTGGTGGTCGTGCTGCGTTAGAGAAGGCCAACGCAGATTTGGGGTTGGCACTGGCTGAAGATGAGATCGACTATCTGCTGACCAGCTTCCAGGGGCTGGGGCGTAATCCTCACGACATCGAGCTGATGATGTTTGCGCAGGCCAACTCTGAGCACTGCCGCCACAAGATTTTCAATGCCAGTTGGGATATTGACGGCGAAAGCCAGGAAAAATCCCTGTTCGGTATGATCAAAAACACCTACGAGATGAACCGCGAAGGTGTTCTGTCGGCCTATAAAGACAACGCCTCGGTTATCGTTGGCCACGTCGCCGGTCGCTTCTTCCCGAACCCTGAGACCCGTGAATACGGTGCTACTCAGGAGCCGGTACATATCCTGATGAAGGTGGAAACCCACAACCACCCAACCGCCATTGCACCGTTCCCCGGCGCCTCCACTGGCTCAGGCGGCGAAATCCGCGATGAAGGTGCAACCGGTCGTGGTTCCAAGCCAAAGGCAGGTCTGACCGGTTTTACCGTATCCAATTTGCAGATTCCGGGCTTCGAGCAGCCTTGGGAAGTGCCGTACGGCAAGCCTGAGCGCATTGTGACCCCGCTGGACATCATGATTGAAGGCCCGCTGGGTGGCGCAGCATTCAACAACGAATTCGGTCGTCCGGCACTGACCGGCTACTTCCGTACGTTCGAGCAGGCGATCCAGACCCCGCGTGGTGAAGAAGTCCGTGGCTACCACAAGCCGATCATGTTGGCTGGTGGTCTGGGCAACATCCGTGAAGAGCACGTTCAGAAGGGCGAAATCAGCGTCGGCGGCAAGCTCATCGTATTAGGCGGCCCGGCCATGCTGATCGGCCTGGGCGGTGGTGCGGCTTCGTCCATGGCTACCGGTGCCAGCTCTGCTGACCTGGATTTTGCTTCGGTACAGCGTGAAAACCCGGAAATGGAACGTCGCTGCCAGGAAGTGATCGACCGTTGCTGGCAGTTGGGCGACAAAAACCCGATCAAGTTTATCCACGACGTGGGCGCAGGTGGTTTGTCCAATGCCTTCCCGGAATTGGTTAGCGATGCCGGTCGCGGCGGCCGCTTCGAGCTGCGCAATGTGCCGAACGACGAACCCGGCATGGCACCCCACGAAATCTGGTGTAACGAGTCCCAGGAGCGCTACGTTCTGTCGGTAGATGCTGCTGACCTTGAGCGCTTCAAGGCCATCTGTGAGCGCGAGCGCTGCCCGTTCGCAGTGGTGGGTGAAGCCACCGAAGAGGCTCATTTGACCGTTTCCGACAGTCACTTTGGCAACAAGCCTGTGGATATGCCGCTTAACGTGCTGCTGGGCAAGCCGCCACGCATGCACCGTTCAGTCACCCGTGAAGCTGAACTGGGCGATGACTTCCGTGCCTCCAGTGTGGCCATCGATGAAGCCGTCAAGCGTGTTCTGCATCACCCGGCCGTAGCCAGCAAGAGCTTCCTGATCACCATCGGCGACCGCACCATTACCGGTCTGGTGGCTCGCGATCAGATGGTCGGCCCATGGCAAGTGCCTGTGGCTGATTGTGCTGTGACTGCGACCAGCTTTGACGTCTACACCGGCGAGTCCATGGCCATGGGCGAGCGTACGCCGCTGGCACTGCTGGATGCTGCTGCATCCGGGCGTATGGCGATTGGCGAAACCATTACCAACCTGGCGGCTTCGCGTATCGAAAAACTTGGCGACATTAAACTGTCCGCCAACTGGATGGCCGCTGCCGGTCACCCAGGTGAAGATGCCCGCCTGTACGAAACCGTGAAGGCGGTCGGTATGGAGCTGTGCCCTGAGCTGGGCATCACCATTCCGGTGGGCAAGGACTCTATGTCCATGAAGACCCGCTGGGAAGACGCCGGTGAAGAGAAAACCGTTACCTCTCCACTGTCCCTGATCGTGACTGGCTTTGCGCCAGTCAGTGATATTCGTAAGACCCTGACTCCGCAATTGCGCATGGATAAGGGTGATACCGACCTGATCCTGATCGACCTCGGCCGTGGCCAGAACCGTATGGGGGCGTCGATCCTCGCTCAGGTGTACGGCAAGATTGCCGACAAGGCCCCGGACGTGGATGACGCAGAAGACCTGAAAGCATTCTTCGCGGTGATTCAGGGGCTGAATCAGGATGGCCATATCCTGTCCTATCACGACCGCTCCGACGGTGGCCTGCTGGTGACAGCACTGGAAATGGCCTTCGCCGGTCATTGTGGTCTGGATCTGACTCTGGATGCGCTGGCGGATGACCGCAACAGCGTTGCCGATGTGCTATTCAACGAAGAGCTGGGTGCCGTCATTCAGGTTCACCAGGGTGCCACCGAAGAAGTGCTGGCACAGTTCAGTGCAGCCGGTCTGGGCGACTGCGTGGCCGTGATTGGCCAGCCGGTAAACAGCGACAAGATCAGCATCCGCTATAACGACCAGCCGGTATTTAACGGCGAGCGTCGTCTGCTGCAGCGTGAATGGGCGCGCACCAGCTATCAGATCCAGCGCCTGCGTGATAACGCCGAATGCGCTGATCAGGAATTCGACGTGCTGCTGGACGAAGAAAACCCAGGACTGAGCGCCAAGCTGTCTTTCGACGTCAATCAGGACATCAGCGCGCCGTATATCCGCACCGGTGTACGTCCGAAAATTGCCGTTCTGCGTGAGCAGGGCGTTAACGGCCAGGTGGAAATGGCAGCTGCCTTCGACCGCGCCGGTTTCAGCGCCATCGACGTGCACATGAGTGACATCCTCAGTGGCCGCGTGACCTTGGATGAGTTCAAAGGCCTGGTTGCCTGCGGAGGCTTCTCCTACGGTGACGTACTGGGGGCCGGTGAAGGCTGGGCCAAGTCCATCCTGTTCAACCGCCGTGCCCGTGATGGCTTCCAGGCGTTCTTTGAGCGTAAGGACAGCTTCGCCCTGGGCGTGTGCAACGGTTGCCAGATGATGAGCAACCTCAGCGAGCTGATTCCGGGTACCGAGTTCTGGCCGCACTTCGTGCGTAATCGCTCCGAGCAGTTTGAAGCGCGCGTGGCGATGGTGCAGGTGCAGGAGTCGGCGTCGATCTTCCTGCAAGGCATGGCCGGTTCGCGTATGCCAATCGCTATCGCTCACGGTGAAGGCCATGCCGAGTTCGAGAACGAAGAGGCGCTGTTGGAAGCAGATCTGTCCGGTTGCGTATCGCTGCGTTTCGTCGACAACCACGGCAAAGTTACTGAGACCTACCCGGCCAACCCGAACGGCTCGCCGCGCGGTATCACCGGTCTGACCAGTCGTGACGGTCGTGTGACCATCATGATGCCGCACCCGGAGCGGGTGTTCCGTGCTGTACAGAACTCCTGGAAGCCGGACGAGTGGCAGGAAGATGCAGGCTGGATGCGCATGTTCCGTAACGCCCGTGTCTGGGTTGACTGAGTAAGGGGCGCGGGCTGTGGATAAGCCTGCGCCGATTCTGCCCGAGGTGCGCCAGGTTAAACCTGGCGACACCTTGTTGCTGTGCCGCTGTGGGCGTTCGCCCCAGCCTCCTGATTGCCCCCCAAACTGCCCGGATACGCTTGAGCTGACGATACAGCGTGAACAGCTTTTATTGCTGTGTCGGTGCGGCCTCTCAGAAAATCTTCCATATTGCGATGGTAGGCATAACCGCCCTGTTGATGGACTGTCTGCACGGTTGCAGCGATTTTTGAAGGGGCAGTGAGTGCCCGTCACTTACTTTCTTGAGCAAACTGTTGCTTAAGGGTAATGCCGCCGTGGCCCCAGTTTTCAGTCGGGACTTCTTCAATCACGATATTGGTCCATTCAGGTCTTTTATCCATGACGCGCTCCAGTGTTTCAGTGAACTCTTTGATGACCTGAGCTTTTTGAGCATCGGTAGTGCCTGGGGTGAGACGCAGTGTGATGAAAGGCATGGTAGTAATCCTGATGATAGAAACGGAACTTCAGATTGGGTGAAGGCGAGAGCCTTGTTCATCTTCTGCTCAAGGCAGATGCCACGTTTTGCGCTATGGGTTGTTTCAGGTTTTCTGATTTGAGGTGTAAATGTACAAGCTGAGTTTCTATGTACCTGAGAGCCATCTGGAGGCAGTCAAGGCGGCTGTCTTCAAGGCAGGTGCGGGCCATATCGGTGCTTATGACCATTGCTGTTGGCAAACGCTCGGGCAGGGCCAGTTCCGTCCGCTGGATGGTAGTCAGCCGTTTATCGGGCAAACCGGTACGGTTGAGCAGGTGGTTGAGTGGAAAGTTGAGATGGTGGTTGCGGATGAGTTGATTCACGACAGCGTGCGGGCACTTAAGGCTGCCCACCCATATGAAACACCCGCTTATGAGGTGTGGCGTCTGACCGATATGGTGTTCTGATGCCATGTGCACGGCTGGCGCTGTCCAGCCGTGCGGGGGCGGGGTTAATGGTTTGTCAGCTTGATCAGGGCCTTGCCCAGCGCATCGGCCTGTTGGCCTACAACCAGATGGCTGATGCCGTCTTTCAAATGAATTATGCCGAGCAGGCCCAGCGCTTTCAGGCGTTCCTCATCCATTGCGCTGCTTGCGTCGAATTTCACCCGTAGCCGGGTCATCGCCACACTCTCGATATGTCTGACGTTATTGGCCCCTCCCAATGCGGCCAGCCAGTGTTCGGCGGTTTGAGCGGGCACTTCAGGCATGTCTGGCTTTGTCTCAGGCTCAACAGTAGAGACTGGGGTCGCCTGTTTCGTATGAGGCAGTGCGCGGCGGATTTCATCCGCGATGCTGTCCGCTTGCGGCCCAACCACGACTTGCAGCGAGCCACTTTTACCGGGCTTTACCACTGCCAGAGCTCCGAGGCTGCGCAGTTGCGCTTCTGAGGCTTGTTCCCGGTTGAGCAGCTGCAAGCGTAAGCGTGTGGTGCAGGCATCGACCACTAGCAGGTTATCGGCCCCACCCAGTGCGTGGATGTAGGCTGGAGCACGCTCCAGTTGCGCCAGCTCAGAGCGGGTATCGTCGTGAGTGCTGACTTCTGCGACCATTTCGCGGCCCGGTGTTTTCAGGTTGAAGCGGCGGATAAAGAAGTCGAAGACAAGGTAATAGATAACGGCGTAGGCGAGTCCCAATGGAAACAGCATCCAGCCGTTGGTGGATTTGCCCCAGCCCAGTGCAAGGTCAATGGCACCGCCTGAGAAGGTGAAGCCCAAGCGGATGTTCAGCAGATCGGTCAGTGCCATAGACAGGCCGGTCAGCACTGCGTGGATCAAGTACAGCAACGGTGCGAGAAACATAAAGGCAAACTCGACCGGCTCAGTTACACCGGTAAGAAATGCCGTCAGTCCGGCAGACAGCAGCAGGCCGCCGGTGAGTTTGCGCCGCTCCGGGCGGGCATTACGGTACATGGCCAGACATGCGGCAGGTAGCCCGAACATCATCATCGGGAACATGCCGGTCATAAACTGCCCGCCCTTGGGGTCTCCGGCAAAGTAGCGGGCCAGGTCGCCAGTGATCAGGCGGCCGGTTTCAGGGTCGGTGAAGCTGCCAAAGACGAACCACACCAGGTTGTTCAGGATGTGATGCAGTCCGGTGACGATTAGCAAGCGGTTAAGTACGCCAAAGGCGAATGCGCCCAGACTGCCGCTTTCCAGCATCAGCTGGCCCAGTTCGTTGATTCCTGCCTGCAGTGGTGGCCAGGCGTGGCCAAAGATCACTCCCAGAATCACAGCGCTGAGGCCGGTGATAATCGGCACAAAGCGGCGTCCACCAAAGAACGCCAGGTATTCTGGCAGCTGAATGTCCTTGAAGCGGTTGTACAAGGCACCAGCAGTGAGCCCTGTGATAATCCCGGCCAGCACCCCCATGTCGATACTCGGGTCCAGCAGCTTGAGTACGGCCACCATGACCAGGTAACCGATAGCGCCTGCCAGACCTGCTGTGCCGTTATTGTCACGGGCAAATCCGACGGAAATGCCGATGGCGAAGATCAGGGCAAGGTTGGCGAAGATCGCCTGGCCTGCGTCATGAACCAGAGGAATATTCAGCAGGTCAGTGTCACCCAGCCGCAGCAACAGACCGGCGATGGGCAGAATCGCAATTGGCAGCATCAAGGCGCGGCCGAGGCGTTGCAGGTTGTCCATTATGGCGGGCATGGCAATCTCCTTATTGTCTTAAGCCAGTGGCCAGAATTCGCGGCATTTTTCCCGGATCGCGCGGGCACTGCTCAGGTTGAGCAGTTCATGGCTGCGTTGGCGGCAATCAGCTGCATTGAGCTGGCGTACGCGTTCTTTGATCTCCGGAATCAGGTTGGGGCCTACCGACAGTTCCTCCACTCCAAGCCCGATCAGAACTGGCGTCGCCAATGGATCAGACGCCAGAGCTCCGCACACACCCACCCAACGGCCGTGGCGTGAAGCGGCTGCGCAGGTTTTTGAGATCAGCCGCAGCAGTGCCGGGTGCATGGCGTCAATACGCTGAGCTAAGCCAGGATGGCCTCGGTCCATCGCCAAGGTGTACTGCGACAGATCGTTGGTGCCGATGGAGAAAAAATCGGCATGCTGGGCCAGCTGGTCCGCCAGCAGAGCAGCGGAGGGCACTTCTATCATCACCCCCAGTTCTGGCAGTTGCTTAATGCCGAGCTCATCCGCCAGTCGGATCAGGCGCTGGCGGATGCTGATCAGTTCATCAACTTCACTGACCATCGGCAGCATGATGCGTAGCCGGTGTTCACTCTCAACTTTGAGCAGGGCGCGCAGCTGTTGGTCGAGTAGGGCGGGGCGGGCCTGTCCTAGTCGGATGCCGCGAAGGCCCAGTGCCGGATTTTCTTCTGCGGGTAGTGGCAGATAACTCAGGTGTTTGTCGCCGCCGACGTCGATGGTGCGGATGATCACCTTGCGCTTGCCAATGGCCTCCAGCACGGCCTGATACGCCGCTAGCTGTTCGCTCTCGTCGGGGGCGTCTTTGCGGTCGATAAACAGAAACTCGGTCCGCAGCAGGCCGATACCATCGGCGCCGCGCTTGAGTGCCTCTTCGGCTTCGTGGCTGGAACCAACATTGGCTGCAACTTCAATGTGGCGGCCGTCTTGGGTGAGGGCTTCGCGATGGGCTTCGTTTTGCTGACGCTGGCGCACCAGTTGGTTCTGTTGCTCTGCTTCAGCAATCTGCTGCAAACGCTCAGCTGTAGGCTTCAGCTCAAGCAGGCCTTCATCCGCATTCAGTACAACGATCTGGCCGCTTTCCTGCTGCAATAGCTCGGGCCCAAGCGCGACCAAACAAGGGATTCCTTTGCCTCGGGCCAGGATCGCTACGTGGGAGGTGGCACCGCCTTCGGCCATGCAGATACCGGCAATACGTGCATCGACCATTGGCCCCAGGTCGGATGGGGTGATTTCGTGGGCGGCCACAATTGAGCCGGGAGCCAGGTCCAATGTGGCGGTATCGCTGAGGAGTACCCGTAGCACGCGCTTTTTCAGGTCCAGCAGATCGTTGGCTCGCTCTGAGAGCAGGCGATTGTCCAGGGATTTAAGGATGGAGCGCTGCATTTCAATAGCGCGGTCCCAAGCATGGGCAGCATCCACACCTTCATCAATCAGTAGATCGGCGGCGTCCAGCAGCGCCGGATCTTCCAACAGGGCGTAGTGAGCGGTAAAGATCGCTGTTTCGTCCGGATTATCGAATTCGTGATTAAGGTTCAGGTTGGCCTGAATGTCATTGCGAACCTGCTGCAGGGCAAAATCCAGCGCCAGATGCTGCTCTCTCGGGTCTTCTCGGCCGTTTTGCACAGGCAGGGCAATGTCATCTACGCGCATAAGTGGGCCGCTGACCTGGCCTGGAGAGGCAGTGACGCCTTCAAGAGTGTTGGGGCGGGCGGGTCTGGATGGGCGAGGGGGGACAGCGGCATTGATGGGTTCGGCGACATGGTCGCCGCTGGGAGTGCTGATGACGCTTTGCAGTGCCTGCAGCGCTTGCTGGCAATCTTCGCCGCGGCAGATGATCAGCACTTCATCACCTTCAGCAATGCCCAGCCCCATGATGCCGACAATGCTGTCGGTTTTTGCCGTGCGCTCGCTTATCTGCAGTTCAATCACACTGCTGAAGTCGGCGGCTGTCTGGCGGATCAGCGCAGCGGGACGGGCATGCAGTCCGCCTTTATGGGCCACTAGAGCTGTGCCGCTGGCGGTCAGGCTGTTCTCGATTGACTCCTCTGGGCTGCTGCTGGATGAGTCTTCATCTTTGCGGCTGAGCAGCAGTAATGGCGCGCCAATCTTCACTGGTTGTGTAGTCAGCGGACGAATTTGATACCCCTCGGTGCCGTTGAGCACCATCACGGTGATCAGGCTTTTGCAGCTGAGGGCGATGCGGTCCATATCAAAATGCATCAGCGGTTGGCTTTCGCGGACCTGATCGCCTTCGCTGACTAAAACATCAAAGCCCTGGCCTTTCAGTAGCACCGTTTCCAGCCCTACATGCATTAAGATTTCGATACCTTGCTCGGTGCGCATACCGATGGCATGGCGGCTACGGGCAACGTGGGTGATAACTCCAGCGCAGGGGGCGTGCAGACAGTCGTTGGTGGGGTCGATGGCGATTCCTTCGCCGAGGCTGTTGCTGGAGAAAACCGGGTCAGGCACGCGGTTGAGCGGAACTAATGGGCCGCTCAGTGGTGCCTTGAGGGCCAGATTCTTGTTGTTCATAACGAGGCCTCAATGGGTGCGGGTGACTTTGCTCAGGTGTTTCGGGGTGTCTGGGTTCATGCCGCGGGCTTGAGCGAGGTTGGCGGCCATGACGTAGAAGCTCTGAATCGCCAGAATCGGATCGAGCAGCGGGTGGGCGGCACATACTAAGTCTAGGTCGCGTTCGACAATGTCATCCGGTGCGGCCAGCAGAACCTTGGCACCGCGCTGGCGCATGTCGGCGGCCAGCGCCAGTAGGCCTGCCTGTTCCGGGCCGCGTGGGGCGAAAATCAGCATCGGGTAGTGCTCATCCACCAGCGCCATTGGGCCGTGACGGACTTCTGCACTGCTGAAGGCTTCGGCCTGAATGGCGCAGGTCTCTTTGAACTTCAGTGCAGCCTCCTGAGCGATGGCAAAGCCAGTGCCGCGTCCGATCACCAGCAACCGCTGGCTGTCACGCAGGGTCGCAATGGCTGGACTCCAGTCCAGTTTTGCGGCCAGCCTTAGGTCATCCGGAAGGCGCTCACCCGCAGCCAGCAGGTTGCTGTCGTCGGACCAGTACGCAACCAGGCGGGCGGCGGCGCTAAGCGTGGCGATAAAGCTTTTGGTGGCCGCGACACTGATTTCCGGGCCTGCACTGAGCGGCAGGGTGAGTTCGCTGGCTGCTTCCAGAGGCGAGTCCGGCGCATTGACCAGCGACAGACTCAGCGCACCGCGCTCACGTAGGGTGCGCAGAGTGTCGATGAGGTCCGGGCTCTGGCCTGACTGAGAGAAGGCCACGGCAACCTGACCGGCTGCACGTAAGGGGGCGCGATGCAGGGTCACAAGCGACATGGGCAGTGAGGCCACCGGCACGCCGAGCAATTGCATGCTCAGGTAGGCAAAGTAGTTGGCGGCATGGTCAGAGCTGCCGCGGGCAACGGTCAGGACAACAGCTGGCTCTGACTGTCTCAGGCGCTGCGTGAGGCCTTGCAATATCGGGTCTATAGCCTTGAGCTGGCGGCTGACAACGTCCGCACAGGAGAGGGCTTCTTCCAGCATAAGTGAGGTCAATGAGTGGCTCCTTCCACGAAAACAGCTTGCAATTGTAAGTGTCTGTCCAGTTGCACAATGTCCGCCCAGGCACCCGGCTCCAAGCGGCCACGGTCAGTCAGGCCAAGATAATCGGCAGGGAATTGCGAGAGGCGTTGTGAGGCTTCACTTAAGGGCAGGCCGATCTGCACCAGATTGCGCAGCGCCTGATCCATGGTCAGGGTGCTACCCGCAAGCGTGCCATCAGCCAAGCGGACGCCGCCTAAGCATTTGTTGACGGTATGGCTGCCCAATTTGTATTCGCCATCTGGCATGCCTGCTGCCGCCGTTGAGTCGGTCACGCAGTACAGGCAGGGGATTGAGCGCAGTGCTACGCGAATCGCACCGGGATGCACATGCAGCAGATCTGGTATCAGTTCGGCATAGCGGGCGTGGGCCAGTGCTGCCCCGACAATGCCGGGTTCACGGTGATGCAAGCCGCTCATAGCGTTGTACAGATGGGTGAAGCTGGTGGCTCCGGCCTCCAGAGCGGCTACGCCGTCTTCATAGCTGCCGAGGGTGTGGCCGATCTGCAGGCGAACGCCGCGCGCGGTCAGTTCTCGGATCAGCGGCAGGTGTCCGGCAATTTCGGGGGCAATGGTGATCACCCGAATCGGGGCGCGGCGCAGCAGGTCGTCCACTTCGTCCAGCAAGGCAGCGTGAGCAAAGTTAGGTTGCGCGCCGAGTTTTCCGGCGTTGATGTAGGGCCCTTCAAGGTGCACACCCAGTACCCGTGCGCCGCCCTCCAGCGGTGCTTTGCAGAATTCGCCGAGCTGGCTGAGAACTGCAGCAATCTCGGCTTTGGGGGCGGTCATAGTGGTGGCGAGTAAAGAGGTGGTGCCAAAGCGGCGATGGGTGCGGGTAATGCTGGCGTAGGCATCGCGGCCTTCCATGATGTCGCGACCGCCACCACCGTGTACGTGCAGGTCTATAAAACCGGGGAGCAAATAGGGCGCGTCGTTATCGTCCGGGTTGCAGGGCGTGCCTTCGATGCGCTCGATGCGCCCGTCGGCTATATGCAGGCGTCCGGCGATCCAGCCCTGTGCGGTGAGTATGTTGCCTTCGAGCATAGCGGCTCCGTGGGGGATCAACGCCGCAGCTCTGCGACGAAATCGTAGTAATCGTTACGGCAGTAAGTTTCTGTCAGTTCTATTGGCGTGTTGTCTTCCAGGAAGCCGGTCCGGGTCATCAGCAGCATGGCGGTGCCAGGCTCGATACCGACCATTCGCGCATCGGTGGCTGAGGCATTGATCGCGCTGACATGTTGAAGCGCTCGCACCACCGGGCGGCCGATGGCGTCAAGGTATTCATACAAAGAGTCGCCGATGGCCTGCGGGTCAGGCAGCAAACGTGCTGGAATGGTGCTCAGCTCAATGGCCATCACCACGCCGTCTGCTTTGCGCAGGCGCTTCATGCGTACCACTTTTTCGGTTGGCGATAGGCTCAGGCGGATCAGTTCGGTATGGCTGGGATGGTCAATGCTGCGTTTGATCCAGCTGGAGCTGGGCTTAAAACCTTTGCGCCGGAGCATCTCGCTGAAACTGCTCAGGCGTGAAAGGGGCTGCTCCATGCGTGGGGTGATGTAGGTGCCTGAGCCTTGGTTGCGGCGAATCAGGCCTTGGTCGAAGAGAACTTCCATGGCCTTGCGAGCGGTGACGCGGGAGATTCCGAGCGCTTCACTCAGGTTGCGCTCCGAAGGCAGTGCCTCTTCTGCTTTCCATTGGCCGGCGTGGATAGCGTTTTCGATATTGCGGGCCAATTGCAGGTACAGCGGGGTGTGGTGGGTGCCGTCAGGGCGAAGCGTCAGTAACAGATCGATCGCATGTTTCATGGGCGCGCCAGATCCTTCTCGGCAGTGTTGTGGTCGTCGAAGCTAATACCACTCCAATACCAGGTCAATGCCAATTTTTCTGATTTGATGATGTTGGAATAGGCGTGCGAGAACTGCTTCTTGTTTTTGGTTCTAAGTGTCTAAATCAAGTGTTTGATCGCTAAAAGAAAAACGCCGCCCTGGGAGCAGAGCGGCGTTTTCAAGAAGGCAGGTTAAGGCGACAGCTGGTATTAGGCTGGTGTGATTAGGGTCTGATTTCGATCAGGGTACCGTCTTTGACCAGATTCCAGACTTCGCGCATGTCGGTGTTCTTCATGGCGATACAGCCCTCTGTCCAGTCCAGGGTATGGAAATACCATTCCGGGTATTCCTCATCCAGCGGGGTGCCGTGGATCATGATCATGCCGCCGGCCGAGACCCCCTTGCTGCGGGCTTGGGCCTGATCGCGGGCGTTGGGATAGGAGATGTGCATGGATAGGTTGAAGTTGTCGCTGGGCTTGCGCCAGTCAATCCAGTAGAAGCCTTCGGGCGTACGCATATCACCCTCACGCTCTTTGGGACCTTTAGGCTGCTTGCCCAGGGAGATGCGGTAGCTTTTCAGCGTATTGCCACGGCTGAGCAAATGCAGTTTACGTTCAGATTTGACCACCAGAACTTTATCGATAACCGAGCCCCTGAGAGTGGGCGTCGTAGTGGCCTGGGCCGTCAGGCAGAGGCTCATGCAGATCAGTGCGAACAACCAGCGCATTGTAGATTCCGTGGTTCAGGTAGTTTTTTTGTAGTGCCCACGCAGTGCAGCAAGTGGCTCATTACGGACTGGAAATTGGTGATGGTGTCGATCAGAAAAGTAGCATTCTAAGGTACGGCCGATGGTAGGAAAAGCCAGCTCTGACCAGGGGATCTCGTGTTCGTGAAACAGCCTGACATCGAGGCTTTCTTCTCCGGCGCTAAAGTCCAAGTCCACCAGCTCGGCGCGAAACAGCATATACACCTGATTGATATGTGGCAGGTCGAACAGGGTATAGAGGCTCAGATTGCGTACACGGGCGCAGGCTTCTTCATGGGTTTCCCTGGCCGCAGCCTGTTCTAGGGTTTCACCGTTTTCCATGAAGCCGGCAGGCAAGGTCCAGAATCCCAGGCGGGGCTCGATGGCGCGACGACACAGCAGCACTTGCTCCTCCCAGATTGGCAGGCAGCCGGCGATGATGCGCGGGTTTTGATAGTAGATGGCGCCGCACTGGCTGCAAACGTGGCGCAGACGGTTGTCCCCGGCGGGAATAAGCTGGTGGATCTGGCCACCGCAGTTGCTGCAAAACTTCATGTGCGATCCTCTGTGCGTACGTCGCTATCTTGGCTTGAGGCCCGGGGGGCGACAAGTGGCGGTCGTCCTGCCGTGGATCATGCTTGGGAGGAAGCCAGGGCTGGGCCGTACATGGGTTTCATGCCATTATCCGTACACTTAAAAACGCTGAGATTCTCCATGCTGGATGATTTGCTTCATCGCTTGCGCAATTACAGCCCCCATCTCTTGCCGTTCAATCAGGATTATCCCGAGGCTGCCGTGTTGGTGCCGATAACCCGCAGTGACGACCCAGAGATTGTGCTGACGCTGCGTGCCAGTGGCCTATCCACCCATAGTGGTGAGGTGGCCTTTCCTGGCGGGCGTCGTGACCCTGAGGACCTAGATCTGGTGCATACAGCCCTGCGTGAGGCGCAGGAGGAAATCGGTCTGCCGCCAGGGTTAGTGGAGATGGTTGCGCCATTGAGCACGCTGGTGTCCCGGCACGGTATTCAGGTGACTCCGTATGTCGGAGTTGTTCCGGACTTTGTTGAATATCAGCCCAATGACGGCGAAATTGCCGCTGTTTTTGCGGTACCCCTGACGTTTTTCCGTGCGGATCCCCGGGAAACGACCCACCGAATCGACTATCTGGGCCGCAGTTGGTATGTGCCGAGTTATCGCTTTGGTGAGTATAAAATCTGGGGGTTGACTGCAATTATGGTGGTCGAGCTGGTCAATCTGGCTTTTGATGACGTGCATATTGATATGCACCAACCGCCTGAACATTTCATCAAGCTGTCCTGAGGCAGCCGAGGAATTACGCATGAAGTACAGCCTGGGGCCGTCCCGTGTAGAGACTCATCCTGAAAGCTGGGTTGCACCCAATGCAACGCTGGTGGGTAAGGTGAAGCTTGAGCAGGGCGCAAGCGTGTGGTTTAACGCGGTGCTACGTGGGGATAACGAGCTGATTCACATCGGTGAGAACAGTAATGTGCAGGACGGTTCGGTGATGCACACCGACATGGGCTTTCCGTTGACGCTGGGCAAAGGCGTGACCATAGGCCATAAAGCCATGCTGCATGGTTGCACCGTGGGTGACTACAGCCTGATCGGCATCAATGCGGTCATCCTCAATGGCGCAAAAATCGGCAAGCATTGCATCATCGGGGCAAATACTCTGATCGCCGAAGGTAAAGAGATTCCGGATGGCTCGCTGGTAATGGGCTCGCCGGGTAAGGTGGTGCGTGAGTTGAGCGAGCCGCAAAAGAAAATGCTTGAAGCCAGCGCTGCTCATTACGTCCATAACGCACAGCGCTATGCCCGTGATCTGGCCGAGCAGGGGGAGTGATGGAACAGGAACGTCCGGTGGCCTCACCCTGTGTGCATGTGTGTGCACTGGATGACCACGATATCTGTACCGGCTGCCAGCGCACGGCAGCCGAAATTACCCAATGGGGTCGTATGGACAACACGGAGCGCCGGGCGGTGCTGATGCGTTGTCATGAGCGTGCCAAGGCCCAGGGCATTCTGCTTTAACCTGTTATTTATTGATCTGCTGAGGAATATCCATGTCCCGTATTGGAACCCCGTTGTCTCCAAGTGCAACCCGTGTACTGCTGTGTGGCTCGGGTGAGCTGGGTAAAGAAGTGGTGATTGAGCTTCAACGCCTTGGGGTGGAAGTGATTGCGGTTGACCGTTATGCCAACGCACCGGCCATGCAGGTTGCTCATCGCAGCCACGTGATCAACATGCTGGACGGCGACGCCCTGCGTGCCGTGATCGAGCAGGAAAAACCGCATTACATCGTTCCTGAGATTGAAGCCATCGCCACCGCCACGCTGGTTGAGCTGGAAAACGAAGGCTATACCGTGATCCCTAGCGCCCGTGCCGCACAGCTGACCATGAACCGTGAAGGTATCCGTCGCTTGGCTGCCGAAGAGCTGGGGCTGCCGACTTCGCCGTACCGTTTTGCCGATTCCTTTGAGGAGTGCAAGGCGGCGGTCGAGGCTATTGGCTTCCCGTGCCTGATTAAGCCGATCATGAGCTCTTCAGGTAAAGGTCAGTCGGTTCTGAAAAGCATTGATGATCTGCAAACTGCCTGGGAGTACGCCCAGGCCGGTGGCCGTGCCGGTAAAGGCCGGGTGATCGTGGAAGGTTTTATCGATTTCGATTACGAAATCGCGCTGCTGACCGTGCGTCATGGCAGCGGCACCAGTTTCTGTGCGCCGGTCGGGCACCGTCAGGTCAAGGGCGACTACCAGGAATCCTGGCAGCCACAGCCGATGAGCCCGAAAGCGCAGGCTGAGGCCGAGCGCATTGCCTTGGCTGTAACAGGCGCGCTGGGTGGTCGTGGTCTGTTCGGTGTTGAGCTATTCGTCAAAGGCGATCAGGTGTGGTTCTGCGAAATCTCCCCGCGTCCGCACGACACCGGTCTGGTGACCCTGATTTCTCAGGATCTGTCCGAGTTCGCCCTGCATGCCCGCGCAATCCTTGGCTTGCCGATTCCGGTGATCCGTCAGTTCGGTCCATCTGCATCGGCTGTGGTGCTGGTTGAGGGTGAATCCACGCAAGTCAGCTTCGGTAATCTCGGCGCAGCCTTGGCTGAGCCAGACACCATGCTGCGTTTGTTCGGCAAGCCAGAAGTCAGCGGCCAGCGCCGTATGGGCGTTGCACTGGCTCGTGACGAGTCGCTTGAGCTGGCGCGCGCTAAGGCAACCCGCGCCGCGCAAGCGGTTAACGTCGAGCTGTAAGGCGTTAGCTCCGTTCCGTGCGAACGTATGTCTGGTGGGCGAAGTTGTTGGTGCTGGCTCCGCTGGCTCTTCCTTTAGCCGTCTATACGCGTCGCACGGCACTGCGCCTGCCGCCTGCTGAAGGTCCGCAGACTGGTGTGGCGGGGGCTGAAAAGACTGGCGAGCCTTTGCGCTTGCTGGTGCTGGGCGAGTCAACGGTAGCCGGAGTTGGTGTCACTATCACCAGTTTCGCGTTGGCTGCGCAGTTGGCAGAGGCGTTGACTGCGCGCACTCAGCGCCCTGTTTGTTGGCGGGCGTGCGGTGAAAACGGGATCACCGTTGCGCAGGCCCGTTCACGACTTCTGCCAGAAGTGTTGGATCAGCCTACTGATTTGGCACTGCTGGTGTTCGGGGTCAATGACACCACCCATCTCACGTCTGTGCATCGTTGGGTTGCCGAACAGGCAGCGCTGGCCGAAGCGTTGCACGCTCGGGGCGTCAAGGTTGCTTTCAGTGGCGTGCCCCCTCTGCAGCATTTTTCGGCATTGCCATGGCTGCTGAGGTATCTACTTGGAGGGCGTGGTGCCTTGCTGGATACCGCGCTTAAACGGTTGGCCGGCAGGCTGGGTGTGCGCCATATGCCGATTCAGCTGGAGTTCTCTCAGGCTTATTTAGCTGAGGATGGCTTTCACCCGTCGGCGCTTGGTTATCGCGTGTGGGCGCAGAATCTGGCTGAAAGGATGTCCGAGGACGTGTAAGTGGGGAAGTGGCGGGCAGCGCCCGCCCTTGACTCAGACGTGCAGGATAAATTCGCGAACCAGCTTGCTGCCGAAATAAGCCAGCATCAGCAGGCAGAAGCCAATCAGTGTCCAGCGAATAGCCTTGTGACCGCGCCAGCCTAGTTGATGGCGGCCCCACAGCAGTACAGCAAACAGAACCCAAGCGAAGCAGGAGAAGAAGGTCTTGTGCGCCAGATGCTGGGCAAACAGGTCGCTGACAAACAGCGCGCCGGATAGCAATGACAGCGACAGCAGAATCCAGCCCGCCCATAAAAAGCCGAACAGCAGACTCTCCATGGTTTGCAGGGGAGGGAAGTTTTTGATCAGGCGCGACGGATGCTTATGTTTGAGCTGATAGTCCTGCAGTAACACCAGCAGTGATTGGAATACGGCAATGGTCAATAGCCCATAAGCTGTAATCGAGAGCAGGATGTGGGCGAGAATTCCCGGCTCCTCATCAATCAGCTGGGTTGTACCTACTGGCATGAATTGGGCGGAAAGAACGGTTAGCAGTCCCAGCGGGAACATCAATACCAGCAGGTTTTCCACGGGGATTCTGGAGCATGCCAGCAGAGTAATGAGAATCATCGCAGCGGCAATCAGGCTGGCTGCGTTGAAAAAGTCCAGTGACAGGCTGTTACCAGCAAACATCTGCATCGACAGGCTGCCTGCGTGCAGCAACAGCGCAAGGATACCGACTGAGATCAGCAAGGGTTTATTGATCGGCTTGCCTTGTTTCAAGTGCAGGCCCTGGTAAATGGTCGCGCCGGCATAAAGGCAAGCGGAGGCGAGGCTAGGAAGCAGAGAATCCATAAATCGTAATCTGACAAACCTGAAAAGAAATCAGTGTGGCATACAACGCAAGTCTCACGAAAGCGTCAGGCGGTGTCCGATGTCACGAGTCTTCGCTATAATCCGCGACCTGTTGCAAGCCCACCCTCGGCTCCGGAGAGTCTGAAAGGAACGCGCATGTTCGAAAATTTAACTGACCGCCTCTCGCAGACCCTGCGAAATGTAACTGGCAAAGCCAAACTCAGCGAAGACAACATCAAGGATACGCTACGCGAAGTGCGCATGGCCTTGCTGGAAGCTGACGTTGCTCTGCCTGTGGTCAAGGACTTTGTTAATAAGGTCAAAGAGCGTGCCGTCGGCACTGAAGTGTCGAAAAGCCTGACGCCTGGTCAGGCGTTCGTGAAGATCGTCCGTGCCGAGCTTGAAGAGCTGATGGGCGCAGCTAACGAAGATCTCGCGTTGAATGCGGCACCACCAGCTGTTGTACTGATGGCAGGCCTGCAGGGTGCAGGTAAGACCACCACAGTAGGCAAGCTGGCCCGCTTCCTGAAAGAACGCAAAAAGAAGTCCGTACTGGTGGTGTCGGCTGACGTTTACCGTCCGGCTGCGATTAAACAGCTCGAAACCTTGGCTGGCGAAGTTGGCGTAACCTTCTTCCCGTCTGATATCAGTCAGAAGCCGGTGGCGATCGCTGAGGCGGCAATCCGCGAAGCCAAGCTCAAGTTCATTGATGTGGTGTTGGTCGATACCGCAGGTCGTCTGGCCATTGATGCCGATATGATGGCTGAAATTCAGGCACTGCATGCGGCTATCAAACCTGTCGAAACCTTGTTTGTGGTTGATGCCATGACCGGCCAGGACGCCGCCAATACGGCTAAGGCGTTCAACGATGCGCTGCCGCTGACGGGTGTGGTGCTGACTAAGGTCGACGGTGATGCCCGTGGCGGTGCGGCACTGTCTGTGCGCCACATCACTGGCAAACCGATCAAATTCATTGGTATGGGCGAGAAAAGCGAAGCGCTTGATCCGTTCCATCCGGACCGTATCGCCTCTCGCATCCTTGGTATGGGGGACGTGCTCAGCTTGATTGAGCAGGCCGAGCAGACCCTGGATCGTGAAAAAGCCGAGAAGCTCACGAAAAAACTGAAGAAGGGTAAAGGCTTCGATCTTGAAGACTTCCGCGACCAGCTTCAGCAAATGAAAAACATGGGTGGCCTCGGCGGGCTCATGGACAAACTGCCCCAACTGGGCGGCATGAATCTGGCGCAAATGGGTAATGCCCAAGGTGCGGCAGAGAAACAATTCAAACAAATGGAAGCCATCATCAACTCGATGACTCCGGCTGAGCGTCGCGATCCCGACATCATTAGCGGTTCGCGCAAGCGCCGAATTGCCATGGGTTCGGGGACTCAAGTGCAGGATATCGGTCGCTTGATCAAGCAGCACAAGCAGATGCAGAAGATGATGAAGAAATTCACTGCCAAAGGTGGCATGGCCAAAATGATGCGCGGCATGGCTGGAATGATGCCGGGTGGTATGCCCAAGCTGTAACTGGCAGTAATACGGGTTGCTGCTGTGATGTGGTGCACGCCACTTCACGGTTGCAGCCTGCATATCGCGGGGCTTTTAAAAAGAGATTTGCAAAAGCCCGGATAATCCTTAGAATATGCGGCCTTTCGGGCCTAGCGCCCTATGCTTGCATTTTTGTTTTGCAGCAACGACTACAGGAACGAAGTTCAATGGTAACCATCCGTCTTGCCCGTGGCGGCTCTAAAAAGCGCCCATTTTACCACCTGACCGTGACCAACAGCCGCAATGCGCGCGATGGTCGCTTTGTAGAGCGCATCGGTTTCTTCAACCCGATCGCTTCGGGTGCAGAAGTTAAGCTGTCCGTAAACCAAGAGCGCGCTGCTTACTGGCTGAGCCAGGGTGCACAGCCGTCTGAGCGTGTTGCTCAGCTGCTCAAGGAAGCTGCTAAGGCTGCTGCCTAAGCATTATGAGCATGACGCCAGCTCCCGCTGAGGAACTCGTAGTCCTCGGCAAGATTGTTTCGGTGTATGGCGTGAAAGGTGGCGTGAAGGTGTACTCCTTTACTGAACCTTTGACTAACGTGCTCAATTACCCTCGCTGGACGCTTAGGCGTGAAGGCGAGGTTAAGCAAGTTGAGTTGGCCAGTGGACGTTTGCACGGCAAAGTCCTGGTAGCCACGCTGAAGGGCCTTGATGATCGCGAAGTGGCTCGTACCTTCGCCGGATTTGAGATTTGTGTACCCCGCAGTGAGCTGCCGGATCTGAGCGACGGCGACTACTACTGGTATCAGTTGGAAGGTCTTAAGGTCATCAATCAAGACGGGCAGCTGCTCGGCAAAGTTGATCATCTGTTTGAGACCGGTGCCAACGATGTAATGGTGGTTAAGCCTTGCATCGACAGTTTGGATGATCGTGAGCGCTTATTGCCCTATACCGAGCAATGTGTGTTGTCGATTGATCTTGCTGCCGGCGAAATGCGGGTTGACTGGGATGCGGACTTCTAAGCCTGATGGCCAATTTGCGCGTTGAAGTCATTACGCTGTTCCCGGAAATGTTTGCCGCCATTAGTGAATATGGCATCACCAGCCGGGCGGTGAAGCAGGAGCTGTTACAGCTGACCTGCTGGAATCCGCGCAGCCACACCACTGACCGTCACCACACTGTGGATGATCGGCCCTTTGGTGGTGGCCCAGGGATGGTGATGAAGATCAAGCCGCTTGAAGATGCTCTGCTTGATGCAAAGCAGGCTGCAGGTGGTGCGGCAAAGGTAATTTACCTGTCGCCGCAAGGTCGCCAGCTGACACAGTCAGCCGTACGCGAACTGGCTAATGAGAGTGCCTTAATTCTCATTGCAGGCCGCTACGAAGGCATTGATGAGCGTTTCATTGAGACGTACGTCGATGAAGAATGGTCGATCGGGGATTACGTCCTGTCCGGCGGTGAGCTTCCGGCCATGGTCCTGATCGACGCGGTAACGCGCCTATTGCCTGGTGCATTGGGTCATGCCGATTCAGCCGAGGAGGACTCCTTTACGGATGGACTGCTCGACTGCCCGCACTACACCCGACCTGAGGTGTACGAGGGAAAACGTGTTCCTCAAGTGTTGCTTAGTGGCAACCATGAACACATCCGGCGTTGGCGTTTACAGCAGTCCTTAGGTAGGACCTGGGAACGTCGCGCTGATCTTCTGGATAGCCGCTCGCTTTCTGGAGAAGAGAAGAAGCTGCTGGAGGAATACATCCGCCAGCGGGACGATAGTTAACGTATCGATGACCGGCTAAGGCCTGTCTTAGGAGCGCAGCATGACCAACAAGATTATTCAGCAGATCGAAGCTGAACAGATGAACAAAGAAATCCCGGCTTTTGCTCCGGGTGACACCGTAATCGTTCAGGTTAAAGTGAAAGAAGGCGACCGTCAGCGTCTGCAGGCTTTCGAAGGTGTTGTTATTGGCAAGCGCAACCGTGGCCTGAACAGTGCGTTCACTGTTCGTAAAATCTCCAACGGTGTTGGCGTTGAGCGTACTTTCCAGACTTACAGCCCGCTGGTTGACAGCCTGACTGTTAAGCGTCGCGGTGACGTACGTAAAGCCAAGCTGTACTACCTGCGTGACCTGTCTGGTAAGGCAGCTCGCATCAAGGAAAAACTGAACTAAGTTCAGTCTTCCGACAAAAAGCAGCCTACGGGCTGCTTTTTGCGTTTCTGGGCGGTGGAAATCTAGTCGTGGACTTGGCTGCCGTATCAACTGTTTGGCGGGCAGGGAAGGTCGCACGACTTATCAGGTGTAATGCAATGACCCCAAGAGAGCAGGAAATTCAGCGCCGCTGTGCGCTGTCTGAAACCCGTGTCACTAAGGCAGTTTTTCCGCCGACGACCAATCACCACAACACCTTATTTGGCGGGACCGCGCTGGCCTGGATGGACGAGGTGTCCTTTATTGCTGCAACCCGTTTCTGTCGCCTGCCTCTGGTTACGGTTTCTTCGGACAGAATTGACTTCAAGCACGCGATTCCAGCGGGATCGATTGTCGAGTTAGTCGGGCGCGTTGTTTCTGTGGGTAATACCAGCCTGAAGGTCGAGGTCGAAGTCTTTGTAGAGAGTATGAGTAGCGACGGGCGTGAACGTGCCATTCATGGCATCTTTAGCTTTGTCGCTATCGATGAAAACAAAAAACCAGTGCCGGTATTACCGGTTTGACGGTGTTAATGCCCTAACGGTTTAGGGTGACTCTCAATGAGGCTTGGGACAGGTCGATATCATGCAGGCTCAGATTGCCGAAGGACTGATTCTGTCCGGCTCCTGCCACGCGGATATTGTCGAACTTCAGTTCGCCAATCGAGCTGGGCAACCTGACATTGACCGAGCCGTCGGCATTGATAGTTGAGGTGAGTTTACTGATGTCGTACTGAACATCTTTCATCGAGACTTCGGCTTCAAGGTTGTTGAGGACCGGCATCACCAGTTTGCTGAGTTTTGCAACGGTGCTCAGGCCGCTTCCGCCTTCAGCTTGCAAGAGCAATCCCTGCAATGCGTCGTCTAGGCCCTGGGCACTAACTTCGCTCATTTCAAGATCGCTCAGCGGGCGCAGGCCTGAGAGGTGATCCTGCTGGCTGAACGCGGTCTCGGTGTCCGGCGTGCTGGCATAGATGATCTGGAATGGGCTGAGCAGTGCGGCCACTAGCGTTGCAGCCAAGCGCAGATTGGTCTGTTTACTCAGGGCTTTCTTGAGTTGTCGCTCGGTAAGCAGGCCCTGCTCGATCAGGATTTCACCCAGCCGTTTGTTGCTGGTTAGCTGAATGGTAATGGCGGCGTCAAGTTGTTGCCGGGTGATCAGACCTTTATTGATCAGAATCTGGCCAAGACGAGAGTGCTGATGTTTGGACATCGGAAGGGCCTTGTTGTGCAGTAATAGCATGATGCAATCATCGTCCGGCCTTGCTGCTTTGTCACCGAACCAAGGATAGGGTATTGCCTGAAATTTGATCAAAATGCTTATAAAAAGTAAGGCTTTTAGTCGGGCTGAAGTTCTACCGGACTAGATTGAATGAGAGCTCTGATGGACACTGCCCCGCACTGTCTGCTGAGAAATACTGATGTCCGCAATTGATCACCCCTTAATTGACCGTTTTCTTGAAGCACTGTGGCTGGAGAAAGGCCTTTCAGCTCATACCCGCGCGGCTTACCGAAGTGATTTGGCTTTGTTTAATGGCTGGCTCGAGCCCAGAGGTGTGGGGCTCAGAGAGGCAGGCCGCGAGGTGATTCTCGATCATCTAGCCTGGCGTATGAATGAAGGTTACAAGGCACGTTCTACAGCACGCCTGCTGTCGGGTTTGCGGGGCTTCTACCGCTATCTTTTACGCGAGCAGCTGATTACTCAGGATCCCACCTTGCAGGTGGATCTTCCGCAGCTAGGACGACCATTGCCTAAGTCGCTGTCGGAGGCTGATGTTGAGGCGCTTTTAGCTGCGCCTGACTTAGATGATCCGGTGGGGTTGCGTGATCGAGCAATGCTGGAGGTCCTGTACGCCTGTGGTTTGCGGGTGAGCGAACTGATCGCACTGACCTTTGAGCAGGTGAACCTGCGTCAGGGCGTATTGCGGGTATTCGGTAAGGGCAGCAAAGAGCGCCTGGTTCCGTTGGGTGAAGAGGCGATTAGCTGGATAGAGCGTTACTGCAAGGAGGCGCGGCCATTCTTGCTGGATGGCAAACCGAGCGATGTGCTGTTCCCAAGCTTGCGCGGCGAGCAGATGACCCGTCAGACCTTCTGGTACCGGATCAAGCACCAGGCCAAAGTGGCGGGGATCAGCAAGAGTCTGTCGCCGCATACGCTGCGTCATGCCTTTGCCACCCATTTGCTCAACCATGGTGCAGACCTGCGCGTGGTGCAGATGCTGCTGGGGCACAGTGACTTATCCACAACTCAGATTTACACGCACATTGCCCGTGCGCGCTTACAGGAGCTTCATTCCCAGCACCATCCGCGGGGGTGATGTTGCCGTTTGTGTCGCTGTTATCGGCCTGACGGGGCTTCTATGGTAGGCTGTGAGGATTTAACGAATGGCTCATTGCGACAGGAGAGTTTATGTTTTCAAAGCGCTTTGCACTGGCATTGGCTATGGGGCTGGTCAGTAGTGTTTCTGTCGCAGCCACTCCGGATGAAGCGATCCGCAAGACACTCAATGCTCTGGACCCTAATTTGCCGGTTCAGGCGATCGCTGAAAGCCCGATGAAAGGCGTTTACCAGATTGAGCTTAGCGGTGGTCGTCAGCTTTACACCAGCGCCGATGGCCAGTTTCTGTTGCAGGGGTATATGTATCAGGTCAAAGACGGTAAGGCCGTCAACCTGACCGAAGCAGCAGAGAGCCGCGGTGTTGCTAAAGAGATTGCAGCCATTCCTGCCTCTGAAATGGTGGTCTTTCCTGCTAAGGAAACCAAAACGCACATTACGGTCTTCACCGATACAGATTGTGGCTATTGCCAGAAGCTTCACTCAGAAGTACCTGAGTTGAACCGTTTGGGCGTGGAGGTTCGCTATGTGGCCTTCCCGCGTCAGGGGTTGCAGAGTGACGCAGCCAAAGAGCTGGTCAGCGTTTGGTGCGCCAAGGATCGCCAGCAGGCCATGAACCTGGCTAAAACCCGCCAGCCGGTTCCGGAGGCAACCTGTGACAACCCGGTTGCTAAACAGTATGAGCTTGGGCAGTTGGTTGGCGTATCCGGAACACCTGCGATTGTTCTGGCCAATGGCAGGCTGATTCCGGGGTATCAGCCTGCACCGCAACTGGCCAAGGTGGCGATTGAGGCTGGTAAGTAACCAGCCCGAGTTGTCGATTGACTAATAAACAGCCGCTTCGTAATGTGCGGCTCTTTTTCGACGGCCGGAGCTTGCTCCGGCCGTTTTATGCAGTACGGATGGGGAGTTCAGTGTGAAACCGGTCAAAGTAGGCATCTGTGGGTTGGGAACCGTTGGTGGCGGTACCTTTAATGTGCTCAAGCGCAACGCCGAGGAAATTGCTCGCCGTGCTGGGCGCGGTATTGAAGTGGTGCATATTGCTATGCGCTCTCAAAACCCTCAGTGCGATATTACCGGTACGCCGACGACCGCTGATGTTTTCGATGTCGTTAATAACCCCGAAGTCGAAATCGTTGTTGAGCTCATCGGCGGTTATACCGTGGCCAAGGATCTGGTGATCAAGGCGATCGAGAACGGCAAACATGTAGTGACAGCCAACAAAGCGCTGATCGCCGTGCACGGTAATGAAATTTTCGCCCTGGCCCGTGAGAAGGGGGTGATTGTTGCCTTTGAGGCCGCTGTTGCTGGCGGTATCCCGGTGATCAAAGCGATCCGTGAAGGTCTGGCGGCCAACCGTATCAACTGGCTGGCTGGGATCATCAACGGCACCGGTAACTTTATTCTGAGTGAAATGCGTGAGAAGGGCCGCACCTTTGATGACGTGCTGGCTGAAGCGCAGGCGCTGGGTTATGCCGAGGCTGACCCGACTTTTGACGTTGAAGGCACTGATGCCGCGCACAAGCTAACCATCCTGGCTTCGATCGCGTTTGGTATTCCGCTGCAATTTGAAAAGGCTTACACCGAAGGCATCACCAAGCTGACCACTGCTGATGTGAACTATGCAGAAGCGCTGGGCTATCGCATCAAGCACCTCGGTGTAGCACGTCGCACTGAGGCTGGAATCGAGCTGCGTGTTCACCCAACGCTGATCCCGGCTGACCGCCTGATCGCCAATGTTAACGGTGTGATGAATGCGGTGATGGTTAACGGTGATGCGGCAGGCAGCACGCTGTTCTACGGTGCTGGTGCCGGTATGGAGCCGACTGCTTCTGCCGTAGTAGCTGATCTGGTCGACGTGGTGCGGGTGATGACCTCTGATCCAACCAACCGCGTTCCGCACCTGGCCTTCCAGCCGGACGCATTGTCGGATCATCCGATCCTGCCAATCGAAGCCTGCGAAAGCGCATACTATCTGCGCATTCATGCCAAGGATCGCCCAGGCGTACTGGCCCAAGTGGCAAGCATCATGTCGGCTCGCGGTATCAACATCGAGTCGATCATGCAGAAAGAAGTTGAGGAGCAGGATGGTCTGGTGCCGATGATTCTCGTCACTCACCGCGTAGTGGAAGCGCAGATCAACGAAGCCATCAATGCCCTTGAGGCGCTTGATGACGTTGTGGGCAGTGTTGTGCGCATCCGCGTAGAGCAGCTCGGCTAATTACCCGATAACCGCAGGTGATTGCACCTGCGGTTTAAAGTTTCGAATCAAAGGTTTGCTTCTATGCGTTATATCAGTACCCGTGGTCAGGCCCCGGCCCTGAATTTTGAAGACGTGCTGCTTGCTGGTCTGGCCAGCGACGGCGGCCTGTATGTGCCGGAAAATCTGCCGCGCTTTACTCAGGAGGAGATCGCCTCCTGGGCTGGCCTGCCGTATCACGAGCTGGCGTTCCGTGTTATGCGCCCGTTTGTTGAAGGCAGCATTCCAGACGCTGACTTCAAGAAAATCCTCGAAGAAACCTACGCAGTGTTTGCCCACAACGCTGTGGCACCGTTGCGTCAGTTGAATGGCAATGAATGGGTGTTGGAGCTGTTCCACGGTCCGACCCTGGCGTTCAAGGACTTTGCCCTGCAGCTGCTCGGCCGCCTGTTGGATTACGTGCTGGCCAAGCGCAACGAGCGTGTGGTGATCATGGGGGCGACATCCGGTGATACCGGCTCGGCTGCGATTGAAGGCTGCAAGGCGTGCGAGAACGTCGACATCTTCATCATGCACCCGCACAACCGTGTGTCTGAGGTGCAGCGTCGCCAGATGACCACCATTCTGGGCGACAACATTCACAACATCGCCATCGAAGGCAACTTCGATGACTGCCAGGAAATGGTCAAGGCCAGCTTTGCTGATCAGGGCTTCCTGAAAGGTACTCGCCTGGTTGCAGTGAACTCGATCAACTGGGCGCGGATCATGGCCCAGATCGTTTACTACTTCCACGCGGCACTGCAGCTGGGTGGCCCGGCGCGCTCCATCGCGTTCTCGGTGCCGACTGGCAACTTCGGCGACATCTTTGCCGGTTACCTTGCGCGTAACATGGGCCTGCCGATCAGCCAACTGATCGTCGCCACTAACCGCAACGATATCCTGCACCGCTTCATGAGCGGCAACCAGTATGTGAAGGAAACTCTGCATCCGACGTTGTCGCCATCGATGGATATCATGGTTTCGTCCAACTTCGAGCGTCTGTTGTTCGACCTGCACGGTCGCAATGGCGCTGCTATTGCTGGTCTCATGGATACCTTCAAGCAGGGCGGCGGTTTCAGCGTGGAGCAAGATCGCTGGACTGAAGCGCGCAAGCTGTTCGACTCGCTGGCTGTTGATGATGAGCAGACCTGCGAAACCATCGCTCAGGTGTACAAAGAGTGCGGTGAGCTGCTGGATCCGCACACTGCCATTGGTGTACGCGCTGCCCGCGAATGCCGCCGCAGTTTGGCTACACCGATGGTGACGCTGGGTACTGCACATCCGGTCAAGTTCCCGGAAGCGGTTGAAAAGGCAGGTGTGGGTCAGGCTCCGGCACTGCCAGCGCATCTGACCGATCTATTTGAGCGCGAAGAGCGTTGCACTGTGTTGGCTAACGACCTGAAAGCCGTGCAGAGCTTTGTTGCTCAGCACGGTAATCGTGGTAAGCCGCTCTAAGTAGCGTTAAATAGAAAAGGCCGGTTACCGTGAGGGACCGGCCTTTTTTGTGCCTTCCATTTTTAGTTTGAAGCTGTCAGTGCCACCGTATTTTCGTAGCGTAAAGGGCCGTGTTGTTCTTGCGCTTCGTAGGTGGCGAAGTGAATGTCCTGAACCGTCATTCGTAACGGCGTCGAAGGTATCTGTTGCAGGCGTTCGATGAGGTGTTCGCGTTGCACGCTCTGGCGATACAGGCCCAAGGTCAGGTGTGGCACGTAATGCGTTTGGCGGATTTCATTACTGAGAGTATCCAACTTATCCCTGATCGCTTGCAGGTGTTGGCCTGGGTCAGTAACCCGCAAGTAAGCGGCGCTGCTGAAACTGTCTGCGCGGCCAATTTCCAGTTCGAATGACGGGTAATGCAGTGGCTCCAGCGCTGCACGTTGTGCGCTTAACTGACCATGCGTGAAGTCATCATCATGTTGCTGGTCGTCAGCCATAAAGCCGCAAACAAACAGGGTGATATGTGCCTGGCGCTGGCCATGTGGGTGCAGCCAATCGCCGAGGACTTCACGCGCTTGCTGGATGCGCGACAGCACTGCCGGTTCGTTAACCGTGATTACCCAAACACCGTAACGCCTACGGCCTTTATGCCATTCAGGGTAATCCCGCAGCTCGCAGGCGAGGGTGTGTTGCCAGTTGTGCGGCATCAGATTGCGCCGCTGCTTTTCAACTGGCTGATCTGCTCCGGGCTGTAGCCCAATTGGCTGAGGATGCTGTGGTTGTGCTCACCCAGCTCTGGGCCGATCCATTCAACTTCACCCGGCGTATCGCTGAGTTTAGGTACGATGCCTGGCATTTTGAATGTCTTACCATCCGGCAGTTTGCTGGACAGGAGCATGTCCCGAGCCAGAAATTGCGGGTCGCTGAACATATCTTCCACGCTGTAAATACGGCTGGCCGGCACTTCCGCCTGCTGTAGGGTGGCCATGACCTGATCCAGTGGCAGGCTGTTGACCCAGCGATCAATCACGCCATAGAGCTCGTCCCGGCGTTGGTCACGGCCATCGTTGCTGGCCAGGTCCGGCGCGTCTGCCAGATCATTGCGGCCGATGGCCTGCATAAAACGTTTGAAGATCGCATCACCGTTGGCGCCAATCTGAACGTGCTTACCATCTGCGCTGGTGTGGATGGAGGAGGGTGTAATGCCGGGCATGATGTTGCCGGTGCGCTCGCGGATAAAACCCATGACGTCGAATTCGGGGACCATGGATTCCATCATGGCGAAGATGGCTTCGTAGAGCGCCACATCCACCACCTGACCTTTGCCACCGTTGACTTCGCGCTGCCGCAGGGCCATTAGCGCACCAATGACGCCCCACAGTGAGGCAATAGAGTCGCCGATGGAGATGCCGGTGCGTACTGGCGGACGATCCTCGAAACCTGTGATGTAGCGCAGCCCGCCCATGGATTCGCCGACAGCGCCAAAGCCTGGCTGATCCTTCATCGGGCCGGTCTGGCCGAAGCCGGACAGGCGCACCATAACCAAATTAGGGTTTAACGCATGGATCACATCCCAGCCCAGGCCAAGTTTTTCCAGCACGCCGGGTCGGAAGTTTTCGATCAGGATGTCTGCATCCGCGAGCAGCTTTTTCAGAATGTCACGGCCGGATTCGTGCTTGAGGTTAAGCGTGAGGGATTGCTTATTACGCGCCTGAACAAACCACCACAGTGATGTGCCTTCATAAATCTTGCGCCACTTACGCAGCGGGTCACCACCATCGGGGGATTCGACCTTAATGACCTCAGCACCAAATTCGGCGCAGATTCGCGAGGCAAACGGCCCGGCGATCAGCGTGCCCAGTTCAACCACTTTCAGGCCTGCGAGGGGTTTGTTAAGCGTTGCCATCATGACTCCGGTGAAGATTAGCTTGGAGCATTATGCCATTGGCTCAGCACCGGCATATTGAAATGCTGGCAGCAGCATAAAGAACGGGTGCCATCAGGCACCCGCTTTAGTGACAGCGTAGGGTTAAGTTTAGGCGCTAGCTGCAGGCACCCTCATCATTCCAGACCCTGCCGCTGCCTTCGCCTCCGGTGAAGGAGGGGTTGCCTGGCTCGTTGCCTTGAGTCCACCAGCGGGCAGTGTAAATGTGGCCTTTGTGGCTCACTTTATTGCCGCCTTGGTAGGCCGTTTTGGCGCTCCATGGAGTTTGACACCCAGACGGTTGCTCCCCGGTTTCTGCGCTGACCGTCACGGTGTGCTCTTTGAATACGCTCTGTTTGCCGTTGCTGAGTTCAAGTTTGAAGCGGTAGCTGGTGTTCTGCGAGGCCTTAGGAGCGATGAATGACAGTTCTGGACCGGTGGCCTTGAAGCTCAGGTTTGGACTGACACTCCAGCGGTATTGCAGGGGTTGACCTGTCGGCTCGCTGGAGCCTGAGGCATTCAGAGTCACCTGCTGCCCGGCTTTGGCACTGGTTACGCCGCTGATCTTGGCTATCGGCAGGGCTGGGGCAGTGCTGTTCTCGCACGGGCCCATGTCTTTCCAGACCTTGCCGCTACCGTCTGCACCAGTTACAGCTGGATTGCCGGGCTCGCTGCCTTTGATCCACCAGCGGGCCATATAGAGGCGACCTTTGTGCTGGACCAGGTCATTTTCCGAATAGGATTTTTTGGCGTCCCACGGGGCGGAGCAGCTAGTGGCTGTAGCACTGGCTTTTACCAGTACATCGTGGCTGGTGGTGCTGGTCTGTTTGCCGTTACTCAGCTTCAGGGTGAAACGGTAGCGAGTGTCTGTGTTTAGTTTGGGAGCGATGAAGTTCAGGAGCGGGCCGTCGATGCTGAAGTCTACGTTTGGCGAGGCCTTCCAGGTAAAGTCCAGGGCATGGCCTTTAGGGTCCGTTGATGCAGAAGCGTCCAGCGTTACCTGTTGCCCTGCATTGGCTTCTTTAGCGCCGTGGATCACTGCTGTTGGCGGCAGTACGGTTTCCATAGGGCTGAGACTCGCAGATTTTACTTCATCGTCAGCGCTGAATTCGCCACTGGAGAGCAAGGTCCACGGGCCGTCAGCACTTGCGCCGGCAAACACCTGGTAGGCCTTAATGTTGCCGTTCATGCTCTTATCCTGACGGGGCAGGTAGTGCAATTGAGAGAAACGTGTCTCCTGACCTAGGTCGATCACCAGTTGGTGGGGATAACTTGTGCCGTTTGCAGAGGCCCAAAAGGTCGCCGTGCTACCGTCGAAGATGTTGCTGGCAGCCGCCCCGCTCATGGTGCTGCTGGCTGAGTGGATCTGCCAGTTACGCGGCAGTGATTTGCCATGGGCATCGGCCAGGTGCAGTTCAGCGATGCTGGCAGTTGGCGAGCCATCTATCGATGAGTTGGCGACCAGTCGAACATAGCGGGCCTGAACCGTTTCGTTTTTTTGCGCATACGCCTGGCCGTCGACAACCATATTGATAAAGGCCTTGTTCGGCTCACCCTGTAGAGCCAGGTACCAACGCCCCGCTTGCGGGTTGTCGACCGACAGTACGGCATTACCGCTTAACCTCGAGCGATAGTCGTAGTCACTGCTGCTGGGTTGGCTGCCCTTTTTCAGGAGGAATTGGACTTTGTTCATCGACTCGTTAAGCGGGCCCTGCATTGTGCTTAACAGTAAGCGTTGGGTGCCAGCCGGTACGTCCAGCGTGAAATGGCGGACTTGGTTTTTAGCCAGATCCAGGGTTGTGTGCAGTAGTGATGTTGGTTGTTCATCTTCCAGGGGAACCACTGCGGGGGCGTAAGCTGAAGCCTTTGCCGCGTTTTCGCGCCAGACGCGCGCCATGTTGGCTGTTCGTGCATCCCCAAGCGGCACGCCTTGTGTGTCTAGTACATCGGGGTTGGAGTAGTAGGGGACTTGGTTGCCGCAGAGAATGGTCTTCACGCGTCCGTTGGAGTAGCCAAATCGGTAGCTTGAGCCGTCAGAACAATGGTGGCCGCCTATGTTATGAGCGACTTCATGACGAAAGACGATAGGCCGGTTGATGTAGTTAATCGAATAGCGGCCATTCACGTTGCCCCAACCGACTGCAGTGTCTTGATCAGGAATGCCGCTCACAAAGCTTGCGACCAAGTCAGGGCTGTACTGGCGGATGCCTTGAGCAAACATGCTCCGGACCTGCTTGAGTGAGCTTGTGGTGATGGGCATATCATTCGGGACAATCTGCACACCTACCAAGCGTAAGCGAACCCCCTCAACCAGCGACTGCTTCAGCGAGCGGTTCACTGCAACGACTTGAGTCAGGGCATAGGCTTCAGGGTCACCAATAAACTCGGCAGATTTATTCGAGAAACCGGCCAGCAGGTCGATCACAATCTCGCCTAAGCGGCTGCGGTCGACTTGATAACTAAGCTGCCCGGTGCGTGACAGGCGTTGGCTGGGTTGAGCGTCCTGCGGTTCGTCGACCGAGTCGTGAGCGTGCTCGTTGGGCATGGCGCCAGTGAAGCGTAGCAGCGTCTGTTGCCCGTCCGCAGTGCCACGAATAATGGCGTTGGCCTGTGGCATCAGGGCGATAAAACTGCCGTCAGGGCGGCTGGCGATGATCGCGTCATCTTCCACTGGCTGACTACGTTTGAGCAAAATGGTTTTACCGACCATGACCTGCATGTCTGCGTACTGATCTGTTGGGCTTGGTATTAGGTTGCGGATACTCAGACCGGTCTGTTGGCGCAGCAACTCGGTAGCGACCTCGCCGCCAGTGCGGGTGTTATTGTTGAGAGCGGCGAGGTTCAGGAAGTTGCCCGTCATTACGATTTGGTTCTGGGCGGCTTGGATTGGCTCGGGTTGCACGTGTGCCAGCGCGTCGCTGCACAGCGGAATGAAGAGAGCAGCTGTAAGTCCGGCGCTGCGAAGGCCGGTGGCACGGGCGAGTGCACTTAAGGTGAAACGATGCATGGCAATTCCTGTTGCATACGGCCACACCTTTGCTGATCGCAATCGACAAAGCTGGGCTGGGTTAGTGTTCGTTTGGAAAGTGCCGGCGCGGGCATCTTAGGCAGGGGACGTGCCTGTGTATATCGGCTGCAGGTCTTTTAGTATCCGTACGAAGAGGGGGAGAGCGACGTAACGGGGCGGCAACTTTCAGGTATTTCGCGGTAGACTTGCGCCCCTTATCTGATCAATCAAGAAGCTCCGTCCATGGCCCTGCCGTCTACCACCTACAAAATCGAACTGAACCTGACTGACATGGATCGCAATGTTTACGAAAACTTGCGTTTCACGGTGGCCCGCCATCCTTCGGAAACTGAGGAGCGGCTGGCAGCGCGGCTGGTGGCTTATGCGTTGTTCTATCACGAGCAACTGGCGTTCGGTCGCGGCCTTTCCGATGTGGATGAGCCTGCGTTGTGGGAAAAAAGCCTGGATGACCGTGTGTTGCACTGGATTGAAGTTGGTCAGCCGGACAGCGAGCGTATGACCTGGTGCTCGCGCCGTACTGAGAAGTTCAGTCTGGTGGCCTACGGCAACTTGCGCGTGTGGCAGACCAAAGAGTTGGATCCAGTGCGCACCCTGAAAAACATCAACGTGGTGGCCCTGGGGCAGGAAGCGCTGGCTGCGCTGGCCGAAGACATGCCGCGTTCCCTGAGTTGGAGTGTGATGATCAGCGACGGTGAGATGTTTATCACTGATGAACGCGGTCAGCACGAGCTGCCGTTGGAGTGGCTGATCGGCGAACGTTAATTTCGCTTTAGCGTCATTTAAGTGCAGGTCCATCTTAAGCTGGTGCTTGCACTGTCTGTTTTGCTCCCGGAATTCCCATGCGTATTGAACACCGCCCGCTGCCCGCTGATCTGCCCGACCTTGGGCCTTTACCGCCGTTACTGACTCGTCTATACGCCGCCCGTGGTGTCAGGTCTGCCGATGAGCTGGATAAAGGACTGGCGCGGCTGATTCCTTATCAGCAGCTCAAAGGCATGGATGCTGCAGTCGATCTCTTAGTGCACGCGCTGGAACAGGGGCAGCGCATGCTTATCGTAGGTGACTTTGACGCCGATGGCGCAACCGCCAGCAGTGTTGGTGTGCTGGGTTTACGCATGCTGGGCGCGGCGCATGTGGATTATTTGGTACCCAATCGTTTTGAGTACGGCTACGGCCTGACGCCGGAGATTGTTGCCGTAGCCCTTGAGCGCGAACCGCAGCTGCTGATCACCGTGGACAACGGTATTTCCAGTGTTGAAGGTGTCGCGGCAGCCAAGGCGGCTGGTTTGAGGGTGTTGGTCACTGACCACCACTTGCCCGGCCCGGAACTGCCTGCAGCCGATGCCATCGTTAACCCAAATCAGCCGGATTGCGGTTTCCCCAGTAAGTCGCTGGCAGGCGTCGGCGTGATGTTTTATGTACTGCTGGCGCTGCGTGCGCGTTTGCGGACGATGGGGTGGTTTACTGCGCAGCGTCCTGAGCCGAATCTGGGTGAATTGCTGGACTTGGTCGCGCTGGGCAGCGTAGCCGATGTGGTGCCGCTGGATGCCAATAACCGCATCTTGGTGCATCAGGGGCTGGCGCGTATTCGGGCCGGTCGGGCTCGGCCGGGATTGCGGGCGATTCTTGAAGTCGCTGGGCGAGATCACCGGCGCATCACCTCCACAGATCTAGGTTTTATCCTGGGGCCACGGTTGAATGCGGCGGGACGTCTGGATGACATGGCGTTGGGGATCGAATGCCTGCTCTGCGAAGACCCAGACCTAGCCCGTGACATGGCCGTGCAACTGGATGAGCTCAATCAGGACCGCAAGGCCATTGAGCAGGGGATGCAGCGTGAGGCGTTGGCTCAGCTCAAGGACTTGCCGCTGGACGATATGCCGTTTGGCCTGTGCCTGTTTGAGCCAGATTGGCATCAGGGCGTGATAGGTATCCTGGCTTCGCGTCTGCGCGAGCGTTATCACCGCCCGACTATCGCCTTTGCTGACGCTGGTAATGGCGAACTCAAAGGCTCAGCCCGTTCAGTGCCGGGGTTCCATATCCGTGATGCGTTGGACGCGGTCGCAGCAAGGCATCCGCAACTGATCAGCAAGTTTGGCGGCCATGCCATGGCTGCAGGACTGTCCTTGCCGGAGTCGCATTTCGGGGCCTTTGCCGTGGCCTTCGATGCAGAGGTGCGGCGGCAGTTGACGGAGGATGATCTGACCGGCCGGCTGTTATCGGACGGTAGCTTGTCGATCAACGAATTCCACCTGCCACTAGCCAAGGAACTGCGCAATGCCGGGCCTTGGGGGCAACACTTCCCAGAGCCGCTGTTCCACGGCGTATTCCAGTTGGTTCAACAGCGCATTGTTGGTGAGCGTCATCTTAAGGTCGTTCTCAAAACCGAGTGCGGCAGTTTGCAGTTAGATGGTATTGCCTTTGGGGTCGATCGGGATGTGTGGCCCAACCCTAACGTGCGTTGGGTCGAGTTGGCCTACAAGCTGGACGTCAATGAGTTTCGTGGACAGGAAACCGTGCAGCTGATGATCGCTCACATCAGTCCCAGGTAATTTCATAACCTGCAGCACGAAAGAAATAGCCGAATCTGCAATTTTTAGAATCACACTGTCATCTGGGGCAGGAAACCCAGACGACTACAATGACTCTCATATACGTAGTTACCTACAGAGAGTGCATGTGATGAATACCCGTGGATTGCTTGATCAATTGCTCAAATCCGGCCAAGACCTGCTGCAGAAGAAAGGTGCCAGCGGCTCCGGTGGTCTTAGCGGTGGCTTGGCAGGTGGGCTCGGTGGCGCGCTGGGAAGCGTACTGGGTAATTCTGGTAAAAGTGACTTGGGCTCCGTACTTAAAGGTGCGGGTGGTGGTGCTTTGGCAGCCGGCGCATTGGGCATGCTGTTAGGTAATAAAAGTGCCCGCAAAGTAGGTGGTAAGGCGTTGACCTATGGTGGCCTGGCGGCACTGGGTGTAGTCGCTTACAAGGCCTACAACAACTGGCAGGCACAGCAGAGCGCTGCCAAACCGATGGAGCTGCAAACGGTCGACCGGATATCAGGCCCGCAAGTAGAAGAGCACAGTCAGGCAATCCTCAGGGCTCTGGTTGGGGCTGCAAAGGCTGATGGGCATGTGGATGAGCGTGAACGTCAACTGATTGAGGGTGAGTTCACCCGCCTGACTGGCGACGCAGAGCTGCAGCGCTGGCTTCAGACTGAGTTGAATAAGCCGCTTGATCCTGCTGAGATCGCCCGCGCCGCCCGCACGCCGGAAATTGCTGCAGAAATGTATGTTGCCAGTGTCTTGATGGTGGACGAGGAGCACTTCATGGAGCGCGCTTATCTTGATGAGCTGGCGCGCCAACTCAAGCTCGATCCGGCACTGAAAAGTGAACTGGAAGCGCAAGTCCGGCAGGAACTCGTGGCGGGCTGATCACCCTGATCTGGCGACCTGCAGCGCGGTCGCCAGTGATTCAATCAGGCTGGTCCGAGTGAAAGACCACGCGGTTACGCCCGGCTTTCTTAGCCCTGTACAGCGCCTTGTCCGCTAGCTCCAGTGTGGCGTCCAGTTGCTGGTTGTCAGCAGGCCAGATCGCTGCACCAATGCTGCAACCGATCTGTACCGTACACCCATCCAGTTGAATTTCCTGGCCCAGCACCTGTAGCGTCCGTGTGGCTACCATTTGCGCCTGTTCCTGTGCAGAGTTAGCGGTCACCTGCAACACCATCAAGAATTCGTCCCCGCCCAGTCGTGCCACTAGGTCGCCTTCGCGCAGACAGCTGCGCAAGCGCAGGGCCACCTCTTTGAGCAACTGGTCACCTGCGGCGTGGCCATACTGGTCATTGACTGGTTTAAACCCATCTAAATCGAGATAGAACACAACCAAACTGTTCTGGTGCGTGTGGCACAGTTGTTGGGCTCGTGCCAGATAACCCTCCAGTGCAATGCGGTTTGGCAGTCCGGTCAGTGCGTCGTGATGCGCTAGGTTCTGCATCGCACCAAGGGCGCTTTGTTGCAGGCGCAGGCTCTCAACCAAATGGCGAATGGATTGACTGAGTCGGACAATCTCACTGGTCCCCTTGAGGTCGGGGATTACACTGACCTTACCTGCGCTGAGTCGGTCAGCTGCTCGGGCAATGCGTCGCAAAGGACGGGTGAAATAGCCAGCCAGAAACCACCCTAGCAGGGCAAACAGAATGGCCAGCAGGCTGCCCCATAGCAGGATATTGCGCGTCATTGCGTAGGCCGGCTCATAGGCTTGGTTCAGCGGCTGGCGTGCAACTACAGTCCAGCCCAACCCCTCGTAGTTCCTGTAGCCCTTGCTAGTTGCCACTCCGGTTAGGTACTCCTGCCCATCTGGCCAGCGCTGGGTAAACCACTGAGGCTGTGTTTGGTCTGGAGTTTTCATGCCCGACAATGCCAGCGGTTGGCCGATCATGTCTTGCGGGCCTAATAGAACCGTCCCGTCTTTGCTGAGTATAAAAAACTCAACATGGCGGTTTTTTTGAATCGGCTCAAGGATGGCGAGTCGCACCTCGTTAGCCCATTCCCATGACAAGTGGGCGGCAAGAACACCTGCGAGCGCGCCATCGTCGTTACGCACCGGAATACTGATGTCCACGAACTTCATGGCTTCGCCGGTAGGGTTGGGCAAAAGTTTGGCCAGTAACACCGCTTCGTGTACGTCGCCGATAAATACGCCTTTAAGTGCTTCCTGATACACCGGTCGCTGCGAGATGTTAGCGCCTTCCAGTACGCGGTTGCTGGAGGCCAGAACCTGACCGTTCGCATCCGTGAAACCGATCCAGGCAATGCGAGGGAAGTTGATCTTGAGTTCGTCCACCAAGACGCGCACTTGGTCAATGTCATCCGGGCGCTTTAGCACTTCCAAGTGGCTGATTACAGTGAGTATGGACGCTCGCGTCTGCATGTCAATGTCAAGGCGTTCAACCATGGTGTTGGCGAGTTCGCCCAGATTTTGCCCCACACGCTGTTCTATACGCTTGCTAGCATCGTGCTCAATGATGGAGCCCAGTAGCCAGCTCAGGCTGAATACCAGCACCGCAATAATGAGAGCGAAGCGCGTGCGAAGACTGTGCGAGTGAAACATGCCACGACTCTTATAAAAAAAGGTAATAGAGAGGCCGCATTATAGAATGAGGTGTGGACGTTTGTACTGAGTTGGCGCGCGATTCCTACTGCAGAGGAGTCCTTATTGCGGGTATAATCGTCGGCTTTTCGAAAGTTTGACCAGCGAGTGCTGCCAGCCATGGAAATCAACCCGATCCTTAACACCATCAAGGACCTGTCCGAGCGCACCCAGACCATTCGGGGGTATCTTTGACTACGATCAGAAGAATGATCGCCTTGTCGAAGTAAACCGCGAGCTCGAAGACCCAAGCGTCTGGAACAACCCTGAATACGCCCAGAATTTGGGCCGCGAGCGTGCCCAGCTGGCACTGATCGTTGAGACCATTGACGACCTCACCGGTAGTCTGACTGATTCCCGCGACCTGCTTGATATGGCAGTCGAGGAAAATGACGAAGGCGCGGTCAGTGATATCGTCACTGAGCTTGAGCGACTACGCGACATTCTGGAAAAACTCGAGTTCCGTCGCATGTTCAGTGGCGAAATGGACGAGAACAACGCGTATCTGGATATCCAGGCCGGCTCCGGCGGCACTGAGGCTCAGGACTGGGCCAACATACTGCTTCGCATGTACCTGCGCTGGGCCGACAAGCGCGGTTTTGACGCCACTATCATGGAACTCTCCGAGGGTGAGGTGGCAGGCATCAAAGGTGCAACCGTGCACATCAAGGGCGAATACGCTTTTGGTTGGCTGCGTACTGAAATTGGTGTTCACCGCTTGGTGCGCAAGAGTCCGTTTGACTCCGGCAACCGTCGTCACACCTCGTTTACTGCGGTGTTCGTATCGCCTGAAATCGATGACAACATCGAAATCGAGATCAACCCGGCGGACCTGCGCATCGACACCTACCGTTCATCCGGTGCCGGTGGTCAGCACGTAAACACCACCGATTCGGCGGTGCGTATCACCCACGTGCCGACCAACACTGTGGTCAGTTGCCAGAACGAGCGTTCCCAGCACGCCAATAAGGACACCGCCATGAAAATGCTGCGGGCCAAGTTGTACGAACAGGAAATGCAGAAGCGCACCGCTGCGTCCCAAGCCCTTGAGGACAGCAAGTCGGATATCGGGTGGGGGCATCAAATCCGCTCCTACGTGCTTGATGCTTCGCGCATCAAAGACTTGCGCACCGGTGTTGAACGCAGCGACTGCGACAAAGTACTGGATGGTGATCTCGACGAATACCTCGTGGCGAGCCTGAAACAGGGGCTTTGAGTGCCACCAGATGGCAAGCGGCAGTCAGACGGCTGCCGCGAACCTGCCGGGCTAAATGCCCAACCAACGATTTACAGGACATTTAAACGACCATGAGCGACCACAACGACCAGCAGCCTCTTTCTCATGAAGAACGGCAACAGGAAGAAAACAAACTGATTGCCCAGCGCAAGGAAAAACTTGCAGCTGTCCGTGAGCAGGGCAATGCCTTCCCCAACGACTTCCGCCGTGACAGCCTCTGCGCCGACTTGCAGCAAAAGTACGAAGGCAAGACCAAGGAAGAGCTGGAAGCTGCCGCTATTCCGGTCAAGGTCGCCGGGCGCATTATGCTCAACCGTGGCGCGTTCATCGTTATTCAGGACACCTCTGGCCGTTTACAGGTTTATGTAAACCGCAAAACTCTGTCACCTGAGCAGCTTGAAGCGGTCAAACACTTCGACCTGGGCGATATCATCGCGGCTGAAGGCACTTTGGCCCGCTCCGGCAAAGGCGACCTGTATGTGGATATGCAAAATGTCCGCTTGCTGACCAAGTCCCTGCGCCCGCTGCCGGACAAGCATCACGGCCTGACCGACACCGAACAGCGCTACCGCCAGCGTTACGTAGACCTGATCGTTAACCAGGAAGTACGTGACACTTTCCGTGTGCGTTCCCAGGTGATTGCCCACATCCGCCGCTTCCTCAATGAGCGTGGTTTCCTTGAAGTGGAAACCCCGATGCTGCAGTCGATCCCGGGCGGAGCTTCGGCCAAGCCGTTTGAAACTCACCACAATGCGTTGGACATGCAGATGTTCCTGCGTATCGCTCCGGAGCTTTACCTAAAACGTCTGGTGGTCGGTGGTTTCGAAAAGGTCTTTGAGATCAACCGCAACTTCCGTAACGAAGGGGTGTCGACCCGCCACAACCCTGAGTTCACCATGCTCGAGTTCTACCAGGCGTATGCCGATTATCAGGACAACATGGACCTGACCGAAGAGCTGTTCCGCGAGCTGGCACAAGCTGTTCTGGGCACAACCGATGTGCCGTACGGCGATAAAGTCTTCCACTTCGGTGAGCCGTTCGTCCGGTTGTCGGTATTTGACTCGATTCTCAAGTACAACCCGGACATCAGCGCCGACGACCTGCAGAACATCGACAAAGCCCGCGAAATCGCGAAAAAAGCCGGTGCCAAGGTGTTGGGCCACGAAGGGTTGGGCAAGCTACAGGTGATGATTTTCGAAGAGCTGGTTGAGCACAAGCTGGAGCAGCCGCACTTCATCACCCGTTACCCGTTCGAAGTCTCGCCACTGGCGCGTCGCAGTGATGATGATCCGAGTGTGACCGACCGCTTTGAGCTGTTCATCGGTGGTCGTGAGATCGCTAATGCCTATTCCGAGCTTAATGATGCTGAAGACCAGGCTGAGCGTTTTATGCAGCAAGTTGCTGAAAAGGACGCTGGCGATGACGAAGCCATGCACTACGACGCAGATTTCGTGCGCGCTCTTGAGTACGGTATGCCGCCGACTGCCGGTGAGGGGATTGGTATCGACCGTTTGGTCATGTTGTTAACCAATTCACCCTCAATTCGTGATGTCATTCTGTTTCCGCACATGCGACACCAGGGTTGACTGAAAAAGCCGCCTTCGGGCGGTTTTTTCTTTCCGGGATAGGGATTTTTTCGGTAATTGGCTGACTAAGTACGTAATCAGCCGTAAGTACCACTGACAAGGGAAGGTCATTGAAATGTCCAGCACCGCTCAAGCAAGTAACACCGTAGTAGCCAGCGTCGTTTCGGATAGTGTTCATTATCTGGGCCGCAAAGCCAGCCGTCGCGGCAGTGAACAACGTCGACAAAACATCTTGGATGCAGCCATGCGCATTATTGTGCGTGATGGTGTCCGGGCAGTGCGTCATCGCGCTGTCGCAGCCGAGGCTGCTGTCCCATTGTCCGCGACTACCTACTATTTCAAGGATATCAATGATCTGATCACTGATACGTTCAACCAGTTTGTCGAGCGCAGCGCTGCACACCTCGAACAATTCTGGGCAGGTATCGAAGATCTTCTTCAACAGTTGGTTGATCAGTTGGATGGCTCGGTGGAGTCGCGCAAGCGCCTTGCCGATGAAGTGGCGCGCGTCTCGGTTGAGTATGTAAAGGATCAACTGCTCAACCACCGCCAACTGTTGCTGGCTGAGCAAGCCTTCATGCAGGAAGCGCTGATCAATCCACGTCTTTACGAAGTTGCGCACGCTCACCGCAAGCTCATCCTCAATGGCGTGACCCGCTTTTTTGAGGTTCTGGGTTCCAAGCACGTTGAGCAGGACGCCAAGCTGATGACCGCCATTATCCTGCGTATGGAATACATGGGGCTGCTGGATGGTGTCGAAAAGCTGGATACTGACGAAATGGTGACTACGCTCAAGCGTTATATGTACCTGGTTCTTGGTTTGTGAGGTACTAAACCTAAAAGGAGAACCCGATGAACACCTGGCGCGCGCTGCTTGTCGTGTGCTTTACGTTGCTCGGCGGCTGTTTGGTCACCTTTCGTGAACCTATTCCAGCTAATGAAGCGGCCCCAATTCCCCTGCTGGGGGAGTGGACACGTAAGAATGAGTGGGGTGAGCAGGTGTTCCTCGAAGTGACCCGTGCGGGTTCCAATCTGTATAAAGCCCGCATTTATGATGCCGAACAGGCCGAGGCGGGCCAGGACAAGGAATACGGCTTTACCGTGGCCCATCACGGCAGGCGCTGGTATGTTTCAGCGGGCCTGCCGAAAAGCATGGGTGCCAATTTTGCCATCGCAGGTTTCGAACTGACGGCCAATAACGAGCTTGTTCTATACAATCTGGACGTTGACCGAATCATCAGGGAAATCGAGCGCGGTGCTCTCAAGGGGGATACCTACGAAAGCTCCGGTGGAAATGGGGCGCTTATCAGTAGCCCGTTACCCGTTGTCTTCACATTTCTGGACGACCCGGCCAATGCGGATGTATTCATAGAAGTCGCACGCTATCAGCGCGCAGGTGATTAGCGGTTAATGGGGTACGCATGAATAGTCTTAGCGGGCTGGATGACTACCAGCTCACCGTCCGAGCATTGTCTGACCGTATTGTTGAAGCGCAGACCCCGATCCGGGTGCTGGATGCTGTGAAATGGGATGACAGCATTCGCCTGGATTTTCTCAAGCACAAAGGTAAGAAGCTGCCCGCAGTTGACCGTGATTATTACCTCGGTCGGCCGTTGGCGTTTGATGCTGCCGCCAAAAAGCTTGAGTTTCAGAATATTGAGCGGGATATCACCCGTCAGTTGGGGCAGTTCAGCCCTGTTGGACAAATCATGCGCCGGATGTGCCGCGAGTATCGGATGGTTATCCGCATGCTCGAAGCACGCGGCACTGATGACTTTGGCCTGATCAGTCAAGACCTTTACGGCGCAGCATCTGACGCATTCCATGCCGGTGATCCCACCTTGGCGGATCTGGGGATGATGTTCTCCGACTTCCTCAATAACATCGATAAACGCGGTGACTTGAAGGATGAGCCGAAAACCCTGACGGCCAAGGATGCCGTGGAGATTCTGCAAAGCCGCCTGAATAAAGTGTTCGGTGAAAATGAAGACACCATCCGGGTCTTCGAGTCGGACGGTATTATTGCTGACGCAGCGGCCGGGGCGGACTACATCAAAGTGCGCAGCGACGCCATGTTCAACGAGCGTGATGTCAAAGCTCTGGAAGTCCATGAAGGGCTGGTGCATGTGGCGACCACGCTTAATGGCTTGAATCAGCCGATCTGCACCTTCCTGGCCAAAGGGCCGCCCTCATCAACAGTGACTCAGGAAGGACTGGCTATTCTGATGGAGGTGATTGCATTCGCCTCATATCCTACCCGGTTGCGCAAACTGACTAACCGCACTCGCGCTATTCATATGGCCGAAGAGGGGGCGGATTTTGTTCAGGTGGCGGAGTTCTATCTGGGGCAGGGGTTCTCGCTGGAACAGAGTTACAGCAATGCCAGCCGCGTTTTCCGAGGCTCCAGCAGCACGGGACTGCCTTTCACCAAGGATTTGTCCTACCTGAAGGGCTTCATCATGATTTACAACTACATTCAGCTGGCCGTTCGCAAAGGCAAGCTGGAGCAGATTCCGCTGTTGTTTTGTGGCAAAACCACCCTGGAAGACATGCGCACGCTGCGCCAACTGGTCGACGAAGGATTGGTGGTGCCGCCCAAGTACTTACCGCCGCAGTTCAGCGATCTGAACTCACTGTCAGCGTGGATGTGCTTTTCCAACTTCCTCAACAACCTCAGCCTGGATCGGATCGAGGCGGATTACGCCAATATCCTCTAACCCCATTATCAGCCCATGGCTGCCGGATAACGGCTGCCATGGGCTGAGTGCTTTTCAGCGGAGTCATCCCATGAGCAGTCATTCGCTTGATTATGTGATTCAGGGCAGTTCAGCCCAAAGTGTGGAAATCGGCCTTGATCCTGGCGAGACAGTGATCGCCGAAGCAGGGGCGATGAACTACATGACCGAAGGCGTGCGCTTTGAAACGCGCCTGGGTGATGGCTCGAGCAGCGGTGTCCTGAGTAAGTTGTGGAGTGTCGGCAAGCGCATGCTGACAGGCGAGTCACTGTTTATGACCCACTTTACCAATGAAGGTAAAGGCAAAGCTCAGGTCGCATTTGCTGCACCGTATCCGGGAACTGTGGTGCCGGTAGAACTGGGTGAAGTCGGCGGCACGCTGATCTGCCAGAAAGACGCCTTTCTGTGTGCGGCCTACGGCACTCGGGTCGGTATCAGTTTCAGTAAACGTATTGGCGCGGGGTTTTTCGGTGGTGAGGGGTTCATCCTGCAGAAGCTGGAAGGTGATGGGCTAGCCTTTGTACATGCGGGTGGCGCGGTGATTCGCAAAGAGCTGAACAACGAAACGTTACGTCTGGATACTGGTTGCCTGGTCGCATTCACCTCCGGCATCGATTACGACATTGCTCTGTCGGGGGGGTTGAAAAGCATGCTGTTTGGCGGTGAGGGGATCATAATGGCCACCCTTAAAGGCACTGGCACTGTATGGATACAGAGCCTGCCATTCTCACGTTTGGCCCAGCGTATTGCAGTCGCCACAGCCCGCCCGCAAGGTGAGGTGAGGGCAGGCGGGCAATAGCATGCGACGCCATACAGCTTTTCAAGCGCTTGCAATTGCCGCAAGCTGCGCCGCTGATTTCACATTTGGGTATTTTTCATGAGCCAGTTGAATCCAATTCCTCTGATCCTGACCGCTGTAGGCAGCATCTGCGGCACAGTGGCTGTGCTGGGTTATTACGGTTATCTGCATATCGCCAAGCCGGAAGACGCACTGCTGTTGGCTGAGTTCACCATGCTGAAAACCGTACCGGGCGAGGATTACAAGGTATCCCTCAAGCCGGCTAGGCAGATCGCCCAGTGTATCGATGGTGTTTTGGTGATGTTTGATACTGAAAACAAAGGCTTAAGCGGCGTTCTGGTGGATGACCGCAAACAGGCAGTGCGCTGTAACTAATAGGCCGTGTGCGCTGCAGTTGGCCTCTTGACATAAAATAGCTTGCAGTGCACCTGCTTTTGATCATTTATTGATCAGTTTTTGAGGCGTTTTTGCGCGTCCGATTGTCGCACTCTTGTCGGTACTGGTATGCCCTTAACGATGTTTCAGGGCATTTCGCGAGAGCAGCATCACATTCGCTAAGCGACAGGCAGCGTATAGCCGTTTGTCTGGTAGTTGAGAGGCCACAACTGTCACCTGGTGTGGCTGAGCATTAGCACTCAAGGGCTTTGCGACAGGCCTTTGGGCTACCAGCAGAGCTGAGCTAAGTCTGTGGTTCGGGAAAATTCAGTTGCCTTGGTAGTCTGATACGTAGGGCTTGAACCCTGCTATGGCGCAGTTGTGCGTCCGCTTATCTGCTTCTTTTGCACAGAGGCATATCCTACTTAGGGTGGCTTGTGCGGCTTGGGTGCGCTGTGTATCTTGATCGACCTTTCGGTGCGCGGACCTGTGGTCGGTGCTGCCAAAAACATTCTGAGATTGGCCCCAAGAGGCGAGTCCGACGATCTTCTATACACATTATTGAGGAGCACATCGATGCGCGTGATTCTGCTGGGGGCGCCCGGTGCCGGCAAAGGTACTCAAGCTGGATTTATCACCAAGAAGTTTGCGATCCCGCAAATCTCCACAGGCGACATGCTGCGCGCTGCAGTCAAGGCTGGCACTGAGCTGGGTCTGATCGCGAAAGGCGTTATGGAGAGCGGTGGCCTGGTTTCTGATGATCTGATCATCAACTTGGTTAAAGAGCGCATTGCTCAGCCTGACTGTGCCAATGGCTTTCTGTTTGACGGCTTCCCGCGCACCATTCCTCAGGCAGAAGCCCTGAAAGAAGCCGGTGTGACGATCGATCACGTGGTTGAAATCGCTGTCGATGACGAAGAAATCGTTGGCCGTATTGCTGGCCGTCGCGTTCACCCGGCTTCTGGCCGTGTGTATCACACCGAGCACAACCCGCCGAAGGTTGAAGGTAAAGACGACGAGACTGGTGAAGAACTGATCCAGCGTGAAGACGACAAAGAAGAAACCGTTCGTCATCGTCTCTCGGTCTACCACTCTCAGACCAAGCCGCTGGTTGATTTCTACCAGAAACTGGCTGCTGCAGAAGGCACCCCGAAGTACAGCTCGATTGCTGGTGTGGGTTCGGTTGACGAGATCACTGCCAAGGTCTTCGCTGCACTCAGCTAAGTATCTGTGCAGTAACGAGACGGCTCGCTTCGGCGGGCCGTTGTCGTTTTAGTCGGGTGCGGATGGGGCATACATCCGCAAAACTGGAAAAAACAGCGCTAAACCGTTTTAATGCCTCCCCATTTTGCGACCTGCCCAAACACAATGACCACGTTGCTGGCCCTCGACACTGCCACCGAAGCCTGTTCTGTCGCCTTGCTGCATGAAGGCCAGATACTCAGTCACTATGAAGTGATTCCGCGCCTGCACGCCCAGCGCCTGCTGCCAATGATCAAACAGCTGCTGGCTGATGCCGCAGTACCGATGTCGGCACTTGATGGCATTGCCTTTGGCCGTGGCCCGGGTGCTTTTACCGGTGTACGCATTGCGGTTGGCGTGGTCCAGGGGCTGTCATTTGCGCTGGATCGTCCGGTGTTGCCTATCTCCAATCTGGCTGTGCTGGCCCAGCGTAGCCTGCGCGAGTATGGGGCAACACAGGTTGCAGCGGCGATTGATGCGCGGATGGATGAGGTTTATTGGGGCTGCTACAGCGCCGAGCAAGGTGAAATGCGTTTGCAGGGCTGCGAAGCCGTGCTGCCGCCCGAGCAGGCGATGCTACCGCGCGATGCCAGTGGTGACTGGTTCGCCGCCGGGACTGGTTGGGGGGCTTACGCTGAGAGGATTGCCCTGTCTGTTTCTGCCAGCGATGCGAAGATGCTGCCACATGCTGAAGACCTGTTGACGCTGGCGCGTTTTGCCTGGGCGCGGGGCGAGGCGGTGAGCGCAGATCAAGCCCAGCCGGTATACCTGCGTGATCAGGTGGCGACGCCCAAATCACCGGTTTAAGTGGACGTAAAGACGAGCAGGTTGCTAAGAGTGATCCGTGCAGCTAAATTGCCTGATCTATCGTCCCAATTTGATTGTGTGGCTTCGGAGCCGAATTGATGCGTATCGACAGCTTTATTTCCTCGTACACGCCAGAGCGCAGTCCCCGTCCGGGTTCTGCGGTCACGCCTTTTCGTGAGGCGCAGCGTGAGGTTGAGGCGCGTCGCGAGCAGCCGGCTGCACCGGCGAGTACGCAGGGATTTGAGAGCGTTGCCCAGCCGCGTACGGTCGAGGCCAGCAATGCCAGTGTTGAGATGCTTTCGACGCGACAGACCGACAACCTGTACCAGCCGCCTCTGCACAACCGTGCCGCTCAGGCCTTGGCCAGCTACGCTACCACAGCAAGTTTCGTTAGCGATCTGGATGCCCACGAAGTCATGGGGCTTGATCTCTACGCCTGATTGGCGTCCCCTGTAGCCCCCTTTGCTGCCGTTACGCGAGCGATCCTGAGTTGACTCTGCCTTACTATATTGGTTGCCCGTCGTGGAACGAACCTGCCTGGCGCGGATTTCTGTATCCCGAAAACGCCTCCCCCAGTGATTATCTGAGGTACTACGGCCAAGTATTGAACGCCGTAGAGGGCAACACCACGTTTTATGCACAGCCTTCTGCTGACACGGTTGCCCGCTGGGCAGAGCGGATGCCCGTGCATTTACGCTTTTGCGCGAAACTGCCGCGCACCATCAGCCATAGCGGTGACTTACGCGAGCAATTGGACGCTGCTGCTGACTTTCGCCGTCTGCTTGCGCCCTTGGGTGAGCGTGTTGCGCCATTCTGGCTGCAGCTTTCAGCTAGTTTCGGTCCGCCGCGTCTGCCTGAGTTGGCCTGTTTTCTAGATGACTGGCAGGGCGGTGAGTTGGCGGTCGAAGTGCGCCATCCGGGTTTTTTCGATAAAGGGGAGGCCGAGCGCAGTCTAAATCGCCTGTTGCATGGTCGCGGGATTGAGCGGATTTGTCTGGATTCGCGGGCGCTGTTCAGTTGCACCTCTCGTGAGCCCGCCGTACTGCACGCACAGTCGAAAAAGCCGCGCCTGCCGTTGCGACCCACGGCCTTTAGCCAGTCGCCACAGCTGCGTTTTATCGGCCATCCTGAGCTTGCGGAAAACGATCCGTTTATCACGCCCTGGCTGAGCAAAGTTGCTGCCTGGATTGAAGAGGGGCGTACGCCTTACGTTTTTTTGCACACCTCGGATAACCGCCGTGCGCCTGAACTGGCGCTGCGCTTTCACCGGCAGCTGATGGGTTACCTACCAGGATTGGCGGATTTACCGGCTGTTCCGGGTGACGGCGCAAGCGAGCAATTGGGGTTGTTGTAAGGCTTAGCGCTGAGCCAGCAGCAGGTCGGCGGCCTGGCCGCTGCGGCCGTCGGCAAATTCGAAGCTGCCAAGCTGGGCGATCTTGTCGTAAGCGCCCAGCGCAATATCCACGTCACGTGCATGTAAGTGGATTGAGCTGACGCCGGCCTGGCGCAGTGTTTGCGTAGTCTGGCGACCTTGGCCGTCGAAGCTCAGCAGGCTCAGCCGTTCAAACACGGCATCCAGCGCATCAATGCGACCGTCGCCATTGTCGTCATATTTGCTCAGTTCGGCAAAACCGTTGGCGGCACCGTTCTGATCGCCAAATAGCTCACGGCCATCGTCAATTCGGCCATTACCGTTACGGTCTAGCGCTAGCAGAGCATCATCGCCGACCGGCACACTGATCTGATCGCGTTTGCCATCGCCATCCAGATCGAATGACACCGAGCCGGATAGGCCGCTGGTGCGGAAACCATTGCCTGCCAAATCCAGGGTCAGCGGGTCTGTGACCTGCGGCTGCTGATTGATGCTGACATTCAGCTCAAGCTCGCGCTGGCTGACCATTGCTTCAAACGTGACAACCTGATCCGTTTCAACTGCATCCGTGCTGTTTTCGGCTGATGCGGCCGTGGTGGGCGAGGTGTCCTCGTCGATATTCAGGGTGCGGCGCAGAATCTGGTAGTCCAGAGACGTGCTCTTTTCGTTGTCCAGCGCCTCATTGATACTCGGTCGTGCGCTGGATTGGGCGCTACGGGGGGCGGAGAGGGTATCAAACATATTCAACCTGCTGTGGCGTGCTCTGGCAAAATGCACCGTTTATGGGTTATCGGCCGCACTTGTGGCGAGTTGAGCAAATTTTGGGCAGATATTTTCATGAGTGACGAACGGCCTAAGGCCCTTATCTCCATGCAGGCTCTGACCTCCGCGCAGCAGTCGGAGGCTAGTGATTGGGCGCAGCGCCTGGGTATGCCGCTGGATGTTGACAGTGAATACGCACTGCAGCTCGGTCCGGAGGGCCTGCAGCTGGTTGAGTTGGGGCCGCAGGCACCCGGCCCAGTGCGGGTGGATTTTGTTGAGGGTGCGGCAGCCCATCGTCGTCTGTTCGGCGGCGGCAGTGGGCAGATGATCGCTAAAGCAGTTGGCGTGCAACCGGGTGTTCGCCCGCGTGTGCTGGACGCCACGGCAGGTTTGGGGCGTGATGCATTTGTGCTGGCCAGTCTGGGTTGCCCGATGACCCTGATTGAGCGTCAGCCCTTGATTGCTGCGCTGCTTGAGGATGGTCTGGCGCGGGCCGCGAAAAGCCCTGAAGTTGCGCCAATCGCGGCGCAGATGCAGTTGCTTAAAGGCAATGCGATTGAGTTGATGAAGAATTGGCAGGGCGAGCCGCCACAGGTGATCTACCTCGATCCGATGTTCCCGCACCGAGACAAGAGCGCCTTGGTGAAAAAAGAGATGCGCCTGTTCAGGCCGTTTGTGGGGGATGATCTGGATGCGCCTACTTTGCTTCAGGCTGCGCTGGCTCTCGCTACGCACCGCGTGGTGGTGAAGCGTCCGCGCAAGGCACCGATTATTGAAGGTGCCAAGCCCGGTTATGCGCTGGAGGGTAAATCCAGCCGTTACGACATTTATCCGAAAAAGAAGCTGGCTTAAGGCCGGAAGGCACGCAGAAAGACGCTGACAGCTTCCTCGACATTCTGTCTGGCGACTTCCTCGGCGGGCGGTTCGTGTTCCAGCCCCATCAGCAGGCGGAAGTTGCAGCCGCCTTTGATCAGGCAAAAGAACTGATCCGCCGCGTTGCGTGGGTTGCTGATCCGCAACTTGCCGGTTTGATCGGCGCGACGCAGCAAGTCCTCCATGCCACTGAGCAGGCGTTGCGGCCCGGCTTCATAAAAGAGTTTGGGCAGCTTTGAGTTCTGTGCCGCCATGCTCATCATCACCCGGTGCAACGCCAGGGATTCGCGGCTGTTAATCAGTGCGTAAAAGCTGTGGGCGATGGCCAGCAACACCTCTTCCAGTGGCGCGCTTTGATCTTGTTCAAACAATTTTTCCGGCAGTTGCGCTGTGCACTGTGCCTTGATGGCGGCGGCAAACAGCGTTTCTTTGTCGGAGAAGTGGCTGTAGACCGTGAGTTTGGAGACGCCGGCTTCGGATGCAATGGCATCCATGCTGCTGCCGTCATAGCCCTTGATCAGAAAAAGTTTTTTAGCCGCATCAAGAATGGCTTTGCGTTTAGCCAGGTCTTTTGGGCGGCCTGGGCCACTTGCGGGCAAAAAATTATCGGGCATCGGCATTTATTAATACTGGACTAGTGAGTTTGGTATTTTTACTATACTCGCCGGTACAAATATTCCAAGGCCTCTTGAAAGGTTATTCATCATGTTCCGTCATGTTCTGTGTGCAGCTGTACCTCTGAGTCTGATTTTGATGCTCTCTGCATGTGGGGGCGGTGAATCTGACGCTGTTGCTGTTCGTCCGGCGATGGTGGTGCAGCCGAAGCTGGCGGGTGAGCTGATGGATGCCTATCCCGGAGAGGTGCGGGCACGCTACGAGCCGGATCTGGCCTTCCGTATTGGTGGCAAAGTGGCCAAGCGCATGGTGGATGTCGGGGCGCGGGTGAAGAAGGATCAGCCGCTGGCGGAGCTGGACCCGCAAGATATGCGCTTGCAGCTGGAGTCGGCCCGCGCGCAGATGGCGGCGGCCGAGGCCAACTTGAAATTGGTGCGCGCCGAGCGTGACCGCTACAAGACCCTGCTGGACCGCAATCTGGTCAGCCGCTCGCAATTTGATAACGCCGAGAACACCTATCGTGCGGGCGAAGCACGGTTGAACCAAGCTCGTGCGGAATTCAAGGTGGCCAGCAACCAGGCGGGTTATTCGGTTCTGCGGGCCTCGCAGGATGGGGTGATTGCCCAGCGTCTGGTGGAAGTTGGTCAGGTGGTGAGCGCAGGCCAGACGGTCTTCACCCTGGCAGCGGACGGTGAACGCGAAGTCCTGATCGGTCTGCCTGAGCAGGCTTTCGAACGTTTCAAAGTAGGCCAGGCGGTTGCGGTTGAACTGTGGTCGCAGCCGGATAAGCGCTATGAGGGCCGCATTCGGGAAATGTCGCCGTCTGCCGATCCGCAGTCGCGCACTTTTGCTGCCCGCGTGGCGTTTGCTGAGGCTAAGGTGCCTGCTGAGTTGGGGCAGAGTGCCCGGGTTTTTATCGCCCATAAGGAGCAGGTGCCGCTGGCTGTGCCGCTGTCGGCGGTGAGCGCGGAGAAAGACAAGCCGTTTGTCTGGGTGGTTGATCCGCAGGATTCCACCATCAAGCGTGCCTATGTGCGTATTGGCCCATATGGCGAGAAGACGGTTCCGGTACTGGAGGGTCTGAGCCCGGATGACTGGGTGGTTGCTGCTGGCGGGCAAGTACTGCGTGAGGGGCTGAAAGTACGTCCGGTGGATCGCGAAAACCGTGCCGTTCAACTGGCAGGCAAGGAGTAATCCCGATGGATTTCAACCTGTCTGCGTGGGCGCTGCGTAACCGCTCGATCATTCTCTATCTGATGCTGTTGCTGGGCATCGTCGGGGCGATTTCTTACACCAAGCTCGGTCAGAGCGAAGACCCGCCCTTTACTTTCAAAGCCATGGTGATTCAAACCAACTGGCCGGGTGCCAGCGCAGAAGAGGTGAGCCGTCAGGTCACCGAGCGGATTGAAAAGAAAATCATGGAGACCGGTGAGTACGACAAAATTATCTCGTTCTCCCGTCCAGGCGTATCCCAGGTCACCTTCCTGGCCAGTGATGACATGCGCTCTTCGGAGGTGCCGGAGCTGTTCTATCAGCTGCGCAAGAAAGTCAGCGATATCCGCCACACCCTGCCGCAAGGGATTCAGGGGCCTTTCTTCAATGATGAATTCGGCACCACGTTCGGCAATATCTATGCGCTGACCGGCAAAGGCTTCGATTATGCGGTTCTCAAGGATTATGCCGACCGAATCCAGCTGCAGCTGCAGCGGGTTAAGGATGTAGGCAAGGTCGAGCTGGAGGGCTTGCAGGACGAGAAAATCTGGGTCGAGCTGTCCAACACCAAGCTGGCTACTCTGGGGCTGCCACTTAGTGCAGTGCAGCAGGCGCTGGAAGAGCAGAACGCAGTCGCTGCTGCCGGTTTCTTTGAAACCATGTCGGATCGCGTGCAGCTGCGTGTAACCGGCCGGTTTGAGACGGTAGAAGAAATCCGCAATTTCCCGATCCGCGTGGGCGACCGGACCTTCCGTATTGCCGATGTAGCAGAAGTTACCCGTGGCTTTAATGATCCACCCGCACCGCGGATGCGTTTTATGGGTGAAGACGCGATCGGTCTGGCTGTGTCCATGAAGCAGGGCGGCGATATTCTCGTGCTGGGCAAAGCCCTTGAAGCTGAGTTTGCGCGTATTCAGGAAACCCTGCCGGTGGGCATGAACCTGAGTAAAGTGTCGGATCAACCTGCTGCGGTTAAGGCCGGTGTCGGTGAGTTTGTGCGGGTGCTGGCTGAGGCCGTCATCATCGTGCTGTTGGTGAGCTTCTTCTCCCTTGGCCTGCGCACCGGTTTGGTTGTGGCGCTGTCTATTCCGCTGGTATTGGCGATGACCTTTGCCGCCATGTACTACTTCGGCATTGGCCTGCACAAGATTTCCCTGGGCGCGCTGGTGCTGGCGCTGGGGCTGTTGGTGGATGACGCGATCATCGCGGTTGAGATGATGGCGATCAAAATGGAACAGGGGCTGGATCGGATCAAAGCCGCCAGTTATGCCTGGACCAGCACCGCGTTCCCGATGCTGACCGGCACTCTGATCACGGCTGCAGGCTTTTTGCCGATTGCCACTGCGCAGTCTGGTACGGGTGAGTACACCCGCTCGATCTTCGAGGTGGTCGCCATTGCCCTGCTGGTATCGTGGATTGCAGCGGTGATGTTCGTGCCGTATCTCGGTGCCAAGCTGCTGCCTGATCTGGCTGCTATTCACGCAGCCAAACATGGCGACGGTCACAACCCTTATGCAACGCCGTTCTACCGCCGTGTCAGGGGCGTGATTGAGTGGTGCGTGCGCCGTCGTAAGACGGTGATTGTCTTGACCATCGCTCTGTTCGTGGCTTCCATCTTCCTGTTCCGTTTTGTTCCGCAGCAGTTCTTCCCGGCGTCCGGGCGCATGGAGCTGATGGTGGATTTCAAACTCAGCGAAGGCTCGTCACTGAAGGCCACTGAAGAACAGGTGCATCGCTTCGAGAAGATGCTTGAAGGACGTGAGGGTGTTGATAACTACGTGTCCTATGTCGGCACCGGGTCTCCGCGTTTCTATCTGCCTTTGGATCAGCAACTGCCTGCGGCCAGTTTTGCCCAGGTGGTAGTACTGGCCAAGAGCATTGATGATCGCGAGAAGCTGCGTGACTGGCTGATCAAAGCCCTGCCGGAAGAGTTCCCGACTGCACGCACCCGTGTGGCGCGTCTGGAAAACGGCCCGCCTGTAGGTTATCCGGTGCAGTTCAGGGTTTCCGGTGAGCACATTGATGAAGTGCGTCGTCTGGCGCGGATGGTGGCCGACAAGGTTCGCGAGAATCCTCATGTCACCAACGTGCACCTGGATTGGGAAGAGCCGAGCAAACTGGTGCGTCTGAACATTGATCAGGAGCGTGCCCGAGCGTTGGGTGTAAGTACCAAGGACCTGTCCAACTTCCTGCAAAGTACCCTGACTGGCTCGCCGGTCAGCCAGTTCCGTGAGGACAATGAGCTGATCGATATCCAGCTTCGCGGCACTTCTGTGGAGCGCGATCAACTGAGTTTGCTGCCAAGTCTGGCGGTGCCGACCGACAACGGCCGCAGTGTGCCGCTATCGCAAATCGCCACGCTGGAATACGGCTTTGAAGAGGGCATTATCTGGCATCGCAACCGTTTGCCGACGGTGACGGTGCGGGCTGATATTTATGGTGAAGAGCAGCCTGCTACGCTGGTTAAGCAGATTCTGCCGAACCTCGACTCCGTGCGTGCCGAGCTGCCCGATGGCTTCCTCCTGGAAGTGGGCGGCACAGTGGAAGACTCCAGCCGCGGCCAACGCTCGGTTAACGCCGGTATCCCGCTGTTTATTGTGGTGGTCCTGAGTCTGCTGATGATGCAGCTAAAGAGCATGTCGCGCTCGGCGATGGTGTTCCTCACTGCGCCGCTGGGGCTGATTGGGGTAACCCTGTTCCTGCTGGTATTCCGTCAACCGTTCGGCTTTGTGGCCATGCTAGGCACCATCGCGCTCTCCGGCATGATCATGCGTAACTCGGTGATTCTGGTGGACCAGATCGAGCAGGACATCGAGGCAGGTATGGACCGCTGGCGGGCGATTATTGAGGCGACTGTGCGCCGTTTCCGGCCGATCGTATTGACTGCTCTGGCAGCCGTACTGGCGATGATTCCACTGTCGCGCAGTGTGTTCTTCGGGCCGATGGCTGTAGCGATCATGGGTGGCCTGATCGTTGCCACTGCGCTGACTCTGTTGTTCTTGCCAGCGTTGTACGCAGCCTGGTTCCGGGTTAAGGAAGAAGAGCGACAAACACTCTGAGCCATCAGGGAACGCCCATAAAAAGCCAGATCATTGATCTGGTTTTTTATGGGCGGTTGCTTACTCAGGCTTTCAGCGAGCTAGTGCGAAATTTGCTGGCATTGATGCGGAAGCATTCCTTCAGGTCGGTCAGGCTGAAGTGTGGTTTGCTTTCGTTGCGCCAGCACATCCCCAGCGAGCCGCGCGCCTCCAGCTCAAAGCCAGTGTCGACGATCATGCCCTTCTGGCTGAACTGCTCCGTCACCCGCTCCGAAGCCACTGTCAGCAAGTCGGTGGTCTGCAGCATCCACAGGTTGGCCATCAGTGAAGACGACTCAATCCGGTAGCGCAGCGGCCGGCTACCAGCAGCCGTGATCGCGGCGTCGAGGCGAGCGCGAATCGGCGAGCCTTGCGGCCAGACGATCCATTCGTAGTCATTAAGGGCATCCCAGTTGACGATCTTGCGCTGAGTCAGTGGGTGCTCCGGCCGGCAAATAACCCTGATGCCTTCGCTGCTGAGCATCTCGTTGTGCAGGCTGGGGCGGGGTTTGTAGTTATCCAGTCTGCCGATGACCAAGTCATGCTCGCCTTGCTCTAAGCGCTCGAGCAACTGATACATTGGGGCTTCGTTGAGCTCGATGCTGGCCCGTGGATGGAGATTGAGAAAGTCACTGATGCTTTCCGGCACCAGATGGGTAGCGGTGGCCGGAGAGGTGCCGATGGATATCCGAAATGCGTTGCCATGGGTGATGGCTTTAAGGGTTTCCTGCGCACGCTTCATTTCGCCAATTACCCGTTCGGCGTGGATCAGCAGCATGCGTCCGTGTTCCGTGGGCCTTAGACCACGGCTGTGGCGCTCATAGAGGGGCGCGCCAACGGCGTCTTCCAGTTCCTTGAGCCATTTTGATAGTGAGGGCTGGGCGGTAAAGCTCAGGCGGGCGGTTTCACTGATACTTCCTGTATCCGCGAGCTTGAGCAGTAACTCCAAGTGTTGCACGCGTAATCGACGAGTCCATTCCATGTTTCGTGCATTCCATTGTCAGGATGAGCGCATCGGAAAATAGTATTTTTCCTATTGCATAGACTCTTCCGATAATACTCCCGATCCGACTCGTTATGGGCGCTCATTACTTCTGCAGGGCGTTTTACGGGCAAGTGCACTCAAGATCGACGCCGATTTTATCGGGATATCGCCGCGCCTCTCCTGGCGCCTATGCGGTAATCCCTGCATCGTTTGGTCTCGCCGAAACAGGCAGATATGAGCCTCTGCACTGTGGCAGCAGCGCGATGTACGCCTTTATCTGAATGAGATGGGGCTGAGCAAGCCTTTCTGGTCTTGGCATGCAGTACTTCGCAGCCTTCAAACTGGCGGAAGAGAAGAACCGCCACCGTGCCGAGTTGCGTAAAGCAGGCGCGGCAGCTTACTGATTCAGCTCTTGCAATGCCCGTCGCACCATGGAGGCATAGGCGGCGGGTTTCAGTGCGTACAGCTCCGACGCAACCCAGCTCAGCCAGCGTGGGCCGAGCTGTTCCTTGGCGGCTAACAGGCGTTGCGCCTCGGCTTCAGCCCGGGACTGGTTGGCCCGGTGAAATTCGGCGCGGCTGGTCGGTTCCTTGTGGTCACTGCACATAGGGTCACTGAGCTGCTGGTGCTGGCTCAGGTGTCTCCTCGTTGCGGTCCATGGCCACTTGCTGGATCGACAGGCGAATCTCTGCCGGCAGTACACGTTTGGCTGCACCCTCCACCAGCTCGCTGAGCTTAGGATGATGGCTGAGTTTGCCTGCTTCGTCCTGACGCAACACACCCTGGCTAAGCATGCTTTTGATGAAATGGCGGAACAGGTTTTTGTCGAAGAACTCAGGTGCATTCAGGCCATGCAGAATTGACAGGCGCTGAGCCATCACAGTGCAGAGGTTTTCCAGCTCTTCTGCGCTGATGCTGTTCTGTCCAGCCTTGAGCAGCAGGGCAGTGGCCATATAAAAACGTTGCAGCGTCTGCACAATGGCGCGGGACAACAGCGTCAGCATCACAAATTCGCGCGAGCTTGGCGCTGGGCGGGTGTACACCTCTTCATTGAGTTTGAGCAGTCCCTGCTCGACAAAGGCGTTCAGCCACTGATCGACCACTGCATCCAGTTCATCCAGGCTCCAGCGGATAAACAGCTCCGACTGCAGATATGGATACAGCGCGCGGGTGTACAACAGGATCTGCTCGCGGCTCATGCGTGAACTGCTTTGGAAGAAACTGGCAAGCAGCGCGGGCAAGGCAAAAATATGCAGCACGTTGTTGCGGTAGTACGTCATCAGGACGGCATTCTGTTCGTCCAGATAGAAGATATTGCCCAGCGCATCCTTTTGCTCAGCGAGCAGGTCCATGCGTTTGACGTACTCGATCAGCGCCTTGCCATCGCCTTCCGGCAACGTGGTATGGGGTGAGTAGGGCACCTTGCGCAGCAGGGCCAGGTACATATCCAGCACCCGTTCCAGGCCGCGGTTATCCAGCGCCAGCTTGCTGGTCGACAGCATGGCCAGAGCCACCAGATTCACCGGGTTGACGGCTGCCGCCTCGTTCAGGCGCTGAGCTACGTGGTCGCCCAGGTTATTGGTGACGTGGTTCAGCCATTCAGGGCGGTATTGATCGCCGTAGTCTTGGTCGCGCCAGCCCGGTTGCTGCTGATCAAGGAATTCAGCCAGTTTGATCGGCTCGCCGAAGTTGACCCAGACCTGACCGAAGCGCTGCTTGAGTGCGCCGATGACTTTGAAGATGTCGAAGATCGATTCTTTCTTCTTCGCTGCGCCGCGCAGTTCACCCAGATAAGTGCGGCCTTCCAGTACGCGCTCATAACCGATGTAGACTGGCACAAACACGATAGGCAGACGATTACTGCGCAGGAAGCTACGCATGGTGATCGCCAGCATGCCGGTCTTCGGTTGCAGCATGCGCCCGGTACGGGAACGGCCGCCTTCGACGAAGTACTCCACCGGGAAGCCTTTGCTGAACAGCGTGTGCAGATACTCGTTGAACACGGCGGTGTAGAGCGGGTTGCCTTTGAACGTGCGGCGCATAAAAAACGCACCACCACGACGCAGCAGGCCGCCGATCACCGGCATATTCAGGTTGATGCCCGCAGCAATGTGCGGTGGAGTCAGGCCGCTGCGGAACAGCTGATACGACAGCAGCAGGTAGTCGATATGGCTGCGGTGGCAGGGCACATAAATGACTTCATGGCCCTGGGCGACATCCTGTACAGCCTCAATGTGATTGACCCGGATGCCGTCGTAAATCTTGTTCCAGAACCAGCTCAGGACCAGCTCAAGGAAGCGGATCGCGGTGTAGGTGTAATCTGAGGCAATCTCGTTGCCGTAGCGCAGCGCCTGGTTTTCCGCTTTTTCCAGGGTGATGTTCTCGCGCTGGGCTTCATCTGCAATGGCCTGACGTACCAGTGGAGCATGCACCAAACCTTTCACCAGATTGCGCCGGTGGGAAACGTCCGGGCCGATAACGGCGGTCTTCTGGTTGCGGAAGTGCACCCGCAGAATCCGCTGCACCATGCGCAGCGTGCGCTCGTGGCCTTTGTCCTGAGCGATCAACTCACGCATCTGGATTGGTGTGGAGAACTGCACACGGGTTTTGCGCCCCAGAATCAGAATGCTAACCAACTTGCGCAGGCGACCCGTTACGGCCCAGCTATCGGCAAACAGCAACTTCCACGCGCTGGTTTCACGGTCCGGAGACTGGCCCCAGAACACACTGACGGGAATGATCTGAGCATCGTCTACCGCGTTCTGACTCAAGGCGCTGACTAGGCGTTGCAGGGTTGGCGAGCTGCCGCGCTTGTCTTTGCGGCCCAGCCAACCGGCCTCTTCAGTCAGGTAGAAGAACGCAGCCGGTTCCTCATGCGTGCCGACCGTAACCGGCAGCACCGGACGGGGCAGGCCGGCCTTGCGGCACTCGGTATCGACCACCGCCAGATCGCTCAGCGACGGCTGCTGCAGCACATAAAATACCGGCTTGCTGCGGTCGAGTTTGAGGGTAAAGGCGGACTGATTGATGGTTTCCGAACGCACCCAGAGGTAAAGCAGGCGGCGCAAGGTGCCAAAAACGAGGCGGCGGAACGGGGATCGGGTCATACGTGTTCAGTGGCTATGCAAACGAGCAACTGCTCGGGAGGGCGTAGTGTGCCGGATCAGCCCGCGTGCGGCAAAAGTCTTGGCAGGTCTGGTGGAACAAAAGTCATTTTTATCCGCCATAGCGGTTTCAAAGAGCAGATTTGGGCGGATTGACATCACGTTAAATGAAATTTTTGTAATGTTCACAATTGTGACTTGTCTGTTGCGCTACACCAGTAATTACGCGGAGTTCCGTGCCACTTGTCTTATATTTTTAGCGTCTAAAAATAGGTCGTGTAATCAAATTTACATATAAAAGAAACTGATCTGAAATATCGCATCGCCAAGATCCACCTCCAACACGAACGAGTCCACAACGCTCGGGTGTTTGCCAACACTTAAAAGTAAACAGAGGAATCTTCGATGCTCCGTAAGCACTTCGCCGGTTTCGCAACCAGCGCTCTGGCTCTGGCCGTTTCCGCCCAGGCTTTCGCCGGTACTGTCACCACTGACGGTGCCGATCTTGTGATCAAAACCAAAGGTGGGCTGGAAGTAGCGACCACTGACAAAGCGTTCGCCTTCAAACTGGGCGGTAAGCTGCAATGGGACGCTACCAACTTCGACGGCCTGATGGCCGGCGCTGAAAACAAGCCGTTCGACGATACCTTCAACACCTTCATCCGTCGTGGTGAGATCGGTATGGAAGGTGTTGCCTATACCGATTGGGATTGGGGCATCCGTCTGAGCTACGATGATTCCGCCGACGGCAGCGAAACCACCGTCGACCGTGCTTTCATCGCCTATAACGGCTTTGACTTTGCTGCCATCACTGTAGGCCGTTTCGGTGTTGACTACGGTCTGGAAAACGCCACCAGCTCGTCATGGATCACCGCCATTGAGCGTCCGTTTATGTACGACTTCCTCAACGGTGATGAGGACACCAAGTTCGGTGTTAACGCCAAGCACTCCGGCGACAACTACGGCCTGATGGCTCAGGTTGCCAGCTACGACGATCGCCATCGTGAAACCGAAGGCAATGACGAGCGCTTCGGCTACACCCTGCGCGCGCATTGGGCTCCGTATCTGCAAGGCAACGACGTGGTTCACCTGGCGGCCAACTACCACAACAGTGAAGCCGACGATGACCGTTCCCGCGTCCGTACCCGTATGGGCATCCGCAGTGACGAAGACTTCCGCCTGACCTTGGGCGACGTGACCGTAGCTGACAAAGACAACGAGTGGGTGCTGGAAGCTGGTGCGCAGTTCGGTTCCTTCCGTGCACAAACCGAGTACTTCCAGCGCAACATCTCCGGTGAGAACAACGCGGGTGCCAAGGCCGATTCGGATGTCAGCGGCTACAACCTGCAGGTCTCCTACATGTTCGGCGCACAGCGTGGCTATAAAGGCAGCGACGGCAAGTGGGACAAGCCGACTGACATGAAAGGTACCTGGGAAGTATTCGCCCGCTACGAGCAAGCCACCGTTGACTCAGACGCGGCTGCAGTGCCAGGCAACCTTGGGCTGGCCGGTATCGTCGCCGAAGATGTTAACGATGAGTTCAAGGCCAGCGCCTTCGTGGTCGGTGCCAACTACTTCATTAACCCGGCGGTGCGCGCCAGCCTGAACTACATCGACTACGAAGTAGACAATATCAACACCAACAGCACCGTAGACGGCAAGCGTGTTCAGGATGACGGTAAAGCCATCGTAGGTCGCCTGCAGTACGTGTTCTAAGGTCACACCCTTCATTACGTTGCTCCCTCAACATTTGTTGACCCCGCTCCGGCGGGGTTTTTTTATGGATAAATGCCTGAGGCATCTCTATATCCCAATCAAACTGGCCCAGCTTAAAGGCTATGCCTGATGCAACCCCTAAGCAGCTTTGCAGTACTAGGAGAAGGCAACAGCAACAACAGTCGCCTGTTTTTAGAACCAATCCACAAGCGCAAAGGCTTTATGAGCGTTTGGGGTTTGTTGAGGTTGGGGAAACAGCGGTGCATGTGAAGATGTGTTGGCAAGGGTTTGGCAGTGAAACTTGCTGATTTCTGTGCTTGCCTATGAAGTTGGAGGGTCGTTAACAAGCTACGTAGTAACTTCTTTCGGCCGGAAGCTCAATTTCAGTTCAGAGAAAATACATCTGTCCCCCAGTATTTCTGGCAACCCGAGGAATCTGTTTGTCGACAGCTACGCGGCGAAACCCCTGGGAGGTTAAAACAGCGCGTAGCTGAATGGGGTTTTGTTGATCCGTGCAGCGAGCACACGATCCGAGTAGTAGCTCTGGCCTATGGCTTCCAACTTGGTCTGAATCATTTCTTCAAGGTTGCTGTCTTCGTCTGTTGGGAAGACGCCTAAGGCCCAGATTGAGCGAACATTCAGTTGTGATTCACGGATTCGGGCAACTTTGACCAGGTCGGCTGCCATATTCGACAGGCAGTTGCCGGTCTGCGCGTGCTGCTTCATCTCCAGCGCAATATAGCGATCCAGTGCCCAGCCCTTTTTCCGAATGATGAAGTCAGGTTTGAAATAGCTTCTGTGCTTTTCCTTGCGCCAGTCGTATTCCAAAGGATATTCGCGCAGCCACTCCGGTTCAGATTCGTGTTCTGTCAGAAAGCGGGCAAACTCAATTTGAAACCATACTTCCCAACCGGTGATGGACTGATTGGCAATCACCCGCAATGCGGACTTGATGCTGGCGCGTTTGAAGAAGTCCTCAACCAGGTTCTGCATGTAGTCGAAATCGGTCTGAGGTTTTTTCATCGTCATACTGAGTGCCACCTCAATTACTTCGTGCGCGAGTTAATCAACGCTGCGTCTTTTATAAACCCAGGGCGAGCGAACGCCATTACACCTGAGCATTTCATGTTCTGGCTATCGCCATGTCTGGAACATTTGTCGGGTTAAAACGGGGCGAGAGTGTCACTTCTTTGCGGAGCAAAGGCGAGGCTTTTCAGGGCAGATTTGCCCTTGATTTACAGATTTTGGACTCACGTAAGTCCCATCTAAGTATCCGCTGAAAGGCCTGTTTCAGAGCCTCTTGATTAAGTTTTGCTTAAGTATTTCTCACTAAAGTGGGCGGTGAGTCAGTGAAGACTATTCGTAATGGCTTACGCGAGTTGATCAATCCTCGCGGGCAAGCTTTTCACAGATAAATGCCCTTACGTGTCTACCTCCAGGAGGACGAATCATGCCCCCCAAGTGCCCACGCAAAACTAGCCCGGATGCCGCTGCTGAGAGCGCAGATGCAGCTTTAAAACATATCGTCGATGGGTTTCTGCGCTTTCATCACGAGGTGTTCCCAGAACAGAAAGAACTGTTCAAAAAACTCGCTACCGCGCAAACACCCCGCGCCATGTTTATTACCTGCGCAGACTCGCGCATTGTCCCGGAGTTGATCACGCAGAGTTTGCCGGGCGATTTGTTTGTCACTCGCAATGTGGGCAACGTCGTGCCGCCCTACGGTCAAATGAACGGCGGTGTTTCCAGTGCAATTGAGTACGCCGTGTCGGTGTTGGGCGTACGGCACATCATTGTCTGTGGTCACTCCGACTGCGGCGCGATGCGTGCAGTACTCAACCCGGCAATCACTCACCAAAATACCGACTGTTGCGGCCTGGCTGCGCCATGCCGAGGTGGCGCGTACCGTGGTTGAAGACAACTGCTCATGCGGCAGTGAACACGAGACTATGGAGGAGTTGACCCGCGAGAACGTTATCGCTCAGTTACAACACTTGCGCACTCATCCTTCAGTTGCATCGGGTATTGCCGCTGGGCAGCTGAGCATCCACGGCTGGGTGTACGACATTGAGACCAGCCATATTGAGGCCTACGACGCCGGCAAAGGCCTTTTCTTGCCATTGGCCATGACGGAGCAGGTTCCCAGCGCTACACCGAGGTACCGCGCTGAAGCCTGTGGCCTTCGTTAACGCCCATGGCACATGCACTCCGCAGGGAGTGCGGCTTTTTAGCTGATTTGAATTCCCTGACTGTCGGCACCTCTGCTGAGGGATTTTGCCGATGTACCAGCCAGGGCTATGTGTCCACGGCCAGGGGAATGGCCGCGCGACAGAATATGGAGAGTTTCTGTGAACATGACACAGTTAAAAGCGGTCTTGCCGCGAGAGTTATTGGCTTCTGTGGTGGTATTTCTGGTGGCTCTGCCGTTGTGCATGGGGGTTGCCATTGCCTCGGGAATGCCGCCTGCCAAAGGCCTGATTACCGGCATCATCGGCGGTCTTGTGGTGGGCTTTCTGGCAGGTTCGCCACTGCAGGTGAGCGGCCCGGCGGCGGGCTTGGCAGTGTTGGTGTTCGAGCTGGTGCGCCAGTACGGCGTGGCCATGCTTGGCCCCATCCTGCTGCTGGCGGGCTTGCTGCAGCTGCTGGCCGGCGGCTTGCGCCTGGGCGGCTGGTTTCGGGTAACTGCACCGGCAGTGGTGTACGGCATGTTGGCGGGGATTGGTGTGCTGATTGTGCTGTCGCAAGTACACGTGATGTTTGATGCGTCGCCGCTACCTTCAGGTATGCAAAACCTGCTGGCGTTTCCGGCCACTCTGGGCGCGGCAATGCCGCAGGCAAACTCAAGCGTAGGCTGGCAAGCCGGTCTGCTCGGCTTGGGCACCATCGCATTGATGTGGGGCTGGGAACGCCTGCGGCCGCAAAAGCTGCGTTTTATCCCCGGCGCGTTGTTGGGAGTGGCCTTGATGACCCTCATCAGCATGTGGCTGGCACTGCCAGTTGATCGGGTCCAGGTTCCGGCAAACCTGGCAGATGCCATCGACTGGATTCGTCCGGATGATCTGGTAAAAATGGCCGATCTGACGCTGTTGGTGGCTGCATTTGCCCTCGCGTTTATTGCCAGTGCAGAAACATTGCTATCGGCTGCCGCCGTTGACCGTATGCACAGCGGCCAGCGCTCCGACCTCGACCGTGAGCTGTCAGCGCAGGGTATCGGCAACATGCTTTGTGGTGTGCTGGGCGCATTGCCGATGACAGGCGTGATTGTGCGCAGCTCAGCGAATGTCCAGGCCGGCGCGCAGACCCGTTTGTCTGCGATCCTTCATGGCATCTGGATCCTGGCGTTTGTTGTGCTGTTGAGCAGTGTGTTGCAACAGATTCCGGTTGCCAGTCTGGCGGGTGTTTTGGTGTACACCGGCATTAAATTGGTGGATTTCAAAGCCGTTAAAAAACTTGGGCAGTATGGCCGCATGCCGATGTTTACCTACGCGGCTACTGCGTTGGCGATCGTCTTCACCGACCTGCTAACCGGCGTGCTGCTAGGCTTCGCCCTGACCCTGATCCGACTGGCATTTAAGGCGGCACGGCTGAACATCAATCTGGTGGAACTGAACAAATCCGGTCATATGGAGTTACGTCTGCGAGGCGCCGCGACCTTCCTCAAAGTGCCTGCGCTGGCCAGGGCGCTGGCTTCCGTTCCGCCAGGCACAACCCTGCACGTGCCAATGGAAAAACTCAGTTATATCGACCACTCGTGTCTGGAATTGCTTGAGGATTGGAACAAAAGCAATGCAGCTCATGGCTCGAAGCTGCTGATCGAAGAGCGGCGTCTGAAGCGGCGGGTTGAAGGCAGGCTGTGGAAAAAAGCAGGAGCTGGGGCGTAGCGGGGTGTTGTTGGGATAGCCAGGCTGTTTTCTGCTCGGGGTGAAAAGGGGCTTGTAGTGGTCAACTAATCTCGGCCACATAATTAAAGTTTTTCTCCGCAATGGAGGGTGGTAGCCCGCCATTTAATTGGAGTGGTCGTATTCAGTTGTAACGATGCATCAAGCACTGGCTGAAGTCGTGTTGAGCTCGTAGCGTTGACATGTAGCCAACTGAAGGCATCAGAACACTACAGTGTGCATTTCTGTGGCGAGTTAATCGGCACAGAAAAGCCCCGCTAACGGGCGGGGCTTTGTGCAACTGCGCTTCGAATCAGTCGTTCTTCTTATAATTATCCAGCGCTGTCTGAATCAGCTTCTTGGCCTCAGCCGCATTACCAAACCCATTTAGCTCAACTTTCTTGCGGCCTTCCGGCAGGTTTTTGTAGACCTTGAAGAAGGCTTCGATGCGCTGGAGTTCGATGGCCGGGAGGTCGTTGATGTCTTGGATGTTGTCGTAGGTCGGGTCGATATCGCTGCTGGGCACGCCGATGATTTTTTCGTCAGCTTCGCCGCCGTCGATCATTTTCAAATAGCCGATAGGGCGGAATTTGATCATGACGCCGGGGTGCAGGCTTTCGCGGGTCAGGACCAGGCCGTCGAGCGGGTCGTTGTCGCCGCCGAGGGTGCGTGGCAGGGAGCCGTAGTTGGCCGGGTAGACAACTGGCATGGATTGGAAGCGGTCGACAAACACCAGACCTTCTTCGTTAATCTCGTATTTAGTGAAGCTGCCAGCGGGGATTTCCACCGCCATGTGCACGTCGTTTGGCGCATTTTTGGCTTGTGCGGCGTGGAACGGATGCACAATGGATTTCTCTGCCATGGCGACGCCGCTACCGAGCATGAGTGCGACACCTAAAGCGAGCAGGGACTTTTGCATGATGACTCCTTGGTGAGTGCTTTTGCGTTTAAGTTGGCACGCGTATCTTGCTGGGCGATTGTTAGAGATATATTTCAGCGCCATGCGGGCGTGATTTTTAGAGTGGGATAAGCCGGTGCCGCTGATATCTGTTGATTCACTCAATACCCTTACCGCGCAGGAGTGGGATGGCCTGTGTGCCAGCCCGCAGCCGTTTTTACGTCATGCGTTTCTGACTGCGCTGGAGGACAGCGGCAGTGTCGGCGGGCGCAGTGGCTGGCAGGTCGCTCATGCGCTGTGGCAAGACGAACGCGGTCGTACGCTGGCGGCGATGCCGGGCTATGTAAAAAGCCATTCCTTTGGTGAGTATGTGTTTGATCATGGCTGGGCGGATGCCTGCCATCGCGCCGGTATTGGCTATTACCCGAAGTTGCTGGGGGCGATTCCGTTTTCGCCGGTGACGGGAGCGCGGGTGATCGGTGATCCGGCTGCGGCGGCTCAGTTGTTGGATGCGCTGACGGCGGATCTACCGCAGCGTGAGTTAAGCAGCTTGCATATCAATTTCACTACGCCTGCAGAGGCTGATTTGCTTGCCGGGCGTGAGGGCTGGTTGCAGCGCTTGGGCTGTCAGTTTCATTGGCACAACCGTGGTTACCGGGACTTTCAGGACTTCCTCGATACCTTGAGTTCGCGCAAGCGTAAGCAGATGCGCAAAGAGCGCGAATCGGTGGCGGGGCAGGGCATTAGTTTTGACTGGCGTGAAGGGCATCAGCTGACTGAAGCCGAGTGGGATTTTGTCTATCTCTGTTATGCCAATACCTATCACGTGCGCGGACGTTCGCCGTATCTGACGCGGGCGTTTTTCAGTCTGCTGGCGGAGCGCATGCCGGAGATGATCCGCGTGGTATTTGCCGTGCAAAGCGGCAGGCCGGTGGCGATGGCATTTAGTTTGGTCGGCGGCGATAGCCTGTACGGGCGCTATTGGGGCTGTCTGGATGAGTTTGACCGACTGCACTTTGAGACCTGTTTTTATCAGGGCATGGAGTATGCGATCAGTCAGGGCGTTAAGCGTTTTGATGCGGGTGCGCAAGGTGAGCACAAGTTGATTCGGGGCTTTGAGCCGGTGCTGACGGAGTCCTGGCATTACCTTTGCCATCCGGGGTTGCGGGCTGCGGTTGCGGAGTTTTTGCGGGAGGAGCAGGCGGGCGTACGGCGTTACGCCGAACAGGCCCGCGAGATGTTGCCGTATCGCAGAGAAGGCTAAGCCTGCTTGCCGCGGCTGAAACTGCCGCCACAGATATGCCGGTTTCGTAGGTTGGATGATGTTCTATTTATCCAGCCGCGGCGGTTTAGGTGCACCGGTGCAATTGAGTGATACGAGCCGATTATTCGCCGTAGTTTTCGGATTGAAATAAAGGGTCGGTGTGCCAGTCGACGGGGTAGATGCCCATTTCTACGGCGCGGTGAAAGGTCGAATACGGCCAGTCGGCCAGATGTTGCACGTGACCGTGTTTGAGCGGGTTGTAGTGGATGTAATCGAAGTGGCGTTGGTAATCCAGATCGTCACGGATCAGGTGTTCCCAATAGCGGCGTTGCCAGATGCCGCGTTCGTTGCGGCGGTATTGGTTTTTGGTTCGGTGTTCGATAGCGGGCAGGCGTTTAGCGAAAGCGAATTTTATGGATTTCCAGCGCTTGGCAAAGTCGGCATCGCCCGGTGGTAGTGTCCACATGCAGTGCATGTGATCGGGCAACACGACCCAGGCATCAATATGAAAGGGATGCCGCTCCCGGGTAATGCGCACGGACCAACGCAATAGATCAATTTCCCGAATCAATAAATCGTCCGAGCGATTCCGTAAGTTGACGGTAAAAAAGTAAGTCGCCCCAGTAACACGGGCGCGGCGGTAGTTGGACATTGTGAATGCTCCACGGCAACAGAGGGCCGGGACGTTGATGGAGCAGGGCGGTGGTATCCATCAGGCGATTCATAAAAGCGCGGTTTTGCGGAAAGCGTTCCGCAAAATATTTAAATCCCAACAGTCAAGCCATATACAACCAGTGAGAATTTCGCGTTTCAACGTAGGGTGGATGACGCTTTTTTCATCCACCAAAATTGCATGTGCGACGCAAGTTATGTGGTGGGATTGCGTGCGTAATGGTGGATAAGCCTTCGGCCTTATCCACCCTACTTGCTTTCGTCGATTACTTTTTGGAAATTTGGTATAAACTCTTTTACTATTTTGCTGTAGTTGCAGTATTTGGTAATTGAGCTTTTAGAGAGCTTTATTGATTCAGCTAGTTTTTCTTCAGCATCTGAAGTCTCATTGTTTATTGCAAGTATTAGTGATTCGTTGAATTTTGATACGGCTTTCTCATGCTTGTTGTTAGAGTAAAATAATGCCGCCTCTATGTATGGTTTTGAGGCATTTGGACTGTCGGTTAATGCTTTGTATAGGGCGTAGTTAGAAAGGCTGTACGGTCCGGTTATGCCTTTCTCAAGATCTTTCTCGAAATACTTGCCTGCTACATTTATTTCATTCGCATGGAGGAGGAGAAAACCTATATTGTTAGGGCTGTGGGCTTGAAAGCGTATTGTTTTTTTGCGTAAAAGAATTGTGAAAATAAAGAGAGATATAATAATTAGCGCAATGCTTTTGGTGGTGTCGTTGAAGATTTGATCTGTTTTTGTATTTGGTTTTGAGAGTTTGGTGCCTTTTGTGGTTTTGCTGCGAATGTTGATGTAGGGATTTTCTTTCTTTTTGGTTTTGACAAGAATCTCAATTTTTATAGTTTCTTTTGTGAATAAATTATCTGTCTTTATGAGTATCTTTTCTTTGTTTTCTGATATTGTTACCAATGGATTTGCTGATTTTGATTCTGCTGGGATAGAAAACTCTTGTATCGCGCCCCCTTTGAACACTACCTCGGCCTGTATTGAGTGTTGTGTTTGAGAGCCAGTATTTATTATTTCTAGTTTTGTGAATTCGATATTTTCATTTTCGAGGCGAAAAGAGCTGGTTGATGTATATGTGTACTCTATTTTGTTTTTTGCCAAGGTTTTTCTGTGGTTATGTATTCTACTGCTGCGCCACCGGCAATAGTTACTATCAGTGTCATTAGGGCGCTTAGTAATAGATTTTTTAGTGTCATAAGATAAATGTTTCTCTCAATAAAAACCCCGCACTAGGCGGGGTTCTTATTGAGTTCTGCCCCTACATCCAAGACGGGTGTAGATTGAACTTACTGTAGTGGCGCTTTGGAATCAATCCCAGCTCAACGCCCCACCAGTTTGATACTCAATCACGCGGGTCTCGAAGAAGTTCTTCTCCTTCTTCAGGTCCATGATTTCGCTCATCCATGGGAATGGGTTGGTGGTGCCTGGGTATTCTTCTTTCAGGCCGATTTGGGTCAGGCGACGGTTGGCGATGAATTTGAGGTAGTCCTCCATCATGGCCGCGTTCATGCCCAGCACGCCGCGTGGCATGGTGTCACGGGCGTATTCGATTTCCAGCTGAGTGCCTTGCAGGATCATCTGGGTGGCTTCGTCTTTCATTTCGGCATCCCACAGGTGTGGGTTTTCGATCTTGATCTGGTTGATCACGTCGATACCGAAGTTCAGGTGCATGGACTCGTCACGCAGGATGTACTGGAACTGTTCGGCGGTGCCGGTCATCTTGTTGCGGCGGCCCATGGAGAGGATCTGGGTGAAGCCGCAGTAGAAGAAGATGCCTTCCAGTACGCAGTAGTAAGCGATGAGGTTACGCAGGAACTGGCGGTCGGTTTCCGGGGTGCCGGTGTTGAACTGCGGGTCGGAAATCGAACGGGTGTATTTGAGGCCCCAGGATGCCTTTTTAGCAACGCTCGGGATCTCGTGGTACATGTTGAAGATTTCGCCTTCATCCATGCCCAGCGACTCGATGCAGTACTGGTAGGCGTGGGTGTGGATCGCTTCTTCGAAGGCCTGGCGCAGGATGTACTGGCGGCACTCCGGGTTGGTGATCAGGCGGTACACGGCCAGTACCAGGTTGTTGGCAACCAGGCTGTCGGCAGTGGAGAAGAAGCCGAGGTTGCGCTTAACGATGCGGCGCTCGTCTTCGGTCAGGCCATCAGCGCTCTTCCACAGGGCGATGTCGGCGTTCATGTTTACTTCTTGCGGCATCCAGTGGTTGGCGCAGCCGTCGAGGTATTTCTGCCAGGCCCAGTCGTACTTGAACGGTACGAGTTGGTTGAGGTCGGCACGGGCGTTGATCATCTGCTTGTCGCCCACGTGCACGCGAGCGCTGGCGCCTTCCAGATCGTCCAGGCCTTCCTGGATGTCCAGCTCGTTCAGCGCGGCTTTAGCGCGGGCTACGGCGTCGGAATCACTGGCGTCGATGGCGCGGGCTTCCTCTACGGAGCCTGCTGCCTGATTGTCCAGCTTGTCCAGACCGGCTTCTACGTTGGCCTGTTGTGCGGCTGCCTTGGGGGCAGCGCCTTCTTCGGGTTTATCGAATTCATCCCAGCTCAGCATGATGCGTCCTCCTGATCGGGTGCCGGTTTGAACCGGTCATAAAATATAGGTGCATGGTGTGCACGCAAAAACAAAATTCGGTGGTCATCGAGCTGCTGCGCGTCGGCATTACGGCGTTAGAAATCGGCTCGGATTGCTCATTTACAACCCGTAAACTGCGCATCCTCGCCGCTTTCTGCCTTGTACTGCTCTAGCTCGCTAGCTCTTGATCTGTAGCGTCTGCACGGAAAGAAGGGCAGTGACGCTAGGTAAATCTTTCAACTACACATTTAGTTCATTAGACCTTAGCGATCTCACCAGCGTGGAGCTGAGCGAGTGAGCGCTAGGCACCTGCTTCGTCGAAGCCCCTGAGCGTACTTATGTACGTGATGGGGTTCGGCGGAGCAGGTAACAACGCGCGCGCCGTTCAGCTACGCGCGTTCACCACCTTATTGGCAGGCTTCGCAGTCTGGTTCATCGATAGCACAGGCCTTTGGCACTGGAGCCGGACCTGCACTGGTGAACTCATTGCTCGGCGCCTGTGGCTTAGCTTGCAACCCTTCGGTGCCTGCGCCACTGGATACGGCGTTGAGTTTGCCGGTGTTGATGGTGGACTTCTCGGTGCTGGTGGCGGCCAGGGCACGGAGGTAGTAGGTGGTTTTCAGGCCACGGTACCAAGCCATGCGGTAGGTCACGTCGAGTTTCTTGCCCGATGCGCCAGCGATGTAGAGGTTCAGCGACTGAGCCTGATCGATCCACTTCTGGCGGCGGCTGGCAGCGTCCACGATCCACTTGGTTTCAACTTCAAACGCGGTGGCGTAGAGGTCTTTCAGGTCTTGCGGGATGCGCTCGATCTGCTGCACGGAGCCGTCGTAGTACTTCAGGTCGTTAACCATGACCGAGTCCCACAGACCGCGTGCTTTGAGGTCGCGGACCAGGTACGGGTTGATCACGGTGAACTCGCCGGAGAGGTTCGACTTCACGTACAGGTTCTGATAGGTCGGTTCGATCGACTGCGATACGCCGGTGATGTTGGCGATGGTGGCGGTCGGTGCGATGGCCATGATGTTGGAGTTACGGATGCCTTTCTTCACGCGCTCGCGGATCGGTGCCCAGTCCAGGGTTTCGGTCAGGTCGACGTCGATGTACTTCTGGCCACGCGCTTCGATCAGGATCTGCTGGGAGTCGAGCGGCAGAATGCCTTTGCTCCACAGCGAACCGTCAAACGTCGAGTAGCTGCCGCGCTCGTCAGCCAGGTCACAAGAGGCCTGAATGGCGAAGTAGCTGACGGCTTCCATCGAGCGGTCGGCGAACTCAACAGCAGCGTCGGAGCCGTACGGGATGTGCTGCAGGTACAGTGCGTCCTGAAAGCCCATGATGCCCAGACCAACCGGACGGTGCTTGAAGTTGGAGTTACGGGCCTGCGGTACGCTGTAGTAGTTGATGTCGATAACGTTATCGAGCATGCGCACAGCGACGCGGATGGTTTTCTCCAGCTTGGCGGTGTCCAGCTTGCCGTCAACGATGTGGTTCGGCAGGTTGACGGAACCCAGGTTACATACGGCGATTTCATCGGCGTTGGTGTTCAGGGTGATCTCGGTGCACAGGTTGGAGCTGTGAACCACGCCAACGTGCTGCTGCGGGCTGCGCAGGTTGCACGGATCTTTGAAGGTCAGCCATGGGTGGCCAGTCTCGAACAGCATCGAGAGCATTTTGCGCCACAGGTCTTTGGCCTGAATGGTTTTGAACAGCTTGATCTTGCCGTATTCAGTCAGGGCTTCGTAGTACTCGTAGCGCTCTTCGAAGGCTTTACCGGTCAGGTCGTGCAGGTCCGGTACTTCGCTCGGGCTGAACAGGGTCCACTTGCCGTCATCGAATACGCGCTTCATGAACAGGTCCGGAATCCAGTTCGCGGTGTTCATGTCGTGGGTACGGCGGCGGTCGTCACCGGTGTTCTTACGCAGCTCGAGGAATTCCTCGATGTCCATGTGCCAAGTTTCCAGGTAAGCACATACAGCGCCTTTGCGCTTGCCGCCCTGGTTTACCGCTACGGCGGTGTCGTTGACGACTTTCAGGAACGGTACAACGCCCTGGGATTTGCCGTTGGTGCCTTTGATGTAGGAGCCCAGCGCACGCACCGGCGTCCAGTCGTTGCCCAGACCACCGGCAAACTTGGACAGCATGGCGTTGTCGTGGATGGCGCCGTAGATGCCCGACAGGTCATCCGGAACAGTGGTCAGGTAGCAGCTGGAGAGCTGCGGACGCAGGGTGCCGGCGTTGAACAGGGTCGGTGTGGAGGCCATGTAGTCGAAGGACGACAGCAGGTTGTAGAACTCGATGGCGCGGGCTTCTTTGTCTTTCTCTTCGATAGCAAGGCCCATGGCCACACGCATGAAGAAGACTTGAGGCAGTTCGAAACGGATGCCGTCTTTGTGAATGAAGTAGCGGTCGTACAGGGTTTGCAGGCCCAGGTAGGTGAACTGCTGGTCGCGCTCGTGGTTGATCGCCTTGCCCAGTTTTTCAAGGTCGAAGGAGGCCAGTTTCGGGTCGAGCAGTTCAAACTCGATACCTTTAGCAACGTAAGCAGGCAGTGCCTTAGCGTACAGGTCAGCCATTTCGTGGTGAGTCGCGCTGGTGGCGACACCGAGGAAGCCCAGGCCTTCAGCGCGGATGTTGTCCATCAGCAGGCGGGCAGTCACGTAGCTGTAGTTTGGCTCGCGCTCAACCAGGGTACGGGAGGTCATCACCAGGGCGGTGTTAACGTCGCTCTGGGCTACGCCGTCGTACAGGTTCTTCAGGGTTTCTTTCTGAATCAGCTCGCCATCCACTTCGGCCAGACCTTCACAGGCTTCGCGGATGATGGTGTTCAGGCGGCCCATGTCCAGCGGCACCAAGCTGCCGTCGTTTTGGGTAACGCGGATGCTTGGGTGCGGCTGGGCGATGTCGCCAGCTGCGTTGGCGCTCTTACGCTCTGCGGCGCGGGCTTCGCGGTAGATCACGTAGTCGCGGGCAACTTTCTGCTCGCCTGCGCGCATCAGGGCCAGTTCAACCTGATCCTGAATTTCTTCGATATGGATGGTGCCGCCGGATGGCATGCGACGTTTGAAGGTCGCAGTAACTTGTTCGGTCAGGCGGGCAACAGTTTCATGAATACGCGACGAAGCGGCAGCGGTGCCGCCTTCAACAGCGAGAAAGGCTTTGGTGATGGCAACGGTGATCTTGTCATCGGTGTAAGGCACAACGGTGCCGTTACGCTTGATCACCCGCAACTGGCCCGGAGCAGTAGCGCTCAGGGTGGCGTTGTCATCGCTGGCCTGCGGCGCGGTGGCCTGCGGGTTCTCGCGGGAAGTGTCGGTCTGCATGAAGGTCTCCATGGTTCTGTAATTATCTGTGTGCGTTACCGCAGAACTGGGTGGTAGCGCTCATTCCATTTTTAACAATGCCGTCGCCCGGCTCGTGCCGTGCTTCGGGGATTTGCAAATTTGGTCAGGCTGGCACGGTGTTCTGGCCATCCTGGCTTTTAAGTCACAACGCAAGGCGTTTCCGCCTGAACCACTATATCTAGTAGTACTACCCACTCGGGGCCACTGCTTTGTTTCCCTCGGCTGCCTGTTGGGCTCTGCCGAGCATTGTCCTGCGATTACCGTGCAGGGGACTTGCCTAAAGAGCGTGTCGGGTTTCCGGTGACAACCTGGGATCAGGCCGTGTGCGCGTCATTCTTCTTGTGTCCGGTTACCTAGCTATACCCAATATATGGTGGGTGTCGCGTAATTGGCATACAAGATAATGCGCTAATTGGGGTAATGCAAGTTAGTAAAACACGAACAACCTGTGGATAACTTGTGCGTGTATTGTGGGTGGAGAGGAGGGCATGCTGGCTAGGCCGCATACTTGCTGGGCTATGCCGTCCATCGTAGTCATTTAGTACAGTTTGGGCTTTTTACCGGGCTGGTTAAGCCAAAAGGTTTGGATACTATATCTAGTGTTTTGGCAAGGGTGTGCAGGGCGCTATGCAGGCTGCCTCGCATTGATACAATGCGCGTCGTTCTGGCGCTGTCAGTGGAGGTCGTGTGGAACAGCAGGCGTGGCACATTCTGATTGTTGAGGACGACCAGCGTCTGGCTGAGTTGACCCGTGAATATCTCCAGAGCAATGGCTTGCATGTCTCCATCGAAATGGATGGTGCCAAAGCAGCTGCGCGTATTTTGCAGGAGCAGCCTGATCTGGTGATTCTTGACCTGATGCTACCGGGTGAGGACGGTTTGTCCATTTGCCGGGCGGTACGTGGCGAGTATGAAGGGCCGATCCTGATGCTGACGGCCCGTGATGACGATATGGATCAGGTGCTGGGCCTGGAAATGGGCGCAGATGACTACGTGTGTAAGCCGGTTCGTCCGCGGGTGTTGTTGGCCCGTATCCGTGCACTGCTGCGACGTTACGAAGGTGCCAGCGAAGAGGCTGTGACTGATCGTCGCCGTCTGCAGTTTGGCCCGTTGGTGGTGGACAGCGCCATGCGTGAAGCCTGGCTGAAAGAGCAGAGCATCGAACTGACCAGTGCTGAGTTCGATCTGCTGTGGCTGCTGACCTCCAATGCCGGACGCATCCTTTCCCGTGAGGAAATTTTCAGTTCATTGCGCGGCATTGAGTACGACGGCCAGGACCGTTCCATTGATGTGCGCATTTCCCGCATCCGCCCGAAGATTGGTGATGATCCGATGCACCCGCGTCTGATTAAGACCGTGCGCAGCAAGGGGTATCTGTTTGTGGCCGAGGCGGCGGAAGCTCTTGTTCTCTGAGCGCCAGCTGCGGCGTTTGGCTGCTGTTTGGGCGGCGCTGCGATTGCCTTCCTTTAATAGGCGAGCTGTTGTGGCTGTGCCTGCCTGGCAGGTGCGGGCATGAACTCCATCTTTCTGCGCATTTATGGCGGCATGCTTACCGTGCTGGTGCTGGTCGGATTACTCGGCATCAGTGCGTTGCAGCTGCTTAACGAAGTGCGCGTTGATCAATACCGCGAACGCCTGGCGCAGGGCACGTTCCGGTTGATGGCCGATAATCTGCATCCGATGGTGGATGTGGAGCGGCGTCGGGCCATGTCGGTGTGGGGGCGTTTGCTGGGGATTCCGCTGCGGATTGAAAAGCTGGAATTGGCCGAGCTGGATACCCGTGACCGTGCGGCGCTGCGTCGCGGCAAGGTTCTGGTCGAACAGACTGGCGAGCACGAGGCCAGTATCTACAGCCAGCTCTCGCTGGATGAGCCGCTGGTGCTGGTCGGTGAGGTGCAGCAGATCAGTGAGCAGTTGCTCAGGGCCATCAGTTTTCTGGTGATTGATGAGTTGGTGCGTTATCCGTGGGGTGATCAGCCGAAGCGGTTGGCAGCGCTGCATAAAGACAAGCAGTTCGGCTTTGAAATGCGGCTGGTGCGTTTGGGGGAGGCCAATCTTGACCCTGATCAGCGCCGCCGGGTTGATGAAGGTGACACGGTGATGGCACTCGGTCGCGGCGGCGACAGTGTCTATGTGTATTCCGGAATTGTCGAAACACCGTGGGTGCTGGAAGTCGGCCCCATGTATCAGATGAACCCTTATCCGGTTCAGTGGCTGGTGATTATCGGCTTACTCGGGCTGTGCCTGATTGGTCTGATGGTGTACCTGCTGGTACGGCCTCTGGAACGCCGTTTGCGCGGGCTGGAGCGGGCTGCGAGCAAGATTGCCAGCGGTAAGCTGGATGCCCGTGTGCCGACGCTGGAAGGTGAGGTGGACTCAGTGGGGCGGCTGGCGGCTTCCTTTAATGCCATGGCGGAACACCTGCAGCGCTCACTGACCATTCAACGTGAGATGGTGCGGGCGGTGTCCCATGAGCTGCGCACGCCGGTGGCACGTTTGCGCTTCGGTCTGGAAATGGTTGCTGATGCCGAGACCGATCAGGCCCGGCACAAGTACCTGGAAGGCATGGACAGCGATATTCAGGATCTCGACAAGCTGGTGGACGAGATGCTGACCTATGCGCGTCTTGAGCAGGGCTCACCGGCGCTGAGCTTCCAGCCAGTTGATCTGGCTGAGTTGATTGCTCAGGTGATTGCCGAATTGTCGCCGTTGCGCGCCAGTGTCTTGGTTGAGTGTGGGCCGTGCCGTGAAGCACCGGAAGGGGGCGCGCTGGTTGAGGCGGAGTTCCGCTATTTGCACCGTGCTCTGCAAAATCTGGTGAGCAACGCCATGCGCCATGCTGAATCCCGCGTGCGGGTGAGCTTCAAGATCGGCCCGAATCGCTGTCGGCTGGATGTGGAGGATGACGGCCCCGGTGTGCCGGAAGAAGCATGGGAGCATATCTTCACGCCGTTTCTACGTCTGGATGACAGCCGTACCCGTGCCTCTGGCGGACACGGTTTGGGCTTATCGATTGTGCGGCGGATTACTTACTGGCACAGCGGGCGGGCGGCGATCAGCCGTAGTGAAGAACTGGGGGGCGCCTGCTTCAGCCTGATCTGGCCGCGTCGCCAGCCCTGAGCATTTCAGAACGGTGCGGGTGACTCAAAACGCAGGCGTTCGCCGGTTTGTGGATGCGTCAGGCTGAGCATGCTGGCGTGTAGGCACAGGCGCGGATAAGCCGCCAGCGCTTCGGGATGGGCATACAGGCCGTCGCCCAGCAGCGGGTGACCAATCGACAGCATATGCACACGCAGTTGGTGTGAGCGGCCGGTGATCGGTGTCAGTTCGACGCGGCAGTGGTTGTCGTAACGCTCAAGGATGCGCCAGTAAGTCAGGGCGTGTTTGCCCAGTTCGTGATCCACTACGTGGCGCGGCTTGGTTGGTGGGTCGTAGCGCAGGGGCAGGTCGATGCTGCCGCTGTCTTGCTCGGGCTGACCCCAGCACAGTGCGGTGTAGGCTTTTTCGGTTTCGCGGTCGTGGAATTGCCGGGACAGCTCGCGGTGGCTGTCGGCGTCGCGGGCCAGCACGATGATGCCAGAGGTTTCCCAGTCTAGCCGGTGCACGATGCGGGCTTCCGGGTAGCCGTTTTCCTGCAGGCGGGTGACTAGGCAATCGCGGTTATCTTCGGCGCGGCCGGGCACGGACAGCAGCAGGGTAGGCTTGTTGATCACCAGCAGGGCGGCGTCCTGGTGGATGATTTCGACATTCGACAGCGGCATGGGTATTCCACAAACGGAAACGGCGGCCAGGGCCGCCGTTTCAGGTTATCAGAGCCTGTCTGCTGCCTTGGCAGGCATGGCAGACAGGTTCGCCGATCAACGATCGGGCAGGGTGATGTTGAGTTCCAAAATGGAGCAGTTGCCCTGGTTCTCCAGTGCGACCTGAACCTGTTCAGAATCAATGTTTACGTACTTACGAATCACTGCCACCAGCTCTTGCTGAAGTGCTGGCAGGTAATCGGGCTGGCTACGCTGGCCACGCTCGTGGGCAACAATAATCTGCAGACGCTCTTTCGCGATGGCAGCAGGAGTTTCCTTCTTGCGTTCACGAAAGAAGTCAAAAATATTCATTCACGACCTCCGAACAAGCGTTGGATGAATCCTTTCTTCTGAACGTCAAGGAAGCGGTGAGGAACTTCTTTGCCGAGCAGTCGTTCAACAGCATCACTGTAAGCCTGACCTGCGTCGCTCTGCTCATCAAGGATGACCGGCACGCCCTGGTTGGAGGCTTTGAGTACGGCTTGCGACTCTGGGATAACGCCGAGCAGGCGGATCGCAAGGATTTCCTCAACGTCTTCAACGCCGAGCATTTCGCCTTTGACAACGCGCTCGGGGTTGTAGCGGGTCAGCAGCAGGTGCTCTTTGATGGGCTCTTTGCCTTCTTCGGCGCGGCGCGATTTGCTCGCCAGCAAGCCAAGCATGCGGTCAGAGTCACGTACGGAGGAGACTTCCGGGTTGGTCACGACAATTGCTTCATCAGCGAAGTACATGGCCAAGTGGGCACCTTTTTCGATACCGGCCGGAGAGTCACAGATGACGAAATCAAAGTTTTCGCTCAGTTCGGCAATAACCTTGGCTACGCCTTCCAAGGTCAGCGCGTCTTTGTCGCGGGTCTGGCTGGCGGCCAGCACGTAGAGGTTTTCCAGGCGCTTGTCTTTGATCAGAGCCTGGGTGAGGGTGGCTTCGCCGTTGACGACATTGACGAAGTCGTACACGACGCGGCGCTCGCAGCCCATGATCAGGTCGAGGTTACGCAGGCCAACGTCGAAGTCGACGATGACAGTCTTGTGGCCGCGCAGGGCGAGGCCGGTACCGATGGCGGCGCTGGTGGTGGTTTTACCAACGCCACCTTTGCCTGATGTAACAACGAGGATCTTGGCCAAGGTGATTCACCCCAAAATGTAGAAAAAAGCTGGCAATCCGTTACCTTTCGCAGGCTCCAGGTGCCTTGTTGGTATGCCGAAAAGTGGCGAAAGTATCCGTTAAAGACGTTTTATGTTCAACACGTCGCCGGATAGGAATACGTGGACAGCGTGTCCCCAGTGGGGATCTCGCCTCAAGTCCTCTGCTACTTTGTACTGCCCGGCGATGGACAGCAGCTCTGCGCCCATCTGCTGACAGAAGATGCGGGCTTTCTGATTGCCTTTGACTCCGGCAAGTGCCCGGCCACGCATGGGTGCATATACATGGATGTTGCCATCGGCCAGAAGTTCGGCCCCGGCGCTGACGGGCGCAAGAACAACCAGATCACCACCTTGGGCATACACCTGCATGCCGCCACGTACCGGGCTGGTAATAATCTTGGTGGGTTTGACTTCGGGCTCGGCCGGTTTTTCCGGCTTTGCAGGTGCCGGAGCAGGATCGATCAGGCGTTCACGGGCACCGGACGGTGGCAACACAGGCAGGTCGAGGGCGTTGGCGGCTGCGATGTCGCTTTCGCGGTTGGCGCGGATGGCGAGAGTGCGCAGGCCATGCTTGCGGCACACCTCCATCAATTCGCTCAGGTTAATCTCGCCTTCGCCTTCTGGTAGCTTGTCCAGAGCCAGTACCAGCGGGGTGTTGCTGAAAAAGGCAGGGGCTTGAGCGACTTTGCTGCTCAGTTGCTGGTCAAGTCGCCCCAGGTCATTGTGTGCCAGCTCCATAACGGTGATGGCTAGCATGCTGCCCTTTAATTGAAAGACGGGATCTTGGTCGAGTAGATCGGCTTGGCTCATGGTCTGCCTGATACAGCTGGGTAAAAGTAACGGACTTATAACGACAACGCAGCGTGGCCGCAAGTTGCGCGCAGTGTTAAAGCAGGCTGCGGGCAAAGTCCTGATAGAATGCCGCGCTTTGTTGAGTGCATCGGACCTGATTGTTATGGATCGTCCTGTTTTTCGTACAGAATTCTTGCATCCGCGCTACTGGGGGCTATGGCTGGGGCTGGGGCTGTTGTGGCTGATTGTGCAACTGCCTTATCCGCTGTTGCTCCGGCTGGGGCGTTTGCTGGGCCGGGTGATGCTGATCGGTGCAGGCTCGCGGCGGCGAATTGCTCAACGTAATTTGGAGCTGTGCTTCCCACAGCTTTCCAGAGACGAGCGCGAGCGCCTGTTGAAGGAGAACTTTGCTTCCACTGGCATCGCCTTCTTCGAAATGGCCATGAGTTGGTGGTGGCCAAAGGCGCGTCTGGCCAAGTTGGCGCATATTGAAGGGCTGGAGCATTTGCAGCAGGCTCAGGCAGAAGGCCAGGGCGTCATTCTGATGGCACTGCACTTCACCACACTGGAAATTGGCGCAGCGCTGCTGGGGCAGGTGCACACGATTGATGGTATGTACCGTGAGCACAGTAATCCTCTGTTTGATTTTGTTCAGCGTCGCGGGCGTGAGCGTCATAACCTGGATGCCACGGCCATTGAGCGGGAAGATGTGCGAGCCATGCTCAAGGTGCTACGCGCTGGTCGGGCGATCTGGTATGCGCCGGATCAAGACTACGGGCGCAAGCAGAGCATTTTTGTCCCGCTGTTTGGGATTCAGGCCGCAACTGTCACTGCCACCACCAAGTTCGCCCGTTTAGGTCGGGCGCGGGTTTTGCCGTTTACCCAGGAGCGTTTGGCCGATGGCTCGGGGTATCGGTTGGTGATTCATCCGCCGCTGCCTGGCTTCCCGGCTGGCAGCGAGGAAGAAGATTGCCTGCTGATTAATCAGTGGGTGGAGCAGGCTGTCTCGGCATGCCCTGAGCAGTATTTGTGGGCGCACCGGCGCTTTAAAACGCGGCCTGAGGGCGAACCAAAGTTGTATAAGAAGTAGGGGCTGTCTGAGGTCTTTCTAAAGGATACAAAGCCGAGGAGTGGTTTTATGCAGGACCCTGCTTCAGTCACTCAGCCGGTTACCACCGGGCTTATCCTCTCTGGCGGTGGTGCCCGTGCGGCCTATCAGGTCGGGGTGCTGGCTGCGATTGCTGATTTGCTGCCTGATTCCCGTAATCCTTTCCCGGTGATCGTCGGCACCTCGGCTGGCGCGATCAATGCGGTCAGCCTCGCCTGTGGTGCTCTGGATTTTGCAGAGGCTGTGCGCCGTCTCAAAGAGGTCTGGCAGAACTTTCATACCCATCAGGTTTATCGCAGTGACTGGCCTGGCGTTCTGCGTCAGGCCAGCCGTTTTATCGGGCGCAGCCTGCTGGGGCTGGGCAAGGAAGTGCCAGTGGCGCTGTTGGACAGTTCACCGCTGGCTGAGCTGTTGAGCCAGCACTTGGATTTCAGCGGCATCGCCGCAGCGGTGCGTCAGCGCCAGTTGCGTGCGGTAGCGGTGACCGCGTTCGCTTATGAGAGCGCCCAGGCGATGACCTTCTATCAGGGGCGTGCAGCGATCAATCCCTGGTTCCGTCATCGCCGTGTCGGAGTGCCAACCCGGCTGGGGCTTGAGCATCTTCTTGCCAGTGCATCGATCCCGCTGATCTTCCCACCGGTCAAAATCGGTCGCGAATATTTTGGTGATGGCGCAGTGCGCCAGGCAGCGCCGATCAGCCCGGCGCTGCATTTGGGCGCCAGTAAGGTGCTGGTGGTCGGGGTCAGCAACAATGAAGCAGGGCCGCCGCCGTGCACTCCGGCTACGGGGCGCTTACCCACGCTGGCTCACATCGGTGGGCATCTGCTCAACAGCACCTTTATCGATAGCCTTGAAAGCGATATCGAGTTGCTGGAGCGTTTGAACTATCTGGGCAGCCTGATTCCGCCCGAAAAGCGCAGGCCCGGTCTGGGGCTTGAGCCTGTTGAGGTGCTGGTGATTGCCCCAAGTCAGCCGCTGGATCAGATTGCAGCGCGGCATCAGCATGAAATGCCGAGGGCGTTGCGCATGTTTTTGCGAGGCCCCGGCGCGACTAAAGACGGCGGCGCTGGTGTGATGAGTTATTTGTTGTTTGAGTCCAGCTACTGCCATGAGCTGATCGAGCTGGGTTATCAGGATGCCATGGCGCAAAAGGCACGCTTGAGCACGTTTTTGCAGTTGGACAGTGCCGTGCCTGAACCGGCGTTATTCTAGCGTCGGTAGGAGAAGTGCCTGATCTTCGCTCGGGACTGCGTTGTACAGAACCTAAGGCCCAATAAATTTGCTTTTTCTGCTCCTGATGGCTGCACCAATGGCCGTCTCAGGATTTAAACTGCACGCCTTCGATGCTTTATGTCGCTTTTGCGTAAGTGCAGTTCCCGCAAGTGAAGTGCGCTGTAAGAAGTTGTCGCATAGTGGCAAGGCCCGCCCGAATTCAACCCATACAATCCTTCGTACCGCTTGCCCTGCAGGCAGGTGTTCCTTTTCAGGAGAGCAGAAATGTCCGTTCAGCACGACACGGTGCAACGCGCCGAATTTGATCAGGTGATGGTGCCTAACTATGCACCTGCAGCTTTTATCCCCGTTCGCGGCGAAGGTTCGCGCGTGTGGGATCAGAGTGGTCGTGAGCTGATCGACTTTGCTGGCGGTATCGCGGTGAACGTGCTGGGCCACGCGCATCCGGCGCTGGTCAAAGCGCTGACCGAGCAGGCTGGCAAACTCTGGCACGTGTCGAACGTGTACACCAACGAGCCTGCACTGCGCCTGGCTAAGAAGCTGGTAGACGCGACCTTTGCGGATCGCGTGTTCTTCTGTAACTCCGGTGCTGAAGCTAACGAGGCTGCGTTCAAACTGGCGCGTCGTGTGGCGTTCGACAAGTTCGGTGAAGACAAGTACGAGATCATCGCAGCGACCAACAGCTTCCACGGTCGCACGCTGTTTACCGTGAATGTTGGCGGTCAGCCTAAGTACTCCGATGGTTTTGGCCCGAAAATTCAGGGCATCACCCATGTGCCATACAACGATATCGAAGCGCTGAAAGCAGCCGTTTCTGATAAGACCTGCGCCATTGTGCTGGAGCCTGTGCAGGGGGAGGGGGGCGTACTGCCGGCTGATCTGGCGTATCTGCAAGCTGCCCGTGAGTTGTGCGACAAGCACAATGCTCTGCTGGTATTCGATGAGGTTCAGTCGGGCATGGGCCGCTGTGGCGAGCTGTTTGCTTATATGCACTACGGCGTTATCCCGGATGTGCTGTCCAGTGCCAAGAGCCTGGGTGGTGGCTTCCCGATTGCAGCCATGCTGACCCGTGACGAGTTCGCCAAGCATCTGGCCGTCGGTACGCACGGCACCACCTACGGCGGTAACCCGCTGGCGTGCGCGGTGGGTGAGGCAGTGATTGATATCGTCAACACGCCCGCTGTGCTGGACGGTGTTAAAGCCCGTCATCAGATTTTTAAAGCGCGTCTGGAGCAGATCGGTGAGCAGTACGGTCTGTTCAGTGAAGTGCGCGGCCTGGGCTTGCTGATCGGTGCGGTGCTGTCCGACGCCTGGAAGGGCAAGGCCCGCGAGGTGCTGGATGCAGCCGTAGCGGAAGGTTTGATGGTGTTGCAGGCCAGCCCAGATGTGGTGCGCTTTGCCCCAAGCCTGGTGGTTAGCGAAGCGGATATTGAGGAAGGCCTGGAGCGCTTTGAACGCGCTGTGGCCACGCTGACTCGCGTCTGACAGTCAGCCGGGCAGCGCGAACGCCGCTGCCCGGTTGAATTGTGCTCACTCTGGGATGGGATGGGCCTGCGCGGGAGCTTTGAATTGTTCAGGGTTTCTTGTTTACGGTTTATCAATTTAGGAGTGACAGCATGCTGGTGATGCGTCCCGCGCAAATGTCCGATCTTGCGCAAGTGCAGCGCCTTGCCGCAGACAGCCCGGTGGGGGTGACTTCGCTGCCGGATGACGCTGGTCGTTTGGGTGAGAAGATTGCCGCTTCAGAGGCATCCTTTGCCGCCGAAGTCAGTTTTAACGGGGAAGAAAGCTACTTCTTCGTACTGGAAGACAGTGACACCAAGCAGTTGCTTGGCTGTTCCGGGATTGTCGCCTCTGCGGGTTATTCCGAACCTTTCTACAGCTTTCGCAATGAAACCTTTGTTCATAACTCCCGCGAACTGAAGATCCACAACAAAATTCACGTGCTGTCGCTGTGTCACGATCTAACCGGCAACAGTCTGTTGGTCAGTTTTTATATCGATCACTCGCTGGCCAATACGCCTTGGGCCGAGCTCAATTCCCGTGGTCGATTGATGTTTGTCGCTAATCATCCCGAGCGCTTTGCCGATGCGGTGGTGGTGGAGATCGTCGGCTACAGCGATGAAGCCGGTGATTCACCGTTCTGGGATGCGGTTGGGCGCAATTTCTTTGATATGAACTACGCCGAAGCTGAGCGCCTGTGCGGTCTTAAGAGCCGTACGTTTTTGGCTGAGTTGATGCCGCATTACCCAATCTATGTGCCGCTGCTGCCGGATGAGGCGCAGGAAGTCATGGGCCAGGTACACAGCCGCGCTCAGGTCAGCTTCGACATTCTGATGCGCGAAGGCTTCGAGACAGATCACTACATTGATATTTTCGATGGCGGTCCGACCCTGCATGCGCGGACCTCCAGCATTCGCTCGATCGCGCAGAGCCGCGTGGTACCGGTGCGTGTGGGCGAGCCGGAGAAGGGCGGGCGGGCGTATCTGGTGTGCAGCGGTCAGTTGCAGGATTTCCGCGCGATCGTGGCCGAGCTGGATTGGGTGCCGGGACGTCCGGTCGTGCTGAGCGCGGCGGCAGCGGATGTTCTGGGTGTTGGCGAAGGCTCCAGCGTGCGTCTGGTTGCGGTTTAAGGAGTTGTCCATGATTGTCCGGCCTGTACGCAATGCAGATCTTCCGGCCCTGCTTGAACTGGCGCGTAGCACCGGTACGGGGCTGACCACGCTGCCGGCTAACGAAGAGCGTCTGGCTCATCGTGTTGGGTTGGCTGAGCGGGCGTTTACCGGTGATGTATCGCGCGCCGATGCGGATTACCTGTTTGTGCTGGAGGATGACAGTGGCGCGGTGGTGGGTATTTCTGCCGTTGTTGGCGCTGTGGGCTTGCGCGAGCCCTGGTACAACTACCGGGTTGGCCTGACGGTCAGCGCCTCGCAGGAGTTGAACATCCACCGGCAGATTCCCACCCTGTTTCTGGCTAATGACCTGACCGGCAATTCCGAGCTTTGCTCATTGTTTCTGCATGGCGATCACCGCAGTGGTTTGAATGGTCGCCTGCTGTCCAAAGCGCGCTTTCTGTTCATCGCTGAATTCCCTGAGCTGTTTGGCGACAAGGTGTTCGCCGAAATGCGCGGTGTTTCTGATGAGAACGGCCTTTCACCTTTCTGGGAATGCCTGGGCCGGCACTTCTTCAAAATGGAGTTTTGCCAGGCGGATTACCTCACTGGTGTCGGCAACAAGGCCTTTATCGCCGAATTGATGCCCAAGTTCCCGCTCTACACCTGCTTCCTTTCCGAGCAGGCGCGGGAGGTGATTGGCCGCGTGCACCCGGATACTGAACCGGCACTGGCGATGCTCAAAGCGGAAGGATTTAGCTATCAGGGCTACGTCGACATTTTTGATGCCGGTCCGGCCATTGAGGCTCCTACGGGGAAGATTCGGGCAGTGCAGGACAGTCAGGTGTTGCCGCTGGCCATTGGTGAGCCCGGTGAAAACGCCGAGGCTTGGTTGATCCACAACCGTCAACGCGCCACAGCCAGAATAACCGCAGCCCCAGCCAAGATGGTTGACGGTGCGCTGCTGGTCTCGGCGCAAACAGCGGAGCGTCTGCAGCTGTCTGCTGGTGATGCGGTGCGCGCAGTGACGGTGTCGGCGCGCAGCTGAGCAGGCTCAGAACATCGTGAGGCAAGCAGTGCCGAACTGCATTCGTCGGTCTTAATCGGGCAGTTTTTTGCTGGGAGTGGTAACGCATGAGCACGCATTTTATTGCGGGAGTCTGGCATGAAGGTGATGGCGAGGAGCTGACCTCGCTTAACCCGGTCACTCAGACCTGTATCTGGTCGGGGCGCGCAGCAGCGACAGCGCAAGTGGATGCTGCCGTGCAAGCGGCTCGTGCAGCGTTTCCGGCGTGGGCCGGGCAGGCATTGGAACACCGCATTGCGCTGCTTGAAGCCTTTGCCGAGCGCCTTAAAGCCCGTTCCGCCGAGATGGCTCAGTGCATTGGTGAGGAAACTGGCAAGCCGCTGTGGGAAGCTAGCACCGAAGTCACCAGTATGGTCAATAAAGTCGCTATCTCAGTGCAGAGCTATCGAGAGCGAACCGGCGAAAAGAGTAGCTCGCTGGCAGATGCTACGGCGGTCCTGCGGCACAAGCCGCATGGCGTGGTGGCTGTATTTGGCCCGTACAACTTCCCCGGCCATCTGCCCAACGGACATATCGTCCCGGCGCTGCTGGCGGGTAATACCGTAATCTTCAAGCCTAGCGAGCTCACGCCTAAAGTGGCTGAGTTGACCGTGCAGTGCTGGATTGAAGCGGGATTGCCGGCTGGTGTGCTCAATCTTCTGCAGGGCGCGAAACAGACAGGCATTGATCTGGCCGCCCACAGCGGTATCGACGGTCTGTTTTTTACTGGTTCAAGCCAGACCGGCAATTTGTTGCACAGCCAGTTTGCAGGTCGTCCGGAGAAAATTCTGGCGCTGGAAATGGGGGGCAATAACCCGCTGGTGGTGGAGCAGGTGGCTGATAGAGATGCCGCCGTTTACTGCATCATTCAGTCGGCCTTTATTTCGGCCGGGCAGCGCTGCACCTGTGCGCGCCGCCTGTTAGTTCCCAAAGGTGAGTGGGGCGATGATCTGTTAGCCCATCTGGTTGAAGTGTCGGCCAGCCTCAAGGTTGGCAGTTTTGACGCGCAGCCTGCGCCGTTTATGGGTTCTGTGATCTCTTTAGACGCCGCCCAGCACCTGCTCAAAGCCCAGCAGCATTTGCTTGCGCGTGGTGCACGTCCGTTGTTGGAAATGACACAACCGCTGGCCGGTTCGGCCCTACTGACACCGGGCATCATTGATGTAACCGACGTGCAGGACCGGCTCGATGAGGAGTTCTTCGGACCGTTGTTGCAGGTGTTCCGCTACAGTGATTTTGATCAGGCCATTGCCGAGGCCAACAACACCCGCTTCGGGCTGGCTGCTGGTTTGCTCTCTGATTCGCGTGAGCGTTACGAGCAGTTCTGGCTGCGTAGCCGGGCCGGTATCGTCAACTGGAACAAGCAGCTCACTGGGGCTGCTAGCAGCGCGCCGTTTGGCGGTGTCGGGGCGTCGGGCAATCATCGTCCGAGCGCCTATTACGCCGCGGATTACTGTGCTTATCCGGTGGCGTCGCTGGAGTCTGAAAGCCTGTCCCTGCCTGCCACGCTGACACCGGGAGTATGCCTGTGAGCCGTGCCTTTGAAGTGAATTTCGACGGCCTGGTCGGGCCGACCCACAACTATGGCGGCCTGTCTTACGGCAACGTTGCTTCACAGAGCAACAGTCAGGCCAGTTCCAGCCCGAAGCAGGCGGCCCAGCAGGGCTTGGCGAAAATGAAGGCCCTGATGGACATGGGCTTCAAACAGGGTGTATTTGCGCCGCAGGAACGCCCGGATGTCGCTGCGCTGCGCAACCTGGGCTTTTCCGGCAGCGATGCGCAGGTCATTGAAAAAGCAGCCAAGCAGGCCATGCCGCTGCTGGTGGCCAGTTGCTCAGCTTCCAGCATGTGGACCGCCAATGCCTGCACTGTCAGCCCAGGGGCAGATACGGCAGACGGTCGCGTGCACTTCACCGCAGCCAATCTGAACTGCAAGTTCCACCGCAGCATTGAGCACCCGACCACCAGTCGCATCCTCCAGGCCATGTTTGCTGATGAGCAACACTTTGCCCATCACCCGGCGTTGGCAGCGGTCAGCCAGTTTGGCGATGAAGGGGCGGCTAACCACACGCGCTTCTGTAAGAGCTATGGCGAGCCGGGTGTCGAGTTCTTTGTCTACGGTCGCAGTGCCTTTGATGCGCGTGTGCCCGCACCGCAACGCTATCCGGCGCGGCAGACGCTGGAGGCGTCCCAGGCTGTGGCCCGTCTGCATGGTTTGAGTGACGATCAGGTGGTTTATGCGCAACAGTCGCCAGCGGTGATTGATCAGGGCGTTTTCCACAATGATGTGATCGCGGTGGGCAATACCGATCTGCTGTTCTATCACCAGGATGCCTTTCTTAAGACCGATCAGGTTCTGGATGAGCTGAGCAGTAAGATGGCGCGCGTCGGTGGAACATTTCAGGCGCTGTGCGTACCACGTGATGCGGTCACAGTGGATGACGCGGTGAAGTCCTACCTGTTCAACAGTCAGCTGTTGCAGCGCGCGGATGGCCGGCAGTTGCTGATCGTGCCGGAAGAGTGCCGGCAGAATACGAACGTCTGGAATTACCTGCAGCAGCAGGTAGGGCCGGCTGGCGCGATTGCTGATGTGCAAGTGTTCGACCTGAAACAGAGCATGCAAAACGGCGGCGGGCCCGCGTGCCTGCGCTTACGTGTGGCGCTGCGGGAGGCTGAACTGGCCGCTGTCAATCAGAGTGTGATCCTGACCCCAGCGTTGCACGCTACGCTTAGTGAGTGGGTGGAAAAACATTATCGGGACCGCTTGAGTGAAGCTGATCTGGCTGACCCTCAGTTGCTCACCGAATGCCGAACAGCATTGGATGAATTGACTCAGATCCTTAAACTGGGCTCGGTTTATCCTTTTCAACTTGTTTAATTGAGTACTTATTAATGTCTGATGCCCTGCAACTGATCCTTGAAGACACCGACGGCACCCAGCTGGAGACCTCCTGCACACGCTTTGCGGTGCTCTGGCAAGGCCAGGAAATCTGGATCCAGCAAGTGGGTAACAACCAGCTGATGATCGGTGTGGATGTTGAGGAAGGCGCTACGGAATACGCCAACCTGCTGCTGCGCCCGCTGGCTACTAACCTGGTCAGCCTGGAGCTGGAAATGGAGCCAGCGGGGCTGGCCGAAGATGACGATCATGTCCACGGCCCGGACTGCAACCACGACTGAGGACACGCTTATGCTAGCCCTTGGCAGATTGCTTGAACTGACGCTGGCCGGTCATGAACCGGCGGCGAAGATCCAGCTGACCCCCGAGGGTTCGCGTTTGCGTTGGCTGACAGAGGGCGCGCTGGAAGTCACGCCACCGGCGGCTGTCGACAGCGGATTGGATCTGCTGTTGTCCGCCGGTATTCACGGTAACGAAACCGCGCCCATCGAGTTGCTTGACCGCCTGCTGCAGGACATCGCCAGCAGTCGGATCAAACCCCGCTCGCGGATTCTGTTCCTGTTCGGCAACCCTGAAGCGATGCGCAGAGGGGAGCGTTATGTCGAGCAGGACATCAATCGCCTGTTTAATGGCCAGCATGATCTGCACTCAGGCCCCGAGGCGATTCGTGCCAGTGATCTGGAGCACGTTTCGGCAAGCTTCTTCAATGATCCTCAGCGCACGCGGCTGCATTACGACATGCACACGGCCATCCGCGGCTCTCGAATTGAGCAGTTCGCCCTGTATCCGTACCAGCAAGACCGCCCGCGCAGCGAGGTGGAACTGCAGCGCTTGCGAGCGGCCGGCATTGATGCCGTGCTGCTGTACAGCAAACCGTCGGTCACTTTCACGGCCTATACCTATTCGCAGCTCGGGGCGGAGTCTTTCACGTTGGAACTCGGCAAGGCCCGGCCATTTGGTCAGAACCAAATGGTTAACCTCGATTTGCTGGAAGAACAGTTGAAAGCCCTGATCGAAGGGCGTGACACGCCGCCAATCGAGCGCCCTGAACTGAAGCTCTTTGCGGTTGCCCGTGAGGTCATCAAACATTCAGACGACTTCATTTTGCACCTGCCGGTGGATATCGAAAACTTCACCGAACTGCCTCAGGGATATCTTCTGGCAGAAGATATCGCCAGCATGCGCTGGGTGGTCGAAGAGCAGGATGCGCGCATTATTTTTCCTAACCCAAAGGTCAGAAATGGTCTTCGTGCAGGCATTCTGATAGTCCCTACAAGCCTGGGCTGACTGCGCTGCAATTGTTCTTTCCAAGTGTGCTTGTTTGTCCGATCGGGCAGCTTTAGCATGGGTAGTCCCACCTGCTGAGGACCATGCAATGCCTCTCATCGATCTGCGCAGCGATACCGTCACCCAACCCACTCCAGGCATGCGCGAAGCCATGCAGCGCGCCGAGTTGGGCGATGATGTGTACGGCGAGGACCCCACTGTTAACCGTCTGGAACAGTATCTGGCTGCTGAGCTGGGCTTTGCCGGAGCGCTGTTCGTGCCGACAGGCACCATGAGCAACCTGCTGGGGCTTATGGCGCACTGCGGGCGAGGGGATGAGTACATCGTTGGCCAGCAAGCCCACACCTATAAATATGAAGGCGGCGGGGCGGCTGTGTTGGGCTCAATTCAGCCCCAGCCTATTGATGGCGAGGCCGACGGTTCTCTTGATTTGGCCAAAGTTGAAGCAGCCATCAAGCAGGATGACTTTCACTTTGCCCGCACACGATTGCTGGCGCTGGAAAACACCATGCAGGGCAAGGTGCTGCCACTGTCCTATCTGCAAGCTGCCCGTGAGCTGACTCAGCGTCGCGGGCTGGCCCTGCATTTGGATGGGGCGCGACTATTTAACGCGTCGGTAAAGCAGGGCGTGCATGCCCGGGAAATCGCACAGTATTTTGATTCGGTATCGGTTTGCCTCTCTAAAGGCTTGGGTGCACCGATTGGTTCTGTGCTGTGTGGCAGTGAAGAGATCATCGCCCGAGCCCGGCGTCTGCGTAAGATGGTGGGGGGCGGTATGCGTCAGGCTGGCATTCTGGCGGCCGCAGGCCTGTACGCTTTGCAGCATCAGGTGGAGCGATTGGCGGATGACCACGCCAACGCACTGCGATTGGGTCAGGGGTTGGCTGAGTTGGGTTACGAAGTGGAGCCGGTCCAGACCAACATGGTCTACGTGAACATGGGCGACCGCGCGGCTGAGCTGAAAGCATTTGCTGCTGCTCGCGGCATCACCCTTAGTGCTGCACCGCGCCTGCGTATGGTGACGCATCTGGATATTTCTGCTGAAGCCGTTGAGCAAGTTATCGCCGCATTCGCTGCATTTCGATAATATTGATTCAATTTGAGCGGCATATAGCCACTCTCTATCAATAAAGGCACTAGCCCCATCGCGCAGGGCCGATATAATGCGGCCCTTTGCCGGCTTTGTCGTGGCCGCAGGTTTTTGGAAGATTCCTATGAAAAGCGCTGAAATCCGTGAAGCCTTCCTCAGCTTCTTTGAACAGAAGGGACACACCCGTGTCGCCTCCAGCTCCCTGATCCCGGGCAATGACCCGACCTTGCTGTTCACCAATGCGGGGATGAACCAGTTCAAAGACTGCTTCCTCGGCTTGGAAAAGCGCGCCTACACCCGCGCCACCACCAGCCAGAAGTGCGTCCGTGCAGGCGGCAAGCACAACGACTTGGAAAACGTTGGCTACACGGCACGTCATCACACCTTCTTTGAAATGCTCGGCAACTTCAGCTTTGGTGACTATTTCAAGCGTGACGCCATTCATTACGCTTGGGAGTTTCTGACCAGCGACAAGTGGCTGAACCTGCCCAAGGAAAAGCTTTGGGTAACGGTCTACGCCACCGACGACGAAGCCTATGACATCTGGCACAAAGAAGTTGGTATCCCAGCTGAGCGCATGATCCGCATCGGCGATAACAAGGGTGCGCCATACGCTTCCGACAACTTCTGGGCGATGGGTGATACCGGCCCGTGCGGCCCTTGCACCGAGATTTTCTTCGATCACGGCGATCACATCTGGGGCGGCCCACCCGGCTCGCCAGAGGAAGACGGTGATCGCTACATCGAAATCTGGAACAACGTGTTCATGCAGTTCAACCGCACGGCTGACGGTGTTCTGCATCCGCTGCCTGCGCCGAGCGTTGATACCGGTATGGGCCTGGAGCGCATCAGCGCTGTACTGCAGCACGTTAACTCGAACTACGAGATCGACCTGTTCCAGAACCTGCTGAGTGCGGCGGCCAAAGCTATTGGTTGTGCCAATGAAGGTCAGGCTTCTCTGAAAGTGGTAGCTGACCACATCCGTTCTTGCAGCTTCCTGATTGCTGACGGTGTAACGCCTTCCAACGAAGGCCGTGGCTATGTACTGCGCCGCATCATTCGCCGCGCCTGCCGTCACGGAAACAAGCTGGGCGCCAAGGGCAGCTTCTTCTATCAGATCGTGGCTGCACTGGTCGCCGAGATGGGCGAAGCCTTTTCGGAACTCAAGCAGCAGCAAGCTCACATTGAGCGTGTACTGAAAACTGAAGAAGAACAGTTTGCTAAGACTCTGGAGCAGGGTCTGAAGATCCTTGAGCAGGACCTGGCCGAGTTGAAAGGCAGTGTGATTCCAGGTGACGTGATCTTCAAACTGTACGACACCTACGGCTTCCCGATGGACCTTACCGGCGACATCGCCCGTGAGCGTGAGCTGACGCTGGATGAAGAAGGTTTTGAGCGCGAAATGCAGGCTCAGCGCGAGCGTGCCCGTTCTGCCAGTGCCTTCGGCATGGACTACAACGCGCTGGTCAAAGTCGATAGCGACACCCAATTCCTCGGCTACGCCGGCACCAGCGGCAGCGGCAAAATCATTGCCCTGTTCAAAGATGGCGCTGCGGTCGACAGCCTGAATGAAGGCGAAGAGGGTGTGGTGGTGCTGGATCAGACCCCGTTCTATGCCGAGTCCGGCGGTCAGGTGGGTGATTGCGGTTATCTCGAAAGTGCAGGCGTGCGCTTTGATGTGCGTGACACCACCAAAGCGGGCGGTGCTTTCCTGCATCACGGTGTAGCAGTTAAAGGCGGGTTGAGCGTTGGCACATCGGTCAAAGCTGAGGCGGACTCTTCTGTTCGTCAGGCCACTGCGCTGAATCACTCTGCGACTCACCTGTTGCACGCTGCACTGCGTCAGGTTCTGGGTGAACACGTTACCCAGAAAGGCTCGCTGGTCAACAGTCAGCGCCTGCGTTTTGACTTCAGCCACTTCGAAGCGGTAACTGCTGAACAGATCAAAGCGCTGGAAGACATTGTTAACCGCGAAGTGCGTGCCAACAGCGATGTAGAGACTCTGGAAACCGATATCGAAACCGCTAAGGCCAAAGGCGCCATGGCGCTGTTCGGTGAGAAGTACGGTGATCAGGTCCGCGTACTGAGCATGGGGGGTGACTTCTCCGTCGAGCTGTGTGGCGGTACTCACGTTAAGCGCACGGGTGACATTGGTCTGTTCAAAATCATCAGCGAGGGTGGTGTTGCCGCCGGAGTTCGTCGTATCGAGGCCGTTACCGGTGCAGCAGCTCTGAATTATCTGAATTCTGCTGAAGAGCAGCTAAAAGAAGCTGCAACGCTGGTCAAAGGTAACCGTGACAACCTGCTGGATAAGTTGGGTGCAGTCTTGGAGCGCAACCGCCAGCTGGAAAAAGAACTGGAACAGCTCAAAGCCAAAGCAGCCAGCGCTGCCGGTAACGACCTTGCCGGTTCTGCCGTCGACATTAAAGGTGTCAAAGTGCTCAGTGCACGCCTGGATGGTCTGGACGGCAAGGCACTGCTGGCCATGGTGGATCAGCTCAAGAATAAACTGGGCAGCGCGGTGATCCTGCTGGGTGGCGTACAGGATGACAAAGTCGTACTGGTTGCCGGTGTGACCCAAGATCTCACAGCCAAACTGAAAGCAGGCGACCTGATGAAGCAGGCCGCAGCAGCGGTAGGCGGCAAGGGCGGTGGTCGTCCTGATATGGCCCAAGGTGGCGGCACTGACGCAGCGGCGCTGGATGGTGCGCTGGAGTTGGTTAAAGGGTTCGTTGAGCAAGGCCTCTGAGGCTAATCTCGACAAGCAGGTGCCAAGGCCCGATGCACGCCCTGTGGGCCTTGGTAAGTGGTTCGAGTTGTATGTTTAATGGGCGCCCTTCACGGGCTGAGGCAGCTTTGAAATGGCTTTGATCGTACAAAAATTCGGCGGCACCTCTGTCGGCACTGTTGAGCGCATTCAGCAAGTGGCCGAGAAAGTGAAGAAATTCCGCGAAAACGGCGACGACATTGTGGTTGTGGTTTCCGCCATGAGCGGTGAAACCAATCGCCTGATCGATCTGGCCAAACAGGTCAGTGATGGTCAGCCGGTACCGCGTGAGCTCGACGTAATGGTTTCCACCGGAGAGCAGGTCACTATTGCCCTGCTGTCCATGGCGCTGGCCAAAATCGGTGTGCCGGCGGTGTCTTACACCGGCGCGCAGGTCCGTATTCTGACCGACAGCTCCTTTAACAAAGCGCGTATTCTGCATATTGATGATCAGAAGCTGCGTGCCGACCTGAGCGCAGGTCGCGTTGTTGTAGTGGCTGGCTTCCAGGGTGTGGACGAGAAAGGCAACATCACCACGTTGGGTCGTGGCGGCTCAGATACGACAGGCGTCGCTTTGGCGGCTGCACTGAAGGCGGACGAGTGCCAGATCTATACCGATGTTGATGGTGTCTACACCACTGATCCACGTGTGGTTCCACAAGCGAAACGTCTGGAAAAGATCACCTTCGAAGAGATGCTGGAAATGGCCAGCCTCGGTTCCAAGGTATTGCAGATCCGTTCGGTGGAATTCGCCGGCAAGTACAACGTACCGCTGCGCGTACTGCACAGCTTCAAAGAGGGTCCAGGCACCCTCATTACCCTTGATGAAGAGGAATCCATGGAACAGCCGATTATCTCCGGCATCGCCTTCAACCGCGACGAAGCCAAGCTGACAATCCGTGGCGTACCGGACATCCCGGGCGTAGCGTTCAAAATTCTCGGCCCGATCAGTGCCGCGAACATTGAAGTCGACATGATCGTGCAGAACGTTGCCAACGATAACACCACCGACTTCACCTTTACTGTTCATCGCAATGATTACAACTCGGCACTGGAAGTATTGGACAATACCGCCCGTGAACTGGGTGCCCGTGAAGTAGCAGGTGATACCAAGATCGCCAAGGTATCCATTGTTGGTGTTGGTATGCGCTCTCACGCAGGTGTTGCCAGCCGCATGTTCGAAGCGTTGGCCAAGGAAAACATCAATATCCAGATGATCTCGACTTCGGAAATCAAGGTTTCCGTTGTGATCGAAGAGAAGTACCTGGAGCTTGCTGTTCGTGCCTTGCACACTGCCTTCGAATTGGATGCCCCTGCCACACAAGGTGAGTGATCCTGAAAGGCGCGTTGACTCGCGCCTTTTGTCTTTTTAGCGCCAGGTTTTGGAGCTTTGTTTCCACTAAATACTGGTCAAAATGAGACGAATAGCTCAATCTGCTAGGGTTGAGCTTTTGTCTTACACTTTGCAGATTGTTGTTTTGAACTGATATCCGTAAGGAGAATGGAATGCTGATTCTGACTCGTCGGGTCGGAGAGACCCTGATGGTCGGTGACGAAGTCACTGTAACTGTGCTGGGTGTGAAGGGTAACCAGGTACGTATTGGCGTAAATGCCCCTAAAGAAGTCGCGGTTCACCGTGAAGAAATCTACCAACGCATCCAAAAAGAAAAGGATGACGAACCAAACCTCTAATTTTATTGAATTTTTTTAAAATTCAGCTTTGCAAACGGGGAAAAGATGGTTATTATGCGCCCCGTGTTGCGGAGAGGTGGCCGAGTGGCCGAAGGCGCTCCCCTGCTAAGGGAGTACACCTCAAAAGGGTGTCGGGGGTTCGAATCCCCCCTTCTCCGCCATTATTCAGTGTTGTAGACGCTGAATTCAGATAAGCGCTAAGGTGCTAGCTGAAACAAGAAATCTGCAATACGCATCAGATGTGGACTCATAGCTCAGCTGGATAGAGTACTCGGCTACGAACCGAGCGGTCGGAGGTTCGAATCCTCCTGAGTCCGCCACATTGAATGGCTTGCTAAGGCAAGCCATTTTGTTTCAACCAGCGGTAATCTGGTCTAAAAGTACCAACGGACTCATAGCTCAGCTGGATAGAGTACTCGGCTACGAACCGAGCGGTCGGAGGTTCGAATCCTCCTGAGTCCGCCATCTTAGATGGCTTGCCTAGGCAGACCATTTTGTTTCAACCAGTGGTGATCTGGTCTAAAAGCGCCAACGGACTCATAGCTCAGCTGGATAGAGTACTCGGCTACGAACCGAGCGGTCGGAGGTTCGAATCCTCCTGAGTCCGCCATACAAGGCTTGCAGATGTGCAAGATTGAAAAGGGCCTGCAGAAATGCAGGCCCTTTTTTATTGCCCGCTTTTCTCTGTGCGGGCTTTCCTGGTGTTGCCTTTAACGCACCCGTTCTCATCAAAGCTGATGCTGAGCTGTTTGCTTTTCTTACCCCTTTTGCTCGATTGATAGATGTAGCGGGTATGACCATTGTGATCCCTGATGCTGTCGGGTTGGCCTAGACTGCTTTCAACTTCGTTGCGGGTCATTCCGGGGTGGATCTGTTTGCGAATAAGGGCGCGCCGTTTCTCTTCGCTGCTGAGGGCTTGGTCGCAGGGTGAGTCCTGACCGCTGACGATGGTAATGGCGTTCGGTTTGCGCGTTCGATCGGTGTTCTGTGGCGGTGGTGAAGTGGGGCGGACGCTGCCGGGTGGCGGGTTGTAGAAGGTCTGTGCCTGTGCCTGCTGGTCAGTATTGCAGCCGAACTGCGTGAAGGTGATGTGTCCCTGTTCATTCTCGCAGCGCATGACTGCGGCCGCTTGAGCAACGGGTGAGATGAAAAGAAGGGTATAGAGTGCGCAGCAGTAGCCTAGTCTTGTCATTGTTGTCCTCCTCTGTGGCGGTCCGATTGTCGAGAGGGGGCGGGTTTATGAGTATCAGACGTGTCTTGCTTCGGCCGGTCTGCGTCGCAGATGCTGAGAGATAATCCTGCTCAAGAGACTCGTGCAAACACTTGTTTTGCGTTCATTTTTGTCACAACTGAGCAGCCGGGCAGTGTTATCATTCGCCTGTCAGCCCCGCCGGGGCTTGTGGAAAACCACCATGGACTTACCCAGTAGTTACTTAAATTCTCGACATCGCAATCACGTGTTGTTTGATTGACCCTCTTCGGCGTGCCCGCCGCTGGGGGCGGAGCGTGCCATGACTGAAGTAGAAGCAAAAAAACCGCAGGAAAGCCTGCAGGATCGCCTGTCACAGGTCATTGACCTGTTGCATCGTCACAAGGTGGTTGAAGACCTGACGCACCGTCAGGAAGGCGCTCATCATGAGCGTGTGGAGAACCTTGTCCATCGTCAGAACCTGGCTGAACTGCAGCGCAAACTCGATGAGCTGCACTCCGCTGACGTTGCCTACATTCTTGAAGCCTTACCATTGGAAGACCGTCTGGTGGTCTGGCAGATGGTTAAGGTCGAGCGTGACGGCGACATTCTTCTTGAAGTATCCGATGCGGTCCGTGAAACCCTCCTTGCGGACATGGATGATCATGAAATCCTGGCCGCTGCCAGGGAGATGGATGCGGATGAGCTGGCTGACCTGGCTCATGAGCTGCCGCGGGATGTTGTTCACGAGCTGATGGAATCCCTCGATGCGCAGCAGCGTGAGCGGGTGCGCTCGGCGTTGTCGTACGACGAGGATCAGGTCGGTGCGCTGATGGACTTCGAGATGGTGACCATTCGTGAGGATGTCACGCTGGAAGTGGTGTTGCGTTATATCCGCCGTCTTAAAGAGCTGCCAGGCCAGACAGACAAACTGTTTGTGGTGGATTACGACGGCGTGCTGAAGGGCGTGCTGCCGATCAAGCGTCTACTGGTCAATGATCCGGAAAAGTTGGTTAGCGAAGTGATGGCGACCGACCCGGTGAGCTTTAAACCGGATGAGGACGCATATGAGGCGGCTCAGGCGTTCGAGCGTTATGACTTGGTTTCTTCGCCAGTTGTGGATAAGAACGGCAAGCTGATCGGTCGTCTGACTATTGATGAAATGGTCGACTTGATCCGTGAGGAAAGCGAGAGCGAAGTCCTCAACATGGCGGGTCTGCGCGAAGAGGAAGATATTTTCGCATCGGTCTGGAAGTCTTTCCGCAACCGTTGGGCTTGGCTTGCGGTGAATCTGGTCACGGCATTTCTGGCCTCTCGGGTTATTGGTCTCTTCGAGGGATCGATTGAGAAGCTGGTAGCGCTGGCTGCACTGATGCCGATTGTTGCGGGTATTGGTGGTAATTCAGGTAATCAGACGATCACAATGATCGTCCGCGCGATGGCTTTGGATCAGGTAACAACAGGCAACACCTCCCGTCTCTTGCGCAAGGAGCTGGGCGTAGCGTTGATAAACGGTATCGTCTGGGGCGGTGTGATCGGGGCAGTGGCGTATGTGCTGTATGACAGCTGGTCGTTGGGCTTGGTGATGACGGCGGCGATGACCCTGAATCTGTTGTTAGCTGCGTTGAATGGCGTATTGATTCCGATGACGCTGACCAAGCTGGGGCGTGACCCGGCGATGGGGGCCAGTGTGATGATTACGGCTGTGACCGACAGCGGGGGCTTCTTCATCTTCCTCGGGCTGGCTAGCTTGTTTCTGTTGTAATGATAAATGCCGGGCTGAGGTCTTTTGGTATGCATAAAAAAACCGCCTTGATTGGCGGTTTTTTTATGCACTTGTGAAAGCTGGGTCGGCTTTCAAGATCCGGCGGGTTTAGGAGTTCTCAGATGCAGCCAGCTCGGTGTCGTGAGCAATCAGAGAAACCAATGCGTTCTGCTGACGACGGGATAGTTGGCGGAAGCGTTGCAGCAGCTCTTTTTCGTGCAGAGACAGCTCAGGGCTGTCCAAGCGTACGTTGACATCATCACCCAGAGCACTCTCTTGGAGCATGCTTTGCTCAAGACGGGCAATGATCTCAGAGTTCATGCTGCGGTGGTGGTTGCGGGCTACATCCGCGATACGCTCGCGCATGCCATCAGGCAGGCGAACAACGAATTTGTCTGCGGTACGGCTGGAATAGATTGCTTGTTTCATAGGGCGCGTACATTAACCGGTTAGTTAGTAAACGAAGCTGGCAATTGAATACTTCATTGTCAGCATTGTGACCGCCAATCGCATCAACCGTTCAGCTTGTGGCTATGAAATACCTATGATTACCACGCTCTCGGGACAGTTATTTGGCGTCAAATACATGCCATCATTGTGCCCATATTGAAGGCTTTTTGCTAGCTCCAATTGTCTGAAATGAGCCTTGTTCGACAAAAGTACGATCTCTCGTTTTTCAGGCCCGGATGCATTGATCGTCATTGAAGTGTCATGGGCTGTTAATCGCACTGACACAGGATCTGCCTACTTTGGTCTACACCAAGCGCGGCTATAAGCCAGCGCGTATGACCAATAAGGGGAGACCACTCAATGGGTGCTGTGATTCGGGTCGACAATCTGAGCAAAACCTTTGGCGGTAAGCAGGCGCTGTTTGGCTTGGAGCTGTCGGTCGAGCCGGGTGAGATGGTGGCGCTGATTGGGGCCTCAGGCTCTGGCAAGTCCACACTGCTGCGGCATGTAGCCGGGTTAGCCTGCTGCGACCGCACTGGTGGCGGCAGCATTGAGGTGCTGGGCCGGCAGGTTCAGGAGGACGGTCGCTTAAGTGGCGATGTACGCCAACTGCGTTCCGATATCGGTTACATCTTCCAGCAATTCAATCTGGTTGGCCGCCTCAGTGTGCTACAGAACGTGCTGCTTGGCTATTTGGGGCGCACGCCGCGCTGGCGTGGCACGCTGGGTATTTTTACTGCCGAAGAAAAGCAGTCTGCTCTGCGTGCACTGGAACGGGTGGGGTTGGCTGGTCTCGCCCAGCAGCGGGCCTCGACGCTTTCCGGCGGTCAGCAGCAGCGTGTGGCGATTGCCCGTGCCCTGTGCCAGCGCGCCAAGGTAATTCTGGCCGATGAGCCGATTGCCTCGCTCGATCCTGAGTCCGCACGCAAGGTCATGCAGATTCTTGCAGACATCAATCGCGAGGACGGCACCACGGTGGTGGTCACGCTGCATCAGGTGGATTACGCCATGCGCTATTGCCAGCGCGCAGTGGCGCTTAAGTCGGGACGGATTCATTACGACGGCAAAGCCTGTGAGCTGTATACCGACTTCCTCAACGATCTCTATGGTGCCGAGCTGACCGCTGAAGCCTTGGCGCTCCAGGCTCCGCTTGCCGCCCATTCCTCTAAAGCTGCCTGACACTGAGCCGCAGTCGCTATCGGCGCTTAGATCTATTGCCACACATAACTACACCTGTACCAGGAGTACTTTGCATGTTTAAAAAAGCGAGTCGCGTTCTTGCTGTTTCTACGTTGCTGGCAGGCTCCGTTTTTGGGGTTGCTCAGGCAGAACAGCAGATCAACTTCGGCATCATTTCCACCGAGTCCTCTTACAACCTCAAAAGCATGTGGGACCCGTTTTTGGAGGATATGAGCAAGAAGACCGGCTACAAGATCAACGCATTCTTTGCTCCTGACTACGCCGGGATTATTCAGGGCATGCGGTTCGATAAAGTCGATGTGGCTTGGTACGGCAACAAGTCTGCAATGGAAGCAGTTGACCGTGCCGGTGGAGAAATCTTCGCACAGACCGTAGCGGCCAACGGTGCAGAGGGTTACTACAGCCTGCTGGTTGCGCATAAAGACAGCCCTATCAACTCGGTTCAGGACATGCTCAAGAACAGCAAGAGCCTGACCTTTGCCAACGGCGACCCAAACTCCACTTCCGGGTATCTGGTACCTGGCTATTACGTGTTCGCGCAGAACAATGCTGACGCCAACACCATCTTTAAGCGCGCGCTAATCGGCAGTCATGAGGTCAACGCGTTGTCGGTGGCCAACAAGCAAGTGGACGTCGGTACGTTCAACAGTGAAGGCATGGAGCGTCTGGAAATCACAGCGCCGGATAAAGCTGCTCTGTTGAAGGTTATTTGGACTTCGCCGCTGATCCCGGCAGACCCGATGGTATGGCGTAAAAACCTTGATGAGGGTACCAAGGCCAAATTGCGCGATTTCTTTATGTCTTATGGCAGCAACGAGCAAGAGCTGAAAGTGCTTGAGGCACTTCAGTGGGGCAAGTTCAAAGTTTCCAACAATGATCAGTTGTTGCCAATCCGTCAGCTTGAGCTGTTCAAGATGCGTACCGATGTGGCTAACAACGACAAGCTCAAGGCAGACGACAAAGCTGCTCAGCTGAAGAAGCTCGATGACGAGCTGGCCAAGCTTGAAAAGCGCATGTCTGAGATCACCGCTGCCAAATCTGCCGGTTAACCACGCTTTGCGGCCTGTGCAAACGGGCCGCTCTTTTTGCTGTTCGATAGAGATGTGCTTATGACCACTCTGACTAATGCTCCGTCAGCGCAAATGACGGGCAAGCGTTCATGGATGCAACTGATTGGCTGGGGCCTGCTTCTGGCTGTGCTGGCCTGGTCATGGGAAGGGGCGGAGATGAACCCGCTGGCGTTGGTGCGTGATGCCGGCAACATGGCGACCTTTGCTGCCGACTTTTTCCCGCCGGATTTCAGCAACTGGGAGCTGTATCTCAAAGAGATGATCGTCACGGTGCAGATCGCCTTGTGGGGCACTGTACTGGCGATTATCTGCGCCATTCCACTGGGCATCATGAGCTCAGAAAACATCGTCCCTTGGTGGGTCTATCAGCCAGTGCGGCGGGTGATGGATGCCTTCCGCTCCATCAATGAAATGGTCTTCGCCATGCTCTTTGTAGTGGCGGTTGGGTTGGGACCGTTTGCCGGTGTGTTGGCGCTGTTTATCGGCACCACGGGTGTGCTGGCCAAGTTGTTTGCTGAAGCAGTGGAGGCGATTGATCCGGGCCCGGTTGAGGGTGTCCGGGCGACTGGTGCGAGTGCTCTGCAAGAGGTGATCTATGGGGTTATTCCACAAGTGCTGCCACTGTGGATTTCCTACGCGCTGTACCGCTTCGAGTCCAACGTCCGTTCAGCCACCGTGGTTGGCATGGTCGGGGCGGGTGGCATCGGAGTGATTCTCTGGGAAGCGATTCGTGGCTTCCAGTTTGGCCAGACCTGCGCCCTGCTGATCGTGATCATTTTGGTGGTGAGCCTGCTGGACATCCTGTCCCAGCGCCTTCGCAAGCAATTTATCTGATGGAGAGTGGGTGTCTGCGGACGCCTTTAATTAGCCATGAACTTGTCTAGACAACCTGAGCCGCTGTACCGCGAGTTGGCGACTGTATTGCGCGATGAGCTGGTGTCGATGAAGGCGGGCGATTACCTGCCGCCTGAAATGGAGCTGGCAGCACGCTTTTCAGTAAACCGCCATACCTTGCGTCGTGCCATGGATGAGCTGGTGCTGGAAGGTCGCCTCCTGCGTCAGCAGGGCAAAGGCACCCGTGTGCTGCCCAAACCGATGATTTATCCGATGCAGGCTGACAGCACCTACAGCGCGTCACTCTCTGCCCAAGGCCACCAGGTAGAGGCCCGGCTGCTGGAGCGCCGCCTGCGTGGTGCTAACCACGAAGAACGTGAGCAGCTGGAGTTGGAGGAGGGTGCAGAGCTGGTTGAGATCACCACCTTACGCCTGATTTCCGGACAGCCGGTAAGCCTGATTCGCCATGCCTTCCGCATCGAATATGCCACTGAACTGTCAACCTATCAGGGCGGATCATTGCGCAAACACCTGAGCCAGAGCGGTTTGGCGCTGGTGCGCAAGTCCAGCCTGATTGGAGCTCGCCTGCCCACTCAGGAGGAGGCCAACCGCCTACTGATGCCCCGTCACGCTCCGCTTCTTAGCGTGCAAACCCTTTCCTGTGATGCCGCTGGCAGGCCGGTGGAGCTGTCGCTCTCAACCAGCCGTGCTGACCGCTTCAAATTCCAGCTAGCCCTTTGATGGAGGCATGTTGATGACCTGCAATGAGCTGCACAGTGACCCGCAGATTGCGGCCCGCCAGGGCTGGATGCGAGTTCTTGCCCGCGCCGGCAACCAATTGGCGACCTACCAAGATGCGCTTAAAGACGTTGATTACAACCTAATCCGCGCTCCGGAAATCGGTATGACCTTGGTGCGCGGGCGTATGGGGGGAACCGGCAGCGGCTTCAACCTTGGCGAAATGACGGTTACCCGCTGCGTGGTGCGCCTGAGTGATGGCCGCACGGGATACAGCTATGTGGCTGGCAGTGACAAGCAGCATGCCGAGTTGGCCGCGTTGGCGGATGCGCATTTGCAAGGCAGTGACCAGCAGCAGTGGATCTCGCGCCTGATTGAGCCCCTGCAAGCCGCGCAGAAGGCGCAGCAGGCAGCCAAGGCTGCTGAAACCGCAACTACCCAGGTTGAGTTCTTCACCCTGGTCAGAGGAGAAGATTGATGAACCCGGCGAACAGTTCGCAATGGCTGCAACTGGCCTTTAACGATCCGGTTTTGGATGCGCAGACCAGTTTCCGCAGCGCACTCAAAGCATTGGCTGAGCCGGGTTTGGTGCAGCCGCTGGACCGTGCGCAGGCACTGGACAGCCTGCATCCGGCCACCTACGCCCTGTGCCTGGCATTTCTTGATGCGGACACGCCGCTGTGGCTGGCCCCTTGTTTTGATAGCCCGGCGGTGCGCGCCAATCTGTCTTTCCACTGCGGCTGCCCGATCGTGAGCGAGCGTGAGCAAGCCCTGTTTGCCCTGCTGGATGAATCCGAACTGGGCGATCTGTCGGGCTTTGATAACGGCAGCGAACGCTACCCGGATCAGTCCTGCACGCTGCTGGTACAGCTCGCAGCACTGAGCGGCGGGGCCAACTTGAGCTGGCGCGGACCCGGCATTGAAGAAGTGCGTCCGGTGGCAATTCCGGTGGGTGACGAGTTCTGGCAACAGCGCCGTTCGCGCAATGCCTTTCCCCGTGGACTGGACGTGTTCTTTGCGTCTTCTGAGCAGGTGATTGGCCTGCCGCGCAGCACTCAGGTGCTTAACACCACAGAGGAGGCCGCCTGATGTACGTAGCCGTGAAAGGTGGTGAACGCGCCATCGACAACGCCCATGCGCTGCTGGCGAAAAAACGCCGGGGCGATACTGCAATTCCTGAACTGAGCGTCGAGCAGATTCGCGAGCAAATGCCCCTGGCGGTGGCGCGGGTCATGACCGAAGGTTCGCTGTACGACCCGCAATTGGCAGCGCTGGCGATCAAACAGGCGGCCGGTGATCTGCTCGAAGCGATCTTCCTGCTGCGCGCCTACCGCACGACCTTGCCGCGCTTTGGTGCGAGTGTGGGCTTGGACACCACGCAGATGCAGATCGAACGCCGCATCTCGGCCACCTTCAAAGACCTGCCGGGCGGCCAACTGCTCGGACCAACGTTCGATTACAGCCATCGCCTGCTGGATTTCACCTTGCTGGCCGAAGGGCAGCATCCAGGGCCGCAAATCAAACCTGATGCTGAATTGTCCGTGTGCCCGCGTGTGCTGGATTTTCTCGCCGATGAAGGCCTGATGCAGCGTGAGGCCGATGACGGCCAGCCCGTGCCGGACATAACCCGTGAGCCGTTGGATTTCCCCACCAACCGTGCACAACGTCTGCAAGCGCTGGCCCGTGGCGACGAAGGCTTCCTGCTGGCGCTGGGCTATTCAACCCAGCGTGGTTATGGCCGCAATCACCCGTTTGCCGGTGAGATTCGGATCGGTGAAGTGGAGGTCTGGCTGGAGCCGGAAGAACTGGGTTTTGCTGTGCCGCTGGGCGACATCGAAGTCACAGAGTGCGAGATGGTCAACCAGTTTGTCGGCGGCAAAGGCGTGGATGCGCAATTCACCCGTGGCTACGGCCTGGCCTTTGGCAACTGCGAGCGCAAAGCCATGGGCATGGCGCTGGTTGATCGTGCCCTGCGTGCCGACGAATACGGCGAAGAACGCGAAGGTCCGGCGCAACAGGAAGAATTTGTGCTGATGCACTGCGACAACGTCGAGGCCGCGGGCTTTGTCTCGCACCTGAAATTGCCGCACTACGTTGACTTCCAGTCCGAACTGGAACTGATCCGCAAGATGCACAAGCAAGCCGCTGAGGAGCAACCGGCATGACGCTCACTACACAGATCACGTCCGCTCAGACCACAGAAAACGGCTACAACTTCGCCTATCTGGACGAGCAGACCAAACGCATGATCCGCCGTGGCTTGCTCAAAGCCGTAGCCATTCCCGGTTATCAGGTGCCCTTCGGTGGTCGCGAGATGCCGCTGCCGTATGGCTGGGGCACCGGTGGCATGCAGCTGACTGCCGCAATTCTGGGCGCTGACGATGTGCTTAAAGTGATCGATCAGGGGGCGGATGACACTACCAATGCTGTGTCGATCCGCCGCTTTTTCGCCCGTACCGCAGGCGTTAAAACCACCATGCGTACACCAGAAGCGAGCGTGATTCAGACCCGTCACCGCATTCCGGAGACGCCGCTGCGCAACGATCAGATTCTGGTTTACCAAGTGCCGATCCCGGAGCCGCTGCGCTTTATCGAGCCATCGGAAACCGAGACCCGCACCATGCATGCGCTGGAAGATTACGGCGTGATGCATGTGAAGCTGTACGAGGACATCGCCACTTTCGGCCATATCGCTACCAGCTACGCCTACCCGGTGACAGTTGATAACCGCTACGTGATGGACCCGTCGCCAATTCCGAAATTCGACAACCCCAAGCTGAACATGAGCCCGGCGTTGATGCTGTTTGGTGCAGGCCGCGAGAAACGCCTGTACGCCGTGCCGCCGTATACCAAGGTGGTCAGCTTGGACTTTGAAGATCATCCCTTTGAGGTTCAGCGCTGGGAGGAGAGCTGCGCGTTCTGCGGCAGCCACGACTCCTACCTGGATGAGCTGATTGTCGATGACGCAGGCACCAAGCGTTTTGTCTGCTCCGACACCGATTACTGCATGCAACGCCGTGATGCCATAGAGGAGGGCGTGCAATGAGTGCTGCCGAGAAACTGCAGGTGCAAACCGACACCGCCGAAGCGCTGTTCAGCGTACGTGACCTGACCCGTTTGTATGGGCCGGAGAAGGGCTGTCAGGGCGTCTCGTTTGATCTGTATCCCGGCGAGGTGTTGGGCATTGTCGGTGAGTCCGGCTCGGGCAAGTCGACGCTGCTCAGTCTGCTCTCCGGGCGCTGCCCGCCCGATCGCGGCAGCGTCAGCTATCGCGACAGCAACGGCCAGTGGGTTGACCTGTACAGCGCCAGTGAAGCGCAGCGCCGCACGCTGCTGCGTACCGAGTGGGGCTTTGTTGAGCAGAATCCGCGTGATGGCCTGCGTATGGGCGTGTCGGCCGGTGCCAACATTGGCGAACGCCTGATGGCTCAGGGCGTGCGCAATTACGGCGAGCTTCGCGCTGCAGGTCTGGACTGGTTGAAGCAAGTGGAGATTGATCCGGCCCGCATCGACGACCTGCCGCGCACCTTCTCAGGTGGCATGCAGCAGCGTTTGCAGATCGCCCGCAACCTCGTCTCCAGCCCGCGGTTGGTGTTTATGGATGAGCCCACCGGTGGTCTGGATGTGTCGGTGCAGGCGCGTCTGCTTGACCTGCTACGCGGTCTGGTGCGCGAGCTGGACCTGGCGGTGGTGATCGTGACTCACGATCTGGCTGTCGCGCGACTGCTGGCCGACCGCCTGATGGTGATGCGCCGTTCCCATGTGGTGGAGGCGGGGCTTACCGACCAGATTCTGGACGACCCACAGCATCCGTATTCGCAGCTGTTGGTGTCTTCCGTCCTGCAACCCTGACCTGATTCCGCCATGGCTGTTTCTTAAAGCTGTAACAGCCAGCGCGGACAATAAGTTCCTCCCGTGCTGCTGCCGTTCGCAGCACGGAATAAGTGAGGTTTATATGAATAACCTGATTGAGGTCAGCGGCCTCAGCAAAACCTTCACCCTGCATCAGCAGCACGGTGTGGTGCTGAATGTATTGAGTGACCTGAATTTCTCCGTCAGTGCCGGTGAGTGTCTGGTGCTGCATGGTCAATCCGGTGCAGGCAAGTCGACTTTGCTGCGTACCTTGTATGGGAACTATCTGGCCGCCGGCGGCAGTATCCGCATTCTGCACAACGGCCAATGGGTTGAGCTGGTGGATGCAGAACCGCGCCAGGTTCTTGAGGTGCGTCGGCAAACGCTGGGCTACGTCAGTCAGTTCCTGCGGGTGATCCCACGGGTTTCGACGTTAGATGTGGTGATGGAGCCTGCACTGGCCCGAGGCTGGACCAAGGAAGCCGCAGAAGAGCGGGCCAAGAGCCTGCTGAGCCGTCTGAATATTCCGCAAGCCCTGTGGCAGCTTGCACCGGGAACCTTCTCCGGCGGTGAGCAGCAGCGCGTCAACATCGCCCGCGGCTTTATGGTGAATTGGCCGCTGATGCTGCTGGACGAACCGACCGCGTCACTGGATGACGTTAACCGCCAAGTGGTGCTGGAACTGATCGCTGAGGCTAAAGCTGCCGGCAGTGCGCTGATCGGCATCTTCCATGACCGCACTGCCCGTGAGGCAGTCGCAGACCGCTATCTGGACATGACCCCAGAGCATTCCAAGCAGCAGGAGTACGTGTATGCAGGCTGAACAAATCCTGACCAATGCGCAGGTGGTTACCGCCAATGAAGTCTTCGTTGGCACAGTGGTGCTGCGCGATGGCCTGATTGCCGAGGTGCAGCCGGGAATCAGCCATGTTTCACAGGCGCAGGACCTCAATGGTGACTACCTGTTGCCGGGGCTGGTCGAGCTGCATACCGATAATCTGGAAAAGCACATGGCGCCAAGGCCGGGCGTAGACTGGCCGTCTCGTTCTGCTGTGCTGACACACGATGCGCAGATTGTGGCGGCGGGCATCACCACGGTGTTTGATGCGCTTTCCATCGGCGATGTGAACCCACGTGGCCGGCGCATGCTGCAACTGCCAGCCATGATGGAAGCCATTGCAGCGACGACCGCAGCTGGTCAGACCCGTGCTGACCACCACCTGCATCTGCGCTGCGAAGTGTGCCACCCGGACACCTTGCAGATTTACCGCGACTTTGTGGAGCACCCGATGGTGCAACTGATCTCCGTGATGGACCACTCGCCAGGTCAGCGCCAGTTTGCCAATGAGGCTAAGTACCTTGAGTACTACATGGGCAAGTACCAACTGAGTGAAGAGGAAATGGCGGTGTTTGCTGCCGAGCAGAAGGCCAACTCGATTGAGTACAGCGACCGTAATCGGCGCAGCATTGTTGAGGATTGCCACAGCCGCGGCCTGTCGGTAGCCAGTCATGATGATGCGACCTTGGCCCACGCCCAGGAGTCCGCTGGCTTTGGCATGTCCATCGCGGAATTTCCGACCACCATGGAAGCGGCCAAAGCCAGTCATGATCTGGGCTTGTGTGTGCTGATGGGCGCGCCAAATATCGTGCGTGGCGGCTCGCACTCGGGCAATATTGCCGCCTCTGAGCTGGCCCAAAAGGGTGTGTTGGATATCCTTTCCAGCGACTATTACCCGGCCAGCCTGCTTCAGGCTGCTTTCATGCTCGCTGAGCAAGACAACGACTACGATCTGCCCAAAGCCATCGCCACTGTCAGCCGTAATCCGGCCAGGTCGGCAGGTTTGACCGACCGCGGCGAAATCTGTGTCGGGCTGCGTGCGGATCTGGTGCAAAGCCGGGTGCATGAAGGCCAGCCGGTGATTCAACAAGTGTGGAACAAAGCGAAAAGGGTGTTCTGATGGGCGGCCGTTTGATCTATCTGATGGGGCCCTCGGGTTCAGGAAAGGACAGCCTTCTGCAAGCTGCGCGTGAGCGTTTGGCCGAGCATGGATGCCGTGTGATTCGGCGGGTGATTACCCGCTCCAGTGAAGCGGTCGGGGAGGATGCAGTCTCCCTGACACCGGATGAGTTCGAGTTGCAGGAAGCAGCCGGTGAGTTCGCCCTGAGCTGGCGCGCCAATGGTCTGGCTTACGGTATTCCCAAGCAGATCGACGAATGGCTGGCGGCCGGGCTGGATGTGTTGATTAACGGCTCGCGTGGCTATCTGGCCGAGGCGCGGCAGCACTATCCGCAGCTGATTCCGGTGCTGCTGACAGTCGACAATGAGGTGCTGCGTGAGCGCCTGATCCGCCGCCAGCGGGAAACTCCGGAGCAGATCGAACAGCGTCTGGCGCGTAATGCGCTGTTTGATGCGCAAGCGGCAGAGGCTGACGGTTTGTATGTGCTGGACAACTCCGGTGATCTGCAACTGACCGCTGACCGTCTGCTGGCTTTGCTCGGGACCAACCGTGCATGCGCCTGACCCTGCTTGGCAGCGGTGATGCCCGTCAGGTCCCGGTCTATAACTGCCAGTGCGCAGCCTGTGAGCGAGCCCGATTGCAGCCTGCGTATCGGCGTGGGCCGTGCTCGGCGCTGATTGAGTGCGGCAGCCAGCGCTGGCTGATCGACTCTGGTTATACGGACTTGTGCGAGCGCTTCCCGCCGCACAGTTTCAGCGGCATTCTGCAAACCCATTACCACGCTGACCATGCGCAGGGGCTTTTGCATCTGCGCTGGGGGCAGGGGCTGGTTATTCCTGTGCATGGCCCGGCAGACCCGGAAGGGTTAGCCGATCTGTATAAGCATCCCGGTATTCTGGATTTCAGTCAGCCGTTCAGCGCCTTCGAGCAGCGTCAGTTGGGTGAGCTGAGCGTCACCGCGTTGCCGCTGAATCACTCCAAGCTCACTTTCGGCTATCTGCTTGAAGGGGCCGGACGCTGCATTGCCTACCTGACTGACACCATCGGCGTCCCGGCCGATAGCGCAGCTGTCCTGACCCGTCAGCCTCTGGATCTGTTGGTGCTGGACTGTTCCATGGCACCGCAGCCGGTCGCCCCGCGCAATCACAATGACCTGACCCGGGCGCTGGAAACCATCGAGCTGCTGCAACCCGAACACGCCGTACTGACCCACCTCGGTCACAGTTTCGATGCCTGGCTGATGGAAAACCTTGAGTGCCTACCGGCCAATGTCAGCCTGGCGTGGGATGGTCGCGTGCTGTGACCTGACCGCCGCCTAATCCAGCGGCAGTTCAGTGGTGCGTTTGACTTCGCTCATGGCGATATGGGTGTGCGCCTCCAGCACATGCGGCCGTTGCAGCAGGTGGTCGCGCAGAAAACGCTCGTAGCTGGCGATGTCCTTCGCCACCACCTTGAGTTTGTAATCCGACGCTCCCGCCATGGTGTAGCACTCCATCACTTCCGGGTAGCCGACCACGGCTTTCTCGAACTCTTCCAGATTGCTGCGGCCGTGGGCTGAGAGCTTGATATCGACAAACACGATGATGCCGAAACCCAGGCGCTTGTGGTTGAGCAGGGCGACTTTGCGTTCGATATAGCCTTCTTCCTGCAGGCGGTTGATGCGCCGCCAGCAAGGTGACTGGGACAGCTCGACTCTCTCAGCGATCTCGGCAGCGGAGAGGTCGGCATTGTGTTGCAGCAGACGCAGAATCCTGCGGTCGGTATGGTTGAGTGGTTCTTGCATGATCGTTCCCTGATTTTTGTATTTGTTGGATTAATCATGCTCAGTATTGGCCTTTATTTCGAAAAATAGAAAGAAAATATCTCCAATCCCGGTCCATATTTATAGGCAGGTTTGTGTCGGCCCCGGCCTGTTAGCGGGTGCCACATTGCAGCAGCCGTGATCTGAGCGGTGATCCCGTTCAGGCCCATAACCGGAAGATGCCTACAAGGCTCTTTCCAGCTCTAAAAATAATAAGAGGAGCGCCACTATGTCTCTGGCCGAGATCCGCCTGGATGACAAGTACCGCCTTGCAACCGGACACCTGTACCTCACCGGCACCCAGGCCCTGACCCGCCTGCCGATGCTGCAAAAACAGCGGGACACGGCCCACGGCCTGAACACCGCCTGCTTTATTTCCGGCTACCGTGGCTCGCCTTTGGGCAATCTTGATAAGAGCCTGTGGGACGCCCGCGAATACCTCAAAGAGAACCACATCCACTTCCAGCCCGGCATTAACGAAGAGCTGGGTGCCACCGCCGTGTGGGGCAGTCAGCAGACCAACCTGTTTCCCGGTGCCCGCTACGACGGCGTGTTTTCTATGTGGTATGGCAAAGGGCCGGGTGTGGATCGCTGCGGTGATGTGTTCAAGCACGGTAACTCCGCTGGCGTATCCAAACACGGTGGCGTGTTGCTGCTGGCCGGTGATGATCACGGCTGCAAATCCTCGACGATTGCTCACCAGAGCGAACATGCGTTTATCGCCGCGTCGATCCCGGTACTCAACCCGTCCAACGTCCAGGAATTGCTCGATTACGGCATCATCGGCTGGGAGTTATCCCGTTACAGCGGATGCTGGGTGGCGCTGAAAACCATTGCCGAAAACGTGGATTCGTCTGCTGTGGTGGAAGTGAACCCGCTGCGTATTCAGGTGAAGTACCCGGAGGATTTCAAGCTCCCCGAAGACGGTGTGCATATTCGCTGGCCTGATCCGCCGCTGGCCCAAGAGGCACGTCTGAACACCTACAAAATCTACGCGGCGCGGGCTTTCGCTCTGGCTAACAAACTGGACAAGGTGATGTTGGACTCGCCCAACCCTCGGCTGGGCATTATCACTACCGGCAAGTCTTATCTGGATGTGCGTCAGGCTTTGAATGATCTCGGTCTGGACGACGAGCTGTGCGCCCAGATTGGCCTGCGCGTGCTGAAGATCGGCATGAGCTGGCCGCTGGAGCCGGTGGCCGTGCACGAGTTTGCCGAGGGGCTGGACGAGATTCTGGTCGTTGAAGAAAAGCGCAGCATTATCGAAGACCAACTCACCGGCCAGCTCTACAACTGGCCGGTGGGCAAGCGTCCGGTGGTGGTTGGCGAGTTCGATGAGCAGGGCAACTCGCTGCTGCCTAACCTTGGCGAGCTGACCCCGGCGATGATCGCCCGGGTCATCGCCAAGCGCCTTGAACCTATCTACACCAGCCCGGTGATTGTTGAGCGCCTTGCGTTTCTTGCGGCCAAGGAAGCTTCGCTGGCCGCGCCGAAACACAGCACCGTGCGTACTCCGCATTTCTGCTCGGGCTGCCCGCACAACAGTTCCACCAAAGTGCCAGAAGGCAGCCGTGCCCAAGGCGGTATCGGCTGCCATTACATGACCCAGTGGATGGACCGCAGCACTGACACCTTCACCCAAATGGGCGGCGAGGGCGTGACCTGGATTGGTCAGGCACCGTTTACCGACACGCCCCACGTATTTCAAAACCTGGGCGATGGCACCTACTTCCACTCCGGCCAATTGGCGCTGCGGGCGGCGGTGGCGTCTGGGGTGAACATCACCTACAAAATTCTCTACAACGACGCGGTGGCCATGACCGGCGGCCAGCCGATTGATGGCGAGCTGCGTGTCGATCAGCTCAGTCAGCAGGTGTTTGCCGAAGGCGTGCGGCGCATCGCGCTGGTCAGTGACGAGCCGGAGAAATACCCGAGCCGCGCTACCTTCGCGCCGATTGTTACCTTCCATCACCGCCGTGAGCTGGACGCGGTTCAGCGTGAGTTGCGCGAGTTCAAAGGTGTATCGGTGATTATCTATGATCAGACCTGTGCCACCGAGAAACGACGCCGGCGTAAACGCGGCAAGATGGTTGATCCGCAGAAGCGCGCCTTTATCAACGCGGCTGTCTGTGAGGGCTGCGGTGATTGCAGCGTGAAGTCCAACTGCCTGTCGGTGCTGCCATTGGAAACCGAGCTGGGTCGTAAACGCCAGATCGACCAGAACGCCTGCAATAAGGATTACGCCTGCATGGATGGCTTCTGCCCGAGCTTTGTCAGCGTCCACGGCGGCAGCCTGCGTAAGCCGGAGGCTGTGGGCTTGGGCGCGCTGTTTATTGCCGTGCCGGAGCCGCGTCAGCCATCCCTTGATCGCCCTTGGAACATTCTCCTACCCGGTGTTGGCGGCAGTGGTGTGACCACTGTTGGCGCGCTGTTGGGCATGGCGGCGCATATCGAAGGCAAGGGCTGCTCGGTGCTGGATCAGGCCGGTCTGGCGCAGAAGTTTGGTCCGGTGGTGACTCACATCCGTATCGCTGCACAGCAGGACGATATCTATGCGGTGCGTATCCCCGCAGGCGAAGCTGATCTGTTGCTGGGCTGTGATCTGGTGGTGTCCGCCAGCGAAGATGCGTTGGCCAAGCTCAACGACAAAATTGCTCATGCCGTGGTCAACAGCCACGAAGCGCCCACTGCCGAGTTCACCCGCAACCCGGATGCGCAGGTGCCCGGCTCAGCTATGCGTGAAGCTATTAGCGAGGCCGTCGGTGTCAACAAAACTCACTTTGTGGATGCCACTCGCCTGGCGACCCAACTGTTGGGCGACAGCATCGCCACCAATCTGTTTATGCTGGGTTTTGCTTACCAGAAAGGTTTGGTGCCGGTGTCGGCGGAGGCGATCAACAAGGCTATCGAACTGAATGCGGTTTCAGTTGAGCTGAATCAGCAGGCCTTTCTCTGGGGCCGTCGTGCTGCCCATGACAGTGCTGGGGTTGAGCGCCTGATCAAAGCCGATACGGCCGAGGCTCCGCATTGTGAAACCCTCAGTGATCTGCTGACCGACCGCATGCAGCGTCTGCGCGACTACCAAAATCCCGCGTTGGCTCTGCATTACCGTGAGCAACTGGAGCGGATCATTAAGGCTGACACTGACCCTGAACAGCGCCTGAGCAAGGCTGTAGCGCGTAACTACTTCAAGGTGCTGGCTTATAAAGACGAGTACGAAGTTGCTCGGCTCTACAGCGATGGTAGCTTTGTCCGGCAACTGGCGGCGACGTTTGAAGGGGACTACCGCCTGGAGTTTCACCTGGCTCCGAGTTGGCTGAGCAAACCGGATGCGAAGACCGGCGAGCCACGTAAGCGCACTTTTGGTCCGTGGATGCTCAAGGCGTTTGCGCTTTTGGCGAAGTTCAAGTTCTTGCGTGGCTCGCTGCTGGATCCATTCGGGCACAGCGCTGAGCGCAAAGAAGAGCGCGAGCTGATTGCTGAGTATGAAGCGTATCTGGACTTTATCCTCACCTACCTCAAAGCCGACAATTACGGCGATGCGGTTGAGCTGGCCAGTTTGCCGGAGCAGGTTCGCGGTTACGGTCACATCAAACAACGCAATCTGCAGAAGGCCAAGCTTCAGAGTGCAGAGCTGAAAGCCCGTATGCAGGTGCAGAAAGTGAATGTGGTGCAGCTGTTTGAGCCTGCGGCATAAGGTCGCAAAGGAGGGGGTGGCGCCGGGTTGCACCGGTGCCACACTGCAACTTATTTCAGGGGCAACATCAGGCTGTAGCCATGCAGTTTGAAGCCCAGGTTTTCATAAAAGCGGTGCGCCTCTTCGCGCTTATGATTACTGGAAAGTGCAACCTTGTAGCACCCCCAGCTTGTGGCGCGTTCAATGGCTTTTTGCATCAGTGCCTGGCCAATGCCAAGCCCGCGTGCGTCGGCGTCTACCACCACATCTTCGAGGATCGCTGAGCGGGCGAAATTGTGCGAAAGGTGCTCGATCAGGTTGATGGTGCAGGTACCCAGCACCTGGCCGTCGCGCTCGGCGACCAGAATCTCGCGGTGTGTAGAATGTTCAGCCAGACGCAGGGCCAGAAGTTTGCTGTCCACAAGTGGCTCATCTGAAGCCAGCTGTTGCAACAGCCGAGCCAGCGCCGGAGCATCCTCGCTGCAGGCGCAACGCAGCTCAACGGTTGTAAAAGGTGAATCCGGGACACTCTCAGCTGTTGTAATGGTCATGACGATTTCCTCGCACGTTTTGCCCCAAGTATGTGCAGCAGTGATGGCAGCTGCATGACAAATTCGTCTGGTCTGGTAAGATGCGGGCCGCTGTGGGCCAAGCAAACGGCCAGTGTTCCCATAGTTCAATGGATAGAATAAGCCCCTCCTAAGGGCTAGATACTGGTTCGAATCCAGTTGGGAACGCCATCTCCAGCACGTAGGCATGCAAATGCCTGCTCCCCTTATTCCGTGAACCCAGAGCCCATAACCTTGTTGTTCCAGCTGCCTGCTGGGGGACTCATGAGTGCCCTGAATAAGGACCAGGAAAGCGTATGCACTTTTATGCACCTGATGCGGGGGTAGAGGGTGTTTTTTTGGTGCTTGTTGTAAGCCTGTAAATATCTGTTTTATTGCGGATTTTTATATATTTGCACCAAAAAGTTTCGGTCAGGCGACATTTTGCACTGTTGTGGTACAAAGCTGACTGTTAAAGTGCTGCGCGATTTTTTACACGATAAGCCCAAGCCAAATTGGGCAATTTAGAGGTACCACATGAGCGAATCTGTCGAGCTTTTCCTCGCCCGTTTGAAGCAGCGGGATCCCAACCAGCCCGAGTTCCATCAGGCAGTTGAAGAGGTACTGCGATCGCTGTGGCCATTCCTTGAAGCCAATCCTCACTATCTCAACGCCGGTATTGTTGAGCGCATGGTTGAACCCGAGCGCGTAGTGATGTTCCGTGTTTCGTGGGTTGACGACGCCGGCCGTGTGCAAGTTAACCGTGGTTATCGTATTCAGATGAACAGCGCAATCGGCCCATACAAGGGCGGTCTGCGTTTCCATCCGTCGGTAAACCTGGGCGTGTTGAAGTTCCTGGCTTTTGAACAGGTCTTCAAAAACTCCCTGACCTCGCTGCCAATGGGCGGCGGTAAAGGTGGCTCTGACTTCGATCCGAAGGGTAAGAGCGAGAACGAAGTGATGCGCTTCTGCCAGGCGTTCATGAGTGAGTTGTACCGCCACATCGGTGCGGACCTCGACGTGCCTGCCGGTGATATCGGCGTAGGTGGCCGTGAGATCGGTTACATGTTCGGTCAGTACAAGCGCCTGGCTAACCAGTTCACCTCCGTTCTGACCGGCAAAGGCATCACCTACGGTGGCAGCCTGATTCGTCCGGAAGCGACCGGCTATGGCTGTGTGTACTTCGCTCAGGAAATGCTCAAGCGCATCAACAAGGGCTTTGAAGGTAAGCGCGTAACCGTTTCCGGCTCCGGCAACGTGGCTCAGTACGCTGCGCAAAAGGTCATGGAGCTGGGCGGGCTGGTGGTATCCGTATCCGATTCCGAAGGCACCCTGCATCTGCCGGACGGCATGACCGAAGAGCAGTGGTTGTACCTGATGGACTTGAAGAATGTTCGTCGTGGTCGCCTGAGCCAAATGGCTGCCGAGTTCAAACTCAACTTCCTGCCAGGTCAGCGTCCGTGGAACTTGCCGTGCGACATCGCACTGCCATGCGCGACTCAGAACGAGTTGAACGCTGACGATGCCCGTGCACTGCTGAAAAACGGCTGCTTCTGCGTGGCAGAAGGCGCGAACATGCCATCCACGCTGGAAGCGGTTGATCTGTTTATCGAAGCAGGCATTTGCTTCGCACCGGGTAAGGCCTCCAACGCCGGTGGTGTGGCTACCAGCGGTCTGGAAATGAGCCAGAACGCCATGCGCCTGAACTGGAGCGCCGGTGAGGTTGATGAGCGTCTGCACAGCATCATGCAGAACATTCACCACGCGTGTGTACGTTACGGTGAAGAGCCGGACGGCAGCATCAACTACGTGAAGGGCGCGAACATCGCGGGCTTCGTAAAAGTTGCGGATGCCATGCTGGCGCAAGGCGTCGTTTAAGAACCAGGTAGAGCGCCGGGCCACAAGCCGGGCGTGATGCTAAAGAAAATACCCGCTTACAGAGCGGGTATTTTTTTGTCTGGGATTTGGGATGTGTAGTTCCTTGAGAACGGGTTTCGCCCTTCTCGGGCGAGTCCCTTTTGTCAGTCTCGACAAAAGGAACCAAAAACGCTTGCCCCTGCATCCGGCCCTGCGCTTCGCTCCGGGTTCGTGCCCGTAATCACCGCTCCAGAGGCCCGCAGCGAAGGGCCATCCATGGCCCATCGCTGCTTTCGCGGCATCCATGCCGCTCAACCTCTTCCACGGCAATTCCGGTCACCCTCCTGAAGGGGCGGTTGGCGGTGTTCTTACGATAGGCGAACTACTTACGAACCGCTGGTGGATAAGCTGCTTTGCAGCTTTATCCCTCCTAGCCTCCACGAAACTCCTGAGAATTCAAGGTCGTGCGAGCACCGCCCGAATCCCCATCAGTAGGCCAAACGCAGGTGCTGCGTAGGGGGCGAGCCGCATGGATGCGGCGAGAGTCATAAAGGGCCATGGACGGCCCTTGTATGGCGACCCCGGAGCAGTGCCGGAGTGCGGGAAGTTTCGCGCAGCGAAACCCGGATGCCGGGGTGCATTTCTTTTGCTTACTTTTCTTTGTGCAAGCAAAGAAAAGTGAGGCGTCCGTAATGGACGCGACCCGGAGGTGAAGGCAACTCGGTGCTGAGAGTTATCTCAGTTTGCTCGACTGACGTGTCAGGGCTTGATAGTGGGTTTCGCCCTTCTCGGGCGAGTTACTTTTGTCAGCGACAAAAGGAACCAAAAACGCTTGCCCCTGCATCCGGCCCTGCGCTTTGCTGCGGGTTCGTGCCCGCAATCACCGCTCCAGAGGCTCGCAGTGAAGGGCCGTCCATGGCCCATCACTGCTTTCGCGGCATCCATGCCGCTCAACCTCTTCCACGGCAATTCCGGTCACCCTTCTGAAGGGGCGGTTGTTGGTGTTCTTGTGCTTGTCGGCTATTTAAATGTCGGTGTGTAAATGCTCCGGCCATTGGTGGGTAAGCTGCTTTGCAGCCTTACCGCACCCTACAGATCGTGTGCGGTGTGTAGGGTGCGGTAAGCCCGCAGGGTTATCTACCGTGCGGTGGCACGGACGATATCCGGGCGATGGTTACTGAATCTCCACCTGCAACTGCGCGGTTGCGATGGCGTTGGAGGCGACCTGAAGGGATAGGGCGGTGACCTGCACCTGCTTTTGCTCAAGCTGGTCGATCCACTGGATCAGGTTGTTGAGCGGGCCTTCGAGGGACAGGCTGATGCGTTCCGGGGTTTCGTTGTCCATGCGCTCCAGGTTGAGTCCTGCGAGGTTGCTGGAGCGGGCGATATGACCGGGCAGGGTGCTGGCAGTGAGGCTGGTGTCGTCATCCGAGGTGATCTCTACGGGCAGCTGTTGCAGTTGTTGCTGCAGCAGGGCAGCCTCGCTGAAGCGTTCCCGGGCTTCTAACAGGGACTGCTGTTGTGGTTGCCATATCAGCGTGTAAAAGCCCACAAGCGCGAAGAACGCGGCCAAGCCAAGCAATGCGTGCTGTTCGCGCTTGGCCAGACGCTGCCAGTGGGGCTGAAGGCGGCTCAGCAGGATGGGTTTAAGCGAAGGCATGGATTATTCCCTGATCTGAAAACGAGCACTGACGCCCTGAATATCGCGGACAGATGAGTCAGTGCTGGCATCGAGGCCTTGGGCGATAAGGCCCTCACGCAGTTGTTGAAGGTCTGAGAAGGCGGCTGCGCTGACTTGCAGGCTCCAGCCATCTTCGACCTGATAATCCAGACGTTGCACCTGAGCCAGAGCACCGTGGCTGCTGCTCCAGAGATGGGCTAGATCGGACAGGCGCAGGGCGACGCCTTTGTAGTGCGGGGCGTCATTCTGCTGGTGGGTGCGAATGTAGCCGGCGAGGTCATCCAGCGGACCGGCTGCCGGGAAGCGCTGCCGCCAAAGTGCATCGCTCTCGGCTTGAATTTGATCGCTTTGCTGATTCAGATAGGTGCTGAGGAAGAGGTTTTGCAGCACTGCCGCACCGGCTGCAATGGCCAGCGCCACCGCGACACCTCGCCAGGCCGGTGGCTGCGGTGCCTGCTGGCGGAACTCACCCTGAAGCAGGTTAATAGCTTGGGCCGCCCCCTGACTGAGGAGCGCCCACGGACGCTCCTCAAGTTGCCAGTTGATGTTTTGTTCTCCGGGCAATGACGGTGCGTGTTCACCTTGCCAGTACAGGTCGGCCGGTAACAGCGCCTGGAACCCTGCCAGCTCAGCATCAGCCAGCGCCATGCGCACAGGCGTGTGGCCGCCGAGCAGCCAGCGATTGACCAGCAGCAGCGCGCGCGGCTGATCCACAGGCAGGCAGTCCGCATCAAGGTAGGCGCAGAGCGGCTGCAGGTTTACCTCGGCCAGTTGTGCCAGACAGCGTTTCAGGGCGTCGCGGTTGATCGCAGCGACGGCGCAGTGGCTTTTGTCGCGCAGAGGGCCGTGGGCCAGGTGGAGGTTTTCGAGTTCTTCGATCACCTGTTCTTCCACCGCGTTGCTCAGGGCTTGGCGCAGCCAGCGGCCACTGCGGGCGGGCACGCTGACGTGGTGATAGCTGGCCATTTCCATCGGCAGGATCAGGCCTGGTCGGTGGCCACTAAGCTGTTCCCCGGCCTGCGCCAGAGTGCCTTGTTGCAACGGGCCGTCAGCATGCCACCAGTAGCAGTAGGGCGATTGTGCGTCGGGCAGAAGGTAGAGCCAGTGACTCATTTAGGTTCACTCAATTGCGGTGGGGTAAGCGGCTCGGCGCGTTGCAGGGTGCGTTGGCGCACCTGCACGGTTTTGCTGTTGATCAGGCTCAGGTCACTGACCAGGCGCAGTCGCTGTTGGTCGTATTGCACGGTGATGGTGGCGCGGAACTGGCGGCTGTTGACTCCCAGGCCACTGGGGTTGATATCGCGGCCCTGCAACATTGGATTGGAGAGGAAAGCCGACAGGGTTGGATAGCCTTTTTCCGGGCGCGATTTGGCCAGAGTACGGGCGGTTGCCGGGTCAATCCCTTCGATGCAGGCGAGGATTTCGGCAGGTGCGGTGTTGACGTTGATCACGCTGGGGTCAAACGCCTCAACCAGTGGGCTCAGTTGCTTCAGCTCCTGACGGCTCACCTGCGGCAGGCGGCGCAGCTCACTGAGGCTGCCCAATTGTCGGAGCGTGCCGTCGCTTTCAGTCTGAGTGGACAACTGAGCCGGGTCATGGGCGCGAATGCCTTGTTGGGCCAGCAGACGCTGATAACGGGCGCGGGCACTGCGGTTTTTGTCCTGGCTCAGGCTGTTCAGGTTCAGGCGGGCGCTGAGGTCTTCAATCTGGACATGGATGGTTGAACCCTCCACCTTCAGCAGTGGCGCGGCTTGTGCCCATTTCTGTCCGAGGTGAGTGACCATCAGGCCACCTTCACTGTGGGCGTCTTCCAGCAATTGCTGGTGCGCCCAGCTCTCACCGCTTAAGGCCAGCTGCCAGATTGCTTGCTGGGTTTGCAGGTTGGCGCTGTTGTGCAGGTTGACGCGTTGGCGGGCGAGGATATTGCTGACCACCAGCACCGCCAGCGCAGTAATCATCAGTACGCTGAGCAGTGCAACCCCCATTTGCTGGCGCTGCTTACTCATCCAGTTCCTCCTGTTCGATGGCATCACCGGGCAACAGGATCAGGCGGCGGATGTCCGGGTAACCGGGCGCATTCAGTTGCAGCTCGATGGCTGTCGGGAGTGTCAGACGCTCGGAGCCGCTGGGCCAGAATGGGTGGGCTTCGCCGTTGTCGTCGATAAAGCTCAGGCCAACCAGTTCCACATCCTGCATCAGCGTCTGTACGCTGCCAGCGCCTTGTTCAGATTCTGGCGCTGAAGTCAGGGATTTGGTTTCGCGCAGCCACTGGCCGTTCAACCAGCTGTGGTTGACCTGAAGCAGGTCGCTGCGGGCGCTATCCCGCGGATTTCTCCAGCCACCACGGACCAGCGCCAGGCCGTTGGGCTGGCTGACCATGGCCTGGCTGTGGCTGGGATCGTCGGCCAGCGGCAGGTGCCGGGCTTGGACCAGATCCCGCTCGAGGATGCTCAGGGCCCGTTGCAGGCTGCGTAACTGAGTGGCGTGCAGGTCCAGGCGATTATCGCTGCGCATTACCTGATCCAGCAGTTGCCAGGTGGATAAGGCCAGTAGGCTGAAGATGGCGAGGGTGACAATCACCTCCAGCAGGGTAAAGCCACGCTGTTTCAAGGTCGCACCTCTATCAGAGCGTTCAGCTGGGCGCGGCTGTATTGCCGGGCCCGTTGCAGGTTGGCTTCAGCGGCTACCGCCACTTGCACCTGCAGCAGGTTGGGGAACGTGGTGGGTTTGATGGTGCAGAACAACCACCACTCGCGGCCGCCAAAGTGGATGCGCTCCTGGCTGGGGTGTGAGTCGGTCGGACGGATGCCAGTGCGCAGCTCGTTCAGGCGGTTATCCGCGATCCAGGTAGCCAGGGTGCGTTCGGAAAGTGCGCTGCTGGTCCGGGTGATGTGTTGCAGAGCGCTGAATAAGGCCAGCGACAGGGTGGCAAAAATCACCAGGGCGACCATAACTTCAAGCAGGGTGAAGCCACGTTCAGTTGAGCACTTCAAGTTGCACATCTCCGATACCGTCGCTGTACAGGCTGACCAAACCGTTGCTGCCCTGTTCAATCCAGAGGGTGAAGACACTGGTTTCATCGCTGGAGAGCATCAGCACCTGGGGCAGGCCCGCGGCGACATCGTCGGCATCCAGGGTACTGTCAGCTTCGCTAACCTCCAGCCGCAGGCGCAGTGCGCGTGGCAGCAGGTGCAGGCGAAAGCGCTTGTCGCGCCGCCACTGGTTATGTGCGTCGAGGTACATCACGCGGTAGCCATCCGGTTCGATACGCAGGCCGTAATCGGTGAAATTCAGCACCGCGTCCTGGCGCAGGCTCTGCACCAGTTCTTGTAGCTGACGAGCTTCGTAGCGGGCCAGACGACCTGCCGAGGCCGGGCTGATAAGGCTAATCATGCCGGCGCTGATGGCGATCAGCATGATCACTACCAGCAACTCCAGCAGGGTGAAGCCCCGTTCGTGGTGCTTGTTCACCCTTACTTTTCCCAGTTGCCGATTTCGGCGTTCAGGCCTTCGCCGCCCATCTTGCTGTCGGCTCCAAAGGAGTACAGGTCATAGGCATTACTGTGGCTGCCTGGCTGGCGGTACTGGTAAGCGTTGCCCCACGGATCAACCGGCAGGCGCTTGAGGTAGCCGTCTGGGTTCCAGTTGCGCGCCGGTGGGGTGCCGTTCGGCTTGCTCACCAGCGCCTGCAGACCTTGCTGGCTGGAAGGGTAGTGGTGGTTGTCGAGTTTGTAGATGTCCAGCGCCATAGTGATGGCGTTGATGTCGGCCTGAGCAGCGGTGACTTTGGCCTGATCGGGACGGCTCATGATCTGCGGCACTACCAGTGCAGCGAGCACGCCGAGAATGACGACCACCACCATGATTTCGATCATGGTGAAACCACGTTGTTTACGTTGTGTATGCACGGTGCGAAATCCAGTGTCAGGTAATCAGTTGGTTGAGGCTGAGGATCGGCATCAGGATCGCCAGCACGATGACCAGAACCGAGGCACCCATGAACACCAGCATCGCTGGCTCAAACAGGCCCATCAGCAGCGCAATGCGCCCGGACAATTGTTCTTCTTGTTGTCGTGAGGCCCGTTCGAGCATGTTGTCCAGCTCGCCGGAGCGTTCTCCGCTGGCGATCATGTACAACATCATGGGTGGGAAACTTCCGTTAAGTTCCAAGGCTCTGGTCAGGCTGATACCTTCGCTTACGCCCTTGACGATGTCTTTCAGACCGGTACGAATATTCTTATTGGCGACTACTTCGCTGGCGATTTCCAGCGCGTCCAGCAACGGCACGCCACTGCGTCCGAGTATCGCCAGAGTGCTGACAAAACGGGTGCAGTTGCTGGCCCGGATCAACTCGCCGAGCATCGGTAGGCGCAGCAGCAGTTCGTCCCAGCGAGCACGCCAGGTGGGTTGGCGCAGCAGGGCGCGAAAGCCCACGATCAACCCGGCGCATAGGGCCAGCAGCCACACACCGTTGGCCTGTAGAAAACTGCTGGCGGCAACCAAACCCCGGGTCAGCAGTGGCAGGTCCTGGCCGCTGTCGATAAACACCTTGATCACATCCGGGACGACGAAGCCCATCAGGAAGCCGACGATGCTGAGCGCCGCGACCATCAGAATGCTCGGGTAGAGCATGGCCAGCTGGATTTTCTGTCGGGCTGCCTGACTGCTATCGGTGTAGTCGGCGAGGTTCAGCAGCACCTGATCCAGATGCCCGGAGCGCTCACCAGCGGCCACGGTGGCGCGGTACAGATCAGGAAAGGCGCGGGGATAATCGCCCAGCGCCCGGGCCAGGCTGTGGCCCTCCAGCACCCGGCCACGAATAGCCAGCAGCATGCTTTTCACTGCTTGCCGTTTGCTTTGCGCCGCTACCGCAGCAAGGACTTCTTCCAGCGGCAATGCTGCTTGCACCAGCGTGGCAAGCTGGCGCGTAAGTAGAGCCAGTTCAGCGCTTTTCAGGCGTTTACCTGTGGTGGTGCGGGTGCCGGGCGTGCGAGTGTTGCGGGTGGCTGCGACCTTCAGCGGAATCAGTTGCCGCTCGCGCAATATTTGCCGGGCTTGTCGGTTGCTGTCGGCCTCCAGCACGCCGCTGCTTTTTTTGCCTGAGCCATCCATGGCCAGGTATTCGTAGGCTGCCATGGTTAATCCCTCTGGGTGACGCGCAACAGTTCTTCAAGGCTGGTCAAGCCTTGCAGCACCATGCGCTGGCCGTCTTCGAAGAGACTGGGGCTGTGTTTGCGGGCATGGGCTGTGAGTTGGTGTTCACCGGCACCGGTATGGATAAGCTGGCGCAGGGTGTCGTCCAGAAGCACCAGTTCGTAGATGCCACGGCGACCGCGATAGCCGGACTGCTGGCATTTGGCGCAGCCGACCGGGTGATAGATTTGTGGTGCCTGCTGTTGGTCGACGCCCAAGCGTTCGCAGGCCAAAGGGTCAGCCGGGTGAGCTTCTTTGCACTCCGGGCAGAGCAGGCGCACCAGGCGCTGAGCCAATACGCCGAGCAGCGAGGTGCACAGCAGAAACGGCTCAATTCCCATATCGACCAAGCGAGTAACGGCACCAATGGCGCTGTTGGTGTGCAGGGTGGACAGCACCAAGTGCCCGGTGAGCGATGCTTGCACGGCGATTTCAGCGGTTTCGCGGTCGCGGATTTCGCCGACCATCACCACGTCCGGGTCCTGCCGCAGGATGGCGCGCAAACCGCGGGCAAAGGTCATGTCGACCTTGGCGTTGACCTGGGTCTGGCCGATGCCAGTAAGGTGGTATTCCACCGGGTCTTCAATGGTCAGGATGTTGCGCTCAAGGCTGTTGAGGCTGGCCAGCCCGGCGTACAGCGTAGTGGTTTTGCCGGAGCCGGTGGGGCCGGTTACCAGCAAGATGCCGTGGGGTTTGTGCAGAGCCATTTGCAAGCGCTCGCGCACCTGCGGGTTGAGTCCCAGACGATCCAGATCAAGGCTGCCGGCCTGCTTGTCGAGCAGGCGCATCACCACCCGTTCTCCATAACTGGAGGGCAGGGTGGAGACCCGCACATCCACCTCGTGCCCGGCAATGCGCAGGGCAATGCGGCCGTCCTGCGGGATGCGTTTCTCAGCAATATCCAGCTTGGCCATGACCTTGATCCGTGACACCAGCAGCGCTGCCAGTTCACGCCGTGGGCGCAGTACTTCGCGCAGCAGGCCGTCGATACGCAAGCGTACTGAAAGGTGCTCTTCGAAGGTTTCTAGATGCACGTCGGAAGCTTTGCTCTTTACCGCCTCACCGAGGATGGCGTTGATCAGGCGGATGATCGGTGCGTCATCCTCCTGCTCCATCAAGTCAGTGGTTTTCGGCAGCTGATCGGCCAGGTTGTCGAGGTCGAAGGCTTCGTCGAAATGTTCGCCCAAGCCGTCCGCCACCTGCCGTGCATCATTCTGACCGTCGCGGTAATGGGCTGCCATGCGCAGGGCAAAGGCTGCCTCATCCAGCACCTCACTGCGCAACGGCGCGCCATTCACCCGGCGCACTTCAGCAATCACAGACCATGGCGTGTTGGTGCGGCAGTAAAGGGTGCTACCGCCTGCCTGCTGCTCAAGGATCACCCCATGGCGGCGGGCGTAGGCAAAGCTCAGGCGGGTGGCAGGCGTCTGGCTCATGGACGTTTGCCTGCCGGTTGGCGAATGTCGATCAGGCCCTGATCGCCAGCGCTATTCGGGTCAAACATCTGATGCGGATCTTGCGGCAGGTGGCTGTCGGTCTTCTTGCCGTTGAGGCGGATCGAGCGCAAGTTGTTGTATTTCTGTGCGCTGAGAGTGTCGGCATTAACCGTGTCGCGCAGCAATGTCGGGCGCAGGAACACCATCAGATTGGTCTTTTCGGTAACCTCCTTGGTGCTGCGGAACAGCGTGCCTACCCACGGGATATCTCCCAGCAGCGGCACCTTGCTGACTTGCAGCTTGAAGTTGTCTTTGATCAGCCCGCCGAGCACGATGATCTGTCCGTCGTTGGCCAGGATGGTGCTCTTCACCGAGCGCTTGTTGGTGATCAGATCGCTGGTGCTGACGCCCGGTGGTGCCGCTGCAATCTCGGAGCTTTCCTGTTCAACTTGCAGGCGCAAGAAGTTGCCTTCGTTGATATGCGGCGTGACCTTGAGGTTGATGCCCACATCCTTGCGCTCAACCGTGGTGAACGGGTTGCTGGCTCCAGCGGTGTCGGTGGTGTAAGAGCCGGTTTGAAACGGCACGTTTTGCCCCACTAGAATTTCTGCTTCTTCATTGTCCAGAGTCAGCAGACTTGGGGTCGACAGCAGGTTGTTGTTGGAGTCACTGGACAGCGCCGAAATCAGCGCGCCGAAGTTGCTGCTGCCGATGCCGATCAGGGTGCCGTCCGGCATGCTTGGGCGTTTGTCTGAACCCAGGTTTTCCAGCAGGGTGCCGATGGACATACCTGCGCCGTTGAAGTTAGTGATCCCGGCCCACTTGCCATCGGCCCCGGCCCACTGCACGCCAAGGGCTTCGTTGATGTCGCCACTGACTTCGACAATGGCGGCTTCCACCAGCACTTGGGCGCGGGGTTTATCCAGCTCGTTGATGATGCTTTCGAAGGTGGCCAGTTGAGCTGGGGAGGCCATCAGCACCAGGGCGTTTTGGCTTTCATCGGCACTGACCAAAACCTGATTGTCCTGGCCTTGTCCCTGGCCGTTACGAGTGCCTGATTCCATGCGCTTGCCGATGCCGCTGAGCAGCTCTTCGAGTTTTTTCGCATCGCTGTGGTTGAGGCGGCGCACGCGGGCGTTTTCCGCCACGTTATTGGGCACGTCGAGGCGCTGAGCCAGCTGCTGCATCTGCTGGCGCAGGGAGGCTGGGCCGACCAGAATCAGGCTGTTGCTGCGGGTGTCGGCAATCGCCTGCTTGTTCTGTTGCTCGCCCGAACCGCCGCTCAGGCTGTCGTTAAGTGTTTTGGCAATGTCACTGGCCCAGGCATGTTTGAGCTCCAGAATGTTGTATTCGCGGCCACCGGCTACATCCAGCTGCATCACCAGTTGGCGCACACGCTGGACGTTGTCAGCGCTGTCGGAAATAACCAGTGCGTTGGAGGTGGTAGACGGTGCCATGTAGGCATCTGCAGCCACCAGCGGGCGCACCGCAGCGGTGATCTCGTTGGCGTTGGCGTTGTGCAGCTCAATCACTTCGGTTACGAACGCGCCGGCGCTGGCTTTACCCGGCACGTAGGCTTTGGTCTTGGCTTCAGCCACCGGCAGGATCAACACCTTGTCGCCCTGATCCATGGCGGCGTAACCCTGGCTGCGCAGCACGGTGAGGAACAGTGAATAGATGCCTTTCTGATCCATCGCCGTGTTGGATTGCACGGTGACTTTGCCGCTGAGCTGCGGGTCCAGAATCATGGTTTTGCCGGTAATCTGGCCGACCTCATTGATCAGGTCGCGCAGCTCGGCGTCCTTCATGTTGAGGGTCCACTGCTGCGGGTGTTCGGCTTTTTCGGCAGCATTAACAGAGCACAGCAGGGTGCTCAGGGCCAGCAGTGGCCCGGCGATAAATGTTCGTTTCATGATGTATGCAAGGTCACTGGAAAGGTTGAAACAGACGCCCGGAAGAGACGTCGGCGGGCTGTTGATCAGGCTCGGAGCTGGGTGTCAGCAGGTTGGAACGGGGTACGTTCAGCGGTAGTGTCTGTTCGCTGCCCAAGCGTTGGATCAGGACCCGGGAAGCGTCGATCTGGCGCAGCACGCCGCCTCCGGGAAGCGTTTCGCCAATGCGATAAAAACGGCTGCCTTCAGGGGAGGCGATCAGGGCGCGGGATTGCTCAGCGACACTCGCCTGCAGGATTGCGAGCAGGGTCAGGGGAACCTCAGGAATGCTTTCGCCGGAATCCTGCGGCATTAGTCCGAATAACTGGGCGATGGCCAGCGGGTCAGGGGTTGCGCGTGGTTCGCTGACAGGTGCAGGCGGGGCAACATTGGCCTCTGTTTGCAGGCTGTTCAGCTGCTGCCAGGCGTCCAGTCCGAGCCAAGTCAGCCACGCCAGCAGAAGCAGGGCAGTGAGGCCCAGCAGCAGGTTACGCAGATTAAAACCGGGCACCGTCACAGGCTCATGCGCTTGAGGATTTTGTCCCCACAGAGATGGTGGGCGATCACCGCACCGACGTGGCCGACAATCAGCACCGCCATGGCGATGCAGGCGTATTTGTGCTGGGTGTTGAAGAACCGGGTGAGTGCCGGGTCCTGCAATGGTTGGGGCAACTGCACCAGACCGAAGATGTTTATCGGGCGGTCCATCATCAGCACGCCGGTGATGAGCGTCAGCGCAGTGACAACGTAGAGCATCAGGTGTCCGCTCTTGGCCAACAGGCGCAGGCCACGGTGGCTGTCATCAGTGTGGTTGCGGCGATCAAGTGCACACAGAATGCGCAGGACAAACAGCGGGATCAGCAGCGTAGTCAACGAGACGTTGATAAAGGCGATAGCACTGCTGACATTGGCGGACAGGCTATACAGGGCGTTGGCGAAGCCGCTCAGGGTTGCCCAGATCATGATCGTGGCAAAGCTCCAGTGCAGCAGCACATGCAGTTTTGAGTAGTGGCGAGTCATAGCAATACCGGACAGAAAGGGCATGGCACACGAGGTGCCATGCCAAGGGGAGGGCAAGGGTTACTTACGTTCCCAGGCCATGTCCCAGGAGTGACCGACGCCGGGCTCGAAGGCGTTGGCGCCTTCTTTCCACTGCACGCAGTAGCCGCTGTATGGGAACGGCTTGCACTGGTAGCGTTGGCCATCTTTGGGCTGCAGAACCACGGTGCCGGCGATGTAACTGCTCAGGCCTTCCGGGAACACATGGTCGTACTCGCTAGTGCTGCCGCCGTTGCCGCCACCCGTGTTACCGCCGGTGTTGGTTTCTTCTTTCAGTTTGAAGCGCTGGCTCTGTTGCAGAACTTCGTCGTTCTTGCCAGTGGCCACGACCGTCAGGTCGAAGTCCCCGGGCTGCTGACCTTTGATGGCCATGGAGAAGTGCGGGGAGTTGCCAGCGGGTGCCTGTTGGTAAGCCACGGCTTCATTGTTCTTGTTAAACACCGTGGCTTTGATGGTGTACTCACCGCCTTTGGCAATGGCGGTGAAGTGAATGTCAGCCTGACCGTTTTTAATCAGGTACTCAGGTTGCAAGCCGCTGATGCTCAGTTCGCCCGGTTTGGCTGCTTGTTGTTTTTCAATGATCACGTTGGTGATGTTGCTGCCTTTTTTCACCACGATGTCGTTAATGCCGTAGTTCGGCACAACCTGATCCTGGCTGTTGACCAGACCCATCAGGTAGCCCTTGTTGGCAGCATTGACCTTCCTGGCCAGCTCAAAGGGCCAGATGTCAGCCTTGGCCAGATCAGCGTTACTGATGTCTAGGGTGATCTGCTTGGTCTGGTCTTCGTTTTTGGCGTTGAATACGCGGGTTTTGACCTTATCGCCGATGCTCAGGGCTTCCGGTTGGACACTGCCGACGTTGGTCCAGGTAGAGGGCGCTACGCTGTCATTTTTGATGTCCAGATCGATCACTTGATAGAAAGTGGCATCGGTGTCGTGGACTTTCCAGGTGGCCAGCAGGACATGGTAGCCGCTGCGATCAGCCGGGATATTCAGTTTGTGGTGTGTTCTCTGGCCGGATTCAACCGGAGCGTTCAGAGACGGCCACGGCTCATCCAGAAGAGGTTTGAGCTCGAAGGAGTCACGGGTCAGCGGCTGGTTCGGGTTCCAGTCTTTCTTGGTGATATAGAACTGCCAGTAGCGTGTGGAGTGTGCGGCGCGATACAGCCAGGTGATGTCCAGTGGGCCTGGTTTGACTACGTTCTTGGCCCAGCGCGTTGCGGTTTGCTCATTCAGGGCGGAGAACTGAGGCAGACCGCCCGCAGGGATGGTGCCATCTGCCGGGCCGCACTTGGTGAAGTCGCCAGTGCAGGCCTGGCTGTTGCTTGGGAAGTGGGACAGTGAGCCATCCGGGCGACCGATGTATTCCACGCTCTGCGGCTCGTACTCGACCGGGCCGCAATTTGTGTTCGCCTGGCCACCTTCAGAGTGGCACATGAATGAGCGGGATTTTGGTGATTCGACAAAACCGTGGGCGCTGGCTTGCTGACAGGTCAGTGCGGCAGCGCTAATGGCCAGAACCATCGGCAGTTTCAGAAATGACTTGGCGTGGGTTGCGTTAAGCATTTAATAGGCCTTGAAGTGTGTTGTTTGAGACACACCCCGAAAGCATTGGGTAGAAGGGATTCGAGCACCTGCCCGATGCTTTCGGGGAACACTGCCAAGGCTACGGATCACATCAGAATCGCCCCATTGGACGAGTACGAGAGTTGGTGCAGGGCATCAACCGAAAAGGCCAGCAAGCTCCTTTTCTGCTTCGGTCAGCAGACGCTGCAACACATCTGTCAGCCTGGCTTGTGCCTGGTCAATCGCCTCAGGTGCCTGTTCCCGGCTTTGCTCAAGGGCATGGCAGGCCGCAGCCAGCTCGAAGGAATCGATCATGCAGGCCAGGCCGGACAGACGATGGCTCACATCCTTGATCGACTTCGGCATGCGGGCCAGGTCCTGAGTCTGTAAGGCCTGCCAGTCTGCGCGAAGATTACTGACCACCTCGCTGAGGACGCGTTGGCGCAGCGCTGGGCAATCGGGCTGTGTTTCAAGAATGTGATCGAGGTTGTAAAGACGCTCTTCAGGCTCATCAGCGGCCAGCCTGTTTAGAGCTTCATGCAGGCGGGCCAGGGTAACGGGCTTGATCATCAGATCGTCCATACCGGCCTCGTGGCACAGCTCCATTTCGTTGCTCAGGGCACTGGCGGTGTAGCCGATGATCAAGCGCGGCTCTGTGCCGGTACTGCGCTCCCGTTCGCGCACGGCGCGGGTCAGGGCATAGCCGTCCATACCGGGCATGTTGCAGTCACTGATCAGCACGTTGTAGTTGTCTTCCTGCAACGCTTGCAGGGCCTGTTGACCGCTGATGACGTGGCGGGAACGGTGGCCCAAACGGGTCAGTTGCAGGCTCAGCACCAAGCCATTGGTAGACACGTCATCCACCACCAGCACATTGAGCGTACGCGTACGCGACAGCTCAGTCGCTGCCTGCGCACAGCCAGGCTCCGTGGTGAGCTGCCAGTTCAGCGGCAGTTCCACATGCACGTTACAGCCTGCGCCGGGAGCACTCTCCAGCCAGATGCGCCCGCCCATAAGCTCTGTCAGTTGTTTGCAGATGGTCAGCCCCAGCCCGGAACCGCCGTAGCAATGCACGGTTTGCGCAGTGGCCTGACGATAAGGCTCGAAAATCTGTGGCTGTAAATCCGGCGGAATACCGATACCGCTATCACAGATGCTCAGGCGCAGCAGGCTGGAGCCTTCGGCGAGCGTGGTTTCCTGCACCTGCAACTGCACAAAGCCGTGCTCGGTAAAACGCAGGGCATTGTTCAGCAGGTTGTGGATGATCTGTTGCAGACGCAGCGCATCGACCCAATAAAAGCGCTGCGTATCGGCTTGGAAATCCAGGCTCAGCTCCAGCTGTTTTTCCAGCGCCTGTGCACTGAAAAGCCCCAGGCTGTTGCGCAGCAGCACCTCAAGGGCGGTGAGCTGTGGGGCGAGCTGCATTTGCCCGCTCTCGATTTTGTCCAGATCAAGAATATTGCCGATCAGATTGATCATCGCGGTTGCGGACTGCTGAGCAATACGCAGGTTGCTCGAAGTGTTTTTGCGGTCACTGGTCTCCAGCTCCAGTAGCCCCACCAGCGCGTTGAGTGGGGTGCGCAGCTCGTGGCTCATTGCAGCCAGGAACTCGCTCTTGGCGGCACTGGCCGCCTGGGCTTCCAGCTTGGCCTCGCGCAGTTCGATCTCCAGCTGTTTACGCTCGGTAATATCCAGCCAACCGCCGAGAGAGCCCTGCAACTTGCCGCGTGCGTTGTAAAAGGGCACCAGCCACAGATACAGATAATGCTCTTCGCCACGAATGGTCAGGCTGGTGTCGAGAAAACGCGGTTGGTGGTCGATCAACAGCTGCTGGTGTTCGCTTTCCAGGGTGTTTGCCATTGCGCTGGGCATGCAGCTTTGCTCGCTGGGCAGAAAGCCCTCGGCGATTTCCTGGGAGATCGAGAAAAACTCCTCGTAAGCCCGGTTGCAGGCGTTCAGGCGGCCATACAGGTCACTGACATACAGCGGCGTGGGCAGGCCGTTGAACAGGGAAAACTGAAAGGCCAGTTTGTCCTGCAACAGGTTCTGCGCAGCGACGCGCTTACGCACCTGAATCTGCAAACGCCAGTTCCACAACATCGACAAGGCAAACACCAGCAGCACCGCAAGGCCAACCTGCCAGGCCTTCTCCGCGATCCACTTCCACAGCGTATTGCCGGGATTTTCGGCGATCACCTGAATATCGCTCTGCGGGTTACGCGACATGGCATCCAGCAGCTTATTGATGATGCTCCGCAGCTCCTTGGACTGGGGCGCGACCACAAAGCGGTGGGGCGTTGGTGAGGCTTTGATCGACAGGCCATATTGCAGGCCGGTCTCCGGTTGCTTATCGCTGGAAGAGGTACTGACCAGCGTGGCATCGACCTGGCGATTGAGGATCAGGTTGACCGAGTGGCGGAAGTTTTCCGTACCGATCAGGCGGATGCCGGGATAGCGCTGGCGCAGTTGCTGATACAACGGATGATCGCGGGACAGCGCCAACCTGCGGCCCTCCATCGCCTCCAGTGAACTGGGTGAGCTATCACCTTCGCGGATCAGAAAGGTCCAGCTGCGAGTGCCGTAGGCCATGGTAAACAGCCCGTCCTTGTCACTGATGCCCTGAGTGCGGCTGATCAGATCGGCTGAGCCGTTGTTCAGGCGTATCAAGTCTTCTTCGGCGGACTGGCTGGCCACAATGTTGATCTTCAGCCCATACATCTTCTCCAGCAGTTCCAGCAACCTGATGCTCAACCCGTCCCAATAAGGCTTGCCCTGAGTGCGGTACAGATAGGCCGGCGTATCCGTCGCCAGCACAGTGATCTGCGGGTGCTGCTGCAACCACTTTTGTTCGGCCGGATTGAGAAAGTACGCATCGGCATACAGGTAGGGATACTGGCCATGGCTGGCCTGGTTATTGATCCGGTTCTTTTCACTGTCTGGCATCCGCCGCAGAGCGTGGTTAATCAGCGCCAGCAGCGTTGTTTCGTTATCGCGCACGGCAAAGGAAAAACCGGTTGCAGGCAACAGCGCAGCGAATTTGTTCTGCAGCATCAGATCGGTGCGTTCATGCAAATACAGATTGGCGCGAAACTGATCGGCGATAAACGCATCCGCTTTGCCGCTTGCCAGCAGCTCAAATGCCAGGGCAGTGTCGCTGACCAAGCTGACTCTGGCCTTGGGATAAGCCGTTTGCACACTCTGCGCAGACAGGTATTCATCCAGCGCCAGAATCTGCATATCGCTGAGGTCCAGCGGCTGCGACTGATCGTCTACACGTCCGATCACAATAGGTCGGGTCGGCAAGTAAGGTTCCGACAGCCTCAGTTGCGGATTCTGTTTTTCAAAGCCGGTGGCGCGGGTCAGCAGGTCGACTTTATTGGCGATCAGCGCATCAACGCCGGCCTGCGGCGAAGCCACCTCAACGAACTCAAGGTTCAGATCAAGGTAGCGGCTGATTTGCTTCAGGTAATCGTCAGAGATGCTATTCAGCACCCGGTTTTCGGCGCGTTCCTGCTCCCGCCCCGAAGGTTGGATACGGGCCACCCGCAGCGTCTGGCTGGGCAGGCTGTTGCGCATGTTCAGCAGATGGTTAAGCGAAGGCAAAGGCGCGGGTACCTGAGACGCCGCATCGGAATTAGCTTGGCTCAGCGGTGCCAGACCGATGAGCAAAAGCAGCGCAAACACCCGCGCAAAGCAGGCCATTCCCCGGCGCATAAACGGGGCTGAGGTACACAGCATCATTGGCTCCGGGAGGAGGATAGCGGTCAGGACAACCCGTGTTCCTGAATGTAGAGAAACAGGCTGGCCGAAGTGTCCAGCCCGAGCTTGCGCATGGCGCTGCTCTTTTGCGTGCTGATAGTCTGCTTACTGCGGCACAGATACTGAGCAATGTTATTTACGCTCATGCCGCTGCCATACAAACGCAGCACCTCAATCTCACGCGGCGTCAACTGCTCCGGCTCCATCAGGGGCTTGCCATGGTTCGCCTGAGTGGTGTTCAGCAGGGTTCGCAGCGACGGCGAAACAAACGGCGAGCGGCTGTTGGCCGTGACGGCCTTCGGCAAGTCATTCAACAGCCCACGCTTACTCACCAAGCCCTGAATCCCTAACTTGAGCACAGTGTTTAGCAGCGCCGGGTTATCCAGCATGGTGATCACCACAATCCCCATCTGCGGATACTGCGTGCGCAAGCGGCGGATCAAACGGATACCGTCCACCTGCTCACTGCCAGGCATCATCAAATCAGTCAGCAACACTTCACACGGCTTCGCCTGCAAATTGGCCAGCAACTCATCCACGCTGAACGCCTTGGCCGCGATCTGAATATCCGGCTGACTATCCAACAGCGTCTGGATTCCGATCAGCGTAAGAGGGTGGTCATCGGCAAGCTGAACATTGATCGGCATGGGCTTTAAATACTCTTTTCGGGCAATAAGAGGCCCCAACACCAGACTTTCACCTAGAGAGAAAGTGAGCGTTGACTACCGGGCAAACGAAATGGGCGGGCAGGATAGCATTACGGAATCAATTCAGAAGATTCGCGCAGAGATTTGGGAATTTTCGTACAGATGTTAGGTGTTTTGGGTTGGGAGGTTGGTGCTCGGCTGAGTATGGGAGCACTAGATTCAGAGCGTTGTTATGCGGTCAGTGGTTTGTGCGCGATGCTAAGTGATCTCTATTTCAACACAACGGCGTACGCCAGAAACAAAAAAGCCCCGACGGCGCTAGCACGGTCGGGGCTTTTTGATTTTGCGATCTGGAGCGGGTGATGGGAATCGAACCCACTTAGCCGATTGGCAATGTCCTGTAATGCCCGGCATTGTCAGCCTTCGGTCGTAGCCTGTGCCGCATTTTTCCGCCATTCCTTGCAGTCTTTTCGACACTTTTTCGACACACCCATTTGTATTCCTTGCATCGTATCAGTGCCTTTGTGTATACCCATACGGTTTGCAATTACTGCGTGAGATGCGAAAAGTAGAAAACTGTGTCATTGCCTATGGTTAACTTTTGAGTGCAGTCGCGGCTATATCTATTACTATGCTTATGCTTACTGAACGGTGGTCGAAGGCCGTAAAAAGATCAAGAAAAATTTATAATAGCTCGTCAGCTTTTATGGGGGTTGATGGAGTATATAGCTGGCTTGATCAGTGGTATAACTCGGGCTGGTTTTTTTGTAAAATTTTATCTTCGTATCAAGTTAGGCATCTAACTAATGATTTGGTCAGTTAGCTTCGGTCGTTGGGATGGATAATGTTGTCACTTGATTAAATTTCATTTTCTAGGAGAGGTTACGTGGATATCAATGAATTTAAGCAGCTCCGTGACGAGTTCAAAAAACCAGTGGATTTTAAAACGTTAGTTGATAATGGAGCGCTCATTCAGAAAGGCCAATCCTACTATATCGGGAAAATGAATCTAATTCCTGAATATGTCACAAAGAAGATAAAGTCGCTTGAGAAAAATAGGTATGGTTTGAAGGTTACCTTTTATAAGTAATTAAGTTTAAGGTCGGTGGGGCTCTGCGTATAAAAGTAGCTCAGTGTTAATAATGCTTAAAAGGTTAAACTCTTGTGAAAATAAATCATCGAAGAATTATTAGTAATGCATTTGTGAAATAAAGCTGAGTCTAGTTGGAGCTTTATACGCCTAGGTGGCTGGCAGAGATTTGCGCGTTATCCGTTTACTGGACTTGCGCTAAGATATAGGATGGCACTATGAAAGGGCATGGCATTAAGATTTTGAAAATGCTTGAAAGACATGGAGAGCTGACGCTTGAGGAAATATCAAAATTCGTTCCAAAGAAATATTGCGATCATCGTGATTTTTATATTTTTGCTTCGCTAGTTTCTAATCGGATGATTGATGATGATCTTCTGAAGAATGAAAATCCAAATCCAAATAAATACAAAGAGCAAATTTTGGCCAGAAAATTCTTTGCTTGTAGCAGCGCTGAACAGCATGCTGAGTACGGTGCATTATCATGGAGTAGCCATGGATGCTCGTTAAAGGATCAAAAATTCTCACTTACGGGCAGTGGAAGTCTCTATCTTTCGGAACTCCGAGCAAAGCGTACTGAGCGAATTTTTGTTCTATTTTCTGGGATTTTTGTGGGTGTAGTGGTCGCTTTTATGAGCACAAATTTTCAGGCCTTTGTTAAGGCTTGTTCCTAACAAATTGCTCAACTATCACTTACTTAAATTAATCAATTGGTAGTGGTTATAATGCGGGGCGCAACTATTTTCTATTCTCGATCCCAATCTCAAACCTGCAGTTTCTTTGCTCAATACTTCCTTCGCGCCACATCCAGGAACATGCTTGGTCTCTAACTTTTGGTTTTTCTTTTATGGTTATGACTTTCAGTCCGCCTGAAGACTTTTCCGTCTGAACCGGCTGCTCGCTTACCTTGAGGCTAAGTACGTTGTCTGCGCCTCTTGGTATGTAGTTCTGATCGTTGAATACGGTTTGTTTGATGACGGTGTTTTCAACGCTGACCGGTGCTTGAGCGGGTTGCCGTTGAAGTTGGGCGTCTAGCCTTGCTTGTTCTTCGACGATTCTGTCCCAGTCTTTAGCGGGTAGTTTTTCTGAGCGGGTGATTTCCGCTATTGGGGCTGGTTTGGCGGGAGAGGGCTTCTCAGCCAAGTTTTGTACGGTGCCTTTCAGGAAGGCTGAGCCTGCTAGGTGAAGCAAGCCCAGGGTGATGCAGGTGCCGACGATGCCGGGGATGATCCACGCTTTGCCTCTTCCTTTGTTAGCGCGAGTCTGGAGGTAGCTTGGGGCGTCGTTCCAATCAGCCTGCATTTATCTGTTCCTTATCTATCTTGTACTGAGCGATTACTCGCTAGCTTTCGGATTAGCTTCGTCGTAGTCCGGGCTAGTCTGGCCAATCTCGGGGGCAATCTGACCTCCTGCTAGCCACATGGTGTACTGCGGAAAGAGCTTCAGTAGTTCCTCGATCTCTTCTGTACTCATCCTGATCGACTTGTAGCGCACGGTTTGCCAGCGCACGAGTCCGATCTGAGTTTCTCTGATAAGCCTTTCAAACCCAGCTTTGTCGATGAGCGTTCTAGCTCTGTCGCGTATTGATTCCATTTTGATCTAAATAATTGCACTGCAATTATTGCAGTGAGCCCAAAGTGAGGGCATAGTGGAATTCAGTTGTTGCACTGCAATAGTTGCAGTGATCAGTTTGCCTAGAAACCGACATAGTGGATTAAAGCTAATGAATACGGAAGACCTGGATCCCCAAGCGCTTAATGGCGCGCCACCACTTATGCCATGGCGCAAGTTTGCCGACTGGATCGGTATGGGCGAAGAGCCAATTGTGGTGCGTACCTGGCTGGATCGCGGCTACCTGCCCGCCAAAAAAGTTGGCAAGCGCACCATGGTTAATGTGGCGCTGCTCCAAGCTCAGCTTATGGAACAGGACTGGACGCTATGAGCCGCACCTATCCGCAATTCAAATTACGCCTGCCCGCTGAGCTGCGTGCCCAGGTCGAGCAGGGCGCTAAAACTTCACGCCGTTCGCTTAATTCGGAAATTGTGTTTCGCCTCGAAAGCAGCTTCACGGCTCAAGCCCAGCACAAGGATGCGTGCCATGAAAATCAGCAATAACAGCCTCGACCTATGCAGCGTAAAAACCTTCGCCGAGCTAAGCGGTGTATCCGTCGAGGAGGTGGTTGATTGGGTGGATAACGGCACGGTGCCGGGCATGAAGCTAGCAGGTATGCGCATGGTCAATCTGGCCCGCCTGTGTGCGGATTTGGACAAGGGTAAACGTAGCTTCAATAAGGGGGATTACAGCCATGTCTAGCGATTTCACTGTCGTGGATGCGTCAGTTGCCATGGACTACGTGGGCAAGACGGTGCTGGTTGAGCAGGTCTGGGCGGGTGATCCTGAGCCGCTTTGGTCCGTAATACAGATTGTGGGGGTGGTGCTGCCTTATCAGGGCACCTATCCGCATGGCCACTTTCTGGTCGCGCCACAAGGCAGAAACGACAAATACCCTGATGAAGTCTTCTTCTCCGATATCCGAACCATTCGGGTGATGCGGCACCGCGACCGGCAGGGTTCCGGCAACGTACTGGACCGCATCGCCCACCCCAATCTGAATGGGTCAAGGGCCGCGCTCCCGGCTCGTCGTAACAGCCTTTTTGTTACGTCGAACGGAAGCACGGGCGCAGCGCACCCTTGAGCCAATCACGCTATGTACAGCCTGAATACGGGAGTGTGGGGCGGCTTTACCGGCCCGCGCTCCCGAGCCCTCGGCGGCAAGAGCGGGATGACAAGGGCAGAGCCCTTGGTGTGTTTCAGCCCGCCCAATACTGATATCGCCGGTATAACGCTGCTGTGTGCCTGCCTTGTGTTGTGGTGTGCGCTGGTCAGCAGCCTGCCGCCTATGTCCCAGCCTTCATTTATGGGTTTCGATCAGGACGATAAAACCTGCTCCAAGCCGTTTGATCCGACCCTGCTTACTGCTACCGCTCAAGCCAATGCGCGGTGCACCTCGGCGCGCCTGATTCACGTGTGGCGGCACGCCGGACGTGAACCCGACGCGGCGAGTGCGCCTACGCGCTGACGTCCCTGTAGCACGTCAGGTAGAGAGACGAAAACGTAAGCAATATTCAGCATTAAAGGAATGAATCATGACTAAGACAGTTAAACCAAAAGACTCCCTGCGGTTGGACATGGAAGCAAACGAAGACCCGAAAGGCCGTTTGTTCTTTGAGCCGGGTTCAGCGCGTGTCGTCGACCTGTCCAAGGTGAACCTTTTGCACTGCGGCGTGGATACGGTGCGCCAGTTGTACCGTGGGCTGATCCGCCCTGAAATCATGGTGCTGTTTGATAAGCCTGGTGTCTTGGTGGATTTTGCCGGGCAGCGCTGGCATGCAGGGCGCGTGGGCAAGGATTCGGGCTACCAGTACAAGCTGCAAAACGCTGATCTGGGCATCATCCTGCTGATCAAGAACTTCAACGCCAAGCTGGAGAACATCGGCCCACATCTGAAAATTGAAGTGTCACCGCACGCGATTGATGCGCTGTCGCCTGCACGCCTGCAAGAACACCTCGATCACTACGCTGCAGCCGTTCTGACCCACGTTGAGCGCAACCAGTGTGCGGTGCATCTGGCGTTAGACCTGCAAGGCTGGACACCACCGGCTGACCTGACGGCTCGTATGCATTGCCGGGCGCGGACAGTGCGGGATATCTCCGGGATCAGTGAGGTGCAGTGGACGATGGAGGCGGCTACCTACGGTAAGGGGCAATCCTTCCTGTTCGGCTCTGCGGGTGGCGTCCAGCTGGCTATCTACAACAAGACGCTACAGGCTCGCGCTACGGACAAGCTGGACTATTGGGAAAGCGTGTGGCGTCGCCGTGACAGCTTCGATGTGAATGACCCGTGCAATTACGATCAGGCCAAGGATGTGTGGCGTATTGAGCTGCGCTATCACCATTGTGTTGTTCAGCAATTCGCCTGCGGTTCAGTTGATCTGCACACCGGCGAGGCAATCGAAACGGACAGCTTTGCCGCCTTTGCTCCACACCTCGACGGCTTGTGGGAATACGGTTTGCGCCAGTTCAAGTACCTGTCGCGCCCAGGCTATTTTGAGCCGATCTGGACGCTGATTCGTCAGGACGCCCGCGTTGATCTGCCGGTTGACTCACTGCTGGAGAAGACGGAGTACAAGCGCCATTACAAAACGTCCCGTGGCTTTACGGGCAAGAATGTGGAGCTGTTCCTGGGCAACTTCGTCAGCTTGATTGCGCGGGAGAGAGTGGGCGCAAAAAAGGCGTTTGAAACCCTTAAGCAGTGGGACTGTTGGCCGGTGATTCGCGAACACTACGCCGCTAAAGAAATGAGTGAGCGTGACCTGTATCTGCATATCAAGAATCTGCTGGAAGAACGGCAGGTCAGGTGGGGCAGGGCCGTTTAATGGCGATTGTTCAGCAGCCCAATGGACGTTGGAAAGCCGATATTGAGCCGATCAAGGGCAAGCGCTTCCGCAAGACCTTCAAAACCAAAGGTGAGGCCCAGCGCTTTGAGGCGTCATGCCGGACAAAGTTGATTGAAACGCCGGATTGGTCGCCTAAGCCTAAAGACCGTCGGCGCCTATCTGAGCTTGCTGAGCTGTATCACGTTTTGCACGGGCACTCGCTGGCTGATTCTGTCCGCCTGAAACAGGTGCTGGCTCAGTTGGTGCGGGATTTGGGCAATCCGGTGGCGGTGGTTTTTACGGCTGATCAGTTCTGCAAACTGCGGGGTGATTATCTGGCTGCGGGTGTGCATGGCAAAACGCTGAATAACCGCCTGGGTTATCTCAAGTCGATGTTCAATGAGCTGAATCGCCTGGGTGCAATCGACTATCCGAACCCGTTGGCTAAGGTCAGACCACTACGGCTCCAGGAGCGCCCGCTGTCGTATTTGACACATGACCAAATTGCAGAGCTGCTGGCGGCTTTTGACAGTTACCCGGACTGTGAGCACTTGGCCCTGATTGCCCGTGTGTGTCTGGCTACTGGTGCGCGTTGGGGAGAGGCTCAGGGGCTTACGCCTGATCGGGTGAAAAACGGTGCGGTGGTGTTTGCTAATACCAAGTCGAAGCGCACGCGCAGTATTCCGATCCATCCAGAATTGGAAAAAGCGTTGCTGGGTTACTTCAAGCGGAATGGCTTGTTCCCAAACTGCATCCGGCATTTCAGCCGTGTACTGAACACCACTTCAATTCGTCTGCCTGCTGGCCAAGCTACCCATGTGTTGCGGCATACCTTTGCCAGTCACTTCGTTATGGCTGGGGGCAATATTCTGGCTTTGCAAAAAGTGCTTGGGCACTCGTCCGTCACTATGACCATGCGTTATGCCCATCTGGCACCTGAGCATTTGAAGGAAGCGCTGCGGCTGAATCCGATTTTCGACACTTTTTCGACACCTACAGGTGCCGGAAACTAAAAAGCCCCGAAAACTTGTTTGTTTTCAGGGCTTTAGAGATTTGATTCTGGAGCGGGTGATGGGAATCGAACCCACGGCTCTAGCTTGGGAAGCTAGGGTATTACCATTATACGACACCCGCAGAGGGTGCCCTTTATACCGGAAGTCGTTGCCAAAAAGAAGCCCCGGCGTTTTTTGTCTGATCGGCGTCACAGTCTTAAGGCGTTGATTTATCAGCTGGTTTTAGCAGCTGGCGATTTCGGCTGCGGTGAGCGGGCGGTATTGGCCGGGGGCGAGGTTTAGGTCTAGCTGGATTGTGCCCATGCTCAGGCGGTGCAGGCCGATGACTTTGTTCTGGAAGTGGCCGAACATGCGTTTGACCTGATGGTAGCGGCCTTCGTGCAGGGTGAGCAGGGCTTGATGGCTGCTAAGGATTTCCAGTTCGGCGGGCAGGGTGGTGAGGTCTTCGTAGGCGAAGTACAGGCCTTGGGCGAAGACTTCTACATATTCCGCTGTGATGGGTTGTTCGGTGTCGACGCGGTAGACCTTGCCCAACCGGCTGCGCGGTTCGGTGAGGCGGCGAGACCATTGGCCGTCGTTGGTGATGATCAGTAAGCCGCTGGTGTTGAGGTCGAGCCGGCCAGCCAAATGCAGGTCGTGTTTATCCGGCTCATCCAGCAAATCCAGAACGGTGCGGTGCTCGGGGTGTTCGGTGGCGCTGACCACGCCGGCCGGTTTGTGCAGCATAAAGTAGCGGGCGGGTTTGCCGGCTTGCAGTACGGCGCCGTCCAACTCAACGCGGTTGAACTGGCTGATGCTGTACAGGCCATCGCTGACGGTTTCACCGTCGACCTGCACGCGCCCTTCGAGCAATAACTGGCGGACTTTTTTGCGATTGAGGTGAGGTTGGCTGCTGAGCAGGCGATCCAGGCGCATGGCTATTGGCTGTCGCTTTCAGCGGCTTTTTGCCCACGTGCGCAGGCGGGGCAGAGGCAGCTTGGTTCTGCGAGGTCGTCGGTCTGCTCGGGTAAGTGTTGTGGGTCGATGATCAGGTCAAAACACCAGCAATGGCTGACAGGAGCATCTACGCCTGCTTGGGCGCATTGGTTGCTTTTGCCGCAGCTCGGGCAGATGGCCGGGTTGTTGGACTGTTTGGACACGATGGCATTCGGATGTTGCTGAGGATGGCGCGGATTGTAGCGTGCCAGGGTTTTTCTAGGAGGGGCTTTAGCCCTGAATTTCGGCGGAGCAGGTTATGTGGTGGGCCTTCAAGGCTGAAGCCGTTCCACGGGGGCGGCCTTAAGCGCCTACCGATCGCTGGAATTTTTGTGTGTTGCGTCGCACTTATTTGTGGAACGTATGTCTTAGTACTTGGGCGTTAGTCCCGGTTCCGACATAAGTCGGTGCCATCTCAGCGGTCTTAGGAGGCCGCCATGCGCTATTACCTGTTTTTGCCGATGTTGCTGGTGGGTTCTTTGACTGGCTGTGCTGTGTATGGCGGTGGCTATGGCCATTCCGGCTATGACTACGATCGTTCGTACCGTTCAGGTTATGAGGTGCGCAAATACCCGGTTTATGCGCTGCCACCACGTCATCAGTCGCGTTATTACGACTCCCGCCATAACGATTATCGCCAGCCGCCACGGCGTTATGCGCCACCGCCGCCGCCCCACAATGCCTATCGTCCACCGGTGCAGCGGGGGTGGGAGACTCCACGTCACCAGAACCCAGCGTGGGGCAACAGGTACGATCAGCGCAATATGCACCGCCCACCACCTCCGCCGCAGCGTCATGACAATCGTCGCGGTGAGATCAGGGGCTGGGAAAGCCGTCGCTAACAGCCTCGAAGAGCTGGTCATCCTGCAGGATTTCTGTGCGGATGGCCTGCGCTGCCGGTGACAGGCTGCGTCCGGCCCGGCTGATCAGGGCATAGGCTGAATAGCCCATCATTACTGCCGGCAACGGCAGGCAGGCGAGGCGGCCGGCCTGAACGTCTGCCGCGACCACATCCCACGGGGCCAAGCTCAGTACATCGCTGCTGGCAACCAGGGTTTTCAGCACCATAAAGTTGTCGCATTGAATGCTCAGGGGCTCTTCACGGACGCTTATCGCTTGCAGGGCTTTGCGCACCTCCTGCGGCAGTTGTGTGCTGGCCATGGGGTATTCGAACAGGTCAGCCAGGCCCGGTTTGGCGACCTGCAGCAAGGGGTGTTCCGGGCGGCAGAAAATCACGCCTTGATAAGGTCGCAGCGGTTCCACTTTCAATTGCGGGTCGTCCAGCAGTTCGCGGCTGTCTGCGACAAACAGTTCCAGCGCGTCGTCCAAAAGCAGGTCGCGCAACTCCAGCCAGTTATTGATTTGTAGCTTGATGCGCACCCTCGGGTAGCGCTTGGCCATGCGCCCTATGGCATTGGGGATCAGCCGCGCTGCCGGGTAAGGCCCGGAGCCCAGACGTAGCTCGCCAGCTTCGAGGTTGTCGAGCTGGCTGACAGCGTTCTTTAACTCGCGGCTGCCTGCGAGCAGGCGCTGAGCATGTTCCAGCACCAGTTCTCCGTGGGTGGTCAGGGCGATGCCCCGGCTGTGCCGGTCCAGCAGGCGACAGTCCAGCTGCGCTTCCAGTGCCTGGATGCTACGGCTCAGGGCGGGTTGGCTGAGGTGCACGGCATCGGCGGCGCGGGCAAAGTTGCCGTGTTCGGCAAGGGCGACAAAGTGGCGAAGCTGGCGAAGATCACTCATGAGTTTTATGCATCACTCTTTGATTTGGAATGCATTGGAATTATTGGTACGGAATGATCAGTCTGCCAAGGTCTAATAAATAGAGTGAGCAGCGATGATTTCCATGAGCCGATTGGCCATTGCCGTATTGAGTTTCAGCTGCGCTTTGGGCGCACACGCCGCTCTGCCAGCTGAGCAGATCAAACCCTCCGTTCACCCTGAACTAGCCGCCCACAGCAAACTGTTTGCCCCGGACGTTTATAAGGTGGCGGATAACGTGTACTCCGCTGTGGGCTGGCAGTTGGGCAACGTGGTGATGATCGAAGCGCCGGAAGGCCTGATCATCGTTGATACCGGCGAGTCGCTCAGCGAGTCGCGCAAGATCATGGCGGAGTTTCGCAAGATCACGGATAAGCCGGTCAAGGCGGTGATCTACACCCACTTTCACCCGGACCATATCAACGGCGTGAAGGCGTTTGTCAGCGAAGAACAGGTGAAGAACGGCGAAGTGGAGATCATCGCCCACGACACGTTGCTGCAGAACGTGGTGGCGCAGGGCGCGCTGGTGGGCCCGATTCTGTCAGTGCGATCCGGTTACAGCTTTGGCGTGGCCTTGCCTGGGCCAGATCATGAGCAGATGAATTCGGGCATCGGCCCGCTGGGCAAGGCCGAGGCGTCGAGTTTTATCGCGCCGACCCGCACCTTCAGCGACCGGCTGGATACCAACATTGCCGGGCTTGATCTGCAGTTTTTGCATGTGCCCAGCGAAGCGCCGGACGAGATCGTCGTGTACCTGCCGGGCAACCGGGTGCTGGTCAGCGCCGAGGTGATTCAGGGGCCGACACTGCCAAACATTCACACTCTGCGCGGCACGCGTTTCCGCGATCCGGTGTTGTGGGTAGAGAGCATCGACAAATTGCGCGACTTCAAAGCGGAGTACATGGTACCGCTGCACGGCCGGCCGGTGTCTGGCGAGGAAAATGTGGAGGAAGTGCTGCGCATGGTGCGCGACGGCATCGCCTATATCCACGACCAGACCGTGCGCTGGATGAACAAGGGCCTGACCCCGGATGAGCTGGTGGAGAAGGTCAAACTGCCGCCGCATCTGGCCGGCTATACGCCGTATCTGCGCGAGTATTACGGCACGGTGAAGCACAGCGTGCGGCAGATTTATAACGGCTATCTGGGCTGGTTCCAGGGCGATCCGGTGGCGCTTGATCCGCTGCCGCCGAAAGATAAAGCCGAGCGCCTGACAGCGCTGATGGGCGGGCGCGAGAAGGTCATGCTGGCGGCCGGGGAGAGCTACCTAAAAGGTGAGTATCAGTGGGCGGCGGAGCTGGCCAGTTACCTGATCCAGATTGATCCGCAGGACAAAATGGCCCGCGATATTAAGGCGCGTAGCTTCCGTAAGCTGGGCTACGCCAACATGAATATCAACTGGCGCAACTGGTACCTGATGAGCGCTATGGAGTTGGAGGGCAAGCTTGAAGGTGATGACGTGAAGAAGATGTCTGCCGATATGCGCAGCGCCTTCCTCTCACCGGACATGCTGCGCAATTTCCCGGCTGAGGTGTTTTTGCAGAATTGGATCACCAGGGTTGATCCGGACAAAGCCAATAAAGTGCATATGAGCCTGGGCTTCAGCTTCCCGGATATCAATGAGGAATGGACGCTGGAAGTACGCCGTGGGGTGGCTCAACTGCATAAGGGCATTACTGATGGCACCACGCTCAGGTTGACCTTGGATAAGGCCTATCTGGATACCGTGATGAGTGGTGAGAACGGTTTGCTCAAAGGCGCGCTGTTGGGGGATGTGAAGATCGGCGGCAACCTGCTGGATTTGAAAACCTTCCTCGGCTGCTTTGATTTCAGTGAAGACGCGATTGCGCTGACGGTGCGCTAATTCACGGTTGAAACCGCTCCTACAGTGAATGGCCTGTGGGAGCGGCTTTAGCCGCGAAGCAGACGACGCTTGAGGTTGGCTTAGATCAGCCCGGCGTCTTCTTCGTTGATCAGGCGGTTCAGGCCGCCGAGTACGTCCCGCGCCTTGCTTCGGCCGATCAGCTTGCTCTGCGCGGCTTCTGGCAGGTCGGTGATGCTGACCACGCCTTTGCGGATCAATACGTCGATCAAGTCTTCCAGTACCCGGATCATATCCAGGTCACTTTGTTTTAGTTGCAGCAGGCTGTGCTGGGCGTACCAGGCTTGTGCTTCCGGGCTGTCGACTGCCAGCTCGCCGTTCATTCCAGCGAAAGGGGCTGTTTCTACCTGTTGGAGTGTGCCTTGTTCGTCGCGCTTTACGTACAGCATTAATCCGCTCCTTTTTATTCTGGACGGCCAGACGGGCTATTAAGCGGCCTTGTTCTGGTACTAAATTGCAGGATTGCGTGAGTGTGTTTGCCCGGAGCGAGAAGCGCAATACACCTGACGGCTAAAAACAGAGGGATTGTGAAGAAAAGCAGCGCCCCGAGTGGCTCAGGACGCTGTGAATTTGCGGGTTTCAGTCAACAAACAATTGCTGCACGACAGAGAAGTCCTGCTTGCCTTTGCCCTGTTTCAGCAGCAGGCGGTACAGCTGCAAGGCGAGTGCGCCCATTGGCGTACTGCTGCCGCTGGCTTGTGCGGCCTCCTGGGCCAGGCCTAAATCTTTGGCCATCAGCTCGGCCATAAAACCGCCGCTGTAATTCTTCGAGGCCGGGGCGTTTTCCATCACGCCGGGCCAAGGGTTGTACTTTTCCAGCGTCCAGTTGCCGCCAGAGCTTTGCCGCATGATCTCGGCCAGCACAGCAGGATCAAGACCGTTGGCAACGCCCATGGCCATGGCTTCGGCAGTAGCGATCATCTGCACGGCAAGCACCTGATTGTTGCAGACCTTGGCGACCTGACCGGCACCTTCTGGGCCTGCGTGGAAGATGTTTTTGCCCATGGCTTCGAACAGCGAGCGGGCTTTTTCCAATGTGCTGGCGGCACCGCCGATCATAAAGGTCAGGGTGCCGGCCGCAGCACCGCCGGTACCGCCGGAAACAGGTGCATCCAGCAGCTCAATGCCGCGCTCGCGAGCGGCGGCATGCACGCGGCGGGCAGCGTCCGGGGCGATGGTGGAGCACTCTAAAACCAGTGTTCCCGCAGGCAGTTTGCTGAGCAGGCCGTGATCGCCGAGATACAGCCCTTCAACATGGCGGCTAGCGGGCAGCATGCTGATCACGGCGCGGGCACCTTGGGCAGCGTCCTCGGCACTGCTGGCAGCGGTTGCGCCTTCAGCGGCCAGTTGCTCGACGGCGTTTTGTTGCAGGTCAAAGGCTTTAACTGCAAAACCAGCCTTGAGCAGGTTACGGGCCATGGGCAGGCCCATGTGGCCGAGGCCGATAAAGGCGATGTGGGTCATTATTATTCTCCTGCCGGTTGCGGTGGTTTACAGGTCCGCCAGTGGATGGGGACCGTCCCAGACGGGTTGGAAGTGCGCTTCGATTACGCCGCTGGCGATGTTGGCGACATCCGGCCAGTGCCAGTGCGGTGTCTGGTCTTTGTCGATCAGGCGGGCACGTACGCCTTCCGGGAACTCCGGGTGGCGGCAGCAGTTCAGGCTCATGGCGTATTCCATGCGGAACACGTCGGCGAGCGACAGGTGCCGGGCGCGTTTGATCTGTTCCCAAACCAGATGTGCTGTCAGCGGTGAGCCGCCTGCAAGGGTTTTGGCGGCGCGTGCGAGCAGGGCGTCTTCGTCGTCTTTCAAGTCTGTCAGCGCCTGCCAGCAGTGGACCAGATCCGGCTGATCGAGCAATGCGTCGATGCGTTCGCGGCGTGGCAGCCACTGGGCGTCCGGCAACGCTGGGCGGGCATCATTTTCAAGGGCTTTGAGCAGGCTGTGCAGCTGCGCTTGCGGGTTATCGCGCCAGTTCAGCTGAGTCAGGCCGTCGATCAGGTCGTCTTGCTGAGTATCGAGCAGCACGCGGTCGGCCAGGTTCAAATCCAGCGCGTCGCGAGCATTGATGGTGCTGGCAGTCAGGCCGAGGAACAGGCCGAGCTTGCCTGGCAGGCGGGCGAGGAACCAGCTGCCGCCCACATCCGGGTACAGGCCGATGTTTACCTCCGGCATGCCGAGGCGGCTGCCCGGCGTGACGATGCGGATGCCCGCGCCTTGCATCAGGCCCATGCCGCCGCCCAGCACGTGACCGTGGGCCCAGCAGATCAGTGGTTTTGGGTAGGTGTGGATGCGGTAGTCGAGGCGGTATTCGTCCTCGAAAAAGCGCCGCGCCAGTGGCGGAACTTCGCCGGGGTGCTCGCGGCACTGCTGCACCAGTTGCACCACGTCGCCGCCTGCGCAGAAGGCCTTGGGGCCGTTGCCACGCAGCAGCACACAGGCGATATTCGGGTCGTTAGCCCACGTGTCGAGCTGCGCGCTCAGTGCCTCAATCATCGGCATCGACAGGGCGTTCAGGCTCTTTTCTGCATCCAGTGTGGCAATGCCGATGGATTGGCCGTGCTGGGCTGAGCAGGTTTCGAATTGCACATTCATAACGGGCTTCCGCTTATTTGTTGTTCCACTTGGCGTCGCGTTTTTCCAGAAACGCGTTTACGCCTTCGCGGGTGTCGGAGTAGTCGAAGAGGTCGACAAAGCGTTCGCGCTCTTCGCTCAGCCAGGTATTCGGGCCGCGCTCGCGGGCACCTTGAATCAGTGGCTTGATGGTGCGCACGGCAACCGGGCTTTGCCGCGCCACTTTGGCCGCCAGCAGTAAGGCGTGGTTGCGTGCTTCGCCGGTCTCGACCACTTGCTCAACCAAGCCAATACGCAGGGCTGTGTTGGCATCGACACGTTCGCCGCAGAGGATCATGCGTTTGGCCCAGCCTTCGCCCACCAGCCACGGCAGGTTCTGGGTGCCGCCCGCGCAGGGCAGTAGGCCGACGGTGGCTTCCGGCAGGGCCATTTGCGCTTGCTCCTCGGCAATGCGGATATCACAGGCCAGCGCGCATTCCAGACCGCCGCCCATGGCGTAGCCGTTGATGGCGGCTATGGACACGCCGCGGAAGTCGCGCAGGGCTTCGAAGGCTTCACCGAAGCGGCGGGCCATTTCCCGGGCGCGGGCTTTGTCGCCATCGGCAAACAGGTTGAGGTCGGCCCCTGCGCTGAAGAACTTGCTGCCCTGGCCGGTGATCACCAGCGCGTAGATATCGTCGTCGCGGTTGAGGTGTTCCATCAGCTGTTTGAGGCCGATCAGTGAGTCACGGTCCCAGGTGTTAGCCGGTGGGTTGTTGATGGTGATCAGCGCGGTGTGGCCGTGTTTTTCTACGGTCAGCTTGTGGGTCAGGTCGAACACGCCGGTTTTATAGGTTTCAAGTGCGGTGGACATGATGATCCTCATCAGTTGTGGCTGAACGCCCGCGTTGTGCGGGCGTGATCAAATTCTTACAGCAGGTTATCGAGCATACCGCCTTGTTCCAGCAGGCGGCGGGCGATGATGACCCGCATGATTTCGTTGGTGCCTTCGAGAATCTGGTGTACGCGGCTGTCGCGCACCCAGCGCTCCAGCGGGTAATCGTTGAGGTAGCCGTAGCCACCGTGCAATTGCAGGGCTTCGTTGCACAGGTTGAAGCAATGATCGGTGGCAAAGCGCTTGGCCATTGCACAGTAGAGGCTGGCTTCGCCGTGCTGGTGATCAAGCTTGTGTGCGGCCAGACGCACCATCTGCCGGCTTGCGGTGAGGTCGGTGAGCATGTCGGCCAGCTTGAATTGCAGAGCCTGGAAATGGCTCAGGTTTTTGCCGAACTGCTTGCGCTCTTCCACATAGCGCAGGGATTGCTCCAGTGCTGCTTGCGCTGCACCAAGGGAGCAACTGGCGATGTTGATGCGGCCGCCATCGAGGCCTTTCATGGCGTAGACGAAGCCCATGCCTTCCGGGCCGATACGGTTGCTGGCCGGGATACGCACGCCTTCAAAGCTGATGGTGCGCGTGGGCTGTGCGCGCCAGCCCATCTTCAGTTCGTTGCGGCCGTATTTCACGCCTTCGGTATTGCCGGGCACGAGGAAGCAGGAAATGCCTTTGGCACCTTCCTCGCCGGTGCGCGCCATGACGATCAGCACATCGGTGCTACCTGCGCCGGAGATAAAGCACTTGCTGCCGTCGATGATGTAGTCGTCACCGTCGCGCTTGGCGCGGGTGCGCAGGTGGGCGGCGTCGGAGCCAGCATCGGGCTCGGTGAGGCAGTACGAGGCCAGCAGTTCACCGCTGACCAGGCGCGGCAGCCAGGCATCTTTCAGGGCTTGATCGCCGAACGACGCAAGCATCCACGAGGCCATGTTGTGGATGGTGAGGAAGGCTGTAGTGGCGATACAGCCTGCGGACAGTTGCTCGAAAATCAGTGATGCGCTCAGTCTGGACAGTCCCAGCCCGCCGTCTTCTTCCTTGATGTACAGGGCCAGGTAGCCCTGTTCGGCGGCACGTTTGATCACATCCACCGGGAAGTGGTGGTCGCGGTCCCAGTCGGCGGCGTGCGGAGCCAGCTCATGGCTGGCAAAGGCGCGGGCGCTTTCGACTAGCAGGCGTTGCTCATCACTGAGTTCGTAGTCCATAAATCCTCACTGTAGGGTCAGGGGTTGCCCAGCGGCTGTTCGCTCTGCCCGCCAGTCTTCAAGGCTGGGCACTGCTTGCGACTGGTCAAGCCGGTCGACGATATTGAAGAAGTCTTGCTTGAAGGGATCAAGCATCACTTCGTTGCGACTTTTGACCTGCACAACGTACACGGTCTGCGCGTTTTGGTGATCAAAGGCACGCCATGTCTGGCGGTCTTTGAGCAGGGTGTAACTGTGGTTTTCCAGTGCTGCAATTAACGCTTCGCTGTCCAGGCTTCGGCTGCGCTGCACGGCATCCGCCCATTGGTAGACGATGCTGTAGGCCGAGGCGGCGGAGCTGGACGGGTACATCTCGTAGCGTTGGGCGAAGTTTTTCACGAAGTCTTTGCCTGCGGCCGAGTCTTCCAGCTCCGGTACGCGCCAGGTCCAGGGCTCGGTGCCGAGTACGCCTTCCATAATGCCGGGGCCTGCCTGTTCAACAACGTGCTGAGTCAGGTTGGGAGCGACGATTTGCATGCGTTTTGTCAGGCCTAGTTTGTCGGCGAGGCGCATGGCGCGTACCAGGTCTTCGCCAAACAGCACAAGGACAAGCACCTGGGCATTGCTGCTGGCAGCTTGCTCCAGTGCCTGTTGGTAGTCCTTTTGCCGGGCGTCCGGGAAGGGCACTTTGACGCCGGGATGTTTGCTGCTGTCGAGACTGCCGGTGTTCTGGCGCAGCGAGCTTTCGGTGGTGTTGCCCCAGGTGTAATCGGCAGTGATGTAGAAGAAGTTCTGTTCAGGCAGATGCTTGTTCAGATAAAGGCCAAGCGCGCGGGCGCTCATCCATGCGTTATTGCATTCGCGGAACATATAGCGATGGCCATCTTTGCCGGTGGTGTCATTGGAGTAGGTGAGGGTGCCGAAGTAGAGCAGGCTGTGTTGCGCCGCTTGCTTACTGGCGGCAATGGCTACCGCGCTGGAGGCACCGCCAAAGAGCATCTTGGCACCGCTGGCAGCCAGCAGATCGACGTTGCGCACGGCTTTTTCCGGGCGTGAGGCTGTGTCTTTAGTGGCAAGTGCCAACGGGCGGCCGAGCACGCCGCCGCGTTGGTTTAACTCATCTATGGCCAGCAAGGCACCGCGCATCTGGGCCAATCCTTCTTCTTTGTAATGACCGGTGCGCGGGTAGTTGAGGCCGAGGATAATCGGTTCAGCGGCCTGCGCTACAGCAGTCATTCCGGCCCACAGGGCCAGGGTGGCAGTGAGTTTCTTCATGATGTCCCCTTATTATTGTTGTGTCAGAGACACTTTGATGCTCTGACATTTCAGGGGGCATTCTCTTTTGGTCTAAGGCTGGGTTAACTGCTTTGGGTCAACCTCGCCTTTGCTTGCTTCACTTGAGTTGGATTGTCAGGTTGGGGCCGTTCAGTTCGTCTTCATCGAACCAGCGGCTGGTGACTGTTTTGGTCTCGGTGAAGAAACGCACGCCCTGTTTGCCGTAGGCGTGCAGGTCTCCGTAGAACGAGCCTTTCCAACCGGTGAAGGAGAAGAACGGTAGCGGCACTGGCACCGGTACGTTGATGCCGACCTGGCCGACTTCCACCGCGTGCTGGTAATGCCGCGCCGCCGCGCCGGAGCGGGTAAAAATAGAGGTTCCATTGCCGTACGGGCTGGCGTTGACCAGTTCGATTGCCTGCTCCAGTGTCTCCACCTCCATGCACACCAGCACAGGGCCGAAGATTTCTTCGCGGTACAGGGCCATGTTTGAGGTCACGCCACGGAACAGGGTGGGGCCAACCCAGTTGCCGTTGGGGAAACCCTCGACCGCGCAATGGCTGCCATCCAGCAGGCACTCGGCGCCTTCGGCTTTGCCTTCTGCAATCAGGCGCAGCACGCGTTGCTTAGCTTGCTGGCTGATCAGCGGGCCATAGGCAGAGTGGCCATCGCGCCAGTAGCCAGGCTGCAAATCTTCCATCTGCTGCTTGAGTTCGCCGATCCATTGGTTGGCGTCGCCGACGAACACCGCCACGCTGATCGCCATGCAGCGCTGCCCGGCAGCACCGCAACTGGCACCTACCAGGTTGCTCAGCACTTGCTGTTTGTTGGCGTCGGGCATGATCACCATATGGTTCTTCGCTCCGGCGAAGGCTTGCACGCGCTTCATGTGGGCGCTGCCGGTGCGGTAAATGTGTTGGCCAACTGGCACCGAGCCGACGAAGGAAATGGCGCGCACATCCGGGTGGGTGAGCAGGCTGTCGACTACTTCGCGGCCGCCGTGCAGCACTTGCAGGATGCCTTTAGGTGCACCGGCTTCGATAAACAGTTCGGCCAGGCGGTTGGGTGTCAGCGGGTCTTGTTCGGAGGGCTTGAGGATAAAGCTGTTACCGGCGGCGATGGCCAGCGGGAACATCCACAGAGGAATCATCGCTGGGAAGTTGAACGGGGTGATGCCGACGCAGACGCCCAGCGGCTGAATCCAGCTGGCGGTGTCGATATTGCGGGCGACGTTCTCCATGGTTTCGCCCATCATCAGGCTGGCGATATTGCAGGCCTGCTCGACCACCTCGATCCCACGCCAGACGTCGCCTTTGGCGTCAGCGAGCGTTTTGCCGGTCTCGCTGGCGAGCAGTTCGGCCAACTCGTCGTGGTGTTCTTTGAGCAGGTGCTGGTAGCGCAGCATCAACCGGGCCCGGTCTGAAACCGGCACTTCACGCCAGCTGACGAAAGCCTCTTTGGCACTGGCGATGGCGGCTTCGATTTCTTCGGCCGTGGCCTTGGGAGCCAAGGCAAGGACTTCCTGAGTTGCCGGGTCGGTCACTTCAATAAATTCCCGGCTGCGGCTTTCGCGCCACTCACCGTCGATCAGTTGCGCAATGACTCTGCTCATCCTTGCCTCCTGCGAATCTCAATGGATTCGGTTGTTGTTTTGTCCGTTTATAGGCGGCTTTGCTGCGTTTGTGGATTGACGATCTTGGGCGCGGGATGGACTATCTTGTTTTTCGTGCTCTGAAGATGCTTGCCATGCTTGATCAGGTCGAAACATCCAACTGGCCACTTCCGGCCAACGGCGTGCGCTTCATCACACCACCCAGATTGCGCCGTTATTTGGCCCGTCACAGCTTGACAAGTGGCTGTTATCCGCAGGCTTTGGGGTTTTACCCGCAGGCGTTGGGGCACCACATGCAGCGCCTCCAGCCGGAGGATCACTTGCTCATATACTGCCGTTCAGGGCAGGGCTGGCTGGATATAGGGGATGGACGATTAGCAGTAAACGGAGGTGACTTGCTGATCCTGCCCAAAGGCGTTGCCCACGCTTATGGTGCGCAAGTGAGCCGCCCATGGACGATTTACTGGGTGCACTTTGACGGTGAACGGGTGGCGGACTATCTCAAGCCGCTCGGGCGTGGGCCGGTTTTGCATGTTGGGGTGCAGCCGCGCCTGCTGGCGGAATTTGATGCGCTATTGGGGCTGCGTAAACAGGGGCTGAGTGTTCCGCACTTTATCCATGCGGCGCATCAGTTACAGGCGCTGCTGACCTGGTTGGCGATTTTGCCTGCGCGCACCACGCTGAAGTCCGGCCGGGTGCTGGATGTGGACGCAGTGCATGCGGTGATGCGCGCCCATCTGCATGATTCGCTGAATCTTGATGAGCTGGCAGCACAGTTCAAGCTGTCGCGCTTCCATTTTGCCAAGACCTACCGTGCCCTCACTGGGCAGGCACCGATTCAGGATTTTATCCAACTGAAAATGGCTCACGCCTGTCGCTTGCTCGACGAAGGCAGCCAAAGCATCCGCCAGGTCGCGGAGCAGTTGGGCTACGAGGATGTGTATTACTTCTCCCGCTTGTTCCGCAAAGTAGTGGGCATGGCACCCAGTCACTACCGAGCCCTGCATCAGGGTTGACTTGGGGCGGGGCGGGCTCTAGGTTGCCGCTTTTGTTTTTACAGGCAGGAGCCGCCATGAGCGCTGCAGATAAAGTCAAACTCGAAGCCGGTTGGAAACAGGCTTTGCAGGAAGAATTCGACAAACCCTACATGCGTGAGCTGGGGGAGTTTCTGCGGGCGGAAAAGGCGGCAGGCAAGGTCATCTATCCGCCGGGACCGCTGATTTTCAATGCACTGAACTCGACGCCGCTGGATCAGGTGAAAGTGGTGATCATCGGTCAGGACCCATACCACGGTCCGGGCCAGGCCCATGGCTTGTGCTTTTCGGTACAGCCGGGAGTAAAGACGCCGCCTTCACTGGTGAATATCTATAAAGAACTCAAGCGTGACCTGAATATCGACATTCCGTCCCACGGCTGTTTGCAACATTGGGCTGATCAGGGCGTGCTGCTGCTCAACACCTCGCTGACGGTGGAGCAAGCCATGGCCGGCTCCCACGCTGCGCGCGGCTGGCAGCCATTTACCGATAAGGTGATTGAAGTGGTCAGCGCTCATCAGCCGCATCTGGTCTTTCTGCTGTGGGGCTCTCATGCCCAAAGCAAGGAGAAGTTGATCGACACCACCAAGCACCTGGCGTTGAAGTCCGTGCACCCGTCGCCACTCTCCGCGCACCGTGGCTTTATCGGCAATGGCCATTTCAGCCGCTGCAATAAATTCCTTGAGCAGAACGGTATGCAGCCGATTGACTGGCGCTTGCCGGAGCTTTGAGTGTGAGTCTGGTGGGTAAGCCTGCGGCCTTACCCACCCACGGAACATGCGCTGTGTAGGGTGAATAAGCCTGCGCAGCCGGTTATCCACCATGGATTATCGGTGCCCGCAGAGCCTAGGGTTTGTCACCCTTACGCAGCCACAGATTGAACACCGGCCTTGCCAGGAACAGCTGCAAAAACAAACGCAAAATCTGCAAGGCTGAGACCATCGCCACTGACAGGTGTAAGGCTTCAGCTGTCAGGCTCAGCTCAGTAATGCCGCCGGGCATCAGGCCCAGCATCAGCGAGACTGACTCAACGCCACTGACCCAGCCCAACCCGAGCCCCAGCAGAGCAGCGCCTGCCATGGCCAGCAAGCTGAACACGAAGATGCGCGTCATAAAGGCCGGAGCCGTGCGGAAGAACTCGCGGCTGAAGTGGCAGCCCAGCGCACAGCCAATCAGCCATTGCCCGACATGCCCGAGCCACGAAGGCAGCCCCAGATGCAGGTTAAACACCACGCTGGCGGTTGCACTGACAATGATGGGGCCAAGCATCCACGGGCTGGGTTGCTGCAACAGACGCCAGACTCTGGCCAGCACAGCACCGGCGAAGAGCAAACCAAGCAGCCACGGCCAATTCACCTCGGCAGGTTGAGGCGGCTGTACTGCGGGCAACGACCAGGTAAACAGTGCCGGAATCAGCAGTACCACCATCAGAAGACGCAGGCTGTGGGCAGCTGCGATGCGGGCGGGATCGGCGTCGTAGCCCCGAGCCATGTTGACCATTTCCGTCGCGCCACCGGGCATGCTGGCGAAGAACGCGGTGGCTTTGTCAACGCCGCTGCGGCGCAGAATGACGATGCCGATCAGGCTTAACGCCAGTGTGCCGAGCGATCCGATAATGATTAGAGGCAGGTGGTCGATCACCTGCTGGAATACTTCGTAAGTAAAATGCAGGCCGATGCTGGTTGAAACCAGCCACTGCCCGGTTTGCCGGCCACCGGGAACTTCGCGGATGGCCGGGCCGAAGCTGCGGAAGAGGATCACGGCCAGCAGCGAGCCGATAATCCAAGGCAACGGCCAGCCAATCAGGCTGGCCAGATAGCCGCCCAGCGCACCCACAACCGGCGTCATCCACCAGTTGCGGATGTGCTTGGGGTTTTCTTGTGCCTCAGGCATTACTCAGGCTGCTTTTCAGTTGGCTGCGTTTACGCCAGTTGCGCCAGAACGGTAATGCAATCATCACTGCAATCAGAGTCCACACGCCCCAGGTAATCGGGCTGGCAAAGAGGATGCCCAGTTCACCGTTGGAGATGGACAGAGCGCGACGCAGATTTTGCTCCATCAGCCCCCCCAGGATAAAGCCCAACAGCACGGCCGAGAGCGGAAAATCCATCTTGCGCAGGATGTACCCGGCAATGCCGATACCGACCATCAGGAACAGGTCGAAGGTGGTGGCATGCACCGCGTAAACGCCAATCGAGGTGATGATCGCAATCGCCGGAACCAGCGCCCAATACGGCACAGCCAGAATCTTGGTGAAGATCTTGATCATCGGGATGTTCATCACGATCAGCATGAGGTTGGCCACGAACAGCGAGGCGATCAGCCCCCAGACGATGTCCGGCTGATTTTGGAACAGCAGCGGGCCGGGCGTGATGTTGTACAGCGTCAGCGCGCCGAGCATCACCGCAGTGGTGCCTGAGCCCGGTACACCCAGGGTCAGCATCGGCACCATGGAGCCGCAGGCCGAAGCGCTGTTGGCGGTTTCCGGGGCGGCCAGACCGCGCAGGTCGCCGTCACCAAATCTGTTGTCTTTAACGGCAAGACGCTTCTCCGACATATAAGCCACAGCGCTGGCCAGGGTTGCACCGGCACCCGGCAGGATGCCGAAGATAAAGCCGAGGCTGCCGCTGCGCAGGTTGGTCAGCAGGACCGATGCACCTTCCTTGAGGTTGAACAGCATGCGCCCTTTGGCTTCGATGGCTTTCTGGCCGTGGTGAGTACGTTCCAGTAGCACCAGAATCTCGCTGACCGAGAACAGGCCGAGCACCAGTACGACGAACTGAATACCGTCAGACAGGCCCAGGCTGCCGAAGGTGAAACGGTACACGCCGCTGTTGGAGTCGATCCCCACACAGGACAGGAACAGGCCGATACAGGCGGCAATCGCCGTCTTCATCGGCTTGTTCCCGGCCATACCTGCCAGACAGACGATGGCAAACACCATCAGCACGAAATACTCAGCCGGGCCGAACGCTACTGCCCATTTTGCCAGCAGAGGGGCAAAGATCACCACGCCGCAGGTGGCAATCAATCCGCCGACAAACGAGCTCCAGGCCGAGATCGACAGGGCGATCCCAGCCTTGCCCTGGCGGGCCAGCGGGTAGCCGTCCAGCGTGGTCATTACGGCAGAAGCTTCGCCGGGGATGTTCAGCAGAATCGAGGAAATTCGCCCACCGTACTCGCAGCCCAGGTATACCGCTGCCAGCAGAATCAGCGCGGTTTCTGGTGGTAGGCCGAGGGCAAAGGCAATCGGGATCAGCAGGGCCACGCCGTTGATCGGGCCCAGGCCGGGCAACAGGCCCACGACGGTGCCGATCAGTGTGCCGCACAGGGCGGTAAGCAGGTTGTACGGGCTCAGGGCTACACCGAAACCCTGGCCGAGATAACTTAAGGTATCCATCTCTTAATTCTCCAGCACTTCAAGCAGGCCAAGAGGCAGCGGTACATCGAGGACTTTGTCGAACAGTAGGTACAGCCCAACTGACAGCAGCAGCCCAGCGATCACGCAGGCTGTCCACCGTCCGCCGTACAGACGCGACATGGCGACACCAAACAGCGCGCTGGAAATCACAAACCCCAAGGTTTCAAAGAGCGCTGCATACAGCACCATGATCAGGATGCAGGTGCCGATCTTGAGCAGAACGTGGCGGGTCAGCGGGCCTTCTTCTCCCTGTTCGAGTCCGCCGCCTTTGATCAGTAGATAGATGGAGCCGAGCCCTGTCAGCGTCAGCAAGAGCAGGGGATAGGCACGTGGACCGACCGGCTCATATGAAAAGGGTGCGTGATAGGCCCAGGCGGTTATACCCAGACCCAGGCAGGCCAGCAGCAGAACCAGTCCGAATATGCGTTGAGACATTGTGAAAGCCCTCTTGCAGGCAGCAGCAGGCCCATTCCCCATGTTGCACGGGGAAGGCCCAGAGCAGGTGTTGGCAGGTCTGCCGGGTTACTGGATCAGGCCGAAATCCTGGGCCAGTCTTTTGTATTCGGCGACTTGGTTTTTCACGTAACTGTCCAGCTCTTCGCCGGTCATGGCGAAGGGGTACAGCTCGCGCTCGGTGCGCAACGTGGCGAAGTCCTCAGAAGCCAGTAGCTGGTCGAAGGAGGTCTTCCACCAGGCATATGCCTCATCACTGACCTTAGGCCCGAGGTAGAAGCCGCGAATAACCGGCCAGACCACATCAAAGCCCTGTTCCTTCGCAGTCGGAATATCGGCCACAACTGCGCCGGGCAGGCGCTCTTCCGACATCACTGCAAGAATGCGCATGTCGCCGCTGGCGATATGCGGGACCGAGTCGGAAATATCCGTACTGGCCACCTGAATGTGTCCGCCGAGCAGTGCCGTGGCCAATTCGCCACCGCCCTCCATTGCGACGTAGCGCAACTCACGCGGATTGATACCCGCGGCTCGGGCGATCAGCGCGGTTTGCATCCAGTCTTGGCTGCCAATTGTGCCGCCGGAGCCGATCACCACTTTGCCTGGATTGGCTTTGATAGCCTCCACCAGGTCCTTCAGGTTTTTGTACGGCGAGTCGCTGCGCACTGCGATTGCCCCATAGCTGCTGCCAATCGCGGCGATCCACTTGACGGCACTTTCATCGAAGCGGCCAAACTTGCCTTGGGCGAGGTTAAGCAGTGATCCGCTGGAGAAGGCTGTGATGGTGCCCGCGTCAGAAGGGCGCTGCGCGACCACCGCGTTGTAAGCCACTGCACCGACACCGCCGGGCATGTAGGTTACGCGCATTGGTGTTTTCAGCAGTTTTTCCTGTACCAGAGCGCTTTGCGCTAGCTTGCAGGTCAGGTCAAAGCCACCGCCCGGCGCTGCCGGAGCAATGCATTCAGGGCGTTTGGGTGCATCAGCCAGCAGCGGAGTGGCAAAGGCCAGGCAGGTGGCTGCAAGGGCGATGTGGGTCATTGTTGTTTTCATGGGAGCTCCTTGGCCTTACCAGATTTGCAGGGTGTAGCCGACGATTACGCGGTTTTCATCCGCATCACGGGCAAAGTCCGAGCGGAACGTAGCGTTGCGCAGGCGTACAAACACATCCTTGAGTGGACCACTCTGTACCACGTATTTGATTTCCGAATCACGCTCCCACTCGCTGCCGCGTTTGCTGCTTCCGGCTATCTGTGCGTTGTCGCCGGAAATGTAGCGGGTCATAAAGCTCAGGCCGGGGATGCCGAACTTGGCCAGATCCAGATCATAGCGTGCTTGCCATGAGCGCTCGTCTGCGTTGGCGAAGTCGTTAATTTGTACGAAGTTGATCAGGAACGGATCACTGCCGTCGAGGTAAGCAAATCCTGTGTCGCCGCCCATGACCTGATAGCCGAGGCCAAATTTATGGCCGTTCAGCGAGTAGGAGAACAGTGCGCCAAAGGCACGGTTATCGACTTTACCGCCGCGTGCTGCTCCGGTGTCCTTGCTCAGGGCCAGGCGGATATCGGCAGACAGTGCACCTTTGCCCAGCGGCTGGGTGCCGACGAAGTCAAAGTAATGCTGGCGGTAGATGTCATCCAACTCGGCAGCGTGGTAGCGGCCTGTCATTTTGTCGGAGAAGGCGTATTCAACACCGATCAGGTCCATGTGGTCGGCTTGTGCGCCACCGAGAAAACGGCTGTTCTTGCTGTTAAGTACCAGCTTTTCCGAGTTGGTGGAGGCCCGGTCCACTGCTTTGGTCAGACGTCCGCCGAGCAGCTTGAAATCTTCAATGTCGCTGGAACTCAGCAGCCCACCTTCAAATACCTGCGGCAGCAGGCGGCTCTGACTGGACTTGGCCACTGGCAGCTCGAGAATGTGCGAGCCGTAACGGAATTCTGTCTTGGAGACTTTGATTTTGCCGGTCAGGCCGAGGTGCCCGAACTGATCCGGTGCGCCGCCGTCATCCTGTGTGGGGAGCAAATCCGTACCCGATCTGCCACGACCTGAATCGAGTTTGATGCCAAGCAGGCCAAGTGCATCGACACCCACACCAACAGTGCCTTCGGTATAACCGGACTGAACATCAAAGACGAAGCCTTGGCCCCATTCTTCACGTTTGTTCTGGCCAGAACCTTCCCGAAAATCCCGGTTCAGGTAAATGTTGTTGGTGGTCAGGGAGGCTTTGCTGTCTTCGATAAAGGCGGCGAAGGTAGCGGGGGAAACTGAGGCAGCTATCCCAAGGGCTAGCAGGGATGCAGGTGCGCGAACATGTAAGGATGCAATGTGCATTCAGTAGTCTCCATTCTTATTTTTGTATCGACCCTCTGCGCGGGCAGAGCGTCCTAGGGTGGAGGTTCCATCCACCTTTGGTGATCCTAGGAGCCGAACCTTTCATCAGCCTTTCACTATCCTGCCATTTAGATCTGATTCACCTGCGGCAGTTAATCCTCGAGGTTGTTCACAATTTTCAGTAGCTCTGTAAACTTGCCTCCCCCGGCTAGGCACGTCGGAGCTACAACTGATAGTAAGGACAGGCGCAGCAATGACAGGAGGTGGCCGTGCGTATTCTGCTGGTAGAGGACCATGTGCAGTTGGCAGAGAGCGTGGCTCAGGCGCTCAAGAACGCTGGCTGGACGGTGGATATTCTGCACGACGGTATTGCTGCGGATCTGGCGCTGAGTAGCGAAGACTACGCTCTGGCCATTCTTGATGTGGGCTTACCCCGGCTTGATGGCTTTCAACTGCTGGCGCGCCTGCGTGAGCGCGGCAAGAACCTGCCGGTACTGATGCTGACTGCACGGGCTGAAGTCAAAGACCGCGTGCATGGTCTCAATCTCGGTGCCGACGATTATCTGGCCAAACCCTTTGAACTGTCCGAGCTGGAAGCACGGGTCAAAGCGCTTTTGCGCCGCTCGCTGATGGGCGGTGAGCGGCAGCAGCGCTGCGGTGATTTGGTCTACGACCTGGATACCCGTCGTTTTTCATTAGCCGGTGAACTGCTCGTCCTGACCTCCCGCGAGCAGGAGGTGCTGGAAGTGATGATCGCCCGGCCGGGGCGGGTGATGAGTAAGGAGCAGCTTGCAGCCCAAGTGTTTGGGCTGGATGAGGAAGTGAGCACCGATGCGATCGAAATCTACATTCATCGCCTGCGCAAGAAGCTGGAGGGCGGCCAGGTGCGCATCGTCACCTTCCGTGGTTTGGGCTATCTGTTAGAAGCGACCGATGATTAAGAGTGGCAGTCTGCGCGGGCGGCTGCTGCGCCGTCTGGCCTTCCTGTTGGCCATTATTCTTTTAATCAGTAGTTTTACCGCGTACTGGAGTGCCCGGCGGGCTGCCGATACAGCCTATGACCGGACCCTGCTGGCATCGGCGCGGGCTGTTGTCGCTGGGCTGTATTCCGAAGATGGCCACTTAAGCGCCAACATTCCTTACATTGCGCTGGACAGCTTTGCTTATGACAGCGAAGGCCGTATCTATTATCAGGTGATTGATCCTGCCGGAGTTGTGGTCTCCGGTTATGACAACTTGCCAGGCCCGCCCGCCACTGCCGAATTAACCCGCGATTACCCGGCGCTGGCACGCTTTTATGATGCCGAATACCTGAATCAGGGCGTTCGGGTTGTCAGCTTGATGCAACCAGTGAGCGAGCCTGACCTGCGTGGTATGGCAGAAATCCGTGTGGCGGAAACCCAAGGTGCGAGGGAGCGGCTGGCCCGGGAACTGCTGATGGGGACGCTTCTGCGCATGGGCATACTGTCAGTCACTGCTTTGCTGCTGGTATGGCTGGCTGTGAGTGTGGCATTGCGTCCGCTGGATACGCTGCGAGCCAGACTGGCAGTGCGTAACAGTGACGAGCTCAAACCGCTGCCATTGGAGGGGATGCCACGGGAGTTGCGCCCGTTGATCAATACGCTTAACCAGTTTAATGCGCGCCTGCGTAATCTTTTTGAGCGACAGTCTCAGTTTATTGCCGATGCGTCACACGAGTTGCGCACCCCTCTGGCAACGCTCAAGGCGAGGGTTGAATTGGGCTTGCGTTCGTCCGCGCCGGAAGTCTGGCAGGGCACGCTGGAGGCCACCGTACAAAGCACGGATAAACTGACACATCTGGCCAATCAATTGCTTTCGCTGGCCAGGATTGAGAGTGGTGCGAGGGCTATCCTCGAAGGTGGCGCGCAGCGTCTGGACTTGAGTGAGTTGGCCCGGGAGTTGGGAATGGCTATGGCACCACTGGCGCATGCCAAAGGTGTCGCGCTGGCGCTGGAGGCAGAAGCACCGGTGTGGGTCATGGGTGAGCCTACGCTGCTCAATGAGTTGCTCTCCAATTTGCTGGACAACGCATTGGCGCATACTCAGGTGAATGGCAACGTGATCCTGCGGGTATTGCCGCAGGGCATTCTGGAAGTGGAAGACGATGGCCCGGGGATTCCCGTGCACGAGTACCAACGGGTCTTCGCTCGCTTTTACCGCACCACAAACCGAGGCAAAGGAGCGGGGCTGGGCTTGGCTATCGTGGGTGAAATCTGTCGGGCCCATCAGGCGCGCATCAGCTTGCACCAGGCCGTATCAGGTGGCTTGTTAGTGAGGGTTGAGTTTGCTCTGGCTGAGCAGTGAAATCTCAGGGCCTGAGCGGCCCTGAGTGGTGCTGAAGATTACTGCAGCATGGCCATGGCAGCTTCCATGGCGGCAGATAGGTCTTCGTCGTCGTTTATGTTCTGGCTTGGGTCCAGACCCAGCTTACGGAAAGAGGCGATGCTGCTCCAATCCAGCTTGGTGTAAGGGTGCTCTGTGCCCAAATAGCTCTGTAGCGTGGCGACCTGGACGATATCAATGTAGTCCGCTTTGGCGCTGTCGCGGCTGAAGTCGAGGAAGTTAGCCGGCACGGCCGCGATCATTTCCGGGAAGTCCCAGGCGCGCAAAATTCTCTCGCCAATTTGCGGATGGATCTGCTCGATCACATGGTTGAGGCTGATTGAATCGGCCAGCAACTCACTGTGTTCTTCAGCATAAGTAAGGATTGGCAGTACCCCGATCAGGTGCACCAAACCTGCCAAGGTAGCCTGGTCGGCCGGCAGGCGCGTGTAGTTTTTGCACAGCACATGGCAAATACCGGCAATTTCGGTGCTCTTGTTCCACACTTCACGCAGCTTGCGGTCAACGACATCGGTGGTGGCTTGGAACATCTGCTCCATTGCCAAGCCGGTTGCCAGGTTGCAGGTGTAGTTAATTCCTAAACGACTCACCGCCATTTGTAGGTCGGTGATTTCCTTATTAGTGCGCAACAGCGGGCTGTTTACGACTTTGATGATGCGCGCGGTCAGGGCAGCATCGTTACCAATGACTTTGCACAGCTGCGGCACTCCGACGTTTGGGTCTTCTGCAGCCTCGCGAACGCGAAGGGCAACCTCAGGCAGTGTCGGCAACACCAGCTCATCGCGCTCCAGAGCCTGGATCAGATCCTGTTGGACTTTTTCAGATAGCGTGCTCATTCAGGTACTTCTCTTAACCGTCATGCGGTGTCGGGGCGCGGTGGCAGAACCGCAGATTTTTGTTTTATCGCTGAATTTCTCGGTCTGAATCGAGGGTGTATGGTAAATCCAGCAGTTTTACGGGATGACCTTCAGTCGAATTCAAAGTGATACGTCCGTCTTGAACCGCATCTTCTTGCAGTACGGCCAGAAGCTCAATGCCTGATTCACTATTGGCCGCCAGAACCACTTCGCCAACGCTGGAGTTGTGTACCGGTGAAAACAGTTCAGCACCGGGTTGCGGCAGTTCAGTGGCACTCATTTCAAGGCGTTGCAAGCGGCGCTTTAGTTTTCCCAAGTACTGCATGCGCGCCACGATCTCTTGCCCTGTATAGCAGCCTTTTTTGAAACTGACGCCGCCGACGGCCTGCAGATTGATCATCTGCGGGATAAACAGCTCGCGCGTATTGCCGGTGACTTGTCCAATACCAGCCCGGATTTGAGCCAATAGCCATTGATTCAGTGGCACTTCCTCAAGATTTGCCCGCAGGCGTGCAAGAACGCTGTCGGCTTGTTCCGCAGATACCCACAACTCAGCACGGCCGCCTGGCAGACGCACGGCAAGGAGGTCGGCCTGTTGAACCACTGCGTCAGTCTCCGGTGCGAGGGGCAGGCCTAACTCAGCCAGTAGAGCGTCCGCTGCGGCAATCCCAAAACGGACCCACTCAGCGCTGGCATCACTCAGTGTGACTTTGCTGAATACAGCATATTTCTTCAGATCAGCCAGTTGGCTTTCAACAAGCTCGCTGGCCAAGGCCAGGAGATAACCATCGCTCTGGCGAACGATTCGGAAGCTGGAAAGCATGCGGCCTTTAGGAGTACAGCGCGCGCCCAGACTGCTCTGGGAGGCACTCAGGTAGTCAATGTTGCAGGTGATCTGACCTTGGAGGAATTTGCCGGCATCAGGGCCGCGCACGGCAAGAACACCCTCGTGAGTGAGGGGGCAAAAAAATGCAGAATTGGCCATTTGAATAGGGCATCGCTTGGAAAAAAGTTAGGTTGCTCATCATAGAACGAGCCCTTCGTCTTGTCAGCGCTTGCAGATTTTTCCTGCCAGCAGTTCGATGCCGGCTCCCTGGCGGTCAACAGCGGGGGCATTTCACCGTATACTGCGCGTCTTGTTTAAGGAGCCTGTACATGGTTGATTCGGTAGAACTCAAGCGCCTTTACTGGCACAGCCGCCGCGGCATGCTGGAGCTGGATGTGCTGTTGGTGCCATTTGTTGAGGATGTTTACTCGACGCTTGATGAAGACGATCAGGCGCGTTTCCGCAAACTGCTCGAATGTGAAGATCAGGACATGTTCGGCTGGTTTATGCAGCGGGGCGAGCCTGAGGATGCTGATCTGAAGCGGATCGTGCGGATGATTCTGGATCGTGTCCAGCCACAGTGAGCACTTCGAATGTCGGTGGCTGGCATCGCGCTGGCTGCTGATCGCTTATGCGGGCTTACAGGCGGTCGCAGCGGCTTGTCTGTTCCAGCTGAGTCTGCCTGTTGCGGTGGTTGTGGCACTGTGCATGCTGTGTCTTGCGCATGCCAGCTGGGTATTGCCTAGACATATCCTGCTTAGCCACGAGGCTGCCTATTGCGGGCTGCGCTGGACTGATAAAGGCTGGTGGGTCTACAACCATAGTGAAGGGTGGCAACCCATCGAATTACACCCGGACAGCCTGGCGTTGCCGCTCATCGTTCTTCTGCGTTTTCGTCTGACAGGGCAGCGGAGGGTGCGTGCCCTGTGTGTGCCCCGTGACAGCCTGCCGCGACGGCTGCATCGCCAGTTGCGGGTCAGGCTGAAGTTCAGTCGATATAGGTGGGCGGCTGCAGAATAGTATCCACCGCCTCAGGCAGCTGTTCGGGGTAGTCGAGGGTGTAATGCAGGCCTCGGCTCTCTTTACGCTGCATGGCTGAGCGGATCATCAGTTCGGCGACCAGAGCCAGATTACGCAGCTCAATCAGATCGCGGCTGACTTTGTAGTTGCTATAGAACTCATCAATCTCATCAAGCAGCAAGCGCACCCGGTGCTCGGCCCGCTGTAGGCGTTTGCTGGTGCGGACAATGCCGACGTAATCCCACATAAAGCGCCGTAACTCGTCCCAGTTGTGGGCGATGATCACATCTTCGTCGGAATCCGTTACCTGGCTGGCGTCCCAGCAGGGCAACTGCGAGGGCGGGCTGACGCTGTCCAGTTGGGCGATGATGTCGGCAGCGGCGGAGCGTCCATACACAAAACACTCGAGCAGCGAGTTACTGGCCATGCGGTTTGCACCGTGCAGGCCAGTAAAGCTTGTTTCACCAATGGCATACAGTCCCGGAATATCAGTACGCCCAGATTGATCTACAACTACCCCACCGCAGGTGTAGTGGGCAGCAGGTACGACCGGTATGGGTTCGCGGGTGATGTCGATGCCGAACGTCAGGCAGCGTTCGTAGACGGTTGGAAAGTGCGACTTAATAAAGTCGGCAGGTTTGTGGCTGATATCCAAATAGACACAGTCGATACCTAGCCGCTTCATCTCATGGTCAATGGCGCGGGCCACAATGTCCCGGGGGGCCAATTCAGCGCGCTCATCAAAGCGCGGCATAAACCGCTCGCCGTTGGGCAGTTTGAGCAGTGCGCCTTCGCCACGCAGGGCTTCGGTGATCAGAAAGCTTTTCGCCTGCGGGTGATAGAGGCAGGTCGGGTGAAATTGGTTGAACTCTAGGTTGCCGACGCGACAGCCCGCTCGCCACGCCATGGCAATACCGTCACCGCAGGCGCTGTCCTGGTTGCTGGTGTAGAGATACACCTTAGCTGCACCGCCGGTGGCCAGCACGACAAAGCGTGCACTGTAGGTGTCGACCTCACCGCTGTTGCGGTTAAGGACGTAGGCGCCCAGGCAGCGCTGGCCCGGTTTGCCGATCTTGCGTTCGGTTATCAGGTCAACGGCTACTCGCTGTTCCTGTAACTCAATGTTGCTGCGCTTGCGGGCTTGATTCAGCAGGGTATTGAATATGGCAGCGCCGGTAGCGTCGGCAGCATGGATGATTCGGCGGTGGCTGTGCCCCCCTTCGCGGGTCAGGTGAAATTCGAAACCGCCGTCTTCCTTTTTATGAGGTTCGTCGTCGCGGGTGAATGGAACACCTTGGTCGATCAGCCACTGAATCGCCTCGCGGCTATGCTCAACCGTAAAGCGCACCGCGTCTTCACGGCAAAGTCCTCCACCCGCGACCAAGGTGTCGGCAACGTGCGATTCAACGGTGTCGGTGGTGTCCAGAACAGCGGCTACACCGCCCTGAGCCCAGTAAGTGGAACCGTTCGACAGATTGCCTTTGCTAAGCACGGCAATGCATAAATGACCGGGTAAGGTGAGGGCCAGTGTCAGTCCGGCGGCACCGCTGCCGATGACCAGTACGTCATAGTGGAAGTGTTGGTTCATGTCTGAATTCCCGCAATGTGCGCCGCTAGTATATAGAGGGGGCGACCGGCACAATAGCGGAGAGTGGTTGAGTATTGTAGTAGGGAACTTATAGGCTGTTTTTTGCTCTATTAGTGGTTGTTTAGAGCTAAAGGGCCTATTGGCGATTTTTTTATAACGCAAGTAGGGCTGCGCAATCGGCTTTGTGAGTGTTCCAGATTTATTGAAGCAGTCTATACGCCTTGTGCATCGTTTTCCTGACAAAGCGTCATCAGATTTGCAGGAAGGTTGTTTGAGGGAGAGAACTTTTGCGAAATGCCCAAGTCTATTCAGGCAGATCGATGCAAGGGTTGGTGTTACGCTCCTTTGGACTTAATTAAGGAGATTTCATGCTAACCCAGGAAGAAGATCAGCAGCTGGTCGAGCGCGTTCAGCGTGGCGATAAGCGCGCATTTGATCTGTTGGTGATGAAGTATCAGCACAAGATTCTCGGGTTGATTGTGCGTTTTGTACATGACAGCCATGAGGCTCAAGACGTTGCGCAGGAAGCCTTCGTCAAGGCGTACCGGGCATTAGGTAATTTTAGGGGTGATAGCGCCTTTTATACTTGGCTGTACCGGATTGCCATCAATACGGCAAAGAACTATCTGGTTTCGAGAGGACGCCGTCCGCCAGATAGTGATGTCAGTGCAGAGGATGCTGAATTTTATGATGGTGATCATGCCCTTAAGGACATTGAATCGCCTGAGCGCGCATTGCTGCGCGATGAAATTGAGGCAACTGTGCATCGCAGTATTGAGCAGTTACCTGAGGACCTGCGCACCGCATTAACGCTGCGTGAGTTTGATGGTCTTAGTTACGAGGATATAGCCAGTGTTATGCAATGTCCTGTTGGCACCGTGCGCTCGCGCATTTTCCGGGCACGGGAAGCCATAGATAGATCCTTGCAACCATTGTTGCAGGAAGCCTGAGACAGCGGCGAAAGCCTAGAGAGGAACCGCAATGAGTCGTCAAACCATGCAGGAATCGCTGTCCGCGGTGATGGATAACCAAGCGGATGAATTAGAGTTGAGGCGTGTATTGGCCGCTAGTGAGGACCCGGAAGTCCGAGCTACGTGGGCCCGCTTTCAGCTCGCCCGGGCAGCTATGCATAGGGAGCTTGTTGAGCCACGGTTGGATCTCGTGTCTGCAGTTTCAGCGGCGATTGCCGATGAGCCTGTGCCTAAAATGGCTTCGACCCAGAAGTCTGCACGACTGCGTAACGTAGGTCGATGGGCAGTTGCAGCGTCTGTGACAGTGGCTGTTCTGGCGGGTGTGCGACTGTACAATCAAAATGATATTGCAGGTGCGGTGATGGCGCAGCAAACTGTTGCTCCTATGACCCTGTCTCAAACTAATAACTTGGCTATGCTGGCTGCTTTTAGCAGCTCCGATGACTCCGGCGCGCCGGCTATAAGCGGTGCCAATGAAGAGCATGCTAAGTGGCACGAGCAGCGTTTGCCGATCTACCTGCGTCAGCATGCTCGGCAGGCCGCTGGGGCTAATGATGGGGCATTACCTTTCGCACGTTCTGCGAGTCTGGAAGGCCGTTAAGGGGGCGCATGCGCTTTATTCCTTACAGCGTTGCATTGCTTTTAAGTGGCTGCCTGGCCCAGGCGGCCACTGCAGCAGACGGACAGGATTTGTTACAGCGCCTGGCTGAAGCGCAACGCACACAGAGTTTTCAGGGCACGTTTGTTTACGACAGTAATGGCGTATTTTCTACTCACGGAATCTGGAACCTTGTTGATCAAGGCGGCCAAGTCCATTTGCGCCTGCTGCAGCTTGATGGCACTGAGCAGGAAGTGTTGAGTGTTGATGGGCGTGTTGAGTGTGCCACTGGTGGTCTGGCTGATCATTTGACTAAAAGTCAGTTGTGGTCGGGGCATGAACTGGACGTCAAGCGTCTGAGTGAGTGGTATGAATTTGTTGTACTGGGTGATTCACGGGTTGCGGGACGATCGACTTCGGTTCTGGCTCTGATTCCACGAGACAAAAACCGCTACGGCTTCAAGCTTCATCTGGATCGGCAGACTGGCTTGCCTCTGAAATCGTTGCTGGTAGACGATACCGGGCAGTTGCTAGAGCGTTTTCAATTTACTCGTCTACGTCTTGAAACCCCAACCGAGGAGCTCTTGCAGCCTGGGCCTGGGTGTCGTCCTCTGACCGAGGTTAATGTGCGGGCCGATAATGTGCAGCCTTGGCGCTCCGATTGGCTACCGCCTGGTTTTACCTTGAGTTCGGCTTCGGGTCATTGCGGCTCTAGTGCCGCCGATCCCGTCTCCTGTCAGGTGTATGGCGATGGGTTGTCCAGTTTCTCCGTATTTATGGAGCCCTTGAAAGGCGCTTCGGCTGGAGATCTGCGTACGCGGTTAGGGCCTACGTCTGCTGTATCGCGCCGAATCAAAACCGAAGACGGAGATGTGATGGTCACAGTGGTGGGGGAAATTCCTTTATCAGTGGCTGCGCGAGTTGCTTCATCCATGCATCTGCCTGAAGGGATTGCTCAGTGATTGAGGAGTCAGCGCGGGTCATTGCCCTCGAGAAAGGGGCCGTTTGGGTTGAAACCCAGCGGAAAAGTACTTGTGCTAGCTGTGCGGTTAAGACTGGCTGTGGCCAGGGGGTTGTACAGCAGTTGGGGTTTCGTGAACGCAGTGCTCGGCTTAGGGTCTTGTCCGATCTGGATTTGCAAGTGGGGGATTCCGTTGTAATCGGTGTTCAGGAGGAGTTGCTGGTTCGGGGCTCTTTAATGGTTTATTTGCTGCCGCTGCTGGGCCTGTTTGCTGCAGGTTTAGTGGCGGAACAAATGGCCTTAGCTGAACACTGGGTTATTTTCAGTGCGCTTTTGGGATTTGTAGTAGCTGGCAGTCTGGTGCGTTGGCAGAACCGCAATCTGGCCAATGACGCCTCTATGCAGCCTGTGGTGTTGCGTGCACTGCTTGCAGCGGACGCAACAAAATATTAAGACTTTTGCCTGCGTAATTAGGGGAGATGTATGTCTAGGTCTAGTCTGAAGTCTTGCTTTGCTGGGCTATTCGCGGTGTTGCTGTATGGGCAGGCTATGCTCGCTCACGCTAACTTGCCTGACTTTACTGGGCTGGTCGAACAGGCTTCGCCTGCTGTGGTGAATATCAGTACGCGACAAAAAGCGCCTGAGCGTGTGGCTGGGGCCCAGATGGAAATGCCAGATCTGGAAGGTCTGCCACCGATTTTTCGCGAGTTTTTCGAGCGCAGTGTGCCGCAGCAGCCCAGAGCTCCTGGGAGAGGGCGTGAGCCTGAAGCCCGTTCACTGGGGTCCGGATTCATCATTTCTGATGATGGCTATGTGCTAACCAATAATCATGTTGTTGCTGACGCCGAAGAGATTATTGTGCGTCTCTCTGATCGCAGTGAGCTTGAGGCCAAACTCATCGGGGCAGACCCTCGTAGCGATGTGGCGTTACTGAAGGTTGACGGTAAGGGGTTGCCAACCGTCAAGATCGGAAAGTCTGACAACCTGAAAGTAGGTGAGTGGGTGTTGGCTATTGGCTCGCCATTTGGTTTCGACCACTCGGTGACCGCGGGTATTGTGAGCGCCAAGGGGCGTACCCTGCCGAACGAGAGTTATGTTCCATTCATTCAGACTGACGTGGCTATCAATCCAGGTAACTCAGGTGGTCCGCTGTTTAACCTGTCTGGCGAGGTTGTGGGTATCAACTCGCAGATTTTTACTCGTTCTGGCGGTTTTATGGGGCTCTCCTTTGCGATCCCTATGAGTGTCGCAATGGATGTGGCTAATCAGCTTAAGTCTGACGGTAAGGTCAGCCGTGGCTGGTTGGGTGTAGTGATTCAAGAGGTCAACAAGGATCTCGCTGAGTCCTTTGGGCTGGACAAGCCAGCTGGTGCGCTAGTTGTACAGGTGCTGGATAGCGGACCGGCTGCCAAAGGCGGCCTGCAGGTAGGTGACGTTATTCTTAGTCTGAATGGTCAGCCCATTGTTATGTCGGGTGACTTGCCTCACTTGGTTGGTTCTATGAAACCGGGGGCAACGGCTGAGCTAAATGTCGTGCGTGAGGGGGCTCGTAAAACTCTCAAATTGTCAGTCGGTGCGCTGCCGGAAGACGGTGATGCGCTTGCTAGTGCTGGTCAGTCCGGTGTTGAGCGGAGCAGCAATCGCCTGGGGGTGAAAGTGGCTGAGTTGACCGATGAACAGAAGAAAAGCCTCGACCTGAAAGGGGGAGTGGTTATTTCCGAGGTTCAGAATGGTCCTGCTGCATTGATCGGCCTGCGTCCGGGGGATGTGGTTACGCATTTGAACAACCAAGCTATCAATTCTGCCAAGACCTTCACTGAAGTGGCTCAGGCGCTGCCGAAGAACCGTTCAGTTTCTATGCGGGTCTTGCGTCAGGGGCGTGCAAGCTTTATTACTTTCAAGTTGGCTGAGTAAGCCAGAGTGATGAAAAAGGGCGACTGAGGTCGCCCTTTTTTTGGCGCTGAATTTAACCTGTGGTGACGTGGCTGAGGCGTTTCGGGTAAACTTCGCGGCTATTTTGGCGGACTGCCGCCTGTAACCTTTTCGAGTGTTGACCCGTGAGTGATTTGAGTCATATCCGCAACTTCTCCATCATCGCCCACATCGACCACGGTAAGTCGACCCTGGCTGACCGTTTTATTCAGATGTGTGGTGGTCTTGCTGATCGCGAGATGGAGGCCCAGGTTCTGGACTCCATGGACCTCGAACGCGAGCGTGGAATTACCATCAAGGCCCACAGCGTTACTCTGTATTACAAGGCTAAAGACGGTAAAACCTATCAGCTGAATTTCATTGATACCCCCGGTCACGTTGACTTCACCTACGAAGTCAGCCGTTCCTTGGCGGCTTGTGAAGGCGCATTACTAGTGGTTGATGCGGGCCAGGGTGTTGAAGCCCAGTCTGTGGCCAACTGCTACACAGCGATCGAGCAAGGCCTTGAGGTTATGCCGGTGCTGAACAAAATCGACCTGCCACAGGCCGAGCCGGATCGCGTTAAAGATGAAATCGAGAAGATTATCGGGATTGACGCCACTGATGCTGTGACATGCAGTGCTAAGACCGGTCTGGGGGTCGATGAAGTACTGGAGCGTCTGGTGCACACCATTCCGGCTCCCGTAGGTGAAATTGATGCGCCGCTGCAGGCGCTGATCATCGACTCTTGGTTCGACAATTACCTGGGCGTGGTCTCATTGGTGCGAGTGCGTCAGGGTCGGATCAAAAAAGGTGACAAGGTGCTGGTCAAATCCACCGGTAAGGTGCATTTGGTCGACAGTGTGGGCGTGTTTACACCTAAGCACACCGCTACCGCTGACCTGAAGGCGGGTGAAGTAGGCTTTATTATCGCCGGTATCAAGGACATTCACGGTGCGCCAGTGGGCGATACCCTGACCCTCAGTTCAACCCCTGAGGTTGAAGTGCTGCCGGGTTTCCAGCGGATCCAACCACAGGTTTATGCCGGTCTGTTCCCGGTCAGCTCTGATGATTTTGAGGACTTCCGCGAAGCATTGCAGAAGCTGACGCTGAACGACTCCTCTCTCCAATACACCCCGGAAAGCTCTGACGCGCTGGGCTTCGGTTTCCGCTGTGGCTTCCTGGGCATGCTCCACATGGAAATTATCCAGGAGCGTCTGGAGCGAGAGTACGATCTTGACCTGATCACTACAGCTCCAACTGTAATTTACGAACTGGAACTGAAGACTGGCGAGACGATTTACGTCGATAACCCATCGAAGTTGCCGGATATCTCTTCTGTACTGGATATGCGTGAACCGATCGTCCGCGCCACTATTCTTGTTCCGCAGGAACACTTAGGTAACGTTATTACCCTGTGTATTGAAAAACGCGGTGTTCAGCGTGATATGCAGTTCCTCGGTTCCCAGGTTCAGGTCACTTATGATCTGCCAATGAACGAGGTGGTTCTGGACTTCTTTGATCGACTTAAATCGACCAGTCGTGGCTATGCTTCGCTGGATTACCATTTCGACCGCTACCAATCAGCTAATCTGGTGAAGCTGGATGTTCTGATCAACGGTGACAAGGTTGATGCGTTGGCTTTGATTGTTCACCGTGATAACGCGCACTACAAAGGGCGTGCGTTGACGGAGAAAATGAAGGATCTGATTCCGCGTCAGATGTTTGATGTGGCAATTCAGGCAGCTATTGGTGGTCAGATTATTGCTCGTACTACGGTCAAAGCTTTGCGCAAGAACGTATTGGCCAAGTGCTATGGCGGTGACGTAAGCCGTAAGCGCAAGCTGCTGGAAAAGCAGAAGGCTGGTAAGAAACGGATGAAGCAGGTCGGTAACGTGGAAATTCCACAAGAAGCCTTCCTTGCTGTATTGAGGTTGGAAAACTAGGTCCTATGTCATTCAATTTCCCGCTGTTGCTGGTTATCGCTGTCGCCGTATGTGGTGCTCTGGCACTGTTTGATCTGGTTTTTCTGGCACCGCGCCGCCGAGCCGCTATTGCGGCCTATAACGGTCAGGTGACTGAACCGGATGATCAGGTATTGCAGCGTCTGAACAAGGAGCCTTTGCTGGTTGAGTACGGGAAATCATTTTTTCCTGTGCTGGCCATTGTTCTGGTTCTGCGCTCATTTCTGGTTGAGCCGTTTCAGATTCCGTCCGGTTCCATGAAGCCAACGCTTGAGGTCGGTGACTTTATCCTCGTCAACAAGTTTGCATATGGGATTCGTCTGCCAGTGGTGGATACCAAGGTGATTGAGGTCGGCGACCCTCAGCGGGGTGATGTGATGGTGTTCCGCTACCCGAGTGATCCAAATATCAATTACATCAAGCGAGTGGTGGGGCTGGCAGGCGACCGCATTGCCTACAGCAGCGACAAGCGCCTGACTGTTAACGGGCAATTGGTTGCTGAAACGCTAATTGGCGACGAGCCGGGCAGTCTGGGCAGTGCTGTGCTGTTTAAGGAAAAGCTGGGCGAGGTGGAGCATGAAATCCGTAAGGAAATGAAACGCTACCGCATTGAGCCGGGTCGTGAGTGGGTTGTACCGCAGGGTTATTACTTCATGATGGGGGATAACCGTGACAACTCTAACGATAGCCGCTACTGGAATGATCCCAACATTCCAGCTCCGCTGCATGGCATGGTGCCTGACCAGAATATTGTCGGTAAGGCTTTTGCCATCTGGATGAGTTGGCCGGATCCTAAGTCCAGTAACTTGCCTAACTTCTCCCGGGTAGGTTTGATTCACTAACCTTTGGGTTGAACAAGATGCTGCTTCGGCAGCATCTTTTATTGCGCAAATACCTGTCTAAGCCATCAAGGCACTCAATAAATCTAAAGGTGGGGGCACTATGAAGTCTGCACATACGCAACGGGGCATGTCTTTTATTAGCTGGCTGGTGGTGTTGGGCTTTTTGGCCTTTATGGCCAGTGCAGTGTTCAAAGTTCTGCCGCATTACTTCGACTATATGTCGATGGAAAAAATCATCACAGCCCCTGATACCGATAAGGCCCTGGAAATCAGGACGGTCGGTGAGTTCTACGCTCATATCACTAAAGGTATGCAGGTAAACAATATCCGTGACCTGAATGCGCAGGATGTTGTGAAGATCAAAATCGAGAACAATCAGTTCTTGGTTAACCTTAAGTATGAGAAGCGCGAGTCGCTGATTGAGAACATCAGTCTGGTTGTGAGCTTTGATAAAGAATTTCGTGTGGGGATGCCGTGAGTGTTTCTTTAGGCCGACTTGAGCGTCGGCTTGGCTATACCTTTAAGGACCAGGACCTGATGGTGCTGGCCTTGACCCATCGCAGCTTCGCTGGGCGCAACAATGAGCGCCTGGAGTTTCTCGGTGATGCAATTTTGAATTTTGTGGCGGGTGAAGTGCTGTTTCAGCGTTTCCCGATGGCTCGAGAGGGCCAGCTGTCCCGGCTACGCGCGCGTCTGGTAAAAGGGGAAACCCTGGCCATTCTGGCTCGCGGTTTTGATTTGGGCGACTATCTGCGCCTGGGCTCCGGCGAACTTAAGAGTGGTGGTTTTCGCCGGGAGTCTATCCTTGCAGATGCTCTGGAAGCGTTGATCGGTGCAATCTACCTAGATGCAGGTATGGAGGCCGCCCGCGAACGGATTCTGGCTTGGCTGGAAGGCGAACTGGAAGGTCTGACATTGGTGGACACCAACAAGGACCCAAAAACCCGTCTGCAGGAGTTCCTGCAATCCCGTGGTTGTGAACTGCCCCGATACGAGGTGGTAGATATTCAGGGTGAGCCGCACTGCCGTACATTCGTTGTTGAGTGTCTGGTTACTTTATTGAATGAGAAAACTACAGGGCAGGGCGGCAGTCGGCGGATTGCCGAACAAGTCGCCGCAGCGGCAGCGCTGATTGCTCTGGGTGTGGAGAATGGCAATGACTGATACACCTGTTACACGCTGTGGCTATGTCGCCATCGTCGGCCGGCCAAACGTGGGCAAGTCGACGTTGCTCAACCACATTCTCGGACAGAAGCTGGCAATCACGTCCCGCAAGCCGCAGACCACGCGACACAATATGCTCGGTATTAAAACCGAAGGTGAAGTGCAGGCGATTTACGTGGACACGCCTGGCCTGCACAAGAACAACGATAAAGCGCTTAACCGCTACATGAACAAGAACGCTGCCTCGGCTCTAAAAGATGTCGATGTGGTGGTGTTTGTGGTGGACCGCACTCGCTGGACTGATGAAGACCAAATGGTCCTTGAGCGCGTGCAGTACGTGCAGGGACCGGTGATTCTGGCGATCAACAAAACTGATCGGCTGGATGACAAGGCTGAGCTGATTCCGCATCTGAAGTGGCTGGCCGAGCAGTTGCCCAACGCTGAAATTGTGCCGGTTTCGGCTCAGCAAGGGCACAACCTGGATACGCTGGAAAAGCTGGTTGGCGAGCGTCTGCCAGAAGGGATTCATTTTTTCCCTGAAGATCAGATCACTGACCGTTCAGGACGTTTCTTTGCTGCTGAACTGGTGCGCGAAAAGATCATGCGACAGTTGGGGGCGGAACTGCCTTACCAGATCACTGTTGAGATTGAGGAGTTTAAGCGCGAAGGGCGCATTCTGCACATTCATGCTCTGATTCTGGTTGAGCGTGAGGGTCAGAAGAAAATCATCATTGGTGACAAGGGCGAGCGCATTAAGCGTATCGGCCAGGAAGCCCGCAAAGACATGGAGTCGATGTTCGATACCAAGGTCATGCTTAACTTGTGGGTTAAGGTCAAAGGTGGCTGGTCTGATGATGAGCGCGCGCTGCGTTCGTTGGGCTTTGACAATATCTGATCCATTGCGGCTTTGAACGCTGCTTTGCCGAGAACGCCTTATGCTGGGTCAACCTGCTTATGTTCTGCATTCCCGGGCTTACCGGGAGAGCAGCGCGCTGGTTGACTTCCTGACGCCTCAGGGGCGCTTAAGAGCCGTCTTGCGGGCGGCCAGAGGCAAGAAGGGCAGTCTGGCCCGCCCGTTTATCCCGCTTGAGGCAGAGTTTCGTGGGCACAGCGAGCTGAAAAGTGTTTCGCGCCTTGAGTCTGCCGGCATTCCCAACCTGCTCTCCGGTGAGGCACTGTTCAGTGGCATCTACCTCAACGAGCTGTTGATTCGCCTGCTGCCAGCTGAAGACCCGCATCCGGTTCTGTTTGAGACCTATGCGCTGACGGTGGCGGCTCTGGCTCAGGGGCGGCCGCTGGAGCCCTTGCTCCGAGCATTCGAATGGCGTTTGCTGGATGAGCTGGGCTATGGTTTTGCCCTCGATACTGACAGCGAAGGTGCACCTGTTGTGCCTGCCGGTATCTATCGTCTGGACAATGAAACTGGGCTGGTGCCTGTGGGGCAGCTGCAGCCCGGCGTTTTTCAAGGTGCTGACTTGCTGGCCATGGCCGAGGCTGACTGGAGCGCAGTGGGTGCGCTGGCAGCAGCTAAGCGCTTGATGCGTCAGGCGTTAGCACCTCATCTGGGCGGCAAACCTCTGGTTAGCCGCGAACTTTTCATGACGCTCAAGGAGCCAAGTCGTGACTGATGCAAATCGTATTCTTCTGGGGGTTAACATTGATCACGTGGCGACTCTGCGTCAGGCCCGTGGTACGCGTTACCCTGATCCGGTCAAGGCAGCGCTGGATGCCGAGGAAGCGGGAGCTGACGGTATTACCATTCATTTGCGTGAAGACCGTAGGCATATTCAGGAGCGCGATGTGCGCGTGCTCAAAGAGGTCATGCAGACGCGCATGAACTTTGAGATGGGCGTTACGGATTTCATGCTGGATTTCGCCGAGCAGATTCGCCCAGAGCATATCTGTCTGGTGCCCGAAACCCGCCAGGAGTTGACCACTGAAGGTGGGTTGGATGTGGCTGGGCAAGAGGAGCGCATCCGTGCTGCTGTTGAGCGTCTGAGTCGAATTGGTTGTGAGGTGTCGCTGTTTATTGACGCTGAAGAGCGTCAGATTGCAGCTGCCAAACGTGTTGGGGCGCCAGCTATTGAGCTGCATACAGGGCGTTATGCCGATGCTTTAACTTCCCACGATCAAGCGCTGGAGCTGGCTCGGATTGCGCAAGGTGTTGAGCTGGGGGTGGAGCACGGTTTGATCGTGAATGCGGGGCATGGCCTGCATTATCACAATGCTGAAGCGGTTGCGGCGATTGCCGGGATTAATGAGTTGAACATTGGTCATGCGATTGTTGCGCATGCGCTGTTTGTTGGCTTTAAGCAAGCCGTAGCGGAGATGAAGGCGCTGATTGTTGCGGCGGCTGAGCGCCGTTAACAGTCAGTCGTAGAGCGTGAGGTCGCGTAGGCCTGGCTCTGTTTCACCGGGCAGCCAGCGCTGATAGATGCGACTGAAGCTGCCGTCCAACTTCATGTCATCAAGCGCTGTCTGCCAGCGCTTGATCTCATCATCCGGCGTGCCTTTCCAGAAACTGATATAGCCGTAGGCGGACCTGTAGGGGTACACCACGCGTACATCCTCTTTGCGTAGATTTCCTACAAGCGCTGCGGCTTCACCTTTGGCGTAGAAGCTGAGATTGTCGGTCAGGATCAACGGCACCCGGCCCAGCCTGAGCAACTGGAACATTTGCCTTGGGTCGGTCACGCCCAGCAGGTTTTGCATGCCCTTCGCGTGCAGTTCCTGGTAGGTAAACCAATCCCTGGGGACGGCGATGCTTTTTACAGAGGCCAGTTCCCGAGCGTTACTAACCTGAATTCTCGATTCTTTCAGGGCGTAGAAGCTGTCATTGGACAAGGTGATTGGGCCGACCCATTTGAACAGAGGATTGCGCTCTTCGGTTCGCATCGTCACAAAGGCGGCTGTATTAGGGGTGTGCCGTGCAGAGTGGTAAGCACGAGCCCAGGGTACGACCTGTATGCTGGCTGTGACGTCCAGTCGCTGTAGGAGTTCTTTGACTACATCCACGGCCAGGCCCCGCGCCTGACCTTTGTGGGAGTAGCTCAGCGGAGCATATTCCTCGGTGTAGAGTTGAAGTGCGTGTACAGCAGATGCCAATAACCAGAGTGCTATAAGAGCTACAGGCTGTAGTGCCTTCATGCAGCGGCTTCCTGACTGAGCGTTGCGGGTACGGCTTGGGGAGTTGCGGATTATGCTAGGCGGGGGATTATCGGATGATTGATTCCGGTCAGCTATCCCAAGGGTGCATAAGTTGTCAGGTCAAAAAATGAGCGTTAGCTCATGGTTTGCGGGCCAGTATCACGGCTCGTGTCGGGGCTGGTAGTCCTTCAACTGTCCGGGTGTGATCTGTCGGGTCAAGGAAGTCCGGTAGTGACTGGAAACGCATCCACTCGGTTGCACGTTGCTCTTGAACAGACGTTGTGCTGACGTCTACACAGCGTACGTCTACATAGCCAGCCCGGCGCAGCCAGAGTTCCAGGGCGGGCACAGACGGCAGGAACCATACGTTGCGCATTTGCGCGTAGCGGTCTTCCGGTACCAGAACCTGTTGGGCATCACCTTCGACAACCAGCGTCTCCATGACCAGCTCGCCACCTTTGACCAAGCAGTCTTTGAGTTCGATGAGGTGATCGATTGGCGAGCGCCGGTGATACAGAACGCCCATCGAAAACACGCAGTCAAAGCCTTGCAGCTTGCCTGGTAACTCCTCGAAGGCCAGGGGCAGGTGCCAGGCCGGAAGATCGGGCAGGTAATGCTTCATGCTTAAAAACTGGCAGAGGAACAGCCAGTTGGGATCAATGCCGACCACGCTCCTGGCGCCTGCGCCGAGCATGCGCCACATGTAGTAGCCATTGCCGCAGCCCACATCCAGTATGCGTTTGTTCTTTAGATTGAGGTGAGGGGCCACCCGTTGCCACTTCCAGTCTGAACGCCACTCGGTATCAACGTGCACGTCAAATAAGTGAAACGGACCTTTACGCCATGGAATCAGGCCTTGCAGAGCGCTTTTTAAGGCGCTACGAGTTTGGTCGTCGCAGGGGCCGTTGAAGCTAAAGGCGTTAACTAGCTCAAGCTGCTCGACGCTGAGCGCCGGTAATGCCTGCACCGCGCCATACCAGCGGGCGAGGTCACCGTGGCCGACAGCTAGTTTTTGGTCGATCTGTGCGGGCAAATCGGCTGCCCAGTCTTGCAAGGGCGTGCCTGCCAGCTCAGCTTGCAGTGCATCGAGGTCGAAACGGTTGATCATGGGAGGGCAATCAGGGAGGCAAAATTAAGGCATTGGAACCACGGCACAACTTGGCTGAAGCCAGCGGTGAGTAAGCGCTCGCGGTGTTGTTCGAGGCTGTCGGGCAACATGACTTTCTCGATGGCGCTGCGTTTCTGGGCGATTTCCAGTTCGCTGTAGCCGTTGGCGCGTTTGAAAGCGATATGCAGATCAGTCAACAGCTCGTGCTGGGCGGGATCTTCAAAGCGCAGTTTTTCCGAGAGAATCAGCGCGCCGCCGGGAAGCAGCGCCTTGCGGATTTTGCTGAGAAGCTCGGCACGGTGTTCCGGCTGGATGAACTGCAGGGTGAAGTTCATGGCAATCAGTGAGGCGGGCTGGAGGTCCAGGTTAAGGATGTCGGCTTCGAGCACCTCAACGGGCAGCAGCTCCTGAAACATCGAGTCCTGTGCGTGCAGGTATTCGCGGCAGCGCTCGACCATGGCGCTGGAGTTATCGACGGCAATCACTTTGCAGTCGGCAATCTGCACATGGCGACGCAGCGCCTGTGTCACTGCACCGAGTGAGCTGCCCAGGTCGTACAGTACACTGTGCGGCTGAGCAAATTGACCTGCTAGTACGCCGATATTCTCAACGATGGTCGGGTAGCCTGGCACAGAGCGTTTGATCATGTCCGGGAACACGCGCACCACGTCCTCGTTGAACACGAAATCCGGCACCTGATCCAGGGGGGTAGCAAATAGGCGGTCGGGTTGTCTGGTCACGATGGGCTACGCATGGTTCGGGAAAGCCGACCATTTTAGCCAACAACGGCTCCAAGCCCAATCGTGATTGTAAAAATGGCCGCAAATAGCGTGTTTTACGCGCTATCGGAGTCTGCGGTCCGATCAAATGCCGAGGCGGCGATGCCCCATTGCCCCAGCCAGTAGCTGGAAATAATGGTCAAGGTCGAAGCATCGAAGGGCTGCACGAAGCGATTGATGCCAATCATGCTGTCCGACAGGACGAACAGTGAACCGCCGATGGCTGCCAGCCAAGCTGACATGCGGCTGATGTTGGGTTGGCCAAGTCGGGCCAAGGCACGCCATAGCATCAGGCAGATGACCAAGGTGTAGCAGGCTACTGGAATCAGAAATGGGCCCAGTCCGCTGCTTACCAGCAGTGCAAACATGCTGCCACCGGCCAGGAGGGCGATGATCAGGGCCAGCCAGGCAGGTTGGCGGCAGTCGGACAGGTAGGCGCGCAGGTAGGCTAGATGCCCTAGTAAAAAAGCTCCCAATCCGAATACAAATAAGTCTTGCGGCCAGTCCAGCAGCAGATCGCCTGCAAGAGAGAAGAGTAGGCCGATACTGATCCAGCGCCGGTAAATGCCCGCTGGAGCCTTGCGCAGCCACACCAGCAGAAGAATCACCGGTATGCCTTTGCTGATAAAGCTCAGGCTGTGTAGGTCGTTGTACTGGGCATACAGGTAAGCGGCTGCGGCTACGAGAGCCAAAGGCAAATAGCGCATGGTCTGCGTCCTTATTATTGTCAGACGCTGACTATGCCTATTAAGCGTCTGCCCCGCCAAGCCGAGGATGCCAGTCAAAGGGACAATTTGCGTCTAGCCTTACCTCCGGGGGGCAGCTTCTCAACGAATCGACAAGCTGCAGGTGAAGGATTGTGCGGGGGCAACGTTCGGCTCCCAAGGCTGTGAGTAGGCCAGTTTCAGTTCGGCTTTACCCTCGTTGGCTACGCGAAAGCGCCAGGTGGAGAGTCCCGCGCTGCCTACCAGTCCGCTGTCTTCGGGGTTGGTATAAACCTCAGGGCCAAGCGGCTGAAGAACAGATGCGGCCGGGTCGATCAGTTTCCAGCGAAAGCCGGTAGTGGGGTTGCTCGGCAGGGTCAGGTTGAATTGCTGGCCGACATACAGGTTGAGCGGGCATTTGCTCTGCTGACTTTGGGTCAGTGTCACGGTGCTGGGTTTTTGCGCGCAGGCACTGAGCAGGGCGCAGCTGAGCGCCAGCATAAGGCGATAAGCAGGCATTGGAGGCTCCTGATTCTTGTAAGTGGTGCACAGAATATCGGTTCTGGCACTCCTGAGTAAGCTCTGAGAGGCCGATTAGTGCCCAGGTTGCACTCTGTCGTTGATCGGCACATCTGTAGTCCTTGCACAGAAACGGTTACAGTAAGCAAAAGGTTTCACTTGGTTGCACCTTTCTATGCTGACAGCCCGTTTGATGCGTCTGGATGAGCAGGCCCATGAACATACCCACGATCATCATCAGTTGGTGATGTCTTTGGCTGGGCGTGCGGCCTTTGAGGTGAACGGTCGAGGCGGTGAGGTCAGTCGTATGCAGGCGTGCTTGGTGCCGGGCGATGCCGGGCATCAGTTTGCCGGGCTGGGTGACAACCGCATGCTCATCATCGATTTGACCGGGCAGGGTGTTTTTGCGGATGACGCTCAGCTACTGTCCAGGCTGTTTGAAGTGCCACGCTATCCGCAGCTGGATGCTGATTTTCAGAGCCTGTTGAACTACGCCGGCGCGGAATTGCAGCGCTATGGTTCGGACCCTGTATTCACCCGTGACCTGGGCAGTCTACTGTTGCGTGCGCTGTATCTGCGTCTGTTTGGTGAGCAGCACGCACCCCGGGTTAGTGGCCTGAATATTGATCACATCGACAGCTACATTGCCAAGCATCTGTACCGGCGCATCAGTGTGGCAGAGCTGGCCCATATTGCTTGCTTGAGTCCGAGTCATTTCCATGCGTTGTTTAAAGACAGTGTGGGCATGACGCCTCATCAATATCTGCTCAGTGCGCGTCTTAATCGTGCCAGCCGGTTATTGCGCGAAAGTAGCCTGCCGCTGATTCGGATTGCCGAAGAGTGTGGTTTCTCCAGCCAAAGTGCCCTGACAACTGCGATGCGGCGCTATTTGGGACTGACCCCAAAGCGCCTGCGAGATGGTGCCCGCAGTACCGATTGATAAGCATCGCGAGTGGTTTCAGCGTAGGGTCTGGGCGAGCACTTCGATCTCGTATTGATGCTGATTAAGCAGTGCCAGGCTGCCGTTTTCATCGATTTCATTCAGCGGCGGCAGCAACTTTTGCCAGGCACTGAGCGCCTGCAGAGGCGGGAGGTCGGCGCCTGGGTCCTGAGCCAGTCGGTTGTGGTAAAGGGCTAGGTTGACCAAGTCAATCAGTTGCAATTGTGGACTGGTGCTGTACTGCCAATTACCGGCCTCGCGGATAACCTCAATGTATTCCTCATCAATCGCCCATTTTTTTAGGACGATAACCCCCAGGGATTTGCCGAACTCACGGCACAGGCTGATATAGAGCTCCCGGGAGGGGATTTCATCGGCGCTCTTGAAACCGGACAAAATGGTCAGTGCGCCTACTTCGCTGAGAAGGCTGGCGAGTAGGGCATGCTCGGCACTGATGCGGCCGAGCAGGCGCGCCAGAATTGCACTGCAGCTGGCTTTGTTGACTAGGCGTTCCCAAGCCTCAAGGAACAGGTTTTTATGGGCAGCGCTGTGCAGGGTGAACAGGCTTTTCACGCTGTGCAGCATGGTGATGCGGCCCACTTCACGCAGGCCTAGCAGGGTGATTACATCATTGAGTGACTTGGGCGGTTGAGCCTGGCGGTATAACGGGCTGGAAGCGTGCTTCATTAATAAGGCGCTGAGCGCCGGGTCACGGCTGATAAGGCGAACTAGGGTTGAGTTAGACGTGCTGTCATCACTTAAGGCTCGACGAATTTCGAGCGTAATGTTAGGCAGACTGGGGAGTTGCTCCTGGTCCTGCATCAGCTGTGTGACCAGTTGACGGTATATTGAGTAATGCGATTGTTCGGCCTGCAATGCACGTCCCTCGTGTGAATATGCACATTAGTCTAGGCTGTTTGGGATAGTGGGTGTAAAGCCTCTGGTTCAATAGAGTCATAGTAGTGCCGCTCGCCGGAATAAGACTTTTTACTAGTCTCTAGGGCGCGTGATTGGAGGCTTCTGTAAAAAAACAGGAGATTTTTGCAAGAATAACGTAGCTCTGAGCCACTAAATTCCGTCTCTTGTTTTTGCAATAAAACGCATGACGCTGGGCTTTTAGCCTTACGGCTTGCAATTATTACGCTACACCTAATACAGGGAATTACTGCCGGTATCAGGGGCAAAATGGTGTTTCCATCCTGGTAGCGGTATGGAGTCAGGGTTATTCAATAATCCTGTCTGGCAGGGCTGAGTCCCATATAGCTAAGGACAGTGCCGCGTAATTGCTACAGGCTCACAGTCTGTGTTTTAGCAATACAGCACCTGTTGGATCGGGTGTGGACGTTTACGTTGGCGGCGGGGCTGTTCCCCACGTCGAATAACAACAATGCAAGAGGGAGCTCTCAATGACAGCAAATACACCGATGATCGTCACTTTTGTGGTGTACATCGCGTTGATGGTGCTGATTGGCTTATTTGCCTATATGCGCACCAATAACCTTTCTGACTATATTCTGGGCGGCCGCAGCTTAGGTAGTTTCGTCACGGCCTTGTCGGCAGGTGCATCCGACATGAGCGGTTGGCTGCTGATGGGGCTGCCGGGGGCTATTTACCTCTCGGGTCTATCTGAAAGCTGGATCGCCATTGGTTTGATTGTCGGCGCTTATCTGAACTGGCTGTTTGTAGCGGGTCGCCTGCGTGTTCAGACCGAGCACAACGGCAATGCACTGACACTGCCCGACTACTTCACCCACCGTTTTGAAGACACCAGCCGTATTCTGCGTATCTTCTCGGCTTTGGTGATTCTGATCTTCTTCACCATTTATTGTGCTTCCGGTGTAGTGGCCGGTGCGCGGCTGTTTGAAAGCACTTTCGGCATGTCCTACCAAACTGCGTTGTGGGCAGGTGCGGTGGCGACTATCGCCTACACCTTCATTGGTGGGTTCCTGGCGGTGAGCTGGACTGACACAGTGCAGGCTACGCTGATGATCTTTGCCCTGATCCTGACTCCGGTTGTAGTGATGATTGCAACTGGTGGCATCGATCCGACGTTCACTGCGATCGAACTGCAGGATGCGACCAACTTTGACATGCTCAAAGGTGCAACCTTTGTCGGCGTTATTTCTCTGTTGGCTTGGGGGTTGGGCTACTTTGGACAACCACACATTCTGGCGCGCTTCATGGCGGCTGATTCGGTTAAGTCCATTCCTTCGGCTCGCCGCATTGCCATGACTTGGATGATTCTGTGCCTGGGTGGCGCTGTAGCGGTGGGCTTCTTCGGTATTGCCTACTTCTCGGCCAACCCGTCTGTAGCCGGTCCGGTCACTGAAAACCCGGAGCGGGTGTTCATTGAACTGGCCAAGCTGTTGTTCAACCCATGGGTCGCCGGTGTACTGCTGTCTGCCATTCTGGCTGCGGTAATGAGCACCCTCAGCTGTCAACTGCTGGTGTGCTCCAGTGCACTGACTGAAGACTTCTACAAAGCCTTCATCCGCAAGCATGCGTCGCAGAAAGAGCTGGTCTGGGTCGGGCGCGGCATGGTGATGCTGGTTGCAATCATTGCCATCATGTTGGCTGCCAACCCGAACAACCGTGTTCTGGGCTTGGTGTCCTATGCATGGGCTGGCTTTGGTGCAGCGTTTGGTCCGGTGGTGATCCTGTCCCTGATCTGGAAACAGATGACCCGTAACGGCGCTCTGGCGGGCATGATCGTCGGTGCCGTCACTGTTATTCTGTGGAAGAACTACCTGGGCCATCTGGGGCTGTACGAAATCATTCCGGGCTTCATCTTCGCCACCGTAGCCATCTTTGTATTCAGCAAGATCGGCAATGGCCCTTCGGCCAGCATGCTTAAGCGCTTCGATGAGGCGGAGAAGGAATATCGCTCGGCGTAAGCCAAGCTTGAACAGCGGCAACCGTCTGGTCGTGCGGTTGCTGCGTGGATAATCCGCAATTGTGTGCGTGCGACCTGTCAGACCGGCTTGGCAACTTTGTCAGGCCGGTTTTTTATTGCCGGGAAAAATATCGCAGTCAGTGCTTTCAGTCAGGCGCTGGCTTGGCTAAGGTGTCGCGGTTTTTGCCGAATACTCAGGATTGCCATGACTCACTCGCCGAATAACCCGCTACATGGGGTCACGCTCGAAGCACTTTTGACAGAGCTGGTGGCTTGCTATGGCTGGGATGGCCTGGCACAACGTATTGATATCCGCTGTTTCAAGAATGATCCGAGTATCAAGTCGAGCCTGACCTTTCTGCGTAAAACGCCCTGGGCGCGGGAGAAAGTTGAGGCTCTCTACGTACGAATGAAGCAGGGCGGATTGGGCTCGTAGCGCGAATCTGAACGTTTTCATAATTTTGGCATCGTTGTTGCACTATCCCCTGTAAATGCTGCGAAGCGTCAAAAAAATCGCGGCCAGTGGAGGTAGAGATGAGCCAAGGTATTGAATTCAATCGCTTGATGTTGGAAATGCGTTCGTTGCAGGCAGATGCCATGGCGCGTCAGAAACCTGTGACCAGCACCCCGGAAGCCGGTATGCCGAGCTTTTCCGACATGCTTGGCCAGGCAGTGAACAAAGTTCACGAGACTCAGCAAGCTTCCAACAAGTTGGCGACAGCCTTTGAAATGGGCACCAGCGGTGTTGATTTGACTGACGTGATGATTGCCTCGCAGAAAGCCAGCGTTTCATTTCAGGCGATGACCCAAGTGCGCAACAAGCTGGTTCAAGCGTATCAAGACATTATGCAAATGCCGGTTTAAGGGTGGAACTGAATCATGGCTGAGGCTGCTGCAAACGTACCTGCCACGACCGGTGGCGATGAGCCGAAGAAGACTCTCTTCGGCCTGACGTTTCTGGAAAATCTTGCCGATATGTCGATGCTGCGGCAGATCGGCTTATTGGTGGGGCTGGCAGCCAGTGTAGCCATCGGTTTTGCCGTTGTGCTGTGGTCGCAGCAGCCGGATTACCGCCCGCTGTATGGCAGCTTGGAAGGAATGGATGCCTCGCAGGTGATGGAAACCCTGTCCGCATCTGACATCAAATACACCGTAGAGCCTAACTCCGGAGCTCTGCTGGTCAAAGCAGATGATCTGGCTCGCGCTCGCATGCGACTCGCCGCGGCTGGCGTAGCCCCGCGTGATACCAGTGTCGGCTTTGAGATTCTCGATCAGGAACAAGGTCTGGGTACCAGCCAGTTCATGGAGGCAACCCGTTATCGCCGTGGTCTTGAGGGTGAACTGGCCCGCACCATTTCTAGCCTGAACAACGTTAAATCGGCTCGAGTACACCTTGCTCTGCCTAAAAGCTCGGTGTTTGTCCGTGATGAGCGCAAGCCAAGTGCCTCCGTTCTGGTGGAGCTTTATTCTGGGCGCAGCCTTGAGCCGAGCCAGGTGATGGCCATCGTTAATCTGGTCGCCAGCAGCGTGCCGGAAATGAACAAAAATCAGGTCACCGTGGTTGATCAGCGCGGTAATCTGCTGTCGGACATTCAGGAAATGTCCGAGTTGACCATGGCAGGCAAACAATTCGATTACAGCCGCCGCATGGAGAGCCTGTTCACCCAGCGCGTGCATAACATCCTGCAGCCTGTATTGGGTGCGGGACGCTACAAGGCGGAAGTTTCTGCGGATGTTGATTTCAGCGCTGTCGAATCCACGTCGGAATCCTTCAACCCGGATCAGCCAGCCCTGCGCAGCGAGCAGTCGGTAAACGAGCAGCGTACCAGCAGCCTGCCGCCCCAAGGCGTGCCAGGTGCACTGAGCAATCAGCCGCCAGCCGCTGGTGCTGCGCCTCAGCAAGCTACTGCCGCAGCCGCCCCTGCTGGGCCGGTGGCGGCGGGCCAACCGTTGCTGGATGCCAATGGTCAGCAGATTATGGATCCGGCGACCGGCCAGCCTATGCTGGCACCCTATCCGGCGGACAAACGCGAGCAAGCAACCCGTAACTACGAACTGGATCGCTCTGTCAGCTACACCAAACAGCAGCAAGGCCGCCTGCGTCGACTTTCTGTCGCGGTGGTGGTGGACGATCAGGTAAAGGTCGATCCGGCCACTGGCGCAGTTACCCGCACGCCGTGGAGCAGCGATGATCTGGCGCGTTTCACTCGCCTGGTTCAGGACTCGGTCGGATTTGATGCCACCCGTGGGGATAGCGTCAGCGTTATCAACACCGCGTTCAGTGACATGGGCCTGGAAGAAGACATCGATATTCCGTTCTACACCCAGCCCTGGTTCTGGGACATCGTTAAGCAAGTATTGGGTGTGGCGTTTATCCTGATTCTGGTGTTCGGTGTGCTACGTCCAGTACTGAAAAACATCACTAATCCGGCCAGGCCAGCGGATGAGCTGCGCGACGGTGATCTGGAGTTGGGTGAGATGGGTGCGCTGGCATCTGATCTGGCCGAAGACCGCGTCAGCATCGGTGGTGGCCCGCAAAGCATTCTGCTGCCGAGTCCAAGTGAAGGGTATGATGCACAGCTAAATGCCATCAAACATCTGGTGGCTGAAGACCCAGGCCGTGTAGCTCAAGTAGTTAAAGAGTGGATTAACGCCGATGAGTGATAATCGAACCGTCACCAAAATGAGCAAAGTCGACAAAGCAGCGATTCTCCTGCTGTCGCTTGGCGAAACCGACGCAGCCCAGGTACTGCGTCATCTCGGTCCGAAAGAAGTGCAGCGGGTCGGTATGGCCATGGCCGGCATGCGCAACATTCAGCGCGAGCAGGTCGAACAGGTGATGGCTGAGTTTGTCGAAATCGTGGGCGATCAGACCAGTCTCGGCGTGGGTGCAGACGGTTACATTCGCAAGATGCTGACCCAGGCGCTGGGCGAAGACAAAGCTGGCAGCCTGATCGACCGTATTCTCCTGGGTGGTAACACCAGCGGCCTGGACAGCCTGAAGTGGATGGAGCCGCGCGCGGTGGCAGACGTTATTCGCTACGAGCACCCGCAGATTCAGGCGATTGTAGTGGCCTATCTGGACCCGGATCAGGCGGGCGAAGTGCTCAGTCATTTCGATCACAAAGTGCGCTTGGATATCGTCTTGCGTGTGTCGTCCCTAAACACTGTGCAGCCGGCAGCACTGAAAGAACTTAACCAGATTCTCGAGAAGCAGTTCTCCGGCAGCTCCAACACCTCCCGCGCTGCGTTGGGCGGCGTGAAGCGTGCGGCAGACATCATGAACTTCCTCGACAGCTCGGTGGAAGGCCAGTTGATGGACGCCATCCGCGAAATCGACGAAGACCTGTCCAGCCAGATCGAAGACCTGATGTTTGTCTTCGACAACCTCGCCGATGTCGACGATCGTGGTATTCAGGCGTTGCTGCGTGAAGTGTCGTCCGATGTGCTGGTGCTGTCGCTTAAAGGCGCTGACGACGCGGTTAAAGACAAGATTTTCAAGAACATGTCCAAGCGGGCTGCCGAGCTGCTGCGTGACGACCTGGACGCCAAAGGGCCGGTGCGGGTCAGCGACGTGGAAGCGGCGCAGAAAGAGATCCTCACCATCGCCCGCCGTATGGCCGAGGCCGGGGAGATTGTGCTGGGCGGCAAGGGCGGCGAGGAAATGGTCTAAGTCATGACGACCAAAGAGTCCCCAAGCGATCTGATTCGCGCGCAAGACCTCAAAGCGTTCGATGTGTGGACGCTGCCCAGCTTCGACCCAGATGTTCCTGAGCCCGAGCCTGCTGCTCTTGAGCCGGAGCCAGAGCCGGTCACCGAAGAGGTGCAGGCTGAAATCGAAGAAGTGCCAGTTGAGCAAGTCAAACCCTTGACGCTGGAAGAGTTGGAGGCCATCCGTCAGGACGCCTACAACGAAGGCTTTGCCACCGGTGAGAAAGACGGCTTCCGTGCCGGACAGCTCAGGGCCAAGCAGGAAAGCGAGGCTGCGCTGACGACTCGTCTTATGGCTCTGGAAACCCTGATGGCGCATCTGTTTGAGCCGATCGCTACGCAAGATCAGGATGTTGAAGAGGCGATGGTCGGGCTGGTTGAACATATTGTTCGCGAAGTCATTCAGCGTGAGCTGGAAATCGACTCTACGCAGATCCGTCAGGTGCTCACTGAAGCACTCAAACTGCTCCCGATGGGGGCAGAAAACATCCGCTTGTTCGTCAACCCGCAGGACTTTGACCTGATTAAGGCGCTGCGCGAGCGGCAGGAAGCGCACTGGCGAATTCTTGAGGACGCCTCACTGATGCCGGGCGGTTGCCGGGTTGAGAGTGAAGTGAGCCGCATTGATGCTACGGTGGAAACCCGCCTGGCTCAGGCCATCAAACAGTTGCTCGACCAGAAGCGCGAGCACCGCACCAATCCGCTTGATGCGGATATGGAGATTGAGCTGGACGACGCTGACTCAGCCCTGCCAGACGATGAGGACGAGCCGGATGCGCCTTGAGCGGACCAGCTACGTCAAACGCATGTTTGGCTACATGGATGCCGTGCAGTTGCCAGCCCAGCCTGTAGTGGAAGGGCGTCTGCTGCGCATGGTTGGCTTAACCCTTGAGGCCGAAGGTTTGCGCGCCGCATTGGGCAGCCGCTGCCTCGTGATCAACGATGACACCCATCATCCGGTTCAGGTCGAAGCGGAAGTGATGGGCTTTTCCAGCGGAAAGATCTTCCTTATGCCGGTCGGCAGCCTGGCAGGCATCGCGCCCGGCGCGCGAGTTGTGCCGCTGCCAGATACCGGACGCTTGCCGATGGGTATGTCGATGCTTGGCCGCGTACTGGATGGCGCGGGGCGTCCGCTGGATGGTAAAGGCGGGATGAAGGCCGAAGATTGGGTGCCAATGGATGGGCCAACCATTAACCCGCTTAATCGTCACCCAATCAGCGAGCCGCTGGATGTCGGTATTCGCTCCATTAACGGTTTGCTGACGGTTGGGCGTGGTCAGCGTCTGGGCCTGTTTGCCGGTACTGGTGTCGGTAAGTCGGTGCTGCTGGGCATGATGACGCGCTTTACTGAAGCGGAAATCATCGTAGTCGGGCTGATCGGTGAGCGGGGCCGCGAAGTTAAAGAATTTATTGACGAGATTCTCGGAGAAGAGGGCATCAAACGCTCCGTTGTGGTCGCCTCACCAGCCGATGATGCGCCGCTGATGCGCCTGCGTGCTGCGCAGTACTGCACACGCATCGCCGAGTATTTCCGCGACAAGGGCAAGAATGTCTTGCTGCTGATGGACTCCCTGACACGCTACGCCCAGGCCCAGCGGGAAATCGCTCTGGCCATTGGCGAGCCGCCTGCGACTAAAGGCTATCCGCCTTCCGTATTTGCCAAACTGCCGAAGCTGGTGGAGCGTGCTGGTAATGCGGAGGCGGGCGGCGGTTCGATTACTGCGTTCTATACAGTGCTGTCCGAAGGTGATGACCAGCAGGACCCAATCGCTGATGCCGCGCGTGGGGTATTGGACGGTCACTTTGTGTTGTCCCGTCGTCTCGCTGAGGAAGGTCATTATCCGGCGATTGATATTGAGGCTTCGATTAGCCGGGTTATGCCGCAAGTGGTCAGCCCTGATCACCTGCGTCAGGCTCAGCGCTTTAAGCAGCTGTGGTCGCGTTATCAGCAGAGCCGCGATTTGATCAGCGTTGGTGCTTATGTGCCTGGTGGTGATCCTGACACCGATCTGGCCATTGCCCGCCAACCTGCCATGGTTACTTACCTTCGCCAGGGCCTGCATGACAGTGAAAGTCTGGCAGCGTGCCAGGCCATGTTGGCTTCAACCCTTAATCCGCAAGCACCGGGTAGCTGATAAATGTCCAAAGGTCGGGCGGCGCGGTTGGCCCCTGTGGTTGAAATGGCGGAGAAGGACGAGCGCGATGCGGCGGCCTTGCTGGGGCGTTGTCAGGGGCAGTTACAGCAGGCCGAAATGCAGCTGGGCGATCTGGAGCGCTATCGCGGCGACTATCAGCAGCAGTGGATGACGGAGGGCCAGCACGGTGTATCCGGGCAGTGGTTGATCAACTACCAGCGCTTTTTGTCACAACTGGAAACCGCCATTGGCCAACAGCGCAACAGTGTGGAATGGCACCGATCCAATGTGCTCAAGGCTCGGGAGGCTTGGCAGCAGCGCTATGCCCGGCTTGAGGGGCTGCGCAAGCTGGTCAAGCGCTACCTGGATGAAGCCCGCATGGCTGAAGATAAGCGCGAGCAGAAACTGTTGGATGAGTTGTCGCAGCGTTTGCGCCCGCAAAACACCCACGACTGAGCCAAGCCTCAGTAAGCGCAAGACGCACAGTGGCGTGTACATGGAGTTTTCAGGGGGGCGGCGGCATAATCAACGCTTCAGCCAAGAGGGTTAGGGTGTGTCCGCTCGCCACATTGATCATGAGACGTTGAGAGTCCTGCAGGATGTTCTGGAGGATGAGTATCCGCACTTGCTTGAGGCTTACCTCAGTGACTCAACGGCGCGCCTGGATCAGCTGCGCCAGGCCTTGCGGAACAATGATGCAGAAGCTCTCTGGCAGACCGCACACAGCTTTAAAGGCAGCAACAGTAATGTTGGCGCGCCCTTGCTGACGGAGTTGTGCCTGCAACTGGAAACTGCGGCACGAGCTTGCCAGATGAATCGCGCTGGAGAGTTGCTGGAGCAAGCTGAGCGCGAGTTTGAGTTGATCCATTCCCTGATCAGGGCCGAATTGCAGCTATTTGGTGCCTGACGTTCAGTTTCTGCATTCTCGCTTTGCAAGTTGGCCCGGTCCTTGCTCTGTCATGAGCATAATCCACTTGTACGGAGAGTATGCATGTCCGTTGCTCCCGATCTGCTGCTGAACTCAGCCGCAGAAATCAAAACCCGCAGTGCTCCTTCCCAGAGTGCAGCCAAAGCCGCCGGGCCCAGTCAGAAAGAGGCTTCCAGCTTCTCTGACGTGTATGCCAAAGAGCGTCAGGCACAGGCTGCTGAGCGTCGCGACGCCACGGCCAAGCAGGCGCGTGAGGCTGAGGCGGGTGATTCCGCAGTCAAAGAACCAGCGCCGCAGGCTGATGCCGTGACGGAAGAAATTGCCGACAGCGGCAATGACTTGCCGGATGAAAGCCAGGACACCGCTGCGATTGACCCGTTACTGCTGTTTGGCGTGGGTACTGACACTGCGGACAATAGCTTGACGCAGGCGTCTGAGGGTGACGTTTTATTGGCTAACCCTTCCTTGCTAAGCTCAGGGCCGGCGACGTTGACCGAAGCTAGCTTTGATGCCGATCAAGATGCGCTGAACCAATTACAAGCGGTGCGCATGGCGTTGAACATCGGAGCGCAGTCCCAAGAGCAAGTTCTCAAGGGAGCTGTTTCCACTGATGCTACGGCAGAAAGTCTACTCGGCAGCCAGATCGTGAGTGATGAAGCGATCAGCGAAGGTGACACGTTGTTGGGCGATTTGGAGTTGCAGGGGCTTACCGGCAAATCGCTGGAGGCGTTGAAAGAGGGCACTGCGAACAACTCGCAGGAAAACTTCATTAGCAAACTGAGCGCCCTGAGCCAAGCGGTGACCCAGCAGGCTTCTGCCGCGCGCGGCCCGGTCGTTGGCCAGCCTGTTGCCATGCAGCAAGGTGGCTGGAGTGAGGCTGTGGTTGATCGGGTCATGCTGATGTCCAGCCAGAACCTGAAAACCGCCGAGATTCAACTGGACCCGGCGGAGCTCGGACGCTTAGACATTCGCATCAGCGTGAACCAGGATCAGAGTCTGATTACATTCGCCAGCCCGCATGCCGGTGTGCGCGAAGCACTGGATTCGCAAATGTATCGCCTGCGTGAAATGTTCGCTCAGCAGGGCATGGGCCAAGTCGACGTGAATGTTTCTGATCAGTCGCCCAACCGCGGCTGGCAAGGCCAGGAAGAGCAAGCAGATGGTGGTTCGCGAGGGCGCGATGGCAATGGTGGTGTGGCGGGTGTTGATGAGTCTGCTCAGGGTTCGGCAGTGGAGTCAGCTGCACACTTGACACAGCGTGCCCGCAGTTTGGTGGATTACTACGCCTGACCGACGGTATTACTTAATCAGAGCGCTGTAGTTGCACTTCGCTCTGTTCTAAACTGCGAATCGCCCGTTCCAGTGCATGGAGCGGGCGATTTTGTTTGTGAGATGGCGATAAACTATCACGGCTCCAGATGGCCTGTTTGGCAGGTCATGACGCATTTGGGCAGGTTTGCTGAAAGACTGGCATAACACTTGCTCTTATCCCATTGAAAACGGATACAACTCCGAATAGCGACGGATTATTGGCATGGCAAAGAAAGGTGCAGCGCCTAACCCCGTGGGCAACGATCAGCCCGCCGGCAAATTTAAGCTGATCATTCTGATCGTGATCGCTGTGTTGGTGGCGATGGCATTGTCGATTGGCGGAACCTGGTTCTACCTCAGTAAGAAAGGTGACGCTGCCGAGGCCTCACCAGCTGAGAGCACTGCGCCAACCGCCGCACCGATTAAGCAGCCAGCCATTTATGAAGAGCTGGCTCCAGCATTTGTGGTGAATTTTAACCACGAAGGCCGCGCCCGTTATATGCAGGTCAGTGTGGCCTTGATGGCCCGCGACAAGGCAGCGCTGGATGCGCTGAAAGTACACATGCCGGTACTGCGCAATCGCTTGGTTATGCTGTTTGGTAATGCGGATTTCGGCGCATTAATGAGTGCGCCGGGCAAAGAATTGCTGCGCCAGCAGGCCACGGTTAGTGTGCAGGAGCTGGCGCAAAAGGAGACCGGTAAGGTGACGGTCGAACAAGTGTTGTTTACTAATTTCGTTTTGCAGTAATCAGGAGCCCTGTATGGCTGTGCAAGACCTGCTTTCCCAAGATGAAATCGACGCGCTTCTGCACGGCGTCGATGACGGCTTGGTCGAAACCGAGGACGATGCCGAACCGGGCAGTGTCAAACAGTATGACCTGACCAGTCAGGACCGAATTGTCCGGGGGCGCATGCCGACCCTGGAGATGATCAACGAGCGTTTCGCTCGTTACACCCGCATCAGCATGTTCAACCTGCTGCGCCGCTCGGCGGATGTGGCGGTGGGCGGCGTGCAGGTGATGAAGTTCGGTGAATACGTGCACTCGCTGTACGTGCCGACCAGCCTCAATCTGGTCAAGATGAAGCCGTTACGCGGTACAGCGTTGTTCATTCTGGACGCCAAGCTGGTGTTCAAGCTGGTAGACAACTTCTTTGGTGGTGATGGTCGTCACGCCAAGATTGAGGGGCGTGAGTTCACCCCGACCGAATTGCGCGTTGTGCGTATGGTGCTCGATCAGGCTTTCACCGACCTGCGTGAAGCCTGGCATGCGGTGATGGATATCAACTTCGAGTACGTCAACTCGGAAGTGAACCCGGCGCTGGCTAATATCGTCAGCCCAAGCGAAGTAGTGGTGGTTTCCACCTTCCACATTGAGTTGGATGGCGGTGGTGGTGACCTGCACATCACCATGCCGTATTCGATGATCGAGCCGATCCGTGAAATGCTCGATGCCGGCTTCCAGTCTGACGTCGATGATCAGGACGAGCGTTGGATCAAGGCCCTGCGTGAAGACATCATGGGTGTCAGTGTGCCGCTGGGCGCCACCATCGCACGCCGCCAGCTCAAGTTGCGCGACATCCTGCATATGCAGCCCGGCGATGTGATTCCGGTCGAGTTGCCTGAAGACATCATCATGTGCGCCAACGGCGTGCCGGCCTTTAAGGTCAAGTTGGGTGCACATAAAGGCAATCTGGCCTTGCAGGTGCTCGATCCGGTCGAGCGTCAGCGCTAATTTTTTATCCCATTCAACGCCAGCCGAGGAAAGACCATGGCAGACGAAAATCAGAACGAAGGCACTTCCGCCGAACAGGCGTTAGCCGATGAGTGGGCAGCCGCATTGTCAGAAGCCGGCTCGCCGGCCAGTCAGGACGACATTGACGCCATGCTGGCCGCCAGTGATCCGATTCCGGCACCACCGCGTGCGCCGATGGAAGAGTTCAACAGCTCGCCAAAATCCAACGTGCCGGCGAATCTTGAGGGCCCGAATCTGGATGTGATTCTGGATATCCCAGTTTCCATTTCCATGGAAGTGGGCAACACCGACATCACCATCCGCAACCTGCTGCAGCTTAATCAGGGCTCAGTCATTGAGTTGGATCGTCTGGCCGGTGAACCGCTGGATGTACTGGTTAATGGCACCTTGATCGCCCATGGCGAAGTGGTGGTGGTTAACGAAAAATTCGGTATTCGCCTGACTGACGTAATCAGCCCGAGCGAACGCATCAAGAAGCTGCGTTGATCATGCGTAAGTGGATTCTTGCCAGCCTGTTGCTGCCCCTGAGTGCGTTTGCCGCGCAGCCTGCCGTACAGCCTGCGCCGAGCAGTGATATGAGCAGCCAGCTCGGGCAGATGCTATTAGGCCTGCTGCTGGTGATCGGCCTGATCTTCGCTCTGGCCTGGATGATGCGCCGTGTACAGCGCATCGTGCCGCGTGGCGGCCAAGTAATTAAAGTACTGGCGACTCAGCCACTGGGCCCACGTGATCGTCTGCTGCTGGTGCAGGTAGGCTCAGAGCAGGTTCTGCTGGGCTTTACCCCAGGCAACATCACCACCTTGCATGTGCTCAAAGAGCCTGTGCACCTGCCAGACACCGAACCTGCGACCGGGGAGTTTGCTCAGCGCCTGATGGAGCTGCTGGGCAAGGATCAGAAGGACAAGTCTTGATGAGTGCGCTGCGCCTGTTGCTGTTGCTGCTTGTATCGTTGGCTGCGCCGTTGGCGCTGGGGGCTGATAACCCACTGTCGATTCCGGCCATTACCCTGAGTACGGATGCAGAAGGGCAGCAGGAGTATTCAGTTAGCCTGCAAATCCTGATGATCATGACGGCGCTGAGTTTCATCCCAGCGTTCGTCATGCTGATGACCAGCTTCACCCGCATCATCATCGTGTTTTCAATTCTGCGTCAGGCGCTGGGCCTGCAGCAGACGCCGTCCAACCAGATTCTGGTGGGCATGGCGTTGTTTCTGACCATGTTCATCATGGCCCCGGTATTCGATGAGATTAACCGCGATGCTTTGCAGCCCTACCTGAACGAGCAGTTGCCTGCACAGGAGGCGATTCGCAAGGCAGAGTTGCCGATGCGCAACTTTATGTTGTCGCAGACCCGCGAGAGCGATCTTGAACTGTTCGTGAGGTTGTCCAAACGTACGGATATTGCCAGCCCTGCCGAAACACCGCTGACTATCTTGATCCCGGCATTTGTTACCTCAGAGCTGAAAACCGCGTTTCAGATCGGTTTCATGATCTTCATTCCGTTTTTGATCATCGACATGGTGGTGGCCAGCATCCTTATGGCGATGGGTATGATGATGCTCTCGCCGCTGATCATTTCCCTGCCATTCAAGATCATGCTGTTTGTCTTGATTGATGGTTGGGCGCTGATTATGGGCACGCTGGCTGCCAGCTTCGGAGGAACCTGACGATGACCCCGGAAGTTGCTGTCGATATTGTCCGTGAAGCGTTGTGGCTGACCTCCATGATCGTTGCGGTCATGGTCGTGCCGAGCCTGCTGGTGGGCTTGGTGGTGGCGATGTTTCAGGCGGCCACGCAGATCAACGAACAGACCTTAAGTTTTTTGCCCAGGTTACTCGTCATTCTTCTGGCGCTGATCTTTGCCGGCCCCTGGCTGGTGCGTCAGCTGATGGAGTACACGCAAAACCTGATCATGAACATTCCCATGCTGATCGGCTGACATGCTGGAGCTAACCAACGCGCAGATCGGGGCCTGGGTCGGCAGTTTTATCCTGCCGCTGTTCCGCATCAGCGCTTTGTTCATGTTTATGCCGCTTATCGGTACGCAACTGGTTTCCGCGAGGATTCGGTTGTACCTGGCGTTGGCCGTTTGTGTGGTGATCGTACCGACGCTGCCACCGATGCCGCAGGTGGATGCCATCAGCCTAAAAGCCATCTGGTGGATCGCTCAGGAAGTGCTGATTGGCGCGATGATGGGCTTCGCCCTGCAGTTGTTGTTTCAGGTTTTCACCATTGCCGGTCAGATTGTGGCAATGCAGATGGGCCTTGGTTTTGCCTCCATGGTCGATCCGGCTAACGGTGTGAGCGTGCCGGTTATTGGTCAGGCCTTCATGATTCTGGTGACCCTGCTGTTTCTGGCCATGAATGCCCATCTGGTGGTGTTCGAAGTCTTGGCCGAAAGCTTTGTCACCTTGCCGGTTGGCAGTGGTTTTCAGGTTGAAACCTTCTGGGGAATCGTCACCCGCTTGGGGTGGGTGATCGGCGCGGCGCTGCTGCTGGTGCTGCCCGCTATCACCGCACTGCTGGTCATCAACTTGGCGTTTGGTGTGATGACTCGCGCGGCACCACAGCTGAATATCTTTTCCATCGGTTTCCCGCTTACGCTGGTGCTGGGCCTGATCATCGTTTGGTTGGGTATGGCCGATATCCTCAGTCAGTATCAAATCTTCGCCACCGAGGCCCTGCAATTCATGCGTGACCTGGTAAAGGTTAAGTAAGCCATGGCTGAGTCTGAAAGCGGTGCCGATAAGAGCGAGGAACCCACGGAGAAACGCCTGCGCGAGTCCCGTGAGAAAGGCCAGATTGCCCGTTCCAAAGAGCTCAATACGCTGGCGGTAACCCTGGGTGGCTTTGGCGGCATGCTGGCCTTTGGTGGCAGCATCGGCAAAGCCATGTTGGACATCATGCGCGGCAATTTTGAGCTCAGCCGCGAAGTCATCATGGACGAAAACAGCATGGGCCTGTGGCTGGCAGCCTCCGGGCAGGTGGCCTTGGAAGCTTTGTTGCCACTGCTGGTGTTGCTGCTGATTGTCTCAATCGTCGGGCCTATTTCGTTGGGGGGGTGGCTTTTTTCAGCAGAAGCACTGATGCCGAAATTCAGCCGGATGAACCCGTTGGCCGGGCTTAAACGCATGTTTTCCATGCAGGCACTGGTCGAGCTGTTAAAGGCGCTGGCGAAGTTTCTGGTGATTCTGATCGTGGGTGTCAGTGTCCTGTCGTCCTGGCAGGGCGACTTGCTGGCCATTGCCCATGAGCCGATTGAGATGGCCATCATTCACTCAATGATCATTGTTGGCTGGAGTGCATTGTGGATGTCCTGCGGGCTGATTCTAATTGCTGCGGTGGATGTGCCGTTCCAGCTCTGGAGCACTAAGCAGAAGCTGATGATGACCAAGCAGGAAGTGCGCGACGAATACAAGGACTCTGAGGGTAAGCCGGAAGTTAAATCACGCATTCGGCAGTTGCAGCGGGAGATGGCCAACAGCCGCATGATGCAGGCTGTGCCTGAGGCTGATGTGGTGATCACCAACCCGACGCACTTTGCGGTGGCGTTGAAATACGACGCTGAAAAAGGCAATGCGCCGATTCTGCTGGCCAAAGGTGGCGACTTCACGGCACTGAAAATTCGTGAGATCGCCAACGAACACAAGGTTATGGTGCTGGAGTCGCCGGCATTGGCGCGGGCGGTTTATTACTCCACTGAGCTGGATCAGGAAATTCCCGCAGGCCTGTATCTGGCAGTTGCTCAGGTCTTGGCTTACGTTTATCAGCTGCGTCAATACCAGGCCGGTAAAGGCAAGCGTCCCGGGTCTTTGCCTGATCTTCCAATCCCGCCGGATCTGCGTCGTGACGAATAATTACGCAGCCTCAAATTGCTGAATTCAGTCTGATTTTTGCCTGTTTGGCAAAGTTGGAAGGTTTCTTGCAGATCCCCAGTCAAAAGGCGCATCAGCGTCAAAAGTTTGATAGGGCTGGGGTATGGCAGTGGCATTCGATCGTGGACAACTGGTAAGTGATGCTCGCAGCAATCTTGCGGGCTTGCGGCATGGCAATCTGGGGATTCCATTGCTGCTGCTGGTCATGCTGGCCATGGTCATGCTGCCGGTGCCTCCGTTCCTCCTGGACGTGCTGTTCACTTTCAGCATCGCGTTGTCGATTGTGGTTCTTCTGGTCGCCATCTACGCGCTGCGTCCGCTCGATTTCGCAGTTTTCCCTACTGTATTGCTGGCAGCTACCTTGCTGCGCTTGGCGCTTAACGTCGCTTCTACTCGGGTGGTTTTGCTGCACGGCCAAGATGGCCATGACGCTGCCGGTAAGGTAATTCAGGCCTTCGGTGAGGTGGTGATCGGCGGTAACTACGTGGTCGGTATTGTGGTGTTTGCGATCCTGATGATCATCAACTTCGTGGTGGTCACCAAAGGTGCCGGGCGTATCTCAGAAGTCAGCGCGCGTTTCACCTTGGATGCGATGCCAGGCAAGCAGATGGCGATTGATGCTGACCTTAACTCTGGGCTGATTGATCAGGCTGAAGCCAAAAAGCGTCGTACTGAAGTGGCGCAAGAAGCGGATTTCTATGGCTCTATGGACGGTGCCAGTAAGTTCGTCCGCGGTGATGCTATTGCTGGTCTGCTCGTCCTCTTCATCAACCTCATTGGTGGTATTGCCATTGGTGTGCTGCAGCACGACCTGTCTTTTACTGACGCCGGCAAGATTTACACCCTGTTGACCATCGGTGACGGTCTGGTGGCACAGATTCCATCTCTGCTGCTGTCCACTGCTGCTGCAATCATGGTGACCCGCGTTTCCAGTTCGGAGGACATGGGCGCTCAGGTCAACCGTCAAATGTTTGCCTCGCCTCGTGCGCTGGCGGTGACTGGTGCGGTGATGATCGCCATGGGCCTGGTGCCGGGCATGCCGCATGTGCCGTTTATTGGTCTGGGCCTTATCGCTGCCGGTGCCGCGTACTGGATTGCCAATAAGTCGCGTAAAGCCAAAGAAGAAGAGGTTAAAGAAGCCGCGCGCCAGCAAGAATTGCTTCCGGCCCAGCGTGCTCAGGAAGTCAAAGAGTTGGGTTGGGATGACGTGCAACTGGTGGACATGGTTGGTCTGGAGGTGGGCTACCGTTTGATTCCTCTGGTTGACCGCAACCAAGGTGGTCAGCTGTTGGCGCGTATCAAAGGCGTACGTAAGAAGCTGTCGCAGGAAATGGGCTTTCTCATGCCTTCGGTACACATCCGCGACAACCTCGATTTGCAACCCAACGGTTATCGCTTGACGCTGATGGGTGTGAGTGTGGCTGAGGCCGAGGTTTATCCGGAGCGCGAGCTGGCGATCAACCCGGGCCAGGTGTTCGGGCCTCTTAACGGTATTGCGGCGCAGGACCCAGCGTTTGGTCTGGAGGCAGTGTGGATTGAGCCTAGTCAGCGCGATCAGGCGCAGTCTCTTGGCTACACCGTTGTGGATGCCAGTACCGTGGTTGCCACTCACCTCAATCAGATTCTGCACAAACACGCCCACGAACTGCTCGGCCATGAAGAAGTGCAGCAGTTGATGAGTCTGCTGGCTAAGAGTTCGCCGAAGCTGGCTGAAGAGCTGGTGCCGGGCTTGGTGTCGCTGTCGACGCTGCTCAAAGTGCTGCAGGCGCTGCTGCAGGAGCAGGTGCCCGTGCGCGACATCCGCACCATTGCCGAGGCCATCGCGAATGTCGCTCCTAAGAGTCAAGATCCCGCCGCGATGGTGGCGGCTGCCCGTGTCGCACTTTCCCGTGCAATCGTGCAAAGCATTGTGGGACTAGACTCAGAGCTGCCTGTGATCACCTTGGAACCAAGGTTGGAACAGATTTTGCTGAACAGTATCCAGAAGGCCGGACAAGGCTCCGAGGATGGCATCCTCCTGGAGCCGGGAATGGCCGAAAAGCTGCAGCGTTCGTTGATCGATGCAGCCCAGCGCCAGGAAATGCTCGGCAAACCAGTGATTCTGTTGGTAGCCGGTCCGGTGCGGGCGATGCTCTCACGATTCGCGCGGTTGGCAGTTCCGAGTATCCACGTGTTGGCATACCAGGAAATCCCGGATAACAAGCAAGTCACCATCGTTGCGACGGTAGGACAGAACTAATCGAGGTTACAGGCCATGCAGGTCAAACGTTTTTTCGCAGTCGATATGCGCACCGCTATGAAACTGGTACGCGATGAGCTGGGTGCTGACGCCTCGATTATCGGCAATCGCCGGGTCGCTGGCGGCGTTGAGCTGACCGCTGCGCTGGATTATCAGGCCCCGCCAGTGCCGGCGCGTCAGGCTAACCCTGCCCTGGAAGCCGAGCTGCGCAAGACCCAGGCGAAAATTGCAACGGCCCATGCGGAGCTGACCACTCGCGCTACCGTCAACGTCAGTAAGGATCGTCAACTGTTTGGCGCAGAGCTGCCGAATGTTCAGGCTGATCAGCTTGCCGAGGCCCTGCGCGGTAAACCTGCTGCCCCGGTCGCTGCTACCGCTGCGCCGGTGGATCAGAACGCATTGGATGCCATGCGCTACGAACTCAACGGCCTGCGTGAGCTGATCGAAGTGCAGTTGGGTTCCATCGCCTGGGGGCAGGTGCAGAGCCGTAAGCCGCAGCAAGCCAATCTCTGGCGTCGTCTGCAGCGTATGGGGGTTCCCGCTGAGTTGGCCAAAACGCTGCTGGAGCGCGTGGCCTCCATCGCTGAGCCACGTCAGGCCTGGCGTATGCTGCTGGCCCATTTAGCCCACAGCATCAAAACTCCGGAGCAAGAGCCTGTGGAAGAGGGCGGCGTAATCGCGTTGGTCGGCCCTGCCGGGATGGGCAAAACCACCACATTGGCGAAATTGGCCGCCCGTTATGTGCTCAAATATGGCTCGCAAAATATCGCGCTAGTGAGCATGGACAGCTATCGTATCGGTGCTCAGGAGCAGATCAAGACGCTCGGCCGCATTCTGGACGTGCCAGTGACGCTGGTCGATCCAACGCAATCACTGACTCAGGCGCTGGCTCCGTTGGCACGTAAGCGTGTGGTGCTGATCGATACAGCGGGTCTGCCGGTTAATGATCCAGCGTTGCGTATGCAGCTCGAAGCGTTGGCCAGTCGCGGTATCAATGCAAAAAATTATCTGGTTATGGCCGCTACAAGTCAGGGCCAAGTGCTCAAAGCGGCCTACCATAGTTATAAGCGTTGCGGCCTTGCAGGCTGCATCATTACCAAGGTCGATGAAGCGGTCAGCATGGGTGAAGTTTTAGGGCTGGCAATTAGCCAGTCTCTACCGGTAGCCTATCTCACTGATGGGCCGAGAATTCCAGATGACTTGCAAGTTCCACGCAGTCATCAACTGGTTAGCCGTGCAGTTGGACTGCAGGCCAGCCAGGACCCGAGCGAGGATACAATGGCTGATATGTTTGCTGGTCTGTACCAACAGCCTGCACGACGAGTTGGTTAAATCCCGGTCAGGGTCAAGATCCAGATCAGAAGGCCTGGTGGCCCAGTCGAAGTTAGACAAGGTGTGTGAAAAATATGGGTATGCATCCCGTACAGGTGATTGCGGTGACCGGCGGCAAAGGTGGCGTCGGCAAAACCAACGTGTCGGTAAATCTGGCATTGGCGCTGGCCGATCTCGGCCGTCGGGTCATGCTGATGGACGCGGACTTGGGTTTGGCCAACGTCGATGTGCTGCTTGGGCTTAACGCTAAGCGCACTTTGGAAGATGTGGTAAATGGCGAGTGCGACTTGCGCGACGTGCTGCTGCAAGGGCCAGGGGGCATTCGCATCGTACCGGCTGCGTCCGGTATTCAGAGCATGGTGCAGCTTTCGCCCATGCAGCATGCTGGCCTGATTCAGGCGTTCAGTGACATTAGCGACAATCTCGATGTGCTGATCATCGACACGGCCGCTGGTATCGGTGACGGTGTTGTCAGTTTCGTCCGCGCAGCCCAGGAAGTGCTGGTTGTGGTGTGCGATGAACCGACTTCGATTACCGATGCCTACGCGCTGATCAAACTGCTCAACCGTGACCACGGCATGACCCGCTTCCGGGTGCTGGCCAACATGGCTCACAGCCCGCAGGAAGGGCGCAACCTGTTCGCCAAATTAACTAAAGTCACTGACCGCTTCCTTGACGTCGCTCTGCAGTACGTAGGTGCAGTGCCGTACGACGAAGCTGTACGCAAGGCAGTACAAAAGCAGCGCGCAGTGTATGAAGCTTTCCCCCGCTCGAAATGCGCGCTGGCATTCAAGGCAATCGCACAGAAAGTAGATGCTTGGCCGCTGCCGGCCAACCCGCGTGGGCACCTGGAATTTTTCGTTGAGCGATTGGTACAGCAGCCGGTAACGGATTCTTCGATATGACAGTAGCGTCGGGTCTTCGTATGTACAGTAAAGCGCAGGCTCAGGACTCCAAATATCAGTTGATCGAACGCTATGCGCCGTTGGTAAAGCGTATCGCCTATCACCTTTTGGGGCGTTTGCCTGCTAGCGTGCAAGTCGATGATCTGATTCAGGCCGGGATGATCGGCCTGCTGGAAGCGGCGCAGAAATACGATGCTGGCAAGGGCGCCAGCTTCGAAACCTTCGCTGGAATTCGTATCCGTGGCTCGATGTTGGACGAGGTGCGCAAGGGGGATTGGGCGCCGCGTTCGGTACACCGTAACAGCCGTATGGTCAGCGATGCCATTCGTAAAGTTGAGGCCAGAACAGGCCGCGACGCTAAAGATCAGGAAGTTGCTGCCGAACTCCAATTGAGTCTCGAAGATTACTACGGCATTCTTGGCGACACTTTGGGCAGCCGTTTGTTCAGTTTCGACGACCTATTACAGGATGGCGAACACGGCGGACTATCCGAAGACGCCAGCAACAACAGCCACGAACCTTCGCGAGATCTGGAAGATGAGCGTTTTCAGGCAGCCTTGGCAGATGCCATCGCTAACCTGCCGGAGCGCGAGCGGCTGGTCCTTGCACTGTATTACGACGAAGAATTGAACTTGAAGGAGATCGGCGAAGTGCTGGGTGTGAGCGAATCCCGCGTCAGCCAGCTACATAGCCAATGTGCCGCGCGTTTACGTGCTCGGCTGAGCGACTGGCGCGCGCATTGAACGAAGCCGGTTTCACGATTAAAAGCGCATACACACAGTTGGGTGCGTTTGGGACTGTACGGAGGTCGACTTGGACAAGAATATGAAAATCCTCATCGTTGATGATTTCTCTACGATGCGACGGATCATTAAGAACCTCCTGCGTGACTTGGGGTTCACCAACACCGCAGAAGCGGATGATGGCACCACTGCGTTGCCGATGCTGCAAAGCGGCAATTTCGACTTTCTGGTGACGGATTGGAACATGCCGGGCATGACCGGTATTGATCTGCTGCGTGCGGTGCGTGCGGATGATCGTCTGAAGTCCATGCCGGTCTTGATGGTGACTGCAGAGGCCAAGCGCGATCAGATCATTGAAGCGGCTCAGGCTGGCGTAAACGGCTATGTAGTTAAACCGTTCACCGCACAGGTTCTGAAAGAGAAGATCGAAAAGATTTTCGAACGGGTTAACGGCTGAGGTTCGGCATGAGGGTGCTATGGAATACAAAGACTCCGTGCAAGGCGAACTTGAGTCGACCTTGAAGAAAAATGCCCGCCAACTGGTTGAGAGCCTCGAGCAAGGCAAGTTTGGCGACGCAGTTCAACTGATTCACGAGCTGAACAAGGCACGCGACCGTGGTCTGTACCACGAGGTCGGTAAATTGACGCGTGAGCTGCACAACGCCATCGTCAACTTTCAGATTGACCCACGGGTTCCGTACGCCACTGAAATTTCCCAGATCACGGATGCGACCGAGCGCCTCAACTACGTGGTGACGATGACTGAGAATGCAGCCAATCGCACCATGGACCTGGTTGAAGAAAGCGCCCCTGTGCTTAATGGCATTGCCGATGAGGCAAAAAGCCTGAGCGATGATTGGGGCCGTTTTATGCGCCGTGAAATGAACGCTGACGGCTTTCGTGATCTGGCCAAACGGGTTGAACAATTTCTGGCACGCAGCGTGCGTGATAACCAGACCGTCTCCAGCAATCTCAATGACATTCTGCTGGCTCAGGACTATCAGGACCTGACCGGGCAAGTCATTAAGCGGGTGACACAACTGGTGACCGAGGTTGAGCAAAACCTGCTGAAGTTGGTGATTATGGCCAGTCAGGTCGACCAGTTTGCTGGTATCGAGCACAACTACGAGTTGATTCGCGCCGAGCAGGAACAACAAAAAGAACCTTCCAAAGGTGAAGGTCCGCAGATTAATGCCGATAAGCGTGAAGACGTCGCGTCCAGTCAGGACGATGTTGATGATCTGCTTTCTAGCCTAGGATTTTAGGAGCAACCCTTATGAGCTTTGGCGCCGATGAAGAAATCCTCCAGGACTTTCTGGTGGAGGCCGGCGAGATTCTTGAACAACTGTCCGAGCAGCTGGTAGAGCTGGAGAGTCGTCCGGACGACATGGATCTGCTCAATGCCATCTTTCGCGGTTTTCACACCGTCAAAGGTGGTGCGGGTTTTCTCCAGCTCAATGAGCTGGTCGAATGCTGTCACATTGCAGAAAACGTTTTTGACATCCTGCGTAAGGGCGAGCGCCGTGTCGACTCGGCCCTCATGGATGTGGTGCTGGAAGCACTGGACGCAGTTAATGGCATGTTCACCGAAGTGCGTGAGCGTACGGACCTGACCCCGGCTTCACCTGCGCTGCTGGAAGCATTGGCACGCCTTGCCAAGCCTGGCAATGCAGAAGAATCCGCTGCGGTTGAAGAGACTGTGGTGGAGCCGGAGCCACAGCCGGAACCTGTAGCTGAGGTTTCTTCCGCCGACATTACTGACAGCGAGTTTGAGCAGCTGCTAGGCGCGCTGGATGAGTCCGCCAGCCAGGCTGCCGCCGCCGCTGGCGATGATGAGATCACTGATGACGAGTTTGAGTCGCTGCTGGATCAACTGCACGGCAAAGGTCAGTTTACGCCCGAAGCAGTGACGCCCGTTGCAGATGCTTCCGCTACCGCTGCGGGAGGTGATGAAATCACTGACGATGAATTCGAGTCGCTGCTGGATCAGTTACATGGCAAGGGACAATTCTCGCCTCAGGTGGTAGCACCTGTTGCTGAGCCTGCCGCTGAATCTGCTGCAAGCACCGGTGGTGATGAAATCACTGACGACGAATTCGAAGCGCTGTTGGATCAGTTGCATGGCAAAGGTAAGTTTGGTGAGGCTGAGCCTGCTAAAGCTCCTGCAGCCCCTGTTGCTGCTAAAGCACCAGAGCCGGTCAAAGCTGTGGAACCTGCCAAGCCTGCTGAACAACCCAAACCAGCAGCGAAGCCTGTTGCTAAGCCTGCTGCCGCCAAAGAGACCCCGGCCAAGGCTGCAGCACCTGCGGCTGATAAAGCTGCGCATGCGACCGAGGCTGAAACCACAGTCCGTGTAGACACCGCGCGCCTCGACGAAATCATGAACATGGTCGGCGAGCTGGTACTGGTACGTAACCGCTTGGTGCGTCTGGGCGCCAGCAGCTCGGATGAAGCCATGTCCAAAGCTGTGTCAAACCTTGATGTGGTTACGGCTGATCTGCAAACCGCGGTGATGAAGACCCGCATGCAGCCAATCAAGAAAGTCTTCGGTCGTTTCCCGCGTTTGGTGCGTGATCTGGCGCGTAATTTGAAAAAGGAAATCAACCTCGAGCTGGTTGGTGAAGAGACTGACCTGGATAAAAACTTGGTTGAGGCGCTGGCCGATCCGCTGGTGCACTTGGTGCGTAACGCGGTTGACCACGGTATCGAAACACCGGACGAGCGCGAGGCGTCCGGCAAGTCTCGCAGCGGCAAGGTCGTGCTGGCTGCCGAGCAGGAGGGGGATCACATCCTGCTGACTATCTCTGATGATGGTAAAGGGATGGATGCCAATGTTCTGCGTGCCAAGGCTGTTGAGAAAGGCATGCTGGATAAGGACGCCGCAGAGCGGTTGAGCGATTTCGAGTGCTATAACCTGATTTTCGCCCCGGGCTTCTCTACCAAGACTGAGATTTCCGACGTGTCTGGCCGTGGTGTCGGCATGGACGTGGTGAAGACCAAGATTTCCCAGCTTAACGGCACGGTTAACGTGTATTCGAGCAAAGGGCAAGGCTCGAAAATCGTCATCAAGGTTCCTTTGACACTGGCGATCATGCCGACGCTGATGGTCATGCTGGGTAATCAGGCTTTCGCTTTCCCGCTTGTGAACGTTAACGAGATTTTCCACTTGGATCTGTCACGTACCAACGTAGTTGACGGGCAGGAAGTGGTGATCGTACGTGACAAAGCACTGCCGCTGTTCTACCTCAAGCGCTGGCTGGTCAATGGCGCTAGCCATGAAGAGCAGGGCGAGGGCCATGTGGTTATTCTCACTGTTGGCAGTCAACGCATTGGTTTTGTCGTCGATCAACTGGTTGGGCAGGAAGAAGTGGTAATCAAGCCTCTGGGCAAGATGCTGCAGGGCACCCCCGGTATGTCCGGCGCAACCATTACAGGTGACGGCCGTATTGCCCTGATCCTGGATGTACCCAGCATGCTTAAACGGTACGCACGTCGTATGTGATTGTTTGCGGTGCAGGTATTAGTCGCACCGTTTGGGAGTATTTATGGTTGTTAAGGTGCTGGTAGTTGATGACTCCGGTTTTTTCCGTCGGCGTGTGTCGGAGATTCTTTCAACTGATCCGAATATTCAGGTCGTAGGGACAGCCACCAATGGCCGTGAGGCCATTGATCAGGCTCTCGAACTGAGACCGGATGTCATCACCATGGACTACGAGATGCCGACCATGGACGGCATCACGGCTGTGCGCAACATCATGCAGCGCTGTCCGACTCCGGTTCTGATGTTCTCCTCGCTGACTCACGAAGGCGCTCGGGTCACACTCGATGCGCTGGAGGCGGGGGCCGTCGACTTTCTGCCGAAGAACTTTGAGGATATTTCCCGCAACCCTGAAAGGGTCAAACAGCTGCTGTGCGAGAAGATCAACACGATTTCCCGCAGTAACCGCCGCGGACTGGGCTCTTCCCTGAGTGCAGCACCTGCGCCGGCGGCCCCCGGTCCGAGCAGCGCGCGCCCGGCGGTCCGGCCTACCCCTGGGGCAGCTGCTCCGCGAGCGGGCACGTCTGGCCCGGCGGCTCAGCCGCATGCCAGTTCATCCGCTCCGGCCAATAGTCCCGCTCCTAAGCGTAGGTCTTACAAGCTGGTGGCGATTGGAACTTCCACCGGTGGCCCGGTGGCGCTGCAGCGGGTGTTGACACAGTTACCCGCCAACTTTCCGGCTCCGATTGTGCTGATTCAGCACATGCCGGCAGCCTTTACCAAGGCTTTTGCTGAGCGTCTGGACAAACTGTGCCGGATCAGCGTCAAAGAAGCTGAGGATGGCGACGTGGTACGCCCCGGCCTTGCGCTGCTGGCTCCGGGGGGTAAGCAGATGATGATCGATGCCCGTGGTGTGGTGAAAATCCATCCCGGTGACGAGCGCCTGAACTACAAGCCTTGTGTCGACATCACTTTTGCCTCGGTGGCCAAGTCTTACGGGGATAAAGTCCTGGCGGTAGTGCTGACCGGTATGGGCGCTGATGGCCGTGAGGGTGCGCGTTTACTCAAGCAGGGTGGTAGTCAGGTGTGGGCGCAGGATGAAGCCAGTTGTGTGATTTACGGCATGCCAATGGCCGTGGTCAAAGCCAATCTGGCTGATGCGGTGTACTCGCTGGATGACATCGGACGCTATCTTGCGGAGGCCTGCTCCTGATGGATGTATTGAGCATTATCGGGGTCATCCTGGCCTTTGTTGCCATTTTGGGTGGTAACTATCTGGAAGGTGGCCATGTCTCCGCATTGCTCAATGGCCCGGCTGCACTAATTGTGTTGGGCGGTACACTCGGGGCTGCATTACTGCAGACCCCGATGACAGTCTTCAAGCGCGCGTTGTCCATCATCGGCTGGATTTTTTTGACGCCCCAGATTGATCTCTCCGGTGGCATCAATCGGGTTGTTGGCTGGAGCATGACTGCGCGCAAAGAAGGCCTTCTGGGGCTTGAGGCAGTAGCCGATTCCGAAGCTGATCCATATGCCCGAAAGGGCTTGCAACTGCTGGTCGATGGTGCAGAGCCTGAGGCCATTCGCAGTATTCTTGAAGTGGATTTGTACACCCAGGAAGCCCGTGATCTTCAGGCAGCCAGGGTTTTCGAATGCATGGGCGGCTATGCGCCCACCGTTGGCATTATTGGTGCGGTGATGGGGCTGATTCACGTCATGGGCAACCTGGCTGATCCGAGCATGCTCGGCAGCGGTATTGCTGTTGCCTTTGTCGCCACCATTTATGGGGTGGGGGTAGCCAACTTGCTGCTGTTGCCAATTGCCAACAAGCTCAAATCAGTCGTGCAGCGTCAGTCCCGATATCGGGAGATGCTGCTGGAAGGCATCCTGTCTATCGCCGAAGGGGAAAACCCGCGCTCCATCGAATTGAAGCTGCAAGGCTTCATGGATTGATGGGGAATCGCCATGGCTCGCAGACGCCAGCACGAAGAACATGAAAACCACGAGCGCTGGTTGGTGTCCTACGCGGATTTCATCACGCTGCTATTCGCCTTTTTTGTGGTGATGTACTCGATCTCCTCAATTAACGAAGGCAAGTACAAGATACTTTCGGACTCATTGACCGGCGTGTTTAGCGAGGCGGACCGCGCTATTAAACCGATTCCAGTGGGGGATGAACGCCCGCGTACCACAGAGCCGGACCGTTCACTGGTGGATGAAAACAGTTCTGCCAGCCAGGTTGATTCGCTTGAGAGGATTGCTAACAGTGTGAGGGAAGCTTTCGGCGATCTGATCAAGTCTGACCAGCTCAAAATCAGCGGCAGTGAAACCTGGATCGAAATCGAACTGAGTTCCAGCCTGTTGTTTGGCAGCGGCGACGCAATTCCCAATAACGATGCATTCGAGATCATCGAGCGGGTTGCCAAAATTCTGGCACCTTATGAGAACCCTATTCAGGTCGAAGGCTTTACCGATGATCAGCCGATTCAGACGGCCACATATCCCACTAACTGGGAACTCTCTACTGCCCGCGCCGCCAGCGTGGTGCGCATGTTGGCGATGGATGGGGTTAATCCCAGGCGTCTGGCCGCTGTAGGGTATGGCGAACATCAGCCGGTCACCGCTAATGACACACCGGAAGGCCGCGCTCGCAATCGCCGCGTGGTGCTAGTGGTCTCTCGCGACGTGGATGTGCGCCGCAGCCATATCAAGGCTGACGATACGCAGAGCAGCAAAGCACCGGCTGTACCCCAGGCTGGCACGCAATCTGCACCAGCGCCAGTTACAGCGCTCCCACAAGTGGGAGCCGTCAAATCACCGTCGCCGGTCCTCTAGGCAGGGCATTGATCTCGGTCTGGCATCCGCTGCACCGGGAGGATGAAAACGATGAAAGTCTGGGCAGTAGCCAACCAAAAAGGTGGAGTCGGTAAGACCACCACATCAATCGCGCTGGCAGGTTTGCTGGCCGATGCCGGCCGCCGCGTGGTGGTGGTCGATCTTGATCCGCATGGTTCGATGACCAGTTATTTCGGGCACGACCCGGACACGCTTGATCGCAGCTGTTTTGACCTGTTTCAACATAACGGTAGCGTCCCAGAAGGACTGCCTAAAAGTTTGTTGCTGCCAACCAGCCATGAGCTGATCTCCCTGTTACCGTCGAGTACCGCGTTGGCGACGTTGGAGCGTCAGTCGCCGGGGCAAAACGGTCTGGGCCTGGTGGTTGCGAAGAGTCTGGCGCAGCTCTGGCAGGATTTTGATCACGCCATTATCGACAGCCCGCCCTTGCTTGGGGTGTTGATGGTCAACGCTTTGGCTGCCAGCCAACAGCTAGTGATTCCGGTGCAGACTGAGTTTCTGGCGGTTAAAGGGCTGGAGCGAATGGTCAATACGCTGGAGATGATTAACCGCTCACGTCGTCAGGCCTTGCCGTATACCATCGTGCCGACCTTGTTTGACCGCCGCACTCAGGCCTCTCTGAGCACTTTGCGTGTACTGCGCGATATGTTCCCGGAGCAGCTCTGGCAGGCCTATATCCCCGTGGATACCCGTTTACGCGATGCCAGTAGAGCAGGGCGTACGCCTTCTCAGTTTGACAAGAACAGCCGTGGCGTTATTGCTTACCGGGTTTTGCTCAAGCACCTACTGTCGCGTTCACTGGCTCCACAGGTTGCGTAAATGCACAGTTGTCAGCAGCAGTTAAACTCAAGTCAGGCGCAGAGCCGGCCGATAGCCTTTAGACTTTGTTATTTCAGGTTGTACCCATGAGCCGTCCACTTGCCACCGCTAACCGAACTCAACTGGCTTTGCAGTCCTATCTGGATGATTTGCTGCAAGAAGCTGCGGTGGAGTTGTCCGTATCGGAAAGCACCAGCATCAGCCCGGATGAGTTCGAGTTGGCTGTGCTCGAAGAGCAGGTGCGTGACGCCCGCCTGAACCGCCCGGAGCCAGTAGCTGTGGTAGCTCCGCTGGTTACACCAAGTGAGCCGGTGCAAAAAGTGGTTCAGCTGCAGCCGGCCGTTCCGGTTCAGATCGATGAGCCGACACCCTGGGGGCAGCCAGCTAATGAGCCCCAGCCGCCGGCTCAAGTGTTCAGAGAGCGCCCTGAGTGGGCGGATGGACCGTTTGAGTGCCTGCTGTTTGATGTAGCAGGGCTGACGCTGGCGGTTCCGCTGGTATCCTTAGGCTCGATTTATCCCCTTGAAGGTCAGGAACTCACGCCTCTATTTGGTCAGCCGAACTGGTTTCTCGGCATCCTGCCTTCTCAAAGCGGCAACCTGAAGGTGGTGGATACAGCGCGCTGGGTGATGCCTGATCGCTACCGTGATGAGTTCCGCGATAACCTGCAGTATGTGATTTCAGTTGGTGGCTATGAGTGGGGCCTGGCGGTGCATCAGGTCAGCCGCTCAATCCGAATCGATCCGGCTGAAGTGAAATGGCGCAGTCAGCGAACCCAAAGGCCCTGGCTGGCTGGTACCGTAATTGAACATATGTGCGCGCTGCTGGATGTGGCTGCGCTGGCCGAACTGATTGCCAGCGGCGCAACCCGCAGCATGCAGCCGGGGCAAGTTCACTGATCTACGCAGCGCTGTACGCTCAATGCAGCTTTGCATCTATAGTAATGCGCGCGGGGCCAACACCCGCCAACGCCGTGAAAGCGGTTATTGATGAGGCTAGGGAATATGAAAAAGAGTTCTGCACAAGGTTCTGAAGATCCGATTCTGCAGTGGGTGACGTTCCGTCTGGACAATGAGACTTATGGCATCAACGTGATGCAGGTCCAGGAAGTGTTGCGTTACACCGAGATCGCCCCGGTGCCGGGCGCTCCCAGCTATGTACTGGGGATCATTAACCTGCGCGGCAACGTCGTGACTGTAATCGACACCCGTCAGCGCTTTGGTCTGGACTCCAGCGAAGTGACCGACAATACCCGCATCGTCATTATCGAGGCGGACAAGCAGGTGGTGGGTATTCTGGTCGACAGCGTGGCTGAAGTAGTTTACCTGCGTCAGTCCGAGATCGAGACTGCGCCTAATGTCGGCAATGATGAGTCCGCCAAGTTTATTCAGGGCGTTTGCAACAAGAACGGCGAACTGCTGATTCTGGTTGAACTGGACAAAATGATGACCGAGGAAGAGTGGTCAGAGCTGGAGAGCATCTAAGTCATGCTTGATGTGCTGCTTGTTGTACTACTCGTTGCAGTGCTCTTGCTCAGTATGGGGCTGGCAGGAGTGTGCGTCTGGTTTTCCAGGCTGCTGCGCGAGGCAGAAAACCGGCAGCGAGATCGTGAGAGTGTATTAGAGCGGCGGATCAGGGAGCTGGACCGCCGTTTGGATGCTTACCTGACCGGCAGTGTGAAAATGGGCGAAGAGCTGCAGGAATTGCGGCGTGTCGTGGCGCCGCTGCCGGATAAGCTCAATCAGATTGAGCAGCGCGATCCGAGCAGTCTGTCCTTCACGCAGGCTGCCCGGTTGGCCGGGATGGGGGCTAGTGTCGATGAGCTGACACAGTCCTGCGGCCTGAGCCAGGGCGAAGCTGAGCTGATCAGCAAGATGCAGCAGGCGCGGCGCTAATTTGCAGCGCTACCTGCCGCAGTTTTCGCGGCTGAAGTGGCTCCTGCCGAGTTCCTAAACCCTGTAGGAGTGACTCCGGTCGCAGAATGTCTGCTTCATTACCAGTCAACTCAGTGTTGTGGCCCTGGCAGGCGGGGCAGTGACTCGTCAGCAGCTTCTTGGGCTGCTGGAGTAAAGCCCTCCGGGCACTTGCCTTTCAGATACCAGGCGAAGGCGATGATTTCTGCGATGCAACGGTACAACTGTTCAGGGATCGCTTCGCCCAACTCCATTCGGGCAAGCAGCCTGACCAGTTCAGCATTTTCGTAGATCGGTACTTCATGCTCGCGGGCAATGGCGAGGATGGCTTCCGCCAGCTCGTCATCACCCTTGGCACTGAGAACGGGGGCATTGTGTCCGTCGTAGTTGAGGGCAATAGCCTGACGTGGCGCTTTCTTTTTCATGCGGTTTCATCCACCCAGCGTTGTTCCAAGGTTGTACGCGGACCTTGGGGCGGAATTCCACGGTTACACACTAGTTCTGAGACGTTAAGGCCTGCTTCATTCAGGCGCTGACGCAAGTGATTGAGCTCGCCATCAATGAGGCGAGCTGTCTGTTCACGTTCCGCCCAGAGTTGGCTAGCTAACAGGCCGTGGGCCAGTTGCGCTTGAACTTGCATCGGCCCCAGTGGTTCGACGTCGAACGCTAGCTCAACTCTCCACAGGGTCTCCTGTTTCTCTTTTTTCTTGTCGCTGCTGTCTTCGCGTTGCAGTTTGACCTGCAATGGCACCACTTCATGCTGATTACGCATGGGGATTTCCAACTGCCAGGTGGTCAACAGATTGCCGTCCGGGCCGGTCTGGCTTTGAGTCAGGCTGGACAACTGATGGGTTTGCAGGCGGGCGATGGCGGCAGCGGCGAGTTTAAGCGTGGCCTCCAGGTCATCTTCACCTTCTTCGTTTTTCATCAGCCGGGTTGGCAGCGGAAAACTCAAGCCCAGCTGCCGGGTGCCGGCTTTGTTCAGGGTCTGCAGCAGGTCACGGGCCATTGCGGGTAAGGCCTGAGCCAGCGCGCTGGAGCTGGCTGCTGCGCCTGGAGCGGTGCCGGGCAGTGCGCCGGGCATCATCTGGCTGATCAGGCGTAGCAGGTTGGCTTTCAAATCGGCGGAAAGCCCTTGGGTCTGCCCTCCCAGCAGTTTGCCCTCGAGGAACACTCCGCTGTTTTCCAAAGCTTTGGCCAGGCCTTTGGCTGTGCTCAGTTGAGCTGCGTCAGGCAGGGAGGCAAAGAGCTTCTCCAGGGCACCGGCCAGCCCATCAGGCAGCCCGCCGCCTGCGCGTAAACCTTGCAGAGCTGTGAACAGCCCTTCGAGTGAGCCCTGGCGGCTGAGCTGCCCGCCGAGTTGCTGGCTCAGGGCTAGCTGGTCGAGCCGACCGCTTAACGGTATAAACCCCAGCGACTGGTTACTCTGAACCCGTGCGCTTAGCAGGCTGCCAATGGGCAGGGCGGTGTCACTGTCGATCGCCAGCTGGCTGCCAGCCAGTGAGGTGTTGAGCAGATTAACGATGACCCGGTAGGTGGTTGTGCCGGGCAATTGTTCACGGGACACCACTTTGCCCTGAATCAAAGTACCAACCGGGAGCTGTTCCAGATCTAGACTGGTCATCGGCTTGTTGCTGCTCCCCGTCAGTGCAGACAGCGCTAGGCGTGTCTGTGACAGCGCGGTCACGGCCAGTGTGCTGCCTTGTTCGAGTGGTCGCGAGCTGTTGGCTTCCAGCAGGGCTTGCCGGCCATTGTCGAGGGTCAGGCGTAGCAGTAGTTGAAAGTTCTGCGCGAGGGCCTTTTGTGCGATGACCTCGGCCTTGGCGGTTTCACCGGCAACCAGCAGATCTTCCATAGGTTGTTGCAGGCGTACTGTCAGATCGCTGGCAGGGGTAGCCGGCCGATTAACGGTGTTGGCGGGCGGAAGTGGCCGGGAACTGCTGATTTCACTCATTGGCGGGTTACACCCTGTCGAAAATGCCCGCTGCGAGAGGAGAGGGCAGACATGTATAATCGCGCCCCGTCGTTGCGGCTGCGCATTTCTATTGCGTCAGTATATAGCGGCCAAAGCCCGGCCGACTTGAAGCCGTTTAGCCATTGAATGTAGGTGTGGATGTTTTGACCAGCCCTGTTCTTGAAGCCGTAGCGCTCGCCTGTGAGCGGGATTGGCGCATGCTCTTCGAGCGTCTGGATCTGCGCCTGACGCCCGGTGAGATGCTTCAGGTGATTGGCCCGAATGGCAGCGGCAAAACCAGTTTGTTGCGCCTTCTTGCCGGTTTGATGCCACCGACCGATGGGCAGATTCTGCTTAACGGTCGTGCGCTGGCGGAGCAGCGTGAAGAGCTGGGCCGCACAATGCTGTGGATTGGCCATGCAGCGGGGATCAAAGGGCTGCTCACGGCGGAAGAAAATCTGACCTGGCTGTGTGCCCTGCATCAACCGGTTAGCCGTGAAGCCATCTGGAACGCGTTGGCCGCAGTCGGTCTGCGCGGTTTTGAAGATGTGCCGTGCCACACCCTTTCGGCGGGGCAGCAGCGTCGAGTGGGCCTGGCCCGTCTGTATCTGCCGGGCCCAAGCCTGTGGGTCTTGGATGAGCCCTTCACCGCACTGGACAAAGCCGCTGTCGCGCAACTCGAGAGCCATCTGGCACAGCATTGTGAACAAGGTGGACTGGTAGTGCTCACCACTCACCACGAAATGACCCTGAAACCTGCAGGCTATCGCGCGCTTGATCTGGGGCAGTGCCAATCATGAGCAATGTTTTTACCCTTTTGCTTGCCCGCGAGTCGCGCTTGCTCTTTCGACGTCCGGCCGAGCTGGCCAATCCACTGGTGTTCTTTGCCATTGTGATCGCTTTGTTTCCGTTGGCCGTCGGCCCACAAACCCAGTTGTTACAAAGCCTTTCGCCGGGGCTGATATGGGTGGCGGCATTGTTAGCCGTACTGCTCTCGCTGGACGGGCTTTTTCGCAGTGATTTTGAAGACGGATCACTGGAGCAGTGGGTCCTTTCGCCGCACCCCCTGCCTCTTCTGGTTCTGGCAAAGGTGCTGGCACACTGGCTGTTTTCCGGCTTGGCTCTGGTGCTGCTGGCGCCGCTGCTGGCACTGATGTTGGGGTTGCCAGGACGTTGTCTGCCGGTATTGCTGCTCTCGCTGCTGTTGGGAACACCTATTCTGAGTTTGCTGGGAGCTGTTGGCGCGGCCCTGACTGTAGGCCTTAAGCGCGGTGGTTTGTTGTTGGCGTTACTGATCCTACCGTTGTACATCCCTGTGCTGATTCTCGGCAGTGGAGCGCTACAAGCCAGCCTGCAAGGATTGCCGGCGGTCGGTCATTTGTTGTGGCTGGCCAGCCTCACTGCTTTGGCGGTGACCCTGACACCTTTTGCAATTGCCGCAGGTCTGAAGATCAGCGTTGCAGAGTAACGATAAGCCGTATCGGCCGGCTGAGCAGGAAGGCATGAACCGCCCTGCCAAATGGCCTCGCATTGATGAGTAACCTGATGAACTGGACGTGGTTTCATAAACTCGGCTCGCCCAAGTGGTTTTACGAGATCAGCTCACGCTGGCTGCCCTGGCTGGCCGCGGCTGCTGTTGTCTTGATGATCGTTGGCATGGTCTGGGGGCTGGCTTTTGCGCCGCCGGATTATCAGCAGGGAAACAGCTTCCGAATTATCTATATCCATGTTCCAGCGGCATTTCTGGCCCAGTCAATTTACGTCATGCTCGCGGTGGCAGGCATTGTCGGCCTGGTCTGGAAAATGAAACTGGCCGATGTCGCCCTGCAACAGGCAGCACCGATTGGTGCCTGGATGACGGCGATTGCGCTGGTCACAGGAGCCGTGTGGGGCAAACCGACCTGGGGCACTTACTGGGTCTGGGATGCACGCCTGACTTCGATGCTGATTCTTCTATTCCTTTACTTCGGCGTGATCGCCCTGGGCCAAGCTATCACCAACCGTGACAGCGCCGCTAAGGCCTGTGCGGTGTTGGCGATTGTTGGTGTGATCAATATTCCGATCATCAAATACTCGGTGGAGTGGTGGAACACCCTCCATCAGCCTGCCACGTTCAGCGTGGTGGAAAAACCCGCGATGCCGTTCGAAATGTGGATGCCGCTGCTGATTATGGTGCTCGGCTTCTACTGCTTTTTCGCTGTGGTGTTGCTGATGCGCATGCGCCTTGAAGTACTTAAACGTGAGGCCCGCAGCAGCTGGGTAAAGGCCGAAGTCAAAGCTCTGGTGGAGAAAAGAAAATGAGTTTCACCAGTTTCAGTGAATTTATCGCCATGGGCACCCATGGTCCGTACGTTTGGTCCTGCTATGCCATTACTTTGGCTGTGTTGGCGCTGAACGTGGCACTGCCGCTTCTGGCACGTCGCCGTTACCTGCAAGACGAGGCGCGTCGTTTGCGCCGGGAGGAAATTAAGTGAATCCGGTGCGTAAAAAACGCCTGTTTATCATTCTGGCGATTCTGGCTGGCGTAGGCATCGCCGTTGCGTTGGCACTCAGCGCGCTGCAACAGAATATCAACCTGTTCTACACCCCGACTCAGATCGCCAACGGTGAAGCGCCGCAAGACACTCGCATCCGTGCCGGTGGTTTGGTCGAGGCCGGTTCGGTTAAGCGCTCAGCGGATTCGCTGGAAACCCGATTCGTGGTGTCTGATGGTGCGCATAACGTCACCATCAGCTACACCGGCATTCTTCCTGACCTGTTCCGTGAAGGGCAGGGCATTGTCGCCATGGGCAAACTGGACGCCGAAGGCCTGCTGGTTGCTGACGAAGTGCTGGCCAAGCACGATGAAAACTACATGCCGCCGGAAGTGATGCAGGCATTGGAACAGAGTGGGATGAAGCAGAAACACGACGCAGCGACACAAGGGAGCGCTCAATGATTCCTGAGCTTGGCCATCTGGCTATGATTCTGGCGCTGTGCATGGCAGTGGTGCAGGCCACTTTGCCATTGATCGGCGCTTGGCGTGGCGACCGTCAGTGGATGGGGTTGGCACAGCCTGCGGCATGGGGGCAGTTCGCCTTCCTGCTGATTTCCTTTATCTGCCTGACTTATGCGTTTCTGGTAGACGACTTCAGCGTTGCTTATGTCGCCCACAACTCCAACAGCATGTTGCCTTGGTACTACAAGTTTAGCGCGGTGTGGGGTGCCCACGAAGGCTCGCTGTTGCTGTGGGGCCTGATTCTGGCGGGCTGGACTTTCGCCGTGGCGATCTTCTCCCGCCAGTTGCCTGAAGAGATGCTCGCCCGCGTGCTGGCGGTCATGGGCATCATCAGCATCGGTTTCCTGCTGTTCCTGATCGTCACCTCCAACCCGTTTGAGCGCATCCTGTTCGATACCCCAGCCGATGGCCGCGACCTTAACCCGTTGCTGCAGGACTTCGGTCTTATCGTGCATCCGCCGATGCTGTACATGGGCTATGTGGGCTTCTCGGTAGCTTTTGCCTTTGCCATTGCTGCTTTGTTGGGCGGCAAGCTGGATGCAGCTTGGGCACGCTGGTCGCGTCCGTGGACGATTGTGGCCTGGGCCTTTCTCGGCATTGGCATCGCGCTGGGCTCCTGGTGGGCGTACTACGAGCTGGGCTGGGGCGGCTGGTGGTTCTGGGACCCGGTTGAAAACGCATCCTTTATGCCTTGGTTGGTCGGTACCGCGTTGATTCACTCGCTGGCGGTTACTGAAAAGCGTGGCGTGTTCAAAAGCTGGACCGTGTTGCTGGCCATTGCCGCGTTTTCCCTGAGCTTGCTGGGGACCTTCTTGGTCCGTTCCGGCGTGCTGACCTCGGTGCATGCGTTCGCCAGTGACCCTGAGCGCGGTACCTTCGTGCTGGCCTTCTTACTGGTGGTTGTGGGCAGTTCGCTGACCCTGTTCGCCATCCGTGCACCGGTGGTGAAAAGCCAGGTGGGCTTTGCCCTGTGGTCGCGGGAGACCTTCCTGCTGGTGAATAACCTGATTCTGGTGGTGGCGGCTGCCATGATCCTGCTCGGCACCCTGTATCCGTTGGTGCTGGATGCGATCAGCGGAGCCAAGCTGTCGGTTGGCCCACCTTATTTCAATGCGTTGTTCGTGCCGCTGATGGCGCTGTTGATGGCAATGATTGCGGTCGGCGTGATCGTGCGCTGGAAAGACACGCCGCTGAACTGGCTGATCAGCATGCTCAGCCCGGTACTGATCGGCAGTGTTGTGCTGGCTGTGGCTGCGACTTTCCTGATCGGCGATTTTAACTGGGGCGTGTTGGCGGTCTGGCTGCTGGCAGCCTGGATCATCTTCGCCGCTATCCGTGACATCTTCGACAAGACCCGTCACAAAGGTTTGCTCAAAGGTTTGCCAACGCTTGGGCGCAGCTACTGGGGCATGCACCTGGCGCATCTGGGTATGGCTGTCTGTGCCCTGGGCGTGGTGCTGACCAGCGTGGGTAGTTACGAGCGTGATATGCGCATGGCTCCGGGCGACAGCGTGGAGATTGGCGGTTACCAGTTTGTTTTTGAAGGTGCCAAACACTTTGAAGGCCCTAACTTCACCTCTGATAAAGGCACCGTGCGTGTCCTCAAAAACGGTGAAGAGCTGTCCGTGCTGCACCCTGAAAAACGTCTGTATGTCGTGCAACAGGCAACCATGACTGAAGCGGGCATTGACGCCGGACTGACCCGTGACCTGTTCGTCGCCTTGGGCGAGCCGTTGGATAACGGTGCCTGGGCGGTGCGTGTGCACATCAAGCCGTTTGTGCGCTGGATTTGGTTGGGTGGCTTACTGATGGGCTTCGGTGGCTTCCTTGCGGCGGCTGACAAGCGCTACCGGATGAAAGTCAGAACACGTGTACGTGATGCGCTGGGCATGACGGAGGCCAAAGCATGAAACGTCTGTTGTTGTTGATCCCCCTGGCGGTTTTTCTGGGTATTGCGGTGTTTCTCTATCGTGGCCTGTTTCTTGATCCGTCGGAGCTGCCTTCAGCACTGATTGGCAAACCGCTGCCGGCCTTCGCCCTGTCTGATGTGCAAACGGGCAAGTCGATGACTGAGGCCGACCTCAAGGGCAAGCCTGCGCTGGTCAACGTCTGGGCGACCTGGTGTGTAGCCTGTCGGGTTGAACATCCGGTGCTGAACAAGCTGGCTGAGATGGGTGTGAACATCTATGGCGTCAACTACAAAGACGACAACGCTGCTGCGCAGAAGTGGCTGAAGGATTTCCACAATCCGTACCAGCTTAACGTGGCCGATCCTGCTGGCAGTCTGGGGCTAGATCTGGGCGTGTACGGTGCGCCGGAAACCTTCCTGATCGACAAGGACGGCATCATCCGTCACAAGTTTGTCGGAGTGATTGATGAGCGTGTCTGGCGCGAGCAACTGGCCCCGCTGTATCAGCAACTGGTGGATGAGGCGCAGCCATGAAACGCTTTCTGAGCGCTGTCGCGTTGGGGCTGGCTATCTTCAGCACGGCCCAGGCAGCTATCGATACCTACGAATTTGCCAATGAGGCGGAGCGTCAGCGCTATCGCAATCTGGTGGAGGAGCTGCGTTGCCCGAAGTGTCAGAACCAGAACATTGCGGATTCTGACGCGCCAATTGCTATGGACCTGCGCGCGCAGATCTTCCGCATGCTGGAAGAGGGCAAGAGCAACGATCAGATCATCGATTATCTGGTCAGCCGCTATGGCGATTTCGTCCTCTATAACCCTCCTGTGACTAGCCGCACTCTGTTGCTGTGGTACGGCCCGGCCGGTTTGCTGGTCGGTGGCTTTATTCTGCTGGGCGTAATTCTTGTACGCCGTCGCCGTGTCAGCAGTGAAGGCTCGGCGTCCGGGCTGTCTGCGGATGAACAGCAGCGCCTGTCGGCATTGCTTAACTCGCCTCTGGATAAGAAAGACTGATGATCGAATTCTGGTTGTGTGCCGGGCTGTTGTTGTTGGCTGCTCTGGCGTTTCTGCTGATACCCATTCTGCGTGGCCGTAAGGCTCAGGCGGAAGAGGATCGCACTGCCCTTAACGTCACCCTGTATCAGGAACGTCTGAACGAGCTGCAAGCGCAGCATGCTGCGGGAGCTTTGAGTGACCAACAGCTGGCCGATGGCCGCGATGAAGCTGCACGTGAGCTACTGGCGGATACCGAAGGTGCCCAGGCGCTGCCGGTACAGCGCCGTTTGGGCTCGGCCATTCCCCTGATTGCCGCGGTACTGGTGCCGTTTGTGGGCATTGGTTTGTACATGCACTGGGGCGCGCAGGAAGAGATCGAACAGGCACGCCTGTTTGCTCAGCAGCCCAAAGACATTCAGGAAATGACTGAGCGTCTTGAGATAGCGGTCAAGATGAACCCTGAATCGCCTGAGAGCTGGTATTTCCTTGGTCGTGCTTATATGGCTCAGGATCGGGCCGCTGATGCGGCTCCGGCGTTCGAAAAAGCCGTCAATCTGGCCAACCGTGCACCTGAGTTGTTGGGCCAGTGGGCGCAAGCGCTGTACTTCGCCGGTGACAAAAAGTGGACTGATCAGCTGCAGAGTCTCAGTGATGAAGCGCTTAAGGCTGATCCGAATGAGGCAACCACTCTGGGCCTGCTGGGCATCGCGGCTTTTGAGGAAGGACGCTATGCAGTTGCCGTGGAGAACTGGCAGAAGCTGGTGGCCTTGCTGCCTGCTGAAGACCCTTCGCGTCAGGCCATTGAAGGCGGGATTCAGCGGGCGCGTGAGCAGTATGCGGCGGAGTCGGGCGAGCAGCTGCCAGCCACTGCTCCGGCAGCTGTGCACAGCCTGACGGTACGCGTGGCGTTGGCTGATGAGCTGAAAAGCAAAGTTCAGGCAGATGACACTGTGTTTGTATTTGCCCGAGCTGTCTCTGGCCCACCGATGCCACTTGCGGTTAAGCGCCTGAAAGTCTCGGAGCTGCCTGCTGAAGTGACGCTGTCGGATAACGACGCGATGATGCCGGACATGAAAATCTCCGGCTTTGCTCAGGTCCAGTTGGCTGCACGTATTTCCCGCAGCGGCAATGCAACCGCTGGCGAGTGGGTAGCGAATGGTCCGGCAGTGGCCAGCGACAGCAAAGAAGCCCAGAACCTGCTGATTGATACCGCGGACGTACGCCAGCCATGATCCGACTGAGTCGTGCGCTGGTGCTGCTGGGGATATTTAGCCTCGGCGCTTGCGTACAGGTTCCGGTTACGCCGCCAGTACCGGCGGCTAAGCCCGGTGCGAGCAGTAATCATCCGCGCTTTGCTCCGCCGCCAGGTGTGCAAAGCCGTTGGGATGCTGTGCTGGGTGTGTACGTGGTGTCAGGCACGCCGCATCTGTATTACCGAGAGCGCACCTATTATCGCTGGGACGCAGGCTGGAGCTGGTCCACATCCGTCAGTGGTCCGTGGACAGCGACTGACACCAGTGGTGTGCCGCCAGGCTTGTCGCGCTATTACGGGCATTAATTTGTCCCAATGAAAAAGGCCGCCAGGGTTCAGCTCTGGCGGCCTTTTTTGTGGGCGCTGGGATGTTAGTCAGCCACTTGCAACTTTCGCGCTTCGCTATAGACGAACCGGACCTTTTCGTACTCAAACGGAGAGTTCAATTGGCCGTAGCGGAAGTTTACGGTGGAGCGCTGATCAACAATTTCCAGCAGGGTGATCTCTGGGTGGTTGCTGCTGGTTTCAGCCACATTCAGCCAATTGACGTAATGCTTGGTGCCGTAGTCAGCTGCCAGGCCAGCTGCATCACGTACGCTGGAGGGCCCCAACAGCGGCAGGATCAGATAGGGGCCAGCGGGGACTCCGTAGTAGCCCAACGTCTGGCCAAAGTCCTCAGCGTTGCGGTGCAGACCCATTTTGGTCGCTGGGTCCCAGATTCCGCCAATGCCCAGCAGGGTGTTAATCATCAGGCGCGCGGTGGTTTCCATCGAACGTTGGGGCTTGAGCTGGAGCACGCTATTAACCAAGGTGGGAACTTCGCCGAGGTTGCGGAAGAAGTTGCTGACACCCGTCTCCAGCAGGTCTGGGGTGATGTAACGGTAGCCTTCAACCACCGGCAAAAACACCCACTCATCGAAGCGGTAGTTGAAGTGGTAAACGCGGCGGTTCCAAGACTCCAGCGGGTCATAGACGTTCAGGGCGTTGAGGGTTGAGCGTTCAAACTCACGTTGATCCAGTCCCGGATTAAACTGCAGCTGCTGCAGCGGGTTCTTGAAACCGTCGGCGTCAGCGGCTGGTTGGGCGTGAACCAGGGTGCCTGTCAGCATCAGGCCTGCGCACAGGCTGTAGGAGACGAACTTAGCCACGGAAGAACTCCAGCATGGCGTCGCTGTTGACGCGATAGTTGAGGTTGCCGCAATGGCCACCGTATGGATAAAGGGTCAGGCGATCGCCAAAGGTTTGACGTAGAAAACCAATGTCTCCGGGGCCTAGGATGATGTCGTCGGCGTTGTGCATCACTGCGATCTTGCTGTTGTTTTGCAGGTAGTCTTTGAGAGCATAGAGGCTGATTTCGTCGACCAGCTGGGTGACGCTGCCACCACCCGTGCGGGCCCGCCACATCGGAATCAGTTGCTCGGTCATGTAGCAATCAAAGTCGCAGTACAGCGCGTTTTTGAAGAGCGGCGTGAGGCTGGTGCCCTCTTTGATCGGGTAGCCGATAGGTGTCACCAGCCCACGGCGGTTGATCAGATCTGAGGTGAAGGCAATATCCGCCGAGGCAAAGCGGAATACAGTGCCAATCAGCATGGCCAGCTGTTCGTTACTGAGCTGTTCCTTGGAATTCTGGAAGTCGAAAAGCATGGCTTCGTTAATATCGACATAGCCTTTGCTCTGAAAGTAGCGAGCCAGTTTGTTCAGCACCAACTCATAGAAAGTGGTGGTGTCATCCACATCCTTGACGTGGGTCTGTACCAGTTTGTCGAGGTTGGTGATGGATGTGTACAGGTTCACCGGCGGGTTGAGCAGCAGCACCCGCTTGAAATTGAAGCTCTGTTTGGTTTCGTCCATTTTGCTGACAAAGGCTGCGTTCAGGGCACCGAGGCTGTAACCGGTCAGGTAGAAGTCGCTGACTTCAAGGTCATGGTGCTTGGCACGGATTGCCTGCATGGCCAGATACAGGTCGGCGGCGTCGTCTTGGCTCAGGCCCGGCGTGGCGGTACGGGATGCGGAGACAATAAAGTCGAAGCTGGTCGGGGATGAAAGCTGTACTACGTGATAGCCCGCGCCGTAAAAGAGCTTCTTCAGATAGTCTGGAGTGCTACCGGAGTAGGGGGTTCCTGTACCCGCGATGATAAAGATCAGTGGTGCTTTGCCAGGCTGTTCAGCCAAGCGATAGCGCATCTTAGTCACCGACCAGAAGTTTTCCGGGACTTCAAACTCGCGCTCCGGGCGCAGTTGAATTTTGTAGTCGGCCTGTTTGATCTTGTCATCTGATGGCAGCGTGGGCTGCAACATCGATGGTGTGGTGGCGATTGTGGCTTCAAAAGGATTAGTCAGCGGATAGCCATAGGTGCTGGCGTCTATATCGGCTGCGTGCAGTTGGCTCGCGGTGGCCAAGCATCCTACTAAGGCGAGCAAGCGTGATCTGTACGACATGGCAAAGTCTCTGGCACGGGGCAACTTGGATTATCGGTGCGAAATATGACTGTATAAAACCGGCTAAGTGCGACGCCGTTATATTAAACAGGTCTAAAAAATGAAATTATCGAGGCGTTTAGGTTGGTGGAAGGGACGTCCGTTTAATTTTTCCATTCCCACTGGCTGTATTAACTCCATTCAGACTCAAGTGTAGATAGGCATTCGCCTGCTGCTGAAAATTTCAGTGTCACCGGGCTTGTGAGAGCCTATTCTTGGCAGCTGATTTTTTAAGCGGACTTTTATGAAGCGCTATTTACCATTCGTCCTTCTGTTTGCCCTGGTTGCTATCGTGCTTAGCGCTAGCCTGATGCTGCGCACTCAACTGATGGAGGACGACCGCTGGGTGGGCCTGTGTGTCAGTGAACCTGATCTGTGGGGTTGTCAACTGCGGGCGACGCTGGGTTGGTTAATCCATTTTGGCTATATCGCCTATTCGGCGCTGGCTGTTGCCGTGCTGGGATTTATCTGGCGCGGACGGCTAGGCAAGATGATTGCAGGCCTGGCGTTATTAATCAGCGTGCTGGCACTGGTGCTCTACAGTGCCAGCCTTGGAGCGGTGGCTGCGGTGCTGGCGCTGTTGCGCGTGGTCCGGGCTGATAAAACTGCCTGATCAGGTTCTTGACCCGGGCTGGCGCAGGCTGCGCCACAGGGCCAGAACCAGCAGCGTGCAGGTCAGTGCCCAGCCAATGGCTTGCTGGTTGTCCAGACCTTCCTGATAAAGCTGGGGTACCAGGCCTGCCGCGATGAGTAGGGTCAACAGCGCGATTTCCCGGCGATAGCCTTGTGCCGGTCGTAGCAGGTACACCACTGCAGGCAGTAGTAGGGCGGAACTGGAGAAGCTGCGATAGCGAGCGTCGACTACTAGCGCCAGCATCATCACAGCCCCGGCGAATCCAGCCAGAACCAATCCCAGCGCGCTCTTGTTGTGCAGCCAGCGGTACAGTGGCTGGCGTGCAGGTGTCTGGGAGCCCAGATGCAGGGCTGCATAGGCCAAGATCAGCACATTGAGAGCGATCAGAGCCGCAGCCCACAGCCATTCTCCGGTAAAGCGCGCGGTGATCAGGGTTAGTTCACTGTATAGGGCAATACTGCCTGCCCCCAGAGCAGCGAGCAGGGGCAGACTCAGTGCTGCGCGTTTTGACTGTGGGCGACCGGCCAGAAGCAGTGTACCCGCGAATAGGCTCAGGCTCAGTCCAAGCCAAAGTGGCCACTGCGGCAGGTTGGAAACCGGGCCTGCAAGAATCGATTTCTCCTGGCGGTCGGCATCGAATAGCCCCCAGTATCCGCCAACGGCCCCTTCACTCATTCGTTTCCAAGGTTGGTCGAAGGCTTCGATCAGGTTGTAGCGCCAACCGTTTTCTTCAGCCATGGCCACGAAACCACGCATGAATTTAGCCTGGTTGATTCGGCTGGGCAGGGCGGTTTCCCGTTGCCGCCCTTCGCTGGGCCAGCCGGTTTCGCCAATCAGGATGTCTTTCGGGGCGTAAGCACTGGCGAAGGTCTGGCGCACACTCGCGACTTTGTGCAGCGCCTCATCAATTCCGGCTGGTTCATCCTCCCAGTAAGGCAGAAGGTGGATGGTGATGAAGTCCACTGCTGGTGCGACTTCTGGGTGTTTCAGCCAGAACTCCCAGACATCGGCGTAGGTCACCGGTTGTGTAATGGCTGCTTTTACGCGGTGGATTAGGCCGACCAATTGCTGTGCAGTGACCTCTTTGCGCAGCAGTGCTTCATTGCCGACGATGACCGCTTCAATCACGTCCGGGTATGCGTTGGCGATCTTGATCGCGTTGTCGACTTCGCTTGCGGTGTTCTCCGGGTTGCGGCTGACCCAAGCGCCGACCATCAATTTCAGCCCGTGCTTGCGTGCGAGTTCAGGTAGGGCTTCCAGTCCTGTGACCGAGTAAGTGCGCAGGCAGGTGAAGCGTTTGGACAGCTGGGCCAGATCTGCGTCCATCTGCTCGGTACGAATCTGCAAGGGTTGATCAAAAGGCGACTGATCTTTGGCAAAAGGCGTATAGGACGCGCATTGCAGCTTGTGGCTTGCGGTGGCTACGTCTGGCAGTGTCACGGCCTTGCCCAGGTTGTACCAGAGGGCAAAAAGGGCAATCAGCGCTACAAGACAGGAACAGGTAAAAAGGACGTAAAGGCTGCGGGATTTGGCGGGCATGATCAGGCGTGCATAGAGGCTGAAGCACGCATAGTAGCGGATACGCCCAGCCTCATGCTGCCTGTTTCAAAACATCCATCGGGAAGTTCAAGCCTACGCCTGATGATGCAACCAAGCGTGGCTGGGCTGACTTTCGACCGGCTGTGACCGGCCTTCAATACGCTGCCAGACCTTTTCGTGGAAGTAGAAACCAACCGAGTTGCACAGAGGCTCGATGGCCGCGACCAAGCTGCTGGCCGCTACGCTGCCTGTCAGCGCGTAGGTCACACCGAAGGCAATGCAGAAATGCATAACGGTGAAGGTCAGGGTCTTGAGCATGGTACACCTCGATTGAGAATCATTCCTTGTTGGATCGAATCTTAGTCAGGTACTAACTATTTATGAAATTACTCAATAAAATCCACTCAATAGTTTTTATGTATTTAAGAGGCGCTCTGATTGTTGAAACGGCTAAGACGGTAGGGTTTAAGTTCCAGTAGCGCTTGATGCTGCTCCATCAAATTGGGGCTGCAGAGACGAGCCATCAGTTCTGCACTGTAAGCGGCCTGAGTCAGACCAAGATGTTGGTGGCCGAACGCAAGCAGGACTTTGCCATTGCACACGCAGTCCATTACCGGCAATGAATCGGGCAGTGATGGTCTGAACCCCATCCATGGGCTGGCGTCCGATTCGTTTAGGGGCCTGGCAAATAAGTCCTGACTCAATTTGAGCAGCTGCCAGGCGCGTTTCATCTGTGGCGGACGATCCAACCCGGCGAACTCCACCGTGCCCGCCAGTCGCAGGCCGCTGCTCATGGGCGTCATGATGAATTTTCGTTCAAATGAGGTGACCGGAAACGGCAAGCGCTGATGCTCATGGGGCAGCATCAGGTGGTAGCCGCGTTCGGTTTCAAGGGGTACTTTTTGCCCGGTCAGGGTTTGTGTCAGATGGGCTGAGTGGGCACCGCAAGCAATCAGCACCTTGTGCACGTTGAGGGCGCCTTCATCAGTCTGCAACAAGACGCCTAAACGGGTGATGTGGGCGGCATTGACCTGCTGTTTGTAGAAGCTCACGCCGGCTGCAGTACAGGCCTCAAACAAGGCATCGACAACCAGTTTGGGGTCAATAAAGTGGCCGGTATCAGCAAAGAACAAACCACCCTGGATCGACGGGCTGAGTTGTGGAGCGGCCTGCCGTACGGCGTGAGCATCCCACTCTGCAACCGTTACCCCTTGGCTGAGCATTCGCGCTTGTAAAGCCCTCAACGCAGGCTGGGATTGTCTCCGTTCAATCATCAGCAGCGAGCCCTGGCGGCGCAATAGCTGTGGTTTATCAATGGAGGCGAGCAGACGCTGCCACGCGGGCAGGCTGCCTTCGTTCAGCTTACGCAGGCCAGCAATAGAACGCTGTGTCGGTGCTTGGCGCAGGTTCAGCAGTAAGCGGATAAACCATGGCAGCGCCCGGGGCAGGTAGCGCCAGTCCAGGCGCAGCGGCCCGGTAGGGTCAAGCAGCATGCTGGGCAGGCGTTTCAGGATCGACGAATCGGCGATAGGAAAAACCTGCTCAGTGGCCAGATGACCGGCGTTGCCGAATGATGCTCCGAGTCCTGGCTCCAGCCGATCAATCAGCACCACTCGCAGCCCTTGGCGGGCCAATTGCAAAGCGCAGGCCACGCCGACAATACCGGCTCCGATGACTGCAATATCGTGCATAAAGCCTGTGTGAGTCGGCTGAGCAGTGTCTGTCATCTCTTACGCCTCCCGTTGGCCATTACATAGACGCCGCAGCTGCAGTGGATTGTTGGGCTTCAAAGCACCGGGCAGCAGTGCTTCGGGTAAATCCTGATAGCAGACCGGGCGCAAGAAACGCTGGATGGCCGCGCTGCCGACTGAGGTGCTGCGCACATCGGAGGTGGCCGGGAAGGGGCCGCCGTGCACCATGGCATCGCACACTTCGACGCCAGTTGGCCAGCCGTTGGCCAGCAGGCGTCCGGCCTTACGCTCTAGCGTTGCTAGAAGGGCCTGGGCCAGAGGCAGGTCTTCATCATCCAGATGCAGAGTGGCGGTCAATTGGCCCTCCAAGTGTTCGCAGACTTGGCGTACTTCTTCGTCATTACGACATTGCACTACCAGCGAGGCAGAGCCGAATACTTCGTCCAGCAGGGTTTCGTCTTCCAGGAAGTTCTCCGCTGATGTGCTGAACAGATGGGGCTGGCACTGGTTCGGTGCGTCGCTGCTCAATCCGGCGGCCAGGAGGTTTGCTCGAGGGTTAGCGCTGAGCTGAGCGATGCCCTGCTGATAGGCGTGGAAGATGCCGGGGGTGAGCATGGTCTGGGTCGTGCTGCGCTGAATAAGCTCGCTGGCACTGCCGATAAAGCGCTCAAGGTCAGGCCCTTGCAGTGCAATGACGAGTCCCGGATTGGTACAGAACTGACCGGCACCTTGAGTCAAAGAGGCAACAAACCCATTGGCCAGTGTATCGGTGCGTTTTTTTAAGGCGGCAGGGAACAGCAGAACCGGGTTGATCGAACTCATTTCCGCATACACCGGAATAGGCTCGCGGCGCGCCTGCGCGGTTTTACACAGAGCCAGACCGGCACTGCGCGAGCCGGTGAAGCCGACAGCCTTGATGCGCGGGTCGCTGACTAAAGCTGTACCCACTTCACGGCCTGATCCGAACAGCAGGGAGAACACACCTTCCGGCAAGCCGCACTGCTGCACAGCTCGGGCAATGGCATGGCCGACCAGTTCGCTGGTGCCGGGGTGAGCACTGTGGGCCTTAACGATTACCGGACAGCCAGCCGCCAGTGCCGAAGCGGTATCACCGCCCGCGACCGAGAAGGCCAGAGGGAAGTTGCTGGCACCGAACACCACCACCGGGCCGAGTGCGACTTGACGCTGGCGCAGATCACTTCGAGGCATGGGTTGGCGTTGCGGCAGGGCCGTATCGATGCGCACATCCAGCCATTCACCGTGGCGCAGTACGCTGGCGAACAAGCGTAACTGCTGGCAGGTACGGCCACGCTCACCTTGAATGCGCGCATGGGGCAGGCCGCTCTCAGCGACAGCCCGCTCGATCAACTGATCACCCAATGCATCAATCTGTTCGGCGATGCACTCCAGAAATGCCGCCCGTTCAGCCGCTGTTGTTTCACGATAAGTATCAAAGGCCGCGGCAGCCAGCGCGCAGGCTTGATCTACATGGCTGGCGTCACCGCCGGGATAGTTTGGCACCAGCGGAGTATTGGTAGCAGGGTTAATGGCGCGGATGATCTCGCCGTTGCCGGTTACAGCGCGGCTGCCGATGAGCAGTTGGCCTGTCAGCGTCATGTTGACTCCTGAAGAGTAGAGCCGGGCTCAAACAGGCCCGGCTGGCATAAGTAAGTGGCTGTGCCGATCAAGCGAAGTTCTGTTCAGCCATCCAGCTGCTGTACCACTGACGGAACAGGGCGTACTGGTTCTCGGCGTAGTTGCGCTGAGCGTCGCTGAGCACGTCGGTCTCGTTGAAGTGCAGGGTGTATTCCTGGTCGCCGTTGAGCACCATCAGGTACTTGTAATAAAGGACCAGGTCGGTGCCTTCATCGAAGGACGACAGCACGGCCAGGGCGTTCTCCAGCTCCTGTGCCTGACGGCGGGCTTTGGGGTCACCCTTGGCGGCCTTTTTACTTAGCTCGACCAGTTGAAGTACTTCACGTGGCAGCACGTTACCAATGCCGGTGATGGAACCGGTGGCGTTGCAGTTGACGAAGCCGTGCACGACTTGGGTGTCGACACCGACCATCAGGGTGATGTCATCGTTGGTTGAGGTGATGTGCTCAGCGGCATAGCGCAGCGGTTCGGCACCGCCGAACTCCTTGAAGCCGATCAGGTTGGGGTGAGCGCTGCGCAGCTCAAAGAACAGGTCGGCGCGTGTGGAAAAACCGTAGTGCGGGCTGTTGTAGATCACCGCAGGCAGTTTGGGCGCGGCTTGCAGAATGGCTTTGAAGTGGTTCTTCTGTGCCGCAGGAGAGACAGCGCGGGACAGCAGACGAGGAATAACCATCAGTCCTTGTGCACCAACTTTGGCGGCATGGGCTGCATGGGACACCGCTTCCTTGCTATTCACTGCACCGGTGCCAACGATGGTTGGCACACCAGCTGCGACCAAGCGCGCCACGCCTTCCTGACGCTGGGCTTCGCTCAGCAACGGCCAGTCACCCATAGAGCCGCAGTAGACCACTGCGCTCATGCCCAGCTCGATCAGCTCCTTGCCTTTGGCCACCAGAGCATCGAAGTCAGGTTGCCGATCTGCTGTGCAGGGGGTCATTAGGGCTGGGATGCAGCCGGTAAAGATGTTGTCGCTCATGCTATTTCTCCTTGTTAATGCGATGGTGCGAAGGGCTCAGATGCCCCAGGCGAAGGGGTCTTGTTCGTCGATCAGCAGAGTGCTGTCGGCGGTCATGTAGGCGCGTCCAGTGAGGGTGGGGCGGATCTGTTCACCCTCCCATTGGTAACTACCAACAAACTGGCTGCCGGTGATGCTTGCCTGCACCCAGCGCTCGCCGGGGGCGAGCTTGCCGTCGGCGGCAAGGCACGCCAGCTTGGCGCTGGTGCCGGTGCCGCAGGGCGAGCGGTCGTAGGCCATGCCGGGGCAGAGGACGAAGTTGCGGCTGTCGGCCTGGTCGTCATCAGCAAACAGTTCGATATGGTCGATAGGGGCACCGTCAGCGCCTTGAATGCCTTGGTCATGCAAGGACTTGAGCAGGGTGCGAGTGAAGTGGGTCAGGGTTTCGACGTTGTCCAGTTGCAGGCGTTGGCCGTGCTCGGAAACCAGAAAGAACCAGTTACCTCCCCAGGCAATATCGCCGAGAAAACGACCATAACCCGGCACGTCAACCGGCACCTGCTTACGGTGACGATAAGCGGGCACATTGCGCAGGGTGACAGCTCCGTCTTCATGCAGGGTGGCGCTGACTGGGCCGACTGGTGTGTCAATTTTGTGTTCGCCGGGGCTGATCAGTTCCAAGTGGTGCAGGGAGGCCACCAGCCCGATGGTGCCGTGGCCGCACATGCCTAAGTAGCCTGCGTTGTTGAAGAAGATCACGCCGCAGGTGGCATCCGCCGAAACCGGTTCGCAGTACAGGGCTCCGACCAGTACATCGTTGCCTCTGGGCTCAAGCAGGCAGGCGCGCCGCCACTGGTCATGCTCGTTGCGCAACGCCTCGAGCTTGGCCGTCATGCTGGTGCCTGGCAGTTCAGGGAAACCCTTCATCACCAGACGTGTCGGTTCGCCGCCGGTGTGAGAGTCGATGACATGCAGCTTTTTCATATATTCATCCACTGGATAAAAGGTGGTGTGCTCAGGACACAAGCTGTTCGATGTCACGCAGCAGGGCCGCGTCTACCCACACGCCTTCGCGTTCAGAACGCTTGCGTGCGGCGAAGCGGCGTTGTGAGGGCAGGCGCGCGCCCTGATCGGTGATGGCGCTGAACAGGGTTTCTGCGCGTTGCTGATTGAGTGCCAGCTCGTCGCCGAGAAAACGCTTGGGGTCGAAGGCCAGCAGCAGTTCTCCATGGCAGGGGGTGGCACCGGCCCCGTTGTCAAAAGCCATGGACTCGGCGCTGGTCATATCGCCGATAAGGGCGGCGGCCATCAGCTCGATCATTGCGGCCAAGGCTGAGCCTTTGTGCCCGCCGAAGGTCTGCATGGCACCGTCCAAGACTGCCTTGGCATCTGTGCTGGGTTTGCCTTGCGCATCTACGCCCCAGCCCAGTGGGATCGGTTTGTTCTGCCGGGCATGCAATTCGATATCGCCCCTGGCGATAGCGCTGGTAGCGAAGTCGAAAACAAATGGCTCGCTCGGGGCTGGGCGCGGCCAGGCGAAGGCCAGTGGATTGGTACCGAACACGCCTTTGTTGCCACCTTCCGGCGCAACCCAGGCGTGGCTGGGCGTCATGGCCAGGCCTACCAAACCGTGGCGAGCGATGGCTTCGACTTCTGGCCAGAGTGCCGAAAAGTGGAAGCAATTACGGATCACCAGTGCCGCCACCCCTTGCTCACGCGCCTGCTCTACGAGGTAGGGCAGGCCGGTCTGAAAGGCCAGCAACGAATAGGCCTGATGGGCATCGACTCGGGTTATGGTCGGAGCAGGCTGAGTTACCGTCGGCAGTGCGTCCGGGGAAACCTTGCCTGAGCGCAACGTGCGTATGCAGACCAGTACGCGGTACAGGCCGTGAGAGTTGCATTCGTCACGCTGGCCCTGAGTGATCACATCGGCAATGGCGTTGGCGTGAGCTGCACTCATGCCGTTATGGGTCAGCGCCTGCAGCGCCAGGTCATAGACCTGATCGAGGCTGAGGTTGATTTTTTCACTCATGGTCTGGCTCCGTTAGTCCCTGCCCCGGCCTGGTTTCGGCCATGGCGTGGCCGTTATCCGGCAGGTTGGTGCCGCCGGATTGTTCGGCTTCTGGTAATGGCTGCTCTGGCAGCCGTGGATTAATGGCTGTGTTTCACTGCACCGACTGGCAATTCGCACTGGGTCGTTGAGGGACTTTCCTGCTCGTCTTCATCCAGAGACAGGTCCACCAAATGGGCGGGAACACCGGTGGCTGCGCCCCAGTAGTAAATACCCAGCGAGCAGATCGCTACGGCTAGCGTGTCGAAGGGATGCGTCAGCACACCGATTCCACCGAAGGAACCAAGCCAGGACAGCAGGATGGCGACGGCATAGAAGCCAATCAGCCACAGCGATGAGCGCACTTGTTGGGCGATGTTCAGGTGTGCAGTGGGCACATAACGGGCACACAGCAGATACAACACGAACATCAGGATTTGCAGACCCAGCAGCCAGGACACGGTATTCCAGCCGGACCAGTAAACGATCAGTGAAGCAATCACGAACGACAGTGGGCCGAGGATGGCAAAGCGCTTGACCCTGAACGGGCGCGGCATATCAGGCGCATTGCGGCGCAGGGCTGCCACGGATACGGGGGCTACGGCGTAGCTCAGTACCAGTGCCGCTGAGACGACGTTGATCAGCGCTTCCCAGGACGGGAACGGCAGGGTCCAGAACACTGACAGAGCAAAGGTTAGCCACAGCGCCGGACGCGGGATGCCGTTCTCTTCAATGCGGGTGAAATATCGGAAGAAGGTGCCGCTTTTGGCCCAGCCATACACCACACGGGGCGTGGCATTCATATAAATGTTGCCGCAGCCGCTGGGCGAGATCACTGCATCGGCCACTACCAGATAGGCCAGCCAACCAATGCCCAGCGCCATAGCGATATCTCGGTAGGGCAGGGACAGTTCCTTAGCTACACCAGACCAGCCATCAGCGAGCATTTCAGTCGGTACGCCGCCGAGGAAAGCGGTCTGCAGCAGCACATAGATTGCGGTGGACAGCAGTACGGACAGGATCAGGGCAAAGGGAATGGTGCGCTGTGGATTCTGTACTTCGCTCGCCACGGAAATAATTGGTGTCAGGCCTAGAAAGGCAAAGATCACCCCGCCTGCCGACACCGCCATCTCAATGCCCGACAAGCCGTAGGGGGCAAAGCCCTGAACCTCAAAGTTCTCCGGTTTGAAGAAGGTGAACAGCACGCCAATGACCAGCAGCGGGACGATGAACTTGAAAATGCTGATCAGGTTGTTGGCCTTGGCGAAGGTCTTCACACTTCGATAATTGAGCATAAAGAACAGGCAGAGCAGGCCAAACTGCACCAGCCAGCCGAGGATAGTCGGCGAGCTGGAGCCGGGGTGGGTCAGTGATGGAAACCAGGCTGCCGCATATTGGCGGGAAGCGACTACCTCGATGGCGATCAGGCTGGAAAACGCGATCAGAGTGATGGAGCCCATCAGATAGCCCAGCAACGGACCATGGGAGTAAACGGGATAACGCACCGCGCCCCCAGCGACCGGCAGTGCAGCCCCTAGTTCGCAATAGACGATACCCAGCAGCAATACGGCAAAACCGCCTAGTAGCCAGGAAAAAATACCAGCGGGGCCTGCAATAGCAGATACGTGGCTGGCGGCAAACAACCAGCCGGAGCCGAAGATGGCCCCTAGGCCGATAAAGGTGAGGTCGATTAGTGAGAGTTGCTTCTTGAACTTTCCGTTGCCTGACATAGCGGTCGCCTTCTTGTGGGTTATTGGAGAGGCATGTTTGATGTCACGTTGAAACGTTCCCTGTTCGTGTCGGTCGGTTCGACACTCTCTGGCAGGCTGAGCTGGGCCTGGCAGTGAAGGAGGTCGACATAGAGTGAACGCTTCGGCCCAGGGGGGATTGATGCTATTCACAGACAGAGATGACGAAATCGGCACAATTTCTATTCGCTTCGGGCGGTATAGCGACTAGGCTCGCGTCTATCGGACGAGAAGAGACACAACAAATGGATGGGAGTGTTTTGGCCAACTTCGGTCAGCTTGGAAGTTGTCGGCCGCCGTCACTGGAAGCGTTGCTGATGGGTGTCGTGCCGCTGATGCCAATGTTGGATGTGTTGCCCAATGCGACGATTTTTATCAAAGACCGTGAGGCGCGTTACGTCCTGGCTAACAGCACACTGGTGCAGCGCTGCGGTTCACCGTTACTGGGCAAAACCAGCGCAGAAGTATTTCCGGCAAAGTTGGGGCCCGGTTACACCGAACAGGACCGGAGGGTGTTGGAGCAGGGGCATGTTCTGGAGGACCAGCTCGAGTTGCATCTGTATGGCACGCGGGAGCCAGGCTGGTGCCTGACGCATAAGTGGCCGCTGTACAACAGTGAGGATGAAGTGATTGGTTTGGTCGGTATTTCTGTCGATTTACAGGCCGCCCGAGAAACCCATCCGGCTTATCAGCGTTTGGCTGAGGTGGATGGCTACATCCGGGCTAACTTTCACCGTCGCGTCACTTTGAGCGAGCTGACGCGTCTGGCCGGAATCTCTGTGGCGCAACTAGAGCGCTACTGCAAAAGGGTGTTTCAACTCACGCCCAGGCAGATGATCCAGAAAGTCCGCTTGGAACACGCCCACCGATTGCTCCAGACCGACATGCCGATTACCGAGGTGGCCTTGCAATGCGGTTACACCGACCACAGTGCCTTTACCCGACAGTTTAAGGAGCTGACAGGGTTCACTCCGAGCCAGTATCGGCAGGCAGCGGTGGGCTAAAAGGCCTATACAGGCAGGGCGGCTATTCGCGAATAGTCTGGGAGGTAGCCCTAGATGAGAGTCCGCAGGCAATAAAAAATCCGGCCTATTGATCGGGTTTCTAGAATTTGCCTCCGCGACCTGGACTCGACAGCGCAGCTGAACGCGCTTTAGCGCGGCCCCGAAGGGGGCGCGGAGCAAATAACCTGGGACGAAGTCCCTGGTGAGAGTCTTCAGGCAATAAAAAAACCGGCCTACTGACCGGGTTTCTTGAATTTGGCTCCGCGACCTGGACTCGACAGCGCAAGCTGAACGCGCTTTAGCGCGGCCCCGAAGGGGTGAGCGAAGCGAATAACCTGGGACGCAGTCCCTGGTGAGAGTCTGCAGGCAATAAAAAACCCGGCCTACTGACCGGGTTTCTTGAATTTGGCTCCGCGACCTGGACTCGAACCAGGGACCCAATGATTAACAGTCATTTGCTCTACCGACTGAGCTATCGCGGAACAACGGTGCGTATCCTACTGATTAAAAAGGAGAAGTCAACACTTCGACTTCTCCTTTTGCAGGTTACAGAACCTTGGCAATCGCCTGAGTAACAGCAGGCAGGTTGCTTTGGTTCAGCGCGGCGACGCAGATGCGGCCGGTGCTGACAGCGTAGATACCGAACTCGTTTTTCAGGCGTTCTACCTGCTCAGCGGTCAGACCGGAGTAGGAGAACATGCCGCGTTGGCGAGCAACAAAGCTGAAGTCACGCTTATCAGTCAGGGCTGCCAGTTGCTCAACCATGGCCATGCGCATGCTACGAATGCGGTCACGCATGCCAGCCAGCTCTTCTTCCCACAGAGCGCGCAGTTCTGGGTTGTTCAGTACGCTGGCAACCACGGTTGCACCGTGAGTCGGCGGGTTAGAGTAGTTGGTGCGGATTACGCGCTTGGCCTGAGACAGCACGCGGCCCGCTTCTTCCTTGCTGCCAGTGACGATAGTCAGTGCACCAACACGCTCGCCGTACAGCGAGAAGGACTTGGAGAAGGAACTGGATACGAAGAACGGCATGCCGGAAGCCGCGAACAGGCGTACCGCAAAGGCGTCTTCGTCGATGCCTTCACCAAAGCCCTGATAGGCGATATCGAGGAACGGCACGTGCTCGCGCTCGCGCAGCACTTCCAGAACGGCTTTCCAGTCGTCCAGAGACAGATCAACGCCAGTTGGGTTGTGGCAGCAGGCGTGCAGCACGACGATGGAGCGGGCCGGCAGGTTGCGCAGGTCTTCCAGCATGCCGGCCTGATTTACGCCGTGAGTGGCTGCATCGTAGTAGCGGTAGTTCTGTACCGGGAAACCAGCGGACTCGAACAGGGCGCGGTGGTTTTCCCAGCTTGGGTCGCTGATAGCAACAACGGCGTTCGGCAGCAGGCGCTTGAGGAAGTCAGCGCCGGTCTTCAGTGCACCGGTACCGCCAACCGCCTGAGTAGTAATCACCTGACCGGCGGCAATCAGCTCGGAGTCTGCACCCAGCAGCAGTTTCTGTACTGCGCTGTCGTAGGCTGCGATGCCTTCGATCGGGAGGTAGCCACGCGGAGCATGGGCTTCAATACGAGCCTTTTCCGCTTCAGCTACGGCGCGCAGCAGAGGGATGCGGCCTTCCTCGTTGTAGTAGACACCTACACCCAGATTGACCTTGGTCGCACGGGTGTCGGCATTGAATGCTTCATTGAGGCCCAGGATGGGGTCGCGCGGAGCCATTTCGACGGCGGAGAACAGACTCATGGATACGGCAGCTCGAAAAGGAGGGTGAGTATCAGCAATCCCCGGTTAGGGGATTGCGCAATTGGCCCGGTAGTATACCGGGGCTAAATCGGTGCCGCGACAGCAGGCACACCTTTATGTGGGTTTTGACGTAGGCTTTTCATACGCGTCACACCTGTTTACCGAGGTTTGTTATGTCAGAGTTTCAGTTGGTCACCCGTTTTCAACCTGCTGGCGATCAGCCGGAGGCCATCCGGCAGATGGTTGAGGGGCTGGAAGCCGGCCTGTCGCACCAGACGCTGCTGGGCGTGACGGGATCAGGAAAGACCTTCTCAATTGCCAATGTCATCGCTCAAGTGCAGCGTCCAACGCTGGTATTGGCCCATAACAAAACTCTGGCTGCGCAGCTGTACGGCGAGTTCAAAAGCTTCTTCCCTAACAATGCTGTCGAGTACTTCGTTTCTTACTACGACTACTACCAGCCGGAGGCCTACGTACCGTCCTCCGACACCTTCATTGAGAAGGATGCCTCGATCAACGACCACATTGAACAGATGCGGCTTTCTGCGACCAAGGCGCTGATCGAGCGCAAGGACGTCATCGTGGTATGCACTGTGTCGTCGATCTACGGTTTGGGCAGTCCCGAGGAGTACCTGAAAATGGTGCTGCACCTCGACCGGGGCGACAAAATGGATCAGCGCGCTTTGCTCCGGCGTCTGGCAGAGTTGCAGTACACCCGCAACGACATGGACTTTGCCCGAGCCACCTTCCGTGTTCGAGGTGATGTGATAGATGTCTTCCCGGCGGAATCCGATCTGGAAGCGATCCGTGTCGAACTGTTCGACGATGAAGTTGAAAGTATCAGCGCGTTCGACCCGCTGACCGGCGAAGTTATCCAGAAGTTGCCGCGCTTTACCTTCTATCCCAAGAGCCACTACGTGACGCCACGGGAAACCCTGCTGGAGGCTGTGGAAGGAATCAAGGCTGAGTTGCAACAGCGGCTTGAGTACCTGCGCGATAACAATCGTCTGGTCGAAGCGCAGCGTCTGGAGCAACGTACCTGTTATGACCTGGAGATGATTCTGGAGCTGGGTTACTGCAACGGCATCGAGAACTACTCGCGCTATCTCTCCGGGCGTGGACCGGGCGAGCCGCCACCCACTTTGTACGATTACCTGCCGGATGAGGCACTGTTGGTGATCGACGAATCTCACGTGTCGGTGCCCCAGGTAGGCGCGATGTATAAGGGCGACCGCTCACGTAAAGAAACGCTGGTGGAGTACGGCTTCCGTTTGCCCTCGGCGCTAGATAACCGCCCGATGCGTTTTGAGGAGTGGGAGGCAGCCAGTCCGCAGACCATCTTTGTCTCCGCCACGCCTGGCCCTTACGAGGCGGAGCATTCCGGGCGGGTGATTGAGCAGGTGGTGCGCCCGACCGGTCTGGTTGACCCGGAAATCGAAGTGCGGCCGGCCCTGACTCAGGTGGACGACTTGCTCTCTGAAATCAACAAGCGCGTGGCAGTTGAGGAGCGGGTGCTGGTCACCACACTGACCAAACGCATGGCTGAAGACCTTACAGACTATTTGGCCGATCACGGCGTCAAGGTGCGTTACTTGCACTCGGATATTGATACGGTCGAGCGGGTCGAAATTATCCGTGATCTGCGTACTGGTACGTTCGATGTGCTGGTGGGCATCAACCTGTTGCGTGAAGGTCTGGACATGCCGGAAGTGTCGCTGGTGGCCATTCTCGATGCTGATAAAGAGGGCTTCCTGCGCAGCGAGCGCTCGCTGATCCAGACGATTGGCCGAGCAGCGCGAAACCTCAACGGCAAGGCCATTCTGTATGCCGACCGCATGACCGGCTCAATGGAGCGGGCGATCAACGAAACCGAACGCCGCCGGACTAAACAGATTGCCTTTAACGAAGAGCACGGCATCGTGCCCAAGGGTGTGGTCAAGGACATCAAAGACATCCTTGAAGGTGCCGTGGTGCCGGGGGCGCGTAGCAACAAGCGCAAAGGTATGGCCAAGGCAGCCGAAGAAAGCGCCCGTTACGAAAGCGAGCTGCGCTCGCCGAGCGAGATCACCAAGCGCATCCGTCAGTTGGAAGAGAAGATGTACGCGCTGGCCCGCGATCTGGAGTTCGAAGCGGCGGCGCAGCTGCGGGATGAAATCCAGAAACTGCGCGACCGTCTGCTACAGGTCTGACGGTAATCAGCGTCGCGCGAAGATAATCAGCACTACGCCGCCCAAGGTTATGGCGCAGGCCAGCAGGGCGGTCAGGCTGAGTTGTTCGCCGAGCAATATGTAACCGAGTAGCAGGGCCACCACTGGGTTCACAAAGGCAAAAGTGGACACCATGCTTGGTCTGACTTCCCGCCGAAGCCAAAAGTAAGCGGGATAAACGCCAAGGCTGACTGGCAGGATCAGATAGGCCAGCCACAGCCAGGCCTCGCCGCTGAATTTAGAGAACTCCAATTGCTGCCAGTCGCCGTGCCACAGGCCAAACAGCGCCAGGGTCAGGGCGCCGATGATCATTTGCAGGCTCAGTCCCAGCCAGCTAGATTTGAACGCCGGGCGCTGGCGCATTATCCAGGCTCCGCCTGCCCAGAACAGAGTAGCCAGTACGACCAGCAGGCCGGAAAACCATTGCTCGACTGAGGCGCGGTGATCCAGTCCGTTACTCATCAGCAATACAATCCCGGCGCACGCAAGTGCTAACCCGGCAATGACCCAGAAGGGTGGGCGCTCTCCCAGTAGCCATTCCAGAGCCACACTCCACAACGGCAGTGTGGTGTAGAGCATGGCCAGCATGCCTGTGGGCAAATATTGGTTGGCGTAGATCAAAGCGCCCTGACCAACGGCAATTAAGGCCAGGCTGCCGATTAGCACGCCACCCCAATCACTGCGCTGTATGTGCATCTGTTTGCTGGCGATCACCCAGGCCAGCGCCAACAAGCCCGCAATGGAAAAGCGCAATGTACCAATAATGAATGGCGGGACTTCACGCAGCAGATAATGGTTGGCCAGATATGTGGTTCCCCAGCCGATATAAATGACGGCAAAAGCAAGGACGAGCAGCAGACTACGGGCAGGAGCTGTGGTTGACGACATGTGAACCTGAAAGGCTGATGTGAGCGGCGACAGATCGGAGGTGTGCTCGAAAAGCTGTGTTCCGTGATGCCGAGCAGAATAGGAGATTAATCGGATAACAGCATACGGATAGCACGACCTGATCGATATAGCGAAGGCGTCATCGTCAGGCAGGATTGCGGCTTGCGTACTGCAAAGGTGCAGCTGGGTGGTTGCAACCGAGCCCCCTTGTATAGGGCGTCGCTGGAGCCAGCCCCGCGTTGCCTGCTAACATTCCTCTTTTAATCGCGTTCACAGTAATTCTCCGGGAACTTTCATGACCACCGTACGCACCCGTATCGCGCCGTCGCCAACTGGCGATCCGCACGTAGGCACCGCCTATATCGCTTTGTTCAACATGTGCTTTGCCCGTCAGCACGGTGGCGAATTCATCCTGCGTATCGAAGATACTGACCAGCTGCGTTCGACTCGTGAATCTGAGCAGCAGATTTATGATGCGCTGCGCTGGTTGGGGATTGAATGGAGCGAAGGTCCGGACGTAGGCGGCCCGCACGGCCCATATCGTCAGAGCGAGCGCGGCCACATCTACCAGAAGTACAGTGCTGAACTGGTCGAGAAGGGCCATGCATTCCATTGCTTCTGCACCGCTGAGCGCCTGGACAAGGTCCGTGCTGAGCAAATGGAAGCCAAGCAGACACCGCGTTACGACGGTCACTGCATGCACCTGTCTGCTGAAGAAGTGCAAAAGCGCCTGGCAGCTGGCGAGCCGAATGTGGTGCGCATGAAGGTGCCGACCGAAGGTGTCTGCGTGGTGCCGGACATGCTCCGTGGTGACGTTGAAATCCCGTGGGATCGCATGGACATGCAGGTGCTGATGAAGACCGACGGCCTGCCAACTTACTTCCTGGCCAACGTCGTTGATGATCACCTGATGGGTATCACCCACGTATTGCGTGGGGAAGAGTGGCTGCCTTCGGCTCCGAAACTGATCCTGCTGTACGAATACTTTGGCTGGGAGCAGCCTCAGCTGTGCTACATGCCGCTGTTGCGTAACCCGGACAAGAGCAAGCTGTCCAAGCGTAAGAATCCGACCTCAATTACCTTCTACGAGCGTATGGGTTTCCTGCCGCAGGCCATGCTCAACTACCTCGGTCGTATGGGCTGGTCGATGCCAGATGAGCGAGAGAAGTTCACTCTGGATGAAATGATCGCCAACTTTGACATCAATCGCGTGTCGTTGGGTGGTCCGATCTTCGATCTGGAAAAGCTGTCCTGGCTCAATGGCCAGTGGATGCGCGAGCTGTCAGTTGAGCAGTTTGCAGCAGAGGCACAGAAGTGGGCCTTTAACAGTAACTACTTGATGCAAATCGCTCCGCACGTGCAAGGGCGGGTGGAAACTTTCAGTCAGATTGCGCCGTTGGCGAGCTTCTTCTTTGCGGGCGGTCTGAATCTGGATGCCAAGCTGTTTGAGCACAAAAAACTTTCGGCAGATCAGGTGCGCCAAGTCATGCAGCTGATTTTGTGGAAGCTGGAAGCCTTGCGTCAGTGGGAAAAGGACAACATCACCGCCTGTATTCAGGCTGTTGTTGAGCATTTGCAGCTGAAACTGCGCGATGCCATGCCGTTGATGTTTGCCGCCATTACTGGGCAGGCCAGCTCTGTTTCTGTACTGGATGCGATGGAAATCCTCGGCCCGGATCTGACCCGCTTCCGCCTGCGTCAGGCCATCGAGTTGCTCGGTGGTGTGTCGAAGAAGGAAAACAAAGAGTGGGAAAAACTGCTGGCAGCGATTGCCTGATCAGCCGACATGACCGGCCAGCGCTGCGCGATGGCCGGTCATGTCGGGTAAGTGTTTGTTCTGTCAGCAGAAAATATTGCGATAGCGCATAAAAATTTGTTGACACAAACGGGGCGCGCTCTTAACATGCGCCCCGTCCTTGAGATGGGGCTATAGCTCAGCTGGGAGAGCGCTTGCATGGCATGCAAGAGGTCGACGGTTCGATCCCGTCTAGCTCCACCAATCTCAAAGCCGAAAGGCTTGCCACAGTGGACTCAAACGAGTCGGCTGTTTTGAAGGGTTCTGCGTCCCCTTCGTCTAGTGGCCTAGGACACCGCCCTTTCACGGCGGTAACAGGGGTTCGAGTCCCCTAGGGGACGCCACTATTTCCAGCCCAGTGCTTCGGCACTGAGTGTCGAGAGACATAAAATCTGGGGCTATAGCTCAGCTGGGAGAGCGCTTGCATGGCATGCAAGAGGTCGACGGTTCGATCCCGTCTAGCTCCACCAATTTCCACGACCGATCAGCCAGTTGCTGATTGCGTTATCGAAGGTTTCGTCCCCTTCGTCTAGTGGCCTAGGACACCGCCCTTTCACGGCGGTAACAGGGGTTCGAGTCCCCTAGGGGACGCCATTTTTACCTGCCTTGCAGGCTCTGAAAGGGTCATTCGTATGAATGACCCTTTTGTTTTATTTGCCCGAATGATTTCTCTTGCCGCAAATTCAGCTCCTGATTGATCCCATATTGTCATCTTTGTTGTGGCACATGCAGGAGCTGTATGGGGATATCAGACTGGTGCCCTCCGTTATAGACTGCTCGCCTATGTCGTACTGATAAGGTCCAAGTATGCTGCATCCGGCGATGGAGCAAGTGGCGGCTGTGGCAGATTGCGTTGGCGACCGAGCAGGCTTCAGCGCACTGGGCTGGCTGTTCGAATCTGGCTGGTGCCTTGGCGATGCAGTTGAATGAGGCGCGTCTGGTCATGAAGCTGGGCGGCGTTGCGCACCTCGCGATTATTTTCAGTTATAACGACCTTTTTTCGGTCCCTGCGCCGCTGTGCGAGAGTGCCAAGCGGCTTAAACGCGCGTTTTTGTGTGGTTTTTGCAGGAGTGCCGGTAATGGGCGATGGCATCATTTAGGGCAAGGCCGGGATGTAGCTGTCGCTGTTTGGCCGTGATCTGATTGCGTGGATGCCAGCAGTTTAGGTCTGAATGAATGACACGAGTGGGGAGCTGGCTATGAGCCTGACGATGGATGCGGTGCTGCAGCAGGCCCGCCCGGTATTACCGGTTCTGGTAATCGAAGATGTAAGTCTGGCTTTGGATCTGGCAGCTGCGCTGCATGCCGGTGGCATCAGCGTGCTGGAGGTGACATTGCGTACGCCGGTAGCGCTGGATGCCTTGCGTACCATGCGTCAGGAGTTACCTGATCTGTTGATCGGGGCGGGTACGTTGATTCACGCCGAGCAGTTTCGGGAGGCCAAAGAGGCTGGAGCGCAGTTTTCTGTCAGTCCGGGGTTTACTGAGCGACTGGCGGCAGCAGCAGATGATTCGGGGTTGCCGTACCTGCCGGGTGCCATGACGCCGTCCGAAGTATTGCTGGCGCTGGAGCATGGCTATCGCTCGTTGAAATTGTTTCCAGCTGATGGGGCCAGCAGCATCAAGATGCTGAAGAGCTTCAAGGGGCCGTTCACTGGCATTCGCTTCTGTCCGACTGGTGGGGTTAACCCTGATAATCTGTTGAGCTTTTTGCGCTTGCCCAATGTTGCCTGCGTGGGCGGAACCTGGATTGCTCCAAGCAATCTGGTGCGGGCACGAGCATGGGATCAAATCACTCAACTGGCTCGGGAAGCGTGTGAGTTGGCCGGTAGTCTGGAGTAATCGATATGAATTGGGATTTCACCGACCCGTTTGTGATTGATCTGTGTGTCAATGCAGAGGACATCGATGGGCTGGGGCACGCCAACAATGCGGTGTATGTCAGTTGGCTGGAGCGTTGCGCTTGGCGTCACTCGCAGTTTCTTGGTCTGGATCTGGCTGAGTACCGCCGTCTGGACCGGGCCATGGCAGTGTTGCGCCACGAAATTGATTACCTGGCCAGTGCTTACGAGGGCCAGCAATTGCAGATGGCCACTTGGATTATTGAGTCAGATCACCGCTTGAAAATGACCCGACACTTCCAGCTTGTTCGTCCAGAAGACGGCGTGACGCTATTGCGGGCCCGCACGACCTTTGTCTGCATCGAACTCTCTACCGGTAAGCCCAAACGCATGCCCGCCGAGTTTGTGGAAGGATACGGAGCAGCCGTGTTAAGCGCAGACGCCTTGCTTTAAAAGGTGTTGACCGCACGATACCTAGCTGTTCATCCGGGACGCTGCGCCGCGTACACTACGCGGCGTTTTTTCGAGAGCTGACCCGATGCAGATTGCTTTGGCCCCGATGGAGGGGCTGGTTGATGAGATTCTCCGTGATGTCTTGACCCGCGTTGGCGGTATCGACTGGTGCGTGACGGAATTTATTCGCGTCACTGAGCGCGTGTTGCCGGTTAACACCTATGAGAAGCTTGCTCCGGAACTGTTCACCGGTGCGCAGACAGCAGCGGGAACGCCAATGCGCGTGCAGTTTTTGGGCTCTGATCCGGCTTGCCTGGCGGATAACGCCGCGTTTGCCTGCACTTTGGGGGCACCGGTCGTTGACCTCAACTTTGGCTGTCCGGCCAAGACCGTCAATAAGTCACGCGGTGGTGCCATCCTGTTGAAAGAGCCGGAATTGCTGCATGCCATCGTGCGTGAGGTGCGCCGCTCGGTTCCTTCGGATATCCCGGTCACGGCAAAAATGCGCCTGGGCTTTGATCACAAGGACTACGCCCTAGAGTGCGCCGAGGCGCTGGCAGACGGTGGCGCTGCGCAAATCGTGGTGCATGCCCGGACTAAAATGGAAGGTTATAAGCCGCCGGCGCATTGGGAATGGGTGGCTAAAGTGCAGGATGCGGTCAAGATTCCGGTGTTTGCCAATGGCGAAGTGTGGACGCTGGAGGACTGGCGGCGCTGCCGCGAGGTCAGCGGCGTCGAAGACATCATGTTGGGGCGTGGGCTAGTGGCGCGCCCCGATCTGGCCCGGCAGATTGCAGCTGCGCGTGCCGGGCAGGAAGTAGTTCCGATGACCTGGGAAGAACTGCAACCACTGTTGGCTGACTTTTGGCTGCAGGCGCGGCGTAAGCTTTCCCCGCGTTATGCACCTGGGCGGCTTAAGCAATGGCTGGCGATGCTGACGCGCAGCTATCCGCAAGCCACTGAGCTGTTCAACCTGTTGCGTCGGGAAACGGACTGTCTGCGTATTGATCACCTGCTGGGAGTGAAGTACCTGCCCGACGATTTACAGCACGCGATCGCCTGAACCGTCTGTAAGGAAAATTTTCAGGGTCTTGAAAACCATTTGTGTGGCCACATGTTTAGTAGCGTGGGATGCCGAAGTCGGGTCCCGCGTGACACAACTCGCTGAATTTCAGGAGATTTAAACATGAGCACTGCATTTTCTCTGACCCCACTGTTCCGTCATTCCGTTGGCTTTGACCGTTTTAACGATTTGTTTGAGTCGGCCATGCGCAATGAAAGCGGTAGCAGCTATCCACCCTACAACGTCGAAAAATACGCTGATGACCAGTACCGCATCGTGGTCGCAGCAGCTGGCTTCCAGGAAGAAGACCTGGAGCTTCAGGTAGAACGTGGGGTGCTGACTGTGACCGGCAGCAAGCGTGAATCCCAAGCCGAGAGCGTGACTTACCTGTATCAGGGCATCGCTCAGCGTGCGTTCAAGCTGTCCTTCCGTCTGGCAGACCATATCGAGGTCAAATCAGCGAGCCTGGTTAACGGACTGTTGAACATTGATCTGGTCCGTATCATCCCGGAAGAGGCCAAGGCCAAGCGCATTCCGATTGGCTCTGCGACCCCGGCGCTGCAGAACTAAGCAGCTGTTGGCCGACACGCGGCCTGTAAACGACAAGAGCACCTTAAGGTGCTCTTGTCGTTTCAGAAGGTGCTCGGCAAGCGATTTTCCATCAGCAGCTCGGCGAATTTGTCAGCAGGCACTGGCTTGCTGAACAGGTAGCCCTGGTAAAAGTTGCAACCCTGCATTTGCAGGAACTGCAACTGCTCAATTCGCTCAACGCCTTCTGCTACAACGCTCAGCCCCAGACTACGAGCCATGGCAATGATGGCGCGGATGATGCCCGCATCGTTGATATCCAGCACTGCATCGCGGACAAATGACTGGTCGATTTTCAGGGTCTCAACCGGCAGCCGTTTGAGGTAGGTCAGCGAACTGTAGCCGGTGCCGAAGTCATCCATGGCGAAGCTGACGCCGATGCGTTTGAGTCGGTGCATCTTGGCAATGGTGTCATCCAGATGCTGAATCACGATGCTTTCGGTGATTTCCAGCTTGAGCATGTGCGCCGGTAACTCACAGTCGTTGAGAATGCATTCGACCTGTTCAACGAAGTCGTGCTGGCGGAACTGGCGCGGGCTGATGTTGACGCAGAGATTGAACTCCTGGGCGTTGATCAGCCCTTTGCGGATCAGCCGTGAGCATTCGAGGCAGGCTTTCATCAGTACCCAGTTGCCCACTTCGATGATCAGGCCGCTTTCTTCCAGTACATGAATGAAAAGGGCAGGGGACTGCACTCCGTATTCAGGGTGCATCCAGCGCAGCAGTACTTCGCATCCGGTGATGTGATTATCGCTAGCGTTGATCTGAGGCTGAAAGAACAGCTCAAATTCATTACGCACTAAGGCCAGACGCAGTTCGTTTTCCAGGCGCAAACGGTCACTGGCAGCCTGTTGCATGGACTCATGGAAGAACTCTGTGGTGTTTCGACCGCCGTCTTTGGCCCGATACAGTGCGATGTCGGCGCGCTTGAGCAGGTCGTCCGGGTTGTCACCATGGTCTGGTATCAGGGCAATACCGATGCTGGGAGTGACGCGCAGCTGATGGCCGTCCACTTGCATCGGTTCGATCAGTAACTGCCGCAGCTTTTCCGCAATCTCACGCACCTGTTTGAGTACTGAGGTGCGTCTGCCTTCCAGCCCGGAGATCAGAATCACAAACTCGTCACCACCCAATCGCGCCACGGTGTCTTCTTGGCGCACGCTGGATTCAAGGCGGGCAGTAATCAGTTTTAGCACTGCATCGCCAATCGGATGGCCCAGCGAGTCGTTGATGTGCTTGAAGTGATCCAGATCGATAAACAGCAGCGCTCCACGCAAGTTATGGCGTTTGAGCAGGGCAATTTGCTGGCTGAGTCGATCCAGCAGCAGGGCGCGGTTAGGCAAGTTGGTCAGTGGGTCGTGGTAGGCCATGTGCTGGACCTGCGCCTGAGCCTCCTTCAGCTCACTGATGTCCCGGGCAGTCAGAAGCAGGCAGGGTGTGCCGTGCAGCTGAATATGTTCGACCGAAACCTCAACATTTTTGAGCTTTCCGCTGCGATGCCGGCCTTGCATTTCCATGTGGTAGACATGGCCTTCCTCTACGACCCGTTTGATCATCCTGGCGCGCTCTTCAGGGTTGACCCAGATGTTGAGTTCGTCTGTGGTGCGGCCAATAACCTCATCGAAGCTGTACCCGGTCAGGCGGCAGAATCCCTCATTGACCTCCAGGCAGCGTCCACTGTCACGCTCGGTGATGGTGATGGCGTCAGGGCTGGAGTGAAAGGCCAGGGCGAATTTCTCCTCACTGGCCTTTAGCTCTTCTTGAGCTTGCTGTAGCTGGGTGATGTCGCGGAAGGTGCTGAGCAGGCAGGGGCGCTCATTGAGCATGACGGTCCGTGAAGAGATGACGCAGGTGATCGGGTTGCCGTGTCTGTTGCGGAAGTGGGCGACTTCATTATCGAGGCGGTGATCACTCTGGACTTTAAGGAACAGCTTCTGGCGCTCTTCCAGATCAACCCATAGTTTGACGTCAGTCATCTTGCGGCCAAGCACTTCTTCCGGTTCCCAGCCAAATGTCTGGGTGAAGCTGGAGTTGATCTCCAGTGCGATACCTTCCGGCAGAGTGGTCAGAGTTACCGGGTCCGGACTGGCCTGAAACAGGCTGGAGAATTTGGCTTCGGAGGCAGCAAGGTCCTTCTCGCGCAGAACACGGTCGGTGATGTCGATAAGAATGCCTGCCATCCGTTCGGGTTTGCCGTCGGCGCAGCGGTAGAGCTTGGCTGTACTCTCAAGGTAGCGCACCTGATTGTCGGCAAGGTTGGCTCGGTAGGTGATCTGGTAGTGGGTGCGAATGCCTTGCAAGAGCTCTTCGTAGTGCTGGCGCATCATCAAGCGGTCTTCCATCGGGATCACCGTGAAAAACTCGCCGAAGGTGTCATGAAAAGGCTTTTCCGGCAGTCCGTGAAGCTGTGCCGCTCGCGCTGAGCCGAACAAGGTATTGCTGGGGATATGCCACTCCCAGGTCCCTAGTGCCACTGAATCCAAGGCCAGATTCAGCCGCTCCTGACTGTCACGCAGTTCCTCTTCCTGCTGACGTTGTTGGGTGATGTCACGGAGTGACAGTACCAGACAAGGCTTGCCCTCTAAATGGATCAGGCCGCCAAATATAAGGTTGCGACAGAGCTTGCCGTTACGGTGGTAGTGGGTGGCTTCAAGTCCGTTGAGCTGGCCTGCGCGCGCGGCGTCGACCATGACCTGGCGCTCTTCTTGGCTGGCCCAAAGCTTGAGATCGACTGAGGTACGGCCGATGGCTTCTTCACTGCTCCAGCCGAATTGACACTCAAAGCCACGGTTGACTTCAATAAAGCGGCCTTCTTCCAGAGTGGTAATTACCACCGCATCGGGGGTGTAGTGGAAGGCCTGCGAGAACTTCTCCTCACTGCTGCGTAGGGCTTGTTCCTGAGTCTGTTGTTGTGTGATATCGCGGATAACCCCCATAACCCGCTGCTTGCCGTCAGCGTCTTGCTGCATGCTGCCGCTGATTTCAAGCCAGTGTAGGCTGCTGTCTGGCCAGTAGATGCGGTGGCGGATAGCTGTTCGGGTAGGGTTGCCTCTGAGGAATTGCTCAAAGACTTGGATGACTGCAGGGCGGTCTTCTTCGTGGATCAGGTTGATGTAGTCTACGCGCCTGCTTAGTGGGTAGTTCGGGTCCAGGCCAAAGAGTGCTTGGGCTCCGCGGGACCAACTGATAGCGCCACTTTCAATATCCCAGTACCAAGCACCAAGCTTGGCTCCAGTCAGGGCTCGTAACAGCCGGGGAGCATCATTCCACGTGCTTTCGAATTCGGCAGGGTCGGTGGCGGGAACATAAGGTAATGGGGGACGGCGATCAGTGGGTGTGGCCACGTCCGCGTTTCCTTTCTAGTGAGCGGGTAGCACAGGCCGAAACCCTCGTGGGCTTAGTCGTGCCAACCCTTTCTTATATTTATATGTGCACGTTAGCGTTTTGTCGCTTCACTATGCAAGACCGTCCCGGTTTGAATCGAGCAGGCGCATAAAGGCCCTGGCTGCGTTGGATAGCGTGCGCTCGCTATGAAAGATATAGCCCAGCTGGCGAGATAATTGAATGCCGGGTAATGGCAGGCGAACTACTTGTTCATCCAGCATTGTGCGTGGCAACACACTCCATGCAATACCGATGGAGACCATCATCTTGATGGTTTCCAGGTAGTTGGTGCTCATGGCGATATTGGGTGTCAGGCCCTGGGCCTCAAACAAGCCGCTGACGATATGTCGGGTGAAGGTGTTTCCGCCGGGAAAAACCGCCGGATGGCCAGCTACATCCGTTAGGGTGACCGCATCAATTTGAGCCAGCGCGTGGCCGGGAGCGGCAACAAAGTCCAGTGGGTCATTCCATACAGGTACCGCATGAACTGGTTCGCGGGTCTGTGGGGCTAGGGTGATGACAGCCACTTCCGCCCGGCCATGCAGGATCTCCTCGTAGGCCACCTCTGAGTCCAGAAACTGAATATCCAGCGCCACTTGCGGATGTGCCTGGGTGAAGGCGCGTAGCAGAGGCGGCAAGCGATGTAAGCCGATGTGGTGACTGGTGGCCAGGGTCAGGCGGCCGCTGATCTCGCCGTTCAGGTTGGTCAGCGCGCGGCGCGTATCATCAAGCACATTAAGGATCTGGTAGGCCCTTGGCAGTAATGCGCGTCCGGCTTCAGTCAGGCTTATCTCCCGGCCCAGTCGGTCAAACAGGCGCATATCCAGCTGTTGCTCCAGGCTGGCGATCCGTTTGCTCACCGCAGGCTGGGTCAGGTGTAGGCGCTCACCTGCTTCAGAGAAGCTGCCGTGTTCAGCAACGGCAATAAATGCGTGTAGGGCAGCTAGGTCCATGTGGCGATCTCACTGAGTCAAAGACGGCATATGTAGCTTTTGTATTCCACTTTGGAATTCATAAGATGAAAAATATGAATTTGAGTAATTTAAACCAAAACCATAGGATTGGCACATAAGCCAAAGGGCTATTAGCCCTGGCATATAAATACGCTGATGAGGATAGGCTGATGGCCGGTAAAACGCTGTATGACAAGCTTTGGGATATGCATGAGGTCAAGCGTCGTGACGATGGTTCGTCACTGATCTATATCGACCGTCACATTCTTCACGAAGTAACTTCGCCGCAAGCGTTCGAAGGTCTGCGTCTGGCTGGACGTAAGCCATGGCGCATCGACGCCAACATCGCCACGCCTGACCACAACGTACCGACCAGCAAGGACGAGCGTGAAGGTGGTGTGAGCGCGATCGTTGATGAGGTGTCCCGTATTCAGGTGCAGACTCTGGACGAGAACTGCGACGACTTCGGCATCCTTGAGTTCAAAATGAACGACATCCGTCAGGGCATCGTTCACGTGGTTGGCCCGGAGCAGGGCGCAACCTTGCCGGGCATGACCGTGGTGTGTGGCGACTCCCACACCTCGACGCACGGTGCGTTTGGTGCGCTGGCTCACGGCATCGGTACTTCTGAGGTTGAGCACGTGCTCGCCACTCAGTGCCTAGTGGCCAAGAAAATGAAAAACATGCAAGTGCGTGTTGAAGGCAAGTTGCCGTTTGGAGTGACTGCCAAAGATATCGTGCTCGCCGTTATTGGCAAAATCGGTACCGCTGGCGGTACTGGCCACGCGCTCGAGTTCGCCGGCAGCGCGATTCGCGACCTGTCCCTCGAAGGCCGTATGACCCTGTGCAACATGTCCATCGAGGCCGGTGCCCGCGTTGGCCTGGTGGCTGTTGATGAAAAGACCATTGCTTACGTTGAAGGTCGTCCTTACGCGCCGAAAGGTGCGGATTGGGAAAAGGCTGTGGCTCAGTGGAAAGGCTTGGTTTCCGATCCTGACGCCAAGTTCGATACTGTGGTCGAGCTGAAAGCTGAAGACATCAAGCCTCAGGTGAGCTGGGGTACTTCGCCGGAAATGGTTCTGGCGGTTGATCAGCGTGTGCCGGATCCGGCTGCCGAGGCTGACCCGGTCAAGCGTGACTCTATCGTACGCGCACTCAAATACATGGGCCTGACCGCCAATCAGCCGATTACCGACATTCGCTTGGATCGCGTATTTATCGGCTCTTGCACTAACTCACGCATTGAAGACCTACGCGCTGCAGCTGAAGTGGCCAAAGGCCGCAAAGTAGCCGCCAACGTCAAACAAGCGCTGGTGGTTCCAGGGTCTGGTCTGGTTAAGGCTCAGGCCGAAAAAGAAGGTCTGGATAAGATCTTTATCGAAGCCGGTTTCGAATGGCGTGAGCCAGGTTGCTCCATGTGTCTGGCGATGAACCCGGACAAACTGGGCAGCGGTGAACACTGCGCCTCTACCTCTAACCGCAACTTTGAAGGGCGTCAGGGGGCCGGTGGACGTACTCACTTGGTCAGCCCGGCCATGGCTGCTGCCGCTGCCGTAGCGGGCCACTTTATCGACGTGCGTGAATTGCTCCAGGCCTGAGGACTCGATTATGAAAGCTTTTACCCAACACACCGGCCTGGTCGTGCCTTTGGATCGCGCCAACGTCGACACTGACCAGATCATCCCGAAGCAGTTTCTGAAGTCGATCAAACGCACCGGCTTTGGCCCGAACCTGTTTGATGAGTGGCGTTATCTGGATGTCGGCCAGCCGAATCAGGACAATTCCAACCGTCCGGTTAATCCTGAGTTCGTGCTGAACTTCCCACGTTATCAGGGCGGCAGTGTACTGCTGGCCCGTGAAAACTTCGGCTGTGGTTCCAGTCGCGAGCACGCTCCATGGGCATTGGAAGAGTACGGTTTCCGCGCCATCATCGCGCCGAGCTTTGCAGATATCTTCTTCAACAACAGCTTCAAGAATGGTTTGCTGCCGATCATCCTCAAAGAGGAAGAGGTGGACGTACTGTTCCAGCAGGCTGAGGCCAATGTTGGTTACCAGTTGACCGTTGATCTGCAAGCGCAGACAGTAACCCGCCCTGACGGCGTGCAGTACAGCTTTGAAATTGATGCTTTCCGTAAGCATTGCCTGCTTAATGGTCTGGACGACATCGGCCTGACCCTGCAGGACGCCGACGCCATCAAAGCTTTCGAAGGCCAGTATCAGCAGAGCAGCCCGTGGCTGTTCGGTGCCATCAAGTAATGACTCGGGCGGGCGCACAGGCGCTCGCCGTTTTTTAGGATTGAGAAAAGCATGTCCAAGCAGATTCTGATTTTCCCAGGCGACGGCATTGGCCCGGAAATCGTGACCGAAGCAGTCAAGGTGCTGCGTACCGCGAATGACAAGTTCCAGCTGGAGCTAGAGCTGAGCTTCGACGAGCTCGGTGGTGCAGCCGTAGACAAGTACGGCGTACCGCTGGCTGATGAAACGTTGGAGCGTGCCCGTGCCGCTGACGCCATTCTGCTGGGGGCTGTTGGCGGTCCGAAGTGGGACAAGATCGAACCGGCCATCCGTCCTGAGCGCGGCCTGCTGAAGATTCGTTCGCAACTGGGCCTGTTTGCTAACCTGCGTCCGGCCATTCTGTATCCGCAACTGGCCGCGGCTTCTTCGCTGAAGCCAGAAGTGGTGGCTGGTCTGGACATCCTCATCGTGCGTGAGCTGACCGGTGGCATCTACTTTGGTCAGCCGCGTGAAAGTAAAGTGCTGGAAAATGGCGAGCGTATGGCTTACGACACGCTGCCATATAGTGAGAGTGAAGTGCGCCGTATCGCCCGTGTCGGCTTCGACATGGCCCGCGTTCGTGGCAAGCGTCTGTGCTCGGTAGACAAAGCTAACGTGCTGGCGTCCAGCCAATTGTGGCGTTCTGTAGTCGAAGAAGTGGCGAAGGATTATCCGGACGTCGAGCTGTCCCATATGTACGTCGATAATGCCGCGATGCAGCTGGTACGTGCACCGAAGCAGTTTGATGTGATGGTTACCGATAACATGTTCGGTGACATTCTCTCGGACGAGGCTTCCATGCTGACCGGTTCCATCGGTATGCTGCCGTCCGCGTCGCTGGATGCCAACAACAAAGGCATGTACGAGCCTTGCCATGGCAGCGCACCAGATATCGCTGGTCTGGGTATTGCTAACCCACTGGCAACCATCCTCTCTGTGTCGATGATGCTGCGCTATAGCTTCGGTCAAGTCGCTGCTGCAGATGCAATTGAGCTGGCAGTCAGCAAGGTTCTGGATCAGGGCCTGCGCACAGGTGACATTTACAGCGAAGGTACGACCAAGGTTGGAACTGCCGCGATGGGTGACGCTGTAGTCGAAGCGTTGCGCAATCTGTAATCTTTCTGGCCCGCCGGATGCCTCTGGCGGCTAGCTTATATAGGTGTTGTGGTTATGAAACGTGTAGGTCTGATCGGCTGGCGCGGCATGGTTGGTTCCGTGCTGATGCAGCGCATGCTGGAAGAGCGGGATTTCGACTTGATCGAGCCGGTGTTCTTCACCACCTCCAATGTCGGCGGTCAAGGTCCGTCCATTGGCAAGGAAACTGCGCCTCTTAAAGATGCTTACAGCATTGATGAGCTGAAAAGCCTTGACGTGATTCTGACCTGTCAGGGTGGCGACTACACCAATGAAGTCTTCCCTAAGCTGCGTGAAGCAGGCTGGCAGGGCTACTGGATCGACGCGGCATCCTCGCTGCGTATGGATGACAGCGCAGTCATCGTGCTGGACCCTGTCAACCGCAAAGTGATCGATCAGCAGTTGGATGCAGGTGTTAAAAACTACATCGGTGGCAACTGCACCGTTAGCCTGATGCTGATGGCACTGGGCGGACTATACGAAGCCGGTCTGGTTGAGTGGATGAGTGCCATGACTTACCAGGCTGCATCGGGTGCAGGTGCGCAGAACATGCGTGAACTCATCAAGCAAATGGGTGCGATTAACGCTTCCGTTGCTGATGATCTGGCTGATCCGGCCAGTGCCATTCTGGATATCGACCGCAAAGTGGCTGAAGCCATGCGCAGTGATGCCTTCCCGGTCGATAACTTCGGCGTGCCGCTGGCAGGCAGCTTGATTCCTTACATCGACAAGGAGCTGCCTAACGGTCAGAGCCGTGAAGAATGGAAAGGTCAGGCTGAAACCAACAAGATACTCGGCCGCTTCAAGAACCCAATTCCGGTTGATGGCCTGTGTGTACGTATTGGTGCAATGCGCTGCCACAGCCAGGCACTGACCATCAAGCTGAACAAGGATGTGCCCCTGTCGGACATCGAAGGTCTGATTAGCCAACATAATCCTTGGGTCAAATTGGTTCCGAACAACCGCGAAGCGAGCATCCGTGATCTCGGCCCGACTGCTGTAACCGGAACCCTGAATGTCCCGGTTGGTCGTCTGCGTAAGTTGAACATGGGTTCCCAGTACCTGGGCGCGTTCACTGTCGGTGACCAGCTGCTGTGGGGGGCTGCGGAACCGCTGCGCCGCATGCTGCGGATACTTCTGGAGCGTTAAAAGGCTGGACCTGATTTCAGGTTGCGCCATGAAGCGGGCTACTGAGCGTCGACAAGATCGATTGCTGGGTAGTCCGCTTCTTTGCATTTGGCTGCTCGATCTATAGAGTGCAGAACCCGTTTATTTGTTGAAGTGATCTAATGAGTCGAAAGTTTGAGATTGCCGTGATCGGTGCCACTGGCAGTGTGGGAGAAACACTTGTGCAACTTCTGGAGGAGCGCGCGTTCCCCCTGGGTTCGCTGCATCTGCTGGCCAGTGGTGAGTCGACAGGCCAGTCTGTCTCTTTCAGGGGCAAGAATCTGCGGGTTAAAGATCTGCAGATGTTCGACTTTTCAACGGTGCAGATCGCTTTCTTTGCGGCTGGAAAGACCGTGACCCAGCGGTATGCACCAGTAGCTGCAGCCGCAGGCTGCTCGGTGATTGATCTAAGCAATGGCCTTGAGTCTGATCGGGCGGTGCGAGTTGTTCCTGAGGTTAATGCGCACGCGCTCGAAGGTCTAAAAGCGCCATTTGTACTGGCCTGTCCGAGCGCTATTGGCACTGTTCTGGCTTGTACCCTAGCTGCGTTGCCTGTGGCTGTCCGGGTTGAGCAGGTTGTAGTTACGGCGTGCATGGCTGTGTCGAGTCGGGGCCGTGAAGGCGTCAGCGAGTTAGCTCGGCAAACAGCTGAGCTGCTTAATGCGCGTCCTTTGCAAAATAATGTTTTTGATCGGCAAATGGCATTTAATCTACTGGCACAAGTCGAGTCAGTTGATGAGCATGGGCATAGTGCCATCGAGCGACAGATTGTCGCTGACTTGAAGTTATTGCTGGGTCGTCCTGAACTGCATGTTTCGGTAAGTTGTATTCAAGTACCTGTATTCTTTGGAGATAGTCTCAATGTCAGTCTGCAGACTGCTGCGGATGTTGACATGCAACAGGTTCGATCTAGTTTGGATGCGGCGCCAGCTCTGGAGTTAGTGGAAAACGACGACTTCCCGACAGCCGTTGGGGATGCTGTAGGGCAAGATGCCATATATGTCGGAAGAGTTCGTTCTGGTTTTGACAAGCGCTCCGAACTGAATTTGTGGATTACGTCTGATAATGTGCGCAAGGGTGCAGCGCTAAATGCTGTGCAATTAGCCGAATTATTGATAAAACACTATCTGTAAAAGATACTTACCAAGAAATTTGAAGAATCTTTCGAGCTTGGCAATACTGCTTCCGATGTATTGCTGAATGGGGGAACGCCGCAGGCGTGGGTGTTCAGCAATGCTCAGTAACTCTCGCGGGCTGAGATAAAAAGATAAAACAAGGGATAACGCTATGGTTCGGGTTCGCAAACTTGTGCTGGCAATAGCAGCGGCTTCGGCGCTGACATCCGGTATGGCGCATGCGCTGGGGCTTGGGGAAGTTACGCTGCGTTCCGCGTTAAATCAGCCATTGCTGGCTGAGATCGAGTTGCTGGAAACGCGTGATCTTTCCGCTGGCGAGCTAGTCCCCGCGCTGGCCTCCCAGGAAGACTTCAGCAAAGCAGGTGTTGACCGCCAGTACTTCCTCTCGGACCTGAAGTTCACTTCCGTAGTAAAACCCAACGGTAAGAGTGTCATTCTGGTCACGTCCAGCAAGCCGATGCGCGAGCCTTATCTCAACTTCTTAGTTGAGGTGCTGTGGCCAAATGGCCGCTTGCTGCGCGAATACACCTTGTTGCTTGACCCGCCACTGTATACCCCGCAGAGCGTTATCCCATCCAATACCCAAATGCCGGTGGTTTCTTCACCTGCGCCGCGCATCCAGGCGCCTCAGCCCACGCCACGCCCGACAGCCGTAACCCCTGCGCCACGCCCAGTAGCTCCGTCCGCGACGCCAGTCGCTGGGAGGGCGCCCAGTACACCTTCCCCAAAGCTTGTGGGTAGCAATGAGTATCGTACCTCCTCCAACGACACTCTTTGGGAAATAGCCCGTAGTGCGCGAGGAAATGGCAGTGTGCACCAAGCCATGTTGGCAATTCAGGATCTGAACCCTGGCGCTTTTATTGACGGCAACATCAATCGCCTTAAGAGTGGACAGGTGCTGCGTCTGCCAACTGATGAGCAGATCAGAAGCCGCTCACAGCAGGAAGCAATCAGTCAGGTAACCGAGCAAAATACAGCTTGGCGAGAGGGGCGCAGCTTGTCGGCGACAGCCCGACAGCTGGATGCGACTCGACGCACCACTGCTGAACCTGCTCCAGCCAAAGTTGAACAGACTGATAGCCTCAAACTGGTAGCTGCAGAGAGTGGTAAATCTACTGCAGGCAGCGAAGCGGGGGTGGAAGACAGTAAGGCTCTGGCCAATAAACTGGCTGTCACTCAGGAAAGTCTCGACTCCAGTCGCCGTGAAAGTGAAGAGCTGAAGGGGCGTCTTGCAGACCTGCAAAGCCAGTTGGATAAGCTGCAACGCTTAGTTGAGCTTAAAGATAGTCAACTGGCTAAGCTGCAAAGTGACCTAGCCGCTCAGTCTCAAGAAACAGCTACAGCTGAGACGTCTGCTGCAGAGCCTGTTGTAACGCCTCAACCTGCTGCTACCGCTCCTGCCGTTGAGCCTTCTCCAGCAGCAGAAATCGCTCCGGCTCAGGTACCAGCAGAGGCTGAGCCCGCAGCTGTTGCCCCAGCGGCAGAGGCTTCTGCCGAACTGGACTACAACTACTCTGAAGAGCCAGTTGCGCCTGCTGTAGCTGAAGCAGAGCAGCCAGCAGCTCCCGCCCCGGCAGCGGTTGAACCGGCAAAACCAGCTGCACCGGCCGTAACTGCTACAGAAAGTGTCCCTGTTGAAGAAAGCATACTCGATAAGATTCTGGCCAACCCCATGTGGTTAGGTTTGGCCGGTGGTGCAGCCTTGCTGGCTCTGTTGTTGGCGCTGATGATTGTCTCGCGCCGCAATGCTATGAAAGAGGCTGAGTTGCAGCAGAATCTGGTCGCGGATGCTGACAAGTCGGATGAGTTCGACGCAGATATGCAGCTGCCGGATGATAGTTTTGAAGGGTTGAACGACAGCGCGGAAAGCGCTCTGCATGAGTCTGCAAGTGAGGAGCGTGTTAGCGCGCAAACCGCAGATGTGCTGGGCGAAGCGGATATTTACATCGCATACGGACGGTTCCCTCAGGCTGCCGAACTTCTGGAAGGCGCTATCAAGGATGAGCCGGCGCGTGCTGATCTGCGCCTCAAACTGATGGAAGTCTATGCAGAAATGGGCGAGCAAAACGGTTTTGCTGCTCAGGAAGCTGCACTGCGTGCCCAGGGTGTGGGCGCTACCGATGTTGAGCAACTGAAGTCCCGCTACCCAGCCATGATGCCAGCTTTGGCAGCAACTGCTGCGGTTGGGACAGCAGGGTTTGCGGCTGCGCAGGAAGATGAGTTGAACTTGGATGATCTGCAGCTGGACGAGCCAACTGCAGAGCTGGCAGTGGCCAGTACGTTACAGCCAGTGGTTGAGAATCAGCCTGAGCCGCTTCCAGCTGATCTGGATGATGCATTTGACCTGAGCTTTGATGATCTGGATGCTGAGCTGGAGCGTGATCTGCAGACTTCCACAGCATCTACAGAGCTGGATAGCCTGTCACTGGATAGTGACGAGTTCTCAGCCTCTCTGGACGAAATCCAATCTGCTGAGCTGGCCACTGATGATGCGCTGGAGTTCGATATTGGGTTTGCTGATACCGCTGAACCTGCGGCTGGCCTTGAGCCTGAACTGAATGATTTCAGTCTTGAACTTGATGCACCTGCTCAACCTTCAGTCGCGGCGGAAGACGATTTCCTGCTGAATCTTGATGAAGTGCCGGCTGCAGCGCCTGTTACGCAGCTTGATGAGGCTCCGGCATTTGAGCCGTTGTCGGCGGATCTGCAAGCGGATGATTTTGATCTATCCGCGGACTTTGATCTTGCTGAAAGCGATACTGTTGCCTCGCAAGCTCCAGCCGACAGTTTTGCCAGCCAACTGGACAAGGTCAGTGCTGAGCTGGATGAGCTGAGCAACAGCTTGCCTCAGGCTGGGGAAGCGCAGACTGATCTGGCGTCGTTCGATGGACTGGACGCTGATGATGATTTCGACTTCCTGTCCGGTGCAGATGAGACATCTACCAAACTCGATTTGGCGCGTGCCTACATCGATATGGGCGATGCTGAAGGAGCCCGTGATATTCTCAGTGAAGTCATCAATGAAGGTAACGAAGGTCAGCAACAGGAAGCCCGTGAGCTGATCGCTAAATTGGTTTAATAAATGTCTGATGGTGTTACTACAGCGGCAGCCGAATCGGCTGCCGCTGGCGTTTTTAAGATAGCGCTTGGAATTGAGTACAAGGGCTCACGTTATCGTGGCTTTCAGCGTCAGGCGGCTGGTGTACCGTCTGTGCAAGGAGCGCTGGAAAAGGCTTTGACCAAAGTGGCCGGTGGCGTGCCTGTCACCATTAGCTGCGCCGGGCGTACAGATGCGATGGTGCATGCTTGTGGCCAGGTGGTTCATTTCGAAACGACGGTTGTGCGTCCTCTGCATGCCTGGGTGATGGGCGGCAACATGAACCTGCCAGGCGACATCAGCGTAACTTGGGCCAAAGAGATGCCGGCGCATTTCGACGCGCGATTCAGTGCTATAGCTCGGCGTTACCGCTATGTGATTTATAACGATCAGATCCGCCCGGCTCATCTGGCCGAGGAAGTGACCTGGAATCACCGCCCTTTGGACATTGTGCGGATGCGCGAAGCGGCCAAGGTTTTGGTTGGAACCCATGATTTCAGTTCGTTCCGGGCTAGTCAGTGCCAAGCGAAATCACCGGTTAAGACGATTCACCATCTTGAGCTGATTGAGTTAGGGCGTTTGCTGGTGCTGGATATCCGCGCTAACGCATTTCTGCATCATATGGTGCGAAATATTGCCGGTGTGCTGATGACTGTTGGTGCCGGTGAGCGACCGGTAGAGTGGGTGCAGGAGGTTCTGGATCGCCGCGAGCGCAGGGCTGGCGGTGTAACGGCGCATCCATACGGTCTTTACTTGGTTAAGGTGGATTATCCGCAGGAGTTCGACATACCGCAGCGTTATCTCGGGCCGCACTTCCTGTCTGGTTTGCCAGATGTGGCGGCTGACGCCTCAGAGGCGATTTGTTAGCATCCGTCGATTGTTGAATGGATTGAGGTCTGCCTGTTGTCAGTCGTACGTAGCAAAATTTGTGGAATTACCCGCATAGAAGATGCTTTGGCTGCTGTGCAGGCCGGTGCAGACGCTATTGGCCTGGTGTTTTATGCCAAAAGCCCGCGTGCAGTGAATGTGCAGCAGGCTAGGGCGATCATTGCTGCATTGCCGCCATTTGTGACTACGGTCGGCTTGTTTGTGAATGCCAGTCGTTGTGAGTTGGGCGAGATTCTGGATGCCGTACCGCTGGATTTGCTGCAGTTTCATGGCGATGAGGCACCAGCTGACTGCGAGGGCTATCACCGGCCTTTTATCAAAGCTCTGCGTGTAAAACCGGGTGATGACATCGCCGCCGAGGTTGCACCCTACGGGCAGGCTAGCGGCATTTTGCTGGACACTTTTGTGCAGGGCGTGCCGGGCGGAACGGGTGAAGCTTTCGACTGGTCATTGGTGCCAGAGGGTTTGAGCAAGCCGGTGATTCTGGCGGGCGGTTTGACGCCGGAGAATGTAGCTGAGGCCATCGCCCAAGTCCGCCCCTATGCTGTGGATGTCAGTGGAGGCGTAGAAATCAGTAAAGGCATTAAAGACGCTGAAAAGATTCAGGCCTTTATGCGAGCAGTGCAAGGCGCTAAAGCTGCCTGCTGAATGTGACGATGCGGCTTGCTTGGCCGTCCATAAACCTAGTGCAGGTTATGGGAACACTGCGGACAGCTGCGTAAGGCGGCGGGCGAGATTCTAAAGTCATCACGCCGGCCCCTGAAGTGGCTGCACTTATGAATTTATCCGGACGGGCTGAGCCTCAGGCGTTATCCGGTCCGGTCAATAGCTTGGAGAGTCAAGAGCATGAGCAACTGGTTGGTAGACAAACTGATCCCATCGATCATGCGTTCCGAGGTCAAGAAGAGTTCGGTTCCTGAAGGTCTATGGCATAAGTGCCCGTCATGCGACGCGGTGCTGTACAAGCCTGAGCTGGAAAAGACCTTGGATGTTTGCCCCAAGTGCGACCACCACATGCGCATCGATGCGCGTACACGTCTGGGTATCTTCTTGGATGTTGAGGGGCGCGAAGAGCTGGGGGCTGATCTGGAGCCGGTTGATCGCCTGAAGTTCCGCGACAGCAAGAAGTACAAAGACCGCTTGACTGCAGCACAGAAACAAACCGGAGAGAAGGATGCCTTGGTTGCTATTCGTGGCACGCTGCAAGGTATGCCGATTGTGACTGTGGCCTTTGAGTTCTCCTTTATGGGGGGCTCCATGGGGGCCATCGTGGGTGAGCGTTTTGTCCGTGCGGCTAATGTCGCGCTGGAACAGCGCTGCCCGCTGGTGTGTTTCTCTGCGTCCGGTGGCGCACGCATGCAGGAAGCACTGATCTCCCTGATGCAGATGGCCAAAACCTCCGCAGTATTGGCACGTTTACGTGAGGAAGGCATTCCATTCATTTCGGTTCTGACCGATCCGGTTTATGGCGGCGTTTCTGCCAGTTTGGCAATGCTGGGTGATGTGATTGTCGCCGAGCCTAAAGCGCTGATCGGCTTCGCTGGTCCACGTGTAATTGAGCAGACTGTACGTGAGAAGCTGCCTGAGGGCTTCCAGCGCAGTGAGTTCCTGCTGGATCACGGCGCTATTGACATGATCATCCCGCGCGCTGAATTGCGTTCGCGTCTGTCCCGCCTGCTGGCCCAGCTGATGGGGCGTCCATCGCCAGTAGCACTGCCGGAATCTGCATGAGCCAGCGCTCTCTTGCCGAGTGGCTGACCTACCTTGAGCAGTTGCATCCCAGCGCCATTGATATGGGGCTGGAACGCTCAAAAGCAGTTTTAGATCGTCTTAATCTCGGCGCTGTTGCGCCGAGAGTCGTTACGGTCACCGGAACCAACGGCAAGGGTTCCACCTGTGCGTTCATTGCTTCTCTGCTGAGTAGCCAGGGCATGACGGTGGGGGTGTACAGCTCGCCGCACTTGCTGCGTTACAACGAGCGCGTGCAAATCAACGGTATTGAAGCCTCTGACGCAGAATTGTGTGAAGCATTTGCGGCAATTGAGGCTGCCCGTGGCGACATTTCCCTGACGTATTTTGAGATGGGGACTCTGGCGGCCTTCTGGTTGTTCAAGCGCGCGGCGCTGGATGCTCTGGTCCTTGAAGTGGGGCTGGGCGGGCGTCTGGATGCGGTCAATCTTCTCGATGCCGATGTCGCTGTTGTAACCAGTATTGGCGTTGACCATTCCGACTGGCTAGGTGATACCCGTGAATCGGTGGCGTTTGAGAAGGCTGGAATTTTTCGCGCTAATAAGCCAGTCGTCTGTGGTGATTTGCAGCCGCCGCAGCCTTTATTGGCACGGGCGGAAGTGCTGAATGCGCCTTTATTTGTACGTGGCTGTGAGTTCGATCTGAGGCTCGGCGGACAAAGTTGGTCGTGGCAGGGGCGCACTCTTCGCGGTGAACACTTGACGCTTGATCAGCTGCCGTTGCTTGATCTGCCCATGGAGAATGCTGCAGTGGCGCTGCAGGCGTATGCGATGCTCGATTTGTCCTGGCAGCCGCAGGTTATCGCCCAAGCATTGCAACGCACCCGTGTGATCGGACGGCTTGATCGGCGTTCTGTTACCTGGGCCGGCAAAAAACTGACTCTGCTGCTTGATGTAGGGCACAATCCGCATGCAGCAACGTATCTGGCGCAGCGACTGGCGGCGCGGCCATTGACACATAAGCGCCGTGCTGTGTTTGCTTTATTGTCTGATAAAGATTTGCTAGGTGTTGTGCAGCCTCTGCTGGGGCAAGTCGAAGACTGGGCGGTAGCGCCTTTACCAACCAGTCGTACTCGACAGGCGTCTGAATTGCAGGCTTGTCTGCAAGCACTAGGTGCTTCTGTTGAGGCGTACGATTCAGTTAGTGTTGCGCTGGAAGCGCAGCTGAATAGGGCAGCAGACGAGGATGAGGTTCTGCTGTTTGGTTCATTCTATTGTGTGGCCGAGGCCCTAGAGTGGCTAAGCCACAAGGCCGATGGGGGCGTGCAGGATGGCTTTGCTGGATAAGGGATTGAAGCAACGAATGGTTGGAGCTGTGGTGCTGTTGGCTCTGGCGGTTATTTTGTTGCCGATGTTGCTTTCGCGCCAGGACGAACCCAGGGTGGTTGAGGTCAATGCACCTGAAATGCCTGAGGTGCCTCAGATTGTTGAGGTTGAGCCTGAGCCAGTTGCGGTGCCTGAGCCGCAGCCGGTACCCGAGGAGATAGTGACTCAGCAGGCAGAACCTGTTGTACCTGCTCCTGTGGCATCTAATCCTGCACCTGCACCTGCACCTGCACCTGCCAAGCCGGTGGTGGCTGAAAAGCCTGCCGCACCTGTTCCGCCTCAGCCGCAAAGCCGCTTGGACGCTAACAGTCTGCCCGTCAGCTGGTCGATTCAGGTGGCGAGCCTGTCCAGTGCCGAGGGCGCCAACAAGCTGCAGAACACCCTCCGTGGTCAGGGTTATAACGCCTATGTGCGTAGTTTTGACGGCATGAATCGGGTCTTTGTCGGTCCGGTAATTGAACGAGCTGAAGCTGAGCGCATGCGTGATCAGCTCAACCGTAAGCACAATGTCAGCGGTTTTCTGGTTCGTTTTCAGCCTGAAGGGCGTTGAATTAGCGGCGTACAGCCGGTTAGATCCGGCTGTCGGTCGGTATTTGGCCTGATATCAATCCTCTGCTTACGCCTGTCCGGGCGCTCTGTTAAAATATTTCGCCTTTCCCGTAGGTAATCTGCATCGTGGCTTTCACCTGGGTCGATTGGGCGATCATCGCCATCATCGTCATTTCAAGTTTGATCAGTTTAAGCAGAGGTTTCGTTAAGGAAGCCTTGTCCCTGCTTAACTGGATTGTGGCAGGCGTTGTCGCCTGGATGTTTGGCGGAGCGCTCGCCGGCCATCTCACTGACTATATCGAGACACCGTCTGCGCGGGTCATTGCGGCCTGTGCCATTTTATTTGTGGTGACGCTTCTGGTCGGCGCACTGATCAGTTACCTGATTGGTGAGTTGATTCGGGTCACGGGTTTATCGGGTACAGACCGTTTTCTTGGCATGGTGTTCGGCGCTGCGCGCGGGGCATTGCTGGTTGTTGTGCTGGTTGGCTTGCTGAGTCTGGCCCCGGTTCAAGAGGACATTTGGTGGCAACAGTCCACACTGTTGCCGCATTTTCTGATGGTGGCTGACTGGTCAAAAAACTTGATTCTCAGCTTGTCCAGTCAGTGGCTTGCCAGTGGCGTCACGGCACCGGTGGAGTTACCGTTTAAAGAGGTATTGCAGCCATAAAGGCAGCAATGCATTGAGATTCATCGTGTTTCATAAAGTAGGGGTTGCGTCACATGTGCGGCATTGTCGGTATTGTCGGTAAATCGAACGTCAATCAGGCGCTGTATGACGGTCTGACTGTCCTCCAGCACCGCGGCCAGGACGCTGCCGGTATTGTCACCAGTCACAATGGACGTCTGTTCCTGCGTAAGGACAACGGGCTGGTGCGTGATGTATTTCAGCAGCGTCATATGCAGCGCCTGGTAGGTAATGTTGGCATTGGTCACGTTCGCTATCCGACTGCAGGTAGCTCCAGCTCTGCAGAAGCGCAGCCGTTTTATGTGAACTCGCCGTACGGCATTACCCTGGCGCATAACGGCAACCTGACCAACGTGGAACAGTTGGCCAAAGAGATTTACGAATCCGATCTGCGTCATGTGAACACTAATTCCGATTCGGAAGTGCTGCTAAACGTTTTCGCTCATGAGCTCGCTGTGCGCGGCAAGCTGCAGCCCAGCGCGGACGACATTTTCGCTGCGGTGTCCAGTGTGCATGAGCGCTGTGTTGGCGGTTATGCGGTTGTGGCCATGATTACCGGTCATGGCATTGTGGGTTTCCGTGATCCTAACGGGATTCGCCCAATCGTATTCGGTCAGCGCCACACCGATGACGGTGTTGAGTACATGATTGCTTCCGAGAGCGTGTCGCTAGACGTTCTGGGCTTTACCTTGATCCGCGACCTGGCTCCGGGCGAGGCGGTGTATATCACTGAAGAAGGGGAGCTGTTTACCCGTCAGTGCGCTAGCAATCCGAAGTATTCGCCGTGCATCTTTGAGCACGTTTATCTGGCTCGCCCGGATTCGATCATGGATGGCGTTTCGGTGTACAAGGCTCGCCTTCGCATGGGTGAGAAGCTGGCTGAGAAGATCCGCCGCGAGCGCCCGAATCACGATATCGATGTGGTGATCCCAATCCCGGACACCAGCCGCACTTCAGCGCTGGAACTGGCCAATCATTTGGGCGTGAAGTTCCGCGAAGGTTTTGTGAAGAACCGTTACATCGGTCGTACATTCATCATGCCGGGGCAGGCAGCTCGCAAGAAGTCAGTACGCCAGAAGCTTAACGCCATTGAGCTGGAGTTCCGTGGCAAGAATGTGATGCTGGTGGATGACTCGATTGTGCGTGGCACTACCTGCAAGCAGATCATCCAGATGGCTCGCGACGCCGGAGCTAAAAATGTGTATTTCTGTTCGGCGGCACCAGCTGTGCGCTACCCGAACGTCTATGGCATTGACATGCCGAGCGTGCACGAGCTGATCGCTCATAACCGCACCACCGAGCAGGTGGCTGAGCTGATTGGGGCCGATTGGTTGGTGTATCAGGATCTTCCTGACCTGATCGATGCCGTTGGTGGCGGCAAGGTGAAGATCGAAAACTTCGATTGCGCTGTATTCGACGGCAAATATGTCACCGGTGACGTGGATGCGGCCTACCTGGACAAGATCGAGCAGGCGCGCAATGACGCATCCAAGTCCAAGGTGCAGTCTGTCAGCGAAATTATCGACTTGCACAACAATTAAGGTTACACGGCCTGTGTTATGGGCCGTTGAGAGGTTGCAATGACGATTGAATGGGAAGCCGGGCGTCTGGACAGTGATCTGGACGGTGTGAGTTTCGATACCCTGGCGGTCCGTGCCGGTCAGCAGCGTTCGCCGGAAGGTGAGCACAGTGAGGCGCTTTTCCTGACCTCCAGTTACGTTTTTCGTACGGCTGCTGATGCCGCCGCACGCTTTGCAGGTGATGTGCCGGGTAATGTGTATTCGCGTTACACCAACCCAACCGTGCGTACCTTTGAGGAGCGAATGGCGGCGTTAGAAGGGGCCGAGCAGGCGGTTGCTACATCCTCCGGAATGGCGGCCATCATGTCTGTGGTTATGAGCCTGTGCAGCGCCGGAGATCATGTTCTGGTGTCGCGCAGTGTATTTGGTTCGACCATCAGTCTGTTCGAGAAGTACTTCAAGCGTTTCGGCGTGGAAGTTGACTACGTCCCACTGGCTGATCTCGACGGTTGGGCGGCTGCTTTCAAGGCCAATACCAAGCTGTTGTTTGTTGAGTCTCCGTCAAACCCGCTGGCTGAACTGGTGGATATCACCGCGCTGGCCGAGCTGGCTCATGCCAAAGGTGCTTTGCTGGCGGTTGATAACTGTTTCTGTACGCCTGCTCTTCAGCAGCCGCTGAAGCTGGGCGCTGATGTGGTAATCCACTCGGCCACCAAGTACATCGACGGTCAAGGCCGTAGTATGGGCGGAGTGGTGGCTGGGCGTGCCGAGCTGATGAAGGAAGTCGTTGGTTTCCTGCGCACGGCTGGGCCAACCCTGAGTCCGTTCAATGCCTGGCTCTTCCTGAAAGGGTTAGAGACTCTGCGTATTCGCATGCAGGCGCATTGTCAGAGTGCTTTGCAGCTGGCGCAGTGGCTGGAACAGCAGCCTGGGATTGAGAAAGTGCACTACGCCGGCTTGACCAGCCACCCGCAGCACGAGCTGGCCAAGCGTCAGCAGAGTGCCTTTGGTGCGGTTGTGAGCTTTGAAGTGAAGGGCGGTAAAGAGGCAGCCTGGCGCGTCATTGATGCCACCCGTGTGATTTCGATCACCACCAACCTGGGCGATACCAAGACTACCATTGCCCATCCTGCGACCACCTCCCATGGGCGTCTGACGCCTGCTGAGCGTGCCAATGCCGGTATCAGCGACAGTCTGATCCGTGTAGCGGTTGGCCTGGAGGATGTAGCGGATCTGCAAGCTGATCTGGCTCGCGGTCTGGCCGCTATCTGACGAGCATCAACACTGGCGGGCTTCCCGCCAGTGTGCGGTTTCCCTTTTTCCTGCCTCTGCCACTCTGGCGTTTCACACCTTTGGTTAGGTGCTGCTTTATCGCTTCCGGGAGCTAGCATTCTTGTTATAAGCGCTGAGGTTTCGGCGCAACAATAATAAGAACCAAGGTTGCCAGCTGATGAACCGTGCTCTGCCTCTGGTGCCACCGGTCAATGGTGTTCTGCGCCCGTGCCTGCTGAATTTGCTGTCGCGTAGCAGTAGCTATGCGCTGACCCTGCTAATGGCACCTGCCGGCTCCGGCAAATCCACTCTATTACAGCACTGGCGCGCTGCCATTCAGGACACCCTTGTCTATTGCCCGCTGCATGTGCGCGACAATGAACCGATGCAGTTTTTCCGTCGTTTGACCGAGTGCATCCGTGAACAGGTTGAGGTGTTTGATAGCGCTTGGTTTAACCCGCTTGCGGTGGAGAGCAACTTGTCGGCTCATGTCATGGCCGAGCTGCTGATTGATGCGTTGGGCAGTGTGGAGCACAGGCTGTATGTAGTCCTGGATGATTTTCAGTGGATTAAGGATGAGCGCATTCTGGAAGTTATGTCTGCGCTGCTGGAACAACTGCCACAGAATGTTCATCTGGTGATTGCCAGCCGTAATCATCCGGGCTTTTCGCTTAGTCGTCTCAAGCTGGAAAACCGTCTGCTCAGCATTGATCAGCACGACCTGCGCCTTTCGGCAGAGCAGGTGCAGCTGCTAAATGCCGACTTGGGCGGGGCACCGCTAAGTCTGGAGTACATTGACAGCCTGCTGAGTATGACTGAAGGCTGGGTGGCGGGGGTCAAGATTGCGCTGTTGGCTTATGCCCGCTCCGGTGCCAGAGCGCTGCAGCGTTTTGACGGTAATCAACCGGAAATCGTCGACTATTTTGGCCACGTTGTACTGCGCCAGTTGCCTGCCGAGCTACGTGAATTCTTGCTGTGCTGTGCATTACTTGAGCGCTTCGACGGAGCTTTGTGTGACCACGTCATGCAACGCAAGGGATCGGCTCGCCTACTGGAAGATTTTGCGGAACGGCAATTGTTCCTGCTGCCGATTGAGAATCAGCCTGGCTGGTTCCGTTTCCATGCCTTGCTGCAGGATTTTCTTTGCCGCAGGTTGTGGGTTGAGCATTACACGCAGTTGGATGAGCTGAACCGTCGTGCGGCTGACTATTACCTTAGCCATGGCGAGTTTGAGCTGGCCTTGTCGCATGCCCGGCGCTGTTCGGATCAGTCGGCGTTTCTTGAGTTGTTGGAGTACAGCTGTGCGGATTGGGTGCGTTGTGGACGCTTCGCCGACATTCTGCGCTGGTTGGAGTCGATGTCGGATGAAGTTCTGAGTACTCATCCGCGCTTGGTGGTCTGGCTGGTGGCAGCATTGACTATGTCTCGGCGCTTTCATCAGGCCCACTATTATTTGGAGTTGCTGGAAGCATCAGATGTTGCGGCAGTGGAGCCGGCCACACTGCGTTTTTTGTCGCTCACCTTGGGGCTTTTTGAGCACGACAAGGATTTTGTGACGCCTGCGCAGTGGTGTGATTCATTAAATACTACGCATTCCCTTGAGGTGCGGGCTTGCACATTGGCGGCTCTGGCCTATCAGCACTTGCTGGCGGCCAGACTGCAGGAGGCGATTCGCTGTGCCAGTGAAGCCAAGCAAATGCTGAGGCAGTGTGGGTACAGTTTCCTGGAAAGCTACACCGATCTGATTATCGCGCTTTGCCACCGCAATGCCGGGCGTGCGGCCTTTGCGCGTAAGGAAGTCAGCAATGATTTTCTGCGTAGCGATCCTGCTGAGCCTGAATGGGTGAACCGCGCCACGGCTATGGTGGTGACGCTGTATGAGCAGAACCGCATGGATGAGGCTCAAGATCTGTGTGAACGGCTGATGGAGGTGATTAACTCGTCATCCGCCACTGAAGCCATTGCCACGGTATACATCACCTTATCGCGTCTGGTTCATCGTCGTGGCCACAGCAACCGCGCCAGTCGTTTGTTGGATCAGCTGTCCTGCATTTTGCAGTTAGGCAACTATTCGCGCTTTGTCAGCCAAGTGGGGCAGGAGGGAATGTGTCAGGCCTGGCTCAGCGGAAAACCCGCTTTGCTCGAGGTACTGGCGCAGCGCTTTGATTTGCCGGCGCGTTTGCAGAAAGGCGAGTGGGAAAGCACCCGTGAGTACGATGAAAGCTGGGAGCGTAGCGGCTTGGCCTGCGTGTACTGGTTGCGTTCCCGTGGGGCACCAGGACAGGCGCAGGCTGAGCGGATACTTAAAGTGCTGGCCGCTTCGCTCAAGCGCAGTGAAATGCAGGCCAGGCTGTTGGTCATCGAAGCCAATCAGTTGGTATTGGCCGCTGCCAATCAGACACAGGAGCAGCAGTTGGCTGCACTGCTGAGGGTGATTGAGCGTTTTGGTATCACCAACATGAGCCGCTCGGTTTTTGATGAGGCGCCAGGGCTGGGAGCTTTAGTACAGGGGCTTGCGAAAACTGGGGTGCTAGTGGTGCCGGAGCGCTACCGTGAGCACTATGGCGAATTTTTTGAGGTGGAGCAGGGTGTTTCTGCCAGTCATCCAATTGCCTGCGGCGTGCTGACCGGCAAGGAGATTGAGATATTTGAGTGTCTGCTCAATGGGCTGTCGAATACGCAGATCAGTGACAAGACCGGCATTGCCTTGTCCACCACCAAGTGGCACCTGAAAAACATCTATTCCAAGCTCAATGTCTCCAGTCGCACTGAGGCGATTCTCAGTGTACGCCCGCGTACTTCAATCAACTGATCCATTATTTAGCACCATCCCCTCCTTGGGAGGGGGGGCTAAACCGACACCGTTCACTACTCTCCATGACGCGCTGCTATGTCGGTAGCTGCCTCATCTGTACAACAATAAGAACGGGAGCAATGCCATGTCGGTATGGGTCACCTGGCCAGCTTTGACCAAGCTGGGAACGCTGGGCATTTTCGCCGGACTGCTAACACTCGCAGCCGAGCGCGAAGCACTGCTGAAAAACAATCTCTTCGATCTTGAGAACTTTGACGGGTACAACGCACAGATCAACTGTGACGCGCGGAGCCTGACCGCACGTACAGAGGATGGTACCTGCAACATTCTCAGCAACCCTGCCGAAGGTTCCGCGCTGAAGCGTTTCGGTCGCAACATCAACCCGGCTTACACTCAGGGCGAAACTACCACGCTGCTGACGCCTAACCCACGTGACGTCAGTATCAGCCTGTTGGCTCGTGATGAGTTCAAGCCGGCCACCAGCGTGAACTTCATTGCTGCCTCCTGGATTCAGTTCATGACCCATGACTGGTTCCACCACGGCGCTAACGCTGTTGATGATCCGATCACCTTCCCGCGTCCTGCCAATGACCCTAAAGGCAGCGGCACTATGTCTGTTCAGCGCACCCAGCCTGACCCGACCCGTACCGGTGCCGACGCTGGCAAGCCACGTACTTACCGTAACCACACCACTCACTGGTGGGACGGCTCGCAACTGTACGGCAGCGACAAGGCAACCAGCGATAAGGTCCGCTCCTTTGTTGACGGTAAGCTGAAAGTAAACGCCGACGGTACCCTGCCTAAGGAACTGATCAGCGGTAAACCAGTCACCGGTTTCAATGAAAACTGGTGGGTTGGTCTGAGCATGCTGCACCAACTGTTCACCCTTGAGCACAACGCCATTGCGACCAAGCTCAAGCAGAAATATCCGGAGAAGAACGACCAGTGGCTGTATGACCGCGCGCGTCTGATCAACTCGGCTCTGATGGCCAAAATCCACACTGTTGAGTGGACTCCGGCAATCATCGCCAACCCGATTACCGAGCGTGCAATGTACTCCAACTGGTGGGGTCTTCTGGGGCAGGGTGGTCCGCGTGACGACTTCCAGGCTGATGTGCGCAAACTGCAGGAAGATTTGGCTAAGTCCGACTCCTTCGTTAAGCGTATTCTCGGCTTTGACCCGAATGTTGCAGGCAGTATCGGCAACGGTTCTATCAACCATGCCCTGACCGGTATCGTTGGCTCGACTGCACCGAACAACGCAGGCGTTCCGTTCAGCCTGACTGAAGAGTTCGTGTCGGTTTACCGCATGCACCCGCTGATGCGTGACAACATCAACGTGTACAACGTTGGTTCGAACCAGGTTTCGCGCTCTATCCCGATTCAGAACACTCGTGACGGCGATGCTGAGAACATTCTCAACGCTGAACGCGCTGATCGCCTGTGGTACTCCTTCGGTATCACTCACCCGGGGTCGCTGACTCTGAACAACTTCCCGAACTTCCTGCGTGATCTGTCGATCCCGTTGGTGGGCAATGTTGATCTGGCAGCAACCGACGTACTGCGTGACCGTGAACGTGGTGTGCCGCGTTACAACGAGTTCCGTCGTCAGATTGGTCTGAAGCCAATCACTAAGTTCGAAGACCTGACCAAAGATGCCACCACCCTGGCTCAGCTTAAGCGTCTGTACAACAACGACATCGAGAAGATCGATGCTCTTGTTGGTCAGCTGGCTGAAACTGTACGTCCGGAAGGCTTTGCCTTCGGTGAAACCGCGTTCCAGATCTTCATCGTCAGCGCTTCGCGCCGTTTGATGGCTGACCGCTTCTTCACCAAGGACTACACCGCTGAGGTGTATACCCCAGAAGGTATCGACTGGGTTGAGCACACCACCATGGTTGACGTTCTGCGTCGTCACAACCCGCAGCTGCACTCCAGCTTGGTGGGCGTTGATAACGCGTTCAAACCTTGGGGGCTGAACATCCCGGCTGATTACGAAAGCTGGCCGGCTGCTAACAAACAAGCCAACCTGTGGGTTAACGGTGCCCTGCGTACGCAGATCCCGGCTGACCAACTGCCAGCGCTGAAGAAGACCGATGCACTGGGTCTGCTGGGTTCCATCCTGTGGAACAAAGTTAAGACTCGCAGTGACGTTGCCGAGGCAGGTTACAAGAAGCCAATCCATGCTCATGGCGTGATGGCTAAAGTGAAGTTTGTGCCGACTGGTAACAACGCCTATACAGGTCTGTTCAAAGGCTCTGATTACGGCCTGCTGCGTCTGTCCGTGACTGAAGATCCGAAAGGCAAAGACTTCATGCCAGGTCTGGCGTGGAAGGCCTTTGTTGACGGTAAGCCTTCGGAAAACGTGTCTGCGCTGTACACCCTGAGTGGCCAGGGCAGCAACCATAACTTCTTCGCCAACGAGATGTCCCAGTACGTTCTGCCTGAGGCAGACAACATGGGCAGCAGCATCATCTTCTCGGCTGTCACCCTGAAGCCGACACTGTTGCTGATGAACGACTTTGCCAAAGTCACCCAGACAGGAGCAGCAGTATCTAAGCCGGTTGCTCCGACTCAGGTCTACTTCGTGCCTCGTAGCGAAGTGCGTAGCCGCTTCTCGACTGCAGCGCATGACTTCCGCCAGGATCTGCTGACTCTGACTGAAGGCACCAAGCTGTATGACGTGTACGCAACCTCGATGGAGATCAAAACCTCGATCCTGCCCTCGATTGCTAAGCGCTACGCAACTGAGCGTCGTAACAGTGCTGTGAAGATCGGTGAAATGGAACTGACTTCTCCGTTCATTGCCTCTGAATTCGGTGACTCTGGTGTGTTCTTCAAGCACCAGCGTAACGAAGACAAGTAATCGCAGGCACTCTGCTTGAGCGGTAAAGGACATACCGCTGAAGCAGCAAATACGAATAGCCCCGAGAAATCGGGGCTTTTTCGTTTCTGATATAGGCGTCTCTCGCTACGGCCAGCCGAGCAGAGGGTGATCAGGCAGTTGCTTCGTGGCCTTACCACAGATATGGGAGGGGCCGCCTGATCCCAACATCGCTAGAGGTTCAAGGTCTGTCTGTGACGTAGAACTAAAGGGAGAAGGTTGTGGTGATGCAGACTCATCACAGCACATGCTGTTTGCGTGTGGCATTGATTGTTAACAGAGGGCTACTGACACAAATAAAAAGGCCCCGGCGCTACCGGGCCTTTGATTGAGCAGGGATTAACGCAGGTCGATGGAGCCCCTCTTGTCCGATTGATCGAACAGACTTGTCGGATCGGCGGGCAATATGCCGGGTTTGTAGTCTTCACGACCTTCGCCCAGTACGCGTATGTCGCTGTATTTTTTACCGGAAAGAGCTGCCAGTCCGGCAGCGTCTCGCACAACTGTTGGGCGCAGAAAAACCATCAGGTTGCGTTTGACTCGGGTTTCTTTACTCGACCGGAACAAGCGCCCCAGTACCGGGATATCGCCGAGTACAGGAACTTTGGAATCGGCCTGAGTGACGTCGTCTTGTATCAGGCCCCCCAATACGATGACCTGGCCATCCTCAGCCAGAATCGTGCTCTTAATTGAGCGCTTGTTGGTGATCAGATCAACCGCCGATACACCCTGAGTGGTTGGTGCAATGGACGAAATTTCCTGCTCAATTTCCAGACGCAGGGATGCACCGTCATTGATATGCGGGGTCACTTTAAGGGTTACCCCAATGTCCTGACGTTCGATGGTGGTAAAGGGGTTGTCAGCGCCGGATGAGTTAGTGGTAAACGAGCCGGTTTGAAAAGGCACGTTCTGGCCCACGAGGATTTCAGCTTTTTGATGATCCAGTGTCAGCAAGCTTGGTGTGGAGAGCAAGTTGCTTTTGCTATTGGCCGAAAGCGCTGTAATCAGGACGCCGAAACTGTCTGTTCCCAAGCCGATGATGGCACCATCAGGTAGGTTGCCGATGGCGCTGTTGTCATTGCCTTCTTTTTGGTCGAGGAAGGCTTTGAGGATTGTCCCGACAGAAAGTCCGGTGCCACTGAAGTTGGTGCCGCCAATGCCACCCGTACTGCCGGTTGCATCCACGGCCCATTGCACGCCGAGCGCATCAGAAATATCACCGGATACCTCGACAATCGCCGCCTCAACCATAACCTGAGCTCGTGGTACGTCTAACTGGCGGACGATGTCTTCCAGGGTCGCGACCACATCCGGTTCGGCTAGCAGAACCAGCGCGTTCAGGCTTTCGTCAGCGCGAATCAAGAGCGTTTGAGGTTTTCCGGTTCCAGCCTCTGTACTGCCTTCTGGCTTGAGCTTCTCTGACAGCTCGCCAAGTGTCTCGGCCAGACTCTTCGCATCGCCATGGCGTAAGCGGATAACTCGCGTATTAGCTGAGCGGCTCGTGGGCGTGTCGAGTGAGTGAGCGAGGTTGATCAGCTTGGTACGAGCAGCCGGTGGGCCAAGGATGATCAGCCGGTTAGTGCGGCCATCCGCAATGACCTGTGTGCCGGATGCGCCTTTAGTCTGGCCGCGATCAATGGAGTTGCGCAGCACCTCAGCGGTATCCATGACCCATGCGTGTTGCAGGTTCATGACGCTGTAATCGTTCTGGCCTTTTTGGTCCAGTTGGCGGACCAAATCTTCTATACGTTTGATGTTGGCCGTTCGGTCGCTAATGATGATTGCGTTGGCGCTGGTAATTGCCGCTAGATGTCCGTACTGAGGCACAAGCGGGCGGATCAGCGGAATGAGTTCTGCTGCCGATGAGTGCTGAACCTGAATCAGGCGCGTCTCCAGCCGGTCGGGCGCAGAGCGGCCTGTGTCGGCTTCGGCTTTAGCCTCGGCATTAGGCACGATGCGAGCCTGATCGCCCTGAGTGATGACGGTGAAGCCGTGGGTCGCCATCACCGACAAGAACAGCTGATACACCTCAGTGAGGTTCAGTGGGCTGCTGGAGACTACGCTGACCTGGCCTTTGACCCGTGGATCGACTACGAAGGTTTGACCGCTGATCGAAGCAATCTGATCAATAAACTCACGGATGTCGGCACCCTTGAGATTGATCGTCCAGCTTTCTTCTTGTTGGCTATTGCTGGGCGTAATGCCTGTAGGGGCTGCAAGGGCCGGGAGAGGGCTGAAAACCAGTCCGGCTAGCAGCAGGGCGGAGGTGATACGCGAGAGAGTCGGAGTCATCGGGTCACTGGCTTTCCGTGGCAGGTTCAGAGGTATCGACAGGCTGCGTTTCAACAGTTGCTCCCTGCATCTGCTGTTGTAAATCACGCATGCGCTGACGCAATTGCTTGAGGTCATCGGACTCAAGCAGTTCAAGTTGCTCAGGTGTCAGGCTTTCTTCAACCGGAGGGGTGTAGCTATTTTCTGTTGGGCTGAAAGCGCTGGATTTGGCCACAGGAAAGCTCAGACTTTCACGGCGACCATTGCGCATGAGTTCAACTTGTGTCATGGCAACTGAATGCAGGGTCACGCCGCTGCTTATTTCACTGCCGACCTGATAGCGCTGGGCTGTGCTGCCATTGAGAATAATGGCGCTGGATAACTGCGGGTCAGGATTAACGAAACTGCCAAGTAAAGTCAGGTTGAGGCTGGTGCTTGGAGCTGGGCCCTGACTAGCGGCGCTGCTGTTGCCGAATACTTTGGACAGTTGTGGGTCGAGGGTGTTCTCGCCACTGGCCTGAGCTGGTTCTTCGCTGCCTTTAGGGACTGCCTGGGTCAGCCGGATCCAGTCAATACTCTGCCATCCCAGGTTAATACACATGGCAATAACCAAGGCTAGGCCCAGCAAAGTAGGGGCATGTCGGTACAGCCAGCGTGGGTAGGCTGGTAACGGCAAGGGGTGTCACTCCATGGCTTATTATTATATCGGTGTAGCAATTTGGCCGATCATAACGTCTTGCCGGGCGTTTGCCAGCCCCTCGTTAGGATGGTGTTTCATGCGGCGCAATGTGCTAAAGATAGCGCGCTGCTTTCAGGAGATTGCGGTCAAATAATAACAATTAACACGCAGAGTCTATTTTGAGGCTCGCCAGAGGATTGGCCGGCCGTTAATGGAATAATCGTGTCAGATAAAGGCCTGTTAGGGATGAATGCGCTGCTCACCGATGCGCCAACACGGCGCCTGCCATTTAGTTTTGCCAAACGCCATGGCGTGCTCTTGCAAGCCATCTCGGGTGTGCCCGGACTCGCTTATCGTCCAGGTGTAGATCCAGTGATCCTGGCCGAGGCTCGCCGCTATTTGGGCACTGACCTGGCGTTGTTGCCACTCTCCAGTGAAGCCTTTGAACAAGCGCTGGGCGTTGCATATCAGCATGACTCGGCCTCCATGCAGCTGGCTGAAGATATCGGCGGTAGCCTTGATCTTGCAGCGCTGGCTGATCAGGTTCCTGAGACCGAAGACCTGCTGGAGCAGGAAGACGACGCGCCGATTATTCGTCTGATCAACGCCATTCTTGGTGAGGCGATCAAAGAAAACGCTTCTGATATCCACTTGGAAACCTTTGAGAAACGCTTGGTGGTGCGCTTCCGGGTTGATGGCGTCCTGCGTGAAGTGCTTGAGCCCAAGCGCGAATTGGCCGGGTTGCTGGTCTCCCGGGTCAAGGTGATGGCGCGACTGGATATCGCCGAAAAACGTATTCCTCAGGATGGCCGCATTTCCCTCAAGGTCGGTGGCCGGGAAGTGGATGTGCGTGTGTCGACGCTACCATCTGCCAACGGTGAACGAGTGGTGTTGCGTTTGCTCGATAAACAGGCCGGGCGACTCAATTTGCAGCACTTGGGCATGAGCAGCCGTGACCGCGACCTGATGGAAGCCACCGTGCGCAAACCACACGGTATTTTGCTGGTCACAGGCCCCACCGGATCGGGGAAAACCACCACGCTTTATGCCAGCCTGACCAGTCTTAACGATTCCACGCGCAACATTCTGACGGTCGAAGACCCGATAGAGTATCACCTCGAAGGCATCGGCCAGACCCAGGTTAATTCCAAGGTCGACATGACGTTTGCGCGCGGATTGCGAGCGATTTTGCGCCAGGACCCGGATGTGGTGATGGTCGGTGAAATCCGCGACCGGGAAACCGCCGAAATCGCAGTGCAAGCGTCGCTGACGGGGCACTTGGTGCTATCGACGCTGCACACCAACAGTGCCATTGGTGCGATCACCCGCCTGGTTGATATGGGTGTTGAACCGTTCCTGCTGTCTTCGTCTTTGTTGGGCGTGCTCGCACAGCGTCTGGTTCGGGTGCTGTGCCCGCATTGCAAAGAGCCCTATCAGGCAGATGAAGCTGAGTGCCGGATGTTGGGCGTATCGACTGAAAACCCGCCAACACTCCATCACGCGCGTGGCTGTGCAGAGTGCCATCAGCAGGGCTACCGCGGCCGAACAGGTATCTATGAGTTAGTGGTATTTGACGACCAACTGCGCACCTTGATTCACAACGCTGCATCCGAGCAGGAAATGACACGTCATGCCCGTAGCCTTGGCCCCAGTATCCGTGAGGATGGTCGGCGCAAGGTGCTGGAAGGCGCTACCACGATTGAAGAAGTGCTGCGCGTGACGCGGGAGGAATAGGTTTGGCCGCGTTTGAATACATCGCGCTGGATGGCAAAGGCCGTCAGCAGAAGGGCGTGCTGGAGGCTGACAGTGCCCGACAGGTTCGGCAGATTCTGCGTGAGCGGCAGATGGCACCGCTTGAGGTTAAGGCCTCGCGCAGTCGTGAAAATACCAGTACCGCGGCTCAGTTCAGTTTCGGTCGGGGAATCTCTGCGGCGGATCTGGCATTAATTACCCGTCAGCTGGCCACACTGGTGCAGGCCGCACTGCCGATTGAAGAGGCATTGCGTGCTGCTGCCGCCCAAGCCACCTCATCCCGCGTGCAGAGCATGTTGCTGGCGGTGCGGGCCCGGGTACTGGAAGGGCATGATCTGGCCAGCAGCCTTAAGGAATTTCCCTCGGCGTTCCCCGATCTTTACCGCGCCACGGTGGCAGCTGGTGAGCATGCCGGGCATTTGGGACCAGTGCTGGAACAGTTGGCGGACTACACCGAACAACGTCAGCAGTCGCGTCAAAAGATTCAGCTGGCGCTGCTGTATCCGCTGATTTTGATGGGGGCATCGCTGCTGATTGTGGGCTTCCTGCTGGGCTATGTGGTGCCAGATGTGGTCAAGGTGTTTATCGACTCCGGACAAACGCTGCCAGCCTTGACCCGCGGGCTGATTGCGCTGAGTGACTGGGTTAAGGGGTGGGGTTGGCTGGCGGTGTTGTTAATAGCCGCCGGCATTGTCGCCTTGCGCATTGCGCTGCGTGATGAGGCGTTTCAGGCGCGCTGGCATACCTTTCTGCTAAGGGGGCCGCTGGTTGGGCGGCTGATCCGTGCAACCGATTGCGCTCGTTTTGCTTCCACTTTGGCGATTTTGACTCGCAGCGGCGTGCCGCTGGTTGAAGCCTTGCACATTGCGGCTCAGGTTATTGCCAATCGGGTGATTCGCGCTGATGTATTGGTGGCAGCACAAAAAGTCCGTGAAGGCGGATCGCTGACCCGGGCGTTGGAGGTCAGCGGCCAGTTTCCGCCGATGATGCTGCACATGATCGCCAGCGGTGAGCGCTCGGGTGAGTTGGATCAGATGCTGACGCGTACGGCGGCGAATCAGGAAAGTCAGTTAGCCGCACAGATTGCGCTGCTGGTAGGGCTTTTTGAGCCTTTTATGTTGGTGTTCATGGGGGCGGTGGTGCTGGTTATTGTGCTGGCTATCTTGTTGCCAATTCTCTCTCTCAATCAGTTGGTGGGTTAAGTAATGAAGAAACGTCAGAGCGGTTTTACCCTGATCGAAATCATGGTCGTGGTGGTCATCCTCGGCATCCTCGCGGCGTTGGTTGTTCCTCAGGTTATGAGCCGGCCTGATCAGGCCAAAGTCACTGCTGCACAGAACGATATCCGCGCCATTGGCGCAGCGCTGGATATGTACAAACTCGACAATCACGCTTATCCGAGCACCCAGCAGGGCCTTGAAGCGTTGGTGAAAAAGCCCAGCGGCAATCCCCAGCCGAAAAACTGGAACCGCGATGGCTACCTGAAGCGCTTGCCGATCGATCCGTGGGGCAATCCGTACCAGTACCTGGCGCCAGGTACCAAGGGAGCGTTTGACCTGTATTCCTATGGTGCTGATGGCAAGGAAGGCGGCAGCGATCAGGATTCCGATATCGGTAACTGGGATCTCTGATCAGCATGAATCAGCACCGCGCAAAAACTGGGGGCTTTACCCTGATTGAGTTGTTGGTGGTGCTGGTTATTCTCGGCGTTTTAATTGCGTTGACTGCATTTAGCAGTGGCATAGCAGGGCCGGGGCGCAAGTTGCAGGGCGAGGCGGAGCGTCTGGCAGGTTTGATTGGCGTATTGGCAGAAGAAGCCGTATTGGACAATCAGGAATATGGACTGCTGTTAACGCCAAACACCTATCAGGTGCTGCGCTACGACCCGCTAAAACGTGACTGGCAACCATTGTCTGGCAAGCCGTATGCGCTTCCGGAGTGGGCTGAGCTGAGCGTTGAGCTGGAGGGGGAGGCGCTCAAAATGCCTCAGCTGGATAAAGACTCCTCCCAATCGCTGAAACCTTCCAGATCGGTTAAGCCAGTCCCGCAAGTGCTGCTGCTGTCGAGTGGCGAGATGAGTCCTTTTCGTATGCGTCTGGCTGAACGTCGAGCTGACGGTTTGCGCATGCAGTTGGTGACTGACGGCTTTCAACTGCCCAAGGCTGAGCTGGAGCCAGATTCAGGGGCCACTAAATGAAACGTGCCCGTGGCTTTACTCTGCTCGAAGTTTTGGTCGCTTTGGCGATTTTTGCGCTGGTCGCGGCCAGTGTGCTTAAGGCTGGGAGCGCTAGCTTGCAAACGGCTTCGCGTCTTGAGGACAAGACGTTGGCCATGTGGGTGGCTGACAACCGACTGACTGAAATGCAGCTCGCACAAGAGCCCGTCGCCGATGGGCGCGAGAAAGGTGAAACCGAGTTGGCCGGACGGCGCTGGCAGTGGCTTAGCGAGGTGCGAGCGACCAGCGAGCCGAATATGCGCCGGGTCACCCTGTGGGTGGCGCTCTATGAGCCCAAGGATCTGGCTATCGACATCAGTGAGCGCTCGCTGGTGAGCCTTAGTGGTTTTATCGGGACCATGCCATGAAACGTGCTAAAGGGTTCACACTGCTGGAGCTGCTGATCGCCATTGCTATCTTTGCGCTGCTGGGTTTGGCGACTTATCGCATGCTCGACAGCGTTATGCAGACCGATAAAGTAACTCGGGCGCACGAGGCGCAGCTGCGTGAATTGATTCGGGCTATGGCCGCATTTGAGCGAGATGTGATTCAGGTGATCGCTCGTCCTGTGCGCGACCCATTTGGCGACCCGCGGCCTGCTCTGGTAGGGGAAGAACTCAATGGTGCGGTGATCGAGCTGACTCGCAGCGGTTGGCGCAATCCCCTGGACCAACCGCGAGCCAGTCTGCAACGGGTAAGGTGGCAGCTCAGTGGTGAGCAATGGCAGCGCCGCTATTGGACGGTGCTGGATCAGGCGCAAGACAGCCAGCCACAGATTCAGCAAGCGCTCAGCGGTGTAACTGAACTGCATTTGCGATACATGGACAGTGAGCACACCTGGCAGGACAGCTGGCCACCGCTCGACGCCTCCAGCAAAGACTCGCTGATACTTTTACCCAAAGCGGTTGAGCTGCGGCTCCACCACCAGCGCTATGGCGAGCTGCTACGCCTGATACGTTTGCCGGAGGGAGTTCCTGATAACGAACGTAATGCTCCACCGGGGGAGTCTGACTCGCAACCTGAGGAGCCGGAATCATGAGGCGTCAGCAGGGTATGGCGCTGATCACTGTGCTGTTGGTGGTCGCTGTAGTGACGGTTATCAGTGCAGGCATCATCAATCGTCAGCAGGTTTCAATCCGCAGTAGTGCCAATCAATTACATGTGAGACAGGCACTGCAGTACGCCATGGGCGGAGAAGTTCTGGCCAAGGCCATCCTGCAGCGCGATTTTAACCAGGGAAACACCAGCAAACCGGTGGACCACCTGGGAGAGCGCTGGGCCAAACTCAACAAGCCTTTTGCGTTAGATGAAGGCGGGCTGCTGCAAATCCAGATCATCGACCTGACCTCGCGCTTCAACCTCAACAGTCTGGTGCGTAACGAGCAGGTAGATAAAGCGGCGGTCGCCCAATTCCGGCGCTTGCTGCTGAGTTTGCAACTCAATGCGGCTTATACCGAACGACTGATCGATTGGATTGATGCGGATGACCAACCTTCTGGTGGATATGGTGCTGAAGACAATCAGTATCTACTGGACCCACCAGCCTACCGCGCAGCCAATCGTGAGTTCACGGATGTCTCTGAGTTACGCCTGATTCTGGAAATGACCCAGAAGGATTATCAGCTGCTGCTGCCCTATGTAACTGCGCTGCCAGCTGACGCCACGCTGAATATCAATACTGCCAGTGCTCGCATACTCACGACTCTGGCGGATGGCATTTCCTACAGCACTGCACAGGGTTTAGTCGCCGCTCGGGGCGCGGAAGGGTATTCAGACCCGGCAGCTATTGAAGCGCAACTGGGTGGCATGAAACTGGAAAGCCAGGCGCGAGCTGTTGGCAGCCGTTACTTTCAGGTAATCACGGATGTAACCGTTGGAGATCGCCGCCAGGTTTTGCGCAGCAATCTGTATCGGGGGGCTGACGGTAAGGTCTTTGTGCTGAGTCGGGATTTGGGGCAGGGGGCGCTGATGCCTGTGGTCGTTGAGGAAGAGCAAGAATGAATACGCATATCTTTCTGCCGCCAGAGGCGTGTGCGGAGGTTAATCCGGAACTGCCGGTTTGGCTGGTGTCAGCCGAAACCAGTGAAGCGCTAAGTTTTGCCGAGGCGCAGTCGGGGCTGAGTGGAAGTTGGACTTTGGTGTTGCCCGTAGAGGCAGTCACCGCCTGTGCTGTCAACCTGCCTACCCGCAAGGCGCGCTGGTTACGGCAAGCTCTGCCGTTTGCGGTAGAGGATGTGGTGGCTGAAGACGTTGAGTTGATGCACCTGGCGCTGGGTGAGGCTTTGGAGGATGGGCGTCACCGTGTTTTCGCTGTGCGTAAGCAGTGGCTGAGTAGCTGGCTCAATATCTGCGAGCATCCTCCGCAGGTTATTGCCTTGGATGCTGATTTGTTACCGGCTGGGGGTGGCAGCGTGTTGTTTCAAGCCAAGCGCTGTTTGCTGGGGGGCGACAATGCAGCACGTCTGGCCTTCAGGCCTGACGAGTGGGAGCAAATAAGTGCGCTGAGTGTTCAGCCAGTCCAGGCGTGGTATGAACAAGGAATGCCACTGCCATCCAGCATGGAGCAGGCCGAGCCTCTGGAAGATGTACGCAGATGGCTGGCCGAACAGCCGGTACGCAATAACCTTGCGCAGGGAGACTTTGCAGTGCAAAGCAGTAATGCGCAGTGGCAGCGTTTCAAGCCGGTGGCCATGGTAGTGGCGCTGTTGCTGGTCATGCAGTGGGTGTTCAACCTGGCGCAGGGCTGGCACCTGCAGCGGCAAGCGGATGCTTATGCGGCCTCCAGTGAGGCGCTGTACCGCGAGCTTTTTCCAGACGACACGCGATTGGTCAATGTTCGCGCGCAATTTGATCATCACCTACAGGTCGCTGCAGGTGGTGCACAACCGCGTTTGCTGAATCTGCTGAGCGAGGTCAGTAAGGCCCTTAACCAAAGCGGCAGGAAAGTGGAGATTGCACAGGTGGACTTCAGCGAGGCCCGTGGCGATCTCGCCATGCAGGTTTTGGCCAGTGGTTTTGCTGATCTGGAGCAGCTGCGCGAGCGTTTACAGGACAGTGGGTTGAGCGTGCAGTTGGGTTCAGCGACGCGTGAAGGTGACGGGGTCAGTGCCCGCGTGGTGGTCGGAGGATGAACATGCTTGCACAAACAAAAGGCTTTACGCGCCACTTGGAGAATTCCCAGCTGATGGTCCGTTGGCGCTGGTTGCCGCCCCGTGATCAGGCCTCATTGGTGGCGCTTGCGGCATTTTTGCTGCTGGTCGTGCTGTATCTGGTGCTCTGGCTGCCTGCACAAAAGCAAGTCCAGCAGGCACGCCAGGCATTCGAGTCACAGCGTGAGTTGAATGCCTATATACAAGCGAATGCAGAACGGGCCAGAGCGATTGCCAATGTCCCTCAGGTGACGGTTGATCCGGCTCGCTTGCAGGGGTTGGTGACCTCAACTGCAGCTGCACAGGGCTTGATGGTGGAGCGCGTCGATAGTGATGGCAGTGGCGTGGTGCAGGTGAATCTGCGCCCAGCCCCATTTGCCCAGCTACTTCGTTGGTTCACCTTGCTGCAGGAACAAGGTGTCGGTATTGCGGAGGCGGGGCTGAACCGAGGTGATGACAACTTGGTTACGGCACGTCTGAGTTTGCGTGTCGCAAATTGAAGATGGGGTCGGCGATGGTCATCCCAGGTTAGTGGTGCTGGTAGCATTTTTTGGCTTTTTTCAGAAAAACTTCAAGCAGGGTGTTGACTTACGTTCGGTTCGTCCGTAAATTGCGCACCTCGCAAGCAAGCGGGTGATTAGCTCAGCCGGGAGAGCATCTGCCTTACAAGCAGAGGGTCGGCGGTTCGATCCCGTCATCACCCACCACTTGCTGTGAAAGGACATCATGTCCAAACCGACGCGCAGCGGTAGTTCAGTCGGTTAGAATACCGGCCTGTCACGCCGGGGGTCGCGGGTTCGAGTCCCGTCCGCTGCGCCATATTTTCCATCTCAGGCATGCCTGGGATGAGACAGACCAGCCAAGCTGTTCTGTCAGACGAAGCAAGAGTTGTACGGACGTAAGTCCAAACCGACGCGCAGCGGTAGTTCAGTCGGTTAGAATACCGGCCTGTCACGCCGGGGGTCGCGGGTTCGAGTCCCGTCCGCTGCGCCATATTTAAGAAGCCCTTGGGTCAAACTGAGGGTTTTTTATTGAAGTAGAGATACCGGGTGGTTAGCTCAGCCGGGAGAGCATCTGCCTTACAAGCAGAGGGTCGGCGGTTCGATCCCGTCACCACCCACCATTTTTGTTGTACCGGGCGTTATGCCCAAACCGACGCGCAGCGGTAGTTCAGTCGGTTAGAATACCGGCCTGTCACGCCGGGGGTCGCGGGTTCGAGTCCCGTCCGCTGCGCCATACAAGAAACCCTCAGGTAGCAATACCTGAGGGTTTTTTCTTGCCTGAGTCAAACTGTCATATTGCGTTCATATTTATTCTCTAGCCTGATAATCACTCAGCAGCAGGAGTGTTCCTTGTGCTTACAGGGAACCTTGGCTTGCGAGTTGAGTCCGAAGATCAATGGTAACCAGAGGAGAATTGTATGGACGAGTATCAGGAAGAGCTGTTGGAAGCCCGGGCTGCAGAGCTGGGTCCAGTTGAGTTGGATGAAGACGCTACCGAGCTTTGACGAGGTAGCGTTTTTTATTGGGCACGACGCTGTTCGCGTCGGTACTCGCCCGGGGTCTGCTGGTTCCAGCGTTTAAAGGCCCGTTGAAATGCCTCGGCTGAGGCAAAGCCCAGCAAGTAGGCAATCTCCCCAAAGCTTAATTCAGTGTCGCGGATATAGGCCATCGCCAGATCCCTGCGTGTGTCATTGAGCAGGATGCGGAACTGCGTACCTTCTTCGGCTAGCTTGCGCCGCAGTGTCCAGGTTGGCAGATGCAGGCGTTTGGCTATTTCTTCGAGATCAGGTTCTCGCCCGTGCAGTAAGGATCCCAAGATCAGCGTGATGCGCTCGCTGAGGTTGCGTGTGCGGGTCAGCTGTTCCAGTTCTTTTTCGCAGAGTTGCAGCAAATGGTGCCAGGTGCTCGGGCAGTGCTCTGGGTTACGCAGGTTGAGTGTCTGTTGGCTTAGTCGCAGTTGGTTGTGGCTGGCGGAAAACTCAACTGGGCAGTTAAAGAGGCTGGCGTAGTGTTCTGCGTAGTCAGGAGCGGAGAATTCGATTTGGGCTTTGTCGAGTGTGATCGGCTGCGCGCTCAGGTTGATGAAGTAGTGCTGCCAGCTCGACAGGACTGAATCGACGACAAAGCGGTTGTAGGCGTTGTAAGGGCTAATTGAGTAGAAGCGCAGCCAGGCGCCCTGAGTGTCTTCATGAAAACTGGACTGGCCGCGATAGTTGGCTGCATAGAGGGGCTCGAAGCGGGTTATGGCCCTTGCTGCTTCACGTACGGTCGGTGCCTGAGCAGCGGTCACTCCGGCGAGACCTAGTTGGCTGAGACGAGCGTGTTTACCCATCAGCAGGCCCAGTGTCGGTTGCTGGCATTGCTGGATTGCGCTGTGGCCCAGGCGCATGAAGCGCGGGATCGACAGGCGCGCGCGTGGTTCAGACATGCGGCTGGGGTCGAGGCCGTAGGCTTGCAAAAGGGCTTCCGGAGCATGCCCGCAATGCCTCATGGCGTCGGCCAGAGAGTGGACGAAGCTGACCGACAGGTTGCCAAGTTTGATTCGGGCTTTATGCATGTGATTTGGGTCGTGAGTCCTTAGCCAGCTTGTAAGGTAGGTAACGACACTGGCTTTGCCAAGGGCTTATGTAAGTTTTGATCAGTATCTTGTCAATTATGGTCATTGAGCGCGTGGCTCTGGGTGACTATCGTCTTCGCCATATCGACTGATGCCCAATGATGAGGTGTCAGCATTTCCGTGCAATGCCAAAGCCCGATGTGGAGATTGTCATGACTGCTCACTACCCCAACCTGCTGGCCCCGTTGGATCTCGGCTTTACCACGTTACGCAACCGCACCCTGATGGGTTCTATGCACACAGGCTTAGAGGAAAGGCCGGATGGCTTTGAGCGGATGGCGGCTTATTTCGCTGAGCGTGCCCGTGGCGGCGTTGGCCTGATGGTAACGGGCGGGATTGGGCCAAACGTCGAGGGTGGTGTGTACTCCGGTGCCGCCAAGCTGACAACGCCGGAAGAGGCGGAAAAGCACAAGATTGTGACCCGCGCTGTGCATGAGGCTGGTGGCAAGATCTGTATGCAGATTCTTCACGCCGGGCGCTATGCCTACAGCCCGAAATCGGTAGCACCCAGCGCGATTCAGGCTCCAATCAACCCATTCAAACCCACTGAGTTGGATGAAGACGGTATTGAGAAGCAGATTGCCGATTTCGTCACCTGTGCCTCGTTGGCGCAGCGGGCCGAGTACGACGGCGTTGAAGTGATGGGTTCGGAAGGCTATTTCATCAACCAGTTCCTGGTAGCTCATACCAACCAGCGCACAGACCGTTGGGGCGGATCCTATGAAAACCGCATGCGTCTGCCGGTGGAGATTGTACGGCGCGTGCGCGAAGCAGTTGGCCCTAACTTCATCATCATCTACCGCCTGTCCATGCTCGATTTGATCGAGGGTGGCAGCACTTGGGATGAAATTGTGATGTTGGCCAAGGCTATCGAAAAGGCCGGTGCAACCATTATCAACACCGGTATTGGTTGGCACGAAGCGCGCATTCCGACTATTGCCACCAAGGTGCCGCGTGCAGCCTTCACTAAAGTCACGGCGAAACTGCGTGGTGAGGTGGGCATTCCGCTGATTACCACCAATCGGATCAATACTCCGGAAGTGGCTGAACAGGTTCTGGCGGAAGGCGATGCTGACATGGTGTCGATGGCGCGTCCGTTCCTGGCTGATCCGGATTTTGTGAACAAGGCTGCGGCAGGTCGTGCGGATGAAATCAACACCTGCATCGGCTGCAACCAGGCTTGTCTGGATCACACTTTCGGCGGCAAGTTAACCAGTTGCCTGGTTAATCCTCGTGCCTGTCATGAAACCGAACTGAACTACATCCCAACCACCCAGGTGAAGAAAATTGCTGTGGTGGGGGCGGGCCCAGCGGGCTTGTCGGCAGCGACTGTGGCGGCTGAGCGTGGTCACAGCGTTGTGCTTTTTGATGCGGCATCTGAGATTGGTGGTCAGTTCAATGTGGCTAAGCGAGTACCGGGCAAGGAGGAGTTCTACGAGACTCTGCGCTACTTCAAGCGCAAGTTGGAAACCACAGGTGTGGATGTGCGCCTTAACACTCGGGTGAGTGCTGATGACCTGCTCAAGGAGGGCTTTGATGAAGTCATCCTAGCCACCGGTATTGTGCCGCGTACTCCGGCGATTCCGGGAATTGAGAATGACAAGGTGATCAGCTATCTGGATGCCATCCTGCAGCGCAAACCGGTCGGGCAGAAAGTTGCAGTGATTGGAGCGGGCGGCATTGGCTTTGATGTCTCTGAGTTCATCACCCATCAGGGCGAGTCCACCAGCCTCAACCGAGAGGCGTTCTGGAAAGAGTGGGGTATCGACAAAGCGCTTGAGGCGCGTGGCGGTGTGGCCGGGATCAAGGCTGACGTACACCCGGCGGCCCGCCAGGTATTCCTCCTGCAACGGAAGAAAAGCAAGGTCGGCGATGGCCTGGGTAAAACCACTGGCTGGATTCATCGAACAGGCCTGAAGAACAAGAATGTGCAGATGCTCAATTCTGTTGAGTACCTGAAAATTGATGACGCAGGCTTGCACATTCGTATAGGCGAGGGTGAGTCCCAAGTGCTGCCGGTCGATACGGTGATTATCTGTGCGGGCCAGGAGCCGCTGCGTGAGTTGCAGGATGCGCTGGTGGCGGCCGGGCAGTCAGTTCATCTGATTGGTGGCGCTGACGTGGCTGCTGAGCTGGATGCCAAGCGGGCGATCAATCAGGGCTCGCGCCTGGCTGCTGAGTTGTAAGGCTGGAAGCCCCGCTGAGTGCGGGGCTTCTTGTATCGGTGGGGCGCGCTTGAAAACACAATAATAAGGAGAGCGTTATGAGCATGAATCTGACTTTGCAATCGGCTGCTGGCGAAACTCTGGAGCGTTGGCATCAGATGGTGGCGCAGCATGATTTGAGCCGGCTGCCCGAGTTGTTGCACGAACAGGCTGTATTCCGTTCGCCTGTCGCTCACAAGCCCTATCAAGGGGCACCTGTGGTTTCTCTGATCCTTAATACAGTTATCAAAGTATTCTCCGGTTTTACCTATCACCGACAGTTGGCCTCGGGCGATGGTTTGAGCGTGGTGCTGGAATTCAGCGCCAGCGTGGCGAATCGGGAGTTAAAGGGGATTGATCTGATCCGTTTCGACGAAGCAGGCAAGATCGTCGAGTTCGAAGTCATGGTTCGCCCCATGAGTGGCTTGCAGGCGCTGGGGGAGGAGATGGGCCGTCGCTTGGCTCCTTATCTCAAAGCTGAGCAGCCATAGTTGCTTTTGAAGTGCTATTTGATTAGTCCGATAATGTGTTTCAGGGAGTGAGTTGGCAGGGTGACTGATAACTGTGTCACATGGCAGGGTTGTTGTTTCACCTAGACTTGCTGGCAGCTTGAACGGACTAATGCTTTTGCATAGCCAAAACTAGGTATGTCCATTATTGGGCTGCTGCACTATAACGATTTCAAAATATGCGTAGCGCGTGCCAACCGTGCAACGTACTGAACAGCGGTTATGTTCGGGCGAGGGGAGTTCGATGGGGCTGAAGAAGAAACCTCAGATGGTTGAGGCTGTGTTGTTCTTCAATGAACAAGGCAGCATCGGCAAACAGATGTTGTTCACTGAATTCGAAGCATTACTCGATGGCGTGGTGAACATTGCCGAATTCGCGGATAAGCAGAAACGTGCAGCGTACGTACTGATTACACCGCGTTTGCAAATCAAATCGCTGGTGTGCTTCTACCTTGATTTTGATGAAGACGGCGCGCCAGATGGCGGCTGGAATATTCCGCTGCAGTCGCTGGCGGATCAGGCTGAGCGGGGCATTGACCTTGGTGCCGGCCCAGTCCGGTTGGTCACTCATGACAACTGCCCGGTCGCGAGCTACCGGCACTTCCTGTGGGAGCCATCAGACTCACCTGAGTGCAATGACTTTGTGCAGTTGGCTGATGCAGTCAAACGCAATGCGTTGGGGTTACTGCTGGATGAGGAGCCACAACCGGCTGTTGCCACTTCGCTCAAGGCAGGCAGTGGCCAGCTAAGAGAAGAACGCGAGCAGCGCATGAAAAATGCCGAGCTGCTCAAGCAGCAGCGGCAGTTACTCAATACGCTGACTCAGCAACACGACGATGAGATGAACCGCCTCAAGGCTGATGCACAGCAGCGTATACAGGCACAAGCTGAACGGATTGCAGCGCTGCAGCAGAGTGTGGATCAGCAGCAAGCCGACAATGCGGCGTTGCAGGTCCGAATAGCCGAGTTGCAGGCCGAGTTAGCAGCACAAGCCGCCAGCTTTCAAGCCAGCCGCAAGGATATGGGCGATCAGCTGCGTAGTCTTGAGCAGGATGCCCGGCATGAGGCCGAGCAGATGCGCGCCCAGTTTGATCGCGAACTGCAGGACAAGTTGGACAAGCTGCAGGCTCAGCATAAGGAGCAGTTGTCCATCCGCGATGTAGAAATGAGTTACCTGCATCAGCAGGATGCGGATAACCAGCAAGAGATCAAACGTCTGACCGAGACCAATGCCCAGCTGCTGACTCAAGGCGGTTTGCGCTATCTGGAGAATCTGAGCGCGTTGGGTGTGATGTTTGTGGTGTATCACGCCGGGGCCGGTCATCTGACGATTCCGTTGCAGGACGTTGAGCTGTATCAGGAAAACCCGATGGCCTATGCCGCTGGCAAGTGCTTTGTCAGCGAGGAGCAATACCGCCAGTGGGTCGATCACTATCAGCAGCCGACCTGTAGTGCGGTTATGGCTAACGGTGAGCGTTGCTCGATCCCGGTTGATCGTGTGGATGTACCGGGGCGTTTCGTTGCCGGTGAATCCAACTGCTGTTCGCGGCATAAGGCTACTGCCCGGGTACGTAACGTAGGTTGACCTTGCCACTGACGATTTCCGGCTGGTCTGCACATGCCCCGCTGCAGCCGCTAACACTGGAGTGGGCCGCTGCCGCAGGTGTTGAGCTGGCGGTACTGCGGCTGGATTTGCTTGATCCGCTGATCAGTGGCAATAAGTGGTTTAAGTTGCGCCATCACCTGCAGGCGGCAGCCGGGCAGGGAGCGCAGGGTGTCATCAGTCTGGGTGGTGCCCATTCCAATCACCTGCATGCCCTGGCGGCGGCAGGCAAGCGCTTCGGGTTTGCTACGGTCGGCTTGTTGCGCGGACATGAACAGGACACGCCTACCGTCCGTGATGTGCGGAAAATGGGCATGACTCTGCATTGGCTGGGTTACGGCGGCTATCGTGAGCGGCATACAGCTGGCTTCTGGGATGAATGGCTGCGGCGCTATCCGCAGTTTTATCCGGTCCCAGAGGGTGGTGGTGGGCATTTGGGGATGCAAGGTTGCGCCGAGATTGTGGCGATGATCGAGCGGCAACTGCCTGAGCTTGGTTGGGATAACTACGACGCCAGTTGGCTGGCCGCAGGTACTGGAACAACAGCCGCTGGGCTGCTGTTGGCTGAGCAGCCAGGGCGCACACTGCATGTGGCACTGGCGGTACCTGCTGGGCATGGCGTTGAGGGCTCTTTGCAGCAGGTGTGTGCCAATGCGCAAACGGATTATGTGCTGCACGATGCCAGCCGAGGCGGTTTTGCCAAAGTTGACCATGAACTGCTTGAGACGATGTTCGCAGCCGAAGCCGACAGTGGGGTGCCGTTGGAGCCGGTGTATACCGGTAAGGCGATAATGGCGTTGCGCCATGCTGTGCGGCGCGGTTACTTTGTCGCCGGTAGCCGAGTGGTTTTCATCCACACCGGTGGCCTGCAAGGACGGGCTGCGGCGCTGGAGCGATTTAACCAAGTTTGAGTCACCGCGTTTAAAGGCTGGAAGCGGCCCTCCAGCCAACCGATGTTAGTCGCAATTCATCCTGACGACTGGAGAGACTATGGGTGCCCCGCTCAATCCTGATCAGCTGCGCAGTTTAACGCCACTCAATGTACTGTCTGAGCAGCAATGGCGGGAGTTGCGCCCGCAGTTGGTACCGCAACCACTGCTGGCCGGGCAGGTGCTGTTTGCCTGTGGCGACCAGCAGCCTAGTACCTATTTTTTGCTCGCTGGTGAGCTGTTACTTACTGCTCAGGATGGCCAGGTGCAGACCTTGCAGGCCGGTACTGAGGTCAGCTGCCATCCTCTTTCTCCCAGCCTGCCGCGTATGCACGAGGCCCGTGCCCTGACGGATTGCAGCCTGCTGGTGCTGGATACGGATCAGCTGGATCGTTTGGTTACGTGGCAGCTGGCATTCCAGGATTTGTTGCTGGAGCTGGGGCAGAGTCATGGCGATCTCGAATGGCTGGAGCGTTTGCTGGAAAATCCGCTGTTCGCCAAGGTGCCTCCGACCAATGTGCGCAGCATGCTGGAGCGCCTGAAGCCGATCCAGTTGGCGGCTGGTGATCAGGTGTTGCGTGAAGGTGAACTGGGCGATTGCTGTTACTTCCTCAAGCAGGGCCGTGCAGATGTGATGCGCAGCGAGGGCAGTGCACTGCAAGTGCTGGCCGAGTTGGAGGGCGGAGCGTGTTTCGGTGAGGAAGCGCTGCTTGCCGATAAACCCCGTAACGCCACAGTGACCATGCTTGAAGATGGCGTGGTAATGCGTCTCGACCGGCAGGACTTCTTCGAATTGCTCAAAGCTCCGGTTGTTGCAGAGGTGACGCTGAGCGAAGCTCAGGCGCTGCTGGCTGAAGGCGCGCAATGGCTGGATGTGCGCCTGCAGGATGAATATGAGCGTGGCCATGCACAGGAAGCATTGAACATGCCCCTGCAGTTGCTGCGTTTGAAGGCCCGCTTGCTTGATCCAGCACGCACTTACCTATGCTGTTGTGACAGCGGTAAGCGCAGTAATAGCGCTGTGTTTTTGCTGACGCAGCTGGGCTACCGCGCCTTTGCCCTGCGCGGAGGTCTGGATGCACTCTCGGCAGATCAGCGGGAGCAACTGCTGTGCGAGCAGGGGGCAGGTTATCTGGTGCGTTCAGGCGGGCGGGTGGAGCGTAGTCTCTGATCTCAATCAGACTCTGGCCAACGATCATTGAGCAGAAACACCCGTTCAGCTTCAAGCCAGTCGCCAGTCGTTGAGGGTTCCAGTCTGATCAGCAACTGGGCGTTGCTGGCCTGGTTGAGTGTCAGCCGCCAGGTTTCGAACTGTTCATGGTTCCATCGCGTATCGCCGACTAGCCGCGCCGGAGCCAGCCAGGCTTGGCGGGGCAGTGGCTGCCAATGGCCGGGATTGCGTTCGATAAAGTCGTTCCAGTCTCGCTGATACAGCCAACGGCCTTTAAGGTGAAGAGGGTTATGCCCGTGAGGGTTAGCGGTGGGCTGATCCCACGGAGTGAACAGATAGCCGGACAGCCAGAGTGCTGCTTTCGGCTGTGCAATCTGCAAATGCGCGATGCTGGCCTGAGCTTCAGGCGTGGAGGACATCGGCAGTTGATGGCTGATCAGGTGATCCAGCTTGATATCCAGCCGGTCGTGGCTGCCAGGGCCGAGCCAGTCGTTATGGGCTGCGCCATCGCTGTCACGCCGCGCCAGATAAAACTTTACCGCCAGCTCCAGGTGATGCACGCCTTCGTTGTCCCGCAGCAGCAAGTCCAGTTCGCCCAAGGTGTGCCCTTGCTGGCGGATGGGCAGGTTGGCGCTTAGAACTTCAACGTCTGGTGCAGCCTGCAGGGCAAATTGCCACAGGCGTTCGTAATACAGGCCTAGACGACGTACAGAGCTTTGCTGCAAATGCGCTTCAAGCGCTGTGTTGTCTGCATCCAGCGCCTGCAGCCAGTTTGCTAACTCAGTATCGTGCTGCAACCAGCAACTGGCCTGTAACGGATGGCGCTGCGTTGCGGGCATATCGCTGAGAAGTGGTGGGGACAGCAGCGCCCAAGCCAGATCGCGTACGGCACTCTGGCGCAGTTCAGACATCAGATAGATGAGGCAGGCTTGGGTGTTCATGCAGCGAGCATAGCGCTAATCGGCGACCTGCACAGGCCTGCGGTTTGCCGCCATACAGGGCTTTCGCCCATAATCCAGCATTAGTTTTTGAGTGGGCGGGAGCATCATGGAACAGTTTCGTAATATCGGCATCATCGGGCGTCTGGGCAGTAATCAGGTGCTCGACACCATTCGCCGGCTGAAGACGTTTCTGCTTGCCCGCCACCTGCATGTGATTCTTGAAGACACCATTGCCGAAGTCCTGCCGGGGCACGGCTTGCAAACCTGCTCGCGCAAAATCCTCGGTGAAGTGTGCGATCTGGTTATCGTGGTGGGCGGTGACGGCAGCATGCTCGGCGCGGCCCGTGCGCTGGCACGGCATAAGGTGCCGGTATTGGGTGTAAACCGGGGAAGCTTGGGGTTTCTCACCGACATTCGCCCGGATGAGGTGGAAATTAAAGTAGCTCAGGTGCTGGAAGGGCACTACACCACTGAGACTCGCTTTTTGCTGGAGGCCGAGGTACGCCGCCACGGTGAAGCCATCGGCCAGGGCGACGCCATGAACGATGTGGTGCTGCATCCCGGCAAATCCACCAAGATGATTGAGTTTGAGCTGTATATCGATGGCCAGTTCGTCTGTAGCCAAAAGGCTGACGGGCTGATCGTTGCGACCCCGACCGGCTCGACGGCGTATGCCTTGTCGGCTGGCGGGCCGATCATGCATCCCAAGCTGGATGCCATTGTGATCGTACCGATGTACCCGCACACGCTGTCCAGCCGACCGATTGTGGTGGATGGCAACAGTGAGCTGAAAATCGTGGTGTCCAAGGACTTGCAGGTGTATCCGCTGGTGTCCTGTGATGGCCAGAACCACTTTACCTGTGCGCCCGGCGACACCATCACCGTGGCCAAGCGCCCGCAGAAGCTGCGTCTGATTCATCCGCTGGATCACAACTACTACGAGGTTTGCCGAACCAAGCTGGGCTGGGGTAGCCGGTTGGGTGGGGGTGACAGCTGATGGAGCTTGATCCCGCACGTGGTTATGACCTGATTGGCGATATCCATGGCTGCGGCAAGACCCTGGAGCGTCTGCTGAGCGAGATGGGTTATGCCAAGCAGGACGGGGTGTGGCGTCATCCCCGGCGAATGGCGATTTTTGTCGGTGATCTGGTGGACCGCGGCCCGCGTATCCGCGAGACACTGCATCAGGTGCATGACATGGTTCAGGCCGGTCAGGCCCTGTGTGCCATGGGTAACCATGAAATGAACGCGCTGGCTTGGAATACCCTGGCGCCACCGGGCAGCGGTCGGCAATACGTGCGCGAGCACTCGCCTCGCCACACCCGCTTAATCAAAGAAACCCTGGAGCAGTTCGAGGCCTACCCGGATGAATGGCAGGCTTTTCTGGATTGGTTCTATGACCTGCCGTTGTTTATTGATGCCGGGCACTTCCGCGTTGTGCATGCCTGTTGGGACCAAAGCCTGATTGAGCCGCTGCGTGCACAGTTCCCGGATGGCCGGATCAACGAAGCGTTTCTCAAGGAGTCGGCGGAACACGGCAGTTTTGCCGATATTGCTCTGGATCGCCTGTTGCGTGGCACCAACATGCGCCTGCCGGGCGGCATGACCCTAACCAGCTATGACGGATTTACCCGCTCGTCTTTCCGCACCAAGTTTTGGGAAGAAGACCCACAGACTTACGGCGATATCGTCTTCCAGCCCGATGCGTTGCCGGAGCTGGCGGCGCAGATGCCACTGAGTGAATCGCAGAAAACCGAACTATTGAAATATCCGGCCGATGAGCCGTTGCTGTTTGTTGGCCATTACTGGCGCAGCGGCAAGCCTACGCCAATCCGCAGCAATCTGGCCTGCCTGGATTACAGCGCCGTGCTCAACGGCAAGCTGGTGGCCTACCGGCTGGATCAGGAAACCCGTTTGGATGCGGATAAGTTCGTTTGGGTCAATGTTGACCGGCCGGAGGCCCGCCCATGAATGCTGTTGTAGCCATGCGTCTGCCTGAGCAGGCGGACCTGACTGAATTTGTTGCCCTGATGCGCCGTTTACAGGTGCCGCACCGGGTGGCGGAAGAGGCGGGCGAGCAAGTAGTGTGGGTACCGGATGAGCAGATGGCTGAGCAGGTGCGTGAGTTGTACGCCCGCTATCCGCAGGGTGATCAGGCTATCAGTGCTGCGATTGATGAGGCCGTTGCGCAAAGCGGTGCTGAGATCAAGCGTCCGGGTTTCATCCAGCAACTGGCTGCCAGCCGCATGACTGCCGCCGTGCTGGCCATCACGCTGCTGGCTGCACTGGTCACCATGCTCGGTGAAAACCTCAATACGGTGAGTTGGCTGAGCTTTGTCGACTTCCAGATTCAGGGTGACTACATCTACTTTGCCACGCTGGAGCACACCCTGAGCAGCGGTCAATGGTGGCGGCTGCTGACGCCGATGTTTATCCATTTCGGCATCCTGCATTTGGCCATGAATACTTTGTGGTACTGGGAGTTAGGGCGGCGCATCGAGTGGCAACAGGGCCCGTGGGTGCTGCTGTTTTTGAGCTTGTTATTCAGTCTGGCCGCTAACTTCGCCCAGCATTTGTACGGTGGGCCGTCATTATTTGGCGGGTTGTCCGGAGTGCTTTATGGCTTGCTTGGACACTGCTGGATATATCAGCGTTTAGCGCCGAACAATGCCTATCGTCTGCCGTCCGGCGTGCTGGTGATGATGTTGATCTGGTTGGTGATCTGCATGACCGGCGTATTTGAACTCTTGCAGTTCGGTGCAATTGCTAACGCAGCACACGTTGGTGGGCTGGTGGCAGGCTGTCTGACAGGGCTCCTAGGCGGTGCGCTGGCCCGCAGTCGCCGGTAAACTGGCCGCTATTTTGAATGTGGAGGTGCCTATGTCGACCTTTCTCGACGCGATCGCGAATATCACCCCTGAGATTTATCAAAACCTCAAACTGGCGGTGGAAATCGGTAAATGGCCCGATGGCCGTAAGCTGACTCAGGAGCAGAAGGAGCTGACTTTGCAGGCGCTGATTGCCTGGGAGATCCAGAATCTGCCTGAGGAAGAGCGCATCGGCTACATGGGCCCGCAGGAATGCAGCTCAAAGTCCGCGCCTATCCCGAATCTGCTGTTCAAGTCTTCGGACACGATGCATTAATTTTTTCTGATTAAACGAGTGTGTAATGAGTGAGTTGGCTCGCGGTTCCCTGAGCAAAATGGCGGCGCAGTTGGATGCGCCAGTGCAGTACAGCTTTCGCCTGGGCGAGGAACTGCTGCCGGTCAATCCATTGATCGGTAAAACCCTGCGTCTGGAGTATCTGGGCGCTATCCACTGCACGAACTGTGGGCGCAAGACCAAAACCAGTTTCAGCCAAGGCTATTGCTATCCGTGCATGCAGAAGTTAGCCCAGTGCGATGTCTGCATCATGAGCCCGGAGCGCTGCCACTACGACGCGGGCACTTGCCGTGAGCCGAGCTGGGGCGAGCAGTTCTGCATGACCGATCATGTGGTGTATCTGGCCAACTCCAGTGGGATCAAAGTCGGTATTACCCGTGCCACTCAAATCCCTACGCGCTGGATTGATCAGGGCGCTAGCCAAGCCATGCCGATCATGCGTGTGGCGACCCGTCAGCAGTCTGGCTTTGTCGAAGATCTGCTGCGCACACAGGTAGCAGACAAAACCAACTGGCGTGCACTGCTCAAGGGTGATGCAACGCCGCTGGACCTGCCCGCGGTGCGGGATGAGCTGTTCAATACCTGCGCTGAAGGCATCACCGCGCTGCAACAACGCTTCGGTATTCAGGCTATTCAGCCATTGAGCGAGTCGCAGGCGGTGCAGATCAACTACCCGATTGAGGCGTATCCGGCCAAGATCAGCAGCTTCAATCTGGATAAAAATCCGCTGGCCGAAGGCACGCTGCTGGGGATTAAGGGCCAGTACTTGATGTTCGATACCGGCGTGATCAACATCCGCAAATACACTGCTTATCAGCTGGCCGTCCACGAACTGGCCGTCTGACAACTCTTACCGTGAATCCGGCGTACATCTGCCGCAGAGAAAGGGCCACAAGCCATGCGTACTGAACAGCCTAAGATAATTTATCTGAAGGACTACAAGGTTCCTGATTATCTGATCGACGAGACTCACCTGACCTTTGAGTTGTTCGAGGATCACACCCTGGTTCATGCGCAACTGGTTATGCGCCGCAACCCGGAGGCGGGTGAGGGTTTACCAGCCTTGACCCTGGATGGTCAGCAGCTCGAGCTGCTGACCATCTCGCTGAATGATCGCGAGCTGAGCAGTGCGGATTATCAGCTGACTGAAAGCCACCTGACGCTGCAGCCGGACAGCGCCAGCTTCGTCATCGACAGCAGCGTGCGCATCCACCCTGAAACCAACACGGCGCTGGAAGGGCTGTACAAGTCCGGCAGCATGTTCTGCACCCAGTGTGAAGCTGAAGGCTTCCGCAAAATCACCTATTACCTCGACCGCCCGGACGTGATGAGCAAATTCACCACCACGGTCAGTGCGCAGCAGCATCAGTACCCGGTGCTGCTGTCCAACGGCAACCCGATTGCCAGCGGCAGCGAAGAGGGCGGTCGTCACTGGGCGACCTGGGAAGACCCGTTCAAAAAACCGGCTTACCTGTTTGCTCTGGTGGCCGGTGACCTTTGGTGCGTAGAAGACACCTTCACCACCATGAGCCAACGCGAGGTGGCGCTGCGTATTTATGTCGAGCCGGAAAATATCGACAAATGCCAGCATGCCATGGACAGCCTCAAGCGCTCCATGAAGTGGGACGAAGAAGTGTATGGCCGCGAATACGATCTGGACATCTTCATGATCGTGGCAGTCAACGACTTCAACATGGGCGCCATGGAGAACAAGGGCCTCAATATCTTCAACTCCAGTTGCGTGCTGGCCAAGGCTGAAACCGCGACTGATGCGGCTCACCAGCGTGTTGAAGCGGTTGTGGCGCACGAATACTTCCATAACTGGTCGGGCAACCGCGTGACCTGCCGTGACTGGTTCCAGCTGTCCCTGAAAGAAGGCTTCACTGTGTTCCGTGATGCCGAGTTCAGTGCTGACATGCATTCGCGCACGGTTAAGCGCATTGAAGACGTGGCTTATCTGCGTACCCATCAGTTTGCTGAAGATGCAGGCCCAATGGCGCATCCGGTGCGTCCAGATGCCTTTATGGAAATCTCCAACTTCTACACCCTGACTGTTTACGAGAAGGGCTCAGAAGTCGTGCGCATGATCCACACCTTGGTCGGCGCAGAAGGCTTCCGCAAAGGTAGTGATCTGTACTTCGAGCGTCATGACGGTCAAGCCGTGACCTGTGATGACTTCATCAAGGCCATGGAAGATGCCAACGGCATCGACCTGACTCAGTTCAAGCGCTGGTATAGCCAGGCCGGTACGCCGCGTGTTGTCGTCAGCGAGAGCTACGACGCGGCTGCTAACAGCTATCGCCTGAAGTTCCAGCAGAGCTGCCCGGCAACACCGGGGCAGGCGGAGAAACTGCCGTTTGTGATTCCGGTCGAGCTGGGTCTGTTGGATTCTCAGGGCCGCGAAATGCCGCTACAACTGATTGGTGAAGACGCCCCGGTTGGCCGCAGCCGTGTGCTGCAAGTGACTGAAGAAGAGCAGACCTTCACCTTTATCAACCTGCCGGAAAAACCGCTGCCGTCACTGCTGCGCGGTTTCTCTGCACCGGTGAAGCTGAGCTTCCCCTATAGCCGCGACCAGCTGATGTTCCTCATGCAGCACGATGCTGACGGTTTCAACCGTTGGGAGGCCGGGCAACAACTGAGCGTACAGGTGCTGCAAGACCTGATCGGCCAGCATCAACGTGGCGAGCAGCTGGTGCTGGATCAGCGTCTGGTGACTGCACTGCGCAGCGTGCTGGAGAACGACAGCCTGGATCAGGCCATGGTGGCGGAGATGTTGTCGCTGCCGGGCGAAGGCTACCTGATTGAAATCAGCGATGTAGCGGACGTTGATGCCATTCATGCGGCCCGCGAGTTTGCCCGTGAGCAACTCAGTACAGAGCTGTTTGATCTGCTCTGGCAGCGCTACCAGCGTAATCGTGAGCAGTCCCGCGCCACTGAGTACGTGGCTCAGGCCGAGCATTTCGCCCGTCGCAGCCTGCAAAATATCGCGCTGTCCTACTTGATGCTCAGCGGCAAACCTGAGGTGCTGGCAGCCTGCTTGGAACAGTTCGAGAAGGCCGACAACATGACCGAGCGCCTGACTGCACTGGCGGTGCTGGTCAACTCACCGTTCGAGAAGGAGAAGGCGGCTGCATTGGAAAGCTTCGCTGCCTACTTCAAGGATAACCCGCTGGTGATGGATCAGTGGTTCAGCGTGCAGGCGGCCAGTGCATTGCCGGGGGCGCTGCAGCGTGTTGAGCAATTGATGCAGCACCCAGCGTTCACCCTGAAGAATCCGAACAAGGTGCGCGCACTGATTGGTGCATTTGCCGGGCAGAACTTTGTCGGCTTCCACGCTGCGGACGGCTCGGGCTATCGCTTCCTTGCGGATCAGGTCATCACCCTGAATGCACTGAATCCTCAGATCGCTTCGCGCCTGCTTGCGCCGCTGACGCGTTGGCGGAAATACAACGGTGAGCGCCAGGCACTAATGAAAGCGCAGTTGCAGCGCATTCTGGATTCGGGTGATCTGTCCAGTGATGTATTCGAGGTTGTTAGCAAAAGTCTTGCGGGCTGAATTAGCCTGATTCAACGCTTGAGTCTGCAATAAACGGCCCGGTGCTTTGCGCATCGGGCCGTTTTTGTTTAAACCGTGTCAGTTGGAAGAAGTGTTACCTGCTCGTTTTGGTAACAGTAAAGTGTTACCTGCTTCAGTTGGCTAATTCATCTCACTAGCCAGATGTTTTTATTCGTCTTGACGAGTTGGTGAGAGTCTGCACAAGTATTGATGGCTCTATTCCGGTGCTTTGGTGATTTTGTCGGACGATTGTTTGGTATTTGATCAGATACGGCCAGTATTTGTTTGATGAATGTACAGTCACATTTTGGACTTATCGGGTAGCAGATGACTGTGTAGATATTTCACAAAATATTCTGACTTGGCTTGATGGTTGCTTTGCTTCAGTTGAATGGAATTCTGGCACTTGGTTAGTTAGGCGTGGGGTGCGCCTCGGTGAGTGGTTAGGGTTGACCGCGCGTTCGCCTATTCGCCGAGTGCCGGGACATAAAAAATAAAGATCTGTTTACGGAGTAACTATTCAATGGGGTTTCACACTGGTAAGTCCGTTTTGTCCTTCGCACCGGCCAAAGCAGGTTTCGCTCTGGCAGGAATGCTGCCACTGCTGATGGCTGCTCAAGCTCAGGCTGTTGAGTTCAGCTTTGCCGAGGGTGAGATCGCAGGTTCTCTGGATTCAACTGTGTCGTATGGCCAACTGTGGCGTGTGCAGGGGCAGGACAAGACCAATAACGACATCAATACCAATGACGGTAACCGCAACTTCGACACGGGTCTGGTTTCGGAAGTGTTCAAGATCACGTCTGACCTGGAAGTGACTTGGCAGAACTACGGTGCCTTTATCCGCGGTACTGCGTTCTACGACACGCAGATCATGGATAAGCGTAACGCCTACTACGATCACAACTCGCCGGTTCAGCCGAGCCAGAGCTACCCACGTGACAATACCTTTACCCGCGAAACCCGCCACAAGGCCGGTCGCGATGCACAGATTCTGGATGCCTACCTGTACGGCAACTGGGACATCGCCGATATGCCGGTGACTGGCCGTATCGGTAAGCAGGTGTTCAACTGGGGTGAGGGCATCTTCTATCGCGGCGGGATTAACACCACCAACCCGCTGAACGCCGCTCAGTTCCGTCTGCCAGGTTCTGAGCTGAAAGAAGTGCTGGTGCCGGTTGAGGCTCTGAGCTTCAACATCGGCCTGACCGATAACCTGTCCATGGAAACTTTCTACCAGTTCAACTGGAAAGAAAGCGCCATTGACCCGGCCGGTACCTACTTCTCGGAAACCGATCTGTTTGCTGACGGCGGTTCGATTGCCTACAACCAGAGCGGTGCTCTGGCACCTCTGCTGTCGCCCAACCCGCTGCTGGGTGGCAACTCTCTGTATGGCATGATCAGCTCCAACCCGGCCAACGGTTTGCTGGGCAGTGAGTTCGCTAACGCAGATGCATTCAAGGTGGCTTCGATTCGCACCGACAAGAATGCCCGTAATGACGGTCAGTTCGGGGTGAACTTCAAGTACATCGCTGAAGAGCTGAACTCTACAGAGTTCGGGGCTTACTTCATCAATTACCATTCTAAAGAACCGACCATTTACGCTGACATCAACCCGGCCTTCCAGGGCATTTCGGGTGCGCAGTACATGGGCCTGCTGAACAACCCGTTTGTAAGTGCGGCTTCTGCATTGACCCAGACTTCGGCTCAGCAAATTGTGGGCGGCTTGCTGGCTGCTGATCTGGGCAATCAGATTCAAGGCAGTCGCGAGTTTGCTGAAGACATCCGTGTCTACGGTTTCAGCTTCAACACCACCATTCATGAAACATCGGTGTTCGGTGAGATTGCCTACCGTCCGAACCTGCCGATCGGCATTGCTGCAACCAACGATGCCCTGCAGCAGATTCTGGGCCAGGCCACTCAGTTCTCACTGGGGCAAACCATCAACGTCGGTGGTCAGGCTGTAGGTCTGGGCGGCGAGCTGCATAACTATGAGCGTGTTGAGTCGTACAACACCTCGCTGGGTGCGATCCAGAACTTCGGTCCGTCGCTGGGCTTTGATTCGCTGATCGGTGTGGTTGAGCTGGCTTCTGAGCACCTGCGTGGCAGTGATCTGAAATACGTCGATTACCAAGGCAACACCCGTTACTACGCAGGCCGTGCTAACGGTGCATATGCCAGTGGTTACGACCGTGACTCGCAAATCAATAAGAACGCATATGGCTACACCCTGGTTCTCTCTGGTACCTGGAACGATGTGTACGCCGGGGTAAACCTGTCGCCGTTCGCTGTTTATAAGGACGACTTCAAAGGTAACTCGCACCAGACCGGTAACTTTATTGAAGGGCGTAAGGCTTACACCGTTGGCCTGCGTGCCAGCTACATGAACAGCCTCGAGGCCGAGCTGCAGTACACCGAGTTCTATGGCGCAGGCCAGAACAACTCGGCACGTGACCGCGACAACATCGGTTTCAACGTCAAGTACTCCTTCTGATTATTCATGCCTGCCGGGGCTTGAAGGGCCCGGCAGGTAACCCGTTTTGGAGATTCAAGATGCTGAAGAAGCACACCCTGATCGGAGCCGCCATCGCGCTGGCCCTTTCTGCAAGCAATGTAATGGCGGCGGCATCCGCTGAGGATGTAGCGAAACTGGGTAAAAGCCTGACACCGTTTGGTGCTGAAAAAGCAGGTAACGCTGCCGGTACAATCCCGGAGTGGACTGGCGGTATCACCCAAGCTCCAGCTGGTTACAAGGGCTCGGGCAGCCACCACGTTGACCCGTTTGCCGACGATAAACCGCTGTTCACCATCACCAAAGCCAATCTGGAACAGTACAAGGCCAATCTGACCCCAGGCCAGATTGCCATGTTCAATACCTATCCAGACACGTATCAGATGCCGGTTTACCCGAGCCGTCGCTCTGGTTCAGCACCGCAGTGGGTGTATGACAACACCATTAAAAACGCCGCTACTGCCAAACTTTTGGATGGTGGCAACGGTTTCTCCGATGCTTACGGCGGCATTCCGTTCCCGGTTCCGAATAACGGTGTTGAGGCTCTGTGGAACCACATCGCCCGTTACCGTGGCTCCTACGTGGTTCGTCGCGCTTCAGAAGTCGCGGTGCAGCGTAATGGCAGCTACTCGCTGGTAACCTCTCAGCAAGAGGCCATGTTCAAGTTCTACGACCCGAAAGGCAGCGCAGAAACCCTGAACAACATCATGTTCTACTACCTGTCCTTCACCAAGAGCCCGGCGCGTCTGGCCGGTGGTGCAACCCTGGTGCATGAGACTCTGGATCAGGTTAAAGAACCGCGTCAGGCCTGGGCTTACAACGCCGGTCAGCGCCGTGTACGCCGCGCGCCAAACCTGGCGTATGACACGCCGATTGCTGCCGCTGATGGTCTGCGCACCGCAGACGACACCGACATGATCAACGGTTCGCCAGATCGTTACGACTGGAAGCTGGTCGGTAAAAAGGAAATCTACATTCCTTACAACAACTACAAGATCACCAGCCCGGAGGTTAAGTACGACGAGCTGCTGAAACCCGGTCACGTGAACCCAGCTGTAACCCGTAACGAGCTGCACCGCGTATGGGTGGTTGAAGGCACGCTGAAGCCGGGTGCCCGTCACATCTACTCCAAGCGTACTGTTTTCCTCGATGAAGACAGCTGGCAGGCAGCCGTTGTCGATCAGTACGACGGTCGTGGTGAGCTGTGGCGTGTGTCCATCGCCTACCTGAAAAACTACTACGATCTGCCGACTACCTGGACTGCGCTGGATACATTCCATGATCTGCAGGCCCGCCGTTACCATGTGCAGAACCTGGATAACGAAGAGCCAGGCACCATCGATTTCAGCCAGGCGATTCCTGAAGATGGTTACTTCAAGCCTGCAGCACTGCGTCGTCGCGGAACCCGCTGATTTCGTGTGAAGTACTAAAAAGGCCGCTACTGTTGTAGCGGCCTTTTGCTATTTGGAACATAACTGATTCAATTTGGTGTACAGGCTTAACAAAACATAACGTCACGCTGATTGTCAGCCGTTTTCAAAGCTAAGTAGGATAGGTGTACTGCTTAATGGTTCGTACAGCCTAATAAGAATAAGGGGGAAGGTATATGAGTGAGCCCGTCATGTGGCGCACCCAGATCGGTCATGCAGCAATAGCGCTCCGCAAACCGATGTTGCGTGTACATTCGCCAATGGCTAAAGCGCTTTCCCTGTGTGGCGCATTGTCCGTAATGCTGCTGGTTGGTTTGCCGCAGCAGGCGCAAGCTGAAACTGCCTCGTCTGAAGTCCAATCCGTAGTATCCGCCAAGGCCCAACATTCACTTCTGGTCGATATCGCCAACCTTGGCAGCCGCCTGGTTGCAGTAGGGGATCGCGGCCACATCCTTTATTCCGATGACAATGGCAGCAGCTGGACTCAGGCCCAAGTGCCAACCCGCCAGCTACTGACCGCCGTTTATTTCGTTGATGACCGCTATGGTTGGGCTGTCGGTCACGATGCCCAGATCCTGGCCACCACCGACGGCGGTGTGACCTGGACCAAGCAGTTTGAAGACCTCGAGCTTGAAGCACCGTTGCTGGATGTGTGGTTTAAAGACCGCAGCACCGGCTTTGCGGTAGGGGCTTATGGCGCACTGTTGAGCACCACCGACGGCGGTGCCAACTGGGAGAACGTCAGCGACCAGATGGATAACGAAGACGCCTACCACCTCAACGCAATCACTGAAATCGCAGGTCAGGGGCTGTTTGTTGTCGGCGAGCAGGGCGTTATGTTCCGTTCGCCTGATTACGGTCAGACCTGGGAAACGCTTGAGAGCCCTTATGAGGGTTCTCTGTTCGGTGTCTTGGACGCTGGTGAGCCGAGTGCAGTGCTGGTTTACGGGCTGCGTGGTCATCTGTTCCGTTCGGCTGATTTCGGTACAACGTGGCAGCGTATTGCGCTTAAGCGTGAGAACAATGGTGCGTTGGAATTTGGCTTGGCCAATGGCAGCAAACTGGCGGATGGCAGCATCGTCATCGTCGGCCATGGTGGCACCATTTTGCGCAGTACGGATAAGGGCCGCAGCTTCACCGTGCAAAATCGCCCTGATCGCTTGTCCCTGGCTGGCGTGGCTGCGGACGGCAAAGGCCGCCTGATTTTCGTGGGGCAAGGTGGCGTGCAATTCTCTGCGCCGACTGAAACCAGTCGTGGTCAACAATAATAAGCTGGGGTAGCGTTTGATGAGTAACCATCACCAGGATAAGGCAAGCTTCCTTGAGCGCCTGATTTTTAACAACCGGCCTGCAGTGATTCTGATCTGTACGCTGGTCAGTATTTTCCTGTTCTATCAGGCGACGCAGGTTCGTCCGTCGACCAGTTTCGAAAAAATGATCCCGCTGAGCCATCCGTTCATTCAGAACATGATGGAGCACCGCAACGACCTGGCTAACCTAGGTAACACGGTGCGTATCTCGGTATCGGTGAAAGAGGGCGATATCTTCACCAAGGAGTACATGGAGACGCTGCGTCAGATCAATGACGAGACCTTCTATATTCCTGGTGTTGACCGTTCTGGCCTGAAGTCGCTGTGGACCCCAAGTGTCCGCTGGACTGAAGTAACCGAAGAGGGTTTTGCCGGTGGTGAGGTGATCCCGCAGACCTATGACGGCAGCCCGGAAAGCCTTGAAGAGTTGCGCAGCAACGTGCTCAAGTCCGGCCAGGTTGGGCGTCTGGTGGCCAACAACTTCAAGTCGAGCATTGTTGATGTGCCGCTGCTGGAGTCCTATCCGGACCCGAACGATCAGAGCAAGTTGGTCGCCCTGGACTACCGCCAGTTCTCCCATGAGCTTGAAGAGAAAATCCGCGACAAGTACCAGGCTCAGAACCCAAATGTTGACATCCAGATCATCGGTTTCGCCAAGAAAGTCGGTGACCTGATTGATGGTCTGGTGATGGTGGTGGCGTTCTTTGGTATTGCCCTGCTGATCACCTTCGTACTGCTGTACTGGTTCAGCTGGTGTATCCGCAGCACCATCGGCGTGTTGGTGACCACGCTGGTTGCAGTGGGCTGGCAGCTGGGTCTGATGAATCTGGTTGGTTTTGGGCTCGATCCGTATTCGATGCTGGTACCGTTCCTGATCTTCGCCATCGGGATTTCCCACGGTGTGCAAAAGATTAACGGTATTGCGCTGCAATCCAGTGATGCCGACAACTCACTGACTGCGGCGCGGCGTACTTTCCGTCAACTGTTCCTGCCGGGCATGATTGCTATCCTGGCGGACGCGGTTGGCTTTATCACGCTGCTGATCATCGATATTGGTGTGATCCATGAGCTGGCCATCGGTGCATCCATTGGTGTGGCGGTGATCGTATTCACTAACCTCATTCTGCTGCCGGTTGCGATTTCTTATCTGGGTATCAGCAAGCGTGCGATTGAGCGCAGCAAGAAAGATGCTGTGACTGAGAAGCCATTGTGGCGTGGCCTGTCTTATGTGGCGCATCCGAATGTGGCACCGTTCATGGTAGTACTGGGTCTGGCTGCAGGTGTGGCCTGCTTCTTCTACCAGAAGGAAAATCTGCAGGTTGGTGACCTTGATCAGGGGGCCCCTGAGCTGCGTCCAGATTCCCGTTACAACCTCGATAACGACTTCATCATCAAGAACTACTCGACCAGTTCCGATGTGCTGGTGGTGATGGTCAAGACCGATGCAGAAGGCTGTTCCACCCACGACGCTCTGGCCGCTATGGACGAGCTGATGTGGAAAATGGACAACACCGAAGGTGTGCAGTCGGCGGTGTCGATGGTCACGGTTTCGCGCCAGATGATCAAAGGCATGAACGAGGGCAACCTGAAATGGGAAACCCTGTCCCGTAACCAAGATGTGCTGAACAACTCCATCGCCCGTGCTGATGGTCTGTACAACGCGGACTGCTCGGTAGCGCCGGTGCTGGTGTTCCTTGAGGACCATAAAGCTGAAACCCTCAAGCGTGCCGTGAAAGCGGTTCAGGACTTTGCCGCCGAAAACAGTAAAGAGGGCTTGGAATTCCGCCTGGCTGCCGGTAACGCCGGTATCGAAGCGGCGACCAACGAAGTTATTTCGACCTCTGAGCTGAGCATCCTGGTGCTGGTGTACATCTGGGTGGCGGTGATGTGCTTGATCACCTTCCGCTCAATCCCGGCCACCATCTGCATCGTGCTGCCGCTGATCCTGACCTCTATTCTGGGTAACGCCCTGATGGCTTTCCTCGGCATTGGTATGAAGGTCGCAACCCTGCCGGTAATCGCGCTGGGTGTGGGCATCGGTGTGGACTACGGCATCTATATCTACAGCCGCCTGGAAAGCTTCCTGCGCGCGGGTCTGCCGCTGCAAGAGGCTTACTACCAGACGCTCAAGTCCACGGGTAAAGCGGTGCTGTTTACCGGCCTGTGCCTGGCGATTGGTGTAGCCACCTGGATCTTCTCGGCCATCAAGTTCCAGGCCGATATGGGCCTGATGCTGACCTTCATGTTCATCGTTAACATGTTTGGTGCTCTGCTGCTGTTGCCAGCGCTGGCTCGCTTCCTGATCAAGCCGGAGAAGCTGGTAGGCAAGCAGGGTGGTTCGCTGTTTGCTCACTGATTTCTGTCAGTAACCCGGTAATCAAAAAACCTCGCTGAGTGATCAGCGAGGTTTTTTTCTGCCTGCATCTGAGCAGTTTTCTTCAATACACCGCTCTGTGGGAGGCTTACCGTCGCACTCTTGTAACAGTCATAGGAGTGGATGGATGAGTCTTTATCTGGCGATGGCGGCGTTTGCGCTGGCGATGTCTGTTTCACCGGGGCCGGTGAATATTGTGGCGTTAAGTGCCGGTGCAAGGTTCGGTGTGCGTGCCAGCCTGCGGCATGTAACAGGGGCGACCGTTGGTTTTATTGTGCTGTTTCTGTTGGTCGGCCTGGGCCTGCATGGTGTGTTGCAACGCTGGACGTTTTTGACCTTGGTGATTCAGTTAGCTGGTGTTGGATTTCTGCTGTATATCGCCTGGCAGCTGGCCTTGGATGAAGGGCAGCTTGCGCCAGTTGAGGCGGTAAAGGGGCCGACATTTCTCCATGGTGCTTTGATGCAATGGCTAAATCCAAAAGCCTGGCTGGCCTCTGTTTCGGGGATGGGGGCTTTTGTGGCGGATGGCAATGTGCAAATGGTGCTGATCTTTGCGCTGATCTATTTCGTCATTTGCTATGCGTCTGTGGCTGCTTGGGCGTGCGCCGGGGGGATGCTGGGGCGTTATCTGGATCAGCCGGCAAAGGTCAGGGTATTTAACCGCTGTATGGCCGCGCTGTTGGTTGTCAGTGCGGTTTACCTGTTGGTTCCGGAGTGACTCTGGTAATGGCCGGGCGTTGCAGCCAGTAGGTGTTTGAAGGTGCGTTGAAAGTGTGCCTGATCGGCAAAGCCAGCTTGCGTTGCAACATCGGCCAGCGCATGCCCCTCGCGGATCAGTTGGCGAGCAAGCTGAACGCGCTGGTCGATCAAATAAGTGTGGGGTGTCATGCCGTAGTGCTGCTTGAACTCACGGGTCAAATAAGAAGCTGACAGCCCGGCGGCAAGACAGATGTCTTCAACGCTGAGTGCGTCTGCGCAGTGTTTTCGGATAAATGCAGCTGCCTGCTCCAGCCGGGTGTGAAGGGCTTGATCGGATTCATCGGGGCTGTGCAGGCGTTCCAGCATGAGCGTGAAGAACTGCTCCGTAGCATGTTGCTTAAGGCTGATCGGCTCATTACCCACCAGACAGCGGTGGAGCTTAAGCAGTTCTGCGTGCAGCTGTTTGTCCTGTGAATAGATGCAGTTCAGTCGCTTGAAGGCCGCGTCGTGGGTAAAACCGAGTTGCTGTTGCAGGCGTCCCAGCCAGGCACTATCCACATACAGCATGACATAGGCCCAGGCTAGGGCGTCCACCGGGTTACAGGCATGAACATCACCGGGGTTCATCAACACGATGCTGCCAGCGCTAATCTGTTGGCGGGCATCTCGGTTGAAGTAGGTGCAGGTTCCGTTGGTAATGGCACCAATCGAGAAGGTGGCGTGTGAGTGGGGCGCGTAGCAGAGTGTGCGGCCGTCTGTGACCAGCCGGGCTTCGATAAAGGGTAAATCGGGATGGCGCCAGAACTCACTGGTTATTGATTTGCTCTGGCGCATCATGTGCTCCTTGTGTTCAGCGGGGATACAATGGAGGAAGCGGGCTGGCCTCCTGTGTTGAGCCGATGTCCTTATCTTCTATGTCCGGCAGGCTGCGGATCGCCAGCCAGAGGTTGCGGCCCTGCCAGTGCTGACCACTTTCGCTGTAAAGCGCGCCGTTGAGGCCGTCCAGTGCTTCGGACAGCGGCGTGTAGCGGGCAGCCATGTCGGCAAGGGTTTCCGGCTGCTGACGGGCCCAGGCATCCAGTGCGTAACGTGTGGCCTGAGAGTCGTTGGCCAGACAAGTGCGCTTGAGCTCATCCAGCAAGTCCTGACTGTTTGGGCCGTCCTGTTGGCTCTGCAGTACCGCTGGCTGACGGCGCGCACGCCACCAGAGCATGAAGGCGAGCAGGGTGGTGAGCGCAAAGAAGGCGGTGCTCAGCTGCCATGGCCACAGCAGCGGGCTTTCACCTGCCACGGTGGGCGTGCTGACGCTGCCGTTCGTGGTGTCGTTGTTGGCTGTGTTAAGCGCCGGGTTGGCGCTGACACTGAAAGTGCGCGCGGGCAGCGTGGTGCGCTCCAGTTTGTCGGTGCCAGTGTTCCACCAGTAAACCTCCACTTCCGGCAGGGTGACTTGGCCTTCACGGTTGGCCACCAGCGCTTCGCGGTCTTCACGCGTGCCGATAATCCCCTGATCCGTGGTCTGGTTGGAGAGCTGTGGCTGATCCGGGTAGCGGCGCAGTTCTGCCACTTGAGTCGCCGGTAGCGGTTGCAGCTGCGCGCTGGAGAGGCCTTCGGCGCGCAACGTCAGGCTGCGGGTCAGGGAGTCGCCAAGCTTGGCTTGCTCAGGTTCGGGTTTCCAGCTTTCACTCAGGCTCAGGGCGTGCGCCGGCAGCCACGGCGCGTTGGCCGGATACTCGGCGGGCTTGGCTTTGACCTGAAGAGGAATGACCGGCGATTTAACCCGGACGCGTTTGCCTGGACGCGGCCCGAACGGGTTATAGGTGTTGCTGTTGCGGTCGACGGTGGTGGCGCTAAAGACCTGTGAAGGGATCTCCAGGGTGCCGCTTTCCTGCGGGAAGATGGCGAAGCGCAGTTCGATCACGCCGTGGCGCACACCATTGAGGTCTGTTTCAAAGGTGCGCGGCTCACCGAGCTGCTCGACCCGGGCCTTAGGGATTTTCAGCGGGGTCAGGCTGCTGTCGTCATACAGTGAAACTGAGTGGTAGATGCGCAGGGTCAGGATGGTCTGAGCCTGCACGTATGGAGCGTCCTGATCCACATTGGAGGTGATGTACACCGGGGCGACATGATCGCCTCCGGGACCGCTGCTTTCCTGTACAAAAATCACCACCGGATCGCTTTTCAGGTTGCCCAGTGTCAGCGGTGGTACCACCACATAGCCGGTGTTTTTCGGCTGCAGGGTGATGATCCAGCGGGTGCTGGATTCGGTGCCGCTGCTGCTGTTGCTGAGGCGATTGACTTGGCGCGTGCCGAGTATCTCGAAGAGTTCTTCAAGAGGCTGCAGATCGGGTTTGCCGAACTGGGTGGAATCGTTGGTTTCCAGGGTCAGTTCAATGGTTTCACCTTCGCTGATGCGGCTGCGGTCAACGCTGGCGTGGAAAATCGCGGCGTTGGCGGTGAAAGCCATAAGGCTGAGCAGGAGGGTACAGAGCAGTCGGCTCATTGCTGTTGCTCCAGGCGCTGTTGTTCCATTCTGAATTTGCGTCGTAGCAGTTCACCCGGATCATCGGGAATCTGCCGCAGCCACTGCTCGAGGGCCTGACGGCGTTCTTCGTCCAGAGGGCCGCCATCGGCATCTTGCCCCGGCTGGGCATTATTCGTTTGCGGCGAGGGTTGTTTCGATTGCTGCGCTGGCTGCTCGCGGGCGTCTTCTGGCTGCGATTGCTGTTCCTGAGGCTGTGACTGCTCAGGGTCAGCTTCGCTGTCGTTCTGTTCCTGACTGGGCTGCTTTTGCTGGTTCTGATCCGAAGACTGGCCGTTCTGATTCTGCTGTGCTGGGTTTTGCTGTTGTGGCTCGGGCTGGTCTTCAGACGGATTGGACTGACCCTGACTCTGATTTTGGTTCTGCTGCATTAGCTGTTCAACCAAGGCCTTGTTCTTCTCCGCTTGCGGAAAGTCGGGCTGGATGTCGAGGGCCTGCTCGTAAGCCTCCAGCGCAGCCTCAAGCTCGTTACTGCGGGCCAGGGCATTGCCACGGTTGTAGTGATCGGCTGCGCTGTCGCCATAGGCAAAGCGCTCTGCCGCAGTGGCGTAGTCACCCGCCTGATACAGGGCGTGGCCTTGCCAGCGTGGGTCTTTGAAGTGCTCGGCCGCCTCTTTAGGTTTTTGCGCTTCCAGCAGGCGCTGGCCTTGCTGATCGGCGCGCAGCCACAGGTCGTCAAAGCTGAAGGCATAACTGTCTTGCGGCAGCCACAGCAGCAGTGGCAGGAGCAGCAACCAGCCACGACGGCCCGCAAAGGCAGCGAGCAGAAGCAGTGGCAGGAGCAGCCAGTGACCGTGGTCGGCCCAGGTGTCCAGGCGCATCAGTTGCTGATCCTCTCGAAGGCTACGGCTGCTGTCGAACAGGCCAAGGGTGTGCAGATCACGCTCATCCAGACTGGCTGTTTGATAGCGACCGCCGAGTGTGCGGGCAAAGGCTGTCAGGCCAGCCTCGTCCAGGCGCGGGATAATAATCGCCCCCTGATCGTCTTTAAGAAACGAGCCGTCTTCGAGCAGGATCGGTGCCCCTTCAGGGCTGCCGATACCGAGGATATGCAGGCGATTGCTGCGCCCCTCCAATGCGTTGCGGATGCCTTGTTGCTCGTTTTCGGATAGCGCGCTGGTCATCAGCAGCAAGCGGCCACTGCCCTGTGCGCCTTGCTCAAGCAGTTGCAGGGCTTTATTAACGGCCAGGTCGGCGCGTTGACCGGGTTGCGGCATGATGCTCGGGCTCAGGGCGTCGAGCAGGTTTCTGCTGGTGGCCAAATCATCCGAGAGTGGCACCAGAACGTGGGCGCTGCCCGCGTAGACGACGACGGCCGTCTGCGCATCCTGTCGCGCTTGCAGCAGATCGATCAGTTTGCGTTTGGCCTGCTCCAGGCGATTGGGCGAGGCATCGCTGGCGAGCATTTCCGGGGTCAGTTCCATCATCACCACCAGCGGATTGGCGGGTTTGGGGCTGCTTTGCTCAACCCGTTCCCAGCTGGGGCCCAACAGGGCCAGTAAGGCCAACAGCCAGGCCACTGCCAGCACGTACCAAGGTAGCCGGCTGCGGCGGGCGGTGTTGTCGGTGAGCAAAATGGCGTGGAAGGCTTCCGGCAGCAGAGCTTGCCAGCGACCGCGGCGTTTTTTCAGGTGCCACAAGCGCCACAGTACAAATGCCAACAGTGGGGCGGCCAGTAGCCAAAATGGGCGTTGCCAGTGTGGCCAGAGGTCGAGCAGGGCACTCATGGCTGCACCTCGTTGTTACGGCGCAGGCGTGCTTGCAGGCGCAGCGACCAGTCTGGCCACAGCCGCTGGCTGGCAAGCCACAAGCTGAGTAGCAAGGCTAAGGCCAGGGGCCACGGGTAAAGCACGTGGGTGGGACGGGTGAGCGTCGGCTTCTGGGCCACCGGCTGAAGACGATCAAGAGTGGCCTCAATGGCTTTGAGCTCTTCAGTGTTACGCGCGCGGAAGTACTGGCCACCAGTGGTCTCGGCAATGCTGATCAGGCTGTCTTCGTCCAGTTCAATACCCGGATTAAATCCGAGCATCCCAAGAATCCCGCCCTGTTTCGGATCAGCACCGATGCCGATGGTGTAGATCACAATCTGCTCGTCGGCGGCCAGTTGTGCGGCGGTCATTGGTTCGATTTCCCCGGCATTGCTGGCCCCGTCGGTGATCAGGACCAGCACGCGGCTTTGCGCGGGACGTTGGCGCAGGCGTTTGACCGCAAGGCCAATGGCATCGCCGATGGCGGTTTGTGGGCCGGCGATGTTTTTTTCTGCTTCGTCCAGCCAGGTGTGCACCGTTTGCCGGTCAAAGGTCAGCGGTGACTGCAGATAGGCGCGGCTGCCGAACAGGATCAAACCCACGCGGTCACCTTCACGGCCGTCGATAAAGTCACCAAATAGGTGTTTAACCAATGTCAGTCGGCTGACTTCCTGTTGTTCCCAGACCATGTCGGGGAAATCCATGGAGCCGGAAATGTCCACGGCCAGGAGTAAGTCCCGGCCGCTGGCTGGTAGGGGCATGGGCTCGCCGAGCCACTGTGGCCGTGCGCAGGCGATCAGCAGCAACAGCCAAATCAGAATAAAGGGCGACTGTTGGCGCAAAGCAGGCTGGCGGGTGCGTGAGCGTTTGCCGGTAAGTGTTTCCAGTTCGGGCATAAAGCCGACTTTGAGGGCAGCTTCACCGCTGTCTGCAGGCGGCAGAAAATGCCGCAATACCCAAGGCAGGGGGGCAAGCAGAAAAATCCAGAGCCAGGCGAACTCAAACATGCTTACGAATCCAAGTGGATACGGCCAGATGCAGCCCGTCGATGGCTTTGTCATCCAGTCGGCACTGGGGTTTGTACGCGCCTTCCACGAGAATCATCCAACGGGTCAGGCCTGCCGCAGGGCAGCGAGTATCAAGGAATGCCAGCCAGGCGCGACTGCTCAGCGTGTGGCTGTTGCTTTGCGGGTAATGCTCCCGGCACAGGCGCTTGAGGATGTTGTTGAGCTGCTGCAGCCAAGGGCCGGCGTCCTGATCGTACGGCTTATGCAGGCTTTCCAGCTCCGTCAGCGCGGCTTGGCGCAGCGGGTCCAGGGTATCGTTTTGTGGCGTCTGTTTAACTCGTTTACGCAGACGTTTGAGCAGGCGCACGGCAGCCCAGATCACGATCAGCAGGAGCAGTGCCAGCAACCACCAGCCCGGCGCAGGCGGCCACCAGCTTATCGGTGCCGGAGCAATCAGGGGTTCGAGTTGATCGAGCGGATTCATGACGACTTCCTAACGCGCTGGCCGCTCAGATGCTCGCGCAACTGTTCGGCCATATCCCGCTGCGTGTTCAGAGGTAGCAGGGGGACCCGAAGTTTGTCAGCCAGGCGCTGCCAGCGGGCCTGGCGGGCATCGCCGAGGGAGCGGTAAGCCTGTCTCAGCTGGGCGTCGTGGGTGTCCAGTTCCAGCTGCGTATCAGCGTTGGCAAAGCGCAGAAGGCCTGCGTTGGGCAGGGCGTGGTCGAGCGGATCAGAGACCGGTAGCAACAGCAGGTCAGTATGTCGGGCCAATAACTGCAGTTGCTTTTCGCTGCTGTCGTTCAGTGTGCGCTCATCGCAGATCACCACTACCAGACTGCCTGGACGCAACACCTCGCGGGCACGGCGCAAGGCGAGGACAAAACTGTCGCGTTCAGAGTGGGCATAGGTGCTCAGGGCCTGGTTGGCTTTGCTCAGGCGGCTGAGCAGTTGCAATAGGCTTTGCTTGCTGCGCCGGGGACGGATTTCGTGGTGCTCATCAGCCCCGAAAACCAGCCCGCCGATGCGGTCGTTATGGCTCAGCGCTGCCCAGCCCACCAGACTGGCGGCATGGGCGGCTAGCACTGATTTGAACAGCAGGCCGCTGCCGAAGAATAAACGGCTGCTTTGCTCCACCATGATGTAGATCGGCCGCTCGCGCTCTTCATGGAACAGTTTGGTGTGCGGTTCCTGCGTGCGGGCGGTGACGCGCCAGTCGATGGTGCGGATGTCATCACCGGGTTGGTAGACCCGCACCTGATCGAAATCCACCCCGCGGCCACGCAGTTTGGAGTGATGCAGGCCAATCAGAGGGCTGCGCTGGCCTAGCGTGGAGAACAGCTGAACTTCGCGCACGCGGTGACGTATCTCGATCAGCTCGGAGAGGCTGACGTAGATAGCCGGGTGGGCAGACGCTGCAGTCATGGCTGTCAGGCGACCGCGACAACATCGAGGATGCGCTGAATCACGCGATCCTGATCAATACCGGCGGCTTCTGCCTCGAACGACAGAATGATGCGGTGGCGCAGCACATCAAACAGCACCGCCTGAATGTCTTCCGGGCTGACGAAGTCGCGTCCGGCGAGCCAGGCATGGGCACGTGCGCAGCGGTCCAGCGCGATAGTGCCGCGCGGACTGGCGCCGTAGGCGATCCATTCGGCCAGTTCCGGGTCAAATTTGGCCGCTGTGCGTGAGGCCATCACCAGCTGCACTAGGTATTCCTCCACCGCATCGGCCATATAAAGGCCGAGGATTTCCTGGCGCGCGGCAAAGATGGCTTGCTGGCTCAGGCGCTGCTCCGGCTTGCTTTCACCGTTGAGCGCTTCGCCTCGGGCCTGGGCGAGAATCTTGCGTTCCACACTGGCGTCCGGGAAACCGATCTTCACATGCATCAGGAAGCGGTCGAGCTGAGCCTCCGGCAGTGGGTAGGTGCCTTCCTGCTCAATCGGGTTCTGTGTCGCCATGACCAAAAACAAAGGCGACAGGTTGTAGGTGCTACGGCCGATACTGACCTGGCGTTCAGCCATGGCTTCAAGCAAAGCCGATTGAACTTTGGCCGGGGCACGGTTGATTTCGTCAGCCAGCACCAGGTTGTGGAAGATCGGCCCTTGCTGGAAGACAAAGCTGCCGGTTTCCGGGCGGTAGATTTCGGTGCCGGTAATGTCAGCAGGCAGCAGGTCGGGGGTGAACTGAATGCGATGGAACTCCGCTTCAATACCTTCGGCAAGGTCCTTGATGGCCTTGGTCTTGGCCAGCCCCGGTGCACCTTCAACCAGCAGATGACCGTCAGCCAGCAGTGCGATCAGGAGACGATCGATGAGTTTTTCCTGCCCGAGGATCTGGGCTGAAAGAAATTGTCGCAGCGCGATAAGCGCTTCCCGATGTTCCATGGTTAAGCTCACCCAGCAAGTGTGACCGGCTAGTCTAATCTGACCGGAGTTTAGGGGATGCAACTTTACTTTAAGAGCAGCCCTCTAGACTAATGCTGAACCACAAGGTTGTGGCACAGGTTGTATGTCACGACAGTCCCAGTCGTTGAAGTACAAGCCAGGGGAGTGAACTCATGGCATTTTTTACCGCAGCTACACAGGCAGATTTTCAGCATCATCTGCACACCGCGCTGGCCAAGCACGTCAGTGCACAAGAGCTGACGCAAGTCAGCCTGTTTGCGGAGCAATTCTTTGGCATCGTCGCGCTTGAGGAACTCACTCAGCGGCGTCTTTCCGATCTGCTCGGCTGTACCTTGTCTTCCTGGCGTCTGTTGGCGCGCTTTGAGGCCAGCAAGCCGCAAGTTCAGGTGTTTAACCCTGACTATGAAAAGCACGGCTGGCAGTCTACCCATACCGCAGTGGAAGTGCTGCACAGCGATATTCCGTTTTTGGTCGACTCGGTGCGCATGGAGCTGAACCGTCGCGGTTACAGCATCCATGCCTTGCAGAACAATGTTTTCAGTGTGCGCCGTAACAGCGCCGGGGAGTTGCTGGAGATTTTGCCCAAAGGCAGCCAGGGCCAGGATGTCGCTCAAGAAGCCTTGATGTATTTGGAGATTGACCGCTGCGCCAGCGCCGCTGAGATGAAGGAACTGGAACGGGCGCTGCTGGAAGTGCTCGGTGAAGTGCGCCTGAGTGTGGCTGATTTTGCCGCGATGAAGGCCAAAGCGCAGGAGCTGCTGAGCTGGCTGGGTAAAGGCAAGTTCAAGGTGGATGCCGCCGAGTTGGAAGAAACCCAGCTGTTCCTCAAATGGCTGGTCAATGATCACTTCACCTTCCTCGGCTACGAAGAGTTCACTGCGGTTGAAGCGCCCGGTGGCGCGCGTATGCAATACGATGAGCAATCCCTGCTGGGCTTGTCGCGCTCCCTGCGCAGCGGCTTGAAGCCCGAAGAGCTGCAGATAGAGCAGCAGGCTTTTGATTACCTGCGCGAGCCGCAGCTGCTGTCCTTTGCTAAGGCCGCCATGCCCAGCCGCGTGCATCGTCCGGCGTACCCCGATTTGGTTTCCATCCGCGAGCTGGACAGCAAGGGGCGGGTGATCCGCGAGTTTCGCTTTATGGGCCTGTACACCTCGGCGGTGTACTCGGAAAGCGTGTGGAACATTCCCTTTATCCGGCGCAAGGCCGAGGCCATCAAGCAGCGCTCCGGCTTCGACAGCAGTGCTCATCTGGGTAAGGAGCTGGCTCGGGTGCTGGATGTGCTCCCTCGCGATGACCTGTTCCAGACGCCAGTTGATGAGTTGTTCAATACAGTGCTGGCGATTGTGCAGATTCAGGAGCGCAACAAGGTGCGGGTGTTCCTGCGCCGCGATCCTTACGGACGTTTCTGCTATTGCCTGGCTTACATCCCGCGGGATGTGTATTCCACTGAAAGCCGCCTGCGCATCCAGCAGGTGTTGATGGAGCACCTGCAGGCCAGTGATTGCGAGTTCTGGACCTATTTCTCCGAATCCGTATTGGCGCGGGTGCAATTTATCCTCAAAGTCGATCCGAAAAGCCGCGTGCAGATTGATCCGCAGCGTCTGGAACGGGAGGTCATTCAGGCTTGCCGCTCATGGCAGGATGATTACCGCAGCCTGATTGTAGAAAGCCTTGGCGAAGCCGCAGGCACCGAAGTGCTCAGCGAATACCCAGGCGGTTTTCCGGCGGGCTACCGTGAGCGCTTTGCCCCGCATTCGGCGGTTGTCGATATGCAACACCTGCTCACTCTCAACGGCGAGCGACAGCTGGTGATGAGCTTCTACCAGCCGCTCAGTCAGGGCGGGCAGACGCTGCACTGCAAGCTGTATCACGCGGATGCGCCATTGCCGCTCTCCGACGTTCTGCCGATTTTGGAGAACCTGGGGTTGCGCGTGCTGGGCGAGTACCCGTTTAAATTGCAGCGCACCGATGGCCGCGAGTTCTGGATTCACGATTTCGCTTTCACCTACGCTGAAGGGCTGGCTATTGATATTCAGCAGCTCAACGAAACCCTGCAGGAAGCCTTCGTCAAAATCGTCGGCGGTGCAGCAGAGAATGATGGTTTCAACCGGCTGGTCCTGACTGCCGGCATACCGTGGCGCGATGTGGCGTTGCTGCGGGCTTACGCGCGCTATCTCAAACAGATCCGTCTGGGCTTCGATCTCAGCTATATCGCCAGCACGCTGGTTAATCATGCAGAGATTGCCAAAGAGCTGGTGCGCCTGTTCCGCATCCGTTTCTACCTGGCGCGCAAACTCACCGGCGATGATCTGGAAGACAAACAGCAGAAGCTGGAGCAGGCGATTCTGGCTGCACTGGATAACGTCGCTGTGCTCAACGAAGACCGCATCCTGCGGCGTTATCTGGACCTGATTAAAGCCACGCTGCGTACCAACTTCTATCAGACCGGTGCAGACGGCCAGCCCAAGTCCTACTTCAGCTTCAAACTCAACCCACGGGCCATTACGGACATACCGCGGCCGACTCCCAAGTTCGAGATTTTCGTTTACTCGCCCCGGGTTGAAGGCGTGCACCTGCGCTTTGGTGATGTGGCCCGTGGCGGCTTGCGCTGGTCGGACCGGGAAGAAGACTACCGCACCGAAGTGCTCGGCCTGGTTAAGGCCCAGCAGGTGAAAAACGCGGTGATTGTGCCTATGGGGGCCAAGGGCGGTTTCGTTCCCCGGCGTTTGCCGCAAGGCGGCTCACGGGATGAGGTACTGGCTGAAGGCATTGCTTGTTACCGCATTTTTATCAGCGGCCTTTTGGACATTACCGACAACCTGAAGGATGGCGCCGTCGTGCCGCCGCAGAACGTGCTGCGCTACGACGATGATGATCCTTATCTGGTGGTGGCCGCGGACAAAGGTACGGCGACCTTCTCAGACATCGCCAACGGCATTGCTCAGGATTACGGTTTCTGGCTGGACGATGCGTTCGCGTCAGGTGGCTCGGCTGGCTATGACCACAAAGGCATGGGTATCACTGCCAAAGGCGGCTGGGTCTCTGTGCAGCGGCACTTCCGCGAACGTGGGATTGATGTGCAGAAAGACAACGTCACGGTCATCGGTATCGGCGATATGGCCGGTGATGTGTTCGGCAATGGCTTGCTGCAATCTGAATCGCTGCAGCTGGTTGCGGCCTTTAACCACCTGCATATCTTTATCGATCCGAATCCGGATGCAGCCCGCAGCTTCGTTGAGCGCAAGCGTCTGTTCGAGCTGCCACGCTCAAGTTGGGCTGACTACGACAGCGCGTTGATCTCCGAAGGCGGCGGGGTGTTCTTGCGCAGCGCTAAGAGCATCGAAATCAGCCCGCAGATGAAGGCGCGTTTCGACATCAGCGCAGACCGCCTGCCGCCCACTGAGCTGCTCAATGCTTTGCTCAAAGCGCCGGTTGATCTGCTGTGGAATGGCGGTATTGGTACCTACGTGAAGTCCAGTAAAGAGAGCCATGCGGATGTCGGCGACAAGGCCAACGACCAACTGCGGGTTAATGGCAGTGAGTTGCGGGCCAAAGTCGTGGGCGAGGGCGGCAATCTCGGCATGACCCAGCTTGGCCGGGTCGAATACGGACTCAACGGCGGCAAGAGCAATACTGACTTTATCGACAACGCCGGAGGTGTGGACTGCTCCGACCATGAGGTGAATATCAAGATTCTCCTCGGCGAGATCGTCGGCGCTGGCGATATGACCGGCAAGCAGCGCAACAAACTGCTGGTGGAGATGACCGAAGCAGTCGGAAATCTGGTGCTGGGCAACAACTATAAACAGACGCAGGCGCTGTCACTGGCTGAGCGCCGCGCTCGCGAGCGAGTAGCGGAGTACAAACGGCTGATGAGCGCGCTGGAGGCCTCAGGCAAGCTGGATCGCAGCCTGGAGTTTCTGCCTTCCGACGAGGAGCTGAATGAACGTGCAACCAACGGGCTGGGGCTGACTCGACCGGAACTGTCGGTGCTGATCTCTTACAGCAAGATCGACCTCAAGGAAGCGCTGCTCAAATCACAGGTACCGGATGATGCCTACCTGGCGCAGGAAATGACCACCGCGTTTCCGCCGTTGTTGGCTGAGCGTTATCCCGAAGCCATGGGCCGTCACCGCCTGAAACGCGAGATCGTCAGCACCCAGATCGCCAACGATCTGGTCAACCACATGGGTATCACCTTCGTGCAGCGGCTCAAAGAATCCACCGGCATGAGCGCGGCCAATGTGGCGGGGGCCTACGTGATCGTGCGCGATCTGTTCCGTCTGCCTTACTGGTGGCAACAGATTGAAGCGCTGGACTACAAGGTACCCGCAGACTTGCAGCTGCAGCTGATGGATGAGCTGCAGCGTCTGGGCCGCCGGGCTACCCGCTGGTTCCTGCGCAGCCGACGCAACGAACTGGATGCAGCCCGTGATGTGGCGCACTTTGCGCCGCGTATTGAGTCTTTGCTCGGTGTTCTGGATGAGCTGCTCGAAGGCCCCGCCCGCGAGCACTGGCAATCGCGCTTTCAGAACTTTGTGCAAGCGGGTGTACCAGAGGAGCTGGCCCGCGTGGTCGCAGGCACAAGCCACCTTTACACCTTGTTGCCGATCATTGAAGCTGCTGATTTAACCGGGCAAGACCCGGCCCGTGTGGCCGCTGGCTACTTTGCAATCGGTGGGGCGCTGGAGCTGTCCTGGTATTTGCAGCAAGTCACCAGCTTGCCAGTGGAAAACAACTGGCAAGCGCTGGCGCGTGAATCTTTCCGTGACGATCTGGACTGGCAGCAGCGCGCCATTACGGTCTCTGTGCTGCAGATGCCTGATGCACCGGAGGATATCGAAGCCAGGGTGCAACTCTGGCTGGAGCAGCATCAAGGCTTGCTGGATCGCTGGAGGGTGATGCTTGGAGAGCTGCGCGCTGCTACCACTGTTGATTACGCAATGTATGCAGTGGCCAGCCGTGAATTAATGGATTTGGCCCAGAGCGCCTGACGAAAGTGTTCATCCAGTCTTCCGTGGTGGAAGGCTGGATGAAAACGCATCAGACAATCCCTCAATAGTACGTGGGATATTTGTCGTGATGGCGCTGTTTTGTTATATAAGTGGATGGGCGTTGTAGCAGCTTATTTGTATGTGCTGGCAGACTGTTTAGAAAATCTAGATAATAATTTTAAATAGCTTTAGGTGATCTGCTGTGTTTCTGCCAGTTGTTGCTAATGTCGTTGTTGAAGATTTGACATTAAACGACGAAGAAATAAATAAGGTGGTTGAAGTCTGGTATCAGGCTTCAATTCGCTGTCATCACTTTATCAGCGAACAGTACTGGCGGGACAACCGCGAAGTTATGGCCAAACTCTATATTCCCGGCTCGCACACACGAGTGGCCAAGTGCGGTGGCCAGACTGTGGGGTTTGTCAGCTTGGTCGGCAATACCCTGGCGTCCATATTCATCCACCCGGATTACCAAGGGATGGGTATTGGCAAACGCTTATTACAAAGTGCGTGTAATGAGCGTAGTGAGTTACAGCTTAATGTCTATTGCCAGAATACGAATGCCATTGCCTTTTATAGATGGCATGGTTTTATCGATGTTGCTGAAGGCGTGGATGAGTATACGGGGCAGCCTGCGATAACAATGAAGTGGAGTGCGAATAAGTAGTTGGCTTGTTAAATATTATTTAATAATTCGCTGATTTGTTTTAGGTTTTAATTGTGTGTGTTTATCTTTTTTGAGCGCGATCCGAAACAGAAAATAAAAACGCCCGATCAATTGATCGGGCGTTTTTATTTCGGGCCTCCGGCAACTGCCTTGCGGGCAATTGGAGGCCTCCGGTGGTGTTGTCAGACTTAGTCGTCAAACTCCATCCAACCGCCCATTTCCTTCCAGCGGTTGACGATGCCGCAGAACAGCTCTGCGGTCTTCTCGGTGTCGTAGCGGGCCGAGTGAGCTTCTTTGCCATCGAACTCGATACCGGCAGCCTGACAGGCTTTGGCCAGCACAGTCTGGCCGTAAGCTAGGCCAGCCAGTGTTGCGGTGTCGAAGCTGGAGAACGGGTGGAACGGGTTGCGCTTGATCCCGGTACGGGCAACCGCTGCATTCAGGAAGCCCAGATCAAAGCTGCTGTTATGACCGACCAGAATCGCCCGCTTACAGCTATTGGCTTTCAATGACTTGCGCAGGCCACGGAAAATCTCAGTCAGAGCATGCTCTTCGGTTACGGCCATACGCAGCGGGTGATCCAGCTTGATACCGGTGAAATCCAGCGCCGCCTGCTCAATGTTGGCCCCTTCGAACGGCTCAACCCGGAAGAAGTGGGTGTGTTCAGGGAACAGAAAACCGTCTTCATCCATGCCGATCGTAGTTGCAGCAATTTCCAGCAGAGCATCCGTCGCGGCGTTGAAACCGCCGGTCTCCACGTCGACAACAACCGGCAGGTAGCCGCGAAAGCGCGCTGCCATTGGGTGACGTGGGCCGGAGGGTGGTGTGTCCAGCTCGTCTTCGTAAAGGTCTTCGCTCACGCGTTGCTCTCCAGCAGACGCCAGCGCAGGGCTTCACCTGCACGCAGCGGAATTACAGTTTGATCGCCCAGCGGCAAGCTGGTCGGTGCGGTCCATTCTTCACGCACCAAGGTGATGGTGTCGGTGTTGCGTGGCAGACCGTAGAAGTCTGGGCCATTTTTGCTGGCAAAGGCTTCCAGTTTGTCCAGCGCATTGCGCTGTTCGAAGGCCTCAGCGTAAAGCTCAATCGCAGCATAGGCGGTGTAGCAGCCCGCGCAACCACAGGCAGCTTCTTTGGCATGCTTGGCATGAGGAGCCGAATCGGTGCCCAAGAAGAACTTCGCGCTGCCGCTGGTGGCGGCATCCAGCAGGGCTTCCTGGTGGGTGTTGCGCTTGAGAATCGGCAGGCAGTAGAAATGCGGACGAATGCCGCCAACCAGCATGTGGTTGCGGTTGTACAGCAGGTGATGGGCGGTGATGGTCGCCGCGACGTTAGCAGACGCGCTCTGTACGAACTGCACGGCGTCGCTGGTGGTGATGTGTTCGAACACCACTTTTAACGTCGGGAAACGCTCAACCACGCGTGTCAGGTGTTCGCCGATAAAGGTTTTCTCACGGTCGAACACGTCGATTTCGTTGCGTGTGACTTCACCGTGCACCAACAGCGGCAGGCCGACTTCGGCCATGGCTTCAAGCACCGGGAAGATCTTGTCGATACTGGTGACGCCGGAATCAGAGTTGGTGGTGGCGCCTGCCGGATACAACTTGGCTGCGTGAACAAAACCGCTGGCCTTGGCTGTGCGGATGTCTTCCGGCTGAGTGTTGTCGGTGAGGTACAGCACCATCAGTGGCTCGAAACGGCTGCCCTGCGGACGGACACTGAGAATGCGCTGACGATAGGCATCAGCTTCGCTGGCGTTGCGTACCGGTGGCACCAGGTTGGGCATGATGATGGCGCGGCCAAATGTGCGGGCTACATCAGCCACTGTGTGTGGCAGCACAGCGCCGTCGCGGAGGTGGATGTGCCAGTCATCGGGACGCAGCAGGGTAAGGCGGTCAGTCATGGGAGCTTCCAGGCGGGCAAAACGTGGCAGGAATGCTACCGGAAAAGGGCCGCGACGGCACCTGCGGCAGCTTGTTCTGCAGATGTTATGTGTCTGTTTCTTCTGGCCTAAGACGTGGTGGTGTCGTTCGGAAATCGCTCAAGTTTTTCCTGATTACACCGATAGACAGAAGGTAAGCCGTTTTCCCTGGAGTTCGTGGTGCGCTTCTATCCTCTTGTAATCCTTAGCCTGCTGGCCAGCCAGGCCGCCAATGCCATCAGTTTCCAGACGCGTCTGGAGAAGGTGGAGTGGAAGGTTGAAGGTGACAAGTTTGAGTGCCGATTGTCTCAGCCTATCGCCAATTTTGGCTCCGGCGTGTTTGTGCGTCGCGCCGGTGAGCAGGCCACCTTTACTCTGGAAACTCAGGAGCGCTGGCTTGGCGCAGGCCAGGCTACATTGTTGGCAGCCGCCGCACCGTGGCAGCCGGGCAGAGGCGATATCAACTTGGGGGCGGTCAGCGTTAATGGCGTGCCGGGCGTCTTTAACAGTTCTCAAGAGCAGGGCACGAGGCTGTTGACGGGGCTGCTCGAGGGGCGCAGCCCAGTGGTACGTCACCGTACGGCGGCGGGGCGCGACCCGATCGAAGTGCGTCTGCTACCAGTAAAGTTCGGCGATGCTTATCAGGAGTATCTGGCGTGCACGGCCAAGTTGCTGCCAGTCAATTTTGATCAGATTCGAAAAACCCAGGTTGGCTTTCCCGGCGGGGGCATTGACCTTGAGCCGCTGGCGATGGCCAAGCTGGATATCATCCTCGACTTCATCAAAGCCGACCCGACTGTTAACCGCATCCAGCTGGATGGCCACGCCGACAACAGCGGCAATCGCCTGACCAATCGAGACATGTCGCGCCGTCGAGCACTGGCGGTGATGGAGTACCTGAAAGCGCGGGGCTTCCCAGAGGAGCAGATTACCGTTCGTTTTCACGGTGAGCGCTACCCGGTAGTGCCCAATAACAGCGCAGCTAACCGTGCGAAAAACCGCCGGGTGACACTGCTGCTGGAGCGCGTGCCGGAGGCTGAGGTGGCACCGCAACCACAGGCAGCTCCTGAGTCTGCCCCGGCAGCAGAAGAGGCAGCTCCTACTTCAACCTCGGAAGCAAAACCGGTTTAGTGGTCGGAATATCCGTCGCCTGACCGTCTTAAGCTGTCGCGCCACTGTAAATCAGACGGTTACAGCAGTAGAATCGTTGGTTTTCCCGCACACCCCCCGTGGAGTTGATGGCATGGCCGACGTTAAAAAGGTAGTCCTCGCATATTCCGGTGGCCTGGACACTTCGGTGATTCTCAAATGGCTGCAAGATACCTACAACTGTGAAGTCGTAACCTTCACTGCTGACCTTGGCCAAGGTGAAGAAGTTGAGCCGGCGCGCGCCAAAGCCCAAGCAATGGGCGTTAAGGAAATCTACATCGATGACCTGCGCGAAGAGTTCGTGCGTGATTTCGTCTTCCCGATGTTCCGCGCCAACACTATTTATGAAGGCGAATACCTGCTGGGCACCTCTATCGCGCGCCCGCTGATCGCCAAACGTTTGATCGAAATTGCTAACGAAACTGGCGCTGACGCCATTTCCCACGGCGCAACTGGTAAAGGTAACGACCAGGTTCGCTTCGAGCTGGGTGCCTATGCACTGAAGCCGGGCGTACAAGTAATCGCACCGTGGCGTGAGTGGGATCTGACTTCCCGCGAAACCCTGATGGCCTACGCTGAAAAAGCCAATATCCCGGTTGATTTCAACAAGGCTGGCAAAAAGTCCCCGTACTCTATGGACGCCAACCTGCTGCACATCTCCTATGAAGGCGGCGTGCTGGAAGACACTTGGACCGAGCACGAAGAAGACATGTGGCGTTGGACCAAGTCTCCGGAAAACGCTCCGGATACCCCGACCTACATCGAGCTGACCTACCGTAAAGGCGACATCGTTGCCATCGACGGCAAAGAAATGACTCCGGCAGCCGTACTGACCGAACTGAACCGCATTGGCGGCGAGAACGGTATCGGTCGTCTGGACATCGTTGAAAACCGTTACGTGGGCATGAAGTCCCGTGGCTGCTACGAAACTCCTGGCGGCACCATCATGCTGCGCGCTCACCGCGCCATCGAGTCCATCACTCTGGACCGCGAAGTCGCTCACCTGAAAGACGAGCTGATGCCGAAATACGCCAGCCTGATCTACAACGGTTACTGGTGGAGCCCTGAGCGTCAGATGCTGCAGCAGATGATCGACGCTTCCCAAGCTACAGTGAACGGCGTTGTTCGACTGAAGCTGTACAAAGGTAACGTGATCGTTGTTGGTCGTAAGTCCGACGACAGCCTGTTCGACACCCGTATCTCGACGTTCGAAGACGATGCCGGTGCGTACGATCAGAAAGATGCAGCGGGCTTTATCAAGCTCAACGCCCTGCGTCTGCGTATTGCTGCTAACAAAGGCCGCTCGCCGCTGTAAGGTGCTACTCAAAACTACCTGCGTCGTCATCGCCGCGTTAAAAACAGCCTCAAAATGCTCATTTACCATTTGTAAACTGCGCTTTTTCGGCTGTTTTGCCTTGCGCTGACTTCCTCGGCTACGTTTTTAGATGCACCTTCTAAGCGACCTTTGCAGTCAAGAACGGGCCTTCGGGCCCGTTTTTTATCAGCGCTGAAAAAGTGCTCTGGTAACATAAGCGCCTTTAAGATGCGCACCGATGCATCGCTTGAGGAGACAAATGATGAGACTGCTGCATACCATGCTGCGTGTGGGCGATATGGATCGCTCCATCGAGTTTTACACTGAAGTGCTGGGCATGACTCTGTTGCGCCGCAAAGACTACCCGGAAGGCAAATTCACCCTGGCGTTTGTCGGTTACGGTGACGAAGCCAACAACAGCGTGATCGAACTGACCCACAACTGGGGCGTAGAAAGCTACGAGCTGGGTACTGGCTACGGCCATATCGCGCTGGAAGTTGAAGACGTCTACAAAGCCTGTGAAGACATCCGCGCCCGTGGCGGCAAGATCACCCGCGAAGCCGGCCCGATGATGCACGGCTCCAGCATTCTGGCCTTCGTTGAAGACCCGGATGGCTACAAAATCGAGCTGCTGTCGCCTTCGCGCAAAGACTAAGGCGCAGTGTGCAGAGGCTGGCCGCTCGTGACTTGCCTCTGCAAAACGCTTTTTTAAAAGCGGCTAAGTTGGCGTTAGCTGGGTGGTCGTTTGTCTATAAGGATATGGACATGAGCACAGTGGAAATTCGTCACAGCGAGCCCGAGGATTACCTCGCCTATCATAGGATCTTGGCCCATCCGCTTGTATACAGGGATACCTTGCAGATCCCTTTCCCATCTCTGGATCTGTGGTCAAAAAAGACTAAAGAATTGCCTGTTGGTATGCACAGGCTGGTGGCTTGCGTTGATGAGGGAGTGGTGGGGTTCCTGCATGTTGAAGTAAAGCAGGCCGCACGACGTCATCATGCCGCAGAGTTCGCTATAGCTGTTGATCCGGCTCACTTTGGTCAAGGCGTTGGCAGTGCGCTGATGACTGCCATGATCGACGTCTGCGACAACTGGCTGAACCTGCACCGCATTGAGCTTACGGTGTTTGTTGATAATGCCGCAGCAATTGCGCTTTATCGCAAGTTCGGCTTTGAAATCGAAGGCACCAGCCGCGATTTCGCCTTTCGCGAAGGTCGTTATGTCGATGTGCACCATATGGGCCGGATCAGGCCTGACGTTCAAAAATAGTCCGCCCTTTGGTAACGGAGAGCAGCAAGGTTAATTCGCTGACTTGTCCTGATTAGGCAAAGAAAAGGCCCTGTATATGCGGGGCTTTTTGCTATCTGGCAGATTGCCCCATCGCAGTTCTGCGAGCCGATAACTATAGAAACAGATAAACCTGTACAATTTATATTTTATGTATAGATTTATCTTGTTTTCAGTCGAAGCGGACAGTCTTATGCCTCGTCATTATCGCTCGCCCTTCATGCTGCTGGTTTGGTTGCTGTTGATCTGCACACAGAGTCATGCGGATTGGCGCCAGGATGTGCCTGAGTCGCGTCAGCTTGGTGGTGGTGAGCTGCGCGTGTTTGGTTTCTCCATCTATAAGGCTGAGTTGTGGAGCGAGGCACGCAGCGCTGATTCGCTGCTGTCCTTTCAGCAGCCTTTTGCCCTGCAACTCACCTATAGCCGATCAATCAGCGCAGATGATTTGGTCGCAACCAGTGTTAAGGAAATTCGCCGTCTGCGTGGTGCTGTAGTCGAACCTATGCGGTTAGACGACTGGGCCCGTGAGATGCATCAGGCTTTTGTCGATGTAGCCGAGGGCGATCGCATTACCGGTGTTTACCTGCCCGGACTAGGGGTGCGTTTCTATGCAGGTGATTCTTTAAGGCACGAAGTGAAGGATGAAGCGTTCGCCCGTGCCTTTTTCTCAATCTGGCTGGATCCACAAACCCGCAACCCAGAGTTGCGGGACCGGCTTATTGGTGCTGTAGAACCCTGATAGCGAGGAGTAAGCATGTTCAGAGTCCTGATGTTGTCGTTATGTGTGCTGTTAAGCAGTTGTACGCAGGTGGATGTGAACACCTACAAGGACGAGGAGCCGAAACTGGATCTGCGCGCATTTTTCACCGGTGAAGTCGAAGCATGGGGCATGTTCCAGAAACGCTCCGGCGAAGTGGTCAAACGCTTTCATGTCGATATCAAGGGTTATCAGCAAGGTGACGATCTGATTCTCGACGAGTCCTTCTCTTACAGTGATGGCACCCAGCAGAAGCGTGTGTGGACTTTGTCGCCAAAGGCTTCCGGACAGTGGCGCGGCACAGCTGCGGATGTGGTCGGTGAGGCTGAGGGAGAGGTTGCTGGCAATGCCCTGCGCTGGCGCTACGTGTTGAGCTTGCCGGTAGACGATCAGGTGTATGAGGTTCACCTGGATGATTGGATGTACCTGCTGGATGAGAAGACCATGGTCAACCGATCCTTTATGAGCAAGTTCGGAATTGAAGTGGGGCAGGTCACCTTGTTTTTCCGCAAGAAAACTTAGCTCATCTTGGGGTTTTTGCTGCCAGACGATGCAAGGCTGGCAGCAAGACAGCCCAGATAAGCGCCAGCAGCTCTAGGCTCAATGGCTCACCCAGAGGCAGTCCGACGTCTGCCAGGCGTGCCCCAGCCAGATAAGACAATGGGCCGCAACAGGCGCCCAGTACGCAGCATAGCCACAGTGGCCGGGCCGACCATGCCATGCTGTATCTGAGGGTGCTGGCAAACAGCAGCCAAAGCAACATGAGCCAGATGGGCAGGATCGCTCTGCTGCCAAAGTCGAAAAGCCCTGCGTGCATCAGAGCGCTGTCCACAATCCATCCGGCAGCCGCCACGCGCAGTATCACTGCACAGTCCTCCCGGCGGTTCTCAGCAACCGCAAGCAGGTGTATACCCAGGCATAGCACGGCAACGATTAGCCACGCCGGCTGGTTGGCACCAAATACGCAGGCCAGCCAGCCGAGCTGGAACAGCCCGGCATTGAGGAACAGTCGTTTGCGGGGGCTCACGCACTGATCCCAAATGGCTGCGGACGCGCGCCGGGCTTGGCCAGTAACAGGTGAGCGGTGCCGATGCTGCGCTCGATAAAGCCGCCTTCGCAGTAGCAGAAGTAGAATTCCCACAGGCGATAGAAGGTTTCGTCGTAGCCGAGGCCTTCCAGCGTGTTGCGGCTGCGGCGCAGGTTCTCGTGCCAGTGGCGCAGTGTTCGCGCATAGTGCAGGCCGAAATCTTCCATGTGGTGCAGGTTCATATCCGTGTGCGTGTTAATGCAGTTGAGCATGGCCGTCACGGATGGAAGTGCACCGCCAGGGAAGATATGGCGCTGAATAAAATCGACAGATTTCTTAGCCTGTTCATAGCGCTGATCGCGGATGGTGATGGCTTGCAGCAGCATCAGGCCGCCGTCTTTGAGCAGACGACTGCACTGCTTGAAATAGGTGGGCAGAAACCGGTGGCCCACCGCCTCAATCATTTCGATGGAGACGAGTTTGTCGTACTGGCCTTTAAGGTCTCGGTAGTCCTCAAGCAGCAGGGTGATGCGGTCCTGCAGGCCCTGTTCCTCGATGCGTTTCTGGGTGTAGGCGTACTGCTCACGGGATAGGGTGGTTGTGGTCACCTTGCAGCCATAATGCGTAGCGGCATACAGCGCCATGCTGCCCCAGCCTGTTCCGATCTCCAGCAAGTGGTCAGTGGGCTTCAGATCAAGCTTCTGACAGATGCGCTCCAGCTTGTTCAGTTGCGCCTGTTCCAGTGTGTCATCGGGGCTACGGAAGATGGCCGAGGAGTACATCATGGTTGGGTCCAGCAACTGTTCGAAGAGGGCATTGCCCAGGTCGTAGTGGGCCGAAATGTTGCGTCGGGAACCATCACGGGTATTGCGGTTGAGCCAGTGCAGGGCTTTGATGATCGGCCGGCGCAAACGGGCGAGGCCGTTTTCAACGCCATCCAGCAGGTCGAGATTGGCTGCAAACAGCCTGATCACCTGGGTCAGGTCCGGGCTACTCCAGTAGCCTTGTACATAGGCTTCTCCTGCGCCGATGGAGCCATTGCCGGCCACCATCGACCAGAACGCGCTGTGTTGCACGCTCAACTCAGCCTTCAGTGCAGAGGCCTTGTCACCGAAGTTCAGGGTTTCGCCTTCCGAATGGATCAGTAAGTGGCCATGGTGCAGCCTACTGAGCTGACGCAGTACGAGTTGCTTCAGCAGCCGAGTGCTTACAGTGGCGGAACTGGCGCTGCTGGTGGCCGCAGGGTTCAAGCTAGGGTTGTTCATGACGAGACTCCAGAGTGGCGGTACGGAAATGCCCGTTGGCGGCTTCGTGATTAAAAACAGGGGTGCGCTTGAGTAGCAGGCGCAAGGCTTGCCAGTAGATGGCGAGAAGGGTTTTGCCGGTCATCCAAGGGAAGGCGAGTAGATGCCGGTGCAGGCTTTGCCGGTTCAGCTCGGTGCGCTCAAGAGCCAGTCCTGCTTCAAAGATTTTTTGCTGGCCTTGCCAGTCCTGCATGGTGATTCGCAACTGGTCATCGGGCTGGCTGAAGCGCATGCGGTATTCCAGATCCAGAGGCATAAAAGGCGAGACGTGAAAACTCTTCTGAACACGGTGCCGTGATTCACCTTCGGCATTGGCAGGCAGCACGTAGTGATAACGCTCGCGCCACGGTGTGTTGCTGACCTCACAGAGCATGGCTGCGAGCTGTCCGGCCTCATCAAAGCAGTAAAAAATGCTCACCGGATTGAATGAAAGACCCCAGCTGCGGGGTTGGGTGAGCAGGCAAATTCGTCCTTTCGGTGGTGTGCCCAACGCTTCACTGAGGCATTGCTGAACAGCCTCGATCAGGGGGATGCCCAGTTCAGTCAGGTGTGGCAAGTAGTCAGTTTCACGAAAGGAAAAGGGTGCCCAGCGTGACGAGCCCGCCAATGAGGTGAGGTTGAGGAGCTCCGCTTGTTCGGCCAAGTCCAGATACAGCATGCCGATGCGATAGCGAAAACTATGGGTACGGGGCTGCAGCCGCTGATGGCCGACCCAGCCGCTATACAGGGCGCTGTTCACAGATATTCTCCGAACGCGGCAGCAACCCGTAAGGCGCTGACTACGCCGTCTTCGTGAAAACCATTGGCCCAATAGGCACCGCAGTAATAACTGTTGTGTACCCCTTGTATCTCGTTCCAGCGTGTCTGGGCCTTCAAGGCATCCAGGCTGTATTGAGGGTGCGCATATTGGAAGCTCCGCAGGATCTTGCTTGGTGCAATGGCCTGGGTCTGGTTGAGGCTGACGCAGAAGGTTGTATCGCTCTTGATGCCCTGCAGGATGTTCATGTTGTAGGTCACGGCAGCAGGCACTTTGTCAGAGCCGCTCAGGCGATAGTTCCAGCTGGCCCAGGCCAGACGGCGATCAGGTAGCAGGTGGGTGTCGGTGTGCAGAACCACGTCGTTTTCTGCATAGCGGATCGCCCGCAGAATTTCGTATTCGCTTTGTGAGGGGGGGCGCAGCAGGCGCAGGGCCTGGTCGCTGTGGCAGGCGAAGACGACCTTGTCGAAGCGTTCCGCTCCCCAGGCGCTGTTGATGACAACGCCATTGTTATCGCGTGCAACGCTGTAAACCGGGCAGAGCAGGCGGATGCGGTCATGGAAATTGGCACAAAGCGCCGGAATGTAACTGCGCGAACCGCCACAGACGACATGCCATTGCGGCCGGTCATTGACCGACAGCAGACCATGGTTTTTGCAGAAGCGTACGAAGAATTGCAGGGGGAAGTTCTGCATATCAGCCATGGACATCGACCAGATGGCGGAGCCCATCGGAACGATGTAATGCTCGATAAAACGCTGCCCGTAGCCGTTGGCCTTGAGGTATTGGCCCAGGGTGGTGGTAGCCTCGATCCGCTCTTTGCTGAGGTCATCCAGAACGGCGCGGTTGAAACGGATGATATCCCGCAGCATGCCCCAGAATCCGGGAGACACCAGGTTGCTGCGCTGAGCGAACAGGCTGTTCAGATTGTTGCCGTTGTACTCGAAGCCGCTATGCGGTTCATGCACTGAGAAACTCATCTCGGTCGGCTGTGAGGCCACCCCGAGCTGCTTGAGCAGGCGAATAAAGTTCGGGTACGTCCAGTCATTGAACACAATAAAACCGGTGTCGATTGCGTACGGGGTGCCAGCAACTTCAACATCCACGGTATGGGTGTGCCCGCCGATCCAGTTGTTACTTTCGAATACGTGAACCTCATGGTTGCGGCTGAGCAGATAGGCGCAGGTTAGGCCTGAAATACCACTGCCGATAATGGCAATTTTCATGACTGGTTATCCGTTGTGGGGCGGGACAAGTGTTTGCCTAGCTTGAGTTGCAGGCGTTTCGGCAAAAGCGCAAGCAGGCGCATTGCCGCGATAAATGGAGCGGGAAAGGCGACTTCCAGTGGCCGTCTGGCCAACTGTTTGAGAATGTGCGAGGCGGCTTTTTCCACGGGCCAGCGCATAGGCATCGGAAAGTCGTTTTTGCGTGTCAGTGGCGTATCGACAAAGCCAGGGCTGACGAGTGTTACGTCAATTCCTTCTTCGGCCAGATCAATCCGCAGCGAGTCGAACAGATAGCGCATGGCAGCTTTGGAGGCACCGTAGGCTTCTGCTCTGGGCAGTGGCAGGTAGGTGACCGAACTGCAAACGGCGACCAGATGACCTTTGGGGGCGTTGCGCAGCAGAGGTAGCGCAGCCTCAACGCAGTAGGCTGCTGAGAACAGATTGGCGCGCATTACGCGCTCAATCATTGCCGCTTCAAAGTGGCTGGCTTCCAGGTATTCACAGGTCCCCGCGTTGAGGATGACCTGGTCCAGCGCGCCCCAACAGGCGCTGATCTGCAAACCGATGCGATTTACCTCTTGGGGGGCGGCCAAATCTCCTGCGACAACCAGAACTTGATTGGGGTATTCCTGTTTCAGACGCAGCAGGGGTTCAACCGTGCGGGCACTCACAGCCACCAGATGCCCTTGTTCAAGTAACTGGCTAGCCAGCTCCAAACCGATGCCACTGCTGGCACCTGTGATCCAGATACGGCTCATAGCAGTCTTCCCTTGAGCCAGCGAATCAGCCCGCCAGCCACCGGCAAGTGCTCGTACAGCAAGGCACCGGCGTCGAAGTAGTCGTGGTGGAGAAAAACCTTGGTGTGCCAGCGCAGATAGGTGCATCCCTTCACAACCACTGGTTGGCCACCACGCAAGCGCGGATGGCGGAATTGCATGGTCCAACGCAAGTAGCCCGCCTTGCCTGACGCCAGAGTATCGATCTGGTCAAACTCAAAACTCAGATCGCTGACATTGGCGTACAGGTTGGCGAAATAGTCCTTAACAGCTGGCAGGCCGTGGATGCTGTGCAGTGGGTCTTGGAATACCACGTCGTGGCTGTACAGATCATTCAGTTGTTCCAGATTGCCGGCGTTCAACGCGGCAAACTGATGAGCGAAACGGTGAAGGAACTCAGGCATCACGGACCTCCAAAGCAGAAAGTTTGTGAAAGGTCTGCAAGACCCGCTCTCGGCTGAGGCTCAGATCAATCATCGGCTGCGGGTAGTCCGGCCGCGCAAACAGGTCGCCTGCTTTCCACGGTTCATGAATGTGCTTGTCGTCCACATCCGCCAGTTGCGGCAGCCAATGGCGGATAAAGCGTCCCTGTGGGTCGAATCGGCGAGACTGGTTAATCGGGTTAAACAGACGGAACCAGGGCACTGCATCCGTGCCGGTCGAGGCGCTCCACTGCCAACCACCGTTGTTGGCCGCGAGGTCGCCATCAATCAGATGACGCATGAAAAAGCGTTCACCTTCGCGCCAGTCGATCAGCAGGTTCTTGCTCAAAAACATCGCCACCACCATGCGCAGGCGGTTGTGCATCCAGCCAGTTTCCAGCAACTGGCGGATGGCAGCATCAACCAGCGGGAAACCCGTGCGGCCTTCCTGCCAGGCTTTTAGCTCCTGCGGTGCATCACGCCAGGCAATGGCTTCGGTTTGGGAACGAAAAGCCTTGTGGCGTGAGACCTGAGGGAAACCGACCAGAATGTGTTTGTAGAACTCGCGCCAGAGCAGCTCGTTGACCCAGGTGACGACGCCGGGATTGCCGCTTTCGAACTCGCCGCGGTTGGTTAGCAAAGCCGCTTCCAGACATTGCCTCGGCGACAACACGCCAGCGGCCAGGTACGCAGATAACTGACTGGTGCCGGGGATCGCAGGCAGATCCCGCTGCAGGTCGTAGTCTTCCATGAACTCATCGGCAAAGCGCTGCAGGCGCAGGTGCGCAGCGTGTTCACCGGCAGGCCAGAGGCTCTGCAGCGCTGCACTGGGTTTGGCGAAACCGACTACTTCAGATGGAATCGGGTCGCTGTTGATACCTGTGCTGGCTTGAGCCTGGAGCAAAGGCTGCTGAGCGGGCAGGGCGATATGCAGGCGCTGGTAGCAGACCTTGCGGAACTGACTGAACACCTGAAAGTAGTTGCCGCTGCGGTTGAGAATGCTGCCGGGCTGAAACAGCAATTGGTCCAGATAGCTTTTGAATTGCACGCCTTGTTCACGCAAAAGCTCCGCGACTTCCTTATCGCGGCGGACCTCATTGAGGCCGTATTCATCATTGGCATGTACACAGTCAATGCTGTACTCGCGGCAAAGATCCGCCATCACCTCAGGTGCGTCACTCCAATAGTGGGCGTGGCGTATCAGCAGCGGCACATTGAGTGTTTGCAACTGGGTTTGCAGGCTGTTCAGGTTGCGCAGCCAGAAATCTATTTTGCAGGGAGCATCGTCGTGCAGCTGCCACTGCCCAGGGGTGATGAAGTACACCGCGAGGGCCTGGCCACTCTGCATGGCTGCATTCAGGGCGGTGTTGTCTTGAACACGCAGGTCGCTGCGAAACCAGATCAGTTGACGCATGAAGGGTCTCCTTAACAACGCGCAATAAGGTTGAGGCGCTGAAGGCAGTGCAGGACGCTCAGCGGTGAGTCAGCGAGGTGCAGGTGCAGGCTTTCGCACAGCGCCCCGTGGTGGATGTTGGCGGCAAGGCCACAGAGCAGTTGAGGGCAGTCATGCTTGTTGGCGAGGAGGCGCAAATACTCCGGCGCTACGCGCTGATCGCTATGAAAGATCACAGCTCTCGGGGAGATCAGAGCAATGCTGCGGCTGATGTCTGCAGGCGCAATGGCTTGATCGAGTATCCGCACAGGACAGCCGCTGGTGCTTGCCAGCCAGGCGCACAGCCACAGCCCCGGCTGCATGTGTTGATCAGACAGACTCAGCAGCAGCAAAGGTGCGCCGCGATGCAGGCAGTTGCCGTGATACAGACGTGTTTCCAGTTTGCTGCGCAGCCAGGACAGGAAGAACACCTGCTCTACTCGGGCGCTGTTTAAAACACTCCAGCGTTGTTGCAACTCATCGAGCAGCGGCAGCAGCAGGTGGCGGCACATGGTTTCTGCCGGATAGAGCGCCAGCGTGCGGTTAAAACCATCGTCCAGACGCCGTTCGGCTAGTTGCCCGATGCAGTGCAGCCAGTGCTGCTTCTCTTCAGTCCAGATACTGTCATCTGTCAGCGTTGCTGCTTTTTCATGCAGTAACCCCCTGACTTGGCTGACTGCGACACCACGAGCCAGCCAGGAGAGGACTTCGCGAATCTGTTGTATGTGACTGTCGTCATACAGACGATGGCCCTTGCTGGTCCGGTGCGGGCGGATCAGACCATAGCGGCGCTCCCAGGCACGCAGCGTGACTGGATTGACACCTGTCAGGCGGGTAACTTCGCGGATTGGCAGGAAATCTCCGTTATCTTTCCCGCCCGCTACATAACGCTCATCCCTATTCATAGTGCGTTACGCAGACCGAGCGTTTCCGGATGCGGCTGAAGATAGGCCTGACGCGCGATGTAGGCATCCGGGTGGCGGCGAAAGTGATGTTTGAGCAATGTTAGCGGGGAAACCAACGGCACCACGCCTTTACGGTATTGCTGTATCAGCTCCTGCAGCTCCTGCTTGTCTTCGCTGCTGAGCACGTGCTTCAGATAGCCCGACAGGTGTTGCAGGACGTTGGTGTGCGTACCACGGTTGGCGGGCTGTTTGAGAGCTGCCATCAGCTGCGAGAAGTACTGCGCAGCCACAGTGCTCAGCGCAACGACACCGCACTGGGCGACCAACTGGCCGAGCTGTTTGTACTGTTTTCTGGCGGTAGCCATAAGCAGGTATTTGTAGCGCTCGTGGAAGCGGATCAGGCCATGACGACTCATCCCTGCTTTCACCAGCTTTTGCCATTCGGCGTATACGAATACGCGGGTGATGAAGTTTTCCCGCAGTACCGGATCATTCAGGCGTCCGTCTTCTTCGACCGGCAGATCCGGGCGCGCCTGCATCAGTGCTGCTGCAAATAGTCCACGCCCGACAGGGTCAGCAGGCTGACCGTTATCGCGGTAGACCTTGACCCGCTCCATCCCGCAGGAAGGGGATTTCTGCATAAGGATGTAGCCGCAGATATCGTCCAGCTCTTCTGCGGTTTGCTTACCCAGATTGGTCAGGGACTCGCTTACATCAAGTGATAGATCGACCGTGCCTACGGCCCGTGGGCCTTCGGGGTGGCTGACCAGCCGGATAGGCTGACGGGGTGTGCTCAGGCCAATAGCTTTTTCAGGGCAGATGGGCACGAAGTCGAAATAGCGTGAGAGGACGTCCCGACATAATTCAGATGCTTTATGTCCCCCGTTGTAGCGCACGGGCTGGCCTAGCAAGCAGGCGCTGATTCCAATCTTGATCGACCCGTTGTGAACGCTCATACGCACCTCTTTCTTGTACAGTATGAAAATGTTGTACAGGTTTATGAGGTTATGCGATTAATTGTACAAGTCAATATTCTTGTATAAATAAATGCAGATCCTGTACAGATTTTATAGGCGTGCACAAACACGCTTCCGTGGGGCGAGGTTTGACCAGTGTTGGATAGCCGCGGGGATGGAGCCTGCGTACGGGCTGCTATATCGGGCTCAGGAGCAACCTGATTGCTTGTGAGGCGGCGGGCATCTGGTTGCTGTCTCTGCTGAGAGCAACCAGATCAGGGAGGAACAGCGAACGGGGAGGTGGGCTTGGCTTTATTCGCTTGCGCCAGTGCTGCTTTGTAGTTTCGCCAGCTGAGCTTTCAGCGTTGCCACTTCAGTTTCCAGCTCACGAACTCGCTCCGTAGCCGCGACCGCGTCGCTGACATCCTTCTGAATGCCGATGAAGTAGGTCAGGCGGTCGGCTTCGTTGAAAACCGGGGTGATGGACAATTCATTCCAGAAGGCGCTGCCGTCCTGACGATAATTGCGGATGATCTGTCGACACGGCTTGTGCTCGCGAACCGCTTCGCGGATGACTTCAAGGGCAGGTTGGTCACGGTCGTTGCCCTGCAGAAAACGGCAGTCCTGATACAGAATGTCGTCTACTTTGTAGCCGGTTAGGCGCTGGAATGCCGGGTTGGCATAAATCAGGATGTTATCGTCGCCTTCCTGCTCGGCAACCACGATGCCATCGTTGGAGGCTTCAATTACAAGTTGCAGCAGCTTGGCGTTGATCATTGCTTCTTATCCTTCGTAGAACCGCGATCAGGTGAACGTTGCTCTGAATACTGCACCGGATTACGTCTTTAACCGGTGTGGGCGCAGAGTATATCCTGCGTTTTCATACAGATTGCACTGGTGTGACACGTCTGAGTCGTTGCCGCCTGTACAATGCCTGGCACTTATAAGTAGCGGTTAATTTTTCCATGACCGAAAGAGTAGAGACTCTGGTGAGCGTTGCTGAGCCTCCATTGAGTGACGACTTGCTTCCCATCCGCGAGGTTGTGCGCCAGACGGGCGTCAACCCGGTCACGCTGCGTGCCTGGGAACGTCGCTATGGGCTGATTCAGCCGTACCGGACTGAGGGTGGGCACCGTCTTTATACCCAGGAAGATATCGCCACCATTCGCGACATCATGACCTGGACCGAACGTGGCGTAACCGTTAGTAAGGTGGGTAGTCTGCTCGCCCGCAGAAAGGAAGAGGCCGCCGGATCCTCTGCATCCGCAGCAGAAGAATCATCATCGGACCAAAGCCAATCAGTGCAGTGGCAAGCCGGCATCCGTAAGGCGCTGCAAGGGTTTGATGAGGTTCGCCTTGAGCAACTTTACGGTCAGGTCTTTGCCACCTATCCCTTGCAGATGGCCTTCGAAGACATCCTGCTTCCTGTATGGCGAGAGGGGCTGGGCGATTCCGCTTTTGGTCAGCTAAGCCAATGGCTGTTCTACGATGCCTTCCTGCGCAGCAGAGTGATCCAGCGTTTGCAACTGCTCAGGCGTGATGACGCTGGAGAGGTATTGCTGGCTGCTTTGCCGGACCAGTGTCGTGAGCTGGAGTTGCTGGTCCACGGCTTGCTGTTGGGTGGCGACAGCTCTCATATCAGCATCCTGCCGGTTGGCCAGCCGCTTGAAGAGTTACCGGTGGTTTGCCAGGCCATTAAGCCGCGCGCGCTGATATTGCTGGCGACTGTTCCGCCCACCCAGGCGCAGTTGCGCCAGTTGTTCAAGCTGGCCATATCGGTTGATTGCCCACTGGCATTGGCGGGGGTTGGTGCAGAGCTGGCAGAAGAACAGCTCCAGGGCAGCCCGGTAGCCAGTCTTGGTGCTCACACACGACTAATGCGTGACCGCCTGCGGCAATTGATTGAGGGCCATCTGGACACCTGATGCCTCAGATAAACAAAAGCCCTGTCAGTTGGCAGGGCTTTTTTGTGCCGGTCAGATATCGAAATCGTATTCGGCAAGCTGTTTGTTGAGGCGGCGCTCTTCGAGGAAGTTGTCGATGATGCGGCGCTTGGTCAGGTTGGTTTTAGCAACCTCAATCGGGGCATCAGCCTCATCGGCGTCTTCTGAAACAAAGTCTTCGTCTAATTCGAGGTCTTCTTTATCCGTGGTCATCTGTCTCACTCCAGGCTGTCAGGCCATTTGCCGACCTTATAGCGACAAAACTGGAGTGGGTAAAAAAGATTTTTTCAATCAGGATGATTAAAAGACTTTGGATTAATCAATCATCCGATGTTTTCTGTTTGTATTCACAAAGATCTTCGATGATACAGCTGCCGCAACGGGGCTTGCGTGCCTGGCATACATAGCGTCCGTGAAGGATGAGCCAGTGGTGTGAATCCAGCAGAAACTCCTTAGGCACGAACTTCAGCAGCTTCTTTTCCACTTCAAGTACGTTCTTGCCGGGGGCAATGCCGGTACGGTTGCTGACGCGGAAGATATGGGTGTCCACTGCCATTGCCACTTGCCTGAACGCTGTGTTGAGCACCACGTTGGCGGTCTTGCGGCCGACGCCGGGCAGGGCTTCGAGTTCTTCCCGGGTTTGCGGGACTTCACCGCCGTGGCGCTCCAGCAGCAGGCGGCACGTTTCGATGACGTTCTTAGCCTTGCTGTTGTACAGGCCAATGGTCTTGATGTATTCGCTCAGGCCTTCAACGCCCAGGTCGTAAATCGCCTGTGGGGTGTTGGCCACCGGGAACAGTTTGGCCGTGGCCTTGTTGACGCTGACGTCGGTAGCCTGGGCAGAAAGGGTAACGGCAATCAGCAGCTCAAACGGATTGCTGTATTCCAGTTCGGTTTTCGGCTCAGGATTTTCGGCATGCAAGCGGCGGAAAATTTCCAGACGTTTGGCTGCGTTCACTCAATCACTCCGGTCACACGTACACGGCGGCTGGCAGCAGGTGTTTGTGGTTCTGCGGCCAGTTTGGCTTTAGCTTCGAGGTGCTCATCAATACGATTTTTCGCAGCGACCAGCAGGCCGAGTACCAAAAACGCGCCCGGCGGCAGAATCGCTAGCAGGAAGCCTTTGTAGTCCTCGACAAAGGTGATCTGCCAGTTAGCGGCAATTGGGCCGAACAGCAGCTGCATATTGGCAAACAGCGCGCCGGTGCCAAGCAACTCACGCACAGCACCGATCACAACCATTACCAGGCCAAAGCCAATCCCCATCATCAGGCCGTCAAAGCTGGCGTGGGTGACTTTATTTTTCGCGGCGAAGGCTTCTGCGCGGCCGAGGATGATGCAGTTGGTGGTGATCAGTGGGATAAAAATGCCCAGGATCTGGTAAAGCTCGTAGGTGAAAGCCTGCATCAACAGCTCGGTGCAGGTGGTCAACGCGGCGATGATCATCACAAACGCTGGCAGGCGCACAGCATCGGTCACCGCATTACGGATCAGCGACACGGCTGCGTTGGAACAGGCCAACACCAGTGCGGTGGCCAGCCCCATACCTAAGGCGTTGACAACTGAGTTACTGACACCCAGCAACGGGCACAGCCCGAGTAGTTGCACCAGCCCGGGGTTGTTCTTCCACAGACTGTTGCTGACGATTTCGCGGTAACTAGCCATTGTTCGGCTCCAGCGGCTTGAGCAGGGTTTCGCGGTTAGCGTCGAAGTACTGCAGGGCTTTGTGCACGGCTTTGACCACAGCACGCGGAGTGATGGTGGCACCGGCAAATTGATCGAATTCGCCACCGTCTTTCTTCACGGCCCAACCGGACTCATCCGGGCTGTTCAGGGATTTGCCGATAAAACTGTTGATCCACTTGTCCTTGGCCAGTTCGATTTTATCGCCCAGGCCCGGCGTTTCCTTGTGATTGATAACCCGTACGCCAGCCAGACGACCATCGGCAAAAATCCCGATCAGCAGGCTGATGCTGCCGCTGTAACCATCCGGCGCAGTGGCTTGTAGGATGATGGCAACCGGTTCGCCTTTGAGTGTGGCAAGGTAGGCTGGTGTGGCGGTCTTGTTGCCCAGCAGCGGGTCGCTGACGTTCTGTACGGCGTCGAGCAGGTGATTGTCGAAAGAACCGGCAGGCAGAATTTGCGCCAGTGCCTGCACCTTGGCTTCGCGCTGGGCAGTTTCAATGCGCCCGGCGGTGCCGACTTGGGTGATGGCGACGATGCCGACCGTGAGGACGGCAAAGGCACCGAGCACCAAGCTATTTTTCAGCATCGAACGGCTGATTTCAGGCACGGCCATGCTTAATCCCCCAGCTTGAAGCCGCGAGTCGGCTTACTGTGGCCGTAACTGCGCGGCCGGGTGTAGTAGTCGATGGTGGGGGCGCAGAGGTTCATCAGCAACACGGCGAACGCTACGCCGTCCGGGTAGCCGCCCCAGGCACGGATCACATAGACCAGAACACCAACGCCGATGCCGAAGATCAGGCGGCCGAGGTTGCTGGTTGCGCCACTGACCGGGTCAGTGACGATAAAGAACGCACCGAGCATGGTTGCGCCGGTAAACAGGTGAAACAGCGGCGAGCCGTGGGAATCCGAGCCGGAACCGTTCCAGAACAACAGGCTCATGACGACCAGTGCCGCCAGCATGCCGACCGGGGCGTGCCAGGTGAACAGGCGCTTGCGCAGCAGGTACAGGCCGCCTAGTAAGAAGGCCAAGTTGATGATTTCTACGGCGTTACCACCGAAATGACCGAACGCAGGGTTCTGTGCCCATAGCTCATCGACGGTCAGGCTCTTGTTGGTTTTCAGCACATCCAGTGCGGTAGCCTGCGCCCAGCCATCGGGCAGGGCTGCGATGCCGAGAATCTGTTGCAGGCCTTCGAGCATGCCGACGCTGTGCGGGGCGGGCCAACTGGTCATTTCTACCGGAAAGGAAACCAGCACCACGACGTAACCGAGCATGGCCGGGTTGAACGGGTTTTGCCCGAGACCGCCGAACAGTTGCTTGCCAAATACAACGGCAAAACCCGTGGCGACTAAGGTCAGCCACCAGGGCGAGTAGGGCGGCAGCGCCAGTGCCAGCAGTACCGCAGTGACGATGACGCTGTAGTCCTTGAGGAAGAACAGCACCGGGCGCTTGCGTAGGTGCAGGATGGCCGCCTCAAAGCCCAGCGCGAAGAGGCTGGCCAGCAGCAGGTTGATCAATGTGCCAATGCCGAACAGCCAGGTCAGGGCGATGATGGCGGGCACAGTGGCTAGCAGCACCTGCAGCATGACAAGCTGTGTTCGGTTTTTGCCCTTGGCGTGGGGCGATGTGATGCGGGGCAGGGCCATGGATGCTCCGGTTCTGACACAGGCCGCCTTAAAGGCCGCCTGTGTGCTCCTGTAGTTTGCGTTCGGCTTCGTTCAGACGCGCCTTGGCAGCTTCAACTGCCTCGACCGGGCTTGCGGCTTCGCGTTCGAGCCTGCGTAGATCGGCGCGGGCGAAGGCCACTTCGGTCTTCAGTGCGCGGGTGGCTTCGTCGATCGGTTTCTTGTCGGTACGCACCAGTTCGGGGGCTGGTTTGCCGGAGGCGTCTTCTGCCACATGCAGGGCTTTTTCAGCGTCTGCCAGCGCTTGCTGTAACGCTGCCAGCGTGTCTTCATCGGCACCGGCTTTTTCGGCCTTTTTCAGCTCGGCGCGGCGCATCGCCAGCTCGACCTTGGCTTTCTTCAGATTGCTTTCGCCTTCTGTGGGCTGAGGCTTCTCGGCTGCTGGAGCCTGGTTTTGCAAATCGGCCAGCCGTTTCTCCGCAGCCTCTAACTGGGTGCGTAGCTGTTGCAGTTCTGCTTGCTGCTCAGTGGTCGGTTCCTCGACTTTCTCCAGCTTGCGCAACTGAGCCTTGAGCATGGCAGCGTCGATCTTGGCCTTTTTCAACTCAGCATCGTCGGCGGCGGGTGCTACTTTGGCCGGTGCAGGTGCTTGAGTTTGCAGGCTGGCGAGCAACTTCTCAGCTGCTTCCAGCTGGCTGCGCAGTTGTTGCAGCTCAGCTTGTTGCTCGGCGCTAGGCTCTTCGACTTTCTCCAGCTTACGCAGCTGAGCTTTGAGCATGGCAGCGTCGATCTTGGCTTTTTTCAGCGCGGCATCGTCGGCAGCGGGTGCGGCTTTAGCCGGTGCAGGTGCTTGAGTTTGCAGGCTGGCGAGCAGCTTTTCAGCGGCCTCCAGCTGGCTGCGCAGCTGTTGCAGCTCGGCTTGTTGTTCGGCGTCAGGTTCTTCGACCTTTTCCAGCTTGCGTACTTGGGCGCGCAGCATAGCGGCGTCGATTTTGGCTTTTTTCAGCGCGGCATCATCCGCTGCTGGTGCGACGGCCGGTGCAGCAGGTGGATTGCTGGCCATTGCCGCATCCAGCGCTTGTTGCGCAGCGGCAGCGGCCTGACGCAGGGTTTCTACTTGGGCCTGCAACTCCGGTGTGTCGTGGGCGGCTAATTGCTTCTCGGCCTTTTTCAGGGCGACCTGAGCCATGCTGGCTTCGATCTTGAGTTTCTTCTGTTCTTCACTCTGGCCCGGTTTGGCAGGCGCGGCAGCGGTTTCAGGTGCTGTCGGGGCTTGCGCCTGAGCTGCTTTGGCAGCGGCGGCGCGGGCGGCACGGGCCTGGCGATCAGCTTCTTTCTGCTCCTCGGCGCGGCGCAGGCGTTCCTGACGCAGTTCGAAGCGCTGCTTGGAGTGTTCGGCCTTGAGCTGTTTCTGTTCCAGCTCGCGGATTTCAGCCTTGGCCACACGGTAGTACTGTACCAGCGGAATGCTAGACGGGCAGACGTAGGCGCAGGCGCCGCATTCAATGCAGTCGAACAGGTTGTGCGCCTTGAGCTGTTCGTGCTCCTGACCGATGGCAAAGAAGTGCAGTTGTTGCGGCAGCAGGCTGGCCGGGCAGGCTTCGGCGCACTCACCACAGCGGATGCAGGGCATCGCCGGAGGTGGTGGCGGCAGCTCTTCAGCGGTGCTGGCCAACAGGCAGTTGGTGGTTTTGATCACCGGCACGCTTGTGTCGGTCAGGGTAAAGCCCATCATTGGGCCGCCCATAATCAGACGGTTCAGTTTTTTCTCGTTCAGCCCGGCAAATTGCAGCAGTTTGCTCACCGGTGTGCCGAGCAGCACCTCGACGTTCATCGGACGCTCAAGCGCTTCGCCGGTCAGGGTGGTGATGCGTGAGATCAGCGGTTTGCCGTGGATCACCGCATCATGCACGGCCACGCACGTGCCGACGTTCTGGCAGAGCATGCCGATATCGGCAGGCAGGCCACCGGATGGCACTTCGACCCCGGTAAGAATTTGGATCAGCTGCTTCTCGCCGCCCGACGGGTATTTGGTCGGGAAAACTTTGACCACATAGCTGCGCTCGCCCATGGCTGCCCGGATGGCGCTGATGGCTTCGGGCTTATTGTCCTCAATGCCGATCAGCACCTGTTCCGGCTGAATCAGGTGCACAAGGATATCGACCCCGCACAGCAGCTCGGCGGCGCGCTCTCGCATCAGCACATCATCGGCGGTGATGTAGGGCTCGCACTCGGTACCGTTGATGATCAGGGTATGAATCTTCTGGGTTGGCCGGGCATTGAGCTTTACCGCTGTGGGGAAGCCCGCACCGCCCATGCCACTGATCCCGGCCTGGCGAATGCGCTCCAGCAGTTCAGCAGGCTCAAGGGCACGGTAATCCGGGCAGGGATTCAGTTCAGCCCATTCATCCAGGCCGTCAGCGTCGATAACAATCGCGCTGGTTAGCATGCCGGAGGCGTGAGGGTATGGCTGCGGGCCTATAAAGGACACCGTGCCGGAAGTTGGTGCGTGCAGTGGGGTGCTGACAAAACCGTTGGCGCGGGCAATCTGCTGGCCTTTGAGCACACGTTCGCCGACAGCCACAACGGGCTCGGCAGGCGCACCGATATGCTGGTTGAGCGGCAGTATCAGTTGCTTAGCCTGCGGCGCAGGCTGAATCGGTGTGCGGTTAGACAGCTCTTTGCGTTCTTCAGGGTGAATGCCGCCGGGAATATCCCAGATGCGTGCGTTCGGATTATTCATGGCGGTCATGCTGCCTGCTCCCGGTCGCTGGCGATCAGCTGCCCGGCGGGCAGGGGTTTATCCCATTTCCAGTTTTGTACGCTGGAGGGCACTTCCAGCATGTCGATGCAGTCCACCGGGCACGGTTCCACACACAGGTCGCAGCCTGTGCACTCACTGACGATTACGGTATGCATCTGTTTGGCTGCGCCGACGATGGCATCCACCGGGCAGGCCTGAATGCATTTGGTGCAGCCGATGCATTCCGCCTCGCGGATATAGGCGACCATTTGCGGCTTTTCGCCTTCAACCGCGTCCAGCGGCTCCGGCTCTACATCCAGCAAATCGGCCAGAGCCTGAATGGTCGCCTCGCCGCCAGGCGGGCACTTGTTGATCTTGTCGCCACCAGCAATCGCCTCGGCGTAAGGCTTGCAGCCGGGATAGCCGCACTGACCGCACTGGGTTTGTGGCAGCAGGGCGTTGATCTGTTCGGCAATCGGGTTGCCTTCCACTCGAAAGCGCACGGCGGCGAAGCCGAGAATGGCTCCGGCCACCAGGCACAGCGCAAGCAATGCGAGAACGGCGATGAGCACCACACTCATAGTTTGATCAACCCGGTAAAGCCCATAAAGGCCAGCGACATCAGCCCGGCGGTGATCATGCCGATGGCTGCGCCTTGGAACGGTTTGGGCACATCCGCGATGGCAATGCGTTCACGCATAGCGGCAAACAGCACCAGAACCAGCGAGAAGCCGAGTCCAGCAGCAAAGCCGTTGGCTGTCGCCGTGATAAAGGTGAACTCGGCCTTGTTGGCGTTAAGCAGGGCCACGCCAAGCACAATGCAGTTGGTGGTGATCAGCGGCAGGAAGATCCCCAGCACGCGATAGAGTAGGGGGCTGGTTTTGTTCACCACCATTTCGGTGAACTGCACCACCACGGCGATTACCAGAATGAAGCTGATGGTGCGCAGGTATTCGATGTCCAGCGGCTGCAGGATGTACTTCTGCACCAGATAGCTGCACATGGCGGCCAGGGTCAGCACAAAGGTAGTAGCCAGTGAGAGGCCGATGGCAGTTTCGATTTTTTTCGAAACACCCATGAACGGGCACAGGCCAAGGAACTGGACCAACACAAAGTTGTTGACCAGGATGGCGCTGACCATGATTAAGGCGAGTTCGGTCATTGCGGGTTCCGCGCTGGGGTGGCAAAGGCCGTAGAAAAAGGGGGCTTATTATCGGTAAGCCAACAGTTCCAGACAAGCGGCAGGAAGCCGCTTGTCTGGGCTGTTAGTAAGGCTAGCGCAACCGGAGCAGGCCGGCTGCGCTGATAAGGCGTTTACTTAACGCGCTGACCTGGTTTAGCGCCGCTGTCCGGGCTTAGCAGGTAGATTTCTTCGCCGCCTGGGCCTGCTGCCAGCACCATGCCTTCGGAGACGCCGAACTTCATTTTGCGCGCGGCCAGGTTGGCGACGTACAGAGTCAGGCGGCCTTCCAGCTTGCTTGGATCCGGGTAGGCGCTCTTGATGCCGCTGAAGACGTTGCGTTTCTCGTCGCCGATGTCGAGTGTCAGGCGCAGCAGTTTGTCTGCACCTTCTACGAATTCGCACTTCTCGATCAGGGCAATACGCAGATCAACCGCTGCAAAGGTGTCGAAGGTGATCTCGGCCGCCAGCGGGTCTTTGACCAGTTCGCCGTTGCCTTGCGGTTTCGGCGCTTCAGCGGCGAGGTCTTCTTTGCTGGCTTCAACCATGGCTTCTACCTTGGCGGGTTCAATACGGGTCATCAGCGGGGTAAAGGCGTTCAGCTGGTGGTTGTACAGGCCCTTGTCGAGGTCAGCCCAGGTCAGCGGTGCGACGTTGAGGAACTCCTCGGCGGCTTTGCTCAGTACTGGCAGAACCGGCTTGAGCATAATCACCAGCTGGCGGAACAGGTTGATGCCTGCGGTGCAGATTTCCTGCACTTCGGCCTGCTTGCCTTCAACCTTGTTCAGTGCCCACGGGGCTTTGTCGGCGATCCAGGCGTTGGCCTGGTCAGCCAAGGCCATGATTTCACGCATGGCGCGGGCGAAATCACGCTTCTCGTAGGCATCAGCGATGCTTGGAGTCGCTTCGCTGAAGGCTTTGGTCAGTTCCGGCGCAGCATCTGTCGCAGCAGTCACGCCGCTATTACCTTTATGAATGAAACCGGCGCAGCGGCTGGCGATGTTGACGACTTTGCCGACCAGATCAGAGTTGACCTTCTGTACGAAGTCTTCGAGGTTCAGGTCCAAGTCATCCACACCACGGCCCAGCTTGCTGGCGTAGTAGTAACGCAGGTATTCCGGGTTCAGATGATCCAGATAGGTGCGGGCCTTGATAAAGGTGCCGCGGGATTTGGACATCTTCTGGCCGTTGACGGTCAGGTAGCCGTGCACGTTCAGTGCGGTTGGCTTGCGGTAGCCTGCGCCTTCGAGCATGGCGGGCCAGAACAGAGCGTGGAAGTTGACGATGTCTTTGCCGATAAAGTGGTACAGCTCGGCGCTGGAGTCTTTCTTCCAGTACTCGTCGAAGTCCAGCTCAGGACGACGGGCGCAGAGGTTCTTGAAGCTGGCCATGTAGCCAACTGGCGCATCCAGCCAAACGTAGAAATATTTGCCCGGCTCGTCCGGGATTTCAAAGCCGAAGTACGGCGCATCGCGGGAGATGTCCCACTCTTGCAGGCCGCTGTCCAGCCATTCGGCAATCTTGTTGGCGACGGCGTCTTGCAGGGCACCGCTGCGGGTCCATTGCTTCAGCATGGCCTCAAAGTCAGGCAGCTTGAAGAAGAAGTGCTTGGAGTCGCGCAGCTCAGGCACAGCGCCGGAAATGGCTGAACGTGGGTTTTTCAGCTCGGTCGGCTCGTAAGTGGCGCCGCATTTTTCGCAGTTGTCGCCGTACTGATCTTCCGCCGCACATTTCGGGCAGGTGCCTTTGATGAAACGGTCAGCCAGGAACATGCCTTTTTCAGGGTCAAAGTACTGGGTGACGGAACGGGTAGCGATATGGCCATTGTCGCGCAGGGCCAGGTAGATCGCCGTGGAAAGCTCGCGGTTTTCTTCGCAGTGGGTGGAGTGGAAGTTGTCAAAATCCACCAAGAAGTCAGCGAAGTCGGCGCTGTGTTCAGCCTGTACGTTGGCAATCAGTTGCTCTGGGGTGATGCCTTCTTTTTCGGCGCGCAGCATGATCGCGGAGCCGTGGGCGTCGTCGGCACAGACGTAAGTGCAGGTGTTGCCGCGCAGTTTCTGGAAGCGCACCCACATATCGGTTTGCACATACTCCAGCATATGGCCGAGGTGAATCGAACCGTTGGCATAGGGCAGGGCGCTGGTAACAAGAATTTTGCGGGCTTCAGTCATGGGAATCGGCTGCACTGGTAACTCAGGAAGCCGCTAACTATATAGGTGCGGCGGATTTTTTTCACCTTTCGGCAGATGAAGCCTATAGGACTGATGGTTCGATTCTGTTCATCTGCGAGCGTATGCCGCATGCGCTTGTCTAGCCTGCTGTGAGGTACTATATCCGCCTGATTTGCTCAGCCTTTCGGAGTTATCCATGAGTGTTGTTACCCGCGCTGCCATCGAAGCCGCATTGTCCCAGTACACCGATCCCCATTTGAATCAGAACCCGGTCAGCGCCGGTTGTCTGCGCGAAGTCGAGATTCAGGGAGCGGCGGTTAAGGTTCGCTTGGTTTTGGGGTATGCCGCCGGCCTGTTTAAAAACGGCTGGGCGCAAATGCTGCAAATGGCTCTGGAAAATCTGGAAGGCGTCGAGCGGGCTGAGGTGCAGGTCGACTGCGAGATTGAGTCGCACAAAGCGCAGGATCAGGTTCCTGCGCTGACCAACGTGAAAAATGTGATTGCAGTGGCGTCCGGTAAAGGTGGTGTAGGTAAATCCACCACTGCAGCCAATCTGGCATTGGCACTGGCCCGCGAAGGAGCACGGGTTGGTATTTTGGATGCGGACATCTATGGCCCGAGCCAAGGCATTATGTTTGGCATCCCGGAAGGCACCCGGCCACAGGTGAAAGATCAGAAGTGGTTTGTGCCGATCAAAGCCCACGGTGTTGAGGTCATGTCTATGGCCTTCCTGACCGATGACAACACTCCAGTGGTCTGGCGTGGGCCGATGGTTTCGGGGGCGCTGATCCAGCTGATCACCCAGACTGCCTGGGACAATCTGGATTATTTAGTGGTTGATATGCCGCCGGGAACAGGCGACATCCAGCTGACATTGGCTCAGAAGGTGCCAGTGTCCGGTGCGGTAATTGTTACCACGCCTCAAGATCTGGCTCTGCTGGATGCGAAAAAAGGCGTGGAGATGTTCCGTAAGGTGAACATTCCGGTGTTGGGCGTGGTGGAAAACATGGCCGTGCACATCTGCTCCAACTGCGGTCATGCTGAGCACCTGTTCGGTGAAGGGGGCGGCCAGAAGCTGGCTTCGCAGTTCGGTGTTGACCTGCTGGCCTCGTTGCCGCTGTCTATGGCGATCCGCCTGCAGTCCGATGGCGGCAAACCGACAACCATTGCCGATCCGGAAAGCCAGATCGCCATGATCTATCAAGAAACCGCGCGCACGGTAGGGGCGCGAATCGCCCAAGCCGGGGCGGTAGGTATGCCGAGCTTATCAGTGAGTGACGACTGAGTGGCTTGCCCGGCAGCGCGTGTGTTGCCGGGCGTTTACTTGAAAAACTTACCGAGCATGCGTGAGACGAGTCCTTTATCCAGACTCTTCTTCACGTAGGGAGTGTAGTGTTGGTCTTCATGTTTGATGTGGTTAATCAACCAGAGGCCAATGTCGGTTCGCATCTCCCGCGCAATTTTCAAGGGTTCTGCACCGTTGTCGATCCGTTCCAAATAGCCGTGCGCCCGCTTTTTGAAGGCCTCGTGCACTCTGTGGTGAGCCTCAAACATCGGATAGTCTGCCTTTTCCATCAGCGATTCCTCAAAAGAGTTATGAGAGACCGCGTAGTCAATCAACCCCCGGCATAGCTGCTCGACAGAGGCAATGTCCTGCGCTGTGATGCATTGCTCAATGTCTTGGAAGTAAGTGAATAGACGCTGATGCTGGCTGTCGATGATATCGATACCGGTAGCAAACTCGTCGGACCAAACAATACTAATCCCCATGGTCTAGCCTCTGCTTTTTTTATGGTTATGCGTAGATTGGCTATGGCACTGACGGCCATTCGAAGGTTAGGGTAATTGTCGGACAATCTGCTTTTGTTGATCTGGGTCAGTATCTGGTGAGCGGAATTGCGGGCAGAAAAAAACCCGCCGAAGCGGGTTTTTTTCAAGCGGATAAGCTCAGATTAAACAACCTGAACTTCTTCTGCTTGCATGCCTTTCTGGCCGCGGGTAGCGACGAAAGTCACTTGCTGGCCTTCTTTCAGGCTCTTGAAGCCATCGCTCTGGATAGCTTTGAAGTGAACGAAGAGGTCGTCACCGGATTGCGGAGTGATGAAGCCGTAGCCTTTCTCATCGTTGAACCACTTAACGGTGCCAGTTTGACGATTGGACATGTGAATGTCTCCTAATAAAAAGTAAATACAGCCCTGGAAAAGCCCAGGCCGGGACTGAGTGCAACGAGTACTAGGAGTCGGACGATGTTTGATCGAAATCTAGGCATCAAGCAGCGATTCGTGGTGACACATGCAGCACAGTTCAACCACCATACTCGTTTTTATGGTTAAGCGCGAATGATCTGTGCATCTTTCTGATAATTACCATTTGTTAGGTTGCGTGCTATCTCAGCCTTCGATAGGGCAACAGACCTTTGAACAGGAGGGCTAGCCCCGGTAAGATGCCCGCACTTTTCATCTTCGCCTTTGTTAGTAGGACACATGCCATGAGCATCAAATCGGATAAGTGGATTCGCCGTATGGCTCTTGAGCACGGCATGATCGAGCCCTTTGTAGAGCGTCAGGTGCGCACTGAGGGTAATGAGCGACTGATTTCCTACGGTGTTTCCAGCTACGGCTACGACGTACGCTGCGCCGATGAATTCAAGGTGTTCACCAACATCAATTCGGCCACGGTCGATCCGAAGAACTTTGACGAGAAGAGCTTTGTCGACGTTAAAAGTGATGTCTGCATCATTCCGCCGAACTCTTTTGCTCTGGCTCGCACCGTTGAGTTCTTCCGTATTCCCCGTGATGTGCTGACCATTTGCCTGGGCAAGAGCACGTACGCGCGTTGCGGCATCATCGTTAACGTCACCCCGCTTGAGCCTGAGTGGGAAGGTCATGTGACGCTGGAGTTCTCCAACACCACCACGTTGCCGGCGAAAATTTACGCCAACGAGGGGGTGGCGCAGATGCTGTTCCTGCAGTCCGACGAAGCCTGTGAAGTGTCGTACAAGGACCGTGGCGGCAAGTATCAGGGCCAGCTGGGTGTAACCCTGCCGCGCGCCTGATCAGCGCTGATACGAAAAAGCCGGGTATAACCCGGCTTTTTGTTGTCTCGGATTCAGCAATTACGGCGCAAATGGCATCTCGCGCTTGTGTTGGCTGTTGTCGTAGGTGCGCACGATGATGGCATAAGCTTCGTCGCTGACCGGTTTGCCATGCAGGAAGGCATCGATCTGTTCGTAGCTGACTCCGTGGGCCTCTTCATCCGGCTTGCCGGGGCGCAGCTCTTCAAGATCAGCAGTTGGCACTTTGAACACCAGTTCGTCAGGCGCTCCGAGGTGCTTGGCAATGGCGCGAACCTGATGCTTAACCAGACCTGATAAGGGCGCAAGGTCGCAAGCGCCGTCGCCAAACTTGGTGAAAAAACCCATCACCGCTTCGGCCGCGTGATCCGTACCGATCACCAGACCGTTGTGAGCGTTGGCAATGGTGAATTGCGCCACCATGCGGATGCGTGCCTTCACGTTGCCCAATACAAAGTCGCGGCGGCCTGCCGGCAGTCCTTCCAGATCGGAGACTTGTTTGGCCAGTCCAAGCACACTGTCGGCAATGTTGACGGTGCGCTCTTCGTCTGCACGAATAAATTGCAGTGATGCCTGGGCATCATGTTCATCGTGCTGCACGCCATGGGGCAGGCGCACAGCAATAAAGCGGTAAGCGTTATCGCCGGTTTCGGCGCGCAGCTCCTCAACACAGATTTGAGCCAGACGCCCAGCTGTCAGGGAGTCGACTCCACCGCTGATACCGAGTACCAGCACCTTAAGGCCTGCATTCTTAAGGCAGTTTTTGATGAAGGTCTTGCGCAGTTCGATTTGTGCAATCAGTGCAGCTTGATCGGCGAAAGGCGGCACCACGTTCAGTGCTGCGGCTATTTCGGCTTGGCGGTTGCTCATTACAAAGTCCTCGGAAAACAGAACACCTGAACGCAGCGTGCGATTGCGAGCGCTCAGGACAGCATTTGGCAGGCGGCTTACAGCTTACGTCGAATGGAGGCGTTATGCACCTTGAGGCGCGTGTTGGAAATTGGTGATTTGACAGGGGCGCTGCTCGGAGTCTATGCATAGATCGTCATACTAAAATTACCAGTCAATAAGCACTGTTAAATATATTTTATTGAAATAAAAGGTTGGCTGTTCCTGTCTTTTATATGCTGTTTTTTACCGCTCGGCGCAAGCTTGGGATGCTGCCTTGAATCCCCCCTGATCGTGGACTAGATGTCTCTTAGCTGTATACATAAGGGACGGCAGAGCATGGACTCAATAATTAAATATGGAAAAAAACAACTTGGGCATTTGGGGGTGTTGTCGATATTTACCTTTGCTGCTCAAGAAAGTATTGCTGCTTGCAATTTGATACCTGCTGCCGGGGATAACAGTTATGTATGTGATAGCGGGACTTTTTCAGGCGATTTAACTGACACCGGCGGAAATAACACATTGATATTTCCCCAGTCCGGCTCGGGTGTTATTGATGGCAGCGTGAATTTCGGGGCAGGCGTTGACACCATTGAGATGCACTCGGGGAGCATTCTCGGTGAGGTCTATCAAGGTGATTCGCCTGATCGTTTCATTATTAGTGGCGGTACTGTTACTGGAGGTGTGCATCAGGGTAATGGCATTGATGATTTTGTCATGAGTGGCGGGACCATTAACTCCCTAAGTCAGGGCGATAATCACGATACATTTCTAATGACGGGCGGCACTATTACCGGGGTATTTGAAGACGGTGATACAGCTCGCATGACGGGAGGAACCATCGGTCGGGTTGATATGAAGCTGGATAACAACCTGTTTGATATGTCCGGCGGTGAAATTATTGGCAATCTGGTTACGGGGTTCGGCCACGACACCATTATTATTTCCAACGGCCGCGTAGGGGGAAATATAAGTGTAAGTGGCGGTGATGATTCAATCACCATCAGTGGCGGTGTTGTCGATGGGGAGATTCGCGCCAGTGCCGGCAATGACAGCTTTACCTGGAGTGGTGGTGAAATAAAGTCAGCTATTTTAATGGGGGAAGGGGATGACACAGCCTTATTAAGTGGCCTCAATGAATCGCTGCTTTCAGCGGTGCCAAATTTGGATGGTGGTCTCGGCACAGACAGGTTGACCTTTAACACAACCACCTCAGCTAACTCCGGCCGCTATACCCACTGGGAGTCGATTGAACTTAACAACGGCTCAAACCTACAGCTCAATGGAACGTTGAGTTTGGGCGATGCGGGAACTGGCAGCGGCAGCCTTTCAGTGAGCACAGATAGCTCAGTGCTGGTTGATCAGGGCAGTGTCATGCCTTTTGATGGCGCTCAGCTGGCGACCGTCAACAATGCCGGCACGATTGATCTGGCCCACACCGCGAACGCCAGCAACAGGCTGTCGATATTCGGCAACTATATCGGCAGTGGTGGCTTGATCAGGCTCAACAGCGTGCTCGGTGACGACAATTCTGCAAGCGACCGCTTGGTTATTTCCAATGGCACTGCTTCAGGGCAGACCACTCTTGAAGTCACCAATCTCGGCGGGCAGGGCGGAGCAACGGTGGCGGATGGTATCCAGGTGGTTGAGGCCATCAACAATGGCAGTACCACAGCCGATGCGTTCTCCCTGAAAGGGGCTGTTTCTGCCGGTGCCTATGACTATTACCTGTTCAAAGGCGGGGTGAGTGCTGGGACCGCAGAAAACTGGTATTTGCGCTCAACCGTGGTGGCTGCGCCTGAGCCGCCGCTGACCGAGCCGGGATCTCCAGCGCCACCTGTTGTGCCGCAACCGGCTCCAGGCACGCCTTCATTACCGGTGCCTCAGCCGGGTGAAGCGCCGATTCCAATTTATCGCCAGGAAGTACCGGTGTATTCCGTGGTGATTCCGGCAGCGCAAGTGCTGGCATTGGAAACAGTCGGGACATTCCATGAACGGCAAGGCGAGCAAAGTCTGCTGATTGAAAAGGGTGTGCTGGCTGCGGGCTGGGGGCGTGCTTACACCTCAGATTTGCGCCAGAGCTGGAGTGGCTCTGCTGCGCCGAGCTTTGATGGCAGTAACAAGGGCTACCAGGTCGGGCATGATCTGTATTCAGCCGAGCACGAAGATGGCTGGCGTCAGCGCTACGGCTTCTTCCTCGGGCAAAGCCGTCTCGATGGTGACATCAAGGGCTTTAGCGGGGGCTTTATGGATCGCAAGTCCGGCAAGGCCAAGGTAGAAGGAGACAGCTTCGGTGCGTATGCCACGTTCATTACCGCCGAAGAGGCGTATCTCGATTTGGTAGTGATGACCACTCGGGTGGACGGCCATGCTCGTTCAGATCGCGGTGTACGGCTGGATACCGAAGGGGATGTGCTGACGCTTTCGGCTGAGGCGGGCTACCCACTGAAAGTTTCTGAGCATTGGGTGCTTGAACCGCAGATCCAGATCATCAACCAGCGCGTCGATCTCGATAGCCAGCATGACGGAATCTCCAGCGTGGGCTTTGATTCAGACGACTATTGGATTGGACGTGCCGGTGTGCGTGCCCGTGGCCGTTACCTGCAGGGCGACATGCTGACTGAACCGTATATCCGAGCCAACCTCTGGCACACCTTCGAGGGGCAGGATACGGTGACCTACGACGCGGTCGACCGCCTGCAAACCGAGCACAAGTCCACCTCAGCCGCCCTTGAGTTAGGGGTGGTGGCCCACTTGTCCAGCAGCGTGAGTGTGCATCTGGCTGTGGACTACAACGCCAATCTGGATAGTAACGATCTGGAAGGCTTTGGCGGCAATTTGGGGGTTCGGTTCAGTTGGTAGTCCGCGTCACTCAAGCTGGTCTCGCAGGGAGACCAGCCTGGCTTTTGATCAAATTTGCGTCATATGTTTATGCTTAATTGATATTTAAATTTATTTTTTTATATCTGTAGATTGACTCCATGCGTACCTGCCGACCAATCGGCGCGCCGCACTTGATACAGGGCTTAAGCCCGGTTTTCACAGTGACGCGCCGCAGTGCGCGAAATGGAGTTCACTTATGTCGGCAGTTGCCACTTCTCTGCAAACGGACGCTGCACCCCAGCGTTTTTCGGTAAGGCCATTCGACGCGCCGCTGGGTGCTGAGGTCATCGGACTTGATCTGTCCCAGCCGCTGAACGACAGCGATTTCAAACGCATCCATCAGGCTCATCTGGATCACGGCCTGTTGGTGTTCCGTGACCAGCAAATCACCCCGCAAGAGCAGATCGCTTTCAGCCGCCGTTTTGGTGAGTTGCAGATTCATGTGCTCAAGCAATTTCTGCTCGCCGGGCACCCGGAAATCTTCATCATTTCCAACGTGGTGGAAGACGGTAAGCCGTTAGGACTGGCGGATGCGGGCAAGTTCTGGCACTCGGACCTGTCCTATAAAGAGCTGCCGAGTCTGGGCTCCATGCTGCGCGCCATTGAGCTGCCGTCAGAAGGTGGCGATACCTTGTTCGCCAGCCAGCAACTGGCTTACGAAACGCTGCCTGAACACCTGAAAAAGGCCATTGAAGGTCGCCGTGCCGCGCACTCGTACACCGCCCGTTATGACGATGAAGTGTTTGCCGGTGTGCAGCGCCCCAAGCTCACGCCTGCGCAACTGGCGGAGGTGAAATCCGTGGTGCATCCGGTGGTGCGCACGCACCCGGAAACAGGGCGCAAAGGCCTGTTCGTTAATGAGAACTTCACTACGCACATTCTGGATATTCCAGCTGACGAAAGCCGGCAGATTCTCAGCGAACTGTTCGCCCACAGCGCCCGGCCGGAGTTTATCTACCGGCACACGTGGCAGCCCCACGACATGCTGTTCTGGGACAACCGCGCACTGATCCATCTGGCCGCTGGCTGTCCGCAGCATCTGCGCCGCCATATGCACCGCACCACGATTCAGGGCGACGCGCCGTTCTGATTCGCTGACTCAAAACATTAAAAACACTTTGATGGAGCATGACCATGTCTCTCGGTAAACGCTTTCCGTTTTTCCCCCGTTTTGCCCGTTTGGCCAGCGGTATTGGCCTGAGCCTTAGCCTGTTGGCCGGAACCTTAGCCGTGCCCGCAACTGCCCAGGCTGAAGGCGAGATTCGCATCGCCGAGCAGTTCGGCATCGTCTACCTGCTGCTTAATGTGGTGCGCGATCAACAGCTGATCGAAAAGCACGGCAAGGCTGATGGGCTGGATATCAAAGTCGACTGGCTGCAACTCTCCGGCGGCTCGGCGATTAACGATGCACTGCTGGCCGGTTCCATTGATATTGCCGGTGCCGGCATTGGCCCGCTGCTGACTGTTTGGGATCGCACCCACGGCCGCCAGAACGTCAAGGGCGTGGCCTCGCTGGGCAACTTCCCGTACTACCTGCTGAGCAGCAACCCCAATGTCAAAACCATCGCGGATATCAGCGACAAAGACCGCATCGCGTTGCCAGCGGTTGGCGTGTCCATCCAGTCGCGCTTCCTGCAATACGCGGCGGCCAAGCAGTGGGGCGATAAGGAGTTTAATCGCCTGGATAAATACACCGTCGCGCTGCCGCACCCGGACGCCACTGCCGCGCTGCTCTCCGGTGGCACCGAGCTGAACGGCCATTTCTCCAACCCGCCGTTTCAGGATCAGGCCCTGAAAAATCCGGATGTGCATGTGGTGCTGGACACCTACGAGCTGCTCGGCCCGAACTCGCCGACCGTGCTGTATTCCACCGAGAAGTTCCGCAAAGACAACCCGAAAACCTACAAAGCCTTTGTCGCCGCACTGGCTGAAGCCGCCGATTTGGCCCAGAAGGATAAAGGCGCAGCAGCCGACACCTACATCCGCGTCACCGGCGCCAAAATCAGCCGCGAGGAACTGCTGAAGATCATCGACAACGACCGTTTTGAGTTCAGCGTTACGCCGAAAAACACCTACCCGCTGGCTGAGTTCCTACATCGCGTAGGGGCGATCAAGAACAAGCCGGCGTCCTGGCAGGACTACTTCTTCGAAGACGCTGCGATCAAACAAGGAAGCTGATCCATGAACGCCCTGTTGCAAGGCCACACGGCCAGCACACTCGCACCTGAAGCCCTGCAGCCTGTGCTGCAGGTGCAACAGGTCAGCCTTGAATACCGCACCGCCCAGCGAGTGGTGCGGGCCACCCACGAAGTCAGTTTTGAAGTCGATCGTGCCGACCGCTTTGTTCTGCTTGGCCCCAGCGGTTGCGGCAAATCGACACTGCTCAAATCGGTTGCCGGGTTTATCCAGCCGGTCGCCGGGCAGATTCGCCTGGACGGTGCCGAAGTGCGCGAGCCCGGCCCGGACCGCATTGTTGTGTTTCAGGAGTTTGACCAACTGCCGCCATGGAAGACGGTGAAGCAGAACGTGATGTTCCCGCTGTTGGCCTCGCGCACGCTCAAACGCAAAGAGGCGGAAGAGCGCGCGCTGCACTATCTGGAGAAAGTCGGTCTGGCGGCCTTTGCCGATGCCTATCCGCACACGCTCTCGGGCGGCATGAAGGCGCGGGTAGCGATTGCCCGGGCGCTGGCCATGCAGCCAAAGATTCTGCTGATGGATGAACCCTTCGCCGCGCTGGATGCGCTGACCCGCCGCAAGATGCAGGAGGAGCTGCTGCAACTGTGGCAAGAGGTGCGCTTTACCTTGCTGTTCGTCACCCATTCGATTGAAGAGGCGCTGATCGTCGGCAACCGCATCCTGCTGCTGTCGCCCCATCCGGGCCGCGTGCGGGCTGAGATCAACAGTGAGCGCTTTGATCTGCACAGCCTCGGCGGTGTGGATTTTCAGCACAGCGCCCAGCGCATCCACCGCCTGCTGTTCGATGAAGAGAGCGGGGCGCAGAGTGCGCCGTCATTGGGTTTCGGTGATATCCGCATCGCCTATTGAGCCTGCGTGATCGCCTGCAAGGAGTAAGAGCTTATGAGTGCGATAACAACCCGGCGCGAGGAATACGAGATTCCTTTGCAGCCCCTGACTGACCTGCCGCTTGAGCGCGAACTGCCCTTGGCGCAGCGTTTGTGGCAACAAGGCTGGCTGCGCAAAACCGTGATTCTGCTGGTGCTGGCGCTGATCTGGGAGCTGGCTGCCCGTTATCAGGGCAACGATTTGCTGCTGCCGAGCTTTGTACAAACCGCTCAGGCCTTTTGGGACGGCTTAATCAGCGGTGAGCTGCTGGCCAAGGTCTCGATATCCCTCGGCGTGCTGATCAAGGGCTACCTGATCGGCATTGTGCTGGCCTTTCTGCTGACCAGCTTGGCGGTATCGACCCAGCTGGGCCGCGACCTGCTCGCCACCCTGACTTCCATGCTCAACCCGCTGCCTGCCATTGCGCTGCTGCCGCTGGCGCTGCTGTGGTTTGGCTTGGGTGAAAACAGCCTGATTTTCGTGCTGGTGCATTCGGTGCTGTGGGCGCTGGCGCTGAATACCTACGCGGGATTTCTCGGCGTCTCGGAAACCCAGCGCATGGCCGGGCGCAACTATGGCCTCAAAGGCTTGCGCTTTGTGCTGTTTATCCTGATTCCGGCAGCGCTGCCGTCGATTCTCGCGGGCCTGAAAATCGCCTGGGCCTTTGCCTGGCGCACGCTGATTGCCGCCGAACTGGTGTTTGGCGCATCCAGCGGCAAGGGCGGTTTGGGTTGGTACATCTTCCAGAACCGCAACGAACTCTATACCGACAAGGTATTTGCCGGGCTGGCGGCCGTAATTCTGATCGGCCTGCTGGTGGAAAACCTCATCTTCGCCACGGTTGAGCGCCTCACCGTGAAACGCTGGGGCATGCAGCGCTAAGCCGTGCCCAAAGACAGATCAAGGACAGAACCGATGCCGTACAGTTATCTCTCCCATTTGTATTGCCCCAAGACCCATGAGCGCTACGCCGCCGACCAGGTGCAGCAGCTCAGTAAAGCCGGTGCGCCGCTGTTGGTGGCCTACGATCTGGATGCCCTGAAAAAGGCGTGGAAACCTGCCGACCTGCAAGGCCGCGACGCCAGCCTTTGGCGCTACCACGAACTGCTGCCGGTGGTTGATCCGGCCAATATCGTCACCCTCGGCGAAGGCTTTACGCCGCTGTTGCCAACACCGGCTATTGGCCACGATCTGGGCATCGACGATTTATGGCTGAAGGACGAAGGCATTATCCCAACCGGCTCATTCAAGGCCCGTGGCGCGGCGGTGGGCGTATCCAAGGCAAAAGAATTAGGCGTTCAGGCGCTGGCCATGCCCACCAATGGCAACGCCGGTGCCGCCTGGTCGCTGTACAGCGCCCGAGCCGGGATTAAAGCCACGGTGGTGATGCCGCAAGATGCGCCGCTGATTACCCGCAATGAAACGGCGCTGTCCGGGGCCAACTTGTATCTGGTCGACGGGCTGATTTCCGATGCCGGTAAGCAGGTGGCGCAAGCGGTGGCGGAGGGCGGTTTATACGACGCGTCCACCTTAAAAGAGCCGTACCGCATCGAAGGCAAGAAGACCATGGGCCTGGAGTTGGCTGAGCAGTTCGACTGGCAATTGCCTGATGTGATTCTTTACCCCACCGGCGGCGGAGTCGGCCTGATCGGCATCCACAAAGCCTTTAATGAGCTGCAGGAACTGGGCTGGATCGACGTCGACAAACCGCTGCCGCGACTGGTCGCTGTGCAAGCCAGTGGCTGCGCGCCCATCGTCAAAGCCTGGGAGCAAAAGGCTGCTGCCTCCGAGTTTTGGGCGGACTCCACAACCGTCGCCTTCGGCATCAACGTGCCCAAGGCGCTGGGTGACTTCCTCGTGCTGGAAGCCCTCTACGAAAGCAACGGCTACGCCATCGCCGTGGACGATGCCGAACTGCTCGCCGAGCAGCGCAAAGTCGCCGAGCTGGAAGGCGCATTTGTCTGCCCTGAAGGCGCGGCACTGTATGCGGCGGCGCGTAAATTGCGGGCGGCAGACTGGATCAAGGCGGGCGAGCGGGTGGTGATCCTCAACACCGGCGCGGGGATCAAATACCCCGACACGGTGCAGGTCGACGTGCCGCTGCTGCAACCGGGTGACAGGTTGCCGCGATGAGTTTTGACTGGAACTTTGTGCTGTCGACCCTCCCGGCCTTCCTCAAGGCCGTGGGAGTGACCTTGCAGGTTGGAGCGATTGCCATCGCCACCTCATTGCTGGTGGCACTGGTGAATGCCTCAATCCTGATGCTGCGGGTGCCGGTACTCCGGCGTGTGATCGGCGTGTATGTGGAGGTGGCGCGTAATACGCCGCTGCTGATCCAGCTGTTCTTTATCTACTTCGCGTTGCCGAGCCTGGGCGTGAAGCTGTCCGGCTTTGCCTCGGCGATAATCGCCATGACTTTCCTCGGCGGCGCTTATCTGACTGAAGTGCTGCGCGCCGGGGTTGAGGCGGTGCCCAAGGCACAGATCGAGTCCGGTCTGGCCATCGGTCTGTCGCGCTGGCAGCTGCTGCGCCATGTGATCCTGCCGCAAGCCGGGCTGCTCAGCCTGCCTGCGCTGTTTGCCAACTTCATTTTCCTGCTCAAGGAAACCACCATCGTCTCCGCCGTGGCGGTGCCGGAGATTCTCTACACCACCAAAAACTACATCGCCCTGTATTACAAAACCTACGAAATGCTCGCGGTGATGACGGCCCTGTGCGTGCTGCTGTTTCTGCCGCTGTCTCTGCTGCTCGCCCGTCTGGAAAGGAGGCTGCAACATGGCCAGTTCGGGTCTTGAGTTATTGCTGATTAGCGCGCCGCAGCTGGCCAAAGGTGCGTGGCAAACCCTGAGCATTTCCGCCTCGTCGATTTTCTTCGCCACATTGGGCGGTGTGCTTTACGGCGTGCTGCGTAACCTCGGCAAGCGCTGGCTGGATGTGCCGCTGCGGGTGTATCTGGAGCTGTTCCGTGCCATTCCGGTGTTGGTCTGGCTGTACCTGCTGTTTTTCGGTTTGCCGATTTTTACCGGCACCAGTTTGCCGAGCTTCTGGTGCGCGGTGCTGGTGTTGAGCTTGTGGGGCGCCAGCGAGGTGGGCGAAGTGGTGCGCGGTGCGCTGCAATCCCTGCCGCGCGGGCAACGTGAAGCCGGTGTGGCGATTGGTTTGAACGGCTGGCAGCTGTATCGCCATGTGCTGCTGCCACAAGCGCTGAAACGCCTGACGCCGCCGACCATCAACGTCTACACCCGCATCATCAAAACCAGCTCTCTGGCAGTGCTGATTGGTGTGGTGGATGTGGTCAAGGTCGGCCAGCAGATCATCGAACGCACCTACGAGTCGGTGCTGATCTACGGCTTTCTGGTTCTGTTCTTCTTCCTGCTGTGTTATCCGCTGTCCGTCGCATCCCGAGCGTTGGAAAAGCGCTGGAGTTATGCATGACGGCACTGATTGAACTTTCCCAATTCAGCAAACGTTTTGGTGACACCCAGGTTTTGCGCGGCATAGACCTGACGGTGGCGCAGGGCGAAGTGCTGGTCATCCTCGGCCCCAGCGGTTGCGGCAAAAGCACTTTGCTGCGCTGCCTTAACGGCCTTGAGCAAGGTGAGGGCGGCCGCCTGACCATCGCCGGGCAAACCCTGGATAGCAGCAGCGACTGGCGCAGTGTGCGGCAGAAGGTCGGCATGGTGTTCCAGAGCTACCACCTGTTCCCGCACATGACCGTGCTGGACAACATCCTGCTCGGCCCGCTCAAGGTGCAGCAGCGCGACCGCGCCGAAGCCACCGCCCACGCCGAGCGCTTACTGGTACGGGTCGGTCTGCTGGATAAGCGCGACGCCTGGCCACGCGAGCTGTCCGGTGGCCAGCAACAACGCATCGCCATTGTCCGCGCGCTGTGTATGAACCCCGAGGTGATGCTGTTTGACGAAGTGACCGCCGCCCTCGACCCGGAAATGGTCAAGGAGGTGCTGGAAGTGATCCTCGATCTGGCCCAAGGCGGCATGACCCTGCTCATCGTCACCCATGAAATGGCCTTCGCCCGCGCCGTGGCCGACCGCATTGTGTTTATGGACGGCGGCGTCATCGCCGAACAAAACGACCCCGAAACCTTTTTCAGCAACCCGCAAACCGCACGCGCGCAGCAGTTTCTGGAGAAGTTCTCCTACGTGGAAAACATGCCAAAAAGGAAATAAGCCATGAACCTTAAATCTGCCCTCTTATTACCGCTGCTTGCCGCCGGGCTGCTGGCCGCTTGCGACAATTCGCCAGCCCCACAAAAACAGGCGGCTGCCGCCAAACCGGAGACCTCCGCCGCGCCCAGCGAAAGCTATCTGGAGAAGATCAAACAGCGCGACAAACTCATCGTCGGCGTGTTCAGCGACAAGCCGCCATTCGGTTTCGTCAACGAGCAGGGTGAGTACGTGGGCTTTGATACCGACATCGCCAAACGCTTCGCCAAAGACCTGCTCGGCGACGAGAAAAAGGTCGAGTTCGTGGTGGTCGAGCCGGCCAGCCGCATTCCGTTTTTGCAGAGCGACAAGGTTGACCTGATCCTCGCCAACATGACCGTCACCCCAGAGCGTGCCGAGGTGGTGGACTTCACCAACCCCAACCTGCGTGTGGCCGTGCAGGCCATCGTCCCGGCAGACAGCAGCGTGCAAAAGCTGGATGACTTGGCCGACAAAACCACCATCGTCACCACCGGCACCACAGCGGATATCTGGCTGACCCAGAACCGCCCAGACTGGAAGCTGCTCAAGTTCGAGAAAAACTCCGAGTCCCTGCAAGCGCTGGCCAACGGCCGTGGCGATGCCTATGCCCAGGACAACCTGATTCTGTTCGGTTGGTCCAAGCAAAACCCCGGCTACCGCATCCTCAACGAAAAACTCGGTGATGAAGCTCCAATCGCCCCAGCGGTGAAAAAGGGCAATACCGAGCTGCGTGACTGGGTTGATCAGGAGCTGGCCAAGCTGGGCGAGGAGAAATTCCTCCTTAAACTCTACGACCAGTACGTGCGTAAAGACCTGGCCGAAGACACCGACCCAGCTTCGGTCATTGTTGAAGGGGGGAAGTGGCAGTAATCATCGAGGATTAAACCTCCGCCGAATAAAGCGCCCGGTGCAAACCGGGCGTTTTTGTTTAGCAGATGGAGCAGCGGAAATTACCCCGAGACTTATAACCATCCGAAGTAGACGGATTGCCATAAAGAGTTATTAGCTATTAGCATCTGGTTAATTGAACTGCCGTACCTCTAAAAACAAAACAACAAAACGTGCACAGGTCTGGCGACCCAATAAACGAAGCACACGTGTCCGCATCATTTCCGCCTCAGATGCGCGCACAGGGCCTTACGCGTTCTGGCCCGGCTTCAGTTGCTGAATCCCAGATGTGAGTAGTCATGGTCACCACAATCATCATCAGCATGCTCTGCGTGCACTTGCTGTGTTTTTGCGCAATGTTCCTGCTGATCAGCACCCGGCTGAACGGCAAGAAATTCGGCATGGAAGTTTTCGCCCTCGGCAACCTGCTGCTCGGGGGCGCATACATTCTGCAACTACTCGATGGTGTCAGCAGCTCCAGCATACTGAGCTACGCCAGCCATACCCTGACACTCTGCGCCCCCGTCACCTACGTGCTTGGTGCCATGCGCTTCTTTGATCGGCCTACTCCAGTGCTTAAACCGCTACTGGCAGTGGCGGTAGGCTACACACTGGCGCAACTGCTGGTTAGCGCCGCGCTGGGGCCCGTGGCGCGTCACGCGCTGCTGGCGTTTGCCTGTGCAACTCTGTTTGTGGGCATGTCGCTCGCCGCGCTCTATGGGCGGCACACTTACGCCCGTGATTTACGCGTAGAAATGCTGGTGTTCGCTTCGCTGATCGGCGGCATTTGCCTCCTTAATGCGGCCAAGTTCGTGATGATCATCAGAGGAGGGCTGGATGCGCTGGACCTGAACACCAGCTTCCAGATGGGCTTCTACATCTATATGTCCTTCCTCGGCACGGTCTTGCCGCCCAGCGCCGTATGGCTGGTGCTGCGCCGCCTTACTGATGAACTGCGCACCCTGGCCACTCACGACCCGCTAACACGTCTGCTCAACCGGCGCGGTTTGTTGGATAGCCTTGAGCTGCATTTCCGCTCCCGCACAGCCGGCTCGGCGTATGTGTTGGTGGTGGATGTCGACCACTTCAAACGCATCAACGACACCCACGGCCACAAAACGGGCGATCAGGTGTTGGTGCACGTCGCCAACATCCTTATCAACACCGCCCGCAAAGGCGACCTGATCTGCCGCTTGGGCGGCGAAGAGTTCGCCCTGATCGCTCTCGACACCGACCGCGAAGGCGCCCTGCAACTCGCCGAACGCGTACGCCTGGCCATCGAACAAACGGATGTTCCTGGCCTTAGCCAGACTCAACCCATCCGCTGCACCGCCACCATCGGCGTCTCCGACCACTTCACCAGCGCCCAGGCACTGGATGACTCGCTGCAACAGGCGGATAAGGCGTTGTATCGGGGGAAAACGGAGGGGCGGAATCGGGTGGAGTGGGTGAGGGTGGGGTAGAGGAAGAATATACAAGTGTTGAGATTAAGGGCAATTTTCGGCCAGAAGTGGACATTCACTATGCGACAACATCACCTTCCCAGCTGTAAAGCGTGGGTTAATATTGCGGGCTTGGTCGGCATAAGGGTACCAACCTAGTGTATAGGGAGATTAACTTGCTGACGGCTGATACTCGACGAGGAAACACACGATGATGCTGGATTATCTTGGCCTGGGTGATCATGGATCTGCAGAGTCGGTCTCAATACTCGTCGGACCGAATGGGTCGGGAAAGAGCTCGTTTCTCCGCGACCTGGCCATCCAGTGCCGCAGCGATCGCAATATTGTGATCGTGTGTAATACACCCCACGATCGATTTTCCGGCCTTAAGGGGGTACGACGCATAGCTGTCGGTAAGACCAATGGTTCTCCAAGGATTATTGTAAAAAAGGCTGTGGCAGAGTCGCTCGCAGGTTCCGGGGCCACTTTTTTTCAGATCAGCTCCGCTCTCGAGTATTGCGGTTACCGCGCACGCTTCGGCTTCCACATTGAGTCAGGCATGAATCTCCACATGTCACCCGATAAAATCCGTTTTCAGCTGCGGGGTGTGGTCGATCGGTTAGACGACTCTCCGTATTACTTGGACGCGAACCATGACCGACTAGAGGATGACCTCGAAATAGCGTTGGCGTTTCTCCAACGCCATGATCCATCAGAGCCCATTTGGATTGACGCTTCTGAGGAGGCTCTCGACTTCAGTCGTGCGAGGGAGTTTGGATCTGTCCTGAGGCTCGAATCCAAGCTGCGCGCATGTAATATTCTCCGTGGCATCGGCGTGTATCTCCAGCGGATGGATAGCGGCGATATCGTTGAGATGCATCACGCGAGCTCGGGGCAGCTAGCACTGATCTCCTCGCTTCTGTTCCTAATTACGAACGCGGGCGAATCTCCGATCGTCATCATTGATGAGCCTGAGAACAGCCTGCATCCGAACTGGCAGCGTGAATACATCGATCATGTTCTGACTGCCCTGCGCTACTACAGTCCTACCGTGATTGTGGCTACCCATGCTCCGTTGGTGGTCACAGGTGCGTTGGCAGATAGCTCGGCTCTCGTATCAGTTTACGAGATCCGCCATGGGCGCCCTCAACGTTTACCGATCGATGGCACCAGTAGTTCGCAGAGCAGTATTGAAGAGATACTCTGGCGCGCCTTTGACGTCGTGACTCCAGCGAACCATTTCGTCAGTGAGCGACTTGTCGACGAAGTGTCTCGCTTCGAGAAGGGAGAAATAAGAAAAGAGGAGGTCTTGACGCTTATTGGGCGGATGGAGGGAGGAAGCTTCGATGACCGTCAGCGGAGCTTTTTCACCGCGGTCAAAGGGCTGTTGGATAAGGTCGAGAAGAACCAGAGCACGAGGGGGCGCAGTGATCGATAGATATTTACCGGCTCTCGACGAGTTTGCACTCACCGTTGACGAGCAGAACGCTGTGGCAGCCGCTCTAACGACTCTAGATCCCTGGGGATGGTCTCCGGGAGGCGCACAGTCCAAAGCAATTGCTAGTGTCAAGGCAAAGATCCTTAGCTATCACCTCCAGCGTCATGGCCATAAGTGCTGCTACTGCCGAGTCAACCTTTACGGCGGGGGCGCCTTCATGACCGATAGGGAGCATGTTCTTCCCAAATCGATTGCTGGATACAGACCATGGTCCTACACGATGTGGAACTTGGGGATTGCCTGTAAACGGTGCAACATGGAGTACAAGGGGAGCAACACCGACTTTGTTGTAGACCCGGACGACGAAGCGCAGCTTATGGAAAGCGAGGGTTATCGCTTCATCCATCCCAATTTCGATCTCTATCGTGAACACATGTCGCGTTCATCGCAGGAGGCAAACGAGTCTGTGATCGTCAAGTACACGATCGTGCCCGGAAGCCTGAAAGGGGAGTACACCTACAATTACTTCAACCTACGGGGGTTAGAGGTCAACAGCTTTGATCGGGCTCAGGGGTTGCAGGCGTCGGAGAGTCTGGGCGAGGCCGCTGTAGAGACGCGGTCGCTTGCAGAGTTTTTTGGACAGTGAGTACTCTGAGCGGGCAGTTCAATCTAGCCTAAGCAGACTGACTCAAAGACCTCCACTGGTGATGGTTGATGAAGCGGGCGAGCGCCCTACACGGCGATCTCTTCATGGGATGCTCTTTCATCTAAGGCGCTTCTTACTTCTCAGTAGCCCCTGATCAGTTGCTTTTGGCTGGTAGCTGCCTGTCACGAGCTTCGGCAACCGGCCGATTCTGTTGAAAAAGTAGCTGCTTCCCCATGCTTTCGGCAGAATTGCCCTGTCAGCGAGCGCGGGGGCGAACAGCATGATGGGACAGCTACCGAGTGGGCAGCAGCGCCTCGTTCCGGAGAAATGGGGACAGATTTATTTAAGCCCCATCTTGGCTCTGATCACAGCTCAGTCCACCCGCAGGTAGTCCCCGCCTGCGCTGACGTTATGGCCGAAACCGCAGTGCCGGCTATCACTACTTCGTTTGATGGTAAGGCCTTTGCCATCTGACGACTGCGTCAGTGAAAGTATGCAGGGTTCTGTGTCGTCAACCTCTTTAAGTAAGATATCGCCCACACCATTTTTCAGCGTCACCACTTCGCTGAAGTCACCCATGTTGGGGCCGGAATAAAACCCCATGAAGCCAAAGTACACGCCATCCCAGTCTGCTTGGTACGTGTCATTCCCAAGAGCTTTAAGTTTGAGTGTTTGAAATGTGCTGCGACCGGAATAGAGCCAGTATTCACCGACAGGTGAGGTTGGCTTCGGCAGGGCATCCAGTTTGTCCTGAATCAGCGAGAGGTTGTACTTCGATTTTTTGTCATCCGGCATGATGGCCAGTCAAGCCTGCGCTTTACGGTATTCGCCCTGGCGAATCCAGGTCAGTGCGACATTGTTGTAACCAGTGGCTAGTCGGTCCTGATCTCCTATCTCACACTGCTCCTGCCACGCGGCCTGCTGCTCAAAGGCTTCGCGGGCTTTGGGGTAATTCTTGGCTTTGTAGAAGGCCTCGCCTTGCTGCGCATACTGACTGATCTTTGCGCAGTCAGCTGCAATCTGTTCCTCGGTGATTTCTGCCTGGCAGTTGAGGGCAATTAACATCAGCGCTAGCAGGCTGAGAGTGGGTTTGTTCACTGTAGCTTTCCTTAATAAAAATTATGCCGACTTGCTTCCCTGTAATAAGCCGCAGCTTATGCTTTGCTGGATTCACTAATCTCTTTCCAGATATAGCCATAGCTATATCGCAACCAGGCAGTTTTTAAATTGTCTAGCCGACGCTTTAGCCAGCTGGCCTCGCGAGTACGGGTCTGTTTGTCTATTTCGTTCAGCAGCCACTGCGTATCGAACCCTGTCCATATAGACGGTACAGGTGTTTCAAGATTGCTAAAGCACACCGGGGCAACGTCCTCATACAGAATGTCTCGGACAATCTCGGGGTCGTAGTCACGCATTTGCTTTGCTATCGCCTTATAGTCCACCGCGTTGTCAACAAAGGCGTCTGCCAAGGCGACTTGGATTTTGGCTCGGTCTTGTGGGGTTAGAACACGTCCCAATGGGCAAGCTCCTCTAACATCAGCGATGTTGACTCTAACAGGCTAGCTTCGATGCTTGCCCAGCAGATTAGAGCGGTATAACTGAAAGGTGACAGATACACCTTTCAAAAAGAAATGGCTCAACAAGGTTACGAAAGGGTGGCAGTGATGGATAAGAATCTATCCGACTGTTAAGCCGTAACTCATTAACGCAAATATTCCCCTGAACCATCCCGCCGTTGTCTAGTCTTTCAATGCCTGCTCATTGAAGGACGAAGCATTAATGAACGAAACCCAAATTCTATTGGCCTTTGGCGGTATTGGATTAGCCGCGTTGGCCTGTCAGTGGTTGGCCTGGCGGGTCAAGCTGCCGGCGATTTTGTTTTTGCTGTTAACCGGGATTCTGGCCGGGCCGGTGTTGGGCTGGCTTGATCCGCAGGAGCTGTTTGGGCCGCTGCTGATGCCGCTGGTGTCGATGGCGGTGGCGCTGATTCTGTTTGAAGGCAGCCTGACGCTGCATCTCTCACAGTGGCGTGAGATTGGCAGTGTGGTGCAGCGCTTGGTAACGGTCGGGGCGCTGGCAACGTGGGCGGTGATTACCGTGGCGACGCACTGGCTGCTGGGCTTTGACTGGCTGCTGGCTCTGTTGCTCGGCAGCCTGACGCTGGTCACCGGGCCGACGGTGATTGTGCCGATGCTGCGGGTGGTGCGGCCGCGTGCTTCGATTGCCAATATCCTGCGTTGGGAAGGCATCGTCATCGACCCCATCGGCGCGCTGCTGGCGGTGGTGGTGTACAGCTTTATTATCTCCAGCGCTGCGGGCGAAGGGCTTAAACACAGCCTGATGGTGTTTGCCGGGGTGATCGCCTGTGGCACGGTGCTGGGTGTTGCCGGTGGCTGGTTGCTCGGCGTGGTGCTGCGTCGTCAGTGGTTGCCGGAGTATCTGCACAACCTTGCCGCGTTGGCGGCGGTGCTGGGGATTTTTATCGGCTCTAACCAGATCATGCATGAGTCTGGCCTGCTTGCCGTAACGCTGATGGGCATGTGGCTGGCCAATATGCGTGGCGTCGATGTGCAGCACATTCTGCACTTCAAAGAGAACCTCAGCGTGTTGCTGATTTCCGGTCTGTTTATTCTTTTGGCTGCGCGTCTGGACCTCAGCGCGTTGCTGGCGTTGGGGCCAGCAGTGTTGATTCTGCTGCTAGTGATTCAACTGGTGGCGCGGCCGCTGGACATTCTGATTTCTACAGCCGGCTCCAACCTCAATTGGCGTGAGCGCGCTTTGCTAGCCTGGGTCGCGCCTCGTGGGATTGTGGCGGCTGCGGTGTCGGCGATTTTTGCGGTGCGTCTGGATGAAGCCGGTTATGAAGGCGCGCTGCTGTTGGTGCCGCTGACATTCGCGGTAATCATCGGCACGGTCATTGTGCAGAGCGCTACAGCGCGGCCCATTGCCCGTTTGCTGAATGTGGCGGAGCCTGCGCCGAGCGGCTTCCTGATCATCGGGGCTAACGGCCCGGCTCGGGCAATCGGCAAGGCGCTGCAGCAGGCTGGTAGCCGTGTGTTGCTCACCGATTCCAGCTGGGAAAACATCAGCGCGGCGCGCATGGAAGGGCTGCCGACGTACTTCGGTAATCCCGCTTCGCAGCATGCTGAAGCCCACTTGGATTTGATCGGCTTGGGCCATTTGCTGGCGCTGTCTCCGTCCGGCGAGTTGAACACGTTGGCGGTGATGCGTTTCAGGCATGACTTTGGCCACAAGCGCCTGTTCAGCCTGGCCCACAGTCAGGAGAGTCGCCGCAGTGACAAGCACCGTACGAGCGATAAGCATCGCGGTAAGTTGCTGGGCGACGACAGCCTGACCTACAGCAAGCTGGCCAGCCTGCTGGCCAAAGGCGCGGAGTTTTACAGTACGACGCTGACCGAGGGCTTCACTTGGCAGGATTACCAAGCCTTGCACGGTGAACGTGCGACTTTGTTATTTGCCCGTGACCCTAATGGCTGGGTGCATGTGGTCAGCAGTGACAGTCAGCTGAAGCTGAGCACCGGCTGGACCCTGTTGGCGCTGATTCAGCCGCAGGCGCAATAACCTGTTGCTAACGCCAGTCTCATCTGGCGTTAGCCTTGATTCGCGGCAAAACGCTGGGCGTAGTTTTCGCGCTCGAACAGTTCTACGACGAACTCAATAAAACTTCGCGTTTTAGCAGGCAAAAGCTGGCGGCTGGAGTAGTAGAGCGAAAGCGAACCGGCATCGCTCCACCACTGCGGCAGTACACTTACAAGCTCGCCAGACTCTAACAAGGCGAGGACGTCGGGTACTGCCAGTAGTGCGACGCCCAAGCCTAAGCGAGCGGCTTCGCGGACAGCTTTCGGGTCGTTGAAAACAATCGTTTCCTGTGCGGTTATAACCGCTTCATCACCCTGAGCATTGCGCATGCTCCAGGATCGGATGCGTCCGGTCATTAATGAGCGAAGGGCAATGCAGTGCAGGCTGTTTAGCTCTGCTGGTGTTTCTGGGGGCGTGTGTCGGGCCAGATACGCAGGTGAGGCCACTGCAATAACGTGCAGCGGAGTTAGCCGCCGCGCCACAACACCATTTGCCAGATCGAAACCACCGCCGATAGCAGCGTCATACCCCTCGGCAATCAGATCAACTGTGCGGTTTTCAAAGTGCCATTCAGGGCGAACCAGTGGGTGACGCTGCAAAAACTCGGGCAAGTGAGGCAGCAGGTACTCCATTCCGAGCGAGGGCGCCAGGCTGATTTTGAGCACTCCGGCGGGTTGGCCGTTGTCACTTGATACAGCCGCGATGGCGCTTTGCAGGTCTTCAAGCGGGCTGCCGATTTGGCTGAGGAAGGCTTCACCCGCTTCAGTCAAGGTCAGCTTGCGTGTGGAGCGCTGGAACAGGCGAACGCCCAAGCTGCGCTCCAGTATCGCGACGTTGCGGCTTACTGCAGCCGGTGTGAGTGCGAGCCGCCGCGCTGCTGCGGAGAAGCTGCCGCTCTCGGCACTGCGCACAAAGGATTCCAGATTCGCCAGGGTTTCCATGCATTACCTTCAAAGTTTGCTTGAAAATGATCAAAGCCATTTGATGCTAATCAAGCGGTAATTAAAGCGCCATATTCACCACCTGTCTTCGTTACTCAAAAAAAGGTGTGAATCATGAACGCTGTAACTTCCTCCCAAATACTGCCACTGGCAGGCAAAACTGCCCTTGTAACCGGCGGCTCCCGCTCTATTGGGGCGGCAATTGTTAAGCGTCTGGCGGCTGACGGCGCCAAGGTGGCGTTTACCTATAACGGCTCGCCCAAACTGGCTGAAGAAACCGCTGCAGCAGTTGAGGCGTTGGGCGGCCAGGTATTGGCTATTCAGGCTAACTCGGCGGTGCCTGAGGCTGTTCGTGCGGCCGTCACTAAAACGGTCGAAACTTTCGGTGGGTTGGACATTCTGGTGAACAATGCCGGCATCGCCAGCGCGAGCCCGATTGAAGAAACCCGCTTTGAGGATTACGAGGCGATGTTGGCGGTCAATGTGACTGGCGTTTTTGTTGCCACGCAGGAAGCAGTGCGGCATATGAAGGCGGGCGGGCGTATTGTGCATATCGGCAGTTCGGTGACCAAATACGCAGGCTTTCCCGGCATTGCGGCGTACTCACTGACCAAAGGCGCGGTGGCAGGCTTTAACCGCAGCCTGGCTCATGATTTGGGCCCGCGTGGGATAACAGTGAACAGCGTGCATCCTGGTCCGGTGGATACGAATATGAACCCGGCTGATGGTGAGATTGCTCAGTTTATGGTGCCGCGCATTGCTGTCGGGCGTTACGGCCAGCCACCTGAAATCGCCGGTCTGGTGGCGTTTCTTGCCAGCCCGGAGGCGTCCTACATTACGGGCGCAGATATTCTGGCTGATGGTGGTTTAACGTCTTGATAACGACCGAGCAGGCCTGTGGCCTGCTCACGTTTATCCGGCATGTTGTAACGCACAGTTGTTGGCGGTTCGGGCGGTGTTTGCAGTGGTTTTTCTGCTCATCAGCCGGCCGCCATTTATCCAATGTCTCTTTGTGTTTAGAGCCTGACGCTGGCTTTTGTGCCGCTTCTCGTGTTTCAGTAGTGGGCGCTTGTGCTGCTTATCGTCGCCCAAGCCCTGAAAGCCGCTGTTGAGCGACCCGATAATAAATATAAAGAGACTGTTTGCATGGAAAGCCGCCTGCTGAGTGTGCGCAGCAGGGTGTTTGAGCGTGCTGATCCTTATGAAGTATCTGAGTATGTCAATCAGCATGTTGGCGCTCACGACATCCGCCTGCCGCGTTCTGGATACCCTCAAGCCAGCTTGAGTCACCGCCCGTTTTCCAGCCTTGATCTGTGCAGGATCAGCTATGGCGGAGTGGTGCGTGTGACCTCTCCGGCGCTGGAAAGTATCTTTCATCTGCAAATTCTGTTGCGTGGGCAGTGCCTGTGGCGCACGCGCAATCAGGAGCACCGTCTGACGCCGGGTGATGCCGTGCTGATTAACCCGGATGATCCGGTTGATCTGACCTATTCGGAAGACTGCGAAAAATTCATCCTCAAGCTGCCTGTGTCGCTGCTGGACTCGATTTGTGAGGCGCAGCACTGGCAGCGTCCCGAAGAGGGGATTCGCTTTCTTAACCAGCGCTATGGTTCGGCGGAGCTGAGCAGCTTTTACAGCCTGTTGGATGTGGTGTGCCACGAGGCGGAAGAGGCGTCGCTGGATCGGGTGCAGCAGCACTTCGCACACATCATCGGCAGCAAGCTACTGGTACTGATGCAAAACAACGTCAGTCGGGAGCAACTGAACAGCCAGGTCGCTCGTTTTGAACAGATAGCGGACTTTATCGAAGCCAATCTCAAGCTGGAGTTGAGTGCTGAGCACTTAGCGCAGCAGGCCAATATGAGTGTGCGTTCGCTGTATGGATTGTTTGAGCGGCAGGTTGGGCTGACACCGCTGAATTACATCCGGCAAAAGCGTCTGGAGCGTATTCGGGCGTGCCTGCTTGATCCGGACTGTGGCGTGCGCAACGTCACCGAACTGGCCCTGGAATACGGCTTTTTGCACCTGGGTCGCTTCTCCCAAATCTATCGCCAGCAGTTTGCTGAGCTGCCGTCAGAGACCTTCAAACGCCGCGGTTGAAGCGGCATGACAGTGTGATTACACAAAGTGGATAGTGGTCTGCGCAAAGTGGATATTGCCGCTTGCTGCCCGCACCTAACCTGAGCCTCGCCTGAACAATAACAATGGAGGCTCTGGCTATGTCCCTGAGTGTCGGCTATCTCACTGCCTTGCTTGAAGAGGATAAGGAGAAGGGCATCTACCGCTGCAAGCGCGAGATGTTTACTGACTCCCGGCTGTTTGAACTGGAGATGAAGCACATCTTCGAGGGCAACTGGATTTACCTTGCCCATGAAAGCCAGATCCCCGAGATCAATGATTTTTTCACCACGACGATGGGCCGTCAGCCAATCTTTATTGCGCGCAATAAAGAGGGTGAGCTGAATGCCTTTCTCAACGCCTGCAGCCACCGTGGCGCGCAGCTGTGCCGGCATAAAAGCGGCAATCGCTCCTCATTTACCTGCCCGTTTCATGGCTGGACCTTTAACAACAGCGGCAAGCTGCTCAAGGTTAAAGACCCGAAAGACGCAGGCTACCCTGAAAGCTTTAACTGCGATGGCTCCCATAACCTGACGCCGGTGGCGCGTTTTGAGTCGTACCGGGGCTTTCTGTTTGGCAGCCTGAATGCGGACGTAAAGCCGCTTAAAGAACACCTCGGCGAGTCAGCCAAGATCATCGACATGATTGTCGAGCAGTCACCCCATGGCCTTGAGGTGCTGCGCGGTTCTTCATCCTATATCTACGAAGGCAACTGGAAGCTGACCGCGGAAAATGGCGCGGATGGCTACCACGTCAGTGCCGTACACTGGAACTACGCAGCCACGCAAAACCAGCGCAAGCAGCGCGATGCCGGCGAAGAAATCAAAACCATGGACGCTGGCGGCTGGGCCAAAAATGGCGGTGGCTTCTACTCGTTTGATCATGGCCACCTGCTGTTGTGGACACGCTGGGCTAACCCGCAAGACCGGCCGACTTATGAGCGCCGTGATGAACTGGTGCAGGAGGTTGGCCAGGCCCGCGCCGACTGGATGATCGAGAACTCGCGCAACCTGTGCCTGTATCCAAACGTCTATCTGATGGATCAGTTCAGCTCACAAATCCGCGTGGCACGTCCGATTGATGTGAACCGCACAGAAGTCACCATCTACTGCATTGCGCCCAAAGGCGAGAGTGCCGAAGCGCGGGCGAAGCGCATCCGTCAGTACGAAGACTTCTTCAACGTCAGCGGCATGGCCACGCCGGATGATCTTGAGGAGTTCCGCTCGTGCCAGCTCGGCTACGGCTCCGGGCGTGGCTGGAACGACATGTCCCGTGGTGCCCAGCACTGGATTGAGGGCGCGGATGACGCCGCCCGGGAAATCAATCTGCAACCGTTGCTCTCCGGTGTGCGCACCGAAGATGAAGGCTTGTTTGTCCTGCAACACAAATACTGGCAACAACTAATGCTGGACGCCGTTACGGCTGAGCAACAGTTGATCGCAGTGGAGGATGTGCAATGAGCAGCCTCTACGAAACGGTACGGGATTTTCTCTACCGCGAAGCGCGCTACCTGGATGACCGCCAGTGGGATGAATGGCTGGAGCTGTATGCGCCGGATGCCACATTCTGGATGCCGGCATGGGACGACCGCGACAACCTGACCGAAGACCCGCAGTCAGAGATTTCGCTGATCTGGTACGGCAACCGGGGCGGTTTGGAAGACCGGGTGTTTCGCATCAAAACCGAGCGTTCCAGCGCGACCATGCCGGACACGCGCACCTCACACAACATCAGCAATATCGAGATTACCGGAGAGCGGGACGGGCTCTGCCATGTGCGCTTTAACTGGCACACCCTGAGCTTCCGCTACAAAACCACGGACAGCTATTTCGGGACGAGTTTCTACGTTCTGGATTTGCACGGCGAGCAGCCGCAGATCAAGGCGAAGAAGGTCGTGCTGAAAAACGACTACGTCCGTCAGGTTATCGATATCTACCACATCTGATTTTGTCTGGACGCAGGCGGGCCTGTGGCTTGGTCTGCGTTGCCGAGGTTGCCTATGAATTACCAAATTGCCCTCAATTTTGAGGATGGCGTGACGCGCTTTATCAGTGCTAGCGCGGACGAAAGCGTGGCGGATGCGGCCTATCGTCAGGGCATCAATATCCCCTTGGATTGCCGTGATGGTGCGTGCGGCACCTGCAAGTGTTTTGCCGAGTCGGGGCAGTACGACCTGGGCGAAGAGTTTATTGAAGATGCCCTGACGGACGATGAAGCCGCAGAGGGTTTTGTACTGACCTGCCAGATGCGTGCGCAGAGTGATTGTGTGGTGCGCGTGCCGGTGGGCTCTGATGTGTGCAAAACCCAGCAGGCCAGTTACGAGGCGGCCATCAGCCGGGTGCAGGCACTTTCTGAAAGCACTATTGCGCTATCGCTTAAAGGCGATTCGCTGAAGCAGTTGGCCTTTTTGCCGGGACAGTACGTGAACCTCACTGTACCGGGCAGCGATCAGAGCCGGGCGTATTCCTTCAGCTCACTGCAAAAGGATGGTGAGGTTAGTTTTCTGATCCGCAATGTGCCGGGCGGTTTGATGAGCCGCTTCCTCAGCGAGTCTGCCAAGGTGGGCGATGCGCTGAGCCTGGCCGGGCCGCTGGGAAGCTTCTACCTGCGTGAGATCAAGCGCCCGCTGCTGATGCTCGCGGGGGGCACGGGGCTGGCACCCTTTATGGCGATGCTGGAGAAGATCGCCGAGTCCGGCACTGAGCAGCCGTTGCACCTGATCTATGGCGTAACCAGTGATGTTGATCTGGTTGAGCTGGAAAGGCTTGAGGCGCTGGCGCAACGGATTCCCTCATTGACCTTCAGCGCTTGCGTTGCCAGCCCTGAAAGCACCTACCCGAAAAAAGGCTATGTCACCCAGCACATCGACGCCGGGCACCTCAATGACGGCGATGTCGATGTGTACCTGTGCGGCCCACCCGTCATGGTCGAAGCCGTTAGGAATTACCTGCAGGAGCAGGGGGTGACACCGGCGAATTTCTATTACGAGAAGTTCACCCCAAGCGCGGATTAAGACGTCGTTCGCCATCTGAACAGGGCGTTATGCCCAGCCATTACGACAACAATCACCTGACCCCGCGAGGCGAGTATGGGCGAGAAGACTTTTCAGAATTTGGACAGGAACCAGCGCTTTGCCGGCAAAGTCGCATTTGTAACCGGAGCTGCTCAGGGCATTGGCCGTGGCGTGGTTGAACGGCTACTGGCTGAGGGCGCACAGGTCGTGGCGGTGGATCGCTCCGAGCTGGTATTTGAACTGGCGCAGCAGCATCAGACAGGGCTGCTGTGCCTGACCGCTGATCTGGAGCAATACAGCGAATGCACGCGTGCTGTGACTGATGCAGTGCAGCACTTCGGGCGTATCGACATTCTGGTCAATAACGTCGGCGGCACCATTTGGGCCAAGCCGTTTGAGCATTACCGCGAGCAGGAAATCGAAGCCGAGGTGCGCCGCTCGCTGTTCCCGACGCTGTGGTGCTGCCATGCCGTTTTGCCTTACATGCAGGAACAGGGCAGTGGGGCCATCGTCAATGTGTCCTCCATTGCCACCCGCGGTGTTAACCGCGTGCCATACGGCGCGGCCAAAGGCGGGGTAAATGCGCTGACTGCGTGTCTGGCCTTTGAGAATGCTGGCAATGGCATTCGTGTTAATGCCACAGCACCGGGCGGGACCGAAGCGCCGCCCAGACGCATCCCGCGCAACAGTGCCGAGCAAAACGAGCAGGAGAAGGTTTGGTATCAGCAGATTGTTGATCAGACCGTCGATAGCAGCCTGATGAAGCGCTACGGAAGCATCGACGAACAAGTCGGCGCGATCCTGTTCCTCGCCTCGGATGAAGCCTCTTACATCACCGGTATGGTCCTGCCCGTTGGCGGCGGCGATCTGGGCTGACGTGCTCCGTAAGAGTTGAACCATTCATAACTTCGGAGCATCGCTATGAGCCAGATTCTCATTGAGCGCATAGAAGCGTTCATCGTTGATTTACCCACCATTCGCCCGCACAAGCTGGCGATGCATACCATGCAACAGCAGACACTGGTGATTGTCCGCCTGTATTGCGGTGATGCACTTGAAGGTATTGGTGAGGCCACCACAATCGGTGGTCTCGCCTACGGCTACGAAAGCCCGGAAAGCATCAAAAGCAATATCGATCACCATTTGGCACCTGCGCTGATCGGTATGGATGCCACCAATATCAATGCGGCCATGCAGCGGCTGGACAAGATCGCCAAGGGCAACACCTTTGCCAAATCTGCCATTGAAACGGCGCTGCTGGATGCGCAGGGCAAGCGCCTGGGCTTGCCTGTCAGTGAACTGCTCGGCGGGCGTGTACGTGACAGCCTGGAAGTGGCCTGGACACTGGCCTCCGGTGACACCCGCAAAGACATCGCCGAAGCGGAGCACATGCTGGAGATTAGCCGGCACCGCATCTTCAAACTGAAGATCGGTGCTAACCCGGTTGAGCAAGACCTTAAGCATGTGATTGCGATCAAAAAGGCGCTCGGTGAGTCCGCCAGCATTCGCGTGGATGTGAACCAGTACTGGGATGAGTCTCAGGCGCTGCGGGCTTGTCAGGTGCTGGGCGACAACGGCATTGACCTGATCGAACAACCCATCTCCCGCATCAACCGGGCAGGGCAAGTGCGCCTTAACCAACGCAGCCCGGCTCCCATCATGGCGGATGAATCCATCGAGAGCGTTGAGGATGCCTTCAGCCTGGCGGCCGACGGTGCTGCTTCAGTGTTCGCCCTCAAGATCGCCAAAAACGGTGGCCCCCGTGCGGTATTGCGTACTGCTCAGATCGCCGAAGCCGCCGGTATCGCCCTGTACGGCGGCACGATGCTGGAAGGCACCGTCGGCACCCTGGCTTCGGCCCACGCCTTTATCACCCTCAAACAACTGACCTGGGCCACTGAGTTGTTCGGCCCATTGCTGCTGACTGAAGAAATCGTCACCGAGGCGCCGGTTTACCGCGACTTTGCTCTGCACATACCGCGCACACCGGGGCTTGGCATCACGCTCGATGAAGAGCGCTTTGCCCGCTTTAAACGCCACTAAACAAGGAGGTAATGCACATGCTGTTTCACGTAAAGATGGTGGTCAAACTGCCGCTCGACATGGATCAGGCTAAGGCTGAAAAGCTCAAGGCTGACGAGAAAGAACTGGCTCAGCGCCTGCAACGGGCAGGCACTTGGCGGCACCTGTGGCGCATCGCCGGGCAGTACGCGAATTACAGCGTGTTTGACGTGCCCAGCGTAGAGGCGCTGCACGACACGCTCATGCAGCTCCCGCTGTTCCCCTACATGGAAATTGAGGTCAACGGCATCTGCCGGCACCCCTCATCCATCCATACCGACGACCGCTGAAATCACTGAACTTGCCTGATAACAACAATTCGAGGTGTTAGCCATGACTGTGAAGATTTCTCAAACTGCCGAGACTCAAGCATTTTTTAAAGAGGCTGCTGGTTTTGCTAATAACGACGGCAATCCGCGCATCAAAAAGATCATGTTTCGCGTACTGAATGATCTGGCAAAACTGATTGAGGACTTTGATCTGACTGAAGACGAGTTCTGGACCTTTGCCGACTACGTCAACCGCTTGGGCAAACGTGGTGAAGCAGGGCTGCTGATTGCCGGTTTAGGTATTGAGCGCTTTCTGGATATGCGCCAGGACGCGATTGATGCCGAGATTGGCCAAACCGGCGGTACCCCACGCACCATTGAAGGCCCGCTTTATGTTGCAGGCGCTCCGGTAGCACAGGGCAGTACGCGGATGGATGACGGCACAGAGGATAACGTCGCCACCGTTATGTTCCTTGAAGGGCAAGTACTGGATTTGGACGGCAAACCCATTGCCGGTGCTACCGTCGATTTGTGGCACGCCAACACCAAGGGCAACTACTCGTTCTTTGACAAGAGCCAGTCTGAATACAACCTGCGCCGCCGCATCATCACCGACAGCGAAGGGCGCTACCAAGCACGCAGCATTGTGCCGTCTGGTTATGGTTGCGATCCGCAAGGGCCGACTCAGGAATGCCTGGATTTACTGGGCCGTCATGGCCAGCGTCCGGCACATATCCACTTCTTCATTTCCGCGCCGGGCTATCGCCATCTGACCACGCAAATCAACCTAGCAGGTGATAAGTACCTGTGGGACGACTTTGCCTACGCTACTCGCGATGGTCTGGTCGGAGAGCTGGTCTTCCGTGAGGGCGGCGCGCGGGGCGTGTCTGAGCGATGCGCCGAGCTGCGGTTTGATTTCCAGCTGCAGAAGGCGGCAGATAATAAAGACGAGCAACGCAGTCATCGCCCACGGGCCCTGCAAGTGCTTTAAGGCAGAGCAGACCTGCGGGAAGGGGCCTTACCTGCAGGTCTGCTAATTGGAGAGGCTTCCGCTTGTAAGTTCTGACTCGCTGCGGGTTTAGCTTCTCTCTGAAAAACTGTATAAGCCCCTGCTATCTGCTGTAGATCAAGGAATACCCTCAATGCATCGTGTCTGGATGCTTGTTCTGCTCGGGATGATGGCGGGGTGCTCGACCAAGCCTCCGGCTAATCCCTATAACCTCTGTGAAATCTTCCGGGAAAAGCCAGACTGGCATGAAGCCGCGCTGGATATGCAAAAGCGCTGGGGTGCGCCGGTTCAGGTGCCGATGGCGATGATGTATCAGGAGTCATCTTTCAAGCACGACGCGATACCGCCACGCTACTACTTCCTCGGTTTTATTCCCTGGGGCCGGGTGAGTACAGCCTATGGCTACGCGCAGGCGAAGACCGACACGTGGGCAGACTACAAGCGCGAAGCGGGACGCTGGGGCGCAGACCGGGATGACTTTGCCGATGCCATCGACTTTATGGGCTGGTACATGTCCAAGACCCGCAAGGTTAACGGTGTTTCCCTGTGGGATGCCTACGGCCAGTACCTGAACTACCACGAAGGCTGGGGTGGCTACCGAAACCGCAGTTACGATGCCAAACCCTGGCTGAAAACCACTTCACAAAAAGTCCAGGCCCGCGCTTCGGAGTACGGCGCGCAGTACCGCAGTTGTGAGCAGGAACTGTCCAAGAGCAGCGGTTGGTTTTGGTGAAACTGCGGTTTTTGTTGAGTGCGATAAACCCGTGTAGCGGGTTATCTTCTGTCAAGTTTGGTTGTGTTCGCTGAATTATCTGGACTGATAAATGCCCCTGGACACCTGGTTACTGTATCTGCTGACTTGCTTCGGTATTGCGGTGGTTCCAGGGCCGAATGCCATGCTTGTGCTGACCCACGGTGCCATGCATGGCCGACAAAAAGCTGTAGGCACTATTAGTGGCGGCGTGCTGGGCTTTGTAGTGATGCTGTCTTTATGCGCCACTGGGCTGGCAGTGCTGATCCAAACTTCGCCGACCTTGTTTAATGCACTGAAGATTGTTGGTGGCGTTTACCTGATCTGGCTGGGTGCCAACCTCTGGCGAGCCGCGCCGATCACCTTTGACCCTCTCTCCGGTCAGGCTTCTGGCAATGCATTGTTGTTCAGGCAGGGGCTGCTGGCAGCTTTATCCAACCCCAAGGCGTTGCTGCTGTACACCGCCTTTTTACCGCCATTTCTGGACTCCAGCCGCAACCTGTTGGTGCAAACTCTAGTGATCGTCATTACCTATGCGGTGGTGGAGTTTGCGGTGGAGTACTTGATCGCCAGTGCGGCCGATAAAGTCAGACCTTGGCTGGCGCGGTCGGGACGGTTATTCAATCTGATTTGCGGCTGCTTTTTTGTCATCTTCGGCGTATTGCTGCCGTTCAGTTCATAACGTAGCGTTCCTGTTCTTCAAGGGCATCCTTTGACGCGTATGCTCAGTTGTTGCAGCCTTGGGGAGTCGATGTGTGGGACTTCCCGGCCGGCTTGGTTCTGTTATTGGATTTTCGGAGTTATGACCTTGGTTTTTCCGCATGAAGCGTGATGCCGGTCTGGACTTGGTCAAATGGTTAGCTTTACTGACCATGTTGGTGGACCACCTGCGTCACCTCTGGCCTCAGGCGCAGGATGAGTTATTCATGCTCGGCCGCCTGGCATTCCCGCTGTTTTGTCTTGGGATCGCTGCCAACGTACGCCGCTCCCGCAGCGGGGAGTTGTTTACTCCGAACAATGCACGTTACCTGGCCTGGCTTGTCGCCTTTTCGGTTATCTCAGAGCTTCCTTATCAGTGGCTTTCCACGCAAAGCAGCTCGTTAAACATCATGCCAACCCTGACACTTGGATTGCTGGTGGCCTGGGCTGTGCATCATCAGAGTCAGAGCGCTTCTCTGCTCGGGGCTGCTGGCATCGCAGCAGGTGCCTTATTGCATGACGTGCTGATGTACGGCGTATTCGGGGTGTTGCTGCCAGCATCCTTAGTGATCGCGTTAAAACGTTCGGGTGTGTTCTGGCTTTTGCCGGCCGTGGTCAGTGTTTTGGCCAATAGCCGTAATCGCTGGAGTGATGGCTTGAGCTTCGACACCATCGGCAACAGTGTGGTTGTGGAGTTTATGGCCCCGCTGTTAGGCCTTTGGCTGCTGCGGGCGGGCTTCACGTGGCGTGTTTGGCCGGTGGGGCGCTGGGGCTACTTTTTCTATCCGATTCACCTGTTGTTGCTGACGATGATCAGGGCGGTGCTGTAGAGGTTTGGACAAGTGTCCTGGACGGATGCCCTAAAACGCGCTGACTGACGTGCGCAACTGAACATGTTTACGGATTGAACCTATAACCGGTGCAGCTTTAGCGGCGGCCGCGGTAGGAACAGTCGACAGATGCAGGCGGAGCCCTTTCTCAGCGGTGAGTGAGCGCCAGCCTGACGCCCAGCCCAATAAAGGCAGTGCCTACAATCCGATCCAGCAGTATCTGGATTTTGCGGTTGCGGGAGACTGCGCCAGCGGCACTGCCTGCCAATAGGGCGAACATCGAGTCGGTCACAAAGGCCACCAGCGTGTAAGCAAGGCCCAGTACGAGGAAGGATTCCATCTGGTGTTGTCCGTTAGGCACGACGAATTGCGGGAAGAACGAGACAAAAAACAGCAGCACCTTGGGGTTGGTCAGGGTGGTGATAAAGCCTTTGCTGAGTAGGTCCTGCAAGCGCGCATCTTTCTTAATCGGCGGGGCATCGTCCTGCCCAGCATCGGTTTTGGTTAATGTGCCGAGGATCATCTTCCCGCCCAGATACATCAGATAAAGCGCGCCGGCATATTTAACGATCGAGAACATCACCGGTGAGGCTGCAATCAGTGCAGTCAGGCCAATCACACTGGCGATCGCGTGGGTGCAACTGCCCAGAGCAACGCCGGCCGCAGAAATAACACCAGCCCGTCGTCCATTGGCAACGCTTTGCCCTACGACGTAGGCCATATCAGGGCCAGGGGTAATGGAAAGCAGAAAAACGGCCAGTACAAACAGCCACAAGCTGGTGATATCGAACATAAGGACGTGCCTACAGAAACGGCTGGCGGCTGAGCGGGTTTACTCGCCAGATAACGAAAGGCCGCTACTTTAACATTTGCCTAATTGCTCCGTCGGCGGTGTTGCTGCCTGCCGACAGCCTGCAAACCATCGCCAGCGCTTTGCAAGCCCGTGAGGCAAACTTAGGGCAGTAAGCGCGGCAGCAGCTTTAAGGCTGTACAATCCAGAGGCTGGGTGCTGGTGAGTGCCCAGCCTTTTTGCTGCCTGCCTTTACTGAGGCTCACACCACTGCTTGCCCGCGTTGCCTCATGTTTTTCTCGGCGAAAAGTGGTTATACCCTTGGTTAACCCCGCTGCCCTGTCTCGATCTGTATCCGCACAATTAAGTTATGAGCCAACGAAAGATCGTCCACATTGACTGTGATTGCTTTTACGCCGCGATCGAGATGCGTGACGATCCGTCCTTGGCAGGAAAGCCGATTGCGGTAGGGGGCTCGGCTGAGCGGCGTGGGGTGATTGCGACCTGTAACTACGAGGCGCGGGCGTATGGTGTGCGCTCGGCCATGGCATCGGCTCAGGCGCTGAAGTTGTGTCCCGATCTGTTGATCGTAAAGCCGCGAATGGATGTTTACCGGTCGGTTTCACGGGAGATTCACGCCATCTTTCGTGAGTTCACCGATTTGATCGAACCGCTGTCGCTGGACGAGGCCTATCTGGATGTCAGTGACAGTCCGCACTTCTCTGGCAGTGCTACGCGGATTGCTCAGGAGATTCGCAAGCGAGTGTGGCAGACGCTGCACATCACAGTGTCCGCGGGCGTGGCGCCCAACAAATTTATCGCCAAGATCGCCAGCGACTGGCGTAAGCCTAATGGGCTGTTTGTGGTCACGCCGGACGAGGTGGAGGGTTTTGTCGCCGCGCTTCCCGTTAGTAAATTGCATGGTGTGGGCAAGGTGACGGCCGACAAGCTGGGGCGGCACGGCATTCGCACCTGCAGTGATTTGCGTGAATGGAACAAGCTGGCGTTGGCCAAAGAGTTCGGTAGCTTTGGTGAACGGCTGTGGGAACTGGCGCGAGGCATTGATAACCGCCCGGTGGAGAATGACAGTCGAAGACAGTCGGTCAGCGTGGAAAACACGTTCGATGCTGATTTGCCGGATTTACAAGCCTGTCTTGATGAGTTGCCGGATTTACTCGAGCAACTCAAGACGCGTTTGGAGCGGTTGGATGCGAGTTACCGGCCGGACAAGCCATTCGTCAAAGTGAAGTTTCACGATTTCACCCAGACTACGCTGGAACAAAGTGGTGCCGGACGTGATCTGGAAAGTTATCGGCGTTTGCTGGCCAGTGCGTTTGCTCGAGGCAACAAGCCTGTCCGACTGCTGGGTGTAGGTGTGCGTTTGCACGATTTGCGCGGCAAGCTGGTACAGCTGGAGTTGTTTGACGGCTGACAGGCATCTCAGGGAGGAGGTGGTATGACCGAAACACTGCGCCAGGCTCAAGTGCTCTGGGACTATCTATCAGCGAGGCGCAGTCATGCGCAGTGTGAGCTGCTGATCGTCTGCGGCAGCTATGATCTGCGGGTTTGCGACTATGCCTGTGAGCTGCTTAATCAAGGCGTTGCCGGGCATATCGTGTTCTCAGGCAATACCGGCAACTGGACGCGGCATTTGTGGACGAGGCCTGAGGCTGAGATTTTCGCGGAGCGTGCTGTGGCGCTTGGTGTAAGCCCCGATCAGTTCACTCTGGAGGCGCGTGCAACCAATTTTGCCGAAAACATTGCCTTTACCCGGCAGCTGTTTGCGCACGTGCGCAGTGCTACGTTTCTAACCAAACCCAATTCGATTCGCCGGGTAAAGCTGACCTTACCCATTCGCTGGCCGGAGCTAACGGCGTGGGTGGATGCGCCGGATTATGGCTTTCCAGACGGAATCGCCAACGCCGTTGGGGTGTTCGGGGTGATTGCGGAAATGGTCGGTGATATTCAGCGCATCAAGCTGTATCCGCAGGCCGGTTTTCAGGTAGCTGCTGATTTGCCGGAAGCGGTGGAGCAGGCCTGGCAGTATCTGGTGGCGCAGGGTTTTGATCATCACACGATCAGTGTCCAGCGCGGCTAACACTTTTCAGTGCGCACAAAAAAGGCGAAGCCTGAGCTTCGCCTTTTCTTTATCCGCCGATCAGTTCTTGCGCGGAACAGCTTTGAGCAGTTCGTCTGGCGGCATTTCGCAGGCGATCTTGCGGCCCAGCAGCGCTTCAATAGCGGGCAGAGCGTAGGCGTCATCTTCACCGGCAAAGCTGATGGAGGTGCCGCTGGTGCCAGCGCGACCGGTACGGCCGATACGGTGTACGTAGTCGTCCGGGGTTTCCGGCAGGGTGAAGTTGATCACGTGGCTGATGCCGTCGATGTGAATGCCGCGACCGGCAACATCGGTGGCCACCAGAACGCGGATTTTGCCTTCACGGAAGCCTTCCAACACTTTGATCCGCTTGTGCTGCGGCACGTCGCCGGACATTTGCGCTGCGCTGACGCCATCACGGGTCAGGCGCTCTTCAATGCGACGTACTTCATCCTTACGGTTGGCAAACACCATCACCCGGCTCCAGTCGTTCTGGGTGATCAGGTTGTACAGCAGTTTGTACTTGTCGCTGCCAGCTACGGCGTAGACGTGCTGTTCAACGGTGTCGCTGGCGACGTTTTCCGGCTCGATTTCGACAATGGCCGGGTTAGTCGTCCACTGCTTGGCCAGGTTCATCACGTCTTCGGTGAAGGTGGCGGAGAACAGCAGGGTCTGGCGTTCGCCCTTCATCGGGGTTTGGCGAATGATCTGGCGGACCTGCGGAATAAAGCCCATGTCGAGCATGCGGTCGGCTTCGTCCAGCACCATTACTTCGACCATGTCCAAGTGCACTTCACCGCGCTGGTTGAAGTCCAGCAGACGGCCTGGTGTGGCGACGAGGATGTCGCAGTAGCGCGATTCCAGCTGCTTGAGCTGTTTATCGAAGTCCATGCCGCCGACAAAGCTCATGACGTTGAGGCCGCAATATTTGGTCAGCGCCTGAGCATCTTTGGCAATCTGCACCACCAGTTCGCGGGTTGGCGCAATGATCAGTGCGCGCGGCTCGCCCATGTAGCGTTCTTTAGGCGGAGGCGTCTGCAGCAGTTGAGTAATGGTGGAGATCAGGAAGGCAGCGGTTTTGCCGGTGCCTGTCTGTGCGCGGCCAATGGCGTCACGACCGTTGAGGGTATAGCCCAGCACTTGTGCCTGAATCGGCGTGCAGTACGGGAAGCCCAGATCATGAATAGCGTGCATCAACTCGGGGGAGAGGTTGAAATCATGGAAGCGGGTCTTGCCTTCGGCTGGCTCAACCACGAAGTCTTCAAGCTTCCAGGTATCCACCGGTTTTACAGGCTGTTCGCGACGCGGACGTTCCTGTTTGCCTTTAGTTTGCGGAGCTTTACCGCTGGCTGCCTGGCCACGTGCTTTGGCTGGGCGGCCGGATTTTTCCGCTTTGGGCTCTTCTTTGACGTGTTTGGCGCTGGGCGCTTCAGGTTGACCAGCAGGGTTGGGCGTGGGGTTTTCGGTCTTGCCGAAAATCTTTTTGAGTGCTTTGAGCACGGCCATCTCGTCAATTGGTTAAGGAATGAACGGGCCACAGTGTAAAGCATGTCGCCGGTATGGCGAAGCATTGTCCCGGTTCTTGACTGTTTTAGAGGGTTAATCCGGCGATTTTGCAGCTTTGTCCAAGCCAGCTGTGTGCTCAGCGATCTGTAAATGTCAGCAGTGCAGGCTATTCCGCCCGCACCGTTTGGCTCGGTAAAGGGCTTTGTCGGCGCGGGCGATGAGGGTTAGGAGGGAGTCTTTCGGGTGGTGCTGTGCGACCCCAATGGAGATCGTCACCCCAGGCAGTAGGCCCACTTGGGAGTGAAACCATTCGATCTGTTCCAGTGCGCTGCGCATGCGTTCGCCAATGACGCAGGCTTCATCGAGCACGGAAGGCATCAGAATGACGAACTCCTCGCCGCCATAACGAACCAGGGTGTCGTGGGGGCGCAGTTGCTGGCTAAGGGTGTGCGCGACCATCGACAGGGCATAATCGCCGGCCAGGTGGCCGTGCTGGTCGTTGTAGTCTTTGAAGTGGTCGACATCCAGCATGAGCAACGACAACGGCCGCTGATCAAAAGCGTTGCGGGTATTTTCTCGCTCAAAGATATGCTCCAGCCAGCGCCGGTTATAAATGCCGGTCAGAGCGTCGATGTTGGCGCTCAGCTCACTGTCACGGAACATCCGGTCGGCTCTGCGGGTCCGGCTGCACAGTATTATCAGTAAGTTGCGCATCAGTTCCGGGGCGATTTGGCTCAGCAGCGGCAGTGCGCTGTGGTGCAGACGCAAAATCTGGCAAGGCTCCGGGGCAATCACATAGGCGGAGGGCAGCAGGTTGTCGATAAAGCTGAGCTCTCCAACACAGTCGCCCGGATGCAGGGTGCTGATTGAGTGACTGTCTGGCGATTCCAGGTAGACGTTGAGTTGGCCTTCCAGCAACAGGTACAGGTACTGGTTGCGTTTGAAAGGTGACAGCAGCACTTCGCCCGGCATGAGCCTGTAAGGGCTGAAGGCCTTGAGCGAGGCGTGGAAGCTGCGCAGCGGTACATCATGAAACAAAGGCATTTGCCGCAGCTGCCGCAGGCTGATTTGCCATGGGGCACGTTTCATTGTCGAAGTCGCCGGGTTGGGTCTGGCCGTGCGGATCTGGCTTCCGGCACGACAGAAGAGCAAGACCATAGTCCTAGTAAAAGGCACTGACAATGGTCTTAAGTCGGCGTCTGAGGTGACGTGCAAAGTTTGCTGATTTGCTCACACTTTCTGACCAACTTGCCAGGAATGTTGCGGCCTGTGGTGGCGCTCTGTGGCAAGTCGGTCAGAGTGCTAACGCGGCTACTGGCTGAGGCGCTTCTCCAGCCACAGTGCGATGTCGCGGATTTCTTCATTTATTACTTCATGACCCATTGGGTATTCACGCCACTGCACATTGACACCAGCTGATTGCAGGAAGTCGTGTGCGGCGCGGCCCATGGCAGGCAGGACGATGTCGTCGTAAACGCCGTGCAGGCACAGCACCGGCAACTGCAGTTTGTCTGCCGAGAGAGCCAGTTCGCTGTTGAAGGTCGGCGCGTATGTGGACAGCGCCATGACGCCACCGAGTGCGAACTGCCAGCGCAGGAATGCTGTATGCAGAACCACTGCACCGCCTTGGGAGAAACCCGCCAGGATGATCCGCGAGGGATCAATGCCACTGTCACGCTGTGCCTCTATCAGGCTGATGATCTGCTGTGCCGAGGCTTCAAGTTGATCATGGTTAATTGCGCGTGCCGGGCTCATGGCGAGGATGTCATACCAGCTTGGCATGGCGTAGCCGCCGTTGATTGTTACCGGCTGGGTTGGTGCCTGAGGCAAAACGAAACGGGTGGTGTGCAGGCGTTGTTGCAGCATTTGTGCAACAGGCTGGAAGTCATAGCAGTCGGCACCCAGGCCATGTAGCCAGATCACACAGGCATCGGCATCACGGTTTGGGTGCAGGATCAAGGGTTCGCTCATGAGGGGCTCCGCTGTGGTGCAGACGTGTTTCTTGGGATTTGTCCTTTGGGTAAGCAGGCTGAAATTTAGCGCGGACAATTCTCCAGCATATTCAGTGATTTGTCGTCGATCGTGAAGGTATTTATAGCTATTTTCTTATTGTGGTATGGGCTTTGCTTTACGCCTTTGTGCTTGATTTGTGAACCAAGAAGGGCGGGTGCAGGCCAAATTTACCCTCTTCATTCAGGGCTTTTGACTGACGCTCAGCCAGTGTGTTGTGACGTGTTTAGCGATTTTGACCTGCCTTTAATGAGTCGTTAGGGAGGGTTGGGGGGAGTTTATGGCCGATGGGGAAAACGGCTACTAGACTCGAAGCAGGTTTGCCTCTGATCACAAGTCGCAGGCAGTCCAGACTCCAATCAAAATAAAAGCAACTGGAGATTCAATATGAAGATGGTGAAGTCAACATTGGCCGTACTGTGCGCTGCTGCTGCTCTTGGAGCCAGCTCGTTTGCTTTTGCAGGCGCTACGCTGGACGCAATTCAGAAGAAGGGTTTTGTTCAATGCGGCATCAGTGATGGATTGCCGGGATTCTCGTATGCAGATGGTAAGGGCAACTATCTGGGAATCGATGTTGACGTGTGCCGCGCTGTGGCGGCGGCTGTCTTTGGCGACGCGAAAAAGGTTAAGTACAGCCCGCTGACGGCGAAAGAGCGTTTCACCGCTTTGCAGTCGGGCGAAGTAGACATTCTCTCGCGTAATACCACCTGGACCAGCTCGCGTGATGCGGGACTGGGCCTGAACTTCGCCGGTGTTACCTATTACGACGGTCAGGGCTTTTTGGTGAACAAAAAGCTGGGTGTGGCCAGCGCCAAAGAGCTGGATGGCGCGACGGTGTGCATCCAGGCAGGCACCACGACTGAGCTGAACCTCTCCGATTACTTCCGCGCTAACGGTATGAAGTACACACCGATCACCTACGACACTTCTGATGAGAGCGCCAAGTCGGTTGAGGCGGGCCGTTGCGATGTGCTGACCTCAGACCAGTCGCAGTTGTATGCCCAGCGCATCAAACTGGCGGATCCTGATTCCTATGTAGTGCTGCCTGAGGTGATCTCCAAGGAGCCTCTGGGCCCTGTTGTGCGTCAGGGTGATGAAGAGTGGTTCGATATCGTGCGCTGGTCTCTGTTCGCCATGCTCAATGCTGAAGAGCTGGGTGTGACCTCGGCGAATGTCGACGATCTCGCAAAAAACACCAAGAACCCGGATGTTGCCCGTCTACTGGGGGCTGAGGGTGAGTTTGGCAAAGACCTGAAGCTGCCGAAGGACTGGGCGGTGCAAATCGTCAAACAGGTTGGCAACTACGGTGAGGTCTTTGAGCGCAACGTCGGTGCGGGCAGTGAGTTGAAAATCGAGCGTGGCCTCAACGCGCTGTGGAACAAAGGCGGCTTGCAGTACGCACCACCGGTGCGCTGACCTCCATGGTGCCGGTAGCCAGCAATGGCTGCCGGCATGGTTCTACTGGTGAACGTGCAATGCCCGCTGTTAACTCTTTATTCCGCATCGGGGCGTAAGCCCTGTGGTTTTAGGCGTTCACGGGCATTGGCGCTCTGTGAGGCCTAGTTATGCATACAAGAGCAGATATCCCACGCCCGGGAGGCTCTTTCTGGACTGATCCGGTGGTACGCGCCTGGTTATTCCAGATTATTGCTGTAGTGGCTGTGGTGGCGTTGGGTTGGTTCCTGTTCGAGAACACCCAGGCCAATCTTGAAAAACGCGGGATCACTTCGGGTTTTGCCTTCCTTGATAACAGCGCTGGCTTTGGTATTGCCCAGCACCTGATTCCTTACCAAGAAAGCAACTCATACGGCCGCGTATTTGTAGTCGGTTTGCTGAATACGCTGTTGGTCTCGGCCATTGGTATCGTCCTGGCCACGCTGTTGGGATTTCTGATTGGGGTAGCTCGGCTTTCGCCGAACTGGCTGGTAAATAAGCTGGCTGCAATCTACATCGAGATCTTCCGCAACATCCCACCTTTGCTGCAGATTTTCTTCTGGTATTTCGCGGTGATGCTGGCGCTGCCGGGGCCACGGCAGAGTCTGAGTCTGGCGGATAGCTTCTTCCTTAACAGCCGGGGCCTGTACCTGCCGGCTCCCAATGTTACGGAGAGTTTTGCGGCCTTCAGTGTGGCCGTGCTGGTCGCTGTGATTGGCGTGGTGTTGCTGGTGCGCTGGAGTCGGGCCCGGTTTGAGCAGAGTGGGCAGACATTCCCGCTACTGCCTGCGTCGCTGGCATTGTTGCTGGGATTGCCGGGGGTGGTGGCGTTGCTACTGGGGAGTCCGGTGAGCTGGAGCGTGCCGGAGCTGGCTGGATTCAACTTCCGTGGCGGCTGGGTGCTGATTCCTGAGCTGCTGGCGCTGACACTGGCACTGACGGTCTATACCGCTGCTTTTATCGCTGAGAACGTGCGTTCGGGGATCAAGGCGGTCAATCACGGTCAGACTGAGGCTGCCCACTCGCTTGGGCTGCCGCCAACAAAAACGCTGCGTTTAGTCATCATTCCGCAGGCGATGCGGGTGATCATTCCACCGTTGACCAGTCAGTACCTGAACCTGACTAAAAACTCATCACTGGCAGCCGGGATTGGTTATCCGGACATGGTCTCGTTGTTTGCCGGTACGGTGTTGAACCAGACCGGGCAAGCGATTGAGGTGATTGCTATCACCATGAGCGTGTACCTGGCCATCAGCATCAGCATTTCGCTGTTGATGAACTGGTACAACCGCCGCATTGCGCTGATTGAGCGATAGGGGGCAGGTATGCAGACTCATCATTTCAAGCCTGACTTGCCGCCGCCTGCCATGAGTGTTGGGGCGATGGCCTGGCTGCGGGCTAATCTGTTTTCCGGTTGGTTCAACACTTTATTAACGCTGTTTGCCCTGTACTTGCTGTGGCTGTTGGTGCCACCGCTGATTCAGTGGGCATTTATTGATGCCGATTGGGTCGGCACCAGCCGCGCTGACTGCACCAGCGGTGGGGCGTGCTGGGTGTTTGTGCAGCAGCGTTTCGGGCAGTTCATGTACGGCTTCTACCCGGAGGAGTTGCGCTGGCGGGTTGATCTGACCCTGTGGCTGGCCATTATCGGGGCGGCACCGCTGTTTGTGCCCAAGATGCCGCAGAAGATCAAATACGCGATCGGCTTTCTGCTGATTTATCCGGTGTTGGCGTATTGGTTGCTGCATGGTGGTTTTGCCGGGCTTTCGGTAGTGCCGACCAGCCGTTGGGGCGGGCTGATGCTAACGCTGGTGATTGCTGCTGTCGGCATTGCCGGTGCTTTGCCGTTGGGCATTTTGCTGGCGCTGGGGCGGCGTTCGGATATGCCGGCAATCCGGGTTATCTGCGTGACCTTTATCGAATTCTGGCGCGGCGTTCCGCTGATCACTGTGCTGTTTATGTCTTCGGTAATGCTGCCGCTGTTTCTCCCGGAGGGCATGAGCTTTGACAAGCTGGTGCGAGCGCTGATCGGGGTGATCATGTTCCAGTCCGCCTATATCGCGGAGGTGGTTCGCGGTGGTTTGCAGGCGATTCCCAAAGGGCAGTACGAAGCGGCCGCAGCAATGGGCCTGGGGTACTGGCGGATGATGGGCCTGGTGATTCTGCCGCAGGCGCTGAAGCTGGTGATTCCCGGCATCGTCAACACCTTTATCGCTCTGTTTAAAGACACCAGTCTGGTGATCATCATCGGCCTGTTCGACCTGCTTAACAGCATCAAACAAGCCACGACTGATCCGGCCTGGCTGGGCATGGCCACTGAAGGCTATGTCTTTGCAGCGCTTATCTTCTGGATTTTCTGCTTTGGTATGTCCCGCTACTCCTTGCACTTGGAGCGTAAGCTGGACACCGGCCACAAACGTTAGGAGTCAGGTCAATGAGTGAAGCCAACAAACAGGCAAACGCAGGGCCGATCATTCAGCTGCAGGGCGTGAATAAGTGGTACGGCCAGTTTCATGTGCTCAAGGACATCAACCTGGATGTTCAGCCGGGGGAGCGCATCGTGCTGTGCGGGCCTTCCGGCTCCGGTAAGTCCACCACCATTCGCTGCATCAACCGTCTTGAGGAGCATCAGCAGGGGCGGATTGTGGTGGATGGCACCGAGCTGAGCAGTGATCTGAAAGACATCGAGACCATTCGCAGTGAAGTCGGCATGGTGTTCCAGCACTTCAATTTGTTCCCGCACCTAACCGTGTTGCAAAACTGCACACTGGCCCCGATGTGGGTACGCAAAATGCCAAAGCGTAAGGCTGAAGAAATTGCCATGCATTATCTGGAGCGGGTGCGCATCCCTGAGCAGGCGCACAAGTATCCAGGACAGTTATCTGGCGGTCAGCAGCAGCGTGTGGCGATTGCCCGGGCCTTGTGTATGCGGCCGAAGATCATGCTGTTTGATGAACCCACCTCGGCGCTGGACCCTGAGATGGTCAAAGAAGTGCTGGATACCATGATCGGGTTGGCGCAGGACGGTATGACCATGCTCTGTGTCACCCATGAGATGGGCTTTGCCCGCACGGTCGCCAATCGGGTGATTTTCATGGACCGCGGAGAGATCGTTGAGCAGAACGAACCGGATGCTTTTTTCACCAATCCGCAGAATGAACGTACCCGCTTATTCCTAAGCCAGATCATTCATTGAGAAAGTGTTTCTATACGTTTCTTGACTGACTTGCTAGTGTTAACAAAAGGAGCCTAAAGGCTCCTTTTGCATTTGATCGACGCATTAATACCAGCTTGCTGGTTACAAGAAAGACGAGGATTTAGAAATGTTAGGAGCAAGGACGGGCGTACTCGCGCTGGGGATTCTGGCCGCTACGCAGGCAATGGCAGAAGGGCAAGCCGACTCTCAGGGATTTGTAGAAGACAGCCATCTGGATCTGTTCTTTCGCAATGCTTATATCAATCGCGATTACAAAAATGGCCGTGATGATAAGGCCGAGTGGGGGCAGACAGCTGAAGCCTACTTCAAGTCCGGCTTTACGCAGGGCACTGTTGGTGTAGGGGTTGATGCATTTGCGCTGTATGCAGTGCGCTTGGATGGCGGTAAGGGCAGGGCTGGCGCCGGTGGTATCGACTTCTTCAAAGTCGGTGACAGCGGTGAGGCCGCTGATCAACTGTCCCGTCTGGGCGGTGCGGTGAAATTCCGCGTATCCAACACCGTGCTGAAGTACGGTGATCAGATGCCGCAATTCCCTGTGCTGAATTACGACAACTCGCGTCTGCTGCCTGAAAGCTTCACCGGTACGTTGCTGACCTCGAAAGAAATCGAAGGTCTGGAAATCAACGTCGGCCGCTTTACTCAGGAAACCCGCAAGAGCACCAGTTCCCGCGACAGTGGTGAATTGGATCGACTCGACGTGTGGGGGATCGCTTATCAATTCACCGATAACTTCAAGGCGTCTTACTACGGCACCAATGTCGACAACGTGCTGGATCGTCATTACGTCAACATGAACTACATCATCCCGATCAGTGAAGGGCGTTCACTGACGCTGGATTTCAATGATTACTACAGCAGCTTTGACAGTGACTTCGGTAAATCGCTGAATGTTGGTACAGATGGCAGCCAGAGCGGCAAAAACAACATTTGGAGCCTGGCGGCGACTTATGCCTTTGGCGCACATGCCATTACCTTGGCGCATCAGCGCAGCACCGGTGACAGCGGCTACAACTACGGCGGTTATCAGAGTAACGGTTGGGTCGGTGACGGTGGCACCAGTATCTTCCTGGCCAACTCCTACTGGTCTGACTTTAACGCCGAAGACGAGCGCTCCTGGCAGCTGGCGTATGACTTGGATTTCGCTTCCTATGGGATTCCAGGTTTGAGCTGGCGCACCGCTTACGTACGTGGTGACAACATCAATGACCGTTCCGGTCGTGGTGATGGCAGCGAGCGTGAGATCTTCAACCAAGTGAAATATGTGGTGCAGAACGGTCCGGCCAAGGACCTGAGTGTGCGTGTGCGTAGTTCGGTTCTGCGCGTTTCCAATAACGCCAGCAACTACAACGCCGATGGTAATGAAGTGCGGGTGTTTGTGGATTACCCGGTCAACGTGTTCTAAGCCACTTAACCTCTCAACCTGAGCCTCAGGTTGAGAGGTTGCCTCCTGCGGCTATTGGCTCTCTGGCCAGAGCCGCAGTGGCTTGCCAGACGCAGGCCACAATTGCAGCTGCTCAGTAGCAGAAAAGTCCCAGCGTTCTACTTGGCTGAGGCTGGAAAGAAAACGTGATTCCTGTTCCATCAGCGCTGGTGCGCACATCTTCCGGGTACTGCCCGGCGCTTCGAAACGTATCGAATGGCCTTCCAGCGTGTAGTTGGCAAACCAGTGGTTGCAGCCTGCGTTGCCGTAGGCACGTCCGTCATCTCCCAGCGTAATGGTGAGGTGGCTGCGGTCGATCAGAGGGCGTTCGCCAATCCACTCTACTTGATAGGTGCGCTCAGTTTGTAACTGTGGGGCGGAGCTTGCACATCCGGCCAGTGCGGCAGGGAGCAGGCAGGCTGTCAGTAATGGTTTCATGTTGCCTCCTTGGTCATGCAGGCGGGGCAAAGGTGCTTGTCGCTTTGATTCTGCCAGCCAAGCTCCTTGATGCGAGCCTCAGCAGCTGGCGCATGGGCTTTTTTGCCCAGCGTTGCATCGACAGCAAATTCAAAGTCTAGTTGCTTGCCGCAGCTGTCGCAGTCGACCTTCCAATTAAAGATCGCCAGTTCTTTAAATGCCGGTCCGGTGGCTACCGCGACCCACTGGCCGCGCGGATTGATCAGGTGCCGGACTTTATCAGTGTGCAAGCGCATGGACAGGTCACGGCTGCCTTTGAGGCTGACCAGCAGCGTGTCGCCGCTTTGAATCGAGCCGCCGTTGCCAGTGACTTGATAGCGGCCCGGGGCAAGGGCGCGGCATTCAATCAGGGTGTGTTCGGGGTTGAGCAGGTTGTAGCGAAAGTCGTGTTCGGCCATGAGTCCTCCAAAAGTGTGCGAATGATAGGGACTTTTGTCGGCAGATGCGCGTCTGGCTGGCTTTTGCGGCCAGCCTGAGCGCAGCAGCAGGTCAGTTGACCTCGTCAGCTTGGGCAGCTTTGGCCAGGTTGAGTATGGCGTTGTCCAGATCTTCCAAGGCCTGCGCAGTGCCGGGGTCGTCTTGCTTGAGCAGGGTTTCGCAGCGCTGGCAGGCCGCACGCAGCTGTGGTACCCCGCAGTAGCGGGTGGCACCGTGCAGACGATGCACGCGTTCAATCAGAGCATCACGGTCATTGTTTTGTCGTGCCTGGAGAATGGCCTGGCGATCGTTATCCAGCCCAGCCAGCAGCATGCCTATCATTTCTTTGGCCAGGTCGGCCTTGCCTGCAGCGAGGCGGAGGCCTTCTTCCGCATCAAGTACTTTAGAGGCTTCGCCTGAGTGGGCAGTTGTGCGCGGCTCGCTGTTCTGTCTGAGTGAGAACCCGGTCCACTTGAGCAGCACCTGCGCCAGCTGCCGCTCGTTGATAGGCTTGGTCAGGTAATCATCCATTCCGCATTGCAGCAGGGTGCGCTTTTCGTTAGCCAGGGCATGTGCGGTCAGGGCAATGATGGGCGTGTGCGGGAGGCTGTTCTGGGCTTCCTGGCGGCGGATTTCTTCAGTGGCCTGACGGCCATCCATGCCGGGCATCTGCACGTCCATAAAGATCAGGTCAAAGTGCTGTTGCCCAGCCATTTCCACTGCTTCATAGCCGTTCTCGGCGGTATGTGCCTTGGCCCCCAGATCGTCCAGCAGTGTCTGCACCAGCAGGAGGTTGGCCGGGTTGTCGTCCACGCAGAGGATCTGTGGGACATGTCCGTTATAAACGGGGCGCTCGCTGAACTGCTGCTGGGAAGGATTGATCAGTCCGGCCAGTGAGAGCTGAAGCTTGCGTGTGCAGGCCGGTTTGACATGCAGCTGTTGGTGCGGGTCGTCGAGCAGGTTTTGGTAGAGCGCTTGCTCTGTGGTCGGGCACAGCAGCAGAGTGTTGCAGCCAAGAACTTTGAGCTCCTGTACTGGGCTTTCCAGGTGTTCTGGCAAGAAGCTTTGGCTGCTGACACCCAACACGGCGAACTCAATCGGGTCCGGGCCAATCTGGGAGTCACGGATGCTGTCAATCAGATCAGGCAAGCGGGCATAGCTGTTTACCCGCATGCCGCAGTCTTCGAGCTGGTGTTGCAGAGCCTGGCGGGCCAGTTCGTGGGCTTCGAAAATGGCGATGCGGCGGTCGACCAGTTGCGGTTGTGGCAAATCATCGTCGTCATTGCGGGCTCTGGGCAGGCTCAGGCTGATCCAGAATTCTGAGCCTTCATCCGGGGTGCTTTCTGCGCCAATCTCGCCGCCCATTTGTTCAATCAGGCGCTTGGAAATAACCAGTCCGAGACCGGTGCCGCCAGCCTGGCGGCTGTGGGAGTTGTCCGCCTGGGTGAAGGCCTGAAAGAGCTCTCGCAAGTCCTTGTCGCTCAGACCAATGCCTGTGTCCTGCACGCTGATGCGCAATTGGGCACGGTCCGCGCTTTCATCCTCAAGCATGGCGCGGACCACAATGCTGCCCGCCTGAGTGAATTTGATCGCGTTGCTGACCAGATTGGTCAGAACCTGTTTGATTCGCAGCGGATCACCAATGAGCGAGAGGGGCGTGTCGCGGTACACCAGGCTGAGCAGCTCGAGCTGTTTGGCATGGGCCGACGGCGCGAGGATGGTGAGGGTGTCCTGCAGCAAGTCGCGCAGGTTAAAGGGAATGTTTTCGAGGACCAGCTTGCCTGCTTCGATCTTCGAGAAGTCGAGAATCTCGTTGATGATGCCCAGCAGGCTGTCAGCCGATTTTTCGATGGTGGTCAGGTAGTCCAGTTGGCGTGGGGTGAGCTCGCTTTTCTGGAGCAAATTGGTAAATCCGAGAATGCCATTGAGCGGAGTGCGGATTTCATGGCTCATGTTGGCGAGGAATTCGGACTTGATGCGGCTGGCTTCTAACGCCTCTTTGCGTGCCAGGTCGAGCTCGATGTTCTGGATTTCGATGGTTTCCAGATTCTGACGAACGTCTTCGGTGGCCTGGTCAATGCTGTGCTGCAGCTCTTCCTGTGCGTTTTGCAGGGACTCGGCCATGAGGTTGATGCCAGCGGCCAGTTCATCCAGCTCCTGGCTGCCTAATGGTGGCAGGCGGGTTTTCAGGTTGCCTTCTTTAAGCTGAGCGACGCTCCGTTGAATTTGCCGCAGCGGGTAGCTGATGGAACGGCTCATCCGTGCTGCCAGCAAGCCGGTGATGATCAAACCCATGGTGATCAGCAGGATGCTGGTCAGCAGGCTGCGATAGCCGCTGACCAGGGTATTGGTGTGGGACAGTTCGAGTTCTACCCAGCCCAGCGGCGGATTATTGGGGGCCAGAGGCGTTTCGCTGGTCAGGTTGAGGTGGTGTTGATAGACCGGCATCAGAAAACGGGTCGACTCTTGGCCGGAGTTTTGCGCCAACAGTTGGTTTTGCGCAGGCATAGGGCTGAGCATTCGTGGGCCGGAATGGGCCAGCAGGCTGCGGTCGGCGCTGAAAAAACTCACGGAGCGCACATCTGGCTGCTCCAGTGCCTGTTCAGCAATGCGCTGCAAAATGTCTTGCTTGCCTGTGCTCAGTGCAGGGGCGCTGAGAGGTGCCAGCTGTTGGGTGATCAGCTGGCCGCGCTGCAGCAGTTGTTCGTGCAGGCCCGACCATTGCATCCATGTAAAGTAGCCGCCCAGTATCAAGGCGAGCAGCGTGGCTGGCAGTAGCGTGAGTAGCAGTACCCGGCTTTTGATGCCCAAATCCTTCAATGCAAGATCCTCCTGGAGATTGAATAGGCAGTGTAGCGACTCATGTCGTGAGAATCTTTAGGTGAGTAGGGACAAAATCTAGGTAGAATAATTCGCATTTAGATTAGTCGAGGGCTGCGCGTTGTCCTGTCATGCTCCTGCTGCACGAATATTGGTGGTCGAGGATGACCCCTTGTTGGCATCACACCTGCAAAAATGCCTCACGGATAAGGGCTATCAGGTCACTCTGAGTCAGGATGGTGGGGAAGGGCTTGAGTTGGCTCGCAGCGGCAACTTTGATCTGATCCTGCAGGATATTTTGCTGCCCGCTGTCAGTGGTCTGGAGGCATTACAGCTGCTGCGCCAGAACAATGGCGTACCAGTAATTTTAATGTCGGCGCTGGGAGAGGAGCAGGACCGCATCGCTGGTTTTAGCCAGGGAGCGGATGATTACCTGCCCAAGCCTTTCAGTTTGAATGAGCTGCAGGTGCGGGTCGAGGCAGTGCTGCGCCGTGTGGCCTACGAGCGTTCGGAGCCTGCCAGTTTCAGCGCAGACCCTCAACTGCAGTTTGATGAGCGCCGTACGGATGTCTCGAAGCAGGGCGTCTGGGCTGGTCTGACCACCACCGAATACCGGCTTTTGGAAGCACTGTCCCGAGATGAGGGTGAGGTGCTGACCAAGCCGTTTCTCTACCAGCAGGTTTTGCACCGGGTTTACTCGCGGCATGACCGCAGTCTGGATATGCATGTCAGTCATATCCGCCGCAAATTGCAGGACATCGGTTATACGGCAGGGCGCATCGATACGGTGTGGGGTAAGGGCTATGTCCTGACGCGGCTGGACGCATGACTTTACCCTCACGCCATTCACTGCTGTGGAAACTGGTGGCTGTGCTGAGTTTGTTCTGCGTGCTGCTAATCAGCCTTAATGTGGACCTGTTTACGCGTTTGCATGAGGCCAACGCACGTCTGGATCAAGAGGCCAGGCAGGAGCTGTTGAGCTGGCGCGATGAGGCTCAGCAGGCCTGGTTTGACGGCGGACGCAGCGGTGTTGATGCGTTTCTTATCCGCCTCTGGGACCGTGAGCAGGTCTGGGCAGCGGTGCTGGACAGTCAGTTTCACTCATACTCATCCAGAGCGCTTAGTGAAGAGGAACGCCGCCGTCTCAACTATGCCCGAAACCTGGACGGTATGTTTGGCCGCCCGGGTAGTCGCCCAAGTTTTCTTGTGCCGTTGCAAGGGCTTGATGGGTATCTGGCCATTGAGTTGCCGCAACGATTAGATCCGCGACGCAATATGCCAATGTGGGAGCTGATCTTGCACCGTATTGTGCCGATCGTGCTGGCACTGCTTGTGGGCCTGTTGCTGTACCGTATTTTGATCGGGCCGCTGCGTATTCTCCATCATCAGGCCAATGCCTTGAGCGCGGGAAATCTGTCTGCCCGCGCAGGGGCTCAAGCGACTGCCCGGCGGGATGAACTCGGTGGTTTGGCCCGGGCTTTTAATCAGATGGCGGGACGCCTTGAGAGTACGGTCAAGTATCAGCGCCAACTGCTGCACGACCTGTCCCATGAGTTACGCACGCCCTTAAGTCGTTTGCGGGTTGCCGCAGAGAGTGAGCGGGATGTTGAGGCCATGCGCCAGCGCCTTGAGCTGGAAGTCGAGGGCATGGAAAAGCTGGTGGCTGACACACTGGAGTTCGTCTGGATGGGGGACGAACAACTCAAATTGCCGCTGGAAGCGGTTAATGTCAGCCACCTGTGGGGCGTGGTAAGAGAGAACGCCAGTTTCGAAACCGGCTGGCCGCTGGAACAAATGCCTTGCCACCTTCCGGAGGACTGTCAGGTTCTCGGGCACCTTAACGGCTTGGCCCAGGCGCTTGAGAATATCCTGCGCAATGCCATTCGCTATTCGCCGGAGGGCGGAGTAGTGGGCTTGAGTGGCCAGCGTGAAGGGGACTATTGGCTGCTGTCGATTGAGGATCAGGGGCCTGGAGTACATCCCGATAAGCTGGACCAGATTTTCGAACCCTTTATTCGCCTAAGTGCTGCGCGACCTGGTGGTGATGGATTTGGCCTGGGCCTGTCAATCGCCCGCCGTATGGTGGAGCGGCAGGGCGGTTTTCTCTGGGCAGAAAATGGTGACAAAGGGTTGCGACTTAGGTTCAAGTTGAAAGTGTATTCTTTGTAAATGAGATTTACTATCATTTGGTGATGTATATCATCTGCGCCGACTACGCGATCGGTGCCTCTGTGTTTTCCTGCGCACCGAACGAGTCCTGAAATTCAGCAGAGAAATACGAGCTGTACGCTTCGTGTTTGTCTCGCCCCAGCGATATTCACTCAGGCACCCCGGGAGACACAGATGTCACGCAGTACACACCAGTCCGTATCCAGATTGCAGCCACGTTTTAGTAAAACCATGTTGGCTGCCGCTGTCGCATCCATGGCATGCGTGGCGTATGCAGAAGAGCCGATGGAGCTGGAGACTGTTGTAGTGACAGCCGCTGGCTTTGAGCAAAGCGTGAAAGATGCACCGGCTTCCATTTCCGTAATCAGCGCTGAAGAGCTGAAAAAGCGCTCTTACACCGACGTGACTGATGCCCTGAAGAATGTGGCTGGTGTGCAAATCATCGGCGGCGGTGTTGAACAGTCCATCTCGATCCGCGGCATGACAGCCGGTTACACCTTGTTCCTGATTGATGGTCGTCCTGTTCAGGGTAATGATGCGTTCGGTATCCGAGGCGCTCAGGCCGGTACTCCAATCAACTTCCTGCCGCCGATTGAAGCTATTGAGCGTATCGAAGTGATTCGCGGCCCGGCATCCGCCTTGTATGGTTCCGACGCGATGGGTGGTGTGGTCAATATCATCACCAAGAAGGTGGGTGACACGATTCGCGGCAGCATCACCAGTGAATATACCGTTGCTGACAGAAAGAACGATGTGAATGAAAACGCCTTCCAGACCAGCGCTTATGTTGATCTGCCGCTGATTCCGAATGTGCTGGCTCTGCAGCTCAACGGCGCGATTCATGATCAGCAGGAAAGTCACTTTGTTGGAGGCAGCGACAGCTCTGCGAGCGACCCGGACTACGAGAAAGAAAACATCGGCGGCAAACTGTCCTGGAACATCAACGAAGACAACCTGCTGACGTTGGGGCATACCTACTCCAAGCAGGAGCGCACCTCCAACCCGGGCAAGAGCATCGCTGAAGATGGCACTAAGAGCTATCGCGAGTCGGTGAAGGAAAACTACTTCCTGGCCCATGAAGGCTCTTATGGCAGCTTGAACACTAACTCGTACGTTAACTACGACAAGTCCGAAAACAAAACTTCCCTGAATGCCACTACCGGCAAGGGCATCACCTATGACGTGCTGACCGTCAACACGCAAGGTACGTACTTCTTTGACAGCCACACAGTTACTGCTGGCCTGACTCACAAGTATGAAGACCTGAAAGACGGCTCCTCCAACGGTCTGAAGCGGCCAATCGTTGCTGATCCGAACGCGGTTGTTGAAATGAACCGCTATCAGAACTCTTTCTTCCTGGAAGACAGCTGGTCGATGACGGATGACTTCACCCTGACCCTGAGCGGCCGTTATGACGATAACCAGGCGTTCGGTGATCACTTCAGTCCGAAGGTTTACGGTGTTTATCACATCAACGAGAACTTCACCCTCAAAGGCGGTGTGACATCCGGTTTCAAGGCACCTGATCTGCGTAACGCTGCCAACGATTACGGACTGTCCTCCATGGGCGGTACAGTGATTGGTAACCCGGACCTCAAGCCTGAAAAGAGCCTGAACAAGGAAATCGGTCTGGCCTACGAGAATTTCGATTGGGGTCTGGAATCCACCCTGACCGTGTATGTCACCGACTACAAAGACAAGGTGAACCGTACCGGCAACATCTGCGACACAGTTAACAAGGTCTGTGAGTGGAATGGCACTATTTATCCGTATGAAGATCGTGGCTACACCGCCAACGAGAACGTGGATGAAGCCGAGCTGCGCGGTATTGAGTGGACTCTGGACTACAAAATCCTGGACAACCTGACTTACCGCCATAGCTACACCTTTACCGAAACTGAGCAGAAGTCCGGTGTTTACAAAGGTGAAGCGCTTAATGACACCGCCAAGCACAGCTTCAACGCCTCCCTAGACTGGGACGTTACCGAGCGCCTGAATGCCTGGACTCAGTTCAACTACCGTGGTTCGACTTCCGGCCGCTGGCAGACCGGCACCAGTGGTTCTTCCAGCAACGGCGTGACTTACCCAGCTTATCGCTTCTTTGATGTGGGGCTGGGCTACAAGGCGACCAAGGACCTGACCCTGAAGGCCGGCGTTTACAACGTGGCTAATGAAAAGGTCAACACAGACGACGGCTTCAACTACAACCTGGATGGTCGTCGCTACATCTTCTCGCTGACCCAAGCGTTCTAAGGGTTATAGCGGGCCAATGATTCCCCGGCAGTTTCTGCCGGGGAATTTTCGTATTCGCAGGTTGCTGATCCTGCTGGCGGTAATGAGGTTTGCGTGAGTGCTAAACAGAGCGGCTATGTAACGGATGTCACCTATCCTGCGCATTTCCATAAGGAAATTCAGCCGGTGTGGCTGGCAACCGTTGCCACCTTGAAAGGGTTGCAGGTGCCGGATATCGCCCAGGGCTATTCCTACTGCGAGTTGGGCTGCGGGCTGGGCGTTAATCTGCTGGTGGCCGCAGCATGCAACCCGCTGGGCGAGTTTGTCGGTGTGGATTTCAATGCGCAGCACATCGCATTTGCCCGGCAGTCTGCCGAAGCGCTTGGGCTGAAGAACCTGCGTTTCATTCAGGCGGACTTTGCTGAGTTCGCTCAAAGTAATGCGTTGTTCTTCGACTTTATGGTTAGTCACGGTGTGTGGTCGTGGATACCAGCATCTACGCAACAGCAGGTGCTTAAGGCTGTTCAGCGCGGCCTGAAGCCTAAAGGACTGTTCTATCTGCACTATATGTGTCATCCGGGCTCGACCCAGATGATGCCGGTGCAGAAGTTGCTCAACGAGCTGGCCCATAGCCTGTCCGGAACCTCCGAGCAAAACATGGGGGCAGGTTTAGATTTGCTGACACGTCTGGATCTGGCCGGAGTCTTCCATGATCAGCCAACGCTGAGCGCCAGCCTTACTCAGTTGCAGAAGATGAATAAAGCCTATCTGGCCCATGATCTGCTCAGCGATCACTGGAATCCGCAGCATTCGGTTGATGTTCATCGCATGGCGGCGCAGTTTGGCCTGACCTATCTGGACAGCGCTAATGCCTTTGAAATGATCGAAGCGCTGTCGATTCCGCAATCAGCTCAGGCATTGATTGCCAATGTCTCGTCCCCCGCTGTACGCGAGACACTGAAAGATCTGGCCCGCAGCCAGCGTCAGCGTCAGGACCTGTTCCAGAAGCAGCCGCAAGCGCTGACGGCAGAAGTGTGCGTTCAGCGCATCAGCCAAATGGTTTTTGAGTTGATGCCGGCAGCCCCGCATTCGGGCGGGCAGGTATTCAGGACCCCCATTGGTGACATAGACGGTCCGGCGGAGTTGTTATCACCTGTGCTGCAGCGTTTGGCGCAGGGGCCTGCGCAGGTCGCAGAACTGTGCCGTCTGCCTGTTTACGCAGGTAATTTGCCTCAGTTAATGCAGAGCCTTTTGCTGTTGATGTGGCGTGGGCATGTTCATCCGCAGCGACCGGATGGCCCGGCTAATCCGGTGGAGGCTGGGGCGCTGCGTAGCTGGATTAAACAGCACGATTTGAAAATTGAAGCGGTGCCCTCGTGTGGTACGGCGGTGGTGGATGAGGCGGTACGCAATGTACAGCCGGGTTCCAGGTAATAAATCTGTGTGCAGTCGCCCGACCTTTGTAGACAGAGGCGCGGGCAGAATAGAGGTTGAGGTGTATGGCGCGAGTAAGCTCATCAACTCAGGTATTGATTGCCCGCTGCCTGTTGGCAGTGTTGGGCGGCTACCTGTTTACCTATACGGCCAGTGCGACTCTTGCACGGGTTCTGCCGGTTAAGCCGACGGAGGCGGTCGTGATTTCTGCGTTGCTGAGTTTTGTGGTGTATCTGGGCTTCATCATCTGGAGCTTTGTTGAGGCTCGGGTGAGTCGAATTGCTATGGGCGTTTTGCTGTCGGTGCCATTTGCGCTGATCGGTTTCTGGCCGCAACTGATGGAGCGGCTGGCATGAAGCACAACATCACCCAATCGCTGTCGTGGCTGCACACTTGGGCTGGCCTGATTATGGGCTGGGCGCTGGTGGCCATTTTCCTGACCGGTACGCTGGCGATGTTCGATAAAGAGATCAACGTCTGGATGCAGCCGGAAGTGCCGGCTCAAACGGTTGATCGCGAGCAGGCAGTCACTACTGCAATTAACCACTTGCGCAGCAATCATGCCGATGAGAGTGCTTGGCAGGTTGCTTTGCCCAGCGAACGCTCGCCGCGACTGGCAGTATCTGCGGGGGAGCAGCAGGGCGGTGGTGGCGGTCGCGGTAATGCCATGACCACGCTTGATCCGGCCACAGGCGAGGTGATCAAACCGCGTGAGACTGCCGGTGGTAACTTCTTCTTCCGCTTCCATTACACCTTGCATTTCCCGCGCAACATCGGCGTCTGGGTCGTTGGCTTTATGGCCATGGCGATGCTGGCGGCGATTGTCAGCGGCATAGTGATCCACAAGAAGTTCTTTAAAGAGTTTTTCACCTTCCGCCCGAACAAGGGGCAGCGCTCCTGGTTGGATTTTCACAACGCCAGCGGCGTGCTGTTGCTGCCGTTCCACATCATGATTACCTACACCGGGCTGGTGATCTTCTTCCTTATTTATATGCCGGCACCGATGGACGCTTTGTTCAACGGGGATCGTCAGGCGTATCAGGCCGCAATGCGAGGAGAGGGCGGTGAACGCCCGCAGCAGGAGGCAGGTCGCGGAGGTGAGCGTGGTGCTCCTGGCGGTCAGGCGGATGGTGAGCGTGCGGCCGTGCGCAATGAGGCTCGTCCTGATGCGCCTCGCGGCGAGCTTGCCCAGCGTGGTCAGGAGCGTGCTCCACGCGGTGAAGGTATGGACGAACGTGGCCCGCGTGGTGAGCGTCCGCAAGCACCGCGTGTGCCTCTGGTTGATCGCACCGACGAAATCGACTTTATGGGCCTGATTGCCCGTGCAGAAGCTGATATGGGCGAGCTTTCAGGCTTCAACCTCAAGCGTAGTGCCAATGGTGACGCCGTATTTGAGGCGCGTCCGGTGATGGGCAACATCATTGAACTCACCAAAGGCCGTAGCATGAGCCTCAATGCGTTAACGGGCGAGGTGGTGCGCCCGGTGCCTGAGTCCACCGGTGCAAGCTGGGTGCAACGCGTCATGGCAGGGCTGCACTTCGCACAGTTTGGTGGTTATCCGATGCGTTGGGTGTACTTCATCTGCGGTTTAATCAGTACCGCGATGATGGCCGGTGGCTTGATCCTGTTTACGGTTAAACGTCGTCGCCGTTACGCCAAAGAAAGCCGTGGCGTTCGCTTTGGTTACGAGTTCATCGAGCGGGTCAACATTGCCATCGTGGCCGGTCTGATGATCGCATCTGTCGGCTTGCTTTGGGCTAACCGTCTGTTGCCGGTTGAGCTTGCCGCGCGGCCAAATGCCGAAGTCAATGTGTTCTTCGCTTTGTGGGGGCTGAGCTTTGTCCACGCAAGTTTGCGCCCGTGGATGAAGGCCTGGCGTGAGCAGCTGTGGATCGGCGGGGCGTTGATGCTAGCGCTGCCGCTGGCGAACCTTCTGGGCGGCGTCTCGCTGTTCGGTCAGGGCAGTAGTCTCTATTTAGAACTTTGCACAATGCTGATTGGTGTTCTGACGCTAGTCGCAGCGTGGCGCACGGGGCAGGCTGGCGAGTACGTCAGTGATGCTCGTAAACAGCGAGCTGCGAAGGAGGAGCTGGCATGTTGAGCATTCTGGGCGCGTCTGCGCTGGCTTATTCCTCAATGGTTGGTTTGTGTCAGGGCATCAAACGTCATCAGGTGGCGGTTTGGGGCAAGCCTTGGGCCGACCACTGGCATCGGCTGTTGCGTATATACGGTTGGTTGGCGCTGCCGCTGAGTCTGTGGCTGTGCGCGCAGCACTGGGGCTGGGCAATGGGCAGTGTCGGTGTATTTGGTCTGGTATCCCTAGCCGGATTCATTCTGGTGCTAGGACTGCCTTACTTTCCGCGGTTTCTGGTCAGCTTGGGGTTGGTTGGAGCAATACTGGGAATATTGGAATTTGCTTATAGCTTGCTGTTCTAAGCGGCTTTCTATATCTGATATGGCTGAATCGGGTTTGTCGGTATCATGCGCGACTTACCCCGATTCTGGATTTCTTGTTTGCCATGAGCTTCGAGTTCCCTACCATCGCCGATTGCATCGGCAACACCCCACTGGTTCGTTTGCAACGCCTGCCTGGTAACACCAGCAACACCTTGCTGCTGAAGCTGGAAGGCAATAATCCGGCTGGCTCGGTGAAGGACCGTCCGGCTCTGTCGATGATCAACCGTGCTGAGTTGCGCGGTGATATCAAGCCAGGCGATGTACTGATCGAAGCCACCAGCGGCAATACCGGTATTGCCTTGGCCATGGCAGCGGCCATCAAGGGTTATAAGATGGTGCTGATCATGCCGGACAACTCCACCGCAGAGCGCAAGGCCGCCATGACAGCCTATGGTGCAGAGCTGATTCTGGTGGAAGGTATGGAAGAGGCCCGCGATCTGGCCCTGCAGATGCAGGCAGATGGCAAGGGCAAAGTGCTTGATCAGTTCGCCAATGGCGACAACCCGGAAGCCCACTACCGCAGCACCGGCCCGGAAATTTGGCAACAGACCGGCGGACGTATTACTCATTTTGTCAGCTCAATGGGTACCACCGGCACCATCATGGGCGTGTCGCGCTACCTGAAAGAACAAAACCCGGATGTGCAGATCATTGGCCTGCAACCGATGGAAGGTTCAGCTATTCCGGGCATACGGCGCTGGCCGCAGGAGTATCTGCCGAAGATTTATCAGGCTGAGCGTGTTGATCGTGTCGTCGATATGAGCCAACAGGAAGCCGAGCATGTAATGCGTCGTCTGGCCCGCGAAGAAGGTGTGTTCTGCGGCGTGTCTTCTGGCGGTGCGGTAGCGGCGATGCTGCGTCTGTCCCAAGAAGTGGAAAACGCGATTATGGTGGCTATCATCTGCGACCGTGGCGATCGCTACCTGTCCAGCGGCATTTACGATGTGCCGGAAAACTGATGGCCAGAAAGAACAGTGGTTTACGCTTCCAGCCCAGCGGTGGCAGCAAGGCTCCGCAGGTGCCGGTGGGTAAGAAACTCAAATTGCAGATTGAACGTCAGGCTAATGACGGACGCGGTATTGGTTTCAATGAAGGCCGTACCTGGTTCGTCAGCGGTGCATTGACGGGGGAGCAGGTTGAGGCCCGTGTGCTTTCAGCTCGCGGCAAAATTGTCGAAGCGCGGACTGAGCGAGTGCTCACTGCGAGTGAGCAGCGCCGTGCAGAGGCTTGTGTCCATGCGCGTGTGTGTGGCGGTTGCAGTCTGCAGCATATGCCTCATGTTGATCAGGTTGCCCTTAAACAGAGCATGCTGGCTGAGCAGCTGACGCGTCTGGCTGATATTCAGCCTATGCAATGGGCTGCTCCACTCGCAGGCCCTGAACTCGGGTATCGCCGCCGAGCGCGTATTGCTGTGCGCTGGGACAACGCGGCCAGGCATTTGGCTGTAGGGTTCCGTGCTGCAGCCAGTCAAGACATCATCGACATTGATCAGTGCCCGGTGCTGGTACAGCCTTTGCAGCCGATTTTGCAGGCGTTGCCTGACGTGCTGAGGGGGCTGGAAAAGCCGCAGGCGATTGGTCATGTTGAGTTGTTCAGTGGCGATAGCACTGCTGTACTGGTTCGTCATACCGCTACCTTGTCTGAGGCTGACCTTGAGCACCTGCACGGATTTTGTCTGCAGCAGAAAGCGCAGCTGTGGCTACAGGGCAAAGACGAGCCGCAACCTTATGTCGCAGATCAGCAGTTGAATTACCGGCTGGAGCAATACAACCTTGCGCTGGCTTATCGGCCGGGGGACTTTGTCCAGGTCAATCAGCCGGTGAATGATCTGATGATCGCGCAGGCGCTGGACTGGCTGGCTCCTCAGGCTCACGAGCGGCTGCTGGATCTGTTCTGTGGCCTGGGCAACTTTGCTTTGCCGCTGGCGCAGCGTGTGCGCGAGCTTGTGGCTGTGGAAGGTGTGGATGCGATGGTTCAGCGGGCGGCACAAAATGCCAAGACCAACGGCCTGAACAATGCGCACTTTTATCAGGCGGATTTGTCGAACCCGCTTGATAAAGCAGATTGGGCAAAAGGCGGTTTTGATGCTGTACTGCTTGATCCGCCCCGAGATGGGGCGTTGCAGGTGGTGCAGCAAATAGGTTCTCTGGGCGCTCAGCGGGTGCTTTATGTGTCGTGTAATCCTGCAACTCTGGCGCGCGACAGTGCTGAGCTGAGGGCGCAGGGGTACCGACTGGAGCGGGCTGGTATCCTGGATATGTTTCCGCAGACTGCTCATGTTGAAGCCATGGCGCTGTTTGTCAGGCAGTAAGGGCAACGCCTTCTGAGGCGATGTAGGGGTATTGGGCGCACGTTGTATTTCGGGCGGTATGAAACACAACGTACGTACCTTGATGTGTTATTGAACGGCCTCGAAGAAGGCTGAAGCCTATCGGTAAGCATGAAGCGAGCTGGGGCTGAATGATTAAAGGAAAGGTTTTACATGGTTCAGGTCAGAGCTCATCAGCCGATCAATGCTGACGGCAGCATTAACCTTGAGGCATGGCTCGACCATGTGCTGAGTGTCGATCCTTCCCTGGATCGTGCTGGTTTGCGGGAGGCTTGCGAGTTTGCCCGTGAGGCCGAGCAACAGGCCAACGCCGCGCAAAACCTCTGGACTGAAGGCTCATCCAGCTTCCGCGTAGGTCTGGAAATTGCCGAGATTCTGGCAGACCTCAAACTTGATCAGGACACCCTCGTTGCGGCGGTCATCTACCGCTGTGTGCGCGAGGGCAAAGTTACCCTGCAGAATGTCCAGCAGCGCTTCGGCCCGGTTGTGGCTAAGTTGATTGAGGGCGTATTGCGCATGGCGGCCATTAGCGCTTCGCTTAATCCGCGCGACTCGCTGGTGCTGGGCTCTCAGGCACAGGTGGAAAACCTGCGCAAGATGCTGGTGGCGATGGTGGATGACGTGCGCGTCGCCTTGATCAAGCTGGCCGAGCGTACCTGCGCTATCCGTGCCGTCAAGGAAGCCGATGACGAGAAGCGTCAGCGCGTTGCCCGTGAGGTGTTTGATATTTATGCGCCATTGGCCCACCGCCTGGGCATTGGTCACATCAAGTGGGAGCTGGAAGACCTTTCGTTCCGTTACCTTGAGCCTGAACAATACAAGCAGATCGCAACTCTGTTGCATGAGCGCCGCCTCGACCGCGAGCACTACATCAACGAGGTCATGAGCCAGCTGCGTGCAGAACTTGAGGCTACCGGTATCAAGGCGGATATCAGTGGCCGGGCCAAACACATTTACTCCATCTGGCGGAAGATGCAGCGCAAAGGCCTGCAATTCAGCCAGATCTACGATGTGCGCGCTGTGCGCGTGCTGGTACCCCATGTGCGTGACTGTTACACCGCGCTGGGTATCGTGCACACTCTGTGGCGGCACATCCCCAAAGAATTTGACGATTACATCGCCAACCCTAAAGAGAACGGCTATCGCTCCCTGCATACCGCCGTACTGGGCCCGGAAGGTAAGGTGCTGGAGGTGCAGATCCGCACCCAGGCCATGCACGAAGAGGCCGAACTCGGTGTGTGTGCGCATTGGCGTTACAAGGGGACCGACGTCAAATCCGGCTCCAACCATTACGAAGAGAAGATCTCCTGGTTGCGCCAGGTGCTTGAGTGGCACGAAGAGCTTGGCGATATCGGCGGTTTGGCCGAGCAGTTGCGGGTGGATATCGAGCCGGATCGGGTTTATGTATTCACCCCAGATGGTCACGCTATCGACTTGCCCAAAGGTGCGACCCCACTGGATTTCGCCTACCGTGTGCACACCGAGATCGGTCATAACTGTCGGGGCGCGAAGATCAATGGGCGTATCGTGCCGCTCAACTACAGCCTGCAGACCGGTGAGCAGGTTGAGATCATCACCAGCAAGCAGGGGGCACCCAGCCGGGACTGGCTGAACCCTAACTTGGGCTATGTCACTACCAGTCGTGCGCGGGCCAAGATCATTCACTGGTTCAAGCTACAGGATCGCGACCTGAACGTGATGGCCGGTCGTACGCTGCTTGAGCGTGAGCTGACTCGCTTGGCGCTGAACAGTGTCGACTATGACAAGCTGGCCGAGAAGGCCAACCTCAAGACCGCAGAAGATCTATTTGCGGCACTGGGGGCAGGCGATGTTCGTCAGGCTCATGTCATCAATCTGGCCCAGCAACTAGTCGAGCCTGAGCGCAGTACCGAGCAGTTGGAACTGATCCCGCGCAAGGCCCAAGGTTATCGTCCGGGCAAGCGTGGCGACATCCAGATTCAGGGTGTCGGCAACCTGCTGACGCAAATTGCAGGTTGCTGCCAGCCGCTGCCGGGAGACCCGATTGTCGGTTACATCACTTTGGGGCGCGGAGTGAGCATCCACCGTCAGGATTGTGCCTCAGCCTTGCAGCTGTCAGCCCGAGAGCCTGAGCGGATCATTCAAGTTAGCTGGGGGCCAGTGCCGGTGCAAACCTACCCGGTGGACATCAGCATTCGTGCCTACGACCGTTCAGGTCTGCTGCGTGATGTTTCGCAGGTGCTGCTCAACGAGAAGATCAACGTGCTGGCGGTCAATACCAGCTCCAACAAGGATGACAACACTGCGTCCATGTCGATCACTGTCGAGATTCCGGGGCTGGATGCGCTGGGACGCCTGTTAGGGCGTATTTCGCAATTGCCGAACATCATCGAAGTCCGCCGTACTCGGCCCTGATCGGACACGCTCGTCATGTACCAACTGCAAGACCTGCTTCACCTGATGGCCCGGCTGCGCGACCCGCAGCATGGCTGTCCGTGGGATTTGAAGCAAAACTACGCGTCAATTGTGCCGTACACGCTGGAAGAGGCCTATGAAGTGGCCGATGCCATTGAGCGCGGAGACTATGATCACTTACCGGGTGAGTTGGGGGATTTACTCTTTCAGGTGGTCTATTACAGCCAGCTGGCGCAGGAAGAAGGGCGCTTCGAGTTTGCGCAAGTTGTTGATGGCATCACCCGTAAACTAGTGCGCCGTCATCCCCATGTGTTCCTGGATGGTGATCTGTACGGCGCTCTGGATGCTCCCAAGCTCAGCGAGGCTGAGATCAAGCAGCGCTGGGAGGAAATTAAGGCTGAAGAGCGCGCCGAGAAGGCTTCTGCCCCGGAGCAGTTGTCTCTGTTGGATGACGTGCCTGCGGCGCTGCCTGCGCTGAGTCGAGCGGTCAAATTGCAAAAGCGCACGGCTCAGGTCGGTTTCGACTGGCCTGAAGCCTTGCCGGTGGTCGACAAGGTACGCGAAGAACTCGACGAAGTGTTGGAGGCCATGAGTGAGAATGATCCTCAGGCTATCACGGAAGAAATCGGTGATTTGTTGTTCGTAGTCACCAACCTTGCCAGGCATCTTAAGGTCGATCCGGAGTCGGCGCTGCGCGCCGCTAACGCCAAGTTCGAGCGACGTTTCCGGTTTATCGAACAGGCCTTGCGCGATCAGGGGCTTAAAGCGGAGCAATGCTCGCTGGAGCAGCTTGATGCGCTGTGGGGCGAAGCTAAGAAAAGCGAAGCGTCCGACGCCGCCAAGTGCTGAGTCAATAAACCACCCGAGTGCGTTAGCTGTCACTGCGCTTATCGTAGGGAGACGGCTAAAGCTCTTCGTTAGTAAGCAGTCAACGATGCAGCGGTATAGCCAGCCCTCTCGCCAGCACGCTGCGCAGGTATTTGTGTTTTGGGGATTGGCGCGTTTGAAGCGGCGAACAGGCTTGCCAAGCCAGTAGCTGATTTTTATCAGGTGCTAATGCGTCAGGTTAATAATTCCCACGTGGCCGCGTTCTATATTCAGAGGGCTTTGCTATGCGAGCGCTCACAATGTTTGGGCGCGTCTGTTAAGTGGCTGGATCTTCTTATTTTGTAATGTGTCTACTCTGTTACGGCTCACCGGCCTCAGATTGCGACTACTGTCGGCGTAGGAGTAGACTCGCGGCCACTATTAATTGGCTGCAAGGTTTTAACGTGTCCTAAAGACACGCTAGATGAGTGGACTTTCACAAAAATGAGCATGTCATTACGCGATCAGCTGCTAAAAGCGGGTCTGGTAAACGAGAAGCAGGCCAAGCAGGCCGCTAAGCAACAACAGAAGCAGCAGCGTCTGGAGCAAAAGGGTCAGATTGAAAAAGATGACTCGCAGAAGCTGGCGGCTCAGCAAGCGATGGCAGAAAAAGCTGAGCGGGACCAGGAACTCAACCGTCAGCAGCAGGAAAAACAAGCCAAGAAGGCGCTCGCTGCCCAGATCAAACAGCTGATCGAGTCTTCTCGCCTGCCCAAGCTGACCACTGAGGACTACTACAACTTTGTCGACGACAAGAAGGTTAAGCGCATCTCCGTTAATACGTTGATGCGTGACAAGCTCAGTAGCGGTTCGCTCGCCATTGTGCGCCACGGCGGCGGTTACGAAATCATCCCGCGTGATGCGGCATTGAAGATTCAGGAGCGTGATGCTCAGCGCATTGTCTTGCTCAATACTCAGAGTCAAGCGCCCGATGAAGATGATCCATACGCAGCCTATCAGGTGCCAGATGATCTGATGTGGTAAGGCTAAAGGCAGGCTCTGGCCAGCTTTTACTGACGTATCAGCATAAAAACCGGGCATTTGCCCGGTTTTTTATGCGTTGGAACGGTTAGTCCTTACGGCCTTCAACCGTCTTGCCATCCACTACGCCGTCTTTAAGCATGATTTGGTATTCTTTGCCGTCCTTTTCTACTTGGTGCAGACGAACCAGCAGGTAGTCCCAATCCTTGGCGAACCACAGGATAGTTTTGCGGCTGCTCTGCGTAGGGTCGCGCACACGCTCAACCTTGATGGCGTCAACCAGGCCTGCTTTGGTGCGAACAACTTCTTCGCCTAACACACGGAAATCGTAGGTTTCCACTTCATCCCCATCCACGACCTGATAGCTCATGGTTTTGGTGCCAGCAGCTACATCTTCTTGTAGGGCCAGTTGATAAGTGGATTTATCCAAGAGTCCACGGACCAGTGGGAGTTTGACTGCATCGCCACGATCAGTGCCGGTTACTTGCTTCGCGGTCCAGTCAAAGGTCAGATCAATTTTCTTGCCTTTGCCCAGCCCGTTACGTTCGTAGGCATAACGCTGAGGCAGAAATGAGTTGCCTGACGTGCGCAGAATGCTTTCTTCAGTCAGGCCGGCCACTAGCATGGAGGCGGTAAAGGTGAGTTTCCATTGGCCGTCGGCCAAGGCTTCAAGGCTGCGTTCGGCGCTGCCACTAACAGGCAGTTGTTTCCAGTCTGCGGTGTAGCTTGCGGAAAACGGCTTTAGCTCTAAGGCCATTGCCGGCAGGCTGAACAGGGCTAAGGCGAGCAGTAAAACGCGACTCATGTTTTCTCCTGATAAGAGCGGTATGCAGGCTGGCCGTTGCAACAAACGATTCGCGAATTCTGCCTGAGTCAGTTATGACGGGGCTTGGGCTTGAAATGCCTTGTCACGAATCAGATAGCCAGTCTCCGGTAGCAGTTGCTTGTCCAGCATCGCCCCTTGCTCAGTCAAGCGCAAGCGGCCTTCAGCGAACCAACGAACAGCCAGTGGGTAAATGCGGTGTTCCTGCTGCTGAACCCTGGCTGCCAGTGTGCTTGCTGTATCGCTGGCAAGTACGGGGACTACAGCTTGTACGACCAGTGGCCCTCCATCCAGTTCCTCGCTGACAAAGTGCACGCTGCAGCCGTGTTCACTGTCACCGGCATCCAGCGCCAGTTGGTGGGTGTGCAGGCCTTTGTGCTTGGGGAGCAGAGAAGGGTGGATATTGAGCAAGCGGCCCGTGTAATGGCGGACAAAGCCCGGCGTCAGGATACGCATGAATCCGGCAAGGACAACCAGCTGAGGCTGGTATGGATCAATAGCTTGTATCAGCGCGGCATCGAAGTCCTCACGGCCGTCGTACTGCTTGTGGTCAAACACGTGGGTCGGAATTCCGGCCTCGCGGGCGCGTTGCAGGCCGTAGGCATCAGCGCGGTTGCAGAGCACCGCGCTGATACGGGCTGGGATTTCCCCGGCCTTGATGCCATCCAGCAGCGCCTGCAGATTACTGCCGGAGCCGGAGATCAGCACCACCATGTTGCATGGCTGTGGCATCAGTGCTGTTTCAGGTTATTCAGGACGACCTGAGCGGCACCTTCTGCAGCCTGATTGATCTGGCCGATCACCCAAGGCTGCTCGCCAGCTGCGCGCAGAGTTTGCAGGGCAACTTCAACCTGGTCTTGAGCCACACAGATAACCATGCCTACGCCGCAGTTCAGAACGCGGTGCATTTCGTGCTCATCTACGTTGCCTTTTTCCTGCAGCCAGTCGAACACGGCAGGGCGGGTCCAACTTGCTACGTCGATAACAGCCTGGGCGCCTTCTGGCAGTACGCGCGGGATATTGTCCAGCAGGCCGCCACCAGTGATGTGAGCCATGGCTTTAACTGCGCCGGTATCTTTGATCAGCTTCAGCAGTGGTTTTACGTAGATACGGGTCGGCGCCATCAGCAGGTCGGCCAGCGGCTTGCCGTCAATCTGGGTGTTTTCGATGTCGGTTCCGGCAACTTCGAGAATCTTGCGGATCAGCGAGTAGCCGTTGGAGTGCGGGCCGGAAGATGGCAGGGCGATCAGTGCGTCGCCAGTTGCTACTTTAGAGCCGTCGATGATTTCGGCTTTCTCTACAACGCCGACGCAGAAACCAGCCAGGTCGTAATCTTCACCCTCATACATGCCTGGCATTTCAGCCGTTTCACCGCCTACCAGCGAGCAGCCAGCCAACTCACAGCCTGCACCAATGCCGGTCACGACGGTGGCAGCGACATCAACATTGAGCTTGCCAGTGGCGTAGTAGTCGAGGAAGAACAGTGGCTCTGCACCGCAAACAACCAAGTCGTTCACGCACATGGCGACCAGATCCTGGCCGATGCTGTCGTGCTTGTTCAGGTTCAGCGCCAGACGCAGTTTGGTGCCTACGCCGTCGGTGCCTGAAACCAGTACGGGTTGCTTGTAGCCAGCCGGGATTTCGCACAGTGCGCCAAAGCCGCCCAGGCCCCCCATGACTTCAGGGCGTGCGGTGCGCTTGGCGACACCTTTGATGCGTTCGACCAGGGCCTCGCCTGCGTCGATATCTACACCTGCGTCCTTGTAGCTGATGGAGGGTTGCTTGCTCATAGATCCAGGCCTTTAAGGGAATTCGGAAGAAAACCTGCAACATGCCGCAGGTTTGCGAAGGCGCGCGATTTTATCAGGCTTGCCATGGACCGGCCACCCACGTGACAGGTTGCGGCTAGCAAGGCTGCTGTTTAAGGTAGTGTTTATGCGCAAATTGGCAGGGTGACGATGCTTCGGACGGATAAAATAAGTTGTCCGGCGTCTAACTGGCAGTAATTCATACTGTGCTGCTATTAATGAACTAGCTTTGCTTGGGGTATTGGCGATTGATCGCGCCTGCTTCATGCACCGATTTCCCGTCTATCGAGAATATATCCATGGGTTTTACCGACCGCCTGCTTGTTGCTTGTCTGATGTTGTCTGGCTTGCCTGCTGTAGCTGCCCCGGTCAGCGATTTGTATAAAGTCCGCGAGCCGGTGGCCAGTCAGCAGGCAGAAGACCGTGCTGCCGCATTGACGCGCGCGCTGGATACATTGGTGCTGCGCCTTACGGGTAAGGACGACGCAGCTAAAAATTCTGCGCTGGCCGAACTGCGTAAAGATCCGCAGCAGATTGTCAGCCAGTTTGGCTTTGAAGAAGACAAGCTGACCGTCGACTTTGATCCGGCCAGCACTGATCGTGCCTTGCGTCAGGCAGGTCTGAGTCTGTGGGGCGCTAACCGCCCGGTTGTCATGACCTGGTGGTTGAATGCCAATGCAGAAGGCAGCAGCTTGGTTGGTGATGCCCAGATTGCAGCGGAGCCTCTGGCTCAGGCTGCGCAGAACCGGGGTTTGCCGTTGCGCCTCCCGTTGGCCGATCTTTCTGAGCAGTTGGTCGGTACTGAAGAGAACATCGGCAATGATGACGCCAGCGCATTGCGAGGCGCGTCTGAACGTTACTCGGCTGATGCACTGTTGGCTGTATTGGCCCGTGATAACGGTGGTGAGTGGCAGGCTCAGTGGCGCTTGTGGCAGGGCGATAAGCACGAGAAGGGCACTGTAACTGGAGCTGATCAGGCTGCAGTAGCCGATGCGGTGCTCAAACAGGTCAGTCAGCACCTGGCCTCGCAGTACCTGACGACGGCGGGCGCGGCGAGCAGTCTGACTCTGGAGGTTGAGGGGGCTGATTTGGTCCGTTATGCAGAGCTGCAGCGCATTTTGGAACCGTATGCTGCGGTATTGCACCTGGTACAAGGCGATAAGCTGGTGTTTGCGCTCAATGCCAATGCCGATCAGTTGCGCTCGCAGCTGGCCTTGGGCCATTTGCATGAGGTGACGGCTGACGCGGTTGATGCCAGCCAGGCACCGGCACTTGAGGGGGGGCAGACCCCGGCAGCACCTGCTGTAGGCAACGTGCTCAAGTTCCGCTGGTAAATATCCCGGCAGGTGTTTCGGGCCACTGAAGCCGCAGCCTATGGGCTGCGGTTTTCATATCGGGAAGAGTTAAATCACGATCTGCGAGGGAGTGACAGGATGGTGGATACACAGCGTTGGGTTTGGATCATTGCCGCAGCCTTATTGGGAGGGGTTCTGTATCTGCTTTCTCCAATTCTGGCTCCGTTCCTTATCGGAATTTTGCTGGCTTATCTGGGCGATCCGGTGGTGGATCGGCTGGAGCGCTGGGGTTTGTCACGCACGTGGGGGGTTATTGCCGTCTTTGCGTTGATCACCTTGATTCTGGCCATTTTGCTGTTGGTTCTGGTGCCGATGTTGGGGCGGCAGATGGTGCGCCTCTATGAATTGGCTCCGCAAATGCTGGATTGGGCACAGCATCAGGCTCTGCCCTGGATTCAAGTGAAGCTGGGTTTGAGCGATGGCTTTTGGCGTTTTGACAAGCTGAAGACAGCCTTCACTGGTCAGCTGGATAAAACCACCGATATTGTCGGCATGTTGGTGAGCACCGCGACTGCTTCCAGCCTGGCGTTTATGGGCTGGCTGGCGAATATGTTGCTGATCCCGGTAGTGAGCTTCTACCTGATGCGCGATTGGGATTTGATGCTGAGCAAGCTACGCAGCCTATTGCCCCGTGAGCGGGAGGATCGGGTCGTCGAACTGTTCGGCGAGTGCCATGAAGTGCTTGGTGCGTTCCTGCGCGGGCAACTGCTGGTGATGCTGGCTCTGGGAGTGATGTACGCAACCGGATTGATGCTGATCGGCCTCGAGTTGGGCTTGTTAATCGGCATGCTCGCAGGACTGGCCAGTATTGTGCCTTACCTGGGAGTGTTTGTCGGCGTAGCGGCCGCCTTGGCGGCAGGGCTGTTCCAATTCGGTGTGGATTTATATCCGCTGCTGGGCATTGTCGCTGTCTTTGTCGTGGGGCAGATGCTTGAAGGAATGCTGCTGACGCCTTTACTGGTGGGTGACCGAATTGGCTTGCACCCGGTAGCTGTGATCTTTGCGATTATGGCAGGCGGTCAGTTGTTCGGGTTTACTGGCATCCTGCTGGCGTTGCCGGTGGCGGCCGTGATCATGGTGCTGCTGCGGCACCTGCACGATTTCTACAAGCAGACAGATGCCTACGTCGGCACTTCAGACGAGCCGCAGCCCTAGTCTATGGCTTGTGCACTGCCCGGATATAGCGCCATTTTGGTAGCCGGGCAGGGCACCAGTTGTGTGGTTTGGCGACATGCGGTCCTATGCAAAATATCCCGCATGGGATACAGACAGCTTTATCCATCAATGACTTAGCACTCAGAACCCGATAAACTTCCGCAAACCTAACGGTGAGCCAGCGGTTCTGGAACTGCCCGATCAGTATGATACCTACTCAGTTGCCCCTCGGCGTTCGTCTGCGCGACGACGCTACATTTGCCAATTTTTATCCCGGAGCCAATGCTGCCGCGCTCGGCTACGTTGAGCGTCTGTGTGAGGCTGATGCAGGCTGGACTGAAAGTCTGATCTATCTGTGGGGTGCCAGCGGAGTCGGGCGTAGCCACTTGCTGCAGGCGGCCTGCCTGCGTTTCGATCAGTTCGGTGAGCCGGCTGTTTACCTGCCTTTGGGGTTGGTGGCTCAGTACGGCACGGCTTTGCTGGATAATCTTGAGCAGTTCGAGTTGGTGTGTCTGGATGATCTGGACGCAGTCGCGGGTGATAAGGTTTGGGAAGAGGCGCTGTTCCATCTATTCAACCGATTGCGGGATTCCGGTCGCCGACTGCTGTTGTCCGCCAATGCGCCGCCCCGGGAACTGCCGATCAAGCTGCCGGATCTCAAGTCACGGTTAACTTTGGCGCTGGTTTTTCAGCTTCAGCAATTGTCTGATGAGGACAAGCTCCGAGCCTTACAGTTAAGGGCTTCGCGTCGAGGTCTGCAGCTCAGTGATGAGGTAGGGCGGTTTATTCTGACCCGCGGTGAGCGCAGTATGAGCTCGCTGTTTGACCTGCTTGAATGTTTGGATCAGGCCTCACTTCAAGCGCAGCGTAAATTAACGATTCCCTTCCTCAAAGAAACCCTCGGCTGGTAAAGCCTGATCCTTCTCAACTGATCAGGCGTTCACCTCATCGGCAGCGCCGACATATGCCGGACGCATGCCAAAGTTAATCAGCTTTCGCCTGCAAGCTTGCGTTCATATTGGAAGCGCCAGCGCGTGTACATCAGGGCTGCACAGAACAGGCTGAAACTCAGCGCAGTCAACAGCCAGCCGTAGATTGCTTTGCTCGGGTCGAATGAGGCCAGCACACCTTGAATAAAGTAAATGTTGACCACGAAGCAGGTCCAGGCGTGGGCGCGGGCGTTACCGAGTATTAGACCGGGGGCGAGGATTGCCAATGGTACCAATTGAACCCCGATAATCACCCAAAGCAAGCGCTCCGGGAGGTTGGCAAAGTACAGCTCCCACACTAGCAGCAGAGCGGCCAGTGCAAAGAAACTGATCAGGGTGGCGGCACGGCTGAGGCGCAGGCGCGGTTGCAGCCACTCTAGTGCTGGCAGCGGTTTTGCAGTTCTAGCCACGGATTGACTCCAGTTTTTGAGCAGTTTGAGCAAGGCGCTGGCCCAGTGCGCGACACAGGGCAATTTCATGCTCATCGACTGGCCGTTTGTTATCCGCTCCGGCGAAGTGGCTTGGGCCGTACGGGGTACCGCCACCCTGGGTTTCGAGCAGGGCACCTTCGCTATAGGGTAGGCCGGTGATCAGCATGCCGTGGTGCAACAGCGGCAGCATCATCGACAGCAGCGTGCTTTCCTGGCCGCCGTGCAGGCTCGAGGTTGAGGTGAAAACACCGGCAGGTTTACCCACTAGCGCTCCAGTCAGCCACAGGCTGCTGGTGCCATCAAGGAAGTATTTCATCGCGGCAGCCATATTGCCGAAACGAGTGGGGCTGCCGAGTGCCAGTCCGGCGCAGTTTTTCAGGTCATCCAGCGTGGCGTACAGCGCACCTTCGGTGGGCAGGTCAGGAGCAACTGCTTCGCACTCGGTGGAAACTCCAGGCACGGTGCGTAGGCGCGCCTCCAGGCCGGTCATCTCAATACCGCGAGCAATATGGCGTGCCATCTCGGCGGTAGCGCCGTGGCGGCTGTAATACAGCACCAGAATATAGGGCGCGCTCATGGCAGAATCTCCAGCACTTTTTCAGGTGGGCGGCCTACCACTGCGCGTTCGCCTGCGACCAGAATCGGCCGTTCTATCAGCTTCGGATGGCTGGCCATAGCCTCAAGTATCTGTTGATCAGTCAGTGTCTGATCACTCAGACCCAGCTCGCTGTATGCATCCTCGCCGGTGCGCAGTAGTTGGCGTGGACTGATGCCCAGTTTTTTGATCAGGCTGTGCAGTTCGCTGACACTGAGGGGTGTCTCTAGGTAGCGCACAATGCTCGGGGTCAGGCCGCGCTCTTCAAGGATTTGCAGCGCTGCGCGCGATTTTGAGCAGCGAGGGTTGTGATAGAGGGTCAGATCAGTCATGTACGGGTCGCCTGTTACCAGTGTTGGCGGCTATTCTAACCGCTTATGACATTTACGCCTGTGCCTTGACGGGGGAAGGTGTGCAAATGGCTAAGGAGAGGGCATGAAGCAACGCATTGGCAATCAGTTTGAGTTCTGGGGGCAGGTGATTCGACGTTTTTTGGCGGATCAATGCCCCACGAATGCGGCTGCTCTTACTTACACCACGCTGTTTGCCGTTGTGCCGATGATGACTGTGGCGTTCTCAATGCTCTCTGCCATCCCGGCTTTCCAGAATACCGGGGAAGAAATTCAAGGCTTTATTTTCCGTAACTTCGTACCTTCTGCCGGGGAGACGCTGCAGCAGTATTTGCGTGACTTTACGATCCAAGCGCGGCAAATGACCTGGCTGGGTGTGGCAATTCTGGCGGCTACGGCATTCTGGATGTTGGTGACCATTGAGAAGACCTTCAACACCATCTGGCGGATACGCAAGTCCCGGCGTGGCGTGTCTAGTTTTTTGCTGTATTGGGCCATTCTGAGCCTGGGGCCACTGCTGCTGGGTGGTGGTTTTGCCGTCAGCACTTACATCACTTCATTGCAGCTGCTTTCCGGCCCGGAAGCACTGCCGGGCGCTAAAGCCTTGCTGAAATTTATGCCGCTGCTGTTCAGTGTGGCTGCATTTACCCTTTTGTACGCCACTGTGCCGAACACACGGGTACCGGTTAAGCACGCGTTTGTCGGCGGGTTTATTGCGGCAGTGCTGTTCGAAGTAGCGAAGATGCTGTTTGGTTTGTACGTGCGTTTGTTCCCCGGTTATCAGCTTATTTATGGCGCTTTTGCGACAGTTCCGTTGTTCTTGCTGTGGATTTACGTCTCTTGGCTGATCGTACTGTTTGGGGCTGAGCTGGTCTGTAATCTTGGGATGAGCCGGCAGTGGCGCCGACGCGATATGCCGCGTCTGCTCATCACGTTAGGGGTTTTACGGGTCTTCCATGAGCGGCAGAAGGCAGGGTTAAAGGTGCGTCTGCGAGATATTCAGCGCCAAGGTTGGGTGATGGCAGAGCAAGATTGGGTTGAAATACTTGGCTTTCTGGAGCGTCATCATCTTGTTGTCGCTGTTGGATCTGACTCATGGGTGTTAAGCCGCGATCTGAATGAGTACAGCATGCAAGAGCTGATTAACAACAGTCCTTGGCCGCTACCGAATCAGGCGATGCTGCCTGAGCAGCTGGATGAACCCTGGTTTCCTCGCTTGCGACAGGCGATGCTCGACCTAAGTGAGCAGCAGGCTGCGTTGTTCGGGCAAGATCTTGCGGTTTGGTTCCAGCCTGCGCAATCCACTGATAGCAAGCAGGTTTCAGGATCATAGTGATAACGTCTTTAGCTTGGTTGCTCTCAGGTTACCCCGGGGCTGTTGACCCATGGCTGGCAGGTGCAGCCAAGCTGCAATATTGAAGTCTGCGGCATTGCCTTGTTTCGGAATGTGCTGGATATGAGCGGATCGGACCAGTGAAGGTGAGTCAGTGCAAAGATGCTGAAGGTTGGAGCTGGGCATGATAGGAGGTTTCCTTCCCTAAGTTGTTAACCGCGCTGTGAGGTGGGGGGCTTCGGCCCCGACTATCCATGACGAGCAGGTATTTAGTTAAGGCCGAATTTGACTTGTTCCACCGCAGGGGGCATAGGCCAGAGCGCTGGTGCTATGTTTGGTATGTAAGGGCCGGGCGGTCGATATTGCGTTAAAGAGTGGTGATATGCGTGCAGAGATAAAGAAGGTCGGGCGGCTGCTTGCTGGACTGTTTTTAGGTCTGGTGCTGGTGGGTTGTTCACAGGACTATGGTCTGGACCAGCACGGTCGGAGCATTCCGGCTAAAGAGCTTGATGGTAAGTGGTTGGTGATCAATTACTGGGCGCAGTGGTGTGCGCCTTGTCGCACTGAAATTCCTGAGCTCAACAGCCTGGATCAGCAGAGTGAAGGCCGTCAGTTTGCAGTGCTGGGCGTTAACTTTGACGGTCTGCATGGGGCGAAACTCGAAGAGGCCAGCGCTGAAATGGGCGTCGCCTTTCGCGTGCTGGCCAATGATCCGGCCGAGCGCTTCAAGTTGCCACGTGCGGAAGTGCTGCCAGTGACCTATATCGTTGACGCTGACGGGCAGATTCGTGACCGCCTGGTAGGCGAACAGACCGCAGCAGGTTTAAGCACACGTCTTTCTGAGTTGATGGATGAGGAGTGAGCAATGAGACGTGTGTGTATGCACGGGTATGTCAGTGGGCGCGTTCAGGGTGTGTATTTTCGACAGTCCACAGCTCAGGAGGCTGAACGCCTTGATCTGGATGGTTGGGTGCGGAATTTGCCGGACGGACGAGTTGAAGTGCTGTTCGAGGGTATCGAGGCTGGTGTAGAGACGCTGGCTGATTGGCTCAGGATTGGGCCTGAAAAGGCTGTGGTCAGTGATCTGGAGCTGACCGAACACCCTGTTCAGGGTATTGCTGGATTTATTGTGCGCCGCTAGGCCTGCACGGAAGCAGGCCTTCTATTAAAAACCTTCAGTAGCGATGACAGGCTTACCTGTGGTTCTGCTCAAGGCCAGAAGGAAAATTTTCTGCAGTTCGGGATCGTTGCGCGTTAGCTCGATCAGGCTTTGTTCCAGCTCATTGGCTTCTTCTTCCAAGCCTAGCTCCGACAAGCGTTTAACCCGATGCACCCACTGAGCGACATCGTCACCCTCAAGGTCGTTGTAGATCAGGTCGTGGGCTTCCCTCAGCTTACCGCGCAGGGTGCGGCTGACTGGGAGGGTGGCTTCTGCATGAGCCGAGCCTAAGTCATCCGTAACACTAATCTGAAGTGAGTCGATCCGCGCTGCGTTGAGTTCTGCGAACGGACTGTCCAACAGATTCAAACGCAGAATGCCGTTGCGGTCGGTTAACAGTTCATGGGATTTTCCCGCTGCCTTGACCATCACCGGGCGCTCTGCCCAAGGTAGGCTGGAGTACTCGGTTGTTGGTTCCTGGCGTTGTTCTTCGAGGCTGGCTAGATTCTGTTGGGAACGGCCGTTGGATTCCACGTTCATTGCCGGGTTAAGCCCGGCAATGCCGTAGTTGATCCAGTCTTTAGTGGCGCTATCCGGGACGCTGCCAAATGTCACTACATCAAGAACATTAGCGCCGATGCCGCCTACTACCGCGAGGGCTCCGAGCGGAATTTCATACAGCTCGCGCCACGCTTGGTAGGGGGTGTAACGGTCATAGCGACGTGTCACGTTGATGGTGGTGACTTCAAAAGTCTTTTGTTCATGCACCCGAACACGTCGTTGAGGCAGTTCCAAAACCTCAAGCTCGCCAAGATCGATCTGCAAGCTGTGATCGATAAGATTCCGTTCAATTCGTTCTTCATGTTCACTGCGTTGCGGCAAGTGGTTGGCGCAGCCGTTGAGCAGCACGGCGCTGCTCAACAGGGCAATGGCAGGGATGAAGGTGTTTCGCTGATGCATGACGTCTCTGACTGTAGAGGTTGATCAACAACCGATGCGATTTTTCAGGAAGCTGAGAATATCGGCCACAGGCACGTTCTGTACCTCGGTTTCCTTACGGCTCTTGTATTCAAGATTGCCTTCGGCAAGGCCGCGATCACTGACAACGACGCGATGGGGGATGCCGATCAGCTCCATATCCGCAAATTTGATGCCGGGACTGGTTTTTTTGTCACGGTCATCCAGCAGAACTTCGTAACCGGCTGCTGTCAGTTCCGCGTAAAGCTTATCGGTAGCTTCGCGGACCACATCGGTTTCGTAGCGTAGCGGCACCAAAGCAATCTGGAAGGGGGCCAGTGCATCGGTCCAGCGGATACCCCGATCATCGTAGTTCTGCTCGATGGCAGCAGCCACTACGCGGGATACGCCGATGCCGTAGCAGCCCATCACCAGTGTAACTGGCTTGCCATTTTCGCCCAGAACCTGGCAGTTCAGCGCTTCACTGTATTTGGTGCCCAGCTGGAAGATATGGCCCACTTCGATGCCGCGCTTGATAACCAAGGTGCCCTTGCCATCCGGGCTTGGGTCTCCAGCGACTACGTTACGGAGGTCAGCGACTGTTGGAAGTGGCAGGTCACGCTCCCAGTTGACGCCGAAGTAGTGTTTGTCGTCGATGTTGGCACCGGAAGCAAAGTCGCTCATCAGTGCAACAGAGCGATCCACGATGCAGGGGATTGGCAAATTGACCGGGCCCAGAGAGCCAGGGCCTGCACCAATAGCTGCACGGATTTCTTCTTCGGATGCAAACACCAGTGGGCTGGCGACTTGCTCCAGATTGGCAGCCTTGATTTCGTTGAGTTCATGGTCGCCACGAACGATCAGGGCGACCAGTGTGCCTTCCTCAGCGCCATGAACGATCAGGGTTTTGATGGTTTTCTCAATGGCAAGCGAGAAGCCTTCAACGAGCGCATCGATGGTCTTGGTGTTCGGGGTGTCGACCAGGCGCATGGCCTCGGTTGCCGCGCCGCGCGTGGTTTCGCGCGGGATGGCTTCAGCTTTTTCAATGTTCGCTGCGTAATCGGAGGTGTCGCTGAAGGCAATATCGTCTTCCCCGGACTCAGCCAGTACGTGGAACTCGTGAGAGCCGGTTCCGCCAATGGAGCCGGTGTCAGCTTGTACCGGGCGGAAGTTCAGGCCCAGTCGAGTGAATACGTTGCAGTATGCCTGGTGCATGCGATCGTAGGTTTCCTGTAGGGAAGCCTGGTCGGCATGGAACGAGTAGGCATCTTTCATGATGAATTCACGGCCGCGCATCAGGCCGAAGCGAGGGCGGATTTCATCACGGAATTTGGTCTGGATCTGGTACATGTTGATCGGCAGCTGCTTGTAGCTGTTCAGCTCGTTGCGGGCCAGATCGGTAATCACTTCTTCATGGGTAGGGCCGACACAGAAATCGCGGTTGTGACGGTCCTTCAGGCGCAGCAGCTCTGGGCCGTACTGTTCCCAGCGACCGGACTCCTGCCACAGTTCAGCAGGCTGAATGGCCGGCATCAGCACTTCCAGAGCGCCTGCTGCGTTCATTTCCTCGCGCACAATACGCTCAGCTTTGCGCAGCACTCTCAGGCCCATCGGCAGCCAGGTATAGAGGCCGGAAGCCAGTTTGCGGATCATGCCTGCACGCAGCAGCAGCTGGTGGCTGATTACGACGGCGTCGGAAGGGGTTTCTTTGAGGGTGGAAAGCAGGAACTGACTGGTACGCATAATTGGCTGTTCTGTCGGTTGCAAGAGATTTTAAATGGTCGGCATTGTACGGTGCCTGTACCCATGCGTACAGGATGCTGACGTTAGTCGAATGAATAGGGGCCTTTATGGGTGAGCTGACTGCTGAACAGGTGCAAAAACTGATCCGCGCTGGTCTGCCGATGGCGGAGGATATCAACCTGATGATTGACCGGCTGGATACGCAAGGCGTGCTGGCCCGTGTGCCCTTTCATAGCAAACTTGTGAGGCCGGGCGGAACCCTTTCCGGGCCGACCATCATGGCCCTTGCAGATGCGGCCATGTATGCAGTTGTGCTGGGGCGGCTGGGGCGCGTGGAGATGGCGGTGACGTCCAATCTGAATATCAATTTTCTGGTTAAGCCCAGGCCTGTTGACCTGCTTGCGCAGGCGAGCATTCTGCGTTTGAGTCGCCGTCAGGCGGTCTGTGAAGTGGCTGTTTATTCGCAAGGTGCTGAAGACGAGCTGGCCGCGCATGTGACGGGGACGTATGCGCTGCCAATCGGTTAATTACACATAAAGAAAAGGCCCGGTTGACCGGGCCTTTTCGTAGTGAGTGTCGCGAGGTCTGTGAGTTACAGGATGCTCAGCGGGTACTCAACGATTACACGTACTTCGTCAATGGACGGAGAGCCGTAGTAAACGCCATCGCTGGAACGGTAGGTAGCCTGGCGTACTTTCAGGCTCAGGTCCTTAGCGGCACCTTCCTGAACAACGTAGCCAACCTGGATGTCACGTTCCCACTCTTTGCCATTGCTGGTGGTAGCGGTTTCAGCACCCGAACCACTTACGTAGCGAGTCATGAAGCTCAGACCAGGAACGCCAAACTCAGCAAAGTCCAGGTCGTAGCGCAGCTGCCAGGATTTCTCGTCTTCGGCGTTGAAGTCGGAGCGTTGGATGGAGTTGGCCAGCCATACGGTGCCGCCGCCATCTACGCCGTAGTCGTAGCCAATGCCGTCAAAGCCGCCAATGGACTTCTGGTACGCAGCAGTGATGGTGTGCGCGCCAATGTTGTACGCGGCTGCCAGGCTCCAGATGGTGTTGTCTTCATCTTGGCCAGTGCCGGTGTACTCTTTGTCGTAGTCGGTTTTGTAGATGTTGAAGTCGAAGTTCAGGGACTGGTTGTCGCTGATGCCGTAGGTGTAGTTAACGTTACCGTAATACTTCTTGAAGGCATCTTCTACATCGGAAGCGTACAGAGAAACAGACAGGTCGTCCGAGAAGCTGTAGCTACCGCCGAATGCGTCGGCGCTCTTCAGACCCAGGCTGTCGTGGTAGCTCTGATCTTGAGCGTTGATCGCTGTGAAGTGACCAGCGTGAAGGGTCAGGCCTTCGATCTCGTTGCTGGTAACCAGGAAGCCTTCAGCGACTTCTGGCAGCAGACGGCTGTCGTCGGTGCTGAATACCGGCAGTGCAGTGAACTGATCGCCATACTTCAGAACAGTGTTGGAAACACGCAGTTTCACTGCGCCACCTGCTTCGGAGTAATCATCAGCAGAGCGACCGTCGCTGTTGGTTGGGAACAGGCCAGTGCCAGAAGTGCCCTTGCCGCCGTCCAGCTTGAGGCCCAGCAGGCCGATTGCATCAACACCAAAGCCTACAGTGCCTTGGGTGAAGCCGGATTCGAAAGTCCCGATGAAGCCTTGGCCCCACTCTTGAGGATCATCCTGACGAGTAGGGTCGTTACGGAAGTCACGGCTGAAGTACAGGTTGCGGCTCAGGACGTTGAAGCTGCTGTCCTCAACAAAGCCCTTGGACTCAGATTGACTGGATGCTACTGCCATTTGGCTAGTGCCAGCAGCTACTGCGAGGGCGATTACGCTCCACTTCATCACTTGCATCGTGATTGCTCCTTTGGTTTATAAAAGTTGCACCGCCTGCTTGTAGTTATACGGCGGCTCTTTTTTTCTTGTCTCGGCGGTAGTTTATAACATGGTCTTATTGTTGATTAACAGATTAAAACTAGCGTCCAAGTTGACTTTTAACCGCCATTTTTACTCTCCGCAATACCCAGCTTGCTTCGGTATTACTTCTGGCATGATCGCCGGGTAATTACCTATGGATATGCTCGGTTAATTAATCGTGCGGGTTAAAGTCCTATAGCGGTATCCCTTAGCAAAAGTCGTGCACAAATTCGCAGGTACCTTGCAATATCCGCTTATGAGTCCGTTTTTTGATGGAATTCCGGTTGATTTTCCTGATTTTTTTTCCATTTCCCGTTTTTCTTTCGCTCTGAGTCGCGTTGCCATGCTGATCTGAGCTGGCGCAGATGTGAAGGTATTACCAAAGGGAACATTTTGGTGCAGTCGTGCTTCTTGATTGCGAATTATGCAGCACGCTGGTGCGTGTCTTGGTGGGTGAGGTGGCTGAGCTGGATGGGTGTGTACTGCTATCATGGTTGGGATTAAGCGGCGTTGAAGATGCTGTATGCCGCAAGCAGGTTTTATATTGAGGTGTTTATGTTTGTTATTGATTCTCAATTGCAAAAAGATACTGTTTTAATAGGCGAGTTCACGCTGTGCAGTCTGTTGCTGATGAACGACTCACAGTATCCGTGGTTTATTCTTGTGCCCCGTCGTGAGGATGTTAGCGAGCTTTTTCAGCTTGATCTTTCAGATCAGCAGCAGCTGTGGAAAGAAACCACGGTGCTTGCAGAGGTTCTCAAGGATTGCTTCGCCGCAGATAAGATGAACGTAGCAACATTAGGTAATGTGGTCAGCCAGCTGCACATGCATGTCATTGTGCGTCGCAAAGAGGACCCGTCCTGGCCTGCGCCTGTTTGGGGCAACCTCCCTGCCAAGGTTTATTCATCTGAGGAATTGCAGACAATCAGGCAGAGGCTGCGGGCCGTTCTTACCAATGACTTCCGTTTTGCGGAGAGTTGAAAGGTGGACATAGAGCAGCGTGTGAACGAGCTGGAGATGCGAGTGGCTTTCCAGGATGACACCATTCAGTCTCTGAACGATGCATTGTTTGAGCAGCAGCGGCAGTTGGAAAAGCTGCAGATGCAGATCGCAGCATTATCTAAACGGCAAGCAGAGGTCAGTGCCCATTTTGGGATTGAGGAGGATGTAACGCCTCCGCCCCATTATTAAGCTGTTGCTCAAAACAAAAGGCCCGCATTAGCGGGCCTTTTGTTTATCTCTACCGACGCTGCGGTGTGGCGACTACGTCTTCAGCTTGAAGGCCTTTGTCGCGCTGCATGACGGAAAACTCAACGCGTTGTCCCTCGATTAATACGCGGTGGCCTTCGCCACGAATCGCGCGGAAGTGAACGAAAATATCGTCACCGGAGTCTCGGGAAATAAAGCCAAATCCTTTTGATGTGTTGAACCACTTCACTGTGCCGCTTTCGCGATCGCCTGTGTTCTGTGAGAGCAGCTTGCGACCCAGGTTGATGCGCAGGTTGGTCGCTAAGTGAACCGCTACAGCCAATGTAACCAAGCTGAGGCTGACCAGCTCGGCTGGATAATTGGCGATGGTTGAGAGTGGTGCAAGCAGGATCAGGCCCTGAAGCAGGGTGCTGACCAGGAGAAACGCTGAAACCAGACTCTGGGCATGTTGGCGAGCGCCGTCGTGCCAGATTGGTAGTTGTGGGGCAAACAGCAGGTTGCTCAGGCCGAGTAAGGTGAGGCACAGGGCGCTGGCGTTTTGTAGGAAGGGCTCGGCCTCGGGGCTGAGCATAGGGGTGAATGACAGTAGCACGGCCACTAGGCCGGCCAAGAGGTGGACGATTTTTAACATGTGTAATGAACTCGCTTTGCTTAATTAAAAACCACGGAAATAAAAGGCTGCGCGTAGTGATTCAGTGCCGAAAGGAGTGGCGTGAGATGTCAGCCTGAGGCGTAGGACAAGTGCTGGCCTGGCGCCACGCGTGGTATTTAACAGTAAAGCCCCGGGCTTCTCAATCAAGTGGATAACAAGTTAGGTTAAAAGCCTGGGGGCAGAAACTTGACTGCTGCATGTCATGCTGCGGATGAGTTCTACTTTCAAGGTGCAGATGTGCAGTGGTAGGCAGAGAGGGGGGAGCCCGCAGTGCGGGCTCTTTTGAGGCGGAATCAGGCAGCAAGCAGGCTGCGCAGCATCCATGCATTCTTCTCATGAATCTGCATGCGCTGAGTCAGCAGGTCTGCAGTTGGCTCATCGCTGACTTTGTCCAGCAGCGGGAATATGCCGCGAGCGGTGCGGGTCACTGCTTCCTGGCCTTGAACTAGCAGGCGGATCATTTCCTCTGCGCTTGGCACGCCTTCCTCTTCCTTGATCGAAGATAGGCGGGAGTATGCTGCGTACGTGCCGGGCGCCGGGAAGCCCAGAGCGCGAATGCGCTCGGCGATCAGGTCGACAGCCAAGGCGAGCTCGTTGTACTGGCCTTCAAACATTAGGTGCAGGGTGTTGAACATCGGCCCGGTAACGTTCCAGTGGAAGTTATGGGTCTTCAAGTACAGGGTATAGGTGTCTGCAAGCAGGTGGGAAAGCCCTTCGGCAATGGCTGCACGATCTTGTTCGGCGATGCCGATGTTGATTTCCATGGTTCCTCTCCTCTCGGTGGATTCGACAGTGGTGCAGAATCTGCGCGTGATTGGTGGTAGAGCCTATCATGGCTAGAGAATATTGGCCGCAGCCCCTATGAATTTATGGGTGTAAATTTTCACATGTCCGGCGTTTCTGTATGTCGAGGTGTTGCTTGCAGGGCTGTGAGATCCCATCTGTGCTGCTTTAGTGGTGCCAGATAGGCTTCGGCTGCGTGGTAGGTCGCCTCTATAAAGGTGAGTAGGATGTGGCGGCTGCAAGCGACTGATTATCTATATATAATGCACAGCTTTGCCGGGTTTTGTGGGGTGGCCGCTAGGTGAGTAATAGCCACTGGTCATGACTATCCTGTAAGACAGAACAATGGCGGAAAATGGCGTCCGCGCCAGCCGGTTAATCGGCCACGAGCGCCGCAGTATGTGCGGCCCGACGAATTCAAGACTCAAGAGAAGCGACTACCACCATGATGCGCAGCCATTATTGCGGCCAATTGAACGAGAGCCTGGACGGCCAGGAAATTACCCTTTGCGGTTGGGTGCACCGCCGTCGTGACCACGGCGGGGTTATCTTCCTTGATATTCGCGACCGCGAAGGTCTGGCTCAGGTGGTGTTTGACCCGGATCGTGCGGAAACCTTTGCCAAGGCTGACCGTGTGCGCAGTGAGTACGTGGTGAAAATCACCGGTAAGGTGCGCCTGCGTCCTGAGGGCGCTCGCAACGCCAACATGGCTAGCGGCGCCATTGAAGTGCTGGGCTATGAGCTGGAAGTGTTGAACGAGTCTGAAACACCACCATTCCCGCTTAATGAATACACTGATGTAGGCGAAGAAACCCGCCTGCGTTACCGTTTTATTGACCTGCGTCGCCCGGAAATGGCTGAAAAGCTGAAGCTGCGCTCGCGCATTACATCCAGCATCCGTCGTTACCTGGATGAAAATGGCTTCCTCGACGTTGAAACGCCAATCCTGACCCGCGCTACGCCGGAAGGCGCACGTGACTATCTGGTACCGAGTCGTACCCACGCCGGCAGCTTCTTCGCACTGCCGCAGTCGCCACAGCTGTTCAAGCAGCTGCTGATGGTGGCGGGCTTTGACCGCTACTACCAGATCGCAAAGTGCTTCCGTGATGAAGACCTGCGTGCAGACCGCCAGCCGGAATTCACCCAAATCGATATCGAAACCAGCTTCCTCGATGAAGCCGACATCATGGGCCTTACCGAGAAGATGGTGCGCCAGCTGTTTAAAGAAGTGCTGGATGTCGAATTCGGCGAGCTGCCTCACATGACGCTGGCAGAGGCCATGCGCCGCTTCGGTTCAGACAAGCCAGACCTGCGTATTCCGCTGGAGCTGGTAGACGTTGCCGATCAGCTGAAAGACGTCGAATTCAAGGTCTTCGCGGGTCCTGCTAATGATCCGAAGTGCCGTGTAACTGCGCTGCGCGTACCGGGTGGTGCGAGCATGCCGCGCAGTAAAATCGACGAATACACCAAGTTTGTCGGTATCTACGGTGCGAAAGGTCTGGCCTATATCAAGGTCAACGAGCGTGCCAATGGTGTTGATGGCTTGCAATCGCCGATCGTTAAGAACATCCCGCTGGAAAACATCAACGTGATCTTGGATCGCGTGGGTGCAGTGGATGGCGATATCGTCTTCTTCGGTGCAGATAAGGCCAAGATCGTTAGCGAGGCGCTGGGTGCACTGCGGATCCGTCTGGGTCATGATCTGAACCTGCTGACCTGCGAGTGGGCTCCGCTGTGGGTTGTGGACTTCCCGATGTTCGAAGAGAACGACGACGGTAGCCTGACCGCTATGCACCACCCGTTTACTGCGCCGAAGTGCACGCCGCAAGAGTTGGAGGCTAATCCGTCAGCTGCGCTGTCCCGTGCGTATGACATGGTCCTCAACGGCACTGAGCTGGGCGGTGGTTCCATTCGTATCCACGACAAGAATATGCAACAGGCGGTATTCCGTGTGTTGGGTATCAGTGAAGACGAACAGCAGGAGAAGTTTGGCTTCCTGCTCGACGCGCTGAAGTTCGGTGCGCCACCTCATGGCGGTCTGGCGTTTGGTTTGGATCGTCTGGTGATGCTCATGACCGGTGCGCAGTCTATCCGTGAAGTGATTGCCTTCCCGAAAACTCAGAGCGCTGCGTGTGTCATGACCCAGGCGCCGGGTGAGGTGGATAACAAGTCGCTGCGTGAGCTGCATATTCGTCTGCGCGAACAGCCCAAGGCTGAATAAAGCATGAAAAGAAGCCTGGTTATCCAGGCTTCTTTGTTATGGTCGGGCGGTAGCTGAGATAGTGCTGTCTGAATTTGGATTGTGAAACTGATGGAGTCGGAGTGAAGTTATGGCTGGTCATTCCAAATGGGCCAATATCAAGCACCGCAAAGGGCGTCAGGACGCCAAGCGCGGAAAGATTTTCACCAAGCTGATTCGCGAGCTGACCGTAGCGGCCAAGCACGGCGGCCCCATTCCGGCCGACAACCCACGTTTGCGTCTAGCTGTAGACAAGTCGCTGACAGCAAACATGTCGCGCGATGTAATTGATCGGGCGATTGCACGCGGTGCTGGCAATAACGAAGCCGATAATATGACCGAGCTGAGTTATGAAGGTTATGCGCCAAGCGGGGTGGCGATTATCGTTGAGGCCATGACCGACAACCGCAATCGTACGGCGGCAGAAGTGCGTCATGCCTTTAGCAAGTGCGGCGGCAACTTGGGCACTGATGGCTCGGTTGCATACATGTTCGATCGTAAAGGCCAGATCAGCTTCGCTCCGGGTATTGATGAAGATGCCCTGATGGAGGCGGCGCTTGAGGCTGGTGCTGATGACATAGAAATGGGCGAGGACGGTTCAGCCATAGTCAGCACCAGCTTTGCCGACTTTCATGCTGTGCTTGAGGCGTTGACTGCAGCAGGGCTTAAGAGTGAAGAGGCAGAAATTGCCATGGTTCCGTCCATTTCTGCGCCACTGACTGACCTCGACACTGCGCAGAAGGTCATCAAGCTGATCGATATGCTGGAAGACTTGGATGACGTGCAGAACGTCTACCACAATGCCGAAATTCCAGATGAAATCATGGAGCAGCTGGCTTAAACCGGGCGTTCGCTAGGTCGAGCCGGAAGCGTAGGGCGCATGTCACACGCTTCCGGCTTTTTATTGCGCGCGCAAAGGTGACGACGGGTTGCGTGAACCCCTATACTGCGTAACTGGATAAATACACAGTTCGTCGAAGGTTTTGGCGAGTGTCGGGAATGAACAGCAAATGACCCTAATTCTCGGAATTGACCCGGGCTCGCGTATTACCGGCTATGGCGTGATACGCGATAACGGGCGCCATTGCGAATACGTTGCTTCAGGTTGCATCAGGACCGGCAGCGGCAGTATGCCTGAGCGCTTGCAGATCGTATTTCGAGGTGTGCGTGAGGTTATTCAAACCTACGAGCCAGTGACGATGGGCATCGAGCAGGTATTCATGGCCCGAAATCCGGATTCGGCACTCAAGCTAGGTCAGGCCCGCGGTGCGGCCATTGTTGCAGGTGTTGAAGCAGGCCTAGAAGTTTCTGAATACACGGCAACCCAAGTCAAGCAGGCTATTGCCGGTACCGGTGGTGCTGATAAGGAGCAAGTGCAGATGATGGTTATGCATCTGCTGAAGTTAGTGCAAAAGCCTCAGATTGATGCGTCGGACGCCCTGGCGATTGCCTTGTGTCATGCCCACCATCGGCAGAGCCTGATTCCGCATGGTTTGCTCGGTGCAAAGCGGCGAGCGGGCCGTCTTCGTTTATAACTCTGAATTGGGAATGCAGCGGTGATCGGACGTTTGCGCGGTAACCTGGCTGAAAAGCAGCCACCCCATATAATTATTGACATAAATGGTTTGGGTTATGAGGTGGAAGTCCCCATGACCACGTTGTACCGTTTGCCTTCAGTGGGTGAGCCAGTGACGCTGCACACTCATTTGGTGGTGCGTGAGGATGCACACCTGCTGTATGGCTTTGCCGAAAAGCGTGAGCGTGAGCTTTTCCGCGAGCTGATTCGTCTCAATGGCGTTGGCCCGAAACTGGCGCTGGCACTTATGTCAGGGCTGGAGGTCGATGAGTTGGTGCGTTGTGTTCAGGCTCAGGATACTTCTGTGCTGGTGAAGATTCCCGGTGTGGGTAAAAAAACCGCCGAACGTTTGCTGGTTGAGCTGAAGGACCGCTTCAAAGCATGGGAGACCGTTCCGGTGATGTCGGGGCTGGTTATGGAGGCGCGTGCTGGGGCTCCGGCCACCAGTGCTGAGTCGGATGCGGTCAGTGCACTGATCTCGCTGGGTTACAAGCCTCAGGAGGCAAGTCGTGCGGTCTCAGCGGTTAAGGAAGATGGTTTGAGTAGTGAAGATATGATTCGTCGTGCCCTGAAGGGAATGGTCTAGTGCTAGAAGCTGATCGATTGATTACTGCGTCCGCACGGGATCGTGACGAGCAGGTAGATAGAGCTATCCGCCCGCTCAAGCTGGCTGAGTATATTGGCCAGCCGGTTGTACGTGAGCAGATGGAACTTTTTATCCAGGCTGCCCGTGGCCGCAGTGAAGCGCTTGATCACACACTGATATTTGGGCCTCCGGGGCTGGGCAAAACCACGCTGGCAAACATCATTGCTCAGGAAATGAATGTTTCCATCAAGAGTACATCCGGCCCTGTGCTTGAGCGTCCGGGTGATCTGGCAGCACTGCTGACCAATCTCGAGCCCGGAGATGTTCTGTTCATTGACGAAATTCACCGCCTTTCACCGATAGTGGAGGAGGTGCTGTATCCGGCTATGGAGGACTTTCAGCTCGATATCATGATTGGCGAAGGGCCTGCTGCACGATCGATCAAGCTGGATTTGCCACCGTTTACTTTGGTTGGGGCGACTACGCGCGCAGGCATGCTGACCAATCCGCTGCGGGACCGCTTTGGAATTGTTCAGCGTCTGGAGTTCTACAACACAGAGGATTTGGCCACTATCGTTAGCCGTTCGGCTGCGATTTTGGGACTGGAGATCGACCCGAAGGGATCGCTTGAGATCGCTCGCCGGGCGCGTGGCACTCCACGAATCGCCAACCGTCTGCTGCGCCGGGTACGTGATTTTGCCGAAGTGCGTGGCCAGGGCGATATCACCCGTGAAATAGCTGACAAGGCCCTGAATCTGTTGGATGTTGATGAGCGCGGCTTTGATCATCAGGATCGCCGCCTGTTGTTGACTATGATCGAGAAGTTTGAAGGTGGCCCGGTGGGTATCGACAACCTGGCGGCGGCGATCAGTGAGGAACGGCACACGATTGAGGATGTGCTGGAGCCTTACCTGATTCAGCAGGGCTACATCATGCGCACGCCAAGAGGGCGTGTGGTCACCCGGCACGCTTATCTTCATTTCGGGCTCAATGCGCCGAAGCGGACGCTGGATACACCCACCGCCGATCTGTTTGGTCAGGAAGATTGAAAAAATACTTGCTACAGGCAATTGGCAAGAGCAGGAGCTGGCACTAGAGTATGCGCGCGCTAAACGGAGTTGAACCGTTCATCCATCGCTGTCGTGTCTATTACGAAGATACAGATGCTGGCGGTATCGTCTACTACGTCAATTACCTCAAATTTATGGAACGGGCTCGTACCGAGTGCTTACGTGATCTGGGTTATTCCCAATCTACGTTGGCCGAGGAGGGCCTGTTATTCGTTGTGCATTCGGCTGAAGCGCGCTACCACGCTCCGGCCAAGCTCGATGATGAGCTCTACGTAAGCGCTGAGGTGGTTGAGTTAAACCGTGCCAGCCTGCGTTTTCGTCAACAGGTCAGGCGTGCTAGGGATGACGTGTTGCTGTGTGACGGTCAGTTTGTTGTGGCCTGTGTTCGAGCCGACAATTTTAAACCTCGCGCCATTCCAAAGCAGATGCATGAAGCATTTGCCGGGCAAAGTGGAGCGGGTACATCTAATGCTGCAGGAGAGTAAGCGTGGAAGCCAATGCCGTTGACCACATGTCGATGTGGAGTCTGATCAGTAACGCCAGTCTGGTCGTGCAACTGGTGATGCTGGCGCTGGTGGCCGCATCGGTCATTTCTTGGGTGCTGATTTTTCAGCGTACAGCACTGCTGCGTGCTGCCAAACGCTCGCTGGATAGCTTTGAAGAGCGCTTTTGGTCAGGGATTGATTTGTCCAAGCTGTACCGTCAGGCCGGCAGCAACCCGGATCCCGACTCAGGCCTTGAGCAAATCTTCCGTGCAGGTTTCAAGGAGTTCTCCCGTCTGCGCCAGCAGCCTGGGGTAGAACCAGATGCAATCATGGACGCTGTTTCCCGTGCAATGCGTGTTGCCATCTCGCGCGAGGAAGAGAAGCTTGAGCAGAGCTTGCCATTCCTTGCCACAGTAGGCTCAACCAGTCCGTATATTGGTTTGTTCGGTACCGTGTGGGGGATCATGAATTCATTCCGCGGTTTGGCACAGGTCCAGCAAGCTACGCTCGCGACTGTTGCTCCGGGTATTGCTGAAGCGTTGATTGCGACTGCGATCGGCCTGTTCGCGGCAATTCCTGCGGTTATTGCTTATAACCGCTTCTCCGCACGTGGCGAGATGTTGATTGGTCGTTACTACACCTTTGCTGACGAGTTCCAGGCAATTCTGCACCGCAAAGTTCACACCAGTGATGAGTAAGCCTTAGGCTCGCAAACGAAAGGTTTTAAGGCATGGCCAGAATTCGCAACAGACGCAAGCCGGTCGCCGAGATGAACGTGGTGCCCTACATCGATGTGATGTTGGTACTGCTGGTCATCTTTATGGTGACTGCACCAATGCTCAATCAGGGCGTGAAAGTCGACTTACCCAAGGTGAGTAGCGAGGCGCTTCCACAAGATAACAACGCTCAGGTGCTAACCATCTCCATCAAGGCCGACAAGACCTTTTATTGGAATATGGGCACCGAAGTCGACGTAGAAACCGTCCAGGATAAAGCTTTGACTCTGGATGAAATGACACGCGCCGTAACTGCAATCGTCGCCCAAAGCCGTGCTACTGGTAAGCAAGTGCAGGTGTTTGTTCGGGGTGATAAGAGTGTGGACTATGGGACAGTCATGGCAGCAATGGGGGGCCTTCAGCAGGCCGCAGTTGGTAACGTCGGGCTGATTACCGAGGCACCCTGATGCAAGACCTGCGCGAACAGTCGCCGTCTGAAAGTCTGTTTTGGCCCATCGTCTGGGCGGTAGGGTTGCACGTCATCATCTTTGCGATGTTGTTCGTTAGCTTTGCTTTTGCTCCGGAGTTGCCACCTGCCAAGCCTGTGGTGCAGGCCACTTTGTATAAGTTGCAGTCTCAAAGCCAGGCCACTACCCAGACTAACCAGAAAATCGCTGGTGAGGCGAAAAAGACCAGTGCGCCAGTCTATGAGACTGAACAACTGGAGCAGAAAAAAGCGGAAGAGCAGAAGCTGGCCGCTAAGGCTGCGGAACAAAAGAAAGCTGCTGAGGCTCAGAAGGCAGCTGAAGCGGCAAAAGCTGAAGCTGTGAAAAAGGCAGAAGCCGCGAAGAAAGCCGCTGAGCAAAAGGCGGCCGAGCAGAAAAAGTTGGCTGATGCCGCTGCCGCTAAGAAAAAGGCTGCCGAAGAAGAGGCGAAGAAGAAGGCAGCAGAGGCTGCTAAGAAAAAGGCCGAAGAGGACGCCAAGAAGAAAGCTGCTGCTGAGGCGGCTAAAAAGAAAGCAGCAGAGGATGCCAAGAAAAAAGCTGCTGCTGAGGCTGCAAAACGCAAGGCGGCAGAGGATAAAAAAGCTGCTGCTCTTGCAGAGTTGTTGTCCGAGGATGTTGGTCGCCAGCAAACCGCTGCTGACACAGTGGGTGATCAGGTCGCAGGTAACTTTGACGATTTGATAAGAATGCGTGCTGCTGAAGGGTGGTCGAGGCCTCCGGGAACCAATCGAGGCATGGAGGTTGTTCTTCAAATCAATATGCTGCCTGATGGCACCATCACTAATGTCAGTGTGTCCAGGTCAAGCGGTAACGCTCCTTTTGATAACTCTGCTGTCGCAGCAGTGAAGAATATTGGACGGTTGGTGGAGATGCAGGGTTTAACCCCAGCGGAATTCAATCCTTACCGTTCATTTAAGATGACATTCACGCCTGAGGATTTAGCGCTGTGATCAACATTCTAAAAGGGTTTTTTCTCGTGCTCCTTTGCTCGGCTGCTGTGGCTGTAGCGGAAGAGAAAAATATTCGAGTTACCAGTGGCGTCGATCGTGCTATTCCGGTCGCCGTAGTTCCTTTCGGCTGGCAGGGTGGCAGTGTGCTGCCAGAAGATATGGCTGACATTATCGGCAACGACCTGCGTAACTCGGGTGTCTTTGAGCCAATTCCGCGCCAGAACATGATCAGCTTGCCAACTCAGGCGTCTGAAGTTATCTACCGTGACTGGCAGGCGCTGGGTGCTCAGTACGTAATGGTCGGCAGCATTGTCCCGAGTGGCGGGCGGTTGCAGGTGCAGTACGCACTGTTCAATGTCACTACTCAGCAACAGGTGATGACGGGCAGCGTAGCCGGTGGTGTTGATCAGCTTCGCGATATGGCACACCACATTGCCGACCAGTCCTTCGAGAAATTGACGGGTGTGAAGGGGGCGTTTTCGACCCGTATGCTGTATGTGACAGCTGAGCGTTTCGGTGCCAACAACACACGTTACACCCTACAGCGCTCCGATTATGACGGTGCACGCGCGGTAACCCTGCTGCAGTCCCGTGAGCCGATTCTGTCACCGTCTTTTGCTTCGGATGGTCGTCGCATCGCCTATGTGTCTTTCGAGCAAAAGCGCCCGCGCATCTTCGTTCAGCACATTGATACTGGTCGCCGCGAGCAGGTCACCAATTTTGAAGGCTTAAATGGTGCTCCGGCCTGGTCGCCGGACGGCAGCCGTCTTGCGTTTGTTCTGTCCCGCGATGGTAACCCGGAGATTTATGTGATGAATCTGGCGACTCGCCAGCTGAGTCGTGTCACTAACTCTCCGGCTATCGATACCGAGCCGTTCTGGGGGAAAGACGGGCAGACCATCTATTTCACGTCGGATCGCTCCGGCAAGCCGCAAATCTATAAAACCAACGTCAACGGGGGCTCTGCTGAGCGTGTTACCTTCATTGGTAACTACAACGCCAACCCGAAGCTTTCTGCTGATGAAAAGACCCTGGTAATGATCCATCGCCAGGAGGGTTACACCGTGTTCAAGGTGGCAGCGCAAGACCTGCAACGTGGCAACTTGAAGATCCTTTCTGATACCAGTTTGGATGAGTCGCCCACTGTTGCGCCTAACGGCACCATGGTAATCTATGCCACCCGCCAGCAGGGACGGGGAGTCTTGGTATTGGCGTCCACCAATGGACGCGTGAGGCTCCCTCTTCCTACCGCACAAGGCGAAGTTCGAGAGCCTTCTTGGTCCCCTTACCTGAACTGACGCGGTCGTTGTAAATTTAATGAAACATCTTGCTTGACACACTGGGGTTCTCTAGGAGTTACACATGGAAATGCTGAAATTCGGTAAATTTGCTGCACTGAGCCTGGCTCTCGCTGTTGCTGTTGGCTGTTCTTCCAAAGGTGGCGACGCTGCGGGCGAAGGCGCTGTTGACCCGAACGCTGGTTACGGTGCCAACACTGGTGCTGTTGATGGCAGTCTGAGCGAAGAAGCTGCTCTGCGCGCTATCACTACTTTCTACTTCGAATACGACAGCTCTGACCTGAAGCCGGAAGCCATGCGCGCTCTGGACGTTCACGCCAAAGACCTGCAGGGCAACGGTGCTCGCGTAGTTCTGGAAGGCCACACTGACGAGCGTGGTACTCGCGAGTACAACATGGCTCTGGGTGAGCGTCGTGCTAAGGCTGTTCAGCGTTACCTGGTTCTGCAGGGCGTGTCTCCTGCTCAGCTGGAACTGGTTTCCTACGGTGAAGAGCGTCCGGTAGCCACTGGCAACACCGAGTCTTCCTGGGCTCAAAACCGTCGCGTCGAACTGCGTAAGTAATTCGATATGCGTACTTGCCGACGTGCTTTAACCGTTTGGGCACTCAGCCTGCCAGTAATGGTCGTGGCTGGGACTTCCGCAGCGGATACCAGTTATCCTCCTTCAGGTTACGGCACGCCCGGCACCTACACTGAGGCGGGGGCTTCTGCCCCTGTCTCAGCGCAGGGCATGCTGTTTACCCAGCTCGAACAGATGCAGAATGAGATTGCTCAGCTGCGCGGTTTGCTGGAAGAACAGCAGAATGAAATTCAGCGAATGAAGCAAGAAAGCCTAGAGCGTTATCAGGATCTTGATAGGCGTTTAAGCAGTGGTGCAGCAGGTGCTGCGACCCCTACAGATTCTTCCGCTGCTGGCGCTATCAATGCCAATACAGCGCCTGTTGCGCCAACTGGTGCGGCGCAGGCGGCCACTAGTGAACCGGCTGATCCGGCTAAGGAAAAGCTCTTTTATGATGCTGCCTTTGACCTGATCAAGGCAAAGGACTTCGAGAAGGCCAGTCAGGCTTTTACAGCATTCCTACGTAAGTTCCCCAATAGCCAATATGCAGGTAATGCGCAGTATTGGTTGGGTGAAGTCACACTGGCCAAGGGTGACTTGCAGGGAGCAGGGCAGGCGTTTGCCCGTGTAAGTCAGGCATACCCCAGTCACGGCAAGGTGCCTGACTCGTTATTTAAATTGGCAGATGTCGAGCAGCGTCTCGGCAATACTGACAAGGCTCGTGGGATTTTGCAGCAGGTGGTGGCTCAATATCCCGGTAGCTCGGCAGCTCAGTTGGCGCAGCGCGACCTTCAGCGTTTGCAGTGATTGACACCGTAGATCAAGAAACCCGCGCTTGGCGCGGGTTTTTTCGTTAAAATACACAATCCCCTTTAACGCAACGGAGGCGGACAGCCTGTTTAGCTGTTACGCCCGTGGCTGATATGCAAGATACCCTGCGAATTACCGAGATTTTCTACTCGCTGCAGGGCGAAACGCGCACTGCAGGTTTGCCTACGGTGTTTGTTCGCCTGACCGGCTGTCCCTTACGCTGCCAGTATTGTGATACGGCGTACGCCTTCAGTGGCGGTGAGCTGATGTCCCTGGATGCTATCCTTGAACAGGTGGCCAGCTATAAACCTCGCTACATATGCGTGACTGGCGGAGAGCCGTTGGCGCAGCCCAATTGCATTCCTCTGCTGCAGCGCCTGTGTGATACAGGTTATGAGGTTTCCCTTGAAACCAGCGGTGCGATGGATGTTTCTGCTGTTGATCCGCGGGTGAGTAAGGTGGTTGACCTTAAAACTCCAGGCTCAGCTGAAGTGGGGCGTAATCGTTATGAGAACATTCCGCTACTGACGCAGAATGATCAGGTTAAGTTCGTGATCTGTTCCCGTGAGGATTATGACTGGGCTGTCAGTAAGCTGATTCAGTACCAGCTCGACCTGCGCGTGGATGAGGTGCTGTTTTCGCCTAGTCATCATCAGGTCAGTGCGCGAGATCTGGCTGAGTGGATTATTGCTGACAACCTACCTGTGCGCCTGCAGCTGCAACTCCACAAAATTCTCTGGAACGACGAGCCGGGACATTAATCATGAGCACTAAGAAAGCAGTCATCCTTCTTTCGGGTGGTTTGGATTCAGCCACTGTTGTCGCATTAGCTAAAGCCCAGGGCTTCAGTTGCTACACAATGAGTTTTGACTACGGCCAGCGTCATCGTTCTGAGTTGCTGGCAGCAGAACGCGTGGCGAAGCAAATGGGTGTGGTTGAACACAAGGTTATCGGCCTGAATCTCAACGGTATGGGCGGCTCGGCACTGACGGATAGCTCGATTGACGTGCCTGAGAGTCCTACAGAAGGTATTCCGGTGACTTATGTGCCGGCACGCAATACCGTATTTCTGTCGCTCGCTTTGGGCTGGGCAGAGGTGTTGGAGGCGCGGGATATCTTCATTGGTGTGAATGCGGTGGACTACTCTGGCTATCCGGATTGCCGTCCAGAGTTTGTTGAAGCGTTCGAGCGCATGGCTAACCTGGCCACTAAGGCTGGCGTAGAGGGTAATGGTTTTCGTATCCAGGCCCCATTGCAGGCGATGAGCAAAGCCGAAATCGTCCAGGCCGGGATCAACCATGGCGTGGATTACAGCTTGACGGTCTCTTGTTACCAAGCTGATGACGAAGGCCGAGCTTGCGGAAAATGTGACAGCTGCCGTTTGCGAGCTGCTGGTTTTGCCAGTGCCGGGATTGCCGACCCAACACGATATTTTTGAATTTTTTCGTTGGAAGGTGTTGAATTTATCAATTAAATCAGTATTATACGCGCCACACCAAGGGTCGTTAGCTCAGTTGGTAGAGCAGTTGGCTTTTAACCAATTGGTCGTAGGTTCGAGTCCTACACGACCCACCATATTCACCTTCTAATGAAGGTCAAAAACCTGAAAGTTCTAGTTAAAGAATTTTCAGGTTTTTTTTTACCTGCTGTTTTTCACGCACACATTCTGTCAGTGCTGTTATTTGGCTGGTCCTGTGATGGCGTGATGACGGGTATACTGATCTTTCGCCTGATAAGACCTCTACAGGGCCTGATGAGATGACTCAGATTTCCGAACGCGTGTTGGTTCAAGCCCATCTTGATGCCAAGCAACCCAAGCCTCTCACTCCCGAGCAGGAGGCGTTTTACCGTGCCGAGATTGCGGCTGAGCTGAAAAAACAGAACGCCGTGCTGGTAGCCCACTATTACTGTGATCCGGTGCTTCAGGCGCTTGCCGAAGAAACTGGCGGCTGTGTGGCTGACTCGCTGGAAATGGCTCGCTTTGGCACCACTCATCCGGCGCAGACGGTTGTCGTTGCCGGGGTTAAGTTCATGGGTGAGACCGCTAAGATTCTCAATCCTGAGAAGCGCGTGTTGATGCCGACGCTGGAATCAACCTGCTCCCTGGACTTGGGCTGCCCGGTTGACGAGTTTTCTGCGTTCTGTGACCAACACCCAGAGCGGACTGTGGTGGTCTATGCAAACACCTCAGCGGCTGTTAAAGCACGTGCTGACTGGGTTGTTACTTCAAGCTGTGCAGTTGAGATTGTCGAGCATTTGCTCGACAACGGCGAAAGCATCATCTGGGCACCTGATCAGCACTTGGGGCGTTACATCAATAACAAAACCGGTGCCGACATGCTCCTTTGGGATGGTGCTTGCATCGTTCATGAAGAGTTCAAGGCCAAACAGCTGGCCGATATGAAAGCGTTGTATCCGGAGGCGGCTATTCTGGTTCACCCAGAGTCGCCTGAGTCAGTAATCGAACTGGCGGATGCCGTGGGCTCAACCAGCCAGTTGATTGCCGCAGCGCAGCGCATGCCGAACAAAACCTTTATCGTGGCAACCGATCGCGGCATTTTCTACAAAATGCAGCAACTGTGCCCGGACAAGACGTTTGTGGAAGCGCCGACTGCTGGTAATGGTGCTGCCTGTCGCAGCTGCGCACATTGTCCGTGGATGGCCATGAACACACTGGAGCGCACGCTTACTAGTCTGCGTGACGGCAGTAACGAGATATTCGTTGATCCGGCATTGATCCCTAAGGCGATCAAGCCGCTTAAGCGCATGCTCGACTTTACCCAGGCTGCACGCCTCAAGGTCACCGGCAACGCCTGAGGGCTGGCCTAGAGCAAACGGAAGTTTTGCGTCCTGACCGCTAAAGAAGAATGCCGAAGTCCGTATGGAGGGTTTCGGCATTTTCTTCTCAGCGCATCATTTGTTCAATGATCCGCTTCTCTTCGATCAGCTCGCGCTCTCGCGCATCAATTCTTGAGGCTAACTGGAAGTTGCTACTTGCCCGGCGTTTGGCAAAACCCAGTTGCTCAAGCGCCTGATCATAGTCTCCAACCAAGGCAAAAAACTCGCCGCGTGCTTGATGAAGGCCAATCGTGTCACCTTTTAACCCGCGCACTTCGGCCATCTGATACCAGATGTCCGGGTCTTTACTGCGGCGTTTCAAGAGTTTGTCCAGTTCGCGCTCGGCATCCTGAATCCGTCCTTGTTTGATCAGCAGATTGACCTTGGCTTGATTCAGCGGGTAATTGTTGGGGTACAGGCTTAGCAGGCGTTCAAGGCGTGTACTTGCACCGTTGAGATTGTTGCCAGCAGTTTCGATACTGACCATGGCCAGGTTGTAGCTGATGTCGTTAGGGGCCTTTTTAAGCAGCGGCTGCAGAGATTCTTGCGCCTGGCTGTATTGGCCGCCTTTGATCTGGGCGATCGCCAAGCCGTAGCGGGCCGCATCAATTCCGGGGTTTTCATCAAGCATGCTGCGAAAACGCTTGATAGCGACGCCGGGAGTGTCTTCGTAGATCAGTTGTACTCGGGCGCGCATCAGCTGATAGCGCAGGCTATCGGTAATGCCTTCGCCTTTAAATTGTTCGGCGCGGTTGCGGGTATCGGCGATACGCGACTCAGATACCGGGTGAGTCAGTAGGAACTCAGGCGGCATTCGGTCATAGCGGTATTGGCGCATCAGACGTTCAAACATGCGGGGCATCGCTTTGGGGTCAAAGCCGGCTTTTTCCAGATTAACCAAGCCGATGCGGTCCGCTTCCTGTTCGTTTTGGCGCGAGAAGCGGCGTTGCTCCTGCATTGCTGCGGCCTGGGTTGATGCGATTGCGGCGATACCCGCATCGCCAGCGCCGGCAGCGGCGGCGATGATGCCGGCAAGCATGCCTGCCATCACTGGGATCTGCATCCGTTGCTGGGCCTCAAGTCCGCGGGCAAAGTGGCGTTGTGAAAGGTGAGCCAATTCATGCGCCATGACTGAGGCGTATTCAGCCTCCGTCTGCGCGTATAAAAAAAGGCCGCCATTGACGCCAACAATGCCGCCGGGAGCGGCAAAAGCGTTGATCTGCGGACTGTTCAACAGGACGAATTCCAGGCGGCGATCCTGCAACTGGCTGGTTTCGCTCAGGCGGTAGACGCTGCTTTCAACGAAGTCTTTGAGCTGCGGATCATCAAGTTGGCTGACTTGTCCGCGGACCAAGCTAAGCCAAGCGCGCCCAAGCTGGTACTCCTGCTGGGGGGATACGATTGCCGAACTGGCATCGCCAAGTGAAGGAAGATCACTGCTGATGGCTGGAGAGGCGATCAAACAGCTGAGTGCGAGCAGGGTGGGGCGTAGAAAAGTCATGCACGAAGCTCGTCCTGAACAAAGGTTCTACTGTAGCTGTGTCGGGGCTCTGCTGGCCAGAGATTAGCCGTGTTAGGTATCCTAGCCGCAATCTGGAGATGTTCAATGACTGATCAAAATTGGGACGCTGAAGCTTTCGATGTCCATTTGGATGCGTGTGGGCTGAGCTGTCCGTTACCACTCTTGAAAGCAAAGTTAGAACTTAATCGCATGCCAAGTGGTGCCGTTTTGCGCGTGTTTGCAACGGATGCGGGGTCGCAGCGGGATTTTCGGGTTTTTGCTTCGCTGGCGGGGCATGAGATAGTGCGCGAAGAGATTAAGGGTGATGTCTATCACTATTGGTTGCGTAAAGCGTAAGAGCAGCCGTTGCGGCTGCTCTTGGTTGCTTTAGGCGCTGTGCAATGCCTGCGCGGCTTCGAGGACTTTCTCGACATGCCCGGCAACTCGAACATTGCGCCACTCCTGACGTAATACCCCGTCAGCACCGATTAGGAAGGTGCTGCGGACAATGCCCATGTATTCCTTGCCGTAGTTCTTCTTAAGCTGATAGACACCGAACTGGTCGCACAGCACGTGTTCCGGGTCGCTAATCAATTCAAACGGGAATGCTTGCTTACTTTTGAAGCTTTCGTGTTTTTTCAGGTCATCCATCGATACGCCGAAAATAACAGTGTTGGCGGCTTGGAATTCAGCATGCAAGTCGCGAAAGCTCTGTCCTTCAGTGGTGCAGCCCGGCGTAGCATCTTTCGGGTAGAAATAGATCACCACTTGCTTGCCTTTAAGCGCTGAAAGTTGAACAGCTTGGCCGCTGGTGGCCTGTGCTGTGAAATCGGCTACTGGAGTGTTGAGTTCAACAGTCATAACGCTTCCTTAAGGGGTTTGCGGACGCCAAGGTTCGATCAGTGCATCCAGATTCAGTGCGTCTGCAAAGTCCAGGAATTGATCGCGCAGCCAACTGATCTGAGTACCGGCCGGCAAGGTAACGGTCAGGGTGGCGTTGAGCATGATGCCGCCAGTCTGTGGGGCGGTGTAGGTATCGCAGGTCAGGTTCTCCAGCTCGACGCGATGATCGAGGAAGAACTGACACAGCTCGTTGAGAATGTCCGGGCGATACGCCGCGCTGACATACGCAACGTACGGCAAGGCCTGTGGCCGGGTCTCGGCGGCAGTGCTGCGGACCACATTAATGGAGAAGGCATGCTTCTTGGCTAGCACGGGCAAGGTTGTTTCCAAACGTGCCAGCGCATCCCATGTGCCGGAAATCTGCAGCACCAGTGCGCTGTATTCGCCGTGGCGGCTCAGGCGCGTGCTAATGACCGCACAGCGGTTCTCATTGCTGGTACGGCACAGCACGTTGGTCAGCTCCATGGCGTTGGAGCCAAGTGCGCTGACCAGCAGAAATTGTTCGCGAACTAAAGGGGTGGACATTAGGCTTTCCTAAACGGGTAAACAGCCTGCCTATATAAATGTAGCGGGCAAAGCCGGAAGGGTAGCGAAAAGCTCTGCTTAGGGGAATGCTCAGAGGGTTGAGCGGGTAATGTCTGGCCATATTCAAAGATTACCTTAGCGACCCCGGACTCTGCTTGTGCAAGGCACATGGCACCAGTACCATTACGGCTCTCTTTTTTCGGCAGGAGCGGTTGCATGATTGCGGGTAGTATGGTGGCGCTGGTTACGCCCATGGATGCGCAAGGTGGTCTGGATTGGGCTGCGTTGAGCAAACTGGTGGATTTCCATCTGCAAGAAGGCACCAATGCCATTGTCGCGGTCGGTACCACAGGTGAGTCTGCAACGCTTGATGTTGCTGAACACGTTGAAGTGATCCGTCGTGTTGTTGATCAGGTTGCCGGGCGTATCCCGGTCATTGCCGGTACCGGTGGTAACTCCACCCGTGAGTCGGTTGAGCTGACTCGTGCTGCCAAAGAGGTAGGGGCCGATGCCTGCCTGTTGGTCACTCCGTATTACAACAAACCGACTCAGGAAGGCCTGTACCTGCACTTCCGCCATATCGCCGAATCGGTTGCTATTCCCCAGATTCTCTACAACGTGCCAGGCCGTACCGTGTGCGACATGCTGCCTGAAACTGTTGAGCGCTTGTCCAAAATCGACAACATCATCGGTATCAAAGAAGCCACCGGTGATCTGCAACGCGCGCAAGACATCCTTGACCGCGTAAGCAGCGATTTCCTGCTCTACTCGGGCGATGATGCCACAGCCGTGGAACTCATGCTGCTGGGCGGTAAAGGCAACATCTCTGTCACCGCCAACGTGGTTCCGCGCGCCATGTCGGATATGTGTGCAGCTGCCATGCGTGGCGAAGCAGCCATTGCCCGTGCCATGAACGACAGTCTGATGCCGCTGCACAAAGCACTGTTCGCTGAAGCCAACCCGATTCCGGTCAAGTGGGCTATGCATGAAATGGGCTTGATCTCCGACGGTATCCGCCTGCCACTGACCTGGCTCAGCCCGCGCTGTCACGAACCGCTGCGTCAGGCACTGCGCCAGACCGGCGCATTGGCATAATTGAGGAACAACTACGCATGAAGCGACTCACCGGACTCTCAGCGCTTGCTTTGATTATTGCCAGCACCAGTGGCTGCGGTTGGATTTACGGCGAAAATGGTTACTTCCGCGATCGTGGCAGTGACTACCTTGAAGCCCGCCAGACAGCGCCAATGCAGCTTCCGGCAAACGTAGACGCCAAACGTCTTGATCCACTGCTGCCAGTCCCTCAGCAGATCGCAACGACCACTGAGACCGGTGAATTTGAAGTGCCTAGGCCGCAACCGTTGTCCGCATCGGGCCAGGCCAGCGAGTTCAGCCTGCAGAAAAGCGGTGAGTCACGCTGGATTGTTGCTCAGCGCGTCCCGGCCGAGGTTTGGCCCGTGGCTGTGCAGTTCTTCACTGACAACGGCTTCCGTATCGCTGAAGAGCGTGCACAAACCGGTGAGTTTGTGACGACTTGGCAGCGCTTTGACACCCTCTCTGACACCATGTCCCGCCGCCTGAGCAGCCGCGTTTCCGGTGTTGCCCCTGATGAAGAAACCCGCGTGCGTGTTCGTATCGAGCCAGGCGTGCAGCGCAATACCAGCGAAATCTTCGTGGTCAGCGCTGAGCGTCCGGCTGGCAGCAGCGCTGACGTAGCCTTCACCACCCGCAGCAGTAACCCAAGCTTGGATTCCGCTCTGCTGGATGAAATGCTCGTCAATCTGGCGCGCAGTGCAGAGCAGGGCGGTTCGGTATCGCTGTTGGCTGCCCGTGACTTTGATGCGCCTAATCTTGTGTCTCTTTCTGAAGACGGCACAGGCAACCCGGTGCTGAGCTTGGGCGCTGATTTTGACCGTGCATGGTCCGGTGTTGGTCGTTCCCTGGAGATGGCCGATGTTCGTGTCGATGACATGAACCGCAGCCTGGGTATCTACTACATCAACCTGGCCGAGACCGCCAGCAAAGCCAATGAAGAACCGGGTTTCTTCAGCAAGCTGTTTGGCAGCGAGCCTAGCAAAGAAGAAGTTGAAGCTCGCGCCGAGCGCTATCAAGTACGCCTGACACCTGTGGGTGACAGCGTGCAGGTTTCGGTTGAAAAAGACATCAACACAGTTGCTCCGGCAGACGTTGCCCGCCGTGTTCTGGACATCATCCAGAACAACCTTGGCTAATAGCGCCAGCTGAGCTAAACGCAAGACCAATAGGCGAAACCCCAAAGGTTTCGCCTGTTTTGTTTACTAGAGACGGTAATTCCGACATGAGCACAGCCACCACCCTGAGTCTGAAGAAAATCTATTCAGGCAAAGTCCGCGACCTCTACGAGATCGACGACAAACGCATGCTGATGGTCGCAACCGATCGCCTGTCGGCATTCGACGTGATCCTCAATGAACCGATCCCAGAGAAGGGCAAGATCCTGACTGCCATCTCCAACTTCTGGTTCGACAAGCTTTCTCACATCGTTCCCAACCACTTCACCGGTGACAAAGTCGAAGACATCGTCCCTGCTGCTGAATTGCCTCTGGTTGAGGAGCGCTCTGTTGTTGCCAAACGCCTTAAACCGGTCGCTGTAGAAGCGATTGTGCGTGGCTACATCGTCGGTTCCGGCTGGAAGGAATACCAAAAGAGCGGCACCGTTTGCGGCATTCAACTGCCAGAAGGCCTCAAAGAAGCCTCCAAGCTGCCACAGCCGATTTTCACGCCTTCCACCAAGGCCGCCGTGGGTGACCACGACGAGAACATCTCCTTCGAGCAATGCGAAGCTATTATCGGTGCCGAGCTGGCTGCCAAGGTCCGCGATACTTCAATCGCCCTATACACCGCTGCGGTGGAATATGCAGCGACTCGCGGCATCATCATCGCTGACACCAAGTTCGAATTCGGCCTGGACGAAGACGGCACCCTGACCCTGATGGACGAAGTACTGACCCCAGACTCCAGCCGCTTCTGGCCGGCAGACAGTTACGTCGAAGGTAAAAACCCGCCGAGCTTCGATAAGCAGTTCGTGCGTGACTGGCTGGAATCCACTGGTTGGAACAAAGAGCCACCGGCTCCAGCAGTACCGGCAGACGTCGCCCAGAAGACTGCTGACAAGTACCGCGAAGCGCTGACTCGCCTGACCAGTTGAGTCAAGTTGGATCGGGTAAGAAAGGGCTTATATGGGCCCTTTCTTGCGCTTGGAATAACTGGGCTTATACGTCTTATGGGAGCGTTTTAGTCTGCAAGCATCTGAAATGTACGCAAATTTTTTACGTTCAGGCTTCGACAAACCGACTTAAGCTGGTATGATGCGCGCCGTTCGGGAAGATGCCGGAGTGGTCGAACGGGACGGATTCGAAATCCGTTGTATTGGCAACAGTACCTAGGGTTCAAATCCCTATCTTCCCGCCATATTTCTACACAGTGAAAGCCCCGCAGAATCTAGGTTCTAGCGGGGCTTTTGCGTATCTGGTGACTGTTTTAGGACCATTTTAGGACCAAAACAGGCGTTTCCAGTCCCTCTCTGAACGCTGCTGACTGGCCAGAATCCCATCATTTCAGAAACGGGTTCTACCCCATTTCCACTGCCAGTTTTCGGGTTTATCCCTTTCGCTTACAGCGTTTTTGCAATGGCCTTTGCAGCCAGAGCAAAGGCCTGCTCCATATCTGCGATCACGGCATCGTCATGTGCGAAAGACAGATAAAGCCGGCCGAGTGAAGAAGGCGTAATCAAAACGCCCGCTCTACGCAGTTCCACATGCAGCGCCATGGAAAACTCTGCGTTGAAGATTTTTGCGGCTTCTGAGTAGGTGGAGCTGGTAAGAGGTGCAGGCCAGATCCCGAAAAGATTGCCATATCCCGCTGTGGAGACTGCAAGTCCGTTATCGGCAAATGACTGCACAATAGACTTCTTAAGGCGCTCGCCACGTTCAAGCAGAGCCGGATAGTCCGACTTGTCCAAGATCGCCATGGTGGCGATGACTGCAGCGCAAGCCACAGGGTTACCGCTAAAGGTGCCCGCCCTGACAACTTTTCCCGTCTCGAAGCCTTCCATGATTTCAGGGGTGGAAACGACTGCGGAGACTGCAATACCGCCTCCCATCGATTTACCGATGGCTGCGATGTCCGGGTAGAACTCCTGTGCGTGTGAAGAGAGACCTGCGTGCAGTCTAAAGCCGGTTGCTACTTCGTCTGCAATGACCAGAGCACCGTGCTTGTGGGCGACTTGTTTGAGGTGTTCCAGATAGCCGGGAAGCGGCTGGATACATGCTGCGTTAGCCAAGAGTGGTTCGACAAGAATGGCGGCAATGTCGCTGTTCTCACTGAAGAGCTTTTCGACATCGTCAAAATCGTTGTAGCGCAGAAGGGTGATCGCGTCTTTGTTGGGGCGCTGGTCTGTGAAAAGCGCTTCCTGTGTTGCGGCATTACCGAAGGTCACATCATCGAACCAGCCATCGTAGCCGGCGGCAATTTTGGCAATGGTGGATTTACCGGTGTAAGCCTTAGCAGCACGGCAAGCAAGGTGGACCGCTTCACTGCCGGTGGTGCAAAAAATGGCTTTGGACAAATTACGTGTGTGTGCACAGAGCGCGGCTGCAGCTTGTTGCTCAAGCAGATGAGGCCAGGCTGGAGTAGGCGAAGCCTGCAGGGCTGGAATCACTGCCTCGGTAAGCTCTTCATGCGCATGGCCGATGATAAGCGTGCCAAAACCTAAAGCGGTGTCGATGTAGCGTTTGCCATTGGTATCCCAGACGTGTGCGCCTTTACCTTTCTGGATGTAAATCTTCTCGCCATCCAGAGATGGGAGTGCTCGTGCAGCGCTGGAAATATCACCGACTAAATTATTCATAAAACAAAACTCTACTGCGCGCTGTTACAAGAGGGGAGAATGACGTCCCTGTCATACGATTTAGAATCCTTTGGCAACCCAGGCGTTGAAGCGCTCGTTCAGCGATTCGATGTTGTCCACCCAGAAATCGACATCAAGAGGCAGAGCGTTCTTCATGTTCTCAGGGTCGCTAGGCAGCTCAGAACGGTATTCCTCTGGCACCAGGTTATTTGCCTTGGTGTTGGTCACGCCGTAGGCAATGTATTTAGGCAGTTTGGCTTGGTTCTCAGGTTGGCTGGCGAATGCAATAAACTTCATTGCATCGTCTTTTTTCTCCGAGCCTTTGAGCACAACCCAGGAGTCGAGAGCAGGAATGCTGCCGTTCCAGACGAATTTGAAGTTTTTGCCTTCGTTGCGGTTAAAGCCGCTGATACGGCCATTGAACGCGGATGTCATGATGACGTCGCCAGAAGCCAGCATTTGCAGGGCTTGAGAGCCTTCCCACCAAACGATATCGGACTTGATTTGGTCCAGTTTTGCAAAGGCTCGGTCTACACCCTCAGGTGTGCGCAGGACTTTATAAACGTCTTGAGTCGGTACGCCGTCTGCGAGCAGAGCTGCTTCGAGGGCGTATTTGGGGCCTTTACGCAGACCGCGCTTACCTGGGAATTTTTCTGTGTTCCAGAAATCAGCCCAGCTAGTTGGGCCGTCTTTGAGGCGGTCGCCATCGTATGAAAGGCCGGTGCTCCACATCATTACACCAACGCCACATTCGCTGACTGCTTCAGGAACGAAGTCGTTTTTATCGCCAATGACGCTCCAGTCGATTGGCTCAAACAGATCAAGTTCGCAGCCGATTGCCAGTTCTTCAGCTTCGACTTCAACCACGTCCCAAGTTGGGTTGCCAGCCTTAACTTTGACATCAAGAACGCCAATACCACCGGTCCACGGCTGGTCGATCAGCTTGATACCCGTGGCTTTAGTAAATGGCTGGAAGTGGATTTCACGCTGAGCATCTTGAAAGCTTCCTCCCCAAGAGACAACGGTCAGGTCCCGAGCTGCTGCAGCTTGGCTGATCATGGCGCCCATGATCATGCAGGCAGGGAGTAGGAAGCGTTTTGTTTTAAAAATCATGAGTTCTCTCCAAGATTGTTAGGGCAGTTATTATTAGTTCCCGGATTTTTGGGTAGTAATTGTTATTTGCAACTCATGTGGCTATTTAGTATTGGGGCTCCGCCGTCCAGTTAATTGGGATTTCTGCAATGCTTGCAGTCGAGGGTAATTCAAGGACCATTGAAACAGTTTTTGCTACATCTTCAGGTTGAGTAAGTTTCTTTAACTTCTCAAGTGGAACATAAGAGGCCATGTCGGTCGCTACAAAGCCTGGGCAAATGGCCGTGACCCGCACATTTACCGGGTCTCCGCAGACCCTGAGACTATGTGCAAGGCCCAGTGCAGCAAATTTACTAATTGAATAAAGTGTTGCTTCGGGCGCTCTGATTCGTTTAGCGGCAAGTGATGCAATAATGATGACTTTGCCAGCTTCTGAATCAACCAAGTAACGCCATAATTTTTGAGTAAGCCGCATTGGCGACTTAACGTTAATATCAAAAATCTCATCGAATTGAGATTCGCTTGCCTCAAGCACTGAGCGATCACTCAATACGCCGGCGTTGTGTACGATTGCGTCAATTTGACCAAATTTTTCCGCCGTTTTAGCAATCCAGTCTTCTTCACTTTGCTCGACAGTGGCGTCAAAGTAGGTGACGAGCAGGTTTTCATGATGTTCTGGGAAGAGGTCGCGCGGTGTTCTCATACCGACGCTCACTTTCCAGTTGCGGCTTAATAGTTCTCGAACAATTTCAAGGCCTATTCCTCTGCCGCCACCACTTACCATGGCTACCTTTGGATTACAGGTAACGGTCATTACAATTAGCTCCCAAGTAGGATGCGACTCAATTAATTCCTGATTCGAAACCGCGTAATGCTGAAGCCAAGTTGTCCCCTAAAGCGTCTGAAAGATACCCACCTTCCTGAACAAGTACAGTCGGTAGATTAAGCTCTGCAATGCGTTTAAGGATTTTTCCGAAGCCCGCAGTGTCAATGCAAATCCCTTGGTAAGGGTCTTTTTCGTAAGCGTCCAAACCCAAAGCAACTACAACAGCTTGTGGTTGAAACTTACTGATATGTTTGCAGGCATCTTCAAGTTTTTCGAGATAGCCTTCAGTGTTTAAACCCTTGGGCAATGGGTAGTTGAAGTTGTAACCAAGCCCCTCGCCAAAGCCGGCCTCTTTTGCATAGCCAACATAATAGGGCGTCATGTAAGAAGGGTCCGCATGAAGCGAAATAGTCATTACATCTGAGCGGTTGTAAAAAATACTTTGAGTGCCATTACCGTGGTGCAAATCGATGTCAATAATCACGACTCGATCAAAATGATTGCGCAGGTATTGAGCAGCGATGGCCACGTTATTCAGGTAGCAAAAGCCATTTGCCCGGTCGGCATAGGCGTGATGTCCTGGTGGACGGCTCAATGAATAGGCCACTCTTTCTCCCTGGATGACCAGCTCAGCTGCATGGAGTGCGCAACTTGCTGATTCTACAGCAGCTTTCCATGTGTCGGGGCCAATTGGACAGGCATTGTCAGCCATGTGCCAGCCAGCCTGACCCACAATATGCTCAGGGTAAGAGCAGGGTTCACCGGCAAAGGGATGGATGTTAGCGATGACCTCGCTGTGGTTGGCATCTGGCAGTAATTGCCAACGGGCATGCGCTGTTTCCAAGAAGTCCAAATACCTCGCGGTGTGCACGGCCAGTAAATGCTCGCGACCGTAGTTGCCGGGTGTGACAACCTCATGGCCATCATTTATCACTGACCTAAGCATCACTTCTGCGCGCTCGGGTTGTTCATTGCTTCGGCGCACAATTCCCCTGACAATGAAAAAGTTTGGATCGTGACCCGCTTGGAGCTCGCTGTAGACGATTTTCATCAAAATGCCTTGTTTATGAAGTCTTGATGCAGTTTTACTCGGTGGCAGTGAGGGAAGCAGCCATGCGATATGTGCAGAATTTTTCTGATTTATTTACCCGCAGCCATGAGCATTCAGAATGTGGCAAATATGGGTTTCATTGTCTTCAATCGTATTGAAGTTCAGTTACACTAGGGCATCAATTTTATTATACTAATTCTCGTTATAAGTTGGATTTATACCTAATGTCCAGATATCGGCCAAAGCCAGAATTAGATGTGGATGCAGATGCTTCATTAAATATTCAGAGGTTGATGCATCGCCTTGACTGGAACTTGATTCGAACATTTATGGTTATTGCCGCAGAGCGCAGCATAAGCCGGGCGGCTGCTCGACTGTTCTTGAGTCAACCTGCTGTAAGTTTGGCTCTTAAACGGCTTGAGGAGAATTTAGGTCATCAATTAATTGACAGAAGTGGCTCTAAATTTAATTTGACAACTGCGGGTGAACAGGTACTTGAAATTGCCAAGGATACCTACAGTGTACTGGCCCAGTTAGGTGGTGTCAGTGAAGGCGCTGCAAGTGACGTAAGCGGGAATATTCGATTGTTAGTCGTGGGGCAAATAGTTTCGCCAGCCTACGATGAGTTTCTGTCGGGTTTCTACAGGCAATATCCAAATATTGGAGTCCAGATAGAGACACTGCGCAGTTCAGATATTGTCAGCGCTGTCCAGCAGAAGACTGCGACGATGGGGGTCTGTATTACTAAAGCTATACCTTATCGTTTAGATCAGAAGCTTTTTATGCGTCAGAATTATGCCTTCTATTGTGGACGATCCCATTCATTGTATGGGCGATCTGATGTGACACTTGAGGAGTTATCACCTGAGCGCTACATTAATTTTACCAGTACTCAAGTTGGCGATACTTTTTTACCGCTAAATCTATTTCGGGAGAAACATGGCTTTACCGGGCGGTTATCTGCGTCGAGTGATTCGCTTTCTGAAATATTACGCCTGATATTGTGCGGCTTTGGTTATGGCTGTTTGCCGATGCAGATGGCAGAAAAGTATGTTGAATCGGGTGACCTTTGGTTGCTTTCTCCTGACGGGGGATTTGCCGAAGTTGATCTGCAACTTATTTGGAACCCAGAACAGAAACTTAATGCTGCCGAAAAAACATTTATGAGCGAGCTTGTTGCGTTGTTGGATCGTGGCGATTTTTCGTTAATTTCTCAGTCTTAGAATTCTTTTTATTCTCGCTGGTATTTCTAAAAGTCCCCCTCTGTGAGGGGGACTTTTTCATTAAGCAGCAAATACTTTTGCGATCTCTTTTGCTGCGACTGAGAAAGCCTGTTTCATCTCCTCGATAACACTGTCGGTGTGCTCAAAGGAGAGAAATATGCGGCCGTAAGGCGAAGGCATCATCAACACGCCAGACTTACGCAGCGCCAGGTGCAGGGCTTTGGAAAACTCAGTGTTGGCGATTTCTGCGGCCTGGTTGTAGGAGGTGGGCTCCACATCACCCAGCCAGATCGTAAAGACGCTGCCATAGCCGGAGGTCGTGACGCGGACTCCCTCTGCTTCAAAGCAGGATCTGATGAATGTCCGCAGCTCGTTGCCTCGGGCCATTAACGCTGCGTAATCGGCTTGTTCCAACAATTGCAGCGTGCTGGTTACCGCGGCGCTGGCCAGTGGGTTGCCACTGAAGGTTCCGCCGCGCAGTACGCGACCTTCCTCAAAAGCGGCGAGTACTTCTGGTTTACCCAGCAGAGCAGAGACCGGCACGCCATTGCCGATAGCTTTGCCGACGGTAGCCAGATCGGGGTCTAGTCCGTAATGGTGGCTGGTCAGCCCGTTAAACACTCGGAAGCCCATCAGCACTTCATCGCCAATTACCAGCGCACCGTGTTTGTGGGCGATTTCTTGAACGTGTTTCAAGTAACCGGGGGCCGCCATGATGCAGCCGGCGTTGGCCAGCATGGGCTCAACTAGCACCGCGGCGATGTCACCGTCTTCAGCGAAAAGACGTTCGACATCGTCAAAATCGTTGAAGCGCAACAGGGTAGTGCGCGCTGTGGATGGGCGCTGGTTCGAGTCGAACAGGGCTTCTGCGCTGCCGATATTCCCGAAGCTGACATCATCGAACCAGCCATCGAAGCCTGCCGCCATTTTGGCGATTTTCGATTTGCCGGTGTAGGCGCGGGCCGCGCGGCAGGCCAGGTGCACCGCCTCGCTGCCTGAGTTGGTGAAGATGACCTTGCTCAATGCGCCAGTCTGCGCAGCCAGTGCGCTTGCCGCGCCGTGCTCACGCACGTGCGCCCAGGATGGCGCGGCGGCATCGCTCAGCGCCTTAGCGACGTTTGCCACCACTGCGTCATTAGAGTGGCCGACCAGCACAGCACCAAAGCCCAGTGCGGTGTCGATGTACTTGCGGCCGTGGCTGTCCCACAGGTATGCGCCTTTGCCATGGCTGATAAAGAGTTTTTCTCCGTCCAGTTCCGGCAGGATGCGTGCCGCGCTCGAAACATCGCCCACTAAGTTCTGCATAAATATTCCCAAATTCTTGTAAGTCTGTTGGACGTGTAAAGGGTGATCTGAGGGGATCGTTAAGAACGTTGGCTGGTAGCGTCCACCTGCTTTTCTCTCAGACCGACCAAGGAGAAGCGCTAAGTTTTGCCTGTAAAAAATCCCTGAAGACTTTGATCCTCGGGCTTAGGTTTTTACGGTTGGCGTAGATCATGTAAACAGGCTCGGCGATGCCGGGTTGGAAGTCCCGGAGCAGGGGTACAAGTCTTCCTTTTTTGATGTCCTCACCCACATGAAAGTCGGCAAGACGCACAATCCCGGCACCGGCCAAGGCCATGTCGCGCAGCAGGTCGCCTTGGGCAAAAGTCGACTTGGCAACCACGGGAATCGACGTCGTATCACCATCGACTTTGAAGGACCAATTGTTCCAGGGGCTGTTGAAACTGAAGTTAAAGCAGGTGTGCTTGAGCAAGTCCTGAGGGTGTGCGGGCGTTCCGTTGGTTTGTAGATATTCAGGTGCGGCGCAGACGATCCACTCGGTGTCTCCGATCTTTCTGGCGACCCTTGATGAGCTGGGAAGCACGCCACTGTGAATGGCAAGGTCCAGTCCTTTTTCAAATTGGTCTTCGTACTGAGGACCCACCTGTATTTCAACGGACAGTTCAGGGTATTGAGTCAGAAATTCAGACAGCCACGGGATGATCTGATGCTTGGCAAAGGTGGTCATGGTGTGAATGCGCAGCGTGCCGCTTACGCGGGTCGGCAGCGCCTCAGCCAGTGAATCCGCCTCTGCCATGGCATCCATTACCGCTCTGGCGCTTTCTAAGTAGACGTTGCCTTCTTCGGTGAGCGTCAGGCTACGGGCACCGCGCTGAAACAGACGTACCTGCAGCCGATTCTCCAGACGATTTATCAGCTTGCTAATCGCAGACGGCGACATGTCATGGGCACGTGCAGCTGCCGAGAAATTCCCATGCTCATTGGCCCAGATGAAGGCGAGCATCTGCGAGTAGTTATCCATGCAACATCTCTTTGTTTTTGTTGACTTGCGCGTTAGTCAGCCAGTGCCGCCTGCTCTGGCTACAGCCTGAAATGCGCCAGTTGGGCTTGCGCCCGGTCACGCATTAGCGGATGAACTGCTCAATATAATCATCTGGCAGACCCAGATCTTTGTAGTGTTTACGGGCTGCTTCCAGCTTGGTGAAAACATCCTCGTAACCTACGGCAATACCGTCTGGATCGACGTAGGTGTAACCACCCTGAACGTGGAACCAGGTAATCATCTCTTCAACATCTTCCGGTACGAAGAGTGTGTGAGTTTCTCCCGGCGGCTCAAAAGCAAAGGAGCCTTCTTCTGCAATCCAGTCGTGCTCCAGGTAATACCAGCGTCCTTTCAAAACCAGTGCATGGACAGCACCGGTGTGGCGGTGGCGGGAAAGCACGCCGCTTTTACGCACGCGCAGCAGGTTGATGTAGTAACCGCCGCTGACGTTGAGCATGAGAGGTTTGAACGAAACGCTTTGGGTGACAGGGACCCAGAGGTTGTCGTCTTCGAGCCAAGTGCTCAAAACTCCCGGCAGAACCATATCCGGGTTCATGTAAGGAACTTGCGGGAGTCGGTATGGGATCGCCAACTCATCGGGTTTTGGTGCAGTCGTCATCAGGCTTTCTCGCAACGGGGTTATTGGCTCAAAGGTCACTAGCGATCATTTGGTCCAGCGTGCGACAAGCCTATCCTCTTTGAGCACTCGGCAAATATTGGAAGATTTCACATCGCCTGTGAACTGGATTCACAGGTCGGGCGTAATTTGCGTTCGATTTTGTAAGGCCAGCCGCCTGGTTTAGTCGTGTTCGCGCTGGGCGTACTGCAGCATCTGATCGCTGCTGTCGAGGATGTCCGTGCATATCGCCGCGCGTGCAGCAGCGCCGTCTTTGGCTTTAAGTGCGGTGAGTACTTCCCAGTGATGATCAACGGCCATGCGCTCGTTAAAGCTGGCGTATGCCTGAGCAATCAGCGGGCCGGTGCGCATCCACAGGCCATCAAGCAGAGTCGTCAGGACCGGCATTGCGGCGATTTCAGTCAGCGCGAAATGGAACTCATGGTTGTGTCTCAAGGCGGCAGGCAGATCGTTCTCTTTGATTGCGGCCAGGTTGTTTTCAATGCAGCGCTCAAGTTGTGCGATCTGTTCGGATGTCACCAACGAGGCTGCTGTTTCTGCGGCGAGCCCTTCAAGCGCAAGGCGGATGCTGCGTATTTCCAAGTACTGCTTGGAGGTGAGCATGGGCACGCGGATGTCTCGTGGCGACTTGAGCACCAGTGCTTGCTCTTTGGCCAACTGCAAAATCGCATCGCGCACTGGGGTGACGCTGGTGCCGAGCTGTTCTGCCAGATCACGGATGCGCAGCCTGTCATCCGGCTTAAGGCGGCCGGTGATGAGTGAGTCCCGCAGCAGACCGTAGATGCCACTGCCCAGATAGGTGTGCTTCAGATTCTCGATTGGGTAGTGCATTGCTGGCTCTTAAGGGACGTATGTGCAGGGGCTGAGTAGTCTGCGTGAGATTAGCGTGGACCACAAACAAGGCACCGTGTGGTGCTTTCTCGGTGGAGCAGGGCATCACGCTAACTCAGCTCAAACATATCCATCTTAGAGGGCGTTCGGTGAATTTTGAATCACTAAAAATATGATGCATCATATTTTTAGTGTGTTTTAATGCCTGCATTCTGTGCTCTGGCACGACAGTCCGAAGTGCTCTGGGGCGGGCTGATCAGTAACTCCGGTGTCGGACTTTATTCCAGCCTCAAGAGGTAAATGGTTATGTCGCTTGAACCTGACAGCTTGTTGGAAGTCGCGCCTGCCAAGGTCAGCGATGAACAAGCAATCGCTTTACTGCAGAAATATTTTGGTTTGAGTGGCACGCCGGAAAGAATGGGCGGTGAGCGAGACTTGAACTTTCGCGTGCAACTGGCCGATGGCACTTCGCGCCTGCTGAAGCTTTCGCACCCGTTGGAGCAGCACGCGGTGGTCGACTTTCACAATCAGGCAATGCTGAGGATTGAACAGCAGGACCCAGAACTACCGGTTCAGCGCGTGTACCGCTCGCTAAGTGGCAAGTACATCACTTATGTTGAAGTGGATGGCCAGCACATGATCGCGCGTCTGCTGTCCTTTGTTGACGGGCTGCCGCTTTACCGTTTGGTTGAGACGACTGCTGCATTGCGTAGAGATATCGGTCGCGCACTGGCACGTTTTGACCGCGCGCTGGTCGGCTTTGAGCATCCTGCTGCCGGGCATACCCTGCTGTGGGATATGCAGCACGCCGCACGTTTGAGGCCACTGTTGGTGCACATCAGCGACAGCTTTGAGCGCGGTTTGGTTGAGCGCGGCCTCGATGGTTTTGAGGAAAAAGTGCTGCCGAAAATGGGCAGCCTGCGTAAGCAGGTCATTCATAACGACATGAACCCGCATAACATCATCGTCGATGCAGACAACACCGATGTTGTGCGCAATATTCTGGACTTTGGCGATATGGTGCAGGCTCCGCTGGTCAATGACGTAGCGGTGGCTGCGTCATACCAATTGGGCCTGGAAGGGGATGTATTGCAGCCGGCGCTGGATGTTATCGGGGCTTACCACAGTGTTTTCCCGCTAACACAGGATGAGCAGCAACTGCTGCCGGAGTTGCTGGCTACGCGCTTGGCGTTGGCGTTGTCGATCAACTCGTGGCGGGCTGAGCTGCACCCTTCAAACCGCCAGTACATTCACCGTAACTCGCAACGGGCATGGTCAAATCTTAAGTCGCTGGCACTGATCTCCCGGACAGAAATCGAAGACCGAATCTCACAAGCCTGCAGCAATAAGGTTTCAGCATGAGCATGATCAATGGATTTACAGCCGAAGATGCAGCCCGTCTTTCTGAGGCGGAACAACGCTTGATTGAACGGCGCGAGCGCCTGCTCGGTCCGGCTTACCGCCTCTTCTATGAGCGACCGCTGCATGCCGTGCGTGGCGAGGGCGTCTGGCTGTTTGACCTGCAAGGGCGGCGCTATCTGGATGCCTACAACAATGTTGTTTCACTCGGGCACTGCCACCCGCATGTTGTGGAAGCCATGTACCGGCAGTCCAAACAGCTCAATACCCACACCCGATATCTGCAGGAAGGCATTCTGGACTATGCCGAGCAGTTGCTGGGCACCTTCGATGGCGAGCTGAATCGGGTCATGTTCACCTGCACAGGCAGCGAGGCGAATGACCTGGCCCTTCGCATGGCGCGGCAATACACAGGCGGCACGGGCGTTATCATCACCCAGTTTGCCTACCACGGCGTGACGGGTGACATCGCCGAACTGTCGCCATCGCTTGGTCCTGCCATGGTCTTGCCTGAGCATGTGCGGACAATCCGGGCACCGGACGCATACCGCCTTGGTGCTGAAAACGTGTCCTCTGTATTTGCTGCCGACATTCGAGCGGCTATCGCCGACATGAAGGCCCATGGCATACGGCCTGCCGCCATTTTGTTTGACGGTATTTTCTCAAGCGATGGTGTCTTGCCGGGGCCGGCAGGCTTTATGGAGGAGGGCATTGCGCTGGCTCAAGCAGAAGGCCTGCTCTACATCGCCGATGAAGTACAGCCTGGCTTTGGACGCACCGGCGAGTGCATGTGGGGCTTCATGCGCCACAACGTTAAGCCAGATATCGTGACGTTAGGCAAGCCAATGGGCAACGGGCAGCCAATCGCCGGGATTGTTGGACGCTCGGAGGTGGTTGATCATTTCGGTCGCAACATGCGCTATTTCAATACGTTCGGCGGCAACCCTGTTTCATGCGCGGCAGGTAAAGCGGTTCTAGAGGTTATTCAGGAAGAGAACCTGCAGCAAAGAGCCCAAGACACGGGCCGCTACTTGCTTGAAGGGCTAGCTCGTTTGGCTGATCGTCACGAGTTGATCGGCGATGTTCGCGGTGCGGGTTTGTTCTTGGGGGTTGAGCTGGTGACCGATCGCGCTAGCAAGCAGCCTGCTGCAGCTCAGGCGCGCAAGGTTGTTAACCACATGCGCGAAAATGGTGTGTTGATTAGCGCCGCCGGCCCCTTGGAAAACGTCCTGAAGATTCGCCCGCTGCTGGCCTTTACCCAAGAGCACGCCGACCTGCTGATCGAGTCTGTGGACACCGCTTTGAGCGAAGTGGAACGCTAAATGTCCATGGAGAGCGCTGCTTGCGGCGCTCTCCATGGATGGCTGTTATTGGCGCATTTTTCCCTGAGCAGTGCTCAATCCTTAGAACCACGCTCACTGATTTGATCAGCCGCGGCTCTAGGCTTGCGAAGGGGCCTATCCGATAACTTGGGCTTACTTGTCTCTTGCGCCACCTAAATACGCACAGCCACGTAACACTTCACCATCCAAACGCAGCTCAGCTGTCATGTTGCTGATGGCACCGCTCATGTTGTCGACGCAGCGTTGTTTGGCGATCCACAGGTCGAGGCGTTCGCCGTTGGCCTCGCTGCTGAGGTTGAGGCGGCCTTCGGGGAGTTGTTCTTCGAGGTAGGGCAGTGCCTGGGCTTCTTTGCCTGGGCGGTTGAGGATCAGGCCCTGATTGCTGACTGCGATGGCCCACCCGGGCTCATTGCCGCTGGCACGTAGAATGGTGCGGCTGAAGTTGATGTCGTTGCAGCCGTGGCCTTCGCCTTGCAGGCGGTAGATTTCGGTGGGAATCAGTTGGCCGTCGGTGCCGGCTTGGGAGGCGCTGTGCAATTGGCCGCGCAGGTCAGCAAAGAGTTTTTGATTGCCGTCGCCCAACAGACTGGCGATGTCGTTGCGCAGGTCACTGTCGGCGGGAGCTTCGATAAGGAATTTGCGCTGTTCCTTGCAGGGGCGGAATAGCAGCTCGTCTGCGTTCTGGCTGATCTCGCCTTGCATGCGGGAGGTGTTCAGGTCCGGGGAGTCGGGCTTGCCGGTGTACACCTGACAGCTGGCCAGTAGTGGGATCAGGGCGTAGCAAAGAGGGCGGCTGAATCGCATCGTGTCACTCCTGTGTTCGAAGGTGTGCACGTTACCTATGGGGGCAGGGGATCACAAGGCTCATCCGGCAAGTGCCAACCTGACCTGGATCAGGTTGGCTTTGCAGGGTCTTACTCTTCTTTGATGGTGGTGCTCGGCCCGTTGGTTTTCACCGACTCGATGCCTTTGTCCCGGCTGGCGGCTGATTTGTACATTTCGCTGGTGCCGATGATTTGGTGGTTGGCGGCTTTCAGGTTGAAGTAGGGGCTGCCGTCTTTGGCATCTTTGCGCTCGTAGCGTTCGTCCAACGGGGAGTTTTTCTGCACGGATGCAATGCCGTTTTCGGCTGCTGCTTTGCTTTCGTATTGTTCACTTTGCAGGATGACTTCGCCGTTGCCGGCCTTCAGGACGAAGCGATACTGACCCTTTGCATTCTTTGACAGCACATACCAACCAGCCATGGCGATCTCCTTCAGGTTCAGAAATTGTCGCGCTCGTGTGATGAGTTATTTCGAGGCGCGAATTCAGCATAGCAACTCTATGTGACGTTAATGTCGGTTATTGGCTTTTCTGCTCGCTCTGCCTGCTTTCGTTGAATTTAAGTGCAGCATCGACGCGCATGCGTTCAGTTTCACTGAAGTTATCTTCCAGCAGCCTTTGCACAGCTTGTTGCTTATCGGCTTCGCTGAGACCGCTGTTGCTGTCGATTTTGTCGCGTTCGGCCTTGTAGCTCATCAGGCGCTGTTGCCACTGCGCGCGGGTGGCATCGAGCTGTTCCAGGCGTTGAGTGGCTTCGATGCCGACTGTCTGCTGGCGCAGGCTGCGCAGTTGTTCCGGGGTGCCGCCACTGGCCCGCAGGGCCTCGGTTTGTTTGCGTAGTTCGACGTGCAGTTGGGTGACAACGTGGTCCTGCAGTTCTTCTGGCAGGGCGTCGCGCATTTCCTGAATACGATTGGCCTTCTCCAGATCGCTGAGGGTCTGGTCGTGCAGGGTTTTCAGTCGCTCCAAGGTGAAGGCGTTGTAGCGCTGTTCCATTCCGAAGAAGGCTTCGATGACCTCCTGAGTAAAGATGCGCTCGCGCAGGGCTTTTACGGCGGATTCCCGCAGGATCAGGCCATTTAGGTTTGGGCTCTGCGGCAGGTCCATCTCAAGCCCAATAAGCTCGTGTTTGTACTGCAGGTATTGGTTGAGCAAGGTCTGAGCCTGGCTGCGGGCTGGCTCTTGGAGCTGGCTGTCGATATAGCTGCGCAGGCGTTTGACACTGGCCTTGAGCGGTTCCTCGCCAATGGTGCTGAGGAAGTAGTCGAAGATCCGGCGGATGTCGTCGGTGATCAGCAGGTTACCGGCCTCATCTACTTGAAATACGCCATCCACCTCGGTGCCGCGCAGTGAGCCGCTGGTAAAGATTTTGTCGTCTTTGAGTGGAGCCGCTTTGCTCGGAGCTACGTTGGTTGGGGAAAAGTCCGGGGTTTGTGCCGGTTTGCCAGCCTGTTCAGGCTGTTGCTTGGGTGGGGTATCCGGAGAGTTGAGCACAAAGGCAGTCACTGCCACAGCGATAATAAGCGGGATCAACAACAGCAGCTTTTTCACATCAGTCCCCACAACTTTCAGGTAAGAACGGGCCCCGCAGGGCCCGCTTGTATTACAAGCCAGCCAATTTCAGGCGGTTGGCTTGCTGGCGGTACACCGTCAGCGGATCAGTTTCGAGCAGGCTGGTGAGGCCTAGCGCGTGGTTGATCTCGTCCAGGTGGTTCATGCGGTAGTTATCACGTACGACCATGCCCAGATGCGAGCTGCAGCGGCCGACTAAACCGTCGGTATCTTTCTCGCGGGTGAAGGTTTGTGCGCCGATAACGGTGATTAGATCGGAGATATCGAGGATGTTGGTGCGTGGTGTTGCGCCGCTCCAGGAGTAGTAACGAACGCCGTCTACTTTGTATGCACCTTCACCGCATGCGGATGTCGGCACGCCTTGAGGGAACCGCGTGTTGAATTCGGTGGCGGCTTGCGTGGTCAGTGAGCCTACTGCTGCCAGTGCATCCTGATTGGAAATGTTGGCACCACCTGAAAGCAGGCTGATGGTTGAGCCGAGCGCCTGGAACAGTTGGGCGACGACGGCTTCGCCAGTGGAGCCTTCGGCCAGGTTGTTGCGTACAAAGTCAGCTAGCTCGGAGCCTTTGTTGGCACCGGCAATGGTGGTGACGGAGGCGACCAGATCAGGACGTACACCGGCTACATAGCGCACTGTTGGCCCACCATGGCTGTGACCCATTAGGTTGACTTTGCCTTTACCAGTGATGGCGACAATCTCTTCGACTTGCTCCAGCAGCTGTTCTCCACGAAATTCGGTGCTGTTGATCTGTGCCACCTCGGTGACATACACCGATGCGCCGCCGCTTTTCAGCGCTGTCGGTACGCCATACCAGTAGCCGACGCCGAGAATGCTGTCGAAACCGAGCAGGCCATGGCCTAGCACAATTGGGTATTTGGTTTTGGTGTAGGTGCTGTTGAACAGGGAGGCGTCGGCGGCAGAGCTGAACGCCAGGGCAGTGCCAAGGGCGAGGGTAAGCAGAGTTTTATTGTTCATGTGGAGCTTTCCTTGGTGAGTGGACAGGTGTGCAGGCGCATCCTTGCCATGCTCATATCTGCTGTGAGCGACTGTCCGGCGTTGGCGGCCTCCGGCGTGTTGCGGGTCTCCATACAGGGTTGACGCTTGGGGCTCCGGAGGAGCCCCGGTTGATTACAGGCCGGCCAGCTTGAGGCGGTTGGCCTGTTGCCGGTAGACGGTTACCGGGCTGGTTTCAAGAAGGCTGGTGAGGCCGAAGAACTGGTTCACTTCGTCAAGGTGAGTCATGCGGTAGTTGTCGCGGATGACCATACCCATGTGCGAACTGCAACGACCGACGAAGCCATCGTTCTGCGGGTCTTTAAAGGCCCGTGAGGCGACTTTAGTGATCAGGTCGCTTGGGTCCAGCAGGTTGGTGGTCGGGCTGGTGCCGCTCCATGAGTAATAGCGGACGTCGTTGACTTTGTAAGCCCCTTCACCGCAGGCGGTGGTGGGGATGCCTTGCGGGTATTTGGCGTTAAACGCTGCAGCGCCGACGCTGTTGAGGGACTCCAGCGATCCGAGGGAGTTCTGCCCCGAGGTGCTGCTACTGCCGGACAGAAGATGGATCACCCCACCAATCGCATTGACCAGCGAAGCCAGCAGGGTTTCTGCTGTTGAGTCTTGCGGGATTTTGCGGATCAAGTCGGCAACGTCGGAGCCTTTGTGCGGTGCACCGATGCTGGTGACAGACGCCACCAAGTCGGGACGTACTGCAGCAACGTAGCGGGTAGTCGGGCCGCCATGGCTGTGGCCCATCAGGTTGACCTTTTTAGCGCCGGTGATGGCGAGGATCTCTTCGACCTCGGCCAGCAGGTCTTCGCCGCGCACTTCAGAGGTGTTTAGCTGCGAGACCTCTGTGGTGAAAACGCGTGCGCCGTCTTTACGCAAGGCCGATGGAATACCGTACCAGTAATCAATACCAAGCATGCTGTCCCAGCCCAACATGCCGTGGCCCAACACAATCGGGTATTTGGTCTTGGTGTAGTTGCTTGAAAACAGTGATGCTTGGGTGGTTTCAGCGGTCAGCAGACCTAATCCAAGGCAGAGGGCGATGAGTGTTTTTTGTTTTTTCATGAGCTCTCCCAGCAATGTATGGGTTAAGGGTCGAATGCCACCATTCGGGTAGACAGACTTCACCACCCAACCTAGCGCTTGGAAGGTAAGAATAATGTGCGGATTCAGGGTGGGCGCAGATCGTTAGATGGGTAGGTGGGGGGGGGCTGTCGGGTTGTTAAATTGAGCGCAAAAGCGTTGATTCGAATGGTAGCGCCACTGTTTATATCGGTAACGGATGTGCTGGGATTGATGGCGTTCTGATAGTGGTTCAGTGCTTGCTGGCCGCGTTCAGGTAGGCACCGGGATCAATATAAAAGGCTTTTTTAAAGCCTTGCGTCGAGGTGTCTGCCGACAGCGGAGCCGGTAGCACCCTGACGATTGAATAATGCAGATGCGGCGCTTTGCCTTTGGCGTTTCCGCTGTCACCCAATGCACCGATTGGCTGACCAGAGCTGACATAACTCAAGGTCGATATGTCGATCCGGCTGAGGTGTGCAAAGTAGTGCAAACGCCATTTGGGGCCCAGCATGAGTATCACTTTGCCGCCCTTGGAGAGCTCGCCTGTGTACAGGATCAGGCCATCTGTTGTGCTGAGTACCGGCGTATCCATCTTGCCGAAAATGTCGATGCCTTTATGTACGCCCGAGGTGCCCCAGGGTTCGAACCAGAATGACCTTGGGTTCCAGTCGGATTTGCTGGCTCCGGCAACGGGAATCTGTATCCGTTCAGGCAGGGCATAACCCAGACCCAGTACAGCCATAAGTATGAGCAGTGTGATTCGTCGTCTCGGCATGCAGCGTCCGTTTGGCGTTAAGAGATCAGTGGTTAAGGCGTGCGTTGAGCTTGCCCACGACAAATCCTGCAAAAGCCCCGCATGCCGCGACCAGAGTCAACTTAGCCCCGTCATAAGACAGATTGTTTGAGAGCGCGAAAATCACCGCCATCAGTGTGCCGATCCATGCCGCTGACCAGGCTTCATCACGGGCTCTGAGCCAAGGCAGCAGGGCGCCGACGCTCAAGCCTGTTAAACAGGCAGGTACGACGCCCATGGCAAAACTGCCGATCACAAACAGTAGCAGGCCATCCAGAGTAGGCGTCGCAATAAAGGCAAAAGGCAGTGCGATCAGCAGCAGGCCAGCGACCGGCCCGAGCAGGGTGAACAGAACGGTGGTGATGATGATTTCCCGCAGCGCTTCACTGGCGAAGAATCGTCGGTCTTCTGCTTTCTGCATGATTGAGATGATGCGGATAAGCAGGGCAGCCAGCGGGATAAGGAACAGAATAAAGGTGAAAAGTGTCGTCATTGGCGAACCTTACACCCTGCCGCAGCAGGGTGTAAGGCATAACATCAGGCGTTGTCTGATTTACCGATCACCCGGTAGATCACTGCTCCAATGATGCCGCCTACGATAGGTGCAACCCAGAACAGCCACAGCTGTGCGGTCGCCCAATCGCCAACATACAGCGCAACGCCAGTGCTGCGCGCTGGGTTCACCGAGGTATTGGTGACCGGGATGCTGATCAGGTGTATCAGGGTCAGGGCCAGGCCAATGGCAATCGGAGCAAAGCCTGCCGGCGCCCGCTTGTCAGTGGCCCCCAGAATGATGATCAGAAACATGGCGGTCATGACCACCTCTGTCACCAGCGCCGATTGCAGAGAATAGCCACCTGGGGAGTGTTCGCCGTAGCCGTTGGAGGCGAAGCCAGCGGAAACGTCAAAGCCTGCCTTGCCTGTGGCGATCAGGTAGAGCACGCCGCCAGCAGCAATGCCACCCAGCACCTGAGCAATGATGTAAGGCACCAGATCTTTTGCCGGGAAACGGCCGCCTGCCCAAAGGCCTATAGAGACCGCCGGGTTCAGATGGCAACCGGAGATATGGCCAATGGCAAAGGCCATGGTCAGGACAGTCAAACCAAAAGCGAGTGACACGCCAAGCAAACCGATGCCCAGCTCTGGGAATGCAGCTGCCAGTACCGCGCTGCCACATCCCCCCAGAACCAGCCAAAACGTACCGACAAATTCTGCTCCATACCTGTTCATACTAATTTCCTTATCAGACTTGGGGTTTGTCGAACGCTCGCATTTAGGGCTATCCATAAGAATCTGCTCTAAACGACGTGCGGGCTGTTCTATCCCTATTTATAGACGTGTTTATTAAATGTTGAAAAAGCAGCCCGAGAATTCACTCCCCCTTAATGGAATTTGTTGTGACGGCTAATAACTGATCTCTTCATTGAGAAGCCGCTAACCAGAAAAAACAGCGTTTCCGGCCGCTCGTGATGGGCCATAAGTTCCAGCTGGCACCATTGGTCTGATTTGAATCGTGGGGCGGGTAAAAGTTCACGATTTCTGTGAATGGATCGAGAGAAATCTGAATATTTATGTGCTTAGTGCTTCTGGTCAGAAAAATGCCCCGAATCTAAAAGTCGGTGTACAGCCTGAGTCGCTCACTAAACACGCAATGATTCAGAAACCTCATATTGATCTGTTATGAGATCCAGTCGACGTCATCGCTCTCATCAACTGGTGGAGATGCGTTTGACCATTGATCACCGTCAAGGAATTGCACGGGCGAGTGTTTAACAGTTGCAATCTGAGTTCGAACGGGAGGACGAACGATGCAACTGGTCTGTCCGGCCGGCAGCTTGCCGGCGCTGAAGGCTGCATTACAGCAGGGGGCTGATGCCATTTATGTTGGCTTCAAGGATGACACCAATGCCCGCCACTTTTCCGGGCTCAACCTTGATGAACGCCAGCTTGAGGCGGGCCTTAGCCTGGTACGTAAGGCTGGCAAGCAGATGTATGTAGCCGTCAATACGTATGCGCAGCCGCAGGGATGGGGGCGTTGGCAGCGGGCGGTTGATCAAGCCGCTGCGTTGGGAGTTGATGCGCTGATTGCAGCTGACCCGGGGGTTTTGGCCTATGCCCGGCAGCGCTATCCCAACCTCAATCTGCACCTTTCTGTTCAGGGTTCTGCTACCAATGCAGCTGCTCTGGAATTTTATAAGCGCCGCTACAACATCCGCCGGGCCGTGTTGCCGCGTGTGCTGTCATTGGCTCAGGTCCGCCAGTTAGCGGAGAAAACCTCTGTGCCGCTTGAGGTCTTCGCCTTCGGCAGCCTGTGCATCATGGCGGAGGGGCGCTGCCATTTATCGTCCTATGTCACCGGCGAGTCGCCCAACCTTTGTGGCGTGTGCTCGCCTGCCAGTGCTGTGCGCTGGCAGGAGGAGCCACAAGGGCTGACGTCTCGCCTGAATGGCGTACTGATCGACCGCTATGCCCCTGATGAAGCCGCAGGCTATCCCACGCTGTGCAAAGGTCGCTTCATGGTCAATGGCGAACGCTCACACGCGCTGGAGGAACCGACCAGTCTGAACACTCTTGAGCTGATTCCACAGTTGGCAGAGATGGGCATCGCAGCGGTGAAGATTGAAGGACGCCAGCGCAGTCCTGCGTATGTCGAACAGGTTACGCAGGTCTGGCGTGAGGCGCTGGATGCGTATGCTCACAACGGTGCGGGATACACCGTGCGAGAGCGTTGGCGGCAAGTCCTGGAGGGGCTTTCCGAGGGTAGTCAGACGACGCTGGGAGCCTATCACCGATCCTGGCAGTGAGGAGCTTATGAAACTAAGTCTGGGGCCGGTTCTGTATTACTGGAGCCGAGAAAAACTACTCGAATTTTATGCAGAGATGGCCGGGTTGCCGCTGGACATAATCTATCTGGGAGAAACCGTCTGCTCTAAACGTCGTGCTCTTTCATTGGATGACTGGCTCGGCCTGGCCCGTGAGTTACGCAGTGCGTGTGGAGCTGAGCTGGTGCTGTCCGGGTTGGCACTGGTGGAGTCTGGGTCCGAGCTGGCCAGTCTCAAGCGCCTTTGTGAAAACGGCGAACTGCTGGTTGAGGCCAATGATATGGGCGCGGTGCAGATGCTGCATCAGCGAGGCCGCCCATTTGTTGCCGGACCTGCGCTGAATCTCTACAACGCTCATGCCTTGCAGGAGCTGATCGACTGCGGCCTGCAGCGCTGGGTCCCACCTGTTGAGTGTCCGGGCAGCTTGCTGATGGACTGCCTCAGTCAGCTGGATGCTCTGCATTGCCGCCGGCCAGAAGTCGAACTCTTTGCCTACGGCCACCTGCCGCTGGCCTATTCGGCCCGTTGTTTTACGGCGCGGGCAGAGCAGCGGCCAAAGGATGATTGTCAGTTCTGTTGTCTGAATTATCCCGAGGGCGTTCCGCTGCTCAGTCAGGAAGGGCAGCCGCTGTTTACCCTTAATGGCATTCAGACCATGTCTGCTGAGGTCTGCAACTTGCTGGCTGACTTCCCGGCTATTACGGCCAGTGGTGTGGATGTGCTGCGTGTAAGCCCGCGCTATGAGGGCATGGCGGAAGTGATAAGCGCATTCTCGGCGGTATGCAAAGGGGCACCGGCACCGCAATCTGTCAGCGGCTGTAACGGCTACTGGCATGGGCGCCCCGGCATGCTGACGGTTGAGGAGGCTGGGCTTTGACTCGATCCTGGTTGTTAAAGGCTGCTGAGGCTGGCCTACCTTTCGCCCGCCACATGCCGTTTGTGGTGCAGCAGACAGCCATCGAGGTGGCTGCAAGGAAACTCTTTGCCCGGCCGTTGAAAGAGGGCGCGTTTGATCTGCTGCAAGGACGCTGGTTGCGTATCGACGTGAATGATCTGCAACTTTCCTGGACCCTAACCTGCGACCAGGGATATTTGAGGGTGGCTCAGCGGCGTCATGCCGACGTGCGTATCAGTGGTAATTGGCGGGACTTTCTGCTGCTGGCCAGCCGTCAGGAGGACCCGGACACCTTGTTCTTCCGCCGTCGTTTAAGGATTGAAGGAGATACCGAACTAGGGCTGGGTATCAAGAACCTGATCGATGCACTGGACCCGGACGATTTGCCGCACGGTTTCTGGAGTCTACTGCGCAGTGCCGGTCAGGCCGTTCAGCAATCGGGCTGAAGCGCCTCTGATTTAATCCTGAAAATCGGCCAGACGGGCACGGTCAAGGATGCGGATAGTGCGGCGTTCCATGTCGATCAGGCCATTCTCGGCGAGACGATGCAACGTCCGTGAGAACGTTTCAGGCTGAATGCCGAGTTGAGAGGCGATCAGGCGTTTGGGCACCTTGAGTTGGATCTGCTCGCCGTCCGCCTGGACTTGCTGACACAGATAACGCACCACACGCCGGCTCGCACTGGCTTGGGTGAGTGTGTCGATCTCATTCAGGCGTTGATGCAGACGAATGCTCATGCTGCCCAGCAGTTCGAGGCAAATGCTTGGCTGGCCTTCCAGCAGGCTGCGAAAGTGTACTGCGTCGATGCTGACCAACTCACTGTTTCTAAAGGCCGTTGCGGTGACAGGGTAGAGTGGGCTGCCATTGAACATCAGGGCTTCGGCAAAGCACTCGCCGGGAGCGATGACCTCCGCCAGTTTCTCCTGACCTTCCTGCAGTGAACGGGTGAGGGCGATCTGGCCTTCAAGAAGCAGGTAAAAGCGTTCAGCAGGAGCGCCCTGATGAAACAGCACCGCGCCGGATTCGACTTTGCGGCGGTTGGCTAACTGGCAAACTTGTTCAAACAGCGCGACGGGCAAGCGTTCAAACAAGTGGTGCTGGCGCAGGCGTTCCTGTGTGGCTGCGTCGGTCAGCATAGTGAGTCTCCATAATCCCTTGGGTGTGCACGTGCATTCGTTTATTTTGGCCTTTCGAGAATGCCGTGCGTATTTAATTTCGCAGGCAGATAGCGTCATATACGCGCTTTAAGCGCAGCGGAATACCCGAATGCCTTTGTTTCGTTTTCTATTGCTGATGCTCTGCTGCGGTTCCGTGCAGGCCAGCGAGTTGCTGGTTTCGGCGGCAGCCAGCCTGAACCAGGCTTTTACTGAAATAGCCCGCGAGTATGAGTCGGCCCACCCTGAGACGCAGGTGGTGCTGAACTTTGCAGCCTCCGGGTTGCTGTTGCAGCAGATTGCCAAGGGTGCGCCGGTCGATGTGCTGGCAGTGGCGGATCAACAGACCATGGATGCGGCTCAGCAGCAGAACCTGATCACTGCGCAGACCCGCAGGGATTTTGCAGGCAATGCGCTGGTAGTGGTCGTGCCTCAGGCATCAGCCCTCACTTTAAAAGCCCTGAAAGACCTGCAAAGTGCGGGAATCAGCCGCATTGCTATCGGTAATCCAGATGCTGTGCCTGCCGGACGATATGCCCAGTCGGCGCTGGAGAAGGCCGGGCTATGGTCTGCGCTGCAAGAGCGTTTAATCGGTACACAGAATGTGCGTCAGGCGTTGGCCTATGCAGCGCGTAATGAGGTGGATGCCGCATTTGTTTACCGCAGTGATATCAGCACTGCAGCTAACAAAGTGCGTGAGGCGTTTGAAGTGCATTTACCAGTACCCGTGCGATATCCGTTGGCCACTGTACGTAGCAGTCCAAAACAGGCTGAGGCGCAGCGCTTTGAAGATTTTGTTCGCTCCGTTCAAGGCCAGAACATTCTGCGCAGCCACGGCTTTGTGCCGCTGGATGAGTTGCCCTGATGAATGGCATCTGGAGTCCGTTTCTGTTGTCCATGCAGGTGGCTGGTTGTGCCACACTGCTGGCGACTGTCGTGGGTGTTGCGGTGGGCTATCTGCTGGCGCGGGGGCGCTTTCCCGGCCGTGATTTGCTGGACACGTTGCTAACCCTGCCCATGGTGCTGCCGCCGACTGTACTGGGTTATTACTTGCTGGTGCTGCTCGGGCAGCAAGGCTGGCTGGGCGGCTGGTTGAATGATGCCTTCGGCATTCGCCTGATTTTTACCTGGCAGGGCGCAGCCATTGCCGCATCCATCGTGGCTTTCCCGCTGGTTTTTAAACCAGCGCGCACGGCGTTTGAGTCGGTGGACGGCCAGCTCGAGCAGGCTGCGCGTGTATTGGGGGTGAGCGAGTTCGGAATCTTCCTGCGCGTTACGTTGCCCTTGGCTTGGCGCGGCATTCTGGCGGGCATTTTGCTGGCATTCGCCAGGGCGTTGGGAGAGTTCGGTGCGACCCTGATGGTGGCGGGCAGCATTCCGGGTAAAACCCAGACGCTGTCGCTGGCCATCTACGAAGCCGTGCAGGCAGGGCAGGATGAACTGGCCACGACGCTGGTGCTGTTCACTTCGCTGATTTGTGTGGTGGCGCTGCTCATGGCCAGCCGTCTTTCACGTAAACCGCTGGAGCTGCCGCGATGATTTTTGATGTGGCGCTGCGCAAGACCCTGACCAGCCCCGAGCGCCGATTTGAGCTGCAGGCAGAGTTCGCTACAGATGCTTCGCGTGTGGTGATTTATGGCCCATCCGGTGCCGGCAAGAGTGTTTTGTTGCGAACTCTTGCGGGGCTACTCAAGGCGGACAGCGGGCATATTCGTATCGCCGGGCAAACGCTTTTTGACAGCCAAAACAAACTGAATCTGCCGCCGCAAAAGCGCCGCATAGGTTACCTGTTTCAGGACTATGCGCTGTTCCCGCATCTGAACGTAAGGCAGAACATCGCCTTCGGTCTGCAAACCGGCTGGCTGAACCCGGCAGCACGGGTGGCGCATGCTGAGGTTGACCTCTGGCTTGAGCGGTTTCAGTTAAACGCACTGGCTAATGAGATGCCGGCGCGGCTGTCTGGCGGGCAGCGGCAGCGTGTGGCTCTGGCTCGTGCGTTGGTGGCCAGGCCTGCAGCGTTATTGCTGGATGAGCCGTTTGCCGCGCTGGATGCCGATCTGCGTGAAAGCATGCGTGCCGAGTTGGATCAGATGCAGCGCAGCGTGGGGATTCCGCTGCTACTGATTAGCCATGACGAGCGTGACGCTGAAGTGTTTGGCGATCAGGTGCTGAATATTCGTGAGGGCGTGTTGAGCCCCGCGCGCGGTTGAGTGCACACCGTAGCGCCTCACCACCGGTAGTAAGGCGCTGCGCTGACAACCGTGTCAGTCCCAACCTTCCGGGCAGGCGGTGCATCCTTCCATATTGGCATCATTGAAATTGCTGAACTTGAGGCGGGTCCCCGTCAGATCAGCTCCGGCCAGATTGGCGCCGGAGAGTTTCACTTCCTGCATGTCGGCGTGTTTCAGGTTGGCGTCTTTGAGGTCGACCTTGTTCATCCAGGTCATCTCAAGGCTCGCGGCTTCCAGATTGGCGTTTTGCATTTTGGAAGCTGATATCCGGGCAAAGCCTAAAGACGCGCCGCGCAGATCAGCGTTATTGAATTTTGCCGCCTGGGCATACATAGCCCAGCCGTTAATGGCTTGCATATTCGCGTCGGTAAAGTCGGCCTGACGCAGCAGCGTTTGTTGCAAAGATGCACGGGCCAGATTGGCTCCGCGCAGCTTGGCGGTCTCCAAATTGGCCAGATCCAGCTTGGTGTGGCTCAGGTTTGCACCGCTGAGGTCTGCACCTTCCAGATTCATGCGGCGCATGTCCAGATTACTCAGGTCCTGATTGCGCAGGTCGGCTTTCGGGCATTGGCTGGCGACTTCGATGCGGCAGCCGTTGATGACTTTCACGTCATCCTCAGCAGTGTCAGAAGCGAAGGCTTCGCTACCACTGATCATCACGGCTAGGGAGAGAAACAGAGCGTTGTATTTCATGACAGTGGTCTCAGACAAAAAGCGCTAACAACAGTCAGCGCCGGGTAGGGCAGGAGCCCTGGCGCATGGCCAGGGCTCGGTTCAGCAGGACTGATTACTTCTTGTCCCAGCTTGGCAGCTTGAACACCCAGAACGAGCCGCCTTGAGCTACAGGCTTGGTCAGGTCAGCCATATCGCCGCCCCACAGTGGTACAGCGCCGCCGTAACCGGCTGTTACGCCGATGTACTGCTCGCCATCTTGTTCCCAAGTGACAGGCGGGGAGATGATCCCGGTGCCGACTTGGAACTTCCACAGCTCCTTACCGTTTTTAGCGTCGAAGGCTTTGAAGAAGCCATCGCCAGTACCGGTGAACACCAGGTTACCCTTGGTAGCCAGCACACCCGCCCACAGTGGCAGACGCTCTTTATGTTCCCAAACGACCTTACCGGTGGTTGGGTTCATGGCGCGCAGGATACCGACGTGGTCGTCGTACAGGCGCTTGATGCGGAAGCCCATGCCCAGGTAAGCGGAGCCTGCCTTGTAGGTGGCTTCTTCAGCCCAGTAGTCTTCTTTCCAGTGGTTGGCTGGGACGTAGAACAGACCGGTGTCTTGGCTGTATGCCATTGGGTTCCAGTTTTTGCCGCCCAGGAACGGTGGTGACACTTCTACGGTTTTGCCGCGGGTTTCACCCGGCTCTGGCTTCGGCGGACGCTGGCCTTCAACTTCAACCGGACGACCGGTTTTCAGGTCGATGTGGCTAGCCCAGGTGATTTTGTCCACGAATGGGAAGGCGTTCTGCAGTTTGCCGTTGTTGCGGTCAACCACATAGAAGAAGCCGTTACGGTCAGCGTGAGCAGTGGCCTTAACGGTTTTGCCGTCCTTGCCTTTGTAGTCAAACAGCACCAGTTCGTTGTTGCCGGAGAAGTCCCAGGCATCGTTCGGAGTGTGCTGGTAGAACCACTTCACTTCACCGGTGGTGGCATCTACGCCAACCTGGCCGGAGGTGTACAGGCTGTCGTAATCCTTCGGATCACCGCCATCTGCGGTACGTGCCCAGCCGTTCCACGGAGCAGGGTTACCGGCACCGATGATGATGGTATTGGTTTCAGCGTCAAAGCTGGCGCTCTGCCATGGTGCACCACCGCCTTGGCTCCAGGCTTCTTTTTTGCCAGTTGGGTGGTTTGGATCATCCGGCCAGCTCGGTGCTTTGATGTCACCAGTTGGGGTGCTGTCTTTGCCGTTCAGGCGGCCCATGTGGCCTTCAACGAACGGACGCATCCACAGCTCTTCGCCGGTTTCGGTGTCACGGGCGAACAGGCGGCCAACTACGCCGAACTCGTCACCGGAGCTGCCGTGGATCAGCATGACTTTGCCGGACTTTTGGTCTTTAACGATGGTCGGGGCGCCCGTCATGGTGTAACCGACAGCGTGATCACCGAACTTCTTGTTCCAGACGACTTTACCGGTGTCTTTGTTCAGGGCCACAACGCGTGCGTCGAGGGTGCCGAAGTAGACCTTGTCGCCGTAGATAGCAACACCGCGGTTTACCACGTCACAGCATGGACGGATGTTATCCGGCAGACGGTGGCTGTAGCTCCACAGACGCTGGCCAGTTTTGGCATCAAGGGCAAATACGCGGGAATAGGAACCTGTTACGTACACAATGCCGTCATGGATGACCGCTTGGGACTCTTGGCCACGCTGCTTTTCGTCACCGAAAGAGTAGGACCAGGCAGGGGTCAGCTTGAATACGTTGTCAGCGTTGACCTGAGTCAGCGGGCTCCAGCGCTGGGCATTGGTGCCCATGCCGTACTGCAGCACGTTGTTGGTGGTCAGGTGGTCATTGGCAATGTCTTCCCAGGTGACATTCTTGGCCAATACGCTGCCACTCAGACTCAGGCTGCCGATCAGCAGCAGGCTTTGAACGGCACGTGCCACAGGGTGTGGAGTGCTGGGTAACTGTCTTGTTGTCATGGTTGTGGTTTCCCATCGTGGTGAGGAATTTACCGGTCCGGCCTGGGTGGCGACCTGGCCAGTTGATAGTGAAACCAGGCGCATTAAGCCGATACGGAAAAACTCCCGCCCTTGTCGGGAAGATTGCCCAAGCCGGTCATGAATTAGCCTTGCTGCTAAAGCGCGTTAATGGATGGTCGTAAGCCCTACTACCAAGGGAGTAGAAACGGACGACCAAAGCAGAATTCGGTGAGCCCCGGGCAATTCCTAAGATGCTCGCAGTCAAGCTCTGCGTGAGCTGAATTTGCGTGCACTACTGTTATGAGGCTCCGAACATGAAGGTTAACAAGAAGAATGTTTTTGCCCTGCTTGCACTGGCCTTCTCGGCCAACATTTGGGCGCACGGTGACGTGGTTCCGCAGGCAGTAAAAACTGAAGGTCTGGAGCCGCTGGGTGAAGAATGGCGCGACGAAAACCCGTACCGCGATAACCCGCGTGCGATTGAGATCGGTTCGTCCGCCTACAACCAGAACTGTGCCGCGTGCCACGGTCTGGAAGCTAAATCCGGTGGTATCGCCCCTGACCTGCGCCTTCTGGAAAAAGGCCCAATGGGGGATGAGTGGTTCAAAGAGCGAGTGATCAACGGTGCGGTGCGTGATGGCCGTGTCTATATGCCGAAAATGGCTGATTACCTGAGCCAGGAAGCGCTGTGGGCTGTGCGTTCCTACCTTGAGAGCGTGGCTATCGAGGAGTGATCGCCATGCGCCGTCACCTGTTGGTGTTAGGTGTCCTGTTCAGCGTACTGAGCCTGCTGTGTTTACCACTGCAGGCTCAAGTGCGTGATTACGACACCATTGTTGAGTCGGGCTACATCAAGGTCGCGCTGTACAAGGACTTCCCACCGTACAGCTTCCATCAGGACGGCAAACCCCGCGGGACTGATTACGAAATCGCCCAAGCGCTGGCTAAAGGTCTGGGGCTTGAGCTGCAAGTGATCTGGGCACCGCCCGGTGAGAAACTCGACGACGACCTACGCGACTACATCTGGCGCGGCCATTATCTGCGGCCCAAAGAGCTGGCCGATGTGATGCTGCGGGTGCCTTACGACCGCGAGTTCTCCTACAAACGCAATGAACTGGGCGAGCTGGTTAACGAGCTGGTGGTGATGTTCGGGCCGTATCAGCGCGAACGCTGGCAAGTGGCCTATGACACCCGTCGGCTTGAGTCCGTACCCAGCGTGGCCGTATTCCGTACGCACCCGATCGGCGTTGAGGTCGAAAGTGTGCCGTCGTTCTACCTGTCGTACGTATTCCAGGGCTCATTGAGCAAGCAAACGCACCATTACACCAACCCTGAACTGGCCTTTGCCGGGATGAAGGCCGGTGAAGTGGATGCGGTCATGGCCATGCGCGGAGAGATCCAGTGGCTGTACGGCCAGGCTAACGACAAAAAGCTGGCCTTGGCCGAAAACGCCTATCCGGATATGGGCCGCCAGGTCTGGGATATCGGCATGGCGGTACACGAGACCAACCGCCAGTTGGCCTATGCGCTGGAAGGGCAGTTGGAAGAACTGATCCTCAATGGTGAGCTGAAGAAGATCTACGCCAGCTATGGCCTGACCTATGAGCTGCCAGAGCTGTATCAGGAGACTGAATAACAGCGTGTCACCTGCGTAGGAGCGGCTTTAGCCGCGAGCGAACGGCAACAGGGTTCACGGCTGAAGCTATTTCCACAGATTGGTCAGAAGGCGGTAACGGAGGGTGTGATGGAGCTTGATTGGCGTTCATTTCTACTGCTGGCGTTGTTTGCCTTTGCCACTGAAGGCCGGGCCGCGCAAAACGACCCGGTCACCTCGGTGATGTGGGAGTACTACCACGAGCGACTGCTTGGCGGTGAGCCTTTCATCTTTGATGAAAAGGTCAAACTCAGTGCGCCACCGTTTGCCGAAGATGCCCGTCAGGTGCCGATCCAGATTGATGCCACTGCTCTTCAGCAAGATGTGGTGCGGATTCTGGCCTGGGCCGAGCTGAACCCCATTCCGCAGATTGTCGACTTCCAGCCCGGAGAGCAGGTGCTGCCGCGCCTGGCTATCCGTATCCGCATCGAACAGGCCACGCCAATTCGTGCTGCTGTGCAGACCCGCGATGGCATGTGGCATATCGGCTCCACTCATATTGACGCCGCTGGTGGCGGCTGCACCGCACCCAGCGTCGTGCGTGCCCAGCCCGGCTGGGAGGAGCGCCTGGGCGAAGTGCTGGGCAAGCGCTTTGAGCTGGAAGATGCCAGCCGCCTGCGTTTGCAGGTCTCGCACCCGATGGACAATGGCTTGATCAGCGGCGTTCCTGAGTTCTTCCTCAATCAAGCACAGCTACGCGATGCGCAAGGTAACGCGCTGGCCACGCTGGAGCTGTTTCCGGCCGTTAGCGAAAACCCGACCATCAGCCTGGATCTGAAAGAGAAGGGCAGCGCTGAACTGTGGCTGCGGGACAACAACGGCAACGAATTTAAGGCAGCGCTGTAACGCCTGCCGCTAACAGCTAGGAACTCCCATGATCAAAGTCAGCGTGCTGTATCCCAACAAGGCCGGTGTTCGCTTCGACCTCAGCTATTACTGCAACGAGCACATGGAAATTGTCCGCGAGTGCCTCGGCGCAGCCTGCAAAGGCATCGCGGTGGATGCAGCCATCAGCAGTGATCCATTGCAGCCATACTGCGCCATCGGCCATTTGTTCTTCGACAGTGTTGAGGTGTTCCAACAGGCCTTCGCTCCCCACGCCGAGCGCATCATGGGCGACTTGCCGAACTTCACTGACAGCCAGCCGCTGGTGCAAATCAGCGATGTGCTGATGGCCCCTTAGAACAGCCGGGAGATGTAACGATGCGCTGGTTATTGATGGTGGCGTGGCTGGCTTGCTCGCTGGCTTATGCGCAGCTGGATTACAAACTGCAACCGCGCAGCATTGCCGAGGGTGTCTGGCTGGTGGAAGGGAGCACCGATAACTTCTCGGTGGCCAACGGTGGCGCCATCGTCAACGTCGGCTTTATTGTCGCTGAGCAGGGCGTGATTGTGATTGATAGCGGCACCTCCAAACGCTATGGCGAAGCCCTGCGCGCTGCGATTGGCAAGGTGACGGACAAACCCATCCTCAAAGTCATCCTCACTCACCATCATCCGGACCATGCTTTCGGTAACCAGGCCTTCAGCGATGTGCCCATTGCTGCGCTGAAAGAAACCACGCGCTTGTTGGCTGAACAAGGCGAGGGCATGGCGGAGAATATGTACCGCTTAGTGGGCGACTGGATGCGCGGCACTGAAGTGCTGCTGCCAACCGAAACCATTGAGCCGGGTGCCGTTGAAATCGGCGGGCGCAGCCTGCAACTGCTGGCACTACGCGGACACACCGGTGCTGATTTGGCGATTCTGGATACTAAAACTGGTGTGCTGTTTGCAGGCGATATTCTCTTCTATCAACGCGCACTGACCACGCCCAACACACCGGGGCTAGATGTCTGGCTGGCGGACCTTGATCAATTGCAGGCATTGCCGTGGAAACAGATCGTACCCGGTCATGGCCCACTGACCACCAACGATGCGCCGTTTGCCCAGATGCGCGATTACCTCGGCTGGCTCGACGGCTTGCTGCGCAACGGCGCAGAGCAGGGCGCGGAGATGAATGAACTGATTCGCGCCACCATCCCCGAGCGTTTCGCTGGCGTCAGCCTGACCCGCTACGAGCTGATCCGCAGCGTCAGCCATCTGTATCCGCGTTATGAATCGGCGCGTATGGAGCGGGTGGATCAATAAACAGAGACACCTGCACGAAATGTTTACATGCGAAAAGTAGACATATCGTGCGGGTGAGTGCGACTGGCTAAGGTGGCTCCATCACTCACAGGAGGCACCACCATGAACATGCTGCTGTTATCCAATCACCTCGTAGCACTTTTAACCTTGCTGCCAGTTTTTCTGCTGTTGGCGCGGCTGGCTTACGGCGGCAAATGTTACTGATACAGCCAGGGCTGAATCTCATCCAGATTGGCCACCACAATCTGCTGCGCCGAAGCCTTGGCGTGAATCTTGGTCGGGTCCAGCTGGTAGCGTTGCAGTACGTACTGCACCAATGAGCCGCGGGTTTCGATGCGCAGCTGGCCGTCAGCCATGCCGTAATCCGCCTCGATAATCTGCCGCTGCTCGGGCTTGAGCCGTGAGTCCGGCTCGATGATGACCGTAGCCTGCGTGTTCCAGTCTTCGTCCTGCTCGCGGGTGTGTTCGCTGCTGCCCTCCATCAGATCAGGCACGCCGCGGAAGCGGCTCAGGACAAAGTCGCGGTAATCGCGGTTCTTCTCGCAATAAGCCCGCACATGCCAGCGCATGCCTGAATAGATCAGGGTGTGCGGCACAATCAGACGGGTTTCCCCATCCGGTGTGTTAAACGACACGTACTCACACTCCAAACGTAATCCTTCACGGCAGGCCTTGAGCAGCGGGCGCAGCACTTCAGGGCGAATGGTGCGGTCCGGCACTTTCAGCACCTCAGTGTGGGCGTAGGCCAGCGCCAGCCCCTCAATGTGCGGCGCACGTTCCTGATTCTGGTTGAGCAAATGCAGATAGGCGCTGGCGCTGTCGTCGATAAATAGCGGTTTGAAGTGCTTACTGGGTACGTACCCCTTGAGGAACTTGTCGTACTCCAGATTCTTCGGCGCGTGCTCGTTGATGTAGGTGTTGATGTCCTTCGATGCCTGCTGACGGCTGATACCAAAGCTCTGCATCAGGTGCGTGGTGGTCAGGCGGCCCTCCCACCAGGCCACGGTTTCGATTAGGCGATAACGCAGCGCCAGATCCCAGCGCACGGATTCGATTGTCTGTTGACGTTTCATCATCCCTCCATCTGTTCGAAAACTTTACCTGTACACGTAAACACTCTGGATGTGTCGCGTAACGCTACATATCTTGCAGCCATCATTCAAGCAAACCGCCGGTTGGCGGACAGTGGGAGGTGGCAAAACGGTGAACGCAATCTGGCTGATCTGGAGTGTGCTCGGTGGCAGTGTTTTGTTGGTGCTGGTGGCCGTTATGGCCGTGCTTTGGCAGCACTACCTGAACCGTGATCTGCAAGCCGCCTGTGCCGAATGCCGGGGCAACCTTAAACGCTTGCGAGAGCAGCGCGATCAGCTGGAAGAAAAGATCCAGGAACTCAGCGCCGGCCTGCGTGCAGAAAAAGCTCATGTGGCGCAGTTGCAGCGGCAGGTGGAGTTGCTGCGTGAATTGTAATGTGCTTATTCGCGGCTGGAGCCGCTCCTCGGACTTGATAATTGTGGGAGCGGTTCAGCCACGAACAGTTGGTAGGGGGCGCTTATTGCAACTGCAATTGCTCCCCACGTTCCTGCTGCCAGTCATCATCGGTTGGGGCGGCTTGTTCTCCACTCATACGGTGGATGATGTCGAAGTAGTGCTGTTTGTACGGGTCTTTCATGATTTCGTCGCGTTTGCGTACGCGCACGGCGTAGATGCTCTGTACGTTCTGGTGGTCGAAGGCGCGCCAGGTTTGGGTGTCTTTGAGCAGGCTGTAGCTGTGGTCTTCGAGGGCTTTGATCAGTTGTTCACTGTCCAGACTCTTGGCCCGCTGCACGGCGTCAGCCCACTGTTTGACGATGGAGTAGGCGGAGGCGCTGGTGCTGCCGGGGTATTCCTGATGCTCTTTGATAAAGCGGGCTACAAACTGTTTGCCGGCGTCGATGTTGTCTTGCTCAGGCAGGTTCCAGGTCCAGGCTTCGGTGCCGATTACATCTTCCATCACCAGCGGCCCGGCTTTTTGCACCACGCTTTTGGTCAGGTTGGGCACGATGATCTGCATGCGTTTTTTCAGGCCCATGTTGTGCACGAGGGTCATACTGCGTTGCAGGTTGTCGCCTAACAACACCAGTACAAGGATGTCGGCGTTGCTGTTGGCGGCTTTGTCCATCGCGGCCTGATATTGATCGTGCTTGACCACGCCAGCAGGCAGGGCACTGCGGCCGTGGCGGGCGCGGTCGGTAGAATTAGTGGTCAGGCGCAGGGTGTTTTCCATGCTGCGGCCCCAGGCGTCGTCGACGATGATGTAGTGGTAGCGCATGCGCGGCATGTGCCAGGACAGGTATTCGCTGAGCACTTTGGCACTCATCCAGGCGCTGTTGGATTCGCGGAACAAATAGCGGTGGCCGTGCTGGCCGGTGACGTCGTTGGCGTAGCTTAGGGTGGCGAAGTAGAGCAGGCCTTTTTCCCGGGCCTTTTGTCCGGCGGCAATCGCTTCTTCACTGGTCGCTCCGCCGAAGACCATGTGAGCGCCTTGTTCAGCGAAGTATTCGATATTGGCCGCTGCTTTTGCCGCTTGTGAGCTGGTGTTGCGGCTGAGCAATTCCAGCGGTTTGCCCAGCACGCCGCCTGCCTGGTTGATCTCATCCACGGCCAATAGTGCGCCACGGCGCAGCTCCAGTCCTTCGTCTTTGTAGTTGCCGGTGCGTGGGTAGTTAAGGCCGATTTTGATGCTTTCGGCAAAGCTTTCGCCGATCAGGCAGAACAGCAATAAGCAACCGATCAGTGTGGCGCGACCCATGTGTTGACTCCTTGTGGTGGGAGTCTGGTTTGTAAACTTAGGACGGAGGCTTGCGAATGCTCTTTTCAGGGCACTGGGCTAGCACTTAAGTCGCTGCACCCGAGTGTGCGGCGGGATGATGGCGAATTGAAACTGGCTATGCTGTGGTGTGCATGGCGCTGCGACCATGCACACCAGAATGAGGGCCTAGTCCACGCCCATCAGTGGATCGCTGATGCTGTGTTCGCCACTCTCCAGCCGCCCGGCAAAGCGCCGCAGCCATTGCCCGGGGCCTTGTACGCTGAGGTCGTACCAGCCACCACTTAAGCGAACGTCAAAGGTTTGCTCATGCAGACTTTTGGGCGCGAGCTTGGTCTTCCATGGACCTTTTCCGCTGTAGGGACAACGCGCGATGGTGAGCTGCAGTGGCCTGTCACTGGGATTGCTGAGCAGTAAGTGAAGACGGCCGGGGCCCGCGATCATTTCAACTTCGGCCTGTTGACGCTTTAAGGTGCCGCGCAGTTCGCGATGGAAGCCGTTCGGGCCCAGCAGCCATAGGTGGTAATCCTCCTGATTGGACCAGCTGTCATTCAGTGAAAGGCCTGCTTCGATGGTGTAGCGGCGTGGTGTCTCCTTAAGGTTGAGTTTGTTGTAGACATGCAGGACCACGCCCTGAGTGCTGGCATTGATCATATTTAAGGTCAGGCGCTGCAGTTCCGGGGTGGCATCACTGCGTACATTCAGGCGATAGGGCAGTGCGCGTGACGGGCGTGCGACCTTCTGTTGGGTTGGCACCTGCTGCTTGTTGGCCGCTGGCACGGGCACTTGGGGCAGTGCTTGCTGTTGCTTGCGCAGGTTATCTGCTGCAGCCCGCGTGGTGGTTTGCAGTTCAGGTAAGGGTTCGTTGTTTGGGGCGACAAAGTTGAAGGCGCTGGTCAGGTCACCGCACACGCTGCGTCGCCAGGCGCTGATATTGGGTTCCTGTACGCCAAAGCGGCGTTCGAGAAATTGCAGTACGGAGGTGTGATCAAACACCTGTGAGTTGACCCAGCCGCCACGGCTCCAAGGCGACAGAATCAGCATCGGCACCCTAGGGCCGAGTCCATACGGGCGTCCATCCGGTTTGGGTTGGTTTTGGGTGCCGGGTGGCGGTGGGTGATTAAACAACTCATTGTCGTAAGGCACGGTTGAGAGTCCGGCCTGTGTGCCATCCGGGTTCAGTGAGGGTGGGGACGGTGTCGGAATGTGGTCGAAGAACCCGTCGTTTTCGTCGTAATTGACGATAAACACAGTCTTGCTCCAGATATCCGGATTCTCTGTCAGGGCGTTGAGCACCTCTTGAGTGAACCAGCCGCCTTGCACTGGGCTGGATGGGCCAGGGTGTTCCGAGTAAGCCGCTGGCGCCACCAACCAGCTGACTTGCGGCAGCTTGCCGTTGCGGATGTCGTTACGGAAGCCTGCGAGCATGCCTTCGAGGTCATTGTTATTTGCTGCCGGAAGGGTGTTGCCGTTGCCTTTATAAAGCGGTGCGATCTGTTCGTGCTCCTCACTGTAGGGCACGTAGTCGGTGAAGTTGGAGCCTGGCTGAGGTGGGTTGCCGACTTTGATACTGGCGGCGCGGTAGGTGCGGAAGCCCGCCAGCGGGTTGTCGGTGAAGTTGTCCGGCAGAAACTGGTAAACCTTCCAGCTCACACCGTTTTCTTGCAGGCGCTCGGGGTAGGTCTTCCACTGATAACCGACATTGGCCGGGCCGGTGCTGTCCCATTCATTGATCACCACACCAACGCCAGCAGCCGATGCGCCGTTGGAGCCTGTCCAGTGAAACAGACGATTGGGCAAGGTGCCTGCGTGAATCGAGCAGTGATAGGCATCGCACACGGTAAAGGCATTGGCCAGCGCGAATTGAAAGGGCAGCTCCTGCTCACGGTAATAGCCCATTGAGGTGGAGGTTTTATAGGTCGGCCAGCTGTCCATATGGCCGTTATCCCAGGCCTGCTGTTCGTCTTTCCACGTGTGGGGTGTGCCGTTGACCCGCTGGGCGTTACCGCGCTTGCTGTTGAGGTGGTACGGCATAACGATGCGGTCGCTGCCTTGTTGCTCCCATACCTCTCGGCCACCGGGCAACGGAATGGTGAAGCGGTCACTGAACCCTCGCACGCCGGGCAGGGTGCCGAAGTAGTGATCAAAAGCACGGTTCTCCTGCATCAGGATGACCACGTGCTGCACATCCATGAGGGTACCGGTGCGGTTATAGGCGGGGATGGCGAGGGCTTTGCGGATTGATGCGGGCAACAGTGTGATCGCCGATCCGATGGCCGCAGCGCGCAAAACTTCCCGGCGGGAAAAATCAGGCATGCGTCGAGCTCCTTATTAGGGATGAGAACTTCTCGACAGCCAACCTAACGATTCAACGTAACAGCTGTGTGACGGCGCTCGGCTTGTGTTTTTGCACGGTTGTTCGGCCTGCGCCAGCTCTGGGCTGCGGCAAGGTATTGCTACCAAGGAACTAGTTAAATCGGCACTGCGATCAATTGTTGCTCAACGGCTGTAACCCAAGAATCTGCGTTAGATCGGGAAAAATTCCCGGTGATAACAATGAACCCGCAGAGGTAGCCGCAATGAAACACACCGGTCTTCGCCAACCTTTCCTTCTCAGTGCCTTATGTGCTGCCATGCTTGCCGGTGCTGCCCCAAGCTGGGCGGTCACTGACAAGGAAATTCTTGAAGATGGCAAAACCACTCACCAGATCGTAACCAACGGCCTGGGTCTCGAAGGGCAGCGTTACAGTCCGCTGTCCATCCTGAACACTGATAACGTCAAAGAGCTGCGTCCGGTGTGGGCTCTGTCTTTTGGTGGTGAGAAGCAGCGCGGTCAGCAAGCTCAGCCGATGATCAAAGACGGCGTGATGTATGTGACGGCTTCTTACTCCCGCGTGTTTGCCGTTGATGCCCGTACCGGCCGTGAACTGTGGCAGTACGATGCGCGCCTGCCGGACGACATCCGTCCATGCTGTGACGTGATCAACCGTGGTGTTGCGCTGTACGGCGATCTGGTGATCTTCGGCACCCTGGATGCCAAACTGGTTGCCCTGAACAAAGACACCGGCAAGGTGGTATGGCGTAAGAACGTCGCTGACCATAAAGCCGGTTACTCCATCACTGCAGCGCCGCTGATTGTGAATGGTCGCCTGATCACGGGTGTGTCCGGTGGTGAGTTCGGTGTGGTCGGTAAGATCGAAGCTTACGATCCTAAAAACGGTGAGCTGCTGTGGAGCCGTCCGACCGTTGAAGGCCACATGGGCTATGTCTACAAAGACGGTAAAGCGGTTGAAAACGGCATCAGCGGTGGCGAAGCCGGCAAAACCTGGCCAGGCGACCTGTGGAAGACCGGCGGTGCCGCACCATGGCTGGGCGGTTACTACGACGCAGAAACTAACCTGCTGTTCTTCGGCACCGGTAACCCGGCTCCGTGGAACTCCCACCTGCGCCCTGGCGACAACTTGTACTCCTCCTCGCGCCTGGCTCTGAACCCGGAAGACGGCAGCATCAAGTGGCACTTCCAGACCACGCCGCATGACGGCTGGGACTTCGACGGTGTGAACGAGCTGATTTCCTTCAACTATCAGGAAGGTGGCAAAACTGTTAAGGCTGCGGCCACCGCTGACCGTAACGGCTTCTTCTATGTTCTGGACCGTACCAACGGTAAGTTCATCCGTGGCTTCCCGTTCGTAGACAAGATCACTTGGGCTAAAGGTCTGGATAAAAACGGTCGCCCGATCTACGACGACAGCAACCGCCCTGGTTCGCCGAGCGCCACCGAGAAGGGCACCAGCGTATTTGCAGCGCCAGCCTTCCTGGGGGCGAAAAACTGGATGCCGATGGCCTACAACCAAGACACCGGTCTGTTCTATGTGCCGTCTAACGAGTGGGGCATGGACATCTGGAACGAAGACATCGCTTACAAGAAAGGCGCGGCCTATCTGGGTGCTGGCTTCACCATCAAGCCGTTGAACGAGGAATACATCGGCGTTCTGCGTGCGATCGATCCGAAAACCGGTAAAGAAGCTTGGCGCGTGAAAAACTACGCTCCGCTGTGGGGCGGCGTGCTGACCACCAAAGGTAACCTGGTATTCACCGGTAACCCGGAAGGCTACCTGATGGCATTCAACGCTAAGAGCGGTGAGAAAGTCTGGGAATTCCAGACTGGCTCCGGCGTACTGGGCTCACCTGTGACTTGGGAAATGGACGGCGAGCAATACGTCTCTGTTCTCTCCGGCTGGGGTGGTGCGGTTCCGCTGTGGGGTGGCGAAGTGGCCAAGCGCGTGAAGGACTACAACCAGGGCGGAATGCTCTGGACCTTCAAGCTGCCGAAAGACCTCGTAGCCAAGAAGTAATGTTCTGAGGCTCTCGCGTTAAGACAATGGCCGGCATTTGCCGGCCATTGTCGTTTCTGGTCGCGTGCAGTGCTATTTCACGATCTCAGCTTCACGCGTGACGATTTTGTGCACCAAACCGTAATCGACTGCTTCCTCTGCACTGAGCCAGAAGTCTGTCTCCGTATCAGCAGCAATCTTCTCGACGGGCTGGCCGGTGGCCTCTGCGAAGATTTTGTTAAGCCTGTCTTTCATCCAGATGATTTCCCGGGCATAGATCTCCGCTTCCATGGCGCGCCCCTGAAACCCGCCTGAAGGTTGATGCAATAGAAAACGGGTGTTGGGCAGGGAGTAGCGGTTGTGTTTCTCGGCAGCGACGTAAATCAGAGAACCGGCGCTGGCCACCCAGCCGGAACCGATGGTGATGATCTTGGGTTTGATAAAACGTATGGCATCGAAAATCATGTCGCCGGATTCGACATGGCCGCCCGGTGAGCTGATAAACACCATGATCGGCTCGTCACCCAAGTGGGCGAGGGCATGTAGCTGCTGCACGGCTGCGGTGGCCATTTTGTGATTGATTTCGCCGGTGATGAATACTTTTCGGGCGGCAATTGTGCTGTCCAGCAATTTGCTGCTCAGCGAGCTCTGAGCGTTTTCGGAGCTGTCCTTGCTTTGATCTGATAAACGCATTTGCATGTGACCTGTCTGATTGTCCGCAAGCGGGTTTGCTTCCGGAATCGCTCTGTAATCGCGGTTACAGAGCGGTCAGACAAGTCTAGGGCGGAATGAATGCGCGTGCGGATTTCGCAGCAGCAAGCGATAAGCGGATGCTCAGGCGAAGTTGGTGTTGACGCGTATCGATTCCGAATTGATGGCGGACGGTGGGTCGATGCTGTCAGCCCAGCGTTGCTGTACTTTGAGAATCTCGGGCAGACATTTGATGAAGACCTCCACGAGATTGGGGTCAAAGTGTTTGCCGCTTTGGTTCTTGATCAGGTCAAGTGCCTCATCGACTGACCAGGCGCGTTTATAAGGTCGCACGCTGGTGAGGGCGTCATATACGTCGGCCAACGCAACAATGCGTGCTACATGGGGGATCTGCTCTCCGGCAAGTCCGTGTGGGTAACCGCTGCCATCCCACTTTTCGTGGTGGTACAAGGCAATAGTCGCAGCCGTTTGCAGGAGTCCCTTGCTGTGCTCGCCGATAATTTTTGCACCTATAACGGGGTGCTGGCTCATCACTGCCCATTCCTCAGGCGTCAGCTTTCCGGGCTTTTGCAAAATGGCATCGGGAATACCGATCTTGCCGACATCGTGCATAGGCGCGGCGTGCAGCAACTCCTCGGCAGCGTGTTCACAATAGCCGCAAGCCAGCGCGAGGATTTTGCTGAAGTGGCTCATGCGGATGACATGCAAGCCTGTTTCATTATCTTTGTACTCGGCAGCTGCCCCGAGACACTGGACGATTTGCAGGCGGGTGTTGATCACCTCCTGCGTGCTCACCAGTGACAGATGAGTGCGCACGCGCGCCAGTACAATCGATGGGTTGAAGGGCTTGCTGATGTAGTCCACAGCACCGATTTCCAGGCCCATTTCTTCGTTGCTGGATTCGGACAGGGCGGTGACAAAAATTACCGGAACATTGGCTGTTACTGGGTCCGCCTTGAGTTGCCTGCACACGTCATAGCCGGACATACCGGGCATCATGATGTCCAGCAGAATCAGGTCAGGCAGATCCTTCTGTACGAGTTCGAGTGCTGTTTTGCCGTCTTTGGCGAACAGCAGGCGATAGTCTTTTTGCAGGGTGTGCCGCAGTACCTGGAGGTTGGCAGATTCGTCGTCTACCAGCAGCAGGGTGGGTTTGGAGTCTTTGGCGTTATTCATTTCTGACTGGTCGGGGCTGAAGACAGCAGTTGCTTAAGCAAGCTGTGGGCCTGCTCAAATTCAAAGGAGTCGACTGCACTGCGCAATGCGCAGGCCTGACTGATGTGTTGGGCTGCCTCCAACTCGTAGCAGACGTGTTCGAGTAACTCATCTTCTAGTTCGTTGTGGGTGAGATAGTCCATTAGCTCACTGATTTTTTGATGCAGGTCCTGGTTAATTTCGAAAACCGGCGTCGAGTGAGGCTCAGCCACTTTGACGTTCGGCTCTGTTGAAGCAACTGCAAGCCTGGCCTGTTCGAGCTGTTCAGCCAGATCAGGCAGCAGGAGGATGGCTTCGGCCTTCTGCCCCTCTTGCAAAAGCTTCTCAAGACGGATGGCCAGTGCAGCAATGCGCGGCATGGAGAGCGTGCCTGCAGCACCGCGAATGCCGTGCAGGCTGAACAGCAGCTCTTCCAGATGTTCCGGGTGATTGGAGTCAAGTTGTAGCGGGTACTTTTCGTGCACAGTCTGCAAGAACTGATGAATGGCAGACTCAAGGCGTGCGCGATTACCCCAGCGGCGTGTGCCGTTGACCCAGTCGATCAGTTCATCTGAATGGCAGAGCTCGCTGGTTTCCATGTCATCAAAACCTTCCCCGGAAAGATTAAGCACACGGGCGATCTCACCGAACAGTTGTGGCACATCCAGAGGTTTGACTGCAAAGCCGTCCATGCCGGCTTTTTCAGCTGCGCGCTGGTCTTCGAGCATGACGCTTGCGGTCAGCGCAATGACTGGCGTGTGTGGCCGCTGGTGGCTGCGTTCGTAAGTCCGGATCAGGCGAGTAGCCTGCAAGCCGTCCGTGCCGGGCATGTGCATGTCCATCAGAACGACATCAACTGGGTTGTCACAGAAGAGTTTGTAGGCCTGTTCGCCGTCGTGGGCCATGATCACCTGGTGGTGATTGCCTTCGAGGGTGAGCGCCAGCAGTTCGAGGTTTTGCGGAACATCATCGGCGATCAGAATACGCAGCGGTGGCAGCTGTACGTGTTTCTTACTGTGGGATTTGGCGGGCTCCTGGCCAATCGGCAGTGGCAGCCAGACGTGGAAGGTGCTGCCTTTGCCCAACTGGCTGTCAACTTCAATACGTCCGTTCATTAAATCCACCAACTGGCGGGCAATGGTGGTGCCCAGGCCGGTACCGCCAAAGCGGCGACTGATGGAGGCATCCGCCTGGGTGAACGGGGCAAATATCGACTCGATTTGTGCGGCAGTCATACCAATGCCACTGTCGCGGACCATGATGTGGACGTTGTTGTCTTCGTGGCGGAAGATCATTTCAACGCCACCTTTTTCGGTGAATTTGATCGCGTTGCCCACCAAATTGGTGAGAATTTGCAGCAGGCGCAGCGGATCGCCCTTGTAGTACTCGGGCATATCAGGCTGGAAGTCTGTGGTCAGGGTCAGGTTACGCGGTTGCGCACTTGGCCACAGAGAGGACTCGATCTGCAGCGCCAGCCCTTTGAGGGAGAAGTCGGTTTGCTCCAGCTCAAGGCGACCTTTCTCCATTTTGGTGGTGTCGAGAATGTCGTTGATCAGACCCAGCAAAGTCCGTGATGACTGGCGGATGTTGTTCAGGTGCTTGCGCTGAGTCGGGTTCGGGTCGTTTTGCAGCAGCAGTTCGGTAAAACCGATGATGGAGTTCATCGGGGTGCGGATTTCATGGCTCATGTTGGCCAGGAAGGTGCTCTTGGCAGCAGCTGCCTGTTCCGCGCGCTCGGCAGTTTCCCGCAGTGAGGCTTCCAGCGCATGGCGCTCACTGATATCAGTCACGAAGCCTACGAACAGCAGCTCGCCGGGCAAGTCCATACGGCCTACCGCCAGGCGCATCGGCATCAAGCTGCGGTCCTTGCGCAGACCAATCACTTCGCGGCCGACGCCGATGATCTTGGGCATGCCTGAGTTGTGGTAGTTCTGCAAGTAAGTGTCATGTTGGGACTGATCAGGCTCGGGCATCAGCATCTTGATGTTGCGGCCCAGCACCTCTTCCGCCTTCCAGCCGAACAGGCGCTCTGCGGATTTGTTAAAGCCCTGGATCAGCCCTTTGCTATCAATGGTGATGATGCCATCCACCGCTGTATCAAGTGTGGCACGCAGGCGGGATTTACTGCCCTCGATTTTGTTACGCAGTTCACGTGAGTGGATCAGGCTGTTGAGTGCGGCAACCATCAGCGTTGCGGTAATCGCAAATGAAGAGAGAGCAAGTGCAGCAACCGTACTGTTGAGGACCAGCAGGCCATCAACTTCCTGGTCTTGGGAGCCGCTGAAGCGTACGGCGGCCATGCCCATGTAATGCATGCCAGCGATCGCCAGGCCCATTACGACACCACTGACAATGAAGCGCACGCTCGGATTGGACAGAGTGGAGCGCAGGCGGTAGCGAATCCACAGGGAAATGATGGCCAGGCCGATTGCAACGAACACCGAGAGAACGAACGTGGTTGGCTCGTACTGCATGACCAGATTGGTCTTCATCGCAGCCATACCGGTGTAGTGCATCAGGCCAATACCCAGGCCGATGAGCGTGCCGCTGGTAACCAGATTCCAGGTGCTGGGGCTGGGACGACTCAGCAGGCGCAGCGCCAACCATGAAGTAAGGCACGCCGGCACGATGGACAACACCGTAAGTGCAGGCATGTAGTGCACATGGCTTGGGATGCGATAGGCGAGCATGCCGATGAAGTGCATGCTCCACACGCCGCCACCGAGCGCCAGTGCGCCGGCGATAAGGCATACGTTTCGGTAGAAAAAGCTTTCAGTACGGCGGGCAATGTGCGCGGTGAGCAACGCCATCGTGGTCGAAAAAGTCGAGACCACCAGAGAGAGCAGAACTAATCCCGGTACATGTTTGCCCTGAAAGTATGCGTTAGGCAGGGATGTGTCGATGAAGAAACTGGCTAATGTCTCCATCCGGAGCATCCTTATCAGCAGATTAAAAAGAGTAATTGCGTGCCCTGCTGTCCATGTCCGGGCGAGTGACTGTGTCTTTCCATTCCTTAAATGAGACGATAGTTCTCCTAGGTTTGCGGATAATAAACAAGCATAAAGTTATGTGATATGCATTCAATTATTGAGGGCTTTTAGCATTTTTAGTGATTTAGGTGGCTTGACGCTGCCTGTGTCGGTCGGTAAGCCCATTTCTTGATGGGGCCATTCGTCAGTTCGTGGTTATCAGTGGCTTAAACTCATTCTTTCGAACTAATTTTTCGGTCCTAAGGTTTAATTCTCCCGCCCCCTGACTTGCTTCAGCGTGAGCCCCTAACGCAATGTCGGGGTTGATCGATGCAAGGCATATCTCGCAGACACCTGCTGGCCGGGCTGGGGCTTTTACCCTGGCTGCTTTCGGGGTGTCTCGGATCATCGGTAAAGCGGGCGAGGGTAGTCGTAGTCGGCGGCGGTTTCGCCGGAGCGACTGCGGCTCGCTACCTCAAACGACAGGCACCTGCATTAGATGTGGTGCTGATTGAGCCAAAACAGGACTACTTCACCTGTCCTTTCAGCAACCACGTGATTGCCGGACTTCAAGCGCCTGACAGTATTCGTCAGGATTATCAGGCGCTGGTCGGACAAGACATCTCGCATATTCGCGAAAGTGTGCTCGTCATAGACCGCGACAAGCGGCGCCTGCATCTGAGTGATGGCCAGCAGTTGGGCTATGACCGACTTCTGCTGGCGACCGGCATCAGCATGAACTGGCAGGCCGTTGACGGTTACAGTCAGAACGCCGCCGCCATAATTCCCCATGCTTGGCAGGCGGGCGAGCAGACGTTGCTGTTGCGTAAGCAACTGCGGGCGATGGAGGACGGTGGGCTGGTGATTATCAGCGTGCCGGATAATCCTTATCGCTGCCCGCCGGGGCCTTATGAACGGGCCAGCCTGATTGCTCACTATCTCAGCTTGCACAAACCGCGCAGCAAGGTGCTGATACTCGACAGTAAGGACAATTTCTCCAAGCAGGCGCTGTTCCAGCAAAGCTGGCAGCAGTCTGCCGGGCGTGTTGAGTGGCTTGGTCGTGCCGATGGCGGGCACGTCGTTACAGTGGATGCAGGTCGACGCGAGTTGATAACCGAGTTTGGTCAGCGCCATAAGGCGGCGGTCATTAACTTCATTCCGCCACAGATGGCTACTCCAATCGCCCAAACAGCAGGCCTTACCGACCGTACGGGGTGGGTGCCGATTCTGGCCGACACATTTCAGACGCAAGCCGATCCTCACATTTATGCAGCGGGCGACTGTACGATCGCCGCGCCTATGCCCAAGTCGGCCTATAGCGCCAATGCCCAGGCGAAGTTGGCGGTTGCCGCAATTCTGGCTGATCTGGCCGGGCGTGAAGCGCCGCCAACAGCCCTGCGCAATACCTGCTATAGCGCACTGACGCCCGAGGGTTCTGTCTCAATCGCGGCGAACTATGAGGTGCAGCAACAGCGCCTTATCGAAATGCCCGGCAGCCTTACGCTTAGCCCGCTGGATGGCTCTGCGGCACTGCGCCGGCAAGAGGCCGATATGGCGCGGGCTTGGTACGCCAGCATATGTGCGGACGCTTGGGGCGTATGAGCAGGTGGTTGATGGCACTGCTGATGGTAGTGCCGCTTGCCGTGTGGGCTAGGGCTGCTGATGAACTAGTGGAGCAATGGTTGGGTGACCAACTGGCTCAGGACCATGGCCTTACATTGGAAGTCGCGCCTTGGGTAGAAGACGGTGCATTTGTGCCACTGGATATCAGCCTCAGTGGCGCTCAAGCGCCGGTTTCCATACTCCTGTTACGCAGCCAGGAAGATGAACCCCGGATTGCCTCTGTCGAGGTGCGGCGTTGGGCAGAGCCGCTGCGTCTGTCGACGCGGATCAGGCTGCCGCAAACACAGTCGGTGATTGTGCTCGCCCGTGATGGGCGAGGGCGCGTGTGGCGCTCGCAACAAGTCGTCGAAGTGTTGTCCAGCAGTTGCCTGACACCGCAGCCTGCAACCTTGCCGGCAAACTTTGGGCAGATACAGGTTTGGGCAGACGGTGACCAGGCCCTTGAGCTGCGCACACTGTTTCGCCATCCCATGGAAACAGGACGCCGCCCCAATCAAGCGGGGGGGCTAATACCACGTCATTTGCCTGTGTTGTTTGAAGTGGCCGGTTCCGAGGGGGGGCTGATGCGGGTCGAACCTTTTGAGGGGCTCTCGGTCAACCCTTACTGGCGCTTGTTGCTGCCGTATCGAAAGCAGGCGCTGGATCTTCGTTGGGTTGATGCGGACGGTAGACAGTTCAACGCCGAGCTGGCGGTGGACTAGGCTTTCTTTCCACGGACCTGAGTAAGTCTTACGGGCTTAAGTCGTGTAGACATGACCCCTTCGCCAGTAGCAGGCTCAGGCTCTACTACCAAATAACGAGAGGTTTTGTGCCATGGGCGCATACCTGCGCCTGAGGGGCCTTTCTAAGATCAAGTCATGCCCAGCTCACGCTTTTGAGAGCAGGCTCACTAACAAAAAGAGGTTTTCACAATGATCTACGCCAAACCAGGTGAACAAGGCGCGCTGCTCACTCTCAAGCCGCGTTATGGCAACTACATCAATGGCGAATTCGTTGCGCCGGTAAACGGCAGCTACTTCACCAACACCAGCCCGGTTGATGGTTCGGTCATCGGTGAATTCCCGCGTTCCAGCCGTGAAGACATCGACCTGGCACTGGATGCTGCCCACGCAGCCGCTGATGCCTGGGGCCGCACTGCCGTACAAGAGCGCTCCCACATCCTGCTGAAGATTGCTGATCGCATCGAGCAGAACCTGGAGCTGCTGGCCGTTACTGAAACCTGGGACAATGGTAAGCCGGTTCGTGAAACCCTGAACGCTGACATCCCACTGGCTGCTGATCACTTCCGTTACTTCGCGGGCTGCATCCGTGCTCAGGAAGGCTCCACTGCCGAAATCAACGACACCACAGCTGCTTATCACTTCCACGAGCCGCTGGGCGTTGTGGGTCAGGTGATCCCATGGAACTTCCCGCTGCTGATGGCAGCGTGGAAACTGGCTCCGGCCCTGGCTGCCGGTAACGCCATCGTGCTGAAGCCAGCTGAGCAAACTCCGCTGGGCATCACCGTGCTGATGGAGCTGATCGGTGACCTGCTGCCGAAGGGTGTGCTGAACATCGTTCAGGGCTTTGGTCGCGAAGCGGGTGAAGCACTGGCTACCAGCAAGCGCATCGCCAAAATCGCTTTCACCGGTTCTACCCCGGTTGGCTCGCACATCATGAAGTGCGCTGCTGAAAACATCATTCCGTCGACCGTAGAGCTGGGCGGCAAGTCGCCAAACATCTTCTTCGAAGACATCATGCGCGCTGAGCCTGAGTTCATCGAAAAAGCGGCTGAGGGTCTGGTTCTGGCCTTCTTCAATCAGGGCGAAATCTGCACCTGCCCGTCCCGTGCACTGGTTCAGGAGTCCATCTTCGAACCGTTCATGAACGAAGTGATGAAGAAGATCAAACAGATCAAGCGCGGCAACCCGCTGGACACCGACACCATGGTCGGCGCTCAGGCGAGCCAGCAGCAGTTCGACAAGATCATGTCTTACTTCGAAGTTGCTCAGCAGGAAGGTGCCGAGCTGCTCACCGGCGGTGGCGCAGAGAAACTGGAAGGCAACCTGGCAACCGGTTACTACATCCAGCCGACCCTGCTCAAGGGCCACAACAAAATGCGTATCTTCCAGGAAGAAATCTTCGGCCCGGTGGTCAGCGTTGCCACCTTTAAGGACGAAGCCGAAGCCCTGGAAATCGCCAACGACACTGAGTTCGGTCTGGGCGCTGGCGTGTGGACCCGCGACATCAACCGCGCGTACCGCATGGGCCGTGGCATCAAGGCCGGTCGTGTATGGACCAACTGCTACCACCTGTATCCGGCGCACGCAGCGTTCGGCGGCTACAAGAAGTCCGGTGTTGGCCGCGAAACCCACAAGATGATGCTCGACCACTATCAGCAAACCAAAAACCTGCTGATCAGCTACGACATCAACCCACTGGGCTTCTTCTGATCCGTGTGAAATCTGGCGCATTGGCTCCATGCGCCAGCCCCCACCTGCAACTCGCCATTTGGTGAGTGTGCTGACTGCCCGAATGGCGGTTCGGGCAGTGTTTCAGCAACGCAACGCGGCCTCGGCCGCGTTTTTTATTGGCTGGAGTAAAGGGCTCTGAATATTTGCCGGTGAGCTGGCGAATGGCGTCAGGGCTTGAGAAAGGGTTTCGCCCTTTTCGGGCGAGTTACTTTTGTTTAGCGACAAAAGTAACCAAAAGCGCCTGCCCCGGCATCCGGCCCTACGCTTCGCTTCGGGTGCGTGCGCGAAATCACCGTTCCAGAGGCCCGCCTCGAAGGGCCGTCCATGGCCCATCGAGGCTTTCGCAGCATCCTTGCTGCTCAACCTCTTCCACGGCAATTTCGCACACCCTCCTGAAGGGGCGTCTGGCGGTGTTCTTACTATTGGTGATTTGTCACTGGGATATGAGTTTTTCAGGCCCTGCAGATCGTCCGCAGGGTAGGGTGTATAAGGCCGCAGGCTTATACACCGAAGCGGCAAGACAGGCCCCGAATTATATTGATGCCCTTTACAAAAATATCCCCTTACAAAACCCCTTTATTTTCAATTCCTTCCTACCAATGCCAGCAAAAACTACTCCCAAAGTACCATTTGGCGTAGGTCCGTCTCGGCGCTTAATGGGACAGCCGGAATTCGCCGGTATTGATAACAAGAGGACCGCGCCATGTGGACTAAACCCGCGTTTACCGACCTGCGTATTGGCTTCGAAGTAACCATGTACTTCGCCAATCGTTGATCTGTCTTGCCCCGGCTTGCCGGGGCATTCTCATTTGGACATCTGCCATGTTTATCCAGATTCTCGGCTCCGCCGCGGGCGGAGGCTTTCCGCAGTGGAACTGCAACTGCCGTAACTGCGCCGGTGTGCGTAATGGCACTGTCCGTGCACAGCCACGTACCCAGTCTTCGATTGCCCTGAGCGACAACGGAGTGGACTGGATTCTGTGCAACGCTTCACCTGATATCCGCGTTCAGATCGAATCCTTCCCGCCGCTCAATCCAGCTCGCCGCCTGCGTGATACGGCAATTGCCGGGATCATCCTGCTGGACAGCCAGATCGACCACACCACGGGCCTTTTGACCCTGCGTGAAGGCTGCCCGCATCAAGTCTGGTGTACCGAGATGGTGCATCAGGATCTGACCACCGGCTTCCCGCTGTTCAATATGCTCAGCCACTGGAATGGCGGCCTGAAGCACAACTTGATTGAACTGGATGGCGTGCCGTTCAGCATCCCGGCCTGCCCGAATCTGAGTATCACTGCGATCCCGCTGCTGAGCAGCGCGCCGCCGTATTCACCGCACCGGGGCAATCCGCATCCGGGCGATAACATCGGCCTGTTTGTTGAAGACCGCCGCACCGGCGCCACTTTGTTCTATGCACCGGGCCTTGGTCAGGTCGATGAGCAACTGCTGAGCTGGATGCGCCGCGCTGACTGCCTGCTGGTGGACGGCACGCTGTGGCGTGATGACGAAATGATCGTCACCGAGGTCGGCGACAAGCTTGGCAGCACCATGGGTCACCTGCCGCAAAGCGGTCCCGGCGGCATGCTTGAAGTGCTGGAAGGTTTGCCTGCCGAGCAGAAGATCCTCATCCATATCAACAACACCAACCCCATCCTGGACCTGGACTCCGCTGAACGCGCCGAACTGAACGCGCGTGGTATCGAAGTCGCCTGGGACGGCATGAGCATCGAATTGTAAGGAGCCGCCATGAGCAAAACGCCCATGACGCCTGCGGAATTTGAGCAGGCTCTGCGCGCCAAGGGCGCGTACTACCACATTCATCATCCGTTTCATCAGGCGATGTACAGCGGTAAGTCCACCCGTGAACAGATTCAGGGCTGGGTCGCCAACCGCTTTTATTACCAACTGAATATTCCGCTCAAAGACGCCGCGATCATGGCCAACTGTCCGGATCGGGATACCCGCCGCCAGTGGTTGCAGCGCATCCTTGATCACGACGGTAAAGAGGGCAATGAGGGCGGTATCGAAGCTTGGCTGCGTTTGGGTGAGGCGGTTGGCCTTAAGCGTGAGCAGATTCTGTCGCAGGAGATGGTACTGCCCGGCGTGCGCTTTGCAGTGGATGCTTACGTCAACTTTGCCCGCCGCGCCAGCTGGCAGGAAGCAGCGAGTAGCTCGCTGACTGAGCTGTTCGCCCCGCAGATTCACCAGTCGCGCCTGGACAGCTGGCCGCAGCATTACCCGTGGATTGAAGCCGAAGGCTATGCCTACTTCCGTTCGCGCCTGACTCAGGCCCGCCGCGATGTTGAGCACGGCTTGCGCATTACCCTTGAGCACTACAACACGTGGGAATCCCAGCAGCGCATGCTGGAGATTCTGCAGTTCAAGTTGGACATTCTGTGGAGCATGCTCGATGCCATGAGCATGGCCTACGAGCTGGAGCGCCCGCCGTATCACACCGTTACCAATGAGCCTGTCTGGCACCGGGGAATTGCACTATGACTGCGCAGGTTTTACAGCAGGTGCCGAAGCTACGCCGGGGCTTTCGCTTTCAGTGGGAGCCGGCCCAGCAATGCCACGTGCTGCTGTACCCCGAAGGCATGATCAAGCTCAACGACAGCGCCGGGGAAATCCTCAAACAGATTGATGGCAGCACCTCTGTTGCAGAGATTATTGATCGTCTGCAAGGGCAGTTCCCGGATGTACCGGGCATCGACGAAGACATCCTCGCCTTTATGGAGGTCGCCAATGCTCAGTTCTGGATCGAGCTGCACTAAGCCCGAGCACAAGCCGGGGCCGCCGATGTGGCTGCTGGCCGAGTTGACTTACCGCTGCCCGCTGCAGTGCCCGTATTGCTCCAACCCGCTGGATTTCGCCCAGCAGGGCAGCGAGCTAAGCACGGCCGAGTGGATTGAGGTGTTTCGTCAGGCGCGTGAGCTAGGTGCTGCGCAGCTGGGCTTTTCCGGCGGCGAGCCTTTGGTGCGGCAAGACCTGGCCGAGCTGATCAAGGCGGCTCGTGATCTGGGCTATTACACCAACCTGATCACCTCCGGCATCGGCCTGACCGAAGAGCGCATCGCCAGCTTTAGCGAAGCCGGGCTGGATCATATCCAGATCAGCTTTCAGGCCGCCGATGAGGAGGTGAATAACCTGCTGGCTGGCTCGAAGAAAGCCTTTGGGCAGAAGTTGGCCATGGCTCGTGCGGTGAAGAAGCACGGTTACCCGATGGTGCTGAACTTCGTCACCCACCGGCACAACATCGACAACATCGACCGGATCATCGAGCTGTGCCTAGAGCTGGAGGCGGATTTCGTCGAGTTGGCCACCTGTCAGTTCTACGGCTGGGCTGAACTCAACCGAGCCGGCCTGTTGCCGACCAAAACCCAGTTGGACCGAGCCGAGGCGATCACTCAGCAATGGCGGGAGAAGCTGGAAGCGCAGAAGCATCCGTGCAAGCTGATCTTTGTCACCCCGGATTATTACGAGGAACGCCCCAAGGCTTGCATGAATGGCTGGGGCAATCTGTTTCTCGATATCACCCCAGACGGCACCGCGTTGCCATGCCACAGCGCACGCCAGTTGCCGGTGCAGTTCCCCAATGTGCGGGAGCACAGCATTGCCCATATCTGGCAGGAGTCGTTCGGTTTTAATCGCTTTCGCGGCTATGACTGGATGCCTGAACCGTGCCGTTCGTGTGATGAAAAGGAACGGGATTTCGGTGGCTGCCGTTGTCAGGCATTTATGCTGACCGGGGATGCCAGTAATGCCGATCCGGTGTGCAGCAAGTCGGCACATCACGACATCATCCTTCAGGCGCGGCGTGAGGCCGAAGAGGCTCCCGGTTCATTGCAGAGTCTGCAATTCCGTAACGAGAAAGCATCGAAGCTGATCTGTAAGGCATGACAGCAGGTAAGAAGCAGACTGCGCCATACGGCCATTGGCTAAGCGACTGGAGCAGTGCCGATGCAGCCAGCGCCAGCCGCGATTTTGCCGAGCTGCGGGCGGGGTTGGGCGGGCTGGTGTGGTCGTTGTTTGATCCGGCAGACGCCAGCACCCGGCTTTGGCACTGGACGCCGCAACAGTTGGTTTGTCTGACGCCTGATCCATACTCGGTGCGCAGTCGTGTTTACGAATATGGTGGCGGCGCGTTTTGCCTGGCTGATGATGGTCTGGCCTGGGTGTGTGAGGCCGACCAGCAAATCTACTGGCAGAGCATGGATGGGGCCATCTGCCCGCTGACACAGCGTCCTGCGTGCCGCTATGGTGATCTGGTTTATGACCCGTTTCGCCGGGCCGTTCTGGCTGTTGAGGAATCCCGCGAAGACGACGCGGTGATCCATCGGCTGGTTGCCATCAGCCGCATTGATTGCCAGCGTGCTGTAGTGGCACAAGGCGCGGATTTCTATGCGGCACCGACCTTGAGTGGTGATGGTCAGCGTTTGGCCTGGATCGAGTGGTGCCGGCCTTATCAGCCATGGTTAGCGACACGTTTGTACGTTGCTCAGTGGCAGGCTGAAGGCTGCTGGGCAGCGCCAGTGCTGGTGGCCGGGAAGGGTGATGATGAGTCGATCCAGCAACCTGCATTTGATGCACAGCAGCGGATGCTGGCGCTCAGCGACAAGAACGGTTACTGGCAGCCATGGCGCGAGACTCAGGCCGGCAGCAATGTGCTGGAACCATTGAACAGCCGGGCGACGGATCATGCAGGTGCGCCATGGCAATTGGGGGCGCGCAACTATCAGGTACTCGAGCGTAGCCTACTGCTCAGTGGCTTTGATGCAGGTTTTCTCTGGCTAGCAGAGCGTGAGCCGGAGAGTGGGCGTGAGCACCGGCTGGCCAATGAATACAGCCGTTTTCGTCAGTTGGCAGCAGACGACCGATATTTCTATGCGATAGCTGCCAGCCCTACAACGGGTAGCGAAGTGCTGGCGATTGACCGAGCTAGCCATGAGGTAAAGGTGTTGGCTTCAGTCGGTTGCAATCTACCGGCCGAAGAAGTCTCGCAACCGCAGCGCATGCTGTACTTGAGCGGAACGGGTGAGAGCAGCCACGGTTTTTTCTATGCGCCGAATAACAGTGGCTACCAAGCGCCGGAAGGGGAAAGGCCTCCGCTGGTGATCTTCCTCCATGGCGGGCCAACCTCAGCCTGTTATCCGGTGTTTGATCCGCGTATTCAGTTCTGGACCCAGCGTGGCTTTGCGGTGGCGGACATCAACTATCGCGGCAGCAGTGGCTTTGGCCGGGCATACCGGCTGCGTCTGCAAGGCTGCTGGGGACAAGTGGATGTTGAAGACGCACAAGCTGCTGTCCGCCATTTGGCACAGGCCGGGCTGATCGATCCGCAGCGGGCGTTTATCCGCGGTGGTAGTGCAGGTGGCTACACAGCGCTATGCGCGTTGGCATTTACCGAGGCGTTTTGTGGTGGCGCGAGCTTGTATGGCGTCAGTGACCCGTTGAGTCTGCGGCGGGTGACGCACAAATTCGAGGCAGACTATCTGGACTGGCTGATCGGTGACCCTGAACGTGATGCTGCACGTTATCAGGCTCGCACTCCGCTGCTGCATGCGGCGTCTATTTCTGTCCCGGTGATTTTCTTTCAGGGCGCGCTGGATGCGGTGGTGCTACCTGAGCAGACTGCGCAGATGGTCACTGAGCTGAAACGCCAAGGCGTGGAAGTGGCCTGCCATGTTTATGCTCAGGAGCGACATGGGTTTCGTCAGGCAGAAAACCTTGCAGCGGCACTCGCGGCCGAGTTGGCCTTCTACCAGCGTCTGTTATGAGCTTTTAAAGGTGCAAATCGTCAGGCACTGGCCTTATGCAATTGCATAAAGTTACAAATTGAGTAGGCTTGCGGCACTTAATACATAACAACAAAAATAGGCCGTAGTATGAGCCAGCACCTCACCTCGTTACGCAAATTCGTATCGCCTGAAATTATTTTTGGCGCAGGATGCCGCCACAACGTCGCCAATTACGTCAGTAATTTTGGTGCACGTAAGGTACTGTTGGTATCTGATCCTGGCGTAGTCGCAGCTGGTTGGGTCGCTGATATCGAAGCCAGCCTGCAAGCGCAGGGCATCGAATACTGTCTCTATACAGAAGTTTCCCCAAACCCCCGCGTTGAAGAGGTTATGCATGGCGCTGAGCTCTATCGCGCCAATAACTGCAATGGCATTGTCGCCATTGGCGGGGGCAGTCCAATGGACTGTGCCAAAGGCATCGGCATCGTCGTTGCCCACGGGCGCAGTATTCTTGAGTTTGAAGGGGTGGACACGATCCGCGTGCCCAGTCCGCCGCTGATCCTGATCCCGACCACCGCCGGTACTTCTGCAGATGTGTCGCAGTTTGTGATCATCTCTAATCAGCAAGAGCGCATGAAGTTCTCTATCGTCAGCAAGGCCGTGGTGCCGGACGTCTCGCTGATCGACCCGGAAACCACCCTGAGCATGGACCCGTTTCTCTCTGCCTGTACCGGCATTGACGCACTGGTCCACGCTATTGAAGCATTCGTTTCCACCGGCAGCGGTCCGCTGACGGATACCCATGCGCTCGAAGCTATGCGCCTGATCAACGGCAATTTGGTGCAGATGATCGCCAATCCTCACGATATTGCGCTGCGTGAAAAGATCATGCTCGGCAGCATGCAGGCTGGTCTGGCATTTTCCAACGCGATTCTCGGGGCTGTGCATGCGATGTCACATAGCCTCGGCGGCTTCCTCGATTTACCCCATGGCATGTGCAACGCGGCGTTGGTTGAGCATGTGGTGGCATTCAACTACAGCGCTGCGCCTGAGCGCTTCCGCATGGTTGCTGAAACCCTGGGCATCGATGGTCGTGGGCTTAATCACAACGAAATCCGCCAGCGTCTTGTCCAGCACCTGATTGATTTCAAACACTCAGTCGGCTTCAACGAAACGCTCAAGTTGCATGGCGTTTCCATGTCGGACATTCCGTTCCTGTCGCGTCATGCCATGGAAGATCCGTGCATTTTGACTAACCCCCGTGAGTCAACTCAAAAGGACGTTGAGGTCGTGTATGCCGAGGCACTCTGACCCCTCAAACACCAGGCAGAACGAAGCGCTGGCCGGTTTGCTCGGCCTGAGTAGCAACTCCTCACGCAAGAGTCATTACCCCGAGTTGCTGGCACGTCTGGGAGAGTTGGAAACAGAGCGTAACCGCTACAAATGGCTGTTCGAGCATGCTGTACATGGCATTTTTCAGGCCAATTTGCAGGATGGTCTGCTGGCTGCAAACCCAGCGCTGGCGCGTATGCTTGGCTACGAAGACCCGCAAGAGGTGCTGTGGTCCATGAGCGGGCTGGCAAAGTACTTGTTCGTCGGCGGCGCGCGGGAGCTGAAAAGCATCCGCGACATATTGCTGCGTGAGCCTGGCCTGTTTGGATACGAGACCCAGCTGCGCCGGCGTGATGGCAGCGTCATCGATGTGCTGATGAACCTGCTGATCAAGCCTGATGAAGGCGGTGTGCTCGAAGGCTTTGTCGCCGATATTACCGAGCGTAAGCAGGCCCAGCAGCGCTTGCAGCAGCTAAATGACGAGCTTGAGCAGCGAGTTGCAGTCCGTACCCGAGAGCTGGAGGAGGCGAACCGCAACCTGCTCCAGCAGATTGTCGAGCGCAAGCAGATTGAAAAGGCCCTGCGGGTGGCCCGAGACGCAGCTGAAGAAGCCAATAACAGCAAAGACAAGTATCTGGCTGCCGCCAGTCATGACCTGCTGCAACCGCTCAATGCGGCCCGCTTGCTGATCTCCACGTTGCGCGAGCGTGATCTTCCTGCAAGTGAAAAGAATCTGGTTGAGCGCAGTCATCAGGCCCTTGAAGGGGCTGAAGATCTGTTGACGGATTTGCTGGAAATTTCCCGCCTCGATCAGTCCGCAATCAAGGCCGATATCGATACTTACAGCCTGAATGAGGTATTGGCACCGCTAGCCTCGGAGTTTCAGCCTGTGGCCGAGGCTGCGGGACTGAATTTGCGTGTGCGCAGTAGCAAACTGTATATCCGCACTGATCTGCGTCTGCTCACCCGTATTCTGCGCAACTTCCTCAGCAATGCCTGCCGCTACACGGATGCCGGCGGTATCGTTCTCGGTACGCGAAAGCGTGGGGAGTTTGTTGAGTTGCAGGTTTGGGACAGCGGCCGCGGTATCCCGGAGGATCAGCTCGATGCTGTTTTCCTGGAGTTCAGCCAGCTCAATGTGGAGCGGGCATCTGATCGCAAAGGCGTGGGCCTGGGGCTGGCCATTGTCGATCGCATCGCGCGGATTTTGCAGTGCCCGATCACTGTGCGTTCGCAGGTGGGCAGAGGCTCAATTTTCAGTATTCGGGTGCCGCTGGCTAAGGTCGTTCGCGTCCAGAACACTGCCGCCGTTCGTGCTCCTCTGCCGACTCTTGGTGATCCGCTGCCTGGCCGGCGTTTGCTGGTGCTGGATAACGAGCAAAGCATTTTGCACAGCATGACTGCGTTGTTGGAGCAATGGGGCTGCAAAGTGCTGACCGCGACTGATCTGGCCGGGGCACTGGACGTGCTAAACGGACAGGCCCCAGAGTTGATATTGGCTGACTATCATCTGGATCAGGGCGTTCTGGGCTGCGATGTCATCCATCACTTGAGAGACCATTTCGCCCGTGAAATTCCCGGTGCGATGATCACCGCTGACCGCAGTGATCAATGCCGGCGAATTTTGCAGAGCATGGGTTTGCCACTGCTCAACAAACCGGTCAAACCGGGCAAGCTGAGAGCGGTACTGACGCAGTTGTTGCAGGATACTTAGCTGTCACAGGTTGTTTAATATGCGTGGCTAATTAATTATATTTAAAGCCGTTTTCTTTTTTAATGGCTTTTGTACGGGCTCGTATTTGTTCTAATTTTCATCCGTAAGAAAATCCTCATTCAGCTTGGCTCTTGCCTTGGTGACCATTGTGCTGCTTCGTTTTTTAATTAATAAGCGAACGCAGGCTGAAATATAAAACTAAAAATCATATTTAGCTGCGGTGATTTAAGTTTCAGCAAACCGAAGCTTGGCACTGCACAATGGTTGCAATTTAAACGAGGAGAGTTTGTGAAATTATCAATTGCCCAAATGCTGCTGCCAGGCCTGATGTTGCTGAGTCCTCTGAGTCATGCGGTAGTGGCTGGGGGTATTGTCTCGCTTAGCCATCAATGGCCTAGCGGTGAGGCCTATAGAAAGATGACGTTCTATCAGCAAATTGGCAATGACGGCGGAGTTAAAGCTCATTACTTCTGGGCCAATCAGTTCCACTTCAAAGGTGGCGATGGCGGATATATCGGTTTGCAGAACCGGGGCAATGGTGTCCATGCTTTTAACTATTCAATCTGGAAGGCTAAAGGCTGGAAGGAGGGTAATTGCCGGCATTTCTCACATGAGGGATCAGGCGTTCAGTGTGATATCGAGTATCCATGGAGAGTCGGGCATGTATACAAGTTGCAAGTGGTTAAAGAAGGAAATTTAGTTAAGGGGCTCGTCAATGATCAGATGACAGGTCAAACGAAAGTAATAGGCATTATTGAACTACCGGAAACTTTCGGTGACCTTAATTCGTCATCAGGCTTTGTTGAAGAGTATTCTCAGGGGAATGGGCAGTTTTCTTCCTGCAGCGCTATCGAGGCGCAAAGCTCAACATTCTTCAACCCTGCAGCCGGGGATGGGGTAAGGGCTAAGCAGAGCATTAAGACTTACGGTAACTGCGATGACAACTTTGTGGTCCAGGCTGCCTGTAACAAGAATGCCTGTATTAACAGCATCAATAATTTGGGAACCGTCGCTTCACTTGAGGTGAAACGAGTACATGTTGTTCATAACACGGATCTCGGGGCTCAGGTCATCACCAATAGCCTGAGTGACACCCACGAGGTTGTGGTCCGCCTGGGCAAATCCAGTTGGGCTCCGAACATCCATTTCCCCAGCCCTGCGCAGCATAAATGGAAGTCGATTTTTGTTGATCATCGCGCCAGTAACGAGTCCTTACTCCACGTAAATGGCTCTGTGCTCAGCGTCAATAAGGGCCAGCAGCTGAGCTACATCTCCGATGGCAAGGTGTGGAAAGCCGTAGAGCCGCAATAGTTTCAAACATGAACTTACGCCGGGCTGGTAAAGGGGCGGCCCGGCGTCTTTTTATGGATTCTACGATGAGTCAGCTGCGCTGGGCCGGGATGGCTTTCACTTCATCCAGCCATTGCTGATAAATCGCTGGCTGGTTGATATCCAGATTCATCTCCTCCATCCGTTCCCTGTGCTGATCAATCTCCTTGACCATTTCGCTCAGAGCGCTGGAGTTGCCATCGAGCTGATGCATCTGAGTTACGCCCAAGTGGTAGAAACGCAACAGCTTCATTGCAGTTTCATTCCGCGCACCAACACCAGCTTTGACGTGGTGCATGACATTGGTAATGCGCATCAGGCTGCGTTTCAGGTTCCAGCCGTAGGCTGCCTCCGCCATGAAGGGTTGTTGCCACAGAACAATCCGTACAAAGGCGAAAGTGGCTGCAAGGGCTGCTAGTACCCCGCCCAAGTTCCAGCGAAAGTTGTCGCCGCCTTCGGTTCCGAAAAGCATCACGGCGCTGCTGGACAGCAGCATGGCCAGGGCAATAAAAATGACCGCAATCGTCAAGGTGCTGCGGCGTGTTTGCTGGCGATAGGTTTCAGGGCTGCGGGATTGAATCTGGAAAAGTGCGCTCACGGTGTTCTCACTTGAGCCGAAAAAGGCTGCGAGTTGATATTGCAAACAGTGCAGCAGATTATGCGTGATTACCGCGCTCGCGGTATCGTTGCCATCCTGCTGATTTGCTAAAGGATTTTACTGCCCTATGCGTCGTCTGGTTCTACAACTGTTGCTAGCGGTGGCTGTTGTTTGCGGTTCAAGTGGTGTGATGGCCAAAGTCGAAGTGCAGTCTGGCATGGATAAGACTCGGGGCATGATGCTGCTGGCCAAGGTGTCTGAGGACATCGCGCTGGGGGATTATGAAACCTTACTAAAGGGGATTCGCGAACATCCCGGAAAGTATCAGCGCAAAATCGCCATTCTCGACAGTATTGGCGGCAATGTCGCTGAAGCAATGAAGTTGGGACGGCTGCTGCGGGAAACCGGGTTCGAAACACTGGTGCCTTCAAATGCGGTCTGCCAGGGCAGCTGTGTTTACATCCTGGTTGCTGGGGTGAGTAAGCGTGTACGGGGGCATGTTGGGGTGCACAAACCTTACTATGCCGGCAGCGATTCGATTCATTCTGTTAGCCGCAACGACGGCCCGCGTTACAGCCCAACCACTTACTTCCGTGAAATGGGCATGCCGATGGGCCTGCTTGAGCTGATGCTAAGTACCCAGCCCAGCCGTATGCGGGTACTGACACGGGATGAACTGGTCCGTTACAAGCTAAACCCGGCGAATACGCCTGCGCCCCGCTAGGCTCAGGCGTGATCGTTCAGGAGGCAATAAATTCGTCAATTTGGTTGATTGCGCTGGTTGCGCCTTCAACAACCCCCATATCCAGCACTTGCTGCAGGTCCGCTACGCTGGCATAGGTGCTGTGGAATGTCAGCACAGTCTGTGCGCCACGTTGCTCGAAGCTAAAACGGTTGGTGGAGACGGGCAGGGTTGAGACGGGATTGAGATTCTCGTCTGCAAAGCCGTCTATAAATGTAAAACTGTTGGGCTCGTCGACTTCGGTGATTTCCCAGTAGCCCGCGTGTCTGGCGCCTTCTTGCCCGGTCATGTAGTAGGTGACACGGCCTCCGGGGCTCAAATCATGGTCTACAAACGTTGCCGGGTAGCTGGGTGGGCCCCAGATTTTTTCCAGCTGACGCGGGTCGGCATAGATTTGCCAAAGGCGTTCGCGTGGGGCTGCGAACTCGGCGATAAATGTCAGGGTGTGTGACTCGTTATCGTGGCTTACATGGGTGACTGGCATTGGACGGGCCTCGTAACGGTTGTGCCGATCTCAGCGTGATGACGTTATAAGGTGCAGCAGTCTGTCCTCGTCACTGCTGCACCGCGTCGGGCCTGTAGCGCCAGAATATCCGTTACTTGCGTTGCCATTGACCCTGAATATGGATGTACTGCCCGGCTGGGGTTTTGTCGATGGCCTTTTGTCCGGCAATCGCTTCCACATCGCTGAGTTTGATGCCGTTCTGTGCCGCCAGTTTCTGGTATTCAGCACGGCGCGCATCGTTGATCAGCTTGGCAATATCGGCAGCCTGGCCGCCGGGTTTAACCACGCCCAGATAGCCAGTGGGCATCTCGCCGAGCTGGCCGTTGGCTTTGGCATCGCCTAAGGCCGACATGGCGTCATTAAGGGAGAGGGCGGCCGCCGGTAAACTCAGGGCTAGCAGCAGTGTCAGGCTGGCAAGACGTTGAAAAATGTTCATGCGGGGGCTCCTTAGAACAGTCCACTGGATTCACTGAACACATTGTCCAGCGCTTTATCGACCTTGATATAAATCTCGTGCTCAACCTTCACGTTTAGGTTGATATTTATCGGCTCGTTGGGCATCGCCAACTGCACCGTGGGCGTACAGGCCGTGCTGAGCAGGCCCAGCAGCAAAATGGCCAGATAGTGGTGCAAGCGCATGTCACGTCTCCTTGTCGATAACCCCGTTATTCGGGCGCTGCGGTTTTAGGCTTGTTCTCGGCATTACGTTGCAGCAGGCGCTGTTGCACGCGTTGCTGGATAATTTCGCTGACTTTATCGCTCAGTTGCAGGCTGGCCAGCAAGGTTGGGATGTCCTCCTGCAGATTGATATTGAAGTGAATGGGGCGGCCTTTCTCAATCGCCGGATTTTGTCCTTCGAGGCGAATTCCCAGTGTCAGCTGGCCTTGAGGATCATAGTTGACCTGGCTGTTGAGTGTGCTGAATTGAAAATCTTCCAGTGATTGGGTCACCAGCTGCATAGCCGGATTGCTGCGTCCCAGCTGGCGGATTCGCTCAGAGTCGAATTGCAAGCGGCCGCCGGGTTGGCGGGCTTCCAGGAAGCCTTGTTCAATGCTGAAACCAGCTCTGCTCAGTTGCAGCGGCAAGCGGCCGTCGATGCTGCCGGTACCGGCCAGGCCTTCTGTGGGGTAGAGGGTGAACAGCTGTTCGAGTTGCAGGCCTTTGAGTTCGAACGGGAAGAGCAGGGGGATGCTGGCCAGATCCCATTGATTGGCCGGCAGTGTCAGGTCTCCGCCAATCAGGGCACTGTGAGCTTCTGTCAGTTTCAGGGTGCCTTTGTCTGGTGCCTGTAGAACTGCCTGATAATGCCCACGCAGCTGCAGTGGGCCGAGAGGGACGCCGGGGTTGGCTTGTTCGAGGGTGAGATCGGGCAGCTCCAACTGCAAGGTGCTGGCGTTGATCTGCAGGCTTGGGTTGCCGCTCAAGCCGGTAATCTGGGTGCGGTCATAGACGCCGCTGAGGCCTTTGGCGCTGAAGTTTAAGGTGATGTTTGGGCTGTTTTGCGCGGGCTTCAGGTGCAGTTGCGCCGTGCCTTTCAAGCGTCCGTTATTAAGTTCCAGAAGCGCTGGCCAGGCGGTGAAACTACCTTGTAGCGGGTTGCCAGTACGTAAAAACATTTCGTTGAACTGGGCGTTGAGGCTCAGGCCTTTAGTAAGGCTGTGTTGCAGGCCGACTTTAGCGCTTAGTTGGGCGTCATTACTCAGGGTTCCGGACAGCTCAAAGGCTTGATTGTCGAGCGTGACGGGGCCGCGCCAGGACCAGCGTTGTGGCTTTAATTGCTCGTGCAGCGGTTTTGCCGTGAGTGCTAGCGTACTGCGGGCTTGCCAGGAAATTGGGCCTACTGGCGGAATCTGTCCCTGCAGGGTGAGGTCCGAACCGCTGGCGTCCACCTGCTCGGCCTGCCACTGCCCGTAGCGCAGGCGCTCGGCGCTGAGTTTGGATGTATTAGCCAGATCCATGTGGTACTGCTTCTGGTCCACATAACCGTCCAGCTTTAGTGTCGCTTTGAGGCCTTTGAGGTTTAGATCTTGAAAATCCACAGCGGGGGTGCTGGCGGTCAGGGTGGTATCAACCAGTTGCACAGCCCAAGGCAGGCTGTTGGAGAGGATCAGTGTGCCGTCCAAAACCAAGGGGGACTTACCTTGGACCATGATTTGAGCGCTGACCGGTAACTCGCGTCCAAGCAGCGGTTCAGCAATCTGCGTGGGTGCCTGAACGGGCTGGAGTTTGATTTGCACGGCGTCCGGATGTAGGCCGGCAGGCAGGGATTGGCTAAGTTCGCTGGTGATTTGGCTAAGGGTCAGATTGCTGCTCAGGCTGTCTGCCAGCCACTGACCATCTACTGCCTTGGCAGTTATATCAAGCTGACCCTGAATTTGCCCCAGGGCTGGGATTGGCCAGGGTTGTGGCAGATTGGCGTAGGCGCTGAGGGTCCCAGAGGCTTGCTGCAACGATGCCCAGGCGATCGGCCCGTTTGGCAGCAGCAGGCTGAATTGGGACTCGATCTGAGCACTGTGCGGTGCCTGAGCTATCAGTTGGGCTGAGGTCGGCAGCCATTGTCGTAACCAACTGTGTAGCGTGGCAGCTTGCTGAATATCTGCGTTCACCAGCACATGCCAGAACTGCCCATTGGGCTTGGGTTCCAGGCTGGTGAGCAGGAGCATTTGCGGTTGCTGGTTAATCGCCAGATCCACCTGCAGATGTGGAGCAACGTACACGCCCAGCAGGCGGGCCTTCCACTCTAATTCATCGTTGCCATGCTGCAGGGTAAGTTGAACGCTGAGGTCCAGATTGAGATCAGGCAAGTAGCGTGAGGTATTGGTGACGTTTAATACGCCAGATAGGGTGCAGCGTTGTTCCGCGCAGGGCAGGTCAATATTCAGCTGCGCTATTTGCAGATGAGCAGGTATCAGACTGACGTAGCCTGCTGTTTGTGCCACATTCAGCGCTGTCGACGGTGACTCTCCAGTTGTACTGGACTGGGCAAGTGAGAGGCTAAGCTGCTGGAGCTTGATCCGTCGCACCCAGGGCGCAGGTCGATTGAAGTCTGGCCACTCAATCAGCAGGTCTTGCAGCTGTACGCTGGCCGTTGGGTGAGTAAAGGACAGCTGCTGCAGGCCTATCCCAGCGGAAGAAACGCGAAACCCCTGCCAGTGGAGGTCTTCGATCTGTTGCTGAGTCAGCCAGCGACTCGTTCCGAGCCAAGCGGCCGCACCAAGCAATAACAGCAGCAATAGCACACACACTGAAACGCGCAGCCAGATGCGGCGGCCCTGCATAACACGGATTCCCTTATAGGTGTTACCAGTCTGGCGTAGCACTGCTGACGCCGTGAAGTGGCTTGAGTATACACAGCGCTGAACAGCAGATTTTTACTTAGCGGTTAGCGGGGAGGCTGGCTGAGGCTGAACTTATGCGCGACAAAACGGGTTATGTGTGGGCCCAACAACAGCACGATGATGAAGCGGAACATCTGCGCGGTGATGACAAAGGCCATATCCACCGGGCTGCCCGAAGCAATGATGGCAATGGAGTCGACCCCGCCGGGACTGCTGGCCAAATACGCTGTCAGCGGATCGATATGGAAAACCTGCACTAACACGGCTGCTGGAATCAGGCATAAGGCAATCATGGCCACTAACAGCGCTACGACTTTGACGAACGCATTGGCCGCAGCCTGACGAACTTCGCGGGTGAAGCGTAAGCCAATGCTCCAGCCCAATAACACAAATCCCAGCGCCTGCAGCCAAACAGGTGGGTGAGTGGGCAAAAGCCCGGAGCTGCCTAAGGCGAAACTCAGCACAATGGCATTGATAAAGATATTCGAGGCCTTAGGAGTCAGGCGTGCAAGCAACAGGCTGGCCGCCACCACCAGCAGGGCACCAGCCAATTCGGCCAGGGAACCGATGAAAGCGTTGCTCGCTGCACTTGCTGCTGGTACGCCATCAGCAGAGAAGACTCCCACCGCGAGGGCAGCCACGAACGCTACCATCACCACGCGGGTGTATTGCACAAACGCAACCAGACGCGAATCGGCACCGTGCTGTTCAGACAGAATGATCATCATCGGTGCTGCACCTGGCAGCGAACCCCAGATGCCGGTGGTGCCCGGAAGTACCTGAATGCGGCTGACCAGAACGCCGATGCCCAAGCTGATGATCAGCACCGAAGCGGTGATCCCTGCATACAACCAAGCGGTATTGGCCGTGTGCGGCAGCACATCCAGGGTGATTGAGGCACCAATCAGACAGCCGATGATGGCTTGAGCGAGATTTGACAGCGAAGCCGGCAACTTCAGCTGCCAATCCCGTGTCGTCACGCCAATAGCTGCCAGCATAGCGCCGAGCATGAAGGAAGCTGGAGCACCGATGACTGTCAGAATTACTCCCGCCAGCAACGACACGAAACTGAGTGTCAGCCACTTAAGATAATTTGTTTGATTTAGCATCGGATGTTCCGCAAATGGCCTAAATACGATTTGGAATCCAGCGGAGTTTAAAACTGTAGTGGCAAGTAATTAGTGAACAGTTAGTGGCTGATATTGGCGGGCGGTAGTTCAGTGCGCTCGCTTGATACAGCCTGTGAGGCGTCTGTTCAGGTATTAATGTGGGTAGCCAGATTGGCTTGCCAGAAGGCCTCGGCGCTTGTGCCCATTTTGCCGGGGGAGCACACCAGGCGGATATCCAGTGGAATATCGAATTCGCTTCTGCCAGCGCGCACCAGTCGCTTCAGTTCAAGGTCCTGGCGTACACAACTCAAGGGCAGCCAGGCAAGACCAAGCCCGCTGAGGGCCAGGGTGCGGATACCGTCCGCCATCGAATGGCTGTGAGACGGTTTAAGTGTGGGAATGCCAGGCATTGCGGCCAGTGAGCGTTCCAATGCCCAACCCAGTGAGCAGTCTGGGCTGTAAGGTAGAAACGACACGGCAGGATCATTGGCGTGCAGCTTATGTTGAGCATCGTAGAGTAGGTTTGGAGCGCTTACGGCCACCAGCGATTCTGTGCCTAGCGTAATACTGGGACGGTCTGAGGCGAGGTTGAGCTTTTCGAGCTGAGCCTGAATGCCATTGGAGGCATCGGCGAAGGTGAGTACGAAGTCTGCTTTGCCATCCTCAAGTGCCTGGAGGCATTCGGGAAGATGGGCGGAAATAATGGATAGGTTTACGCCATCTAATTGCCGGTGAATGTGAGGCAGCCATTCGGGCAAAAATACTCTGGACATTATGTGAGGCGTGGCAATGCGGATTGTATTGTCCTGTTGCTTTAGTTTTTCCTGAATTGACTTTCGGGTAAGTTCCATTGATTCAACAATATGTACGGCCGTTTCAAATAGGTCTCTTCCGGCGTCTGTTAATTCAAGTTGATGATTTGAACGATTGAGTACTTTAGTTCCCAGCCAGGCTTCAATAGAAGAAATGCGTCTGCTCAGGCCGGAGGTGGTTATATTGCAGTGCTCTGCAGCCTTGGAAAAGCTACGCAGACGTGCAATAACGATGAAATTTTCAAGACTTCGGATATCCGGCATATTGCTGATCTCGCAAGCGTTTATGCCTCAAGCATCGCACGGTTATTTTTTTAATTGCAAGTCAGTTAATGGTTGTGGCTGATTGATATTGTTGCAACTAATGTTGCTTATTTTGCATCGATTTAATTAGGTTTTTATGTGTATTTTATTCACGTGGGCGGTGTTGCTTGGAGTATTTAGTTATTAGCAAGTAACAATATTTCGAGTGTTTCCTCAGCAAAGGGAGATTGTTGAAATGAACGACTATACGCAGCGTGAAAAGTCATTGATTCTGGGGTGTGCCTCAACGGGCGCGAAGTTCACACCGGACAACCATCTCATTACCGGAGATGAGCTTTTTGACAAGATCTGCACCGGTACCACCATCAAGACCTCTCACCAAGAGCTTGTTACAGAAGCAAAGAAGCTCTACGAGATGGGCTGTCGCTACTATCACTACCATGCGCGTAATCCTGAAACCCACGAGCAGACTACCGATAACCACATCTATCAGGCGGTCAGCCGCAGTGTTCAGAGTCAGTGCAAGGATGTATTGATAAGTTTCGGTGCCAGCCGTAACGGCGGTGAAGTCCAGCAGAACATTCGCCACTTCGGCGAGTGGGAGCGAGTGAGTCAGTGCGCTATACCCTTACATTTGGGCGGCGCGCATTTTGTGACGATTCAGGCCGCCATTGAACTGCAAATTATCTGTGATCTGGAAAGGCAAGAAGAGAAGCTAACTCTGGATTACGCCTCCAGTACGGAGTTTCTTAAAGCGCTTGCTCGTTATAGCCCGTCGGTCAGGGTTGAGCGGGCACAGCTGAACACAAACTCCACCAGCAAGGGCGCGGATTATGGCAGCACGTCGCCGCTGATACAGTTTCAAGTTTATCGCAATGCTATCCAGGCTCGACAGAAACTGGGCCTGTTCCATGAGGTGGAATGGGTTCAGTTGGTCCGTAGTTATGCGATGACGCGCTTTGCCGTTGAACACCCGAAGATGAGGCTGGGCAGCTCTGGGCAGTTGAATGTCATCCTGCTGTTCGGCTTCTCACCACGGCTTCCGTTCCCTGAAACGTACGCAGAATTCAAAGCGGTGATTGATGCCGCTAAAAGCCTTGAGTACGACATCGCCGATCCTTCACGCAAGCTGCGTCATGTAACGATTACCGTGGGCGCAGCTGTTATGCCGCACCATGCCAGTGAGCACTTTAAAGCGTTAGACGTCGGCCCGCGCAAAGGCGTGAAGCTGTGTGCAGTGCGCCGGCTAGCAGCCTATGCGGCTCAGCCCGATAGCCAGGTTGATGTTCTGCGCACTGGCATGGAAGACACGCCGTATGAGGTCGACGAACACGGCGAAATTCAGATCAGCGATAACGTCCGATTGCTCAGTTATGCCATTGAAGAGCTGCAGGCCAATGGCGCTCGGGTTGAAACGGACCCAGAGCGGATTTTCACCCGTATGGGGCTGGAGGCCGTGCGTGATGGCTGCCTTACCGCCCAGCGCCAACATCCGTTGGGGCAGCCTGAGCACACGCTCGCCATTGCCTGAGGTTGCTATGAGTCAAAACGCTGTGCCTCGTCACACTCAGGGCTATCGCTGGGTGATTCTGATCATTGCAACGCTTGCTCAGGCCTGCGCCAGTTTTTTTGTGCAGGGGATTGGTGCAATCGCCGTCTTTATTCAGGATGGCCTGCATCTGACGACTTTGCAGATCGGGTTGCTGGTTTCGGCCGCCCAGCTGGTACCTGTGGCTGGATTGCTTGTGGCCGGTGAGTTGCTGGATAGGTACAGCGAACGCCTGGTAGTAGGGATCGGGACGCTGATTGTTGCGTTTGCGCTGATGGCGGCCACAGCGGCATACAGTTACCTGTCTCTGCTGCTGTTTCTGATCGTTGTTGGTGCTGGATACAGCACGGCACAGCCTGGCGGGAGTAAATCGGTTTCGCGCTGGTTTGCCGCCTCTCAACGCGGCTTTGCGATGGGAATACGTCAGGCTGGGCTGCCTTTGGGTGGGGCGTTGGCAGCGGCATTGCTGCCATTTATGGCTGCTCGGTGGGGATGGCAGTCGTCGTTTCTTGCCGGTGGTTTGGTGGCCTTATTCGGGGCTGTGATTTTTATTATTTTTTACCGGCAAGCGCCGGAGCAGAGCAGGGTTGTCGTTGCAGATATACCACTGAGAGAGGTGCTGGCCTCCCGATTGCAAATGCTGCGTGAGCCCTCCATGAGGAACATCGTGGCTTCGGGCGTCAGCCTCATCTCTGTGCAGTACGGGGTCCTCGTCTTCACAGCGCTTTATCTGCACGACACGCTGGGTATTACGATCACGCAGGCTGCTGTCTTTTTGTTTATTGCCCAATGTGCTGGTGTGGCAGGGCGCATTCTGTTGGCTGCCTGGAGCGACCGTTGCCGTTTGGGGCGCTATTTCCCGGTCTTGGTATGCATGGTGGCCGTGATCGCCGGCTTGCTGGTGTTGATAGCCGAGCCGTCTGCATCCCCGCTGTTTTTGGGCGGGCTGTTTGCCTACCTGGGCTTTTTCAGTTTTGGCTGGTATGGCCCTTGGGTTGCCTACGTCGCCGAGTCAGCTCCGCCCGATAAAACCGGCTTTGCACTGGGGCTCGCCATGGCAATCAATCAGGTTGCAATTGTTTCAGCACCTCCGCTGTTGGGGCTGTTGGTCGATACGACTAACAGCTACACGCCTGGTTGGATCGTGCTCATTGTTATGACCACTGTGGCGCTGCTGACAACGGCCTGGAGCCGCTCAGAATTGAAGAAACCTTCACTGCAAGATTGATCTGGCAAGAGAGGAGGCGCAATTCAAAGCTGGCTGAGCAATGGCCGCGTCAGGACGGGCAGGCATTTATGGAGGAAGGCACTGTGCGGGCAATTTTGTTTGACGTATTCGGGACGGTTGTCGACTGGCGTTCAAGTCTGATTAACCAATTCAATAATCTGCATGAGTTGCGGAGCATCTCGCTCTCCAGTGAGGCAATTGTCGATGAGTGGCGGGTACAAAGCAGGGCCATGCTGGATCTTGTGCGTGATTCAAAGCTGCCCTGGCTTGAGCTTGATGGTATACACCGGCAAAGCCTGAAGCAGATTCTGGCTGCACATGGATTGGCGCTGGAGGACAGCCAAGTCGAGAGCGTCAATGAATTTTGGCATCGGCTGGAGCCCTGGGCGGATGTGACGAAGGGGTTGGGGCAGTTAAAACCCCACTTCATTCTTGCGGCGTTCACCAACGGCAACTTGTCGCTGATGATTGATGTAGCGCGACATGCTTCATTGCCCTGGGATGCAATTTTTAGCGCTGATGTGTTTAAGCGCTACAAACCCGAAACGGAGATATACCTCGGGGCCAGTGAGTTACTCAGGCTCGATCCAGAACAAATTCTTCTTTGTGCCGCACATAATTATGACTTGAAGAAAGCGCGCTCTCTGGGGTTTAAAACAGCTTTTGTTCCTCGTGCGACTGAATTTGGGCCAGGGCAGCAAAGTGATTTGCAGGCGGAGGAGCGGTGGGATTTTATTGCTGAGGATTTTGAGGATTTAGCGCGGCAGTTGATTACCTAAAGTTGATGCAGAGGTTGGCATGAAATGGACATCATGAAGGCTGCAACATTTGCCGTTATTCATTTTTCTATCGCATTTACCATCACCTATATCCTCACAAAAGACGCCCTTGCTGGTGGATTGGTTGCACTCATAGAGCCGAGCTGCAACACAGTTGCGTATCTGATTCATGAAAAGCTCTGGAGGAAGTACCGCAAGTCGCCAGGCTGAAACTTCGGGGCTGATTATGGGATTCTCAGGAGTACGGAGTTTAAGTTATTTCATTGGCGCGCAATTGCAGGATGCTCAAAATCATGGATCGGTTTATTGATGTGGAATCACTTATTGGTCTTGCTCGAGAGGCCTCGGCGGTCAAAGGGGACTGCGGGTGTCTTAGGTATGATTTGGTCGGCTGGGGCAGTTGGCCTGTTGGTCTGTATGAAGACAGCTTCATAAAGATTGGCACGCTGGCTAAATATTCACCGGAAGACGCAATCATTGAGGAATACCATCCCCACGGTACAACTTACTGGTCGCCAGAGGCGCCCATAGCTCCACGATATTACCCCTACAATCAGAGCACTTTGTGGCAGTGCGGGAAGTGTGCGCGCCTTTATCTTCGTCACAATGACGATGGTGCCTACCATGTGGCACCCAGAATCCGTCGTGTGCAATACGGCCTGGTTATTAATGCGCCTCACCACAGCGACGGACGGGAAGTAAGAGCGGTCGCTCATTAAACACGCTGTAGAAATGCAGTCGCTGGCTTACCGGGTAATAAGCAAGGGTGTTTGCATTGGTCGAACCACTCTGATGCGTTAATAACCCTTTCGAATTAAAGGTTGGTTTAGAGAGTGCTTCTTGCATTATGGATGGTGGTTTTTGTGCCTCGAATGAGGGCATTTTTGTCGCAGGCTGGGCAAACTTGTGCACACTGATGATGCAGATCATGTTTGGGTGATGAATATTTGATATATGCGCCTAGCAATACCAACTGGCTTTCTAAGTCAATGAAAAATATGTAGTTTTTTCTTTGGCGAAAAAATCATCAAACTGACCTTAGGCCCCATGCCATAAGGGGTTAGGGCGACTACACCCATGTTACCCACAAACTTATCCACAGCTTCTGTGGATTAGATTTGGTGCGGCTCTAGGACGCAGATTACAGGGCGAAATACGTCTTTACTGCGCTGAAAAAAGGAGTAGAGTTGCGCGCCTTTCGGTCATCCAGACTTTGTATGCCTCGCGTTATTCCCCGCCCTGTTTCGGCCCCCGTAACTCGATTCCATCACCTCAGCACCTGGCTTGCCTTGCGTATGCTTGACAGCCGCAGCCTAGGGCAGCGGGTGGGCACCAAGCGCCTGGCTGGTCGTTTGCTTAAACAGCCAGCGTTGCAGGGCCTGATTCCAGCTCAGCGACGCTTAGGCCAATTGCTCTGCCGTGACTGTGGCAACCCCCGAGACCGACGTATGGGCTTTGAGCTGCTGCGTCAGGCGGCGCGGGCAGGTGATCGCTCGGCTCAGCTGGAGTTAGGCCAGCTCTACAGGTATCCCCGCACTAATGAACCCCAGCAGGCGCGTTACTGGCTGGAATTGGCTGCCGCTCAGGGTTGCACCGAGGCCTGCGCACTGCTTAAACAGCTCTGATTCCGCCAGTGCGGCTGGTTATACTGCCGCCATCTGTCTGCGGAGTTGTGTATGCCAATTGATCTGTCTGCTGCGATTCTGCCAGCCGTGCTCGGTTTTGCCCTGGCTGCGTTGCCACTGGCTGCTTTTGCCTGGTCCCTGCAACGGCGTCTTGCTGCTCAGCAGGCGCAGGTCAGTGTCTTGGATGAGCGCCTGAGTAACGCCCAGCTTGCACAGGATGGCCTGGCTGCGCAGTTGGATGCCTGCCGTGACGAGTTATCCGCTATCACTGAGATCAAGGCGGATCAGCAGGCTGAACTGGCCGCTTTGCGTCGTGAGGCCGAACTGCTCCAGCAAGAGCGTCAGGTCGCCCGCGAGACGGCGCAGGAATGGGTGAATCAGCGTGCCCGTCAAGAAGCGGAAATCCGTCAGCTCGACGCTCAGCGTGCGGCTCTCAGTGCGGAGCTGAAAGAGCAGCAGGACAGTCATCAGCAGCGACTTAATGACCTGCAAAGTGCCCGTGACGAACTGCGTGCTCAGTTTGCCGAGCTGGCCGGGAAGATTTTTGATGAGCGTGAGCAGCGCTTTGCCGAAACCAGCCAGCAGCAGCTGGTGCAGCTGCTTGATCCGCTCAAGGAGCGCATTCAGTCCTTTGAAAAACGCGTGGAAGAGAGCTACCAGCAGGAGGCTCGCGAGCGTTTTTCCCTCGGCAAAGAGCTGGAGCGGCTGCAACAGCTCAACCAGCGATTGGGTGATGAAGCCACCAACCTGACCCGAGCCCTCAAAGGCCAGAAAACCCAAGGTAATTGGGGGGAGTTGGTGCTAGAGCGGGTGCTTGAGCATGCCGGGCTGGAGAAGGGCCGCGAGTACCAGACTCAGGTCAGCCTGAAGAGCCCTGAAGGCGAGCGCTTCCAGCCTGACGTATTGATCCAGTTGCCGGGCGATAAGCAGGTGGTGGTGGATGCCAAAGTCAGTCTGACGGCCTATCAGCAGTTTATTGCCGCTGAGGATGAGGCCGGGCGACAACAAGCGCTAAAGCAGCATGTACTGTCCCTGCGCAGCCACCTTAAAGGCCTGTCGCACAAGGATTATCAGCGTCTTGAGGGGCTGCACAGTCTGGATTTCGTGCTGCTGTTCGTGCCGATTGAGGCCGCTTTTGCAGCGGCCTTGCAGGCTGATCCTGAATTGTTTCAGGAGGCTTTCGATCAGCATATCGTCATCGTGAGTCCGACCACCTTGCTGGCTACGCTGCGGGTGATCGATAGCCTCTGGCGGCAGGAGCGGCAAAGTCAGAATGCCCGGGAAATCGCCGAGCGCGCCGGGGCGCTGTACGACAAGTTTGTCGCCTTTGTGCAGGACCTCGATGAAGTCGGCAGCCGTGTTCAGCAACTGGATAAGGCCTATGCGGCGGCCCGCAACAAACTGTGCGATGGGCGCGGCAATATCATCAATCGCGTGGAAAACCTCAAATTGCTTGGCGCGCGCGCCAGCAAGAGTCTGTCGCCGGATTTGCTGGAGCGGGCTTCTGGGCTGGCTGCGCTTGAGTCGCCGGAAGACGACTGAGGGCCGCTCATTCCACCAGCAAGATCGCACCGCCGGCCAGCAAGCCTGCAGTGATCACCGGCAGCGTCGCCAGGGCCAGGCGACGCCCGCCAATCAGTGCAATCAGAGCGCCTTTGACCAAGCTGTTGCTCAGCGCTGCGAGAAAGATGCCTTGTACTGCGACGCTGTTGCTTAACTCGCCGTGGGCGCTGCGGGCCAGCGATAGGGTGATCGCATCCACGTCGGCCAGCCCTGAGAGCAGGGCGACCAAGTAAACCCCGACATCCCCCAGCCAGTGCTGCGCCGCTTCGACCAGCAGCAAAATCACTCCGAGTAACAGGGCAAAACGTAATGCTGGGGCCAGTTCAAACGGGTTTTTCAGCGGAGGTTCAGCCTGTTCGCTGACTTCTTTACTGGCTCGCAAGTAGTGAAACAGCGCGCCTGCGGCGTACACCAGCATGGCCACCAACAACGGCCGGGTCAGCTGAGGCAACAGGTTGCGGTTAATCAGTCCGACCTCAAGCAAAACGCGGGGGAACATTAGGGCGGACGTGGCGAGCAAACCGCAGGCAAGAATGGCATTGAGATTGCGGCCGTGGGCCAAGCGGGCGAGGGTGATGGTCATAGCGGTTGACGACACCATTCCGCCGAGCAGCGCCGTAATCAGCAGGCCGTGGCGAGTACCCACCAGGCGGATCGCTATATAGGCGGCAAAACCGATGCTGGCGATCAGTACTACCATCCACCACATCTCGTACGGGTTAAACGCCGCCCAGGGGCCGTAGCCTTGGTTGGGCAAAGCGGGTAGCAGTACCAGTGAAATAAACAACAGCTTGAGAGCGCCGGACAGCTCAGCTTCGGACAGCTTTTGCAGTGCGCCATGCAAAACCTGCTTCAGACTCAGTAAGAGTGCTACTGCAACCGCACCAGCCGCGGCTACGCCTGCGTAGCCGGCCATGGCCAGGCTGCCGAGGAGGAAGGTAATCAGTAGTGCGACCTCGCTAGTCAGGCCGACATCGCCTTTGTTATTCATCTCGCCGAAATAAGACGCCACCACCAATACGGCAAAACCGGCAAAGATCACGGCCCAGCCTGCAACGCCGAAGTGATCGCCCAGCAGCATGGCAAACGCGCCGAGCAGGCTGCTCAGGGCAAAGGTGCGAATCCCGGCGACCAGTTTTGAATCATCACTGTTGCGGCTCTGCCAGCCGCGTTCGGCACCAATCAGCAGCCCAGCTGCCAGGGCGCTGGCGAAATTCAGAAGTGTGTCAAACGCTTCAGGCATGTGATCGAGTCCAGAGCTGCAAATCGGATGTATACGCACGCCTTACTGTGCGGTGGTGGTTGGAATTATTCAATACGATGGTTCCATGTTGATGTGCGCGGTGTCGTCACCGAATTGACGGAGCAGTTGGGCGTCCTCTGTATATTTCTGTATATATGCCGCATATTTGTGTCTGTAGCCTAACTTGGCTTATTATTGTGTCTGTAGATACAGATGGGCATCGCACATGAGTGCTGTACTGCAAGAGCGCCCCTTCACGACGGACGATTGCCGCAAAGTGCTTAATGCGGCAGCGAATATCCTGGCGAAATGGGCGGCAACGACCGAGCTGGCTTGCAAAATTCTGCGTGTATCGCGCAGCACACTTGCGCGCGCACAAAATGGCAAACCTGTTGATCTGGACAGCGATCAAATCAGCCGCGCCAGCATCATCCTCAACTGCCATGCGGCGCTGCGAACCGTGTTTGATAACCCGGAGAACGTATACGGCTTTGTGAACATGAAGAACCACAACCCGTTCTTCAACGGTAAGTCGCCGCTGGAAATCATGTCCAGCGGCCAGTTCGTGTCGCTCTATGAAACCTACAAGCGCATTGATGCGTTGCGTGGAGCGGGCTGGTGAAGCTCGAAAGCCTTCCTGTGCTTTCTGAGGCGAGCGTACGCGGGTATCGCCTAATCAACTCCAAGTTCCCGCCCACCTCGTTGTTTGATGACGTGGCCAGCGCTGAGGACTTTGATGTGCTCTATCACGCGCAGGCGCTGACCAATCCACGTATCCAGGTGGAGTTGGGCAACTTGTCGCTGATTCCACGGGCAGAAATTCCGTTCGGAATTAAGGGCTGCAACTACGCGACAGGGCCATTCACCCATGTAAACCCGGAAGGGTCACGGTTCAGTGATGGCCGCTTCGGTGTTCTGTACGTCGCGGACGAGATTGAAACGGCGATTGCCGAAGTGAGCCATCACCAAGCGCTTTATTGGGCTCGAGTGCCTGACCTGCATTACGACCGTTTTGTATTTCGCGGGCTCAGGTGCACCTTCAATCAACAGGGCATGCGTGATCTAAGCGCGGTGCCCTTAAGCGATGCCATCTATTCGCCTGACGATTACGGCGCCAGCCGTGGTCTTGGGCTTAAGGCCAGAGAGGAGGGCGTGCCGGGCCTGCGTTACTGTTCAGTGCGCAGAATAGGCCATTTGTGTTGGGCATTGATGACGCCGGGTTGTGTCACCGAGGTGATTCAGACCGCCCACTTTGAAATGGTTTGGAATAAGCGAATTACGCAGATAAGCAAGCTCAGTGCGTTCAAATGAAGCTGCTTAATTACTTCAGGCATGGGTGCGACAGCTCGCACAGGGATTCGCTATAGTCGGCTCTCGCGCACCGGTTTATGGGTGTATCGAGGCCGTCAGGTAAGGTGTGGCTTAATCCGCCGCCTCGCAGTCAAATCAGCACAAGTCATTGCAGACAAGGATATAAGAACGATGAGTGAGCCATCCCAATTTGCCTTGTTGGGTAAAAAACGCTTTCTGCCATTTTTTCTGACTCAGTTTATCGGGGCTTTCAACGACAACATTTTCAAGCAGTCGTTGATTCTGGCTATTCTCTTCAAGATCACCACCACCGCAGACAAGGACTTGCTGGTAAACCTGTGTGCCTTGCTGTTTATCCTGCCGTTCTTCCTGTTTTCGGCGCTTGGTGGGCAGTTCGGTGAGAAGTTCGCCAAGGATGCGCTGATCCGCAATATCAAATTGCTGGAAATCGTCATCATGGCGGTCGGTGCTGCGGGCGTGGTGATGTCCAATCTGCCGCTGATGCTGGGTGCGTTGTTTGCCATGGGTACCCAGTCGGCGCTGTTCGGTCCGGTTAAGTACTCAATTCTGCCGCAGCACCTTGAAGAACAGGAGCTGGTGGGTGGTAACGCGCTGGTGGAAATGGGCACCTTTCTGGCGATTCTCACCGGCACGATTGGTGCTGGCATCATCATGGCGGGCAGTCACTACGCCGAGGTTGTGGCGACAATTGTGGTGGTGGTCGCGGTGCTGGGGTATCTGACCAGTCGCGGTATTCCCAGTGCGCCGGCGGCGCTGCCGGAGTTGAAACTGGACTGGAATATCTTCCGCCAGACTTGGAGCACCATGAAGCTCGGGTTTCGCCAGACGCCTGCCGTATCGCGCTCGCTGGTGGGTAACTCCTGGTTCTGGTTTCTCGGTGCGGTGTACCTGACGCAGATACCGGCTTTTGCCAAAGAGTGGCTGCATGGTGATGAAAGCGTTGTAACCCTGATTCTTACCGTGTTCTCGGTGGGTATCGCCTTGGGTTCGGTGCTGTGTGAGCGCCTGAGTGGGCGCAAGGTGGAAATCGGCCTGGTGCCGTTCGGCTCATTCGGCTTGACCCTGTTCGGCATATTGCTCTGGTGGAACGCTTCGGGCTTTCCGCAGGGCGCAGTGGATCATGACTGGCTGACCGTATTGAGTGAGCCGCAAGCCTGGTGGATTTTGGGTTCGATTGCCGGTATCGGCTTGTTCGGCGGTTTCTATATCGTGCCGCTGTACGCGCTGATTCAGTCGCGTACAGCCGAGCATGAACGGGCGCGGGTGATTGCGGCAAACAACATCCTTAATGCGCTGTTTATGGTGATTTCAGCGGTTGTCTCGATCCTGTTCCTGAGTGTGGCCGAGCTGTCGATCCCGCAGCTGTTCCTGGCCGTTTCGCTGATGAACATCGCGGTCAATAGTTACATCTTCAAGATCGTCCCCGAATTCACCATGCGTTTCCTGATCTGGATGCTCAGCCATACGATGTACCGGGTTGAGCATAAGAATCTGGAAGCGATTCCTGATGAAGGTGCAGCGGTGTTGGTGTGCAACCACGTGTCCTTTGTCGATGCCCTGCTGATTGGTGGTGCGATCCGGCGGCCAGTGCGTTTTGTCATGTACTACAAAATCTACAACTTGCCGGTGCTCAACTTTATCTTCCGTACTGCCGGGACCGTGCCGATTGCCGGGCGTTCGGAAGATTTGCTGATCTACGATGCGGCCTTCCGCAAAATCGCTGAGTACCTACGTAACGGGGAGGTGGTGTGCATTTTCCCGGAGGGCAAGTTGACCGCTGATGGTGAGATCGACGAGTTCAAGGCGGGCGTTGAGCGCATTATTGAAGAAAACCCAGTACCGGTAGTGCCGATGGCGCTGCAAGGGTTGTGGGGCAGTTTCTTTAGCCGTGATCCCAAGAAGGGCTTTTTCAAGCGCTTCTGGTCGCGAATTACTCTGGTTGCGGGGCGGGCGATTCCGGCTGAGCTGGCGAACCGTGAGTTTCTACAGAAGAAAGTCAGCGAGCTGCGAGGCGAGCACCGCTAAGCTTTGATGCCCGAAAACGCCGCCCTTGGTTATGCCATAGGGCGGCGTTTTTGTTTTCAGGCTTTAAGTGCTTGCAGCACAGCCTTGAGTGTTGGTCGCGGCTGAGTTTCGCTCATGCAGGCATGGCTTAGCTGCATTAAGGCTGTTGGTGCAGTGGGACAGCGTTGCAGTAACTCTTCCAGCAGAATGCCTAATGCCCGGGTTTCGATGGCTTGCAGTATTTGCCCTGTGGCACTGTCGGGCTCAAAGAATGACGCTGCACCAAAGTCGCCGAGCAGGGTGTGGCCGTTCTGCTCAACCAACAGGTTATGCCCGTAAAGATCGCCATGCAGGATGCCACGTTGATGCAGGTGAGCTGCGGCTGAAGCGGCGCTGTGGGCGATGTTCAGTACTCGTTCAAGGCTGAACTGGGCGTGTTCTTCGTAGCAATCACGGCTGCAGCTGGCCAGTGAAGGTGGCTCAGCGAGGTTGGTGTAGCTGTCGGGGATTCGCTCAAGCACCAGGCCGGGAGCTTCATCTGGCTGCGTTTGCAGCGCGCCGATAACGCGGATCAGGTTCGGGTGTTCACCGGCTTTAAGGCAGGCGGCCATTTCGCAGTGGGGCAGACCGTCGCTGGTCATCTGACCTTTGAATTGTTTGACCGCAACGGCTTGGGCAGGCTTGCCTGCGGGTTGCCACTGAGCGGCATGGATGATTCCGGAAGCGCCCTGACCGAGCAACTCGGCAAACTCAAGTTCCCAGCGCTTAATGTGTCTAGCCGCTGGCGTTGTCTCCAAAGCGGCTGTAAATGGATTACCGGCAAATGCTAACCAGGCTAGTTTTGGCAGCTCGCCGAGCCATTCCGGCAGGTTGTGTAACTGATTGGCGGAGATGCGCAGTAGCTCAAGGTTTTTGCAGTTGCTCAGGCTGGAAGGCAGTTCACTGAGTTGGTTGCCCGCCAGCATCAGTTTTTGCAGGCGTTCGCATCGGCCCAGTTCATCGGGGAGCTGGCGAATGCGGTTGTCGGTGAGGATCAGCCAGCGCAGTCGCGGCGGCAGCGCTTTAGCCGATACCTGCGTAATCTGGCAGGACTTGAAACCGACCATTTCCAGTTGTGGGCATTGGCCGAGCACTGGCGGCAGTTCAGTGAACGGGTTGCCTGAACAGAACAGCACGCGCAGCTTGCGTAATCTGGGCAGGTCATCCGGCAAGCCGCTGAGCTGGTTGTTGGAGAGATTGAGGATTTCCAGACTGTCCGCCAGCTCGAACACTTCTGGCGGCAGTTCCCGCAGGTTGGCCGACAGATCAAGGCGGGTGATGCCTTTCAGTTCGCCGCTGCGCAGTTGTTCGAGGGTGTGCATGCCAATCCTGTTGAAATGAAAGAGGCCCGCACTGGGCGGGCCTCGGGTTGAAACGGAATAATCAGTTGTCGTAGCCCAAGTTCGGTGCCAGCCAGCGCTCGGTTACAGCCAGATCCTGCTGTTTGCGCGCGGTGTAGCTGTCGATCTGATCCTTATCGACCTTGCCCACGGCGAAGTACTGCGCCTGCGGATGGGCGAAGTACCAGCCGCTGACCGCTGCGGCCGGGAACATGGCGTAGTGCTCGGTGAGGAACACGCCGCTTTGGCCTGCCTTGTTGAAGTCTGCCGCAGGGTCGAGCAGGGCGAATAGAGTCTTCTTCTCGGTGTGGTCCGGGCAGGCCGGGTAGCCGGGCGCCGGGCGGATGCCTTTGTAGGCTTCTTTGATCAGCTCTTCGTTGCTCAGCTGTTCGTCCGGTGCGTAGCCCCAATGGGTTTTCCGCACTTGCTCGTGCAGCCACTCAGCGCAGGCTTCGGCCAGACGATCCGCCAGGGCTTTAACCATGATCGAGTTGTAGTCGTCGCCGGCTTCCTGATAGGCCTTGGCCACTTCTTCTGCGCCAATACCGGCGGTGGTGATAAAGCCACCTACGTAGTCGGTGATGCCGCTGTCTTTCGGCGCGACAAAGTCGGCTAGCGAGAAGTTTGGCTTGCCGTCCGGCTTGATGGTCTGTTGGCGCAGGTGGTGCAGGGTGGCCAGCGTGCTGCCGTCTTCGCCGTAGACTTCGAGATCGTCATCGGCTACTTGGTTAGCAGGCCAGAAACCGAACACAGCACGGGCGCGGATCAGCTTCTCGTCGATCAGCTTGCGCAGCATGGCTTGTGCGTCGTTGAACAGGTTGGTGGCGGCTTCACCGACGACTTCATCGGTGAGGATGCGCGGGAATTTGCCTGCCAAGTCCCAGGAGATAAAGAACGGCGTCCAGTCGATGTAGTCGGCCAGCACATTGAGGTCGATATTTTCCAGTACGCGCACGCCGGTAAAAGTCGGCTTGCTCGGCTGGTAGCTGGCCCAGTCGAACTTCGGCTTGTTGGCCACCGAGTCGGCATAGCTCAGGCGCTCGGTGCGGGCGCTGCGGTTGGCGGTGCGCTCACGCAGTTCAACGTATTCCTGACGGGTGCGAGCAACGAAGTCTGTCTTCATTTCCTTCGACAGCAGCTGTGTGGCTACGCCCACGGCGCGGGAGGCGTCGGTCACGTAGACCACGGCATCGTTCTGGTATTTCGGCTCGATCTTCACCGCGGTGTGGGCTTTGGAGGTGGTGGCACCTCCGATCATCAGAGGCAGGTTAAAGCCCTGACGCTGCATTTCACGGGCAACGTGAACCATCTCATCCAGCGACGGTGTGATCAGGCCGGACAGGCCGATGATGTCGCACTTCTCGGCGATGGCTGTTTGCAGGATTTTTTCCGCAGGCACCATCACGCCGAGGTCAACGATGTCGTAGCCGTTACAGCCCAGCACTACCCCGACGATGTTCTTGCCGATGTCGTGCACGTCGCCTTTAACCGTGGCCATCAGGATCTTGCCTTTGGCTTCCGGCTTGTCGCCTTTTTCTGCTTCGATGAACGGAATCAGGTGGGCTACCGCCTGTTTCATTACGCGGGCGGATTTCACCACCTGCGGCAGGAACATCTTGCCTGCGCCGAACAGGTCGCCGACCACGTTCATGCCGCTCATCAGCGGGCCTTCGATCACTTCGATCGGGCGGGCGCACTTCTGGCGGCACTCTTCAGTGTCTTCAACGATAAAGGTGGTGATGCCTTTAACCAGCGCGTGTTCCAGACGCTTTTCAACGCTGTAGCTGCGCCACTCTTCGTTTTCGACTTCTTTAACGCTGCCGTCGCCTTTGTAGTTGTCGGCAATCGCCAGCAGGGCTTCGGTGGCTCCGCTGTTGCGGTTGAGCACCACGTCCTCTACGGCGTCGCGCAGCTCTTTTGGAATCTCGTCATAGATTTCCAGCTGACCGGCGTTGACGATACCCATGGTCAGGCCGTTTTTGATCGCGTAGTAGAGGAAGACCGAGTGAATGGCCTCACGCACCGGGTTGTTACCCCGGAAGGAGAACGACACGTTGCTCACGCCGCCGCTGGACAGGGCGTAGGGCAGGTGGTCGCGGATAAAGGCGCAGGCCTCGATGAAGTCCACCGCGTAGTTGTTGTGTTCTTCAATACCGGTGGCGACGGCAAAGATGTTCGGGTCGAAGATGATGTCTTCCGGCGGGAAGCCGACTTCGTTAACCAGAATGTCGTAGCTGCGCTGGCAGATTTCTTTCTTACGCGCAGCGGTATCAGCCTGGCCGACCTCGTCGAAGGCCATTACGACCACCGCAGCACCGTAGCGCTTGCACAGGGTGGCGTGGTGTTTGAACTGCTCAACGCCTTCTTTCATGGAGATGGAGTTGACGATGCCTTTGCCCTGAATGCACTTAAGGCCCGCTTCGATGACTTCCCATTTTGAGGAGTCGATCATGATCGGTACGCGGGAGATATCCGGCTCACCGGCAATCAGGTTGAGGAAGCGGACCATGGCTGCTTTGGAATCGAGCATGCCTTCGTCCATGTTGATGTCGATCACCTGCGCACCGGCTTCCACCTGCTGCAGGGCGACTTCAAGGGCTTCGGTGTAGTTCTCTTCGCGGATCAGGCGGGCGAACTTGGCCGAGCCGGTGATGTTGGTGCGCTCACCGACGTTCACGAACAGCGAGTTGCGGTCGATGGTGAACGGCTCAAGGCCAGACAGGCGGCAGGCTTTCGGAATATCCGGAATCGCGCGTGGCTTGTACTTGCTGACCGCTTCGGCAATCGCCTGAATGTGCGCTGGGGTGGTGCCGCAGCAGCCGCCGACAATATTAAGGAAGCCGCTGGCTGCGAACTCTTCAACCACAACGGCCATTTCTGCCGGGGTTTCGTCGTACTCACCAAAGGCGTTCGGCAGGCCAGCGTTCGGGTGGGCAGATACGTGGGTGTCAGCCTTACCGGACAACTCTTCCAGATACGGGCGCAGGTCTTTGGCACCGAGTGCGCAGTTCAGGCCGATGGAGATAGGCTTGGCGTGGCGCACCGAGTTCCAGAAGGCTTCGGTAGTCTGGCCGGAGAGGGTGCGGCCGGAAGCGTCGGTGATGGTGCCGGAGATCATAATCGGCAGCTCGACGCCCAACTCTTCGAATACGCCCTGTACGGCGAAGATCGCCGCTTTGGCGTTAAGGGTGTCGAAGATGGTTTCGATCAGGATCAGGTCTGCGCCGCCTTCGATCAGGCCTTTGGTGGCCTCGGTGTAGTTTTCTACCAGTTCATCAAAGGTGACGTTACGGAAACCAGGGTCGTTGACGTCCGGAGAAATCGAGCAGGTACGGCTGGTTGGGCCGAGTACACCCGCGACAAAACGAGGACGATCAGGGGTTTCCAGAGTTTTGGCGTCGGCCACGCTACGGGCCAGACGAGCGCCTTCAACGTTCAGTTCATACACCAGCGACTCCATGCCGTAGTCGGCCTGTGACACGCGGGTGGCGTTGAAGGTGTTGGTTTCAAGGATGTCGGCACCGGCATCCAGATATGCCTTTTCGATGGCACCGATTACATCCGGGCGGCTGAGCACCAGCAGGTCGTTGTTGCCTTTAACGTCCTGTGGCCAGTCGGCAAAGCGCTCGCCACGGTAGTCCGATTCTTCCAGCTTGTAGCTCTGGATCATGGTGCCCATGCCGCCATCGAGAATCAGAATGCGCTCGGTAAGAGCCTTTTGCAGGGCTTGAAGACGGACTGTACGGTCGGACATGAGTAACTACCTGAAGGAAAAGCAAAGACGCAGAATGATACCAAAGCTGCATGGATTTTCCGTGTGTTGGTGGTGTGCATGAATTTCACTCATGTTGGAGTTGGTGCATCTTATGCAAGCCCGGCTAGAATCAACTTTGGTCTTATACAAGGAAGGTTCTATGCCTCACCGCTTGGTGTTATTTATCTGCTGTTTTTTCATTGGCCCGTTGCAAGCCGCTCAACCGCTTTCATACAGCCGCGATATCCAGCCAATTTTTACTCGCAACTGTGTAGCCTGCCATGCTTGCTATGACTCACCGTGCCAATTGAATCTGGGCAGTGGAGAGGGGGCGGCGCGTGGGGCTAATCAAATCCCTGTTTATGATGGTGGTCGTACAAAGGTGCAGGCCACTACACGTCTCTATGTTGATGCTCACTCACCAGAGGCTTGGCAGCGTAAAGGCTTCTATTCAGTGCTTGAGCAGCAAAGTAGCCAGGCATCATTAATGGCGCGCATGCTGACATTGGGCCACAGTCAGCCTGTAGTCCCAAATAAGAAGCTGCCGGATAGCCTGGAGCTTGGAATCAATCGCACAAATCAGTGCCCGTTGCCGGGTGATTTCAGTGCTTATGCCGCGAAAAATCCGGCGGCTGGTATGCCATTCGCTGTAACAGGATTGCAGCCCGAGGATTACCAGACCTTACAAACCTGGTTACAGCAGGGGGCGGTGGTTGATCAGGAGCCAGTACAGGCTACAGAGCAGGAAATCGGGCAAATTTCCATCTGGGAAAAGTTTCTGAATCAGCCCGGTGCCCGTCAGTCGCTGGTGTCGCGATGGTTGTATGAGCACCTGTTCCTGGCGCATCTGTATTTCTCCGGGAGTGAGAGCAAACACTTTTTTCAGGTTGTACGCTCGCGTACGCCCAGCGGTGAGCCGGTTGATCTGATCGCCACACGCCGACCGAATGATGATCCGGGTACTGACTTCCATTACCGGATCATTCCAGTGCAAGGCGTGATCGTGCATAAAACCCATATCACCTATGCCCTGAGTCCGGCCAAGCTGGAGCGGATCAAGTCATTGTTTCATGGCACAGACTGGCAGGCCGACGCCGTACCTGGTTACGGTATCCAGCGCCGCGCCAATCCGTTTGAGACCTTCTCTGCAATCCCTGCACAGGCGCGTTATCAGTTCATGCTGGACGATGCCGAATATTTCACGCGCACCTTTATCCGTGGTCCGGTATGTCGCGGACAGATCGCAACCGATGTCATTCGTGACAACTTCTGGGTGATCTATCAGGACCCGGCGCATGATCTGTTTATTACGGATGCAAACTACCGAGCTCAAGCCGAGCCGCTATTGGCCATGCCAGGTCAGATGGATGGCATTACTGATCTGCCAGCTTTGTGGCGCAGCTACCGTAACAAACGCAATGAATATGGTGAGTTGCGTACGGAGCGGTACGCCGACGATGTTCATCCAAGCTGGTCCCACCTGTGGGCCGGCAATGACAATGCGCTGCTGACAATATTCCGCCAGCATGACAGTGCCTCCGTGCGCAAAGGCCTTGTGGGGGAGATTCCGCAGACCATCTGGTTGATGGATTACCCTCTGTTTGAGCGCACTTACTACCAGCTAGTGGTCAACTTCGATGTGTTCGGCAATGTGTCGCATCAGGCGCAGACGCGTTTGTACTTCGATCTGATCCGCAATGGTGCAGAGGTCAACTTTTTGCGTTTGATGCCGCCAGGGGCGCGTGAGACCTATATTGATGACTGGTATCAGGACAGTGGCAAATTAAAGTGGTGGCTGGACTATTCAGTTGATATCGACACAGATACCGAAACCGGTTTGAAGCTGCCGGAGCATGACCCGAAGACGGCTTTTGCCGAGAAACTACTGGAGCGTTATGGCAGCCTCAATGCCCGTCCAGACCCAATCAACCGTTGTCGCGGTGCCTATTGCTACCGGAACGGTTTACAGCCTGTTCAGCAGGATGCAGAGCAAGCCTTAAGTCGCCTGGCCAGTAAACCGGCTGCTAGCCTGAAGGTCATTGACCACCTCCCTGAGGCAACCATGATTCGCGTTGAGCTGCCAGACGGTAAACGCGAGGTTTACAGCATGCTACGCAACCGCGCTCACTCCAACGTAGCCTTCATGCTGGGTGAGGAGCGCCGTTATCAGCCTGCGTTGGACACGCTGACAATTTATCCGGGGGTGTTCAGCAGCTATCCGAACTTCATGTTCAATGTGCCTGCTGCACAGGTCCCTGAGTTTGTAGCAGTGATGGAGAGGGCGCGAGACCAAGCAGCATTCGAACGTGTGGTTGAGCGCTGGGGAATTCGCCGTACTCATCCGCAGTTCTGGTTTTACTTCCATGATCTGACGGATTACATCCAGCAGAACGAGCCGGTTGAGGCGGGTGTGTTGGATATGAACCGTTACGAGAATCTGTAAGCCGGGAAGGGCGCACTGCCTTGCGCAGTGCGTGTCAGGGCTGTTACCGGTTGAAGGGTAACAGCCCTGCAGGCTTAACGGTTAAAGCGCGCAACCAGTGCGTACTGGCCGTTGGCAGTCGCAGTCAGGGCTTCGCTGAGCATTGCGGTGTCGTGAGCTTCCGAAGCGGTCTGATCCGCCAGCACTGCAATGGTTGTAATGCTGCGGTTAACCTCTTCAGCTACAGCGCTTTGCTCTTCGGCAGCGGCAGCAATTTGGTTGGTCATATCGGTGATGTTGGCGACTGCCTCGCTGATGCCTGCCAGTGCTTCATCTGCTTCCTGGACGCGTTCAACACCTTCCAGCGCCTGTTGACGGCCAACTTCCATTGTCGCCACGGCTTCTTCTGCGGTGCGCTGCAGTTTGGCAATCAGTTGGTGGATCTGTCCGGTGGACTCAGCGGTACGCTGAGCCAGTGAGCGAACTTCGTCTGCTACTACAGCAAAGCCGCGACCCATTTCACCGGCGCGAGCTGCTTCGATGGCTGCGTTGAGGGCGAGCAGGTTGGTTTGGTCGGCGATGCCTTTAATCACATCGACGACGCCACCAATCTCGTTGCTGTCCTGAGCCAGCCGAGTGACAGTTTCGCCGGTATCGCCGACTGATTCGGACAGGCGCTGGATAGCCTCGCGGGTTTCGCTGGCAATTACGCGGCCTGCGGTGGTCAGGCGGTTGGCTTCCTGAGTGGCGGTGGCGGTGCGGGCGACGTTGCTGGCAACTTCCTGTGTGGTAGCGGCCATTTCGTTGATGGCAGTTGCCACCTGATCGGTTTCAATACGCTGGCGTTCAAGGCTTGTGGAGCTGTTGTGCGCCAGCGTATCAGCTTGCTGGGCCTGCAATGTGAGCTGCTCGGCAGTATCCTGCAGGCGAGTCAGGCAGGTTTTCAGGCGGGCGTCCTGACTGATCAGCGACATCTCCAGACGACCTTGTTTGCCGCGACTGTCGGTGTACATCTGAGCGATCAGCGGGTCAGATGTTGTCTGGTCAACAACCCGCAGCAGGCTATCAACGCCGCGTTGCTGCCATTTCAATCCAGCCAGGCCCAGCGGCACGGCGAGGATCGCAGCCAACGCAAAGCCCCAGGTGGAGTCGAGCCAGGCACCAACCATAAAACTGATCTGGCTGATCAGGATGAAGGGCAGCCAGTTTTTGAGCACCGGCAGCCAGCTGTCTCGCTTGGGAATCGGCGATTTTCCGCTGTTGATACGCTCATAAAGTGCTTGGGCGCGGGTGATTTGTTCCGGCGTGGGTTTGACCCGGACCGATTCATAACCAACCACCTGATTGTTTTCCAGTACCGGCGTGACGTAGGCATTGACCCAATAGTGGTCGCCGTTCTTGCAGCGGTTTTTAACAATACCCATCCAAGGCTGACCCTTTTTCAGGGTCTCCCACATGTGCTGGAAGACAGCCGGAGGCACATCCGGGTGACGCACCAAGTTGTGCGGGGCGCGAATTAGTTCGTCACGCGTAAAACCACTGATATCAACGAAGGCATCGTTGCAGTAGGTGATCTGGCCTTTGAGGTCAGTAGTGGAGATCAGGCGCTGCTGCGCGGGAAATGTCCGCTCACGCTGAGTAACAGGTTGGTTATTACGCATAGCGAAAAAAATTCCTTGAACGTTACCAATACTTCGGCTGCAACGTGCGGAAGTTTAGGTTTTTAAACGAATAAATCGTTAAGTGAGTAATCGCAGGCAGATAAGAAAAAGCGCTGCGTGTGCGTTTCAGGCTTGTGCGCGTCAAATTAGCCCGATGCTGCTCTGGTGGAGCGGCAGCTCATTATTGAAAGATTGTACAACAGTACTTTGTTATGGGACTAATCAGTCACCAGATAGGTCTTTTAAGTCAGGTATTATTCACGGCCTGAGGAGAGCACCTGAATGAATACCTTGTTGTTGCATTGCCGAGCCGGATTTGAAAACGAGTTATGCGCTGAAATCACCGATCAGGCTGCGCGTCTGGGGGTTTCCGGTTATGCCAAAGCCAAACCTAGCTCGGCATTCGCTGAATTTATTTGTACGGAAGAAGGCGGGGCCGAGCGTTTGACCCACGAGCTTCGGTTCAGCGAGTTGATCTTCGCTCGTCAGTGGGCGTGGGGTGGCTTTATTCAACTGCCGGAACAGGATCGCATCAGCGTGCTGCTGGAGCAGCTTGAGGTCGCTCCGGGGTTCGGCAGCCTCTGGTTGGAGGTGTTGGACACCAACGAAGGCAAGGAACTCTCCACCTTTTGTAAGAAGTTTGAAGTGCCGCTGCGTAATGCGCTGCGTAAGGCCGGCAAATTGCAGGATGATGTGCGCAAGCCGCGTCTGCTGCTGACATTTAAGAGTGGCCGTGAAGTGTTCTTGGGCCAGGCCGAACAGAACAATTCAGCGCTTTGGCCGATGGGGATTCCACGCCTTAAGTTCCCCCGCGAAGCGCCCAGCCGGTCGACGCTCAAACTGGAGGAGGCATGGCACACCTTTATTCCTCGTGAACAGTGGGATGAGCGGCTCTCTGATGAAATGACGGCGGTCGATCTCGGCGCAGCACCCGGGGGCTGGACGTACCAGCTGGTTAAGCGTGGCATGCTGGTAACTGCGATCGATAACGGCCCCATGGCAGAAAGCCTGATGGACACAGGGCTGGTAAATCATCTGATGGTCGACGGTTTTGTCTGGAAACCCAAGCAGCCGGTGGATTGGATGGTTTGCGATATCGTGGAAAAGCCCGCGCGAACGGCGGCCATGCTGGCAGAGTGGATTGGCGGTGGTCATTGTCGCGAAGCGGTGGTCAATCTGAAATTGCCCATGAAGCAGCGCTACGCCGAAGTGGTACGTCTGCTGGATCGCCTGCGTGAAGATTTTGCTTTACGCAAAATCAAAGTCAGCATCGCCTGCAAGCAGCTTTATCACGATCGTGAAGAAGTCACCTGTCACTTGCGACGTCTGAGCAAATAACCCGTTGATTCCCGGCGATGTCATTCGCCGGGGCTTTCCGCCAGAATAGCGGCTTGTTACCGGAGCTATCTGATGCCACTGCAAAGTACTGCTACCCCAGACGACACCCTTGATGCCAGCGGGCTGAACTGCCCTGAACCGGTCATGATGCTGCACAACAAAGTGCGTGATTTGGCTGCTGGCGGTTTGCTCAAGGTGATCGCCACTGACCCGTCTACCCGCCGCGATATTCCCAAATTCTGCATGTTCCTGGGCCACGAACTGGTCGAGCAGGTGGATGAGGGCGACATCTATCTGTACCTGATCCGCAAAAAGAACGACTGATGCGTTGGTACTTCGCCTATGGCTCGAACATGAATCCCGCTCGCATGCAGGCGCGCGGGTTGACAGTGGTCGAGGTCGTGGCAGGGGTGTTGCCGGGCTATCGCTTGTGTTTTAACAAACGCGCCACTAACCGCGCTGCCGGACGTGCCTACGCCAATATCTGCCATGACCCGTGTGGCACGGTTGAAGGTGTGCTGTACCTGCTGGCGGATGAGCGGGAAATCACCAAACTCGATCACTACGAAGGTACGCCAGTTTTCTATAGCCGCGAATGTATGCCGATCGTTATCGATGGTGGCGTGCAGCCTGCGTGGGTGTATATCGCCAACCCGGCATTCCGCGAGCAAGGGTTGCTACCCAGCGCGGATTACATGGCCCACCTGTTGGCAGGCCGTGATTGGCTGTCAGAGGCGTATTGGGCTGAACTGGCAGCCCAGCCCGTTCACCCGGACTGACTTAGGGGTTCAACTCAGGACGCTAACGTGGATTGTTTGGCGTAGATATGTCTGCGGGCGCTGCGCTTGAGGCGTACCAACAGCATCAGCGCTGCACAGGTCAGACCTGCTACCAACCCTTCCCATAGGCCTTTGGGACCGCTGGGTTCAATCAGCCAGTCAGTCAGGCCAAGGCTGTAGCCAACCGGCAAACCGATACCCCAGTAGGCAAACAGGGTGATGAACATGGTTACGCGGGTGTCCTGATAGCCGCGCAGCGCACCAGCTGCGGTGACCTGTATGGCATCGGAAAACTGGAAGATGGCCGAGTACACCAGCAATGACGCAGCCACTGCGATTACGGCTGGATCAGGCGTGTACATCTGTGCGATGGGTTCGCGAAACAGCAGCATAACTGTGGCGGACAGACACGCGTAGGTGAGGGCTGTAACAATGCTTACCCCGGACGCGAAACGGGCTTCGCGAGGATCATTACGCCCCAGCGCCTGGCCGACGCGCACGGTAGTGGCCATAGCCAGTGCGTACGGGATCATAAAGACAATCGAGCTGAAGTTGAGGGCGATTTGGTGTCCGGCAACCACTGTCGCGCCGAGCCCGCCAATCAGCAGAGCGATTACAGCGAAAATACTGGACTCGGCAAACACGGAAATGCCAATCGGCAGGCCGACTGTCAGTAAGCGTTTGATCATTGCCCACTGCGGCCAGTCAAAGCGGGTGAACAGTCCACTGGAGCCGTATTTAGGCATCCATTTGACCCATGCCAGCATGGCCAGGCACATAAATACCATCACCAGACCGGTCGCCCAGCCGCAACCGACGCCCCCCATGGCCGGGACACCCAGCTTGCCGTAGATGAAGATGTAGTTCAGCGGGATATTTAAGGCCAGTCCGCCTAGGCCGATGATCATGCTCGGGCGCGTCAAGCCTAGGCCGTCACTGAAACAGCGCAGTACGTAATACAGCGCCAACGCCGGGAAGCCGCAGGCTACGCCACGCAGATAGCCCATCGCCGAAGGAATCAACTCAGGGTCAACATTCATCAGTCGCAGAACGAACTCTGCATGCCAAAGCAGAGCCGCCGCGGCAATGCCCAGCACAAGCCCCAGCCACAGCGCTTGCCGTACCACCGGGCCAATCTCGGCATATTCGCCGGCGCCATAGCGCCGGGCCACTTTGGCTGTGGTCGCCAGCAGGGTGCCAGTCATTAGCAGAAAGACCGGGATCCAGATTGAGTTGCCAAGCGCCACTGAGGCCAAGTCTTGCGGGCTCACCCTGCCGGCCATCACCGCATCGACAAAGCCCATGGCGGTGTTGGCCAGTTGGGCAATCATGATGGGGAAAGCGAGCGTCAGCAGTTTGCTGAGCTCCGTGCGTACGCGTTCCTGGCGTGAGTGGGCAGTCATCTGGCAGTGTCCGTTTGCGGGCAGAAAGCCGAGCAGTTTACTTCTTGCCGAAGTAGTCAGGAAATGATTTGTCGGATTGCAGCAGGTCACGCTTTATAACATGCATTCAGCGCATGGAGAGGTTTGGGGCAGCAAGCCAGGCCAAGCCCTGGCTGCTAGAATGCCGTACGCATTTTCGGAGCCGTACCATGCAAATCGTTGCTGACGAAAACATTCCGCTTCTTGATGAGTTCTTTGCGGGCTTTGGTGAAATCCGTCGTTTGCCCGGCCGTTCAATTGACGCTGCCAGTGTGGCTGATGCCGATGTGTTGCTGGTGCGTTCAGTGACCCAAGTTAGCCGGGCGCTTTTACAGAGTTCTCCCGTCAAGTTTGTTGGCACCTGCACCATCGGCACAGACCACTTGGACATTCCGTATCTCGCGGAGGCTGGAGTCACCTGGTCCAGCGCACCGGGCTGTAATGCCCGTGGGGTTGTTGATTATGTGCTGGGTAGTTTGGTTGTTCTGGCTGAACGTCAGGCGGCCAACCTGGCTGCGCGCACCTACGGTGTGATTGGTGCAGGACAAGTGGGTGGGCGCTTGGTCAAGGTGCTCAAAGGCTTGGGCTGGCGCGTGCTGGTGTGCGACCCGCTGCGTGAGGCGGCCGAGGGCGGTGATTTTGTCAGCTTGCAGCAGGTGTTGGAGAGCTGTGATGTGATCAGTCTGCATACGCCGCTGGAAAAGGCCGGAGCGCACCCGACCCACCACCTGCTCAATGCCGAGCGTTTGGCAGCCCTCAAGCCAGGTTGTTGGTTGATCAACAGCAGCCGTGGTCCTGTCGTGGACAATCAGGCTCTGCTGGCGCTGCTGAATAAACGCACTGATTTGCGTGTGGTACTGGATGTCTGGGAGGGCGAGCCGCAGGCCAATGTGGAGTTGGCGGCCCTCTGTCAGATTGCCACACCGCACATCGCCGGCTACAGCTTGGATGGCAAGTTGCGTGGCACCGAGCAAATTTACCAGGCCTACTGTCGCGCTGCTGGCTTGGAGGTCAGTATCGACCTGCAATCCCTGATGCCCGCACCCTGGCTGCATGAGCTGGTGCTGGATGTGGCTACACCACAAGACTGGGCATTGTCAGGAATTTGTCGGGCGGTGTATGACCCGCGCCAAGATGATGCCAATTTTCGTCGTAGCCTGACGGGCGACTCAGCCACCCGGCGTGCCGCGTTTGATGCGCTTCGCAAACAGTATCCGGTACGCCGGGAGATTGAAGGTTTGCAGGTGCGGTTAAAAGGAGAGGCCGAGCACCAGGCTCTGGCAGAAATGATCAGCGCGCTGGGCGCAGTGCTGGTACGTGGCTAGGCAGGGCGGCTGAGCCGCCCATGCGTGTGTTTACTTGCGTTTGTTATCGATGGCTTGCTGCTGGTCCAGCTCGCGGCAGGCCTTCTGGATCATGTCTTCAGTAATCGGAATTTCGCGGCCTTGCGCATCGATCACGTAGCCGACCTGAGACGGAGCTGGGGTGCTGGCTTTTTGTGGGTGACTTTGCATGCTGCTCTCCTTAATCAGTTAATCAGGCGGTACGGACTGCATCTTAGTAGTGGTGTATGAACATGCCATGACGCTACATACCTGGATATGGCTCTTTGGTTGTAGCAGGTGGCATGCCAAAGCATGGAATTTTCAGGGTAGAGGGTGAAATGGCGCTTTTCCACATCGGTCTGATCATCAATCCGCTGGCAGGTCTTGGCGGGCCAGCTGGGTTCAAAGGATCTGATGGTATGGCTGAAAAGGCTCTGGAGCAGGGTTTTGAGGCTAAGTCGGCACAGCGCACGAAGGTCGCGCTGGAGGCCCTACTGCCGTTACGCGAGCGAGTGCATTTCGTCGTTTTCCCCGGAGCGATGGGGGAAACCTTGATGCAGGAGATGGGCTTCAGTCACGAAGTCGTCGGAACCTTGGCGTCTACGCAGACCACAGCGTCGGATACCCGACAGGCCGTACTGCACCTTCAGGAGGCCGGCGTGGCGTTGATCCTGTTTGCCGGTGGTGACGGCACGGCGCGGGATGTGTGTGAGGCGGTACGGGCTGATCAGCCGGTGTTGGGGATCCCGGCAGGCGTGAAGATTCAGTCTGGAGTTTATGCCGTTAGCCCACGTGCAGCCGGCGAGCTGACGGCACGTCTGATTCAGGGCGGGCTGGTGCGCCTGGCCACTGGTGAAGTGCGGGATATTGATGAAAATGCGCTGCGTGAAGGGCGAGTGACTGCCCGTTGGTACGGTGAACTGACTGTGCCCGAGGAGGGTGGCTTTGTTCAGCACGTCAAACAAGGTGGGATGGAGTCTGAAGAGCTAGTGCTCAATGACCTGGCCGACTGGCTGCAAGACAGTTGGGAAGAGGGTGTGCGCTATGTCTTCGGCCCCGGATCCACCTTGCATGGTCTGGCGGCAAACCTTGGCTTGGAGACCACGTTGTTGGGCGTTGATGTAATCGAAAACGGCCAGATCATTGCAGCGGATGTGAATGAACATCAGTTATTCGAGTTGGTGGAGGATAAGCCAGCACGCCTGTTGGTTACGGCTATTGGTGGGCAGGGACACATCATTGGTCGTGGCAATCAGCAGATCAGCCCGCGAGTGCTGCGTGCCATCGGCCTGGAGAACATCCGGGTGATTGCTACCAAGCGCAAACTCGGCACCCTCGAAGGTCGCCCTTTGCTGGTCGACAGCGGGGATGTGCAGCTCGATGACAGTTTTCCTGATGTGATCAGGGTTTGGGCCGGTTACAAAGAAGAGTTGTTGTATCCGGTTAGCAAATAGGCGGTTTTGCTGTCAGATAAGACGCATCAGTGTTTTCTTCACCGGTTAATCTGTGCCCTGCGTCTGCGGTCCATCCCTTTTAATAGTGAGCCCCCATGCCTAGAGTTCTCTCTTCACGTAACCGCAGTGCCTTGAGTGTCGCCTGGCGTTTTATTTCACCGTATCGCGGCCGGGTGATTGGGGCTTTACTGGCGCTGATGTTTACCGCTGCCATCACCTTGTCCATGGGGCAGGGTATTAAGTTGTTGGTCGATCAGGGTTTGGCGACTCAGTCGGCCGACGCGCTCAGGCACTCCATCGCGCTGTTCTTTGTGTTGGTGTTTGCTCTGGCGATCGGTACGTACACGCGCTTTTATCTGGTGTCTTGGTTGGGCGAAAGGGTGGTGGCGGATATCCGCAAGCGTGTGTTTAACCATTTGGTTGAGATGCACCCTGGCTTTTATGAGAGCAACCGAAGCTCTGAAATTCAGTCGCGGCTGACGGCGGATACCACGTTGCTGCAATCGGTAATTGGCTCGTCACTGTCGATGGCTCTGCGCAACCTGATCATGTTGGTCGGCGGCAGCATTCTGCTGGTTGTCACCAATGCCAAGCTCAGTGGCATCGTGCTGTTGGCCTTGCCTTTGGTGGTTGCACCGATCTTGGTTTTTGGCCGTCGCGTGCGCAGCTTGTCGCGGCAGAGTCAGGACCGCGTGGCAGATGTTGGCAGTTATGTCGGCGAGGCGTTGGGCCAGATCAAAACGGTGCAGGCCTATAACCACCAATCCGAGGATATGCGCCGCTTCGGCCTGTCAGCAGAGGCTGCATTCGATACGGCGCGTAAGCGCATCGCTCAGCGAGCCTGGCTGATCACGGTGGTGATTGTGTTGGTGCTGGGCGCTGTGGGCGTCATGTTGTGGGTTGGCGGTATGGATGTAATTGCCGGGCGCATCAGTGGTGGTGAGTTGGCGGCGTTTGTGTTCTATAGCTTGATTGTGGGGTCTTCGTTCGGCACCTTGAGTGAGGTAATTGGCGAGCTACAGCGTGCTGCTGGAGCGGCCGAGCGAATTGCCGAACTGCTCCAGGCGCGCAACGAGATCACTGCGCCGACTGGTGATTTGCTGCGGCTCAGGCATCCGGTTGAAGGGCGCATTGAGCTAGAGAATGTGCAGTTTTCCTACCCGACACGGCCAGAGAGTTTGGCAATCAATGGCATCAGTCTGCAGATTGAACCAGGGGAGACGCTGGCGCTGGTCGGGCCATCGGGGGCGGGTAAGTCGACCCTGTTCGATCTGTTGCTGCGTTTTTTTGATCCGCAGCAGGGGCGCATTCTTATTGATGGTCAGTCCATCAGTCAGTTAGATCCGCACGACCTACGTAAGGCCTTCGCCTGGGTTTCACAAAGTCCGGCGCTGTTTTTCGGTAGTGTCGAAGACAACATTCGCTATGGGCGCAGTGAGGCCAGCTTTGCTGAAGTCGAATCGGCTGCCAAGGCGGCCCATGCACATGAGTTCATCCTCAAATTACCGCAGGGTTACCAAACTCATTTAGGCGAGGCGGGATTGGGGCTCTCCGGCGGTCAGCGCCAGCGTCTGGCGATTGCCCGTGCGTTGTTGTCGGATGCGCCCATTCTGTTGCTGGACGAAGCTACCAGCGCGCTGGACGCTGAGAGCGAACACCTGATACAGCAGGCCTTGCCGGGACTTATGAAGGACCGCACTACACTGGTGATCGCTCACCGTCTGGCGACGGTGAAAAGTGCTGACCGCATTGCAGTGATTGAGCAGGGGCGTCTGGTTGCCATTGGCAGCCATTCCGAGCTGGTTAGCAGCAGCCCTCTATATGCACGGTTGGCTGAGCTGCAGTTCGGCTTGGATGAGGCTGCTACGGCAGTCGATTAGTCCTGGGCGGTCCGTCTGAGAGATTACTTCTGCGGTCTGATCGTGGCCGCAGCACCTGCCGAAGCGAGGATGATGGCGCTGATGGCAATCCATTGGCTGAACGTCAGGCGCTCGCTCAAAAACAGCAGGCCTGATAGCGCGGCAATGGCCGGTTCCATACTCATCAACACGCTGAACGTCCGCGCTGGCAGGCGGGTCAGGGCAATCATTTCGAGGCTGTAGGGCAGTGCTGAGGAGAGCACGGCAACACCTATCGCGATGGGCAGGATGTCGATAGTAAACAGGCTGCTACCTGCTTGCGACAGGCCAATCGGGAACACCAATAGGGCAGCAACCAAGGTGCCAAGCGCAACGGTGTGGCGGCCGTGCTCGGCACCGGCTTTCTGTCCAAAAACGATATACAGCGCCCAGCAAATCCCGGCGGCCAGGGCTAGGGCCATGCCCATCGGGTCCAGCGCGGTCTCAGTTTTACCGGTCGGCAATAGCAGCCACAGACCGAACACTGCCAGTGCAATCCAGACAAAATCCAGTAACCGCCGTGATGACAGCAAGGCCAGGGCAAGCGGGCCAGTGAACTCCAGGGCTACAGCAATGCCGAGGGGAATGGTCTTCAGGGAAAGGTAGAACAGCAGGTTCATGCCGCCCAATGACAGGCCGTAGGCGACCAGTGAACGGCACGATTGCAGGGTCAGTTTGGCTCGCCAGGGGCGCATGATCATGCATAGGATCAAGGCTGCAATGCTCAGGCGCAGGGCGGTTGTACCGCTGGCTCCCACTTCCGGGAACAGACTCTTGGCCAGAGACGCGCCGCTCTGGATGGAGGTCATGGCTACCAGTAACACCAGAATGGGCACTATCACCAAGGAGAAGCGGGACGAGCGGGGCATGGCGGTTGGATCCTGTCTGATCAATAAAAAAGCCGGCCTTGTGGGCCGGCTTTAGCACCACGGGTGACTTAGCGATATTCGCAAAGGTATGCGGTATCGACGGCCACTTTAAGCTGAAACTTGCTGTTGGCTGGAACAGTGAATTTGCTGCCAGCGGCAAAAGTTTCCCAGTTCTCAGAGCCTGGCAGTTTTACTGTCAGTGCACCGGCAACAACGTGCATGATTTCCAGCTGGTTGGTGCCGAACTCGTATTCACCTGCAGCCATCACGCCAATAGTTGCGGGACCTTCTTCCATGCCGAAAGCAATGGATTTGACGGTGCCGTCGAAATATTCGTTGACCTTGAACATCTGCAGATCCTCGATGGGAAAAATGGTGCGCCAGTATGCCGAAGGCCGCCTGCGCCGTCATCTGCTTTAGAACGGCTGCGCCAGTGAAATCAAACGCGCCGTATTGCGGGCATCTGTCAGGGCGCGGTGCTGTTGTCCACTAAAGTGCAGGCCGGCCAGATTCAGGGCGGTGCGCAGGCCAACTGGCCTGGTCAGGTGGCGGGCTCGGGCGAACAGCCGCTTCAGGTTGTGATGGGGCAGCAGCGCCAGCGTAGTGGTAATGCCGTGTTGCTGCCATTCAATCAGCAACTGCTTGCGATCATAGTCGCCCCAGCTAATCCAGCCTGAAAGTGTAATGTGTTGCCCGTCAAGCCAGCGTTCAAAATCGTTCCAAACCTGAGTCAGGGTGGCTGCGCTGTCGATATCCGATTGACTGATGTGCGTCAGGTGCTGGCAGAACTGAGTGATCTGAGGGCGTCGTGTAGGACGGACGAAACGCTGAAAGTTTCCAAGCTCAGCGCCGTCTGCATTAACGATGCATGCACCCATTTCGATGATTTCCATCTCAGATACTGGCCAGCCGCCTTCATCTGTGGTGGCTTCCAGATCAATCACTAGCCAGTTCGACATTGCCCCCTCCTTAGCTGAAAGCGAGTATGGAAGCAGTCTGGTTTGCGGTAAAGGCGCCACGCGGCTGTGGCGTTGGTTTAAACGATGACTGTACTGGTAATCATGGTGTTGGAACGGCATGCTGCATGCTTACGGCCACGCCTGCATGGTTGTGCCGAGTTGAAGCGTAGACGCGGTTAATCCCGATTGGGTGTGTAGAACGTAGAGGTAAACATGGCAAAAGTGGCATTTGTTGGGTTGGGCGTGATGGGCTACCCAATGGCGGGGCATTTGGCTAAGTCTGGGCATGAAGTGTGTGTGTACAACCGCACGGTTGCTAAGGCTGAGCAGTGGGTCGCTGAATATGGCGGAAAATATGCCCGGACACCGCGTGAAGCCTCTGCAGATGCTGAGTTTGTCATGGTCTGTGTGGGTAATGATGATGATCTGCGCAGTGTTGTTTTGGGGAGTGATGGGGCTTATGCCGGTATGCGCCAGGGCGCAGTGCTGGTTGATCACACCACGGCATCTGCTCAGGTTGCCCGCGAATTGGCAGTCGAGGCCGCAACACGCAACCTGGGTTTTATTGATGCGCCAGTTTCAGGTGGTCAGGCAGGTGCGCAGAACGGTGCGTTGACCATCATGGTGGGGGGCGATGCTGCGTTATATGCCAAAGCAGAGCCTGTTATTGCCGCCTACGCGCGAATGAGTCGACTGATGGGCGAGGCCGGGAGCGGCCAGCTGACCAAAATGGTCAACCAGATTTGTATTGCCGGTTTGGTCCAAGGCCTCTCTGAGGCGCTGCATTTCGCTCAGTGTGCGGGGTTGGACGCCGAAGGTGCGATGGCAGTCATCAGCAAAGGTGCTGCACAGTCGTGGCAGCTCGAGAATCGTCATAAAACCATGCTAGCCGGTGAGTATGAACACGGTTTTGCAGTGGATTGGATGCGCAAGGACCTGTCGATTCTGCTTGAGGAAGCCCGTCGCAATGGTGCGCAGCTGCCTGTGACAGCGTTGGTCGATCAGTTTTACGCGGATGTGCAGAAAATGGGCGGCGGGCGTTGGGATACCTCCAGCCTGCTAGCACGTTTGCAGCGTGATTGAGTCATCGGCAATGCGGTGATTCCGTTTACCTGAGAGGGGCTGCACAGGTGAAAACGCGCAGAGTAAAATTTGCGCGTTTTTCGTTTTGCTTCCTTCGGGGGTAGTCCTGATGAATTGCCGTGCTGGTTGCGGTGCCTGCTGTATCGCGCCATCTATTACATCTCCTATTCCGGGAATGCCTTCCGGAAAGCCAGCAGGTGTGCGCTGTGTGCAGCTGACGGCAGACAATTACTGCGCAATCTTCGGTCAGCCTGAGCGACCTGCTGTTTGTTCGGCCTTTCAGGCTGATCGGGATGTGTGTGGCACGAGCACGGAGGAGGCCATTAATCTGCTGGGATGGTTGGAGCAGAGTACTGCGGTTGCTGTCTGAAGTTCTGCTGTCTTCATTATTAAAACAAGGAGAAGTTGAATGAAGCGTTCAGTACGTTGGTTTGGGTTGGCCGTGGCGATAAGCGCAGGAGCTGTGCAGGCGGCGGAGAACCCATGGCGTCTGGTTAAGGACGAAGAGGGCATCCAGGTTTACTTGCAGACGGTCGAGGGGTCTAAGTATCAGGCTTATCGGGGTGTAGCAGTGATCAACGCACCGCTGGAAAAGCTAGTTGCGATGCAGGAGGACGTTGCTTCCGCATGCAAGTGGATACATAGCTGCCTGCAGCAAAGGTTGCTGAAAACTGAAGGAGATCAAAGCTGGCTGTATAGCCAGTTTGAGACGCCCTGGCCGGTGCAGGCGCGAGATGCGATATTTCACGTCACTACCCGTCATGATCCGGGCGGCGTTGTGGTACGCGAACTGGTCGGTGAGCCTGGATATCAGCCTGAGGCAAAGGGCTTTGTGCGGGTAAACTCAGCTACTGGTTTTTGGCGGATGACGCCGGCTGCTGATGGAGTTGAAGTGGTCTATCAGATGCATACAGAACCTGGCGGCAGCGTTCCCGGTTGGCTGGCTAACAGTTTTGTTGTGGATGCGCCGTTCAACACGTTGAAAGCCTGGCGACAATTGGCTGAGCAGGCTCAATAGCTGATTTCATCTTCTGCCTACTAAAAAGCCAGTCGTTGTGACTGGCTTTTTAGTGTGTGAGATCAGTTTTTTGCGATCAGATTTCCAGCGTGTAAGCCGCATTCTTTTTGAGTGGCTTCTTCCCACCACCAGCGTCCTTCACGTTCATGCTGATTGGGCAGTACCGGGCGGGTGCAGGGCTCGCAGCCGATACTGATAAAGCCACGTTCATGCAGGCTGTTGTAAGGCAGCTCTAGCATTCGGATATAGGCCCATACTTCTTCACTGCTCATCTGAGCCAGGGGGTTGAACTTGAAGAGTGTCATGCCAGCACCTGCAAAGGTCTTGTCTTCTTCAACCACTGCTACATGGCTTCGGGTTCCGGGGCTCTGGTCGCGACGCTGGCCGGTTGCCCAGGCGCTCACAGTGGCGAGCTTACGACGCAGAGGGGCGGTTTTGCGGATGCCGCAGCATTCACTGTGTCCGTCTTTATAAAAGCTGTAGAGGCCTTTCTCTTTAACGAATGGTTCAAGAGCGGTGGCATCCGGGGAAAGAATGTCGATAGCAATGCCGTAGTGCTCGCGTACCTGGTCGATAAAGCGATAGGTCTCGGGGTGAAGGCGGCCGGTGTCCAGACTGAAGACCTTTACGCTTTTATTGAGCTTCCATGCCATGTCGACCAGCACGACATCTTCGGCACCGCTAAAAGAAATCCAGAGGTCATCACCAAAGTGCTCGAAAGCCAATTTGAGGATGTCCTGTGGTGATTTGGTTGCATAGCTAGCTGCTAGCTCAGCGGCATCAAAGGGGAGGCTCATCGGGCAGTATTCCTAGTTATATAGCGCTGTGACGCGAGTGACACGATGTTAACAAAAGCAGGATATGCTGCTAAATAACCAAACATGTCAGTTGACCTTTTGTTTGGGTATAAGTGTTGCGTTGCAAGGGTTGTGGCGAGTCGCTAGAGTGCCGCCTTCATACCAAATGCTATGTAGGAGTGTGCTGTGGAAATCGCGTGTCTTGACCTTGAAGGTGTTCTTGTACCGGAGATCTGGATTGCCTTCGCGGAAAAAACCGGCATTGAATCGCTCAAGGCGACTACCCGGGACATTCCTGACTATGACGTTCTGATGAAGCAGCGTCTGCGTATTCTCGATGAGCATGGGCTCAAGTTGTCGGATATCCAGGAGGTGATTGCAACGCTGAAGCCCCTTGATGGCGCAGTTGAGTTTGTTGACTGGTTGCGTGAGCGCTTTCAGGTGGTGATTCTGTCTGACACCTTCTATGAATTTTCGCAGCCGCTGATGCGCCAGTTGGGCTTTCCGACGCTGTTGTGCCACAAGCTGATCACCGATGAAAATGATCGAGTGGTGGATTACCAGTTGCGCCAGAAAGATCCTAAGCGCCAGTCTGTGATTGCCTTTAAGAGCCTCTATTATCGCGTAATCGCTGCAGGTGACTCGTACAACGACACCACCATGCTGAGCGAGGCTCACGCCGGGATTCTCTTCCATGCACCTGATAACGTCATTCGTGAGTTCCCGCAGTTCCCAGCGGTGCATACGTATGAAGACCTTAAGCGCGAGTTTATTAAAGCCTCGGTGCGTGATCTGAGCCTGTAATCAGACTCTAGAAACTAAAAAAGGCTGCCAGTGGCAGCCTTTTTTATAGCGACGAATAACTTACTTGTTAAGGTCGCGTTTCGGGTAGCCGGTGTACAGCTGGCGTGGACGACCAATCTTGTACGGGCCCGAGAGCATTTCTTTCCAGTGAGAGATCCAGCCTACAGTACGTGCCAGGGCGAAAATCACAGTGAACATGCTAGTTGGGATGCCGATAGCCTTGAGGATGATGCCCGAGTAGAAGTCTACGTTCGGGTACAGGTTACGCTCTTTGAAGTACGGATCGGTCAGGGCGATCTCTTCCAGGCGCATAGCCAGCTGCAGTTGCGGGTCGTTATGGATGCCCAACTCGCTCAGCACTTCGTCACAGGTCTGCTTCATCACAGTGGCGCGTGGGTCACGGTTTTTGTAAACACGGTGACCGAAGCCCATCAACTTGAACGGGTCGTTCTTGTCTTTGGCTTTGGCGATGAACTTGTCGATGTTCTCGACCGAGCCAATCTCATCCAGCATGTTCAGTACGGCTTCGTTAGCACCGCCGTGGGCTGGACCCCACAGTGCAGCGATGCCAGCAGCAATACAGGCGAACGGGTTTGCACCCGAGGAACCTGCAAGGCGAACGGTGGAGGTGGACGCATTCTGCTCGTGATCGGCGTGCAGGATAAAGATCTTATCCATAGCTTTGGCCAGCACCGGGCTGATCGGTTTGATCTCGCACGGGGTGTTGAACATCATATGCAGGAAGTTTTCTGCATAGTCCAGATCGTTGCGTGGATACATCATCGGCTGACCCATAGAGTATTTATAGGTCATCGCGGCGATGGTTGGCATTTTGGAGATCAAGCGCATCGCAGAGACTTCGCGGTGATGCGGGTTATTGATGTCCAGAGAGTCGTGATAGAAGGCGGAGAGGGCGCCTACAACGCCACACATGATCGCCATAGGGTGAGCGTCGCGTCGGAAACCATTAAAGAAGGTCTTCAGTTGCTCGTGAACCATCGTGTGGTTCTTGATGGTGCTGACGAACTTAGCTTTTTCTTCTGCATTTGGCAGTTCGCCATTCAGCAGCAGATAGCAGGTTTCGAGGTAGTCAGATTGTTCGGCGAGCTGCTCAATCGGATAGCCACGATGGAGCAAAATACCTTGGTCACCGTCAATGTATGTGATTTTGGATTCACAAGAAGCGGTGGACATGAAGCCAGGGTCGAAAGTGAAGCGTCCCGTGGAGGTTAAGCTTCGCACATCGATAACATCGGGACCGACGGTGCCGGTAAGAATGGGCAGCTCGACGGGGGCTGCGCCCTCGATGATCAACTGCGCTTTTTTGTCAGCCATGCTTGGCCTCCTAGTTATGCTTGAAATCATCAGACAGCCCCCCACGCAGGGCCCGCACCACTATAGTGGGATAAATTTGAATGTCAATTTGCGAGAACCTAGATGGTAGAAGGGTTTGCGCGATTAATAATTGGCAATCTCGTGCCTATTACGACATTTATAAGAGCGGCGCAATCAGCGATTAGGTAGGGGGCATTGCGTTGTCATTAGTTTCCTAACTGTCTATACTCTGCGGCCAGCTGCCGGAGGCTATACGCCTATATACTGGCAGTTGTCACTCCTTGGGTGATGGGTACCTGACCAGTGCACTTCCCGACAACTTTGCCCTGATAGTTATGGGCTCTCAGTGTGATAAAAAAAGCCGTGAATAGCCAAAGACCTGTAAACCTAGACCTTAGGACTATCAAACTCCCAATCACTGCTTATAGCTCCATCCTTCACCGTATCTCCGGTGTCATCCTCTTTGTCGGTATCGCAATTCTGCTGTACGCGCTCGACAAGTCGCTGGCTTCCGAAGAGGGCTTTGCCCAGGTGCAGGAATGCTTGGCCAGTCCGCTGGCTAAATTTGTGGTTTGGGGTCTGCTGTCCGCTCTGCTGTATCACCTCGTGGCAGGCGTGCGCCACCTGATCATGGACATTGGCATTGGCGAGACGCTGGAAGGCGGCAAGCTGGGTGCAAAAATTGTTCTTGTCGTTTCGGCGATTCTGATCGTGCTGCTGGGGGTGTGGATATGGTAACCAACGTCACGAACTTCTCTCGTTCGGGTCTTTATGATTGGATGGCGCAGCGTGTGTCTGCTGTCGTTCTCGCGGCTTATGTGGTGTTTTTGCTCGGTTTCATTGTGTGCAACCCAGGTTTGGGTTATGCCGAGTGGAAAGCCCTGTTCTCCAACAATCTAATGCGCATTTTCAGTCTGCTGACTCTGCTGGCTCTGAGCGTACATGCGTGGGTTGGTATGTGGACTATCTCCACTGACTACCTGACCCAGATGGCGCTTGGTAAGTGGTCTACTGTTGTGCGTTTCCTGTTCCAGGCAGTCTGCGGCGTTGTGATGTTCGCGTTCTTTGTCTGGGGCGTGCAGATTTTTTGGGGTAACTGATCCATGACAAGCATTCGCACTCTTTCTTATGACGCCATCATTGTTGGTGGCGGTGGCGCGGGTATGCGCGCTGCCCTGCAGTTGGCCCAAGGCGGTCATAAAACTGCAGTGGTAACCAAGGTTTTCCCAACTCGTTCGCATACAGTGTCTGCTCAGGGTGGTATCACCTGTGCGATCGCATCAGCGGACCCGAACGATGATTGGCGCTGGCATATGTACGATACCGTCAAGGGTTCTGACTATATCGGTGACCAAGACGCTATCGAGTACATGTGTTCTGTAGGCCCAGAGGCTGTTTTCGAGCTTGAGCACATGGGGCTGCCGTTCTCCCGTACTGAGCAGGGTCGTATTTATCAGCGTCCTTTCGGCGGGCAGTCGAAAGGGCCGAATAACCCGACTCAGGCGGCACGTACTTGCGCTGCAGCTGACCGTACTGGTCACGCGCTGCTGCACACCCTGTATCAGGGTAACCTGAAAGCTGGTACCTCATTCTTGAACGAATGGTATGCCGTTGACCTGGTTAAGAACCAAGACGGCGCTATCGTCGGTATCATTGCTATCTGCATTGAAACCGGTGAGACCGTTTATATCCGCTCCAAGGCAGTTGTTCTTGCAACTGGTGGTGCAGGCCGGATCTATGCTTCCACCACTAATGCACTGATCAATACCGGTGACGGTGTTGGTATGGCGCTGCGTGCTGGTGTGCCGGTGCAAGATATTGAAATGTGGCAGTTCCACCCAACTGGTATTGCCGGCGCCGGTGTACTGGTTACTGAGGGTTGTCGCGGTGAGGGTGGCTACCTGATCAACGCCCACGGTGAGCGTTTCATGGAGCGTTATGCTCCCAACGCCAAAGACTTGGCTGGTCGTGACGTAGTAGCCCGTTCGATGGTTAAAGAGGTTATTGCCGGTAACGGTGTTGGCCCGAATAAAGACCACGTACTGCTTAAGCTTGATCACTTGGGTGAAGAAGTGCTGCACAGCCGTCTGCCAGGCATCTGTGAGCTGTCCAAGACCTTTGCTCACGTTGACCCGGTTGTTGCTCCGATCCCTGTTATCCCGACCTGCCACTATATGATGGGCGGCGTTGCCACCAATATTCATGGTCAGGCGATTACTCAGGATGCCAACGGCAACGACAAGATCATCGATGGTCTGTTTGCTGTAGGTGAAGTAGCTTGTGTATCCGTGCACGGTGCAAACCGTCTGGGTGGTAACTCGCTGCTGGACCTGGTTGTGTTCGGTCGTGCTGCTGGTCTGCACCTGGAAAAAGCGCTGAAGGAAGGTGTTGAAGTCCGCAGTGCAAGCGATACCGATATCGATCAGTCGCTGGCTCGCCTGGCTGGTGTTAATGAGCGTACCGCTGGCGAAGAAGTGGCTCCGCTCAAGCGCGAGTTGCAACAGTGCATGCAGAACTACTTCGGTGTATTCCGTACTGGCGAATACATGCAGAAGGGTATTCAGCAATTGGCTGATCTGCGTGAGCGTATTGCTAAAGTTAAGATCTCCGACAAGAGCCAAGCCTTCAACACTGCACGTATTGAAGCTCTGGAACTGCAAAACCTGCTCGAAGTTGCTGAAGCGACTGCGATCGCTGCTGAGGCTCGTAAAGAGTCCCGCGGTGCTCACGCTCGTGAAGACTTTGAAGAGCGCGATGACGAAAACTGGCTGTGCCACTCCCTGTACTTCCCGGGCGAGAAGCGCGTATCCAAGCGTGCCGTCAACTTTGCGCCGAAGACAGTTCCAGCGTTCGAACCTAAGGTTCGGACTTACTAAGGGTGGCCGATATGTTGAAAGTCAGTGTTTATCGTTACAACCCGGAGAAAGACGCTGCTCCGTTCATGCAGGACTTCGAGGTTGATACAGCCGGTAAGGACATCATGGTCCTCGACGTGCTGGCTCTGATCAAGGAACAGGACGAAGGTTTCTCCTATCGTCGTTCCTGCCGTGAAGGTGTTTGCGGCTCCGATGGTATGAATATCAACGGCAAAAACGGTCTGGCCTGTGTTACTCCGCTGTCTGCTGCTGGCCTGAAAGGTGGCAAGCTGGTTATTCGTCCTCTGCCGGGTTTGCCAGTTATCCGTGACTTGGTCGTGGATATGAGCATCTTCTACAAGCAGTATGAAAAAGTTCAGCCGTTCCTGCAGAACGATAAGCCGTCTCCGGCGATCGAGCGTCTGCAAAGCCCGGCAGAGCGTGAGAAGCTGGACGGACTGTATGAGTGCATTCTGTGTGCTTGCTGCTCCACAAGCTGCCCATCGTTCTGGTGGAACCCTGACAAGTTCCTCGGTCCGGCTGCCCTGCTGCAGGCGTATCGCTTCCTGGCGGATAGCCGTGATACCAAGACAGAAGAGCGTCTTGCGTCGCTGGATGACCCGTTCAGTGTGTTCCGTTGCCGCGGTATCATGAACTGTGTGAATGTTTGCCCGAAAGGCTTGAATCCAACCAAGGCAATCGGTCACATCCGTAACATGTTGCTGCAGAGCGGTACCTGATTTTTTGCTAGACCGTTGCACCTGCAACGTCGGTTTAGCCGACGTTGCAGTTAAGCTTGAATCACAGCCCACAAAGCGGTGGTTCTTAATTTGGAAAATATGATGACCAGCAGGGGCATCCGGGCTGGTACCCGGACTATCTGCGGGATCCGTGGTGGCTTACCAGTCGCTGCTTCAAGACTGGACAGTCATGCGGTTTCTTCGCCGGTGGAGTCCCCTTACCGAGGGTGACCAAGCATGCAAGAAAGCGTGATGCAGCGCATGTGGGACAGTGCCTACCTATCCGGTGGCAATGCTGCCTACGTGGAAGAGCTCTATGAGCTTTACCTGCACGATCCCAACGCTGTGCCAGAAGAGTGGCGCACTTACTTCCAGAAGCTGCCTACTGATGGCAGTGCCGCCACTGACGTATCGCATTCTACGATTCGCGATCATTTCGTATTGCTTGCTAAAAATCAGCGTCGTGCTCAGCCGGTGTCTGCCGGAAGTGTGAGCAGCGAGCATGAGAAGAAGCAGGTTGAAGTGCTGCGCCTGATTCAGGCATATCGTATGCGTGGTCATCAGGCAGCCAAGCTCGATCCGCTTGGTCTTTGGCAGCGTCCTGTGCCAGCTGATCTGTCTATCAATCATTACGGTCTGACTGACGCCGATCTCGACACCACCTTCCGCACAGGTGGTTTGTTTATTGGCAAAGAAGAGGCTAGTCTGCGTGAGATTCGCGACGCTTTACAGCAGACATATTGCCGCACCATCGGTGCAGAGTTCACCCATATTGTCGATTCCGAACAGCGCAGCTGGTTCCAGCAGCGCCTTGAAAGTGTTCGTGGACGTCCAGAGTTTTCCAAGGAAATTCAGAGTCATGTGCTTGAACGCCTGACCGCCGCGGAAGGTCTCGAAAAGTATCTGGGGACTAAATACCCAGGCACCAAGCGTTTCGGCCTTGAAGGCGGCGAAAGCTTGATCCCTCTTCTGGATGAAGTCATCCAGCGTTCCGGTTCTTACGGTACCAAAGAAGTCGTTATTGGTATGGCCCACCGTGGTCGCCTCAACGTGCTGGTCAACACCTTTGGTAAGAACCCGCGTGACCTGTTCGATGAGTTCGAAGGTAAGAAGACAGAAGGTCTGTCTTCCGGTGACGTTAAGTACCACCAGGGTTTCTCTTCCAACGTCATGACGCCGGGCGGCGAAGTTCACCTGGCAATGGCGTTCAACCCCTCTCACCTGGAGATCGTTTCTCCGGTAGTTGAGGGGTCTGTGCGCGCGCGCCAGGATCGCCGCAATGATGCTGCGGGTGACAAAGTTCTGCCGGTTTCTCTGCACGGTGATGCTGCGTTCGCAGGTCAGGGTGTTGTCATGGAAACCTTCCAGATGTCGCAGACTCGCGGCTTCAAGACTGGCGGCACGATTCACATCGTGATCAACAACCAGGTTGGTTTCACCATCAGCAACCCGCTGGATTCGCGTTCAACTGAATATGCGACCGATGTTGCTAAGATGATTCAGGCGCCGATCCTGCACGTTAACGGTGATGATCCGGAAGCAGTGCTGTTCGTGACTCAGTTGGCCGTTGACTACCGCATGCAGTTCAAGCGTGACGTGGTAATCGATCTGGTCTGCTACCGTCGTCGCGGTCACAACGAAGCTGACGAGCCGAGTGGCACTCAGCCGTTGATGTATCAGCAAATCACCAAGCAGCGCACTACCCGTGAACTGTATGCCGATGCCCTGACCAGTGCTGCACGACTGTCGGCAGAGGAGGTTCAGGCCAAGGTTGATGATTACCGTACTGCTCTGGACAACGGTCAGCACGTAGTTAAGAGCTTGGTTAAAGAGCCAAACAAAGAGCTGTTTGTGGACTGGCGTCCGTATTTGGGCCACGCCTGGACAGCCCGTCATGACACCCGTTTCGACCTGAAGACCCTGCAGGAACTGTCCAGCAAACTGCTGGAAATCCCTGAAGGCTTCGTGGTACAGCGCCAGGTTGCCAAGATTCTTGAAGACCGTCAGAAAATGGGTGCCGGCGCGCTGCCAATCAACTGGGGTTACGCTGAGACAATGGCGTATGCAACGCTGTTGTTTGAAGGCCACCCGATCCGTATGACCGGTCAGGACATTGGTCGCGGCACTTTCTCGCACCGTCATGCGGTTCTGCATAACCAGAAAGATGCCAGCACCTATGTAGCGCTGAAAAATCTTTATGAAGGTCAGCCAAAGTTCGAGCTGTATGACTCTTTCCTTTCTGAAGAGGCTGTACTGGCGTTCGAATATGGCTATGCGACTACCCAGCCTAATGCGCTGGTTATCTGGGAAGCTCAGTTTGGTGACTTCGCCAACGGTGCCCAGGTCGTGTTTGACCAGTTCATTTCCAGTGGTGAGCACAAGTGGGGCCGTCTGTGCGGTCTGACTATGCTGCTGCCGCACGGTTATGAAGGGCAGGGGCCTGAGCACAGCTCGGCGCGTCTGGAACGCTATCTGCAACTCTGCGCTGAGCAGAACATGCAGGTTGCGGTGCCTACTACTCCTGCGCAGATATATCACCTGCTGCGTCGCCAGGTAATCCGCCCGCTGCGTAAGCCGCTGGTGGTTCTGTCGCCTAAGTCGCTGCTGCGTCATAAACTGGCAATTTCGACTCTGGAAGAACTCGCCGAAGGCTCGTTCCAGACTGTTATTCCGGAAATCGACGCGCTTGATCCGAAGAAGGTTGAGCGCCTGATTCTGTGCAGCGGTAAGGTTTACTACGATTTGCTGGAAAAACGCCGCAACGAAGGTCGTGAAGACATCGCCATTGTTCGTATCGAGCAGCTCTATCCGTTCCCGGAAGACGATCTGGCCGAGGCACTTGCTCCGTACAAAAACCTCAAGCACATCGTTTGGTGTCAGGAAGAACCGATGAACCAGGGCGCGTGGTATTGCAGTCAGCATCACATGCGTCGTGTGGCAACTGCGCACAAGAAGTCGCTGTTCCTTGAGTACGCTGGTCGTGACGCTTCTGCTGCACCTGCTTGTGGTTACGCTTCAATGCATGCGGAACAGCAGGAAAAACTCCTGCAAGACGCCTTTACTGTTTAACGCCATCGCACAACAGGCGGTCATTGGACCGCCTGTTGGCTGAAACCGAATTTAAGGACTTATACACATGGCTATCGAGATCAAAGCCCCTACTTTCCCGGAATCGGTTGCCGATGGCACCGTAGCCACTTGGCACAAACAGCCGGGTGACGCAGTCAAACGTGACGAACTGATCGTCGACATCGAGACTGACAAGGTTGTAATTGAAGTTCTGGCTGAAGCTGACGGTGTACTGGGTCAGATCATCAAGAACGAAGGTGACACCGTTCTGAGCAACGAAGTGCTCGGCACTCTGACAGAGGGTGGCGCAGCTGCTCCAGCTCCGGCCGCTGCTGCTCCAGCTGCTGCCCCGGCTGCCGCTGCTCCTGCTGCAAGTGCTGACGATCAGATTCTGTCTCCGGCTGCTCGCAAACTGGCTGAAGAAAACGGCATTGACCCGAACAGCATCGCCGGTACCGGTAAGGGTGGTCGTGTCACTAAGGAAGACGTGGTTGCTGCCGTCGAAGCCAAGAAGAACACTCCGGCTGCTGCCCCTGCGGCTAAACCGGCAGCTCCTGCTGCTGATGCACCGGTATTCGCTGCTGGCCAGCGTGTTGAGAAGCGTGTCCCAATGACTCGCCTGCGTGCCAAGATCGCAGAGCGTCTGGTTGAAGCTCAGTCTTCCATGGCAATGCTGACTACTTTCAACGAAGTTGACATGACTGAAGTTATGGCACTGCGTTCGAAGTACAAGGATCTGTTCGAGAAGACTCACAACGGCGTGCGCCTGGGCTTCATGTCGTTTTTCGTCAAGGCTGCAGTTGAAGCACTGAAGCGCTTCCCGGCTGTAAACGCCTCCATCGACGGTAACGACATTGTTTATCACGGCTATCAGGACATCGGTGTAGCAGTCTCCAGCGATCGTGGCCTGGTCGTGCCGGTACTGCGCAACGCTGAGCTGATGAGCTTGGCTGAAGTTGAGAACGGCATCGCAACCTTCGGTAAGAAGGCGCGCGAAGGCAAACTGTCGATCGAAGAGATGACAGGTGGCACCTTCACCATCACCAACGGCGGTACTTTCGGATCGATGATGTCGACTCCGATCGTTAACCCACCACAGGCGGCTATTCTGGGTATGCACAACATTATCCAGCGTCCGATGGCAATCAATGGTCAGGTCGTCATTCGTCCGATGATGTATCTGGCTCTGTCGTATGACCACCGTCTGATCGATGGTAAAGAAGCAGTGAGCTTCTTGGTTACCATCAAGAATCTGCTGGAAGATCCGGCTCGTCTGCTGCTGGACATCTAAGCAAGTCTCTCACGACGGTCCTCACAAGGGGCCGTCCGGTTTATCCGAGAAGGAATGAGTTATGACCCAGAAATTCGACGTGGTAGTCATTGGTGCAGGCCCAGGCGGTTATGTAGCGGCAATTAAGGCTGCTCAGCTTGGTCTGAAGACCGCCTGTATCGAGAAATATCAGGATAAAGAAGGCAAGGTAGCGCTGGGTGGTACTTGCTTGAATGTGGGTTGCATCCCATCCAAGGCATTGCTGGACAGTTCCTGGAAATATCATGAAGCCAAAGAAGGCTTTGCGGTTCACGGGATCGAAGCCAAAGGCGTGAGCATTGATGTTCCGGCAATGGTTGCTCGTAAGAACAACATCATTAAGAACCTGACTGGTGGTGTTGCTGGTCTGTTCAAGGCCAATGGTGTAACCCTGCTGGAAGGTCATGGCAAATTGCTGGCTAACAAGCAGGTTGAAGTGACTGACCGTGATGGCAAGACTCAGGTCATCGAGGCCACCAACGTCATTCTCGCGTCGGGTTCTAAGCCGATCGATATTCCACCGGCTCCTGTTGATCAGGACGTAATCGTCGATTCGACTGGTGCACTAGAGTTCCAGGCTGTGCCGAAGAAGTTGGGCGTAATCGGTGCCGGTGTGATCGGTCTCGAATTGGGTTCCGTGTGGGCGCGTCTGGGGGCAGAAGTTACTGTTCTGGAGGCTTTGGACAAGTTCCTGCCAGCTGCTGATGAGCAAATCTCTAAAGAAGCTATGAAAGCGCTGACCAAACAGGGCTTGCAGATTCGTCTGGGTGCTCGTGTTACTGGTTCGGAAGTGAAGAAGAAGCAGGTGACTGTGAACTTCACTGACGCTGAAGGCGAGCAGAAACTGGTATTCGACAAGCTGATCGTGGCCGTCGGTCGTCGTCCGGTTACCACCGATCTGCTGGCTGCAGACAGCGGTGTAACTCTGGATGAGCGCGGCTTTATTTACGTTAACGATCAGTGCGAAACCAGCGTTCCTGGTGTGTATGCCATCGGTGACGTGGTCCGTGGTGCTATGCTGGCTCACAAAGCCTCGGAAGAGGGTGTGATGGTTGCTGAGCGTATCGCCGGCCACAAAGCCCAGATGAATTACGATTTGATTCCTTCGGTCATTTACACCCATCCGGAAATCGCATGGGTAGGTAAAACCGAGCAGCAGCTGAAGGCTGAAGGTGTCGCTATTAATGTCGGCACTTTCCCGTTCGCTGCTAGTGGCCGTGCTATGGCTGCCAACGATACTGGCGGTCTGGTTAAGGTCATTGCCGACGCTAAGACTGACCGTGTGCTGGGTGTGCACGTGATTGGCCCAAGCGCTGCAGAACTCGTGCAGCAGGGTGCGATTGGTATGGAATTCGGCACCAGCTCTGAAGACCTGGGAATGATGGTGTTCTCCCATCCGACTCTGTCCGAAGCGCTGCATGAAGCCGCTCTGGCTGTGAATGGCCACGCTATTCACATTGCCAACCGCAAGAAGCGTTAAGCAATGAGGCTTGAACCGCTTGTGCCGTTGCTGTGATGCGGTAATGGCAGAGCGGTTCTGGCTATAAGGAACCACGGCTGATGGCCCGCGTCCGGTCTTCTAGCCGCGCGGAAAACAGTCGGACTGTCACAGGCAGTCAAAGGTGGTGCGGCACCATAAGTGCAGCATCGTATGCGCAATACCTAAAACGAAGACGGTAGACAAGCATGAATCTCCATGAGTATCAGGGTAAGCAGCTGTTCGCTGAATACGGCCTGCCCGTATCCAAAGGCTTCGCGGTAGACACTCCGGAAGAAGCCGCAGCAGCTTGCGAAAAAATCGGTGGCACTGAGTGGGTCGTCAAGGCTCAGGTCCACGCTGGTGGCCGCGGTAAAGCGGGCGGCGTGAAACTGGTCAAGAGCAAAGAAGACGCCAAAGCCTTCGCTGCCAACTGGCTGGGCAAGCGTCTGGTGACTTACCAGACAGACGCAAATGGTCAACCAGTTAGCAAGATCCTGGTCGAGTCCTGCACCGATATCGCTAAAGAGCTGTATCTGGGCGCGGTTGTTGACCGTTCCAGCCGTCGCATCGTTTTCATGGCCTCCACTGAAGGTGGTGTGGACATCGAGAAAGTAGCGCACGAGACCCCTGAGAAAATCCTCAAGGCCACTATTGATCCTCTGGTTGGCGCTCAGCCGTTCCAAGGTCGCGAGCTGGCTTTCCAGCTGGGCCTGGAAGGTAAGCAAGTGAACCAATTCGCCAAGATCTTCGTAGGTCTGGCCAAGCTGTTCCAGGATCACGATCTGGCTCTGCTGGAAGTGAACCCGCTGGTTATCAAGACTGATGGCGATCTGCACTGCCTGGATGCCAAGGTCAACATTGATGCCAACGCAATGTACCGTCAGCCTAAGCTGAAGACTTTCCACGATCCGTCCCAGGACGATCCGCGCGAAGCGCACGCTGCTCAGTTCGAACTGAACTACGTAGCGCTGGAAGGCAACATCGGCTGCATGGTTAACGGCGCTGGTCTGGCCATGGGCACCATGGACATCGTCAACCTGCACGGCGGTAAGCCAGCCAACTTCCTCGACGTGGGTGGTGGTGCTACCAAAGAGCGCGTAACCGAAGCCTTCAAGATCATCCTGTCCGACTCTAACGTCGCTGCAGTACTGGTCAACATCTTCGGCGGTATCGTTCGTTGCGACATGATTGCTGAAGGCATCATCGGCGCTGTGAAAGAAGTTGGTGTGAAAATTCCGGTTGTTGTTCGCCTTGAAGGCAACAACGCTGAGCTGGGCGCTAAAGTACTGGCAGAAAGCGGTTTGAACATCATCGCTGCTACCAGCCTGACCGACGCTGCTCAACAAGTTGTTAAAGCTGCGGAGGGCAAATAATGAGCGTCCTGATCAATAAAGATACCAAGGTTATCTGCCAGGGTTTCACCGGCTCCCAAGGTACTTTCCACAGCGAACAAGCGATTGCCTACGGCACCAAGATGGTTGGTGGTGTAACTCCGGGCAAAGGCGGTACCACTCACCTGGGCCTGCCAGTGTTCAACACTGTTAAAGAAGCAGTAGAAGCAACCGGCGCTGAAGCTTCGGTTATCTACGTACCGGCTCCTTTCTGCAAAGACTCGATCTTGGAAGCTGCTTTCGGCGGCATCAAGCTGATCGTGTGCATCACCGAAGGCATTCCTACCCTGGACATGCTGGATGCCAAAGTTAAGTGTGACGAGTTGGGCGTTCGCCTGATCGGCCCTAACTGCCCAGGCGTTATCACTCCGGGCGAGTGCAAGATCGGCATCATGCCAGGTCACATTCATCTGCCAGGTAAAGTCGGTATCGTTTCCCGTTCCGGCACCCTGACTTATGAAGCTGTTAAGCAGACTACTGATGCCGGTTTCGGCCAGTCCACTTGCGTGGGCATCGGTGGTGACCCGATTCCGGGTTCCAACTTCATCGACATCCTGAAGCTGTTCCAGGAAGACCCGCAGACCGAAGCGATCGTTATGATTGGTGAGATCGGCGGTAGCGCTGAAGAAGAAGCAGCAGCCTTCATCAAGGCTAACGTGACCAAGCCTGTTGTGTCTTACATCGCTGGCGTTACTGCTCCGGCTGGTAAGCGCATGGGCCACGCAGGTGCAATCATCTCCGGCGGTAAAGGCACTGCTGACGAGAAGTTTGCTGCTCTGCAAGACGCAGGTGTTAAAACCGTGCGTTCCCTGGCTGACATCGGTAAGGCTCTGGCCGAACTGACTGGCTGGGAAGTCAAAAACGCGTAAGCGCTTTTGAATAAAAAAGGGCCACCTTCGGGTGGCCTTTTTTGTTGTGGGGTGAATTCCCTAACTGTTGCTGATGCGACAGTGTGATTCAACAACCCGACAGTCTGTCCGGGATATAGCCAGTAATGGCGACATTTTCGTTACCCTTACAGGCTTTGCACCTGCTGCCAAAAGCGTAGTGTGCTTAACAAAGGCTCTGCTTATCCTGCTGAGTAACGTTTCCCCCGATCCTTCGGGAAACCTCGGAGTTCTCAATTATCTGCCAGTGGTATTTCCCTTTATGAACCGTTTAAAAGGCCTGGATCTCCTGGCCCTTGGCTTTATGACGTTTGCGCTTTTTCTGGGCGCAGGCAATATTATCTTTCCACCGAGTGCTGGTTTAGCTGCCGGTGAGAATCTACTTCCTGCCGCGCTGGGCTTTTTGCTGACTGGCGTGGGGCTACCGCTGTTGACTGTTGTTGCGCTGGCTCGTGTAGGCGGTGGAATGGATACGCTAACATTGCCGCTGGGTAAGGTTGCCGGTGCAATCCTTGCTGTTGCTGTCTATCTGGCTATTGGCCCTTTGTTTGCCACACCCCGTACTGCTGTTGCCTCGTTTGAGATTGGTATTGCTCCATTTACCGGCAATAACCCTCTGGCGTTGGCGCTGTACACCGTGTGCTATTTTGGGATTGTCTTGTTTCTGTCGCTCAACCCGGGGCGTCTTGTGGACCGTGTAGGTAAGCTGATTACGCCGGTACTACTGACTGGGTTACTGGTTCTAGGGTTCGCGGGTGTGTTGTCCCCAGCAGGAGATATAGCTCCTGTAAGCGAGGAATACCGCTCCGCGCCGATGGTGCAGGGGTTCCTGCAGGGCTATCTGACCATGGACGCCCTCGGTGCGCTGGTATTCGGGATTGTGATTGCTACTGCGATCCGTGACCGTGGTGTTACTGACAGTTCTTTGGTGACGCGTTATTCGATCATTGCGGGCATCATTGCTGCTGTTGGTTTGTCTTTGGTCTATCTGTCCCTTTTCTACCTCGGTGCAACCAGTGTTGAGATTGCCAGTGGCGCAGCAAATGGCGGTCAGATCTTGGCTAAATATGTCGGCCATACCTTCGGTGAAGCGGGGAGCTTGTTACTGGCAATCGTTATCGTGCTGGCCTGTATCACTACTGCGGTAGGGTTGCTCAGCGCCTGTGGAGAGTTCTTCAGCAAGTTGTTCCCAGTCTCTTACCGAGCTGTGGTGATTGGGTTTGGTCTGTTCAGTATGGCAGTTGCCAACCAGGGCCTGACTCAACTCATCAGCGTATCTGTTCCGGTGCTTGTGGGGCTGTATCCGCTGGCTATTGTGCTGGTCGCGCTGAGCTTGTTTAACCGCCTATGGCTGAGCCAATCGCGCATCTTTGTGCCGGTTATGGCGGTGACATTGGTTTTCGGTGTGGCGGATGGGATTGGTGCAACACCTTGGAAGCAAGTAGTGCCGGAAGTATTTGGCAAACTGCCGTTTGCGGATATGAGCCTTGGTTGGTTGACGCCGGTGCTGGTGACATTGATCCTGGCAGTTATAGTCGATAGTATGTTGGGTACTCCTGATAAGCAGGGGCAGCTGGAAGCAGCAAAATAGACACGAAGGCCGCTTATAAAGCGGCCTTTTTTATTGCGCAGAACCGGGCTTTGGCTGTCTATAATCGGCACTAAGTTTTAAGGAGCTGCCATGTCGACCAGTAATCAATACCTGCCTCATGTTCTGGCTGCATTCTGGTTCATATTGTGTTGGGCCGGCTATACCCGTTATGCGCGTTCAAAAGGTGCTAGTACGCCTTGCTTGGCTAGTGTGCTGCATCTTTATCGTGAAGACTGGATGCGCCGAATGCTACTGCGTGACAACCGCATTGCTGACGCTAACGTAATTGGCAATCTTGAGCGTAATGCATCGTTCTTTGCATCAAGTACTCTGATTATTCTGGCGGGTATTTTGACTGTACTGGGGGCTTCTGAAAGGGCAGTTTCATTGTTGGCTGACCTGCCATTTGTCCAACCGGTAAGTCGTGGCATGAGTGAAGTTAAATTACTGTGCCTGGGCTTAGTCTTTGTGTACGCCTTTTTTACCTTCAGTTGGTGTATGCGCCAATACAACTTTGCAGCGGTGTTGGTGGGCTCGGCGCCAATGGTTGGGGAGAGGCATGTAACGGAGCAAGAGCGTAAGTCATTCGCTGAGCGTACGGCTCGTGTTATTTCAATGGCGGCCAACCAGTTTAACCAAGGGCTGCGTGCTTATTATTTTGGTATGGCGTGCTTGGCTTGGTTCATCAATCCCTGGTTCTTTATGTTGGTCACATCAGGCGTGGTGTTTGTTCTATACCGCCGTGAGTTCCACTCTTCGGTACTTGAGGTGATGGTCTATACCCAAACTCCGCTGTTCGATCAAACAAAGGATAGGGTCGAATAAATTGTTGCAGTATTAAAAAAGGCCCGCGAAGCGGGCCTTTCCATTTGCGTCGATGATTAGTTACCGTCTACGGCATCTTTCACTTCATCGCCTGCATCCTTGACTGCATCTGAAACAGAGTCAGCTGCATCTTCAAGTTTTTCACCAACAGTAGGCTCTTTGCCGAGCACTTCATTGGTCTTTTGTTCGATTGCTTCACCCGTCTTCTTGGCGGCATCACCAAGCGACTCTACTGCTTCAGAAGCAGACTCTTTGGCTGACTGCATCTTGTCTTCCGGCGTTTTTTCACACGCGGCGAGGAACAGGGCGGAAGCCAGCAGCAGTGCATAAGTGAAAGGCTTTTGCATAAGTCAGTTGTCCTTTTTATAGATGGATGCCTGGTTAAACCAAGCACATTAATTAAACAGCGCCATTTCGACGAAGTTCCCTGTAATTACTGAGCGTTACTGCCTTTTGCTCAGACCTATGTGGCTGCCGCACTCGAGGGGTATCATGCTCATTCCTTAAGTAGTCTGTTTTTGAGATCCCTTCATGAGCACTAACCCGATATTTGAGCGGGCACAGCTTTTCCTCTCAGCATTACGTCATTGCCAGGTTCTGGGTATGAGCGTACACAGCGCCGAACCGCAGGGCCTGACGCTTAAATTGCCCTACAGTCCTAACATTGTAGGCAATCCTGAAACAGGTGTTATTCACGGTGGTGCAATTACTACGTTAATGGATACCACCTGCGGTATTTCAACAGTGTGTGTACTGCCTGATTTCGAAATATGTCCAACACTAGACCTCCGAATTGATTATATGAGGCCCGCCGAACCCCATAAGGACGTGTTTGGTTTTGCTGAGTGTTATCGGGTTACGCCCAATGTCATCTTCACCCGTGGCTATGCTTATCAGGACGATCCTACACAGCCAATTGCGCATGTGGTCGGAACCTTTATGCGCATGGGTAAGCCAGCTAGCATGGGGAAAAGTGCACTGGCTGATGTGAAGGGAGGGGCGTGATGACAACCCTCAATCTCAACCAACTGGTCCGTGACGCCCACGACAGCGACAATTACGACTCTCTGATTGATCTGATGCCTTACGCGAAACTGCTGGGCATGGAGTGTCTGCGGCTAGGTGACGATATGGTCTTCCGCCTGCCCGCCAACCGCGACAGTATAGGTAACCCGACTTTGCCCGCCCTGCATGGTGGTGTAATCGCGGGCTTTATGGAGCATTCGGCGATGCTTCACTTGCTGGTGTTCATGGGCATCCCGCATCTGCCCAAAATTATCGATTTTTCTATCGACTATCTGCGTGCCGGACACTTCCGCGACACCTACGCCCAGTGCCAGGTGTGGCGTCAGGGCAAGCGTGTGGCCAACGTGGCGATTACAGCCTGGCAGACTAATCAGACTGAGCCGATTGCCACTGCGCGCGCTCATTTCAAGGTTGATGAGCCCTAATTGGGTGTTGGATTAGCCTGGCCTGACCTAGCGATGGGCTGATTTGAGATAGGGCAAGTATTCGTTTTTAAAGAACCCCTTGAAAAACGAATACTTGCCCCCACTTTTTTACCATCCGCCGTACCTCGGCATCGTAAATAAAGTGGAGTAAGAGACCATGAGTGTGGAGACTCAAAAAGAAACGCTGGGCTTCCAGACCGAGGTGAAGCAGCTGCTTCATCTGATGATCCATTCGCTGTATTCAAATAAAGAAATCTTCCTTCGCGAACTGATTTCCAACGCATCCGATGCCTCTGACAAGCTGCGTTTCGAAGCACTGGCTAAGCCTGAACTGCTTGAAGGCGGCGCTGATCTGAAGATTCGTGTCAGCTTTGATAAAGACGCCAAAACCATCACCCTTGAGGACAATGGTATTGGCATGAATCGCGATGATGCGATTACCCATCTGGGGACTATCGCTAAGTCAGGCACCGCTGATTTTATGAAACAACTGACGGGTGATCAGAAGAAAGACTCGCACCTAATCGGTCAGTTTGGTGTTGGCTTCTATTCAGCCTTTATCGTGGCTGACAAAGTTGATGTGTATAGCCGTCGCGCCGGCACACCGGCCAGCGAGGGTGTGCACTGGTCGAGTAAAGGCGAGGGTGACTTCGAGATCGCCACGGTTGAGAAGGCAGAGCGTGGCACCCGCATCGTGCTTCACCTGAAGGCGGGTGAAGAAGAGTTTGCTGATGGCTGGCGTCTGCGCAACATCATCAAGAAGTATTCTGACCATATCGCGCTGCCGATCGAGTTGCCGAAAGAGTTCCACGGCGAAGAGAAAGACAAACCGACCGAAATCGAATGGGAAACCGTCAACCGTGCCAGCGCACTGTGGACCCGTCCGCGTACCGAAATCACGGACGAGGAATACCAGGAGTTCTACAAGCACATCGGTCATGATTTCGAGAATCCGCTGAGTTGGAGCCACAACAAGGTTGAGGGCAAGCTGGAGTACACCTCACTGCTGTATACCCCGGCTCGTGCACCGTTTGATCTGTATCAGCGTGAGGCACCGCGCGGCCTGAAGCTGTATGTGCAGCGTGTGTTCGTGATGGACCAGGCTGAGTCGTTCCTGCCGCTGTACCTGCGTTTCATCAAGGGTGTGGTGGACTCCAATGACCTGTCACTGAACGTGTCCCGCGAGATTCTGCAGAAAGACCCGATCATCGACTCGATGAAGTCTGCACTCACCAAGCGTGTCCTCGACATGCTGGAAAAACTGGCAAAGAACGAGCCGGAAAAATATCAGGGCTTTTGGAAAAACTTCGGCCAGGTGCTGAAGGAAGGCCCAGCAGAAGATTTCGCCAACAAAGAGAAGATTGCCGGTCTGCTGCGCTTTGCCTCTACCCGTACAGAGAACGGCGAGCAAAGCGTTGCCTTGGCTGACTACGTGGGGCGCATGGCCGAAGGCCAAGACAAGATTTACTACCTCACCGGTGAATCTTATGCCCATGTGAAGAACAGCCCACATCTGGAAGTCTTCCGTAAGAAAGGCATCGAGGTGCTGCTGCTGACCGACCGCATCGACGAGTGGCTGATGAGCTACCTGACCGATTTCGACGGCAAACAGTTCGTGGATGTGGCCCGCGGTGATTTGGACCTCGGCAAGCTGGACAGCGAAGAGGACAAAAAGGCGCAGGAAGAGGTAGCCAAGGCTAAAGAAGGTCTGGTCGAGCGTCTTAAAACTGCTCTGGGCGAGCAGGTCGCCGAGGTGCGTGTGTCGCACCGTCTGACCGATTCGCCGGCGATTCTGGCCATTGGTGAGCAGGATCTGGGCTTGCAGATGCGTCAGATTCTTGAAGCCAGCGGTCAAAAAGTGCCTGAGTCCAAGCCGATCTTCGAGTTCAACCCTAACCATCCGCTGATTGAGAAGCTGGATGCAGAGGCTGACGAAGACCGCTTTGCTGACTTGAGTCTGATTTTGTTTGATCAGGCGGCACTGGCGGCTGGTGATACGCCGAAGGATCCAGCTGCTTATGTACAGCGTCTGAACAAGCTGTTGGTCGAGCTGTCTGCTTGACGGCAGGTCAAGAAAAAGCCCGCGAAAGCGGGCTTTTTTGTATCCGTGCGTTATTACCCACTAGAGTTGTTAGATGAATGTCTTAAAGGAAAACACCATGGCTACGCCTTCTATTCCCTCGACGTTGGTTGTGCAAATTGATGGTGTTGAAAAGCAGTTTGTGTGTGAGGCGGTGAGCTATGAGCTCGAAGACGAATCGTTTGAAGGTCTGCTGGTTCGCGCTGCAGGTGTGACCGCTTCACGCCCAGGTTTGCTGATGGTGCCTAATTGGCTCGGGGTAAATCTGGAGGCTGCTAAAAACGCAGCGCGTGTGGCTGATGAGCGATATGTGGTTCTGCTTGTAGATATGTACGGTAAAGGCATGCGCCCGGCCAATGCGGATGAGGCTCAGGTGCTTTCATCCAAATTACGCACTGGGGATCGTAGCCTCATGCGTAAGCGCACTCAGGTTGCGATCAGCGTTTTGCAGGAGCGGGCGGATGAGTGGGGTGTGGATGCCGATAGGTTGGGCGCGGTAGGGTTTTGCTTTGGAGGCAGTGCCGTACTGGAGTTGGCGCGCTCGGGAGCAGACTTGAGCGGCTTTGTGTCGTTCCATGGCAGTCTGGATACTCCGCATCCTACCGATGCGCAGAACATCAAAGCGCCGGTTTTAGTCTTGCATGGAGCAGATGATCCTATCGTGCCTCAGGAGCAGGTGCAGGCGTTTATCGCGGAGATGAAAGCGGCTAGGGTGGACTGGCAGCTGGTGGTGTATGGCGGCGCAGTTCATTCTTTTACCAGTCCGATGGCTAATGTTCCGGGTGTAGGTGAATATCATCCGGCTGCGGCGCAGCGGGCCTACAAGGCGATGGATGATCTGTTTGAAGAGGTTTTCAAGCTGTGAAGAGGTGACTGGGAAACTGCTGGCTTCCCAGTCTTATCCCTCAGCTGTACTCAATGCGGGTGGTTTCGCCAGGTACTGTCGGCCAATCTCCAGCGCTCCAGCGCTGGCGGGCCTGTTCAATTAGCTCGGGGCGGCTGGCGACAAAGTTCCAGTACATCCGACGTGGGCCTATTGGTTCGCCGCCAATCAGTAGCAGGTGGCTTTCGCTGCAGGCTGAGATGGTGCAGACCTCGCCTTGTGGTAGCTGCATAAGGCCGAGTTCGGGCAGTGCAGTGTCATCAACCAGAACTTCGCCTTTAACCAGGTACAGGGCCCGCTCGCTGTACTCGTCCGGTATCTGTAAGACAGTCCCGGCGGCCATCTTCAGTTCGGCATAGAGCGCAGGAGAGCGCATAGGTACGGGGGATTCCATGCAGAAACCGCTGCCAGCGATCACGCAGATTTCCACGCCCATGCTTGAACTGCGTGGCAGGGTCGATTTGGGGTGGTGGCTGTAGCTGGGTTCACATTCTTCTTCTTCGGCGGGCAGCGCCACCCACAGCTGTGTACCGTGCACCTTTGAACCTGACTGAAACAGCGCCTGCGGTGTTCGCTCAACATGGGCGATCGCATGGCCTGCGGTCATCCAGCTGACATCACCTGCTTGCACAATTTGGTCGGAGCCCAGGCTGTCCTTATGCTGCAGCTGACCTTCAAACAGGTAGGACAGGGTGGACAGGCCGATATGCGGGTGCTGGCCGATATCAACTCCTGAGCCTGGCGCAAAGTGGTGCTCGCTGATGTGATCGAAGAACACGAAAGGGCCAACGCTGCGACACTTGGCTGCTGGCATGGCACGGACGATAGGCTGCCCTAGTAGCAGTTCCGGGCGCGCCTGTATGACGAGGTAATCAGCCATACGAGCGCTCACTGAGCAAGGTGGTGATTTCAACCTCGGTGCTGGTCATTAGTTTGTGTATTGGGCACTTGTCTGCAATGCGCAGGAGTTGCTCGCGCTGAGCGTCATCCAGTGGGCCAATGAGGTCCAACTCAACATTTAGGCGATACATGCCTTTACGTTCATCGCTGTTATCGCGGTTAAGCTGGACATCAACGCTCTCCAGCGGGATGCCGCGCTGCTTTGCAAACAGGCTCAGGGTGAGGGCCTTGCAAGCTCCGAGTGCTGCGTCGAAGTAGTCATGGGGATCAGGTGCTGCATCGGTGCCGCCCAATGCTTCAGAAACGTCCGTATGCAGTGTGTGTGCGCCGATTTCAATGCGATGCAGCAGGCCTTTCTCGGTTTTGACGTTGATCATAAGAACTCCGCTTCCTTGAGGTAAGCACGCAGCCTAGCCCACGCCGCCTTCTCAAGCCAGCTTTGGCGGTGTGTGGGCCGCGGCAGCAGTTAGTCATCTACTCTTTATCAAGTGCAATCAAGCCCTAACTTAATAAGGAATGGATGATGTTACGTATTGGCTGCATGGCAATGATGGCGGTGTTAAGCCCGCTGCTTGAGGCTCGTGACTACCGCTTCAGTGATGCGCATCTGCACTATGTGGATTTCTTTCAGGAGTCGGATGGCATGGAGGCGCTGCAGGAAAAAATGCAGGCTGCCGGGATTGAGCATGTGATGCTGTCGGGTGTCCCGGTTGCCAAGAAGTGGGATGAAGACGAGCCCAAGCGTCCACGTTATTACGCCGGGGATGACGCCAATGCCTATTGGTATAGCGCTACGGACGTATGGGTGGCAGACGCATACAAGAAGCTACCCGCTAACCAGCGACAATATTTTCATCCGTTTCTGTCGGGCTTTAATCCGAACGATAAAAATGCGGACGCTCATATTCGCCGCATGCTGGAGCTAGATCCGGGGCTTTGGCAGGGCATTGGCGAGATTTTCACCCGTCATGATGATCTCACTGCGTTAATTCATGGCGAAGCGCCACGGGCGAACAATGAGGCGCTGGCAAGGGTATTTCACTTGGCGGCCGAATATGACTTGCCCGTTTTGCTGCATTCCAACATCACCTCTAAACGTGAGCGCAATCCGCTGTACTTGCCCGAGATAGAAGAGCCGCTGCGCAACCACCCGCATGTGCGTTTTATCTGGGCGCATGCCGGAACCAGCATGGAATTGCATCGGCATCAGGTGAAACTGAAGTTTCTCTACACCAACCTTGAACGCATGCTTGAGCAATACCCCAATCTGTATATCGATCTCTCCTGGACGATGCTGCAGCCGTACCTGCTCGATGAGCAGGGCAAGCCGGATGCTAAGTGGGTGAAGCTGATTAGTACTTATCCTGAGCGTTTTATGCTTGGCTCTGATGCGGTCGGCCAGTTCGACAGCCTCGAAGAAACCATGAAGAGTTTTGTGCCGTTCCTGGACGCGCTGCCGGAAGAGGTGGCGCGACGGCTATCCAGGGATAATTTTCTTCAGATTCTGCCTCGCAATTCAAAGCTGCAATAACTGTGTAATGACTTTTTCATGCGTCTGACATACGTGCGTCATAGGCTCTCGGCAACTTAAATAAGGAGCGCACTATGTACAACACTTGCAGGGCTGCCATTGCGGCAGCATTGCTGGGCACATCTGCTTTTGGGCAGGCAGATGTGCGATTGGAGGGGCCGGTCGAGTACGGAGTTTTTGTCAGCCAGTACGAGAACTTTCAGCCTGGTGAGCGAGTGCTGACACGCAGCAATCAGGAAATTCAGCGTACAGAAGTTGTCCCGGCAACGCTGGGTACAAAGTTTGGTATGCGCTACACGCTGGCGGGTAAAACTGAAGCAGAGCAGCCGCTGACGCTGCTGTATTTCACGCCGGGTGTGATAACGCCGGATGGTAAGCGTCACGATAAATTTGAGGTCTATCAGAAGCTTGTGCCAGCTGCAGCTCAGGATGTGATGGCCTTTGAATTCACCGAGCACCACGAAGTGGTCAAAGGTATATGGCACTTTATGGTGTTTCAGGGCGACCGAAAGCTGGCTGAGCAGCGTTTTGAGGTACGCTGAAGTAATCATTCAGACACAAAAAACGGCACCCGAAGGTGCCGTTTTTATTGGTCGCAAGGGCCGGTTTATTCAGTCCAGCGCTTGAGTACCAGTGTGGCGTTGGTGCCGCCGAAGCCGAAGCTGTTGCTCATCACTGTATCGATTTTGGCGTTTTCGATAGTGGTGCGCTGGATCGGCAGATCAGCTACTTCTGGGTCCAGCTCGTCGATGTTGGCAGAGCCTGCAATGAAGTTGCCTTCCATCATCAGCATGCAATAGATCGCTTCGTGAACGCCCGCAGCGCCCAGAGAGTGACCGGACAAGCTCTTGGTCGAGCTGATTGCCGGGGCCTTGTCGCCGAACACTTCACGAATACCGCGAGCTTCAGCCACGTCGCCTACCGGAGTGGAGGTGCCGTGGGTGTTCAGGTAGTCGATCGGGGTGTTTACGGTGGACAGTGCCTGCTGCATGCAGCGGATAGCACCTTCGCCGCTTGGCGCAACCATGTCGTAGCCGTCGGAGGTGGCGCCGTAGCCAATGATTTCAGCGTAAATCTTGGCACCGCGCTTGAGTGCGTGTTCCAGCTCTTCTACTACCACCATGCCGCCACCGCCGGCGATGACGAAGCCGTCTCGCTTGGCGTCATAGGCGCGGGAGGCTTTCTCCGGCGTGTCGTTGTACTGAGTGGAGAGTGCGCCCATGGCGTCGAACAGGCAGCTCTGGCTCCAGTGCTCTTCTTCACCGCCACCGGCGAAGACGATGTCCTGTTTACCCATCTGGATCTGCTCCATGGCGTGACCGATGCAGTGAGCACTGGTAGCGCAAGCAGAAGAGATAGAGTAGTTCAGGCCTTTGATCTGGAACGGAGTGGCCAGGCAAGCGGAAACGGTGCTGCCCATGGTGCGGGTAACACGGTATGGGCCTATGCGCTTGACGCCTTTCTCGCGAAGGGTGTCGATGGCTTCCATCTGGTTCAGCGTAGAAGCACCACCGGAACCTGCGACCAGACCAGTGCGCGGGTTGGAAACCTGCTCAGGGGTCAGGCCGGAGTCGGCGATGGCCTGATTCATGGCCAGATAGGCGTAGGCAGCTGCATCGCCCATAAAGCGGAACAGCTTGCGATCAATCAGCTCTTCGAGGTTCAGATCAACAGAGCCGGAAACGTGGCTGCGCAGCCCCATTTCAGCGTAGGACGGGTTGTGCCGGATGCCTGGGCGACCAGCGCGCAGGTTGGCAGAGACGGTCTCTTTGTCATTGCCCAGGCAGGAAACGATACCCAAGCCAGTAATCACGACGCGACGCATGAAGAGAGTCCTTTAGAAACTGTCGGTAGAGGTGAACAGGCCGACGCGCAGGCCTTCGGCACTGTAGATTTCGCGGCCGTCGACGCTAACGGTACCGTCGGCAATTGCCAGGACCAGAGAGCGGGCGATGGTGCGTTTGATGTGAATGTTATAGGTCACTTTCTTAGCGGTCGGCAGAACCTGACCGAAGAATTTAACCTCACCTGACCCCAGGGCACGGCCCCGACCAGGGTTGCCCTGCCAGCCGAGGTGGAAACCCACCAACTGCCACATGGCGTCAAGGCCCAGGCAACCAGGCATTACCGGGTCACCTTCAAAGTGGCAGGCGAAGAACCACAGGTCCGGATTGATGTCGAGCTCGGCAACAATTTCGCCTTTGCCATACTTGCCACCAACGTCGCTGATATGGGTAATGCGGTCGATCATCAGCATGTTCGGCGCGGGCAGTTGCGCATTACCTGGGCCGAAGAGTTCGCCGCGGCTGCAGCGCAACAGGTCTTCCCGGGTGAAGGCGTTTTGTTTGGTCATGCGAGCTCCTCAATATGTCCCATGCGCCAGGCTGGGCGAATTGTTATGGCGGGCGGCACAGTACGCTGCGCCAGCCAACAGCCTAGTGATAGACTATTGCGACGAAATGAAAGTCACAGATTTGTGAGTACAGTTGTACTCTGCATTTTAAGCCGGCCATAGTATACGGCGGCTAGCCTGCCGTAGTTGAAAACAATTGACCACCCGACAATGGTTCTGACTGCAGCCAATACTCAAGAAGTTGCTGTAGATCAGTAAGTTTGAAGGGGCGAGGCAGGAAGCCGTGAATACCTGCATGAATGTAGAGCTGTTGATCTTGCTGTAACAGAGTATTGCTGGCCATGGCGATGACCGGTATCGCACTGCCACTGATTTGCTGGCGAATTTGCAGCAGCGTTTCCTGATAGTCGGTGTTGGCACTGCACTCCAGCAGGATGATGGCGAAGGCTTGTTGAGCGAGCAAATGCACAGCCTCCGCGTTGCTGCGAGCCACATAAACGGGGTAACCCAGGCTGCGGATGAGTGACTCGGTAATGGCCTGAGTGCTGGTGTTTTCTTCAATCAGCAGGACCGGCTGATGGTCATGAACAGAGGCCGGTACATGCGGCACCGTCGTTGGTTCCGGGCCAGTTGCTGCCAGTAACAGCGGCAGTTCAAGGGTAAACACAGAACCTTGGCCTTCGGTGCTCCTGGCATTCAACGTGCCGCCCATGCGCTCTGCCAGTGATCGGGCGATGGGCAGGCCCAGGCCGGTACCACCGTAGCGCCTTGATATAGACGTATCCGCCTGTCTGAAGGGATCAAACATCTTTTCCAGACTCTCCGGCGGAATACCTATGCCGCTGTCATGCACCTCGCACGTCAACCACAACACCTGATGGTCCAGCGTTTGGACACTGCAGTGCACGCCAATGCTGCCGCTTTCGGTGAACTTCAAGGCATTCCCGATTAGGTTGATCAGGATTTGCCTCAGCCGTGTAGGGTCCCCCTGAACCAGGATGTCGTCCAGTCCCTCTGATAGTTCAAGCCTGAGCAGCAGGCCGCGCTGACTGGCGCTGTGGCGAAACAGATGCAGCGCGTTGTTCAGCAGCTCCGCGATATTAAAGGTGATGCGTTCGAGCTCAAGACCACCACGTTCAATGCGTGAGAAGTCGAGCATGTCATTAATGACCTTGAGCAGGTGCTCGGTTGACTCCTTGGCCAGCGCTGCGTACTCGTGTTGTTCGCTGGTCATTTCCGTGGTTTCCATAAGCTGCAACATGCCCAGTACACCGTTCATGGGCGTTCGCAGCTCGTGGCTCATCATGGCCAGAAAGTCTGACTTGGTTTGGTTGGCCAGCACGGCTTGCTCACGGGCTTGGATCAGCAGGCCCATGGCTCGTTGCTGCTCCTGACTGGCAAAGGAGAGGGCCAGCGCCAGATCATTGATGTGGCGGGAGAGGGAAGCCAGCTCGCCATTGCCCACTTCCGGCAGTGGTGTATGAAAGTTGCCGGCCTGAATGGCGGTAACCGCCTGGCCCATTTCGCTGAGCGGTTTCGACAGGCGCCGGGCCAGACGGCGAGCCAGGAAGAATGTCGGTAGCAAGGCCAGCAGTGCCAGCAGTGCTGCTTTGAGGAGGATTTCGCGCTGACGTGATGTGAAGTTGTCATTGGCGATGCCAACAATGATCTGTCCAAGGGGCAGTGGTAGCGTGCCATGAATTTGCGGGGTGTATGCCTTGGCGCGGAAGACTTCTACTTCTTTATTGTTATGACTCGTTGAGACTGTCGGCTGTTCGCTGTAAACCAGCAGCTTGCCCTGGTTACTGCGCAGTTCCAGGAAGCGGATATGCGGCGAACTTTGCAGAGCGCCCTGGAACAGAACCTCGAGCATGTCCTGGTCATTGGCCGCCAATGCAAAGGTACTGGCATGGGCCAAATGGCTGGCCACTTGTTGACCATTTTGGTTGCGCTCCTGACGCAGGTCATGGAGGCTGGTGATGGCAAAGAAGGCGCAAAGCAGCAAGGTCACGACCAGCGCAGGGCCGAGGCTGATCAGTTGTGTGTGGGTGTGAATGCTCCAACTGCGCTTGAGTTTCATGCGCTGGCCCAGCGAGTTGAGAGTGGTCGGCCAGCAATGCTGTGTGGCACTGACATGCTCTTAATGTGTTGGTTTTTAGCGTTAATAATCACGCCACACCTTTTCTGTAGTTATTGTTATGTCAGCCTGCTGAATCTTATACGAGGCTAGGCGATTTGCCAGCGCAGGCATTTTTTTACGTATGGCCCTGCAAGTTGGGGGACGTATAATGCCCGGCAGTGCCCAATGTACAGCCTTATCACGGAAGCGTTATGACAGATCAGCACCCTATTGCAGTTCTCGGAGGCGGTAGTTTCGGCACTGCAATTGCCAATTTGCTGGCAGAAAACGGCCAGCGCGTACTGCATTGGATGCGGGACCCGGAACAGGCAGAGGCAATCCGCAAAAATCGGGAGAACCCCCGTTACCTCAAGGGCATTCGGATTCATGAGGGCGTTGAGCCTATCACCGATCTGGAGTGCACGCTTGAGCGCTGCCAGATGATATTCGTTGCGCTGCCCTCGAGTGCACTACGTCAGGCTTTACAGCCCGTAGCGGGGCATTTGAGCGGCAAGTTGCTTATCAGTACTACCAAAGGAATCGAAGCTAATAGCTTTCTGCTGATGAGCCAGATTCTTGAAGACATCGCACCGGCTGCACGTATCGGTGTGCTGTCCGGCCCGAATCTGGCGCGGGAAGTAGCGGACAGCGCATTGACTGCATCGGTAGTAGCCAGTGAGGACGAAGACCTGTGTCGTCAGGTGCAGGCGGCTCTGCACGGCCGCACCTTCCGTGTCTATGCAAGTGCCGACCGTTTTGGCGTTGAGCTGGGCGGCGCGCTGAAGAATGTCTACGCGATCATTGCCGGTATGGCGGCAGCCATGGGCATGGGCGAAAACACTAAAAGCATGCTGATTACTCGTGCGCTGGCTGAAATGACCCGCTTTGCAGTGAAGCTGGGCGCGAACCCTATGACATTCCTGGGGCTGGCCGGTGTTGGCGATCTGATCGTGACCTGCTCCTCGCCGAAAAGCCGCAACTATCAGGTTGGCTTTGCCTTGGGGGAGGGGCTGAGCCTAGAGGAAGCTGTCGACCGTCTCGGTGAGGTGGCTGAAGGGGTTAATACGATCAAAGTGCTTAAGGCCAAGGCCGAGGAGCTGCAGGTCTATATGCCACTGGTGGCAGGTTTGCATGCCATCCTCTTTGAAGGTCGTACCCTTGATCAGGTGATCGGTGCCTTGATGAGTGGCGAGCCGAAGACCGACGTGGATTTCATTTCAACCAGTGGTTTTTGATGTAAAGCCTGAGGAAAACACAATGAGCGATGAACAAAAGACGTTACAGCGGGAATCCATTGTGCTGCGAGTGTTGTGGATGGTGATTTATGCCATCGTTTGGCAGTTGGGTGAGCTTATTTTGCTGGCTGTGGTGGTTGTGCAGCTGGGCTATCGACTGTTCTACGGCGCGCCAAGTGCCAGCCTGCTTGGCTTCGGTGACAGCCTGAGCCAGTACTTAGCTCAGATCGGCCGCTTCGGCACGTTTAATACCGACGAGAAACCCTGGCCGTTTGCCGACTGGCCAGCGCCACAGGCTCCTCAGGGCGAGCAGCCACATAGCGTTGAGCCTGCTGCGCATCCGGTCCGTGATGAAGAGCCAAAACTCTGAGGAGTATGCGGTGAAGACACTGTGGCTGTTGCGCCATGGCGAGGCTGAGCCTGCCCGTCACAGCGATGCTGAGCGGCAACTGACGTCCTATGGCCGTCAGCAGGCCAGTCGTGCTGCCGAGGCATTGTCCGGCTGTACTTTGCAGCGTGTATTGGTGAGCCCGTATGTGCGGGCTCAGCAAACCGCCGACCTGTTCTGTCAGGCACTGGGTTATACCGGGTTGCGGGAAACGGTAGATTGGCTCACGCCTGAATCTTCATCACGGTGGGTGATTGAGCAACTGGATCGCTATCGCGATGAAGCGATACTGCTGGTTAGTCATCAGCCGTTGGTGGGCGATCTTGGTGGTCTGCTGATCAATGGCCACCGGCAGGAGCCGCTGCCAATGGGCACTGCGAGTCTGGCAAAACTCGAGGGTCTAGAGGTCGCGCCAGGTCTGATGAGTCTGCGCGATTTACGCCATTCCATGCGTGATTAGTTCCGTAGCACTACACATCGATACATTTCCCCTCTTGCGGTAACCCCTTTTTACGTGGAATAGTCAACCAAGCAATCGCTTGGTAGGCTCCACAACAATAAAAAAGGAGGTATTCCGCGTGGCTGAAGCAATCCGTTTGCCGCTCGAGCTGTTCTATGAGCGTGAGGCGCGTCACCCGAACAAGATCTACATGGTGCAACCGCTGACGGGCGGACAGCTGCAGGAACTGACTTGGGCCGATGTCGCGGACCAGGCCCGTCGTGCTGCCAACTGGCTGCGCAGTCGCGAGTTGCCTCAGGGCAGTCGCATCGCAATCATTTCCAAGAACTGTGCCCACTGGATGATTGCCGATCTGGCAATCTGGATGGCGGGGCATGTCTCGGTGCCGCTGTATCCCAACCTCACCGCTGAGTCTATGCGCCAAGTGCTAGATCATTCTGGTGCCGAGCTAGCCTTTATCGGCAAGCTGGATGAGTGGGCTTCAATGTCGAAAGGGCTGCCTGAAGGCCTGCCAACGATCAGCCTGCCATTGCACCCGCAAGGTACTTTTGACTACAGCTGGGACGATCTTCAAGCCCGCACACCGATTCAAGATTCTCCTGTGCCTGCTGCGGATCAACTGGCGACCATCATTTATACATCCGGTACCACTGGTACGCCGAAAGGGGTGATGCACAATTTCGGCAATTTCGGTTTCGCGGCTGGCCAGGCCATCAAGCTGTTCGGTGTTACGGAAAAGGACCGGGTACTGTCTTACCTGCCGCTGTGTCATGTGGCGGAACGGATGTTCGTTGAGTTGGCTTCGATCTACGCCGGTATTACAGTTTATTTTGCTGAAAGCTTGGATACCTTTGTTAATGACCTGCGCCGTGCGCGGCCGACCGTATTCTTCTCGGTGCCACGTTTGTGGACTAAGTTCCAGGTCGGTGTCTTCAGCAAGATGCCTGAGCAGAAGCTGGAGCGCCTGCTCAAACTGCCAATCATTGGCCGCATTATCGGCAAGAAGGTGCTGGCTGGTCTGGGCCTTGATGCTGTTCGGTATGCGCTGTCAGGTGCTGCACCGGTACCGGAAGCACTACTCAAGTGGTATCGCCGTCTCGGCCTGGAAATTCAGGAAGTGTATGGCATGACCGAAAATTGCGGTTATTCCCACGTCTGCCGTCCAGGTAAGTTCAAGCTCGGTTGGATCGGGCAGAACAACCCTGGCGTTGAAGTGCGGATTTCCGAAGAAGGCGAGGTGCAGGTGCGCAGCGGCGCGACCATGCAGGGCTACTACAAAGATCTGGAAAAAACCGCTGAGACGATGACCCCGGATGGCTTCCTGCGTACCGGCGACAAGGGGGAACAAGATGCGGATGGCAACTTGCGCCTGACCGGTCGGATCAAGGAGATTTTCAAAACCACCAAGGGCAAATACGTCGCACCAGCGCCCATCGAGAACCGCATCGGCGAGCATTCCCGTATTGAGCAGGTGTGCGTAGTGGGCGATGGTATGCCGCAGCCGATTGCGCTGTGTGTGTTGTCGGATGAGGGGCGCCATGAAGCCTCCAACGGCGAGCGGGCAAGGCTGCAAGAGAGCCTGAAAAAACTGCTAGAGGACGTCAATCAGGTGTTGGATCAGCATGAGCGCTTGGGCGGGCTGGTGCTTATGAGCGATGTCTGGACGGTAGAGAATGGTTTTCTCACGCCTACACTGAAGATCAAGCGCAACGTGGTCGAAAGTGCTTATAAAGATCACTTTGAGCACTGGCACTCCTGTTCAGAGGCTGTGATCTGGCAAGAGTGAATGCGAACAGGCCGCCTTTGTGCGGCCTGGTTGTTTGGGCTAGCGAACGCAAGGGCGAGAAAATGGCTATCTGGTTTCAAACGCCTGATCTGGGCGCACTTAACCGTTTGCAGAAAAACACCATTGGTGAGCAACTGGACATTCGTTTTGAGGCGATGGACGATGACTCTCTGAGTGCCAGCATGGTAGTAGATCAGCGCACCCATCAGCCATACGGTGTGTTGCACGGTGGTGCTTCGGTGGTGCTGGCTGAGACAGTTGGTTCAATGGCCAGTTACCTGTGTATTGACCCGACCAAATTCTATTGCGTGGGCCTTGAGGTGAACGCCAATCACCTGCGTGGTGTCCGCAGCGGCCGTGTGCTGGCGGTGGCGCGACCGGTCCATCTGGGGCGTACCACCCATGTCTGGGACATTCGCATCAGTGACGAGCAGGGCAAGAATAGCTGTATCTCACGTCTGACCACGGCCATCGTGCCTTTGCCTGAAAAAGCGCCGCAAGGTGTGTGAGGGGCGGCTGTCCGCTAAGCTCAGCGGACTTGCTAACCCGTTAACCGGCCAGTTTTGACGACTATGTCCCGTCCGATTTTTTTCGCCCATGCCAACGGATTTCCGTCAGCCACATACGGCAAGTTGTTTGCGGCGCTGGAGCCTGACTATCAGGTGCAGCATCTGGAACAGCACGGCCACGACCCGCGTTTCCCGGTGAATGACAACTGGAGCAATCTGGTTGATGAGTTGATTCACCATGTGCAAGGCCTTGATCAGCCTGTTTGGGGAGTGGGGCACTCTCTGGGGGGCGTCCTGCATTTTCATGCTGCCCTGCAACGACCTGAGTTGTATCGCGGGGTGGTCATGCTCGATTCACCTGTGTTGACGCTGGCTGATCGTTTGGTGATCCGCACGGCAAAGCGCTTAGGCTTTATCGACCGCATTACTCCGGCGGGGCGCACGCTGGGACGGCGTGAGCGCTTTGCTGATCAGGCTGAGGCGCGTGCCTATTTTGCCGGAAAGACACTGTTTCGCGGGTTTGATCCCGATTGCCTGGATGCCTATGTGCAGCACGGCCTGACCCCGGATGCAGCGGGCCTGCGCCTGCGCTTTGATCCGCAGACTGAAATCAACATCTTCCGCAGCGTTCCACACCAGAGTCCGGGGCGACTCAAACAGCTTAAAGTGCCGTTGGCGATGGTGCGCGGCAGCAAAAGCCGGGTTGTGCTGCCCCATCACGCAAGCCTGGTAAAGCGCGCACCCGGTTGCGAGTACATCAGCCTGCCGGGCGGGCATATGTTCCCGCTGGAGCGCCCACAGGATACGGCGCATCTGCTTAAATCGCTGTTTCAGCGCTGGAGTACCAGCGAACTTATAGAGCCCAAGGCATGAACCTGAATTTCGAAGAAGTACGCCTGAGCCTGCCGCATATCGAACTGGCGGCTCATATTTACGGGCCGGCTGATGGCATCCCGGTGATCGCTCTGCATGGCTGGCTGGATAACGCTGCGAGTTTTGCCCGTCTGGCACCGCTGCTGCCGGACCTACGCATCGCGGCGGTGGACTTGCCAGGGCACGGACATTCCGACCACCGTCCCAAGGGCAGCAGCTATGCCATTTGGGATTACGCCCACGATGTTCTGCAGGTGGCGGAGCAACTGGGATGGCAGCGTTTTGCCCTGCTTGGGCATTCAATGGGCGCGATCGTTTCTGTGTTTGTGGCTGCAGCGGCCCCGGATCGTGTCTCGCGGCTAGCCCTGATTGATGGCCTGATCCCCAATACCGCTGAAGCTGAGGAGGCTCCGCAGAAACTGCATGAAGCACTCCAGGCACGACTGGCACTGGCCGGTAAGAAAAAACCTGTTTATGCCCAGATCGACCGGGCCATTGAGGCCCGCATGCGAGGGGTGGGCGCGGTCAGCCGTGAAGCCGCCGAGCTGTTGGCCCAGCGCGGGTTGATGCCGGTACCCGGCGGGTATACCTGGCGGGCGGATAGCCAACTGACGTTACCCTCGCCAATGCGCTTTACCCGCGCCCATGCCATGGCGTTTGTGCGCAGCCTGAAATGCCCGGCCAAACTGGTGCTTGCCGAGCAAGGCATGATGCATGCCCAACCCGGTATTCACGCAGTGCTGGCAGACTTGCCGGTGACGGTCGAGCAGCTACCGGGCGGTCATCATTTACATTTGGACGACGAACAGGGCGCTGCCTTGGTAGCAGGCTGTTTCAAAGCTTTTTTGAACGCGCCTTGACTTGATCCCGATAAGTGGGGAAAGGTGGCGGCTTAACCCACGGAGGCTGTCATGATCGACCTCTATACAGCGGCTACGCCCAATGGCTACAAAGCCTCAATTGCACTGGAAGAGTTGCAGCTGCCTTACACGCTGCATGTGCTGAGTTTCGACAAGCGAGAGCAGAAGTCCCCTGAGTTCCTCAAGATCAACCCCAACGGGCGCATTCCGGCGATTGTCGACCGTAGCGAAGGTGACTTCGCGGTATTCGAATCCGGCGCGATTCTCCTCTATCTGGCAGAAAAGACCGGGCAACTGATGCCGACGGATGTTAAAGGACGTTCACGGGTTATTCAGTGGCTGATGTTCCAGATGGGCGGTGTCGGCCCGATGCAGGGGCAGGCCAACGTGTTTTACCGGTATTTCCCGGAAAAGCTCCAGGCTGCGATCGACCGTTATCAGCACGAAACCCGCAGACTGTATGAGGTCCTGGACGGACGTCTGGGTGAGTCCGAGTTCCTTGCCGGTGATTACAGCATCGCTGATATCGCGACCTTTCCTTGGGTGCGCACCCATGAGTGGGCCGGCGTTTCGGTAGAGGGCCTTGAGCATTTGCAGCGCTGGCTCGCCGAAATTGCGGCGCGTCCTGCGGTGCAGCGCGGCCTGCAAGCGCCACCGAGGCCGACCGATAGTGACAAGCTAGTCAAGTCGGCCCAGTCGATCATCGTTAAATGAGAAGTTCTATGCGTTTATGCCTTGTACTGGCAGCCAGTCTTATTTCCACTGCGGTGTGGGCGGATGTGGCGGATAGCCGGGATCTGGAAGTGTTGCCGCGATTCCCTGGTAGCCAGATCGTCACCTATAAGCAGCTCAGCGATCAGGAGCGGGTTTACCCGCAAGGGGCTATCCGTCGCATCAGCGGCAAACTCCGTTTTGAGCGGGAGGTCATGGCACAGGGCAGTTTCACCGCTGTGACCTATGAATTGCCGCGTACGCATTCAGCCAGCGAAGCTTTTAACAGCGCCCGAGAAGCCCTGCACGAGCAGAATGCCGAGCTGTTGTATTGGTGCGTAGGCCGCGAGTGTGGCTCAAGCAATTTGTGGGCTAATTCGGTGTTCAATAACGCTACGCTGTATGGTTCTGATGCCCAGCAAAGTTATGCGCTGTTGCGCCTGGCTGAGCCTCGGCAGGACAGCCTGTTGGCGCTGTACAGCATTACCAGGGGCAATGGTCGGGCCTACTTGCAGGTGGAACAGCTCGACGCGGCCTCCACACTGCCGCAAATTCTGCCAACGCCCGCCACGCTGCAGCGGGCGCTAAAGACGAGCGGTGAACTACGCCTGCCCAAATTGTCTGAGCCCACTGATGAATGGGTGGCTTTGCTGGCGCGCAGCCTCAATCTCGACAGCACCCTGCGTGTAGCCCTGAGTGGCGAAGCCGCAGCGGCCTGGCGTGATGCGCTAATTGGCCAACAGGTGCGAGCGGCAAGGCTTGAGCTTGATACACAAGCTGTTACCGGTTTGCAGGTAAACGTGCTGCGCTAAGCTTAGATAGTCGTCTGTGGGAATCTTTTACCGGCTCTGCCTGTCTTGTGCAGAGCCTTTTGTTTCTGTGGGAGTTTAAATGGCCAATAACGATCGCTTGCTGGTGCAGATATTGATGCTCAGCTTGCTGGGGGCCAGCCTCTGGGTACTGGCGCCATTCTGGTCCGCCCTGTTCTGGGCTGCGGTACTGTCATTTGCCAGTTGGCCGATGATGCGCATCCTGACCAACCTGTTGGGTGGCCGGCAGGCGTTGGCTGCGGGACTGTTGACGCTGGCCTGGACGGTTTTACTGGCGGTGCCGCTGGTGATGCTGGGTTTCAACCTGGCCGATCACATCAAAGACTTCACCAGTATGGTCAAGGACTATCAGGTTGATGGCCTGCCACCACCGCCAGTGTGGCTGGGGACCTTGCCGATGGTCGGGGATTACTTGGTCGAGCTTTGGCAAACTCTGGATAAGCAGGGCGCGGAGTTGTTTGCCACGGTACAGCCTTATCTTGGCCAGGTCGGCAACTGGCTGCTGACCCGCAGTGCGAAAATTGCTGGCGGCATGGTTGAGCTGGCTTTGAGTCTGGTGCTGGTGTTCTTCTTTTACCGGGATGGCCCACGTCTGGCGGCGCTGGTCGAGCGTCTGTTAGAGCGCCTGATTGGTAACCGTGCTGAGCATTACATTGAGTTGGTCGCAGGTACTGTGCAGCGGGTGGTCAACGGTGTGATTGGTACCGCAGTGGCTCAGGCGATTCTGGCTTGGATCGGCTTCACCATCGCCGGTGTTCCGGGGGCGCTGGTACTGGGCTTCCTGACCTTCGGCTTCAGCTTGATCATGGTCCCGCCGTTGGTGTGGGGGCCGGCAGTGGCCTGGTTGTTCTGGCACGGCGAAATCGGCATGGCGATCTTCCTCGCCATCTGGGGTTTCTTCATCATCAGTGGCGTGGACAACATCCTCAAACCCTACCTGATCAGCCGCGGCGGCAACTTGCCGCTGATCGTGGTGCTGCTGGGGGTGTTCGGCGGCATTTTGGCGTTCGGCTTCATGGGCCTGTTCATGGGCCCGACGCTGCTGGCCGTGGCCTACAGCCTGGTGGGCGACTGGGTGCGTACGCCTGTGTACGACCCCTGCGCAGAAAACCCCAACGAGCCGCAAGACACACCTAAAAGCTAGCCACATAAGCCCGGATGTCGGTATAGCATCCGGGCGTCATCTGCTTGCTGAGCATTGATCGACTCGATCTAACGGATAGCCTGCTGCGCCAGCTCGTTGCCGTGCAGGCTTTTTCCAACAATAAATAATGGATTGTTCATGAAGAAAATTATTCTGGGTGCAGTGGTCACTGTGGGGGTGTTGGGCTGCGCCGGGGCTTGGTACACCGGTAAGGTTCTGCCGGATGCGCTGCAAGCATCGATCAAGCAGGCTAACGAGGAGATGGATAAGTCGCTGCCGAGTCTGGGCGTGTTCGGTAAGGTCGAATTGGCTTCCCTGCAAAGCGGCGTTTTCAGCAGCACTGCCCGTTACCGGTTGCAGCTGTCTGTGCCGGATGAAAACGGCAAGCTGGAAAGCACTGAGCTGTTTTTCACCGACAAACTGGATCACGGTCCATTCCCACTGTCGCGCCTGACCAGGCTGAAGCTGGCTCCGGTTATGGCGGAAAGCAACTTTGAGCTTGAGTCCAGCGAGGAGCTGGCCCAGCTGTTTGCAGCCACCAATGGTGTGTCACCGCTGAGCGGGAACTTCGCAGTCAGCTATTCCCGTGCCATCGATGGTGATGTGCGCATGGAGAAAGTGCTGGCAACACTGCCGGACAAGAGCCAGATCGATTTCAGCGGCATGGACCTGCATATCGAAAGCAGCGCCGGGGCGGAGGACGTTCAGTCGAGCGGGCAGATGGAGCAACTGAAACTGGCGGTGCCGCTTGAGGGCGGGGCGTTCCTCAATGTGGCGATGCAGGGGCTTAAATTCAGCAGCGACGTGAAGCGCGGCAGCGGAGACATTTATGTCGGTAACAATGCCGCCACGCTGGAGTCCCTTTCATTGACGCAGACTGACCAAGCGCCTTTGCTGATCCAATCCATTGAGGTTGACTCACAGAGCAGCGAAAACGCGCAGATGATGACCATGCGCGATGTCTATAAGACCGGCATGATCAGCTTTCAAGGGCAGAATATTGGAACCGCTGAAGCGGTTTTAAGTGCGAGCAACATCGACATGCCGGCCGTTCAGTCGCTGATGGCGTTCTACACCGAGCTGACTAAGCAAGCTCCGTCGCAAGAGCCGGAACTTACCCCAGAGCAGGAACAACGCATGCTGGAGATTGCCAGCAAGCTGTTGGCGGCTAAGCCGGTGTTTGGCCTGGAAAAGCTGGCGCTAAAAACCACCAATGGTGAAACCAGCGCAAGCCTGAATGTGAATCTGGATAAGCCGGTGTCATTCGAGCTGGATGGACCTGAGCTGGCCAGCCAACTACTGAGCAAGCTGGACCTTAACCTCAGCCTATCGAGAAAGACCATCGAGGATGTTGTGGCGCTACAAGCTGCGCTGGCAGGCTTGGATGATCCGCAAGCCGTGGCCCAACAGGCCAAGATGAGCAGTGAAATGGCTGGCGTTATGGCCATGAGCAGTGGTCTGGCAACAGTGGATGGCGACACCATCCGCAGCTCGCTGAGCTATGCCGACAAGCAGGTGAATTTCAACGGTAAGCAGATGCCGCTTGAGCAGTTCATCATGCTGATCATGGGCGCAAGCTCAGGCCTGATGGGCAATCAGCCCTGATCAGGTTATCTCCTTAGCGTCACAGCAACGGCCAACCTTGTGTTGGCCGTTTGCGTTTTCAGGCGCTGTCCGGTGAATCTTTACGGATTCTTTATGCGCAGCCACTGCTGCGCCAATCGAACCTTTACGCTGTTCACCGCGAGACTCTGTTTCAGGCGACTAATGCCTTGAAATGGAGCAAGTCATGAGCGTTCTTGATGGTGTGTCCCTGGCTTTGGCTGTGGGACTGTTCATTTATCTGCTGCTTGCGCTTCTGCGCGCTGAACAGGCGTAGGAGGGCATATGCACAGTTACGATTGGGCGCTGCTGGCGCTGTTTTTCGTGTTGCTGCTGGTGCCAGCGCCTTTTATAGGCCGCTACCTGTACCGGGCGATGGAGGGCGAAAGAACCTGCCTGACGTCGCTGTTGGGGCCGGTTGAACGGTTTTTCTATCGCATGGCGGGCGTTGATCAGGGCGCTGAACAGGACTGGCGACGCTACAGCCTGGCACTGCTGGCGTTTACCCTGATAAGCCTGCTGGCACTGTTTGCGATCCTCATGTTGCAGGGCTTGCTCCCCCTGAATCCGCAGCATTTACCGGGCCTTGAATGGAGCCTGGCGCTCAACACAGCTGTGAGTTTTGTCACCAACACCAACTGGCAGGCCTACAGCGGCGAATCAACCCTGAGCTATTTCAGCCAGATGGTTGGTCTGGGTGTGCAGAACTTTGTCAGCCCGGCGGTTGGGCTGGCCGTGCTGGTGGTGCTTTGCCGTGGCTTTAGCCGCCGCTCCAGCCGCAGCGTGGGCAACTTTTGGGTCGATCTGACCCGCGCCACACTGTATGGCTTGCTGCCGTTTGCGCTGGTGCTGGCGGTGTTGCTGGTGTGGCAGGGCGTGCCGCAGAGCGTTCATGAGTATGTGCATGTGCAGACGTTAGGCGGCCACGAGCAGGTCGTACCGTTAGGCCCGGCTGCCAGCCAGATCGCTATCAAGCAGTTAGGCACCAACGGTGGCGGCTTCTTTGGCGTGAACTCGGCCCATCCCTTTGAGAATCCGACAGCCTGGAGCAACCTGTTCGAGCTGGTATCCATCCTGCTGATTCCGGCTGCGCTTATTTTTACCTTCGGCCATTACGTGAAGGACTTGCGCCAGAGCCGAGCCCTGTTGGCTTGCGTGCTGTTGCTGTTCTGCGTTGGGCTGGGTGTGACCCTGTATGCGGAACTGCAGCCGAACCCGCTGCTGGCCAGCCTGCCGGTCGAGCAAGTTGGCTCGCTGGAAGGCAAGGAAAGCCGCTTTGGCAGCGTTGCTTCAGCACTGTGGGCAGTAGCAACCACAGCGGCGTCCAGCGGTTCGGTCAACGCCATGCACGACAGCTTCAGCGCGCTCGGCGGTTTGGTGCCGATGTTCAACATGATGCTAGGCGAAGTGATCTTCGGCGGTATCGGCGCGGGGCTGTATGGCTTGCTGCTGTTTGTGCTGATCACCGTGTTTCTGGCCGGGCTGATGATCGGCCGTACTCCGGAATACCTCGGCAAGAAACTGGAGGCGCGAGAAGTCCGCTTGCTGGTGGCCACGCTGCTGGTGATGCCGTTGGGCGTGCTGGTGTTGGCCGCGCTGGCGGCGAGCCTGCCGGGCGCGGCGGCTTCAGTGAGCAATCCGGGGGGCCATGGTTTCAGCCAGCTGCTCTACAACTACACCTCGGTGACGGCCAATAACGGTTCAGCGTTCGGCGGTTTCTCCGCGAATACCCCGTATCACAACCTGATGATGGCGCTGGCCATGTTGTTGGGCCGCTTCGGTTACATCCTGCCGGTGCTGGCGATTGCCGGTGGTCTGGCGGCGAAGAAGAGCGCGCCGCAAGGCAGCAACAGCTTTCCCACCCACGGGCCGCTGTTCGTGGTGTTGCTGAGCGTGATCATTCTGGTGGTGGGTGGTTTGACCTTCCTGCCTGCGCTGGCCTTAGGTCCGATTGCAGAGCATCTGGCCATGTTGCCGGGCCTGTAGGGGAGCATTGTTATGAATAGCACTATCGATACTCAGGTTAAGACCCTCCAACAACCCGCTCTGTGGCCTGCGGCACTGCGTCAGGCCTTCGTCAAACTCGACCCGCGCCAACTGCTGCGTTCACCGGTGATGCTGGTGGTGGAGTTGACTGCGATTGTCACCACACTGCTGTGCTTTGTGCCCAATCCGGCGGTGCCCCTTGGCTTGTCTGTGCAGATTGCCCTGTGGCTATGGTTCACCCTGCTGTTTGCCAATTTTGCCGAGGCGCTGGCAGAAGGGCGCGGCAAGGCCCGGGCGGACAGCCTCAAGGCTGGCAGTCAGGGGCTGAGTGCGCGGCGGCAGAAGGGCGAACAGTTCGAGACGGTTGCCGCCAGCAGCTTGCGCAGCGGCGATATCGTCCGTGTAGAAGCCGGAGAGATGATTCCCAGCGACGGTGAAGTGATCGAAGGGATTGCCGCCGTCAACGAAGCTGCGATTACCGGGGAATCGGCTCCGGTGATTCGCGAATCCGGTGGCGATCGTTCGGCGGTCACTGGCAATACGCAGGTGGTGTCCGACTGGTTGTTGGTGCGGATCACCGCCAACCCCGGCGAATCGACTCTGGACCGCATGATCGCGCTGGTTGAAGGCGCCAAACGCAAGAAAACCCCTAACGAGCAGGCGCTGGATATCCTGCTGATCGGCCTGACCCTGATCTTCCTGCTGGTGGTTGCGACCTTGCAGCCCTTTGCCCGTTATGCCGGTGGCGAGTTGCCGCTGATCTACCTGGCTGCGCTGCTGGTGACGCTGATCCCTACAACAATCGGCGGCCTGCTGTCGGCCATCGGTATTGCCGGGATGGACCGTTTGGTGCGCCTGAACGTGATCGCCAAATCCGGCCGTGCGGTTGAAGCTGCAGGGGACGTGCATGTGCTGCTGCTGGACAAGACCGGCACCATCACCTTTGGTAACCGCCGCTGCAGTGCGCTGCATAAGGCTCCCGGCATATCCGATCAGGAACTGAACGAAGCCACACTGCTGTCCTCGCTGGCGGACGACACGGCCGAAGGTAAGTCGATTGTCGAGTTCCTGCGCAATGCAGGCACCAATACAGCAGCAGAGCGCAGCGCAGTGGAGGCGATTGCCTTCAGTGCTGAAACCCGCCTGTCAGGCGCTAACTGGGATGGTCATCGCTACCGCAAAGGGGCGGTGGATGCGCTGCTGACTTATCTGGGCAGCACACGGGAGCAGATGCCGGCATCGCTTAAACGCGAAGTGGAAAAAATCGCTCAGAGCGGTGGCACGCCGCTGCTGGTTGCAGTCGATGACAAACTGCTCGGTGCCATTCACCTTAAAGATGTGGTCAAACCGGGCATTCGTGAGCGCTTTGCCGAGCTGCGCCAGATGGGCATCCGTACCGTGATGGTGACCGGCGACAACCCACTGACCGCAGCGGCGATTGCGGCTGAGGCGGGCGTCGATGACCTGATCGCCGAGGCCACACCGGAGAAGAAACTCCAGCGCATTCGCAGTGAGCAGGCCGAAGGCAAGCTGGTGGCTATGTGCGGTGACGGTGCCAATGATGCACCGGCGCTGGCGCAGGCCGATGTGGGCCTGGCCATGAATGACGGCACACAGGCTGCCCGTGAAGCCACCAATCTGGTGGACTTGGATTCCGACCCGACCAAGCTGCTGGATGTGGTGCAAGTGGGCAAGGAGTTGCTGGTCACCCGCGGCGCGCTAACCACCTTTTCGGTGGCCAATGATGTGGCCAAGTACTTCGCCATCCTTCCGGCGCTGTTTGCTGGTATCTACCCGCAATTGGGCGTGCTTAACCTGATGCGCTTGCACAGCCCGCAGAGCGCGATTCTGTCGGCCATTGTGTTTAACGCGCTGATCATCATCGCGCTGGTACCGCTGGCGCTGCGCGGAGTGCGGGTCAAAGCGTTGGATGCGGCCCAACTGCTTAGGCGCAATCTGCTGATCTATGGCGTAGGCGGGCTGCTGGCACCGTTTGCAGGGATCAAGCTGATCGACATGTTGCTGGTGGCCTTGGGGCTGGTCTGAGGCGTTAACAGGGTAAGGAGAACTCAAATGTTGACTTATATTCGTCCCGCTCTCGCTGTGTTGGCCTGTATGACTGTACTGACTGGCGTGGTCTATCCGCTGTCAGTCACGGCTGTCGCGCAGCTTGCCTTCCCAGAGCAGGCCAATGGCAGCCTTGTTCAAGATAGCAGCGGTGTAGTACGCGGCAGCCAGTTGCTGGCACAGCGCTTTGATGCGCCGCGGTGGTTCCATGCACGGCCTTCAGCCGGTGATTACGCCACTGTGGCCAGCAGTGCGAGCAATCTGGCGGCAAGCAATCCAGCGTTGGTACAGCGCATTGCAAAGGAAGCGGCACTGCTCAAGGGCGACAATGCAGCGCCGGTGCCGATGCAACTGGTGACTACGTCCGGCAGTGGGCTTGATCCGCATATCTCAGCGGAAGCCGCGCAGTTTCAAATCCAGCGCATTGCCGCTGCCCGAGATATGCCAATAGGGGCGCTGGAGAAGCTGATTACAGAGCATGTACAACGCCCTCTGATCGGCCCGCCGGTGGTCAATGTGCTGGCACTTAACTTAGTGCTCGCGGACAATCCCTCCATCTCGAGGAGTGAGTAGAGCGCATGAGGGATTCAGATCGGGCGGATGCCCTGCTGGAAGAGCTGCCAAGGGAAGGGCGCGGGCGGCTCAAGGTCTTTCTCGGCGCTGCTCCGGGCGTGGGCAAGACCTACGCCATGTTGCAAGCGGCCCAGCGCCAGTTGCAGCAGGGCGTGGATTTGCGTGTCGGCGTGGTGGAAACCCATGGCCGGGCAGAAACCGAAGCCATGCTCAACGGCCTGCCGCAACAGCCTTTGCTGCGCACCGAATACCGGGGCATGCAGCTGAGCGAAATGGATTTGGACGGCATTCTGGCCAATCCGCCGCGCCTGCTGCTGGTGGATGAACTGGCCCACAGCAATGCGCCCGGCAGCCGTCACAGTAAACGCTGGCAGGATGTGCAGGAACTGCTTGACGCTGGCATCGACGTCTACACCACGGTCAACGTGCAGCACCTCGAAGCGCTGAATGATCAGGTGCGCGACATCACCGGCATACAGGTGCGGGAAACCCTGCCGGACTGGGTGTTGCAGGAAGCTGACGAAATCCTCCTGATCGACCTGCCGCCTAGGGAGCTGCTGGAGCGCCTGCGTGAAGGCAAGGTATATGTGCCGGATCAGGCCCGCGCCGCGATTGATGCCTTCTTCAGCCAGACCAACCTCACCGCGCTACGCGAGCTGGCCATGCAGACGGCTGCAGCGCGGGTAGATGCTGATCTGCATCGACGCTATCGCCAACAAGGCGTGACGGCTCCGGCCGTGCGCGGTTGTCTGGTGTTGGGCATTGATGGCGACAGCCATGCCGAGCGGCTGGTGCGGCACGCCTGCCGGGTTGCGGAGCGGCGTCATCTGCCTTGGTCGGTGGTACATGTAGACACAGGCCGGGAGCGTTCTGAGGAGCGCTTGGGCTACCTGCAAGCGGCGCAGCAACTGGCTGAGCGGTTGGGGGGCGAGGTAGTGCGGCTGCGCGGGACTAGCTTGGCCCGAACCCTGATCGAATATGCCCGCGAGCGCCATGCCAGCCTGATTCTGATTGGCCGCAATCCACGTCGTTTTGGTGGCGACTGGTTGCCCAGGCGCGGCTTGGCTGAGCACCTGCTACAGCAACGATTGGGCATGGAAATCAGCGTGCTCGATGTGCCGCAAGACGCCGAAATCAAGCCCCGGCGCAGTTCAAAAATCTTTGCCTGGCGCAATTACTGGTTGGCTGCTCTGGCCACTGCCGCAGCCTCCGGTGCAGCGCTGGGGCTGGCCAGCGTATTGGAGCTGCCGAATATCTCGCTGATTTTCCTCGCTGCCGTCTTGCTGGTTGCTGTGCGCAGCAGTTTGGGGCCTGCACTGGTTTGTGCCGGACTGTCGTTTCTGGCCTACAACTTCCTGTTTATCTCGCCGACGATGACCCTGACTATCGCCCGGCAGGAGGACGTGCTGACGCTGCTGTTCTTCCTGATGATGGCGGTGCTGACCGGCAATCTGGCCTCCCGCCAGCGTCGACAGTTGCATGCGCTGCGTGAGACCCAATCAGAAACCACGGTGCTGCTACAGCTTTCGCGCAAACTGACTGCTGCGACAGACAAGCAGGCAGTGCTGGCCGCGGCCATGCAGCAATTGGAGTTGTGGCGGGATGTTGAGGTGCGTGTTCAGTCCCGCACGGCTGAAAACAGCTGGGTAGTCGATGCTGGAAATACGCGGGAGTTGACTGAGCAGGAAAGGGCAGCGGCCGATTGGTCCTGGCAGCACGAGCAACCCGCCGGGCTAAGTACCGATACCTTGCCCGGCGGTAGCTGGTGGTGGTTGCCGCTGCTGGGGGAGTCAGGGCCGATGGCGCTGTTAGGTGTGAGCCCAAAAGAAGGCATTGAGCTGTCTGTCGAGCGTCGTCGCTTGCTCAGCGCTCTGGGCCAGCCGCTGGCGCAGGCACTGGAGCGGGCACAGTTGGCGTCTGATCTGGAAGCGGCGCGCCTGCACGGGCAAACCGAAGAGCTGCGCAGTGCCTTGCTGGCTTCTGTGTCCCATGACCTGCGCACACCGTTGACCGCCATGCGCGGCTCCATCGACAGCCTGCTGGCACTGGGCGAGCAGATACCGCCGGATGATCGCCGTGAGTTGCTGGAAGGCACACGGGATGAAGCCGAACGGCTGGATCGCTACATCCAGAATCTGCTCGACATGACCCGCCTTGGTCACGGCGGCCTGAAGCTGGCGCGGGATTGGGTGGCGCCAGCGGATATTGTCGGCAGTGCCTTGCAGCGTTTGCGTCCGGTGTTGGCACCTTTGCAGGTGGAAACCCAGATGCCGCAGGAGCTGCCGCTGCTGTATGTGCACGCAGCCCTGATCGAACAGGCGCTGGTCAATGTGCTGGAGAACGCTGCACGCTTTTCGCCTGCACAAGGCCGGCTGCGGGTGGCTGTTGAGATCGATGCAGAAGAACTGCGTTTTATTGTCAGTGATCAGGGGCCGGGTATTCCTGAGCATGAGCGGGACAAAATCTTCGACATGTTCTACACCGCCAGTCGTGGTGACCGCGGCGGGCAGGGCACCGGTCTCGGTCTGGCGATTTGTCAGGGTATGATCGGCGCTCACGGAGGACGCGTGAGTGTGGGCGACGGGTTGGATGGCCGCGGTGCCAGCCTGATCCTGCATCTGCCCATGCAGCGCCAGCCATTACCGGAAGAGGAGCCCGACGACTAATCATGAGTGCTAATCCCGCAACCGTTCTGGTCATCGACGACGAGGCGCAGATTCGCAAGTTTCTGCGCATCAGCCTGTCTGCACAAGGCTACAACGTGCTGGAAGGTGCCAATGGCCGCGAAGGGCTGGAGCAGGCAGCATTGGGCTCGCCTGATCTGGTTGTGCTGGACCTCGGTTTACCGGATATGGACGGGCAGGACGTGCTGCGCGAGCTGCGCAGTTGGTCTGCAGTGCCGGTCCTAGTGCTGTCTGTCCGCGCCAGTGAAGGGGAGAAAGTGCTGGCGCTGGATGGCGGCGCCAATGATTACGTCACCAAGCCGTTTGGCATTCAGGAGTTTCTGGCGCGGGTGCGGGTATTGCTGCGCCTGTCCGTCAGCCCTCAACAGACCCTTTCGCAGATCAGCAGCGGCCCGCTACAGGTGGATTTCGCCTATCGCCGGGTCACGCTTGATGGCAGCGAAATCAGCCTGACCCGCAAGGAATACGCCGTGCTGGCTCTGCTGGCCCAACACATTGGCCGCGTTGTTACCCAGCAGCAATTGCTCAAAGATATCTGGGGCCCCAGCCATGTCGAAGACAGCCACTACCTGCGGGTTGTCGTCGGCCATCTGCGGCAGAAACTGGGGGATGACCCCACAGCGCCCCGGTTTATCCTCACCGAGGCTGGCGTGGGGTATCGCTTGCGGGAGTCATAAACGAAAGCGCTTAACGCTCCCCGCGCTCATACTTATCCAACGTATCGCTGGCGATCTGCCGTCCCAGCTGAATAAGCTCTGGCGCGCGGTAGAACTCGAAGAAGCGACAGATGCGTTTGGGCACGTTGATCAGAATGTCCGGCGGGTAGCCTGCGATCTTGTATTGCGCCAGTGAGGTTTGCATCACCTCAAAGCTCTGGTTGACCAGTTCCAGCAGGGAGGCCGGGCCGTGTAGTTCAGCGAGGCGGGTGCCGCTGGCGTTGGTGCGGTTGGACTTACTGTTGGTATCTTCTTCAACCCGGCGTTGCCAGGGGTTGATGGCCTCTGCAGGCACGCTGTCCTGATTGGCCTCGATTAGTAGTTGTTCGTCGGACTCTTCGAGGTCTTCGGCATCATTGGATTTGCGCCGCAGAGTGGGCAGGCGCGAGCCGATTGAACTCATCAGGTTGTCGAAGCGACCTTTGATCACAGGCGTTCGGGTGATGACTGGCAGCTCGTATTGCGTCTGGTTGGTGGCGTTAAGGTTGACCGCCACAATCAAATCGCAATGGCTGGCTACAACCGGCACGATGGGCAGTGGGTTAAGCAGGCCGCCATCGACCAGAATGCGGTTGCCCTGGACGACAGGGGTGAACAGGCTGGGAATTGCGGCCGATGCGCGCATGGCCTGATGCAGATCGCCTTCCTGAAACCAAATTTCCTGCTGGTTGGTCAGGTCGGTGGCAACGGCGGTGAAAGGGATTGGCAGGTCTTCGATATTAATTTCACCGAGTATTTCGTGGATTTTGCCAAAGACCTTTTCCCCGCGAATGGCGCCAAGGCGGAAGCTCACATCAAGCAGGCGCAGTACGTCGAGGTAATCAAGACTTTCGGTCCATTCCCGGTATTCATCCAGCTTGCCTGTTGCGTAGATGCCGCCAACCACGGCTCCCATTGAACAACCTGCGATACAGCCTATTTCATAGCCGCGGGCCAGCAGTTCATCGATCACGCCGATATGGGCATAGCCCCGTGCTCCTCCTGAACCAAGAACCAGTGCAACGCGTTTACTCATCTTTAATTCCCCTGACCGAAGGGCTGAACATACCTAGGGCCATATCTAAAAACTACCTGCGTTGGAGTTGCAGGGCGAAAAACCGTTGGAGCACGAGTTTGAATTAAATACTCATTTGTATTGTTAAGACTGTGATGCCTGGGTTGTTAGAGGTGACCATGGGCCGTCCTGCCTGGGCTCTATTTGTTAAACTAACGGGCTTACTGAGGTAGAGACCCTTTTCCATGAGCGAGCCCATCAGACTGACCCAATACAGCCACGGCGCTGGTTGCGGGTGCAAAATTTCCCCCAAAGTGCTGGAAGTGATTCTGGCTGGCAGTGGCGCGCAGAATCTCGATCCGAAACTCTGGGTCGGCAATGCCTCCCGTGACGATGCAGCGGTTTACGCCATCGACGAAGAGCGCGGCGTTGTATCTACCACTGACTTCTTTATGCCGATTGTTGATGATCCATACGACTTCGGGCGCATCGCGGCAACCAATGCCATCAGTGATATTTACGCGATGGGCGGTGACCCGCTGATGGCCATCGCCATTCTGGGCTGGCCGGTTAATTTGCTGCCGCCAGAAGTGGCTCGCGAGGTCATTCGCGGCGGTCGTGCGGTGTGTGATGCGGCGGGTATTCCGCTGGCGGGTGGCCATTCGATTGACGCGCCAGAGCCGATTTTTGGCCTGGCTGTAACCGGGTTGGTCGATAAGCAACATATGAAGCGTAACGACAGTGCCACAGCCGGTTGCCGCCTGTACCTGAGCAAGCCGCTGGGTATTGGCATCCTCACCACTGCTGAGAAAAAATCCAAGTTGCGTGCAGAAGATGTAGGCCTGGCCCGCGACTGGATGTGCACACTTAACAAGCCCGGCAGCCGTTTTGGCAAGTTGGCCGGCGTTAAGGCCATGACGGATGTCACCGGCTTCGGCTTGCTCGGCCATCTGCTGGAAATGGCCGATGGCAGTGGCCTGACCGCGCAGCTTGAGTTTGCCAAAGTGCCGCGTCTGCCGGGTGTTGGGTATTACCTGGAGCAGGGCTGTGTGCCGGGTGGCACCTTGCGCAACTTTGACAGCTACGGCGACAAGGTTGCACCGCTGAGCGAGCAGCAGAAGTCTCTCTTGTGTGACCCACAAACCAGCGGCGGCCTTTTGGTTGCTGTAAGTCCTGAAGGCGAGGCTGAGTTCCTGGCTGTTGCCGCTGAATTGGGGCTGAATCTTGAGCCGATTGGCCAGATGCTGGAACGACAGCGTTATGCGGTTGAGGTGGTGTAATGCGCGATAACGCCACGGATTACCGCAGCCTGTTTATCAATGATGTACCGATGATGGACGCCCGCGCCCCAGTTGAATTCAGCAAAGGCGCATTCCCCGGAGTGATCAACCTGCCGCTGATGAGTGATATCGAGCGGCAAAAGGTCGGCACTTGTTACAAGCAGCAAGGCCAGCAAGCTGCGATTGAGCTGGGCCATCAACTGGTCAGCGGCGCGGTTAAGGCTGAGCGTATAGAGGCTTGGGCGGCGTTCGCCAAAGCGAATCCAGATGGTTATCTGTATTGCTTCCGGGGTGGTTTGCGCTCGCAGATTGTTCAGCAGTGGCTGAAAACTGAGGCGGGCATTGAGTACCCCCGTGTGATTGGTGGCTATAAGGCTATGCGGACCTTCCTGCTTGAAACCATCGAGCAGGCTGTTGAGCAGTGTGATCTGGTGTTAGTCGGTGGCATGACCGGGACCGGCAAAACTGAGGTTATTGCCCAGTTGAGCAACAGTCTGGATCTGGAAGGGCATGCCAATCACCGCGGCTCCAGCTTCGGCAAGCGCGCCACAGCGCAGCCACCGCAGATCGGTTTCGAAAACGCGTTGGCCGTCGATATCCTGAAAAAGCGAGAGGCGGGCATTAATCAGTTTGTGTTGGAGGACGAGGGACGCATTGTCGGCTCCTGTTCGCTGCCGCATGTGCTTTACCAGCGGATGCAGAGCCTGCCGCTGATCTGGCTCGAAGACAGCTTAAACAGCCGCATTGAACGCATTCTTAAAGATTACGTGGTGGATTTAAGCGCCGAGTTCATTGAGCTGTATGGCGTGGAAGAGGGCTTTCGCGCATTTGCCGAGCGTCTGCAGCAAAGCCTGACTAATATCGTTAAACGTCTGGGTGGTGAGCGTTATCAGCGTCTTGCGGACATCATGCAGCAGGCGTTGAGGGAACAGGAGCAAGGTCGCGGTGTCGATACTCATCGCGGCTGGATTGAAGGACTGCTAACTGAGTATTACGACCCGATGTATGTATTCCAACGCGAATCCAAGGCCCCGCGCATCGAGTTTGCCGGGGATCAGGCTGAAGTATTGGCTTACTTGCGGGCGCGTAAGCAGGGTTGAGCAGGCACTTTTACAGGGATTGCAGATCAAACTACCAGCCAATAACTCTAATTATTCTGGGAGATCAAAGATGAAAGTGTTGATCGCGTTATCTGTCGCGCTGCTGGTTCTGACCGGCTGTGCGGGTAAAACAGCTTATCGCAACAGCTGTGCTACTCAACTGGATGCGGCGTGGAAAGAACTTGATCTGGCCAAGGCTGACGGCTTTGCTGGCACGGTCAGTTACTCCAAGGCACTGTCGCTGCTGACGGCTGCCAAAACCCAGCAGCAATTTGAAAGTTATGAGGGTTGCACGGCCAAGTCCGAGCGTGCCCGGTTCTATATTCGTGAGTCGCGTGCGGGGCGTTGATGCAAATAGATTTCAGCAAGCTGGAGCCACTGGAGCGTTATCGCTGGCTGGCCTCAACCATCACACCACGGCCAATTGCGTGGGTTTCCAGTCTGTCGAAAGAGGGTGCCAGTAACCTGGCACCGTTCAGTTTCTTTCAGGTGATCAATGATGATCCGGCTACGTTGCTGGTAAACATCAACCACCGCGAAGATGGCAGCTACAAAGACACGCTGATCAATGTGCTGGAAAGCGGCGAGCTGGTGATCCATCTGGTCGATTTCGAACATGCCGAACAGATGAATGCTTCATCAGCTCAGTTGGCTCATGGTGTCAGTGAGTTTGAGCAGTGCGGGATCGCTAGCGTATCCTCTACGCAGGTCAAACCGCCTCGGGTTGCAGGCGCTGCCGTGGCCTTTGAGTGCCGTCTGGCGCAGTCCATGCCTTATCCGCCGCAGGCCCCCAATTGCCATCTGCTCTTTGCCGAAGTGTTGGTGGCTCATATTGATGAGCGTGTGCTGGATGAAAAAGGTCGGGCGGACCCGCAGCGTCTGGATTTGGTCGGCCGTCTGGGCGGTATGTCTTATACGCGCACCCGTGATGTATTCACCATGGTGCGTCCTACCTGAGCTTCAGGTTTGAGTATTTGTCGGGCCAATCGCCGGGAAATACCTCAAAAACGACACTCACTTAGCTGATTCCACCCGTGACAGGCTTTCTGGCTTGTCGCGGGCACGGCTATTTCCATATGGTTCCAAACAGTTGTCAGACAGTGCAACGCTGTCTGCTGTGGCTTCTGAAAGGAAATGCGCTATGTGGAGTGTTTTGCAGCGGCGTTTCGCCAGCCTGAGTACAGCCTATAAGCTTTCGTTGGGTTTCGGGGTTGTGCTGATACTCACGATCTTGGTGGCAGTCACAGCCTTTTGGGCCTTGCAGGCACTGAGTCAGCGTTCTGAGTTGCTGGTGCGCATGAGTGGTATCAATACTCAGGTCATGCAGCTTCGCCTTACCCAGCAATCCTATTCCCTGACTGGAGACAAAGCGCTGTTTGAAGGCTTGAATGAGCAGGCGCAAGCGATGCTGGAGGATACCGGCGCTTTGCGTGTTGATATGTCCGAGAGCGAAGGACGTCAGCTGGTGGCAGCTGATGAGGCGCTTGAGTCATTCAGGGCTGGTTTCGTGCGCTATGTGGAATTACGCGACAACATGCATCTGGCCCTGGATGCAGCCAACTGGTTGGTATTAAGTGCTGCGAACAGCCTTGATTTGTTGAGTGAAGGACTTGCTGAAGACGGTCTGGATCAGATGCGTGAGAGTCAGGGGCTGGAAGGCGACGCAATGGTCGTACAGGCCGGGCAAATCAGTAAAATTCACCAGTTAATTCTCAGGGCGATGGATCAGGCTCGGGCTTATCTGGAAAAAAGCCGCAGCGCCGGTGATTCCGTACCGAGTAAGATTTCTGAGGCTGTAGAAGCGCAAACACTGGCCGAAGAGTTAAGTAAATCCATGGACGACCCGGGATATGTCGCTGTCTTGGGTGAAGTAATTGGCAATCTCAACTCTTTTACAGATCGCCTCAACGAATATGCCTCTCTGGTTCAGCAACAGCAAAGTGAGTACCTCAATTTGGTCCAGCAGGCTGAGCGCATGCTGGAGCAGGTCGGGCAAGCCTATGAACAACAGCGAGCACAATTGGCTGCACAGTTACAACGCAGTACCTGGTTGATCGTACTGGCAGCAGGGTTGGCGTTGTTATTGGGGCTGCTTTCGACACTCACGATCACGCTCTTGATTGTGCGGCCGCTGCGCGAGGTGACTGTGCAGGCACAGCGGATTGCTTCAGGCGATTTGAGTGCGCGTATTGAAGTCGCGCGCAGTGATGAAATCGGCCAGTTGCAGGCAGCGATGGGCAACATGGCGCAGAACCTGCGGGAGATGGTCGGGCAGTTGCAGGATGGTGTTGAACAGATTTCGACTTCTGCGCAGTCGCTTTCACAGGTGACTGAGCAGACGCGTGTCGGTGTTAACGGGCAAAAGCTGGAGACGGATCAGGTCGCAACCGCCATGACTGAAATGAGTGCAACCGTGCACGAAGTCGCCCGCAGTGCAGAAACTGCTGCTGCATCAACAGCACAAGCTGATCAGCGCGTGGGCAATGGTGTCAGTGTGGTGAAGCAGACATTGGGGCGAATTGACCAGTTATCAGAGGCTCTGAACATCAGTGCCACCAGCATCGAGCATTTGAGTGCTGAAACACAGCGGATTGAGTCGGTCCTGGATGTCATCAAGGCGGTTGCCGAGCAAACAAACCTGCTTGCCCTCAACGCAGCGATTGAGGCCGCGCGGGCAGGCGAGCAAGGCCGGGGCTTTGCGGTTGTGGCGGATGAGGTCAGAGCGTTGGCGCAACGTACGCAGAAGTCCACTGCGGAGATTGAGAGCCTGATTGGGGCTTTGCGCGAGGGTAGCCAGCGTTCGGTCAGTAACATGAGCCGCAGTAGTGGTCTGATCGCTCAGGTGGTGGCGGATGCACAGCAAACCGAAGTGCAGCTGACGCAAATTGCCGAAGCGGTCAGCCAGATATATGAGATGAATCAGCAAATTGCTGCCGCAGCTGAGCAGCAAACGGCTGTGGCTGATGAGATTAGCCAGAGTGTGACCAGTATTCGGGGCATTGCCGAAGAGTCGGCATTGGCTATGGATGACTCGGCCAATGCCAGTGTCCGCCTGGCCCAGCTCGGGAGTTCGCTGCGGGAGATGGCAGGACGTTTCCGTCTTTAGCGTTATGTATTGGTGAGCAAACATTACATGGCCCTTTGCCCCGAGCGCGCCTGCAAGTAGCATCGTCCCACCTTCACTAAGGAGTGGACGATGCGAACAAAGCTCGAAGCCTGTCTGGACGCGGTTAACCAACTGGTGCTGGGCAAGGAGGGACAGGTCAGATTGGCTATGGCCTGCCTGTTGGCCCGTGGTCATCTGCTCATCGAAGACTTGCCCGGTATGGGCAAAACCACCCTCAGCCACGCCCTGGCCCGTGTTCTGGGGCTGAGCTTTCAGCGGATTCAGTTCACCTCTGACTTACTGCCCGGCGACATTCTTGGCACTTCGGTGTTTGACCGGGAAAGCGGGCAGTTTGTATTTCATCCCGGGCCAATCTTCGCCGAACTGGTCCTGGCAGATGAAATCAACCGTGCCACCCCGAAAAGCCAGAGTGCCTTGCTTGAGGCCATGGAAGAGGGGCAAGTGACGATTGAGGGTGCGACTCGGCCTCTGCCGGATCCATTCTTTGTCATCGCGACCCAGAATCCGGCCAATCAGGGTGGCACCTTTGCTTTGCCCGAGTCTCAGCTAGACCGCTTTCTGATGCGCATCTGTTTAGGTTACCCGGCTCATGCTGCTGAGAAGGCGCTCTTGCAAGGCGAAGGGCGACGTACATTGTTGCCTGCTTTGCAGCCCTTGTTGGATCACCGCGAACTGGCTGAGATACAGACGCTGATACCGACTGTCAGGGCCAGTGACGCCTTGCTGGATTACATTTTGCGGCTGGTCGATGCCACCCGTACTCAGGCGCAATTCACTTCAGGCCTGTCGCCACGGGCGAGTCTGGCGCTGCTGGCGGCGGCAAGAGCATGGGCCTTTATGGCCGGACGTGATTATGTAATTCCCGAAGATGTGCAGGCGGTGCTGCCAGCGGTGGCTGGCCATCGCTTGCGTGAGCCGGCGGAGGCTTCGGGGCAGGGCGGCCCGCTGGTGCAAGGTTTGCTGCGAGAGGTGCCGGTGCTGTGATAGCCCGTGCCCGTACAGTGTGGGGGCGGTGGTTGGCCAAGCGGATTCCGGCGGCCAGCAGCGTACAGCTCAATCAGCGGCGGATTTTCATCATCCCGACTCGGGTGGGTGTGGCGTACATGGCGGCGCTGCTGTTGATGCTGCTGATGGGCATTAACTATCAGAACAGCCTGGCCTATGCCCTGACATTTCTGCTGGCTGCTGTCTTTGTCGTGGCGATTCTGCACACCTATCGCAACCTGGCCGGGCTGCGGCTTAAGGCCGGACGCTCGCCTGCGGTTTTTGCGGGCGAGGAGGCAGCATTCGGCATCGTTCTTGAGAGCCAGGACAAGGTACATCAGGCCATTAGCATTGGCTGGCCGCCGCAACCGCTGTTGACCGTGGATGTAGCGCCCGCAGCGAGCTGTGAGTGTCAGTTAAGCCATGCGACGCAGCAGCGGGGATGGCTTAAACCGTCACGTTTGCGCGTGGAAAGCCGCTTCCCGCTGGGCATTCTGGTGGCTTGGAGTTGGGTGGATCTTGATCAGCGGGTGTTGGTCTATCCGCGCCCTGTGGAGGGCGAGCTGACACAAAACGGCGGGCTTGATGAGGATGCCGACGAGGAGGGACGCACAGTTTCCGGTGCAGGCGTGGACGATTATCAGGGGCTACGCACCTACCAAGCGGGTGATTCGAAGCGTCGTCTGCACTGGAAAGCCTATTCCCGTGGCCAGGGGTTGCTGGTTAAGGACTTTGCTGCCATCAGTGGGCGCGACTGGCTGTTGGATTTTGACGCCTTAGGTGGCGATACCGAGGCCCGGCTTTCGCTGCTCTGCTACTGGGTGTTGAAACTGGATGCGGCGCAGCTCGGTTATGGCCTGAGTTTGCCTGGGCAGCAGGTGCCCGTTGCCAGCGGCGAGCAGCAGCGCGAGACCTGTCTGCGGGCGCTGGCTTTGTTTGGGCAGCCTGCATGAGCCAGAGCGCAGCGATTCCACGTATCAGCCTGATCTGGCTGATGGTCGCTCAGGTGCTGGTGATCGTGCCGCACCTGGCTTATTTGCCGGTTTGGATCATGCTGCTGTGGCTCGGCTGTGCGCTGTGGCGAGTGCAGATTTACCGCATGCGCGCACGCTATCCCGGTCCGTTGATCAAAGCCGGATTGATAGTGGCGACCGGGGCGGGCGTGATGCTGTCGCGGGGAACGCTGGTGGGGCTGGATGCCGGTGTGGCGGTATTGATAGCCGCATTTATCCTGAAAATGCTGGAAATGAAGAGCCAGCGTGATGCGCTGGTGGTGATTCTGCTCGGCTTTTTTAGCGTGGCTGCAGCCTATCTGTTTAACGACAGCCTGCTGGCGGCTGTATACAGCGTATTGCCGGTAGCGGCCTTGCTAGCGGCGCTGATTGGCCTACAGCAAAGTTCATTGGCCAGTCAGCCCTGGCCGACTGCTCGTCTGGCTGGAAGTCTGTTGCTGCAGGCCTTACCAATCATGTTGCTGCTGTTCGTGTTCTTCCCTCGGATTGGACCGCTGTGGTCCTTGCCGGTGGCGGATAACAAGGCCCAAAGCGGCCTGTCGGACAGCATGTCGCCCGCGGATATTGCTGATCTGAGCCGCTCCGATGCGCTGGCGTTCCGGGCCAGCTTTGAGGGGCAGACCCCGCACCGCAGCGAGTTGTATTGGCGGGCGCTGACACTGGATCAGTTTGATGGTCGCCGCTGGTCTCAGTCGGGCTATAACAAGTTCGCCCCAGCGTCGCCCTGGCAGAAGCAAGGTGACAGCCTGAGTTACAGCATCATCATGCAGCCTAGCGCTAAGCCTTGGTTGTTTGCGCTGGATGTAGCGCAGACCAGTCAGGAAGCCACGCGGCAGATGAGCGACTTCCGCTTGCAGCACAGAAAGCCCATCGAGCGGCCTTTGCAGTATCAGGCGCAATCTTGGCCAGAAGCGCTGCGTGACCTTGAGCTGAGCGCGGTGAACCGCAGGCATGCGCTGCAGTTGCCTGAGGCTGGCGATCCGCGCAGTCGGGCCTGGGCAGCTGAGCTGCAGCAGCAGTTCCCGCAGCCTGATCAGCTGGTGCAACAGCTACTACAGCATTTCAACCGCGAACCCTTCGTCTACACCTTACGCCCGCCGTTACTGGGGCAGGACTCGATTGATGAGTTTCTGTTCGACAGCCGCCGTGGCTTCTGCGCCCATTACGCCGGGGCGATGACCTTTATCCTACGTGCGGCGGGTATTCCTGCGCGGGTTGTGGCGGGTTATCAGGGCGGCGAGTACAACCCGGCGGGCAATTATGTGCAGGTACGTCAATTCGATGCCCATGCCTGGGTTGAGTATTGGCAGCAGGGGCGGGGCTGGGTGTCGGTTGATCCGACCTTTCAGGTGGCCCCGCAACGCATTGAGCAGGGGCTCGAAGAGGCCATTGCGGAAGAGCAGAGCTTTCTTGAAGGTTCCCCCTTTTCACCGCTGCGCTACCGCGACCTGGGCTGGTTGAATGACCTGCGCATGAACTGGGACAACCTCAACTACGGCTGGCAGCGTTGGGTGTTGAATTACCAGACAGAGCAACAGTTAGCGTTTATCCAGCGCTGGTTGGGGCGTATTGATGCTCCGCGGGTGGCAGTCGCACTGGTCGGCAGCGCTGCCCTGATACTGAGCTTACTGGCGCTGTGGTTGTTTAAGCCCTGGCGGCGTGAGCGGGATGTCAGTAAACGCCTTTACCTGAAGTATTTAGCGCTATTGGCACGTCACGGCGTCGATTCGTATCCCGGTGAGGGCGCTCGGGCATTGGCTGAACGTGCGGCTGCTCAGTTGCCGGAGCAGGCCGAGGCCATCCGGGCATTTGCCGGTGCCTTTGAGGCCATGCGTTATGGAGCCGGTGAGCATTCGGAGCAGCAACTGCGGCAGCGCCTTAAGTCGCTACGTCGCGCATTACCTTGGGTGTTTCCACGATTAGACAGGCGTGTCAGTCGAGGAGGCTTGTAGGAATATTCTTGAGGCGTAGTCTGTGCAGTTCGGACTGCACAAGGAGCGTTCAATGTCTGCAATCGAAGTGGATGTGCTGAAGCACGTGTTGAGTTTGCAAATCAGGTTGTATGCCTGCCGCGAGCGGCTGGTCGCTGCCACCGACGGAGAGGCCCTGCATGATTTACGTATTGCGCTGCGTCAGCTACGAAGCCTGTTAAGGCCACTGCGCGGGTTGGCCCGCTGTGATGAGCTGTCTGAGGCAGCCGCACAATTCGGCCGCCTCAGCGGGCCAGTGCGTGATCTGGAGGTGCTGCAAGCCTACTTGCGCAAGCAAGGCCTGAGCGCCGCTGCGGATGTACGCTTAGCGCGGTTGCGGACCGCTTACACAGGGCTGATCAAAAGTCGCCAATTGAGTCAGCTGTTCAGCTTGTTGGATCAGTGGCCGCAGGCCTGGCGTGAGTCAGGCCTGGAGGATCACCCTGAGCAGGTGCGCCAGTGTGTCGATAAGCGCATCCGCAAAGACAGCAAACGACTCTACGCCGCCTTGAATGATCCCGCCCACGATCGACATCAGCTGCGTTTGCTGGTCAAGCGCTTGCGCTATGCCCTTGAGGCGTATGCACCTGAACAGGCCGGCCATGTCGGTCTCAAACGTGCACAGTCGGCCCTTGGCGATTGGCACGATCACCTGCAATGGCTGAGCCGGGCTGAAGTCGAAACCGATCTGCAACCCTGTGCCGACACCTGGCAGCAGGCTATGTATGCGGCGCAGACGCTCGCGGATGAAGCACTAGCGCAATTGGCTACTGATCGGCTGTTCAGTCGCTGGCACCGTTAAAGGCTAGGTTTACGCACGCGTCTTTGGCCGAAATGACCTGTTAGGTATTTTCATCTTTGACCTATGATCGTGCCCTCATGTGGCTTGAGGTGCGTGCAGATGGAGTTTTCACACTTATTACAGGCAGTCAGGGATAACCCGGATTCGGTCACGATCCCGCCACAGTGGGGGCAGGGGCGTGCCAGTTTCGGCGGTTTGGTGGCAGCCATGATCTACCAGGCGATGCGCGCCAAGGTCGGCGCTGAGCGGCCGGTACGCTCGCTGGCCATTACTTTTGTTGGCCCTGCTGCAGCCAATGTGCCGCTGAGCTTTGAAGTTGAGGTCTTGCGCGAGGGCCGGGCTGTCAGCCAACTAATGGGAAGGGTGGTTCAGGACGGGCAGGTGGTCACTCTGGTGCAGGGCAGTTTTGGGGCCGGGCGCGAATCAGTGCTGGATCTGCCCGCAACACCTGCGCCACAAGCGCCGGCAGCCGATGAATGCCAGGAAATGCCCTATATTGCCGGGGTGACGCCGGAGTTCACCCGCTATCTGGCCATGCGCTGGTGTTACGGAGGAATACCTTTCAGTGGCACGCCTTCGCGAACAATGGGTGGTTGGGTGCGGATGCGCGAGCAGGCACAAGTTGAAGCCGTTGATGAGGCTCATTTGCTGGCGTTGGTTGATGCCTGGCCTCCAGCGTTGTTGTCCTACCTCAACGCTCCGGCGGCGGGTAGCTCGCTGACCTGGACCATTGAGTTCGTACAGCCTGTAGCCACGCTGACGACGCAGGACTGGTGCCTGTATCAGGCCAACATTGAGCATGCGCGGGATGGTTACGGCCACGTCGCTGCCGCATTGTGGTCAGCACAAGGGACGTTATTGGCGATTAGCAGGCAGACCGTTGCAGTGTTTGCCTGAACGGCGGGCTGCCAGTGAGCAGCCCGCGTTCTGAGGGTCAGACTTTGAGCTGACGAATTGCCGTATTGAGTTCGCCCGCCAGGCCCGCCAGCTCAACACTGGTGTTAGCCGACTGGCTGGTCTGGTCAACGGTTTTTTCAGTGACATCGCGGATGCGGATCACCGTGCGGTTCATTTCTTCCGCGACCTGGCTCTGCTGCTCAGCTGCCACGGCGATCTGCGTGTTGCTCTCGCGCATCAGCGCCACCGAACCGGTAATCGCCTCGAGGGCCTGACCTGCTTCTTCAGCCTGCTTCACGCACTCATCAGCCTTGATCGAGCTTTCCTGCATAAAGTCCACAGCATCGCGGGTGCCTGCCTGCAGGGTGGTGATGATCTCGGTGATTTCGTTGGTGGAATCCTGCACCCGCTTGGCCAGGTTGCGTACTTCATCTGCCACCACGGCAAAGCCCCGGCCCATTTCACCGGCGCGGGCGGCTTCGATGGCCGCGTTCAGGGCGAGCAGATTGGTCTGTTCGGCAATCCCGTGAATCTCGCTGACCACGCCGCCAATGCGGTGGCTGTCGGCGGCCAGCTGTTCGATCATTTGCGCGGTTTGCTGCACACCGCTGGACAGCCCGGAGATCGACAGGCCAACGCGGTTAACCACTTGCTGACCGCTGCGTGCCAGTTGCTCTGCATTTTGCGATTGATCGCGGGTATCGGCTGCGTGCTCGGCAATGTGGTGCACCGTGGCAGACATCTCATTGATCGCCGTGGCGGCCTGCTCGGTTTCGCTTTGTTGCTCCAGCATGCCCTGACGAACTTCCCGCATGCTGCTGGCCAGGCGCTCTGCACCGTCGTCAAGGTGGGCGGCGGACTGCGCGACAATGCTCACAACGCGCTGGTAGCCGGACTGCATGGCATTGAAGGCACCGGCCATCTGGCCCACTTCATCGCGGCTGGAAAGCGGCACGCGCAGGTTCAGATCACCGGTCTTTTCCACCTGCAGCATCACGTCTTTCAAGGTGTTCAGGTGGCTTAAGAGGAACTGGATAAGCAGCTGTGAGGCGGCGAGCAGCAGCATCATCAGCAACGCGACAACCAGCGCGTAACTCAGCGCGCGGTCAAAGAAGGTATCGATAAGCGCCGGGGCCTTTGCCAGCACTGCCAGGCGTTTACCGTCGGCGCGGGCAATCACTTCAGCACCGATAATTCCCTGAGCACCATTGAGCTCGACCCAGCCCGTCGCCCGGCTCAGAGCTGCACCCTGGTTATCCGGCAAGCGCGGTGTTTCTCCGGCTGCAAAGCTCAGCAGGTTATCGGCAGATGGCACTGCTTCGGCCGTAGGCCATTGGCTGAGCAACTGCGCCTGACGCTGGGCTGCAGTTTTGGCAGCACTCTGATGCACCTGCGATTCCAAATGAATCGAATACAGCACAAGGAGCAGGGTGGTGAAAAAGGCAACGGCATTGACGGCCCAGAATTTGTACTTCAGCGACAGATCGCTAATCCAAGAACCCATGCTTATATCTTCTTTATCAGAGGTTGGTGAGAGGCAGATTAGCCACCGAAACTGTAACGCCACTGTCTAAACCGGCAGTGGCGTCCAGTATCAAGGGTTATCGGCAGATGGCTATTGATCTTTATCAAAGGTAACAAAAAGCCATCATTGTTCGCAGAAATTTGCCTCACTAACGTTAGGCAGTCTGAAGAAATCACGGGCGCAGGCGGTTGTGTGAGCTGCCAATATTGCTTCGCTTTCACCCCGGTGCAGGGAGACTTCTCTGAGTACTTCCGTCAGAAACGCGGGTTCGTTGCGGTTGTTTTTGGGCTTGGGGCGTAAGGTGCGCGGCAGCAGGTAGGGCGCGTCGCTTTCCAGCATCAGGCGGCCGCGAGGGATTTCACGTACGAGTGTATGTAAATGGCTGCCCCGGCGCTCATCGCAGATCCAACCGGTGATACCAATGTGCAAGTCCATGTCCAGATAGCGGTAGAGCGTATCCTTTTCGCCGGTAAAACAGTGCACTACTGCCGCTGGTAGATGGTCACGAAATTCGCGCAGAATCGACAGCAACCGTTCGCCCGCGTCACGTTCGTGTAGGAACACCGGCAGCTGCAGCTCCACGGCCAGCGCCAGTTGTAGTTCCAGGGCTTTTTCCTGTTGCGGGCGTGGCGAGAAGTCGCGGTTGAAGTCCAGCCCGCACTCGCCAACAGCACGCACGCTGGGCTCTTTGAGCAAAGCCTTCAGATGATTGTGGGTGTCACTGGTCCAGTTGCTGGCGTCATGGGGATGAATCCCTGCTGTACTGAACAAGCGCTCTCCGGTGCTGTCCAGTTGCTGGCATAGTTCAAGTGCCTGCTGGCTTTCGCTGACGCTGGTACCAGTGAGGATCATCTGGCACACACCGGCAGCACGGGCTCTGTCGAGTACATCCGTGTGGCGATCGTTGAAGCTGGGGTGGGTCAGATTGACGCCAATATCAATGAGTTGCATGGATCGGCCTGAACGGAGAAAGGTGAGTGGGTAGGGCGTACATGAAACGAATTTAAACCTAACAATTACAACTGGTTAAGTCATTTGTATGCAGTCATTCATCATGCAAGGTTGGCATCCCGGGGCAAGCTGTGCGAACCTCCGCGCCCCGAATAATCCAGCTTTGGTCTGCATGACAGCATTTAACATCCACTTCTTCACTGATCCGGCCTTGATCGGGATTCCGGAGTCTTGATGCTAAGAGTGCTGCTTATAGGCTGCCTGTTTTTGCTGTCGTTTGCAGCGTCTGCACGTGTGTCTGGCCCGCTTGAGGTCGACCAGCCCAAAGCCGTACGCGATCTCCCTGACATCCGCCGTAGTGGTGAACTGCGTGTACTGATCAACCAGAGCCGAAACAGCTCAGGCGAAGTCAAAGGGCAGAGCATCGGTATCGAATACCAGCGTTTACGTGCCTTTGAGCACCAACTCAATAGCAATAACCGCAACAGCCGAACCATCAAGCTGAAGCTGATCCCAAAACCCAAAGACCAACTTTTAGCCGCCTTGCGCCGTGGCGAAGGCGATATGGTGGCCCCAGGTGAGCTGCTGAGTGTTCCCCGTGGCAGCAACCTCAGCGCCAGCGCTGAAGTGCGTAAAGACGTGTCGCTGGTAATCGTCGCGCGTAAAGGGAATCGTCAGTACCGCCATCTTGAAGATCTCTCAGGCCGTAGCCTAGCCCTGCCTACAGGCAGTGTGGCAGGTGATGCCATTCGCGAGCTCAATCAGCAGTTGATGGACCGAAAGAAGGCACCGCTGATTATTGAGTGGGTCAATCCGACTCTGGCCGTCGAAGACGTGCTGGAGATGGTGCATGCGGGCATCTTCAATCTGACGGCTGTGGAGTTACCCATCGCAGAGCGCTGGGCTAAAGTCATGCCCAAGTTGCGAGTTGACCGCCATATGCGTTTGCTCGAAGACGGCTCCATGCATTGGTACACGAGGCGGGATATGCCAATGCTGAGCGCCAGTATCGACCGCTTTATCAAGTCCTATCATCCATCCGCGGATCAGGATGCCGTATTTCAACGAGTTTACCGACGCTTATATAAGGTGCATTACCCACTGGGGCGGGTCGAAAGGCAGCGTCTTGAGCGGGTGCGTCCGGTGCTGCAACGCCACGCCAAGGCGCAGAACTTCGATTGGCTGATGCTGGCGGCGCTGGCGTTTAAGGAGTCAACCCTGAACCCCTCAGCACGTGGCGCTGGTGGGGCAATGGGATTAATGCAGGTCACGCCTGCGGCAGCCCGCAGCGTTGGCGTCAGTAACATCGCCAATCTCGATAACAATGTCATGGCCAGTGCCAAGTATCTGGCCATGATCCGGCGCAACTTTTTCAATAGCCCACAACTCAATGAGCGCGAGCGTATGGCGTTCATTCTGGCCGGTTACAACTTAGGGCCACAGCGGGTACAGAGCATGCGGGCCGAGGCTAGAAGGCGCGGGCTAAACCCAAACCAGTGGTTTTTTCAGGTAGAGCGGGTAGCCATGGAACAAATTGGTATGGGGGTAGTTAGCTACGTGAATAGCGTCAATAAGTACTTTGTGGCATTTGACCGAGAGCGCTATTTACTCGAGCCAAAGTGATATTTGCTGAGTGTGATTTATATCTATTTATTAGATACAAATCACACAGAATATGCGCTGGAATCATTCGAAAATCAGGATATGATTATCTGAATCCTCCTATTCCAAAACAAGGACTGTAACCATGAAAACCCTTACCAATACCGTACTTTCATCCCAGGCTGGATATGGCATCACACTGTTGCGCATCTTGGTTGGCATCATTTTCGTAGCGCATGGCGGGCAGAAGCTGTTTGGCCTGTTTGGTGGTTACGGTCTAGAAGGAACAGGACAGTGGATGGAGAGCATCGGCCTGACGCCTGGCTATTACCTGGCCATGCTTTCTGGCGCTGCTGAGTTCTTCGGCGGTCTGGCTTTAATCGTAGGTTTGCTGGCTCGCCCGGCGGCCTTGGCCCTGACGTTCACCATGCTGGTTGCAATCGTTAAAGTGCATTTGGCCAACGGTCTGTTTATGAGCAACAACGGCTACGAGTTCGCTTTAGCTCTGATGGCAGCCAGTCTGGCGATTCTGATTGAAGGTGCGGGTAAGTTGTCGATTGACAATGCCCTGGCTCGATAAGCCCGGCGCGTTTCAAAAGCCCACCTTGTGTGGGCTTTTTTATGGCTGCAATTGACCGCCGAGCCGTCTGTAGCGGGCATCTTTCTTGACACTCAATGTGCAGAGTTCTACGATCTCGCCCCATGCGCCGATTTAAACAGCTACTTGCGGGGCGCCGGGAAATGATCCTGATCAGGACCCTGAGAAGCACTCATCAGAGGCTTTGAAATACCGCTAAAGCGCTGGTTCGGTGTCGCCTCTCACCGCTGCCCAGCGGACGCAATGAGGCGGAGATGTAATAAATGCTTTGTCCCCAACCGCACATCCGATTAGCCCCGATTACTTCCGGGCTGGCTTTGCGCAATCCGAAAATCCTTCTAGGCGGCAGTCATCAGCCGACGCTGTTGCGCTATCTGGACGGCTGGCCGAAGCGTTGGACCGGGCAGAAGAATCTGCTGATCAGCTTCGTTCACGATGGTGAGTCGCTGTCCCGTTTTGCAACCGATCAATTCGATATTGCTGTGATCCAGTCTCCAGCCGCCGATCAGGTAGAAGACATGGTTCGCCAGCTCATTCGGGTGGCCCGACAAGGCCTGATTACCCGCCGCTAACCCAGCTTCGATAAGCTTTTCCCATGAAGCGCCTGATCCGCTAATCTGCTGGGATCATGTCGGGAGGGGTTATGTTCGAATCCGCTGAAATTGGCCGCAGCATCGCCAAAGACGTTTACGAGAAAGAAGCGCTGATCTTGCGCGAGGCCCTGCTTGAGGCTCAGTACGAGCTCAAGCAGCAGGGGCGTTTTGCCGTGCTGATTTTGATCAACGGTATTGAAGGTGCGGGTAAGGGGGAGACCGTCAAACTGCTTAACGAGTGGATGGACCCGCGCCTGATTCAGGTTAATACCTTTGACCGGCCAACTGATGAGGAACTCGCTCGGCCACCGGCTTGGCGTTACTGGCGGCAGTTGCCGCCGAAAGGGCGCATGGGCATCTTCTTCGGTGATTGGTACAGCCAGATGCTGCAGGGGCGGGTACATGGACTGTTTAAAAATGCTCAGCTTGATCAGTACATTGATGGTGCCTTAGGCCTTGAACGCATGCTCAGTGATGAAGGCACGCTGATCTTCAAGTTCTGGTTCCACCTCTCCAAAAAACAGATGAAGGCGCGCCTTAAGGCACTGCGTGATGACCCGCTGCATAGCTGGCGTATTAGCCCTCTGGACTGGCAGCAGTCGCGGACCTACGACAAGTTCGTCGAAGTCGGTGAGCGTCTGTTGCGCCGTACCAGCCGGGACTACGCACCCTGGTATGTGGTGGAAGGGGTTGATCAGTATTACCGCAGCCTGACCGTCGGGCGAATCTTGCTGGATGGTTTGCAGGCCGCGTTGAAGGTGACTGAGCGGGTGACGTCTCACCCTCACGCAGCACCAATGATCTCCAGTCTGGACGAGCGTGGCCTGCTGGAAAGCCTAGACATGTCGCAGTCGCTGGATAAGGCCAACTACAACGAGCAACTGGCTATCGAGCAAGCCCGACTGGCCAGTTTGCTACGTGACAAGCGCATGCGTAAACACTCGTTGGTGGCGGTCTTTGAAGGTAACGATGCCGCTGGTAAAGGCGGCGCAATCCGCCGGGTAATCGGTGGGCTGGACCCGCGCCAATACCGGATTGTGCCGATTGCTGCACCGACCGAGGAAGAGCGTGCGCAACCTTATTTGTGGCGTTTCTGGCGGCATTTGCCCGCGCGTGGGCAATTCACCCTGTTTGACCGCTCGTGGTACGGGCGTGTACTGGTTGAGCGCGTTGAGGGGTTTTGTTCTCAGAGTGACTGGTTACGCGCTTACGGAGAGATCAACGATTTTGAGCAGCAGATAACCGACGCCGGAGTGGTACTGGTTAAGTTCTGGCTATCGATCGATCAAGACACCCAGCTTAAGCGGTTTAAGGAGCGCGAAAAAATTCCGTTCAAGCGCTTCAAAATCACTGAGGAAGACTGGCGCAACCGTGAAAAATGGCCGCTTTACCGAGACGCGGTGGGTGATATGGTGGACCGCACCAGCACAGGGATCGCGCCTTGGACATTGGTTGAAGCGAACGACAAACGCTTTGCCCGGGTAAAGGTGTTACGCACGATCAATCAGGCCATTGAGGACGCATTCAAGAAGGATTGAATGCACGGGCCATAAAAAAACCGCGCCATGACGCGGTTTTTTATGGCTGGGAGTCAGAAGTAACTCGTTGTAATCAGCTCTTTGGCCCGCACTTGCCGGTCAATGTAGCGTTGGACTTCACGTTCGGCGTCTGCCCGCGTGAAGAAGGGGCCCTCCAGTGTACCTTCGCGAGTGGAGAAGAAATATTGCCCGTTTACCGCGCTGATCCGGTCGGAGCGGTAATGCGTCGATGTCGAAGTATCGCGCTCACGTTTGATGTTCATACAAAGCCCTCGCAATAAGAGGTTTTATTCTTATAGACCCAATCTAACAAACGTGCTTTGGGCAATACCAGCCCGGGGCAAGGCAAACTGGACCTTAGTAGGGGGGAGTAAAAGTTGCAGAGACTACCCTCGCGGGCGGATTGGGTCAGCGTTAGCGGTCTGTTCTGGCGGCGCTGTCGCGTTGCTGTTCCAACTCGTGCAGACGCTGGCTGAGAGCGCGTTGGATGTTTTTGTACGCATCACTGCCCAGAATCAGGCGGCGTGGCGGCTGGGTAATTGTGGCGCAGTTGATAATAGCTGTGGCCATTTTCTGGACGCAGCCGGGGCTGGGGAACTTACCCATGGCCAGCAGGCGTCGATAATTGCCGACGGTGCTGCCCTGATAAGCAGATAAAGTCTGGCGCTGTTTCACCACATGCTCATCAAAGCGGGTTGCGACGCGCCCCGGTACGATCAGGGTGACGTGTAGCCCCAGACTTTCAACTTCCTGGCGCAAGCCTTCGCAGAACCCCTCGATGCCCCATTTGCTGGCCTGATACAAGGCGAGGGCGGGGAAGCTCATCTCCCCTGACTCGCTGGACACCTGCAACAGCCGGCCAAAGCCCTGGGCGCGCAGATAAGGCAGGCAGGCCTGAAGCAGCAGTATCGAACCCAGCAGATTGGTCCGCAGTTGGGCCTCGATCTGATCCTGATGCAGCTCCTCGACCGCGCCGAATAATCCGTACCCGGCGCTGCTGAGTACGACATCAATCTGGTTGACCTCAGCAAAGGCTTCGCTGACTACGCTGCGAATAGCTATTGGTTCATCGATATTCAGACGTTTGCGCAGCAGGAGTTGACCATGAATTTGCTGCAGGTCATCCAGCCGTTCGATACTGCGGCTGCAGGCGATCACTCGGTTGCCACCGGCCAGCAGTTGCTCACAGGTAGCGTAGCCGAGGCCGCTGGTTGCGCCGGTGATAAGCCAGGTTTGCATGCAGACACTCCCTTCAATGGCGCAGGCTGATGTGCACCGGCTGGCCGCCTTCGCGCAGCATCAGCGACTTCCAGTAGAAGCGCGGTTGATCAGTACTGAGCAGGGTGAGTTCGGCATCGCGAAGAAACACCGCCATAAAGGTGGCCAGTTCAATCAGGGCGAATTTTTTACCGCCGCAGACTCGCGGGCCAAAGATGAAGCCGACATTGGCACCGGCGCAAGCGTTGTTACGATAGCGCTCAAGGTGCGGACGCCACGGGTCGGGATGGCGGAGGGCGTCATGCTGGATACCGATGATGGAGACTGAAACATTGCAGTCTGGCCCGATGTGATGGCCGTCGATTTCGTCCTCGGAGTTGGCCAGGCGCGTGACGATGGGCGTCGGTGGAAACAGGCGCAGGGTTTCGGAGACAAATGCCTCGAGCAGTTCGATCTGGCTGAGCCGCTTCCAGCTTAGATCGCCTGATGTCCAAAACGGCAGAACGGCCTCGCGCAGTTGCTGTTGCAGCTCTGGGTACAGTGCCAGTAGGTAACAGCCCCAGCCTACAGCAGCCGCTGTGGTGTCGGCTCCAGCGGAGAAGAAGGTCAGCAACTCGTGTTCCAGCTGGATGTTATTGCTGGGGTCGTGGTCAGCGGCTAGCAGCCCTTTGAGTAAAGGCGAAGGCGGCAGGCTGTTACTGCGGAACAGGCGGAAGTCGTTGAAGATCTGCCGGCGTAGCGCTGGTAGCAGGTGCAGGCGTTGATGCTGGAGAATGTCTTTGCCTACGCTGGGGGTGAAGGCGTATTCGGAACCGAACTCCATCAGACTGGCGAGGTGTTCCAAGTCGACGCCGGTGTCGTTGAGCGGTACGTCGAAGAAGTTCTCCACTAATACCGACATTGCCAAGCGGCGCAGACACAGCTCGCTGAGGTGGTCAGCCCCATCGGCGCTGTGCCCGGCCAGCTCGCGGACAGTGTTTGCGGCTTGTGCGCAGGCCAGGTTGAAGGTGCGCTCGCGGTCGAATTTGGCCAGGTAATGTTGTGTCAGGTCACGGCGGATGTCCCAGGCCGGGCCGTCTTCACTGAAGCGTGAAGGGCCGAGCATGTGGCGGAACCAGTGCATGTTCTTGCGGTAGTTGGCGGCATTTAAGCGCAGCACATGGTCCGCTTCTGCCAACCGCTGTATCAGCAGAACCGGGGCGTCGTTAATGTCGACCCAAAGGTTGCTGCCATTGTGGCTTTGAGCGAGCTGGTACAGCCAGTTGGCCGCTTGGTGATAAGCACCGGCGAAGCGTGGCGAGCTCATTGGCCACCGTTTTGCAGGATGTTGGCAAGGTCACGCACGGTACGCATTTCCAGCAGTAGCAAGGGATCGACTTCGGTTTTCAGGAAGTCTTCGATCTCTACCACGATCAACGCGAAGTTGATGCTGTCGATTTCGTGGGTGGCGTTGATATCGGCATCATCTGCGATCTTCTCGATGGGAATGAACAGGCTGCCGGACAGGATTTTTTTGGCTTCGTACAGAAAGTCCATCTCATGCTCCCCGTGGGTTTACCAACCCGGTTTAGAACCCGCTCAGGTCAGTGAAAACTCACCCTGCAGATAGTGTTCCCTGGCTTTTTGTCTGGACAGCTTGCCGGATGTTGTGAGCGGCAGGCTGCGCGGTGCAACCAGATGAATGGTGGCGTTGATACCGAAGTGCTGGTTAAGGGTGGTGTGCAGCAGGTTGAGAAGGTTCTGGCTGAGCATCGGGTCATGTCGCTGACGCGATTGGACGAGGACTATCAGTTGTTCCTGATCTTCCTGTTCAACGCTGAAGGCCGCCACATCTGTAGGTGCTAAGCCTGCCGCTTGTTGCAATGACCACTCGATCTCCTGCGGCCAGAGATTGCGCCCGCGCACTTGAATCAGCTCTTTACTTCGGCCGCTGATGACCAGTTGATCACTGTGCCAGTAGCCGAGGTCGCCGGTGTCGATAAAGCCGTACGCGTCAAACGGGCTGGTGTCGATACCGTCTGCAGTCAGATAACCGTTCATCATGCTGCCGCTGCGTAGACGGATGTGGCCGGTTTCCCCATGCTCAACGGCATTACCGTGTGCATCGACGATGCGAATCTGTGTGCCGGGCAAGGGCGTTCCGCAACACACCAAAGCGCGCGGGTCGTCTGGACTGCCGTAGCTCAGTCGTGCGCCCAAGCCCGGACGCGCAATAGCGATCGCCAAGCTGTTTTCGGCCATACCATAGCTGGGTAGCCAAGCGCTTGGGCTGAAGCCGTAAGGGCTCAGGGCTGCAGTGAAGGTTTCAAGCAGGGGATAGCGGATCATCTCGCCACCCACTCCGGCAATTCGTAGTCTGGTCAGGTCAATGCCGCTGGGGTCGTGCAGGCGCTCTGCTGCAAGGTGATAAGCAAAGGCCGGAGCGTAGGTGATGCTGCTGTGGTTGGCGGACATCAACTGCAGCCACAGGCTCGGACGTTTGGCGAAGCTGGACGGACTCAGGTAATCGACCGTGCACTGCGCACACAACGCAGCAAGGAAGAAGCCCACCAGACCCATGTCGTGGTACATCGGTAACCAGGAGAAAGCGCGGTCGTTGCTGCGTAGGTTCATGCCGTCATGAAGGATGGCATCAATGTTGTCGCATACGGCCTTTTGGCTAATCAGGATGCCTTTGGGCTCGGCTGTTGAGCCGGAGGAAAACTGCACGTAGGCCATCTCCTGCGGCCCGAGTGCGTCAGGTAGTGCGCACGGGGCAAGGTTATAGAGCTGATCTTCGGTGAGCGTTTGGCAATTTAAATTGAGATCGTTGTGCTGGAACCACTCAAGCAGTGTTTGCGGGGCGATCAACAGCTCGGCGCTGGCGCAGTTGAGCATGCTGTGCAACTGGCGCAGATAGGGCTGTTTGCCGCCAGGATTGAGATTGAAGGGTAAAACACAGGGCACTAGCCCCGCGTACTGACAGGCAAAAAACAAGGTGAAAAACTGCCCACTGGTTTCTCCGGGCAGGCCCACGCGTGTGCCTCGCTTAAGGCCCAACCCTGCCAGATGCTGCGCAGCGACGAGGGCTTGCTGGTGCAAATCGGCATAGCTCAGGCGTAGGTTTAACTGGCCCAAGCTGCTGTAGATATTCAGCCCGGTATCGCCTTCAGCAGCATAGTCCAGCGCGCTGGCCAGGCAGGTGAAACCTCCCAAACGAGGAGCCAGTCCGGTGTTACAGGTAGGAGTGGGAAGCAGCAGTGCGTCCATCAGTCATCCTTGTGTGAGGCGAACACCAGTACATCCAGACGTTTTCCATCGGGTCCTAAACATTCACGGCTGAGTTTGGCTTCGAACTTGAATCGCGGGTCGCCGCGGAAGTTGAAGAGCATGCGCAGGTTACGGGCGAGTACCCTTGCGGTCATTTTTTCTAGGTCGCGGTACAGGTAAAAGTGATTGAGCAGCCCATCAATGGTTGCCCACAGCACGCCTTTGCCCAGATGTTCAGGCTCGCCGATACCGGTGGTGATATTGCCGGTCTTGTGGGTGCGATTGACGTCGATGGTGTAAAAGCCCAGCAACAGGCCATTACTCGCGAAGATGCCGATAAAGTAGTTGTTGAGGTCGTCGAAGCTAGCGACAAACGCCTGTAACTGTTCCAGGCTGAAGTTCAGCGGTGGCAGGTTCAGGCCTTCGAGCATGCTGGCAGAGTTGATCCATTCAACAAAGCGCGGCGTGACATCGGCCGGAGTGAGGCTGCGCAAGGTGTAACCGCTGCTTTCGATATGTACAGGAGCACCCCGTGGCCTGGGAGGTTGTGTTGCGTGCACCTAGCGTCTCCTGTCGCAAGTGAGTCCTTTGGGGCTGAGCCCCAAGCGTTAAATTAAGCGTAGACGATGGTTCCAGTTGTGGTGATTTTTAGTTACCAGTACAGCTATAAAACCTCAGAAATCAATCTGGATACCGATGTTCAGGGCCGTGCTTTGGGTGTCCCCACCGAAGGAGTGACGGTAGCGCGCGTCGCCGAAGAGTGTTGCGGTTTTGCTCAGAGCGATACGCCCGCCGACGCCCAGTTCACCTGAGGTGCTGTCGTACTTGTCACGCACTTTGGTGCCACTGAACTCGATCTCGGTGGGTTTGATGAAGTCGTGCAGGACGTTGGCAATTACGTAAGCTTGTGATGGTTTTTCGGTTTTCGACAGGTCGTTGTACAGGCGTAATCCGGCGCGGCCGCGAACGGTGTTGACGCTGTAGCCTTCCATCACGCTGACTTCATCATCAAAGGTTTCGTAACGGGTGTGTTGGTAGCTGAGCTGCAGCTGCGGTTCTACGTTCCAGGTATCTGCAAACGTCGCAATGGGCTTGCCGACTTCGGCCGAAATCCCCACGCGCCAGCCTTTTTGCGTACCTTTGTCGTCATAGATATCGGTAAAGCCGTTGCGCACACGGGAAACCATGGCCACGGTGTCGACGTAGGCACCATCGGCAGTGGATAGGGTGTAGTAGCCACCTGCACTGAAGGTGTTGGTGCTCATGCTGCCGGTATCTTTATTGCCCAGCCCTTTGCGTGTACGTGCCTGGTCCTCAAAGTCGGCTTCGGCGTGGGTGTAGTCAATGCTGACACCGGCGCGCTGGCTGGTGCCATTGGCATCGTGTTGTACCCACAGGTCATGGCCGAATTGCAAACCGGTAAAGCGCTGGTTGTAATTAAAGCGTTCGCCCTCGGAGCGATCATCCAGGTAGTACAGGCGGCTCCAGCCGAGCAGGTTCTCGTCCTTGAGGTCGTAGTCGCCTCCGATCCGCTGATGCAGGCTGGCGAGCATACGCATGCCCTGTTCCATATTGGCGGTTTGGCCGGCTACGACGTTGGCCACTTCGGAGCGGTAATTGGGTTCGTTGTCGTCCTTACCATCACACGGGCCAGGCAGGCCGCCAGGGCAGGGACCAGGTAGCTCGCCGGAGGAGGTCAGGTACCAGTTGCCGTTGCCCGGTACGTCATGCTGGCCTTGCAGCAGATGATATTCAAAGGCACCGGCTTCCACCGGAGCAGCCAAGACAAATTTGCCCGCTGACTCACCGTCAACCTGAACCACTCGGATGCCGTCATTGGTTAGTGCACCCTGGCCGCCAGCATTGCGAATCAGCAACTGGGTAGTGCCGCTAGTGTTGCCGTTGACCACCAGTTTGTCGGTGGGTGAGCTGTCGTCACCTAGCTGCGTGCGCATAACCAGCGTGCCTCCATCACCGTGATAGGTGTTGGCTCCGGTAACGGTGAGGGTGGTGGGACGGAAACTGGTGCGGCGTCTGCTGCTGACGGCTTCTGGGATGTTAAGCACGACGCTACCCGCATTGGAGAGGCTGTCGATGCGCTGATTAAAAGCATTCAGGAGTAACAGGCCGCCGCTATCAACCCGATAACTTGATGCCGGGCTGAAGGTGTTGGTCGCAGCGGCTCCAAGTGTGGACGCGTTGCGAACGGTGGTTGGCCCTTGCCAGGTGTTTTGACCACTCAAGAACTGGCTGCCGCCTGTAACCGTGAGCCCGCCAGCACCGCTGATGACGCCACTGAACAGACCACTGCCAGCGCCGTTGCTGTTGCCAGCCGTGATATTCAAGGTGTTGCTGCCAAGCAGGACCTGACTATTGCCTGAGAGTGTTTTGATCGAGGTGTCGCCAGTATGGTCGCTGATGTCCAGCGTGCCGTTGGCAATCACCCCAGCCGAGTTGGCAATGCTGCTGTTGCCAGTCAGTGCCAATGCGCCCTGTTTGATGTGAGTCACGCCGGTATAGCTGTTAGCGGCTGTCAGATTGAGCGTACCGGTTCCGGTCTTGAGCAGATTACCGTTGCCGCTGATCGTGCCCGAATGGGTGGCACTGTTGCTGCCATCAACCCTGAGGCTGAGCTTGGCGTTGGCATAAAGCTCCATTGAGTTGCGGAGGTTGAGTCCATTGTTGTAGCCGAGAGTGCCACCCTCAGGCACCCCGCTGTGGTAGCGGCCACGTATCACGGATGAGCCTAGGGCTTGTGGGTCATCGACCCAGAAGGTGCCGCCGTAGATATCGGTAAAGCCTTTAAAGTCGGGCTGGGCGATATCCAGGTGTGTGGTACCAGCATAGCTGGCGAGGGTCAGGGTGCCGTTGCCTTGCATACTGCTATCCAGCGTAGGGAGCAGGTCGCTGTAGCGTAGGTTTTGAGTATGGTTGAAGTTGATGAAGGCACTGCCTTGGCCCAGGACAATCTTCTCAGCCACCAGCTTGCCGACCTGAGCACCACCGATTGTTAGATTCGGATCACTGCCAAAGTTGATGATGCCTATAGAGCCTGGCTGATAGGCCATATACAGCGGGCCAGGCTGGCTGTAGTCCGGGAAGCGGCCGGATTGCGTAGGGTCGATAATTGACCAGTTATTGGGGTTTCTTACCACGACCATGTCAAGCACGCCGATAAACAGCTCGCCGCCGTTACTGAGCGTTACCTGCCCTGTACCAGAGTGGCCCAGATAAAGGCTACCTACGGTTGTAGTGTCGTCTTCATAGTAGGTGCCGAGTCCACCCACCATCCAGATCGAACCAGTGCCATCGATGTTGACTTTGCCCGTGCCGCCGTTGACCCCTACCTGGGCGTGGAGTTCTGGTGGGTCGTTCCAGACATCAGGCGAGCCACTCAGACTCACCAGTTTGCCACCGCCCAGAATATTGACTGTGCCTAGGCCTCCTGCGCCGCTGCCGATCTGCAGCCCAGCCATTGCAGTGGCCATATTGCGGTTGGTGGTTGTTGTTGGAAACAAATTCAGCGTGCCGTTACCCCCAGCGCCGATCACAAATGAGTGCACGCCGGTAGCGTAATTAAATACTTCAGAGACATATTTGCCGCCGGCCAGGACGTTGATAATCCCAAAGCTACCGGAGCCCATGCCCACGGCGGTTATAACGCCTTGCTGAGTGGCGAGAGCACCACCGTTGACATTGATGATGCCTTGCCCACCATTTGCCCCGAGCGCAAATACAGAGTCAGTGCTACCGTTGTAGCTCTGGCCGGTTATGCACATACAGGAGTGAAAGTTCCAATCGGTCAGTGATTTGCCGCTACCCAGCGCATTAATTGTACCCACACTGCCGACCCCCGCTCCCAGATGAAAGTCGTTGGTGAAGTACATTGAAGTGTTGCCTTCGACAGTGTTGTAGGCGGTGAGGGTGCCGATGCCGCCACCTGAGCCAATCGTGAAAAACTCAGCACTAATGCCAACGGATCCCCATTCCCCGGATTTTTTTAGCTCCAGGGTGCCACTGGTGTCGGCTTTATTACCAATCTGTATTGATTTAGCCGATGCCCACGTGTCCTTAAGCACTGCTGCGGGCGAGCGGTTAATCTGCAGGTCATTAACCCCTCCAGGTATTTCCTCTGGCGTCCAGTTGGCTGGGTTCATTAAATCGGTGTCTGCAGTGGTTGGAGTCCAGTCCATCAGTATCGCTTGGGCAGGCATTGCCGTTATGAACAGCAGCCCCGAGGCAATGCTTAAGGCGAGCTTGGAGGGCAATAAGTTAGATGAGTGTCGCGGGGAATCGCCATGACGCCCGGCTTTGGTAACTTTGGTTTTACCTCTGGCCAGTTCTGAAGCGACTACCCAGGATTGCGATGCAGCACGCCATACCAAGCGATAAACCTTATTCATCCCCAATCTCCATTGGGCCCCCATGTTGAAGTTGCGTGTTCGGGGGCTTTAAAACGGATTCCACACGTTGAATAAGGCTTAGCGAACGACCCTAACTCACTGAAGATCAACGGAACTCAGGAACATATCGGTACGATAGTAATGCTTTCGGGAGCTGGCCAATTTGTGCACCTTTGTTCTGATAAATGGTCGGATAGGCGCGAAGTGTTAACTAATTTTGATTTTGCGGTGCGCAGCACCTACGGTCCTGGGGCTGGGATAGGCGGCGTCGGGCGCTAATACAGTTTGCTCAGATGACTGTGGCTGTTGTGGCAGCAGGCAAGCCTCTAGAATGCTGCATTCGCTGATTCTGAGGCTGTTATGCATACGTCGTCCGGTCGCTGGCTTTATGGCCTGTTTCTAACGCTGTTGACCGCGTTCCTCTGGGGCATCTTGCCGATCAAACTCAAAGCCGTACTGACCGACATGGATCCGATCACCGTGACTTGGTATCGCCTGCTGGTTTCCGGTGGTGTGCTGCTGCTCTATCTGTCGATAACACGGCGCTTGCCGTCATTTCGGCAGCTGAATACCAAGGGCCGGTGGTTGCTGCTGATCGCTATTCTGGCTTTGACTGGTAACTACGTGCTGTATCTGTTCGGCCTGCAATTGCTCAGTCCCGGTACCACGCAACTGGTGATTCAGGTCGCACCGATTCTGCTGCTGGGCAGCAGTCTGCTGATTTTCCGTGAGCGCTTCAGTTTGATTCAGGGAGTAGGGCTTCTGGTGTTGTTGTGTGGTTTTGGCTTGTTCTTCAACCAGCGATTGCACGAGTTACTGAGTTCACTGACGGCTTACACAACAGGTGTGCTGATCGTCTTGGCTGCGGCCTTCATTTGGACCTTCTATGGGCTGGCGCAGAAGCAGTTACTGACGGTGTGGAACTCATTACAGATCATGATGGTGATCTATCTGGGATGCGCAGCTCTGCTGGTGCCATGGGCGCAACCGGCCCTGTTGGTTGAGTTGACCCCGGTTCAGGGCTGGTTATTACTTGCGTGCTGCCTGAATACCTTGGTGGCCTATGGTGCGTTTGCAGAGGCGCTGGCGCACTGGGAGGCTTCTAAAGTCAGTGCTGCGTTGGCCATCACCCCGCTGGTGACGTTTGCAGCTGTGGCCTTGGCTGCACAGTGGTGGCCCGCCTATATAACCCCGGAGCAGCTGAACTGGCTGGCGTATGCCGGAGCGCTGCTGGTAGTGGCCGGTTCCGCACTGACCGCTGTGGGGCCTACGTTGCTGGCCGGCTTGCGTGGCCGGAGGCTGGCTTAACGATTGCGGTGCCTCAGCACTGGCTGCCGAGCTTCTCGGCTTGGTTCAGCCACTTAAGACGCTGATCCTCCGTCGCCGTACGCACAGGCGCAAACACGTGCAGGTGAAGGGTTTTGATGCCACTAAAGCCTAAGATGGTGCGCTTGATCTGGCGGTGTCCGGGCGCGCCGTAAACCCAGCGGTAGTACCAAGGAGGTGTGTCCATTGTCACCAGCACATCGGCTGTACGCTCGCTAAGGAGTTTGTCCCAGGCCTGACCGTCGTTACGGTATTTGAAGGCAAAGCCAGGCAGGAAGGTGCGGTCGAAAAAACCTTTGAGCAACGCCGGCATGCCACCCCACCAAACCGGATACGCGACCATCAGGTGTTCGGCCCAATGAATCTGGCGCTGGGCCTCGAGGAGGTCGGGCTCCAGGGTTTGGCTTTGCTCATAGCCGTTGTGCAAGACAGGGTCAAAGTTCATTTCGCTCAGGCGTAACTCCCTGACGATATGGCCCTTGCTGCGTGCACCGGCACTCCAGGCATCGGCCAGTGAGTGGCAGAGACTGCGGCGTTTAGGCGAGCCGATAATCATCAGGATACGTTTGCCATCACCTTCCAGGCGGGTTGCACCGCTTTTCACCGCATCATTCATGTTGGCCTGCCTTGAGCATGTTTTCGGGACGGACCCAGGCATCGAACTGGTCGTTGCTCAGATAACCGAGTTGTAACGCCGCTTCACGCAGGGTAATGCCGTCGGCATAGGCCAGTTTGGCGATCTGCGCTGCCTTGTCGTAGCCGATATGTGGGTTGAGCGCCGTAACCAGCATCAGGCCGCGCTCCAGATGTTCCGCCATGCGCTGGCTGTCAGCCTGAAGTCCGGCAATGCAATGCTGCTGGAAGTTTCGGCAGCCATCGGCGAGCAAACGTATCGACTGCAACAGGTTATAGATGATGACGGGCTTAAATACATTGAGCTGCAGGTGGCCCTGACTCGCGGCAAAGGTCAGCGTGCTGTCATTGCCAAGCACCTGGCAGGCCAGCATGGATAGGGCTTCACACTGGGTTGGATTGACCTTGCCGGGCATTATCGAACTGCCGGGCTCGTTGGCGGGCAAGCGCACTTCAGCCAGACCAGCCCGTGGGCCTGAGCCAAGCAGGCGCAGGTCATTGGCAAGTTTCATCAGCGCCACTGCCAAGGTTTTCAGCGCGCCGGAGAGGGCGACCAACGGTTCGTGCCCGGCCAGGGCGGCAAATTTGTTCGGTGCAGTGATCAACGGCAAGCCGCAGAGTGCCGCCAGTTCGCTGGCGATCGCCGCATCAAAGCCTTGCGGTGAGTTCAATCCGGTGCCGACCGCAGTCCCGCCCTGGGCCAGTTGGTAGACGGCGGGGAGTGCAGCGTTGATGGCATCTTCGGCGTAGTTCAGCTGCATGACAAAGGCAGACAGCTCCTGACCGAAGGTCATGGGCGTAGCATCCATCATGTGGGTGCGTCCGGTTTTGATCTGGCGGTCGTAGCGCTGGGCCTGCTCCTGCAAACCGTCACGCAGCTCATGCAGTGCGGGCAGCAGTTGCTCATTTATCGCCAGTGCGGCGGAGATGTGCATGGCAGTGGGGAAGGCATCATTGGAGCTTTGGGACCGGTTGACGTGGTCATTCGGGTGTACCGGACTTTTACCGCCACGGGGCTGTCCAGCTAGTTCATTGGCGCGTCCGGCAATGACTTCATTGACGTTCATGTTGCTTTGGGTGCCGCTGCCGGTCTGCCATACCACCAACGGAAACTGATCATCATGCTGGCCTGCAATGACTTCATTGGCGGCTTGTTCAATCAGTCGTGCTGTCTCAGCAGGTAGTGAGCCGATGCGCTGATTAACACGGGCCGCGGCTTTTTTGATCTGCGCAAGGGCATGAATGACGGCCAACGGCATACGTTCCTGGCCGATGGCGAAGTTCTCCCGCGAGCGCTGTGTCTGCGCGCCCCAGTAGGCTTCCTGCGGCACCTCGATTGGGCCGATGCTGTCAGTTTCGGTTCGGTTCATGCACGTCTCCTGTTTTCCAGATCATGGGAATACCCGGGCGCTGTAGCACTGCCTGCATGATTTAGGCTGCGGGAGAGAGACAGAGGTTCCGTATAAGCGTGCAACTACCAGCGGGTTTCGGTTTCGCCCAGCCAGCCCAGTGCGTTCTGCACCGGTACGCATTCGTTGTGTTCACCGCGCAGCATGCCGTTGAAGTGGCCAAACAACTGGAAGTTGCTGATGTAGAGCAGGCCGAAGTTGCGTCGGCTCTGGTGTTTCTGGCAGGGCGAAAAGCTCAGTTGCACCTTACCGTCTGCGCTGCGCAACTGGCGCACAGCCATGCTGTTGGTGGATTCAGCCTCAATGTTCACAGGGCTTTCCAGATGCAGTGCTTGTCCGCCGAACCAGAGCGTGTTTTCCGACAAGCCACTGTGGTCGGTCCAGCCGGAGCCAAAGTTCCCGGCTATTCCTCCAGGGGCGGCGAAGGCTGCGCGTTTCCAGTGGCTGTTGAGTGGCCAGACACCGCGACCAAAGTCCAGCGAGGCAAAACTCTGCGCCGCCGTGCTCTCATAAATTCTGCTGTTAAGTTGCAGGGTGCCAGTGCAGGGCAGGCCCAGCTGGCGGCTGGTGGCGTGGAAGCTGTTAGGCCCCAGCGGCGCAACCAGATTGGCTGAATCCATGTGCGCCGGGCGCTGGACGTGCAGAATCGCTTGCAGTACATCACCGCCATGATTAGCTGCGCTCAAGGTGATGGTGCTGTTGTAGGGGGTGTCGTTAACGCGTAGTTGCAGCAGTGGATGCTCGAAGGAGTGGCTTTCGAACGGCCGGTCGGGCAGATGGCAGTCCCTAGCAAATAAACGTGTCTGGCTGAACCCCATGTGCTTACCACTGATCAGATCGACAAAGTTGGCAGCGGCCAGACCTATGTAGTCAAAGTCGGCTTGGGTGATGGATAGCATCCATTGCGGGCTGGTGATGCACCAGTGATTCCATCGCTTGCGGCGGCCAAAGTGACCGGGAATGGCGCAGTGTACGCTTGGCCTTGAGCTGAACCCGATGGCATGCGGGTTGAGCTGGCCTTTGCTGTCACACAGCGATGTTTTAAGGGCGTCTTCCGCTGAGATGTTCATTGACACTTCCATGTGTGCGCTCCGGTCGGGCAGTAGCAACTGTACTGCGAACATCAGTCAGAATGTTGGCGCGATGATGAGCTCTGATGATTTTCTGGAACATTGGTACATGAATATTGACTATTCGCTTGAGTGTGACAAGAGCAAGGGCACAAAATGCTGTTACGCGGGTCACAAAAACTCGTTAATTAAATTGGAGACACCTATGTCACGCTTAACCGCTGTAAGTGTTGCTCTCGTTCTGGCATGTGCCAGTGCCCCGGTACTGGCCGATGCCAAAAGCCACGCGGCGGATGCGGAGCGCTTCTTGTTGCTGGCCCGTGCCGACAAGCTGGCCGTACCGGTTTATGCCCAGGTACAAGGCATGTTTGCCCAGCGCTTTGCTGAGTTAAAAGCTCCGGAAAGCAAGAAAGCTGTGCTTGAGACCTATCAGGCGCAAGCCAACACCGCACTTGATCAGGCGGTGGGTTGGGACAAGATCAAACCCGATATGGTCAAGCTGTACACCAGCACCTTCAATGAGCAGGAGCTGAAAGACCTGATTCGTTTCTACGAATCGCCACTGGGTAAGAAAGTCATGGAGCAAATGCCTATGCTGACTGCGCGCTCGGCACAACTGACTCAGGGTAAACTGGAAACCGCCGTGCCCAAGGTCAATCAACTGCTGGACGAAATGACCACCAAGCTGGGCGGCAAGAAACAGTAATCAGCGTTTTCAGGTGAGTTTTCATGGCAAAGATTGATCTTCTGCGCGGCGCACTGGCTGCTTTCGAACCTCAGCACCTTGATGTGCTGGATGAAAGTCATATGCACAGCCGTGGACAGGAAACCCATTACAAAGCCGTTATCGTCAGCGAGCAGTTTGCCGGCCTGAATGCGGTCAAGCGTCATCAGAAGGTTTATGGCTGCCTGGGCGAGTTGATGGGACAGATTCACGCACTGGCGCTGCACACCTACACTCCGCAGGAGTGGCAGGAACAGGGCGTTGCACCGGCTTCGCCGACCTGCCGCGGTGGCCACTGAGGCAATTGAGCCTTAACAGCGCCGCGTTAAGCCCTTAAAATGCACCACCATCGGCCCGAGGTGATTACTAACCTCGGGCCGAACTTTTTCTGCTACCCGGTCCGCCCTTTACGTGGGCGACTACTGAAGGAAGTACCCATGACAGACAAGATCGTTGTCGCTGCGCTGTATAAATTCGTTTCCCTGCCTGACTTTGAATCCCTGCGCGAACCACTGCTGCAATGCATGCTCGATAACGGCGTGAAAGGCACGCTGCTGCTGGCAGAAGAGGGCATCAACGGCACTGTTTCCGCGACCCGCGCAGGCATTGATGCGCTGCTGGCCTGGCTGACACAGGACCCGCGTCTGGCGGATGTCGACCACAAAGAGTCGTATTGCGACGAGCAGCCGTTCTACCGCACCAAGGTCAAACTGAAGAAAGAAATCGTGACTTTGGGCGTTCCGGGTGTGGACCCGAACAAAAAAGTCGGTACTTATATCGAGCCGAAAGACTGGAACGCGCTGATCAGCGACCCGGAAGTGCTGCTGATCGACACCCGCAACGATTACGAAGTCTCCATCGGCACCTTCGAGGGCGCGATCGACCCGAAGACCAAGACCTTCCGCGAGTTCCCGGATTACATCCGCGCCCACTTCGACCCAAGTAAACACAAGAAAGTCGCCATGTTCTGCACTGGCGGCATTCGCTGCGAGAAAGCCTCCAGCTACATGCTGACTGAAGGCTTCGAAGAGGTTTATCACCTCAAGGGCGGCATCCTGAAGTATCTGGAAGAGGTGCCTCAGGAAGAGTCCAAGTGGCAGGGCGACTGCTTTGTCTTCGATAATCGTGTCACCGTGCGTCACGACCTCAGCGAAGGCGACTACGATCAGTGTCATGCCTGCCGCACGCCGGTTTCCGTTGAAGACCGTCAGTCCGAGTTCTACACGCCCGGCATCAGCTGCCCGCATTGCTGGGACTCGCTGCCGGAGAAAACCCGTGCCGGCGCCCGTGAGCGCCAGCGTCAGATCGAACTGGCCAAGGCGCGTAACCAGCCGCATCCACTGGGCTACAACGCCCGTCAGAACCGCGAGGCTTAATCATGCAAGCACGCCTGCTCTACGTTATGGATCCAATGTGCTCCTGGTGCTGGGGATTTGCACCGGTACTGGAAGCACTTGCAGAGCAGGCTGCTGAAGCCGGAGTTGGTCTGGATCTGGTTGTTGGCGGGTTACGCCGCGACGGTGTTGCCGTCGATGCAGCGGGCCGTGTGCGTTATCTGGGCTACTGGCAGGCGGTCAATGCGGCCACCGGGCAGCTGTTCAACTTTGACAAAGGGATACCGGAAGGCTTCGTCTACGATACTGAGCCTGCCTGTCGGGCCATCGTCACCGCGCGCAGCCTGGCACGTGAGTTGGTGTGGCCGCTGACTCGACTGATTCAGCAAGCGTTCTATACCGAAGGGCAGGATGTCAGCCGCGCCAGCGTGCTGGTTGAACTGGCTGAGAAAGCGGGGATTCCCCGCATCGAATTTGCCGAAGCCTTCGACAGTCAGGCCCAGCGCGATGCCACCCAGGCCGATTTCACCTGGGCGCAGAGCTTGGGAATTGCCGGTTTCCCGACATTGCTGGCCGAGCATAACGGGCAGCTGGCGCTGGTGACCAACGGCTACCAGCCTTTGGAGTCATTGCAGCCACTGCTGACCCGCTGGCTGGATCGGGCCAGGAATGGTTGACCGGTTAAGCTGGGCTGAAATTCGCCGCCTGGCCCTGCGGCATAAAAAAGCACTGATCTGGGCCAACCTGGTTGCCGTTCTGGCGACCTTGTGCAGCGTGCCAATCCCGCTGTTGCTGCCGTTGCTGGTGGATGAAGTGTTGCTCAAGGACGGCGATGCCGCCTTGCGTTTCATGGACAACTTCCTGCCGACTGGCTGGGAAACCGCAGCGGGCTATATCGGCCTGATGCTGGTGGCAACCTTGCTGCTGCGCCTTGGCGCGTTGGTGTTCAACGTCCTGCAGGCCAAGCTGTTTGCGCGGCTGTCCAAAGACATTGTTTACCGCATCCGCATTCGCCTGATCGAACGCCTCAAGCGTATCTCGCTGGAAGAGTATGAAAGCCTCGGCGGCGGCACTGTCACCACCCATCTGGTGACGGACCTGGATACGCTGGACAAGTTTGTCGGCGAGACCCTCAGCCGCTTTCTGGTGGCCATGCTCACCTTGGTCGGCACTTCGGCCATTCTGATCTGGATGCACTGGAAGCTGGCGCTGCTGATTCTGCTGTTCAATCCGCTGGTGATCTACGCCACGGTACAGCTGGGCAAGCGGGTCAAACACCTGAAGAAGCAGGAAAACGACAGCACCTCCCGCTTCACCCAGGCGCTGACCGAGACGCTGGAAGCCATTCAGGAAGTGCGTGCGGGCAACCGCCAGGGCTATTTCCTCGGTCGGCTCGGCCTGCGGGCTAAGGAGGTGCGGGATTACGCCGTCGCCTCGCAATGGAAAACCGACGCCTCGAATCGCGCCAGTGGCCTGCTGTTCCAGTTTGGGATTGATGTGTTCCGCGCGGCGGCGATGCTTACGGTGTTGTTTTCCGACCTGTCGATCGGGCAGATGCTCGCAGTGTTCAGCTATCTGTGGTTCATGATCGGCCCGGTGGAGCAGTTGTTGAATCTGCAATACGCCTTTTATGCCGCAGGCGGTGCCCTGAGTCGGATCAACGAGTTGCTGGCACGTAAGGACGAACCGCAGTACAGCGGCAATGCTGACCCGTTTAGCGGGCATAAAACCGTTGGTATTGAGATAAGCGGACTGACCTTTGCCTATACCGACGAGCCTGTGCTCAACGGCCTCAACCTGAACATCAAGCCGGGCGAGAAAGTGGCGATTGTCGGTGCCAGCGGTGGCGGCAAGAGTACGCTGGTGCAACTGCTGCTGGGGCTGTACACGCCACAGGCCGGGATCATCCGCTTTGGTGGCATGAGCCAGCAGGAGATTGGCCTGGAAACCATCCGCGAGCATGTGGCAGTGGTGCTGCAATCGCCGGCGTTGTTTAACGATACCGTGCGCGCCAACCTGTGCATGGGCCGCGAGCGCGATGACGCAGCGTGCTGGCAGGCGCTTGAAATCGCCCAGCTGGCGGACACCATCTGTGAGCTGCCGAATGGGCTCGACAGCGTGGTAGGGCGCTCCGGCGTGCGTTTGTCAGGTGGCCAGCGTCAACGGTTGGCGATTGCGCGGATGGTGCTGGCGGAGCCCAAAGTGGTCATCCTCGATGAAGCCACCTCGGCGTTGGATGCCGCTACTGAGTACGCACTGCACCAGGCGCTGAACACATTCCTGCACGGTCGCACGACACTGATCATTGCCCACCGGCTGAGTGCGGTGAAGCAGGCCGACCGTGTGGTGGTGTTTGACAGCGGTCGCATCGCCGAAGACGGCGACCATCAGCAGCTGATTGCCGAGGGCGGGTTGTACGCCAAGCTCTACGGCAACCTGCAACACTAAAACCTCATTTCTGAAAGCCACCGATTGGATCAGCACATTGCTGCGCCAATCGGTCTGGCAAGCCGGCTAGCCTGCCTGTAAAGATTGCGTTACGAATCTGGGTGTTTTCCCTGCGTGCAGGGGCAGCTGTCATAAAAGATTGCCAGAACAGCAGAGTCTGAAGGCGTTCGCGGCCTGTGCGCCGGGTTGTTGCTGCGGTGCGGCTGGGATGTGATGAAGGCATCCATTCGCACCACAACAATAATCAGGAGGCGAGATGAACGCCGTGAGTAAGATCGAACAGCACAACCCAATCGGCACCGATGGTTTCGAGTTCGTAGAATTCACTGCGCCCAACGCTGAAGGAATCGAGCAGCTGCGCCAGCTGTTCAGCGCCATGGGCTTTACCGAGACAGCCAAGCACCGGACCAAAGAGGTCTGGCTGTTCCAGCAGAACGACATCAATTTCGTCCTCAACGGCAGCCCAAGTGGCCACGTCCGTGCGTTCGCCGAAAAGCACGGGCCAAGCGCGTGTGCCATGGCCTTCCGGGTTAAGAATGCGGCGCAGGCTGCTGCGTATGTCGAGCAGCAGGGCGCAACACTGGTAGGCAGCCACGCTAACTTCGGTGAGCTGAATATTCCCTGCGTTGAAGGCATCGGCGGATCGCTTCTGTATCTGGTGGATCGCTACGGCGATAAGACCATCTACGACGTCGACTTTGAGTTTATTCCCGGCCGTTCCGCCAGCGATAACAGCGTCGGCCTGATGGGGCTGGATCACCTGACCCACAACGTCCGCCGTGGTCAGATGGATGTTTGGTCGGGCTTTTATGAGCGCATCGCCAACTTCCGCGAAATCCGCTACTTCGATATCGAAGGCAAGCTCACCGGGCTGCTGTCCCGGGCGATGACCGCACCCTGCGGCAAGATCCGTATCCCGATCAACGAGTCTGCTGACGATAAGTCCCAGATCGAAGAATTTATCCGCGAATACCACGGCGAAGGCATCCAGCATATCGCCCTGAGCACCGAGGATATCTACCAGACCGTACGCCAGCTGCGCGCCAATGGCGTGGACTTTATGGTCACCCCCGGTACCTATTACGACAAGGTCGACAGTCGCGTGGCGGGGCATGGTGAGCCTACAGACACCTTGCGTGAGCTGAGCATCCTGATTGACGGCGCACCGGGCGACGACGGCATTCTGCTGCAGATATTCACCAACACAGTGATTGGCCCGATCTTCTTCGAGATCATCCAGCGCAAAGGCAATCAGGGCTTTGGCGAGGGCAACTTCAAGGCCCTGTTTGAGTCCATCGAAGAGGACCAGATCAAGCGTGGCGTGATCGCTGCGGATTGATAGGCGCAGGCTTTATCTGCGCTAACCGGCAACGGTGCTGAAGCACCTTGGATGGAGACTGGTCATGAGTCGTAACTGGGTACGAATTCCCCTGAGTGAAGGTGTGTGCTCGCGACAAGCGCACTGCGACTTCCCGCAGGGCACCTATGAGCGTGAGATGGGCCGCGAAGGGTTTTTCGGGCCGACCGCGCACTTGCATCACAAACATCCGCCAACCGGCTGGATCGATTGGGAAGGCCCGCTGCGCCCACATGCGTTTGATTTCAACCGCATTGAAAGCCAGCGCGACTGCCCGCTGGCTGCACCGCTGGCGCTGCACAACGGCGACGTAAAACTGCGCGTGTGGCGCACCAATGGCGTGATGCGCCACTTAGTACGTAATGGTGATGGTGACGATCTGCTGTTTATTCACGAAGGTGCAGGGGAGTTTTACTGTGACTTCGGCCACCTGAGCTACCGCGACGGTGATTACCTGTTGATTCCGCGTGGTACTGCATGGCGGATCGAGGCGAAGCAGCCGACCTTTATGCTGCTGATTGAGAGCACTGACGGTGCCTATCAGCTACCGGATAAAGGTCTGCTTGGGCCACAGGCGATTTTTGATCCGGCGGTGCTGGATTACCCGCGCCTGGATGATGCCTTTAAGGCGCAGCAGGACGAGCAGGCCTGGCAAATCCGCATCAAGCGACGCGGGCAGATCAGCACCGTGACATATCCGTACAACCCGCTGGATGTGGTGGGTTGGCACGGCGACAACAGCGTTTTTCGCCTCAACTGGCGGGATATCCGCCCGCTGATGAGTCATCGCTATCACTTGCCGCCGTCGGCCCACACCACCTTTGTCGCCAACGGTTTTGTGATCTGTACGTTCACGCCAAGGCCGGTGGAGAGCGATCCGGGCGCTTTAAAGGTGCCGTTCTATCACAACAATGACGACTACGATGAAGTGCTGTTCTACCACCGCGGCAACTTCTTCAGCCGCGACAACATCGAGGCGGGCATGGTCACCCTGCATCCGTGCGGGTTCCCGCACGGCCCGCATCCCAAAGCGTTGAAAAAGAGTCTGGAAGACCCGGCCACCTTTATCGATGAAGTGGCAGTGATGATCGACACCCGCCGCGCACTGGAAATCGCTGATGTGGCGTCGGCGGTGGATGTTCCCCAATACGTAAATTCCTGGCGTGCGCCGGGTAAGGAAAGCTGATGAAACTCGCGTCTCTCAATCAAGGCCGCGACGGCGTGCTGTTAGTGGTGTCGCGGGATCTGCAGAAGGCCGTGAAGGTTCCGGCAATTGCTGCGACATTGCAGGCAGCGCTGGATGACTGGCAGCACACCCGACCCAAGCTGGAGGCGGTGTATCAGCGCCTGAATGACGGGCTGGAGAGCGAGGCGTTTGCCTTCGATCAGGCGGCCTGCCATAGCCCGCTGCCGCGCGCGTATCACTGGGCAGATGGCAGTGCCTATGTGAATCACGTGGAGCTAGTGCGCAAGGCGCGTGGTGCTGAAATGCCGGAAAGTTTCTGGCATGACCCGCTGATGTATCAGGGGGGGGCGGACAGCTTTATCCCGCCCCACAGTCCAATCTGTCTGGCGGATGAGGCGTGGGGAATCGACCTGGAAGCAGAGCTGGCGGTGATCACCGATGACGTGCCGATGGGCGTCAGTGCAGCCGAGGCCGCAGGCCATATTCAGCTGCTGATGCTGGTTAACGATGTGTCCCTGCGCAACCTGATCCCCGGTGAACTGGCCAAGGGGTTTGGTTTTTATCAGAGCAAGCCCTCGTCGAGTTTTTCTCCGGTTGCCATCACCCCGGATGAGCTGGGCGAGCACTGGCGCGAAGGTAAGGTGCACCGGCCGTTGGTCAGCCACATTAACGGCGAGTTGTTCGGCCAGCCGGATGCCGGTACCGATATGACTTTTAACTTCCCCACGCTGGTCGCTCACGCTGCGAAAACCCGGCCTTTGGGCAGCGGCACCATTATCGGCTCGGGAACGGTTTCCAACTATGACCGCAGCGCGGGCTCCAGCTGTTTGGCTGAGAAACGCATGCTGGAGATTATCGAGCAGGGCGAGGCGCACACGCCGTTCCTGAAATTCGGCGATCGGGTGCGCATTGAAATGTTCGATACGGCGGGTAACAGCCTGTTTGGGGCCATCGACCAAGTGGTTGAGCGCTATGAAGGCTGATCTGACCCTCTATGGCTACTGGCGCTCCAGCGCGGCTTATCGGGTGCGGATTGGCCTGAATCTGAAAGGGCTGGATTACGCTCAGGTGCCGGTGCATCTGCTGCAGGAGGGCGGTCAGCAGCACAGCGATAGCTATCGTCAATTGAATCCGCAGGAGTTGGTGCCGTTACTGGTGGATGAGGCCAATGGCGGTGTGCGCATTGCGCAGTCGCTGGCAATTCTCGAGTACCTCGAGGAACGCTTTGATGGGCCTACGCTGTTGCCGCAAGACCCGCTGCGCCGGGCTCAAGTGCGGGCTTTGGCGCTGCATATTGCCTGTGATGTGCATCCGCTCAGCAATCTACGGGTACTGCAGTATCTTGGCGATGAACTCTGCCTGGCAGAGTCGGTCAGAAATCGCTGGTATCTGCACTGGTTGCACCGTGGTTTATCAGCGGTGGAAGAAGGACTGGCCGTGTTCAAGGATGAGCTGTCTCTGGGCGAGCAGCCGGGTTATCTGGAAGCTTGCCTCATCCCTCAGCTGTATAACGCCCGCCGTTATCAGGCTGATCTGAGTACTTATCCGCGTTTACTGGCTTTAGCCAGCCGTTGCGAGCCGCTTGCGGCATTCAGCCAGGCTGTGCCGGAGGTTCAGCCCGACGCACCGTAAGTCAATTGCCTTGCCTGCAGTTTTACCGTTCGGGCCTAACCGGTCCGGTCTATTCCGCCGCGTTACCCGCGCAGCGGGTTCTATCCGTCACGATAACAACATTAAGGTGACGCCATGCAGCACGACACTCTCAATACCGGTCATCTCAAACGTGGCCTGAAGAACCGACATATTCAATTGATTGCCCTTGGCGGTGCTATTGGCACTGGCTTGTTCCTGGGCTCAGCCGGTGTGCTCAAGTCCGCTGGCCCGTCGATGATCCTCGGTTATGCCTTCTGCGGTTTTATTGCCTTTCTGATCATGCGCCAGCTTGGCGAGATGATTGTTGAAGAGCCGGTGGCCGGTTCATTCAGCCATTTCGCCCATAAATACTGGGGGCGTTTCGGTGGCTTTTTGTCCGGCTGGAACTGCTGGGTTCTGTACGTTCTGGTGGGCATGTCAGAACTGACGGCTGTGGGTAAATACATCCACTTCTGGTGGCCGGAGATTCCGACTTGGGCCACTGCGGCGGCGTTCTTCGTATTGGTTAACGCCATCAATCTGGCCAACGTGAAGTTCTTTGGTGAGGCCGAATTCTGGTTTGCCATGATCAAGGTGGTGGCGGTGGTCGGCATGATTGTCCTCGGCTGCTGGCTGCTGTTCAGCGGAGCCGGTGGCGAGCAAGCCACGGTCACTAATCTGTGGAGCCATGGCGGGTTCTTCCCTAACGGCATTATGGGATTGGTGCTGGCGATGACTTTTATCATGTTCAGCTTTGGCGGCCTTGAGATGCTGGGCTTCACCGCCGCTGAAGCGGAGAACCCGAAAAAAGTGATTCCCAAAGCGATCAATCAGGTGATCTGGCGGATTCTGATTTTCTACATCGGTGCGCTGGTTGTGCTGCTGTCCCTGAGTCCATGGGATTCTCTGCTGCAAAGCATCAGCAGTGCAGGGGATGACTACAGCGGCAGCCCGTTTGTGAAGATTTTCTCCCTGATCGGCCATGACGCTGCGGCGCATATCCTCAACTTTGTCGTGCTGACGGCGGCAATATCTGTCTACAACAGCGGCACTTACTGCAATGGCCGCATGCTCCTTGGTCTGGCCGAGCAGGGTGATGCACCGCGTGTGCTGGCCAAGGTGGACAAGCGCGGTGTGCCAGTGCGGGCGCTGCTGGTGTCGGCTCTGGTGACGGGCCTGGCGGTTGGGGTGAACTATCTGGTGCCGAAGAATGCGCTGGAACTGTTGATGTCGCTGGTGGTGGCAACCCTGGTGATTAACTGGGCGATGATTAGTTATTCGCACCTCAAATTCCGCCAGCATCAGCTCAAAACAGGCCAGCAAAGCAGCTTTAAGGCGCTGTTTTATCCGCTGGGCAACTATCTGGTTCTGGCGTTTGTACTGTTTATGCTGACGGTAATGCTGATGACACCAGGCATCCGTGTCTCGGTGTTTGCCATTCCTGTGTGGTTGTTTGTGGTGGGTGTTTTTTACTGGATTAAATGCACCCGTGCAGCGTCTGAAGCCCCGCGCAACGCGGCGGATCTGCAGGCTAACTGAGGCCTGAGCAGCCTGTAACGAGTGGTGTTCGCCTGTCCCTGTTGCCGATTTGGGGCGGGCGAACACCTTCGAAGCTGTATATAATTCGCGCCTTTTCCGTGACCTGCTGCCTTAGGGCATCTAAATCTTCTGGTATTCGCCAGCTTTTATTCCTTCAGGTTACCGCCTGATGGGTGTGTTCCCGTCACGGAATAGAGCGACAGGTGATCCCATGTCTCGTCTCCCCATGTCCCGCTGCCTGCTTCGGAGTGTGTGCTGATGTCTGATTCGTTACAGGCAGGCTCGCTCAAGCGCGGGCTGAAAAACCGTCATATCCAGCTGATTGCCTTAGGTGGCGCGATCGGTACAGGCCTGTTCCTCGGTTCGGCCGGTGTGATCAAGTCCGCCGGCCCGTCGATGATCCTCGGCTATGCAATCGGTGGTTTTATTGCGTTTCTGATCATGCGCCAGTTGGGCGAGATGATCGTCGAAGAGCCGGTTGCCGGCTCCTTCAGCCACTTTGCACATAGTTATTGGGGGCCTCTGGCTGGCTTTATGTCGGGCTGGAACTACTGGGTGCTATATGTGCTGGTGGGCATGGCCGAGCTCACGGCCGTAGGCAAGTACGTGCAGTACTGGTATCCGGATATACCGACCTGGGCTACCGCTGCGGCGTTCTTTGTGCTGATCAATGCGATCAACCTGACTAACGTAAAAGCCTTCGGTGAAGCTGAGTTCTGGTTTGCCATCATCAAAGTGGTGGCGATCATCGGCATGATCGCGCTGGGCTGTTACCTGCTGTTCAGCGGTGCTGGCGGCGAAGAAGCAACTGTCAGCAACCTGTGGAGTCACGGCGGCTTCTTTCCTAATGGCGTGACCGGTCTGGTGATGGTGATGGCCATCATCATGTTCAGCTTTGGCGGGCTTGAGCTGGTGGGGATTACCGCTGCAGAGGCCGATCAGCCGAAAACAGTCATTCCCAAAGCGATCAATCAGGTGGTGTACCGCATCCTGATTTTCTATATCGGTGCACTGGCAGTGCTGCTGTCTCTGCATCCGTGGGACAGCCTGGTGGAAACCCTGAGCGCCGGTGGCGATGCCTACAGCAGCAGCCCGTTTGTGCAGATTTTCTCGCTGATTGGCAGTGATACAGCGGCGAACATCCTCAATTTCGTGGTACTGACAGCGGCACTGTCGGTCTACAACAGCTGCGTGTACTGCACCAGCCGTATGATGTACGGCCTGGCCGAGCAGGGCGATGCGCCGAAGCGTCTGATGAAGGTGAACAAGCGCGGTGTGCCGGTGCTGTCCATCGGTGTGTCGGCTCTGGTGACGCTGCTGTGCGTGTTGGTCAACTACCTTGCACCGAAATCGGCTCTGGAGCTGTTGATGGCGCTGGTGGTGGCTTCACTGGTGATCAACTGGGCAATGATCAGCCTGGCTCACCTGAAGTTCCGCAAGGCCATGCAGGCTAAAGGCGTGGTCACCGAGTTCAAAGCGTTCTGGTATCCGTTCAGCAACTACCTGTGCCTTGCGTTTGTGGTCTTTATTCTGGGTGTGATGCTGCTGATTCCGGGGATCAATGTCTCGGTTTATGCCATCCCAGTCTGGCTCGCTCTGCTGTGGCTGTGCTTCACATTGAAGAACAAGTCGGCTGCCTGACAGCGCTAACAAAAAGCCCGGTGATGACCGGGCTTTTTGTATTTAAGGGCACAGCTTTTAGTTGGGACGATTCAACTGGTCTGCCCATTGCCTGAGCGGTATTTCCACCGATTGATCCCAGATTCGCTGCCACAACAGTTTCAGGCGGCTGTAGTCACCACGATCAACAGCAATCTGCGGGATTGCATCGGGAATCTTCCACTGGCCATTCTCAAACGTAGCAAAGGCGAAACGGAACGGGTGGTAGCCGGTCATGCCCAAACGGATGTCGGTGACAATCAATTGATCCGCAAGCCGGTCGTAACGCAGCCAATTGTCGGTAAACCAAGCCAGTCGCGTATGTGCCCCAGACTCCCTCAGCGCCTGTGCCAGCTGCGGGCTGTGGTGGATGCGCTCCAGTGTGGGCGGCTGTTGATCGAACCAGCTCACCAGCGCTTCGTGGTAATCCGCACCGTCTTTGACCACCACGCGCCAGAGCAGGCTATTGAATGGTGTTGGCGTACTGAACAGAGCTTCGGCCTGTATGCCCTGGCGTTGCAGTTCGGCATTGACCTGGTGTTCGGCCATGTATTTACCGGCAAAGGTCGTGGCCATATACACCGATGACAGCGCCAGCGCACAGCCACACAGGCGTACGCCTTTGCCACCTAAGCCGGCAAACAGACCGAACAGCACAGCCACCAGCAGCGGGATGCTGTACAGCGGATCGATGATGAAGATGTTCGACCAGGCCGTCGGGGTTGGCATTAACGGCCAGAACAGTTGCGTACCGTAGCTGGTGAAGCTGTCCAGAATCGGATGAGTAATCAGCACCAGCCAGAGTGTCCAGAACAGGCGCTGGGTCGAGTAGCCTGGTGAGCTGCGAAAGCGCCTGAACAGCCAAGCCAGCAACAATGCAAAACCGCTGAGCACGAACAGGGAGTGACTGAAACCGCGGTGGTAAGTCATATCGGCGACGGCGTCGCCATAGTCGATCAGTACGTCCAGATCCGGCAGAGTGCCGAGCATTGCGCCGTACAGCAGTGCCTTACGTCCCTGCCAGCGACCCAACAATGCCCCCTGAATGGATGCACCGAGAACAGCCTGAGTAATTGAGTCCATGAAGAATCCCTGAATAACCAGGCGGCTAACTTATCTGACCCTGCAACGCCGTGCTTGGTGAAATTTCAAGGGAACATTTCAGCGCTCAGAACGATGCAATGATGCGCCCCAATACCGCCATTGCCTGTTCACTCCGGGCGCTCCAGGGATGGCCGGAGTTGAGGCGGGCGCAGTTACCAAAGCGGCGGGTGGCGGAGAAAATCGGCCCCGGTGCCAGGCTGATGCCTTGGGCGAGGGCCAGCTGGAACAGCTTGAGTGAATCCACCTGTTCAGGAAACTCAAACCACAGGAAGTAGCCACCGGCAGGGCGAGTGACTTTGGTTTGCGCCGGGAAATGTCGAGCAGCGGAGGCCAGCATCGAGGCCTGCTGCGCCTCTAGCTCGTGGCGCAGTTTGCGCAGATGGCGGTCATAGCCGCCATGTTGCAGGTAATCGGCAATGGCGGCTTGTGCCGGAACTGAGGGTGAAATCGTCGTCATTAGCTTCAGTCGGGTGACATGCTCGGCATAGCGTCCGGCTGCCACCCAGCCAACCCGATAGCCCGGCGCGAGGCATTTGGAGAACGATCCGCAGTGCATCACCAGTCCGTCCCGGTCGAAGCTCTTTACCGGCTTGGGCGGCTGGTTGCCGAAGTACAGCTCAGCGTAAACATCGTCCTCAATCATTGGCACCTGATGCTGTTGCAGCAGGTCACATAGGGCGCGTTTTTTGTCGTCACTCATGCTTGCGCCTAACGGATTCTGCAAGCTGCTCATAAACCAACAGGCTTTGATTGGCAGGCGTTTCAGGCTGTCGGCCAAGCTATCCAAATCAATGCCTTCGCGAGGATGGACGGGTATCTCAACTGCTTTGAGCTTCAGTCGCTCCAATACTTGCAGGCAAGCGTAGAAAGCAGGCGCCTCAATGGCGACAAGATCCCCTGGTTCTGTAACGCATTGCAGGCAGAGGTTCAGCGCCTCCATTGCTCCGTTAGTGATCACCAACTCTTCCAGAGGCAACATGACTCCGCTGACCATATAGCGCAGGGCAATTTGTCTGCGCAGGTCAGGATTACCTTCGGTCATGTCGGCAATCACGGCTTGCGGCTGCATATCACGCAGGCTGTGGGCCATGGAGCGACCGAGGCGGGCGAGGGGGAATAAATCCGGGCTCGGAAAGGCTGAACCAAACGGCACGGTATCTGGGTCTTTCAGTGAGCCGAGCACGGAGAACACCAGCTCGCTGACATCTACATCGCTGGTTTGGGCTTGTTTACTGCTGATTTCAGGTTCATGCAGCGGCTGTTGTGCGTGTTCACGAACAAAGTAGCCAGAGCGCTCGCGGGCGACGATCAGCCCCCGGCTTTCCAGCAGGTAGTACGCCTGGAAAACCGTAGATGGGCTGACGCCGTAGGTGCGGCTGGCGTGGCGCACCGAGGGCACGCGCTCGCCGGCAGCCAGTACGCCTGTGCGGATCAGTTCGGCGATGTCGTCTGCAAACTTTTCGTAGCGTTTCATCTTGTCCTGATTGAGCGCTGCGGTGGGTAAGGTTGCGTACTTTACTGGCTGGCTGGCGGGCATGCGACCGAACTCAGCGATTACGAGGTGAAACGAAGGTGCTGTCGGCGCTGACGTGGATGCTCGCATCGTCTACGGCAACCAATTCAAAGGTCAGCGGCTCGGATGTGCTGGGTGCACGGGCACTAAGCATCGCAACGCTAACCGGTACATCCAGCATCTCCCCGGCTGCTACGGTAATCACTGGGTGCTCGTTGAGCTTAAGTTGTGCATCACTTGATACTGAGACCAGGTAATGCTGAGTGGTTTGCGACTTGTTGATGATCTTCAAGCGGTAGATGTTTTCGATCTGACCTACGCTATTTTCCCGGTACATGCTTCTGTCTTTATGGATATCCAGCGATACCAGTGATCGAGTCTGCAGAGCCCAGACCAGTGCTGCAATCATCAGCAACAACATGGCAGCGTAGCCGAGCAGTTGCGGGCGTAACCAATTGGTTTTACCGCCTGCCATAGCCTTGTCGGAGGTGTAGCGGACCAAACCGCGCTCATAACCCATTTTGTCCATGACGCTGTCGCAGGCGTCGATGCAGGCACCGCAACTGATGCAGTCAATTTGCAGGCCGTCGCGAATATCGATCCCGGTTGGGCAGACCTGCACGCAGAGGGTGCAGTCGATACAGTCACCCAGGCCCTCGGCACGGTAATCGGCACCTTTTTTTCGTGCGCCACGGCCTTCGCCACGCTTGCTGTCGTAGCTGACCAGTAGGGTGCTGTCGTCAAACATCACGCTCTGGAAACGGGAGTACGGGCACATGTGCACGCATACCTTTTCCCGAATAAAACCAGCGTTCATGTAGGTGGCAGCGGTGAAAAAGACGATCCAGAAAACACTGGTGGCGCCAGCTTCCAAGGTCAGTAAATCGGTGACTAGTGGTTTGATCGGGGTGAAGTAGCCGACAAACGTAAGGCCGGTGATAAAGCTGATCGCCAGCCATAGCGTGTGTTTACTCACGCGCCGAAGCACTTTATTTGCTGACCAAGGGGCAGCGTCCAGTTTGATGCGCTGGTTGCGCTCGCCCTCAGTAACTTTCTCGGCCCACATGAAAATCCAAGTCCAGACACTCTGAGGGCAGCTGTAGCCGCACCAGACGCGGCCGGCAACTTTAGTGATAAAAAACAGGCCAAAGGCGCAAATGATCAGTAGGGCAGAAAGCAGAATGAAGTCTTGTGGCCAGAAGGTTGCGCCAAAGATGTGAAACTGACTACCCAGCAAATCCCAGAGCACCGCCTGACGATCGCCCCAGTCCAGCCAGACGGTGCCGAAATACAGCAGCATCAGCGCCCCCGCTCCGTACAGCCGTAAGTTGCGGAACAGTCCGGTAAAACTGCGGGTGTGAATGGTGCCGCCTGCTTGTGATGGTGTCAGGCGAATGGGTTGGCGTGGGTCGATGGTTTCAACGATCTTCGCCGGAATGCGGTCGGTCACGGTGTGCGCCCCCTCTGGGCTGGTTCAGGCGGGGCGAATGATCGGCGCAGTGGTGTTCTGAAAACAGAAGCAGGTTTTCAAATAAAAACCGTATCAGATGATTTTAAGAGCGCTTCGTGTTTAATTTATATCGATATAAATCAATGGGTTATGTATTTATTAGCGGCTTTTAGTGTTGGGCAAACAGACTTTGCCTGTGCGCCTTTGTCGCGCCTTAAGGGGTAAAGCCTGCGAGCAGGGACTAGGCAGAGTATCCTTGCCATCCTTGTTCTGAGCCGATGTTTATCTATGTTGCTGATCTCCAATAGCGTCCACTTACCTGACGACGAAATCGAGCTAACCGCCATCCGGGCTCAGGGCGCTGGTGGTCAGAACGTCAACAAGGTCTCTAGTGCGGTGCATTTGCGCTTTGATAGTCAGGCCTCATCGCTGCCGCCTTTCTATAAGGAGCGCCTGCTGGTGTGGCGCGATAACCGTATCACCAGCGATGGAGTGATCATTATCAAGGCGCAGCAGTACCGGACCCAGGAGCAGAACCGCGCGGATGCGCTGGAGCGGCTGGTGGAGCTGATCAAGGCTGCGGCTAAAACTGAGAAAGCGCGCCGTCCAACCAAGCCTACGCTGGGCTCCAAAAAACGCCGCCTGGACGGTAAGAGCAAACGCGGGGAAATCAAAGCAGGTCGCGGTAAGGTTAGTTTCTAGGGCTGATTCCGCACACTTGAATTCAGGAAAGTCGCTCATCGACCTTTCATCCCGGGATGGACGCTAATGCCATTTGTTCGGTTAGGTTATGGACTCGGGTCATACCCGGTCCGTTACGCCGCGCCCGCACAGTTTGAGGCCGCTTGCTAAAGCGCCAGAGCAGGTTGCAGGGTCCTGGGGTTTTCAGGTCGACCCGTTGCGGGCCTGTATCGAGTGGTTCAGGGCTCCCAGTCGAATGTCTGCTGGCAGTGATACTGAGATAGGCCAGTTGTTTGGGGTGGATGATTTTGCTGCTGAATTCACTCCTGAGTTACGCCGGCAGGGTACGTGAAGGCGTGCTCAGCTCGGTCTTCCATGTGCGAAGGAGGCGTAGTGATGAAGCTAAATCCCTATCTGAACTTTGACGGCAACAGTGAAGAGGCTTTCACCTTTTATGCTCAGGTATTGGGCGGAAAGCTGGAATTGATGCGTTTTGCCGATAGTCCGGAGGCGAATAATTTTCCTGAGGAAATCCACCGGCGGGTTATGCACGTGTCGCTGACCTCAGGGGATATGGTGTTGATGGCATCCGATACATTTCCCGGTGAGCCCTACGAGGGGGTTAAGGGCTGCTCAATCTGCTTGCAGGTCGGCAATGTGCCCGAGGCAGAGCGCCTGTTTTCCGAGTTGTCGGCTGGCGGTCAGGTGGTGATGCCCTTGCAACAGACATTCTGGGCGACTCGCTTTGCGGTGTTGACGGATAAGTTTGGCATCTCCTGGCTGATCAACTGTGAAGTGGACAGCCAGACAGGTTAGCCAGGCTGGCTGCCGCCGTACGTGTTTGGGCTAGTAGCTGATCAAGGCGAGCAGCCCAGCGTACCTTTGACGCGTTCGAGTCTTATTCCTCGCAGACACTGGCAATAGCGCTGGCCAGTTGATCAATGTGTGCACTGTTAATACCGGTGATATTGGCGCGCCCGCGACCGACCATATAAATGCTGAACTCGTCTTGCAGGCGCTTTACTTGCGCAGCGCTCAAGCCGGTGTAGGAGAAAATACCTCGCTGACGGGTGATATGTTCGAAGAGCTGGCGCAGGTCATGCGCTGCAAGCGCCTCAACCAAATCGTGGCGTAAGCCGAAGATGCGCTGACGCATGCTTTCTAACTCCCTCGTCCACTCGGTGCGTAACGCCGGATTGCTCAGGATGTGTGTGACAACGGCTGCTCCGTGGGAGGGAGGGTTGGACCACAGATTGCGTGCGGCGACAGCCAGTTGGCTGCGAATCGCCTGAAGCTGTTCGCCAGTCGCCGCGCAGGCGATCAGTGCCCCGGTGCGTTCGCGGTACAAGCCGAAGTTTTTCGAGCAGGAGTGGGTGATCAGCAATTCTGGCAGCTGTTCAGCAAACAGGCGCCCAGCGAAAGCATCCTGCTCCAAACCTTCAGCAAACCCCTGATAGGCGAAGTCGAGCAGTGGTAACAGTTCACGGCGTTTGATCACCTCCAGCAGGCGCGTCCACTCTTGTGCTGTCAGGTCGAACCCGCTGGGGTTGTGGCAGCAGGCGTGCAGCAGCACGACGTCGCCTTTGGGGGCTTGGCTGAGGGTGGCGATCAGGCCATCCATGTCCACCTGGTTAGTGTCGCCAATATAGGTGTAATGCCTGACGGGGACGCCTGCGGCTGCAAACAACGTCTGGTGAATCGGCCAACTGGGGTCGCTGATCCAAATGCTGCGACCCGGCAGGTTGTGAGCGATAAAGTCAGCTGCCAGCCGCAGTGCGCCGGTGCCGCCCGGGGCTTGAGTGGCTGCTGCGCGCTGAGCCAGGAGTGGGCTGTCATCGCCCAGCACCAAGCGGGTGATCAGTTCATTAAACAGCGGATCACCATGGCTGCCGATGTAGCTTTTGCTGCGCTCGTGCTCCTGCAAGTGGCGTTCGGCAAGTTTGACGCTGTTGAGAATCGGCGTGTTGCCGTGCTCATCCTTATATACGCCCAGCGCCAGTTCCATTTTTCCCGGTGCCGGATCGTTGTGATACAGCTCTTGCAGGCCGAAGATCGGATCGCCGGGTACGGTTTTAACCCCTTGAAAGTGCATCACTTACGGCCCTCAGCTTGTGCCGCCAGTTCGTCGGTACGAGCGGCCATGATGAAGTCGTTACGGTGTAGTCCGCGCATCTCGTGGCTCCACCAGGTAACCGTGACTTTGCCCCATTCGGTCAGCAGCGCTGGATGATGGCCGACCTCTTCGGCAATGACGGCCACGGCGTTGGTGAAGGCCAGGGCGTGACGGAAGGTCCTGAACAGAAACACGCGTTCAAGCTCCATGTGGTCGCCGCGCACTTCAATGTTCCAGTCAGGAATGTGGCGGATTAGCTCGGCCAGCTCTTCTGGGGAGACTTTAGGGGCGTCAGCGCGGCAGGCTTCGCATTGGGCTTGGGCAAGGCTCATGAATGTTCTCCTTATGAATAACAGGGCAGTGGGATCAGGCCGCCTTGGGCGCGAATTTAGGCGGGTGAAGCCCAAGCTGTCGGGCTTGTTGCAGTAACGCCATGATGTCTTCTTGAGCAAGCTGATACAGGCGTTTCATCTCTGGCAAGACGAAGTAGAGCGGCTGCAGGATGTCGATTCGATAAGGTGTGCGCATGGCTTCGACGGCATCAAACGGCAGGTGTTGAGGCTCGTGGCTTAGGCAGTATTGTGTCTCTTTGGGTGAGGACAGAATGCCTCCGCCATAGATTCTGCGGCCTTGTGGTGTGTCGATCAGGCCAAACTCAATCGTCATCCAGTACAGGCGAGCCAAATACACGCGCTCCTCTTTACTGGCTTTGAGCCCCAGTTTGCCGTAGGTGTGGGTGAATTTGGCAAACCACGGATTAGTCAGCAACGGGCAGTGACCGAAAATCTCATGAAAAATGTCCGGTTCCTGTAGGTAATCCAGATCCTCGGGCGTGCGGATAAAGGTCGCGACGGGAAATTGCTTTGTGGCCAGCAGTTCAAAAAATGTCTGAAACGGAATTAGGGCTGGGACCCGGGCTACGCTCCAGCCCGTTTTAGCCTGTAGCACACGATTAATTTCGCCAAGTTGCGGAATGCGTTGGTGGGGCAGGTTGAGTTGTTCGATTCCATCTAAGTACTCAGCGCAAGCGCGACCCTGAATCACCGATAGCTGCCGGGTGATTAGGGTGTGCCATACCTCATGCTCGGCTTCGGGATAGTGAATAAAGCCATCCGCATCAGGCTCGCGGGCCAGATAGTGGGTAGTCGACATCGTCGCCTCCAAACGGCGTTTTGTTGTTGTGATGTCATCAGTGATACGCCTTCATAGGCTGCAATGGGCATGAAGTCGACCTTTCCAAGGGAGAATGTAAGGAGTTATTTGTAACGTAAACCTTACGCGGTGGTGGGAATGGCCTCCCGTTTAGATCTTCTTCCGGCTCTTCGTCACATATTCTTGACGGGCAATTGAGCCGAGTTCATCGTTATGCAGCGTGCGGCCCATAACAAATTCAAAAGAGCCTTTTCCATGCGTATCAAGATTCATTGCCAAAACCGGATTGGTATCCTTCGCGACATTCTCGAACTGCTGGTGAGCTACGGCGTAAACGTGGCCCGTGGTGAAGTCGGCGGCGAGCAGGGCAATGCGATTTACATGCATTGCCCGAACATGATCAACATGCAATTACAGTCTCTGCGCCCTCAGATTGAGAACATTGCCGGTGTGTTTGGCGTGAAGCGCGTAGGCTTGATGCCCAGCGAGCGCAAGCATCTGGAACTCAACGCGTTGCTGGGGGCTCTGGATTTTCCTGTGCTGTCCGTGGACATGGGCGGCAGCATCGTGGCAGCCAACCGCAGTGCTGCTCAGCTCCTGGGCGTGCGGGTGGATGAAGTGCCGGGAATTGCCCTGTCGCGCTACACCGAAGATTTTGATCTGCCCGAACTGGTTCGGGCTAACAAGGCGCGTATCAACGGGGTGCGGGTGAAAATCAAAGGTGATGTCTTTCTGGTCGATATCGCGCCTCTGCAGACCGAGCATGAAGACAGTGAGGCCCTTGCCGGGGCCGTACTGACCCTGCATCGGGCGGACCGTGTCGGTGAGCGTATCTATCAGGTGCGTAAGCAGGAGTTGCGCGGTTTTGACAGCATCTTCCAAAGTTCGAAGGGCATGGCAGCGGTAGTGCGGGAGGCGCGGCGAATGGCACCGCTGGACGCCCCTCTATTAATAGAGGGCGAAACCGGAACGGGTAAAGAGCTGCTCGCTCGTGCCTGCCACTTGGCCAGTCCACGCGGGCAATCGCCGTTTATGGCGCTCAACTGCGCGGGTTTGCCGGAGTCCATGGCGGAAACTGAACTATTCGGTTACGGCCCAGGTGCATTCGAAGGTGCGCGCCCCGAAGGCAAGCTGGGTCTGCTGGAGCTCACCGCTGGCGGCACGCTGTTTCTGGATGGTGTCGGGGAGATGAGCCCGCGTCTGCAGGCCAAACTGCTGCGCTTTCTGCAGGATGGCTGCTTCCGGCGGGTGGGTAGTGATGAGGAGGTCTATCTGGATGTGCGGGTCATCTGTGCCACCCAAGTCGATCTATCCGAGTTGTGTAGCCGGGGGGAATTCCGTCAGGACCTTTACCACCGCCTGAACGTGCTCAGTCTGCATATTCCGCCTCTGCGCGAATGTTTGGACGGGCTATTACCGTTAATCGAGCACTTTCTTGATCAGGCCTGCCGACAAATTGGCTGCCCGCTGCCAAAGCTGCATCCGGCGGTGCTGGAAAAGCTCAGCCACTACCATTGGCCGGGCAATATCCGTCAGCTGGAGAATGCATTGTTTCAGGCTGTGTCGCTTTGTGAGGGTGGAACCGTTAAGTCTGAGCACATTCGCTTGCCTGATTACGGCGCGCCGCAACCTTTGGGCACATTCTCATTGGATGGAAGCCTGGAAGCTATCGTCGGTCGATTCGAAAAGGCCGTTTTGGAGAGCCTGTTCCATGAGCACCCCAGCAGTCGACTGCTAGGTAAACGGCTAGGTGTTTCGCATACAACCATCGCCAACAAACTGCGGCAATACGGCGTTACCCGGGATTAGGTGAAGACTAAAGTGCAAGGATGCGCACAAAATCACGCTAAATGGGGCTGTGAGGCTCAACAGAAGTTGAGCTTGACTCCCGATTAATACCCCGTCTATAGCCCTGAAAGGCGCGATTTACCTGATCCTGATCGGCTTGTCATTGTTCACCATTGAATGACGCCTGTTACAGGGTGACTTCTTGAAAATCAGCCACTAGAATGCATGCCCTTGATTATTGGGGTCGATTAACGGCCGGCTTATGTCTGTGCAACGAGGATTATCCATGCAAGTTTCCGTTGAAAGTACTTCTTCCCTCGAACGCCGCATGACTGTAGGTGTACCTGTTGAGCGCGTTGAGACAGAAGTCAACAAGCGTCTGCAACAGACTGCCCGTCGTGCAAAAGTTCCTGGCTTCCGTCCTGGTAAAGTGCCGATGAGCGTTATTCGTCAGCGCTATGAAGACTCCGCTCGCCAGGAAGTTCTGGGCGACCTGATTCAGTCCACCTTCTACGAAGCCGTTGTTGAGCAGAAGCTGAACCCGGCTGGCGCGCCTTCGGTTGAGCCGAAGACCTTCGAGAAGGGCAAGGACCTGGAGTACGTTGCTACTTTTGAAGTGTTCCCGGAAGTGAAGGTTGAAGGCCTTGACTCCATTGCTATCGAGCGTCTGCAGGCCGACGTGGCCGACTCTGATGTCGATAACATGCTGGAAATTCTGCGCAAGCAGAACACCCGTTTTGAAGCTGTTGAGCGTGCTGCCGAAAACGGCGACCAGCTGAACATCGACTTCGTTGGCAAACTGGACGGTGAAGCGTTCGCCGGTGGTTCCGCCAAGGGTACTCAGTTGGTTCTGGGCTCCGGTCGCATGATCCCAGGCTTTGAAGAAGCCCTGGTTGGCGTTAAGGCGGGCGAAGAGCGCGTCATCAACCCAACTTTCCCGGCTGACTACCAGAACCTGGACCTGGCAGGCAAAACTGCTGAGTTCACTGTTACTGTTAACAGTGTTTCCGCACCTCAACTGCCAGAACTGAACGACGAGTTCTTTGCGCTGTTCGGCGTGAAAGAAGGTGGCGTTGAAGGCTTCCGTGCCGAGGTTCGTAAGAACATGGAGCGCGAGCTGCGTCAGGCCATCAAGTCCAAGGTGAAAAATCAGGTAATGGACGGCCTGCTGGCTGCCAACCCGATCGACACTCCGAAGGCGTTGATCTCCAATGAAGTAAACCGTCTGCGCGTGCAGGCCGTTCAGCAGTTCGGCGGCAACATCAAGCCGGATCAACTGCCAGCCGAGCTGTTCGAAGAGCAAGCCAAGCGCCGTGTATCTCTGGGCCTGCTGGTTGCTGAAGTAGTTAAGCAGTTCGAGCTGAAGCCAGACGACGCCCGCGTTCGCGAGATGATCGAAGAAATGGCTTCCGCTTATCAGGAGCCTGAGCAAGTTGTAGCTTGGTACTACAAAAACGACCAGCAACTGAACGAAGTGCGTTCTGTTGTGCTGGAAGAACAAGTTGTAGATACTGTTTTGCAGAAGGCTAAAGTGACTGATAAAGCAGTCTCTTACGAAGAAGCAGTGAAGCCGGCCGAAGCGCCAAAAGCTGACTGATTTCTTTAGCTTGTCAGAGCACGCATAAGCCAGCCTTCGTGCTGGCTTATGCGCATTTGATGTATGACTACTTAGGGAGCGAGTGCCGAATGTACCGCAATCCAATTTTCCCGCAGGTACCAGAAGTCCAGGCCGCTGGTGGCTTGGTACCCATGGTGGTTGAGCAGTCAGCCCGCGGTGAGCGCGCTTACGACATTTACTCGCGCTTGCTGAAAGAACGCGTCATTTTCCTCGTTGGTCAGGTTGAAGATTACATGGCCAACTTGATTTGCGCTCAGCTCCTGTTCCTTGAAGCCGAGAACCCGGACAAGGATATCCATCTCTATATCAACTCTCCGGGTGGTTCTGTCACTGCAGGTATGGCGATCTATGACACCATGCAGTTCATCAAGGCAGACGTTTCGACCACATGCATCGGTCAGGCCTGCAGCATGGGCGCTTTCTTGCTGTCCGGTGGTGCCAAAGGCAAGCGTTTTTGCCTCCCGAATTCCCGTGTGATGATTCACCAGCCGCTGGGCGGCTTTCAGGGGCAGGCATCTGACATCGATATTCACGCCCGTGAAATCTTGTTTATCCGTCAGCGTCTGAATGAGCTGCTGGCTCAGCATACTGGTCAAACACTCGAGACTATCGAGCGTGACACCAACCGTGACAACTTCATGAGCGCCACTCGTGCGCTGGAATATGGAATTGTCGATGCCGTTCATGAAAAGCGGCAAATGCCGGTTTAACTCCGGTGTAAGGCGGTAAAAGCCGGGCTTATTCAAGTGTGAGTGGTTTACACCCTTGAAAATGCCCGGATTTAGCCCCATCTTGTGTTTTAAGCCTACCGCATTGGATTGAACGAATGACTGACACCCGCAACGGCGAGGATAACGGCAAGCTGCTTTATTGCTCCTTCTGTGGCAAGAGCCAACATGAAGTGCGCAAATTGATCGCGGGCCCCTCAGTTTTTATCTGCGATGAGTGTGTTGACCTGTGCAATGACATCATCCGCGAGGAGGTGCAGGAGGCACAGACCGAGAGCAATGCTCATAAATTGCCCGCACCTAAGGAAATCAGCAGCATCCTTGATCAGTATGTAATTGGTCAGGAGCGCGCCAAGAAGATTCTGGCTGTCGCTGTTTATAACCATTACAAGCGCCTGAATCAGCGCGACAAGAAAGATGAAGTGGAGCTCGGCAAGAGCAACATTCTTCTGATTGGTCCGACTGGTTCCGGTAAGACGTTGCTGGCAGAGACTCTGGCTCGTCTGCTCAATGTGCCGTTCACCATTGCTGACGCAACCACCCTGACTGAAGCCGGTTACGTGGGTGAGGATGTTGAAAACATCATCCAAAAGTTGCTGCAGAAGTGTGATTACGATGTGGAGAAGGCCCAGATGGGTATCGTCTACATCGACGAAATCGACAAGATTTCCCGCAAGTCTGACAATCCGTCGATCACCCGTGACGTGTCCGGTGAGGGCGTGCAGCAGGCTTTGCTGAAACTGATCGAAGGCACTGTTGCCTCTGTTCCGCCACAAGGTGGGCGCAAGCATCCGCAGCAGGAGTTCCTGCAAGTGGATACGCGCAATATCCTGTTTATCTGTGGTGGCGCGTTTGCGGGCCTGGAGAAGGTCATTCAGGGGCGTTCCGCGAAAGGTGGCATTGGCTTCGGCGCAGAAGTTCGTAGCAAGGAAGAGGGTAAGAAGGTTGGCGAATCTCTCCGCGCCGTAGAACCGGATGATTTGGTTAAATTCGGTCTGATCCCTGAGTTTGTTGGTCGACTGCCGGTAATCGCCACCCTCGATGAGCTGGATGAGGCTGCCTTGGTGCAGATTCTTACCGAACCGAAGAATGCGCTGACTAAGCAGTACGGCAAGCTGTTCGAGATGGAAGGTGTGGAGCTGGAGTTCCGCCCGGATGCGCTGAATTCAGTTGCCCGTAAGGCACTTGAGCGCAAAACTGGTGCCCGTGGCCTGCGTTCCATCCTTGAGGGCGTGCTGCTGGATACCATGTACGAGATTCCGTCTCAGACAGGTGTAAGCAAGGTTGTTATCGATGAAAGCGTAATCGATGGCACATCCGAGCCTATCCGCATTTACGAAAGCAGCGAGTTGCCAGCCAAGGCGTCCCCGGACGCCTGATAGGCTCGTAGCTGTGAGTTAAAGGGGCCTTCGGGCCCCTTTTTCTTTTCCAAGGCAAAGCTTGTTTTTTGCGTAGGCAGCCCCCATCTTAAAGGTAAGGGTAGTCCCAATCGTTTACGGCCATATGGCCGCCGTAGAGCCGAAATCATGAAAACAACCTTTGAATTGCCTCTGTTGCCACTGCGTGACGTCGTTGTTTATCCGCACATGGTTATTCCGTTATTTGTCGGGCGCGAGAAGTCTATTGAGGCTCTAGAGGCTGCGATGGTGGGAGAGAAGCAGATCCTGCTGCTGGCTCAGAAGAATCCTGCTGACGATGATCCGGCTGAAGACGGTCTGTACCGTGTGGGCACGGTCGCAACTGTTCTGCAGCTGCTCAAATTACCGGATGGTACTGTCAAGGTGCTGGTTGAAGGTGAGCAGCGGGGCGAGATTGCGCGCTTCATTGAGGCTGAAACCCATTGCCGGGCAGAAGTGCAATTAATCGATGAAGCTGACGTTGCAGAGCGTGAGGCGGAGGTCTTCACGCGCACACTGCTTAGCCAGTTCGAGCAATATGTTCAGTTAGGCAAAAAGGTACCGGCTGAAGTTCTGGCGTCCCTCAACGGCATTGAGGAGCCAAGTCGTCTGGTCGACACCATGGCTGCGCATATGGTGCTGAAGATTGAGCAGAAGCAGGAAATTCTCGAGATCACGGATCTGAGCGCTCGTGTTGAACACGTTCTGGCCCTGCTCGATGCGGAAATCGATCTGCTGCAGGTCGAAAAGCGTATCCGTGGTCGTGTCAAGAAGCAGATGGAGCGCAGCCAGCGTGAGTACTACTTGAATGAGCAAATGAAAGCCATTCAGAAGGAGCTCGGCGATGGTGAAGAAGGTCACAACGAAGTCGACGAGCTGAGAAAGCGTATCGACAACGCAGGTATGACTGAAGAGGCATTGAACAAGGCTAATGCCGAGCTGAATAAGCTCAAGCAAATGTCTCCGATGTCAGCTGAGGCCACTGTCGTACGTTCTTACATTGACTGGCTCGTTAACGTGCCATGGAAAGCTCAGAGCAAGGTGCGTCTGGATCTGGCACGCGCTGAGGCGGTGCTGGATGCCGACCACTACGGTCTGGAAGAGGTCAAGGAACGTATTCTTGAGTATCTCGCTGTACAGAAACGTGTGAAGAAGCTTAAGGGGCCTGTGCTGTGTCTCGTAGGGCCGCCTGGTGTTGGTAAGACTTCACTCGCGGAATCTATCGCAACGGCGACCAATCGTAAGTTTGTACGTATGGCTTTGGGTGGCGTGCGTGACGAAGCAGAAATTCGAGGTCACCGTCGCACCTATATTGGTTCAATGCCGGGTCGCCTGATCCAGAAAATGACCAAGGTTGGAGTGCGTAACCCTCTGTTTTTGCTCGATGAAATCGACAAAATGGGCCAGGACATGCGGGGCGATCCTGCATCGGCGCTACTTGAGGTTCTCGACCCGGAACAGAACCACAACTTCAACGACCACTACCTTGAAGTTGACTACGATTTGTCCGACGTGATGTTCCTCTGCACTTCGAACTCGATGAACATCCCAGGTCCGCTGCTCGACCGGATGGAGGTTATTCGGCTGCCTGGTTACACCGAGGCCGAGAAAATTAACATCGCCACGAAATATCTGGTGCCAAAACAGATTCAGGCTAATGGTCTGAAAACCTCTGAGCTGGCGTTCGAGGAAGACGCTATTCGCGACATCATTCGTTATTACACGCGTGAGGCAGGGGTGCGTGGTCTTGAGCGTCAAATTGCCAAGGTATGCCGCAAGGTCGTGAAAGAAAATACGGGGAAAAAACGCTTCAGCGTAAGCGTTGTTGCGGACGCACTCGAGCACTACCTGGGCGTGCGCAAACACCGCTACGGACTTGCCGAGCAGCAGGATCAGATCGGTCAGGTGACAGGTTTGGCCTGGACTCAGGTCGGTGGTGAGCTGCTGACTATTGAGGCTGTAGTAGTACCGGGCAAAGGCCAGTTAATCAAAACTGGCTCCTTGGGTGACGTGATGCTTGAGTCGATCACTGCTGCTCAAACTGTGGTGCGAAGTCGCGCCAAAAGTTTGGGAATTCCAGTCGACTTCTACGAAAAACAGGACCTGCACATTCACATGCCGGAAGGCGCTACACCGAAGGATGGCCCCAGCGCTGGCATTGGTATGTGCACCGCATTGGTGTCGGCTTTGACCCAGATTCCGGTACGTGCAGATGTGGCGATGACCGGAGAGATCACCCTGCGCGGGCAGGTGCTGGCGATCGGTGGGCTCAAGGAAAAACTGCTGGCAGCACACCGTGGCGGAATCAAGACGGTGATCATTCCTGAGGAAAATGTGCGTGATCTGAAGGAGATTCCCGAGAATATTAAGCAAGACCTGCAGATTAAACCGGTTAAATGGATTGACGAGGTCCTGCAAATTGCGCTGCAATACGCCCCGGAGCCTTTACCTGATGCGGCTCCGATCGTTGCAAAGGATGATAAACGCGAGTCTGATTCCAAGGAGCGAATTAGCACGCATTAGGCCGGGGTGCTTCCTTGACACTTTTTTAAAGCCCTTGTTATAAAGCGGCTCAACGGTGTCAGCAGGCTCTCTAGCACTAGCTTCGCTTACATTCAAAAGCAAGAAATAAACTCAACAGATATTAAGGGGACTTAAGAGTGAACAAGTCGGAACTGATCGATGCTATCGCAGCATCTGCTGATATCCCGAAAGCTGTTGCCGGCCGTGCGCTGGACGCAGTGATTGAATCCGTTACTGGCGCTCTGAAGGCTGGTGACTCCGTTGTGCTGGTAGGCTTCGGTACTTTCGCTGTTAAAGAGCGCGCTGCCCGCACTGGCCGTAACCCGCAGACTGGTAAGCCAATCAGCATCGCTGCAGCTAAGATCCCTGGCTTCAAAGCTGGTAAGGCCCTGAAAGACGCTGTTAACTAAGCGTTTTCGGTTTGCCCGAGGATCGCATAGCAGATCCTTGGGTTAGCGAATCGATTAGTGGCTGGTATTCGGGATAGATGTACGAGACAGTCAGATAGCCAATTCGCTACGCCAGTTACGAGAAGGCGCATCTACTGATGCGCCTTTCTTCTATCCAGACTTTACCCACACTGCGCGATTGCATTTTTCTACAGTCGTTCTGGGGGACGCATGCTGCAGAACATCAGGGACAATTCACAAGGTTGGATTGCCAAAACCATTATCGGTCTCATTGTCGTGTTGCTTGCACTGACAGGTGTTGAGGCGATGTTTACCGGTCCTAATAACGGTAAATCGGTAGCCGAGGTGGATGGCCAGGAAATCAGCGCCAACGCCCTCACTCAAGCTGTAGAGATGCAGCGCCGCCAGCTGCTTCAGCAGCTCGGCAGGGATTTTGACCCTGCGATGCTGGATGAGAAGCTGCTGCGTGAGGCATCACTTAACGGGCTGATCGAGCGGACATTGCTGCTCAACAGCGCCAAGGATTCCAAATTTGCATTTTCTGAACCGGCTCTGGATCAGGTTATTCTGAGCACGCCTGAATTTCTGATTGACGGTAAATTCAGCCCTGAGCGTTTCGATCAGGTGATTGCACGCCTGGGTTACAGCCGTATGCAGTTCCGCCAGATGCTGGAAGAGGAAATGCTGATCGGCCAGCTGCGTGCTGGTATTGGCAACAGCGGTTTTGTGACTGATGCCCAGATCAAGGCTTTTGCTGCACTTGAGAAGCAAACTCGTGATTTCGCGACGCTGACACTGAAGGCTGACCGTGATGCGGTCACTCTGAGCGATGACGATATCAAAGCTTACTACGATGCCCAGGCCAGCGAGTTCATGACGCCTGAGCAAGTCGTGCTGGAGTATGTGGAGCTCAAGAAGGACGCTTTCTTTGACCAGGTTGAAGTCAATGATGACGACTTGCAGAGTGCTTACCAGAGTGAGATTGCAGGCCTGAGTGAACAGCGTCGCGCTGCGCATATTCTTGTTGAGGTGTCTGACAACACCTCTGATGAGCAAGCCAAAGCCAAGATCGAAGAGATTCAGAAGCGTGTGCAGGGGGGCGAAGACTTCGCCAAGCTGGCTAAAGAGCTGTCTGATGACAAAGGTTCAGCCACTGAAGGTGGTGACTTGGGCTTTGCCAGTAAAGGCGTGTATGACCAGGCATTCGAAGATGCTCTTTATGCTCTGAAAGAGAATGAAGTATCTGCTCCGGTTCGCTCTGAATTCGGCTGGCACCTGGTTAAGCTACTGGCCGTGCAGGCTCCGGAAGTCCCGACCTTCGCCAGTCTGGAAGACAAACTCAAGCGCGACCTGAAAACCCGCGAGGTTGAGCAGCGTTTTGTTGAGGTCTCCAAGACACTTGAAGACTCTGCTTTTGAGTCCTCTGATCTGGCGCAGCCAGCTCAGGAACTTGGCCTCAAAGTACTTACCAGTGAGCCGTTTGGTCGCCAGGGTGGTGCTGAAGGCATTACTGCAAACCGTCAGGTAGTGCAGGCTGCATTCAGTGATGAAGTGCTTGAGGATGGTAGCAACAGTGGTGTGATTGAACTGGATCCGAACACTGTTGTTGTGGTTCGGGTAAAAGAGCATCTTAAGCCGCAGCAACTGCCGCTGGAGCAGGTTTCTGACAGTATTCGTGCGCAGCTGGTAAAGGTTCGTGCCGCTGAGGCTGTAAAGGCTAAAGGCGAAGAGCAGCTGAAAGCACTGCGCAGCGGCAAGACTCCGGTCGAGCAGGCTCAGCAGGGTGAGGCTTGGCAGGTTGTGGAGGCCGCCACTCGCAGTCAGGAAGGTGTTGAGCCAGTTGTACTGCAGGCACTGTTCCGCATGAGCAAGCCTGAAGCAAACGATAAACCGACATTCTCCGGCATCAGCCTGAATAACGGTGATTATGTGATCATCCGTCTCAATGGCGTAAGCCAACCGGATGCTGCGCTTAGCGATGAAGAGAAAGCCATGTATGGCCGCTTCTTGGCTTCGCGTGTCGGTCAGCTCGATTTCGATGCTTTCCGTAAGCAATTGGAAGCTGATGCTAAGATCGAGCGGTTCTAATCGCTCTGTATAAAATAGGCCGCTATATGCGGCCTTTTTTATTTCCGTGAGTCTGTTGTGATTTCGCCAGAGGGGTTTCCGCAGTTGCGCAGACAAACAAAAACGCCCGGTGCGATGCAGCGGGCGTTTTTGTATACGGCAGTTACAAAGCGTGATCAGCTCACTCTTCGATGTTGCCCATTGCTGTGGTGTTGAAGCCACCGTCAACGTACATGATTTCGCCGCTGACGCCGGATGCCAGGTCGGAGCAGAGGAAGGCTGCGGCATTGCCGACTTCTTCAATGGTCACGTTACGGCGCAGCGGAGTCTGCTTCTCGTTGGCTGCCAACATCTTGCGGAAGCTCTTGATGCCGGAGGCAGCCAGGGTGCGGATTGGACCTGCCGACACAGCGTTAACGCGGGTGCCTTCTGGGCCGAGGCTGCCGGCCAGGTAACGGACACCGGCTTCCAGGCTGGCTTTAGCCATGCCCATGACGTTGTAGTTAGGCATAGTGCGCTCTGCGCCCAGATAGGACAGAGTCAGCAGGCTGCCATTGCGGCCTTTCATCATTTCACGGCCCGCTTTGGCCAGAGCTACAAAGCTGTAGGCGCTGATGTCGTGGGCGATGCGGAAGCCTTCACGGGTGGTGACGTCGGTGAAGTCGCCATCCAGTTGGTCGCCCGGGGCGAAACCAACGGAGTGAACGATGCAGTCCAGGCCGTCCCACTTCTTGCTCAGGGCTTCAAAGACTGCAGTGATGTCGTCGTCATTGGCAACGTCGCACGGGAAGCACAGTTCTGGGCTGGAGCCCCAGCCTGCGGCGAATTCTTCCACGCGGCCTTTGAGCTTGTCGTTCTGATAGGTGAAGGCCAGTTCGGCGCCTTCACGGTGCATCGCTGCGGCGATACCTGAGGCGATGGACAGCTTGCTGGCGACACCAACGATCAGAACGCGCTTGCCGGTTAGAAAACCCATGTGTGTGATTCCTCTTCCTGTCTACAAGGATTAATTAGCTGGGGCCAAGAAGGCCGCTTCCAGTAACTGTTGTGTATAGATGTTCTGTGGCGCTGCGAAGACACTTTCTGCTGGTCCCTGTTCGACAACTTTACCCTGTTTGACCACCATCACTTGGTGGCTGAGGGCTTTTACTACGGCCAGGTCGTGGCTGATGAACAGGTAAGTCAGATTGTATTTAATCTGCAGGTTGCGCAGCAGTTCGACCACTTGGCGCTGTACTGTGCGATCCAGTGCGGAGGTTGGCTCATCCAGCAAAATTAGCGCTGGTTTGAGCACTAGAGCTCGGGCGATGGCTATGCGTTGGCGTTGTCCACCAGAGAACTCGTGGGGGTAGCGGTGCCGGGTTTCAGGATCGAGGCCTACTTCTTTCAATGCCTCAATGATGGCGGCTTCCTGCTCATCTTCGCTGCCAATCTGGTGGATACGGAGGCCTTCTCCAATGATTTGGCCTACAGACATGCGTGGGCTCAGACTGCCGAAGGGGTCCTGAAAGACTACTTGCATTTGACGTCTGAGCGGGCGCACATCGGCCTGTGAGAGGTGTTCGATCGGCGCACCGTTGAAGCGTATGCTGCCTTTACTGCTGATCAGGCGCAGGATGGCTAGCCCCAGTGTAGATTTACCTGAGCCGCTCTCGCCGACAATCCCCAGCGTGTGCCCTTGTGGCAAGCTGAAGTTGATGCCATCGACTGCTTTGACATGGTCAACAGTGCGGCGTAGCAAGCCTTTTTTGATTGGGAACCAGATTCTCAGGTTGTCGACTTCAAGTAGGGGGCTTCCAGCTGGCTGATCGGCAGCGGTTCCGCTTGGTTCGGCATCCAGCAGCAGTTTGGTGTAAGGATGCTGTGGCGCGGTGAACAGCGTCTCGCATTCAGCCTGTTCGACGATTTCACCTTGTTTCATCACGCACACACGATTGGCAATGCGCCGGACCAGGTTTAAGTCGTGGCTGATCAGCAAAATAGCCATACCCAAGCGGGTTTGCAGGTCTTTGAGCAGGCCGAGAATTTTTAATTGAACGGTCACGTCCAGGGCTGTTGTCGGCTCGTCTGCAATCAGTAGTTCTGGCTCGTTAGCCAGTGCCATGGCAATCATTACGCGCTGCCGCTGGCCACCTGAAAGCTCATGCGGGTAAGACTTAAGGCGCTTTTTCGGTTCAGGAATGCCGACTAGTTCCAGTAACTCCAGCGTGCGCTTGGTCGCTGCTTGTTTGCGCAGGCCTTTGTGTAGGTAGAGCACTTCGTTGATCTGCTTTTCAATGGTGTGCAGCGGATTGAGCGAGGTCATCGGCTCTTGAAACACCATGGCGATGCGGTTACCGCGGATGCTGCGCATTTGCCCTTCGTTAAGGGTTAGCAGGTCTTTTTGCCGGTAGTGGATGCTGCCGCTGGGGTGCTGGGCAAGCGGGTAGGGCAGCAGGCGCAGAATCGAGTGGGCGGTGACGGATTTACCTGAGCCGCTTTCGCCGACTAAGGCGACTGTTTCACCGCGTCGGATAGAAAAATTGACACCTTTGACGACGCGCTGCTTATTTTCGCCGTGGCTGAATTCGACGGCCAGATCCTTGATTTCGATCAGATTGCTGGATTCGGTCATCTTATTTCCTTGGGTCAAAGGCATCACGAGCGGCCTCGCCGATAAACACCAGCAGGCTCAGCATCAGGGCCAGAATGACAAATGCACTCATGCCCAGCCACGGCGCCTGCAGGTTGGATTTGCCTTGGGCGACCAATTCGCCCAGCGACGGTGCTCCAGGCGGCAGGCCGAAGCCCAGGAAGTCCAAGGCGGTCAGGGTGCCGATGGCGCTGGTGAGGATGAACGGCATAAAAGTCAGCGTCGAGACCATGGCATTGGGCAGGATGTGGCGGAACATGATGGCGTTGTTCTGCATCCCCAAGGCCCGTGCAGCGCGCACATATTCGAGGTTACGCCCGCGCAGGAACTCGGCACGCACCAGATCGACCAGGCTCATCCACGAAAACAGCAGCATGATACCCAGCAACCACCAGAAGTTGGGCTGCACGAAACTGGCCAGAATGATCAGCAGATAGAGCACTGGCAGGCCTGACCAGATTTCCAGAAACCGCTGACCGATCAGGTCAATCCAGCCTCCGTAGAAGCCCTGCAAGGCACCGGCAATCACGCCGATGATGGAGCTGATGATGGTCAGGGTCAGGGCAAATAGTACGGAGATGCGGAAGCCATAGATGACCCGCGCCAAGACATCACGGCCTTGATCATCGGTGCCCAGCCAGTTTTCAGCGGAAGGCGGGGCCGGGGCCGGTACTTGCAGGTCGTAGTTGATGCTGGAATAGCTGTAGCGAATCGGCGGCCAGATCATCCAGCCTTGCTTTTCCTTGATCAGCTCTTGGAAGTACGGGCTTTTGTAGTTGGGTTGAAGGGGGAATTCACCGCCAAACGTGGTTTCGGGGTAACGCTTAAATACCGGGAAATACAGTTCGCTGTCGTAGCTGACAACCAGCGGTTTGTCGTTAGCGATCAGTTCCGCACCCAGGGTGATGACGAACAAGGTCAGGAAGATCCACAGCGACCACCAGCCTCGTTTGTGGGCCTTGAACAGTTGCAGGCGACGTTGCGCAATTGGAGACAATTTCATCTGCTTACTCCCGGCTCTCAAAGTCGATACGGGGGTCGATCAGGGTGTAGGTAATGTCGCCAATCAATTTCACCACCAGGCCAAGTAGCGTGAAGATAAACAGGGTGCCGAACACCACCGGATAGTCCCGGTTGATAGCCGCTTCAAAACTCATCAGCCCCATACCGTCGAGGGAGAAGATCACCTCAATCAGCAAGGAGCCGGTAAAGAAAATGCCCATAAAGGCAGCAGGGAAACCGGCAATGACAATCAGCATGGCGTTGCGGAACACATGGCCATATAGCACGCGGTTCTTGGTCAAGCCCTTAGCCCTGGCAGTGACGACATATTGTTTGCTGATCTCGTCGAGAAAGCTGTTCTTGGTCAGCAGGGTGAGGGTGGCGAAGTTACCGATTACCAAGGCGGTAACCGGCAGCGCCAAGTGCCAGAAATAATCCAGAATCTTGCCGCTTAGGCTGAGCTCCTCAAAGTTGTTCGAGGTCAAACCGCGTAGTGGGAACCAGTCCCAATAGCTGCCACCGGCAAACAGCACGATCAGCAAGATGGCAAACAGGAAGGCGGGAATGGCGTAGCCGATGATAATGGCCGAGCTGGTCCAGACGTCGAAGGCACTGCCGTTACGTGTGGCCTTGGCGATACCCAACGGGATTGATACCAGATACATGATCAAGGTGCTCCAGAGCCCGAGGGATATGGAGACCGGCATTTTTTCGATGATCAGGTCGATCACCTCCGCGTCGCGGAAGAAACTGGAGCCAAAATCCAGCTGGGCGTAGCTTTTGAGCATCAGCCAGAAGCGTTCCGGGGCTGACTTATCAAAGCCGTACATCTGCTCGATTTCTTTAATCAGGTCTGGGTCCAGACCTTGGGCTCCCCGATAATTTGAACCGGCAACCGAAACTTCAGCGCCACCCCCGGCAACACGACTGGTGGCGCCATCGAAGCCTTCCAGCTTGGCGATCATTTGCTCTACCGGGCCGCCGGGCGCGGCCTGGATGATGATGAAATTGATCAGCAGAATGCCGAACAGGGTCGGAATGATCAGCAGCAAGCGCCGCAGTATATAAGCCAGCATGTTATTGCTCCGAACCGGAAGTCACAGGTTCGGCCGCAGCTGCCTTGGGTAGATCACGGGCCCACCAGGTGTACAGGCCAATGTCGTACTTGGGGCTGGTCGCCGGGTGTTCGAAATGATTCCAATACGCGACGCGCCAGGTTTTGATGTGCCAGTTCGGTACCACGTAATAGCCCCACAGCAGTACACGGTCCAGCGCCCGTGAGCGGGTGATCAGATCCTGCCGGGAGTTCGCCTGGATCAGCGCAGTAACCAGTGAGTCGATAGCCGGGTCTTTGAGGCCGATCAGGTTACGGCTCCCCGGGTTGTCGGCGCTGCTGGAATGCCAGTATTCACGCTGCTCATTACCCGGCGAAGAGGATTGTGGGAAGTTGCCGACAATCATGTCGTAATCACGCGAGCGCAGGCGGTTGATGTACTGGGAAACGTCGACCCGGCGGATCACCATGTCGATGCCCAGGTCTGCCAAGTTGCGCTTATAGGGCAGCAGGATGCGTTCGAATTCGGTCTGCGCCAGCAAAAACTCAAAGCTGACCGGTGTGCCGGCAGCGTCCAGCATCTGATCGCCTTCTACACGCCATCCCGCTTCCTGGAGCAATTGGTAGGCCCGGCGTTGTTGTTCTCGGATGATGCCATTGCCGTCGGTGACAGTTGGCGCATATACCTCGGTAAACACGCTGGGCGGGACTTGCTCACGCAGCGGTTCAAGCAGCTCCAGTTCTGCTTCCGAAGGCAGGCCTTCAGCACCTAGTTCCGAGTTCTCAAAATAGCTGTGGGTTCGGGTATAGGCACTATTGAACAGTTGGCGGTTAGCCCATTCGAAATCAAACAGCAAGGAGAAGGCTTCGCGAACCCGGCGGTCGTTGAATATCGGGCGTCGCGTGTTGAAGATAAACCCCTGCATACCCACCGGGTTGAAGTTGGGGATCTCTTCCTTGATTAATTGACCATTGGCGACGGCCGCTACGTTGTAAGCGGTGGCCCAGTTTTTCGCGCTGTTTTCCTGCCAGAAGTCGAAATGTCCGGCCTTGAGAGCCTCAAGGGCTACGGTGTTGTCGCGGTAATAGTCGAATTGCAGGGTATCGAAATTGTAGAAGCCACGGTTGACGGGCAGGTCTTGGCCCCACCAGTCTTTGACCCGCTCATAGCGGATGGAACGCCCAGCCTGCACCTTGGCGACTTTGTAAGGGCCGCTGCCGAGCGGAATTTCAAGATTGGCTTTGCTGAAGTCGCGATCCTGCCACCAGTGTTTGGGGAGAACCGGCAGTTGCCCGACAATCAGAGGCAGCTCACGGTTGCCAGCATGTTTAAAGATGAATTTGACGCTCTTCGGGGATTCAACTTCGGCCCTTTCAACCTCGGCATAGTAGCCACGGTACATGGGGGTGCCTTTGCTCATGAGGAGGTCGAAGGTGAACTTCACATCCTCGGCTGTAATGGGCTGGCCGTCATGAAAGCGAGCTTTTGGGTTCAGATAAAACCGTACCCAGGAGTTGTCGTCAGCTTTCTCGATTTTCTCTGCCAGCAGGCCATAAACCGTAAAGGGTTCGTCCATGCTGTGGGTGGTCAGGGTGTCGTAAATAAGGTTGATCCCTTCGGCGGAGACACCTTTGCTGATGAACGGGTTGAAACTGTCAAAACTACCGAACCCAGCCTGGCGCAGTGTGCCGCCTTTGGGGGCGTCTGGGTTGGTGTAATCGAAGTGCTTGAAGTTAGCCGGATATTTGGCGGGCTCGCCATACAGCGTCAGGGCATGTTGTGGCGCTGCAAAAGTCAGGCTGGCGGCGCTCAGCAGGACAACACCACTGATGTGAGCAAGTGCGCGCAAGGCAGCGTGGGTCATTCAGCTTTCTCCATGGGCTTGAGCCACCAACTACGCAGGCCCAGCGTGTAGGGTGGTGTGGTGTGGAATGCAAAACGGTTTCGATAAGCCAGCCGATGGTAATCGATATACCAGTTCGGGATGCTGTAATGCTGCCACAACAATACCCGGTCTAGCGCACGGGCGGCTGCAACTTGTTGATCGCGGCTCTGAGCTGCCAGTAGTTGGGCGATTAGCTCATCAACTACAGGGTGAGCCACACCTGCATAGTTACGCCCGCCCTTGACCATGGTCTGGGAAGAATGGAAGTACAGGGATTGCTCTATTCCCGGGCTGTTGGTTTGCGGCAGCGTGGTCAGAATCATGTCGAAATCGTATTGGTCCAGACGCTGCTTGTACTGGGCGCGATCTACCGTGCGCAAATTGGCCTGGATGCCGATACTCGCCAGGTTCTTGGTATAGGACTGGAGAATGCGCTCCAGATTTGGGTTAACCAGTAGGATCTCAAACTGCAGGGGCTTGCCTTTGCTATTAGTAATGCGTTGGCCGGAAGGCTTCCAGCCCGCTTCGGCCAATAGGCTGAGCGCGCGCCGCAGTGTTTCACGGGGGATGCCTCTTCCATCTGTGTGCGGGACGCTAAAGGGTTCTGTAAATAGGCGGGCCTGGAGTTTCTTACGGTGCGGAGACAGTAGGAGCCACTCAGCCCCAATCGGCGTGTCTGTCGCTGAGAATTCACTGTTAGGGAAGTAGCTTTTCGCCCGTGTGTAGGAGCTGTTGAAGAGAGCTCGGTTGGCCCATTCGAAGTCGAACATCAATCCCAAAGCTTCGCGCACTTTGCGCTCAGCGAAGATATCCCGGCGGGTGTTCATAAACAGCGCCTGAGTCTGGGTCGGTATCTTGTGAGGGATTTCCGCACGGATCACTTCGCCTCTGGCCAGTGCCGGGAAGCGGTAGGCCGTGGCCCAATTTTTTGCCTGCTGTTCGATGTAGATATCAAACTCGCCAGCTTTGAAGGCTTCAAACGCGACATTGCTGTCGCGGTAGAACTCGACCTCTACACGGTCAAAGTTGTACTTCCCGCGATTCACAGGCAAATCACTTCCCCACCAGTCTTTGACGCGCTCGAACACTAGGCTGCGGCCAGGGCTGACGTGGGTGATCCGGTACGGCCCATTGCCCAGCGGCGGCTCGAAGGTGGTCGCTTTGAAGTCGCGGTCTTTCCAGTAGTGTTGCGGCAGTACTGGCAACTCGCCCAGACGCAGAATCTGCAGGGAGCTGTTCGGTTGCTTAAGGATAAAACGGATGCTCAAGCGGTTGAGGATGTCTACCCGTTTAACCTCCTGCAAATTGGCGCGGTACAGCGGATGGCCTTCCTTGAGCAGCAGGCGGTAGGAGAACGCCACGTCGTAGGCGGTGATGGGCTTGCCGTCGTGGAAGCGGGCTTGCGGGCGGATATTGAACACCACCCAGCTGCGATCATCACTGTACTCAACAGACTCTGCTACCAGTCCGTAGCTCGAAGCGGGTTCATCTCCAGATGGATCGTAAGCACCGGTTCCCACCATCAGCGGGGCATTCAGCTCGTTTACTCCATACTGAAGAAAATTAGCCGTGCTGATCGGGCTGGAGCCTTTGATGGTGTAAGGGTTGAGCGTGTCAAAGGTGCCTGACGCCATCATACGCAACGTGCCGCCTTTTGGGGCTTTAGGGTTAACCCAATCGAAATGCGAGAAACTGGCGGGGTACTTCAGGTCACCGAACTGAGCGTAACCATGACTTTTATAGACCTCTGCCCAGGCGCTTTGCGTGATAACGATGATCAGTAGGGAAATCAGTGAGAGCAGGGCACGCATTCAATAAAGTATCCGATCCGTGGCGTCTGGAAGGCAGCTGAGAGGCCACATTAACAGCTTGTTCCGGCACGAAAAAGAGTACTTGAACAAGAGTGCCATTAATCATGTTTAGGCCAGGGTTATTCTTGTACTGCCCTGGTGTGCAGGGGCTGCGACAAAAGAATTCAGCCCCGGCCATTAGCGGACTGAAGCGAAATCCAAGTTGCGGTTAGATCTGACCTGTCACATCACAACAGGTTCTGTAATCAGTTGGCTGTATACAGGGTCAGTGTCTGGCCAGGCCTGAGGGATTTACCCGCCCTTGGATTCCAGTCTTGCAGACTGCTCATAGGCACTTTGAAGCGCCGTGCGATCTCGTACAGCGAGTCCCCGGACTGAACGCGATAGTAGGTGATATTTTGCCGGGGCTGGCCGCCAGTGCTGCTGCGCGTAGCTGTCTGGGATTGTGCGGCTGCGGCCTGAATGTTCAGGACCTGGCCGACTTTAAGGCTGTTGCCTGAGAGACGGTTCCAGCGCTGAATGTCACTGACCCGGACATTGTGGCGTTGGGCGATTTGCCACAGGTTGTCGCCACTCTTGACCCGGTAGGTGCGCGTCGCCGGAGTCTGGGCCACCGCCTGCCGTTCACTGCGTTGCTGATAAAGCGGCTCTTGGCTAGCTGCTGTTGCCTGGGCTGGAATGTTGAGGATCTGGCCAACGCTCAGGTTATTACCCGAAAGCTTATTAATGTCGCGCAGTGTGTTGACAGTGATTTGGTTGCGATTGGCAATGCTGTGCAGGCTGTCGCCTGGCTTGACCCGGTATTCCTGCCAATTGACCGCTTCAGCCTTGAGCAACGATAGGCTGGCACTAAATTGCTCGGCTTTGTCTGCCGGTACCAGCAGGTGCTGCGGACCGTCGTGAGTGATGCCCTTCTTGTAGGCCGGGTTCAGTAGTTCGAGTTCGCTTTCGTCGAGGTTGGCGATCTGCGCTACGCGGGCAAGATCCATGCGCTGGTTGAAGGCGACCTTCTCGAAATAAGGCTCGTTAGCGATTGGGGCCAAGCTTACGCCGTAGGCCTGAGGAGTCATGATCACCTGGGACAAGGCGAGCAGTTTAGGCACGTAGTTCTGTGTTTCAGTGGGCAGCGACAGGTTCCAGTAATCCGTTGGCAGCCCAAGCTTTTCGTTGCGCTCAATAGCTCGGCTAACTCGGCCTTCACCGGCGTTATAAGCTGCCAGGGCAAGCAGCCAGTCACCGTTGAACATCTCTTTGAGGCGGCTCAGGTAATCAATGGCAGCCTGCGTTGACGCCATCACATCCCGGCGACCGTCGTACCAGTTGGTTTGGCGCAGGTTGAAGTTGCGTCCAGTGGACGGAATGAATTGCCATAGCCCAACAGCATGGGCGCGGGAATAGGCCAGCGGGTTGTAGGCGCTTTCAATCATCGGCAGCAATGCCAATTCGGTTGGCATGTTGTGCTGCTCTAGGCGCTCTACGATGTAATGAATGTAGGGGCTGCTGCTATTAGCGGCTTTTTCAACGAAGGAAGAGTTACTGACAAACCACAGACGCTGCTGCTCAATGCGCGGGTTAAGGGTGATGTTGTCCTGAAGTTGATAGCCGCCGCGCACACGGTCCCAGATATCTTTGGGCTGGCTGCTGGCACTGCTGGCAGTTTCACTCAACCATTCGGGGGTGCGCTGCAGGCCGACAGCCAGGTCGGTATTACGACCGGTGTCGGCACTTTGCTGTTGTGTCTGACAGCCGGCCAGCACGATGCACATCATCACTACAAAGTGCCGTGCACTTTGTGCGAATACCTTAAAAATCAAGGAGTTGCTATGTGAAGATGACATTGGCTGAGGTGTATTTCCCGTAAAAAAATTCGGGCGATTCTAGGAATCGGTCCAGCCGTGGTCAAGTTTTAACCAGTGTTGTGCGACATAATGTTCATTTCAGAACGTGTCCTTCCAGCTGCGCAACGCGGCAAATACGGCGACGGAATCCTTGAGTGCTGTGTCGCAGTGACGCACCGCTGAAGCAATCACTTCAGGTGTTTCACAGCGTAGAAATGGATTGGTGCTTTTCTCTAGGCCGATTGTAGACGGAAGGCTGATGCATCCTTCTTGGCGCCATTGCGTAACCTCTTCAAAACGCTGTTGTAAACGGCTATTACCGGGCTCTACTGCGACCGCAAAGCGCAGATTGCTGAGGGTGTATTCGTGGGTGCAATAGACGTGGGTCTGCTCAGGCAATTCAGCAAAACGGCTCAGGGAGGCATACATTTGCGCTGGTGTGCCTTCGAACAGGCGACCACAGCCAGCGGCAAACAGGGTGTCGCCGCAGAACAACCAGTGCTGTTCAGGTTGCACATAAGCAATATGGCCAATGGTGTGACCCGGTACGGCCATGACTGAAAAACTCAGGCCCAGAACCTCTAACTGATCACCGTCATTCAGAGCCACATCCCGGGCTGGAATCCTTTCATTGGCTGGGCCGCTAACGCGCGCGCCGGTTGCGGCTTTTAACGACTCAACGCCGCCGACATGGTCAGAGTGGTGGTGGGTGATCAGGATATCGCTGAGCTGCCAGCCCGGGTTTTCATCCAGCCAGGCCAATACTGGCGCAGCGTCACCTGGGTCGACAACCGCGCAGCGGCGGTTGGTCGGCTCTTGCAGAAGCCAGATATAGTTGTCATTGAAAGCGGGTAGTGCGTCGATTTTGATCATGGGATAGTCGCTAATCAGGTCGCAAAGGCGCATCTTAGGATTTGTGTGTCAGAGCGTCGAGCCCGCCAACGGCTTAGCATCAGGCCAGTATGGCGTGATCACGTGAAGGTGAGAGGGTATGTCCGGACATCCAATTGCCAGTGCTGATAAAGAATGGCTAAACCTAAACGCGGCCGCCCGTGCCTGGTTGGCGGGGCCGCATGGTCAGCTGTTGCTGACCCAGGAGCAGCCCTTGCTCGAGGAGGAGCTGGGCCGTCTGTTTGGCGGATTTCTCCTGCATTACGGGCCCGCGGCAGACAATCCGCCAGGCACTGGCATGATTCAGCGCACCGTGCGACTGGGGGCACCGTTCGCTGGTATCGATATTGTTTGTGACGAACATTCCTGGCCGGTCAGCGAGGGAGCAGCTGATGCGGTGTTGCTGCAGCATGGCTTAGATTTCAGCCTGATGCCTCATGGATTGTTGCGCGAAGCGGCTCGCGGCGTCAGACCAGGAGGGCACTTGCTGATACTGGGAATCAACCCGCTCAGCCTGTGGGGCTTGGGTCACACCCTGAAAAGGGGGGATCTGCGTAAGGCACGCTGTATTTCCCCTGCACGAATCACCGACTGGCTGAATGTGCTGGGCTTTGTGCTGGAGAAACGCAGCTTCGGGTGCTATCGTCCGCCGCTTTCTTCGCCGGTGTGGCAGGAACGGCTGGCACCGCTCGAGCGTCTGGGACGTCGCTGGGGCTTGCCGGGAGCGGGGTTTTATCTGTTAGTGGCCCGCAAGCTTGTCCGTGGCGTCAGACCGAATAAAGTGGTCAATCGCCCACCACTGGGCAAGTTACTGCCTTTGCCGGTGGCACAAGTCAGCCGTTATCAACCCGGACAGCCGGACAACTATCAATCGCGGAATGACTGATACATGAGTGAACAGGTCCTTATCTACACTGACGGAGCCTGCAAGGGTAATCCGGGTGTTGGAGGCTGGGGCGCGCTGCTTATTTATAAGGGCGTGGAAAAGGAATTGTGGGGCGGCGAGCCGGACACCACCAATAACCGCATGGAAATGACCGCAGCGATTCGGGCGTTAGCCGAGCTCAAGCGCAGCTGCGACGTGTGTCTGGTGACTGACTCGCAATACCTGATGCAGGGTATTCAGGACTGGATGCCGAACTGGAAAAAACGTGGTTGGAAAACAGCAGCCAAGCAGCCTGTAAAGAATGCGGATTTGTGGCAGCAACTGGACGAGCAGGTGAATCGGCATAACGTCACCTGGCGTTGGGTGCGTGGGCACACCGGCGACTCGGGGAACGAGCGCGCCGATCAGTTAGCTAACCGCGGAGTCGATGATGTGAGAGGGTTGAAACATGCGTAGCGTGGTTCTGGATACTGAAACCACCGGTATGCCGGTGACCGATGGCCACCGGATTATTGAGATCGGCTGTGTCGAATTGATGGGGCGCCGCCTGACTGGTCGTCACTTCCACGTTTACCTGCAGCCTGATCGTGAAATCGACGAGGGCGCGATTGCAGTCCACGGGATCACCAACGAATTCGTACAGGACAAGCCGCGCTTTAAGGATGTAGCCGACGAATTCTTCGAGTTCATCAATGGTGCGCAGCTGATCATCCATAACGCGGCGTTCGACGTTGGCTTTATCAACAACGAATTTGCCCTGATGGAGCAGCACGACCGTGCTGATATCAGTGAGCATTGCTCGATCCTAGATACCCTGCTGATGGCCCGTGAGCGCCATCCTGGGCAGCGCAACAACCTCGATGCCCTGTGTAAGCGTTACGGCGTAGATAACTCCGGTCGTGAGCTGCACGGCGCATTGTTGGATGCCGAGATTCTTGCCGACGTCTATCTGGCCATGACTGGCGGGCAGACTAACCTTTCCTTGGCCGGTGATGGCAGTGAAAGCAATGGTGGTCGCCAGCAAGCTTCGCCAATCAAACGTTTGCCTGCTGATCGTCCGCGCACCCGGGTGATTACAGCCAGCCCGGAAGAGCTGGAGGCGCATCTGGCTCGCCTGGCGATCATTGAAAAGTCCGCAGGTGCACCCTCTCTGTGGGCGCAGATGGAGCAGGGCGAAGGCAACGCCTGAGTCGGTCTCCAGTTATCTGCTAGCGACCTTTTCTTATAAGGCGGCGTGAATGGGGTTCCGCGCAGGCGGTCAAGCCTCTAACCTGATGGGATAGGCAGACACGATCTGCCGCTCATCAGGGACGCCATAATGTATAAAGATCTCAAGTTCCCCATTCTGATTGTTCATCGCGACATCAAGGCCGACACAGTGGCCGGTGATCGCGTCCGCGCCATCGCTGCTGAGCTTGAGCAGGATGGCTTCAGCATCCTCTCAACTGCCAGCTCGGCAGAGGGACGGATTGTTGCCTCCACCCATCATGGCCTGGCCTGCATTCTGGTCGCAGCAGAAGGTGCGGGGGAGAACACCAGTCTGCTGCAGGACATGGTTGAACTGATACGAATTGCCCGCAGCCGTGCACCGCAGCTGCCCATCTTTGCTTTGGGCGAACAAGTTACCATCGAGAATGCACCCGCTGCTGCCATGGCTGATTTGAACCAGTTGCGCGGCATCCTCTATCTGTTTGAAGACACTGTGCCTTTTCTTGCGCGGCAGGTCGCCCGTGCCGCACGCAATTACCTGGACTGCCTGTTGCCCCCATTTTTCAAAGCGCTTGTGCAGCACACTGCGCAGTCAAACTATTCCTGGCATACACCTGGGCATGGCGGCGGTGTGGCCTATCGCAAGAGCCCGGTTGGACAGGCGTTTCACCAGTTTTTCGGGGAAAACACTCTACGCTCGGATTTATCCGTATCGGTCCCGGAGCTGGGCTCGCTGTTGGACCACACCGGGCCGCTGGCCGAGGCAGAAGCGCGGGCAGCGCGTAATTTCGGGGCTGACCACACCTATTTCGTCATTAACGGCACATCCACCGCCAACAAGATTGTCTGGCACAGCATGGTGGGGCGTGATGACCTGGTACTGGTGGACCGTAACTGCCACAAGTCGATTTTGCATTCGATCATCATGACTGGGGCTATTCCGTTGTACCTCTGCCCAGAGCGCAATGAGCTGGGCATCATCGGGCCGATTCCGCTTTCCGAGTTCAGCCGAGAATCAATTGAGGCAAAGATTGCTGCCAGCCCGCTGGCCCGCAACCGCAAGCCCAACCGCAGCGGGGCGCTGGTTAAGCTTGTAGTGGTCACCAACTCGACCTACGACGGGTTGTGCTACAACGCCGAGCTTATCAAGCAGACATTGGGCAACAGTGTTGAGGTTCTGCACTTTGATGAGGCGTGGTATGCCTACGCGGCATTCCATGAATTTTATGCCGGCCGTTATGGTATGGGAACCAGCCGTGCCGACGCTGCACCGCTGGTGTGTACCACGCACTCGACCCATAAACTACTGGCGGCGTTTAGCCAGGCGTCGATGATTCATGTTCAAGATGGCGGTGTACGCAAGCTCGATCATGAGCGCTTCAATGAAGCCTTTATGATGCACATTTCGACCTCGCCGCAGTACGGCATCATCGCCTCGCTGGATGTGGCTTCGGCCATGATGGAAGGTCCGGCAGGTCGCTCTCTGATTCAGGAAACATTCGATGAAGCCCTGAGCTTCCGCCGGGCACTGGCGAATTTGCGACAGAACCTGGAAGCCGGGGACTGGTGGTTCAGCATTTGGCAGCCACCTCAGGCAGAAGGCAGTGAAGGCGTTGTAACCGGCGACTGGCTGCTGGAGCCGCAGGCCGCATGGCATGGCTTTGGGGAGGTCGCTGAAGATTACGTCCTGCTGGACCCAATCAAGGTCACCCTGACCATGCCGGGCCTCACAGCAGACGGCAAATTGGCAGACAACGGGATTCCGGCGGCGGTTGTCAGCAAGTTCCTCTGGGAGCGTGGCCTGGTGGTGGAGAAAACCGGCCTGTACTCCTTCCTTGTGCTGTTCTCCATGGGTATCACCAAAGGTAAGTGGAGCACGCTGCTGACAGAGCTGCTGGAGTTCAAGCGCAGCTACGATGCCAACCTGCCACTGGCTCAAGTGCTGCCTTCTATTGCCCAGGCGGGCGGGCGGGTCTATCAGGATATGGGCCTGCGTGACCTGTGTGAGGCGTTGCATGGCTGCTACCGTGAAAACGCCACCGCTAAAGCGCTTAAGCGCATGTATACAGTGTTGCCAGAGGTGGTGCTGAAACCTGCTGATGCCTACGACCAACTGGTGCGTGGTGAGGTTGAAGCGGTGCCAATCGAGGCGCTTGAAGGGCGCATTGCTGCGGTGATGCTGGTGCCATATCCGCCCGGAATTCCTCTGATTATGCCGGGTGAGCGCTTTACCGCTGACACTCGCTCCATAATCGACTATTTGGAATTTGCCCGTACCTTCGATAACAGCTTTCCGGGATTCGATGCAGATGTGCATGGGCTGCAGAAAATCGATGGGCGCTATTGCGTTAACTGCATCAGAATTTGAAAAGAAGAGAGCCCTCACAATGCAGGCGTGCGGGCTTTGCCTCATCCTGTTTCGGGCTCACTGACAACGGCGGTAATAAAATTCTATCGGCTATGGCGTGTTATGCGTCACATTGAGCAGCATCGACATTTAGCTTCGGATTGTTATAGTTGAGAAGTTTTTAATATAAGAATGATCCCAGAACGCGCCTTGCGCATTTGAATGAGGAACTGCCGTGACCGACTACAAAGCCTTCAATGTCTCTTTGGCTGACAAGGTCGCTCATGTCGTGATTAACCGCCCGGAAAAGATCAACGCAATGAATGCGGATTTCTGGCGCGAAATTATCGATATCTTCCAATGGATTGATGACACGGACGAGGTCCGCGCGGTTGTCATCTCCGGGGCTGGTAAACACTTTTCCTCCGGCATCGACCTGATGATGCTGGCCTCTCTGGGCAGTCAGATGGGCAAGGATGTGGGGCGCAATGCAGAAAAGCTGCGGCGCAAAATCCTTGAACTGCAAGCGTCTTTCAATGCTGTCGACCAATGCCGCAAACCTGTACTGGCTGCTATTCACGGCTATTGCCTGGGCGGCGCGATCGACATGATCGCAGCCTGCGATATGCGTTATGCGACGCAGGACGCGCAGTTCTCAATTAAAGAAATCGATATCGGTATGGCGGCTGACGTTGGCACTCTGCAGCGCCTGCCGCGCATCATCGGTGACGGCATCATGCGTGAGCTGGCTTACACCGGACGAACCATCGATGGCATAGAGGCGCGCAGTATCGGCTTGGTCAACCGCACCTACGAAAGCAGCGAAGAGCTGCTGGCTGGGGTAATGGAGATTGCCCGGGAGATTGCATCTAAATCACCAATTGCGGTACGTGGCACCAAAGAAATGATCCGCTACATGCGCGATCATCGTGTGGATGACGGTCTTGAATATGTCGCAACCTGGAACGCAGCCATGCTGCAGTCCGTGGATCTTCGAGTCGCCATGACGGCTCAGATGAGCAAGCAAAAGCCAGAGTTCGAAGACTGATGCAAGGCTTGCAGGTTACGTCATTAATATTCGGTGGGGAGCGCTAGTTCATGGTTTCAGGGGCCACTTCGCTAAGTCTGGTACGAGATGAGTTGTTCACCACTATGGAAGAGGCGGAAACCTGCCTTGAACACTTCATCGTTGAGCGTGATAACGCCAGCCTGTTGCAGCAGGCTGTCGGCAATCTGCAGCAGGTGCGCGGCACACTCAACCTGATTGAGTTAACCGGTGCTGAGCTGCTTGCGCAGGAGGTCTTGAATCAGGCTGCGGATATTCCTGCTGGAGCCGGTGAAGAGCGCGATGCGCAACTGACTGCGTTGAGTAATGCGCTTCACGTACTGCGCCGTTATCTGGAAAACCTCGAGGCGCATCGCCAGGAAATCCCGGAGCTGCTGTTACCGGCGATCAATGAGTTACGCCACTCGGCCAATCAAACACCGCTGCCGGAAAGCTTCTTTTATACCGTCCGCCTCGACTCAGAGCGCCCGGCCGGCGTGCCGGCCAATCTAGATGCTCCCGTCAGAGCGGAAGCCATCAGACGGATGCGCCACCTGTTTCAGACCGGTTTGCTCGCCTATATTCGCGAAGCAGACCATCAGACCGGTCTAAAGCAGATGGCGCGCGCCCTGACGCGTCTGGACGGCTTATTTCGTAACCTACCGCAAGGTCGGCTTTATTGGGTTGCGGCTGCGGCAGCTGAAGCCCATGGTGATGCTCAGCTGATTCCGCGCCGGAGTCGCAAAGCACTGTTCGCTAAAGTCGAGCGAGAGCTCAAGGCTGTGCTGAATGAGCAGCATGAACCGCCTAAGACACTGCTTAAGGAACTGCTCTATCTGGTTGCCCTGGCAGACACTCAAGGGCCGCTGGCCGTGCAGGTTCGCGAGGCCTTCGGGCTAATGCCGCTGCCCTTTACTGACCATATGCTGGAAGAGGAATACCAGCGCTTGGTCGGGCCGGGCAAAGCAGTCTTGCAATCTCTGAGCTCTGCGATCCGGGAGGAGCTTAACAGCCTCAAAGATATGCTCGATCTGGTCGAGCGCGGCACCTTTGACAAAGATAGCCTGGGTACTCTGCATAGCCTGCTGGCCAAGCTGAGTAAGACCTTGGGCATGGTTGGTCTCAACTCGGCCGGCGCTGCGCTGAACGCGCAACTCTCAGTGGTCGCTGGCTGGACCAATGAGCAAGTGCCACAGAGTCAAGAGCTACACAAAATGGCCGACGCTCTGCTCTATGTTGAGGGCGTGGTGGCTGATTTTGAGCGTGGTGAACGGCGTGAAACGCGGGCCGCGGCACAGCCGGGTAATGAGGCGGACTCGTTTGCTCAGCATCAGCTTAACGAAGCTCGCATTGTTGTTCTTGACGAAGCCCAGGGCGGCTTGGCGCTAGCTAAGCGAGCAATTACCGCGTACTTGGAGTCAGCAGGTGACCGCGTTCATCTGGCTAATGTGCCGTTTAGTTTGCACGCTTTGCGTGGTGGCTTATGGTTCCTCGGTAAGGAGCGCGCCGCAGCATTGGTAGGGGCGTGCGCTGACTACATTCAGCACGCCATGTACGAGTCACCGCAAATGCCGTCTGAGCAAATGTTGGAGACGCTGGCTGACGCTTTGAGCAGCCTCGAGTACTACCTTGAAGGTGGTGCCGATGTGCCGGAAAACGGGCAACCCAATGTGCTGGATTTGGCCAGTGAGAGCGTACGTGCGCTAGGAATGACGCTGGAGGCGTGAAATGCCAGAGTGGCAGCCAAAAGTACTGGACGCCTCCACTTCGGGCGGTTGGGCGCTAGCTCACTGCAAGCAGCAGTTTCTGTCTGACAGCAATGGCGTCCTGTTCCCCCGTGAATGGCTGAAGAAGCAGGATCTGCCTGTGTTGGCTGAGCACGGCGTCGGCCATTTTGGCGATGATGCCATCTACCTTCTGGAGCTTGTAGACTGCATCGAGCTGCCAGGCTGTGTCTGGCAAGGTCTGCGTCGTTTCATGCTCGAAAGTGATGCCGAGACTTATAAGATGCTCGGCTATGCCTCGCAGATTGGTATTTGGGCACGTGAGCATCGCTACTGCGGGGGTTGTGGTGCACCAACGCAGCAGATTCCCGGTGAGCGGGCCATGTACTGCGCAGATTGCGGCATTCGCCATTACCCGCGGATTTCTCCCAGTATGATTGTGCTCCTGACCCGTGGCGATGAAGTGTTGCTGGCCCGATCACCGCGCTACGTGCCGGGTATGTACAGTACGCTGGCAGGATTTGTTGAACCGGGTGAGTCTGCCGAACAGTGTGTGCGCCGTGAGGTGCGTGAGGAAGTCGGCTTGGAAGTCTGCAACATCCGCTATATGGGCAGCCAGTGCTGGCCGTTTCCGCATTCGATGATGATTGGCTTTCATGCGGAGTATGCGGGCGGTGATATCGTGATTCAGGAAGACGAAATCGAAGACGCGCAGTGGTTTGATGTGCGTGAGCTGCCGCCATTGCCTGCTTCTAAGTCCATCGCCCGTTATCTGATCGACAGTTATGTCGCCACTCGCCTGGGTTTACCCCAGCCAGTGTTGCCAGACTAATCTCAACGTCAGCGCCAGCACGACCAGAATAAATACCGGGCGAATAAACTTTGCCCCACCGCCAATGGCGGTTCGTGCACCGAGGTAAGCGCCGAGCATCAGCGTCAGCCCCATGATCAGGCCGACTAGCCAGGCAACCTGACCGCTGAAGATAAAAACACTCAGGGCACAGGCGTTACTGACAAAGTTCATGCTGCGGGCCACACCGCTGGCTCTGACAAGATCAAGCGGATACATCAGCAGTGTGCTGACTGTCCAGAACGCACCTGTCCCGGGGCCCGCCACACCATCATAGAAACCCAGCGACAGCCCTTGCGGCCACTGCCGCTTGCGGGCGATGGGGGCGTCTGTGCTATGGATGGTTGTCGGTGTTTTAGCAAACAGCAGGTACAAGCCACAGGCGAATACTACGATCGGCAGCAACTGGTTGAGCCATTGCGAAGGCAGCCAGTGTGCGATCAGCGCGCCCAATAACGCACCAATCGCAGTTCCGGCCAGCGCGTTGCGCCAATGTGTCGGGTCAAACAGCTTGCGGCGGTAAAAAGTAAAAGCAGCCGTGGCTGAGCCGAATGTGGCGCACAGTTTGTTGGTGCCCAGTGCTAAATGCGGCGGAAGGCCGACGGTGAGTAGCGCGGGCAGGGTGAGTAGACCACCGCCACCAGCAATGGCATCGATAAAACCTGCTAAAAAGGCAACGCCGGCCAGGATCAGCAAGACGCTAAGTTCAAAACCAGGATCAAAAGACAAAAACATCTGCGGCGCTCAATCAGGAAGGGGCAGGCACGATAAGCGTGCCTGAGCGCTGATAATGCCGCAATGCGAGCCTCTGGCATACGGCCTGGGTGATGCCTGCCGAATTCAGGCAACGCTGCGTCGCATTAATAAAAAAGGGGCCGAAGCCCCTTTACTCTGCGTCTGCAGGTCAGGCCAGGATGCCGCCGTCGACATTGAGAGAGACGCCGGTTGTGTAGCTGGATGCATCGCTGGCCAGGTACAGCACGGCACCGGCCATTTCGCTTGGGTCGGCGACGCGCTTGAGCGGAATGCGCTGCAGGGCCATTTTCAGGATGGCTTCATTGCCGGTGAGAGCTGAGGCGAACTTGGTATCGGTCAAGCCGGGCAGCAGCGCGTTGCAGCGGATGCCGAACGGAGCGCATTCCTTGGCGAAAACCTTGGTCATGCTGATCACCGCCGCTTTGGTCACGGAGTAAATGCCCTGAAACTCGCCCGGCGTCACACCGTTGATGGACGCCACGTTGATGATGCTGCCGCCGCCATTGGCCTTCATCAGTTTGCCGGCAGCAATCGACATGAAGTAGTAGCCGCGAATGTTGACATCGACAGTCTTCTGGAAGGCTGACAAATCAGTGTCCAGCACATTGCAGAATTGCGGGTTGGTTGCGGCGTTGTTGACCAGGATATCGAGGCGACCGAACTGCTCTTTGATCTGCTCGAAGACGCTCTGGATCTGCTCCATTTCGCCGATGTGGCAGGCGATAGCAGTGGCTTTACCACCTTCAGCGATAATTGCATCTGCAACGGCCTGGCAGCCTTCGATCTTGCGGCTGGAGACGATCACGTGAGCCCCTTGCTGAGCCAGCAGACGGGCAATGGCCTCGCCAATACCGCGGCTGGCACCGGAGACGAAGGCAATCTTGCCGTCGAGGTCAAACAGAGTTGTCTTGGACATAAGTCATTCCTTTAGCACGAGCGGGCGCAAGGCCGTTTACAGTTTTGATTGGCTGATGACCTTCAGGCTCATCTGTTCCAGCAGCTTGTTCATGGAGATGAACTGAGCAAAGCGCTTGTCCTTGGTTTGGCCATGGTAAAAGCGGTAGTAAATCTGCTGCACAATGCCGGCCAGACGGAACAGACCGTAGGTGTAGTAGTAGTCGAAGTTACTGATCTGGATTCCGGCTTTCTGGGCGTAATAGTCGACGAACTCCTGACGGGTCAGCATGCCAGGCGCGTTGCTGGGCTGGCGTCGCATCAGTTGCACAGGTGCTGGGTCAGTGGCTTCAATCCAGTAGGCGAGAGTATTGCCCAGGTCCATTAGCGGATCACCAATGGTAGTCATCTCCCAATCCAGTACGCCGATAATCTGGCTTGGATTTTCCGGGTCAAGAATGACGTTATCGAGGCGGTAGTCGTTATGCACGATGCCGGGCTTGTGGTGATCGGCTGGCATTTTGTCCTGCAGCCAGGCAATCACCGGTTCCCATAGCGGTGCATCCGGGGTTAGGGCTTTCTGGTAACGGTCGGTCCAGCCGCTGATCTGGCGTTGGACATAGCCTTCTGGCTTGCCCAGGTCGCCAAGTCCGCAGGACTGGTAGTCGACGTTATGAAGTTCGACAAACTTATCGACAAAGCTCTTGCACAAATCGCGGGTCTGCTCTGGGCTGAAGTTCAGCTCAGCGGGCATGTCGGAGCGGAGGATGATGCCGTTAACCCGCTGCATGACATAAAACTCGCAGCCCATGACCGACTCGTCGGTGCAGTGGACATAGGCTTTCGGGCAATAAGGAAAGCCAGCGTTGAGTTGGTTGAGAATGCGATATTCGCGGCCCATGTCGTGGGCTGACTTAGCTTTATGACCGAACGGGGGGCGGCGCAGAACCAGCTCTCTGTCTGGGTAAGTGAGCAGGTACGTCAGATTAGATGCGCCGCCGGGGAACTGGGTGATCCGAGGTTCGCCGCTAAGGCCTGCAATGTGGGCCTTGAGGTATTGGTCGATGACGGTGACATCAAGTTCTTCACCTTCACGAATTTGAGTGGACTGATCAGTAAGCACCATTCTTATACCTTCTACTTATGATGTGGCCCCAGGATGATTTCCTAATCTAATACTGCGCTGCTGGCCCCACAACCTTATGCAGGCTGATATAGATCAGCGTGTTGAGGCCTGATCAAACTGCCTGATTGAGCTTAAAGGCGAAAAAAAACCGGAGTCATAGACTCCGGTTTTGTTCACTGTTGGGTTTGATTAAACCGGGAACAGTTCGCTCAACTTCATAGCCAGCATCATGTCGCCTTCAGCGCGCAGTTTGCCAGCCATGAATGCTTGCATGCCGTCGGTGGTGCCGCTGGTGATGCCTTCCAGGGTTTCGGTGTCCAGGATCAGGGTCACGTTGGCGTTCGGGTTATCGCCTTGCTCAACAGCGCAGGTGCCGTCTTTAACGATCAGGGCGTAGTTCTCACCGTCTTCGATGTTGAATTGGAAAACCAGGTCCAGGCCTGCAGCAGCGCCGGCGTTGAACTTGGAGTGCATGGTTTGGATGATGTCAGCAACGCTCATGATGTTTTCCTTTTTTTAGATTAACTACGCTCATGGGGAGCAGGTCCGGACTCATCGATAGGTGATGAGTTCCGGGGCCTTCAACAGTTGCAAATGCGCGTGGCTGTTGAAGGAAGCCAAACTCACTTGCTTGCCGCGAAACTTCAGGCAACTCAGTGAGGTGTTCACAATTTGCCAGTTCAGCTCGAAAGCCTGGGCCGGCGTAATTCCGGTAATCAGATGCAGCAGGGCGGTAATTGTGCCGCCCGAGGTAAACACGGCGATGTTCTGGGAGTTGTCAGCCTGCTCCAGCAACCGATTGAGTCCGCTCTCAACTTGACTGACAAATCCTTCCCAGCTTTGCAGGCTGGTGGCGCTGTATTCGGCAGCCAGCCAGCGGTTAATCAGTTTGGAGAAAATCCTCTGAAACTCTTTGCGATTAGCGGCGCCGTTACGCATGACATCAAGTGCTTCAGGCTCTTCGCTAAGCATTTCAGGTAAAAGTGCCCGAATTACCGCTTCCGCATCAAATTCATTGAACGCTGGATCAATCTCCAAAGCGGGGGCTTGGCCAAACGCGCTGCGCAGCTGTTCGAGCGCAGAATTGCCAGTGTGCTGCTGGCGGCGTAAGTCGCCACTGATGCTGCGATCCAAGTGGATGCCCAGTTCAGCCAGGTGTGAGCCGAGGATTTCGGCCTGACGTACGCCGATGGGCGAAAGCACATCGTAGTCATCAGCGCCGAAAGAGGCTTGGCCATGTCTGATCAGGTATATACAGCCCACGCGTCCGTGTCCCGGTACGTCTTAAGTTCCGGCGAGGTTATGAGGAAGTGTTAGGCCTGTCAACGAAAAAACATACGCTTGTTTGAAATTCTCGTTTCATGAAGTTTATGACCCCTTTGCTGGCCGATGAAACCTAGCCTCGGTATGCTTGAAAGCATTGTGCGCTGTGATGACAGCGTGATGACGAGACAAGGGGACAGATGTGGAGTTTCTAGCGGAGTACATCGGCTTTCTGGCTAAAACCGTGACGGTCGTGGTGGCTATCCTGGTGGTGCTGGTGACCATTGCTGCTTTGCGCAGCAAGGGCCGCCAGAGTGTCGGGCAGTTGCAGGTGAGCAAGCTCAATGACTTCTTTAAGCAGCTGCAGGAGCGTGTAGAGCACGCTGTTCTGGATAAAGCTCAGCTTAAAGCTGCAGCTAAAGCTGAGGCTAAGGCCGCCAAGCTCGAGAAAAAGTCCGGCAGTACTAAGCCTCGCGTTTATGTGCTGGATTTTGACGGCGATATCAAAGCCTCGGCGACTGAAAGCCTGAGACATGAAATCACGGCTGTGCTGAGCATGGCCACCGCCGAAGACGAAGTGGTTGTACGCTTGGAAAGTGGCGGCGGCATGGTCCACAGCTACGGTCTGGCTGCCTCCCAGTTGGCGCGTATTCGTCAGGCTGGTGTGCCACTGACAGTCTGCATCGACAAGGTCGCGGCAAGTGGCGGTTATATGATGGCATGTATCGGTAACCGCATTATTTCTGCACCGTTTGCGGTACTGGGCTCAATTGGCGTGGTAGCACAGCTACCGAACATTCACCGCCTTCTTAAAAAGCACGACATTGATGTGGAGGTGCTGACTGCCGGTGAGTACAAGCGCACGCTTACAGTGTTGGGTGAGAACACCGAGAAAGGCCGTGAGAAGTTCCAGGAAGACTTGGAAACCACGCACGAGCTCTTCAAAGGCTTCGTGGCCCAATACCGGCCTCAGCTGGACATTGAGCAGATTGCTACAGGCGAGGTCTGGCTGGGCATTGCCGCACAGGGCAAGCATCTGGTCGATGAGCTTAAGACCAGCGATGAATACTTGGCAGATCGAGCGCGCTCGGCTGATTTGTATCATCTGCAGTTTGCACAGAAGAAAAGCCTTCAGGAGCGCATCGGAATGGCCGGCAGCGTTGCGCTGGACCAATTTGTATTGGGCTGGTTGAGCAGGCTCCAGCAGCGCTTCTGGTAAACAGACGATTAAGGAGGGGGAATGAGTACGTTCAAGGCATTACAGGCCCGCGCTACTGAGTCGGGTGGTTTCGAGCAAGTTATTGTATCGCGTGAAACTGAAGAGCTACCGGCTGGCGATCTGCTTATCCGGGTGCACTACTCCTCCCTTAACTTCAAGGATGCTTTGTCTGCGACGGGTAACCGTGGTGTGACGAAGAACTTTCCCCACACGCCGGGAATTGACGCGGCTGGTGTAGTGGAGGCTTCCACTGTGGCCGAGTTCAGTGTGGGGGATGAGGTAATCGTCACTGGCTATGACTTGGGGATGAATACGGCCGGTGGTTTTGGTCAGTACATCAGAGTCCCGGCGCCATGGGCGATAAAGAGGCCGAAGGGACTGTCACTGCGCGAGACTATGGTTCTGGGGACTGCCGGTATGACTGCGGCCTTATGCATCGAAAAACTGGAGCAAGCTGGTCTAACGCCGGATGCTGGCACCGTGCTGGTTACTGGTGCAACAGGAGGTGTCGGTAGTGTGGCAGTGGCTTTGCTAAACCAGCTTGGCTACCGGGTTGCTGCGGCTACTGGTAAGGCAGATCAGGAAGCCTTCTTGCGCCAACTGGGAGCACAGGAAATTGTCAGCCGTGCAGCGCTGGAAGAGGGAACCGATAAGCCGCTGCTAAAAGAACAGTGGGCTGCAGCGGTCGATTGCGTCGGTGGCGATATCCTGTTCAATGTCGTGAAATCACTGCGCTACGGTAGCAGCGTTGCATGCTGTGGGCTGACAGCTGGAACGAGCTTTAAGGGAAGTGTGCTGCCATTTATTTTGAGGGGCGTGAATTTACTGGGGGTCGATTCTGTAGAGTTGTCGCTGGTTGCCAAGGCCTCCATGTGGGACAAGCTCTCTCTGCAATGGAAAGTCGACCTTGAGTCGCTGGTAACTGAAGTTAGTTTGGCGCAATTGCCTGAATCCATTGACCGCATTCTGGCTGGTAAGCAGGTCGGGCGAGTGCTGGTGGATCTCTCCTGATACGGTAGATGGCCCTGCTGGCGTGGGGCTATGTACGCTAAGGCTATTCATAATCTAGAGCGAGGCTGGGAAGGCGATCTCTTGATCGTCCTTTGGCTGGCTCTGTGTTCTTCAAGTTAGTCTGTATTCCTCTAGTTGTAGCCAGTTTTAACTTTTCTGATGGAAACAAAACGCCCGGTACGATGGCCGGGCGTTGAGGGATCTTGCGATCTATCTGAACAGGTTCTGTTGCCTGTCTCAGGGAGACAACCTCAACCTCGGCCGCAGCGTTGGTTGAGGTGAGCCAGCTCTTAGTGGAACTGGTTCATGGTGTTGTCTTTACCGCTTGCTTTCAGAGCAGCTTCACCAGCGAAGTACTCTTTATGGTTGTCACCGATGTCGGAGCCAGCCATGTTCTGGTGCTTAACGCAGGCGATACCCTGGCGGATTTCCTGACGCTGAACGCCTTTCACGTAGGCCAGCATGCCTTGATCTGCGAAGTAACCTTTGGCCAGGTTGTCGGTGGACAGCGCGGCAGTGTGGTAAGTCGGCAGAGTGATCAGGTGGTGGAAGATACCGGCGTGAGCGGAACCATCGCGCTGGAAGGTACGGATCTTCTCGTCAGCAATCTTGGCCAATTCAGTTTCATCGTACTCAACGCTCATCAGCTTGGTGCGGTCGTAGGCAGAAACGTCTTTGCCTTCAGCAACGAATGCATCGAACACTTGCTGACGGAAGTTCAGAGTCCAGTTGAAGGACGGGCTGTTGTTGTAAACCAGCTTGGCATTCGGAATCACTTCGCGGATGCGGTCAACCATGCCTTTGATCTGGCCAACGTGTGGTTTCTCGGTTTCGATCCACAGCAGGTCAGCACCGTTTTGCAGGCTGGTGATGCAGTCCAGTACGCAGCGGTCTTCGCCAGTGCCAGCGCGGAACTGGAACAGGTTGGACGGCAGGCGCTTCGGACGCAGCAGTTTGCCTTCGCGCTTGATTACGACGTCGCCGTTGCCCAGTTCGGCTTCGGAGATTTCTTCGCAATCCAGGAAGCTGTTGTACAGGTCGCCCAGGTCGCCCGGCTCGTTGGTTACAGCAATTTGCTTGGTCAGGCCAGCACCCAGGGAGTCGGTACGGGCAACGATCACGCCGTTGTCGATACCCAGCTCCAGGAACGCGTAGCGAACTGCAGCGATCTTGGCCAGGAAGTCAGCGTGCGGAACAGTTACTTTACCGTCTTGGTGGCCGCACTGCTTCTCGTCAGAAACCTGGTTTTCGATTTGGATGCAGCAAGCGCCTGCTTCAATCATGCGCTTAGCCAGCAGGTAGGTGGCTTCCGGGTTACCGAAACCAGCGTCGATGTCAGCGATGATCGGTACGATGTGAGTTTCGTAGTTGTCGATCTGGTTCTGGATTTCAGCTGCTTTGGCGGTGTCGCCAGCTTCGCGGGCTGCGTCCAGGGCAGTGAACAGCAGGTCCAGCTCACGGGCGTCAGCCTGACGCAGGAAGGTGTACAGCTCTTCGATCAGGTCGGAAACTGCAGTTTTTTCGTGCATGGACTGATCCGGCAGCGGGCCGAAGTCAGAACGCAGCGCTGCAACCATCCAGCCGGACAGGTACAGGTATTTTTTGTTGGTGGTCTTCAGGTGCTTCTTGATCGAGATCAGCTTCTGCTGACCGATGAAGCCGTGCCAGCAGCCCAGGGACTGGGTGTAGACAGAAGAATCGGCATCGTACTCTTCCATGTCTTTACGCATGATATCGGCGGTGTACTGAGCGATCTCCAGACCGGTCTTGAAGCGGTTCTGGGCGCGCATACGAGCCACGGATTCCGGGTTGATAGCGCTCCAGCTGCTGCCGAATTTCTCTTTCAGAGCGGCTACGGCCTTAATATCGTTTTGATAAGCTGACATGGTCAATCCTTCAAAGTGTGTGTTTGTTGAGCACCGGCTTTCCCACTTAACACCTGTGTTGCCGGGTTGTTGTTGCTCACTTCGCAGGACGTCGAGATGTCGACTTGAGACGGAGATGATCCGGGAGGAGGGTGGACGATATCAGCAGAAGATAGGCTTACAGGGTGCAGACGTTGTGGTCTGCTGCTGTCTGGCTCGTGGTTGCCGTCTAGCAATACTTCCTGATGTTTCTACTTCGGTTTTGCTGTCAAACGCTTCCCCGTCCCTCAGGACAACTTCGTTCCAGTCGCAATCTCATTGAACGGCCTTGTGAGCTTCACAACGCAGATCGCCTCGTACGGTAAGTGGAGTGCGATCCGGAGGGGCTTTTAAGCACCTCTGATTAGCGGGAGCGAGGCCATCATGCCTCTGGTAAAAGGGTTCGTCAATTATTTTGTAGTGTTTTTTTATCACTACTACAAAAGTTGAATAGCGACCCGTGGGTCACTGCTGATGCCGGTCAGTCCATGTGATGTCATGGAGGCTGTGAAGGGGCAGGGCCACAGGCTGTAGCCCTGAGCGCGCACGAAGTAGGGGATTACTGAAGTAGGTCGACTTTGACCCGTACGCTCATGTCGTCACGACCTTGCGTCGTGGAATAGCGACCAAAGTCGGATTGGTTACCGCTGCTTTGTTCGTTGACACCGCCGAGGCTAATCCATTCGCCCAAGCGGCCGCTGACACGGGTATCGGTACCCTGAATGGTGACGACACCGGGTTGGGATTGACTCATGCGGTCGTTGTTAGTGCTGATGTTCAGGTGCACCATCTCGCCACTGACACTGGCGGTCACGTACATGCCGCGTGTTACGTCGCGGTATTGGGTGTTGCGGTAGGTTTGACCGTAGCCGTCGTGGCCGTAGGTGGTTAAGGGTACGCTCTGACCAACCTGAATCAGCGCCGGATAGCCTTCGGTTGCCTGTATCTGCTGAGTGCCGCCGCTTCTGCTGCTGGTGGAGCGGTTGATGATTCTGACCTGGTCACGACCATGGATTTCGCCCTGGCCAATTTGAATCTGGCCATTACCAGCACTGATGCTGCCATCGGCTCTGATACCTCGATCTGTACCGTAGCCGGATTCGCTGGAGTCAACGGTGATCAGCAGGCGTTTGGGCTGGGTGTCTAGCTGATTCAAAAGGTCACGAATTTCACTGATCTTGGCAGGATCTGCATTGATGATCAGTTGATTGCCGTAGGCATTTGCCCGGCCTTCATGGCCTAGCGTGGACTGCAGAATTGGCAGGACGTCTTCGGCAGTTCTGTAGTTCAGAGGGATAACCTCTGTCGCAGCACTGAGTGGCAGGCTCAGGATGGCTGTGAGGGTGGGGATCAGATGGCGAAGCTTCATAGCAGAAAACTCCGTAAGTCCGGGTCGGTAATACTGGTGTCCCAGGCCTGGTCAAACTGGGCGCGGCGCTGGCGGCAGCGCTGCGCATCATTATACAGTGCGTAGCCGCTGGGCTCGCCGGTTTCGGGCATAAACAGCAGTCCGCAGTCATCGGTCAGCAGGAAGGCGACTTCTTCTGAAGCATAGTCCGGATGTAGTTTGCGGATGTGAATGCTGCTTGAGAGGCGTTTCGACAGGTTGAGCAGGCGATGGCCCTCTCTGACTGCTCGGCTGGAGTCCCGTAGCAAGATGCGCAGTTGATTGCGTGGGTTGGCCAGAAGGAAGCGAGTGCAGGCTTCCTGGACGCTGCTGTGGTGGTATAACCAGGGCTCTAGGTCGTGGCTGTAAACGCAGAGGTTGCGACGCGCTTGGAAAAGCATGGCGAGCGCGTGGGCGCGGGCTATTTCCGGGCGGCTGAAGCGTTCCAGCTTGTCGTGCTCACCTAAGATGAAAGGAGCGGGCTCGGGCTGTGGAACGTCAGGGGTTTCAGGTTCAGGATTGATGAACGAAAAACGCCCCGGGGATTGAAACTCGATGGCACGTAGCTCGCTGGGCTCGGGGCTATCGGGTAGATCACTCGGGGCGTCTTTGTTGTTCATCGCTGATCCTATGTACTGCTGCGTACCATGTCGACGTGAGGGATGCCTGCATCCAGATATTCGCCACTCACGATCTTGAAGCCGAGCTTTTCGTAGAAAGGCGTGGCATGCACCTGAGCGCTTAGCATTTGCTGATTAAGCCCGCGCTTTTCAGCTTCTGCAATCACTGCACTGATCAGGGCGGCTCCGACATTCAGGCCGCGCCAGTCTTTGAGCACGGAAACCCGACCAATGTGCCCGTCTGGCAAGAGGCGGGCAGTACCGATTGGATAGTCGCCGTCCTGTGCCAGGAAATGGATCGCTTCAGGATCTTCGGCGTCCCATTCTAGTTCGGGGGGCACGGCTTGTTCGGTGATGAATACAGTTTCGCGGATACGACGCAGCTCGGCATTGTCCTTGTGCCAATCGGCCAGGCGAATCTGCAGGTTATTCATCAGCAAACTCCAGGCTTCCTTGTTTGGTCAGTTCCAGCAGCAGGCAGCGTGCATTGTCATCGTCCAGCCAGTTGCTGAGGTTTTCGATGTGTAGTGCGTCGGCGGCGCAGACCAGCTTCAGCAGTTCGCGGAAGCTTTCCGGAAACAGGCGGCTCTGGCCACTGGCAAACAGCACAAGGTCTTCACCTACTTCGGACCAGGCCATGCGGGCGCTTGGGTTGCGAATGAGGATGGCGCCGTCTTGCAGGTTGGCCAGGAACTCCTCCTCTTCAATCTCGATGCCACTGATCAACTCAGGATAGCGCGGCTCAGTCATGAATTGGCCGAACCAAGTCATCAGCAGGCGTTCGTCGCTCATATGTTCGTTGAGCAGCTTTTTCAGCCGCTCCAGAGCGTCACGCTGGATTTGCGTCGGGTCTTCTGCTGGTTGCGCGTCAGCATCGCTGTAGCGCTCTTCATCGGGCAGGAACTGGCCGAGAAAGTCAGTGAAATGGGTCAGGACTTCAGCGGCGCTCGGTGCGCGGAAGCCTACGGAATACGTCATACAATCATCCTCAGCGGTGCCACAGTGGGCCAGAAGAGGCGGCAGGTACAGCATGTCGCCAGGTTCCAGAACCCATTCATCAGTCTTGGTAAATTCAGCAAGGATCTTCAGATCCGCATGTTTGAGCATCGGGCTATCCGAGTCGCACATCTGGCCAATCTGCCAGCGGCGCTTGCCGTAGCCCTGAAGCAGGAATACATCGTAGTTGTCGAAGTGGGGGCCAACGCTGCCGCCAGGGGCTGCGTAGCTGATCATGACGTCGTCAATGCGCCACTTCGGTAAGAACTTGAAGTCTTCAATCAGTTCGGCAACTTCAGGTACAAATTGGTCTACTGCCTGAACTAGCAAGGTCCAGTCTTTTTCCGGCAACTGGGAGAAAGCGTCTTCGGCGAAGGGGCCTCGGCGCAATTCCCAGGGATGCTCGCCATGTTCAAGCACGATGCGAGATTCGACTTCGTCTTCCAGTGCCAGTCCGGCCAGTTCGTCAGGCGAAATGGGACTTTCGAAGCCGGGAATGGCCTGGCGGACCAGCAGTGGTTTTTTCTGCCAGTAATCACGCATGAACTCGCGCGGTGTGAGGCCACCCAACAGTTGCAGCGGAGCATCAGGATTCATAGCTAAGCCTTTGAAGTAAATGAAAACCCATAAATGAAAACGCCCGGCTCAGCCGGGCGTTGAAAAGGCTGCAGCCTTAGATGCGCTTGGCCTGCGCAACAGCGTTGCCGATGTAGCTGGCGGGCGTCAGTTGCTTGAGTTCGGCTTTAGCGGCTTCAGGCATTTCCAGGCCGTCGATGAAGCTCAGCAGAGCCTCTGGGCTGATGCCTTTGCCACGAGTCAGCTCCTTGAGCTTCTCGTAGGGGTTTTCGATGGCGTAGCGGCGCATAACGGTCTGGATCGGCTCGGCGAGCACTTCCCAGCAGGCGTCGAGGTCTTCAGCAATGCGCTGAGCATTGAGCTCAAGCTTGCTGATGCCTTTGAGACTGGCCTCGTATGCGATAACACTGTGAGCTAGGCCTACGCCTAGGTTGCGCAGTACGGTGGAGTCGGTCAGGTCGCGCTGCCAGCGGGAAATTGGCAGTTTGCTGGCCAAGTGCTGCAGCAGGGCGTTGGCGATGCCGAGGTTGCCTTCGGAGTTTTCGAAGTCAATCGGGTTGACCTTGTGCGGCATGGTCGAGGAGCCGATTTCACCTGCGATGGTCTTCTGCTTGAAGTAGCCGAGGGAAATGTAGCCCCACACGTCGCGGTCGAAGTCGATCAGGATCGTGTTAAAGCGGGCGATGGCGTCAAACAGCTCGGCGATGTAGTCGTGCGGTTCGATCTGCGTGGTGTACGGGTTCCACTGCAGGCCCAGGTCCTGTTCGATGAATTCGCGGGCGTTGGCTTCCCAGTCGATCTGCGGATAGGCAGACAGGTGAGCGTTGTAGTTGCCGACCGCGCCGTTGATCTTGCCCAGCAGCGGAACGGCTGCAACCTGAGCGATCTGGCGCTCAAGACGGTAAACCACGTTGGCCAGCTCTTTGCCCAGAGTGGTTGGCGAAGCAGGCTGGCCGTGGGTACGGGACAGCATCGGCACATCAGCGAATTTGACTGCCAGATCACGGATGGCCTGGGCAGTCTGGCGCATCAGCGGCAACAGAACTTCATCACGGCCAGCGCGCAGCATCAGCGCGTGGGACAAGTTATTGATGTCCTCACTGGTGCAAGCGAAATGGATGAATTCGCTGACGGCATTGAGCTCAGGCAGTTTGGCAGCCTGCTCTTTGAGCAGGTATTCCACGGCTTTTACGTCGTGGTTAGTGGTGCGCTCGATTTCTTTAACGCGCTCAGCGTGCTCGATGGAGAAGTCGTCCACCAGTTGGTTGAGCACTGCCTGGGCTTCGGCAGAGAAAGGGGCAACCTCGGCAACGCCTGTGTGTGCGGCAAGGCGCTGAAGCCAGCGGACCTCTACCAGAACGCGGAAACGGATCAGACCGAATTCGCTGAAAATTGGGCGCAGAGCGCTGGTTTTGCCGGCATAGCGGCCATCAACAGGGGAAACCGCGGTGAGCGAGGAAAGCTGCATGGGAGGCGTTCTCGGACAATCGGCCATAGAAAAGGGCGCATATTGTACATGAATTCATAGCCCGTGGCCGGTTTGGCTTAAGCCGTTTGGCTGAGTTTGCTGCGACGAATTGACAGCAGGCTAGCGCTGAAAATGAGGCCGGCACCTATTAAAGATGTGATATCAGGTGTTTCACTCCAGCGCAGCCAGGCGATTACACCTGCAAACACGATGGCTACATACGACACCGGGCCGATCAAGCCGGGAGGGGCCAGGCTATAGGCTTTAGACATGATCAGTTGGCTGGTCGTAGCAAGCACACCGATTAGCAATAGCAGGCTCAGAGTGTGTGAATCTAGAGGCTGCCATGACCAGCTCAAGGGGACTGCGGATATCAAGGCGCTGAACAGGGCGAAATAGAAGACGATTCTGGAAACAGGTTCGGTGTCGCTCATCTCGCGGATCGAAACAAATGCGAAGGCTGCGAGCATGCTGGCGGCCAACCCGACCAGTGCCTGACTGTCGAAGATGGCTGAGGAGGGTTTGGCTACCAGCATCACTCCGAGAAAGCCGATCAGGCTTGTTACGACCATTCGCCGCGTTATCGGCTCTTTTAGCCACAGGTAAGCGAAGAGTGGGGTAAAGACCGGCGCTGCGTAGGTAAACAGCATGGCATCCGCCAGAGGCAGATTGGCCAGAGCATAAAAGAAGCAGTACATGCCGCCCAGGCCGAAGAATGTCCGCCACAGGTGCGACTTGAGGCGGCGGGTTTTCAAGGCTGCGAAGCCTTTGACCAAAACCAAGGGAATGAAAAACACGACGCCGACCAGATTCCGGGCGAAGACCACGGTTTCATTGTTGGCGCTGTCTGAGACCTCGCGTATGCCGACGCCCATCAGGGCAAACAGCAGGGCTGACAGTGCCAACAACGCTGCGCCCTTGCCGGGCCTGGTCGCGCGTGGGCTCATACTTAGCCGCGCAGTAGTGGGTAGAGTTCTTTCAGCAGTTTGTTGCGGCTGAACACCATCTGCCATCGGCTGCCGCCCAGTTGCCGCCACAGGCGTGCCGAGCGAATGCCGGCGAGCAGCAGGGCGCGGATCATTGCGGCATTGTGTGGTTGCTGTAGATGACGCATGTCACCCTGAACTTGGATGCGCTGGCGGAAGGTGCTGATGGTGTCCTGATAAAGACCACCGCAGTTGGCGATCACGTTCTCGTGGGCAGGCCCAAACATTTCCACCTGTTGCTTGACTTGATCAAGGCGAGTGCCCATTAGCTCCAGTAGATCACCGCGTTTGTTGAGTTGGCGCTCCAGCGTCAGCAGTGCCAGTGTGTAGCGCAGCGGCGCGCGTTGCAGGCTGGCTGGATCGCGCTCCAGTGCGCCGACTAGCGCCCGGTAGCCATCTCGCAGGTACAGATCATCGCCGCCGTAAACATCTAGGGTGCTTTCAGGGTCGCGGACCAGCAGGCTGTTGATCAGACAGGTGACGGCAGGCTCATTGACCTGACCGCTACGTGCCAGTTTGTCGACCATGTAAGCGGACTGAAATACAGCCCCGAGGGCTATCAGCTGATCGCGAATCTGGCTCATGCAGTTTGATTCCGGTCGTACCAAGGTTCAGCTGTTTCGATAACGCCTCCGCCCAGGCAAACGTCTCCGTCGTAGAACACCACGGACTGGCCGGGGGTGACGGCGCGCTGTGGCTCATCAAAGGTTGCGCGGTAGCCAGTCTGGGTTTTCTCAAGCGTGCAAGCCTGATCCTGCTGGCGGTAGCGAACTTTTGCGGTCAGCATTTTCGGGCTGCTGAGTTCTACGGGGTTGACCCAGTATATTTCCGAAGCCAGCAGTGAGCGGCTGAACAGCCAGGGGTGATCGTTGCCTTGGCCAACTATGAGTACATTGCGCTCCAAGTCTTTGTGCAGTACGTACCAAGGTTCGTCACTGGCGTCTTTCATGCCGCCAATCCCCAAGCCCTGACGTTGACCGATGGTGTGGTACATCAGGCCATGATGGCGGCCGATGATTTCACCTTTGGTGGTTTCGATATTGCCGGGCTGGGCAGGTAGGTACTGCTTGAGGAAGTCGCTGAAACGACGTTCTCCGATAAAGCAGATGCCGGTTGAGTCTTTCTTTTTTGCGGTGGCGAGTTGGTACATCTCCGCAATGGCGCGGACTTCCGGTTTTTCCAGTTCGCCAACCGGGAACAGGGTTTTGGCCAGCTGCTCGCCGCCAACTGCGTGCAGGAAGTAGCTTTGATCCTTGTTTGGGTCGAGGCCTTTGAGCAGCTGGGTCTGCCCGTCGATGTCGCGGCGGCGCACGTAGTGGCCGGTGGCGATCAGGTCGGCACCTAGCGATAAGGCGTAATCAAGGAAGGCTTTGAACTTGATTTCACGGTTGCAGAGGATGTCCGGGTTGGGGGTGCGTCCGGCTTTGTATTCGGCCAGAAAGTGTTCGAACACATTGTCCCAATACTCGGCTGCGAAGTTGGCGGTGTGTAGCTTGATGCCGATTTTGTCGCAGACCGCCTGAGCATCGGCCAAGTCATCCATGGCTGTGCAGTATTCGGTGCCGTCGTCTTCATCCCAGTTCTTCATGAACAGGCCTTCGACCTGATATCCCTGTTCCAGAAGGAGGAGGGCAGAAACGGACGAGTCGACTCCGCCGGACATGCCGACGATCACGCGTTGAGTGCTAGGTGCTTGCATAAAGGTCTGTGAGTGAAGCCTGAAAGCCGGTCAGTCTACCAGAAACCGTCGCGATGGCATCTGGCATGCGCTCAGTCGCGCACCAGCTCGAGAGGGCCAGTTGAGCCGCGTAGATAGTCATCGATGCAGCGGATGATCAACTCACTACGGCAGCGCTCGGCTTGGGTTACAAGTTCGTCTCGGCTGAGCCATAGGGTGCGGTTGATCCCTTCGTCCAGCTGCCGGTGCGGGTCATGCTGGAGGGCTTTGGCTGTAAAACAGACACGCTGGTAAGTCACGCCATTACTCGGTGCGGTATACAGGTAAATGCCGAGGAAACCAGTCAGTTCGACATCCCAGCCAGTTTCTTCGAGGGTCTCGCGAATGGCGGCTTGGCGCAGTGTTTCATTGGCTTCGAGGTGGCCGGCCGGCTGGTTGAGCACAAGGCGGCCTGCTTTTAGCTCTTCGACCAGAAGAAATGTGCCATCGCGTTCAACAACAGTGGCAACGGTAATGTGTGGGGTCCAGTCCATGTTTACTCTCGCAAGCAGGATTTCATATACAAAAACCCCGGCACTGGGCCGGGGCTTCTGCTGTATGGCTTAAGCGTTACTTCAGGGCTGCCAGTGCAGCATTGAAGGTGGCGCTCGGGCGCATTACCTGGCTGGTTTTCTCCGGGTTGGAGCGGTAGTAGCCGCCGATGTCGGCTGGTTTGCCTTGTACGGCAGCCAGTTCGGCAACGATGGTGGCTTCTTGCTCGGTCAGGGTCTTGGCCAGTGGAGTGAACTGAGCTTTCAGTTCGGCGTTTTCGTCCTGAGCGGCCAGAGCCTGTGCCCAGTACAGCGCCAAGTAGAAGTGGCTGCCACGGTTGTCCAGCTCGCCGACTTTGCGGGCTGGCGACTTGTTATTGTCGAGCAGCTTGCCGGTCGCTTCGTCCAGGGTCTTGCCGAGGATTTTGGCTTTGTCGTTGCCAGTTTTGATGCCTGTTTCTTCCAGGGATACAGCCAGGGCCAGGAATTCACCCAGTGAGTCCCAGCGCAGGTAGTTTTCTTCTACCAGCTGCTGAACGTGCTTAGGTGCGGAGCCGCCTGCGCCAGTTTCGTACATGCCGCCACCGGCCATCAGAGGCACGATAGAGAGCATTTTGGCGGAGGTGCCCAGTTCCATGATCGGGAACAGGTCGGTCAGGTAGTCGCGCAGTACGTTGCCGGTCACGGAAATGGTGTCCAGGCCACGGATCATACGCTCCATGGATACACGAATGGCTTCGTTGTAGCCCATCATGCGGATATCCAGACCTGTCAGGTCGTGATCTTTGAGATACAGCTCAACCTTCTTCTGCAGTTCGCGGTCGTGAGCGCGCTCTGGGTCCAGCCAGAAGATGGCCGGGGTGTTGGATTGACGGGCGCGGTTGACGGCCAGTTTCACCCAGTCACGGATCGGGGCATCTTTGGTCTGGCAAGCGCGCCAGATGTCGCCAGCCTCAACTTCGTGCTGCATCAGTACGGTGCCATCAGCCAGAACAACGCGCATGGTGCCGTCGGCACTCATTTCGAAGGTCTTGTCGTGAGAGCCGTACTCTTCGGCTTTCTGCGCCATCAGGCCAACGTTCGGTACGCTGCCCATGGTGGTTGGGTCAAATGCGCCGTTGGTTTTGCAGAAGTTGATCATTTCCTGGTAGATGCGGGCGTAAGTGCTTTCCGGCATTACCGCTTTGGTGTCTTTCTGCTTACCGTCTTTACCCCACATCTGGCCGGAGTTACGGATCATGGCCGGCATGGAGGCGTCAACGATAACGTCGCTCGGGATGTGCAGGTTGGTGATGCCTTTGACGGAGTCAACCATCGCCATTTCCGGGCGCTCGCTGTAGCAGGCGTGCAGGTCCTGGAGGATTTCTTCCTGCTGGGAGGCTGGCAGGACTTTGATCTTGTCGTAGACGCTGCTGATGCCGTTGTTCGGGTTCACGCCCAGCTCTTCAAAGAGCTTGCCGTGTTTCTCGAACGCGCTCTTGTAGTACACGCTTACTGCGTGACCAAACACGATCGGGTGAGAAACTTTCATCATGGTCGCCTTGACGTGCAGGGACCACATAACGCCAGTTTCTTTACAGTCTTGCAGGGTGCGCTCAAAGAAGTCGCGCAGTTTGCGGCAGCTCATGAACATGCTGTCGATAACTTCGCCTTCTTGCAGAGCCAGTTCTTTTTTGACTTCGACTTTGCCGTCTTTGCTGACGAACTCGATGCGAACGTCACCAGCTTTGTCCATGGTGATGGATTGTTCGCTGGAGAAGAAGTCGCCACCGCGCATGTAGTCGGCGTGGGATTGCGAAGCCATGCTCCACTTGCCCATTGAGTGTGGGTGCTTGCGGGCGTAGGCCTTTACCGCAGCCGGGGCGCGGCGATCAGAGTTACCTTCGCGCAGAACCGGGTTTACCGCGCTGCCCAGAATTTTAGCGTAACGGGCGCGAATTTCTTTTTCGGCGTCAGTCTGCGGGTCTTCGGGGAAGTTCGGGATGTCGTAACCCAGTGCTTGCAGCTCGGCGATGGCGCCTTTGAGCTGAGGTACGGAAGCGCTGATGTTAGGGAGTTTGATGATGTTGGCTTCTGGCTGGGTGGCCAGAACGGCCAGCTTGGCCAGGTCGTCTTCTACGCGTTTTTCGGCGGGCAGCTGGTCGGCAAATGCTGCCAGGATGCGGCCTGCAAGCGAAATGTCGCTGGTTTCTACGGAAATGTCTGCCGATGCGGCGAAGGCTTCAACAATTGGTAGAAGCGAGTAGGTGGCAAGGGCTGGAGCTTCGTCGGTGAAGGTGTAAACAATCTTCGAAGGGGTGGACATGTACGGTTAACTCTCTTCTTAGCTGTGCGTGCACAGAAACTCGACGGCGCTGGTAAGCACAGAGGTCTGCGGGTAGCAGTAACACACATCGAGGACTCGCCGCGGTGATGATGGATGCACCAGTAGAGGGTCGAGCATTTCGAACAGATGAACCATGATATTGGCCAGCTGTTACAAGAGGCCGGAGTCTCGTGCGAGACGGTGGCCCCTTATGACTTGTTAGTCATGAGCGGGAGTATACCACTGCGGTGGCATGTCGCAGAGTGTTCTTGTAAAAGAGATATGATTCTATGGTCGTAGGGGGCAGATTTCGCTACTCTCGGTGGCGAGATTGCTGTTTTTAACAACAACGAAAACGGAGTCCAGCATGGGATACCAAAAGATCCAGGTGCCTGCCACCGGTGACAAAATCACCGTTAATGATGATTCATCCCTGAATGTGCCCAACAATCCCATCATTCCTTATATCGAAGGTGATGGCATTGGTGTTGATATCAGTCCTGTCATGATTAGCGTCGTGGATGCTGCTGTTGAAAAGGCTTACGGTGGCCAGCGCAAAATCTCTTGGATGGAGGTGTACGCAGGTGAGAAGGCCACGCAGGTTTACGATGCAGACACGTGGCTGCCTCAGGAAACACTGGATGCAGTAAAAGATTACGTGGTGTCCATCAAGGGCCCGCTGACCACTCCGGTCGGTGGAGGAATCCGATCGTTGAACGTTGCGCTGCGTCAGCAGCTTGACCTCTATGTGTGTCTGCGCCCAGTGCGCTGGTTTGAAGGGGTCCCGAGCCCGGTCAAGAAACCGGGTGATGTCGATATGACAATCTTCCGCGAAAACTCTGAGGATATTTACGCGGGTATCGAGTGGAAGGCTGGCTCGCCTGAGGCTAATAAAGTCATTAAGTTCCTTAAAGAGGAAATGGGTGTTACCAAGATCCGTTTTGATGAGGATTGCGGTATCGGCGTCAAGCCAGTTTCGAAGGCTGGCACTAAGCGTCTGGCGCGCAAGGCGCTGCAGTATGCCGTTGATAACAACCGCTCTTCGCTGACCATCGTGCATAAAGGCAACATCATGAAGTTCACCGAGGGTGCCTTCAAGGAGTGGGCCTATGAGGTTGCGGCTGAGGAATTTGGGGCAACGCTGCTGGATGGCGGTCCTTGGATGCAGTTCAAAAACCCGAAGACTGGGAAGAACATCATCGTCAAAGATGCTATCGCTGATGCAATGCTTCAGCAGATCCTATTGCGTCCAGCTGAATATGACGTGATCGCAACGCTAAACCTTAATGGAGACTACCTCTCCGATGCCCTTGCTGCCGAAGTGGGCGGTATTGGCATTGCGCCGGGGGCTAACCTGTCTGACACCGTTGCTATGTTTGAGGCGACACACGGCACCGCGCCGAAGTACGCGGGTAAGGATCAGGTCAATCCGGGATCATTGATTCTCTCAGCAGAGATGATGCTGCGTCATATGGGCTGGGTGGAGGCTGCTGATCTGATTATTAAAGGCATGAATGGCGCAATCGCTGCCAAAACCGTGACCTACGACTTCGAGCGTTTAATGGAAGGCGCGACTCTGCTGTCCAGCTCGGCATTCGGGGAGGCGGTTGTCTCACATATGTAAGGGGCAAAAAATAAGGCCGGTCATTGACCGGCCTTTTTATTTCAAATCGGAGTGACGAACTACGCTTCCCCTTGGCTAGGGTCCGCTTGTTCGGCAGCTGCGCTTGGGGCACTGATATTAACTGCGTGGAGCCCCTTGGGACCCTGAATAATATCAAAGCTCACAGGCTGTCCAGCCTTGAGCGTTTTGTAGCCATCCATCTGAATGGCGGAGTAGTGGGCGAACAGGTCCTCATCTCGACCATCGGCCAGGATGAACCCATAGCCTTTGGCGTTGTTGAACCACTTGACCTTACCGCTAACCATGCTGATATCCCTCTGCAAGGACTCCATCACTGGAGTATCATCCACTTCTGTTTCGCACTTTGCCGGACGGACCGGTCAATCTTGCGAAGCACCTTAATACCCCAAACGGGTATTCATTGTTTGTAACATCCTTTGGCCGATAGTCAAGGCAGTGCCTTGAATGGTTTTGACGCCGATCAAGCTCCGTCTATCCCTTCAGTCAATTTGTCTATCAATGAAACTATCCAGCATGCATGAAGACCGCGAGATTCGACTAACATTCAATCAGGATCGCTCTGAAGAGCATGAAGACGACAGTTTTGGCGTTGCAATTCAAGAGTCAAAACCTGCTCTTCAGAAACCTCCAATGTATAAAGTGATCTTGTTAAATGATGACTACACCCCCATGGATTTTGTGGTGGAGGTGCTGGAGGTGTTTTTTAACCTGAATCGTGAGTTGGCAACTAAGATCATGCTCACTGTCCATACGGAAGGTAGGGCAGTTTGCGGGTTATATACTCGGGATATAGCTGAAACCAAAGCGATGCAAGTGAATCAATATGCGAGAGAGAGCCAGCATCCGCTACTCTGTGAAATAGAGAAGGACGGTTAAGTCCGGCCACGTGGCATGAGGTGAAGCTATGCTAAATCGAGAGCTCGAAGTCACCCTCAATCTGGCTTTCAAGGAGGCCCGGAACAAGCGTCATGAGTTCATGACGGTAGAGCATCTGCTGCTTGCTCTGTTGGATAATGAGGCTGCCGCCAGCGTTCTTCGCGCCTGTGGTGCGAATCTGGACAAGCTGCGCAATGATCTTCAGGAGTTTATTGACTCCACTACTCCTTTAATCCCTCAACATGATGAAGACCGCGAAACTCAGCCGACGCTGGGCTTCCAAAGGGTGCTTCAGCGCGCCGTTTTTCATGTTCAGAGTTCTGGTAAGCGCGAAGTAACCGGAGCAAATGTGCTGGTCGCGATTTTCAGCGAACAGGAAAGCCAGGCTGTGTTCCTGCTTAAGCAGCAGAACATTGCGCGTATTGATGTCGTCAACTTCATTGCACACGGAATTTCCAAGGTGCCCGGCCAAGATGCTCAGGGCGAGCATGATCAGGATGTGCAGGATGATGAGGGGGGCGAAACCAGTACTTCAGGCAATCCTCTGGATGCCTATGCCAGTAACCTGAATGAGCTGGCCCGCCAGGGACGAATTGATCCGTTGGTGGGGCGTGAGCACGAGGTTGAGCGGGTTGCGCAGATTTTGGCGCGTCGCCGCAAGAATAACCCGCTTTTGGTGGGTGAGGCGGGGGTTGGCAAGACTGCCATCGCTGAGGGTCTGGCTAAGCGTATCGTCGATAACCTTGTTCCTGATCTGTTGGCAGGCAGTGTGGTTTACTCCCTCGACTTGGGGGCGCTTCTGGCTGGTACAAAGTACCGCGGCGATTTTGAAAAGAGACTGAAGGCGTTGCTTAACGAGTTGCGTAAGCGCCCGAATGCAATCCTCTTTATCGATGAAATTCACACCATTATTGGGGCTGGTGCAGCATCTGGTGGTGTTATGGATGCCTCCAATTTGCTCAAGCCAATGCTGTCGTCGGGTGAAATCCGCTGTATTGGTTCGACTACTTTTCAGGAGTTCCGTGGCATTTTTGAGAAAGACCGCGCGTTGGCGCGTCGTTTCCAGAAAGTCGATGTTGTTGAGCCGTCCGTCGAGGACACTATCGGCATCCTGCGTGGACTAAAAGGTCGTTTCGAGCAGCATCACAATATCGAATACACCGATGAGGCTTTGCGTTCTGCTGCGGAGCTGGCGGCGCGTTATATCAATGACCGACACATGCCTGATAAGGCAATTGATGTGATTGATGAGGCGGGTGCTTATCAACGCCTACAGCCTCAGGAGAAGCGGGCGCAGCGTATTGACGTGCCTGAGGTAGAGGATATCGTGGCAAAAATCGCCCGAATCCCGCCTAAGCATGTCAGCAGTTCCGATAAGGAGTTGCTGCGTAACCTTGAGCGTGACCTGAAATTGACGGTATTTGGTCAGGATGCTGCCATCGACTCACTGTCGACAGCGATCAAGTTGTCCCGTGCGGGTCTGAAAGCGCCTGATAAGCCGGTTGGTTCGTTCCTGTTTGCCGGTCCGACCGGGGTTGGTAAGACAGAGGCTGCGCGTCAGCTTTCCAAGGCGCTTGGGGTTGAGCTGATTCGCTTCGATATGTCGGAGTACATGGAGCGTCACACTGTGTCGCGTCTGATCGGTGCGCCACCTGGATATGTCGGCTTTGACCAGGGCGGCTTGTTGACTGAGGCGATTACCAAGACACCTCATTGTGTGCTGTTGCTTGATGAGATTGAGAAGGCTCATCCAGAAGTCTTCAACCTGCTGCTGCAGGTTATGGATCATGGCACGCTGACGGATAACAACGGTCGTAAAGCGGATTTCCGCAACGTGATCATCATCATGACGACTAACGCAGGTGCCGAGACAGCGTCGCGGGCGTCGATTGGCTTTACGTATCAGGATCACTCATCTGACGCGATGGAAGTCATTAAGAAGAGCTTTACGCCCGAGTTCCGCAACCGTCTGGATACCATCATTCAGTTTGGTCGCCTCAGTCATGAGGTCATCAAGAGCATCGTCGACAAGTTCCTCACTGAGCTGCAGGCTCAGCTGGAAGATAAGCACGTTACTCTGGAGGTCAGTGAAGCAGCACGTAGCTGGCTGGCAGAGAGCGGTTACGATGTTCAGATGGGTGCGCGTCCGATGGCGCGTCTGATTCAGGACAAGATCAAGCGTCCGTTGGCTGAGGAAATACTCTTTGGAGAGTTGTCCGACCATGGTGGTGTGGTTCATGTCGATATCGACAATGGCGAGCTGACGTTTGAGTTTGAGACGACTGCAGAGCTGGCTTGATTCTGGTTTTCAGGCACACAAAAACGCCCGGCAATGTCGGGCGTTTTTCTTGGCAAGTGCTATGGCCGAGGAGCAAGGCTCCGGGGCTATTAGCGGGCGCGGTAGGTAATGCGACCCTTGCTCAAGTCGTAAGGTGTCAGCTCAACGCGAACCTTATCACCCGTCAGAATGCGGATGTAATTTTTGCGCATCTTCCCAGAGATGTGCGCAGTAACGACATGCCCATTTTCCAACTCCACGCGAAACATGGTGTTAGGCAGGGTGTCGACGACAGTACCTTCCATTTCGAAGCTGTCTTCTTTCGACATGCAGTAAAGCCCTCGGTATCCAGATAATGGCCCGGTGCAACTGGCCCCAGGCAAAGCGGCGTGCATTGTGCCCGAAAAGTGGTCTTTGCGCCAAGGGCTTCAGTTAAGAGATACCCAGCGTTGGTTGATAAACAGCTCAATGGGGCGGTATTGAGTCTTGTAATTCATCTTGCGGCAGTTCTTGATCCAGTAACCCAGGTAGACAGCTTCGAGGTGCTGGCGTGCACACTCGGTTATCTGCCAGAGGATGGCGTAGCGGCCAAGGCTGCGCTGTTCTTCATCTGGATCGTAGAAGGTGTAAACCGCTGATAGACCGTTTGGCAGGACATCGGTGACTGCAACCGCGAGCAGTCGGCCGTTGAGGCGAAATTCATAGAAGTGCGAGAAGCTCAGGTCGCGAACCAAAAAGGTGGTGAATTGTTCTCGGTTAGGCGGATACATGTCTCCGTCAGAGTGACGCAGTTCAATGTAGCGGGCGTAAAGCTCGTAATATTCCTCTTTGAATGAGGGGCGGGCCTTGGTTACGGTCAGATCTTGATTGCGTTTGAAGATACGCCGCTGCTGACGATTAGGCGTGAAGCGATCCGTCGGTATGCGCGCCGGGACGCATGCCGTGCAGCGTTGGCAGTGTGGGCGGTAGAGGTGGTCGCCACTGCGGCGGAAGCCCAGCTCTGAAAGCTCGGCATAGACCCCTGCATCCATTGGCTGACTGGGGTCGAGGAACAGGGTGGTTGCCTGTTCGTCGGGCAGGTAGCTACATGGGTGGGGTTGTGTCGCGTAAAACTTCAGCCGGGCCAGCTCGGTCATGTTCGGTTCTCGACGTAGGCTTGGCTTAAGTGTATGCCAGCCTTGCTAGCTCGCCTAGGCGAGCCAGTCAGCCTTGTTAGGCTGGTCAAGATGTTTATGTAGGTAGTCAGCAAACTCGCTACGGCTAATGCTGTGTGCGCCAAGGCTGATCAGGTGCTGAGTCGGCATTTGGCAGTCTATAAGGACAAAACCCCATTCCTGCAGATGTTGCGTCAATGTCACAAAGCCGATTTTGGATGCGTTATCGACTCGGCTGAACATGGACTCGCCAAAGAATAGCTGGCCCATCGCCAGTCCATAAAGGCCGCCGACAAGTTGGTCCTCTTTCCAGACTTCAACGGAATGGGCAATGCCGCGTTCATGCAGAGTAATGTAGGCATCCTGCATTTCGCGGGTGATCCAGGTTTCATTGGCATAGCTGCGCGGTGCCGCACAGGCGTGGATCACCTGTGTGAATGCTTCATCGAAACTGACGCGGTAGCGACCTTGCCTGAGTAGTTTGGCCATGCTGCGCGAGACATGCAGTTGATTTGGCAATAAAACCGTTCGTGGATCGGGAGACCACCAAAGAATAGGCTGGCCATCCTGATACCAGGGGAAGCAACCGTGGCGATAGGCTTGAATCAGTCGCTCAGGGCTGAGATCGCCGCCAGCCGCTAACAATCCGTTTGGATTGCGCAGGGCCTTGGAGAGTGGGGGGAAATCGAATGAGTCGCGTTGCAGCCACGTCAGCATGGGCTTGGCCGGAGTAGGGCAGGGCGGATTTGGTATCCGCCCTGCGTGGATCAATTGTGGTCCAGGTATTTTTCTACATCGAGGGCTGCCATGCAGCCCGCGCCGGCCGAGGTAATGGCCTGGCGGTAGACGTGATCAGCCACGTCACCAGCAGCAAAAACGCCTTCAATATTGGTAGCTGTGGCGTTGCCTTCATTGCCGCCTTTGACCACGAGATAGCCATCGCGCATTTCCAGCTGGCCTTGGAATAGGTCAGTGTTCGGCTTGTGACCGATAGCAATGAACACGCCAGCGAGCGGTAAGTCAGTGGTATTGCCGGTTTGGGTGCACTTCAGTCGCGCACCGGTAACACCAGTGTTGTCACCAAGCACCTCGTCCAGCTCATGATTCCAGTGCAGGACGATATTGCCGTTGGCGGCTTTGTCGAAGATTTTGTCCTGGAGAATTTTCTCGGAGCGCAACTTGTCGCGACGGTGAACCAAGTGAACTTCTTTGGCGATATTGGACAGATACAGTGCTTCTTCAACAGCCGTATTGCCGCCGCCGATCACGGCTACAACTTGGTTGCGATAGAAGAAACCATCGCAGGTTGCGCAGGCGGAAACGCCTTTGCCGGAGAAGGCTTCTTCAGAGGGCAGTCCCAGGTACTGAGCAGACGCACCAGTGGCGATGATCAGCGCATCGCAGGTGTAGGTGCCGCTGTCACCCTTAAGAGTGAACGGGCGGGATTGCAACTCAGCGGTATGAATATGGTCGTAGATGATCTCGGTTTCAAAGCGTTCAGCGTGTTTTTGCATGCGCTCCATCAGTGCCGGGCCGGTCAGACCTTCAACGTCACCGGGCCAGTTATCGACCTCAGTGGTAGTGGTCAATTGGCCGCCAGGCTGCATGCCGGTGATAATGACCGGCTTGAGGTTTGCGCGAGCAGCATAAACGGCAGCGCTGTAACCGGCAGGTCCGGAGCCCAGGATAATCAAGCGTGTGTGCTTGACGTCACTCATAAAAACACCTCATAAGCCTTTGTCACAAAAGAAAATGCATGCTCAAATTGGGCAGCACGGACGACATTGGTGATTATGCTACACCGAAGTAGTGTACGGCGGGAGTCAGGTACAGATGCTCAGGCAGCAATTTATAGTGTGCCGGTGACTGCCTGGCTAAAATCGTACAATCGCTGCATATTTCGCCATTAATTACTCATTCGGCACCTTTGGTGCAGGAACAGATGCGTTTTGAAGAAATCTAGCTCAACTCCCAAAGCTCTCCCGATCTGGCGTCAGCAATTGCCTTCGCGTTTGAAAGAAGGCGCGCTGATTGGTCTGGGAGCGCTCTGCCTTTATATGTGGATGGCGCTGCTGACATACGATGCAGGCGATCCGGGTTGGACTCACACAAGTACGGTTGATCAGGTGCACAACGCAGCAGGGCGTGCTGGTGCCTGGATGGCTGACATCCTGTTTATGGTTCTGGGCTATTTCGCCTACGTGTTCCCGCTGTTGCTGATGATCAAGACTATTCAGGTATTCAAAACCCGGCATCAACCATGGCAGTGGAGTGGTTGGCTGTTTTCCTGGCGCATGATTGGCTTGGTGATTCTGGTGCTGGCGGGCGCAGCGCTTGCAGATATCCACTTCACTGCTGGGCAGGGGCTGCCCGCATCGGCTGGTGGAGCCGTCGGTGAGAGTATTGGTCAGTTTGGTATCAACGCCCTGAACGTGCAGGGCAGCACGTTGTTGTTTATCGCGCTGTTCCTCTTTGGCCTCACTATTTTTGTGGACCTCTCCTGGTTCAAGGTTATGGACCTGACCGGAAAGATCACACTCGACTTGATTGAGTTGATTCAGGGGCTGGCCAACCGCTGGTGGAGTGCTCGTCTTGAGCGCAAACAGCTGGTGGCTCAATTGCGTGAAGTCGATGAGCGCGTTTCTGAAGTGGCGGCTCCGGTGATTCCAGATCGTCGTGAGCAGGCCAAGGTCAAGGAACGCCTGATTGAGCGCGAGGAGTCGCTGAACAAGCACATGACTGAGAGGGTCAATCGCCCAGCTCCGGTGATTGCCGCACCTGAGGCTCCGAAAGCGCCTGAGCCCAGTAAGCGTGTTCTGAAAGAGAAGCAGGTCAGTCTGTTTGAAGACAGTGCCTTGGCTGGCACTTTGCCGCCAATTTCGCTGCTCGATAAAGCTGAAAAGATCCAGAAGAGTTATTCGCCGGAGTCTCTTGAGGGCATGAGTCGCCTTCTGGAGATCAAACTCAAGGAGTTTGGGGTTGAGGTTCAGGTTGAGTCTGTTCATCCGGGGCCAGTGATTACCCGCTTTGAAATCCAGCCTGCTGCTGGGGTTAAGGTCAGTCGTATCTCCAACTTGGCTAAGGATTTGGCGCGTTCGCTGGCGGTGATCAGTGTTCGGGTTGTTGAGGTGATTCCTGGCAAGACCACTGTGGGTATCGAAATTCCCAACGAAGATCGGCAGATCGTGCGTTTCTCTGAGGTGCTGTCTTCAACGGAGTACGACGAAGCTAAATCGCCAGTAACCCTGGCGCTTGGTCATGACATCGGCGGTAAGCCCGTTATCACTGACTTGGCGCGTATGCCACACTTGCTCGTTGCCGGTACAACCGGTTCCGGTAAGTCGGTGGGTGTGAACGCCATGATCCTGTCGATCCTGTTCAAGTCGACGCCGGAAGAGGCACGGTTGATCATGATCGACCCGAAAATGCTTGAACTGTCCATCTACGAAGGCATTCCGCATCTGCTCTGTCCGGTTGTGACAGACATGAAAGAAGCAGCCAACTCTCTGCGCTGGTCGGTGGCTGAGATGGAGCGCCGTTACAAGCTCATGTCCAAACTCGGCGTGCGTAACCTGGCGGGCTTTAACCGCAAGGTTAAGGATGCGATCGAGGCCGGCGAGCCGCTGCCTGATCCGCTGTACAAGCGTGAAAGCATGGAAGATGAAGCGCCACTGCTCAAACCGTTGCCTACTATTGTGGTAATTGTCGACGAATTCGCCGACATGATGATGATTGTGGGCAAAAAGGTTGAAGAGCTGATCGCCCGTATCGCGCAGAAGGCCCGTGCGGCGGGTATCCACTTGATTCTTGCCACGCAGCGACCTTCGGTGGACGTGATTACCGGTTTGATCAAGGCCAACATCCCGACCCGTATGGCCTTCCAGGTTTCCAGCAAGATCGACTCGCGGACCATTCTGGATCAGGGCGGTGCGGAGCAACTGCTGGGACATGGTGACATGCTGTACATGCCGCCGGGCACGGGCTTGCCGATTCGTGTGCACGGTGCTTTCGTCTCTGATGACGAGGTTCACCGTGTGGTTGAGGCCTGGAAGCAACGTGGCGCGCCGGATTACATCGAGGACATTCTCTCAGGTGGTGAAGAGGCAGGCAGCGGCTTTGAAGGCGGTGGTGAAGGTGGCGGAGAGGGAAGCGAAGAAGACCCTCTGTACGATGAGGCCGTGCGTTTTGTGACCGAAAGCCGTCGTGCGTCCATTTCCGCTGTGCAGCGCAAGCTTAAAATTGGCTACAACCGTGCAGCTCGAATGATTGAAGCCATGGAAATGGCTGGCGTTGTAACCTCAATGAACACTAATGGCTCGCGCGAAGTCATCGCGCCGAGCCCGGTCCGAGACTAAAAAGGATTCCCATGCGTTTAATTCGCTTGATGTTCGTGGCCGTACTGAGCCTTGCCAGCGTGACTGCAGTGGCAGATGAAGTGGCGGCCAAGCGCCTGGCCGATCTGTTGACTCAGGCTCAGACGATTACGGCTCGTTTCTCCCAACTCAGTCTGGATGCCAGCGGTACACAGCTACAGGAAACTTCGGGGCAGCTGGTACTGAAGCGTCCGGGACTGTTTCGTTGGCACACTGATCAGCCGATGGAGCAGTTGCTGGTCTCCAACGGAGAGAAAGTCTGGTTGTACGACCCGGACCTGCAGCAAGTCACCATTCAGGCGCTGGATCAGCGTTTGACCCATACACCTGCGCTACTGCTTTCCGGTGATGTCTCGAAGATTCGCGAGAACTTCGAGATCACTCACAATGAAGGCGGCAACGTGGTGGATTTCATCCTCAAGCCCAAAGCCAAAGACAGCCTGTTTGACAGTCTGCGTCTGTCGTTCCGCAACAGTGTCCTGAATGACATGCAACTGATCGACAGTATTGGTCAGCGCACCAATATTCTGTTTATGGGCGTGAAAATGAATGAGCCGCAGGACAACGCTCAGTTCACGTTTGAAATTCCTGCTGGCGCGGACGTCATTCAGGAATAACCCCGAGGCATTACACGCACGTCATGGATTTATTCGGTAAAGCTCCTGTCGCACAGCCACTGGCTGCTCGCTTGCGCGCAACCAGTCTGGATGAGTACGTCGGGCAGGAGCACTTACTAGCCCGAGGCAAGCCGCTGCGCGAAGCCTTAGAGCAGGGTGCGCTGCACTCAATGATCTTCTGGGGGCCGCCCGGCGTTGGTAAAACCACCCTGGCCAAGCTGCTCGCGCAGGTCACTGATGCGCATTTTGAGACCATCTCAGCCGTGCTGTCTGGCGTGAAGGAAATCCGTCAGGCCGTTGAAGTGGCGCAGCAGCATGCAGCGCAGTATGGTCGCCGCACCATTTTGTTTGTCGACGAAGTGCACCGCTTCAACAAGTCTCAGCAAGACGCCTTTTTGCCGTATGTGGAAGACGGCACGCTGATCTTTATCGGCGCGACCACGGAAAACCCATCCTTTGAGTTGAACAACGCTTTGCTGTCGCGGGCGCGGGTTTATGTGCTCAAGAGTTTGGATGAGGCCGCGATGCGCAAACTCGTGGAGCGAGCTCTGACTGAGAGTAAAGGACTTGGGGATCGTCACCTACAGTTGCCGGAAGAGAGTTTCAAAATTCTCATGTCTGCAGCGGATGGCGATGGCCGCCGCCTGCTGAACTTTCTCGAAAATGCCGCCGATCTGGCGGAAGACAACGGTGAGATCGGCACCGAGCTGCTTCTGGATTTGCTGGGCGACAGTCGCCGTCGCTTCGATAAGGGCGGAGAAGCTTTCTACGATCAGATTTCGGCGCTGCACAAGTCGGTACGCGGCTCCAGTCCAAATGGCGCGTTGTATTGGTATGCGCGGATGCTGGATGGCGGTTGTGATCCGCTGTATATCGCCCGTCGTGTGGTGCGCATGGCCAGTGAAGATATCGGCAATGCTGACCCGCGAGCGCTGACGCTGTGCCTTAATGCCTGGGATGTACAGGAACGCTTAGGCAGTCCTGAGGGGGAGCTGGCAGTGGCGCAAGCCATCGTCTATCTGGCCTGTGCGCCGAAAAGCAATGCGGTTTACACCGGCTTTAAGGCGGCTATGCGCGATGCGTCTGAGTTTGGTTCGTTAGAGGTGCCGCTGCACTTGCGCAATGCGCCGACCAAGCTGATGAAGCAGTTGGGCTATGGCGATGAATACCGTTATGCCCATGATGAGCCAGATGCTTTTGCGGCGGGCGAGGATTACTTCCCGGAAAATTTCGAGCCGCGTGAGTACTACCAGCCAGTGCCGCGCGGCCTTGAGCTGAAGATTCGCGATAAATTACAGCACCTGAAAAATCTCGATGCGAGCAGCCCCCGGCAGAGGCGTAAACCATGATGCGACTGGCATTGGCGATTGCTTTGGGTGGGGCTGTCGGCTCGGTTATGCGTTTTTTTCTCGGTCAGTGGGTTGTAGCGCAATGGCCACGTCATTTCTATCTCGGCACTCTGACCGTAAATGTTCTTGGCTGCTTGCTAATTGGTGTGCTGTCGGCATTGTTTCTGATGCGCAGCGATCTCCCGGTTGAGTTGCGTAGTGGGCTGATTGTTGGCGTGTTGGGAGGCTTTACCACCTTTTCCTCGTTCAGCCTTGAGTTGTTCAAGTTATTTGAAGGTGGCCGCACCGCTGAGGCACTGGCCTACCTCGCCGTGAGTGTGGTGACTGGCATTCTGGCTGTCTGGGCTGGCTTTGCCTTAGTACGTATTTATCATTAACGCCCGGTGATGTGGCAACAAGGCCGTCTAAAGCCTTAAACTGCACTATTGCTTGCGTGGTTCAGCCATGCAAAACCCATTTTTGAAGTGTTGAGACTCCAAACATGCTCGATTCCAAACTCGTTCGTACCCAGCTCCAGGAAGTGGCTGAGCGCTTGGCGACCCGCGGCTTTGTCCTCGATGTCGCGCGCATTGAAGCCCTGGAGGCGCAGCGCAAAACTGTACAAACCCGCACAGAACAGTTGCAGGCCGAACGTAACAGTCGCTCAAAATCCATTGGCCAGGCCAAGCAGCGTGGCGAAGACATCGCGCCGCTGATGGCTGAAGTCAATCAGATGGGTAACGACCTGGAAGAGGGCAAGCGTCAGCTGGATGCAATTCAGACTGAGCTCGATCAACTGCTGCTGAGCATCCCTAACCTGCCTGACGCTTCCGTGCCGGTTGGCGCTGACGAAGACGACAACGTCGAAGTGTCCCGTTGGGGGACGCCGCGTGAGTTCGACTTCCCGGTACAGGATCACGTCGCGCTGGGTGAGAAGTTCGGCTGGCTGGACTTTGAAACAGCCGCCAAGCTGTCCGGTGCCCGCTTTGCTTTGCTACGTGGTCCGATTGCCCGTCTGCACCGTGCGCTGGCCCAATTCATGATCAACCTGCACACCGCAGAGCATGGTTATGAAGAGGCCTACACGCCTTATTTGGTGCAAGCTCCGGCGCTGCAGGGCACTGGCCAGCTGCCGAAGTTTGAGGAAGACCTGTTCAAGATCGGACGTGATGGCGAGGCGGATCTCTACCTGATCCCGACTGCTGAGGTGTCGCTGACCAATATCGTGGCTGGTGAAATCCTTGATGTGAAACAGCTGCCGCTGAAACTGGTTGCTCACACACCTTGCTTCCGCAGTGAAGCGGGCGCTTCCGGGCGTGACACCCGCGGCATGATTCGTCAGCACCAGTTCGACAAGGTCGAGATGGTTCAGGTTGTCGAACCGAGCAAGTCCTTCGAAGCACTGGAAAGCCTGACCGCCAACGCCGAGCGTGTGCTGCAACTGCTTGAACTGCCATACCGCAAACTGGCGCTGTGCACCGGTGATATGGGCTTCGGTGCGGTTAAAACCTATGATCTGGAAGTGTGGATTCCGAGCCAGGACAAGTACCGCGAAATCTCTTCTTGTTCCAACTGCGGGGATTTCCAGGCGCGTCGTATGCAAGCCCGTTACCGCAACCCGGAAACCGGCAAGCCGGAACTGGTGCATACCCTGAACGGTTCTGGTCTGGCGGTTGGCCGTACATTGGTTGCAGTGCTGGAGAACTACCAGCAAGCCGACGGCAGCATCCGTGTGCCGGAAGTGCTCAAGCCGTACATGGCAGGTATTGAAGTTATCGGCTAAGCCTTTGCTGATGCCGTAACGGGGTGGCTGCGGCCGCCCCGTTTTGTTTTGAACAATCGAGTGTGCGCGTCATGGAATTTCTCCCTCTGTTTCACAAGCTGCAAGGCCGCCGGGTATTAGTTGTAGGTGGCGGTGAAGTGGCGCTGCGCAAAGCGCGCCTGCTGGCTGATGCCGGTGCCACGCTGCGCGTGGTGGCGCTGGATATTGTGGGAGAGCTTGAGCAGTTGGTTCGGGCAGTGGGCGGTGAATTGCTGCTGCGGGGGTATCAGGCGGCTGATCTGGATAAGACGGTGCTGGTTATCGCCGCAACGGACGATTCAGAGCTGAATGCGCAAGTGTCGGCGGACGCTCAAGCGCAGGGTATTCCGGTCAATGTGGTGGATGCTCCGCAGCTGTGCAGCGTGATTTTCCCGGCTATCGTTGACCGTTCTCCGCTTGTGGTCGCGATCAGTAGCGGTGGTGATGCGCCAGTTTTGGCCCGCTTGGTGCGGGCCAAGATTGAGACTTGGTTGCCAGCCACTTACGGGCATCTGGCCGGTTTAGCCGGGCGTTTTCGGCATCGGGTTAAGGCATTGCTGCCGAATGTCCAGCAGCGCCGAGTTTTCTGGGAAGAGGTGTTTCAGGGGCAAATTGCCGAAAGCGTCTTTGCAGGCAAGCAGCAGGAAGCTGAGCAGTTGCTGGAGAACAAGCTGGCGGGCAATGCTGAGCGTAATGTCGGTGAGGTGTATCTGGTTGGTGCAGGACCGGGTGATCCCGACTTGCTCACCTTCCGTGCTCTGCGCCTGATGCAGCAGGCGGATGTGGTGCTGTATGACCGTCTTGTTGCGCCAGCCATCATTGAGTTGTGCCGGCGTGACGCAGAGCGCATCTATGTCGGCAAGCAGCGCTCTGAGCATGCGGTGCCGCAGGATCAGATCAATCAGCGTTTGGTTGATCTGGCCAAAGAGGGTAAGCGTGTGCTGCGCCTGAAGGGCGGTGATCCCTTTATCTTTGGGCGTGGTGGCGAGGAAATCGAGGAGCTGGCATCCCATGGCATTCCGTTTCAAGTGGTGCCGGGCATTACCGCAGCCTCTGGCTGTGCGGCATATTCAGGTATCCCGCTGACGCACCGGGACTATGCGCAGTCCGTGCGTTTCGTCACCGGTCACCTGAAAGATGGTACGACCAACTTGCCGTGGACTGATCTGGTCGCACCAGGGCAAACCCTAGTGTTCTACATGGGGTTGGTTGGCTTGCCGTCGATCTGTCAGCAACTGATTGCCCACGGCCGCTCAGCTGATACCCCAGCGGCGCTGATCCAGCAGGGCACGACGCAGAATCAGCGGGTCTTCACTGGCACGCTGGCGACCTTGCCGCAGCTTGTGGCTGAGCATGAGGTGAAGGCTCCGACACTGGTTATTGTCGGTGAGGTGGTTAGCCTCAGGGGTAAACTGGCTTGGTTTGAGGGCGCTCAATCCCAGCTCTAAAGCTGGTGATCAGGGCCCTGCGTGAGCCCTGATGCGTCAGAGGCAGTTGGTCGGCTTGGGTAAACCTGCCAGCTTGGCTGCCAGCTTAGCTGGGGTGCCGTTGAATAGGCGATTCAAGTGCAGGCTGTTGCCTTTGTCGGTGCCAAGGTGCAGGGCTGCGTATTTGATCAGCGGGCGGTTCGCGGGTGACAGTTGGAATTCGTCGTAGAACTTGCGCAGTAAGTGCAGGATTTCCCAGTGTTCAGGGCTGAGCTCGATCCCTTCCTGAGCCGCCAGCGCTTGAGCGGCGTCCTCAGACCAATCTGTCAGTTCAACCAGATAGCCATCCTTGTCCAGAGGCAGTTCGCGCCCTGCAACCTGTAATGTGCTCATAGCCACGAATTCACTTTGTCGTACTGGTAGCAAAGCTCAACGAACGCGTTGTAATCCACCAGTTGGACGTTGTGGTCAGAGCTGATGTTGCGAGCCGTAACGTCCTCTTCCAGCGCATACAGCGCTTTTGTGGCTTGCGTAAGTTTGCCGTTGGCGTCAGAGCCGGTTTGCAGGGCATAAACCGCATCACCGCTCAGTAGCAGGCCGTCTTGCTCGCCCAGCAAGCGCAGACAGCTTTCAAGGCTGCTGTTGGAGTAGGGCGAGTGGGATAGTACATGCAAGGTAGCCATTAGATCGTAATCACCTGGTCAAAGCGGTCTATCAGGGCACGGATATCAGCTGGTGCCAGTTGCTCTGCGGGCAAGGCCATAGGAGCGTCGAGGAGACCGCGGGCTTGCAGGCTGTGCTGGCAGGCAAATAACGCGTCGACACCGAATATGGGCAGCGCTTGCAGGTTGGCGCTCAGGTCTTTTTGCTCAAGGTCGCGGGGCTGCTGGTTTGCACTGAGCTGAAATACGCCGTCATCCATAAACAGCATGGCAATTGGCAGATCGAAAGCGCCTCCGGCTAAGGCGATATCCAGCGCTTCACGTGCCGATGGGCCGCTCCATGGAGCTTGGCGGCTGATGATCAGCATCGACTTGGCCATCTCAGTTGTCTCCAAAGCAGATTAGACGATCAGCAAGCTGAGAGGCCTCGTGCAACTGGCCCAAGCCGGAAAGCTCCCATGGCGCGTGAGTGTTAGCCGCAGGTCGATTGTAGCGCTGCGCTTCCTGCTCATTCAGTATGCCCCGGCGAAGGGCCGCAGCAATGCAGATGACGGCATCTAACTGATGTTTCTCGATCAACGCGCGCCATTCGCCCGGTAGATCCAACTCATCTTGCGGGCTGACGATATTGCTCGATGCTGTGTGAACGCTGTCCTGATAGAAGAACAGGCGCACGATTTCATGCCCAGAATTCAGGGCTGCTTCGGCAAAGCGCAGAGCTCGGCGTGAAGAAGACGCGTGAGGTGGAGAAAACAGAGCGATTGCGAATTTCATAGCGGGCCACATAAAGCAATTAGGGCGAATGATAAGGCCTTGCTGTCCCATACACAAAAGCGCAGGCAACAAAAAAGCCCTGCCGGCGCTTGCCTGGCAGGGCTTTGAGGTTAACCCTCTGCATTAGTCGTCGCTGCCCATGATGCCGAACAGCTGCAGCAGGCTTACGAACAGGTTGTAGATCGACACATACAGGCTGATGGTGGCCAGGATGTAGTTGCGTTCGCCGCCATGAATGATGGCGCTGGTCTGGTACAGGATGCAGACCGAGGAGAACAGTACAAAACCAGCGCTGATCGCCAGTTGCAGGCCACTGATCTGGAAGAAGAAGCTGGCAACCACGGCGCCTAGCAGGACAAAGAAGCCGGCGGTGATAAAGCCGCTGAGGAAGCTCATGTCTTTGCGGGTGGTCAGCACATAAGCAGACAGACCGCAGAACACCAGTGCCGTCATGGCAAAGGCGGAGCTGATAACTTCAGCGCCATTGGCCATGCCCAGATAGCGGTTAAGGATTGGGCCAAGGGTGTAGCCCATAAAACCGGTCAGAGCGAGGGTAGAAACCAGGCCCCAGCCAGAGTTGCGCAGTTTTACCGTAAGGAAGAACAGGCCGTAGAAGCCGATCAGCACCACGAAGATATTCGGATAAGGCAGGTTGGCCTGCTGAGAGAAGTAGGCCACCAGACCGCTGAAAGCGAGCGTGATTGCCAGCAGGCCGTAAGTATTGCGCAGGACGCGGCTTACCTCCTGCTGTTCCGCCTGGGAGTGATCCAGTGCGTAATTGTGTTGAGTCATGTTGAAACTCCTGATTTCTGGTGAATCCATACTAAGGATACCGGCGACTATAGCAGAGCTTTTTCATCTTCCTGCACGAAGAGTTTGACAGTGTGTAACTATCAGGTAAGATTGCCGCCCGCAAACGCCGGAAGCGTGGCAGAGCGGTTGAATGCAACGGTCTTGAAAACCGTCGAAGGGGAAACTCTTCCGTGAGTTCGAATCTCACCGCTTCCGCCATATACGAAACCAAAGCCCCGTTTTATACGGGGCTTTGGCGTTTCTGAGGCAGGGGTTTTGCGCAACTCATCTCCTGATTTTTTAGCCTTCCGCCCCATCCCAGCAACTGGTATCAAAGCCGCTATATTGATGGCGGACTCTAAAGCCTGCTGCTACTGAAAGCGGGGAGGCGTAGCCCGGTCTGTTTTTGTTTGGGGGGCGTTGAAACATTGCTGTAGCTCAGTGAGCGTACGGGCAACAGCCTGCTGCGACATCGGTCAGGCAGTTGAGAGGCCAACTGACAACTGGCTTCATTTTTCAGTAATGGCACATTTATACTGTATGTATGTACAGCTTTTGTGGTGTGTGCCATGCCCTTCGACTACCTCGGACGAATTTCCCACGGAGGGGGAAGCTATCCGTTCTTTTCTTTCCGGGTGCCCGCTGGCTTCCCGAGCCCTGCGCAGGATCACCTGGAGCGGGATATTTCCTTAGACGAACTGTTCAATCTGCGGGCTCCGCATACGTACATAGTGCGTGTGACCGGGGATAGCATGGTGCAGGCAGGTATCTTTGACGGTGATCTGTTGCTGGTGGATCGCTCTAAAGAGCCGCGCAGCGGGGATATCGTCATTGCGGCGTTGAATAGTGAGCCGCTTGTGAAGCGCTTCAGCATTGAAGGGCAGATGACGGTGCTGCGTTCTGAGAATCCTAAGTATCCGCCACGCTACATTTTGGAGTCCGATGAGCTGTCTATCTGGGGTGTGGTGCGTTTCAGTGTGAGAAGCCACAACCATGGCTGAGCGAGTCTTTGCGCTGATCGACTGCAATTCTTTTTATGCGAGCTGCGAGCGGGTGTTCCGGCCCGATCTGGCGCGTGTACCTATCGTGGTACTGTCGAACAATGACGGCTGCGTGATTGCCCGTTCGGCGGATGCTAAGCCGTTCGTGAAGATGGGCGAGCCGTATTTTCAGATCAAGGACAAGCTGCGTAAGCACGGCATTGTGGCGTTCTCAAGCAATTACGCGCTGTACGGTGATATGAGTCAGCGGGTGATGACGGTCATAGAGTCGATGGTCCCGGCGCTTGAGGTGTATTCGATTGATGAGGCGTTTGTAGAACTGACCGGCCTGCCAGCAGGCGCGATTGAGCGGCTATGCCGGGATATCCGTGCCCAGGTGCTGCGCTCTACGGGCATTCCAACTGGGGTTGGTATCGGCTCTTCGAAAACACTGGCCAAACTGGCGAACCATGCGGCTAAACGCTGGCAGCGGCAAACGGGTGGGGTGGTGGACATTCTGGACCCGGTGCGCCGCGACAAGCTGCTGAAGGCGGTGGAGGTCAGCGAGGTGTGGGGCATCGGCAAGCGGATGACGGCTCACCTTGAGGCTATGAGCATCAAAACTGCATGGGACTTGGCGCAGGCCGATGCCTGGACGCTGCGTAAGCAGTTCAGTGTGGTGGTGGAGAAAACCGCCCGTGAGCTGCGGGGGATTTCGTGCCTGGAGCTGGAGCACGTTGTACCCAATAAACAGGAGATTTGCTGTTCCAGGATGTTCGGCAAACGGATTCGTGAGTTACCTCCTATAAAGGAGGCGGTGGCCAGCTACGCGGTGCGGGCGTGCGAGAAGCTGCGCCGGCAGAGGTCGTTGTGCAAGAAGGTGCGCGTCAGTATCCGAACCGGCATGTTCAACCCTGAGGAAGCAAAGTACGCACGAGGCTTGATCTGCGAGTTGCCGTACCCAACGGATGACACTCGGGTCATCACCAAAGCGGCAGTTGAGGGCGTTGAGCAGATTTTCAGGGTAGGGCACGCATACGCCAAAGCAGAGGTGCTGCTGATCGATCTGTGTCAGCGCGGCGAGTACACAGACGATCTGTTCGCTACTACCCAGCCAGCTGCCGCCGAGAAGGTCATGAAGGTCATGGACACTATCAACGCCCGATGGGGCAAAGGCACCCTGCGTCCAGGTGGAGTCCCAGCAACTCCCGGTTGGTCCATGCGCCGTGAGCTGCTAAGCGCAAGCTACACGACGCGGTTGGATCAGCTGTGGGAGGTGGGGGCTAAATAACGGCTAAGGCAGTTCGTTGTAGCCGCTCACGAGGATGTAGAAGTAGGGGATTTGCGACCAATGTTCCCGTTCACTGATGGTGGTCTCTTCTGAGGCCATGATGACGGTGAAGTTATGGCCAGTTCCTTCGTCTATGTATGAACCATTGGGGGCATCCCACTGGCAGCATGAACGCCTGAGCGCGGGCATGCCAAACGTAGCGCTTAGATACGCTTCCGCTGCTGTGGCGTCAACACCTTTCACTCGGTAACGGGCTGTGAAGGGTTGGCCCTGTCTGTCTTTTTCTACAGTGCAGCTTTGGTACTCAATGGCACTTGGTTTGTTTCCAAGATCATCAAGTAAGTCTCCACAGCTGAGGTCTGCGTTGGCGCAGCCTGAAAGTCCTAGCAGAAATGTCAGAGCGAGAAGGGGAAGTACGTTTCTCATAATTCAGGCCGTCACGATCAGGTCGCCAATGAATTTGCCGTTGTTACCTCGTTCCCGTTTGTTGATGAGGTAGTCATAGATGGCATTCCATTTGAGCAGTTCGTAGAAGGTTACGCAGCCTTCCGAAAGATGACCAATGTGAATGTAGCGGGAGCTGTTGGTGGTTGTACCTTGCAGAGCTATCGGGAACCAGACGTCTGTGCAGCGGATTTGACCAGGGTGCGCGGCACGGTAGCCACTCGTGGGGATGTTGGCGTGTGAGTAGTCAGGGGCCATGATTTTGTGACGCCCCACTGGGATTGGGGTGTAGCCGTGACCCCACACGCTGTTGAGGGTAACTCTGGCTGTGTTGCCATTGAACGTTGTAACTGCCCATTGCTGGGGGTTGGTGTCTCCACGGATCTCTGAACGTATTTACTCAGGTTTCCCTGCATATTTGACCTGCACCGTGGCTGGGCCTGAAACGCCGCCAGTTTTCAGAAACTTTGCCGCATTTCCGTCTTTTAGGCTGGCCTCTCTGCCGACATATTCGCCGTTTCCATCGGCTATCCGAAAGTAAGTCCTGCCGTTGGTTTTCCTGATGAGTGTCACTTTGGTGTACTCACAGATGAAAACGACAGGGCCGCTAGGCTCCAGTTTTACGCCGAGCCAGCCAGTATCGTCTGCCCTTCGGCTGTAAAGCATTTGAACTTGTATTGTGTGAGTGCTTCCGCTGACTGAGTTTGAGGCCGAGCGGTTGTTGGCCAGTACGTTGGTCATCCCTACATCCCTTTGCTTTGGGTTAGTCAGGCGAGCTCGTCCAGCTCAATCTGAATCTCTTCTTCGCGGGTAGTGGGTATACGCCGTGTTTTGCCAAAGGCGTCAGTCGTACCTCTGAACACTTGGCCAGAAGGCTGCCGTCCTGATGGCTAGATCACAACCTGCCCCCACCTCAACGCAGTCATAACCAATGTGAAGCAATCTACGTAGGCACGCAGACATCTAATTACTGACTTTTGGCCGTTTAGGCCACCTTCGGTTTTGCCTGATGCGATTACTATGCGACCACGCATCATCCATATTGGGCATAACAATGAATAACAATTTACCCAATGCACCTCATGTACAGGTGCTGATTGTTGGCAGTGGCTTTGCCGGTTTAGGCATGGCGATTCAGCTGCAGCAGGCGGGGTACAGTGACTTTCTGCTGCTGGAGAAAGCGGCTGAGCCTGGGGGCACGTGGCGCGATAACAGCTATCCGGGAGCGGCTTGTGACGTGCCGTCCCATCTCTATTCGTTCTCCTTTGAGCCTAAGCACGACTGGAGTCGCAAGTTCGCGCCTCAGGCGGAAATCCATCAGTACAGCTTGCATCTGATCAGTAAATACCGACTCGCCGAGCGCATCCGTTGCAATGCCGAGGTCAGCAGTGCGGCCTTTGTGGAGGAGAACGGCGGCTGGCGTGTGACCCTGAGCGATGGGGAGGAACTGACCTGCGATGTGCTGATCAGTGCCTGTGGCCAGCTCAATCAGCCGGCGTATCCGGCGTTGCCGGGGTTGGCACAGTTTCAGGGGCAGGCCTTTCACTCTGCGCGTTGGCGGCATGACCTGGATTTAGAGGGTAAGCGCGTGGCGGTGATTGGTACGGGGGCGTCGGCCATTCAGTTTGTCCCGCAGATTCAGCCCAAAGTGGCGCAGTTGATGCTGTTCCAGCGTTCGGCAGCTTACGTGCTGAGTAAGCCGGATCGCGCCTACAGCCGGTGGGAGCAGGGTTTGTTCAAGCGTGTTCCGCTGTTACAGCGGGTGAATCGAGGCCTGATGTATCTGCATCATGAGGTTCGCGGTTTGGCGTTTATCAGCCTGCCGTGGCTGATGACGTTTATGCGCCGCAGCTTTGACCGGCATCTGCGCCAGCATATTACTGATCCGGCCTTGCGCGAGCGTTTGCAGCCGGATTACCCCATGGGCTGCAAGCGCATTCTGATCAGCAACGATTACCTGCCGGCGTTGGCGCAGCCGAATGTGCAGGTAATAACCGATACCATCAGTGAGGTCCGGGCTCATTCAATTGTTACGGCGGATGGACGCGAGCACGCCTGCGATACGCTGATTTACGGTACAGGCTTTGCTGCGACGGAGTTTCTTTCGCCCATGCATATCACCGGGCGTGGCGGGCAGGTGCTTAACGAGGTGTGGCGCGATGGCGCAGAAGCGTACAAAGGCATCAGTGTCAGTGGTTTTCCCAATCTGTTCATTCTGTATGGGCCGAACACCAACTTGGGCCACAACTCGATTCTGTACATGCTGGAAAGCCAGTTCCGCTATGTACTTGGCTGCATGCGGTTGATGACGCAGCGGGGCCTGCGCTGGATCGATGTGAAGGCAGACACGCAGGCCCGTTATAACCGCACCGTGCAAGCTGATTCCCATCGCACGATCTGGGAACAGGGATGCACCAGTTGGTACAAACTTGCATCAGGCAAGAATACCAATAACTGGCCGGGTTATACCTTTACATACCGCTTTCAGACCCGAAAACCGGAGCTGCATGACTATGACTGTCACCGCTGAGTTCATTACACCTGCGTCTGAGCAGGGATTGCTGCGCGCGATTCTGCGCGGGGGATTGCGCCTGTTTTTCCGCAGTTTGGTGCGGCCGCCCATGCCGATTGCCGGTCAGCGTGCGGTGCTGCGCATGCTGACTGCCATCAGTCCGCCGCCTGCCGGGGTTGTGCGCAGCGCTGGAACATTGGCGGGCAGGGGCTGTGAGTGGCATCGACCAGCATGTAGCAGTGGCACGGTACTGCTGTATCTGCATGGCGGGGCTTATCTGATCGGTGGGCCTAATACGCACCGGGCCATCTGTGCTCACTTGGCCAAGCGCGGGCAGATGGATGTGTGCGCGCTGGATTACCGGCTGGCTCCTGAGCATCCCTATCCGGCCGCGCGGGAGGATGCTGTGGCGGCGTTTCAGGCACTGATTGAGCAGGGCTACAAGCCCGAGCAGATTGTGATTGGCGGAGACTCGGCTGGCGGAAATCTGAGCTTGATCACCAGCCTCTACCTCCGTGACCAAGGCTTACCGCAACCTGCCGCGTTGGTGTGCTTTTCTCCGGTGACGGATTTTACCGGTGAACACATTCATCAGCCGCCAGCAGGGGATCCGCTGCTGTGTGAGGCCTGGATGCACCAGGCGGTTTCACTGTATTGCCCGGCCGATGTGCAACCGGGCGATCCTGGTGTTTCGCCGCAATATGCTGATTTGACCGGGCTAGCGCCGCTGCTCATTCAGGTTGGTGAAGATGAGCTGCTGCGTAATGACAGTTTGCGTTTTGCTGAAAAGGCCCAAGAAGCTGGAGTAGAGGTGCAACTCCAGCGCTATGTGGATCTGTGGCATGTGTTTCAGGCGCATGCCGGGTTGCTCAAAGTTGCTGATCGGGCGCTGGCTGATGTAGTCAGTTTCATACGGGCTCGCGGTTGCTGAGCACCGGGCGCAAATGGTGTATCCGTTTGTAAGATTTCTCGCTTAAGACGGATTGCGGAACTAGTCTGCGTATATGACTGCCACAGTTAGGCTTAGGCAGTTATAGGCATCGGCCGGAGATCATCCGGCATTCCGCATCACTCGCTGTGTTAATCGAGCATCGGCTGTAATGCATGTTGCAGGGGCCGTTCTGTTGTCTCCCAACGGCCTGTTTCAGGTACTGAATCGCTTCAGAGGTAATCATTTATCGTCGCAGAAGGAGATCAGATTATGGGCAGGGCATTGCATGAGGAGAACCGCGACAACCTGTTCCGCCGCATGAAAGAGGGCGGCTTTGATTTTTCCCGCTTTTATCCCATCGAGTTTTACGCCGTATTTCCAGATGAACAACGAGCCCGCGAGGCCACCCGAAAGTTTCGCGGAGAATCCCTGCACGCCCAGGTTTCGGAACGTGAGGACGGTGTCTGGAGCCTACAGGTGTGCAAGGTGATGTCAGCAACGCGTAATGGCATTGGTGATTTTGAGCAGGATCTTGAGTCAGTGGTGATTCCGCTGGGTGGGGAACTGGATGGCTGGGGAGTTACGCAGGAGGCCAGACCTTAAGCCATATTGACCGTGCCGCCTGCAACGGGTGGCGCGGTGTTGCACTGCCTCGACCGCAAAGGCGCCTTAGGGCATGCTGCGCGGTGGAGGCGAACGATGACCGATATTCTGATTTTGACCCACAGTGAATACTGTCCACCAGCTTACCTGGCTGACGTGCTGGATGCGGCGGGTTGTGCTTATCAGGTGCTGCGTGCCGATCACGGCGAACTCAACGGCATCGACCTGGACCGGCCCAAAGCCGTAGCCATTATGGGCGGGCCGATGAGCGTGAATGATCCGTTGCCCTGGTTGGATACTGAACTGGCCGCGATTGCTCATCTGCTCAAGCGTGAGGTGCCCATGATTGGCCACTGCCTGGGTGGCCAGCTACTGGCCAAAGCGCTGGGGGCACCGATTGCGCCCATGGGTTACACCGAGAGTGGCTGGCAGATCATGACTCGCTGCGATCAGGTGCAACCAAGCCCATGGTTGGAGCATGTACCTGATCAGTTTGCGATCTTCCAGTGGCACGGCGACACCTTTGCCGTGCCTGAGGGGGCGCAGCCCTTGCTGAGCAGCCCGTGGTGCGCCAATCAGGGGTTTAGCTGGGGCGATAAAGTGTTGGCCTTGCAAGGCCACCCGGAAATGACTGAAGCGCTGGTGCGCGAATGGCTGACAGATTGGTATCACTTGCTTGATGAGACCCAGCCAAGCCAGCAAAGCCAGGAAGTTATGTTGGAACAGTTGCCAAGACGCGTGGCAGAGCTGAACCAGGTGGCAGCGGGCTTTTACCGACGCTGGCTGGGGTTGGCCGGGCTCAATTGAGCTCGCTGTAAAATGGCGCGTTCGCTGAAAAAGCTAAGGGGAGCGTGCACGATCTTGGTGCGACATTCATTCTTTATGTTTGTAACTTGTTGAATTGGAAGTAAATGCCGTGCTGGCGCGGGCTTTGCTACGACTATGCCATGTCTGGATGACAAGGAGTTCGGCATGGCCCGCACCTTCTATGATGAGATGTACGACGCGAGTGGCGCTGTCCGCCCGCATTACCAGGCATTCGCCCGCTGGTTGGCAGGCACTCCGGAGGAGCTGCTGGCACAGCGCCGCCGTGAGGCCGATCTGCTTTTCCACCGCGCGGGGATTACCTTCACCCTGTATGGCGATGATCAGGACACCGAGCGCCTGATCCCATTCGACATCATCCCCAGAGCCATTCCAGCTAGCGAATGGCGGACCATTGAGCGCGGCTGCATCCAGCGTGTGCAGGCGCTGAATATGTTCCTCGCAGACCTTTATCACGAGCAACGCATCATCAAGGCCGGGATCATTCCGGCGGAGCAGGTGCTGGCCAACGATTGTTATCAGATTGCGATGCAGGGCCTGACGCTGCCGCATAACCTCTATGCCCACGTAGCTGGGGTTGATCTGGTGCGCGATGGCGACGGCAGCTACTACGTGCTGGAAGACAACCTGCGCACGCCCAGCGGTGTCAGCTACATGCTGGAAGACCGCAAGATGATGATGCGTCTGTTCCCGGAGCTGTTCGCGGCGCAGCGCATTGCGCCGATTGATCACTACCCGAGTCTGCTGCTCGACACCCTGAAATCCTCCAGCCTGATGGACAACCCCAACGTGGTAGTGCTGACACCTGGCCGTTTCAACAGCGCTTACTTCGAACATGCCTTCCTGGCGCGGGAAATGGGGGTTGAGCTGGTGGAGGGGGCGGACCTGTTTGTCCGTGATGAAAAACTCTTTATGCGCACCACCGCAGGGGCTAAGCAGGTGGATGTGGTGTACCGCCGTCTGGACGATGCCTTCCTTGATCCGCTGGCATTCAATCCTGAAGCCGTGCTGGGCGTACCGGGCCTGCTCTCGACGTATCGCAGCGGCAATGTGGTGCTGGCCAACGCGATTGGTACAGGCGTAGCGGATGACAAATCCATCTATCCCTATGTCGGCGAGATGATCCGCTTCTATCTGGATGAAGAACCGATCCTGAAAAACGTGCCGACCTGGCAGTGCCGCAATCCGTCGGAGCTATCCCATGTGCTGGCCAATCTGGGGGAACTGGTGGTCAAGGAAACCCAAGGCTCCGGCGGCTACGGCATGCTGGTTGGCCCAGCGGCAACTAAGGCGGAGATCGAAGCCTTCCGCCAGCGCCTGATCGCCAAGCCGGACGGTTACATCGCCCAGCCGACTTTGTGCCTGTCGACTTGCCCGACCTTTGTTGAGAGCGGCGTGGCCCCCCGGCATATCGACCTGCGTCCGTTTGTTCTGTCCGGCAAGGAAACCCGGGTGGTGCCCGGTGGCCTGACCCGTGTGGCGCTGCGTGAAGGTTCGCTGGTGGTCAACTCATCCCAGGGTGGCGGTACCAAGGACACGTGGGTGGTTGAGGATTAAGTACCACCCGCAACGAATGCTTCGAACGGTTTAAAACGACCATCAAAACACTGGCAGGCTGCATGGTTGCAGCCTATGACCAAGAGGACACCCTGACTATGCTGAGTCGCACGGCCTCTGATTTGTACTGGATGTCACGCTATCTGGAGCGCGCGGAAAACCTCGCACGCATGCTGGATGTGAGCTACTTGTTATCACTGATGCCCCATGACGACCGCGGCAATGGTTTGGAAGAACTGACCATGCCCCTGGTGATCACGGGCACGCTGGAAGACTATCAGGTGCGTTACGGTGAGCTGCATGCTGAGCGCATGCTGCACTTTTTCGCCCTGGATGCGAGCAATCCGGCCAGCATCTACTGCTGCCTGCAAGCAGCACGGACAAACGCCCATGCGGTGCGCGGGCGGATTACGGCCGATATGTGGGAGAACATCAACGCCAGCTGGCTGGAAGTGCGCGGTATGGCCGATCAGGGCCTGGGCAGCTATGGCATCAGCCGCTTCTGCGAGTGGGTGAAAGAGCGTTCGCACCTGTTCAGAGGCGCGACCTTCGGCACCATCATGCGTGGTGATCCATACCGTTTTATTCGCCTGGGAACCTTTATTGAGCGCGCGGACAACACCCTGCGCCTGCTCGATGCCCGTTATGAAATGCTTGGTGAGGACATCGACGAAATCGATGGCCGCCCAGCTCGCAGTTACTACCAATGGACGGCGCTGTTGCGGGCGCTGTCATCTTTCGAGGCATTTGCCGAGATTTATCTCGGCTCGCCCGGCACCCGCAAGGTGTCCGAGCTGTTGTTGCTGCGCCCGGAACTGCCCCGTTCGCTGCGCTCATGCATGGATGAACTGAGCCAGATCCTCGCCAGTATTCCCGGTGAGAACGGCCGCCCGGCCCAGCGTTTAGCGGCGGAGCTGGTGGCACGCCTGAGCTATACCAGCATTGATGAAGTGCTGGATGAAGGTCTGCACACCTGGCTCACCGGATTTATCCAGCAGATTCGCCTGCTGGCTCAAGCCATCCACAGCTCCTATCTGGAGGTCGCATGAGACTCTCAATCAGCCACGACACCACCTATCACTATGAAGATCAGGTACGCACCAGCATTCAGTATCTGCGTATGACGCCCCACAAAAGTGAGCGCCAGCAGGTATTGAGCTGGACGCTGGAGTTGCCGCGCCCGGCGCGTCCGCAGCTCGATCCTTACGGCAACATTCTGCACGTGCTGACGCTGGATGAGCCGCATGAGTCTATTGTCATCCGCGCCAAGGGCGAGGTGGATATTGATGATCTGCGTGAAGCCGAACATGAAGCCGGATCACCCTTGCCGTTCCTGCGCTCAACCCGGTTGACCACGGCTGATGAAGCGCTGCGTGAATTTGCCATCATCAATAGCGGAGGGCGGCGCGACCGCACTGGGATGATCGACCTGATGCACGCGCTGAACGAGCACATTGCCTATCAGCCGGGCGCTACAGCGGTGGATACCAGCGCGGCGGAATCATTTGCCGGGCGTAAGGGGGTGTGTCAGGACCACGCCCATACGTTTCTGGCTTGTGCCCGCAGCTTGGGAGTTCCTGCGCGTTATGTGTCCGGCTACCTGTTCACTGAAAGTGAGGAACATCTGGCCAGCCACGCTTGGGCGGAAGCCTGGTTGGATGACGGTTGGTACAGCTTTGACGTGACGAACAGCCTGGCCCGACCGGAGCGACACCTGAAACTGGCAGTCGGTCTGGATTATCTCGATGCCTGCCCGGTGCGCGGTATGCGCCGTGGCGGCGGGGCTGAGCAGATGCACGCCAAGGTTGAGGTTGCATCGCTAATGCAGGCGCATCAGCAGTAACGACTGGTCCGATGGACGGTTGCAATTACTACCAACGAACGATGGTGATAGCTGACGCATCGGGGAATATGGGGTGACTGTCGTTCATTGAATACGAGGTCACCCCATGAGTGCTTTAACCACGTTGCGCCAACTGTCTGGATTACCTGCGGCTCCGGCTGCTTTGAGCGAGTCGGCGCTGATCATTGTGGATGCGCAGAATACCTATCGCACTGGCGTTATGGCGCTTGAAGGCGTGGAAGCCGCGCTCGATCAATGCAAGCTGCTGCTGGAGCGTGCGCGTCAGGCTGGCATTCCGGTCATTCATATTCAGCACGATGCGGGCGAGGGTTCACCATATGACATCAGCGCTGAGATTGGTGCGATTGCCGATAAAGTTGCGCCGATTAGCGGTGAGCCGGTAATCGTCAAACACTACCCAAGCTCCTTTGTGCAGACCGACTTGCATGAGCAACTCCAAAAGATCGGAGTTAAGAACCTGATCATCAGCGGGTTTATGACCCATATGTGCATCAACTCAACCGCGCGCGGAGCCTTTAGCTTGGGCTATTCCGTTTTGGTAGCTGCCGACACCACCGCAACTCGGGCACTGCCTGCTATTGATGGCGCAGCTGTGAGTGCCGCAGACGTACAGCGCAGCGCGCTGGCCATGTTGGGCGATCTGTTTGCAGTGGTGGTTCCGCGTCAGGCTGATATTCCTGACTGAGTGCTTCGGATCGGCCTCAGCTAGTGCAGCAAAGGCGCTGTTTTAAAGAGTGTTGCGGTGAGTACCGTTTCAGCCTAATCAATCCGGCGCGCCGAGCTGCTTTCTGCCAGCCATATGTCTGAGATAACTGATCAGGTCGCCAAGGGCCTGATCACTCAATACTTCAGCGGAAAAGCTTGGCATTCGCCCTTGAGGCCATTGCCGCAGGCTTTGCGGGTCGCGGATGTACTGGTACAGAAAGTTGCCACTGAAATACTCCGTCGGGTTATACGGCACATTCAGGTCAGGGCCAAACTGCGCATCGCCCTCACCATTAAGCGTGTGGCAAGCCAAGCAGTTCTTCTGAAACTGGATAAAGCCATTGTTTACGGCGACATCGGCCTGCGGGGCGGGCAGAAGCTTGGGGAAACGCTCATCGACGGGGGCCAACTGGCGGATAGCGGCTACCTGAAATGGCCATTGCTCAGGGCCAATTTGGCTGGCGGCCGGGTTTTGCCATACCAGATAGAAGGGGCCTGCGCTGGGTTTGTGTTGACTGATGCGGGGCCAGGGTTGCGCGGGGTCTTCAATGGCCAGCCAAGCTTTGCTGCCGGTGGCACTAAGTAAAGGAGCTGCCGGTATTTCTGCGGCGAATCCATCGGTTGCCTGTACTTGCAGGTGATCACCGGCGTTAACCCCATCAAGTAATGCCGCGATCGGCACCGCACGGTAGCGCATGGTGCGTTTATAGGTGACGTCGTCGGCTATCTCGATCAACTGAGTTTGAGGGTGTTCGAGCAGCGCTTCGGTGCTGAGTGCTTTACTGGCGGAACCGAGCTCAAGGCGCAGTACCGCGGCATACAGTGGGCTGCTGACAGCAAGCGTCAGCAGCACTAGGGCCAGATGTTTTCTCAATCCTGTAATTCCAACGCGTCTTTCAGTTCTTTATAACCGCCTGCGTTAATCACGTGGGTGTAACCCAGCGCCCGTAAGCTGTCGAGGGCGATGCCTGAGCGGCGGCCGCTACGGCAATAGAGGACGATTGTGGTGTCTTTATCCGGGGCCAGCGTAGTGATTTGCTCGGCGATGTGTTCGTAGCTGATGTTTTCCGCGCCGTCCAATGCTCCTTCAGCGAATTCGGCCTCAGTTCGAACATCAATCAGTACGGTTTCAGGGGATTGCAGGGCATCCACAGCGGCGGTGATTTCCGCTTCGCCGGCAAATAGTGTGGTGCTGAAGAGCAGTGCAGCTGCAGCTAATGAACGCATGGCAGAAACTCCGTAGCAGGACGGAGACTACCCTAGCATGGCTTACGCCTGGCTGCGCGTTTCGCAGTAATGGATACGCGGCTTGCCTGTTTGCGCATCGGCAGACAAGGCAGCCGCGCCAACATCAGCTAACGAGTTGGGTCAGATTGGGCAGGATCAGAACAACGGCGGTGGCAAAGACAATCATGCCGGCCTGGCGAATTTTGATTGAGTTATGCATGGCGATTGGCCTGTTGTTTTTTACGGCGCAGTCACGCGCTGTTTATTCAGCGCTGTATAGACCTGGCCTCGGATTGATCAAGTAAGCGCCCCGGCAAAACCCGGCGGCAGCGTGGTTATAGATGGCTCCACGGCTGAAAGAGTCACCTTTTTGAACTCTAGAATTCAGGCTGCGTGACCATAGATGCATTACTTCCTAAAAGGTGACCGCTGCGTCATTTTCAGTTATGACAAATGACGCCAAATCGGGCTTCGCCTCAGGCGGCAGAGCGGTTTCGCTGCAGCTTTCGGATTGCGACCGTTTGTCTGAGCGCAGGTGTCAATTGCCCTGAGCGCTTCGGTCATTGAGCCTTGAGAGCGGCGGCGTAAGGTAAGCCAACCTAACAAGAACAGGCGCGTATAGCGCTGCGCCTAACCACTGCAAGTCTGAGGACGCCATGACCGAAGCATTTATTTTCGATGCGGTGCGCACGCCCCGCGGCAAGGGCAAGAAGGACGGATCGCTGCACAGCGTCAAGCCAGTTGACTTGGTCGCTGGCTTGCTAAAGGCCCTGCAAACGCGCAACAACCTCGACACCAGCCAGGTTGATGATGTGGTGCTCGGCTGCGTTACGCCTATTGGTGATCAGGGCGCAGATATCGCTAAAACCGCTGCCATGGTCGCGGATTGGGATGTGAGTGTCTCGGGTGTACAGCTCAACCGCTTCTGCGCCTCGGGCCTTGAAGCGGTGAACATCGGCGCAATGAAGGTGCGCTCCGGCTTTGAGGATCTGGTTGTAGTCGGCGGCGTGGAGTCCATGTCCCGCGTACCGATGGGCTCCGATGGCGGCGCCTGGGTGATGGACCCGGCCACCAACATGCACACCCATTTCACGCCGCAAGGCATCGGTGCCGACCTGATCGCTACGCTGGAAGGTTTCAGCCGCGAAGATGTCGACAACTTCGCTTTGCGCTCCCAGCAGAAGGCGGCGCGCGCCAGCAAAGACGGCAGTTTTAAAAAGTCGCTGGTTTCGGTTACCGATCAAAACGGCATCGTGCTGTTGGATCACGACGAATTTATCCGTGGCGACTCCACCCTAGAAGGCCTCGGCAAGCTCAAACCGAGCTTCGAGATGATGGGGCAGATGGGCTTTGATAGCACCGCCTTGCAGGTCTACAGCCACGTAGAGCAGATCAACCACGTGCATACGCCGGGCAACAGTTCGGGCATCGTTGACGGCTCGGCGCTGATGCTGATCGGCTCTGAGGCCAAGGGCAAAGAGCTGGGACTTAAACCGCGCGCGCGTATCGTCGCCACCGCTGTCACCAGTACCGACCCAACCATCATGCTTACCGGCCCGGCTCCGGCTACGCGCAAGGCACTGGCCAAAGCCGGCCTGAGCGTTGAAGACATCGACCTGTTCGAGGTCAACGAAGCCTTCGCTTCGGTCGTCATGAAGTTTATGAAGGACATGGGCGTCAGCGAAGACAAAGTCAACGTCAACGGCGGCTCCATCGCGATGGGCCACCCGCTGGGCGCAACCGGTTGCGCCATCCTCGGCACGCTGCTGGACGAGCTTGAGGCGCGTCAGTTGCGCTACGGCCTGGCCACCCTGTGTGTGGGCGGCGGCATGGGTATCGCCACCATCATCGAACGTATCTGAGCGCAACGGGATAGCCCGGTGCTTAAGCACATTTGGCAAGAGAACTCTAACAATGACTGACGCCATTCGTTATGAAAAAGGTCAGGACAATATCGTCGTCCTGACCATGGATATGCCCGGCCAGAGCGCCAACACCATGAACGCCGTGTATCGCGAGGCGATGGGCGCAGTGGTGGATCGCCTTGAGGCGGAAAAAGACAGCATCGCCGGGGTGATTTTGACCTCTGCAAAAAAGACCTTCTTTGCCGGTGGCGATTTGGGGGAGTTGATCAAAGTCACCAAGGCCGATGCCAAAGACTTCTACGAGATGATCCTGCGCATCAAAGGCCAGCTGCGCCGTCTGGAAACCCTCGGCAAACCGGTTGTGGCAGCGATCAACGGCGCTGCTCTGGGCGGCGGTTGGGAAATCGCATTGGCCTGTCATCACCGGATCGCGCTGGATAACCCAAGCGTGCAACTGGGCCTGCCGGAAGTCACTCTCGGCCTGTTGCCGGGCGGTGGCGGGGTGGTGCGCATGGTGCGCCTGCTGGGGCTGGAAAAATCACTACCGTATCTGGCAGAAGGTAAAAAGGTGCGCCCGGATGCAGCGCTGAAAGCAGGGCTGATCCATGAATTGGCCACTGATGTAGACGACATGCTAGCCAAGGCACGCGCTTGGATCGCAGCCAACCCGACAGCGGTGCAGCCATGGGATGTTAAAGGCTACAAAATCCCCGGCGGCACACCGTCCACCCCAAGCGTGGCACAGATGCTGGCCATTGCCCCGAGCGTGCTGCGCGACAAAACCAAAGGCTGCTTCCCTGCGCCGGAGAAGATCATGTGCGCTGCTGTGGAAGGCGCGCAGGTGGACTTCGACACCGCACAGATCATCGAAGCCCGTTACTTCACTGAGCTGACCACCGGTCAAGTGGCCAAAAACATGATTGGCACCTTCTGGTTCCAGCTCAACGAAATCAACGCCGGTGGCTCCCGTCCGCAAGGCTTTGCGCCGTACGTGACCAAGAAGGTCGGCGTGCTCGGCGCGGGCATGATGGGCGCAGGTATCGCCTACGTCTCTGCGGCTGCCGGGATCGACGTCGTGCTCAAAGACGTTTCAGTGGAAGCGGCAGAGAAGGGAAAGAGCTATTCCGCCAAGCTGCTGGATAAGAAAGTCAGCCGTGGCCATATGACCGCTGAGAAGCGCGATGCGGTGCTGGCGCGGATCAAAACCACCGATAAAGAAGCTGACTTCGAAGGTTGCGATTTGATCATCGAAGCGGTGTTTGAAGACCGTGAACTGAAAGCTAAGGTCACCGCAGCAGCAGAATCTGCGGCCCTGAGTGATGCGGTAATCGCCTCCAACACCTCAACGCTGCCTATCACAGGCCTGGCCAATGCGGTGCAGAAGCAGGACAAATTCATCGGTCTGCACTTCTTCAGCCCGGTCGACAAAATGCCGCTAGTGGAAATCATCAAAGGCGCCAACACCAGCGATGAAACCCTGGCTCGTGGTTTTGACTACGTGATGCAGATTAAGAAAACGCCGATTGTGGTCAACGACAGCCGTGGTTTCTTCACCTCCCGCGTGTTCGGCACCTTCACCAACGAAGGTCTGGCCATGCTGGGGGAGGGCGTGTCTGCTGCAATGATCGAGAACGAGGCGCGCAAAGCCGGCATGCCGGTTGGCCCTCTGGCGATCAGTGACGAAGTGTCCATGAGCCTGATGGATCACATTCGCAAGCAGACCATCAAAGACCTGGCTGCCGAAGGTAAGCAGATCCCGGATCATCCGGCTTATGCGGTGATCGACCTGATGCTCAACGAATACAAGCGTCCGGGCAAAGCCGCTGGTAGGGGCTTCTACGAGTATCCGGCTGGCGGTAAGAAATTCCTCTGGCCTGAGCTGAAAGCGCGTTTCGAGAAGGCCGACGCGCAGATTTCGCAGGAGGACGTCCGCGACCGCATCCTGTTTATCCAAGCCATCGAAACCGTGCGCTGCGTGGAAGAGGACGTGCTCAAGTCGGTTGCTGACGCCAATATCGGCTCCATCTTCGGCATTGGCTTTGCCGCCTGGACCGGCGGTGCGCTGCAGTTCATCAACCAGTACGGCATTAAGGACTTCGTGGCCCGCGCCCAATATCTGGCTGAACAATATGGCGATCGCTTCCTACCACCAGCTTTGTTACTGGAGAAGGCGGCCAAAGGCGAGCATTTCTAAGGTTGGCTGAGTAAGGTGTTCAGACGAAAAACCGGCCCTAGTTAATCGGGCCGGTTTTTGTTACCGGATGAATCGCCTAAAGCAGATTAACGCCACACCGGAATGGTACCGGAGGCAGTGCGGCGGTCACCGGCCTGTCTGAGGGTGCGGGCCAGTTCAGCAATGCGTTGTTCGCCTTTCTCCAGTGCCGCTGCAGATGAATGCACGGAGTAGCTGCCTAAGTGCAGCGGGTGTGGGTGAGGCACGGCCGAGCCGAGTACAAACACGGCGTCTTCATCAGAAGGATTTTCCAGGTCAATGGCGGCGCTGCCGGCCGCAAATGTGGCCATTTCACCGGCATGCAGCGCAATGCCTGCCCCCAACTGCCCTTTGGCGATAGCCAGCCAGGCAAGGCTGTGACCGCTTGGTGGCTGATAAATCCAGTGTTCCCCGGCCTTTAAGGTAACCAGCAGGTAATTAATGCCTGCCGGAGCATTTACCGGACTGCGGCTACCTTGGTACTCCCCGATGATGACGCGGGCCGGGCCGTTTTCAGGAATGGACTTGGCTTCGAAGTACTGACTTTCAGGCTGGCCGTTTTCCAGCTCTGGGGGAAGCGCCAGCCACAGCTGGAAGCCGGTCAGACGCGGGACGTTCTCCACGATCATCTCTTTGCCATGCCAAACCCCGGCAGCGGCTTTCATCCACTCAACGCCGCCATAACTGATGGTCCCGGCACCAGACTCCGGAACGTCAAAGCGCATGCTGCCCTCCGGCAGGACGGTGACAGTGGCAAGACCCGAGTGCGGATGCAGCGGCATAGAACCCAGTGCCTGAATATTTGCACCATGCGCCTTGAACAGATCAAGAAACACAAAGGGCTTGAGAATTTGTCCCAAGTCGGATGGGCTCATCAAGCGAGTGATCGGCCCATGGCTGTGACCTTCCGTGACATGAATGACAGGCCTTGCGGATAAGGCACGGTTGCTGGTGTTCATCAAAGTGCGTCCTGCGATTGAATAGGGGGAGTGGGCAGTGTTCTGCTGCACTGAGTAGTGCGAATGCTGTCATCAAAAGCATACGTCCTGCCGGGCATTGACTAAGCGCAACAAGATGGCCGGCAGAGGCTCTGGAAAGCAGCTTTTGGCACATTAAGAGCAGCGCTTTCCGGGCGTCTGGTGGGAGAGCTGACGTTGCACCGCCAGCACTGTTCCCTCTCAGAGCTAAAACGATCTGCTACGCCGTACACGTCTGCTGTAGCGGGCAGCGCTTAACAAACTGCTCAATAGCGCTGTGCTCGCTGGCATCGGCCGGAATCGACAGTGTGGTGACGCTGCCGTCATTAAGGTGAATGGCTGCTTCTGTCTCAACATGCAGGCCACTCTGGTCAATGGTCGCGTGGCTGACGCGGTAGACGTTCGGCAGCCACAGCAATGACTTAATGCTCACGGCGATACTCCTTAGCGATTATTTGTCGCTTGGCTGCGGATTCTTCAGCGGTGTGTTCTGCACGCTGAGTGAGGGCTGAGCTGAGTGAGTCGATTTTGGCTGCGCGAAGTTGCCATCGTGATGATGGAGGGTGTAGCTGGATGCAGTGGCAAGACTGGCGATGAAAGAGAAATTAAGCATGGTCTGATTCCTTTGCTAACCAGGGCGACTGGCCCGATGAGTCAATAATCTGCCTAAGCTCGGCACTGAGAGTGCCTAACAGAGGGGAAGGCTGAATCAATGAAAGGTGGGCTACTGACCTGTTGTTGGTAGTCCACCTTTCACTGAGAAGATCGTATGCAAGGACAAGATGTGGCGTGGTGCTGGTGCGGTTCTATTTCAGGCGGTTTTATTGCTGTCTTTCTGCTGGGACTGAGAGCCGGCTTTGAGGTCAGCGACTTGCTGAGGTTGAGCATTGGTAGGCTGGGGGGATGGTTGGTAATTGATGTTTCCAGAGAAAACTGATGCTGCAATCAGGCTGGCAATAGCTGAGTAATTAACCATTTTTACAGTCCTCCTTGTTTCATGGGCGACGTGCCCTGTGGGGCTGATAATCCCCCTCCGGAGCCGGATGAAGAAGTGAATGGCAGTTATGTTGCGTATCAACGCTGGTAATGGTGACAAAAGGTCGATTTAAAGGCCCCAAGGCTATTGCCTTGCAGCGCCGTTGGGGGCACCCTTGCGCGCTTAAAATTTGCCCCTTTGCCCGTCAGGTGAACGCTTCCATGCCGCTGCAGATTTGCATTCTTGAAACTGATGTCCTGCGTCCGGAACTGATTGATCAGTTCGACAGTTATGGCCGAATGTTTGAGCGCTTGTTTGCACAACAGCCAATCCCGGCTGAATTCAAGGTGTATAACGTCCTTCAAGGACACTACCCTCCCGAATCGGAGCGTTACGACGCCTATCTGGTGACGGGCAGCAAGGCTGACTCGTTCGGTCCGGACGAGTGGATTCAAACCCTGAAAACCTACCTACAGGATCGCTTCAAGCGTGGCGATAAACTGCTGGGCGTCTGTTTTGGTCATCAACTGCTGGCGCTGGCTTTGGGTGGACATACCGAGCGGGCGGTGCAGGGGTGGGGCGTGGGTATTCATCGTTACGACCTACCCAACAAAGCCCAGTGGATGAGTCCTGATCTGGAGGACCTGACGCTGTTGATCAGTCATCAGGATCAAGTTACCAAGCTTCCGGAGAACGCCACCTTGCTGGCTAGTAGCGAGTTCTGTCCGATTGCTTCCTACTGCATCGGTGATCAGGTGCTGTGCTTCCAGGGCCACCCTGAGTTCGTCCATGACTACTCCAAAGCGCTGCTCAATGCGCGTCAGGAGCACATCGGTGAGCTGGTGTATACCCAAGCAATGAACAGTCTGACGCAGGCTCACCAAGGCCAGACCGTAGCTGAGTGGATGATGCGTTTTGTTGCGCAAGGTCGCTCAGAGCTTGAGCAGGCAAGCTAGACATCCGCAATGAAAGGCCGCTGATTCAGCGGCCTTCTTGCATCTACACCCAGCCGTAGTGCTTGAAGCAGCCATACAGCGTTAAACAGCCGCCGCTGATCACCCCCAGCACTGCAAAGTAGCCATAGTGCCAAGTGAGCTCAGGCATGTTCTGGAAATTCATTCCGTAAATTCCGGCAACCGCAGTGGGAAAGGCCAGTATCGCTGCCCAGGCGGCAAACTTGCGCTGGGTGACGCTTTGCCGGGATGACTCCAATAACAGGCCGATTTCGATGGCGTGATCGGCCATTTCACGCAGGCCAGTCAGATCTTCCAGCAGGCGTTTAACGTGAATGCTCACGTCCCGGAAGTAGGGCCGCATGTTCTTGTCGATAAACGGAAACTCGAGGCGCTGCAGTTCCTGGCAGATTTCCGCTAGCGGGCCGATATAGCGGCGCAGGCGTAGCAGGTTACGGCGCAAGGCCTGAATGCGCTCCACATCGGATTGGCTCAGCGGATGCTTGAGCACGTGCTGTTCAATTTCCTCCAGCTCGCTGTGGAAGCTATCGAGCAGTGGCCGGTAGTTCTCGATGACAAAGCTTAGCAGGGCATAGATCACAAAATCCTCACCGTGCTCCAACAATAGTGGACGTGCCTCACAGTGCTGGCGTACCTGAGCATAGGAGGCCGAGTTGCCATAGCGGGCACTGATGACATAACCGCTTCCGGCAAACAGCTGGGTCTCGATGAACACCAGCTCGCCATCAGTCATCATGGGCGTGTAGAGCACCATGAACAGCGCGTCGCCAAAGGTTTCCAGCTTGGGGCGGGTATGCCGTTGCAGGGCGTCCTCGATTGCCAGCTCGTGCAGGTCGAACTGTTTTTGCAGAGTGATCAGTTCTTCCTGCTGCGGCTCGTGCAGCCCGATCCAGACAAAGTGGCCTGGCTTAGCTGCCCAGGCTCGGCCTTCTTCAAGGCTGATGTTGCTGATTTTGCGGCCCTTGCAATAAGCGGCTGCGGCGATGACTTGCCCCATTGACGTTTCCTTACCTGCGACACAATGCCGATCAGCTTAGTCGCTCGACCATCTATGGGGAATCTAGGCTAGCCGATTACACACCGTATCAGCGCTGCTGCTCGACCTTTGCGTCCAGCTCTGCGATGCACTGCAGCATCTGTTGGCGGCAGGTATCCATTAGGTCAGGTAGATCCTTCTTGCCCAGGCCTTCAGTTGGGATGGCGTCAAGCGAACGCAGGTAGATGGTGCCGCCATTCCAGCTGTTCAGTTTTACGTGTTGAGGGTAGGTGCTGACACAGACGGGAATGATTGGTACGCCCGCTGCGACAGCCATTTGAAACGCGCCTTTTTTAAACGGCTGCAGACCTTTGCCACGGTTGCGGGTGCCTTCGGGGAACACCCAGATGGAGGTGTTCTTGTTCTTGAGGGCATTGGTAGTGGCAACCAGTGAGTGACGGGCACGAATGGCATTATCGCGATCAATCAGAATATTGCCCGCCAGCCAGTAGATTTGCCCGAAGAAGGGCACCCATTTCAGGCTTTTTTTACCAACACTGACGGTGCGTGGTGGCACGATGCGACTGAGCACGTAGAGATCATAGTTGGACTGGTGATTGGCAATGATGACGCAGGCGCCGTGGCGTTCGGTCAGGGAGCGTACCTCAGCCTTAAGCTTCCAGCGCAAAATCCATAGCGCCGGGATGCTGTAAAGCCTGCCACAGATGCGGCTGTTATCCGGGTTAAACGGGCGGCAAATACAAACCAGAAGTCCGATGAGACTAGCCAGAATGAATTGCACGCCCATTGCCAGCATGCGCAAGAGAAACAACATCCGTAATGCCCGTCTTGGTGAACAGCTGGCGAGTGTAAGGTTGTGCCCGGATTTCGGCAATTAATGAGGGCTGTGGCCGCAGAGGGTGCTGTGTCAGTGGGCACAGCACTCTCATTGTTTAGACGCTGAATCGGCCCAGCAGACGGTCTTGTTGGCTCACTTGATCCACCATCAGACTGCACTGACGCACCTGCTCTTCAGAGCCGGTGGACACTTCATAGCTGATGTCGCGGATGTTGGTGGTGTTGCGGTTGATCTCCTCGGTCGTGGCGCTTTGCTCTTCCGCCGCAGTGGCAATCTGCAGGTTCATATCGTTGATGCGGGTGATCGCTTCGCGGATGCGCGTCAGCATTTCGTTGGCAGCGCTGGCATCTTCGGCAGTTTTGCTGGCCGAGTCGCGGCTCTGCTGCATGCGTGCTTCCGCCTGGCGCACGCCGGATTGCAGTTGATCGATCATCTGGCGGATTTCCTGGGTGGATTGCTGCGTGCGCGAGGCCAGCGAGCGCACTTCATCCGCGACCACGGCAAAACCACGGCCGGACTCACCGGCGCGTGCCGCTTCAATGGCAGCGTTGAGGGCGAGCAGATTGGTCTGGTCGGCGATGCTGGTGATCACCGAGAGGATCGACTCAATATTCTGGCTGAGTTTGGACAGCTCATTAATGGAGCTGCTGGTTTCGTTCATTTCCTCGGCCAGATTCATGATCGCTTCGGTCGAGCGCGAAACTACGCGCACGCCGTTCTCCGTCTGCTCGTTTGCCACCACTGCGGCTTGAGCAGCGGACTGCGCATTGCGGGCGACTTCTTCGGCGGTTGAGGCCATTTCTTGCATGGCTGTGGCCAACTGATCCAATTCCTGCATCTGCTGTTGCAGGCGGGATGCACTCTGATTGGCCGCGTTAGAAGTCAGAGTAGTGCTTTCCCGGACTTGGCGGGAATTGCCCATTACATCGCGGATCAGGTTCTGCAGGGTTTCGATAAAGCTGTTGAAGTCGCGGGCGAGCAAGGAGATTTCGTCATTTCCGCTTGCAGGCAGGCGGCGGGTCAGGTCGCCCTGGCCGCTGTTTACTTCACGCAGCGAATTGTGCAGTTGGGCCAGTGGTTTAAGCAGAGCATTCATCAAGGCAATCAGCACAAACAAACTGATGACCACGCCCAGCACCGTACCGATTACAGCGCGCCAGCTCAGGGCATTGGCCTCAGCCATGATCACGCTTTTGTCCAGCACTACGCCGATGTACCAGTCCATTCCTTTGAGGTTGGTCAGCGGGGTGAAGGACACCAGTAGATCTTTATCGGCCGCACTGATGTCGGTGAGGTCCGATGTCAATGCAGGCGATTGTCCATCGAACAGCTCGCTGTAGCGTTTGCCATCCAGCTCATGATTCGGGTGGGCGATGATGTTGCCGTTCTTGCTCATCAGAAAGGCATAGCCCGCGCCATTAAAATCCAGCGTGTTGATAGCGTCGGAGATAGTGTTTAGGCGGATGTCGCCGCCAATGGCTCCGAGAATGGTGCCGTTATCGCTCAGCGGTACGACAGCTGAAATCAGTGTCTCGCTGGTGGTGCTGTCCACATAAGGTTCTGTCAGCACGGCCTGCTTGGCGGAGATTCCCAGTGCGTACCAAGGGCGCTTACGGCCATCCCAGTCGGCAGCAGGTTTCCAGCTATCGGTGTTTTTGATGGGTTTGCCGTCGGCGGTGAGTGTGCCGAACACCAGAATAAATTCGTTGCTCAGCGTTGTGGTGGTAATCACGCGCTGAGTCTCTTCCGCGCTGTAGTTGCGGTCGATGGTCTGTGCCGCCAAATCCATCAGCTTGAGTTTTGCGTTAAGCCAGTTCTCAATCTGTCGAGCCAGTGCACCGCTTGTTTCGTCGATGCTGGCACTGACTTGGGTGTACAGGGTTTTGCGAACTTGCGTCACCTGTGCGACTGACAACAGCGTAGTGGTCAGCAGAAGGACAGTGGCGGCTGCCAATCCCACCCGGTGAGAAATTTTCATGGGGGCACTTCCTCGTTGTATTTTTTTTATGTTGTCGGCTCGAAAGCAGTTAGCTTGAGAGATACTCGAGTTAAAGCTACTCAACAAGCATAGGCGTGTTGCGAGCGGGCATGAAAAACCCGGCACAAGGCCGGGTTTATAAGGTTGCAGGGCTTATCAGAGAGGATGTTGCTTATCCAGCTCTACAGCAGCCGCCAGTTCGTCAAGCAGAGCGCTGCGCACTTTCAGCTTGGTATTTTTATGCGCTTTCATGTTCATTTTTTTCATCTGCTCAGCCACTGCCAATGCAGTAGCTTGCAGTTGCTCTGCAGGGACTACCTTGTCGAGGAAGCCGGCTTCAAGTGCACCATGCGGATCAAACATCTCGCCGTTGATTACCGAGCGCTGAAAGAAGTGTTTCTGAAGGCGATCCCGCGCAAGGGCGATCCCGGCATGGTGCATGGTCATGCCGATCAGCACTTCATTCAGACCGATGCTGAAGGGGCCTTCGACGCCGATGCGATAGTCTGCCGAGAGCAGCAGGAATGCGCCTTTGGCAACTGCATGGCCCGGGCAGGCAACAATGATAGGAAAGGGGTGAGCCAGCATGCGCCGAGCCAGTGTGGAGCCGGATGCAACCAGATTGATGGCGTTTTCCGGGCTTGAGGTCATCACTTTAAGGTCGTATCCGCCCGAGAGGATGCCTGGTTGGCCAGTGATGATAACGATGGCGCGGTCCTGTTCTGCGCGATCCAGCGCTGCGTTAAAGGCGGCAACAACATCTGGAGAAATGGCGTTGACCTTGCCATTGCTCAGGGTCAGCGTGGCAATACCATTTTCGAATTGGTAACTGATCAGCTCGCTCATGAACGGGTTCCTTATTAGAGAGTGTGCAGACGTTACTCATCACCTAAGCGACGGTAAAGCCCTGAGAATGACTCGGCAGTCACCCTGCAGAGGCAATGACTATGGACTATATAAGCTTTACCAATTGGCCGTCTGTGACCGCCACAAATAGATTGCGCGGTTTGAGCCACAGGAGCGATCAGTGTGTGGAACAGCAACTGTAAATTCCGCTGGGGCAGCTGTCTGGCTCTACTGCTTTTAGGCGCGCTGATGTGGGCATCGACTGGGGAGGCCTCACAGGAGAGAGCGGGGCTAATCGCGATTTTTGCCTTGAGCCTGTTCATCTCGCTTGGCTTTATCCTCTTCGGACGTGAGCACATCGACAGCAAATCCGATCCTGTGGTCCGGAAAGAGTAAATTCCCATAAGCGCATGAAATTTTTGAAAAAAACCTTTGCGTTTAGAGAAACCTTCGGATAAATTAGCGCACCTCGAAACGGCAAACGCCTAACGAGATCCGGTGAAGTGTCCGAGTGGTTGAAGGAGCACGCCTGGAAAGTGTGTATACGGGAAACCGTATCAAGAGTTCGAATCTCTTCTTCACCGCCACTTTCAAATACTTAAAGCCCTGAAAACAAACGAGTTTTCGGGGCTTTTTGTTTTCCGCCTCAGCAAAGTGTCGAAAAAGTGTCGAAGGCCTGAGCTATTCGTAGTGTGACCAGAGCCGTAGCACTTTTACGGTTTGTTCCTCCTGGAGCACCTGATAGACCAGCCGATGCTGAATGTTGATTCGTCTGGAGTAGGCCCCGAGTAAATCCCCGACCAATTTTTCGTACGGGGGAGGGTTCTGGAACGGGTTTTCTCTGATCACTTCCAGCAACGCCTTAGCCTTATCTTTCAATCCAGCTGAGGCGAGTTTCTGGGCATCTTTCTGTGCTTGTTTCGTATAAACGACTTGCCAACTCACCAGTCCAATTCCTTGGCACATTCATCAATGGGTTCTTCCATTCCTTCCTTGATCGATTCGCGCATTCCCGGCACGGAAAGCAGATACAAGGTTTCCTGAATGGCTTGCCAGTCTTCAGCCGAAATCAGCACAGAGCTGTTCCGCTTACCGGTGATGAAAATAGGCTGATGGGATTCGGCAGACTGATCGATCAGTCGATAGAGGTTTGTCCTGGCCTCGCTTGCAGTCAGTGTACGCATGAGCGCATGTCCTCCTGATGTGAGTCCAGAATCGTACGCTAAAACGTACGGCATGTTAATGTCCCTCGTCGTGTAGTGGATTGAGACGCAGTGCATCCTGTAAGTGGTCAGGAGCCAGATGGGCATAGCGCATGGTCATCGTCAGTGAGGCATGGCCAAGGATTTTCTGTAGCGTCAGGATGTTTCCGCCGTTCATCACGAAATGACTGGCGAAGGTATGCCTCAGTACGTGGGTAGCCTGACCCTTTGGCAGTTTGATCGAGGTTTTATCCAGTTCCCGGCTGAAACTCAGCATGCAGTTGGTAAAAGTGCCGTATTGCCGGAAGTAGGCATGCAGGGCTTTTTCCAGTGGTGCCGTGATCGGGATTGTCCGTGTCTTCTTTGACTTGGTATTGGCAAACGTCACTGTGCGGTTTCTGACCCGTTCAGGAATCAGCGCTTGTGCTTCTCCCCATCTGGCACCCGTTGTCAGGCACACGCGGGCAATCAGAGCCAACTGAGGGTTTTCCCGTTGATCCAGTGCGGTCAGCAACTCTTCGATCTGGTGCGACGTCAGAAACGATACCGGACGCTCTTGAAGGCGAAGAGGGCGGACGTTCAGCAAGGGGTTGGGGTAGTCAATTTCACCTAACCGGATCAGCTCATTGAACGCCGCTTTCAGGTAGCCAAGTCGAGTGTTAAGCGTCTTGCCCTGAATGCCTGAAGTGAGCAGTTCACTTCGCGTTTCACAGAACGAGTTAGCCGTAAGGTTTGCGCCAACCGGATTACCCAATTCCTTTGCCATAGCGTCCAGCGTGCGCTTGATACCGTCAGCATAGGCGAGGGTATGTCCATGCAGTTGATGGTAGCGGTCGATCAGCTCTGACAGCTTGCGTCGATCTTTGGGCTTTGGCGTCCACGTAGGCGTTTCAATAACCTTGGCCCGGCATGTTGCTTCAAAACGCTGGGCTTCCATTTTGGTCTTAAACGTCTTGCGAAAGCGCTTGCCTTTGATTGGCTCTATATCGACCTTCCAGCGGCCTGCAGGGGTTTGCTCAATTGCCATCAGACAGCACGTCCCCATCTGACCTGTCGTTCCTCAAGTAGATTTTTGATGTGCTGGTAGATGTCGTACTCACTTAATTCCTTTGAAGCGTAGTGATCCCTGATAACGGGCCAGCAGTCCCATTGTTTTAGGGTGGAGAACGCCTTTTTTGCGCCCACTCGCTCCCTAGCCAGCAGGCTTACGAAGTTTCCCAAGAACAGCTCCACGTTTTTGCCGGAGAAGCCGCGAGAGGTCTTGTAGTAGCGTTTGTACTCAGTGTCTTCCAGCAGGGAGTCAACCGGCAGATCAACGTGCACGTCGTCTCTGATCAAGGTCCAGATGGCTTCAAAACGGCCGGGACGAGTCAGCAGCTTGAATTGACCCAGCCCATAGCGCCACAAACCGTCCAGGTGCGGAGCAAACCCGGCAAAGGATTGGGTTTCGAGTGTCTTGCCGGTTTTCAGGTCGATGGAGCCGCTGGCAAATTGCTGAATGATCGAGTGGTGATAGCGCAGCTCGATACGCCATACGGGTTGTTCAGGGTTGTAGTTGTCAGGATCGGCAGCATCCAGAGAGTCCCGGCGCTTCCAGACGCTTTCCCAGAAGTCGAGCTTATCGGTGGCCTTGGCCTGTTCGGTTTTGTTGTAGATACACAGCTGGACGCCACCCGCAGAGCCAAACATGGACGTTTCCCCGCGCCCATACACACTGGACTTAGTGGCCCAGTTCACCTCATTGATCCCGGAAATGTCCCGGTGAGTTCTGGCGCGACAATGCATCCGTGCTACCAGATCAGTCGGTGGTATCCAGCCTTGCAGATCTAGCGCCAAATGGACGGCACACTGGTTAATTTCAATGTGGGTCAGTACTTCGCTGGCGTAGAAGTCCAAGCGGGCTTGCAGGCGCTCGGGAGACAGGCTGTCGATGGTGTGAGGTGATACTTCGATTTTCAGATGTGGACCAATACTCTCCAACTTGGCGTTGAAGTTTTTGATCAGGAGGACGATCCCCAGATCAGCGTTTTGCAGCTTGTACTGATACCCGGAGTCACGCCCAACACGACCCGAGTGCCAGCGCTGGCCCGCGAAATCGACCATTACGCCCGGTTTCTCAAACAGGGCCATGACCTCAGGGCGGATCAGCCCTTTGTACAACTGGCGAACCGTATCGACGCCACAGCGGAGCAGACGAACGTCTGTCAGGTCTGTGATCGTTGCGGTGCCATCATCAAAGAAAACCCGACCGGTTTTCGATTCATTAAAAACACGATCTAAACGAATCTGGTCTTTTGCTTTCATGTCTTGAATCTCCTTTTTGTGACGAATTGAGACGTTTGGAACTGGTTTATCTGACGTGTTACAGGGGCGTCAGCGCCGCGCTTTTGGCGCAGCACTCGTACCGCGTGCATGCGCGCAAAAGCCTCTACGCAGCCGCTTGGGGCTCACCACAGGAACTTTCCATTTTCGTGCTCAACAACCGTTACGGTAGATTTAGGTTCAGTTGGCACAAGCGGCTGTTGAGGCTGCTGGTTCGGCTGTTGAGGTGGCTGTTGTAGCTGCGCATGCTGCTCTGATCGATCAGGAATACTCGGGTCGAAGTAGCCGTTCTCCACCACGTTGCTGCAAAAGATGAAGTCGGTTTTCACGCGGGTGCCTTGCTGGGTGTAGCACTGGCAAACAGTGGGCTTGCCATTCACTACAGCACTCGACATACGACTAAACTCACGGGCGTATGTGGTGGGGTCGGTGCTGGACATGCAATACAGCCGCGGGTAAGCCACAGGCTGCGTAAGCTGGTCATAGATGGGGGCCGATGCAGGTATTTGCGGGATACGCGGGGCGCGCTGCTCAAGGTATTGCGCAGGGCTTTGTGGGCGGTCTGAGGGATCGGCTTGGCCAGCAGGTTTGATGAAAGCACCCACCGTTGATTTAACCTGATCAACCATACTGCCCGGCATTTCGGCTGCGCCTGGCTGGGTTTTGACCTGCTCAGATGCATAGCGATCATAGGCCCGGTAGACCAGCACCCCAGCCCCTGCAATTACCATCATGGCCAAGATGAACTTGGTCGGTAGCTTGGTCTGAAAGTGGTGCTGGGCGTTACTGCTGGTGTAAACCGCGAAGTACTTCTTATCCAGGCGTAACGACTTTTTGTCCGCATCCTTAAAGCTGGTTTTGGTCTCGACCTTTTCTATCACCGCCTCTGACTCAAAGCGCAGCAGTTGCTGCGATTTGAATACCCGCCAGTAGTGAATATGGCCATTGCACAGGCGGCGCAGATGGACGTCGATATAGCGCGGGTCTTGGGTGACCAAATGCACTTCGTGGCCGTTGTGGCGCATGGTTTCGAAGCGGGTGATGTGCTCCGGGGGGCGCGCCCGTGGGTCACGCGCACCAAACCACCCCTGGGCTTCATCCACCACAATGATGGAGTCAGCAGGTAGCTCAAACCATTTTTCAGGGTCATCAAAGGAAAACCATGGAGCGCGAAGCTGCTCTGGCTTGAGGCCGTTGATGTTGTGGAAATAAACCGTGCGCCCTTCAGAGTGGGCCTTTTGATCCACCTCACGGATTGTATTGAGGGTTTTGCCGTGGCCGGGCTTGCCCGTGCGTATATAGAGCATGGGAAGTATCCTTAGGCCTCAATAGAAGTGCCGCCCGGCTTACGCCAGACTTGGTTTCGCCTGCTGTCAGTGGCCTTATCAATACCGGCCAGCATGAAACGGGTAGAAATGGCGGCAAAGTAGAGGTTTACCACCACATCGAATTTGGCGAGGCCGAGGAGCTGTTGAATGACCGGGCCAATCTCACCCATGCGGGCGAACAGGTAGGACTGAGCTTCACCAATGATCAGATTGAAGCCAACGTAGGTAATGAAACCGAAACCTACGATGCGCAAAACCATCTTTACCAACGGCCCAAGGATGATGATCAGCAGTTGGGCAATATAGAGAAAGTGCATCAGTTACCTCCTACGGAGCGACCGACATAGAGCGCGGCCAATACGGTGGCAACCGCGACGAACAGACCACTAAGGTCTGTTGCAGCGCGGCACAGGGGCTCATAACTGAGAGTGAAGGTGCGACCACCCGCAGTGGTCAGAGAGAAGCTTTCAGCGGTTGGGCAAGATGCAGGCAGGAAGCGCGTGCCTTTGCTGATAAAGGTCGGCACATCAATATCGCCACTGCCTTCATCGAGTTTGAATTTGTCACCCTGGCCTTCAAACAGGCCTTTTATATCGTCCTTGTTTTCCTCAAAGTCCCCGGCCTCTTCAAAATCACAACGGGCCTCATACTGCTGACTAAGAATGGCGCACTGGACGGCATCACCATCGCACACAGGGGCTGCATCACAGGTTTGGCCACCAGACACGCTGCTTTCACTTTCGTCTTGCTCTTCTTCGCGGTCTTCTTGGGTTTTACCGTCAGAGTCCGGACAGGCTGGGCCAGTACAGGTAGTGGACTCGCCACCCGGAGTGCCGTCCGATTTTGTGTGGTTGTTGGTAACTGACGTGGTGGTACTGCTTGAACAAGCGTTAACACCAGAGCAGTTGGTGGTGGTCGTAGTTGTTGTAGTGGTGGTGTCTTTAGAGCCATCAGGGTTGGTCTTTTCAGTAACCTCAACCTCAGTGGTTTTATCTGACAGTTTGGAGCCCGGTACTTTCGGCTCGCAGCGATACTCACCGCCCGTTTCAAACTGGCCGCAGTTCATGTCGCCTATATCAATGTATTTTTCTGTGGCCGTGCAGGTGAAATGCTGACGTCCCTCAGCATCCGTCACCTTATTGGTGCATTCGCTGTTGCTCTCAGCCGACGGCGTGCTACTTGCGGGCTTTTCACGGGCCGCTTCATCACCCGTACAGGACACGCCATTGCCCTTATAGCCGTAGTCCGCAAATACACCCGAAGGGTCGCCATTTACAAACCGATAAATTCTAGATGGCGCTTGCTGGCCGAAGGCGTACTGACAACCGCCATCACAAACAACACCCGGCGTTTCAACGCGACCGCCAATGACGCCGCGACCAGTGAAATCACCTAGCCGGTGCTGATGGCTGACATTGCTACCGGAAGACGATGCACATTTATCAAGTTCAGGCTTAACGCACTGGCCATCAATCAACTGATTAGGGACCTCACAAGAGGCCAGACAAACCGAGCCGTTATCACCGTACTGACAAGTTACTTTGCTTACGTTGCCCTTTTCCCCTCCTACACACCGATAAACTTCCCCTTCAATTTGCCAACCGCCATATTCCATAGAATGGCCACATGCAGCCTCAATGGTGCGATGCATGGTGCGATCCCCCCAAAGACGCTGCCAAAGAGTCGAAGCAACCCCAAACTGCCCCCACCCCAACAGGCTGAGAGCAAGCAAAACTCGAAGCACAGCGAATGGCCGCATCACAATCACACCCGCCCAAAGAAAACGAGGTAAAACGCCAGTGTGGTGAGGATCAGCACGTACAGTTCATAGCTCATGGCGGCTTACCTGAAAGAAAACCCCGCCGAAGCGGGGCTTAGTGCATCGGCTTGAACGCGTAGCCCCTTACAGAGCGCGGCGCATGTACTTGAAGGCCATTGCCGCGATGATCACGGCAAACACACCCCAACCGATGGTGCCAACGTCAGTACCGGCGGTATCCAAAGAATCGGTGGCCTCAGTCGGTACAGCCGCATAGGCTTGCTGAACAGTCAGCAGGCCAACCGCAGCAGCGGCACCGAGGGAGCGTTTCAGGTTTTGCAGATTGCGTTTCATAGGTGTTACCTCACTGTTTGAGAACTTTCTTCAACACGAGGAAGCCGAAAACAGTGGCGAACAGGATGATTGCTTCGCCCTGGAGCTGTTGAACGTCTTCCCAACTCAGCGCAGAGCCGTACAAACTCTGCATTTCCTCGACCGTGAGAGAAACCAGCGCGCCGGTGCAGGTGGGCGAGCCATCCGCGCCGATCAACCAATCCCCCTCACAGGCAAGAAAATTCACGCATCGCCCTCCAACTGCTTACGGGCTGCTGCTTCATTCCTTTCCCGGCAATCCGGGCAAATCGCGTAGTCCGGGGCCGTACGGAAATCGCTGATCCAGTCGCGCTGGTCGGCTGGCATGTCGTACAGCTGGCCGATTACACACAGGCACTGGTCACACACAACGCGATCAACAATCAGCACGGCCCGAGTCCTTACGCCTTGGCCGAGTCAGCCGCAGGCTTAGCGGGCTGGCTTGGGGTTGGTTGGGCTTGTGGAGTGGTAGTGCGGGCCGATGGTTTGGCGTCTACCGGCTCGATATGCAGGGCGAGGTTTTTGCCCTTGTTCTGGCCGCCGCGAGCGACTTCGAAGGTAATACGCACCAGCTGCAACGGGTCGATGTTTGCGCCAGCGGCGAACACCTCATTGGCGACTTCATCCGCAATCGCCATACCGATGATGGACAGGCCGTGCTCAGTCTTGCCGTCCGGCTCGTCGCCATAAAAAACCTTGGCGTATTTGGTTTCCTCGACTTGAGTCATTTGAGTGCCGAGAAATGCAACTTCCATAGTTGAACGTGCCATCTTTTGTAACCTCGTTTAGTTGCGCTTAAGAGCGCTGGTTTAGCTTTTTGCAGGCCGAACGATCCCGAGCAGCGGAACTGATAAAGTTCTGCAACTGCCTGATTTAGAGCGGCTTGTAAGGGTTAGCTGTGATCAGTTATACGCGATAAAAACAGTAAAAATTCATAGATAGTTAAATGTCATGGTTAAACTTTTTCTGTGCCGAATAGTGAAACACTGAGACAGTTGGAAACCTCCTTGATTAATTGTGTTAATCGAAAAACACCAAGGGCCATGCCCTTGTCATCCCGTTTCGCCGCCATCACCCGCGACTGGCAGATGAAGTCGTGTTGAATCAGTTGCATCGTTGGGGCCAGTCACGGATGCCGGAGGCGACAGCCATTCGAAAATCTCCCTGACAGCTTCAAACGATGCAGGCAGATACGGCCCAGCCACTGCATAAATAAGCGTGAAGAAGAGCAGGCCGAGAAAAACATCCAAAGCCCAAGACGGCAGTTTCATACTGTTACCCCACTAGCTCGAAAGGTTCGTGAATCGGCACAAAAGGCACCGGCTTGCCGATGTTCTCGACAACGCGCCAAAACGGCTGAGGGCGCTGGCTGGGCGTGTGTTTCGCGCAGGTATAGGCCGGTATCACCTGCCACTGCGAAATCAACGGTGTCCAGATGCCAGAAACTTTGCCTACCTTTAGTATGCGTATCCGTTGAACAAACGCGGGGCGGCATTGGTCGCAGGGTGTGAATAGGCAGCGAGCGGGTTTCGCCATTTCTGTTTTTGACCAACAAACAGAGCAGGTGCAGTCCGGGTTGTGCGGTACGTGCCTGTAACTGGATTGCTTCATAAGTCATACGGACCTCTTCAGCAAAGCAGCATGTAGGGTAGGGGCAGCGTTCCAATCCTGTTGGGTTAACCAGGAGCGCACGAGAGCAGCATTGATCATGCGCAGCTTGCCAACCTTTACAGAGGGCAACACACCACGATAGACCCAGCCGCGCACCGTGCCGCAGGTAAGGCCGTTGCGCTCAGCCCATGTTTTGATGGACTCGAGGTCTTGATAAGGTGTGATTAGGTTCGATGGTTCTAACTCTTCCAGTTCCATGTGCGTTCCGTCACTATTCAAAGCAATTTGTACCGCTGAGTTGGACTGACAAATTATTTGTCACGCCGCAACGCTACAGACAAATTATTCGTCAGACAAATTATTTGTCATTATTTTTAGAGCTTTTAGGAATGATAGAAGAGCGTCTTAGAACACTTGTTCGGCATATCGGAGCTGCACGGCTGGCTGAGATGACTGCTATCAAGAATCGCCGTCGATGGCAGACAGTTGCTACTGATTTGAAGGTTAAGGCGCGTGTTGAAGATCTAGAGGAAGTGTTGAGGGTCTTTCCCGAATACGAGTTGTGGATATTGAAGGGGGAGGTCGATGATCAAAAGGGACAGATCTCGCCAAGTGATTAAGCTCTATCGATTTTTAATTAATAATTTAAATTAATGTTGTAGTGGTAGGAAAACCTGAGGGCGCTTGAATATTGAAAAAGCGATTGCTTCAAAAGTAAATTATCGACACTGAGCTTCTTGGTCTATTGATAATGGTGCGAATTTAAATAACTTCTGTTTATATTATTGCAGGATTTTTTATGGATAGATCGATCGATACGCGTCGGGCGTTAGTTGAAATTGAAAAGCACTCGGAGCTTCGTGAAGGGAATGAAGCAGCTACTCGTCTTAAAGTCATAAATCGAATTCTCATAGATATACTTGGTTGGACTGATGAGGATATACATCCTGAGGAGCATGTTACTGAGGATGGTTACACTACTTATGCTGATTACATTCTTAGAACGGCAAATACTGCAATAGTAGTAGAAGCAAAGAAATATGGTGCGGCTTTTAATGTCGAGCCAAATCAAAGAAAGGTAAAGTTGACTAATAAATTCCTGCAAAGCGAAATCGGTGAGGCGATAATTCAGGCTAGGGACTACGCCAGAAAAATGTCTATAGATTTTGCAATTGCGACAAATGGCTCGGTATGGGCGGTGTTTCCAGCTCAGCGACATGACCAGGTTAGATTTAATGAATCTTACGCGCTCATATTTTGGTCACTTAGCGACTGTCTTGATGAAAATTATAGTGAGTTTTATGATCTGCTCAGCAGAGAGGCTGTAATAACAGGTAGTCTAGAGGCGAATTTAATCGGTCGCTTTGTAAATCAGACAGAAAATAGAAAGTTAGGAAGTTTTTTTTCAACTAATGTCAAGGGGCGTCAGGTAATCCAATTTTCCACATAATCGAGCATGAAGTAGTTTCTGCTTTTTCAGATTCTATAGTCGGGTTGAGTCAAGAGTCGTTTGAGCGGTGCTATGTGGCTGCCCCTGAGACAATAAAGTTTGATCGCAAGATCAGGATGAATGTTTCTCGTAGGCAATCTGTTGTAGGGGGTAGTGTTAATAGGCCTATGAAAGAAACTGACAGGCTTGCCCTTGTTGAAAAAATAAGAGGGGCTCAACAGGGCTCTAGGAATGGCCTAGTTAACTCAAAGCCTTTGGCAATTCTGTTATTAGGTACTGTTGGTGCGGGAAAGACAACTTTCTTGCATTATATGCGGAAGTCTAGAATTAAAGAGCTTTTTGCTCGGAATGAAGGTCAGATTGGTCACCATTGGGTACATTTGGATTTTCTTAATAATCCATCTGAGACCCCCGCGAGTCATTTTATTTACAGATCCTTACTCGATTATATCAATCAGGATGTTTTTTTGTCTGACGGCAAAAAATGCATTCAGCATGCATATGCGGAAGAAATTGGAGCTATTAAACGTAATCTATCTTTCCTGGACTCTTCAAAGATTTCAGCCGATGATAAAATAGCACAAATCATCACGTCGGATTTTGAAAAAGTTCAACCGTATGTGGAAAAGGTTATAAGATTCGCTACAAAGCAATGTTCATTTTTTTTGATTATTGATAATGTGGATCAGATAGAGTCTGAGGAAATCCAATCTACACTTTTTGCAGAGGCTCTTTCGATTGCTAGAGCATTGTCTTTGAACTTGATTCTTTGTCTTAGGCAATCTACATATGCAAGACATCGTAGTTCACCAGCAATAGATGCATTTGATTTTGATACAGTGCAGATTGATCCACCGAAAATATCATCGGTAATTGCTAAGCGGTTTGCACTCGTAAAATATTTGGTGGCAGGACGAAAGGCTGAGTTTACTGCTGAAAATGGCGCAACTGTAAAGATGGATGATGCGTCAGATATAATTGATTTACTTCAAGGTTCTGTACTTGGTACTGAAATAGGGTCGAGGATTGAAGTTTTAGCGACTGAAGACGTTCGCCTAGCTCTAAGGATGACCCGAGAATTTCTCGAGAGAGGCTATACAAGTCCCGGTAAAGCGATTGAGTACCATCGTAAAACTGGTAAGTATACCCTTCCAAGGCACGAGGCTTTTCGTGCGATCATGCTTGGTACGAGTCCTGTGTATAGCGAACAATATTCTCCAATCGGTAACCCCTTTGACTCACGTTTGTCTGTGAGTACGTCACAGTTATTACGGCTATATCTATTGTCCGCGATAGTTTCATATGCTAGCGAAACTGGATTTAGGTTTGTTGATGGTGCGTTGATAGCCGACTGCATGAAGAAAGTTGGATTTGGTGAGTCCTATATCAACCCTGTGTTAAAGGATCTTTGCAGGTTGCGTTTTATATTTACGGCAAGTCACGGGGAGCCAACATTGGCTTCTAGTTACATTCCGTCGAGATTGGGTGGTTACATAGTTCGTGACTTGATTTCAAACTTTACTTTCATAGAAAACGTCATGTTTGATACGTATATTTCAGATCATAAAGTTTGGAGTGAGCTTAAGAGTCTTAGTCATAAAATAGAATCTGAGAGAAACATTATTCGCAGAGTAATCCTGCGAAGTCAAAGGGTTAGAAAGTTTTATGATTATATGCACGGGTTACTGAGGATCTTAGTTATCGAGGGACAAAAAAGGGGTCTTCCACCCCAGTGGTGCAGCGATGTAATGAAGGAAAGGCGTCCTGATCTTATTCGGGAACTTAGAAGGGTTAGGAGGTCTGCTGAGTATAACTACGGCCAAAAAGATACGCGTAGGCTGGCTGACATCGAAGATATTGATGAGCTTGAAGCTTTGGAATAATGCTTCCTTTACCAAGCGGGCAGGTCAGGGCATATCTTACCGAGGCTAGTTGTGCCACAGCTTTAAGTGGAGATGCTTCCAGCTGAAAGGTCAATTTGTAGTGTGTGGCTGGCTGAACGCTAATCAATTTTCCTGTCGAACGTGTCCCGGAGTCGTAAAGTGTCGAAAAAGTGTCGAAAACACTGTGAATAATTGAGACGAATCGACCATCAGAACACCCCTGAAAGCCCCGGTTTGTGCGGAATAGTGAAGAATTGAGACGGTCCCTAAACGAGTTCGAATCTCTTCTTCACCGCCACTTTCAAAAAAGCCCCGTAGCTGAAAAGTTACGGGGCTTTTTGTTTTGATCTCCGGTTTGAAACCGCATAACCACTTGCAATTGCTTCAGTTGACGCACTGGTTGCCCTGTCTTCCAGAATGGGTTTCTGAGAACGTCCTGCTCACAGGATCTCCTGGTCTGTTGCTCTGCATGCTGACAGCTTTTAAGGTGTGCGCCTGATTCAGCGGAGCCGGTTCATGCGCGTAACCTGGGATATTTTCTGCAGCGTTGTCGATAACTACGGCGACATTGGCGTCACTTGGCGCTTGGCTCGGCAGTTGGTGGCTGAGCACGATGTGGCGGTGCGTTTGTGGGTGGATGATCTGCTGTCATTTGTGCGCATGTGCCCGGCGGCTGATCCTGCGGCACTGGCACAGGTTCAGCAGGGTGTGGAGGTGCGCCTCTGGGCTCAGGAGTGGCAAGCAGTTGAGCCGGCTGATGTGGTGGTTGAGGCGTTTGCCTGTGAACTGCCAGCTGCTTATGTGGCTGCGATGGCTAGTCGTGAGCGCAAGGTGTTGTGGCTGAATCTTGAATACTTGAGTGCCGAAGATTGGGTAGAGGGCTGCCATGGCTTGCCTTCTATGCAGTCGGGTGGTTTGGCCAAGTTCTTCTTCTTTCCTGGGTTCTCTGCGGGTACAGGGGGCTTGCTGCGTGAGCGCGATCTATTGGTCAGGCGTGATGCCTTTCAGGCTGATACGAAGGCCCGCGTGGAGTTTCTCCAAGGCCTTGGCGTTGAGCTGCTTGCCGGCGCTCGTCTGATTTCTTTGTTCTGCTATGAGAATGCGGCACTGGCCAGTTGGTTAGATGTGCTCGCCGGCGATACTGTCCGGACGCAGCTGCTTGTACCTGAGGGGCGCGCCCTTGCAAGTGTCACGCACTGGCTGGGGGAGGGGGAGTTAAAAGTAGGTGCTGTGCTGCGCCGGGGCGCTCTGCAGATTCATGTTGTGCCTTTTATGAGCCAGGATGAATACGATCTCTTGTTGTGGAGCTGCGACTTCAACGCAGTGCGCGGTGAGGACTCCTTCATCCGGGCGCAATGGGCTGGAAGGCCGCTGCTGTGGCATATCTATCAGCAGGACGAAGATGTCCACCTTGATAAGCTCAATGCGTTTATAGCGCTCTATACTCACGGCTTGCCTGCAGAAGCTCAGGCGTGCCTGAGCAGTTTGTGGTTGGCCTGGAACACTGGCGCTGATGTGGGTGGGGCGTGGCGGCAGGTGCATAACGCAGCGCCAGAGTTGGATCAGCACGCCGCAAAATGGGCACTGGAGCAGGCTTCTCGGCCTGATCTTGCCGCAGCGCTGGTGCAGTTTTACCTAAATTGGCTATGATACGCGGCCAAAAATTCTGTCACTCCATTCAAACCCGGATATTCGTATGAAAACCGCACAAGAAATGAAGCCCAACAGTGTGGCCCTGATTGATGGCCAACCTTGGCTGATCCAGAAAGCTGAATTCACCAAGTCCGGTCGTAACAGCGCCATCGTTAAGATGAAGCTGAAGAACCTGCTGAACGGTTCCAAGACCGAGACCGTTTACAAGGCCGACGACAAAATGGAGCCGGTTATCCTTGAGCGCAAGGAAGTAAACCTGTCCTACATCAGCGGCGAAGACTATGTATTCATGGATCCTGAGTACAACTCTTACGAGCTGCGTGCTGAAGACCTGGAAAGCGTTCTGCCGTTCATCGAAGAAGGCATGACCGATATCTGCGAAGCTGTGTTCTTCGAAGGTAAAGTGATCTCCGTTGACCTGCCGACCACCATCGTGCGTCAGGTTGTGTACACCGAGAACGCTGCTCGTGGTGACACTTCTGGCAAGGTGATGAAGCCTGCCAAACTGCGCAACGGCACCGAGATCAAGGTTGCTGAATTCGTTGAGATCGACGACTGGATCGAAATCGACACTCGTGACGGTTCCTACAAGGGTCGCACTCAGGCGCCACAAGCCTAATCCGCTTGTCCGCTGTAAAAAGCCCGGCCATATGCCGGGCTTTTTATTTTCGTTTGAAAGTCAGTACAGGGCTGCGGGTAGATAAGCCTGCAGGGCCTGATCCCACGGGGGGGGAAAGCCGAAGCGCTGTTGCAGGAATGTCAGTAACAAGCGAAGGCGCGGACTGCTCTCTCTTTCCAGGCGCAGGGCATAGATACCGCTCGGTTCAGGGGGCGGCAGGCCGTTTTCACAAAATAGTGGTACCAATTCGCCACGTAGCAAGTATTCGCTGATCAGCCAGGTGGGCAGGTGGGCGATGCCGAGTCCGGCTAATGCACTGAATAGCAAGGTTTCGGCGTTGTTGGCGGTCATCCGAAGGCGTTTGGGGCGAAAGTGTTGCAGTTTGCCGTCGTGTTCGAAGCGCCAGGCGAAGGGCGGTGCAAGGCTGTCCCAGTCCAGTCCGTCATGTTCAAGAAGCTCAGTCGGATCGCGGGGGATACCGCGTGAGGCGACGTATTCGGGGCTGGCGCAGAGTATGCGCACCATCGGCGCTAACGGTGTGGCCACCAATCGTGAGTCTTCTAAGGGGCCGATGCGTAGAACCAGGTCCACTTCGCCGAGGTGGGTGCCATGTAGGTCGACAAAGCTATCAATCAGGCGGAGTTGTACATCAAGGCCCGGATAGGCGACCAGAAACTCTGCAATCGCAGGGGCTAGGTGGCGGCGGCCAAAGGGGGCAGGCGCGTCGATGCGAATCAGGCCTTCAGGCGCGCTACTCAGGGACACTGCTTCGGCCCGGGCTAAGTGCAGTTCAGCCAGTATTCGCCGCGCCCGCTCAGCAAATGCAAGTCCGGAGGCTGTGGCGCGGACCGCGTGGGTACTGCGGCTGAATAAGGTGCTACCCAGTGAGCGCTCGAGTGCATCGATACGTCGGGCAACAGCGGATGGCGTCAGAGGATGGCGACGGGCAGCTGCAGAAAAACTGCCGGTTTCGAGGACATCGAGGAATAGATTGAGCTGATCTGTCAGGGTGTCTGGGTTCATTGATGTGCTTGCCTTTGCGAATTGCGCATAGCCATTGTGCGTGGCTGTGCGTTTCGCTGCTAGCGCTGCGTCACTAGGCTATGCCGTTCTAGGTCAGGAGGCGCGCATGAGTCTGATGGATTTTGTTCTCAATGTAGTGTTAGGCGCGGTGCTTGGCAGTCTGGGTGGGCTATTTGGTATTGGCGGCGGCCTGATTGCGATTCCAGCGCTTGGGGTGCTATTCGGCCTTGATCAACAACTGGCGCAAGGCACGGCGCTGGTGATGGTGGTGCCTAATGTGATGCTGGCTTTGTGGCGTTATCACCAGCGCAACCGCATCAATCCACGGCACGCGCTGATCCTAGCGGCCAGCGGCTTTGTCTTTGCGCTACTGGGGGCGCGCTGGGCTGTTAGTCTGGACGCCGAACAAATGCGAATAGCCTTTATAGTGTTTCTAGTCCTGCTGGCGTTTTATACCGTGCTGCGTTTGTTCAGTCCTGCGGTCCATAGCAGCGGCGAGCTACGTTATCCGTGGCCGTGGCTCGGTATGTTGGGCGCTGGAGCCGGTCTGACAGGCGGGCTGCTCGCGGTTGGCGGTGCGGTGGTGGCGACACCTGTTCTGACGATGGTGTTCGGGGTAACGCAGGTTGCGGCACAGGGGCTTTCGCTAGCTCTGGCGTTGCCTAGCACGGTGGTGACGCTGGTGACTTATGCGCTGCACGATCATGTCAATTGGCTGCTGGCCATCCCGCTGGCCATAGGTGGCTTGCTGAGTATTAGTTGGGGGGTGCGGCTCGCACATGCCTTGCCTGAGCGTGTATTGAAGGCTTTGTTCGCTGTATTCCTGCTGGTTTGTGCGGTGCTGTTGGGGCTTAAAGTCTGAAACCTTCGATGATGTATTCAGCCAGGGTTTCGCTGACCTGATTCCGTCGCCGTGGGTTGTGCATCAGAACGATGCTGGCCGTTGGCAGTGCAGGCATGGACTCCGCTTCGCTGAGTATCTGTAGCTCGGCTGGAATCAAGCTTTGCAACTGAGCGGTAATCGCCAGACCTGCGCTGGTAACGGCCATAATCGCAGAGAGGCCGGCACTGGTATAAGCAACCCGATAATCACGGCCTATCCCATCAAGAGCGTTGCGCACCCAGCCGTTACAAAAGCAAGGTGGGGTGAACAGTGCCAGGGGCAAGGTCTGCATTTCGTGCAAGTTGCTGCCGCGAGCCTGTGCCCAAGCCAGCTGTTCCTGACGTAATAGCTGGCCGTTTTCGTTGCCTGGCTCACGGGTGACTATGGTCAGATCCAAGTCCTGACGTTGCAGCAGTTGAGTACTTGGCTCGCAGTGCATCTCCACCTGAATCAGAGGGTAAGTCTGGGCGAAGCGCAATAGGATGCTGGGCATAAAGCGCATGACGTAATCATCTGGTGTACCTATGCGCACGGTACCGACCATATGTGGCTCGCGCATGCTATTGAGCACTTCGGCATGCAACTTGAGGATTCGTCGGGCGTAGCCCAATAGCAGCTGGCCTTCGACTGTCAGGCTGACTTGCCGGCCATCCCTGACAAAGAGTGCGCGCTGCAAAACGTCATCTTCCAGGCGTTTGATCTGCATGCTGACCGCTGATTGTGTGCGGTTAACCACTTCAGCGGCGCGGGTAAAACCGCCGTGTTCAACAATGGCGACGAATGTACGCAGCAGTTCGCTGTCGATGCTCGGGTAGTGGCTCATTCATCAACCTCTGGAATGGATTGCATAAGAAAGATTCGTTTGATTGATGTTAGTGGCGGCGCAACACTCTCGCCAAGCTCTAAAGGAGGGCGACGAGATGAGTGGTCAACAGACTTTCAACAAATTTGCTTTGCTCGTGAAGGCAGTGCCGGATGCTGCGCCAGCCATGCGCAGAGTGGTTCGCCAAGTGCTGCGTTGGTGGCAGCTGGCCCGGCAGCGGAGGCGTCTAGCGGCACTTGATGAATGCGCACTCAAAGACTTAGGGCTGAGCAGGGCAGATGCAATACAGGAAAGTGAGCGGCCTTTCTGGGATGATCCTCTGTCTCGTTAGTCACAGGATGCGGCTACAGGCTTGGTGAGTGAGTGGTGTGATGAGTGGAGTGCGTAAAGAGGCTGATCTGTTTCTGTTCGGTCTGATGGTGCTGCTGTGTGCTCTGTGGGGATCGCAGGGGGTTGTTATCAAACTGGCTGCGCAGGATGTTGCAGCGATGATGCAGGTCGCTTTGCGTTCGGGGATCGCTGCGTTGCTGGTGGCCTGTGTGCTGTTATGGCGTCGTGACTGTCAGGGCTGGATCGGCAGTACATGGCGTCCCGGCGTGCTGGCTGGGACGCTGTTTTGCCTTGAGTTTTTGTTTATTGCCCAGGGGCTGCAATACACCACAGCATCGCATATGTCTGTGCTGCTCTATACCGCGCCTATTTTCTCTGCATTGGGCCTGCACCTGATGCTGGTCAGTGAACGCTTGCGTTGGTTGCAGTGGGTAGGCGTATGCGTGTGCTTTATAGGCATTCTGGTGGCTTTTGCCTGGGGCATAGAGTTCTCGGATCTGAAGGGGCGAGTGCTGTTCGGTGATGCTTTGGGTTTGTTGGCGGGAATAGCTTTTGGCGGGACTACTGTCGTCGTACGCGGATCACGTTTGTCCGAGGCACCAGTGCCCCTGACGCTGTTTTACCAGTTGGGCACTGCAACTGTGTTGTTGCTGATTTATGCGCTCGTGTCGGGGCAGGTGAAGCCGCTGGTTTGGAGTTATCTAAGCGTGGGTAGCGTGCTGTATCAGGGAGTGTTGGTCTCTTTCTTCAGCTATCTGGCGTGGTTTTGGTTGTTGCGCCGCTATTTGGCTTCGAATATCGGTGTATTTGCTTTTATGACGCCGATGTACGGCGTGCTGTTTGGCGTGCTGATTCTCGACGAGCCTCTCACCGCTAATTTCATTGTCGGTGCGTTGTTGGTGTTACTGGGCATCATGCTAGTAAGCAATCACGCCTTGATTTCACGGCATTTGCTGCGGGTGAGAGGCTGAGTTTGTGGGGATGATCAGTGCCGAGTGCGGCAAGCGGGCGGCGCTTCCGCTACAATGCGCGGCGAATTTGCTTAGCCGAGAGCCTGTACCATGTCCGCTTGCCAGACCCCCATCATCGTTGCCCTGGATTTCCCGACCCGCGCTGCCGCTTTGGCGCTGGCTGATCAGCTTGATCCCAAGTTGTGCCGGGTGAAAGTCGGTAAGGAGCTGTTCACCAGTAGCGGTGCTGACGTGGTTGGCACATTGGCTGAGCGGGGCTTTGAGGTCTTCCTGGACCTGAAATTCCACGATATTCCCAACACCACCGCCATGGCCGTTAAGGCCGCTGCCGAGATGGGGGTGTGGATGGTTAACGTGCACTGTTCCGGTGGGCAGCGCATGATGGCGGCCTGCCGTGAAACGCTGGATAAACTGAGCGGTGCAAAGCCGCTGCTGATTGGCGTAACGGTGCTGACCAGCATGGAGCGTGAAGACCTGGCCGGTATCGGTTTGGATGTTGAGCCACAGGAGCAGGTGCTGCGCCTGGCTGCTTTGGCAGAAAAATCTGGGATGGACGGCTTGGTGTGTTCAGCTCAGGAAGCTCCGGCACTCAAGGGGGCTTTTCCGTCACTGAAGTTGGTCACGCCGGGCATTCGTCCTGCAGGCAGCGCTCAGGATGATCAACGCCGCATTCTGACACCGCGTCAGGCGATGGAGGCAGGCTCGGATTATCTGGTGATTGGTCGTCCGATCAGTCAGGCAGCCAATCCGGCTCAGGCGCTGGCCGCAGTTGCAGCTGAGCTGGCCTGAGCGCCTGGCTTAACTTTTCCCGTTTCTTGATAGCAGGTTTTTTATGCATCCCGCTGCTGAAGATTCGCCACTGGGTAAATCCAGCGAATATGTCGCGACGTACACGCCGTCGCTGCTGTTTCCCATTCCCCGCGCAGCCAAATGGGCGGAGCTGGGGTTAAGCGCCGAGACCTTACCTTATCAAGGCGTAGACTTTTGGAACTGTTTCGAACTGTCCTGGCTGCTGCCATCTGGCAAACCTGTGGTGGCCATGGGTGAATTTGCGATTCCGGCGGACTCGCCCAATATCATTGAGTCCAAGTCGTTCAAGCTGTACCTGAACTCGCTGAATCAGACAGTGTTCAGCGATGCCGAGCAGTTACAAGGCGTTCTGGTCAAGGACCTGTCAGCAGCAGCGGGCAAGCCTGTTGCTGTGCGGGTTCGCAGTTTGGCGGAGGTCACGGCAGAAGGTGTATCGGTGCCTGAGGGGGAGTGCATTGATGAGCTGGATGTCAGCATCAGTAACTACGAGCAGCCGGCTCCTGAATTGCTCCGTTGTGATGCGTCGAAGCAGGTTGAAGAAGCGCTGCACAGTCATTTGCTAAAGTCGAACTGTCCAGTAACAGGACAGCCAGATTGGGGCACTGTAGTGGTGAAGTATCGCGGGCCTGCGGTAGATCGCAGCAGCTTTCTGGCGTATTTGGTGAGCTTCCGCCAGCACGCGGACTTCCATGAGCAGTGTGTGGAGCGCATTTTTCTCGATTTACAGCGCCTGCTCCAGCCGCAATCACTGACGGTGTATGCGCGTTATGTCCGTCGTGGCGGATTGGATATCAACCCTTACCGCAGTACTGAGGCCATCAGTCCGGCCAATCAGCGTCTGGTGCGCCAATAATAAAAACCCCAGCCTACGTGCTGGGGTTTTTATTTCCTCTCTTAAATACCGATGTTGGCCAGCGTTTGCAGGATATTGCGCAAGGTACCGGCCAGAGTTGGATGGCTGCTTTCAAAGCGTTCGATGGCAAGGTTGACGCCATCCACTAGGTTGGCGTCAGGCGCGGCTGCCATTTGCTCGGCCAGTTGCAGCTCAATTTCCTGGCTCAGAATAAAAAGCTCCGTGCGTTCTTCCGTGCTCAGCTGAGTCTGTTCGGACAGTTGCTTACGCAGGTCCTGTAACTGTTGTTGCAGTTGGGTCGTCGGCATCAGGATCTCCCTTACTTGGCAGAGCGGCATAACAGCTCAATCACGAAGTACCTCACCTTGAAGACTAATCCATCGTCACCGGCCTTGCTTGCTCTGGATCAAGCTCAGACTCAGGCTGACTAAGGCTTCTCACCTTTGACTCGTCGTTGAGTGATATCCGCGAGGCACTCAGGCACATCTGTGATCTGATCAATCACTGAGTGTACGCCCATGCGGTACAGCGTTAGGATTGCAGTGCTACGTAGGTCATCTCTGCGGCCTTGTGGCAGGGCTTGCCATGCCTCTTGAGAATATCCGCAGAGCGAACCGCATACCGCCAAACCGACAGTCCACAAGCCCGCATTCAATCCAGCCTGCAGTACCAGAGGATTGCCGCTGACCAGAATGCAGCCATGAATTGAAGGGGCGTTTAGAGTGGCCAGAGCCTGCCATAGGCTGTCTGGAGCAGGCAGGCTACGACCGCTGTCCAGTGTGATTCCGGGCAGGTCGGCCGGTAGTTGAGTACTCAGGACTTTTGTCAGTGTTGGTCCCAAGGTCTCGACCCATGCACAGGTGATGGCCTGGCTCTGCAGTTGCTGGGCAACAGACACGGCTCCCCGAATGGGCTGCGCCAAGTCTGCAATTGCTGGCTGGATATTGGGCGAGGTGCTTTCAGCTGTGTTGTTCAGGGATGATGCGCGCGCGCCAAAATCCACCAGGCAGCCAGAAAGGCTAAATAGAACTGCATTGAGGGCAGGTGTGTTCATGGGCCATCCCATTGTTAGTCTGACTAACAATATGAAACTAGAATGACGTTCATGTGACGTTACCGCCCGGCTGGGTGTGAACGCTGTCAGTACTCACGCTGATTTTTGTTGTTTATATAAAGACATTGCTGCTGTTGAAGAGATGGCGCTTTATACTTCGAAACTTGATGTCAGGCAGAATGCTGCCGGCAATACGAGGAGTAAACCGGATGCAAGTAACCGCTGAGAACTGGCTCAAGCCGTTGAGCCGATTGGCTGCCTGTGCAAGTTTTGCGTTACTGCCAGTTGTAGCGTGTGCCAGTGAAGATGACCCGTGGGAGGGTTACAACCGCTTTATGTTTGAGGTCAACGATACCGTTGATGCTTACACCTTAAAGCCACTTGCCAAAGGATATCAGGCTGTAACCCCGGACTTTCTTGAAGATGGCGTGCACAACGTGTTCCGCAATATCGGAGACGTGAGCAATCTGGCCAACAACCTGCTTCAGGGCAAATTGCACAACGCTGGGGTTGATACCAGTCGTCTGATCGTTAACACCACGTTCGGCGTACTGGGCTTTTTTGATGTGGGCACCAAGATGGGCCTGCAGCGCAGCGATGAAGACTTCGGTCAAACGCTGGGCAAGTGGGGCGTAGGTAGTGGCCCTTACGTGGTTCTGCCGTTGTTGGGGCCGAGCACAGTGCGCGATGCCATCGGCAAGGTGCCAGATGCTTACCTGACAGCACCGGCTGCTATTGATCATGTACCAACACGCAATACAGTAATTGCGGTTCAGGCAGTGGATCTCCGCGCCAGTTTGCTGAAGGCCGAGCGCTTGGTCAGCGGCGATAAATACATTTTCCTGCGCAACGCGTACTTGCAAAATCGTGAGTTCCGCGTCAAAGACGGGCAGGTTGAAGACGACTTTTAATCTTCCCCCTGAAAAATGGCGGCCAGTGTGCCGCCATTTTTGTATCACTACATTTACTTCATCTGCAGGATGGCGAGCCCCAGCGATTGCTTGCCGTTTTCAAGAAGGTTGACCCTGACAACCTCAGCCTCCGCTTCGAGCCCGCGCAACTCACTGTGATCAGAAGCGATATGCACCTGTACCTTATCGCCGAGCCTGACGTTGCTTGCAGCCTCAAGCTGCATCCCGGTGCTTGATAAATCAAGGCATACGGCGGGGATCTCCTTACCGTCATGGTGCAGGCTTACAGCTGCTTCCATACGCATGCGGATGTAGTCGCGTTTCTCGCTGTAGGCTCGGTCAGGTGAGCTCATGGGCATTTCCTCTTTTGGTCAGGGGGTGCAGCCTTCTTATTAAACCGGCTTATTTAAGGCCGAAAGTCTCTCTTGGACAACCGTTATCAGCTTGAATCGTGGTCCGGATGGGAGTACCGTCTGCGCCTGAATATGTGCCGAGTACGCATGTTTCATGTTTTAGGTTTGGCGTACCAACTTGGCCCGGCGCAGTTTGTCTGGAAATCTCATGCACAAAACCAGTGCCACGCTGCTGATAATTGACGACGACGATGTAGTGCGAGCCAGTTTGGCTGCCTACCTTGAAGACAGTGGTTTTCACGTGCTGCAAGCCTCAAACGGCCTGCAGGGGCTGGACGTCTTCCAAAGCAAGTCTCCTGATTTGGTCATCTGTGATCTGCGCATGCCGCAAGTTGACGGATTGGAGCTGATTCGCCGAATTAATGCACTTCAGGTTGAAACCCCGGTAATTGTGGTTTCTGGCGCTGGGGTGATGTCTGATGCCGTTGAGGCTCTGCGTTTGGGGGCTGTCGACTACCTGATCAAACCCTTGGCTGATCTAGCTGTGCTTGAGCACTCCGTGCATCGCGCGCTGGATCGAGCTAGTTTGCGCAAAGAGAACCAACGCTATCGTGAGGAGCTTGAGGCCGCCAATCGCGAGCTTCAGGCCAGCCTGCACCTGCTTCAGGAGGATCAGAACGCAGGGCGACAGGTGCAGATGAATATGCTGCCGGAGACGCCTGGGGAGATTGATGAGTTCAGCTTTGCCCATCAAATCATCCCGTCTCTTTACCTCTCAGGTGACTTCGTCGACTACTTCCGTGTAGATGACTCGCGCATCGCCTTTTATTTGGCCGATGTTTCTGGTCATGGCGCGTCATCGGCATTCATCACCGTATTGCTTAAGTTTATGACCACTCGTCTGTTGTACGAGTCGCGTCGTTCCGGTGTTTTGCCGGATTTCAAGCCATCAGAGGTGTTGGGGCACATCAATCGCGGGTTGATCAACTGCAAGCTGGGCAAGCACGTCACCATGCTCGGTGGGGTGATTGATCAAAATAGTAATCGCCTGACCTACAGCATCGGCGGACATCTGCCTCTGCCTGTGCTGTTCACTGACGGCAAGGCTCAGTATCTGGAAGGGCGCGGCTTACCGGTTGGTCTGTTCCAGGAAGCTGAATATTCTGATCTGGAGCTGGACTTGCCAGAGTCCTTTAGTCTGACGCTCCTGTCTGATGGGATTTTTGACCTGCTGCCTGGAGACACGCTCAAGGACAAAGAAGCGCAACTGCCCCGTATTATTGAGTCTGCGGGCGGCTCGTTGGATGGTTTGCGTGAAGCCTTTGGGCTGGCCAAGTTACACGATATGCCGGATGATATTGCGTTGCTGGTGTTAAGCAGGAACCTTGCATGAGCCTTGGGATGAATCCTGGTCGAATTCAATTTGCTGAGCAGGATGGGACTTTTGTTCTGAAGTTTGTCGGTGAAGTTCGCCTGACACTCTGTTCCGCTTTGGATGCGACTATTGAGAAGATTTTCACTGCGCTGAATTTTTCGGCAATCGTGATTGATCTGACAGAAACACGCAGTATCGACAGTACGACGCTGGGTTTGCTGGCCAAGTTGTCGATTTTGTCGCGGCAGAAAATCGGTTTGTTGCCGACTGTAGTGACTACCCACGAGGACATTACGCGCTTGTTGCTGTCCATGGGCTTTGACCAGGTGTTTAACATCGTTCAAAAGCCGGTGGAGTGCCCTGACAGCCTGAACGATTTGCCGTCACAGGACGAGTCGGAAGATGTGGTGCGTTCCCGCGTGCTGGAGGCTCACCGGATTCTGATGAGCCTTAATGAATCCAACCGCGAAGCCTTTCATGACTTGGTCAATGCATTAGAGCATCATTGATGCTGACTGCTTAAACAAACAGGGCGCTCATTGAGCGCCCTGTTTGTTTTCAGGCCAAGCTGGCGAGCAGTTTTTCCAGTTTTTCTTGGTCGCGAGTGAACAAGCGGATGCCTTCAGCGAGTTTTTCGGTCGCCATGGCATCTTCGTTCATGCCCCAGCGGAACTGGGTTTCGTTGAGTATCTGCTTACTTTCGGCTGAACGGCCTGGGCTGAGTACGCGTTTCAGCGGTTGTGTGTCGTCCGCCAGTTGCTGCAGCAGTTCCGGGCTGATGGTCAGGCGATCGCAGCCTGCAAGCTGCTCTATCTGCCCGATATTGCGGAAGCTGGCCCCCATCACCACGGTCTGATAGTTATGGGCTTTGTAATAGTTGTAGATCCGGGTCACAGACAGTACGCCTGGATCTTCCTCGGATGTGTAATCGCGACCTTCAGCTTTTTTGTACCAGTCGTAGATACGACCTACGAACGGTGAAATCAAAAACACCCCGGCATCGGCACAGGCTTGTGCTTGGGCAAATGCAAACAGCAGGGTAAGGTTGCACTGGATCCCGGCCTTCTCCAATTGCTCGGCCGCGCGGATGCCTTCCCAGGTGGAGGCAATCTTGATCAGCACGCGCTCGCGACTGATGCCTGAGGCTTCATACAGCTCGATCAGGCGCTCTGCGCGGCGCAGAGTTGCGCTGGTGTCGAACGAGAGGCGGGCGTCCACCTCTGTAGAGATGCGTCCTGGAATGACCTTAAGAATCTCACCTCCTACCGCCACGCCAAAGTGGTCACTGGCCAAGCCAAGATCTCCCTTCGCTGAGTGGATAGACTTTTGCAAGAGAGAACTGTAACCCGGTAATGCGGCAGCTTTGAGCAGCAAGGACGGATTGGTCGTTGCATCGACCGGTTTAAGGCGAGAAATGGCGTCAAGGTCGCCAGTGTCGGCGACCACTGTAGTGAATTGTTTGAGTTGTTCCAGCTTGGATGTCATGACACGGCCTTGTCGTTACGAATGCAGCGACATTACCCGAGTCAGTGGCCTTGCAGCAATTCACTCGCCTGATCAAATAACGCTAACGGCGTGTCTGTTTTGTGAATGTCGACCGAGAGTAACTGGCGGAACTTGCGGGCACCTTTGAAGCCTTGCGCAAGGCCGAGCATATGGCGGGTGACGTGATGCAGGGTGCCGCCTTCTTCAATGTGGGCGGCAATGTAGTCGCGCATGCTGATAAAAGCATCGAAACGGCTTAAAACAGGGCGAGACGAGTCAAATAGCTGCTGATCGACCTCGGCAAGAAGGTACGGGTTTTGATAGGCCTCCCGACCGAGCATGACGCCGTCAAACGTGTGAAGGTGCTCCTTGCATGCTTCCAGTGTTTTGATGCCGCCGTTGAGAATGAACTCCAGCTCTGGAAAGTCCTGCTTAAGCTGCGCAGCAACGTCGTAGCGCAGTGGTGGAACTTCACGGTTTTCTTTAGGCGACAGACCTTCGAGTATCGCAATACGGGCGTGCACGGTAAAACTGGTGCAGCCAGCCTCTTTGACTGTGCCGACAAAGTCGCACAACTCGGCATAGCTGTCGCGACCATTGATACCAATCCGATGTTTGACTGTAACTGGGATGTCGACAGCGTCCTGCATGGCTTTCACGCAGTCAGCGACCAACTGAGGGTGGCCCATGAGGCAGGCACCTATCATGTTGTTCTGCACGCGATCACTGGGGCAGCCTACGTTCAGGTTGATTTCATCGTAACCCGCCTGTTGCCCGAGTTTGGCGCTGGCTGCCAAGTCGGCGGGAGCGCTGCCACCCAGCTGCAGTGCCAATGGGTATTCGGCAGCGTTGTGACGCAGAAAGCGCTGCGCATCGCCATGCAGAAGCGCACCGGTAGTGACCATTTCGGTGTAGAGCAGCGCATGCTGTGACAGCTGGCGGTGAAAATACCGGCAGTGACGATCCGTCCAATCCATCATCGGCGCAACGCTAAAGCGGCGGGACAGGGAAGGACGCGTGGTTGCTGGGTTTGAGGCTGATTTCTCGGGCATTGAATTTGTCTTTTGGGGTGTCGTTCTCGCCCGTAGATTTTTTGATGCCCGGTGCTACGTTGTAGCACTTAGGTCGTGTGAGGGGGCGATAGCGGCGCGCTCGTGTGAGGGCGGTGGCATAGGCTATGCCTCGCAGATCAGGATCAAGCGAGACGGGAGAATAGTTTATCAAGAAAGAAGGCTTCCGAACGCAAGGTGGCAGCCCATATATGTACCAAGCGCCTGAGACTAAGCTGGTGGGGCCCGATTTATTCGTCTGTGCTGTACGGGCAGAGTGACCCCAAGCTGATTTACAGTGGCGCATATCTGTTGCACAGCTACGCTTTCCTAGGGAGGTACTTGCTATGGATAAAGATAATAGTGATCAGCCGCTCACCTGGCGAGAGCTGCTTCAGAGCGTGCTCAGTGCTGCGCTGGGCGTGCAGAGTGGGAAGAACCGAGCCAGAGATTTTTCAAGGGGCAAGCCCAGTCAGTTCATTGCACTGGGCATAGGTTTTACGGCGATGTTTGTCTTGCTGGTGTATTGCCTAGTGCGGCTGGTGTTGTATATGGCCGGCGTTTGAATCAATGCGTGAGGCTCTGTATCGAGAACTGATAGTCCTCGAGCTCGGGATGGTAGACCGCGCTGAAGTCTTTAAAGTTGAGTTCGTAGTCCGGTAATTTCAAGTGCAGCATGAGCTGCTGCGCCTGTTCTGCGTCCAGTAGGGTAAACAGGTTGTCGACGCGGTCTTTGCCGCCACGCTTCGCGAAGTCCTCGCCTGAGTGGTAGTCATGGAGCATCACCAGTGCCCAGCCACCAAGGGAAAAGTGGCCGCTGGCGAGAGCGGAAATTTCGTTGTTGACCCTGGCTTGAAGCACTCTGTCAGAGTTATTTAAGCCCGACAGGTACAGATCCTGCCCGGGGATTTTGCCCATTTCTCGGGCTGCCTTCATCACACCGAATGCCATCTCGTCATTAGCCGACCAGACCAAGCGAGGTGTGTTGTAGCGCTTGAGAAGGATCTTGGCTTGATCGTAAGCCCGCTGTTCGCTCCACTCGCCAAACACGACCTGGTGAAGCTTGATTTGTGGGTGTTCACTCAAGGCGCGGAGCAGGCCTCGTTCACGCAGGGTGGATGATGGTGTGGAGCGGACTCCGGCAAACGCGAGCATTTCAGCCGGTGCTCCTTTCGTTTTGGAAATGAGCTCTTTAGCCATCAGATAACCGGCGTCTTCATCGTTGGCGATGATGCTGCCAATCCAGTTCTCATAGCGTTCACGGGTTCCACCGCTGATTTCCTGTTGCTCAGGTGTCAGGGTGCTGTGGAGGCTAAACAACTTGACGGATGAGTCGGAGAAAATACGAAGAATTTCAGGGCCGACGTACATCTCGTTCACAAAGATCACGTAGTCAGGCTTGGTGTCGTTTTCGGCGAGTGCTCGGGCTGATTGAATGATGTTCTCGCGATCACGTTCACCGTAAATCACGCTCAAATTCAAACCGAGATTTTTCGCAGCTGCGTGCATGAATTGACTGTACGTGACCCAGAACGGCTCATTGGAAAACCCTGGGTTCAGAAATACAACTTCAGGCGTGTGACGTTGGGAAGTAGTGGTAGCTGCCTGGCTGAATTGCAGAGAGGCCAGTACTACAACAGCACCTATAAAGCGGATTACAAAGCTGAACACGCGTACTCTCCTGCTAAGAGCGCGCAGTATATCCGGAAAATAGGGCCTGTCAGATAGAGGTAAAGGTATGAAGTGTAAAGGAACAGACCGTTTTAAAGCATACCGTTACAATCCTTGTTCATTGTTTTGGAAGTGTTATGTCTCTTATTGAAATCATCGCCACAGCGACAGGGGTACTGGCTGTTTGGCTTACTATTCGGCAGAACCCTTGGTGCTGGCCGGTTGGGCTGGTGATGGTGTTGCTGTATACATGGATTTTTTACGACAGCAAGCTCTACTCAAACATGCTTTTACAGTTGGCTTACGCTCTGCTACAGGGCTATGGCTGGTGGCAGTGGGTGTACGGTGGAGAGGCTAAAGCCGGGGTTAAGATCGGACGTTTATCTGCGTCGAGGTTGTTTCAGGGTGTTTCTCTGGGTGTGATTGGGGGATGTGGGCTGGGTTATCTCATGTCTGCATACACCGACGCGAGTGCGCCTTGGCAAGATGCATTTCTGAGCGCGTTCAGCCTGGTTGCGCAATGGTGGATGGCGCAAAAGCACATGGAGTGCTGGCTATTGTGGGTGGTATTGGATGTGCTGTTTGTCGGTCTTTTTCTTACTCAGGCGCTGTATTTAACCGCCTTCTTGTATGCGGTGTTCACGGCTCTGGCAGTGCGCGGCTGGGTGGTCTGGCGGCGTGAATATGTAGTGGCCACTGCATGAAAGTTCTCGTGCTCACAGGTCCGGAATCCTCAGGTAAGAGTTGGCTGAGCTGCTTGGTTAAAGAGCGGTTTGGTGGCGTTACGGTTGGTGAATATGTTCGCCACTTTATTGAGCAGACGGGACGAGATACCTGTCTCGATGACATAGAGGTGATCGCCAGGGGCCAGTTACAGTGGGAGGACTCTGCCAGGGCTGAACGCCCCAGCTTGCTGATTCTGGATACTCACCTGCTGAGCAATATCCTTTGGAGCCAGACGCTGTTTGGCAGCTATCCCCATTGGTTGGAGACGGAACTGCTGGAGCGTCATTACGACTTGCATCTGTTATTGAGCCCAGCAGATGTTGAGTGGGTAAGTGATGGGCAGCGATGCCAGCCAGAACTTTACTCGCGCCAAATGTTTTATCAGGACTGTAAGGGGTGGTTGATCAAACACGATCAAGCGTTTGTTGAGATCGCAGGAAACTGGTCTGAGCGCCGTAATGAAGTACTTGATACCGTAGGCCGCTGGTTGGATCTGGCCGGTACCTCACAGTAAGTTGCGATTTACTGTAGTGAAAAAATCGTGGCGATGTCGTTAGGCATTAGGGGCGGGCGATAGCGGCCAACGCATTTCATTATGTAGGCCGCTACGAATTGCGACAGTTATTCCGCCTGATAAGTCAGCAGGCTGTCTTGTTCTTTCAGAGCTTTTCTGAGATCGGATGGAATACTTCCAGAGCGCATTGCCAATTCCAGTCGAATGTTTTCCAGCGTTTGCGCAAACGAGTCCGGGTCGCCTCGCTGGGCACGGGTCAATACGCGGCTGTAGGAAGTGGCATCGTTATCGTCAAGCAGAGAGAGTACGATGCCTCCGTCCGGGCGCGGATTGCTGAATGTTACCCGTAGGGGCGAGAACATTTTTTCCAGAAAATCCTGGTTGATGTTATCCATAACTATTCTCCACCTAATAGCTGAAGCAACTGAGAGTGCTAATCAAAAAAATAGTTCTTATTAAAGCGCTAGCTCGAAATAGCTTGTTTGGCTTTATCAATAACCTGTTGCAGATTAGACCTACTGTACTGGCCGGGGTAGAGCCGTTGAGTGTGTTTGGCAATGCCAGACTGGTTAACGACTGTGAAGCTGAAGCTGCTTTTACGAGCTGCAACAATATGACACTCAAGGGGTGAAAACGCGTTACTCAGGATGTTGATGGCATCCCTGATTTCATGATGTGTATTCATTTTTATAATGTTTCCTAGACGCTATGCGCTTCTGTGCGCAAAGTAAAACTCCATGCAAAGGACCCACAATCAGGTCACAAAAGTATGGAACTGAGTCTGCGAGCGAATAAATAATCCGCCAGCAAGGGCAGTACCGTGAGGTTGGCTAAGTCTGCTTTAGAAGAGATGGCCAAATCAGTCATGTTGGCGTGCTATCAGAGCTGTGCGGCACTTAAGGTGCGCTCTGGATGCTGCCAGTAAGGTGAGCCGCTAGCGGCTTGGTGACTTACAGCTTGGTACAACAAACGGAATAATACGGGTTTGGTTAAAAAATATCCAGTAGATTTATCTGATCACGTTTCTGGGCGGCATATTCCTGCGTGCGGATGCAATTTGCCCCTTGCTCCGTTAGGATTAGTCTTCATTTGCTTTCTCTCATGATAGGTATCAATGAGTTATCAGGTATTAGCGCGTAAGTGGCGTCCGCGCTCATTCAACGAAATGGTTGGGCAAACTCATGTGCTCAAGGCGTTGATCAACGCATTGGACAGCCAGCGCCTGCACCATGCCTATCTGTTCACCGGCACCCGCGGCGTCGGTAAGACCACGATTGCCCGGATTATTGCCAAGTGCCTTAACTGCGAAACAGGCATCAGCTCGACACCGTGCGGTGTGTGCTCTGTTTGTAAAGAAATCGACGAAGGCCGTTTTGTTGATCTGATTGAGGTCGATGCTGCGAGTCGAACAAAGGTTGAAGACACCCGCGAGCTGCTTGACAACGTGCAGTACTCGCCTAGCCGTGGGCGCTTCAAGGTTTACCTGATTGACGAAGTTCACATGCTTTCAACCAGCTCTTTCAACGCATTGTTGAAAACGCTGGAAGAGCCGCCACCTCATGTGAAATTTCTGCTGGCCACTACCGATCCGCAGAAGTTGCCTGTCACCGTGCTGTCGCGCTGTTTGCAGTTCTCACTGAAGAACATGCCGCCGGAGCGGGTTGTGGAGCACCTGAGCCATGTCCTCACGGCCGAGCAGATTCCTTTTGAGAACGATGCTCTTTGGTTGTTGGGGCGTGCGGCTGATGGATCGATGCGCGATGCAATGAGCCTTACCGACCAAGCTATCGCTTTTGGTGAAGGAAAGGTGCTGGCTGCAGATGTTCGGGCCATGCTTGGGACCCTTGATCATGGGCAGGTGTATGGTGTGCTCCATGCTCTGCTGGAGGGCGATGCCCGCAAGCTGATTGAAGCCGTCCGCCACCTTGCTGAACAGGGGCCGGACTGGAATGGTGTGCTGGCTGAGATGCTGAATGTCCTGCATCGTGTGGCAATCGCTCAGGCACTGCCGGAAGCCGTGGATAACGGGCAGGGCGATCGTGAGCGTGTTCTCGAGTTGGCCCAAGCGTTGCCGAGTGAAGATGTTCAGTTCTACTACCAGATGGGGCTGATTGGCCGTCGCGATCTTCCGCTTGCGCCAGAGCCGCGCAGTGGCTTTGAGATGGTCTTGCTGCGGATGTTGGCCTTCCGCCCGGCAGACAGTCAGGATGCCCCACGGATAGCGCTAAAGCCACTGGGAATCAGCAAGGCCACAGCTGATTCTGCCAACACCGAAGTGGCCAGTGTCGAAGCTTCGACACTGGCGCCTAATGTGTCGGCAGTTGCACAGCCGCAGGTGACTGCTGAGGTCGCAGCTGTGGTGCCTGAGCCCGCCGCAGTACCTTTGGTTGAGTCAGAGCAGGCAGAGCCTGCTGAAGTTGTGGCTCAGGCTGAACAGCCAGTTGTGGCAGATGTTGCTCCTGAGCCCGCAGTTGAAAACTCAGTGGCTGACGTTGACTTGCCGTGGAACGAGCCACAGCAGGTTGAAGCGAAAGTCACCGCCGTTGCGGAGACGGCTGAGCCCGAGCCTGTTGCCGCAGTTGAAGTTCTCCCTACTGAGTCAGAGCCTCAGGTTGAGCCCAGCCCGAAAGCTGTCTCTGAGCCTGTTGCAGTCATTGAAGAGGCAGCCGAAGACGATGATGAGCCGCCACTGGGTGACTATGACTACGTCGATGTAGACGCTGATTCCTTCGACTATGATTTCTCAGCCGCCCAAACCGAAGAAGTCACTGAGCCTGAAATTCTGCCCGCTGTTGCGCCTGCAACGGGACTTGCAGCCGACTGGCTGGAAATGTTCCCAAAATTAGGCCTGTCAGGCCTGACCGGTAGTATCGGCGCTAACTGCACACTGATAGCGGTCGAGGGTGATGACTGGCTGCTGCATTTGGATCCGGCTCATTCGGCGCTGTTCAATGCAACTCAGCAGCGTCGGCTCAACGAGGCCCTCAATCAGTACCAGGGCCGTGAAGTGAAGCTGCGCGTTGAGCTGTGCAAGCCAGAGCAAGAGACACCGGCGCAAGCGGCCGCAAGGCATCGTGCTGAGCGCCAGCAAGAAGCCGAACGCGCTATCCAGCAAGACCCGATTGTTCAACAGATGATTCAACAGTTCGGTGCAGTTATCCGCGCCGAAAGCATTGAGCCTCTGAATAATAACCTCAACGCCTAATTACCGAGGATTGACACCATGATGAAAGGTGGAATGGCTGGCCTGATGAAGCAGGCCCAGCAGATGCAGGAAAAAATGCAGAAGATGCAGGAAGAGTTGGCCAATGCCGAAGTGACCGGCCAGTCTGGCGCAGGTTTGGTCAGCGTAGTTATGACAGGCCGTCACGATGTTAAACGCATCACCCTAGATGACAGCCTGTTGCAGGAAGACAAAGAAGTTCTGGAAGACCTGATCGCTGCGGCAGTGAACGATGCCGTTCGTAAGGTGGAACAGAATAGCCAGGAAAAAATGTCCGGCATGACGGCGGGACTGCAACTGCCTCCGGGCTTCAAAATGCCATTCTAATGCTCCTTACAGGGCGCAACTTTATAAGTTCGCCCTGTATCTAAGTTTGAGTTGCGCCCACGTTCTTGCGTCTCCAGCCGAGTTGTTACATGAGCTTCAGCCCCCTGATCCGTCAGCTTATCGATTCCCTACGTAGCCTTCCCGGTGTCGGGCAGAAGACCGCGCAGCGTATGGCATTACACCTACTTGAGCGGGATCGGGCCGGTGGTGTGCGTCTGGCGGAAGCGCTCAGCGCTGCAATGGCGGGCGTGGGGCATTGCCGGCAGTGCAGAAGCCTGAGTGAAGACGAGGTTTGCCAGCTGTGTCTGGATGAGCGTCGTGATAATAGCTTGCTGTGCGTTGTGCAGGGACCGGTGGATGTGTATGCGGTTGAGCAGACGGGCTATCGTGGTCGCTATTTCGTACTCAAGGGGCATCTGTCTCCGCTGGATGGGCTTGGCCCTGAGGCCATCGGTATTCCTGAGTTGTTGCAGCGCATAGAGTCTGGCCAGTTCAGCGAGGTTATTCTTGCCACCAACCCAACGGTTGAAGGTGAGGCGACAGCTCACTACATCGCTCAAATTCTCTCCAGTAAGACTTTGCACGTAACCCGCTTGGCTCACGGCATGCCACTCGGTGGCGAGCTGGAGCTGGTGGATGGCGGTACCTTAGCCCATGCGTTGGCCGGGCGGCGTCCGATTACGTTCTGATTCGCCCCCAACCCCAGATCATCTCTTTTGCCCTGCGCTGGCATGCGCGGTCGCGGGTGCGTGCCCGGCAATAAGATTAGGTGAATATCTTGATAACCAAGCAAGCGCTTGGTAAGGTTTCCGCAAATAACAACGGGACCTTTCAGATGGCCGCATTCCAAGAATACTTTGACGAGTCTCATCAGTTGGTGCGCGACTCCGTCCGCCGATTTGTCGAGCGCGAAATCCTTCCTTTTATCGATGAATGGGAAGAGGCTGAAAGCTTTCCTCGTGAGCTGTACAAGAAAGCCGGTGACGCCGGGATTCTGGGGATCGGTTTTCCCGAGCAGTTTGGCGGAAGCCACGAAGGTGATCTTTTTGCCAAGATTGCTGCCAGTGAGGAGCTGATCCGTTCCAGTTCAACTGGCTTGGTGTCTGCTTTGTGTTCACTGGATATTGGTCTGCCTCCAGTCTTGAAATGGGCTAAGCCACACATCCGTGACCGTGTTGTGCCGGAAGTGCTGGCGGGCGAGAAGATCATCTCACTGGCAATCACTGAGCCGGGCGGTGGTTCGGATGTAGCCAACCTTAAAACTCGCGCGGTTAAAGAAGGGGATTTCTACCGGGTCACCGGCAGCAAAACCTTTATTACCAGCGGCACTCGCGCGGACTACTACACTGTGGCGGTGCGCACTGGTGGTGAAGGTTTTGGCGGTGTAAGCCTGCTTCTGATAGAGAAGGACACCCCCGGTTTCACTGTTGGCCGTAAGCTCAAGAAAATGGGCTGGTGGTGTTCTGACACGGCTGAATTATTCTTCGACGATTGCATGGTTCCGGTGGAGAACCTGATTGGCGTTGAGAACATGGGATTCGCCGGGATCATGGCTAACTTCCAGTCGGAGCGATTGGCTCTGGCGCTGATGGCGAACATGACGTCGCAGATGGCACTGGAGGATGCGCTTGCCTGGGCTAAAGATCGTAAGGCGTTTGGTAAGCCAATCAGCAAGTTTCAGGTGATCAAACACCGGCTGGCGGAAATGGCCACGCAGCTGGAGGTTTCTCGCGAGTTCACTTACCGCCAGGCTGCGAAGATGTCGGCGGGCAAGAACGTGGTTAAAGAAATCTCCATGGCCAAGAACTTCGCTACAGATGTGTCTGACCGCATTACTTATGACGCGACTCAGCTGCTGGGCGGCATGGGCTTTATGCGTGAGAGCCGCGTTGAACGCTTGTACCGCGATAACCGTATCCTGTCGATCGGCGGCGGCACGCGGGAGATCATGAACGAGATCATCAGCAAGCAGATGGGGCTGTAAGTTTTACCTGCCGCAAAAAACAAACCCCGCATTACGCGGGGTTTGTTTTTTAGCAAGAGAGGTTAGGAAACCTTAACCTCTTCAGCCTGCATACCTTTCTGGCCACGAGCGGGCACGTAGGTAACTGTCTGGCCTTCCTTCAGGGTTTTGAAGCCGTCAGCCTGGATTGCTTTGAAGTGCACAAAGAGGTCGTCGCCACCGTTTGCTGGGGTAATGAAGCCGAAGCCTTTCTCATCGTTGAACCATTTAACGGTGCCAGTTTCGCGATTTGCCATGGTGTGTCTCTTGAATCGTTTTGACGTGCAGGGCCAGACGAGGCGCCTACGTTGTAGACCGGTTATCAGTACCCGGTCGAATCATAATATGCGGTTTTTCTGAGAAACGCTGCCATTTAGATCAATAATTCACGTGGAATCTGCTCGCCGGCTCACACTTGCGTACCAGCTTTGTTGCATCAGCGATTGCCTTTGGCAGCCATGCGCATAGCGGCCGTGACCAAACGCTGATAACCAGCTGGCAACAGACGCTGCATCAGATCTGCCATGCGCGCGTCGGTCCCAATCAGAATCCTGCGCTTGTTCTTCAGGACGCCATCGAGAATCACCTGAGCGGCTTTTTCCGGGGTTGTTTTGAGCAGTTGGTCGTTGAACTGACTCTTGGCTGAGGCTGCATTGGTGCCGGTCAGGCTATCCATGCTGGCGTTCATTCGAGCACTGTTGGCGATATTGGTTTTGATTCCGCCTGGGTGCACGCAGCTGGCCGAGATCCCGTATCCTGCTATATCCAGCTCTTGGCGCAGGGCCTCGGTAAAACCGCGTACGGCAAACTTGCTGGCGTTGTAGGCGCCCATGCCGGGCTGAGCAAAAATCCCGAAGATACTGGAGATATTGACGATATGGCCACTGCCGCTGGCTTTGATGTGTGGCAGAAAGGCTTTAGTACCGTTTACAACACCCCAGAAATTAATGGACATGATCCATTCATAGTCGCTGTAATCATTGCCCTCCGTCGTGCCACCTTGGGCTACACCAGCGTTGTTGATGAGCAGATTAATGCGACCGTGCTCAGCGATCACCTGGCTTGCCCAGTCCAGCACTTCTTGGCGCTGCGCCACATCAACTTTGTGCTGTGTAATGCGAATGCTGTTTGCTTTAGCCAGTTCAACAGTCTGTGCAAGGCCCTCGGTATTCACATCAGATAGGGCCAGGTGGCAGCCCTGGTGGGCTAAATTAAGGGCCAGCGCTCGTCCGATACCTGAGCCTGCGCCGGTTATGGCGGCAACTTGATTATTGAATGACTTCATACACTGACTTCCTTGCGTGAGGGGGTAATGGCTTGGCTTTGTGCGGGGTGAACCGGATGTTTGCGGCTGTAGTGATAGGCAGGGGCATCGAAGTTGTGGGTCAGTAAGCGGTAGCGCCAGGTGAAACCTGGCCAGATCGTGCAGTTGCGACCGCTGACAGGGTGTAGGTACCAGCTCTGGCAGCCACCTGCATTCCAAACAGTGTTACTGAGGCTGCCCTGCAGCGTGTGGTTGAAGGCCTCCTCAACATGCTGTTTGACTTCAAGACTCTGCAGATCAAGGCGATCCAGTTGTTGCAGGGCTTTGAGCACGTAGTTGATCTGTGACTCGATCATGTAAACCATCGAGTTGTGGCCGAGCCCAGTGTTGGGGCCCATGAGCAAAAAGAGATTTGGGAAGCCGCTGGTCATGGTGCCTTTATAGGCTCTCGGCCCTTCGGGCCAGGCGTCGGTCAGGTCAACGCCGTTGCGGCCGAAAATTGCGCCACGTGGGATGGGGTCACTGGGGGTGAAGCCGGTGCCGAAAATAATCGCGTCGACCTGCCGCACGGTGCCGTCCTGAGCACGGATTGCATCGGGTAGGATTTCATCAATGCCGTCGGTGATCACCTCGACGTTGGTCTGTGTCAGGGCCGGGTAGTAGTCATTGGACATCAGCACGCGTTTGCAACCCATGAGGTAATCAGGCGTGAGTTTGGCGCGCAGTAGTGGATCCTGGACCTGTTTTTTGAGGTACCAGAGGGCAAATTTTTGCGCTAACGACATCGACTTGGGCAGCAGAGCAAAGCCGATTACACGGCTTTCCAAAAGACTGTAAATAAAGCCACGCCAAAGCTTTTGTAGGAATGGATAGCGCTGAAACCTCTCACGCTCCCGCACACTGATCTGCCGGTCGGGCTTGGGCAGAATCCACGGTGCTGTGCGTTGGTAGAGGTGCAGTGAGCCTGCTAATTTCTGCAAATGCGGTACGAATTGAATGGCCGATGCGCCAGTACCTACTACGGCCACGCGTTTGCCGCTGAGTGGATAGTCGTGATTCCACTGCTGGGAGTGAAAAATCTCGCCATTGAAGATATCCAGGCCTTTGATTGCCGGAATGGATGGAGTGGACAGAGCTCCCATCCCGGAGACAACGAACTGCGCGGTGTAGCGTTTTCCGTGCTGGTCAGTCAGCAGCCAGTGTTCGTGTTGCTCATCCCAATCAAGCCGTTCAATCGCGCAGCCCAGGCGTGTCTGCGATTGCAGGCCGTACTTGCTCCAACAGTGCTCAAGGTAGCCTTTGATTTCCGGCTGTGTGGCAAACATCCGGTTCCATTTAGGATTAGGCTCGAATGAGTAGGAATAGAGGTGTGATTGAACGTCACAGGCGCAGCCAGGGTAGTTGTTTACCCGCCATGTACCTCCGACGCCCTGATCCTTTTCGAACAGCAGAAAGTCGTCTTCTTGCGCCTGTTTCAAGCGCATGGCCATTCCAAGACCGGAAAAACCTGTGCCGATAATGGCAATTTTGCAGTGTTCAGCGGATTGCGGATGGGTTGCGGCTGAGTTCATGACCAAGCACCTATTATTGTTATTGCGTGGTTGTATACAACTGTATACCAACTTATGCCGCTGTATACTATCGGGCAAGATAAGAAATAACTGGCCAGCATTTGGGTAGGGTATGTCATCAAACGAAACCAGCAACGGCACGTCAGCGCCGGGTAAGCAGTCGCTGATTGATGCGGCGTTGCGTCTGACTAGCACCAGCCGCAGCATAAGTAGCGTTGGTCTGCGCGAGTTGGCCAGAGAGGCAGGGCTGAACCCAAATACCTTCTACCGGCATTTTCGGGATGTTGATGATTTAGGTCTGACCATCATTCGTCAGATTGCCGCTCAACTCCGCCAGCCGCTGTGCGCATTACGACGCGAGGCGGCTGAGCGTGCCGAGCTATCACCTTCAACGGGTGCAAAGTTATTTGGCATTGATCTGCAGCGCGGTCGTTTGGTCTGCCATGAAACCGTCGAGCTGTTTTTCGATTTTGTTGAGCAGAATCCGGAAGCTTTCATGGTCGGCGTGCGAGAGCTGCACGGCCCCTCACCGGTTCTGCGGGTGGCGCTGGCTGAGCTGATGCATGACTTTGCCGAGGATATGGCCGAGGACATCATCGCTTACAAGCTACTGCCAGACATGCTGACGCGTGCGCAGGTGCTGGAAATTTCCAGCCTGATCAGCCGTAACCTGTTTCAAGCGGCTTTGGACTATATCGGCTTCCCAGAGCGCCGACAGGCAGTGCGGGCAATGGCGGAAGAGCAAATTGTGATGCTCTTTACCGGAGCCAGCGTGTTGCAGAGCATGGGGCAACTGCAGCTGGCTGATCTCAGCAAGTAAGGCGCAGGCGCTGGGTTCAGCGCCTGCTGACTGTGTTAATTGTTGAAGCCCAGCCGCTCGCGCCAGCGTTGCTCAAGAGGCTTGGTGACGTAGTCGTTAGGATGAAAACCGGGGCGGTAATAGCTCAGATAAGGACGCAGCAGCTGAGTCAGAAAGCCATTGCGTGGGCTGAGCAGCGTCTTCAGGCCTTTGCCCCAGCTGCGCCAGTTGAATAGCTGGCCGTCTTTACGTAGCAAGTGAACCTGAAACCAGCCAATTACACCGAAAAACAGCAGTGTAGACAGCAGCATCATGCTAACCCGGGTGAAGTAACCACCGCCTACAGCTTGATAGGTATCGTAGGCGACGGCCTTGTGCTCATTTTCCTCAATCGCGTGCCAGAGCCAGAGCTGGTAGAGACGCGGGTCGTTCATCTGGCAGCTTAGGTCTTCACGTTGCAGCATCTGCTCGGCCATGGTCGCGGTGAAATGCTCTAACGCGCAGGTGATGGCCAGACGCTGTTTGACGGTGCTAAAGCGCGTCACCCATTCGAGCAGGACTTTGATTCTTAGCTCCAATCGGTGCAGATCAATGTTGTGCTTGGCCGCGTACTCGTTATAAGCCGCATGCTCTTTGGAGTGCATGGCTTCCTGACCGATAAAGGCACTGATGTCCTTTTTCAGCTGGGGATCCGTGATGTGATCACGGACGGCGCGGACGCTGTCGACAAAGAACTTTTCACCATAGGGAAACAGCGACGACAGGTTGTTCATGTAATGACTGAGGAATGGATCGTTAGCGAACCAGTACTTTGGGCTGTCTGCAAAGTTGAAGTCCATACGGCGGACCGGAAAACTGGCAGCAGGCAGTTTGGCGTGTGCGGACATTGTTCGACTCCTGAGCGTGGGTGGATCTGCAGTATCGAATCTTGTGGCTGTATTGCAGATTACTCTGCCTTTGCATCTTTGGCTGTCAGCGCGCGTTAGGGGAGGTCATTTCCGGCCAGATGTACAAAAAATCACCAACTAATGATTGGCGTGTTGTTCAGGCGGGAGGGGTAGGGAGGGTGCCCAGCAGTGGGCACCAACAGGTTATTGCTCTGTGAGGCTGTAGCAGGTCAGGGCGAAGGTCGGGATGCCGCTATCTTGAAGTTTCTGTGAACCGCCCAGTTCGGGCAGATCAATTATTGCAGCAGCTTCAACCACGCTGGCGCGCATGCGCCGTACCAATTGCGCGGCTGCCAGGAGGGTTCCTCCTGTGGCGATCAAGTCATCAAAGATCAGTACTTTGTCGCCTTCGCACAAGCTGTCACTGTGAACTTCGAGCTTAGCCTCGCCGTATTCGGTCTGATACGCCTCGCTGATCACATCCGCAGGCAATTTACCTTGCTTGCGAAAGAGCACTAGCGGTTTGTTCAGCGCGTACGCCACTACAGAACCTACCAGAAAGCCTCGGGCATCCATTGCGCCGATGTGGCTAAAGTCAGCATCGATGTAGCGTTGAACAAAGGCATCGACCACCATGCGCATGGCGCGGGGGGACTGAAACAGAGGCGTGATGTCGCGAAAGATGACGCCGGCTTTGGGGAAGTCCACAACCGGGCGGATGTAACTCTTGAGGGTCAGGTCATCGTAGGGCATGAAAATATCCTGCTACGTTGCCAGCGCATACAGGGCAGTGTTGAGCTGCCCTTGTTTATGCGGTGGGATCTTACTGGTTACCGCCTGCCAGGGAGCAGAGCTCAATTGGGTCAAGAATGCGAACCTCCTTGCCCTCGGCTTCGAGCAGTTTGTTTTGCTGAAAGCGGGTGAAAACACGCGACACGGTTTCAACTGCCAAGCCCAGATAGTTGCCGATTTCATTGCGTGACATCGACAGACGGAACTGATTGGCGGAGAAGCCGCGGGCGCGGAAGCGGGCTGACAGATTGACCAAGAAGGTGGCAATACGCTCGTCTGCGGTCTTTTTCGACAAGAGCAGCATCATTTGCTGATCGTCACGTATCTCGCGGCTCATGATGCGCATCAGTTGGCGGCGCAGCATTGGCAGCTGTAGGGCCAGTTCATCAAGACGCTCAAACGGAATTTCGCAGACAGAGGTGGTTTCCAAGGCTACGGCTGATACCGGGTAGATTTCGCTGTCCATTGCTGACAAGCCGACCAGTTCGCTGGGCAGATGGAAACCGGTGATCTGTTCATCGCCAGCATCGCTCAGGCTGAAGGTTTTGAGGGCGCCGGCGCGCACAGCAAAGACGGAATTGAAGGCATCACCCTGGCGGAATAGGAATTCACCTTTCTTTAGTGGACGGCCTCGTTTAACGATTTCGTCGAGGGCGTCCATGTCTTCAAGGTTCAAAGAGAGGGGCAGGCACAGCGTCGCCAAACTGCAATCTTTGCAATGAGCTTGGTGAGACGCATGAGTTTTGATGCATTCAGACATCGCAGGAGTTCCTGAATTAAGCAACTACATACTTAAGGGTAACTCAGTGGCGGGGTGCCAGCCAAATGAATGCTAACAGTTAGTTCATTAAAGGTCGGGGGTGTTAAGGCGATATAGATATGTGTCTTTTTATTTCATAAAGATGATTGCTATGAAAGTAACTACTACGGAAATAGCCACCCGGATAAATGCATCAATTAAACCGCTGAATATGGAACTAGCTCAGGCAGAGCCTCAAGGCGAGGAGTTCTACGAGAGTGTTCGGGTCAGTCTCTCCGCATTTGGGCAGGCTAAGACGGCTACGGATAAGGCCAACAAAGAAATAGACCAGAGCCAGTTGCCGGGGGATGTGAAGCTAATCCTCAAGATGATCCGCGAGTTAAAACAGAAAATCGCGGAGCTTGTGGCCAAATTGAACGAAACAATGGCTGATTCGGCGCTGAGTACAGAGGAGCGGGAGTTGGCTGTTGATTCAATTCAAATGGAAATGTCTACGTTGCAAGCGGCACTCACAGATGCGAATGCCGCTTTGCTTGATGCACTGCAACGGAGCGGGCTTTCTGAGGCGCAGGTAGCGCAGGCAATGAGTTTGGCTGTCTGATAGCGTCGCTGGCTCAAATCACCCTGGAAAAGCGCTGTTGGCTGGCTTCGTGCAGGTAGTGGTCAAACAGCATACACAGCGAGCGCACCAGTAATCGTCCGGCCGGTTTGACTTCAATGCTGTCTGCGTTCAGTTCAATCAGCCCGTCTTGGGCCATTTGCTCAAGGGATGGCCAGACATCGGCAAAGTACTGGAAAAAGTTGATTCCATAAGCTTGTTCGATGTCGGCGAAGCGCAAATGAAAGTGGCAGATCAGTTGCTGGATTACGGCACGCCGCAGTCGGTCATCGTCGTCACAGGTCAGGCCGCGGTAAGTGGCCAGTTGATTGGCCTCAATCCGATCCTGGTAGGCGCTCAGGTCGCTGCTGTTCTGGCAGTACAGGTCGCCGATCTGGCTAATCGAGGAAACGCCAAGGCCGATCAGGTCGCAATGACCGTGCGTGGTGTAGCCTTGGAAGTTGCGCTGCAGGGTGCCGTCTTCTTGCGCAATGGCCAGTTCGTCATCAGGCAGGGCAAAGTGGTCCATGCCGATGTAGCGGTAACCCGCAGCACTCAATTGCTCAATGCTGGCCTGGAGCATGGCGAGTTTGTCGCCAGGGCTGGGCAGGTCACTGCTATTGATACGCCGTTGCGGCATAAAACGCTCGGGCAGATGGGCGTAGTTAAACAGTGAAAGTCGGTCGGGCTGCAGGGCGATGATTTCGGCCACGGTCTTGCGGAAGCTTTCCGGGGTTTGCAGTGGTAAACCATAGATAAGATCGATATTCACCGAGCGGAATTGCAGGGTGCGGGCAGCCTCGATGATAGCGCGGGTTTCTTCCAGCGATTGCAGGCGGTTAACCGCACGTTGTACGGCTGGGTCGAGATCCTGTACGCCGATGCTAATGCGGTTGAAGCCGAGCTCCCGAAGCAGGCCCATGGTCGACCAATCGGCTTCGCGCGGGTCGATTTCGATGCTGTAGTCGCCAGAGTCGTCATCCAGCAAATTGAAGTTCTGACGCAGATGGCCCATCAGCTGGCGAAGTTCATCGTGGCTTAGGAAGGTCGGGGTACCGCCGCCGAAATGTAACTGCTCCACAGTCTGCTTTTTATCCAGATGCTGAGCGATGGAGTGGGCTTCCTGCTGCAGGCGTTCCAGATAGGGCTGGGCACGTCCTCGGTCTTTGGTGATCACCTTGTTACAGCCGCAGTAGTAGCAGATGTGGGCGCAGAACGGGATGTGTACATACAGGGACAGCGGTCGCAGCTGCTCGCGACTGTTACGAAGGGCACGCAGCAGATCGAACTGGCCAACACCGTCATGGAACTGAACGGCTGTTGGGTAAGAGGTATAGCGAGGGCCAGCCTGGTCGTAACGACGAATCAGATTGGTGTCCCACTCCAGAGTATTGAGCATGTGGGCCTTCCGGGTCTGTCTATATAGGCCGGAAGTCTATGATTGCAGCGCCTGAGGTATCTTGACTTGTATCAAGCCGCCGGGAGGATCAGTGCCCCATTAGCCAGTGTTGGTGTGGTCCGGGGAGGGTCCAGAAGCCAAACAGAATAACCAGCAGACCGGCTGCAATGCGGATGCCTCGCTTGCGCATCAGGTTGCTTAACTGCTGGGCAGCCAGGCCGGTTGCAAGGAGTACGGGCAGGGTGCCCAGGCCGAAGAACAGCATCAGCAGCGCGCTATGGGCGGCATTGCCCTGACTCGCGGCCCAGAGCAGGGTGCTGTACACCAAACCGCAGGGGAGCCAGCCCCATAAACCACCCAATATGAGCGCACGTGGCAAGCTGGTTACGGGCATAAACTGGCGGGTCAATGGTTGAATGTAGCGCCACAGGCCTCTGCCAAGTGCTTCGATGCGGGTCAGTCCGCTCCACCAGCCCGCCAGATACAGCCCCATGGCAATCAGCAGCAGGGCCGCGATGACCCGTAGCGCCGTGACCAGCGGGCTGCCTGCAATAGCCCAACCCGCAAGGCCCAACAGCAGACCGGCGAGGCTATAACTGAGGATGCGGCCCAGGTTGTAGGCCAGCAACAAGCGAAGGCGCTGAGCTCGCTGCTCGGGTGGAATGGCCAGGGTCAATGCGCCCATCAGGCCGCCACACATCCCCAGACAGTGACCGCCGCCGAGAAAACCGATAATCAGTGCCGAGATCAGCAGCGGAAGCAATTCAGCCACGAGATGAGTCCTTGGGCGGCTGTTCGTCTTGGCGGGCTTCTTCTACCGCCGCCTGGTGCTTAGGGTCTTCATCATCGAACAGAATGCTGTGTGCGGGGCCGTCGAGGTCATCGTACTGGCCGCTGTCGACTGCCCAGAAGAACAGCCAGATAGCAAAAGCCACAAGTAAGATGGCGACCGGGATCAGAATGTAAAGCGCAGGCATTGGATCTCCGTAAGCTCGTAATGGCTGAATTACAGCGGGGTCATAGTATGCGCGGCCGGCTTAATGCGGGCGTACCCGCGCCAGACGCAGGGCATTGAGTACAACCAGCAATGAGCTGACAGACATACCCAGCGCTGCCCAAATGGGCGTAACCCAGCCGATGGCGGCAAAGGGTAGCACCAAGCCGTTATACAGGCTGGCCCACAGCAAGTTTTCGATGATGATGTGGCGCGTACGTTTTGCCACGCTCAGTGCCTGTACCAGGCTGCTCAGACGGTTGGACAAGAGAACGGCGTCAGCACTGGTTTTGGCCAAATCGGTGGCGCTGCCCATGGCAACGCTGATGTCAGCGGCTGCCAGTACGGGCACATCGTTAACCCCGTCGCCCAGCATCAGAACCTTACGACCCTGGCTGTGAAGCTGTTTGAGCACCTCCAGTTTTGCATCTGGGGTCAGGCCGCCACGGGCATCGTTAATGCCCAGCTGCCGAGCGACTTCCGCGACCATCGGCGAGCTGTCGCCGGAGAGCAGGAGAATCTCCCAGTTTTTGCCTTTGGCTGCCTGTATCAGCTCGGCTGCGTCCTCGCGCAGTCGGTCATCCAGCACGAACCAAGCCAGCGGCCCGCTGCCGTCGCCCAACAACAGCCATTGTCCATGCTCGCCTTGAATAGCAGGTGCGGCTGAAGCGCTGAGTGTGCAGACAAAATCGGGTTGGCCAATCCGCAGCAGGCGACCATTCACACGGCCCTCGAGGCCCAAGCCCGGATAGCTGGTAACCTCTTCGGCGGGCTGTGGTGCCTGGCCAAAAGCTTTTGCGATTGGATGCTCTGATCGGTTTTCCAAGGCTGCAGCAAGCGCCAGGCAGGTGTCGCTATCCAGTGAACTCAGCGGATGGATGGCGCTCAAGGTGAGGCGGCCTTCAGTGAGTGTGCCGGTCTTGTCCAAAACCAGCGTGTCGATGTGGTTGAGCCCTTCAAGGACGTGGCCACGCGTAAGCAGCATGCCGAGCTTGTGCAGTGAGCCGGTCGCGGTGGTGAGGGCAGTCGGCGTGGCCAGTGCCAGTGCGCACGGGCAGGTTGCTACCAGCAAAGACAGGACAATCCAGAAGGCGCGTGATGGATCAATCTGCCACCAGATGACGCCTACGACAGCTGCCACCAGCAGGACGATGATCAGGAACCATTGCGCAACCTTGTCAGCCAGCATCGCCAAGCGTGGTTTATCGCTCTGGGCACGTTCCAGCAGGCGGACGATGGCCGACAGGCGCGTCGCGTCCCCCAAGGCTTGCACTTCAACCGTCAACGGGCCTTCGACATTGAGCGTGCCTGCGGTGACAGCATCACCCGGAGTGCGCGGTTGTGGCAGGTATTCCCCGGTTAGCAGGGATTCATCAATGCTGGACTGGCCTTGCACAATCTTGCCGTCTGCCGGTAGAAGAGAGCCTGGTGGAACCAGAACCTGGTCGCCAATGTGCAACTCACTTAGCAGGATGCGCTGGCTTTGGCCCTCGGTATCCAGCCTCAGGCACGAGGCGGGTAACAGATTGACCAACTGCGCAGTGGCGGCTGCCGTACGTTCTCGCGCTCTGCGTTCGAGGTAGCGGCCAGCGAGGAGGAAGAGGGCAAACATGCCCACCGCATCAAAATACAGCTCGCCCTGGCCGGTCACGGTGGACCAGATGCCTGCAATGTAGGCACCGGCAATCGCCAGCGAGACAGAAACGTCCATGGTCAGATGGCGTGTGCGCAGGTCGCGCAGTGCGCCGCGGAAAAACTGGCCACAGCAGTAGAAGACAATCGGCGTGGTCAGAAACAGGCTGACCCAGCGCAGGATCTTGTCCAGCTCGGGGCTTAAGTCGACATTGAACTCAGGCCAAGTGGCCATCGTAGCCATCATCACCTGCATCCACAGCATGCCGGCCACACCCAGCTGGCGGATGGCGAGGCGATTTTCCTGCTGTAGCTTCTCGGCGGCGGCGTCGGCCTGCCAGGGGTGTGCGGCGTAGCCAATTTTGCGCAGTGCTTTAAGCAGGTTGCTGAGCGGTACCTGGCTGTCGCTCCAGCGCACGATCAAGCGGTGATTGGAAAGGTTCAGGCGGGCCTCTTCAACGCCCTGTATGCCTCGCAGGTGCTTCTCGATCAGCCAGCCACAGGCAGCACAGCTGATGCCCTCAATGAGCAGGCAGGTCTCGCTCAGCTCGCCCTTTTGTTCGACAAAGGGCTGCTGTACATCGTCGCGGTCGTATAGGGCCAGTTCGTCCGGCAGCACCTGAGGCAGGCTTTGCGGATTGGCGGCGGTTTCACTGCGGTGTTTGTAGTAGTGTTCCAGACCGCCACTGACAATGGCTTCAGCCACGGCCTGGCAACCGGGACAGCAGAAGTCGCGCGTTTCACCCAGGACCTGGGCATGAAAATGGCTGCCGGCGGGTACCGGCAAGCCACAGTGGTAGCAGGGGAGTGGAGTAGCCATTGCTGGATTTACTGGCCATCCCCGAGGTAGATGCTTTTCCCGCCCTCGACGCTCTCTTCTTCAAAGAGACGCCATTGTTTGCCACCTTCTTCTCCCAGCAGCTCAACAAAGCGGCGGCCTTCAACGGCATCCGTCATATTACCCATGTAGCTACCGTCGGCCTGCGGCTGCAGGATAACGCGACGATCACGCTCCGGTTGGGTTGGAGAGATCAGATTAAGCACGACTTGCTGCGGGCGACTGTTGCCGTTGAGTTGCAGCCTGGCCTGGCCCGTTTCGTTATCCAGCACGACACTGGCGGTCACTTGCAGGCGAGCCGCCAGCTGTTCACGTTCCAGAGACTGGTTGATGCCCTTACCAACGTCGTAATAGTCATCAGAAATCAGACCCGGCGGGTTCTTGCTGGCGATGGTCAACAGGGTGATTCCCTGAATCACCGAATAACCCAGCAGGGCGAGCAGGAACCAAGGCCAGAACTGCTTGTACCAAGGTTTGATAGGGCTGTTTTCAACTTCGCTCATGGGGCTCTCGTTTAGCGGACGCTGGGGCCGATAAAGCGGCTGTCGGCGTCAGAGGTAATATCGGGTGCATCCACGCCTTTCACATGGAAGGTGATTTCGTTGGCGCTGGAAGGCAGATTCTCCGGTGCGATTGAGAGTTCTACCGGGAGTGACAAAACTTCGCCAGCCTCAGCTGTAACTTCACGTTTCCCTTCGTACACCAGTCCGTCCAGGCCTTTGGCTTCGATCGCGTAGGTGACGCTGTGTTGCGCCTTGTTCATGATCTTCAGGGTGTAGACGTTCTCGATCCGGCCTTCTTCGTTTTCTCGGAACAGCACGCGGTCTTTGAGCACGTCCAGTTCAACCAGTGAACGGCTGGAAATGGCATAGGCAAACACGCACATCATGGCGATAAGGGCAATGGCATAGCCAATCAGGCGAGGGCGCACCAAGTGGGTTTTCTTGCCGGAAAGATTGTGTTCGGTGGTGTAGCTGATCAGCCCTTTGGGGTAATTCATCTTGTCCATGATGCTGTCGCAGGCATCGATACAGGCGGCACAGCCAATACACTCAATCTGCAGGCCGTCGCGGATGTCGATGCCGGTCGGGCAGACCTGCACGCAGAGTTTGCAGTCGATACAGTCGCCCAGACCTTGTGCTTTGTAATCGGCATCACGTTTGCGCGGACCACGGTTCTCACCGCGGCGCGGGTCGTAGGAAACGATCAGGGTGTCTTGGTCAAACATCACGCTCTGGAAGCGTGCGTAAGGGCACATGTAGATGCACACCTGCTCGCGCAGATAACCGGCGTTGCCGTAAGTGGCCAAGGTAAAGAAACCAACCCAGAACAGCGCCCAGCCACTGGCTTCAAGGGTCAGTAAGTCCGGGATCAGCTCGCGAATTGGGGTGAAGTAACCGACAAAGGTCACAGCGGTGGCCAGTGAGACGGCCACCCAGATGCTGTGCTTGGCCAGCTTCTTAAAGAACTTGTTCGCGCTCATCGGCGCTTTGTCCAGCTTCATGCGCTGGTTGCGGTCGCCTTCAGTGACTTTCTCTGCCCACATGAAGACCCAGGTAAATACACTTTGCGGACAGGTGTAGCCACACCACACACGCCCGGCGAATACGGTAATAAAGAACAGGCCAAAGGCGCAGATGATCAGCAGTGCGGAGAGCAGGACGAAATCCTGTGGCCAGAATGTAGAGCCAAAAATATAAAACTTACGCTCCGGCAGGTTCCACCAGACAGCCTGATGGCCACCCCAGTTGATCCAGACAGTGCCGAAGTAAAGAAGAAAGAGGGTAGCGCCACCGACCATGCGCAGGTTACGGAACAGGCCGCTGAAAGCGCGGGTGTAAATCTTTTCGCGACTGGCGTAGAGATCAACAGTCGACGAGGTGGAAGAGGCAGGTGTTACGTCTTTTACAGGAATCTGATTGCTCATCAATGCATACCACGGCGGTTGATTGGCAGCCCTGGCTGATACGTGCCGGCCTGGGTCATTTCACGGTACTACTAATATGGTACGCCTGAAAAAGCACTGCCCGGGTGCGACGCTAGGTCGCGCTCCGGGCAGTCGGGTCTTTCGGGTTAGGAAAGAGCCAGGCTTTTACTGTTCAGCTGCCTTGTGCGACAGGCTGTACACGTAGGCAGCCAGCAGGTGAACCTTATCGTTACCGAGGAAGGCTTCCTGAGCAGGCATGGCGTTGGAGCGACCGTAGCGAATGGTCTGCTGCAACTGAGCGTAGCTGCTGCCATAGATAAATGCAGCCGGGTTGGTCAGGTTAGGTGCGCCCATGGCTGCCATACCTTTACCGTCTGCACCGTGACAGGCGAAGCATACAGCTCCGAATACTTCTTTACCTTTAGCGATGTCAGCTTCGGTGCCTTCAGGCAGCTTACGGCCAGCCAGTTCGGTCAGGACGTAGGCGGCAACGTTACGTACGCCGTCTTCACCAATAACACTGGCTTGCGGAGGCATCACGCCGTGACGGCCACTGAGGATAGTGGCTTTGATCTCGGCAGTAGAGCCGCCCCAGCGCCATTCGCTGTCGGTCAGGTTCGGGAAGCCGTAGCTGCCCTTGGCATCGGAACCGTGGCAAACCGAGCAGTTGGAGGCAAACAGACGGCCACCCATTTTTAGGGCTTTCTCGTCTTTAGCCACTTCTTCGATTGGCATGGCTGCGTATTTGGCGAAGATCGGGCCATATTCAGCGTCGGCCTTCAGCATCTCTTTTTCCCACTGTGCAGCACCGGTCCAGCCGCTGTGGCGGTTGGAACCGTCGGCGATCTGGACGCTGCTGACAAACGGAGTTTTGGCTTCGTTGTCCAGGTAGTCGTAGCCCGGCAGCAGGCCTTTCCAGTTACCTAGGCCTGGGTACAGAGCCAGGTAGCCAAGTGCGAACACGATGGTGCCCACAAACAGCATGAACCACCATTTCGGCAGCGGGTTGTCATACTCTTCGATGCCATCAAAAGAATGGCCCAGAGTCTCTTCGGTTGTCTCCTGACGCTGGCCTTTACGGGTACCGAAAATCAGCCAAGTCAGGGCGAAAATGGTGCCCAGAGACAGAATGGTTACGTACCAACTCCAGAACGTGGTCATTGGTTATTGCTCCTGGAAGATTGCTCGTCACGCTCGTTGGGTTTGGGATCGTCGGCGAAGGGCAGGTTAGCGGCTTCGTCGAAGCTGGATTTACGCTTGCTGCTGTAGGCCCAGAGCACCACGCCGATAAAGGCAATGAATACAATTGCTGTGCCTATGCCACGAATAGTCCCGATATCCATCGTGCGTTACCGTTTGTTCTTGATAGAAGTTCCGAGAACCTGCAGGTACGCAACGATCGCGTCCATTTCGGTCTTGCCTTTCACCGCGTCTTTAGCACCGGCAATATCTTCGTCGGTGTAAGGAACGCCCATGCCACGCAGGACTTCCATCTTCTTGGCGGTGTATTTGCCGTCAAGCTTGTTCTCAACCAGCCATGGGTAGGCAGGCATCTTCGACTCAGGAACCACGTTGCGCGGGTTGTACAGGTGGGCGCGTTGCCACTCGTCAGAGTAGCGACCACCTACACGAGCCAGATCAGGGCCGGTACGCTTGGAGCCCCACAGGAACGGGTGATCCCAAACGCTTTCACCCGCTACGGAGTAGTGACCGTAGCGCTCAGTTTCGGCACGGAACGGGCGGATCATCTGCGAGTGGCAGCCCACACAGCCGTTGGAGATGTAAACATCACGGCCTTCCAGTTGCAGCGCGGTGTAAGGCTTGAGGCCTTCCACCGGCTCGTTAGTGACGTCCTGGAAAAACAGCGGAACGATTTGAGTCAGGCCTCCGATGCTGACGGCGATAACCATCAGCAGCGCCATCAGGCCAATATTCTTCTCAATAATTTCGTGTTTCATCAGTGCGCTACTCCGGCAGGGATCTGTGCAGCAGCTTCGTATTCAGAAGCTTTCGCGGCACGCACGGTGCGGTAGGTGTTGTAAGCCATCAGCAGCATGCCGGCGACGAAGAATGCACCGCCGAGTGCGCGGACGATAAAGCCCGGGTGGCTTGCTTCAAGGGCTTCAACGAAGGAGTAGGTGAGGGTGCCGTCTTCGTTGACTGCGCGCCACATCAAACCTTGAGTGATGCCGTTAACCCACATGGAAGCGATGTACAGAACGGTACCGATCGTTGCCAACCAGAAGTGGGCGTTGATCAGGCCAATGCTGTGCATTTGCGGACGGGCAAAGACTTTCGGGATCAGGTGATACAGCGCACCAATGGAGATCATGGCAACCCAGCCAAGCGCACCAGCGTGTACGTGACCAATGGTCCAGTCAGTGTAGTGAGACAGAGCGTTGACGGTCTTGATCGCCATCATCGGACCTTCGAAGGTCGACATGCCGTAGAAGGCCAGCGATACAACCAGGAAACGCAGGATTGGGTCGGTGCGCAGCTTATGCCATGCGCCAGACAGGCTCATCATACCGTTGATCATGCCGCCCCAGCTTGGAGCCAGCAGAATCACGGACATCGCCATGCCCAGAGACTGAGCCCAGTCCGGCAGAGCGGTGTAGTGCAGGTGGTGCGGACCAGCCCAGATGTACAGGGTGATCAGTGCCCAGAAGTGCACGATGGACAGGCGGTACGAGTAGATCGGACGCTCAGCCTGCTTCGGTACGAAGTAGTACATCATGCCCAGGAAGCCGGTGGTCAGGAAGAAGCCTACGGCGTTGTGGCCGTACCACCACTGGATCATGGCGTCGGTAGCACCTGCGTACATGGAGTACGACTTGAACAGGCTAACCGGCATTTCTGCACTGTTAACGATGTGCAGCATGGCGGTAACCAAGATGAATGCACCGTAGAACCAGTTACCTACGTAGATATGCTTGGTTTTACGCTTCATCACTGTGCCGAAGAACAGCACGGCATAAGCAATCCACACAATAGCCAGCAGGATATCAATTGGCCATTCCAGCTCGGCGTACTCTTTAGTGCTGGTGTAGCCCAGTGGCAGGGTGATAACCGCTGCAACGATAACCGCTTGCCAGCCCCAGAAGGTGAAGGCAGCCAAACCGTCGGAAATCAGGCGGGTCTGGCAGGTGCGCTGTACCACGTAGTAAGACGTGGCAAACAGGGCGCAACCACCGAACGCGAAGATTACGGCGTTAGTGTGTAGCGGACGAAGACGACCAAAGCTCGTCCATTCCAGGCCCAGGTTGAGTTCAGGCCACACAAGTTGTGCAGCGATGAACACGCCTAGACCCATGCCAATGACTCCCCAAATCACCGTCATCACGGCGAATTGGCGAACCACCTTGTAGTTATAAGCAGTCTGACTGATTGCTGTGCTCATTATGGGGTTCCACGGTTTTATGGATTTTTCAGGGGCAAAAATCGGCGGCAAGTATGGAGAAGACGCCACCTCATTGCAACGGCGCGGGCCGGCGCTATAAGGCTTTCAGGGCGCTTTTGAGCTCAGTTGGAACCTTCACGCAAGGTAGTTCTGGCAACAAAACGCAATAAAAGATTTAGCGCAAAGATGGGAATCGCCTTGAACTTGTACCGAATGGCGACTGCTGAGTAGATTAGCCCAAGTCAACGCCAGCGTCTGCAACTGGCCCTGCTGGGTGCGACCTTGCGTCGCATAAGGTTTTGCTCTGGGAGGGAGACTGGCGGCACGGGCCGCCAGTCGGTAACGCTTTTTCTGATTACTCGGGACTGTCGCTCTGGGATTTGCTCAGGCTCATGACATAGGCGGCTAGCAGGTGAACCTTGTCTTCGCCGAGGTACTGTTCCTGTGCTGGCATCTGGCCCATGCGACCATGGCGAATGGTTTGCTGGATCTGGGCCAGGCTGCTGCCGTAAATGAAGGCGCTTGGGGTGGTCAGGTCCGGTGCGCCGAGCGCAGCCATGCCTTTGCCATCAGCGCCGTGGCAGGCGAAGCAGACAGTACCGAATGCTTCTTTGCCTTTGGCGATGTCGGCTTCGGTGCCTTCCGGCAGTTGACGACCAGCCAGTTCAGTCAGCACGTAAGCAGCCACGTTGCGCACGCCGTCTTCACCGATGATTTCACCTTGCGGAGGCATCATGCCGTGACGACCGTTGAGGATGCTGGCTTTGATCTCGGCTGAAGAGCCGCCCCAGCGCCAGGAGTTGTCCGTTAGGTTCGGGAAGCCGTAGCTGCCTTTGGCGTCGGAGCCGTGACAAACCGAGCAGTAAGTGGCAAACATGCGACCACCCATTTTCAGTGCGCGCTCGTCTTTGACCACCTCTTCCAGGGGCATGGCAGCATATTTAGCGAAGATCGGGCCATACAGCTCGTTCGCCACATCCATTTCGCGCTGCCACTGCTTGTCCTGAGTCCATCCTTCTTCATAGCCTGGCAGGACGCCTTTCCAGTTGCCCAAGCCCGGGTAAAGCACCAGATAGCCGATGCTGAAAACCAGGGTGCCAATGAACAACATGAACCACCACTTTGGCAGTGGGTTGTCATATTCCTCAATGCCATCGAAGGCGTGGCCCATGGTTTCGTCGGTAGGGCTCTTGTGCACCTCGCTCTTGCGGGTGGCAAAAATCAGCCAGAACAGAGCGATAAGGGTGCCGACAGTCAGCACCGTAACGTACCAGCTCCAGAATGTGGTCATGGGGTCTTGCTCCTTGGTACAGCGTGCTTGGATTCATCGGCGAACGGCAGCATTGCGGCCTCATCGAAGGCTGGTTTGCGCTTGCTGCTGTATGCCCACAGGGTGACGCAGGTGAAAGCCAGCAGTACCAGTGCTGTACCTGCGCCGCGCAGGGTGCCGATGTCTATAAGTTCAAGGGACATAGGGACTACCTCTTGTTCTTCACCGCAGTGCCAAGCACTTGCAGGTAAGCCACAATCGCGTCCATCTCGGTCTTGCCTTTCACCGCATCTTTGGCACCGGCAATATCTTCATCGGTGTAAGGCACGCCAAGAGTGCGCAGTGCCTGCATTTTCTTCGCGGTGTCTTTGCCATCTAGGGTGCTGTCTACCAGCCATGGGTAGCCCGGCATTTTCGATTCAGGCACAACGTTGCGTGGGTTGTAGAGGTGCGCCCGTTGCCACTCATCCGAGTATCGGCCGCCTACGCGGGCCAGATCCGGGCCGGTACGCTTGGAGCCCCACAGGAACGGATGGTCCCACACGCTTTCACCTGCAACGGAGTAGTGACCGTAGCGTTCAGTCTCCGCACGGAACGGACGGATCATCTGCGAGTGGCAGCCTACGCAGCCTTCGCGGATGTAAATGTCACGGCCTTCCAGTTGCAGGGCGTTGTAGGGTTTGAGGCCTGCCACCGGCTCGTTGGTGACATCCTGGAAGAACAGCGGGACGATCTGAGTCAGGCCGCCGATGCTGACAGCCACCACCATCATCAGCGCCATCAGGCCGATGTTCTTTTCAAGAATTTCGTGTTTCATCAGTGGCTCCCCTCAATCGAAAACTGCGCAGCGGCTTCCATCTCGGCTGCCTTGGTGTTGCGTACGGTCAGCCAGACGTTCCAGGCCATCACCAGCATGCCGGCGAAGAAGATGCCGCCACCGATTACCCGGACGATAAAGCCGGGGTGGCTGGCTTCGAGTGCTTCGACGAAGGAGTAGGTGAGGGTGCCGTCTTCGTTAACGGCGCGCCACATCAGGCCCTGAGCAATGCCATTGACCCACATGGAGGCGATGTACAGAACGGTGCCGATAGTGGCCAGCCAGAAGTGCACGTTGATCAGACCGATGCTGTGCATTTCATTGCGGCCAAACACTTTAGGCAGCATGTGGTACAGCGAGCCGATGGACACCATGGCAACCCAGCCGAGAGCACCGGCGTGTACGTGGCCAATGGTCCAGTCGGTGTAGTGGGAGAGTGCGTTGACGGTCTTGATGGCCATCATCGGGCCTTCGAAGGTCGACATGCCGTAGAACGCCAGCGAAACCACCAGGAAACGCAAGATTGGGTCGGTACGCAGCTTATGCCAGGCACCGGAGAGGGTCATCATGCCGTTGATCATGCCGCCCCAGCTCGGAGCCAGCAGAATCAGGGACATGATCATGCCCAGGGATTGAGCCCAGTCCGGCAGCGCGGTGTAGTGCAGGTGGTGAGGACCGGCCCAGATGTAAACGGCGATCAGCGCCCAGAAGTGCACGATGGACAGACGATAGGAATAAACCGGGCGACCGGCCTGCTTAGGCACGAAGTAATACATCATGCCCAGAAAGCCCGCGGTCAGGAAGAAACCCACGGCGTTGTGACCGTACCACCACTGGATCATCGCATCCGTTGCGCCTGCATACAGTGAGTAGGACTTGGTCAGAGTGACTGGGATTTCCAGGTTGTTGACCACATGCAGCAGAGCGACGGTGATGATGAAGCCACCGAAGAACCAGTTGCCGACATAGATGTGGCTGACGTTACGCTTAATGACCGTGCCGAAGAACACGATGGCGTAGCTGACCCAGACGATGGTGATCAGAATGTCGATCGGCCACTCCAGCTCTGCGTACTCCTTGGAGGAGGTCCAGCCCAGAGGCAGACTGATAGCGGCCAGAAGAATCACCAGTTGCCAGCCCCAGAAGGTGAAGGCAGCCAGTTTTGGCGCAAACAGTGTGGTTTGTGATGTCCGCTGTACAGCGTAATAGCTGGTAGCGAACAGGGCACAGCCGCCGAAGGCGAAGATCACCGCGTTAGTGTGCAGCGGGCGCAGGCGTCCGAAGCTGGTCCACGGCAGGTTAAAGTTAAGCTCTGGCCAGGCCAGTTGCGCGGCGATAAAAACGCCGAGCCCCATCCCGACAATGCCCCACACCACCGTCATGATGGCAAATTGGCGCACCACCTTGTAGTTGTAGGCGGAACTGCTGGTTGTGTTCATGTCTGGGCTTCCATCCACGGTTATAGGCAGATCAACAGAAAATCCGCAGACGCATACCTGTAGGATGGGCATACGTCACAGATTCTTTTTAGCGAGGTAAGCATGAGTAATGGGCATGAGGGAGTTATTGACAGGGATCAATACACCCACGCACAGGCCGATGGCGGCTGGCTCAGGGATTTGCCACAGGGACCGGTTAAAGCCACGCTGATTCTCGCCCACGGTGCCGGTGCGCCCATGGATAGTGAGTTCATGAGCGTAATGGCACGAGGCCTTACGGCATGCGGTATTGAGGTAATTCGCTTTGAGTTTGCTTATATGGCTGCGCGCCGTGTCGACGGTAAAAAACGCCCACCGAATCCGCAGGCTCAACTACTTCAGCAGTGGCGAGATGTGTACGCCCAGGTGCGCCAACAAGTCGCAGGTCCGCTGGCAATAGGTGGTAAATCCATGGGCGGAAGAATGGCCAGTCTTCTGGCTGATGAGCTGGGGGCGGATGCGCTGGTCTGTCTGGGGTATCCGTTCTACGCCGTTGGCAAACCGGAAAAACCAAGAGTGGCCCACCTGGCTGAATTGAAAACCCGGACGCTGATTATTCAGGGCGAGCGAGATGCGCTGGGTAACCGGGAGGCTGTAGCGGCTTATGAGTTGTCACCGGCGATTCGCCTGCATTGGCTTGCCGCTGCTGACCATGACCTGAAACCGCTGAAAAGCTCAGGTTTTACTCATCCGCAGCATCTTGAGACAGCCGCACAGACGGTGGCTTCATTCCTGTCGATTTAGCACGCCGGTGGATATTCCTACTAAAACACTCCGGCTTTCGCCGCGCGAGCGTGTGGCGTACACTGCGCAGCATGATTGCGAGGAGTTGCCATGAGCACTATTACCATCACTGACGCGGCCCATGATTATCTGGCAGATCTGCTGAGCAAGCAGAATACCCCCGGCATTGGCATTCGTGTTTTTATCACCCAACCCGGCACCCAATACGCTGAGACCTGCATTGCCTACTGCAAACCAGGTGAGCAGAAGCCTGAAGACACCGCGTTGGGTTTGGCTAGCTTCACTGCCTGGATCGATGCAGTCAGCGAGCCCTTCCTGGAGGATGCAGTCGTCGATTATGCAACTGACCGCATGGGCGGCCAGCTGACTATCAAGGCGCCTAACGCCAAAGTGCCGATGGTCAATGAAGACAGCCCGATCAACGAGCGCATCAACTACTACCTGCAAACTGAGATCAACCCGGGCCTGGCTAACCATGGCGGCGAGGTCAGCCTGATTGATGTGGTTGACGACGGTATTGCCGTGCTGAAGTTCGGTGGCGGCTGCCAGGGTTGCGGTCAGGTCGATCTGACGCTTAAAGAAGGGATCGAGAAGACCCTGATTGAGCGTATTCCTGAGCTGAAGGGCGTAAGGGACGTAACTGACCATAGCCAGAAAGAAAACGCCTACTACTAAGGCGCAGGTTGTTAGGCGGTAGCCCAAACGGCTTCAGATCACGCAGTGACTGAAGCCGTTTTTATTTGGAGTGGGGGCTGTTGTGATCAGGGCTTGGCTGATTTGAACTGGTGTTTCTTGCTCAGCTCGGCAGCGCGGGCGCGTAACTGACCGCAGCCACCGTCGATATCCTGCCCTGCCGAGTTGCGAACTTTGGTCAGTACGCCGCGACTGTGCAGATAGCGGACGATCTGGATGATGCGATCGCCATCTGGGCGGTCGAATTCATCGTCCTCAAGGCTGTTGTAGGGAATCACATTCATGATTGCGTACTTGCCTTTAAGCAGACGCAGAATGCCGTCCATTTCTTCCTGACTGTCGTTGATGCCTTTGAGCAGGGTCCATTGATACTGAATGGGGTAGTCAATCAGCCGGGCGTAGCGTTCGCCGAGTTCCACTAGCTCTTCAGGATCAATACGCGGTGCTCGGGGCAGCAACTGCTGCCGCAGCTCGGCGTTGGTGGTGTGCAGTGAGAGCGCCAGCGCCGGTTTGATTTTTTGCTGCGGAAGGCGTTCGAATACGCGCGGATCGCCTACAGTAGAAAACACTAGGTTACGTTGGCCAATGCCACCTTCGGTTGCCAGCAGGTCAATGGCATCCAGCACGTTATCAAGGTTATGGGCGGGCTCGCCCATGCCCATAAACACCACTTTTTTGACGGGGCGGAAGCGTCGGGCCAAAGCAACCTGGGCAACGATTTCAGCAGTGCTGAGCTGTCGTAGCAGGCCGCTTTTACCCGTCATGCAGAAGACGCAGCCCACCGCGCAGCCCACCTGGCTGGAGACGCACAGCCCATCGCGGGGCAGCAGGACACTTTCCACCATCTGTTTATCGGCCAGCTCCACCAGCAGGCGTGCCGAGCCATCCGCACCGGGATGTTCGGATGCAAGACGAGCCAGGCCATCAAGCTTGGCAGTCAGTTGCGGGATGGCTTCACGGACCGGCAATGGCAGGAAGTTTTCGGTTTTCTGATTACGCGTACCGGTGTCCAGCGGCACACCACGCAGCCAGCAGCGGGTAATCCGGCCGATATGCATGGGTTTGGCACCGAGATCGGTAAGGCGTTGATGAAATTCGTGTATATGCATGGGGCGCGCATGCTATCACCGGTGCAGAGTAAACGGCAGCTGGGTGACGGCAGAGAAGCCTGCTGCACGTGCTATCATCCCGGCTTTGTTGTGCTAGCTGGCCGAGATCCCCGATGAAATTCATACACCAACGCGAACACCTGAACGAAGACGATGTGGTTGTCATCGAGTGCTCGCAGACCTGCAATATCCGCCTGATGAATGATGCGAACTTCCGCAGCTTCAAAAATGGTGGCCGGCATACCTATCACGGCGGTGCATTCGACAAGTTCCCGGCCAAGATCACCGTACCAAGCAGCGGCTTTTGGAATATCACCATCGATACGGTGTCGCGCCGCGCCATCAGCGTGACACGCAAGCCGACGTTCAAGCATTCAATCCGCTTTATCCGCCGTTCGCCGTCCTCACTGCGCTGAGTTAAGTTGCTTGCAAAGCCCGCTCTCTAGCGGGCTTTTTGTTGTCCCTGTTCATGAGTTGGGCGCACCACCAGCCATAGCGCCATACAGATCAGCGAACCACCATACAGGTAGCTCCAGGACAGCGGCTCATTCAGCAACAACGCGCCCCATAGCACGCCGAATACCGGGATCAGAAAGGTCGTTGTCGAGGCTTTGACAGGGCCAATGTCGCTGAGCAGGCGGAAATACAAAACGTAGGCAAACGCAGTGCAAATCAGCCCCAAAGCGGCCAGCGGCAGCCAGATATCCCAGCCTGTCCAGCGAACAGGTGCATCTACGGTGGTGCCGATCAGCATCAATGGCAGGAGCATCAGGCTGGCTGCGCTCAGGCTGGCAAATGCTGCCAGGCGATTGTCGATACCGCCATGGACAGCGAGCCAGCGGCGGGTGAGAAACCCGGCAAAGCCATAGCTGGCGGTTGAGACCAAGCAGGCCAAAGCGCCGAGCAGTAGGTTGGCGTCGAACGTCGCTGGCCCGGTTTGCGTCAGCACTGCAACTCCAAACAGCCCTAGTGCAACGCCAGCAGCCTTGCTTACGGTGACCTTCTCGGCAAAGAACAGCATGCCGATCAATACTCCCATCATGGGCGTCGTAGCATTGAAAATCGCCGAATAGCCGGCAGGTAAAACCAGTGCAGCCAGGCAATACATGGCCGATGGCAGCCCGGCATTGATTAGCCCGAGCATCAGGCAGTGTTTGAGTCTGCCGTTGAAATTCCACTGCACCCTAAGCGCCAGGAGCACTGCTAGCAGGCCTAGCATGCCGATGGCTGATCGGAAAAACGCGGTGGGCATGCTGCCCAGCAGCGGTGCGACCATGCGCATAAACAGGAAGCTGGCACCCCAAATGGCGGCGAGCAGCAGAAGACGAGCTAAATCAGTAACGCGCACAGCAGGCTCCGGCAAAAGGGCGGCAGTGTTGCCGTCTTGAGTGTTTGGTGCAATCCCAGTTGTCAGAACGTGCAGTCAGGCCACGGACTGGCTTGCGAACAAGCAAGGTCTTTAACTTGGTACAGGCTACCGATAAGCTCAGGGATCCATGCATCCTCAGCAGGAGGTTCTATGCAGCAGTGGCCGGCCGGTGCAATCGCAGCGTTGATCCTGGAAGGGTTTGACAGCTATCGCGAGCAGTTCAGGCAAATCACCAATGGCGCGCGGGTACGTTTTGAGCAGGCCCAGTGGCAGGAGATTCAGAAGGCTGCTGCCGCACGGATTGCGCTGTATGAGCAAAGCGTATCTGTGGTGATAAGTCAGTTGAGGGATGCGTATGAGGATGAGGTTCTGCTTAATGTCATGCAGTGGCCGTTGGTTAAATCGGCCTACATCAAGCTGATAGATACACGTTTTGACGATGAGCTGGCTGAGACTTGGTACAACTCGATCTTTTGCGGCCTGTTCAGCCATGACGAAATCAACGATGGCTGCATGTTCATCCATACCACTCGGCCTGCCTTGCGGGTGAACGCAAGGGCTGCGCAAACGCGCACCTATCAGCCTAATGGCGATATGCAGCAGGCGCTGCGCGCAATATTTGACGATTACAAGTTTGAAGTGGGCTACGAAGATATCGAGCGTGATATCGCACGCCTATTGAAACAGGTTAACGAGAGCCTGCCCGATTGGGTATGCAAAGACCCTGAGTTGCGCATTGAGCTCTATGAGTCACGCCTGTACCGCAATAAGGGGGCGTATTTGGTAGGGCGGATATATACCTGCGATGAGCAGTGGCCGCTGGTTATTCCGTTATTGCACCGCGAAGGCAAAGGTATTCAGGTCGATGCACTGATTACCGATGAAGCAGAAGTCTCCATTATCTTCTCTTTTACCCGTTCATACTTCATGGTGAGGGTTGGCTATCCAGCCGAGTTTATTGGTTTTCTGCGGCGTATTTTGCCGGGCAAGCATGTTGCTGAGCTCTATACCTCAATCGGCTTTTATAAGCATGGCAAGTCAGAATTTTACCGAGCGTTGATCAACCATCTGGCGACCACGGACGATAAGTTTGTAATGGCTCCGGGCGTGCGTGGCATGGTCATGAGTGTATTCACTTTGCCGGGATTCAATACCGTATTCAAAATTATCAAGGACCGTTTCTCGCCCTCTAAAAGTGTTGACCGCAACACCGTGATAGAGAAATACCGTCTGGTGAAATCGGTCGACCGGGTTGGGCGAATGGCGGATACCCAAGAGTTTGCAGACTTTCGTTTTCCGCTGAGTAAGTTTGATCCGGAGTGCTTGGCAGAGCTGCTGGAAGTTGCGCCCTCGACAGTAGAGGTTGAAGGCGAAACTGTTTTGGTGCGGCACTGCTGGACAGAGCGCCGCATGGTTCCGCTGAACCTGTATGTGGACAGTGCCAGTGAGGCCCAGGTGCGTGAGGCGCTGGACGATTATGGCTTGGCCATCAAGCAGTTGGCGGCGGCCAATATCTTTCCTGGCGATATGCTGCTGAAGAACTTTGGGGTTACCCGACATGGTCGCGTGGTGTTCTACGACTACGACGAAATTTGTTTTCTGACAGAAGTAAATTTTCGCCACATTCCGCCGCCGCGTTATCCGGAGGATGAGATGTCATCCGAGCCTTGGTATGCGGTTGCCCCAAACGATGTATTCCCGGAAGAGTTTCCACCATTTTTGTTTGCCGATATCAAACAGCGTCGCCTGTTTTCATCGCTGCATGGGGAGTTGTTTGATGCTGATTACTGGAAAAGCCTGCAAGAGGCTATTCGTGCGGGCAAAGTGATTGATGTATTTCCCTACCGCCGAAAAGACGAGGCGGATGCAGAAATTTAAATCGCGAACAGACTAAGCGAGCTCACTGCACTTAAGTTGGGGAGTTAGCGCGTTAATAGTGACTTTCTGAGTGTTCACAGATCGATTTGCTACTGCTTTTGTGTGGTTTTCTGCGGATCATCAGCAGGCTCAGGCAAATGGTTTTAAATCGTTTTGTAAGCTATTGAGTCGTTTGTTAACAAGTTACTACACGGAATTTCCCACCCAGTTTGCACTGTTGTGCTAGACCTAATAGAGCAGTTACTTAAACCGCTCTTACAGGTCAGATTAGATGCGCCAGAATCTTCCGGTAACACAACAAGAAAGAACCTTTTCTGAGCATGAGCGACTGATTTCAACGACAGATCTGAACAGCAAAATCACGTATTGCAACGATGCATTTGTGGCAATCAGTGGTTTTACCCGCGAAGAGTTGATTGGACAGCCGCATAATCTGGTACGTCATCCAGATATGCCACCTGCTGTGTTTGGTCACATGTGGGATGTGATTAAGCAGGGAAAGCCGTGGATGGGAATTGTTAAAAACCGTTCAAAAAACGGCGACTTTTATTGGGTCAGTGCGTACGTCACGCCGATTTATGAAAACGGCCAGATATCCGGCTATGAGTCGGTGCGTTCCTTGCCTACACGTGAGCAGAAGCAGCGCGCAGAGCAGCTTTATGCGCGGCTGAGGGCTGGCAAGCCGGCGATATCTGCGATGGAAACCTGGACGCGTGGGCTACTTGAGGCTTGGCCGGTCATCGTCGCGGCACTGCTGTTGGTAGGCGCGCATTTTGCTTTCACTGGGGCGCTGTTCTGGGTCGCAGCGTCCGTTGTGATGTTCGGCCTGGGTGTTTACCAGCACTATGTTCGCCAGGCGCGCATCCGTCAGACGCTGGCCGAGCACCCGAAAGCTTTTACCAGCCCGCTGGTGGCGCTGACATACACCGACAGTCGTGGTGCCCAGGCCTTGCTGGATCTGGCCATGATTAGTGAAGACGCACGCTTGCAGACAGCGCTGACGCGTATTGAGGACGCCGGCGTTAACGTGAAGAAACACGCCACGCGCTCTGCGGAGCTGTCTAGCGCCGGAGCGGCCATGCTGGATCAGCAGCGGATGGAAACCGATCAATCTGCCACAGCGATCAACCAGATGGCGGCGACCATTCAGGAGGTGACGCACAACGTGCAAAACACCTCCCATGCTGCTGAAGAGGCAGATGACTTGGCCAAACAGGGCCTGCAGTTGGCCAGTGGCAGTCTCAGTTCGATGCATCACCTGGCTGATGCGGTTGAGGAAATTGGTCTGGCGGTGAATGAGCTGGCCAACTCGACACAATCGATTGGCAGCGTGGCGGATGTGATTACCTCAATCGCCGAACAAACCAATTTGCTCGCCCTTAACGCGGCCATTGAAGCGGCCCGTGCCGGTGAGCAAGGCCGCGGTTTCGCTGTGGTGGCAGATGAGGTGCGTTCGTTGGCTTCACGCACCCGCGAGTCTACTGAGCAGATTCATCAGATCATCTCTGCTTTGCGCGCCGGCGCTGACCGAGCGGTGGTGACTGCACAGAAGGGAGCGGAAATCTCCAAGGAAAGTGTGGGCAGTGTGGAGTCTGTGCGCTCGGCGCTGGATGGCATCAGTCAGGCGGTTAGCCGTATTTCCAGCATGAGCCAGCAGATGGCGGCGGCGTCTGAGGAGCAGAGCCATGTCGCGGAAGACATCAGCCGCCAGATCACGCAGATTGCCCAACTCTCCGACCGCAGTGCGGATCAGGCTCATCAGGGCGCAACCATCGGTCGTGAGTTGGAGGCGATGGCGGACTATCTGCACAGCCTGGCGGAGCGTTTCAACCGCTAAAGATGGGCGGTGGTGGGCGCGGGCTGCGCCTGCCGCCGAGCTGGTGTGGCAAACTGCGCGGCTAAGGAGAGCCGAATGCCACGCTTACACTGCCCACGCTGCACCCGTCCTGTCGATCATTGCCTGTGCCCGCTGATTCCAAGCTTGCCCAGTCGCAGCCGAGTGCTGATTCTGCAACACCACAGCGAAGCTAAACATGCTCTGAACACCGCCAGGCTAGCGGCGCTTGGGTTGCAGAATTCTGATCTGTTGGTCGGCGAGGTGTTTGAGGATTTGCCACAGCGCCTGCAGCAATCCGGTTATGCGCCGTATTTGCTGTTTCCGGGGGATCAGACGCAGCCAATTGCTGAGGTGGCCAGCAGGCAAGCGCTCCAACCAGTTCTGCTGGTGGTCCCGGATGGGACTTGGCGTAAGGCGCGCAAGTTGCTGCATCTGAATCCGCTGTTGGCGACTTTGCCTCGCATGGCATTACCTGCGGGGCTCGAGTCCCGTTATCGGCTTCGCAAAGCGCCCATGGCGGGAGCTGTGTCGACGATTGAGGCTATTGTCGAAAGCCTTAACACCTTGGAGGCGCCGGTGCGCTTTGATGCGCTGCTCAAGCCTTTTGAGGCGTTGATTGAAGGGCAGATTGCGGCCATGGGGGAGGACACTTACCAGCGCAATCACGGGCAACCTGCGGGGCAGGAATAGGAGGGGGATTAGGTGCGTGAAGGTTAAGGCCGGATTGTTCGCGGCTTAAACCGCTCCTACGCCAGATTGACTGTGAGTAGGAGCGGGGACTGCTGCACTTAACGCTCGCGCATGGCCTCAGAGCGGGCTTTAAGCACAGGCTTGAGCAGATAGTCCAGTACGCTCTTCTCGCCGGTAATGATGTCCACGCTGGCTACCATGCCGGGGATGATCAGCAGCGGGTTATCTGGGGTGCCGAGGTGGCTTTTTTCGGTGCGCACATTGATCAGGTAAAAGCTGTTGCCTTCCTCATCGGTGATGGTATCGGCACTGATCATTTCCAGATTGGCTTTGAGCCCACCGTAGATGGTGTAGTCATAGGCGGTGAACTTAACCATGGCTTTCTGCCCCGGATGGAGGAAGGCCACGTCTTGCGGGCGCACCTTGGCTTCCACCAGTAGGCTGTCATCCAGCGGAACAATCTCAACCATGTCATTACCGGGCTGGACTACACCGCCGATGGTGTTGACCTTGAGCTGCTTGACGATACCGCGTACCGGAGACACAACCGTGGTACGTGTTACCCGGTCGTCGATGGCGACGCTGGAGGCGGTGACTTTCTGCAGGTCGGTACGAACCTGATTGAGTTCTTTGAACGCCTCGGAACGGAAGGCCAGCTCTGACTCTTCCATCTTGCTTTTGATCTCGTCAGCAGCGGCTTCTGCCCGTGGAATGGCCAGAACCGTAGCGTCCAGTGAGCCGCGAATTTCAACCAAGCTGCGTCGCAGGCGGAGAATCTCCACTTGAGAGATAGCACCGGTCGCCACAAGTGGCTCGGACATGTTCAGCTCTTGCTGCAACAGGCCTGCGCTAGAGCGGTACTGTTGGGCTTTTGAGCGAAACTCAGCCAGTTCTTGCTGTTTCTGCCGCAGCTGTTCGCCCAAGGTGCGTTTTTCGCTTTGCAGGCGCTCCTGACGCGAGCGGTACAGGTCTTCTTCGTCCTGAGCCAATTGCGGAGCTTTCTTCACGATTTCCTCCGACAGTTCGAAGGGTTTGCCCTCGGCTTCAGCGGTTAGGCGTTCAAGGCGGGCGCGCAGGGCAAGGCGGTCGGCTTCGGCTTCGCCGCGGTTGGATAGAAAACGAGTGTCATCCAGACGCAGCAGGACATCACCTTTCTCTACAACCTGGCCTTCGCGGACAAAAATTTCGCTGACGATACCGCCCTCAAGGTTCTGAATAACCTGAACCTTGCTTGAGGGAATCGCCTTGCCTTCGCCCACAGTGACTTCTTCGAGGACGGCAAAGTTGGCCCAGAGCAGGGCGCTTAGTAAACAGGCCCCAACAAGCCAGACGGTGATGCGGGTCAGGCGCGGAGTGTCCTCGAGAATGGTGCCGTCCACATCCGGCATGAACTCGGTGTCCTGGCGGCGTTTGCGCATGCCGGAAAAATAGTCGTTGAATGCGTGTCGTAATTGCATGGCGTGTCCTACACAGCTGCAGAGCCGATACGGCCCTTGCGTAGTGCTTCGATAACCGCTTCTTTCGGGCCGTCAGCCATAATCCTGCCGTTGTCGATCACGATTAGGCGATCAACCAGGCTGAGCATGGAGGCACGGTGAGTGACCAGCAGCATGGTTTTGCCTGCGCTCCAAGTCTGCAGCTTGTTGCGCAGAATGTCTTCGCTGGTGTTATCCATGGCGCTGGTGGGTTCATCCAGCAGCAAAATTGGCGGGCTCAGCAGCAGGGCGCGAGCCATTAAAACCGCCTGCCGCTGGCCGCCGGAAAGCAGCAGACCGCGCTCGCCAACAGGGCGGTCAAACCCTTGTGGATGCTGCCTGGCCAGCTCGCTGACACCGGTGAGATCGGCAATTTCGAGGATTCGTGCGTCGCTGACATAACGGGCACCCAAGGTCAGGTTGTCGCGCAGGGTCCCTGAGAGCAGTGGCAGGTCGTGGGCCACATAGCCAATCTGGTGGCGCAGGTCGGCGACGTCGAGTTGGCGCAGATCGAGGTTGTCCAGCAGGATCTGACCCTTTTCAGGTGTGTAGAAGGACATGATCAGGCGACCCAGCGTGCTTTTACCCGAGCCACTGCGGCCGATGATGCCGATGTGTTCGCCAGGATTGACCCGTAGGTTGATGCCGTTGAGCGCTGGGGTGCTTTGGTTCGGGTAGGTGAACGTCACGTCGCGTATTTCCAGCGAACCATCGAGCTGGGTGCGTTCAAGCGGGCGCTGATTGGTTTTGCGCTCTTGCGGCATGGCCATCAGAGCATCCGTGCTGGTCATGGTCAGGCGCGCTTGCTGATAGCGCGTGATCAACCCGGCAATTTGCCCCAGCGGCGCAAGAATACGGCTGCCGAGCATGTAGCACGCTACCAGTGCGCCCACGCTCATCAGGCCTCCGATGATCATGTAAACGCCGCATACGATTGTGGCGATACCCGCGAATTGTTGCAGGAAAGCTGTGCCGTTGCTGGCAATGGCTGCCAGTGAGCGGGAGTGAATGTCCAGACGGCCCAGTGCACCGTTGGTTTTCTCCCATTCGTGTTGGCGTTCACTCTCGGCGCAGCAGGCTTTCAGGGTTTCCAGGCCGCCGATGGTTTCGATCAGCAGGGCCTGGCGCTGTGAAGCCAGTTGCAGGCTCTTTTGCACGGTGTCACGCAGGCGAGCCTGGATGACGTAAGCAAAGATCGCCGTAATCGGGAACGCCAGCAGTGGGATGACTACCAGCCAGCCGCCAATCAGCCAAATCACAAGCAGCATGAGTAGCGAGAATGGCAGGTCGATTAGGCTGGTCAGCGTCACCGCTGTGAGAAATTCACGCAGCCCCTGGAAGTCGTGAATACTTTGAGCAAAGCCGCCGATTGAATTAGGGCGGTTGCTCATGGACATGCCGGTAATGCGTTCAAACAGCGTGGCGGAAAGCACGATGTCGGTTTTTTTACCGGCGGTATCCAGCAATTTGGAACGTAATAGCTTGAGGATCAGCTCAAAGCTCAACCCGACCAGCAGGCCGATGGTCAGCACCCACAGCGTTGAAGTGGCTTGGTTGGGCACAACCCGGTCGTAGGTCTGCATGACAAACAGCGGAACCAGCAGGCCCAGAAGGTTGATCATCAAACTGGCCAGGACCGCATCGGTATAGAGCCAACGCGACAGTTTCAGGGTGTCGCGGAACCAAGCCTGAACCCTTGGCACCAGCGGTCTGTGTGTTTCATCAAGGGTGTGTCGTGGACGGGCGAAGAAGGCATGGCCGGTGTATTCATCGGCCAATTGCTCACGTGTTACCCATTGTTCGCCGCCGTCCGCCTCGCAAGGCAGGATCAGCACTTTGTCGTTGTCACCGAAGCGACGCAGGACGGCCGTGCGGCCATCCTTGAGTAATAGCAGCAGGGGCAGATTAAGCGGTGAGATGCTGTCGAGATCCCGCTGTAACAAGCGGCCCTGCAGGCCTGCCCGGGCAGCTGCCCGGGCAAGCAAGTCAGGAGTCATGCGCTGCTGAGGCAGCGGTAGGCCAGCTGTAAGACTGCCACGGCTGCCAGAGCAGCCGTGCAGTTTGCAGAGGATCAAAAGGCCATCCAACAACGGATCGTCGTGATTCAGGCGCGGATCTTTCTCCGTGCCCGGTCGCTCCATGGTGGTCAAATTGTGTGACTCCTGTGGCTGAGGATTACTTCATGTCCGGAAGACGTGCGTCGCTTTTCACTTCCGAAAGGGCGATGGCCTCATTCGGCGCTACGATTTGCTGGCTGCGCAGCAGCTCGCCCATCGCGGTGACAACGCGGTACATGGAGTACTCCTCAGTAAAGCGCACTTCGCTGTAACGGCGGTTAGCGGTGAACAGTTCGTTCTCGCTATCCAGCAGGTCGAGCAGGGTGCGTTGACCCAAGCTGAATTGCTGCTGGTAGGCCTCACGTACACGGGTGGTGTAGTCAGCGTAGGCACGTGCTTTTGGCGTTTGCAGTTGGGCGTTTTCCATGGCATTCCAGGCCAGGGTCAGGTTTTCGTTGAGTACGCGCAGAGCGTTGTTACGAATATCCAGCGCCTCATTTACCTGGTGCGCAGAGGCATTCAGGCGAGCTTTGTCGCGTACGCCGTTGAACAGGTTGTAGTTCATCACTACAGCTGCACGCCAGCCTGAGTTATGGCCTTCATCACCGCCGGTGTTGTCATCAGCGTGGGTGGCCAGCTCTGCATCGAAGCGTGGGTAGAACGGTGCTTTAGCAACTTCATACTGCTTCTCAGCAGCGTGCACGTCAGCCTGTGCGGACTTCAGCAGTGGGTTGTTGTCCAGTACACGCTGGCGGGCTTCGTCTAGGCTGGCAGGCAGCGTGCCTTTGAGCGAAGAGGGTGCAGTCAGCTCTTCCGGCAGGCGGCCGACAACGCTGATGAAGTTGGCCTCAGCATCTGCCAGGTTGACCTGTTCGGTGTAGAGGTTGTTTTCAGCCAGGGCCAGACGGGCTTCTGATTGGTCCAGGTCAGCGGAGCTGCCAACACCCTGACGGCTGCGCATGCTGATTTGATCATTAATGCGTTGGTGAGCCAGCAGGTTGTTGCGGGCCAGCTCAACCATTTCGCGGCGCATCAGCAGTTCGAGGTACACCTCAGCAGTACGCAGAGCCAGGTTTTCGGAGGTGCCGAGCAGGCGATAGGCGCGGGAGTTCACCACTGCCTCGGTACGACCCACTTCGTTAGGCGTGTTAAAGCCATCAAACAGCATCTGCCGCAGGCGCAGTTCAGATGAGCCATACGTCAGTGTTTCGGTGTTGTGGTTGCCACTGGCACGAGTGCTCGGGCTATCAGTCTTTTCACGTCCATAGCCCATCAACAGGTCAACGGTCGGCAGGTAACCACCTTTAGCAATCCGCACTTCCTCGTCCGAGGTCAGCCGACTGTTTTTGCCTGCGTGAATTTCCGGATGGTTGTCGATCGTGCTTTGCATCGCTTCAGACAAGGTAAGCGCCTGAGCCTGGCCGCATAGGCTGGCTAAAACGATACAGCTCAACAGCGGATTGATTGCGCGCATTTATAAATGCTCCGTTAGTTGTGTATTTGTTGTGTGTGTTTGTTGTCAGTTTAGTGTGCGTGGCCCCAGATTAGTCGAATTTTTGACGCTACGCCATATCGCTAACTTTAAAACACTAAAAAGAAAGCGTTTAGTCTCAGTTTAGAAGATTTGGCACTATGGTATATGAGAAAATAGTCTTATGAATATATAAGAATTAAAGACATTGTCTATATAAGGCAAACCCTTTCTATGAGCGGCTTTCGAGGGGTTGGCGACTAAATGAGTTATGAGTGGCTAGGGTTGCGGAGTTGGGGTTTGGAGTGGTTTCGACTTTTAAAAGTTGAGTGACATATTTCTGGCGCTAACTTTTTGATGTCGAATTATAAGTTGTATTTTAAACCCCCTAAGTTCTCTGTAAGCAGCATTCTAGACTCTTTTCTAACAAACAATCGGGGCGAACCCGGTGGGTTTAACAAAGGGTGAGATCATGGCGACTTTATTAGGTGTTGTTGGCCAAATCGTCGGCGAAGTATTCGCTGTTTCGGCAGATGGAACTCGTCGTGCATTGAGTGAAGGTGATCGCCTGTTCGCAGGTGAAACACTCGAAACCGGCGCTAACGGCTCGGTTGCTATAAGGCTGAGCAACGGACAAACACTAACGGTCGGCCGTGATAGCAGCCTTGAGCTGACACCGCAGCTTCTCGCCGGTAACGGCGCGGGTCAGGCGCCTCAGCCTGTGCCTGCCAATACCGCACCTTCTGATCAAGATCTCACTGATGTAGAACGCCTGCAGGCCGCAATCGAAGCGGGTGATGACCCGACCCAAATGGGTGAAGCGACTGCTGCTGGTCCAGGTGCTGGTGGTGCTGGCGGTGGTGGCGCTGGTGGTGGTAACTCGTTTGTGATGCTCAGCGAGACCGGCGGTTCGATTGATCCGGAGATCGGCTTCCCAACAGCAGGCCTTAGCCGTGGTCCGTTGTTCCCTGATCCGGTGATTGGCGCTAACGAACCTGAGGTCGTGCCGACACCAATCCCTACGCCAGTTCCTACACCAGTACCGGTTGATTACACCCCCGGTGTAGACATTGACTACACCGACTCCGCTGGCACCATCCAAGCAGGCCCTGGTGTTGTGCAAGAAGCCGCCTTGGGATCAGGCAGCAACCCGGCGAGCTCAGCTGAGCGCACGTTTGGCACCATCACCATTAACTCCCCTGATGGTGTGTCTGCACTGCAAATCCAAGACGTTAACGGCAACTGGGTTGATGTCACCAACGGTGGAACAGTTCTGGGCAAGTACGGCGTGCTGAGCGTGGACGCTGCCGGTAACTGGACCTACACCTTGACTGACAACACTCTCGATCACAGCAACACCAGTGGTGTTGGCTCCAGTGACGTGGTCTCCGAGAGCTTCCCAACCCGGATGTTCGATTTGGACGGTGATGTGTCGCCGACCGTGAACATCAATGTTCAAGTGCTCGATGATGGCCCATCCGTGCAAGTGGCACAGGGCGTTGAGTGGCTGAGCCTGGCTGTTCTGGACGAAAGCCTTGCCTCTTTAGGTGGCACGCAGGGCGACGGCATCGCCACGGCCGTATTGTCGGCAGCTGCAGTGCAGGCCCACTTCGTCACCAGTTTCGGTGCTGACGGTGGCTCTAGCACTTACGGCTATGAGCTGAATGGCAGCAACGTAGCTACTGGTTTGTTCGCTTTGAGCGGCGAGGGCGGTAAAGGCGCAGAAATCGTTCTCAACCAATCAGGCAACGTCATTACTGGCAGCGCAGGGGGGGCTAACTACTTCACCCTGACCATCAATGCAGCAACTGGCGAAGTCACTATCAACCTGCTGAAAAACATCTGGCACAGCAACGCCGGCAGTTTTGATGACGCTGAAGTGCTGCAACTGCCTGAAGGTGTACTGAAACTGGTTAAAACCGTTACCGACGGTGATGGTGATAAAGCCAGCGCTGCCCTGGATTTGGGGGCGGCAGGGGTTATCAATTTCGAAGATGACGGCCCCACCATCTCGGCACAGGCCTTTGATTCGGCCACTCTGCAAGTGGATGAAAGCAATTTCGAACTCGATGCCACGGCCAATATCAGCAGCTTCTTTACTGTTGATGGTGGATCTGACGGTGTTGATGACGTGGACTACAGTCTGGTCTTGAACTCTTCCGCCAGCGGTTTGGTAGACACTGCAACTGGGCAGAATGTCTTCTTGGTCCTGAATAGTGCAGGTGTGGTGGAAGGCCGTGTCGGTAACGCGCAAGGCGCAGTTGTCTTCACTCTGAGCGTGGATGGCAGCGGTAATGTGAAGCTGGACCAACTGCGTGCGATCCAGCATAGCGACACCAGCAACCACAACGAAGCCAAGTCACTGGCTGCCGGTGTAGTCAGCGTCAAAGCCACCGTCACCGACGGCGACGGCGACAAAGCCAGTGCCAGTTTGGATATCGGTAAGGCCATCAGCTTCCTGGATGACGGCCCAAGCATCAGCGCCAAAGAGCTGGGCAGCCTGAGCCTGCAGGTCGACGAAACCAACCTGAACACAGCGGCTACCTCGTCGTTCACACTCGCTAGCCTGTTCACCGCCAATGCCGGTGCAGATGGCCAGAAGGCGCTGGACTTTGCGCTGAAAGTTGAGAGTGAGGACAGCGGTCTGTTCGACACCCTGACCGGTGAGGAAGTCAAACTCAGCCTCAATGCTGAAGGTGAGGTGATTGGTACCATCAGCGGCGACGTGGTGGTCTTCACTGTCAGCGTAACTGCTGACGGCAAGATCAGCCTGAACCAAGAGCGTGCGGTTAAACACCCAGTCGGTGGCAACAGCCACAACGAAGCCAGTGCGACGCTGGACGGCAAAATCAGCGTGGTCGGTACCATCACCGATGGCGACAACGACACTGCGACTGCCACTGCGAACATTGGTAAGGCCATCAGCTTCCTGGACGACGGCCCAAGCATCAGCGCCAAAGAGCTGGGCAGCCTGAGCCTGCAGGTCGACGAAACCAACCTGAACACAGCGGCTACCTCGTCGTTCACACTCGCTAGCCTGTTCACCAGCGCTGCCGGTGCAGATGGTCAGCAATCGCTGGACTTCGCGCTGAAAGTTGAGAGTGAGGACAGCGGTCTGTTCGACACTCTGACCGGTGAGGAAGTCAAACTCAGCCTCAATGCTGAAGGTGAGGTGATTGGTACCATCAGCGGCGACGTGGTGGTCTTCACTGTCAGCGTAACTGCTGACGGCAAGATCAGCCTGAACCAAGAGCGTGCGGTTAAACACCCAGTCGGTGGCAACAGCCACAACGAAGCCAGTGCGACGCTGGACGGCAAAATCAGCGTGGTCGGTACCATCACCGATGGCGACAACGACACTGCGACTGCCACTGCGAACATTGGTAAGGCCATCAGCTTCC
>NZ_LKKK01000012.1 GCF_001446935.1 Pseudomonas sp. TTU2014-080ASC
TCTGTCAAGTGATTTGTGAAAATTTCTTTTCAACTTCAACCACTTGCGCTTTCGGTAGCTTTTCAGCATCTCGTCAGCGGGAGGCGAATTCTACAGCGTTTAAAAACCCTGTCAACCTGCCTTTTTCACCGCTTTCGATCTACCTGACCGAAGCCACCAACAGGATCAAACCACCACCCTGTCAGCCCGGCGCATTCTACTCAGCTTTCGCTGATTTGCAACCTCTAAATCAAATTAACTTATTGATTTATAAGCAATTTATCTAGAGGTCTGCGCCGAAGAAGGTGCGCATTATAGGGAGCCAACCTAGAAGATCAACCCCCAACCGCTAATCACTCAGCCTTAAGCGTAATTCGCGCGAATGATTTTTTGCCCGCCTGTACGACATGCACCGCGCCGAGACTAAAGACGAATGCACGATCAACCACTTGGCCATCAACCTTTACACTACCCGAACCCAGCAAGTCACGAGCCGCCGCTGCGTTCTTTACAAGCCCTGCCTTATTAAGAAGCGCCGAGACCGGCATATCTTCAGCCGACACAACCTCCACCTCAGGCAGATCATCCGGCAGCTCACCATCCTTCATGCGGTTACCTGCTGACTTATGCGCATTAAGCGCCGCCTCTTCACCATGGAAGCGCGCAACAATTTCTTCTGCCAGCTTGATCTTGATGTCACGCGGGTTAGCTCCCTGCTCGACATCACGCTTGAACTGATTGATCTCATCCATGGATCGGAAGCTCAGCAACTCAAAGTAACGCCACATCAGAGTATCTGGCATGGACACAAGCTTGTTGTACATCACACCTGGCGCTTCTTGGATGCCGACATAGTTCCCAAGGGACTTCGACATCTTCTTAACGCCATCCAACCCCTCCAACAGCGGCATTGTGACCACGCACTGAGAAGACTGGCCGTAGGCACGCTGCAGCTCACGCCCCATCAACAGATTGAACTTCTGATCAGTCCCACCCAGCTCTACATCAGCCTTCAGCGCCACTGAATCGTAGCCTTGTACCAGCGGATACAGGAACTCATGGATAGCGATAGGCTGATTGGATGTGTAGCGCTTATCAAAGTCATCACGCTCAAGCATGCGCGCAACGGTGTACTGAGAAGTCAGGCGAATGAAGTCCGCCGGGCCCATTTTATCCATCCAGGTGGAGTTGAATGCCACCTCAGTCTTGGCTGGATCCAGAATCTTGAATACCTGAGCTTTATACGTTTCGGCGTTTTCAAGAACCTGCTCGCGCGTCAACGGCGGACGGGTAGCACTTTTGCCACTCGGATCCCCAATCATCCCGGTGAAGTCACCAATCAGAAAGATGACCTGATGCCCCAACTCCTGAAACTGACGCAGCTTATTAATAAGCACGGTATGGCCGAGATGCAGGTCAGGCGCAGTTGGATCAAATCCAGCCTTGATTCGCAGCGGCTCGCCACGCTTCAGTTTTTCCACCAACTCAGCTTCAACGAGAACCTCTTCGGCGCCACGCTTGATCAGCGCCAACTGCTCTTCAACGGACTTCATGACAAAACTCACAACCACAAGGAAACAAAGGGGAGCAACCATACAAGATCAGAAACAAATCTCAAGGTTTGACCCGGGTCAAATCCTTGGGCTTTGCGGAACGGCAGGGTTGCTTAGCATACGATTTGGTTATATTTTATACAGTTACTGCATTTTCATCATATTGTTTATCTTTTTTTCTTTTCATTTTCACTTCCAAATTAAGTACGCAGCCTATGACCTCAACAACTAAAGCGCCGCCTATATACCCCAAAAGCCATATTCTGGCGGCCAGTGGTGTCGCCGCCCTCCTAAGCTTGGCACTGCTGGTTTTCCCGTCCCGTGAAGTAGAAGCAAAACGCACCTTTCTGAACCTTGAGCTGGATAACGGCGCTGAGTATGCCGATCAGCAAGAAGCATCCAAATCGACCGAATCCCTTGTTCTCGAGAAAGCCCCAAACCCTTTCCCTGAGACTGCAGAAGCCACCAAGCCAACCCCCGATGAAGCGGAAGTGGCTGTAGCCGAAGAAAGCACTGAACCTGACCGCGACCCACTGCATCACGCCATCAAAGTAGAAAGCGGCGATACGCTGTCGACTATTTTTGCCAAGGTCGGCCTAGGTGCAACGACACTTCACGAAGTTCTTAACAGTAGCAAAGACGCCAAATCTCTCACTCGCCTGAAAACCGGCCAGGAAATCGAATTCAAGCTGACACCCGATGGGCAGCTTGAAAGCCTGACCAGCCAACTGAGTGACCTTGAGCGCGTAACGCTGAGCAAGACCGACAAGGGCTACCAGTTCAAACGCGATCTGGCCAAACCAGAAGTGCTCAAAACCTACGCTCGCGGCGTAATCGATAGCTCGCTGTTCCGCTCAGCCCAACGCGCCGGTCTGTCGCATAATCTGACCATCGAACTGGCCAATATTTTCGGTTACGACATCGACTTTGCTATGGATATTCGCAAAGGCGACGAGTTCGAAGTGATCTACGAGAAGAAGATCGTTAACGGCAAGCAGGTCGGCACCGGCAATATCCTGTCCGCCCGCTTTACCAACCGTGGCAAGCCGTTTACAGCTGTTCGTTACACCAACCGCCAAGGCACGACCAGCTACTACAACGCGAATGGCGAAAGCATGCGTAAGGCCTTCATCCGCACTCCAGTGGATTTTGCTCGGATTAGCTCTCGCTTCTCCAATGGCCGCCGCCATCCGATTTTGAACAAGATTCGCGCCCACAAAGGGGTGGATTATGCTGCGCCACGCGGAACTCCAATCAAGGCGGCTGGTGATGGCCGCGTAATGCTTGCGGGTCGCAACGGTGGTTACGGCAATACCGTGATCATTCAGCATGGGCAACGCTACCGCACCCTCTATGCGCATATGAACGGTTTCGCCCGCGGTATCCGCAATGGGGTTAACGTCAAGCAAGGACAAATCATCGGTTATATCGGAACAACGGGCCTGTCTACCGGTCCTCACCTTCATTATGAGTTCCAGGTTAACGGTGTTCACGTTGACCCACTCAGCCAGCGCCTGCCAATGTCTGATCCGATTGCCAGCAGCGAGAAGAGCCGCTTCATGCAGTTCAGCAAACCTTTAATGGCACGCATGGACAAAGAAAAGGCCACCATGCTCGCGATGAACAATCAGCAGTAATCATGTCCCTCTACTTTGGTGTGATGTCCGGAACCAGCCTTGATGGTCTGGACATCGCGCTGATCAGACAAACTGATCAGACCGCCCTCATCGACACCCGCTACCTGCCGATGCCACAAACACTTCGTGCAGATATTCTGGCCCTTTGCTCCCCCGGTCACGATGAAATAGCTCGCGCAGCTATGGCCGAACTAACCTGGGCACAGCTGGCGGCAGAAGGCATCAATCAACTGCTTTCCGAACACCAATTGCGCCCAGAACAGATCCGAGCGATCGGCAGCCACGGGCAAACAATCCGGCACGAGCCTGCACGCGGGTTTACTGTACAGATAGCCAATTCTGCCCTGCTGGCCGAACTGACAGGCATCACCGTAGTCAGTGATTTCAGACGCCGTGATATGGCCGCTGGCGGCCAGGGTGCCCCCCTTGTCCCGGCCTTCCATGAAGCGCTCTTCGCCAGTCCGGAAAGCCCCCGAGCCATTCTCAATGTGGGCGGATTCAGTAACCTCAGCCTACTTGACCCGGCACACAGTGCTTCTGGCTTCGACTGCGGCCCAGGTAATGTGTTGATGGATGCGTGGATTCAGCGCCACAAAGGCCTGAGCTATGATCAAGGCGGACAGTGGGCTGCAGCGGGGGAAGTAGTTCCAGCGCTGCTTGAGCAAATGCTGGCTGATCCGTTCTTCCACACCAGCGGCCCGAAAAGCACAGGACGCGAGTTGTTTAATCTGGAATGGCTGGATCAACACTTGGGTAGGCTCCCAGCGCTCAAAGCAGAAGATATTCAAGCCACGCTGTTGGAACTGACCGCCATTAGTATTGTTCGCTCACTGCGCAGCGCTCAGGAACGCACTGAGCTGCTATTGGTTTGCGGCGGCGGTGCGCACAATCAGCAACTGATGCAGCGGCTTGAGCAGCTGCTGCCCGGATGCCAGGTCAGCCGCACTGATGAGCTGGGTGTCCCCGCTGACTGGGTTGAGGCCATGGCATTTGCCTGGCTGGCTCACTGCTGCCTCGACGGCATTCCAGCTAACCGCCCCAGCGTCACAGGAGCACGCGGCCTGCGCGTACTCGGCGCCATCTACCCAGCCTGAGATAAAAACAAAAACGCCGCGCTAAATGCGCGGCGTTTCAGTATCTGCATGGCCTTAGATCGAGAATGACGAACCGCAACCGCAGGTGGTGGTGGCATTTGGGTTTTTGATGACGAAACGGGAACCCTCAAGGCCTTCCTGGTAGTCAACTTCAGCACCGACCAGGTACTGAAAGCTCATTGGATCAACCACAAGGCTGACACCTTCACGCTCGACGATTGTGTCGTCTTCTGCAACATCTTCATCGAAGGTGAAACCATACTGAAATCCTGAGCATCCGCCGCCCGTAACAAACACGCGCAACTTAAGGCGCGGATTGCCCTCCTCACTAACCAGGCTCTTAACCTTGTTGGCGGCACCCTCTGTAAATAGCAAAGGGGTGGGGGTGAATGATTCAACGCTCATGCTGATTAACTCCCGGCGCTAGGGCCATACTGCGTTCTGCTTCACATTATCCGCTTACCCTAGAAAAGCGGTCAACTATTCTCCGTCTATACATTGCGGCAATTCCAACGGCCGTTCAGCACCATGCATATGACACAGATTGCCCTCAACTTGCGCGCCCATGGCCATTTCCATCACGCCATAGTGCAAATTGCCGCGAATCCTGGCCTTAGCCCCTAACTCCAAGTGCTCGCTGGCGTGAATGTCTCCCAAGACCTCTCCGTCGACGATGACATGGGGAGCGCGAATATCTCCTTCAACCCGCCCCAGGGCGCTAACACGCACCAAACCTTCAAGCGCCTGCAAGTTGCCTTTTACTGCACCATCGACCTGAACTGCTCCGTCAAAACGCATATCGCCGTGCAACTCCGCCCCCACAGCCAGCAGACTTGTTTTGCCTGCATAGCGTTGCAGGTCCGGCCCAGCTTTGCCTTTATTCCACATGGGGAATATTTACTCCTTCCTATTCCACTCAAAGGTCCGAACTATCGGCTTTTGCCCCTTGATCTCGGCCTTGATAGCGACTCGCTCAGCAACGAACCCCTCCGGTAGCTGTAATTCGGCAAACTGAGCAGCTTCAGGAATTGCCAGAAAATGCTTAAAGCCAAACTCAATCGGGTGGGGCTGTGCATCATGAATCCCCTCTGACAAGTCAGCGAGCGAGTACGTCACCGTTTTGCCATCCTGTTTTCCACTAACAGTGATCAACAGTGTCCCCTGTAAAGGTTTTTCCCCCTTACCCAGTCGGTTTAGGAGAATCTTGTAGCGGTATCGTCCAGCGGCTTCTGACGGCAATACCTCGAATGCCTTGATATTGAGCTCATCCTGGCGGCGTTCGGGCGCTACAACACCTTTGTAAAACGCAAGGTCTTGTTGCTGCTTATAGATCTGCTCTTCCAGCAGTTTGATTGTCAGACGACTTTGCTCGTTGGCCTGCTGGCTCACCTGCTCGGCGCTTTTGAGCACCGCCATCTGTTGGCGCAGCTCTTCGATTTCTTGCTCCAGATGTTGGCTCTGCTGAGTGTCAGTAACAGGCAACCCCTGCCCTTCCTGCCACTTGCTGCCAGCCCAAAAAGACAGCGGGATACAAGCCACCAGCACACCAGTCATCAGCAACCCACGCTTGCTTCGGCGCGGGTTGGTAGGCCGGACTTCCCAGCCGCTCATCAGGGCAGCAGCGCCGCGTGGCTAAGCCCCGAAAGCTCATCCAGCCCAAAGAGGATGTTCATGTTCTGCACGGCTTGACCCGAAGCCCCTTTGACCAAGTTGTCGATAACGGACAACACCACCACCAGATCACCATCTTGCGGACGATGAACAGCGATACGGCATACGTTGGCACCGCGTACGCTGCGCGTTTCCGGGTGGCTACCTGCAGGCATAACGTCAACAAACGGCTCATTGGCATAACGCTGTTCATACAGCGCCTGCAGGTCCACAGAACGATCGACAACCGTCGCATAAACCGTGGCGTGAATACCGCGAATCATTGGCGTCAGGTGCGGCACAAACGTCAGACCAACATCTTTACCAGCGGCGCGACGCAGGCCTTGACGAATTTCCGGGAGGTGACGATGGCCTTTGACGCCATAGGCCTTCATGCTTTCGCCCGCCTCGCTGAACAACGACCCCACACTGGCTCCGCGCCCCGCCCCACTGACACCGGACTTGCAGTCGGCAATCAGTTGAGTTGTGTCTGCAATTCCTGCTTCTAGCAGCGGAATCAGCGCCAGCTGCGTGGCAGTTGGATAGCAGCCTGGCACAGCAATCAGACGCGCCTGTTTGATGGCTTCACGGTTAACCTCCGGCAAGCCGTAAACAGCCTCAGGGAGCAAGTCAGGCGCGCCGTGGGGCTGAGCGTACCACTTGGCCCACTCATCGGCGTCCTGCAGGCGGAAATCGGCAGACAGATCGATCACTTTAGTGCCGGTGGCCAACAGCTCGCCGGCCAGTGCATGGGCAACGCCATGCGGAGTGGCGAAGAACACTACATCGCAAGCCCCCAGTGTCGCCACGTCAGGGACACTGAATGCAAGGTTGTCGTAATGGCCACGCAGGTTCGGGTACATCTCATCAACGCGCACGCCTGCCTCGGAGCGGGAGGTAATCACCTCAACCTGCGCTTGCGGATGCTGCGCCAGCAAACGCAGCAACTCCACACCGGTGTAGCCTGTGCCGCCGACGATACCGACCTTGATCATTGAATGCCCCTTGAGTAGCCACTGTGGAAAACCGCTGATGATAAGGCCGCAGAGGCGCTGGGCCAACTTTTACTGCCGGATGACGCCAGCATCTTGGCGCACTACTATCAACAGTCAGTCCCCATCCCGAGGTGCTTCATGCTCTACCTGTGGCTCAAGGCCCTGCATATTATTGCCGTCGTCTGCTGGTTTGCCGGCCTGTTCTACTTACCGCGCCTATTTGTCTATCACGCGATGAGCAAAGACACGGTCAGCCACGAGCGCTTTTGCATCATGGAGCGCAAGCTCTACCGCGGCATCATGTGGCCTTCGATGATTCTGACGCTGGCCATGGGTGGCTGGCTGATCAGCCTCAACTCGAGTTATTACTTCAGCCAAGGCTGGATGCACGCCAAGCTCACGCTGGTGGCTCTGCTTGTGGTTTACCAGCTCTACTGCGGTATACAGATCAAGGCGTTTGCCCAAAACAATAACCAGCGCGGCCATGTATTTTTCCGCTGGTTTAATGAAGCCCCTGTACTGGCGTTGCTGGGGATCGTCATCCTGGTTGTAGTACGCCCTTTCTGATCTCTGTAAAAGGATCACGCTATGACTCTGCCTGCTCTGCTTGAAAACCGCCTGCGTTTGCCCGTTGTTGCTGCGCCTATGTTTCTGGTGTCAGACCCTACTCTGGTGACGGCCTGTTGCAACAATGGCATCGTCGGCAGCTTCCCGGCGCTCAATCAGCGTGACAGCAATGGCTTGCGCACATGGCTTGAACAAATTCGCGCGGGCCTTGTGAAAGACGCAGCACCTTATGCCGTAAACCTCATCGTTCATGCTAGCAACCCTCGTCTGCAGGCCGATCTGAAGATTTGTGTGGAACAACAGGTTCCTATCGTCATCACCAGCCTAGGTGCGGTAAAGGATGTGGTGGATGCCGTACACAGCTATGGCGGACTGGTGTTCCACGATGTAACCACACGCCGCCATGCTGAAAAGGCAGCAGAAGCCGGGGTGGATGGATTGATTGCAGTGGGCGCTGGGGCAGGTGGCCATGCGGGGACCTGGAACCCATTTGCGCTGGTCGCCGAAATTCGCCAGTTTTTCGATAAAACCTTGCTGCTGGCAGGCTGCATTAATCATGGCCACGAAATTCTAGCCACCCAGATTCTCGGGGCGGATCTGGCTTACATGGGCACGCGTCTGATCGCCACCCAGCACAACGGAGCCGACGACGCCTACAAGCAGATGATCCTTCAAGCCAAAGCAGCCGACATCATCCACACACCGGCAGTCTCAGGCGTGCCAGCGAGCTTTATGCGCCAGAGCCTTGAGCAAGCCGGTTACGACCTGAATCAGTTGCAAAACAAAGCCGACATCAACTATGGCGAAAAACTCAAACCCATAAACGATGAAGCCAAAGCTTGGAAAACCGTGTGGTCTGCCGGCCAAGGTGTGGGCGGCATTGAAGATCTGCCATCCATTGAGGAGCTGATCAAGCGACTTGACGCTGAATACCGCACGGCCTTGCAACGCTGCCAGCAATTACGCCTTCAAGCGCAATGAATCCGGCAGACAGACTGTCACCCCGGGAGCAACCACATCCGCCGTACTTCGCAGCCCTCAATCACATGCTGCGTCAGCACGGCGGGGGGATTGCGCAGTTGATTATTGACCTCGACCGCCTGGATCAGAACGCCGCGCACCTGAGTGCGCATCTGGACAGTAGCCTGCCACTGCGTTTGGTGGCCAAGTCCCTGTCTCCACCAGCACTGCTGCAATACTTGTCGAAATCGCTCAACTGCCAACGCTTCATGGCGTTCCACCAGCCACACCTCAATCAGTTAGCTCGGGACTTTCCCCGCAGCGACATACTGCTGGGCAAACCTCTGCCTCTGGCGGCGGCCCGGCAGTTTTACCAGCAGCTGGAGGGGCCCGCTGAATTTGTCCCGGCACAACAACTGACTTGGCTCATCGACAGCCTGCCAAGGCTGTACGAGTACGCAGAACTCGCACAAGCGCTCGAGCAGCCCATGCAAATTGCCTTTGAGATCGACATCGGCCTGACTCGGGGCGGCTTCAACGCTCCCGAGCAACTGACCGCTGCGCTGACTTGGCTGCAGGACAACCCGAACCACCTAAACGTTCGCGGCCTGATGGGGTACGACGCCCATATCGCCCAAGCGCCTTTTTGGCTCGGACGCAGGCAAGCTTTTCGTAACAGTTCAGCCCGCTACAAAGCCTTTATAGAGGCAGCACAGCGCTTCCCCCAGCAATGGCCGCAACAGCCCACGCTCAATGGCGCAGGAAGCCTCACCTACCGCCTGCATACCAACGCAGAAACCGTCCTAAACGAAGTGTCGGTGGGATCTGCGCTGCTTAAGCCCAGCGACTTTGACAACGATCTGCTCAGTGAACTGCAACCGGCGCTGTGGATTGCCAGCCCCGTCCTGAAGGCGCTCCCCGGGCAACTACCGTTTATAGGCAAGACCCACGCTCTACTACAGGCCTTTAACCGAAACCGTCAACAGACCTATTACCTCTACGGCGGCCAATGGCCAGCGCAGCCCCACTCTCCAAATGGGTTACGTTATGACGACCTATTTGGTCGCAGTGCCAATCAGGAGCGCCTTACCAGTTCCCGCCGCTGTAGACTTCAGGTTGATGACTGGGTCTTTTTCCGCCCCCAGCGTTCGGAAGGTGTCTTCGAACTGTTCAATCAAATTCAACTGGTCCGCAACGGCCAGTGGGTAGACCGCTGGGACACGATTGCCAAGACTTAGTCGCACAGACACTTGTTTCGCCATCTGTCGGACAGATAGTCTAGAAATTCTCCCCCCTGACATTCACAAGGATGCCCGGCATGACAGCTACCCGATACAAGATTGTGTTCACCGGAGATGTGCTGCCGGGTCACGACCTGAACACCGTCAAAGATAATCTGGCCAAACTGTTTAAAAGCGACGTCAATCGCATCAATGCCCTATTTAAAGGAACTAACGTCGATATCAAGCGCGACCTGAGCGAAGCCGAAGCCAAGCAGTACTTCAACGCACTGCAAAAAGCAGGCGCAGAGGTGAAGATCGAGCACGACCTCAGCGCCAGCCTCACACTGGTTGAGACTGAGGATCATCCGACCGCCACAACGCAGACTGGCACCGCACATGACAGCCAGATGACCTGCCCAAAGTGCGGACACGTGCAGCCTAAGAACAGCGAATGCTCTGCGTGCGGCATCATCATCGAGAAATATCTGGCCCGTCAGGAAGAAGTTGCCCAGTCCACCCCAGCGATGGCCATGCAACCGACAACGCCCTACGCGCCGCCAAAATCAGCAGTGAGCGAAAATCTGCCCGCAGTAGGCACGCTAAAGGTGTTTACCACCGACGGTCGTATTGGCCGCCTGCGCTACCTGGCGTGGTCTCTGGTGATGACGCTGGTATTCATTCCTGCCATTGCTATCTTCGCGGTTGCTCTCGGAGCGGGTGATAGTTCCGGAATACTCTCCATTATTGCCGGGGTGATCGGCGTAGCCGCGCTTGCAGTGGTCTCAATCATGATCGGTGTCCAGCGCGTACATGACATTGGCTGGTCAGGCTGGATGATTTTGCTCACCTTCGTCCCGGCCATTGGCACAGTGTTTACTCTGTTGATGCTCCTTATGCCCGGCAGCACTGAGGCAAATCGCTACGGCCCTCCACCGCCACCAAACAGCACGGCAGTCAAAGTACTGGCCTCGCTCTGGTTGGTGCTGATTGTCGGCGGCCTGCTGCTGGCGATCCTGGTGCCGAGCTACATGGCCTTTCTTGAAAACTCAATGAAATAAGCCTGAGCAGTTGCTGTCGCAGACAGGCACAATAGCGCCGCTGCGACAGCCAGGCCCACAGCCTCGCCCCACTGCCCGTCCACCTAAGGTGCAGTGAACAGCTATCGTATTCTTAGCTTATGCAACTGACGGGACTGCCCTCGGAGAATCTAATGGCGCACTTTGCACTTATCACTGGTGCTTCAAGTGGGATCGGTCTGGCCTTGGCAGAAGCTCTGGCCCGGCGTGGCCGTAATCTGATCCTGGTCGCCCGCCAGCGTGACGCGCTGGAAAGCATCGCCTGCGAGCTGAGTCAGCGCTTTTCAGTGCAGGTACTATTCCGCGTCTGCGACCTAAGCCAACCTCTGCAAGTCACTGGTCTGCTGCTTGAACTGGAGCAAGGCGCACACCGTATTGATCTGCTGATCAACAACGCAGGTATTGGCACATCAGGCAGTTTTGTCAGCCAAGACTGGATGCAGGAACAGCAACTAATTGAGCTGAATGTACTGGCACTAGCAAGGCTGTCTCACGCCTTGGGCGGGATCATGGCCGGACAAGGCCACGGACAGATTCTCAACGTAGCCTCCGTTGCCGCATTTCAACCAGGCCCGGGCATGACCAACTATTTCGCAAGCAAAGCCTATGTATTGAGCTTCTCCGAAGGTTTGCGCGAAGATCTGAAACCCTATGGCGTCAAAGTATCCGTACTTTGTCCCGGCCCAACCCAGAGTGCATTTTTTCGCACAGCCCGAGTGAGCATGAAAGGGCTGCAAGACAGCAAACTAATGATGAGCCCCGAAGAAGTAGCGCTGATCACCGTTAAGGCTCTGGACAAGAACCAAGCCATCATCATTCCTGGCTGGCGCAACCGCTTACTGACACTTGCCCCACGCTTACTGCCACGGGCACTTGTGCGCGTGTTCAGCGGCAAAATCAATCGGCGCTTTATCAAACAGTCCTAAACGCCTGAGGATTACCTCCTGGCCACTTTCGCCCACTCCCAGCAGACAGTCCCACGCGTAAGGACTAGGCTGATCCTGATCAAACCCGTGGCCGGTGATTGAGGTAAACTGGCCGCCTTGTTATCGCCGGAGGTCCTTATGGCCAGCGAACGCCACTTTTCCCCAGTTGACCGCCTGCTGCTACAGGCTGATACCGCGCTTCGAACTCTGCTGCCATTTAGCGGCCAACCAACCCGCCCGTCCCCGGCCATCGTTCAGCCGGAAGCAGAGCTTGATAGCAAACAGACACGCCACATCGCTGGGCTGATGCGGATCAACCACACAGGCGAAGTCTGCGCTCAAGCGCTGTATCAAGGTCAGGCCCTGACCGCAAAGCTGCCGGCCATCCGCAGTGCGATGGAACATGCTGCTGAAGAAGAGATCGACCATCTGGCCTGGTGCGAGCAGCGCATCCGCCAACTGGGCAGCCACCCAAGCGTGCTAAACCCGCTGTTTTATGGCCTGTCATTTGGTATCGGTGCCGCCGCGGGCCTGATTAGTGACAAGGTCAGCTTGGGCTTCGTGGCCGCTACGGAAGATCAGGTGGTGAAACACCTAGACGAGCATTTGGAGCAAATCCCACAGGAAGACCAAAAGTCCCGCGCGATCCTGGAGCAAATGAAGGTCGACGAGCAACAACATTCAACCAATGCGCTTGAAGCCGGCGGCCTGCGCTTTCCAGCTCCGGTGAAATTTGGCATGAGTCTGTTGGCCAAAGTCATGACCAGTAGCACTTACCGAATATAGGACCAAAGTAACAAAAAGCGCCCATCAGGGCGCTTTTTGTTAGTAATTTGTCAATATCAGTGTCAATCACCCAGCTCTACAATTTCGTAACTATGGGTGATTTCAACACCGGCGCGTCCAAGCATAATGGATGCCGAACAATACTTTTCTGCAGACAGATCCACCGCCCGCTTGACCTGCGCTTCCTTCAAGCTGCGGCCCTTAACAACAAAATGCAGATGAATTTTGGTGAATACCTTAGGCTCCTGTTCAGCACGTTCGGCCTCAAGGAATGCTTCACAACTCTCAACTGCCTGGCGTGATTTTTTCAGGATGCTGACAACATCAAAATTGCTGCAACCACCCAGTCCTATCAGCACCATTTCCATGGGACGGACGCCTAGGTTCCGGCCACCACTTTCAGGAGGGCCATCCATTACTACAGCGTGGCCGCTACCCGATTCGCCTATAAACAGGGCCTCACCCGCCCACTGAATACGCGCTTTCATCTTTCCGGCTCCGCTGTTTTAAAAAGGAGAAATCTTAGCACAGCACTTTTGAAAAAATTCCAACGGTCAATTCAGCATCAAGATGTTAGCTAGGTCGCAATTCCACCTCTGACGCGGAGGTGTTCACTTAAGCTCAGAACAGATTGCTGGCACACTTGGCCGTATAACAACTAGAACGACTACCGCTTGCGGTAATAATTTTTATAAATTCGGGATTCGGGCATGGTAGCTATTACCCTCACACCTAAAATCAAAAATCTCGACAAGCTACTCGCTCACAGTCATCGCCGCCGCTACACCGCAAAGAGCACCATTATTTACGCCGGCGACCGTAGCGAAACGCTGTTCTTTATCATCAAGGGTTCAGTAACCATTCTGATCGAAGATGATGACGGTCGGGAAATGATCATCGCGTACCTCAATGCAGGCGACTTCTTCGGGGAGATGGGTCTGTTTGAAAAAGAAGGTACGGAAAAAGAACGCAGCGCCTGGGTGCGCGCAAAAACCGAGTGCGAAGTTGGTGAACTGAGTTACACAAAATTCCGTGAACTGACTCAGCAAGATCCGGACATTCTGTATGCACTTGGCAGCCAAATGGCAGAGCGCCTGCGCAACACCACGCGCAAAGTCGGCGATCTGGCCTTCCTCGACGTAACCGGGCGCGTTGCCCGCACACTGCTTGACCTGTGCAAACAGCCTGATGCCATGACGCATCCTGATGGCATGCAGATCAAGATTACCCGTCAGGAAATCGGCCGCATCGTAGGCTGTTCGCGGGAAATGGTCGGACGTGTACTGAAATCCCTCGAAGAACAGGGTTTGGTACATGTAAAAGGCAAAACCATGGTGGTGTTCGGGACCCGTTGATAAATATCAGACATTAAAAAGCCGACCAGGATGGTCGGCTTTTTTTTGCCCTTTGGAGATCAATCCAAGTCAGGAACATTGACAGCCCGGTGATGTTCCGGGAAGAACAGCCGCTCTAACTCAGCCCCTGGGTTTTCAGCCCGCATGAAGGCCTCACCGACGAGGAAAGCATAAACGTCGTTGATCTGCATCAGCTCAACATCAGCACGGTTGAGGATACCACTCTCGGTCACCACCAGACGGTCACGGGGCACCCGTGGCAGCAGGTCGAGCGTGGTATCAAGGCTCAGTTCAAAGGTGTGCAGGTTACGATTGTTGATGCCAAGCAGAGGCGTATCCAGTGTATTGAGCGCTCGATCAAGCTCGTTGCCATCATGCACTTCAACCAACACATCCAGATTGAATGCTTTGGCAGTGGCTGCCAACTCAGCCATTTGCGAATCCTCAAGGGCCGCAACGATCAGCAACACGCAGTCTGCGCCCAATGCCCGAGCTTCAACGATCTGGTAAGGATCAATCATGAAGTCCTTGCGGATAACCGGTAGCGAACAAGCACTGCGCGCTTCTTGCAGGTAGCGGTCGGAGCCCTGAAAGAAGTCAATGTCGGTGAGTACCGACAGGCAAGTTGCACCACCGGCCTCGTAGCTCTTGGCGATCTCAGCAGGGACAAAGTCTTCACGCAGAATGCCTTTGCTTGGCGATGCTTTCTTTACCTCAGCAATGACCGCCGGTTTTTTGCTATGCGCTTGGTTAATCAGCGCCTGAGCAAAACCACGGGCCGGATCAGCAGCGTTTGCCTGTTGCTCCAGCTCGCCAAGACTGACAACGGCACGACGGGCAGCAACTTCTTCTGCCTTACGCGCCAGAATCTTTTCCAGAACGGTTGGAATACTCACCCGGCGTTCTCCTCTTTGAATACACAAGTAAAGGACGCCAGCTCAGTCAGCTTTTCCCAGGCCAGGCCGGTGTGCAACGCATCGTGCGCCAAGGCCACGCCCTCTTTCAGCGAGCTGGCAATATCAGCAGCATACAGAGCAGCGCCAGCATTAAGCACTATCATATCTGCCCCCTTCTGCCCGGCCTCGGTTTTACGGCGAGTCAGCGCATCGCGGATCAGCGCCAGCGACGCCTCGGAGCTGTCCACAGACAGGCCGACCAAACTCTGGCTCTTCAGACCTACGTCCTCCGGCAACACTTCGTACTCAGTGATTTCACCGTTCTTCAGCTCGGCTACGTAGGTGGCAGACGCTAGGCTGAACTCATCCAGACCATCACGGGAATGAACAACAAGAATATGTTTGCTGCCCAGACGCTTGAGTACCTCGGCCAGCGGCCGGCACAGCGCTTGATTGAATACCCCGACAACCTGATGTTGCACGCCTGCAGGATTGGTCAGCGGGCCAAGCATGTTGAAAATCGTGCGCAGGCCCAGATCACGACGCGGAACGGCAGCATGTTTCATCGCCGAATGATGAACCTGAGCAAACATAAAACCTACGCCGACATTCTCGATGCAGCGTTTAACCTGCTCAGCATTGAGGTTCAGATACACACCAGCGGCTTCCAGCAGATCAGCACTGCCACTTTTGCCGGACACGGCCCTGTTGCCGTGTTTCGCCACTTTGCCGCCAGCAGCCGCAACCACGAAGCTCGCGGCAGTCGAGACGTTGAAGATATTCGCGCCGTCGCCGCCAGTCCCCACCACATCTACCACGTTTGCGAGACTGGACAGCTCGACCTTGCTGGCGAGCTCACGCATGACAGAAACCGCGCCAACGATTTCATCAATCGTCTCGCTCTTCATACGCATGCCCATCAGGAACGCGCCGATCTGAGCATCAGTGCATTGGCCGGTCATGATTTCGCGCATCACGCTTTGCATTTCTTCGGTGGTCAGATCCAGCTGGTTAACCACACGGTTCAGGGCTTGCTTGATATCCATCAGCGCACGCCTCCTTGTTGTTTGAGGAAGTTGGCAAAAAGTTCGTGACCTTGCTCGGTCAGGATCGACTCAGGGTGAAACTGAACGCCCTCGATATTAAGGGTCTTGTGGCGCAGGCCCATGATTTCATCTACCGAACCGTCGTCATGCTGGGTCCAAGCAGTGATCTCCAGGCAATCCGGCAGAGTCTCGCGCTTGACGACCAGTGAGTGGTAGCGGGTTACGGTCAGCGGGTTGTTCAGGCCGGCAAAAACGCCTTGATCATGGTGGAAAACCGGGCTGGTTTTGCCGTGCATAGCCTGACGCGCACGTACCACATCACCACCAAAGGCCTGACCGATACTCTGATGCCCAAGGCAAACACCCAGAATTGGCAACTTGCCGGCGAAATGCAGGATGGACTCGATGGAAACACCCGCCTCGGTTGGCGTGCAAGGGCCAGGAGATACAACAATACGCTCGGGTTTCAGCGCCTCGATTTCAGCGATGGTTAGTTCGTCGTTGCGAATGACATGAACATCAGCGCCCAGCTCACCGAGATACTGCACGACGTTGTAGGTAAAGGAGTCGTAGTTATCGATCATTAACAGCATATCAATCCCAACCTTTTGTTCTTAAGGCCAATTAGGGCAGTAAACAGATTAGAGCAGCGCTTGGCGCCAGAGACGGAAACAGGCCATCGCTCCGCCCGCCATGAGCCTGGCAGCGAACAATACATCTGGGGGAGTAATGAGATCATGTGGCCTTCTCCTAGGGGTTGGAGCCGCCACACCGGTGAGCTATGTAAATCCTGAAACCTGCTTGCCGATGATGGCGGCAGGGTTGGGTTTTGAACCGCAACGACGCGCCGCTTCCTATTGGAAGCGCCACCACAGATTTACACTGAGCGTCACGGTTGAGGTCATGTTACCTAGCCTGAGAGTTGTAGGCGCAGCATTTGCCGCGCCTAGAGATGACTGGATTGTAACGCCCATCGACAAAGCAAGTCGATGGCTTTTTCCCCTAGCTGGAAATCTCGATTGCAACGCTCAAACTCGCCACATACGCCGCAATGCGCTTACAGGCTTCGCTCAACGCCTCGTCGCCCACAGTAAATGACAGGCGCACAAACCCCCGGCAACTGGCACCGAAGGCTTCAGCATCCAGTACCGATACGCCACCATGCTCGAACAGGCCCCAGGCAAACTGCTGACTGGTGAGACCAGTGCCGCGGATATCCAGCAACATGAACATGCCAGCCTCCGGGATTTTGCAGCGCAGCAGCGGAACATCCGCCAGACCTTGCACGACCAAGCCGCGACGGCGACGGAACAGGGCACGCGCTTTGCTGACAATCTGCTCGTCCAACTCCAACGCTTTAAGTGCTGCACTCTGAATAAACCCCGGCAGGCCATAGAGCATGCACAACAGCAGATTATCCAGATGGCCGATCAGCGTTTTTGGACCGGCGACCCAGCCAACACGCCAGCCAGTCATGGCATGGGATTTCGACAAGCTGTTGATCAGTACCGTGCGCTCGGCCATACCCGGCAGTGCCGCGATGCTGTGGTGCGGCTGTTCGTAGGTCAGCTGTCCGTAGACCTCATCGGACAGCACCCACAAGTCGTGTTCCTGCGCCAGTGCTGCAACAGCAGCCAGTTCAGCTGCGTTATAAATGTTGCCTGTTGGGTTATTCGGCGTAGCCAGGGCAATGCCGCGAGTTCGCGGTGTTACCAGCTCAGCCAGAGCCTCTGCCGTCAGGCGAAAATCCCCCGAGCTGGGCTGCGGGATCGGTATTAAGGTGGCGCCACTTGCCTGAATGCTGGCGGAATAGGTGAGGTACATCGGTTCCGGCACCAGCACTTCATCCCCCGCCTCGAACAGGCACATGGCCGTGGCGTACAAGCCATTCTGTGCCCCGGCCACCAGCGTGACGTGCTCAGCCGTCAGGGGAATGCCGGCGAGGCGTTGCTGCTTGGCCGCAATAGCCTCGCGCAATTCCAGTCGCCCCGTGACCGGCGTGTAATGCGTATCACCGTCAATCAAACCGCGGATCGCAGCCTCGCAGATGTCGGCATCGGTAGCAAAGTCCGGGTCACCGATGCTGAGCACGATCACATCTTCGCCACGGGCTTGCGCGGCGCAGGCGGCGTAGTGAATGTCCCAGGCGCTGACACTTTCGCCAGCGATACGTTCTACCAGAGAGGAATACTGCATGACGATCTCCTTGGACTTAATCCATCCTTGGCCGCGTCTGAGGCTTGTATCCCCAGCGGGCGATTAACTGTTCGATGACAAATGCCAGAACGATGTAGACCACTGCCACCAGTAGCAGCGGTTCATAGACTTTCAGGGTTTGCGCCCGGACGAGGTTGGCTGCACCAAGTAAGTCCATCAGCGCAACGGTTGAAGCCAGCGCAGTGGACTTGAGCAGCATCACCGCCTCCCCCGCCAAAGTCGGTCGTAGCAGTTGCAGGGCACGCACCAGCCAGACGCGACGCAACACCATAAACGGGCTCATGCCATAAGCTCTCGCGGCTTCCAGCTCACCTTTCGGTACAGCGCGCAAACCGGCCCGCAGGACTTCGCCGACATAAGCCGACACACTCAGGCTCAGGGCAACGGCCACATAAAAGAAGCCCTCGCGCAGGTAGGGCCACAGCCAGCTGCTGCGCATCCAGGGCCAGCCCGCCAGCAACATGCCAACGCCGTAATAGAAGATGAATATCTGCACCAGTAGAGGCGTCCCGCGCAGCACGCTGACGTAGAAGCGCGCCAGCAACGCAAGTGGCAGACAGTGAGAGAGTCGGGCCAAGGCCACCAACAGCGCTAAAGAAAAGCCGACCGCCGCACTGATCAGGAGCAGTTGCAGCGTCACCCAAGCACCTTGCAACAGCTCCGGGCTGAATTCATTGAACCAAGAAAAGTCCATGCGTATTCACTCCTAACCGTGCTGGGGCATCCAGCGTTCAAAGCGAGCCTCGCATAAGCGCAGCAGCACGCCGGATAGCAGGGTGATGAGGTAATAGAACAACGCCACTGCTAGATAGAAGGTCAGGTAATGCTTGGTCGTAGCTGCAGCTTGACGCCCAGAGGTGAGCAGCTCGCCATAACCCACCACACTGATCAGCGCGCTGTCCTTGACCAGCACCAGCCACAGGTTGAACAGGCCCGCCACGGCAAACGGCAGCATGCTCGGTAACTGCACCCGCCACAGCAGCAGAAAACGGGACATGCCGAGTGAGCGCGCCGCTTCAATCTGCCCCGGAGCAATCGCCTGAATCGCACCGCGGATGATCTCGGCGCTGTAGGCCCCCTGAACAACCCCCAAGATGACGATGGCGGCAACAAAACCGTTGACCTCAACACTGGGCTGATCAATCAACGCCATAAAGCTGTTGATCAAGTCGGCCCCGGCAAAGTACAGCAGCAGAATCAGCAACAGCTCCGGCACTGCCCGGTATAAGGTGGTGTACAGGTTGGCCCAGTACACCATCCAGCGCGGTCCCTTCAGTTTCATGAGCGCCACAATCAACCCGATCATCAGTCCCAACGCAAAGGCCCCCATTGAGATACCCAGTGTTCTCGTTGCGCCCTCGGCAAGCGCCTGCAGCCAACCGTCAGCCCAGAACAGCTGATAAAGCTGTGCAATCGTCATATCCATTCCTCTAGCCCGAAGCAGCGGGCTGTGACTTATTCCATGGGCACGTTGAGATAACGGCCGCGTAAGGCCGCAATGCGGCCTTCGCTGTTCAGCACATCGAGCGCCTGATTGAGGTGTTCGCGCAGGTCGTCGTTACCTTTGCGCACAGCAATTCCGATACCTTCACCAAATAGCGGATCCGACGGAGCCAATCCTTTGCCTTCCAGCCCAGAGTTGTCGGGTTCAGCCAACATGGGCTGTACGGAAATCTGATCAGCCAGCATCACGTCGATACGACCGTTGCGCAGATCAGCCAGGATGTCGTCCTGGTTGTTGTAATAACGAATGCGCGATTCTTTGCGGTAATTGGCCTTGATGTAGGCGGCATGGCTGGTTGAGGCCTGTACCCCGATTGACTTGCCACGCAGCCCTGCGGGCGTCAGCACCAGCTCCACACCTTTCTCGGCAATCCACAACGCAGGGGTTTGCAGATAGGGCTGAGTAAAATCGACCACCTGTTTGCGCTCATGGGTAATCGACATGGAATTCAGCACCACATCCACCTGTTTGGAATTAAGCGCCGGGATAAGCCCATCCCAGGCCATTTCCCGCAAGCTGCACTGACTGTGCATCTGCCGGCACAAGGCATTAATCAGCTCAGGATCAAATCCGCTCCACTGCCCATGTCCGTTCTTGTATGAAAACGGCGGGTAGGCCTCCTGGGCGATGGCGAACACCAACTGATCGTCCGCATGGGCCGTATTCAGGCTGCTAATCAGCACAATGCTGCCAAGCAAGCTGAATAGTGTTCTATTCATGACCGCCTCCTCATCCATGGTTAAGTGTCCGGGTCGCCTCAGCAGCGGTTGTCCTGCGCCATCACAAACTGACGGCAGCGCTCGCTGTGCGGGTCCAGCATCACCTGCTGTGGCGGCCCTTCCTCCTCTACCAGCCCCTGATGCAGATACACCACGTGGCTGGATACATCGCGGGCAAAGGCCATCTCATGGGTAACCAGAATCATGCTGCAACCTTCCTCGGCAATGCCCCGAATCACCCGCAGCACCTCACCGACCATTTCAGGGTCAAGGGCTGAAGTAGGCTCATCGAACAACATGACGTTCGGCCGCATAGCTAGCGCCCGGGCAATGGCCACGCGCTGTTGTTGTCCTCCAGACAGAAACGCCGGATAGCTGTGGCGTTTGTCAGCCATGCCAACCTTTTCCAGCAGATGTTCCGCATGAGCGATGGCCTCCTGACGCTTCTCCCCATGCACATACACCGGCGCTTCGATGACGTTTTCCAGAACCGTGCGATGCGGCCACAGGTTAAAGCTCTGAAAGACCATGCTCAGTTGAGTGCGCAGCCGCTCGACCTGACGCGGCTGGAGAATCTTCGGCGTGCCGTTGCGTTCGCGGCCCAGGCGGACCTCTTCACCGTTGATGCTGATGCGCCCAGCATCGGGGATTTCCAACAGGTTGATGCAGCGCAGCAAAGTGCTCTTACCGGAGCCACTGGCACCGATCAACGAAACCACATCACCCTCGTGAGCGCGTAGGGAAATGCCCTTGAGAACATGATGCTCACCATAGTTTTTGTGCAGATCAGCAACCGCCACCACTGGCATTGGGCCAGCAGCAGACGCATTCGCTTCATGCGACATGGGCATGTCTCCTTGGAATTCGATGGGCTGGTGCAGCAAATCAGTCGGGCAGCCAGTCCTGAGCTGGCAGCTCAAGCAGATGTACGTCATCCGTGCCAGCCAACTGCGGCAGAAGCTGGCGCAATTGCGGCAGACTCTTCAGGCAGTGGTAATGGATGCCATAGGCCCCAGCCAGCGCGGCAAAGTCAGGGGGGAGAATGTCGACACCCAGCGGCTGGACCTCTTGGGCCTGCATGTAGTCGCGGATTTCGCCGTAACACTGGTTGTTCCACAGCACGATCAGCAGCCCCACACCCGCCTCACGTGCGGCCAGCAGCTCGGCGCTGGAGAACTGCAGCCCACCGTCACCGATAATCGCGACAACCTGCTGCTGCGGCGTAGCCAGCTTGGCACCTATGGCGGCAGGCAAGGCATAGCCCAACGTGCCGAAACCGGTTGCGGCATTAAACCAGCCATTAATTTGCAGAGCCCTGTATCCCACTGCGCCTTGGTACACAGGCTGGGTGGAGTCACCCACCAGCACCGGTGAGGGCAATGTATCCCTCAGGCAATCCAGCAGCCCCTGCATCACCAGTTGACGTGGCGTCCAGCTTTGACGCTCGCAGGAGTTGACCCGTTGCACCGCTCCCGCCCCCCAACCATTGAGTGGCGTGCGCGCCGGGATCAACGGTAACAACACCTGCAAGCCTGCCGTGGCATCGCCCACCAGACTGACCTCAGCCCGGTGTAGACCCAACACCTGCTGGGGATCGATATCCAAACGAATGAGTGCACCTTTAAAACTGAGAGGCCCCAACCCGAAGAAGTCGTAATCGGTCTCACCCAGCTCCGTTCCCACCGCCAGCACAACATCCGCCTCATCCAGCAGTTCGCGACCATGCGGAGCAGACAGCACACCATCCAGTAGCAGTGGATGCTCCGGCGGCAACAGGCCTCTGGCATTAGTGCTCAAGGCCACGGGCGCGCACAACTGACGGGCCAGTTCATCCAGTACCGATCCCACATGGCGAGCACCGCCACCGGCCAGAATCAGCGGCTTTTGACTACGCGCCAGCAACTTGGCCGCTTCGGCCAGATCCTGTGCTGAAGGCTGAGGCACTCTAGGCAAGTGTCTTGGACGCAGGTCCAGCCCTGCAACTGACATCATCAGCACATCCAGCGGAATCTCGATATGTACCGGACGCGGTCGGCTGCAAGTAAACACGGCGAAGGCACGGGCCAGGACCTCGGGCAGCTGCGTGGGGCATTGCAGACTGTGGCTGAAGGCACACACGCCCTGCACCAGGGCGCGCTGATCCGGCATCTCATGCAGATGGCCGTGGCCCAGATGTTGATGCTCGCGGCGCAGACTGGTGGAGATCACCAGCATCGGAATCGAGTCAGCATAGGCTTGGCCCATGGCCGTCAGGATATTGGTCATTCCCGGACCGGTGATGATAAAGCACACACCCGGTTTACCGCTGGCCCGCGCATAGCCATCTGCCATAAAGCCGGCTCCCTGTTCATGCCGCGGGCTGATATGGCGCAAGCCGCTATCAACAAGGGCGCGGTACAACTCCACTGTATGTACACCGGGAATACCGAAGACTGTATCTACGTCATAAGCTTGCAGTAACTGCACCAGAGCTTGGGCACAACGGGTCATAAGCGCACCTCATTATTGTTAGTCAGAGCGTCTGGCCCGGTAGTTACAGGCCAGCCAGTGTCACGCCTGAATCCCAGTATCTTTGAAATAATCACTGCAACAATCGAAAAGAATTTGCCTGACCGTTTAGTCATTTTCACCAATTGAACCTGACTATGCGGCCGCACCTGTCAGCCTTTACGGAGCCAGACACGCCTGCAAAGCTGCCGTCAGCCGAGCTTCATCAAAGCCCGTCCGTAACCCGATCAGCACCAGCTGGCTCAGTCCCGGCAAGCCAAACTCAGGCGGGTCCAGACTCAGTTCGCTGCGCGTTCCTACGTGATGTAGTAGGCAGCGCCGATCCGGGTAGCCCTCCAGGCGCAGAATGCCTTTGGCCCTGTACACGCCTACCGGAAGCTGGCGCAGCAACCGCCGCAGTGGTGCAAGGCGAAACAGACGCTGAGTCTCAAAACTGTGTGAGACAAACTGCTCAGCATGCTCCTGTGTGGGAACAGGCCGGAGAGATCGGCCACAAGCACTGCCGCCATGCCCCAGCAGCAGCTCAGGGGCAACAGCGGCATAGCGACTCTCGATAACCCGGGCATTGGGGTACAGCCACTGCTGTTTGAGTGTGGCCAGTTGCGACGGGGTGATGCTGTCGACCTTATTCAGCACGATGATGTCCGCCACCTCCAGCTGCTCCTGGGCCAATGCGGCCATGGGAGCGGGCAGCGTGCCATGCTGCGCTGCATCCAGCAGAGTAATAACGGCATCGATGTGCAAGCGCTGCCTGAACTGGGGATAACGCAAAGTGCTGACGATCTTCTGCGGGCTGGACAACCCGCTCGCCTCAATCAGCAGCCGCTCTGGCTGCGGTCCGTCCGGGCCGAGCAGCTGTTCCAGCTGGGCAATCAGGTCACTTTCAACCGTGCAGCACATACAGCCATTGGCCAGAGTCATCATGGTCTGGCTCTGTTGCACGATCAGTTCACTGTCGATATTGATTGCGCCAAAGTCATTGACCAGCACTGCCATGCGCAGCCCCTGCACATGGGTCAGCAGGTGATTAAGCAAGGTGGTTTTACCGGCTCCGAGAAAGCCACTGATCAGAGTCACCGCAACAGAGTGCTGCGACTGGAGTTCAGAGAACATCAGGCACCTCCTTGCGCCACAGCGCCTTCTGCCGAGAGCCATCAAGCTCACCATGACGATCCCAGGCGAATTGCCCTTCCAGCAGCGTCAGTTCCACCTGCGTGGCATGCACAAAACCCTGCGCGGGATGGCTGAATAGGTCACGGTCGAGGACGATCAGATCAGCGGATTTACCCACCTTGATCGACCCGGCGCTTTGCTCAATCCCCATGCTCCAGGCACCGTTGATAGTCATCACGCGGATTGCCTGCTCGAGGCTGATCGGCTCGCCATAAAAATGACCCGGCACTTCGCCAAAGGGGTTGGCGCGGGTCAGCATGGCTTCAAAACCGATCCACGGGTTGATGCTGGAAACCGGCCAGTCAGTGCCCATTACTGCAACGCCGCCCTGCTCCAACACGCCTTTGAAGTTGTAGGCGCGCTGCATGCGCTGCTCGCCAAACACGCTGCGTGCATTGGCGAAGGCCGAGGGGTACCAGCCCACCGGAGAAAACTCTGCCACCACATTGAGTTCGGCAAAGCGACCCAGGTTGCTATCCAGCAAGGTCGTGCTGTGCGCGCATTGGTGACGCACGCCACTTTCACCGTTGATCTGCCGGGTCAGGGCTACTGCATTGAGGAACACATCCGAGGCGCCATCGCCGGTGCAGTGGGCAATCACCCGAATACCGCGACGATCCATATCCACCAGCATGTCCAGCAGGTGCTCTGGGGTCAGGTTCAGGTGCCCGCGCCAGTTTTTCTCCCCCGGCCACGGGCTGGACAGGAACGACGAGCGCGACTCATGGGTGCCGTCGAAGTGGAACTTCACTGCGTTGGCGTTCAATCGGGCACTGCGATAGAAATGACGCTCGCCGCTAAGCAGCTCCCAACGGCGCTTCACCGGGAAAATGTCGTCCTGCCAACTGATCGCTGCCTCAATACGTACCGACAGCTCGCCAGCCTGATCAATACTGCGCAGGGCATTCAGGCGGTGCTCGCAGACATGCACATACTTGCTGCCCACAACCCCCATCGAACTCTGTAGCCAGACGCCCTCACGGTAGGCGCGAATCAGCGCCGCCTGCGGGGTCGGAGGCATCGCGGCGTGGATCAAGGCATAAGCACCGTCCACCAGAATGCCGGTTGGCTCACCGGTAAAACTGTCGCGTTCGATATAGCCGTGGCGAGGATCAACCGTATCGGCATCAATCCCCGCCAATTCCAGCGCTTTGGAGTTGACCATCATGCAGCCCCAGGAGCGATCCAGTATGGCTACCGGGCGATCCGCAACAACTGAGTCCAGCCACTCACGCCCCGGCACCAGCCCGGCCTGCTTGAAGCGATAACGCACGAAGTACTGCCCGTATACCCAGCCGTCCCCCGGATGGGCCGCGCAATAATTGAGAATGGCCTGCTGCACCTGCTCAACCGTGGGGTCTTCACAACCCACATCCAGGTAGCCGGCATAGCCCGGTGCAAGCTTCAGGTCCGGGTGGGTGTGCATGTCATACAGACCGGGCATGACAAAACGGCCCTTGAGGTCTACGACCTGAGTCTTGGGGCCCTGCCAGATCAGCACATCACTGTTGCTGCCCACCGCAACAAAACTGCCGCCGCGAATGGCCACCGCTTCAGCCCATGGCTGTTGCGCCTCAACGGTGTAAATGCGGCCATTGATCAGAATTAAATCCGCGGGCAGGGACGCAAGGGAAAAGGACATGACACACCTCACCGGCCAGAGCCTTTGTCGCAAGACATCGGCGCAATTGATCCATGCGCTGCGGCCCACCACGTGATGCGCTTAACACCTCAGGGCCGAATCGCTCTGGCCTTAGTATTAGTGAGATAAATCACACAACAATCGAATAATTTAGGCGCTACCGTTCAGTAATTTTCACCAAAAGGAATTTGAGCAGCCCCATGCGTATACCCTCCATGACTGCCCTGCGCGCACTGGATGCGATAGCCCGGCTGGGCAGTGTCTCCGCTGCCGCGGATGAGCTAAGTCTGACCCGCAGTGCCATCAGCCATCAGATAGGCTCCCTCGAAGACAACCTCGGTTTCAGCCTGACTGAACGCCAGGGCCGCGGCATTGCCCTGACCTTCGCCGGCGAGCGCTATGCCCGCGAAATCCATCGCATTCTGGCGTCACTGGAAGAGGCAGGCCGCGCGGTCGATAACCTAGGTGTGGCCGGACGCCTGACAGTCAGCTGCAATCCCGGATTTGCCAGCTATTGGCTGTGTCAGCACATCGGCGATTTTGTCCGTCAGTATCCGCAGGTTCAGTTGCAGCTGATTTCACCCCGCACGCCGGATGATGTGAGCGACAGCCAAGCCGATCTATTCATCGCCTACGGCATTGGGGACTGGCCAGACCTACAGGTCGAGCAACTTGTGCCACTACGCTATTTCCCGGTGTGCAGTCCGCGCCTGATCAATGCCCTGGGAGGCCTCAAGTCAGTACAAGATCTGAATAAGTTTCCCTTGCTGCACATGAGTGACCACAGCGACTGGCGGGTCTGGCTGAATGCCGCCAAGGCCGGGCATATGGATTTGGAGCAGCATTGCGGGGTGATTTTTACCGATGCCAACTGTGCGCAAGCCGCCTGCATGGCCGGGCAAGGCGTAGCAATGGGGGATAACCTGATTAGCGGCGATGCCTTGGCTCAAGGGCTACTGGTCAGGCCCTTTGACATCGCGGTGGATTCATTGCGCGGGTACTTTCTGGTCAGCACCCCGGAGAAAAATCAGCGGCCAACCGTGGAAGCCTTCAGTCATTGGTTGAAAAACCAGTTGAAAGCTTCCACTCAGCGCTGGTGCAAGGCACCGATCTGAATGATCAGTCCTGGCTGCTCTGTTCGGCCAAAGCAACAGCACGGAACATGGCGCGGCGCTTGTTCAGGGTTTCTTCCCATTCCAGTGCAGGCACGGAGTCGGCAACGATGCCGGCACCGGCTTGTACATGCAGCTCACCGTCTTTAATCACAGCAGTGCGGATGGCGATGGCGGTGTCCATGTTGCCGTTCCAGGCCAGATAGCCGACTGCGCCGCCATACACGCCACGCTTGACCGGCTCCAGCTCATCGATGATTTCCATGGCGCGGATTTTCGGCGCGCCGGAAAGCGTGCCCGCCGGCAGAATGGCCCGCAGTGCATCCATCGCCGTCAGTTCAGGCTTGAGCTGACCAGTGACGTTGGAGACGATGTGCATCACGTTGGAATAACGCTCGATCACCATCTTCTCAGTGACTTTCACACTGCCGGTCGTAGCCACGCGGCCGACATCGTTGCGGCCCAAGTCGATCAGCATCAGGTGTTCGGCGATCTCTTTGGCATCGGACAGTAGGTCTTCTTCCAACGCCAAATCGGCTTCTTCGTTAGCGCCACGCGGACGAGTACCGGCGATTGGGCGCACAGTAACCAAACCATCTTCGAGGCGCACCAGCACTTCTGGCGAACTGCCGACCACATGGAAGTCACCGAAGTTAAAGAAGTACATGTACGGCGTCGGGTTGATGCAACGCAGCGCGCGGTACAGATCAATCGGAGCGGCCTTGAACGGGATCGACATGCGCTGGGAGATCACCACCTGCATGCAGTCACCGGCAAGGATGTATTCCTTGATCGCGTTGACGGCGTTTTCGTAATCATCACGTTTGAAGCTGGATACAAAATCCGGCTCGGCAGCCAACGGTGCCGATAGGTCTACACCCAGGCGCGGGGTGATCGGCTGACGCAGCTTATGCAGAATCTCTTTCAGACGCGCTTGGCCGTTTTCCAAGGCGTTGTCTTCGGCCGGGTCAACCAGCACGATGGCGTGCATCTTGCCGGCCAAGTTATCGAAGACCACCACTGCGTCCGACACCATCAGCAGAATGTCCGGTGTACCCAAGGTGTCAGGGTTCACCCCGCCGGCCAGTTTGGTTTCGACATAGCGTACGCTGTCGTAGCCAAAGTAGCCGACCAGACCACCGTTGAAGCGTGGCAAACCTGGCAAGGTCGGTACCTTGTAACGCTCTTTAAACTGTTCGACGAAAGCCAGCGGGTCTTCACACTGGTGACGTTCGGTTTCTACGCCATCGACGGTGATGCGCACATCATGATCATGGGCGCGTAGCACGGTGCGGGCTGGCAAACCAATGATCGAGTAACGACCCCACTTCTCGCCGCCTTGTACGGATTCGAGCAGGTAGGTGTTTGGCTCATCAGCCAGTTTCAAATAGATGGACAGCGGCGTGTCGAAATCCACCAGGGATTCGCAGGCAACAGGAATGCGGTTATAGCCTTCTTCGGCTAGGCGCTGAAATTCTTCGCGGGTCATGATCAGCCTCGTGGCATGAGGTAAAAACGGTTGTGTGCGAGCGTGCCGTCTATACGGCCAGAATCATATTCAGTGGCGCCAACGCCAACGGGCCAAAGCCTTGATGATGTTCATACTGATTCCGGCGGACCAGCGCTTGCAGATAACAACCACCACGAAACTCTCTTTTATTCAGGCGGGAAGGTGCGGTCACACTAGCGCAGGGCTGGGGCCGAATCAACCCACAAGCCCCGCAAACAGACACTTCAGCTCGCCTGCAACAAACCGGTCAGTGAATCCAGCACGTGATCGGGCTGCTCTTCAGCAATCGGCCGGCCGTGGTTGTAGCCGTAGGTCAGCGCGACACAGGCTACGCCAGCAGCTTTGGCGGCGTGTACATCATTGCGTGAGTCACCGATAAACAGTGCACTTTCAGGCTCAACCCGAGCCAGTTTCATCACATACAGCAGGCCAGCCGGATCAGGCTTCTGCTGGGGCAAAGTATCGCCGCCGATGATCCAGCGGAAATAGCCGCCCAGCTTCTTCTGATCCAGCAGCGGTGCAACGAAACGTTCGGGTTTGTTGGTGACCAGCGCCAGCTCAATATCCTGCTCGCGCAGCCAGTCCAGGGTTTCCTGCACGCCGGGGTAAACCACGGACATTTCATGGCTTTCGGCGTAGTGCTGCATAAACAGCTCCAGCGCTTGCACGGCCAGTGCATCGTCAACGGCGGCATGTTCGATGCTGTCTGCCAGTGCCCTGCGTACCAGTACACGAGCACCATTGCCGACCCAGTTACGCACCTTATCCACACCTGCTGCCGGGCGACCGAGATCTTGCAAGGTCCGGTCAACAGCAGCTGCCAGGTCTGGAACGGAGTCCAGCAGGGTGCCGTCCAGATCGAACATCACCAGTTTCGGCAGATCACCCCGGAACAGTTGCCTGAGCAGGCTCACCCGCGCACCTGTGCCAGTTCGGCACGCATGCTGTCGATGACGGCTTTGTAGTCCGGCTGATTGAAGATGGCTGAACCGGCAACAAAGGTGTCCGCACCGGCTTCAGCGATGGAGCGGATGTTCTGTACGTTCACCCCACCATCGATTTCCAGACGGATATCGCGGCCAGAAGCATCAATCAGGGCACGGGCTTCACGGAGTTTTTCCAAGGTGTGCGGGATGAATTTCTGGCCACCGAAACCTGGGTTCACACTCATCAGCAGGATCATGTCGACTTTGTCCATGACGTGCTTAAGCACATCCAGCGGCGTCGCCGGGTTGAACACCAGACCAGACTTGCAACCACCGTCGCGAACCAGTTGCAGGGAGCGGTCGATGTGCTCGGAACCTTCCGGGTGGAAAGTAATGTAGGTAGCGCCCGCTTCGATAAAGTCGCCGATGATGCGGTCGACCGGCTTGACCATCAGGTGTACGTCAATCGGTGCAGTCACACCGTATTTGCGCAGTGCGGCGCAAACCATCGGGCCGATGGTCAGGTTCGGAACATAGTGGTTGTCCATAACATCGAAGTGAACGATGTCTGCCCCGGCAGCTAATACCTTGTCCACATCCTCACCCAGACGGGCGAAGTCAGCAGACAGAATTGACGGAGCGATGGCGAAGGGTTGCATGGCGCACCTCAGTGGCATTCACGAAAGCCGCACATTGTACCCGAGGCGATGGCAAGCTGCCGCCGCCAGTTGACCAACGAGCCCGCTTGCAGGGCCCGTTGTGCACTTCAGTTATTACAGAGACAGACGCTTATTCCGGCAGCTGTGTACGCATCTTTTCACTGCGTCCACGCAGCCATTCCAGCGTGAGCAACAGCAGGATGGAGAACGCGATCAGCAAAGTCGCTGCAGCAGCAATGGTCGGCGACAGGTTCTCGCGGATACCGCTGAACATTTGTCGTGGCAACGTGGCTTGCTCCGGGCCTGCAAGGAACAGGGTTACCACCACTTCATCGAACGAGGTGGCAAAGGCGAACAGACCACCACTGATCACACCCGGCGCAATCAGCGGCAAGGTGACACGGCGGAAGGTCGTCAGCGGCGATGCGCCCAAGCTGGCCGCTGCACGCACCAGGTTGTGGTTAAAGCCCTGCAAGGTCGCCGAGACTGTGATGATCACAAATGGCACACCCAAAACAGCGTGAACCACGATCAGCGAGATAAAGCTGTTACCCAACCCCAACGGAGCAAAGAACAGGTAGCTGGCGACACCCACGATCACCACCGGGACGATCATCGGCGAAATCAATATGCTCATCACCAGCGCCTTACCGCGGAACTCACCACGGGTCAGACCGATGGAAGCCAGCGTACCGAAGATCATTGCCAGCGCGGTCGCCGCAGGCGCAACGATCATGCTGTTCTTCAGCGAGCGCATCCACTCTGCTGAGGAGAAAAACGCTTCATACCAACGCAGGGAAAATCCCTGCAACGGGTAGACCAGAAAGGTGCCCGAGTTGAACGACAACGGAATGATCACCAGTACCGGCAGAACCAGGAACAACAGCACCAGCGCGACAAGGGTGCGCAGGCTGTAGTGCCAGATGCGTTCAACGGGCGACATATAAGGACTGAGCATGCTCTATCTCCGGTAAATCCACTCTGGCGAGGCCGGACGTCATGCGCCCAGCCCCACCTCCAGCAGCCTGAATCAGGCCAGCTTCAATTTGCTTGCACCGACCAGCCAGCCGTACACCACATACAGCAGCAGCGTGGCCGCCAGCAGTAGGCCGCCCAGCGCGGTCGCCATACCCCAGTTGATTGAGCTGTTGGTGTAGAAGGCCACGAAGTAGCTGATCATCTGGTCATTCGGGCTGCCCAGCAGTGCCGGGGTGATGTAGTAGCCAATCGACAGGATGAACACCAGCAGACCGCCTGCGCCGACACCGGCCAGGGTTTGCGGGAAGTACACGCGCCAGAAGCTAGCAAACGGATGGCAGCCCAGCGATACGGCCGCACGCATGTAAGTTGGGGAGATGCCCTTCATCACGCTGTAGATCGGCAGAATCATGAACGGCAACATGATGTGCACCATTGAGATGTAGACACCCACGCGGTTAAACACTAACTGCAGTGGCTCATCGATGATGCCCATGGCGATCAAACCGCTGTTGATCAAGCCGCTGGACTGCAACAGCACGATCCACGCGGCAACCCGCACCAGAATCGAGGTCCAGAACGGCAGCAGCACCAGAATCATCAGCAGGTTGCTCTGCCGTGCGGGCAGATTGGCCAGCAGATAGGCCACCGGATACGCCAGCACCAGGCAAATGGCGGTAATCACCAAGCTCATCCAGAAGGTGCGGGCAAAAATATCCAGGTAGATCGCCTGATCCGGGGTAGCAGCCGCCAGCTCGCCAAGATCATCAATGCGGTGATCCAAAGCCGCCAGCAGGTAATACGGCGTAATAGCACTGCTGTTACGGCGGATCACCTGCCAGTAAGCCGGATCGCCCCAACGCTCATCCATGCTTTCCAGCGCAATCTTGTAGGACTCAGGCTCAGTGGCCAACGGCAACTTACGCGCAGTACTGTTAATAAGGCTGCGGAAGCCGGCCTGTTCCATATTCAGGCGCGTGGAAACAGCGCCCAGTTCGCGTGCTTTGCGCGCTTCGACAATGTCGTGGGCAATGGCCCGGTACGCCGACTCATCCGGCAAGCCGCGACCATCCCAGGCAGCGATGGCCTCAACAGTCTGCGGGAAGCCGCCGACCACTTCAGGGTTATCCACACTGCGCCACAGCAGCGCGGCAATCGGCACGATAAAGGTCAGCAGCAGAAACACCAGTAGCGGCAGAATCAGCGCCTTGGACTTGAGACGATTGAAGCGCTCAGCACGGGCCAGACGTTGTTTGAGGCTGACCCCGGTAATTTCATTGGCAGGCAGAACGCTGGCCATGAGGGATGACTCCGCATGCAACCGCCGCGCAATGCGACGGAAAGAAAACAGGTCGCGTTGCCCGTACTACACGGCTCGGACAACGCTACAACTCAAGCAGGCTACAGATCAGCCCAAGGCGATCTGTAGCCAAAGGGGATTAACGAGCGGCCCAGGCGTTAAAACGCTGTTCCAGCTGCTCGCCGTAGTCCACCCAGAACGCCACATCAATCGCCACTTGGTTCTTGATGTTTTCCGGCGTGGTCGGAATCACCTTCTGACGCTCAGCAGACAGCAGGTTGATGGTTTCTTTACGAGTCGGGCCGTAGGCTACGATTTCGAAGAAGTTCTTCTGAGCTTCCGGAGTTACAGAGAACTTCATCAGCTCTTTGGCTTCTTCCTGATTTTTGGCACCGGTCGGGATTGCCCAGGAGTCGAAGTCATAGATGCCGCCGTCCCAGACGATCTGCAGGTTGCTTTCAGCCTGTACCGCAGCGATACGTGCGTTGTAGGCCGAGCTCATCACTACGTCGCCAGAAGCCAGGTACTGCGGCGGTTGAGCGCCTGCTTCCCACCACTGGATGTGCGGCTTGAGCTCGTCCAGTTTGCGGAATGCGCGGTCAACACCTTCAGCAGTGGACAGCACTTCATAGACGTCCTTCGGCGCAACGCCATCGGCCATCAGGGCGAACTCGAGGGTGTACTTGGCACCTTTACGCAGGCCACGCTTGCCCGGGTATTTCTTCACGTCCCAGAAATCAGCCCAGCCAGTTGGCGCGGTAGCCAGTTTGTCGGCGTTGTAAGCCAGAACGGTTGACCATACGAAGAAGCCAACACCGCAAGGCTGGATAGTGCCCGGGATGTAGTCATCCGGATTGCCGAAGATGGAGGTGTCCAGCTGCTCGAACAGCCCCTCGTCACAGCCACGGGACAGCTCAGGAGATTCAACCTCGAGCAGGTTCCAGCTCACGCTCTTGGTGTCGACCATAGCCTTAACGCGGGCCATTTCACCGTTGTACTCACCGGCGATAACTTTGTGGCCAGTGGCTTTTTCAAACGGGGTGTAGAAGGTTTCGATCTGGGCTTTCTGGGTGGTGCCGCCGAAAGAAATTGCGGTCAGTTCTGCAGCCAGCGCCGGCGCCCCAATCGCCACGCTTGCCGCCAGTACTGCGAGTTTCAGGGATTTCATCATTGTTCTAATCTCCTCTGTGCATCTGGTCAGGTTATTGCCTATCAGTCCAACTGAAGCGGGTCGAGGGCACGGCTGTGTTCAACTTGCCAGCCCAGCGGAATCAGGTCGCCAACGCTCAACGAAGGATCAAGCTCGGCTACTGGCTGCTTCACGTAGAAATCATCCTTGCCACAAACCTCCATGCGGATTCGCACGTGATCGCCCAAGTAAATAAACTCGGCCACGCGCCCGGAGAACCGGTTGCTGCAAGCCTCGCTGTGGCCGTTAAGGCGCACTCGTTCAGGACGGATCGACAGGGTGACCGGATCACCCACCTGGCCGACGTTCACCGCCAGCGCCTCGATCTGCTCACCACGTGGCAGCGTGATCGTGCAGCGATCACCGTCACGGCTGGCAAGGCGTCCACAGATTCGGTTGTTCTCACCAATAAAGTTGGCGACGAAGGTGTTGCTCGGCTGCTCATACAGGGTGCGCGGGTCGGCAATCTGCTGAATCTCGCCCTGATGGAACACGGCAACGCGGTCAGACATGGTCAGCGCTTCACCCTGATCGTGGGTCACGTAGACCACGGTCACGCCCAGACGCTGATGCAGGTGTTTGATCTCCATCTGCATGTGTTCGCGCAGCTGCTTGTCCAACGCACCAAGCGGTTCGTCCATCAGTACCAGCTGCGGCTCAAACACCAGCGCACGGGCCAGTGCCACACGCTGCTGCTGACCACCGGAAAGCTGGCCGGGATAACGGTTACGGAAGCTGTCCAGCTGCACCATCGACAGGGCTTTTTTCACCCGTTCGGTGCAATCGGTACGCGACATGCCGCGCACACTCAGCGGAAAAGCGAGGTTTTCGGCAACTGTCATGTGCGGGAACAGCGCATAGTTCTGGAACACCATGCCGATGTCGCGCTTGTGCGGAGGCAGGCGGTTCAGCGAGCGACCACCCAGCAGAATTTCCCCGGCTGTGGGGGTTTCAAAACCCGCCAGCATCATCAAGCTGGTGGTCTTGCCTGAGCCGGACGGACCCAGCAGGGTGAGGAACTCGCCCTTGCGGATATCCAGATTGAGATCTTTGACGATCAGGTTTTCGCCATCGTAGGTCTTTTGCACGCCACGAAAGCTGACCAATACATCATTAGCCTGAGACCCGGTCATTACCACACCCTTTATTGTTGTCTTCACGCGGATGGCACAAGACTAGAGTGGGTATTCAGGCTAAAGAATCAGGCAGGATGACAACCTGATGTCGGGCGTCAGGAGTATTTCTTGTAGGGCAATCCCTACAAAGTACGCGGTTTTACCCTGCGCCACACAACAGTGCACAACATGCACCATTGACGCACCCACGCAGCCCCTTGCAAGTCCTGACTCAGACGCTACACAACATAAAAAACAGGGCTACACATGCCCCGTTCTAGAGCAGTTTGTGCTCGACGGCGTAACGCACCAAATCAGCCACCGAATGTAAACCAAGCTTCTGCATCAGTCGGGCTTTGTGCGTGCTAACCGTCTTGTTGCTAACGGCCAGATGCAGGGCAATGTCATTCACACCCTCACCTTTAACCAGCCGCTCGAACACAGAAAACTCCCGTTCTGACAACTGCGAGTGAGGCGGACGCGAATCCGTCAGGCCGACTTCAAACACCATGCGGTCGGCCAGCTCCGGGTCGATATAACGACCACCGCTAGCCACCTTGCGAATAGCCGTCACCAGCAACGACGGATCACTGTCCTTGGTCGCGTAACCCGCTGCTCCAATCTTCAGTGCCCGTGCCGCCATCTGCGCTTCGTCGTGCATGGAGAGCATCAGAATCGCCGGCGGATTGGCCAGCGCACGAATACGCGGAATAGCTTCCAGGCCGTTTACGCCCGGCATGGAAATATCCAGCAGGACAACGTCGCACTCGACTTTGCGCAGCGTCTCCATCAGCTGTTCGCCGTTACCGGCCTCTCCAGCCACTTCGAGGTCCCGGGCCATGCCGATCAACTGTTTGATGCCTTCACGGACAATGGTGTGATCCTCAGCCACTACTACACGAATCAAGCGATTTCCTCCTCATTCAGTGGCACCCGAACGATCAGGGTAGTCCCCTCGCCCGGCTGACTGTCAATCTGCAAATGGCCGCCGAGCATAAAGACTCGCTCCTGCATACCGACCAAACCGAACGATTGACCTGGCTCGCGCTGCTGCGGCAAAAAGCCTTTGCCGTCATCCGTCACACTCAGCCGCAAGTCATCACCCTCAACCGTAAGATCGACCTGGACACTGTGGGCCTCAGCGTGACGCATCACATTGGTCAGGGCTTCCTGCAGGATGCGGAACAGGCCAATGGCCTTGGCATCACTGATCGCCGGCACGCTCTCCGGCACTTCGGCAATGCAGGGAATCTGTGTCCGCGCTTCAAAACGCCGAACCTGCCATTCAATAGCCGAAGCAATGCCCGCGTCCAGAATCGGCGGCCTCAGAGCCGTCGCCACATCGCGCACCAGCTGGAACAACTGCGCAATCAGACGCTTCATGCTTTGCAGACGCGAGTCGAGCCCTTCCACCTGCCCGGCAAACGCCAGCTCGCACATGGCCGTCTCCAGTTTCAGCACGGTCAACACTTGCCCCAGCTCATCGTGTACTTCCCGGGCAATGCGGGCTTTTTCCTCTTCACGGACACTTTCCAGATGCGCTGCCAACTCACGTAAACGCGCCCGGGAAGCGGCCAACTCCAGCTCGACCTGTTTGTTCTCGGTGATGTCCCAAACGATCCCGTCCCACACCACCACACCGTCCGCCAGAATCCGCGTCGTCGCTTTGATGTCCGCCCAGCGCACGGCTCCGGCGCGGGTAACGATACGCCCCTGCCAGTGCCAGTCGCTGCCACTGTTAAAGGCAGCGTCCTGGATACGCCGGTAATTGTCCTGATCCTCCGGATGCACAAGACTGCGGATGCCTTTCTCCGTAGGCTGCAGCTCCTCAGGCGAATAACCGACCAACTCCCGGCTGGCCTCACTGATATAGGCAAATTCAACGCCCTGCTCGCCGGGCTGCCGCTCCAGTCGGAACACAAGCCCGGGAACGTTACCGGCAATCCCCTTGAGCCGGGCTTCACTTTCCAGTAACGCAGCCTGGGCTTTGCGGCGCTCGGTGATATCGGTGAGGAACACCACCAGGTATTCACTCAGACCGAAGCGCAAAAAGCTTAGTGAGATTTCCACCGGCAGACTGCCGCCATCTGCCTGCATGTAATCAATTTCATAGCCGCGCAGCTTCTCATCCGAGCTACGGGCCTGCCGCCACAGCGCCAGCCAACGATCCATGCTCATCTCAGGGTCAAGCCGCTGCAACGGCAAGTCGGCGAGTGCGCCACTGCTGTAGCCAAGCATCCGCTCCGCTGCGAGGTTGGCGTAGCGCACATGGCTGTCCCAGTTCACCCAAAGGATGCCGACAGTGCTGTGATCGATGGAAAACTGGCTCAGACGCAGCGCCTGCTCCGCCTCTTCGCGCTGGGTCAGATCAGACCGCGCCTCGATCAGCTGGCGCTCCAGAGTACGCCGCTGCCGCAGCAGGTAGCTGATGATCAATCCGACACCGAGCAAGGCAAACGCCAGGAACAGGCTGAAGCTGCGCCAGAACACCAGAGGACTGCCTTGATCGTGAGTGTTCAACGGCATCCATTTACTGTGTAGGCGATCCAGCTCACCGGCAGGCATCGCCTGTAATACCTGATCGATGATCTCTCCCAAAACCGGCTGATCGCGGCGACTGGCAACCCTGAGCAATTGCGGCAGGCCAATATCGCCGACAATACTCAGCCCCATAAACGCAGGCTCTTGCATCAACGAACTCAGGTAGGCCTCATTAACCACCGCATAACTGACGTCCTGCCGCAGCACCAGCTCCATGGCATCGCGGTCACTGCCCACCAAGCGCAGGTCCAGGTGCGGATGAGTGGTGCGCAGGTACTCCGCTGCTTGGCTGGGGCCGCGTAATGCCACAGCCTCATCCCGGGGCAGGCTATCCAGATCCACCGAACGACTGCCACGGCGCTCGCCCACCACCATATGTGGCACACGCATGTAAGGGTCTGAATAATCCCAACGACGTAGCCCCGCCGGGGTCTGCTGCAAGCCCGGTGCGAGATCAACTTCGCCCCTGGCCAGCGCCCGCTCCAATGCATCCTGATCAGCAAAACGCAGCCACACCGGCTCAACTTGTAAGCCCTGCAACAGGCGCTGCATTAACTCGACGTTGGCGCCGCTCAGCGTGTCTTCACGGCGATCAAACTGGGCCCAAGGGGCTTGCATGATCAGGCCGACCCGCAGTTTAGGATGCGCTTCAAGCCACTGTTGCTGCTCGGGCTTGAGCGCCGGCCGCAAAGGCAGGACGGAGGTATCCGCCATTAAAAGTGCGGGCCATAACAACAACACTAGAAAAAACCGCACAGCGCTGGTACTCCTAATACTTCAAGGCCAGAAAACGCTTCCGGGCCACTCGGCAGCCTTGTTGCTCGGACCCAATCCAGGCGTAATTCAGGCATGATCCAAGCAGCTACCGCGACCAGTGTACGAAGGTACAAACAAAATGCGCACGCGATTTATCATTGCATGGGTCTGCGCCGCCGCTTTTCGCAAGATGACGGTCAGCTATCTCTAAAAATAATGACTCACATCAGCCCCGCTGACGGGACTGGCAAGGAACCTCACATGTCGCGCCTTACTTCCTCGTTGTCTGTATGTCTGCTGCTTTGTCTGTGTGCCCATGCCTGGGCCGAAGAAGCCCCCGCCAGCGACGCTGGCTCAGCCGAGCAAGCAGCAGAGGTTGAACGCGTGCCTGTCGCCGGACGCAGCGAAAGTGGCGCCAGCGCCCTAGAGCAACAACTGGATAAGAGGGAACAGCAGCAGCTGCAAGCTGGCGACCAAACTTTCCTCGCACTTTGGCTGCCCGCCAACGTAGGCGAGCCCAGCGGTGCCGTGATCTTGCTGCCTGGCGATGACGAGACTGCAGACTGGCCGCAAAGTGTCGGCCCGATCAGACGCAAACTGCCGGATGTAGGCTGGCACACCTTGAGCCTGACCTTGCCCAGCCCGCTAAACAGCATTCCGACCACCCGCTCCGCTGCTGAGCCCGATCCTGCACCAGATGAGACTGCAGAAGAGACACCAGCAGAAAGCTCACAAGCTCCCGCAGAGGCGACCGAAACCACTGCAAGTGACACGCAGATAGACGAGCAGCGACAAGCTCAGGCCGAGCAGATCCTCGCGCGGGTCGACGCAGCAATCGACTTCGCCCAGCAGCAACAGGCGAAAACCATTGTCCTGCTCGGGCACGGCAGCGGGGCCTACTGGGCTGCCCGCTATCTATCCGAGCGCAAACCTGCACAGGTAAAAAATCTGCTGCTGGTAGCCGCCAAACTGCCTGAAGGCTACACACCAGCACTGGATGAGCTGATCCCGCAATTGCAATTGGCAACCGGCGACTTTTATTACAAAGACCAAGCTGCTGACCGCCAGGCAGCCCTGAAGCGCTCGCAGGCCAGCAAGCGCCAGAAGCATCCGGCCTATATTCAAATTGCCATGAAGGCCCTGCCGGGTAACCCGGAAGTGCAGCAGGAACAGCTCAACCGCCGCATCCGTGGTTGGCTGAGCATGAAGGTGCAAGCCAGCGACGAATAATCAACGAAACCCGTGACGCTGGCGAATCAGGTCATAAGCCTGATGCAGCTCACGGGTTTTCTCCGTGGCTTCACGGATACGCGCGTCTGAAGCGCCGCTGCCAGCTAGCTTGTCCGGGTGGTGCAGGCTCAACAATCGCCGGTAAGCCCGCTTGATCTGCGCGGGCTCGTCATCCGCACTGACTTTAAGTAACGCCAACGCCCGCTGATAGGCCGTCCCCACCGCAACCGCCGGTTCACGCTGTGGGCCAGCAGCATCGTTGAAGCGCTCCTGAGCTGCTGCCGAAACCTGCAGCCACTTGGCCCACAGCTGCAGCAACTCACGCTCCTCACGCCCGACCGAACCATCCACCCAGGCCATGCGCCAGCAGGCTTTGAGAATCTGATCAGCACGCGCCTGTTGCCGCAGCAGCGCCGGACGCAAGTTATCCACAGCAGTCTTGCCCCGGTTAAACGCAGCAATCGCCTTACGCTGCCCTTCTGCATCCAGCCCCAGCCGCTGCATTTCGGCCTGTGCCTGACGAATATGCGCAGGCAGCACGCGCCCACCGCTCTTCGCCAGACGCCCCAGTAAGATAAACAGCAGCCACTCATCTTCTATAGACGCTGGCCGCAACAGGCGCTCACGAATGGCCGACCAGGAATTGAGCTTCAGACGGCGATCCACCACCTGCCCCAACAGCCCGCCCAGTAGCGCACCGGGAATACTGGCCACGGCCAACCCAGCTAAAGCCCCAGCAATGGTTACCGGCCAGACCATATCAGGCGTTTACCTCTAACAACTTCTCGACTTCGGCCAGACGCTCATAGGTGCCCACATCCACCCAACACCCGGTGAAATGCTCGCCACTGACCTTGCCCAGCGCCATGGCCTCGCGCAGCAACTGCACCAGCTTAAAGCTGCCAGGCTGGCAATTCGCGAACAACGCCGGAGACAGTACCGCCATGCCGCTGTATGTCAGACTGGGCTTGCCCTCCTGGCGTTCACTGAGCTGCCCAGCCTCAAGGCAAAAATCCCCAGCGGGATGGTGCAGCGGGTTATCGATCATCACCAGATGAGCCAGACCGGTCAAAGGACGCTGCAACTGAGCGAATGGAAAGTCGGTGAAAATATCGCCATTGACCAACACAAACGGCTCATCCCCCAACAACGGTAGGGCCTTGTGAATACCGCCGCCGGTTTCTAGCGGCTCGCCCTCGCGGGAATAGGCAATACTGACGCCGAACTGCGAACCGTCACCCAGGTAATCCTCAATCTGCTGGCCCAACCAGGCATGGTTGATGACCAGCTCCCGGATGCCTGCTTCAGCCAGCGCCCTGATGTGGTACTCAATGAGCGGCACGCCACCGGCACGCACCAGCGGCTTGGGCGTATGCAAGGTAAGCGGACGCATCCGCTCGCCCTTGCCAGCGGCCAGGATCATCGCCTTCATGCCGGTTCCTGCACTGCAGTTTTCAGGGAATTCAGCAGCTCGGCCAATTCAGCCAGCTCAGGTCGGCGCTCCAACACTGCCTCTATATAAGCAAAGAAACGCGGTACATCGGCCACATACTTCGGCTTGCCGTCACGGTGACAGATACGCGAGAAGATGCCGATCACCTTGAGGTGACGCTGCACCCCCATCAGATCGCTGGCGCGGTAAAAGTCCTCAAAATCAGCCTGCACAGCAATGCCCTGTTCACGAGCTAAATTCCAATAGCGCTCAAGCCAGGTGCGCACGCGTGCTTCCGGCCAGCTGAGGAAGGCGTCTTTAAACAGGCATGTGATGTCATAGGTCACCGGCCCGTACACTGCATCCTGAAAGTCCAGCACACCGGGGTTCGGCTCACTGATCATCAGATTGCGTGGCATATAGTCACGGTGCACCAGCACCTTAGGCTGAGCCAGCGCGCTATCAATTAGCAATTGACTGACCCGCTGCCACAACGCCAGTTGCTCCTCGGTGAACTCGCGATTCAGGTGACGCTGCACATACCAGTCCGGGAACAACTGCAACTCACGCCGCAACAGCGCCTCATCATAACTCGGCAGGTCACCGCCAACTGGCAACTGCTGCAGCGCCAGCAAGGCCTGGATAGCATCTTCAAACAGCCCATCAGCGTTGTCGCTGTTAATCACATCCAGATACGTTTTGTTGCCCAAATCATTGAGCAACAGGAAACCACGATCCAAATCTTGGGCCAAAATCTTCGGAACATTAAGCCCGGCTGTGGCTAAAAGCTCCGCCACATTTACAAATGGGCGGCAGTTTTCCTGCGGTGGCGGTGCATCCATCACGATCAAACTCGACGGCTCACCCTGCCAGCGAAAGTACCGGCGAAAGCTTGCATCACTGCTCGCCGAGATCAACGGAGCCTGCGCCAGAGCCCGCGGGCACTGATCAGGGAACAATTGCGGCAGGCACTCCTGCAGCCAGTTTTCAAGGAGTTTCAGGCGTACATCTTCATCAGGCATTACATGGTCTCCGACGGCGCTAGCCGTTGCGCGGGTCATGCTTTATTATCCAGCATCTTTTAAAGCCCATCGAGAGGCGTGCGGCCATATAGGCCATAGACGCGCAGGAAGCCCGGAAAAAACAAGATGGCAGTAAAATACCCCGCGTTCCGCAGAAAATTCCCTCTACTGGTCACCGGAGGCATGCTTGCACTCCAACCGGTAGCCATCCCGTTTGCCGTCGCTGCCGAGCAGTTCGATTGCCAGGTTTCCGCTTCTGGCGGCTGGGCATGCGCGCCAAAAACTAACAACGCGGCTTTGCCTGCACGTCCGCAACCGCGTGAAGCGGTTGCCAGCACGGATGAAAGCAAATCCGGCTCAGGTAAAAAAGCGGCCCAGACCATGCTGGTCACAGAAAGCCGTGGCAAGGCACTGGCTTCTCGCAGTGCAGATTACAGCCACCTTGACTGGGTCCCGCGCGAACAGCTCACACCAGCGCAGCTGGCTGAAGCCGGCCCGTACTGCTCTGGTGCCTACATTGAGCCACAACGCCCGGGCATGGATGACACCACGCCGATGAGCCAGGCACCGATGTACGTATCGGCCAAAGCATCGCGTTATGAGCAGGAACAGCAGATTGCAACACTGGCCGGTGACGTAGTTCTGCGCCAGTCGAGCATGCAGGTCGAGGCCGACGAGGCCAACCTGCACCAAGCCGAGAACCTCGGCGAACTGGTCGGCAATGTGCGCCTGCGCGATAAAGGCGCTCTGGTTGTCGGCGACCGTGCCGAACTGCAACTGGATAGCGGTGAAGCCCGCATCGACAATGCCGAATACGTTCTGCACCAAAGCCATATCCGTGGTAATGCGCTGTACGCCAAACGCGAAGAAAGCGCCATTATCCGCCTGAAAGACGGCACCTACACCAGCTGCGAACCGGGCAGTAATAGCTGGCACCTTAAAGGCAACAACATCACGCTGAACCCTGCCACAGGTTTCGGTACGGCAACTAACGTCACCCTGCGCGTGAAGAACATTCCGGTGTTCTATACACCGTATATTTACTTCCCGATCGACGATCGCCGTCAGTCCGGCTTCCTGCCGCCGACCATCGCATCTTCCAGCGATAACGGCTTTACGCTGAAGACGCCGTACTACTTCAACCTGGCACCGAATTACGATGCCACTCTGTACCCGACCTATATGGCCGACCGCGGCCTGCTGATGGAAGGCGAATTCCGTTATCTGACCAAAAGCAGTGAAGGTCAGATCGGTGCTGCTTACCTGAACGACAGCAACGACGACCGCGAACTGCAGACGGGCTATAAAGAACAACGCTGGATGTACAACTGGCAGAACACCACAGGCTTGGATTCACGCCTGCTGGCCGAAGTTGATTACACCGACATCAGCGACCCGTACTACTTCCAGGACCTGAACACCGACCTCGGCGTCAGAGCCCGCAGCTACGTAGACCAGCGCGGCACCCTGACTTACCGGGGCGACAGCTATACAGCCAAGCTGAACCTGCATGCTTACGAGCTGGCCAATATCACCGACATCACGCCGTACGACCGCCTGCCCCAGATCACGCTGGATGGCACCCTGCCTTTCAATCCGGGCGGCCTGAAGTTCGGATACAGCACCGAATACGTACGCTTCGACCGCGACCTGCGCAGCGGCAACTTCATTAACGAAGACGGCGTCATCGAAGGTTCCTGGTTTGATACCAGGGTCCAAGGTCTGGCACGTGCCAACGGCGAGCGTATCCATGTAGAACCCAGCGTAAGCCTGCCGCTTTCGAACACTTGGGGCTTTATCACACCCAAGATCAAGTACCTGCAGACCAATTACGATCTGGACCTGGATCAGCGAGGCAAGAACAGTCTGCTCGCCGAGCAGAAATACAGCAGCAGCCAGAACCGTGGCGTAGGCATGTTCAGTGTGGACAGCGGCCTGTATTTTGACCGCGACACCCAGTATTTCGGCAAAGCCTATCGCCAGACTCTGGAACCGCGCCTGTTCTACCTCTACGTGCCAAATGAAGACCAGACCGATATTCCGGTCTTCGACAGCGCAGAGACCAGCTTCAGCTACTCTTCACTGTGGCGCGAAAACCGCTTCACCGGCAAAGACCGTATCGGTGACGAAAACCGTCTTTCTCTTGGCGTTACCAGCCGTTGGATCGAACCTAATGGTTTTGAGCGCCAGCGTGTGAGCGTAGGCCAGGCTATTTACCTTGCAGATCGCAAGGTGCAGATGCCGGGCATTGACTACCGCGACCGCGCCGAAGCGCAATCCGATGTATCTCCATATGCGCTGGAATACCTGTATCGCTTCAACCGCGACTGGCGTTTCACCTCGGACTTCAACTGGGATCCGGACGCAGGCCGCACCCGTTCGGGCAGTGCCATGTTCCACTACCAGCCTGAAGACAACGTCAACAAGGTGGTTAACCTCGGCTACCGCTACCGTAACGACACCATGCGTTATGACCAGGCAAGTGGTACTTGGTCGTATGGTGGAGACTACGGCACCCCGGGTTCACCGGAGTACATCAAGAACTACTACAAGATCGACCAGCATGACTTCTCTGTCATCTGGCCGCTGGTCCCTCAGTGGAGTCTGATTTCGCGCTGGCAGTATGACTACGGCCGCAATCGCACGCTGGAAGCCTTTGGTGGCTTCGAGTACGACAGCTGCTGCTGGAAACTGCGCCTGATCAACCGCTACTGGATCAGCTATGACGAAGTCAGTCTTGACCCAGCGCGCAACGACGAAGGAGATCGCGGCATCTTCCTGCAGATCGTTCTTAAAGGTCTCGGCGGTGTCACCGGCAATAAAGTTGAGACATTCCTCGACCAAGGCATTCAAGGTTATCGCGAACGTGAAGACAAAGCTTTCTGATTTCGTGCGCCCACTGCTAGTGGGTGCACTGCTTGCAGCAACTGCAGTACAGGCAGAAGTTCGACCGCTGGACCGGGTTGTGGCTATCGTCGATAACGACGTGATCATGCAAAGCCAGCTCAACACCCGTCTGCGTGAAGTTCAGCAGACTATCGCCAAACGCGGTGCAGCACTGCCGCCAGAGCACGTACTGAACCAGCAGGTGCTTGAACGCCTGATCATCGAAAATATCCAACTGCAGATTGGTGAGCGCTCCGGTATCCGCATCGGTGATGAAGAACTGAGCCAGGCCATCGGCACCATTGCCCAGCGTAACGGTATGAGCATTGAACAGTTCCGCGCTGCGCTGGCTGCAGACGGCCTGTCTTTTGCCGACGCCCGCGACCAGATTGCCCGCGAGATGATCATTAGCCGTGTACGTCAGCGCCGTGTAGCTGAGCGTATTCAGGTCTCGGACCAGGAAGTGCAGAATTTCCTGGCTTCCGACATGGGCAAAATGCAGCTGTCTGAAGAGTTCCGCCTCGCCAACATCCTGATTCCGGTCAGCGATGGCGCATCCCCTCAGGAGATTCAGGCGGCTGAGAACCAGACCCGCGATCTGTATCAGCAACTTAAACAAGGTGCTGACTTTGCCCAGCTGGCTATCGCCCGCTCGGCCAGTGAAACTGCTCTGGAAGGCGGTGAAATGGGCTGGCGTAAAGCCGGTCAGCTGCCTGCACCGTTCGATGCCATGATCAGCGCGCTACCAGTGGGCGAGATCACCGAGCCGGTGCGTACGCCGGGCGGTTTCATCATCCTCAAAGTTCTGGAAAAACGTGGTGGTGGCGCTCAGGTTCGTGATGAAGTCAGTGTTCGCCACATCCTGATCAAGCCGAGCGAAATCCGCACAGAGGCCGAAGCCAAGCTGCTGACTGAGCGTCTGTATCAGCGCATTCAGTCCGGCGAGGATTTTGCTGAACTGGCGAAGAAGTATTCGGAAGATCCGGGCTCCGCACTCAATGGCGGTACGCTGGAGTGGATCGACCCGAACGCACTGGTCCCCGAGTTCCGCAATGTCATGAATAACACTGCGGCCGGTGAGCTCTCCAAACCGTTCAAGAGCCAATACGGCTGGCACGTTCTCGAAGTACTGGGCCGTCGCGCAACCGATAACAGCGCTCAATTCCGTGAGCAGCAGGCAATTTCCGTTCTGCGCAATCGCAAGTACGATGAAGAGCTGCAAACCTGGCTGCGCCAGATCCGCGACGAAGCGTACGTCGAGATCAAACTCTGATGCGGGTGCTGGCGCTCACCCGCCAGCAGTCAGCACCACTCAAAAGCCCGGCTCTTGCAGATGCACAGCCGGGCTTTTTTTCGCCCCCTGATTCCCGGTCCTGCATAAGCTGGACCTATTAGCCGAGACACCGTAATGACTGTTATTCACCGCTTTGCCCTGACCCCAGGCGAACCTGCCGGAATCGGCCCAGACCTCTGCCTACTGCTGGCCCGCGAGGCCCAACCTCAGGTACTCATCGCCGTCGCCAACCAAGCCTTGCTGGAAGACCGCGCCCGTCAGCTCGGCCTGAACATCCAACTGCTCAGCGTCAGCCCGGATTGCTGGCCAGAGCAACCAGCACCCGCTGCAAACCTGTATGTCTGGGACACGCCACTGGCCTGTAATGTCACGCCAGGTGAGCTGGATGCCCGCAACGGCCATTACGTACTGGAAACCCTGACCCGCGCTGCTGAAGGCTGCATTAGCGGGGACTTCGCCGGAATGATCACCGCTCCAGTGCATAAAGGCGTGATCAATGAAGCAGGCATACCCTTCTCCGGGCATACCGAGTTTCTTGCCGACCTGACCCACACTGAACAGGTGGTGATGATGCTCGCCACTCACGGACTGCGTGTGGCACTGGTGACCACCCACTTGCCGCTCAAGGACATCGCAGCGGCCATCACAGAAGACCGCCTCACGCGGGTTACGCGCATTCTGGATAAAGATCTGCGCAGCAAGTTCGGCATCAGCAACCCGCGTATTCTGGTGTGCGGGCTTAACCCGCATGCAGGTGAAGGCGGCCATCTTGGCCGGGAAGAAATTGAAGTCATCGAGCCCACACTGGAGCGCTTACGCGGTGAAGGGATCCACCTGATCGGCCCGCTGCCGGCCGACACCCTGTTCACCCCCAAGCACCTTGATAATTGCGACGCAGTCCTGGCTATGTACCACGATCAGGGCTTACCTGTGCTCAAGTACAAAGGCTTTGGCGCTGCAGTAAACGTCACCCTCGGTCTGCCAATTATTCGCACCTCTGTGGATCACGGCACGGCGCTTGATCTGGCCGGTAGCGGCAAGATTGATACCGGCAGCCTCAACGTGGCACTGCAGACGGCTTACCAGATGGCGGACAGCCAAACACCCCGCTAATCAAGAATCCTTCTGCCTGGTTACCGTTGAGAAATCAGTAAAACTGATAGACTGTAAAACTTTTTCGAGTCGTTTTATTCGTTTCAGGCCATGGGTCTGAAACTTGGAGCTGTTGCATGTCCGAGTACCAACACCGCGCACGTAAGCGTTTTGGCCAGAACTTTCTGCATGACGCCGGGGTTATCCACCGTATTCTGCGCGCGATCCATGCCCGTGAAGGCGAACACATGTTGGAGATCGGACCCGGCCAGGGCGCTCTGACAGAGGGCCTGCTGAGCAGTGGCGCACAGCTGGACGTGATCGAGCTGGACCGGGACCTGATCCCGATTTTGCAAGCCCAGTTTGCCGGCAACCCGCGCTTTCGCCTGAACCAGGGAGATGCCCTGAAGTTCGACTTCACCCAGCTCAACGCAGGGGAGCGTTCGCTGCGTGTTGTCGGCAACCTGCCTTACAACATCTCCACACCGCTGATTTTCCACCTACTGGACAACGCCCACCTGATCCGCGACATGCACTTCATGCTGCAGAAAGAAGTAGTCGAGCGCTTGGCTGCTGAGCCTGGCGGTGGCGATTGGGGCCGCCTGTCCATCATGGTTCAGTACCATTGCCGCGTGGAGCACCTGTTCAACGTCGGCCCGGGTGCCTTCAACCCGCCGCCAAAAGTGGACTCTGCCATCGTGCGCTTGGTGCCACACGAGGTACTGCCGCACCCGGCTAAAAACCCGCGCCTGCTTGAGCGTGTTGTACGTGAAGCGTTCAACATGCGCCGCAAAACGCTGCGCAATACTCTGAAAGGCCTGCTGAGTGCCGAAGACATTGAAGCCGCTGGTGTGGACGGTAGCCTACGCCCCGAGCAACTGAAACTGGCAGACTTCGTGCATTTGGCAGACCGATTGGCCGAACTCAACCAAACACCCTGAGCCTCCCTCACCCCATGAGCGATTCGCCTTACAACATTCATGTCAGTGTCGTCAGCCGCTATCTGCCCGATCAATCTGAGCCGGAACAGAGCCGCTTTGCCTTTTCCTACACAGTCACCATCACCAACCGGGGCTCGCTGACCGCTCAGCTATTGTCCCGTCATTGGATCATCACCAATGGTGACGGGCAGGTTCAGGAGGTCCGAGGCTCCGGCGTAATCGGCCAACAACCGCATATTGAGCCCGGCGAGACCTACACCTACAGCAGCGGTACCCTGATGACGACCAAGGTCGGCATCATGCAGGGCAGTTACAACATGATCGCGCAGGACGGGCATCCGTTTTCCGCCACCATCGCGCCCTTCCGCCTGGCCGTTCCCGGAGCCTTGCACTGATGGCCACCTACGCAGTCGGAGATATTCAGGGCTGCCTAGAGCCCCTGCGCTGCCTGCTTGACCGGGTGGATTTTGACCCAAAGCGAGATCAGCTGTGGCTGGTCGGTGATCTGGTCAACCGTGGCCCCGATTCACTCGGCACCTTGCGTTTTCTGTACAGCATCCGCCAGTCACTGACCTGCGTTCTGGGCAACCATGACCTGCACCTGCTGGCTGTGGCACACAACATCGAACGCTTGAAGAAAGGCGACACTCTCAAAGAAATTATCGACGCTCCAGACGCAGCCGATCTGCTCGACTGGCTGCGCCTGCAAAAGCTGCTGCACTACGACGCCGAACGCAACACCGCACTGGTACACGCAGGGATTCCTCCGCAGTGGAGCATTGAAAAAGCCCTGCGCCGCGCTGCCGAGGTTGAGGATGCTCTGCGTGACGACGCCCGCCTTCCGCTGTTTCTGGACGGTATGTATGGCAACGAACCGGCCAAGTGGAACGGTGAACTGCAAGGCGTAACCCGGCTGCGAGTGATCACCAACTACTTCACCCGCATGCGCTTCTGCAAAGCGGATGGCACTCTTGATCTGAAAACCAAGGAAGGCGCGGACAGCGCTCCCGCCGGTTACGCCCCCTGGTTTAGCCATAAAGTGCGCAAAACCCGCGAACAGCGCATTATTTTCGGCCACTGGGCGGCGCTTGAAGGCCAAGCCAACGAACCGGGTATCGTTGCGCTGGATACGGGTTGCGTCTGGGGTGCCAGCATGACCCTGATGAACATAGACAGCGGCGTCAAATACACCTGCGACTGTACGGAGCACCCATGAGCGAATTCAAACGTATCCCGCCACAACAAGCCCAAAGCATGCGCCAGAATGGCGCAGTGGTAGTCGACATCCGCGACCCGCAAAGCTATGCCATGAGCCACATCAGCGGCTCGACGCACCTGGACAACCACTCCCTGCATGACTTCATCACCCAGGCCGATCTGGACGCACCGCTAATCGTCACCTGCTACCACGGTAACTCCAGCCAGAGCGCTGCTGCCTACCTGATCAGTCAGGGCTTCACCGATGTCTACAGCCTCGATGGCGGTTTCGAACTGTGGCGTACCACTTATCCGAATGATACGGAAAGCGGCTCGGCAGAATAATTTTTATCCGCCTACAGGCCGTTAGCGACGCGGCCTGCAGAGCAATCCACCCACAACTTTGACAATCTTGTAACACCCTCAGCCTTGACCTCGCCGATTCCGAACTATCCTTAAAACAGGCCATCAATATCAGTAAGAGTCGGCCATTAGGCATCGGGGATAGGGTCCGCCGGATCACTGCAAGATTGAGCTGGCAATGTTTGGGGGATACCTGCTGCGCAGTACAGTGGGGCACCTTGGCACCCATACCGCCCCGACCAGGCTTTCAGCATCGAGCGAGGTCAGGTCATGAGTATCTTCAGCCACTTCCAACAACGTTTCGAAGCCACCCGCCAGGAGGAACTCTCCCTCCAGGAATACCTCGAACTGTGCAAAACCGACCCCAGCGCCTACGCCTCAGCAGCCGAGCGATTGTTGATGGCCATTGGCGAGCCCGAGCTGGTCGACACCACCAATGACCCGCGCCTGTCGCGGATTTTTTCCAACAAGGTAATTCGCCGTTATCCGGCCTTTGCTGACTTCCACGGCATGGAAGAGTGCATCGACCAGATCGTTTCCTACTTCCGCCATGCAGCCCAAGGCCTGGAAGAGAAGAAACAGATCCTCTACCTACTCGGTCCGGTTGGCGGCGGTAAATCTTCACTGGCAGAAAAGCTCAAACACCTGATTGAGAAAGTGCCCTTCTACGCCATTAAGGGCTCGCCGGTTTTCGAGTCGCCTCTTGGCCTGTTTAACGAAGCTGAAGACGGCACCATTCTTGAGGAAGATTACGGCATCCCGCGCCGCTACCTGAACAGCATCATGTCCCCGTGGGCGACCAAACGTCTGCAGGAGTTCGGCGGCGATATAAGCAAGTTCCGCGTGGTTAAACTGTATCCGTCGATTCTCAACCAAATTGCCGTGGCCAAGACCGAGCCGGGCGATGAAAACAATCAGGACATTTCCGCGCTGGTGGGCAAAGTCGACATCCGCAAGCTGGAAGACTTCCCGCAGAACGACGCCGATGCCTACAGTTATTCAGGCGCGCTGTGCCGGGCCAACCAGGGCCTGATGGAGTTTGTGGAGATGTTCAAGGCACCGCTGAAGGTGCTGCACCCACTGCTGACTGCAACCCAAGAAGGCAACTACAACAGCACCGAAGGCCTTGGCGCGATTCCGTATAACGGGATTCTGCTGGCCCACTCCAACGAGTCGGAGTGGCATAGCTTCCGCAATAACAAGAACAACGAGGCCTTCATCGACCGGATTTACATCGTCAAGGTGCCGTACTGCCTGCGCGTCTCGGACGAGATCAAAATCTACGACAAGCTACTGTTCAACAGCTCCCTGTCCAATGCCCATTGCGCGCCGGACACCCTAAAAATGCTGGCGCAGTTCTCTGTGCTGAGCCGCCTGAAAGAGCCGGAGAACTCCAACCTTTATTCAAAAATGCGCGTGTATGACGGTGAAAACCTGAAAGACACCGACCCCAAAGCCAAGTCGATGCAGGAATACCGCGACAGCGCAGGTGTAGACGAAGGCATGAACGGCCTGTCGACCCGCTTCGCCTTCAAGATACTCTCCAAAGTATTCAACTTCGACCCACATGAGGTGGCTGCTAACCCGGTGCACCTGCTGTATGTGCTGGAACAGCAGATCGAACAGGAACAGTTCCCCGCCGAAGTGCGCGAACGCTACCTGCGCTTTATTAAGGAATACCTGGCACCGCGCTATATCGAGTTCATCGGCAAGGAAATTCAGACAGCCTACCTGGAGTCTTACAGCGAGTACGGGCAAAACATCTTCGACCGCTACGTGCTGTACGCCGACTTCTGGATTCAGGATCAGGAATACCGCGACCCGGAAACCGGCGAAATCCTTAACCGCATGGCCCTCAATGAGGAGCTGGAGAAGATCGAGAAGCCCGCAGGTATCAGCAACCCGAAAGACTTCCGCAACGAGATCGTCAACTTTGTTCTGCGTGCCCGCGCCAGCAACAACGGTAAGAACCCGTCCTGGCTGAGCTACGAAAAACTGCGGGTGGTGATCGAGAAGAAAATGTTCTCCAACACCGAAGACCTGCTGCCGGTTATCAGTTTCAACGCTAAAGCCAGCAAAGAGGATCAGAAGAAGCACAACGACTTTGTCACCCGCATGGTGGAACGCGGCTACACCGACAAGCAGGTACGCCTGCTGTCCGAGTGGTACCTGCGCGTACGCAAATCGCAGTAAAGCGGCCTGACTGTTCCGGCACTGACTGCCGGAACAGCTTTACCGGCCAGCACCCGCGCACGGAGGGCAGATATGAGCCATGTGATTGACCGTCGTCTTAATGGCAAGAACAAGAGCACGGTAAACCGCCAGCGCTTCCTGCGGCGCTACCGTGAACACATTAAAAAGGCCGTAGAAGAGGCGGTCAGCCGCCGTTCTATTACCGATATGGAACACGGCGAGCAAATCAGCATTCCCGGGCGCGACATTGACGAACCCGTGCTCCACCACGGCCAGGGCGGCCGCCAAACCACAGTCCACCCCGGCAACCGCGAATTCACTGCAGGCGAAAACATCCCACGGCCACAGGGTGGCGGAGGTGGCCAGGGTGCCGGGCAAGCCAGCAATTCCGGCGAAGGGATGGACGAGTTTGTCTTCCAGATTACTCAGGAAGAGTTTCTCGACTTTATGTTCGAGGACCTCGAACTGCCCAACTTGGTCAAACGCCACCTGACCGGCAGCGACACCTTCAAAACCGTGCGCGCAGGGATCAGCAACGAAGGCAATCCGTCACGCATCAACATCGTCCGCACCTTGCGCTCAGCCCATGCCCGGCGCATTGCCCTGTCCGGCAGCAGCCGGCAGAAACTCAAGCAAGCCAAGGCCGAACTTGAGCGCCTGCTGCGCGAGGAACCCGACAACCTCAGCGACATTCAGGCGTTAGAGCAGGAGTGCGAGAAACTGCGGGCGCGGATCAACCGCATCCCGTTCCTCGACACCTTCGACCTCAAATACAACCTGCTGGTAAAGCACCCGACTCCCAGCTCGAAAGCGGTGATGTTCTGCCTGATGGACGTGTCCGGTTCAATGACGCAATCCACCAAAGACATTGCCAAGCGCTTCTTCATCCTGCTGTACCTGTTTCTGCGGCGGAATTACGAAAAGATCGAAGTGGTCTTTATCCGCCATCACACCAGCGCCCGCGAAGTGGACGAGGAAGAGTTCTTCTACTCCCGGGAAACCGGCGGCACCATCGTATCCAGCGCCCTGAAGCTGATGCAGGAGGTGATGGCCGAGCGGTACCCGATCAACGAATGGAATATCTACGCAGCCCAAGCCTCCGACGGCGACAACTGGAACGACGACTCGCCGGTATGCCGGGACATCCTGATCAAACAGATCATGCCCTTCGTGCAGTACTTCACCTACGTCGAAATCACCCCGCGCGAACATCAGGCACTGTGGTACGAGTACGAGCAAGTCAGTGAGGCCTTTGCTGACTCCTTCGCCCAGCAACAACTGGTCTCCGCAGCCGATATTTACCCGGTATTCCGCAATCTGTTTCAGCGGAGGATCGTGTCATGACCCATGCCAGCAAGCCGCGTCAGCCAATCTCCACCGGCTCGGAATGGACCTTCGAGCTGATCCGCGAGTACGACCAGGCCATCGCCCGTTTGGCCGAGCGCTATGGGCTCGACACCTACCCCAACCAGATTGAGGTGATCACCGCTGAACAGATGATGGATGCTTACGCCTCCGTCGGCATGCCGCTGGGTTATCACCACTGGTCTTACGGCAAACACTTCCTCAGCACCGAGAAGGGCTACAAGCGCGGGCAGATGGGGCTGGCCTACGAAATCGTGATCAACTCCGATCCGTGCATCGCCTACCTGATGGAAGAAAACACCATGTGCATGCAGGCACTGGTGATTGCCCATGCCTGCTACGGCCACAACAGCTTCTTCAAGGGTAATTACCTGTTCCGCACCTGGACTGACGCCAGCTCGATCATCGACTACCTGGTCTTCGCCAAGCAGTACATCACCCAATGCGAAGAACGCTATGGCATTGATGCAGTGGAAGAACTGCTGGACTCCTGCCACGCCCTGATGAATTACGGCGTTGACCGCTACAAACGGCCCTACCCGATTTCTGCCGAAGAAGAGCGCCGCCGCATGCAGGAGCGTGAAGAGCACCTGCAACGACAGATCAACGACCTGTGGCGCACCATACCCAAAGCTGCCAGCAAAACCGGCGATACAGACAGCGGCCGCTTCCCCGCTGAACCGCAGGAAAACATCCTCTACTTTCTGGAAAAACACGCCCCGCTGCTGGAGCCCTGGCAGCGAGAGGTAATCCGCATTGTGCGCAAAATCGCCCAGTACTTTTATCCACAGCGGCAAACCCAGGTGATGAACGAAGGCTGGGCGACCTTCTGGCATTACACCCTGATGAATGACCTGTACGACGAAGGCCTGGTCACTGACGGCTTCATGATGGAGTTCCTGCAATCCCACACCAGCGTGGTCTATCAGCCGCCCTTCGACAGCCCTTATTACAGCGGCATCAACCCTTACGCGCTGGGCTTTGCCATGTACCGCGACATTCGCCGCATCTGCGAAGACCCCACCGAGGAAGACAAACGCTGGTTCCCCGATATCGCTGGCAGCGACTGGCTGAGCACCGTCAAATTCGCCATGAAAAGCTTTAAGGATGAAAGTTTCATCCTGCAGTACCTCTCGCCCAAAGTGATTCGCGACCTCAAGCTGTTCAGCGTGCTGGATGACGACCGCATGAGCCACCTGCACGTGCCCGCCATTCATGACGAAGGCGGCTATCACACCATCCGCGAGTCACTGGCCGCCCAGTACAACCTCGGCAACCGCGAGCCCAACGTACAAATCTGGAGCATCGACCGCCGCGGCGACCGCTCCCTCACCCTGCGCCACCAACAGCACGACCGCAAACCGCTGGGCAGCTCCACCGAACAGGTGCTAAAGCACTTGCACCGGCTGTGGGGCTTCAATATCCATCTGGAGATTTATCAAGGCGAGCAGTTGGCCGAGACACTGCACATTCCACCTAAACCCACAGTTGAAACAGCCACCGACTATTTGCGATTCGACCCCTTTCCTCCGCCCATTTGATCGGTTGCCAGCCCACCGCAGACTCAGCACCATGGCCGCATACTCACTTCGGAGACAGGACATGCCCCGGATCCGGCTCATGCTGTTGACTGCGGTGCTGCTGGTGATCGCAGCCTGTACCAATCCACAGCCACAACCCCACATCAGCACCTCTGCCAGCGTGATGCTTAACGGCCTGCAGCGCTTTAGCCTGCTCCCAACCGAGGCAGACGCCGAAGCACCTGCCGCGCAACAGGCGCAACTTCACGGCCTCCTCCTGCAAGGGCTTGAACAGCGTGGCTACCAAGCAGCGGAGCCTGCTGAAATTCAGGTGCAGTACTGGTTCAGCGAACAGACCACGCCCTTGCAGCTCAATGTCGACACCCCCGCGCCCGAGCCGTTAGGCCCATACCAAGCCGTTCACCGTCTGCAGGATGTCAACGCCAGCTTGCGCGTACAGTTGCACGACGCCCAGCAGAACCTGCTCTGGGAAGGCAGCATAGACACTCCGCTCAGCCCGGCCAGCCAGCGTACCGACCTGCTGAAACAGGCCACACAGCGCCTGCTCCGCGAACTGCCCCGCGCTGCCAGTTAAACGGCCGCAGGCAAGCGCCTCCGTAAGCCGTTATTCTGTGCACTTCGGAGGACACACCATGCAGATTTACAAAGTCGGTGGCGCTGTGCGCGACCGCCTGTTGCACAAAACCGTGACTGATATCGACTGGGTCGTTGTCGGCGCAACGGCCGAGCAAATGCTGGAACAAGGCTACAAACCGGTCGGTTCAGACTTCCCGGTTTTCCTGCACCCCAAAACCGGTGAGGAATACGCGCTGGCCCGTACCGAGCGCAAAAGTGGCCACGGCTACGGCGGCTTCACCTTCCACGCAAGCCCGGATGTAACACTGGAAGAAGACCTGATCCGCCGCGACCTGACCGTCAATGCCATGGCCGAAGACGTTCACGGCAACATCACCGATCCTTACGGCGGCCAGCGCGACCTCGAAGCCCGCCTGCTGCGACATGTGTCTCCCGCGTTCAGCGAAGATCCACTGCGCGTGCTGCGTGTGGCCCGCTTTGCCGCCCGCTATGCACCGCTGGGCTTTAAGGTGGCCAGCGAGACCTTGGAACTGATGCGTCAACTCAGCGAGTCTGGCGAGCTTGAAGCCCTGACGCCCGAGCGCAGCTGGAAAGAAATCTCCCGCGCCCTCATGGAGCCCAGGCCAGATGTGTTTATTCAGGTCCTGCGCGACTGCTCCGCCCTGAAAGTGCTGCTGCCAGAAGTAGATCGTCTTTTTGGCGTTCCTCAACCGCCAGCCCATCACCCGGAAATCGACACCGGCGAGCACACCCTAAGCGTCCTACGGCAATGCGCCGAACATCAGCAACCGCTGACCGTACGTTGGGCTTGCCTGCTGCATGATGTGGGCAAAGGCCTGACCCCCGAAGCCGAATGGCCGCGCCATATTGCCCATGAACACCGTGGGTTAAAGCTGGTAACGGCGATCAACCAGCGCTGCAAAGCCCCCAAGGATTGTCAGGAGCTGGCCCTGAAGGTCTGCGAATTTCACACTCACAGCCACCGCGCCCTGGAGCTGAAGGCTGCAACGCTGCTCAAACTGATGCAGGCCTTCGACGTGTTCCGCCGCCCTCAGCGTTTTGAAGAGTTTGTCGCTGCCTGCGAAATGGACGCCCGGGGTCGGCTTGGCCTCGAAGACCGCCCTTATCCACAAGCCTCCTACCTGTTGGCAGCCATGCACGCAGCCCGCGCAGTCACCGTGCAACCGCTGCTTGAGCGTGGCCTTAAAGGCGCTGAGTTAGGGCAGGCTCTCGATGCCGAACGGCTGCGCGCTCTGCAGGATTACCGCAACCAGCACAGCGGCCACTGAGCCGCTCAATGATCACAGGCGCTTCAGCGCGCCTGAGTCAAAAGTCAAAAACACGACGAAACCAATATAAATTGCGACTTCCTGTCAGCTTTTTGCCATTTCCAGAAAATTAAAGAGACTTCCGTACAGAACCTAATCACACTTTTGTATCTCTAATGCGGCATAACGCCAACATCACACTTGCAAAATGCTGCATTGGAGCTTCTGAGTTGACTCGTTTCACCCGTCTGGCAGGCCCAAGCCGGGCTCTGGTTCTGGCTGTTTGTGCCAGCCTGAGCAGCTTGTCATTCGCTAGTCCGACCAACGCTCCCTGCCACAACCCTGCCACCTGCCGGACTCTGCATGCCGCCCAAGTTATTTTCGGCATCATCAATTATGCGCAGTGGCCACAAACACCGAATCCCCTCAATCTGTGTGTGGTCGGTGCCACCGAATACGCCGACTATCTCTGGAAAAAACAACCGTCCAGCCCACGGCAGACCGTGCAAACCCAACGGCTGCTGATCGACAACCCGCAAGTAACCACTGCATGCAACCTGATCTATTTGGGTTCAACGGACTACAAGCAACGCCAGCAGCTGTTTCAGAAGCTGACTGATCTGCCAATCCTGACTATTACCGAAAGCGCCGATGGCTGCAGCGAAGGCAGCCAGTTCTGCCTGAAAGTTATCGGTCAGGAAGTGGGCTTCCAGGTCAATCTGGACGCCATCGCCCGTAGCGGCGTGCGCATCCACCCCAACGTCCTGCAACTCGGTAAACGTCCGGGGGCGCAGCTATGAACAGGCGCAAGGCAATCCTCGCGCATCCCCATCCCAGCCTGCGCAAGCTGCTAGATCGTGCCCATCTGCGCCTGGCAATTCTGGTCATGACCCTGACCTGCCTGCCACTGGCGCTGATCAGCCTGCTAACACTCAGCAGCTACGCCAACCAAAACCTGCAGCTGATCGCCCGCTCCATGGCCTACAGCCTTGGCCCCGCCGTCGTCTTTAAAGATCGCGAAGCAGTGCAGGAAGCCCTCAACCTGGTCCTGGAAACGGAGGACGTCGCCCTCGTCTCAGTGTATGACGAACACCAGCACCTCCTGGCCAGTCGTGAGGCGCCAAGACGGCGAGTAATCAGCGCCCTGGAAGAATTCACCGCCGAACTGCTGATATCCGGCGAACTGATCCACCCCATCACCAACCACGATCAGGTGATTGGCGAGCTGCACATTCGCGGCCAGGGCTCCACCTTGCTCAGCTATTTCCTCTACGGGCTGGCCGGACTTCTGGCGAGCCTTGGGCTCAGCACTGTGGGGGCTGTTTACGGCTCCAGACGCATGCGTCGGGTCATCACCCAACCGCTGCGACACCTATCTCGGCTGGCCCACAGCATTTCCACGGACCGCACCTTCAACCAGCGCGTCCCCACCACAGAAATTGCCGAGTTCAGCGACCTGGCCGATGACTTCAACAGCCTGCTTGATCAGCTGGAAGCCTGGCAGCATCAGCTTGAGTCCGAGAAAGCCTCGCTGGCCCACAAAGCCAACCACGACGCCCTCACCGGCCTGCCTAATCGAGCCCTGTTCCACAGCCGTCTGCTCGATGCCATCCGAGAGGCCCGGTGCTGCAAGACATCCATTGCTGTGCTGTTTCTGGACAGCAACCGTTTCAAAGAGATTAATGACCAACTCGGCCACGCCGCCGGAGATGATGTCTTGGTGGCCATCGCCAAACGCTTACAGACACAACTGCGCGAGGATGATGTGGTGGCCCGACTCGGTGGCGACGAGTTCGCCGTGATGCTCAAACCCATCTTCAACTCCAACGATGCCACCACCATTGCCGACAAAATCAACGCCAGCATGGCCGAGCCCATCCTGCTCAGTAATGGCCAGCTGATTTACACCTCACTGAGCATTGGCATTGCGCTCTACCCAGAGCACGCGGAGACACCCGAGGAGCTTTTGAACGAAGCAGACACCGCGATGTATCAAACCAAACGCAACCAGAACGGACACACCCTGGCGGGCTTTGCTGACTAAGGCATACCGCCCCCGGCTAGACACTCAAGGAGAAACACTGTGCGTAGTATCCGCAACACCCTAGTGCCATTCCTCTTATTCGCACTCGCATTGAGCGGTTGCCAGACCACGGGCCTGAGCAAAGAGCAGAGAGATCTCCTTCAACAATCGGGCTTCTACCAGACTGACGATGGCTGGATGCTAAACATGTCTGCCAAATTGCTGTTTGCCAGCGACTCGGATCAGCTCTCCCCCGAAGTGAAAGCCCGGATCACCAACATCACCCGACAACTGCTCAAAGTTGGCATCAACCGCGCCCACCTTGAAGGCCACACCGACGATAAGGGCCCGCGCAGCTACAACGACGAGCTATCGACCCGACGCGCCCAAAGCGTTGCAAATGCAATGGCGGAAGCCGGGATGGACAGCCGGCACATCACTGTGCGCGGAGTGGGTCAAAGCAAACCGCTGTACGACAACCAGACCTCCAAAGGCCGCAGCGAAAACCGTCGCGTAGTGATGATCGTAGACCCAAGCCACTACTGAACGGACGCCCCTAGCAAGTCTGGAGGCGTAAGCGCGTGCCCACGCCAAGTGAACGGAGCAGGCCAGAGCCTCTGGTCGATCTGCGCGGCTTGCCATAACTGCCTGAAACACTGCTGCTGAACCGGATGCACAGTCTCCGGCACCAGCAGCGACAATGGCCAGAGCACAAAGGCGTTCTTCAGGATTTCAGCCCGAGGCAGGATCAGACCGTCGAAATTGCCAACCAGATCACCAAACATCAGCACATCAATATCCAACGGCAAGCCTTTACGGTCCGGCGCATAACGGCCGTTGTCGGCTTCAATAAACTTCAGGCGGCGATCCAGCTCACCCAGCGGCAACGCGCTGAGGCCCGAAACCACCAGATTGAAGAACGGGCCACTTTTGATACCCACCGGCTCGCTTTCGAATACCGGCGAACAGCGCATGTCCACCAACACCTCAGCCAGCGCATCCAGCCCGGCACACAGATGCGTTTCGCGCTCAATATTACTGCCGAGGCCCAACAGCACAGGAGTTAGCGACATCCGCGCTCGATCTCCACTCCAACGCCACCGATGGCAGCAGGCACGGCACCGGGCTTGGTCAGCTTGAGCCGCACCCACGGAATCTGAAACTCACTCATCAATAGCTCGACCAAGCGCTCTGCGAAGGTCTCCACCAAGATGAACTGCGCTTCGCTGGAGAACGCCTGAATACGCTGCGCCACTTGGGCGTAATCCAGTGCCTTGGTCAAATCATCCCCGGCTGCAGCAGGACGATTATCCCAACCCAGATACAAATCCAGGCGTAGGCACTGGCGGATGGTGCGCTCCCAGTCGTAGGCACCAATCACCGTATCGACTTCCAGGCCTTCGATAAAAACTGTGTCCAACAATACTCTCCACGGCACGACAATCTGGCCGCACCTCGCTAGAATCAGGGCTCCCTTGCCCGGAATGGATACCATGTTTTGGCTGTTGGCGATTGTCGCCTACCTGCTCGGCTCTTTGTCGTTCGCCATTCTGCTCAGCCAACTGGCCGGTGGGCCGGACCCGCGCGCCAGCGGCTCAGGCAATCCCGGCGCCACCAACATGCTCAGAGTAGCGGGTAAACGCCTTGCCGTTTTTACCCTGATTGGCGACCTGTTCAAAGGTTTATTACCCATTCTGATCGCCAAACTGGCCAACTTCAGCCTCCAGGAACAAGCCTGGATCGGCCTTGCCGCCGTCATTGGCCATTTGTATCCGTTGTACTTCAACTTCCGGGGCGGCAAAGGTGTCGCCACTGCCGCCGGCATGCTACTTGGGCTTTACCCTCCCGCAGCCTTGCTGGCCCTCGCCAGTTGGGTGCTGGTCTTTCTCCTGACCCGCACCAGCTCACTTGCGGCCCTGATCGCCACACCACTCACCTTGCCGCTTTTGGCCTGGCAACAACCCGCAGCACTGTTACCAGTTTGCGTGCTGTGCGGGCTGATCGTCTGGCGGCACCGGAGCAATCTACGCGACCTGTTTGCCGGGCGTGAGCGACATTTTTAAATCCAGATAATGAGCCTGTCTCACGTTGGAATCAGATCGCTGGTAACTGCTCCATCGGCCAGCGCGCCTGCACCTTGATCGCCAAATCATCCTGCTGCCCGGCCAACAAACGCTGACAGCCCGCATACGCGATCATCGCGCCGTTATCCGTACAAAATGCCGGGCGTGCGTAGAACACCTCGCCTTTCAGCTCAGCCAGCATCTTCTCCAGCGACTGGCGCAGCGCCTTGTTAGCGCTCACACCGCCCGCAATAACCAAGTTGTTAAGGCCAGTCTGCTTCAATGCGCGACGGCACTTAATTGTCAGCGTATCCACCACTGCATCCTGAAACGCCAGGGCGATATCGCTGCGGGTCTGCTCGCTGTCATCCCCTTCAGCCTGGCACTGCTGCCAAGTGTTCAGGGTGAAGGTCTTCAAACCGCTGAAACTGAACTCCAGTCCCGGACGATCCGTCATCGGACGTGGAAACTTGAAGCGCCCAGGTGTGCCGTCTTGGGCCAGGCGAGCGATCTCCGGGCCACCGGGATAGCGCAGGCCCATCAACTTGGCAGTTTTGTCGAATGCCTCACCCGCCGCATCGTCCAACGACTCGCCGAGCAACTGATATTTACCGATGCCATCGACGCGCACCAATTGCGTGTGCCCGCCTGAAACCAGCAAAGCGACGAACGGAAACGCCGGTGGCTGATCTTCCAGCATCGGAGCCAGCAAATGGCCTTCCATATGGTGAACCCCCAGGGCCGGAATACCCCAGGCAAACGCCAGCGCCTGTGCACAGGAGGCACCAACCAACAGCGCACCGACCAGCCCCGGACCCGCTGTATAGGCCACGGCATCAATGTCTTCCGGCGTGCGCTGAGCCTGCTCAAGAACCTGACGAATCAGCGGCAACATACGTTTCACGTGATCCCGGGACGCTAGCTCAGGCACGACGCCACCGTAAACGCGGTGCAGATCGATCTGACTGAACAGCGCATCGCCCAACAGGCCAAGCTCGCTGTCATAAAGTGCGACACCGGTTTCGTCGCAAGAGGTTTCCAATCCCAGAACCAGCATGGGCAGTGCCTTCGTAGTAAAGTGTGCAACTTATGAGGGCAGGCATGATAATGGCCCGCAGCATGGCCCGGCCAGCGCTTTTCGCCGAGAGGCTTTGCATTCCTCACAACAAGGCGGTAATATCCGCAACCCTTAAAAACTACGTTCTCCAGCGCCATTTGCCAGGAGTAACGTTACCCCCGGTAAAGAAAAAGGTACGCCCTGGATGCCAGCCGTCAAAGTTAAAGAGAACGAACCCTTCGACGTAGCTCTGCGTCGTTTCAAGCGCTCCTGCGAAAAAGCCGGTATTCTGGCTGAAGTTCGCAGCCGTGAATTCTACGAGAAGCCGACCGCTGAGCGTAAGCGCAAAGCCGCTGCCGCTGTTAAGCGTCACGCTAAGAAAGTGCAGCGCGAGCAGCGCCGCAGCGTTCGCCTGTACTAATCAGTACTCGCGCAACGAACGAACCCGGCTCCGGCCGGGTTTCGCTTTTAGACTCCGCGTCACTCCGGTGATTTCGGAGTCTTTTAGTTTCTGCCCTCCCCTGTTCTGTCAGCACACAGAACAGTATTCTGAGTCCCTATGGCCGGCCTGATTCCACAGTCTTTTATCGATGATCTGCTCAACCGCACCGACATCGTCGACGTGGTCTCCTCGCGCATCCAGCTAAAAAAAGCCGGCAAAAACTACACCGCCTGCTGCCCGTTCCATAAAGAGAAAACCCCATCGTTCAGTGTCAGCCCGGACAAACAGTTCTATTACTGCTTTGGCTGTGGTGCTGGCGGCAACGCACTGGGCTTCATCATGGACCACGACCAGCTGGAGTTCCCTGAGGCAATCGAAGACCTGGCCAAACGCGCCGGCATGGAAGTCCCCAGGGAAGAACGCAGCCGTAACAGCAAACCGCGCCAGCCCACCGACTCACCGCTTTACCCACTGCTCAGCGCCGCCGCCGAGTACTACAAGCAGGCTCTCAAGCACCATCCGCAACGCAAAGCAGCAGTGGACTACTTGAAAGGGCGCGGCTTGTCCGGAGAAATCGCCCGCGATTTCAGCCTCGGCTTTGCCCCGCCCGGCTGGGACAACCTGCGCAAACACCTTGGCGGCGACGGCCTGCAACAAAAGGCCATGATCGACGCCGGTCTGCTGGTGGAGAACGCCGAAAGCGGCAAGCAGTACGACCGTTTCCGTGATCGCATCATGTTCCCGATCCGCGACTCTCGCGGGCGGGTCATTGCCTTCGGCGGCCGAGTGCTGGGCGACGAAAAGCCCAAGTATCTCAACTCGCCAGAGACCCCGGTTTTCCACAAAGGCCAGGAACTCTATGGCCTGTTCGAAGCCCGCAAACATAACCGCAACCTTGATGAAATCATGGTCGTGGAAGGCTACATGGATGTCATCGCCCTCGCCCAACAAGGCCTGCGCAACGCCGTCGCCACCCTCGGCACCGCCACCAGCGAAGAACATCTGAAACGCCTGTTCCGCCTGGTGCCCAGCGTACTCTTTTGCTTCGATGGCGATACCGCCGGGCGTAATGCCGCCTGGCGCGCACTGGAAGCCACCCTGCCCAACCTGCAGGACGGCCGCCGCGCACGTTTCCTTTTCCTGCCGGATGGTGAAGACCCAGACACCTTGGTGCGCCAGGAAGGCACAGACGCCTTCCGCGCCCGCATTAACCAGCAGGCACAGCCGCTGGCCGACTACTTCTTCCAGCACCTCAGCGAAGAAGCCGACCCCAGCTCGCTTGAAGGCAAAGCCCACCTGACCACGCTGGCTGCGCCACTGATTGAGAAAATCCCGGGCAACACTCTGCGCGCCCTGATGCGCCAGCGCCTGAGCCAGATCACCGGACTCACCGCGCAAGCCCTTGATGAACTGACACCCGCGGGCCATACCGCCCCGGCCAGCAGCCCAGCCGCAAGCGCTGACTATCCCGACTACTCGGATATGCCGGATAGCGCCTTTTACGACGCAGAACCCAGCCACAGCGATTTCATACAGCCTAATCCGGCCCCAGAATTCGACAGCAGCGGCTTCAAAGGCAAGGGAAAAGGCAAAGGAGAGTGGAAGAAAGAAGGTGGTAAGTGGACGAAAAAGGGCGACTTCGCACCTCGCCAGCCACGCACCGCCATCAGCGTGGAATCACCCCACCTGGTCGCCCTGCGCACCCTCTTGCACCACCCACATCTGGCACAAAAAGTCGAAGATGTGAGCCATTTCGCCGCTGAAGACGACACTTACGCCCAGCTCTTGGTTGCACTGCTCGGCGCGCTACAGAAAAATCCGAAAATGCGCTCTTTACAGCTGATTGCACGCTGGCACGGCACCGAACAAGGCCGACTACTTCGCGCTCTGGCAGAAAAAGAGTGGTTAATTTCAGATGACAACCTTGAACAACAGTTTTTCGACACTATAACTAGATTGATCGACCGTCAGCGCGAGCGCAGCTTGGAACATTTACTAAGCAAAGCACGTCAAAGTGAGCTCAGCGCGGAAGAGAAAGACCAGCTACGAAACCTGTTAACCCGCAACTCCTCAGGGGATATACCGCGCCCAACTGGCGCATAAGCATGTAACTCGGGTATAATCCTCCGCTTGTTTTTTGCCCGCCAAGACCTTCAATGGATAGGGTGTTATGTCCGGAAAAGCGCAACAGCAATCTCGTTTGAAAGAATTGATCAGCCGTGGACGTGAGCAGGGATACCTGACTTACGCGGAGGTCAATGACCACCTGCCGGAGGATATTTCCGATCCGGAACAGGTGGAAGACATCATCCGCATGATCAATGACATGGGGATCAACGTATTCGAGACTGCCCCGGATGCGGATGCCCTGTTGTTGGCCGAAGCCGATACTGATGAAGCAGCCGCCGAAGAGGCAGCCGCAGCACTCGCAGCCGTTGAAACCGATATTGGCCGCACCACCGACCCGGTGCGCATGTACATGCGCGAAATGGGTACTGTGGAACTGCTGACCCGCGAAGGCGAAATCGAAATCGCCAAACGCATCGAAGAAGGCATCCGCGAAGTCATGGGCGCTATCGCCCACTTCCCCGGCACTGTCGACAGCATTCTCGCCGAATACACCCGCGTAACCACAGAAGGTGGCCGCCTGGTTGAAGTCCTCAGTGGCTACATCGACCCGGATGACGGCACCTTGCCTGCGGAAACAGCTGCACCTGTCCCACTGAAGGACGGTGAAGCCGCTGAAGAAAGCGACGACGAAGAAGCCGACGAAGAAGCCTCCGACGACGAAGACGAAGGTGATGGCGGTCCAGATCCGGAGGAAGCACAGCGCCGTTTTGCTGCCGTTTCCGAAGCACTGGATGCAGTCAAAAAAGCCCTGAAAAAGAACGGCCGTGGCAGCAAGCAGAGCATCGCTGCTCTGAGCGAGCTGGCCGACCTGTTCATGCCGATCAAACTCGTGCCGAAGCAGTACGACACATTGGTTGCCCATGTTCGCAGTGCTCTGGAGCGCCTGCGCGCCCAGGAACGCGCCATCATGCAACTGTGCGTGCGTGACGCCCGCATGCCTCGCGCCGACTTCCTGCGCCTGTTCCCAGGCAACGAAATCGACGAAAGCTGGGCCGACCAACTGGCCAAAGGTAAAGCCAAATACGCAGAAGCGATTGGCAACCTGAAAGAAGACATCCAGCGCTGCCAGCAAAAGCTGATCGCACTGGAGGCCGAGACCGAACTCAGCCTGGCTGAGATCAAAGACATCAACCGTCGCATGTCCATCGGCGAGGCTAAGGCCCGCCGTGCGAAGAAAGAGATGGTTGAAGCGAACCTGCGCCTGGTGATCTCCATCGCCAAGAAGTACACCAACCGCGGTTTGCAGTTCCTCGACCTGATTCAGGAAGGCAACATCGGCCTGATGAAAGCGGTGGACAAGTTCGAATACCGTCGCGGCTACAAGTTCTCCACATACGCCACTTGGTGGATTCGCCAGGCGATCACTCGCTCCATTGCTGACCAGGCACGGACCATCCGTATCCCGGTTCACATGATCGAGACGATCAACAAACTCAACCGTATTTCCCGCCAGATGCTGCAGGAAATGGGCCGCGAGCCGACCCCGGAAGAGCTGGGCGAACGCATGGAAATGCCAGAGGACAAAATCCGCAAGGTATTGAAGATCGCTAAAGAGCCGATCTCCATGGAAACCCCGATCGGCGACGACGAAGATTCGCATCTGGGCGACTTCATTGAGGACTCCACCATGCAATCGCCAATCGACGTGGCGACCGTGGAAAGCCTCAAAGAAGCCACCCGCGAAGTACTCTCCGGCCTCACCGCCCGTGAAGCCAAAGTACTGCGCATGCGCTTCGGCATCGACATGAACACCGACCACACCCTTGAGGAAGTCGGCAAACAGTTCGATGTAACCCGCGAACGTATCCGTCAGATTGAAGCGAAAGCGCTACGCAAACTGCGTCACCCGACGCGCAGCGAGCACCTCCGCTCCTTCCTCGACGAGTAACACCAAAACCCCGGCTCTGCCGGGGTTTTGCTTTATAGGCTCCAGTTTTCCCGTGCCTGACGCACAAAACCAACTACATCAACGCTTTAGCTTGGCTATCGGCAAATCACCTCGCTATAATCGCCCGACCCCTGAGGGCCTATAGCTCAGTCGGTTAGAGCAGAGGACTCATAATCCTTTGGTCCACGGTTCGAGTCCGTGTGGGCCCACCACCTTCAAAGCCGCGCACTGCGCGGCTTTTGTGTTTCTGGACAATAGGCTCTGACGCCTTCAAAAGAAGTCAAAATCAGCAATGTGTTCACAAAACGTCCACACGCGCTACTAATGCCCCACAGCCATATGAGCGCCTGGGCAGTTAGCCGTGCCAATCAATATCGGTATTTACGTTTACGACGACGTTGAGGTCCTCGACTTTGCCGGCCCTTATGAAGTCTTTACCACCGCACCCCGCATGTGTCTGCGCAATAACCTAGCGGGGCTCCGCTGCCCAATGTCTTCACCATTGGCCGTACTTCCGCCTCAGTCACAGCCCTCGCTAGGCTGAAGGTTGCCCCTGACTGCACAATCAGTGATCACCCGGACATTGATTACCTGATTGTGCCGACCGGTGTGGTGGATATTGAGCTGGATAAAGTCGATGTAATCGACTGGATCCGCACTGAATTGATCCCCGATCGCTTAATTGCAAGCGTGTGTACCGACGCATTCTTGCTGGCGAAGCCCGGCAAGCTGGCAGGTAAACGAGTGACCACACACAGGGAAGACATTGACGACCTCAAGGCCATGCTCCCCTCACTCGACGTTCTCAGTGCAGTGCGCTGGGTCGATGAAGATTCTTTCGTCACATCAGCCGGTATTTAGACAGGGATAGACATGAGCCTGCACCTTCTGGAACGCCTACACTCTCGCGAATTGGCTGAGCGTACAGCACGACAGCTGGACTTTGACTGGACAGAGAACGATAGCGGCCGAAAGGCTTAGTGCTAAACGAAGCCCAAGTAAAAAGCAGCACCAGCCAATCAGATAACAAGATTGGTCTATGGCGACACAATCAGCTCACTTGGCCGCTCCTAAGCTTTGCTTGCCCGCATCTGCTCGCCTAAAATCAGGCCCAAGGGCGGTAACTCGGCATGCCGAACCGAAAGTGCGCTGGTTGATTTAACGCTTGATTTGAGAGCATACCAAGCTTAATCCGTTATTAAGGCTGCATCGTACGCCTGCCTGGCGGCGGGCGCAGTACGCGTTATCAAATCAGCAATTCAGACATATCAAGCAGCGAATCGGGCTAGCGCTCCCAAGACCAGCGCAACAGCCTTCCACCGCGAGCATTTGATCATTATCCCGGCGGCAATGGCAGGTCATCGTTAATGGCAGGTTGCAGATCCCGTTCAGGGATTTCCCAGATCAGCAATTGGGGCGTTTTTTTTGAAGGCGGGACTGACGAAGTAATCCTTGACGGCACCTAAGACCTCCCCGCCGTCTTTGTCAAAGTTACACAAGCTCGCACCTAAGGCTTGCTCTAAAAATGGCACGAAGTTGGAGTTTCCCGAACGTAAATAAATCCGCCCCCTTTTCTTGTTAGGTCGCATTTAAGGCTGCGGGGGCGGGAGTGGCAGTGTTGTGCGGTGCTTAGCACTTCTAATTCGCCAAATGTAAACAGTAAAGCCATTCATGCTTGTTGCATGAACTCGCTGAGTGATGAAGCGGCGAGGGCATTGTGATTGATAGTAGCTAGAGAATTCATTACAAGCTTCAAGTTGTGGGGCGGACAGAGAATTGACGACAATTGTTTTGTCAGTGCTGGTTGAAAAATCCAGAAATTCTTGAAAGAAATTCACTCTGCCGCCGCGACTCCCTATATTTGCTTGTGAATTCTGGAAATTGTTTGTGAAGTTAGTTGCTTCACCTGCCACTAGAAAATAACGGAAAACGTGCTGTGACTCTGCATTTCGTAACGCCTCAAGCCTTAGCAAATCATCAATTACGCGCTGTTTGTCAAAGGCGCCTTTGCCAACCCATTTCAATTCAAAGGCAGCTGTAAGCCGGTTTTTCTCACGGCTGGAAAGACAGAAATCAATTTGACGAGGACGGCCGCGCCTTCCTGCAGGATTGAGGTTAGGATGGTCAACTTCGGAATCTAGCGGCCCGGAGTGATGATGTAGTAAATATTCACCAATAGGCTGACTAAGATAGTGTTCGGACATGAGTGCTCCACGACCGCAAAGATTTTGAAAGCAAAGCCAATGCAGTACTGCTGATCCAAGATCATTAACGCGTTTTATGTCCATAATTCTCGCTTATGTAGCCTAACGCCCCAATAACCGGCGCGCGTCTTTTTGCGCGTCCGACGCCGAAGGCGCGACGTTAATTGGATTGTAGGCATTTTTAACCTTGACCGAATTTAGAAACTCTCTGACAGGCAAGTTATCTAGAAAGAACTTTTCGAGTGCTCTATTAAGCTCTCGAATCCATATCTCACTATCCTGAACTATCAAATATTTCTGAGCCTTTTCTGTTAATGGATCTTTTTGATAATGGAACGTCGCATTCCGTAATAATCTGAGGAAATCGACGTACTCTTCATTACTTAATAGCTTGTCTACCGCTTCATGCGAGCAATTCAGCTCTTTATAGCCTTCGACTACAACGTAAATTAATGAATACCACACTGACATTCTGTGGAGAGTTGAGGCCATACCCCCAATCTCTTTAACCCACTCTTCAGCATCGAAATTACCGATATTGGGTAACTCTGCAGACACAAACTGCTTCACTGCATCTGCCGTGCACCAATGTTTATGTAGAGCGACTAGCTGTGGATTCATGATTAGTGCCTAACAGTGATTAGACCGCATTCGTGTTTAACGCATAGTGCGTGTACGCGATATAACTCCGCCATTGGCCGAACCATAAGGCAAAATAAATCCTTAGCGGTCAATCTGTTGGGCGCACATAAGGCCACAGATAACGTATTCGCTTGAATGCTCGTTTTTACGCTTCCGCTATTTTTGATAATGACTTTGCAGTGATGCAAAGCCCGTAGGGCTATGGATCGGCAAGGGGTGCGTAATATATAAGCTAGACGGAGCGGCATAGCATTACCTGCTAGAGAGCCTTCATTCTCTTGAGCATACTGAATAGTAAGCTACCTAGCTAGACAATAAAGAAATAAAGGGGACTGATCTATGTACGAGCGCGTGCCTCATCTCGTCCATCTGGTAGTTACGAGCCTATGAGATGTTAGAGCGGGTGTAAGTAGCGGTATCACAAAGACTCTGCCCTTCCAGATCACTACCAATAACACGATCAATTATTAAACATCGGCAAATACCCCAACTCGACGAGCTTGGTGTCGTGAGTTCCGACGATGCGGGAGTGGTCGCGGTTGCGCTCATCCATCACCTGCTCGACGTTCACCATGACGGTTCCACGGCCTGGAATGTCGATGAGTTCTTTGGCATCCGGAAAGTCGCTGCGATTTAGCTCTTGGGGGGGCAGATGCCTATCCAGCCGATGGTCTGTCGGTCTGAGAAGACTTGCTCTTTCATGTAGTACTTGCGGGGGACTATCACGACCCAATCGATCTCGGGTCATAGGCTTACCGCCAGCTTTAGCATTTCAATCAGCAAGCTGAGCGGGCTCTCCTGCCCATTACAGGCATACACGCTCAGGCAATTCGGGTATCCGGCATCAACCCCTTTTGACGCCTCGTTTACCAAGTACTCAATGTATTCGACTACTTCGCGTTTTAATGCTTCTTGAGGAGAGGAGCCTTTTAATACCATTTGCTTAGCTGTGGATGTAATTCACCTAAGCCGCTCAAATAGTGATGAAACCTCTGCACCTACTCTTCGCGGGGCATGAAGCAGTAGACGATGCGCATAAGGAAATGCATTGGCCTCTGGCCGATGGTGTCGAACTGGGCCGCGCCGAGTACAGCTGCATTTAATGAGTGACATGCCCGAAGCAGAAATCCTTCGCTCCGGGCATTACGTGAGAGCACCTAGCCGTCATCATTCCCTTTGCTGGCCAGCATGGTCTGTATCTGCAACACCGAATCCTGCGTGCGTTTGGCCAAGTTGCGCACCTCGTCGGCGACCACGGCAAAACCGCGCCCTTGTTCACCGGCACGGGCGGCTTCGATGGCTGCGTTGAGTGCCAGCAGGTTGGTTTGCTCGGCGATGCCTTTGATTGCCGAAGCGACGACTGAGATTTCCTGGTAGGTCTTGTGGATGTTCTGGCTTTCGCGCTCGCGCATGGCTTCAGCTGCACGTTCATCGGTAATGTCGCGGGTAGCGCCGGTGACGCGGATCAGCTTGCCGTGACTGTCTCGCAAGCAGCGGCCGCGTTCACGGAACCAGAGGTCACCACGGGTTTTGTGGCGCATGCGGTATTCAACGACATACACGTGAGATCCGGTGGGGTCGGCCATCATGTCGGCAAAGGCTTTCATCACGCCTTTCTGATCATCCGGATTGGCAATCGCGAAATAGTGGTCCCAACCATCGGCGAACTCTTCACGGGAGTAACCGACCAGTGCCCGGAACTGATCAGACCAGCGAATCACGTTTGCGGGATGGTTGGGGTCGCCGTTGACCACTTTGAGGTCCCAGCAGCCTTCGGTGAGGGTTTGCTTGGTCAGTTCCCAGACCTGAGCTTCCTGCTCAAGCTCATCAATACGCGCCTGTAACGCTGCGATCTGGTTATAGGATTCCTCCAGCCGATCACGCATCAGGCGGCGTTCGTCCTCTATTTCTTCCTTTAACTGGCGGGCCTCCCCCAAAGCCTGCGCGAGTTCGCGCTCAACCTCTTGGCGCTTTGCGCTCTCGCTTTGGCCATCTGCCTGGACCTTGGCCCAGACGCTGCAAATCAGGTCGGTCAGCTCTTTCTCTTCGTTCAGATGTGCAAGCTTGCTGGGGTCGAGCCAGTCGCCGGCAGCCCAGCGTGAAAACAGCAATGTCAGGTCATTAACCAAGTCTTGGGAACGTTTTGCAAACCACATATCTCGCCTCACCCTCTTTAATTATTAGTAATGGGTAGTCGGATCTGCGCCCTTGCACTTGCTGAAATCCCCCCAAGCAAGCGCTGAGCGAACCGGCTCATATAATCATTGAAAGATATGAAATCATATTTTAAATTAAATCGAAACACAGGGCCTAGCAGCTCGTATGCTTAACCGATCAAGTAGGTAATAAAAATGTCGCCGACCTCGCTTGAATGCGCTCCGTTTCTGGACGTTGCTGACCCCAGTTTTTCGATCCGTTCCAAGGCGGTTCTCGATGCCCGTGAACAAAGCTGGTTTGCCCGCACGCCATACGGCATTGCCGTGTTGCGCTACGACGAGGTTAACGCCCTGATTCGTGATCAGCGCTTGCGCCAGGGCAGCTACGCTTGGCCTGCGCATAATCAGGCCACTGGCAGTTTTGCCGACTGGTGGATGCGCATGTTGCTAAGCAAGGAAGGTGCTGATCACTCCCGTCTGCGCCGCTTGGCCAATCCGGCATTCTCGCCGAAGCTGGTACGCAAACTCACCCCCGCTTTTCAGGAGATAGCCAACGAGCTGATCGACAGTTTTATCGACGATGGCCAGTGCGATTTCGTCCGCCAGTTTGCTGAGCCATACGCCACCATGGTCATCTGCGCCCTGCTCGGTTTGCCGCGCAGCGAGTGGAAAAAACTCGCTGATCTGGCTGTGGAAATGGGCCTGGCCCTGGGTGTGACCTTCAAGCAAGACCAGGCGCGCATCAACGCCGCTACCGACCAGATGTTCGGCTACGCCAAGCAGGCGGTTACCCACCTTAAGGCTCAGGGTCTTGGCGAAGACTTCCTGAGCATGCTGGTTCGCGCCAACGAGGAAGACAAAAGCGCCCTGAGCGATCAAGAGCTGTACGACATGATCGTGCTGGCGATCTTCGGCGGCATCGATACCACCCGCAATCAGCTGTCGCTGGCCATGGATATGTTCCTGCAGCACCCGGATCAGTGGAAGTTGCTCGGCGAGCAGCCCGATCTGGCCCGCGCGGCGGTGGAAGAAGTGATGCGCGTGCGTCCGACCGTTACCTGGGTCACCCGCGAAGCCCTTGAAGACTTCAACTATCAGGGCCTGGATATCAAGAAAGGCACCACGGTGCACCTATTCAGCCAGGCGGCGGGAAGCGATCCGCGCACCTTCAGCAACCCTGAGTTCGACATTACCGCCCAGCGTCCGGCGCATTTCGGTTTCGGTGCCGGTGCGCATCACTGCATCGGCCACTTTATCGCCCGGGGCGATATGACTGAAGCACTGTCGCTGCTGGCTCAGCGCTTGAAAAACATCCGCCTCAACGGCGAGCCGACCTGGCTTCCGGACAGCGGCAACACCGGCGCCAACTCACTGCCGATGGCGTTCGAGCGGGGATAATGCGATGACCGTTCCAAGCATCGCCATTGTCGGCTCCGGCCCGTCCGGCTGCTACGTCGCCCAGGCGTTGCGTAAAGCCTGGGCGGATGCTCCGATCAGCCTCTTCGAGCGCCTGCCGGTGCCTTACGGGCTGGCACGCTACGGTGTGGCCCCGGACCACCCCGGCACCAAAGCGGTCACTAACCAGTTCGCCCGCCTGTTCGAACGCGAAAACATCCGCTTTTGCGGCAATCTGGAGATCGGCCGCGACATCACCCTCAACGAGCTGCGCGAGCATTTCGATGTGGTGGTGCTCACACTCGGTCTGGCCGGTGACAGCCGTCTGGGTATACCCGGCGATCAACTGCCCGGCGTGTACGGCGCAGGTCAATTGACCCGCCTGCTCAATGATCATCCGGATGAAGTCGACACTGCTCCCGTACTCGGTGAACGCATCGCCATCATAGGCAACGGCAACGTCGCCATCGACCTGATCCGCCTGCTCAGCAAAAAAGCGGACGAATTCGCCGGTTCCGATCTTTCACCACAAAGCCTGGCCTGGTTGCAGGCCCAGCCGGTGCGCGAGATTGATGTAATCGGCCGCTCACCTGCTGCCCAGGCTAAATGCGACACGGTGATGCTGCGCGAGCTGGGCAAACTCAACCACGCCTGCTTCAGCCTGGCAGATGATGCCCTGCTGGGCGAACCCCAGTCACCCGCTGAACAGGCGCGTCTTGATGCCTTTAAAGCGCTGATCGAACGTGAGCAGCCTGCTGAAGGCGTGACGATTCGTCTGCACTTCGGCAAGGTCCCGCAGGCCATCATTGGCCAGCAGCAAGTTGAAGGGTTGCGCATGACTGCCACACAAAATGGTGCAGAGCAGACGCTGGACATCGACAACCTGATCACCGCCATCGGCTTTAACCAACACCCGCAACAAACGCTGCACCGCGATCAGCTCTGCGGCGACGCCGATCTCAACCTCGGCCGGCTGGATCAGGGCCTGTATTGCGCAGGCTGGCTGCGCCGTGGCCCGCGCGGAACCATTCCGGAAAACCGTGCCGATGCCCGCTTGGTTGCTGACGCCATCATCGCAGCAGTCAACAGCGGCAGACTGCCTTTGGGTAAACCCGGCGAGCTGCCGTTACCGGCGCACTGCGTCAGCTATCAGGCCTGGCAACAGATTGACCGCCGCGAGCTGGAGCAAGCCGGCCCGCAGCGCACCCGTCAGAAATTACGCAGCCGAGCCGACATGCTGGCCGCCGCACGTACGCAGTAAGGAATATGCAGATGAAAATCCAAGTTCTCTTTGGTACTGAAACCGGCAACGCAGAAATGGTCGCCGAAGACATCGTAGATGCACTGGCCGCTGAGCACGATATCGAAGCACACGACATGTCCAAGGTGGCTGCCGACAGCCTTGACCGCGAAGCGCTTTACCTGGTGGTTTGCTCCACTTACGGCGACGGCGAACTGCCCAATTCGGCGCAGCCTTTCTATAACGCCCTGGGCGAGCTGAGCCCTGATCTGAACGGTCTGCGCTTTGCTACCTTCGGCCTGGGCGACAGCTTTTACGGCACCTACAACAACGGCAGTCAAATCATTGCCGAGCGCCTGCTTGAACTGGGTGCACACAGCGTCGGCGAGCGCGGTCTGCATGACGCATCCAGCGGTCTGCTTCCGGGCGATGTGGCGGTAGAATGGGCCCGTCAACTGCTCGAGGACCTGCCGGCATGAAGCCGCAACAACCATTAAATCTGTGCATCATCGAAAACGGCATCGTCCCCGATGCCATGCAACCGCGTTTTGGCAGCTACCCGCAAATGATCATCGACTGGCTCTCCCCGCACCTGCCGGAAGCCAGCTTCACGGTGGTGTCTGCCGTTCAGGGCGAAGCGCTGCCAAAGGGCACTGACTTCGACGGCTACCTGCTGACCGGCTCCAAACACAGTGTGTATGAGCGCACTGACTGGATGCTGGCGGAAATTGAACTGCTACGTCAGGCCCGCGATGCGGGACGGCCGATCTTCGGCATTTGCTTCGGCCACCAGTTGATGGCAGACGCCTTTGGCGGCCAGACGCAAAAAGCCGTGCAGGGCTGGGGCGTGGGCGCTCAGCACTACGACAACCAAGATGGCGCACCAAGCTCGGGCGCGAGTTTTATCTTCCATCAGGATCAGGTCGTCGACCTGCCGGATGACGCCCGCTGCATCGGCGGTTCAGGTCACTGCAAAAACGGCGTGTTGGCCTACTCCTTCCCGGCGTTGTCAGTGCAATACCACCCGGAGTTCAGCCGCGAATACATCCGCTGCCTGGCCGAAGAGTTCGGTGGCAACCTACTCCCTCAGGCCATCGCCGACCAGGCTCTGGCCAGCCTTGAACAACTGTCGGTGGACAACGCGCGGGTAGCCGTCTGGGCCGCTGAGTTCTTCCGCAACAACGCGCCGGTCTGAAGACCGCTGGTGGATAAGCTGCTTGCTGCCTTATCCACCTTATTTCCGCGTGCTTTTGTAGGGCGGATGAGGCCGCAAGCTTAGCCACCGTTACAGCAGTTACACCCACACAACTCCTGAGTATCCACGACTGTGTGAGCACTGCCCCATCAGCAGGCCAAACGCAGGCATTGCGCAGGGAGATGAGCCGCATGGATGCGGCGAAAGGTGTAATGGGCCATGGACGCCCCATGTACACCGGCTTCCGGAGCGATGCCGGAGAGCTGGAAGTTTCGCGTAGCGAACCCCGGATGCCGGGGTGCATATCTTTTGTTTACGTTTCTTTGTCCACGCAAAGAAACATAAGGCGTTCGTAAGGGGCGCAACCCAAACGCACAGACGACTCAATGCTTAGAGGCAGCACACACTCAGGCTGCCGACAACGCCAACGGCTGCGGCAGGCAGACCAACTGCCAGCCGAGCATGTCGTTATCCAGCGGGTAACACTCAGCGCCATCACTTTGCATGATGCGCAAAGCCAAATCCCCCGCCGCCCAGTCCGCCGTGTTGGCGACAATGACCCGACCTGTGGCCGAGACCAACAACGCCTCATGGGGCAGACGCATCAGGCAACTGATCAACACTCGCTCAATCTGGTGCAGCGGCAGATCAGCCCCGGCCACACCGATAAAACGCTGGTTAAAGAAGATCGGTATGGTGCAGGTCAGCACGTACATATCGGAGCCATACAGATCGACATAAGGCCCTTCGACCGTGCCTTTGCCGCTTTCACGCGGTCCGCTGAACCACGGCATGCTGGTGTAGTTGTAGAAGCTTTCGCTGCGCTGGTTGAAATTGAGCATCAGCGGCAGGGTTTTCTCTGTACCCGCTAAACGCCACCACTCCAGATACATGGGCTGGTCGCTCAACTCACCCGGTTCCATCACCACACCGGAACCGTGAGCGCAGGTGCCGCGCCCGAGCAGTTGATCATCAATCAGTTCACGTAGTTGGGATAGATCCCGTGAACTCGGTTTGCGCTTCTGCTTGTCGCACAGCGTCCAGATGCGCTCAACCTCTTGGCTGAGCTCCTGCAAATTGGCAAACACACCATGGAGGGTGGAGTTCAGTCGCTCGATACAAACGGGTACATCAATACTGCCTGGCATGATGAGTACTCTCGTGCATTGCGGGTAATGGCCCGTGAAGTGTTCCCAAAGGACACATCAACGACGAAAAAAAACCATTTCCATATCTTTATGCAATGCTTGAGCCAATCAAGCCTCATCTTTCTCCTGAGCCAGCAGCTGCAAACGCAGACCGGTCAGACGCTTAACCGCCCGGGTGACGTGGGCTTCAGCCAGAATTCCAGCCAGATTGGCATCGCCATTGACGATGGCGTCAGCTATGGCCTGATGTTCGGCACAAATGGCCTCTGCATCGGGAAAACCCTCTGCATCAATCCACACCAATTCGCCGATTTCGGCCTGCAATTGCATCTCGGCGTGGGTCAGGCGCACTGACTGGGCTGCCACGGCCACTTCAATATGAAAGCGCGCATCGGCACGTCGGCGCTCAAGACGAGTCGAGGCGGTGCGTAGTGTTTCGATATAGTGCATCAGGCGCTGGTGATGCTCTTTTGCTGAGCGCTGCGCAGCCAGACGGGCAGCCGTACCGGCGATAGCCATGTGCTCGTCGCCGAGGTCACGCAGCTCCAAAGCGCTGAGCTCCACCAGACGCGCCTGCAAGTCGCGATCGGAGGTTTCCGGCGTGGCACAAACAAAGCTACCACCATTGCGGCCACGGCGGGTCTCAATAAAGCCGCGCTGACGCAGCACTGCCAGCGCCTCACGCAGCGTGACGGTGGCCACGCCGAACTGCAGAGCCAGCTCGGTTTCACTTGGCAGTTGCTCACCTTGGGCAAACAGGCCCAAGTCGATCACTTCGATCAAGCGCCGTAAAACTTCTTCTGTACGCCCTTCCTGGCGCAACCGCATGAAAGAGGTTGTGCGGGTTCCATTGGTAGGCTGCATGGTCGTGAAATCGAACTCCAGTCAGTTATGAAGGCAAAAAACCACCTGCGTGACGCACAGTGGACTGTAGCAAAATTGAGGCGACCGACTGACTTGCACCATTAAATATAACAACAGTTGCCAAAGCGAATTGTCGCATGGCGTTTCATTTGATTACACAAGCATTCCTTTTACTACTGGCCTTGAGACGGGACTCATCTGACCGGAGTAAAAAAAGCCGTGCGAAAAACGCACGGCATATCCGTCAGAACAGCCTGACAACACATCTGCTCCCAGAGCAGATGATCACGCAAAGGGATACTTCAACCCCGGCATCCAGCGTTGCCAGGCTTGCTGTAAGCGCCCGTCGGCAATCAAGGCAGCCAGCGCCGCGTCAACTTCAGCGCGCCATTGCGGACGAGCCTTATCCACCGCTATGCCCCATCGGTTCTGCGTCGGCACAGAGAAGGCGATTGCCAGGTCGTCTTCTTCGGCCAGCGGCACCAGCGCGACGTCATCATCGACAAAGGCATCAATGCTGCCATCACGCACGGCCTGCACCATGTCGCCGAGCACATCGTCACTGTCACCACCAAACGGCACGCAGATGGCTCCGCTGAAGGTTTCCGCCAATGCCATGTTGAGGCTGTTGGCGATGGCGCCGACGCGTTTGCCCGCCAGATCAGCCGGCGACTGAATCGGGCTGCCGCGCTTCACCATCACGGCTTCATCAAACACCGCATACGGCGCAGTGAAATCCGCCAGGGTTTTGCGGTAATCAGAAATGCCCTGACCGCAGAGGATAAAGTCACCACGCCCCGCCTGCAGCGCCGGGTAGAAGTCGGCCCAGTTTTCGTAGGCCCACTCCACCTCGCGTCCCAACTGGGCGGCGAGCAGACGGCAAACGTCTGCTTCATAGCCCTGGCGCACGCCATCGGCGTCGCGTTCAAACAACGGTGGCGCGGGCAGGTCGCAGCAGATCACCCGCAGTTTTGGTAATTCACTCACGGCAGGTACTCCAGATACATGGCGCGATCCCAGTCGGTCACAGCACCGCAAGCACGGGCCCATTCATCAGCCTTGAGCTCCAGATACAGGTCGCTCATCTCCTGCGGCAGCGCAGTACGCATCACTTCGTCATTGCGGAAGGCGGTCACGGCATCGCCCAGGGTCAGCGGCAGTACGCCGATTTCGCTGACATCGGCGTAGCTGTCTTTATCCACCGAGGCACCTGGATCGGATTGCTTCTGCAGACCATCACGCATGGCCGCCAGCAGCAGGGCGTGAGACAGATACGGGTTAACGCTGGCATCCGGCAGTTTGTATTCCAGACGACCGTTAGCAGACAGGCGCACCGTGCAGGTTTTGTTGTCCATGCCCCAGTTGATGCGGGTTGGCGCAAACAGGCCGGTGTCCCAGAAGCGCTTGTAGGAGTTGACGGTAGACGCCATCACCATCATCGAACCTGGCGCGTGCTGGAGCATGCCTCCAAGGGCATGGCGGCCGATTTCGGTCAGGTGCAGATCACGGCGGCCCGCCTCGGCCAGGACGTTCTCATCACCGCGCCACAGGCTGACGTTGTGGTGGCAGCCGTTGCCCATGCAGCCGGTGCTCGGCTTGGGCATAAAGCTTGCGATAACGCCGTGCTCGCGAGCGACCTGACGGCAGATCAGACGATAGGTAATCAGGCGGTCGGCGGTCAGTTCGCAGGAGTCGAACATCCAGTTCAGCTCGAGCTGGCCCGGATCTTCGTAGTCGCCTTCGATCATGTCCAGGCCCATGGCAATCGAGTATTCCATGACCTTTTTGAAGATCGGCCGCATCAGTTCCAGATTGCCCAGGTGATAGGCCGGGCTGGCACCGGTGCGCACCTGAACTTCCATCGACTCACCGAGCCACGACATTTCCGGCTCGCAACCGGATTTAAGACGCAGGCCGGTCTCTTTAGTGAAGGCATCGTGAGCGCGGATCAGGTTACCGCGGGCATCGGTTGCCAGCGGCTGTCCGCCGACTTCCGGGCGATGATCTGGCTCATACAGACGGCAGAAGAAACTGCCGATGCTGCGATCCCATGGCAACACGCGGAAGCTGTCGACATCTGGGATCGCGGTGAACTCTGCCGCCTGCGCGCCGCCGCCAAGCAACACACCACCGCGGGTGCTTTGCAGGTCGCTCAGGGCGGTGCGGTGAAACTGCACGCCTTTTTCCAGGTTACGCAGCAAGTGTTTAGCTGGAACCACTTTGGCCAGAACACGACCGGACAATGTCACCACCTGGTAGTACAGGTACTCGACCCCGGAATCACGAATACGCGCAGCCAAGTCAGCGGCTGCGGCGGAACTGGTGTTGAGTTCCCGGTGTAGATCAAGAGCGGTCATCAGCGTTCTCCTCAGGCAGTGCACACGCTCGGCAGTGCCCCAGTGTTGTTCTGTTCTTGTAGGAAGGTGCCGGCAGCAACGCATGGATCGCGGCAGGTGAATTCAATTTAAAATATGGTTTCATATCTTTCAATGCCTCACGTGACGATTTTTTAAGCGGCTAAATCCCCTTTCTGCGCGGCTACATCGCCATAAATGCTGAGTAAGCCGGTAAAACGGTTGGCTGAACCCAAAGTTTTCGATATGGTTCCATAGGTTTTTACGAGGTAAGCCACGATGACCAAGCGCGCCACTGTTCTGCTTCACGATGCGGGTGATTCAGCCGGCAGCCTGCCGGATCTGTTTGCCGATTTCGGCATTGCTCTGGATATACGCTCCATAGAACAACCACTGCCCGAACCAGAGCAGATCGATCTATTGCTGCTGCTCGGCAGCCCTGAATCCGCCTACGACCACCGTCTGCCCTGGCTGCCAGCTGAACTAAGTTGGCTGCGCCAGTTGCAGCAACGCGGCACGCCTACATTCGGCATCTGCTTTGGCAGCCAACTGCTGGCCCGGGCCTTGGGCGGCGAGGTGTATCGCAACAGCCAAGCGGAAATCGGCTGGACACCGATTGAGCCGGTCGCCGCAGGCGGTGCCCATGAAGGGCCGTGGCTAAACTTCCACTTTGATGCTTTTACCCCGCCTGCCAGCGCCACCCTATTGGGTCGCACTGAACTGGCCGCGCAGGTCTATCGCCAAGGCAATGCCATGGGCGTGCAGTTCCACCCGGAAATCACCCCGGAGATGTTCGACACCTGGATTGCCTATTGGAAAAGCAGCGAAGACGGCCAGCGCTTCCTCGCCACTGCCGGTGATCTGCCGGAGCGCATGCGCGCGGAAATCATTGAGCGCGAGCCCGCCAATCGCGCCCGTTGCCGAGAACTGCTGCGCAGCTACCTCGACAGCCTCTGACCCACTGCGTCTGTAGTGGCCAAACCCCAGCCCAATTCAGACGCACTGTGAGAATGAGGTTGACGGCCGTGTTCAGTCGGAATAACAAAACACCCGCAGCCTCATTCAATTTTTACGAAAGGCCAGTCTTCTCATGATGACTCTGCGGCAGATTCGTTACTTCATTGCAGTGGCCGAAACCGGCTCTATCTCAGCGGCGGCACAGGCCGTATTTGTCTCCCAATCGACCCTGACCCTGGCCATCCAGCACCTTGAAGAAGAGATCGAAGTCACCCTCTTCAACCGCCACGCCAAGGGCATGAGCCTGACCCATCAGGGCCATCAGTTTTTGCGTCAGGCGCATCTGATTCTGGCCACGGTTGATAACGCCAAACGCAGCCTGCAGCAGAGCACCGATCAGGTCGAAGGCCACCTCACCATCGGCGTAACCAGCCTTGTCGCTGGCTACTATCTGGCCGACCTGCTCACCCGCTTCCAGCGTGCGTTTCCCAATGTGCAAACGCGGGTAGTGGAAGATGAACGCAGCTATATTGAGCACCTGCTGGTGTCAGGTGAAATCGACGTTGGCGTACTGATTCTGTCCAACCTCGAAGACCGCCACGCCTTACAGACCGAGGTACTGACCCACTCGCCACACCGGCTCTGGCTACCACCACAGCACGCCCTGCTGGAGCGGGACAGCATCACCCTTGCTGATATCGCCAGAGAACCGCTGATTCAGCTGAATGCTGACGAAATGGCCGCCCACACTCAGCGCATCTGGACCCGCGCCGGCCTCAGCCCGCAGGTGAGCCTGCGTACTGCATCCGTGGAGGCCGTGCGAAGTCTGGTGGCGGCCGGGCTGGGGATTTCGATTCAACCGGACATGACCTACCGGCCCTGGTCGCTGGAAGGCGACATCATCGAAGCGCGGCCGATTGTTGATCTGGGTGCCACGCTGGATGTCGGACTGGCCTGGCGACGCGGTACAGCAAGACCGTTATTGGTCGATCCGTTTTTGTCTATCGCCCGTGATCAGCCGCATTCACGCAAGGTATCGATTTAACTCAAGGCTACTTTCAATAATTAGAAATTGTCGTGCACAGGCGCTGACTCTAGTCTCAACCCAGCCCGTGCATGACCAGCGCCGCGGAGAGCGCCCGGCATGCCCAACGCAGTCACTACTCAAACAAGAAGCAAAAAAATGACGGCAGCACTCGCCTCCACCTACAACACCGCGTTGCTGATCAACGGTCAGTTGATCCGTGGTGAGGGCCCGTCTGAAACCGTTATGAATCCCGCCACCGGCGAAGCCCTGTGCAGCATTCCCGAAGCCACTCTGGAACAGCTTGAGCTGGCCATCGACGCGGCGCGCAAAGCCTTCCCGAGCTGGTCTCGGACCACACCGGCACAGCGCTCGCTGATGTTGCTGAAAATCGCCGATGCCATCGAGCAACAATCCGATCAACTGGCCGGGTTGGAAGCATTGAATTGCGGTAAGCCGCTGCATCTGGCGCGGCAGGATGATCTGCCGGCGGCGGTGGATGTGTTCCGCTTCTTTGCCGGAGCCATTCGTTGCCAGCAAGGCCAATTGGCCGGTGAATACACACCGGGCCATACCAGCCTGGTGCGGCGTGACCCGATTGGCCTAGTCGCCTCCATCGCACCGTGGAATTACCCGCTGATGATGGCCGCGTGGAAAATCGCTCCGGCGATTGCCGCCGGTAACACGCTGGTATTCAAGCCTTCTGAACACACTCCGCTGAGCATTCTGGCGCTTGCGCCCACGTTCGCCGAACTGCTACCAGCCGGAGTGCTGAACATTATTTGCGGCGCGGGTGACAGCGTCGGCAGCCCGCTGGTGAGCCATCCGCAGGTGCGCATGGTGTCGCTGACCGGCGATATCGTCACCGGGCAGAAAATCCTCCAGGCCGCCGCCCGCACGATTAAGCGCACCCACCTTGAGCTGGGCGGTAAAGCCCCGGTGATCGTCTGCAACGACGTGGATATCGACGCCGTGGTCCAGGGCCTGCGTGATTACGGTTACTACAACGCCGGGCAAGACTGCACCGCAGCCTGCCGTGTGTACGCACAAAACGGCATCCATGACCGCCTTGTTGAACGCCTGGGCGAAGCGGTCAGCAGCCTGCGTTTTGCCCGCAAAAAAGACAGCGATAACGAACTTGGCCCACTGATCAGCGCACGCCAGCGCGACCGCGTAGCCAGCTTTGTCGAGCGTGCCCTGAGCCAGCCCCATATCGAACGAGTGACCGGCGCAGCGGTGCATTCAGGCCCCGGCTTTTACTATCAGCCAACGCTGCTGGCGGGCTGCAAACAGAGCGATGAAATCGTCCAACGCGAAGTGTTCGGCCCAGTGGTCTCAGTGACCCGCTTTGATGAGCTGAGCCAGGCGGTGGACTGGGCCAACGACAGTGAGTACGGGCTGGCCAGCTCGGTGTGGACGCAGAATCTGGATAAGGCCATGCAGATTGCCAATCGCCTGCATTACGGCTGCACCTGGATCAACACCCACTTCACTCTGGTCAGTGAAATGCCCCACGGTGGTTTGAAACGCTCGGGCTACGGCAAGGATTTATCCAGCGACTCGTTACAGGATTACAGCGTTGTGCGCCACATCATGGCGCGCCACGGCACAGAGCTGAATTAACAACAATAATTTTAGCGTTTTACCGCTGCGGACGAAGCCAACAGGCGGCGAGCAGCAGACATAACTGCCCCAGACACAAGACTTACAAGAGGGAATACCTATGTCCAAGCGCATCACTCTGCTGCTTAGTGCCTTAAGCACCGCCATCCTCACCAGCACGGCAGCTCATGCCGCCGAGCCGCTCAAAGCCATCGGTGCCGGTGAAGGCCAGCTGAACATCATTGCCTGGCCGGGCTATATCGAACGTGGCGAAACCGACAAGAACTACGACTGGGTCACCGGCTTTGAAAAGCAGACCGGCTGCAAGGTCAACGTCAAAACCGCAGGCACCTCCGATGAAATGGTCAGCCTGATGAGCAAAGGCGGCTACGACTTGGTCACCGCATCCGGCGACGCCTCCCTGCGCCTGATTGCCGGCAAGCGTGTGCAACCGGTCAACCTGGAACTAATCCCGAGCTGGAACAAGGTGGATGACCGCCTGAAGAATGCGCCGTGGCACACCGTCAATGGCGTGCATTACGGCACGCCGTATCAGTGGGGCCCAAACGTGCTGATGTACAGCACCAACGTCTTCAAAGAAGCGCCGACCAGCTGGAAAGTCGTCTTCGAAGAACACAACCTGCCTGACGGCAAGAGCAACAAAGGCCGCGTGCAAGCCTATGACGGCCCGATCTACATCGCCGATGCCGCGCTGTACCTCAAGGCGCACAAGCCGGAGCTGGGCATTGAAGACCCGTTCCTGCTCAACGAAACCCAGTACGCCGCCGTGCTTGAACTGCTGCGCCAGCAACACGGGCTGATCCACCGTTACTGGCACGACGTCACCGTGCAGATGAACGACTTCAAAAACGAAGGTGTCGCTGCCTCCAGCTCCTGGCCGTTCCAGGTCAATGCCCTGCGGGCCGAAAACGCCGCCATCGCTTCCACCGTTCCAAGCGAGGGCGCCACAGGCTGGGCTGACACCACCATGCTGCACAGCGACGCAAAGAACCCGAACTGCGCCTACATGTGGATGGACTGGACCCTGCAGGACAAATTCCAGGGTGATCTGGCGGCCTGGTTTGGCTCCGTGCCGTCCGTGCCGAGTGCCTGTAAAGACAACCCGCTGCTCGGCGAAAACGGCTGCGCCACTAATGGCTTCGACAACTTCGAGAAGATCGCCTTCTGGAAAACTCCGCAAGCCGATGGCGGCAAGTACGTACCGTACAGCCGCTGGACTCAGGACTACATCGCCATCATGGGTGGCCGTTAACCGCACCCGCCTGCCGTGCCGGTGCCGCCCTGCTGACTCGCTCAGCGGCTGAGCCGCACCTGCACGGCAAGCCTTGCTGCTTTGTTTGCCGCATCTGCCGGGCTGGTTGCCACGGTCTGGCAGATGCACTTCCGGGTTCTTGGAGTTCTTATGACTGTTGCTGTGCAATTCACCGACGTGTCCCGTCTGTTTGGCGATGTGAAGGCCGTCGACAGGGTCTCAGTGGCCATCGAAGAAGGTGAATTCTTCTCCATGCTCGGCCCGTCCGGTTCCGGCAAAACCACCTGCCTGCGCCTGATTGCGGGTTTTGAGCAACCCACCTCCGGTTCTATCCAGATTCACGGTGCCGAGGCCAGCGGCCTGCCGCCGTACCAGCGCGACGTGAATACCGTGTTTCAGGATTACGCCCTGTTCCCGCACATGAACGTGCTTGATAACGTCGCCTATGGCCTCAAGGTCAAAGGCGTGGGTAAAGCCGAGCGCCTGCGCCGGGCCGAAGAAGCACTGGCGATGGTGGCCCTGGCGGACTTCGGCCAGCGCAAACCGGCGGCCATGTCCGGCGGGCAGCGCCAGCGTGTGGCCTTGGCCCGCGCGCTGGTGAATCGCCCGCGCGTGTTGCTGCTGGATGAGCCACTGGGTGCACTCGATCTGAAACTGCGCGAGCAAATGCAAAGCGAGCTGAAGAAGCTCCAGCGCCAGCTCGGCATCACCTTTATCTTCGTCACCCACGATCAGAGTGAAGCGCTGTCTATGTCCGACCGAGTGGCCGTTTTCAACAATGGTCGCATCGAGCAGGTGGACACGCCACGCAACCTCTACATGCAACCGGCCACCGCCTTTGTGGCGGAGTTTGTCGGCACCAGCAACGTGCTGCGCGGTGATCTCATTCAACAATTGCTCGGCACTGCAGGTGCTTATTCGATTCGCCCGGAACATGTACGCCTGTCAGGCGCGAACGCCCTGGGCGGCGATGAGCTGCAGATCGAAGGCGTACTGCACGACATTCAGTATCAGGGCGCAGCCACCCGCTACGAGCTGCGTCTGGATAACGGCCAGAGCTTCAGCGTCAGCCAGGCCAACAACCAATGGCAGACGGCAGAGTTGAACCTGCAGATCGGCCAGCGTCTGACTGCGCGCTGGCCCCGTGCAGCCATGGTCAGTCTGCGCGAGGACGTGTGAAATGAGCCAGAGTCTGAGCGTTGAGCTTCCTCAGCAAAGCCTGTCGAGGCGGCTCGCTACCCTGCTCTACCGCAGGCCTAATCTGTACTTGTCGCTGCTGTTGATTCCACCGCTGCTGTGGTTCGGCTCGATCTATCTGGCGTCGCTGTTCAACCTGCTCTGGCAGGGCTTTTACACCTTCGATGATTTCACCATGGAGGTGTCCAGCGAGCTGACCCTGGCCAACTTCAGGGCGCTGCTGCAACCGGCAAACTTCGACATTCTGCTGCGCACCCTGAGCATGGCGATTGCCGTCACCCTCGGCTGCGCCGTGATCGCTTTCCCGATTGCTTATTACATGGCGCGCTACACACGGGGCACGACCAAGGCGTTTTTCTACATCGCGGTAATGCTGCCGATGTGGGCCAGCTACATCGTTAAGGCCTACGCCTGGACCCTGCTGCTGGCCAAGGGCGGGGTGAGCATGTGGCTGGTGCAGACGCTGCATCTGGAGCCGGTTTTGCAGTTCATTCTGGGCATTCCCGGTGTCGGCGGCAGCACCCTCTCCACCTCACACCTCGGGCGCTTTATGGTGTTCGTCTACATCTGGTTGCCGTTCATGATTCTGCCGATTCAGGCAGCGCTTGAACGCCTGCCGCCGTCACTGCTGCAAGCCAGTGCCGACCTTGGCGCGCGACCCACGCAGACTTTCTGGCAGGTGATTGTGCCGCTGGCGATTCCGGGCATTGCCGCAGGTTCCATCTTTACGTTCTGCCTGACCCTGGGCGACTTCATCGTGCCGCAACTGGTCGGCCCGCCCGGCTACTTCATCGGCAACATGGTCTACGCCCAGCAAGGTGCGATCGGCAACATGCCGATGGCGGCGGCGTTCACCCTGGTGCCGATCGTGCTGATCACGATTTACCTGTCCATCGTCAAACGTCTGGGGGCCTTCAATGCACTCTGAGAACGCCTCTTGGGGATTGAAAGCGGCAGCCTGGAGTGGCCTGCTATTCCTGCACATCCCGATCCTGTTGATCGTGGTCTACGCCTTTAACAGCGAAAGCTCGGGCTTCAGCTTTCCACCGCAGGGCTTCACCCTGAAATGGTTCAGCCTGACCTTCTCCCGCCCGGATGTGCTGGAAGCGGTCAAGCTGTCCCTGCAGGTAGCCAGCATCGCCACCTTGATTGCCATGGTGCTCGGCACACTGGCGGCCGGGGCGCTTTACCGTCGCGAGTTTTTTGGCAAGCACAGCATCTCCATGCTGTTTGTGATTCCGATTGCGCTGCCCGGCATCGTCACCGGCCTGGCCCTGCTTTCGGCGTTCAAGTCGTTCGGCATTGAACCGGGGATTCTGACCATGGTTATCGGTCACGCCACCTTCTGTGTGGTGATGGTTTACAACAACGTGATCGCCCGCCTGCGCCGCACCAATCACAACCTGATCGAAGCCTCAATGGACCTCGGTGCCGATGGCTGGCAAACCTTCCGTTACATCGTGCTGCCGAACATGGGCTCGGCGCTGCTGGCGGGCGGCATGCTGGCCTTTGCCCTGTCCTTCGACGAGATCATCGTCACCACCTTTACCGCTGGCCACGAACGCACGCTGCCGATCTGGCTGCTCAACCAACTTTCACGCCCCAAAGATGTACCCATCACCAACGTCGTCGCCCTGCTGGTGATGCTGGTGACCATGCTGCCGATCCTCATCGCTTACTACCTGAGCAAGGGCGGTGAAGATGTAGCAGGCAGCGGCAAGTAGTTCCATCCATTAACTGCAACCACCCGAGACGCGAATTATGCAAACTCAACTGCTGATCAATGGACAACTGGTGACTGGCCAAGGAGAGCCGCAAGCCGTGCTCAACCCGTCACTGGGCACCACCTTGGTAGAAATCCCTGAGGCCAGCCCAGCGCAACTGGAAGCTGCCGTAGAAGCGGCCGATGCCGCCTTTGCTGAATGGTCGCAAACCTCCCCGGCGCAGCGTTCTGCCCTGCTGCTGCAAGTGGCGGATCTGATCGCGGCCAACGCCGAAGAGCTGGCCCGCCTGGAGTCGCAGAACTGCGGTAAGCCGTATGCCGCAGCGCTGGGCGATGAGCTGCCGGCGATTGCCGATGTGTTCCGCTTCTTTGCCGGCGCCGTGCGCTGCATGTCCGGCTCTGCTGCCGGTGAATACCTGCCGGGTCACACCTCAATGATCCGCCGCGACCCGATTGGTGTAGTGGCCTCCATCGCACCGTGGAACTACCCGCTGATGATGGTGGCATGGAAACTTGCTCCGGCACTGGCAGCCGGTAACACCGTGGTGCTCAAACCGTCCGAGCAGACCCCGCTGACCGCGCTGAAGCTGGCCCAACTGATCGCACCGGTATTCCCGGCCGGTGTTATCAACGTGGTATTCGGCCGTGGCGCTACCGTCGGCCAGCCGCTGGTAACCCATCCGAAAGTGCGCATGGTGTCGCTCACCGGCTCGGTGGCCACCGGCGTAAATATCGTCTCCAGCACTGCTTCCAGCATGAAGCGCACGCACATGGAATTGGGCGGCAAAGCACCGGTGATTCTGTTCGATGACGCTGACGTTGATGCTGCCGTAGAAGGCATCCGCGCATTTGGCTTCTACAACGCCGGGCAAGACTGCACCGCTGCCTGCCGCATCTATGCGCAAAAAGGCATTTACGAAGAATTCGTGCGCAAGCTCGGCGAAGCGGTCAGCACCCTCAAACTCGGCACGCAGGATGAAGACGGCGTGGAGCTTGGCCCGGTGATCACCGCCCAACAACGCGACCGCGTGTTGGGCTTTATTGAACGTGCTCAGGCGCAGCCGCACATCCGCATCGTCACCGGCGGTAAGGCAGCAGACCGCCCTGGCTTCTTCATTGAACCGACAGTCATTGCCGGTGCTCGCCAAAACGATGAAATCGTCCGCCGCGAAGTGTTCGGTCCGGTGGTGTCCGTCACCGAATTCGACACCGAAGAACAAGCGCTGGCCTGGGCCAACGACTCCGAGTATGGCCTGGCCAGCTCGGTATGGACGGCTGATGTCGGCCGCGCCCATCGCCTGGCTGCACGCCTGCAATACGGCTGCACCTGGGTCAACACGCATTTCATGCTAACCACTGAAATGCCTCACGGCGGTATGAAGTCTTCCGGCTACGGCAAGGACATGTCCATGTACGGCCTGGAGGATTACACCGTAGTGCGTCACGTGATGGTGAAACACTAAAGCCCTGCGCTACCAAATGAAGCGCGATTGAGTAGAAACGCCCCAATGCGGGGCGCACTGAGAAACAAAGCAATGGCGAAATGCCTCTATCTTAAAACATATAAGATCATATGTTGAATGGCATGACTCCTGCTTTGTTTTTCAGATCAGGGCCAAACACTCATCGTTCGTAGCGGTAGCCACAACAATCGATACACGAGAGGTTCACGTTCCATGCTCATTACCGGAATCAAAAGCCGGCCGGTGTACGACCAACTGCGGCCCATGGCCGGTGGTCTGCGCCATGTGCTCGCGTCACAGGGCAGCGGTGGCGTTGCCATCCTGCGCCTGCTCAGTGAAATGACCGAAGCCCAGCGCCAGGCGACCACGGTGCTGTACTCCACAGAGTCCTTCTCAGGGCAAAACCACATCGGTGCCCTGCGCGATTTTGCTGTGGACGAACTGTGCCAGTTCGACAGTAACCAAGCGCTGTTACAGGCCCTCAACGAGCTGCTCAGCAATGCCTATATGGGCACCCGCCTGTATCTGTCTGGCTCGGAAAGCTTTATCGGCACCGCCATGCAGGTGGCTAACGCGTTCGACCTGAACAGCGACGAAGTCCTGCGTGAAAACAGCGGCACCCTGGTGCGCCGCGTGTGGTGCGTGCACTGCGACACCTACACGGAAAACGTCACCCAGCGCCTATTCAAGTGCCCCGGCTGCGGCGTTGACCTGATCGTGCGTGACCACTACTCGCGGCGTTTGGCTGCATTTCAGGCGGTGAAAGCAGACGGCGAAGTGCCCGGCGAGTTGCCGCAAGCGGAGGAACTCGACACATGATGTTCAATAACGGAACCCTCAGCGTGCGCATCGCCCGCATTGAGGATGTCACCCCGGAAATCCGTCGGCTGACCCTGGTTTCGCCAGACGCTAAGCACCTGCCGCCGTTCTCCGGTGGCAGCAATATCGTGCTGGTCCTCAAGAACGGTGAGCAGACCATCCGCAACGCTTACTCGCTGATGGGCTCACCTTACGACTCCAGTGCTTACCAGATCGCTGTGCGCCGGGTTGAAGATGGCCGTGGCGGCTCGCGCCTGATTCACACCCTGAACGAAGGCGATGAACTGCAAATCACCGCACCGGTGAACCTGTTCCCGCTGGATAAGCACGCCCGCCTGCAACTGTTTATCGCCGGTGGTGTGGGCATTACTCCGGTGTTTTCACAACTGGAAGAGCTGCGCGTAAAAGACCTGCCCTTCGAAGTGCATTACGCCGTGCGCGGCCCTGAGCATGCTGGTCTTGGCCGTGAGCTGAAAGCCCGCTACGGCGATGCCGTGCACCTGTATGTGGATGGTGAAGGCACTGCGCTGAACATCACCGAAGTGCTGAGCAAACGTCCTCTGGGCAGCCACGTTTACGTGTGCGGCCCAGGCCGGATGATCGACGACACCGTGGACGCAGCCCACAGCCTCGGCTGGACTGACAGCCACATCCACTACGAGCGCTTTGTTGAGCAGGGCTCAAGCGGTGAAGCCTTCACCGTCACCCTCGCCCGCGCGGGTATCAGCGTGGAAGTCTCGCCGGACCAATCCATGCTCGAAGCCCTCGAAGCGGCCGGACACAACCCGCCGTATCTGTGCCGTGGCGGAGCCTGTGGCCACTGTGAAACCACTGTTCTGGAGCTGGATGGCGAAATTCAGCACCGCGACGACTGGCTGTCCGATGAGGACAAGCACGCCAATACGAAAATCATGCCCTGCGTCTCCCGCGCCTGCGGCAATCGCTTAGTCGTCGATCTTTAAATTCGAGGCAATACCTATGAACACAGCCTTCAAACCAAATGAAACTTACCGCGACGACTACAGCTACCGAAACAGCGCTGAAGCCGTGTTGCGCCTGCCTTTTCCTTACCCGGAAGACGAGTACATGTACTCGATGAACCTAGAGCCGCACGTACCCTTCGGTGAAGGTGCGATGAAAGCGGCGCTGGATATCGACGAGCACTACATCAGCGAATGTGCCGAGCGCGCCCGTGCGCTGGAAGAGCATCCGGGTTTTCACTACGCCTCCCTGCCACACATGATGGAAGCGCAGTGGGACGTTGTGGAGCTGATCATGGAGTCCTACGCACGGGATTTCCCCGAGCACTTCACGCTGGAGAAAAACGGCAGCCAGTGGCACTGGGTCAACCGCCTGCTGAACATCGACCAGACCTTCACCTTTGGCGATCCGACCACCCTGCCGCTGGAGCCTCTGGAGTACATCACCCGTCAGGCTCAGGGCGAGTTTGTGGTGCTGGAAGAGCGTGACAACACCCTCTACATCGGCGCAGGCATGGCCACCCAGCGCGCGGATTATTCGCTGCGTTTCAACCTGGGCATGAGCTTTATGGAGTTCCACGGCCCGGTACCGAAGATTCAGGAGATGGGCGTGCTCGACCGCGCGCTGAAGTTCCTTCTGCGCCTGCGCGCCGGGCACCCGGTACGCCGCGTGAACTGGTCCGTAACGGTTCATCCGCGCCTGGAAACCTCCGCAGAAACTCTGCCGGACTGGGCACCGGACCGCACCATTGTCACCCCGGAAAACGCCGGTGAACTGGTCAACCTACGCATCGAGCTGCAACCCCTGCATCGCCTGCCGCGCAGCAATGCGGTGTTGTTCCCGATTCGCACATACCTGGTGAGCCTCAAGGAGCTGGCCGAGTTTGCCCCGCAGTGGGCTAAACGCATGCACCGCGTGCTCAAGACACTCGATCAGCAACTGGTGGATTACAAGGGCTTTACCCGTTACCGCGATGCCGCGGTGACCTGGCTGTCGCAATACGACGACGGCCTGCCGGTAGATGCAGCCCACCCGGATAAACCTCTCAGCCGTTAAGGCTGTTGCTACAACGCCTGCGCATAGGGCGCGCAGGCTCAACCTCACTGTGCCGATAAACAAGCAAAATAAAACTGGAGCACTCATATGAATAACCTGCGTCAATACCTACCGGATAACTGGGGCCTCGTCCTTTCCGCCTTCGCAGCTGCGTACGGAGTGGGCATTCTCAACCTTCTCGCCTTACCGTTTCTGATCAGTGCGGTCATGAGTGACCTCAAGCTGGATGCGGCGCAAGCCGGGTTCCTGATGTCAGCTGAGTTCATCTTCACCATGCTCGCTTCGCTGATTGTGGCTCCGGCCATGGGCCGCGCACCACGCCGCACACTGGCAATTGCCGGTGCTATCGTGGTCATCGCAGCCAACATCATCTCCGCGTCCATCACGGATGTTTATGTGCTGGCGGCCATCCGCTGCATTGCCGGTGTCGGTGCCGGTCTGTGCCTGGCATGCGGTAACGCATCGGTATCCAGCGCCAAAGATCCGGATCAGGCAGCAGGACAGATGAACTTCCTGTTCGTCGGCCTGATGGCCATCGTCATGATCGCGTATGCCGATGCCATGGGCAGCGGCGGACTGGCGGGTCTGTACTACGCCATCGCGATCACCAACATCCTGATGCTGGTTCTGATCTTCTTCATGCCGCAGAAAGCGATCATCCATGCCAACGCGCCGCATTTTCAGCACGGCGGCAATCACAAGAACCTGTTCTCCACCACGGCAATCTGCATGATGGCGGCGATGTTCCTGTTCTCCATGCGTGACACCATGGGCTGGGCCTTCGTTGAGCAGGTAGGTGTGACCGTTGGCTACAGCGGTGAAGAGCTGGGCCGCCTGTTCTCCCTGCAATCGGTGATCGGCCTGATCGGTCCGCTGGCTGCTGCGGTGATCGGCAAGCGCTTCGGCATGAGCACCCCGGTGATCATCGGCATCCTCACCACTGGCGCAGTGAGCCTCGGTTACGTGCTGGGTGAAAGCTCCAAGCAGATGTACACCATCGCAGTGATGATGATCTCCACCACTTACTTCTACGCACTGGCTTACCTGACTGCACTGGCTGCGCAACTGGATAGCGAAGGCCGTATCGCCGCTGCATCCGGTGCCTTCCTGACCCTCGGTATCGCGGTTGGCCCGGCCTTCACTGGTGTGCTGGCTGAGGCCGGCGGTTTCACGCTGGTTGGTTGGGGCATTGTTGGTGTCGTCCTGCTGACCCTGCTCGCCGCGCTGGTTCCACTGGCCGCGGTGCGCCAACAGAAAGCGCCCGCAACTCCGGCTGCCAGCGTAGCCTGATCACCCGGTTGTATTGGCATTGCCCACGGTCGCTGCGGCGACCGCTGGGCCTCCTTTATCTGTTTTAAGGAATCCAACAATGCGTTTTTTTAGCAAATCTCTGCTGGCCATGCTCGCGCTGTGTGTGGCCACAACCTCTCAGGCCATCACCCTTAACGACAGCTTTGACCTCGCCCTGAGTGCTGATCTGGTCAGCGATTACCGTTCACGCGGCCAGTCGCAAACCCTGGGTGATCCGGCCCTGCAAGCCTCCGCAGTGCTGTCCCACAGCAGCGGTCTGTACGCAGGCATCTGGACCTCCAACGTAGACTTTGGCTTCGATATCAAAACCCGTCAGGAAATCGACTACTTCGCCGGTTATTTCTGGCAGATCAACGACGACATCAGCCTGGACGTGGGCTACGCCAAGTATGTCTACGAGAACTCCGGGGATCTGAACTTCGCTGAGGTGTACGCCATCCTCAATGCGTACGGCGTGATGTTCGGTCACCAGTACTCGGACGACTTTGCTGAGAACGCCTACAGCTGGACCTACATCGGCTACGAAACCAGCCTGCCGATGGATACCACCCTGTCCATGCGCTACGGCATGGTCGACTACAAGGATGACGTGCTGGTATCCAACTCCGGCAGCGCTGAATCGCGCTACAACGAGTGGGAAGTCAAAGTCAGCAAAGACATCCTCGGCTTCAACTGGGGTCTGGCCTACGTTGATACCAACACCAGCGACAGCGAGTGCGCCAACTATCTGGGCTTCGATGATGTCTGCGATGCCACCGTAGTTGCCAGCGTCAGCAAGAGCTTCTAAATAAGCGGCGCCGGCGGCACGCTCGAATACAGCCGCCGGATACCCGGCTCAGCATAATGAGCCGGGGCCTGAAGCCTGAAAGCTTTATTCCTTGCAGATTAGCGTTCGCAGTACGAACACTTACGAGCCCAGGTGATTGCACCGGCCAAGGGCAAATCTCACTATCTGCGGGCTCTGCACAACACCTCTCCGGCGACGGCCCGCCAGCCGCAATCAACTCACTGATCCCGCCGCTATACAGCCCGATCGCCCGCCGCACAGGTCGCTGTGCCCTTCCATTTTTCGACTGCGAGCCTGACTCATACAGGCCCGCAGCACTGCCGTTGTCGTCTCAAGGTAAGCCCATGAATCATGCCCACACCTCGCCGCTCTGTGCCTCTGTACTGGCTATTGCCGGATGCCTGATCGCCCCACCGGCTGAAGCAGAATCCACCTCCGGTTTTATCGGAGACTCCAACGCCACACTGACCCTGCGCAACTTCTACATGAACCGCAACATGCTGGGTGATGCTACTACGCAGGACAAAGCCGAAGAATGGACGCAGAACTTCATTCTCGACTACAAATCCGGCTTTACCGACGGCACCGTCGGCTTTGGTGTCGACGCTTTGGGGCTGTATTCGATCAAGCTGGATGGTGGGCGCGGCACCGCAGGCACGCAGCTGCTGCCGATTCATGATGACGGACGCCCAGCGGATCAATTCGGCCGTCTGGCCGCCGCCGGTAAAATGCGCATATCCCAGACCGAGCTGAAAGTTGGCGAGTGGGCGCCGCTCTTACCGGTGCTGCGCTCCGATGACGGCCGCTCACTGACCCAAACCTTCCAGGGCGCGCAAATCACCTCGAAAGAAATCGACGGTCTGATGCTCACCGGCGGCCAGTTCCGCAGCAACAGCCCGCGAAATGACGGCGGCCTGGAAGACATGTTTATGAATACCCAGAGCCGCGCCCAGTCCGACCGTTTCAACTTCGTCGGCAGCGAATACAGCTTTAATCAGAACCAGACAATGATCGGCGCCTGGCATGCGGAGCTGCAGGACGTCTATCAACAGCAATACCTGCAAGTACTCCACCGTCAGCCTGCAGGTGACTGGACCCTCGGCGCGAACCTCGGCTATTTCTTCGGTAAAGAAGACGGTAAAGCACTGGCCGGCGACCTCAATAACCGCACGGCATCTGCCTTGCTTTCAGCCAGCACCGGCGCCCATACGTTTTATATCGGTCTGCAAAAGGTCAGCGGTGAGGATGCCTGGATGCGTATCAACGGCACCAGCGGCGGACAGCTGGCCAACGACAGTTTCAGTTCCAGCTTCGACAACGCCCGCGAGCGCTCCTGGCAAGTGCGTCATGACTACAACTTTGCCGCCCTGGGTCTTCCGGGGCTGACCATGATGAACCGTTACATTCGCGCCAGTGACGCTCATGTCAGCGGCATTACCGTTGGCAGCGAGCGCGCCCGCGAAAGCGAGTTGGGCTACGTGGTGCAGTCCGGCCAGCTCAAGGGACTCAGTACCAAATGGCGCAACATCAGCATGCGCCGCAACTGGGGCAACAACACCAGCTTTGACGAGAACAGGCTGATCATCAGCTATCCGTTGTCACTTTTATAGACCGGCCAGCGGCACAACGAACAAATTCCCGTCCGGCAGACATTAAAAAGCCGCGCAATGCGCGGCTTTTTAATGCAGTTCAGATCAGGCGCTTAACGCTTCGACAATCGCCTGCGTCCAGATCGTCACCGCATACGCGCCGGGGTCAACATGACCCAGCGCACGCTGGCCGATATAGGAAGAACGGCCTTTCAGCGGCAGCATGTCTTTAGTGGCCTCAGCGCCTTGAGCCGCTGCTGCATGAGTTGCTTTGGCAGCCTCGACAGCCGGCTGACTGGCCGCTGCTTCAAGCGCCTGCGCGGCTGGCAACAAGGCATCAAGCATCGTCCGGTCGCCCACGCCAGCACCGCCCAACTGCACGATGCCGTCGCATCCAGCACGGAAGGCAGCCGCCCAGCTGGCAACGTCAGCCGGGTTCGCCGCATTGGCCAGACTCGCCCCGGCGCGCAATACAAATACTGCGTACAACGGCCCGGATGTACCGCCCAGTACGCGGCGCAAAATCGCAGAAATCTGTTGCAGCGCCAGCCCCGGACGCTGGAAATCGAAACTGCTCAGCGAATCCTCAATCGCCCGCGCTCCACGGGCCAGGCTGATACCGATATCACCGTCACCCACCACTGAATCCAGCTCAGTGAGCTTTTGTTCCTGCTCACGCAGTGCACGGGTGATTGTGGTCAGTACGGACTTGAAACGAGCCGCGTGTTCAGCGGGCCAGGCCGCGCCCTGCGCTACACCTTCAGCCGCTGCATTCACGCAAGCTTTACGTACGACAGCATGATTAGGCGTGGTCATCCCACGCCAGGCGGTGGCTGACGTCGGCGACAACAGGCGCTGCAAACGCACGTCATCACAACGCATCAACGACAACGAGCAACCCGGCATTTCCAGTGCGGTTAGGAAGGTCCCAGTCATCACCGCTTCAACCTGCAAGCCGTGGGCGCTGCAACTGAGCAGGGCACGGCGGGTAACAATGTCCAGCTCCTGAGCCGCCGTGCCGCCGAGGTTATTCACCATCAGCACCACACGCTCGCCAGCAACCAAACGGCCCTGATCAAAGATGCGATCCAACAGCGCCTGCACCATCACATCTGCGCTTTGCAGGGTTTCGCGGCGCACGCCGCTTTCACCATGAATGCCCAGCCCGTATTCAACTTCATCCGCGCCCAGCTCAAAACCCGGCTTACCTGCCGCAGGCACCGTGCAACTGCTCAGGCCAAGGCCCATGCTGAACAGATCAGCAGCCGCCTGCTCGGCCTCACGCTTAACCTCAGCCAGCGACAACCCCGCCTTCGCCGCAGCTCCCGCCACTTTGTGAACAAAGACAGTTCCGGCAATCCCGCGACGGCCCACAGCACGACCGGCATCATCCAGCGCCACGTCGTCACCCACCACGACCACCTCAACCTTCACCCCTTGAGTGCGGGCGATTTCGGCAGCCAGGCCAAAGTTCAAGCGGTCACCGGTGTAACTCTTGATGATCAGCAGCACACCCGCTGGCCCTGCGACAGTCATGATTGCACTGAGCACTGCATCCACACTCGGCGAGGTAAACACCGGCCCGGCCACTGCCGCCGTGAGCATGCCGCTGCCTACGTAGCCGGCATGGGCAGGCTCGTGCCCGGCACCGCCGCCGGAGATAATCGCCACCTTGTTGGCTGCCTTGAGCGCCTCATAATCCTGGCGCACAACGACGTTTTCACCCTCAAGCAACGCCAGCTCCTGGTTAGCCAGGACAACACCTTCGAGCATGTCCTCAACGACCGTGTTGGCTGCATTGATCAGTTTTTTCATGGCGGATTTCCGTTCGGGAGGGATAGACAGTGGCGCAAAGCGGAGCCATGGATGACACCGGACGCCGAAAATAATCCGCAGATTTTCTCACCAACAGCCGCAATAAAAGCCCCGCTGATCGGCTTGTGGCACAAAAGCAGGAATAAGCCGTGGGCTGATTAGCCCACGGTCACGGTGGCCTTAATCAAACAGCAGCACTGACTTGCCACGGGTATGCCCGTCAAGAATGTCCCCATAAGCCGCGCGCGCCTCGGTAAACGGATAGGTGCGGCTCACCACCCAACTCAGGCTGCCATCTGCTACACCGTCAGCCACGCGGCGCAGATCCGCCGGGTTGCGCTTAACCCACATCGGCTGCACACGAGGTGAGTTAACCGGCTTACCGGCGATGGTGCCGATATGCCCGTCGGCCTTTACCAGTTGCAGGGACGCCTCAATGGCTTCGGCGGTACCGGCCATATCAACCGCGGCATCAAACGACTCAGGATGCACGGCGCGAATGCGCTCAATCAGCCCCTCACCGTACACAACTGCGATAGCGCCCAGCTCACGCAGATAGTCCTGATTTGCCGCCGAGGCCGTCGCCACAACTGTGAGCCCCTGCTGTTTGGCCAGCTGGATGGCAATCGAACCCACACCGCCTGCGCCGCCGTGAATCAGCAAAGAAGCCGGAGCGCTCAGCGCCAGTTCGCGCAGGATTGTCGAGGCAGTTTGGCTCACACCCGCCAGCGAACCGGCCACTTCCCAGCTCAGAGAAGCAGGCTTGGCGACCAGATTGGTAGCCGGTACGAGGATATAGCTGGCGTGGGTGAATCCGGCCCCGGAACCCAGCACCTCATCACCCATCTGCCAACCGCTGACACCTTCGCCAAGCTGCTCGATAACGCCTGCGAACTCCGTCCCGAAGTGTTGCGGCAGCACCTGGCCGAACTCGCCGGTCATGCGTCGCGCATCAATCGGGTTGATCCCGGCTGCACGCACCCTGATTAGCACTTCCCCCTGAGCAGGACGTGGAGCCGGCTGAGTCAAAAACTCCAGCACCTCCGGGCCACCATGGCGTTGAGCAGTCAGTACGGTAGTTACGTTAGTCATGATTAAACCTTCCTTGTAGGCAGCACACGGCACGCCCATGCCGGAGCATGTGCGGGAGGCTGAATGGATTACTTTAAAGACAGATGCCTGCTGCAAAACAGCAGGCATCAAACGGCTTATTTAACCGGTGGGCGATCGTCCACCGAACTGCCGGGGTAGCGGGCAAAACGCCCCGCGTCGGCAGAATGAACCGGGCCATTGCTCGGCCATGGCCAACCACCGAACTGAGTGCTGCGGTAATCAGCAAAGGCCTGATGCAACTCAGCCTCGTTGTTCATCACAAACGGGCCATGAGCGGCCACCGGCTCACCGATGGGCTTAGCCTGCATCAGCATGATCTGCAGCAGGCCGTCACCGGTGTTTTCAATCTCCACACTGGCGCCAGGCAGCAGCTCAATCTGAGTCTTACCGGACAACTGCTGACCGGCCACACGGTACGTATCTGCCTCATAGACGTACAACGTGCGCACCACATCGGCATCCAGCTCTTCCGGCAGCGTCAGGCGCTGCCCGGCGGACAAACGAATCGCCCACAGCGCAAGCTTGTTGCTCTCGTCCGCCGCCCATGAGTTTTTAGCCGGGCTTGGCGGCACAATCGCCTCACCACCGGCAGGCTTGAAAGCCCCTGCGATGATGGTGACGTCATTCACAGCCTGCTCATTCTGGCTGTCCACATTGCGCCAGACCGGAATTTCCTCAGCCCACAGCATCTTGAACTCAGGTTCGACAAACTTATTGCGCGCCGGAAGGTTGAGCCATATCTGGAACAGTTCCAGCGTGTTGTCCTCGCCCTTATCCAGCAGCGGAAACATCTCCGCGTGCTGCACGCCTTTACCGGTGGTCAGCCATTGCACATCGCCCGCACCATAACGGGCGGTCGCACCCAGCGAGTCGGCGTGGTCCACATAACCACGGCGGACAAAAGTCACCGTCTCAAAGCCACGGTGCGGATGCACCGGGAAGCCTGGCACGCGCTCGCTGTGGTACATACTGAAGCCATTCTTACGGCTAAAATCGCTGCCCAAAGGACGACCGCCCAGCGCCTCAACAGGCACACCCATATCGCCATCGCTGGCCGGGTAATGATCCAGGTGATAAGCACAAAACAGAAACGGATCAGCCCCGGACCATGGCGCAGTGAGAGGGGTCACATTCAATACGGCGTTTTTCATATCGCATCTCCTCCGGTAGCCTGGGTTCAGTCCCAGTGCTACGAAACGGCCTGATCCTTTTGGTTCCTGAATAAGCAGACTCATTCAGGCACTCATCAGAAAACTCGACCGTTAGAACAGATTCGCGACGGCGGGAAAGCACATAGGGCACTTAAGCCCTGATCACCCAAGACGCGAACAAAATGTTCGTAGGGCTATACTAGTTAGCGCAATGAAACTGAACAAGGAGGCACTTTTTTGAGCGATACAGACACCCATGTTCGTGACTCAGGCATCCAGCATGCCGGGGAAAACTGCCGGACGCTGGCGGAAACCCTGGCCCGCATTGGCGACAAATGGACTGTACTGGTAGTCAGCGCCCTGCAAGATGGCTCGCTGCGCTACAACGAACTGCACCGCCGAATCGGCGGAATTTCCCAACGCATGCTGACCCTGACACTCAAGAGCCTGGAGCAGGACGGCATCGTCGAACGCACCGTCTACCCGACCATTCCGCCACGGGTCGATTACACCCTCACCGACCTCGGGCGCAGCTTGCTGACACCGCTCCAGGCACTGTTCCAATGGGCCATAGAGAACCGCCCACTGATGCTGCAGGCGCGGGAGAAATTCCAGCAGAGCGACCGCCAGGGCGCGGCGCAGTTAAAGAGCTTTACGGTGGCGCCGGAGTAGACCGGCGTATTTCAGCAACCCGGCATCAGGCAAGATTCAGCCGCGGCAATCACCTCCAACTGCATCACCCAATAAATGGACAATAAAACCCAGCCAATCTTGGATTAACTGGCAATAACCGAATTATGATCACGGCGATTTTCCTACCGGCGATAACTGCAAGGCGCTAAGCGCTGCGTCCATCAATGAGGTGCGTATTGATCCAGATGACGTCTCAAGAAATTACCGTCAGCCCCGAACAACGAGCCGCGCTAAAACAACAACGGCCACGGGTCATTTGGTTGACCGGCTTGAGTGGCGCAGGCAAATCCACCATCGCCAACGCACTGGAAGCAGCCCTGCATACACAGCAAAATCACACCTGTTTACTGGACGGAGACAGGTTGCGCTCAGGCCTATGCAGTGACCTGGGCTTCAGCGACAAAGACCGCAAAGAAAATATCCGCCGAGTCGCTGAGGTGGCCAGACTGCTAATAGATTCAGGGCTCATCGTTATAACGGCTTTGATTTCTCCCTTCCGGGAGGACCGTGACCGAGCCAGAAAAATCATCGGCCCAGAAAACTTTCTGGAGGTATTCATCGACACACCGCTACAAGAGTGCGAGCGTCGTGATCCCAAAGGTCTGTACCGCAAAGTCAGAAGCGGCGAGCTATTAAACTTCACTGGCATAAGCTCGCCCTACGAAGCCCCTGTAAATCCAGATATCCACATAGAAACACTCAGCTCCAGCGTAAGCTCCGCAGTGGAGCAGATACTTCAGGCGCTTGGCTGATAAGACTCAGATCTGCAGATTGGATGGTATTCAACCATGCTGCCAAAACCTGCGATGGAAGCCGACACCCCAGCCTCTTCAAACAAGCCTGGCAGCACCTTCCTACCCAATCCGAGCCACTCCCCCCAGGCAATCCGTTGTTACAGACTTTCAACAAAGGTCATGCAGACCAGAACTTGAAAGACACGGATCACTTAGCCATCTCAGACTGTTCACTCTCACCAAACAACATCCGTACCAGCGGGCCGATACTCAGGCCCTGAATCAGGATCGACACCAGCACGATGATGTAGGTGATCACCACCAACACATCACGCTCTTCTCCCGGCGGCAGCGACAACGCCAACGCCACGGAAACCCCGCCGCGCAGGCCGCCCCAACACAGGGTACGGATGGTTCCTTTAGCAAATTGCCGCTCGCCTTTACGCTGCAGTAAACGCAAGACCATGATTCCCGGAGCAACGGCGGCCAGACGGCAAAGCAGCACGCCTGCGCCCAGCAAAATCGCCGCGCCGAAGTGCAGCCAACTGATCGGCAGCAGGAGAAGCTCAAGGCCGATCAGTGCGAACAGCAGCGCGTTGAGGATGTCATCCACCAGCTCCCAGAAGTCATCCACATATTCGCGCTCTTTATCGCCCATGTTCCGCAAGCGGCCCACGTTGCCCATCACCAGCCCAGCCACCACCGCGAAGATAGGGGCTGACACATGCAGCTTGGACGCAACCGATGCGCCACCAAACACCATTGCCAGTGTCACCATGACAGTCAGCTGGGGCTGGTGGATGGTCTTGATCATCTGGCATCCGGCATAACCAACCAGCAGCCCGAACAGCACACCGCCGATACCCTCCTGCACCAGCAGCCAGGTGATTTCCCCGGCACTTGGCGAGTGCCCCAATGCGGCAATGCCCAGCAGCACACCAAACGCCACAACTGCGGTGCCGTCGTTGAACAGCGATTCGCCGACGATGGTCATGCTCAGCGGTTTAGGTGCGCCACTGGTTTTCAGAATGCCCATAACCGCAATCGGGTCAGTGGGGGAAATCAGCGCTCCGAAGATCAGGCAATAGATAAAGCTGACCTGCCAGCCCAGCGCTTCCAGAAGCACATAGGCCACCCCACCGACTGCAAAGGTTGAGATCACCACGCCAATCGTGGCCAGAAAACCAATTGGCCACTTGTATTCTTTCAGGTCAGCCAGGTTCACATGCAGTGCACCGGCAAACAGCAGCGCGGGCAGGAACCAGGTCATCAGCACCTGATGGAAGTCGATGCCCTGCAAAAACTGGATAAAACTCTTTTCCAGAATGGGATAACCCGCCGCGCTGACGCCCTGCACTGCTAAGGATAAAAGCAGCGCATTCAACATCACCCCGATTGCTGGCGGCAGTTTTAGAAAGCGGTAGTTCAGATAGGTCAGCAGTGTAGTCAGCGTTATAAACGCGGCAGCAAGATCAAGCATCGTGGCCCCAAAATTCCCTGTTGGTATTCAAACTTAAAAGGCATCCATCCCCCTGCTTTCCCACCGCTGGCAGAAGCGGTTTAGCGAGCCGGGGTTAGCCTCCACAACACTACAGAGTCTGAACAGACAGTTTTTGTTGCACCGGTGTGTCAGTCACAACATGGTTTTAGCCCACTTTTGATGATTGAGCACAGCATTCACTCGATGTTGCGGCTTAACGCATAACGGCCTCTGAGTAAGAGGCATATGTGGTCTGGCTGCCTAATTTACGAAGCGAGCCCCCGCAAATGCCTGCAGCTGAATTTGACAGATATCAATCCTTCGCAACTATTTCACGTGCAATCGTTCTAACTCGGCCCATTACCAGTACTTAAGTGCGAAACATAGTGCGCTCTTGTGGGCAGCCACTGCCCAGAAACACCCGCAAACAAGGATGTATACGATGGCCAAACCCGCAGCTCGCCTGAGCGACCTGGATGCCTGTCCATTGCCTGGACACGGCACCAACCCAACAACGACCGGATCGCCGGATGTATTGATCAACAACCTGCCTGCACTGCGTGTAGGTGACAGTACGGCGTGTGGCGATGCGGTCACACAGGGCATCCCCAACATCCTCATCAATGGCAAGCCGATTGCTTTTCAGGGTAGTGCAACTGCCCATGGCGGGATCATCATTACCGGTTCGGGGGATGTGCTGGTGGGCACGCAGACCTCCAGCGCGCCGTTTTCCGCGCCCGAGGTTTTGCCGCGCCACAGCGAGCAATACAACCTGGTCGACAAGCACAGTGGCGAACCGGTTGAAGGCGCGCTGTACTGTGTGGAGTGCGGCGACGGTCAGCGACTGGTTGGCTACACCAATGCTTATGGCAATACCGAGCGGGTGTTCTCTGATGATCCGCAGTCCGTCACTGTGCGCTGGGGGCGGGATGCTGCCCGGTATTTGAAAGGGCTTGGGATCAGCTTCTAGGGACAGAACATGGCCACACCTCACCAAAGTAAAACCAGCGCTGAGCACGCTACAAAACAGATTCCCGTCAGCCTCGCCCGCGACTACATCACCGTGGTCGGTGCCTCGCATATGACCCTTATGGAGAAGGTGCGCGGACAGAAAGGCAACAAAATGCGCTTTATCAATCAGGGCATCCGCCAGCTACGCCAGTATCCGGCGGCGACGCCAAGTGATTCGGTACAGCGCATCTTTCTGATCTTTATTGATGACTACGAGCGCCCGCTGCTAAACGCAGTCAAAGGCATCGTCGAAAAGAAATACGGCGCAAAGTACCGCGAGCTCGACAACATTTCCCAACTGCTGGATTTCATTAACCTGCGCATCCGCAAAGATCGCGAGGTGATGCAACTGGATATGTTCGCCCATGGTCTGGTCGGCAGCATCGAGTTCGGTTACGAGCTGAGCAAGGTCGACAGCTACCGCCTGCGTGACGCCCAGGCCCGCATGCTTCAGGCAGATGCTTTCGATATGAAAGGGAAGATTTATTCCTACGCCTGCCGTACCGGCTTGGGTATTCAAGCAGATGTGATAGTCCGAGAAGGCGAAGATCCAAAATACGACCAAAGCCTGGCGCAGTTGATTGCAAATACAACTCGCTGTTCGGTGTGGGCGTTTCCACGGCGTAGTAACTACGATGGCACATACGGCAATGCGAGTGACCGGGCGCAGCAGGCGAAGGCGGTGGAGAAGTACAAAGCAGACGAATTGGCCAACAAGAACTACAAACAACGACTATTTGCTTATCAACGACGACTGGCTGCTCATCGCAAAAAACTAAATGACCCTACAGCACAGCTACCCAATGAGTTCGCGCCCACACCACCAAAGACAACAGCCTCAGATCTAGAAAGGACACTTGCTAAGCACGCCATTAGCCGCGAAGGCTATGAGAATACAATCAATTATCCCTTAGATGCTGATGGAGCAGTTCGTCCTGTACGAGCCGGCGATACTCCTACTGGACTTCCTGCAACACTGCTGGAGTACTCCCCAAAGTGAAACCCAATTTGACCAATACTCGACTACTGACCTTGGTCGTACTTGCAGCAATTTTTCTTATTGGCATTACGCTGGTAAACAAGAAGGAAGAAAGTATGTCCCCAAAAATTATGATGTATTACGGCAGCCGGAGCGAAGGGGAAGTATTCAATGCAACTCAGTGGTTTACGAAAGGCATGTACAGGCCACGCAATATAGAGGCAGATGGCAGCGCCAGCATGATCACAATGATCCGCACTAAAGCACCTGATTTCTCGAAACAACAGCTTGAAGAATTGCCTTTTTCAGTCGGCCAGGCTTTTGGGCTCAGTTCGTTCGATGACTTGGATACAGAGCCGTTTGAGTTTTCGGAACCCGATCTGAGCAAGCGGTACCGCTATGTATACAGTTCTTTTGATGCACCAGATGTACCTGTCGACTACTACGAGGTTTACCTCGACTTATTCGGAAGGAGGTTTGTAGCAACGGTTTCTGTTGATGCACAGAACGGCGGAGAAGTGACGGGCCGATATGTTCAGGAGGTTTACCCTGACCAGCCCGCCAGTGCTGACTACATCAAGGTCTTTGCTGAAATCGCAGAAGCCGAACGCAAAGCCAATTAAGAAAAGCGAATGGAATCAAACAGCGCATGGATATCGTGACGGGCCTACAACTTCAAAAGCCGCGCACTTGGCTGTTATTAGTAACTGTATTACTGGCTGTAGCAGCCGAGTTCAAAATCGCTAAGGGAGATGCGGATACTAAGGTGATGATGCATTTCGGCGGCTGGGACGTTGAGGATACGTTTGATGCCAGCCGGTGGTTTAACAGTGGAATGTACAAGCCGCGCAGTGAAGCAGATGGCCGTACTAGCATGGTCACTATGCTGCGAGCCAAGCCGCTTACATTCACCAAAGATCAGATTCAGGAACTCCCCTTCACCGTCCTGGCGCTGCTTAGGAATGAGTTCCCCGAGATCAATCGGGAGACGTATCTCGACAACCCTCCCGACCTATCCAAACGCTATCGCTATGCATACAGCGCGTTCAGCAAGCCCAACCATCCCGAAGATTACTACTACCTTTATCTCGAGCTTGAGCAGCGGCGCTTTGTCGCCACGATACGACGCGATGCTCAAAGTGGAGCCGACATAGCTGGCAGATTCATCAGTGAGGTATATGCAGACCAACCCACCGATGCCGAACACATAAAAGTCTTTGCTGAAATTGCTGAGGCTGAACACAAGGCTCGCTAGGAAAGTAACGGTTGCGCCCAATGGAACAGTGGTCAGGTTTCACATTGACATCATGAAAGCCCTAGAGCCTCAAAAGCCATTGATATGGCTACTGGTACTGACTGCATTGCTTGCCGTAGGTGTCGGCCTCAAATTCGCCAGAGATGATGAGGCGAGCAGCAAGGTGGAGATGTATTACGGCGGTCCTGACATTGAGGAAATGTTCGATGCCACTAGCTGGTTCACAAGTGGCATGTATAAGCCACGCAATATCGAGGCGGATGGAAGTGCAAGTGCCGTCACAATGCTGCGCGCACAGCCCATGAAGCTAACGTCACAACAGCTGAACGACCTTCCATTCATTGCTGCGGGTTCATTTTTTAGTAATGACCTGATGACGCCAGAGCGTGAGGATTACTTCACGTCCCAACCCAATCTTAGCCAGCGTTATCGATATACATACAGCGCATTTGCAGAACCCAACGTGCCGGAAGACTATTACGACCTCTTCCTTGAAATAGCCAACCAGCGATTTGTGGTGACCTTTTCTGTAGACGCTCAGAAAGGTGGTGAACTGACCGGCCGCTACGCAGAACCGGTATCTGCAGACCAACCCGCCGATGCTGACTACATCAAAGTCTTTGCCGAAATCGCCGAAGCCGAACGCAAAGCGAATTAAGCAAGGCGAATGGAATCAAAAAACACATGGATATCGTGACAGGTCTGCGACTCCAAAGGCCGCGAACTTGGCTGTTATTAGTAACTGTATTACTGGCCGTAGCAGCCGGGCTCAGGCTCGCTAAGGATGATGCGCATACCAAGGTGATGATGTACTACGGCGGTTGGAACACTGAAGAGATGTTCGATGCCACACGTTGGTTCACAAGCGGCATGTATGTGCCGCGCAATATTGAAGCGGATGGCAGCGCGAGTAATGTCACCATGCTTCGTAATAAGCCGCTCAAACTGACCTCCCAACAGGTCGACCAGCTCCCGATTGTGGTGGCGGGAGTTTTCTTCAGTGCAGATCTCACCCTGGACCTTGAAGCGTTTGCCACCAATCAACCTGACCTGAGCAATAGTTACCGATACGCTTACAGCGCATTTGCCAAACCTAACATTCCAGAGGACTACTACTATTTGTATCTGGACTGGCAGAAAAAACAGTACGTGGTGACCTTTTCTATGAATGCCCAAAAACCAGAAAAACTATCTGGCAAATATGTTCAGGAGGTACACGCCGACCAACCCGCCGATGCCGAACATATAAAAGTCTTTGCTGATATTGCTGAGGCTGAACGCAAGACCAATTAAGAAAAACTAATGGCATCAAACAGCACATGGATAGCGTGACAGGCCTACGACTCCAAAAGCCGCGTACTTGGTTGTTATTAGTAGCTGTATTACTGGCTGTAGCAGTCGGGCTCAGGCTCGCCGAGGATCATACGGATACTAAGGTAATGATGTATTACGGCGGTTGGGACACTGAGGAGATGTTCGATGCCACTCAGTGGTTCACAAGCGGCATGTATAAGCCGCGCAATATTGAAGCGGATGGCAGCGCGAGTCATGTCACCATGCTGCGCACTCAAGAGCCTGAGCTGACAGATACACAAATCAGTGAGCTAGGGCTGGCTGCAGGACAAGCGTTCGGTATGAGCTCATACGATGAGCTGGATATTGAGCCCTTTGTGCTTTCAGAACCTGACCTGAGCAACCGCTACCGGTATGCCTACAGCGCGTTTGCCAAACCCAATCAGCCAGAGGATTACTTTTACCTCTATCTGGATGTGCTCAACCGGCAGTTCGTTGCCACCCTCTCAGTGGATGCCCTGCACGGCGGAGAAATATCAGGCAAATATATTCAGGAAGTACACGCCGACCAACCCGCTGACGCCGAACACATAAAAGCCTTTACTGAGATTGCAGAGGCTGAACGTAAAGCCAGGCGCTATCCGTAGCCTGGATTAGCCACAGCCGACACAGCGGTGACCGCATGGCGCACCTCGCCCCTGCACGTGCGTAAAAACATCAAAATCTGGATTTTACTCCTTCTGCAAACCGATAAGTCACGGACACTTTTGATATTAGAGTTAGTGATTTCTTGGTGATAACTTCCTACCGCAATGGCGTTACATAAGCCTGATCTATTTGCTGTATAGAGCCCCCCAGATAAATCTGCCTGGCGCTGGAGGATATATGTATTACGTTGATATTACTTATCAAAAAGATATCAGCGAAGTTAAAGAGCTGATTCCTGCACATACCGAGTGGATGGATAAGCAATTTTCCGAAAGCGATATTTTTATTGCTTCCGGGCCTAAGCGAAACCGCGCTGACGGCGGGTTCTTTATTGTGAAATCGATCCCCCGTAATGAGTTGGATAAGGTTCTGGCGACTGACCCGCTCTACCCGGTTTCCGCCGTTACTGTGCATGACATTGAGGTCCTTGGCACCGGCGCGGACGAATACAAGGCGCTGCTGAACATCTAGTTGCTTACCGCTGTACCTCTGGCCTGATAAGGCCTTAACCATAAATGAATAGTTGAGTCAGATTTCAATTCTGGCTGACGGTTTCTTATTGCCCTGAGTTAAAGGAGTTTAACCATGTCTGATAACAAACAAGTTGCCCTGAAATTTCATAAGGAAATTTTCCAAGATCACGTATTCGATAATCTCGACGATTATCTGCATGACAAATTTGTCAGCCACAGCATTTTCGATCCGATTACCGACAAGCCGTTTTTCATTAACTGCTTCAAGGGTTTCTTCAATGAAAACCCAGAGTTCAAGAGCGAAGTTAAGCGCGTGATTGTGGATGGCGACTACGTTGTCCTGCACAACCACAACGCGTTCAGCAGCCAACACAATGGCTTTGTTGCTGTGGATATCTTCCGCTTCCGTGACGGCAAGATCGAAGAGCACTGGGACATCGTTCAGGAGATTCCTGAGACGTCGAAGGTCAGCAACGTCTTTTAAATCCCTAAGGGCACGTTGAAGGCAATGGTATTCAGCGCGCCCTTTTCTTTGCACCCAAAAAGTCAGGCCCGTCATGAGCAAGAAACTTCATTACATCTACGACCCGTATTGCAGCTGGTGCTATGCCATTTCCCCGTTTGTTCAGTACGCCAGCAGCCATGGCGTTGAGGTGGTATTGCATGGCGGCGGGATGATCACAGGCGAGCGCATCGCCCCGCCAAGTGCTGAGCTGCGCAAGGTATTGAAAGACAACCAACCAGCCATTACCAGTTTGGCTGGCGTGCCTTTTAGTGATCGCTATTACCAGATGCTGGATCAGGACTGGGTGATGAACTCAGCACCGCCAACCGCTGCGGTGGTAGCAGCTGAGCTGGCTGCGGGTAAAGGCCTTGAGATGATTTCAGCCATTCAGGTAGCGCAATTCCAGACGGGGTCGCCCATTGCTGAACAGTCGACACTTGATCGTCTCGCAGCGAATTTATCTCTCAACAACGAGGCCTACAAAAGCGCCTACACACACCAGCTTGATGGAGCGATAACGGTGCACTTTGCTGAGTCGCGTACGTTGATGAATAAGTTCGAGGCGAAAGGATTTCCAACTCTGTTATTGGAGGATGACGGCAACATCCGGGCCATCGTGACCCAGGGCGTGTATGGCAACCAACCGCGCTGGGATGATGCCCTCGGTTTGAGCTAAGGCACCACCCGCCGCTGTGACCACAAATAAAAAGCCCAGGCAATGCCTGGGCTTATTGCACTCAGTCAGCAGACCTTAACGCACACCAGCCTGACGCAGGGCTGCTGGGGAGAAGTCGCCGGAGGTGTATTTAACCCCAAACTCGTACTCACGCTTCTCTTCGTTGTGCAGGCCCATGACGATGTAGCGGCCTGAAATCAGGTCGTACAAGGCTTCGGCTGCGTACCACGGCACTTGCTTGTTGAAGTACTGGATCGCATGACCTTCCGCCACCCGCCACAGCGCGCCACGGGCGTCGTAGTGATCGGCGAGGACGATCTGCCAGGTGTCTTCATCCAGGAAGAACACACGCTTGGCGTAGATGTGACGGGCACCGGATTTCAGAGTGCCTTCCACTTGCCATACGCGGTGCAGCTCATAGCGGGTGTGCTCAGGGTTGAGTACGCCGGCATGGGCAATGTCTTTGTACTTCAGGCTTGGCGAAGCCAGCTTGTAGCTGTTGTACGGCACATAGACTTCTTTTTTGCCGACCACTTTCCAGTCGTAACGGTCTGGCGAACCGTTGTACATGTCGTAGTTGTCGGAGGTACGCAGGCCGTCAGCCGCAGTACCCGGGCCGTCGTAAGCCACCTGCGGGGCCATCCGTACGCGACGCTGACCGGCGTTATAGATCCAGGCGCGACGGGGTTGTTTGGCTTCGTTGCTGGACTCATGAGCCAGCAGTGCAGTACCGGCCAGGCGCGCCGGAGACAGCACATACTGCTTCAGGTAGATCTGAGTAAAGCCGGCGTTTTCCGGGTTGTAGTCAGACAGTTCTTTGGCCTCAGCACCCAAATCCATAAACACGATTGGGGTGAAGCTGCCGCTAGTCTGCGGCGTCAGCTGCACGAATTGGCGACGGGAGCTGCCACCGCGATAACGCAGAGCATGGTTCCAGACCATTTCCAGCGCCTGAGTGGCGAGTGGAAACGGCGCACCAGTCTGGAAGTTTTCAACCGCGTAGCCGCCTTCAATCAGGCGCGCACTGGTGGCGTTCTGTTTGACCTTCTCAGCAACCGCAGCCGGGACTGCAGCGCTGCGATGAGTCGGGTAGACGTTGATTCGGTACTGATCCGGATAACGCTCCAACAGGGCGATCTGCCCCGGCGTGAGACGCTCTTTGTGCTCAGCATAGTTGGCCTTGGTGATAGTCAGCAGTGGCTGTTCACCGGCAAACGGATCAGCCATGTAACCGTGCTCCAGAATCGGCGCGGCCGTGGTGGAAAGGCCACCGGTATAAGCCGGGATGCTGCCATCGGCGTTGGCCGAAGCATCGCCACCCAACGGGGTCAGACGGCCGCCCAGGTCAGCGGCTGTGTAATCGCTGGCCGCTGCCGGCAGGCAGAACATTCCGACGAGACATGCACACAGGAGTTTTTTCAGTTTCATTGTTATTTCCCTGTCAGAAGTTCACACCAAAGCTCAGCGAAACAAAGTCGCGATCGCGCTGGGTGTTGTAAGTGCCGTCAAAGAAGTTGGTGTAGGAAAGCGACGCGGTGTAGGTCGATGCATAGTCAGCATCCAGCCCCAGGCTCACGGCTTTGGAACCTTCGTTAAAGCCGCCCGGCACCGGCGAATAGCCGTCCACATCGTGGGACCAGGCAATATTCGGCTTGAGGTTCACCCCGGCAAACACGTTCGGGTAATCCAACACACCACGGATGCGATAGCCCCAGGAGTTGGCTGTGACAAATCCGTTGGTGTTGCAGTGCTTGTTGTTCACACCACCTTCGCAGTAGCTGTTCGGCAGGGTCTCGCTCATGCCAAAGATCGGATCACGGCCATAACGCAGTGCGCTCTCCAGGTTGGCCACGTGAGTCCAGCCCACTTCGCCCACCAGCGTCAGCTGCGAAGCGCCGAGCACCTGGTTGAACATATGGATGGCCGTCACCTGCGCCTGAGTAACCGGCTTGCGGTGGTAACCCTGCACCAACTCACCCGGCATGGCCTGATCATATTCCCCGGAGTAAATGGCGCTGATCACCGGGTTGCCGGTAATTAACTGGATCATGTCGGTCGCGTTGAGCTGGATCGGCATGTTCGGACGGTAGCTGATCTCACCGGACAGCGCGGTACCGGTGGACAGGTTGGTGGAGAAGCTCAGACCGTACAGACGGATGTCTTCCGGGTAGTCCATAAAGTAGGTGGAGGTACCCACCAGCACAGCATCGGACAGCGCGCCCAAACCATTAATGATCGGGTTGTTGATCAGCGGGCTGGCGTAGGCCGACAGGTTCGGCATACGGCTGTGGTAATTCATCATGTAGGCGCCAATTTCGCCGCCCAGCGTTTCACTGAAGTAGCGCATGGACAGGCCAAACTGGCCACTGTCACGGGGCTTGTTGTCAGCCACGCGCTGCACGCCGATACCTTGCGGATCAAGATCCAGCGCATAGCCCTGACCGGGGAAATATGACTCGATCAGGCCATTGGCAAGCTCGTTGTAGCTGGAAATATCCGGACCGAGGTGAGCCGGTGCGCAACCGTCCGGGCCGAAGTCGGAACCGGAGAAAAAGGTGCCGCAGTTATCCAGAATCGACTGCTCCCAATCCAGCTGGTAGAAGCCTTCAACGCTTAGGTTTTCAGTCAGGTTCTGAGCCACGTAGAACATGTTGACCGGCACCAACGCTTCTTTAATTTCCGCACCTGGGCGGCGGAAGGCGGCGACGTTGACCGGGTTGATGCTGTTAATACCACCAGGGATAAAGGTGCTCTCACCCCAGCTTACGACCTGCTTGCCGAGGCGCGCACTGCCGGACTGATCAGCAATGGAATAGTTGTGATAAACGAAGGCATCGAGCAGTTCTGCGCCAGCGGATTTGGACGCTTCTTCACGGCCATGGTCGCTGATATCGACAAAGCGACGGTTCTCGTCTTTCAGCTCAAAGTCGTACCAGTAAGTACCGCGCAGGAACACACCGGTGTTTTCCTTGTAGCGCAGGTCAAGGTCGTGGGTGCCTTTGAAGAGCTTGGAGAAGGTTTCGCCTTTGCGGAAATTCAACCGGCCGTCATCGCCTACTGAGGCTTGCGCACCTGAGCCACCGTTGTTGGCACCGATCAGGTGTCGGGATGGGTCTTGAGTTGACCAGCTGGCACCGATAGACAGTTGCGTATCGAACGCGCCCTGGAAGTCCCCACTGCCAAACGTAATGGCCTGAGCCAGCGGGCTTAATGCAAATACCACGGCAAACATCGAGCCGCGCGCGAGCGCAGTTTTATTATTCATCACGAGCCTCTTTTTATTCTTGGAATAGCTGTTGCAGTCCGGCGGCCCTGAGAGCCAATCCATAGAGGCTGGTCGATGACCCCAGCCCCTCAAAACTTGCATAACTAAACCTACCAAGCCGTCTGTCGAAGCGCAAGGAAATAAAAAGGCTTATCCCGCACCATAAGTAGCGAGAATAATTACGTGAAATCAAAGGCTTACAATCCATTTGCGGACTAGCAGCCTTACCTTCTGTTTTATCGTGGCGTGCTTGCCCTGTGTGCAGGCTGATCTGCCGCCTTGTTGTTATATACGGTCAACTACGCCAGTTCCCGATGAATATGGCCGCTTGGTCAGTATTTACCGGGCTCCAACGTGCATCATCTAAGCAAACGCGCTTGCCTTATCACCCACAGCAATGTGCTTGTTATGCCGCTTTGGCTTGATATAGGTTTAGTTTTGCAAGTTAGAACAACAAAAAGAGCGTATTTATGAGCAGTGATCGCGAACTGCAGCCCAAGGACCTTATCGGTACCTGGCGCCTGCAAAGCTGGCAAATGCTGAGCGGCTCGGAAAACGCCGTTCACCACCCTTACGGCGAAGACGCAGAAGGCCTGCTGATCTACAGCGCAGCCGGACTGGTCAGCGCCACCATCAGCCGGCGTGAGCGTGCCCTCTGGCAGGGCAAGCCCGGCGATGCTGATCTGGCTGACGCGTTCAAAAGCTATCTGCATTACCTCGCCCGTTTCAGCCTGTCGCAGAGCGTGGTCACCCACGCGGTGATCATGGCCTCCGCGCCGCACATGGTCGGCCATGCCCACAGCAGAACCATTGAAGTGCTCAGCCCGGACCGCCTGCGCTACACGGGTGTGGATAACCCCGGCAGCCCAGCGCAACGCACCCACATCTTTATCTGGCAGCGTGTGCCGGACAGCCATTGATCAGTTTGCAGGCAACTCAACAATACGAATAAGGAGCAGCAAATGGTTTATGTACTGGGCGGCTGGCAGAGCGACTTTTCTGCCAACTGGAACCGTGAGGGGCTGGATCTGGCGGATGCATTTACCCAGTGCGTAACGCAAGGTCTGGCAGCGACAAAGCTTGATGCGGGCGAAATCGAAAGCGGCCACGTCGGCAATTTTGTCGGCGATCTGTTTTGCGGCCAGGGTTTGATGGGCGGCTTCTTCGGGTTGGTTGATCCAGCCTTTGACGGCTTGCCGACTGCGCGCCATGAAGCGGCCTGCGCATCGGGCAGCATCGCCATTCTGGCGGCAGCGGCGGAGATTGAAGCCGGGCGTTATGACCTGTCCTGCGTAGTCGGCATTGAGCAGATGCGCAATGTCAGCGGCCAGCAGGCGGCGGACAACCTCGCCGCAGCGGCGTGGGTTGGCCATGAGTTTCAGGATGCCCGCTACGTGTGGCCCCGCGCCTTCTCCAATGTGGCGGAGGAATACCAGCGCCGTTACGGACTCCAGCATGAGCACCTGATGCGCATTGCTGAAATCAACTTCGCCAACGCCAAACGCAACCCCAATGCGCAGACCCGCGGCTGGCAGTTCAGCGCGGAAAGCTTCCAGGCCAACGACGTAGCCAACCCGGTGATTGAAGGGCTGATCCGCCGTCAGGACTGCAGCCAAGTGTCGGATGGCTCAGCCGTGGTGTTCCTCGCCTCGCCCCGCCGGGCCGCTGAATATGCCAAACGCCACAACATCCCGCTGGAGAGCCTGCCGCGCATTAAGGGCTGGGGCCATCGCAGCGCGCCAATCAGCTATCAGGCCAAGATCGACGCCAGCGCTGATCAGCCCTATATCTTCCCGCAGGTACGCAGGGCCATTGAGGATGCGCGCAGCCGCGCCGGGCTCAGCAGCATTGAGCAGATTGATGTGGTGGAAACCCACGACTGCTTTACCGCCTCCGAATACATGGCCATCGACCATCTGGGCATTACCGCTCCGGGCGAATCATGGAAGGCGATTGAAGCGGGCGATATTGCCCTTGGCGGGCGGATTCCGGTGAACCCGTCAGGCGGTCTGATCGGCCTCGGCCACCCGGTCGGCGCAACCGGCGTGCGCATGCTGCTGGATGCGTACAAGCAGGTCAGCGGCCAGGCCGGTGAATATCAGGTGGAAGGTGCGAAGAACTGCCAGACCCTGAACATTGGCGGCTCGACCACCACCACAGTCAGCTTCGTAGTCGGCGTTTAAGCCTGAGCCAGCGCTGCTGTTCTCAGCGGCGCTGGCCTCGCGGATCAATCGCGCTCGATCAATACAGCCGACGCCAATCCCGCCGCACCGCACGCCGCGATCACTGCCCGTTTGCCACCGGTGCGTTCCAGTTCATCCAGCGCCACGCTGATCAGCGCGGTGCCCGTCGAGCCCATCGGGTGCCCAAGGGCGATGGCGCCGCCGTTCACGTTCAAACGTTCATGGGGCACGCCCAGGTGTTTCATATAGTGCAGCATCAATGCGGCGAAGGCTTCGTTGACCTCGAACAGGTCAATGTCATCAACCGTCAGACCTGCCTTGCGCAGCACTTCACGGGTAGCGTCCACCGCGCCGGTCAGCGCCATGGTGCGATCCACCGCCAGCTCACTGAACGCCACAATTCTTGCGCGCACTGGCAAGTCCAGTCGTTTGGCAGCATCGGCGCTTGCGACCAATACAGCAGACGCACCGTCTGCCATCACCGGCGAGTTACCGGCGTGATGCACGTGGTTGATCGCAGCCAGCCGGTAGCGATGACACAGCCACGCATCCAGCCCGGTGCTCTGGCCCATTTCAGCGAAGACCGGCGCGCGTTCGGCGAGGCTTTCCGGAGTGGTTTGCGGGCGTGGCGTTTCATCTGCCAGCAGCAGCGGATTGCCTTCGGCATCCTTGACCGCCACCAGCGAACGGAAGCGCCCCTCACGCTGAGCCTGCGATGCCCGCTGCTGGGAGGCCAGCGCATAGGCATCACACGCCTCACGACTGAATCCTTCAACAGACGCCACTAAATCCGCCGCCATCCCAACCGGCAGCAAGCCCTGAGCCTTTTGCAACGCCAGATCGTGGGTGAGCAGACCTTTGTCGGTACCCACCGGCACGCGGGACATCATCTCCACGCCACCGGCCAGCATCAGGCCGTTTTCAGCCTGCGCCTGCAGCGCTGCAATGCGCAAGGCGCTGAGGCCGGAGGTGCAGTAACTGGTGACGGTCATGCCATGCACGCGATCCGGCCAGCCGGCCGCCAGCAACGCCGGACGCGCAATGTTGCCGCCCTGCCCGGCCGCTTGCGTTACGCAGCCAATCACCGCACCGACAACCTCAGCCGAGGCTTGCGGATGATGACGATCCAGCGCCCGCAGCTGCTGGGCCAGCAACTCAACAGAAGGAAGATTGAACAGCGCACCTTTTTCACTCGCCCGCCCCCGGGCACTGCGTACGGCATCGACAATCACTGCATGGCTCATAGCGAATTTTCCGTTGTTATTGTTGATCCGGAGGATGGAATACCAGACTTAGTGAGTTCACATAAGCAATTAATATAAAACCATATAGACAGATATTCATGAACTTGCATAAGTGAACCTTGATGTTAGGATCGGCGCGTTCCTAAACATCGTCAAAGGAGGTTCCATGAAGGTTGAGCAGCTGCCCCCCGTGCGTACGACTCTGAAAGACACCAGCAAGCATCCGTACATGAAAGGTGCCTGGGCACCGATGTACAGCGAAGTAAACGCTACTGATCTGGACGTTATCGAAGGCAAGATCCCGGACGACATCGACGGCATCTACGTGCGTAACACCGAGATTCCGGTACACGCACCGCTGGCCCGTTACCACCCGTTTGACGGTGACGGCATGCTGCACACCATCAGCTTCAAAAATGGTAAGGCGGATTACCGTAACCGCTTCGTCCGCACCCGTGGCTTTCAGGCCGAGCAGGAAGCCGGGCAGGCATTGTGGGGCGGAATTCTCGATGCACCGGGCACCTCACTGCGGCCGGGTACCGGCGCCCATGGCGAGTTAAAGGACGCATCCTCAACTGACGTAGTCGTGCACGCCGGCAAGATTGTTTCGACCTTCTACCAGTGCGGCGAAGCCTACCTGCTGGACCCGGAAACCATGGAGCAGGAAGGCGTAGCAGGCTGGGGACCGATTGACGGTGTTTCCGCCCACCCGAAAGTGGATGAAGCCACCGGCGAGATGCTCATCTTCAACTACTCCAAGTACCCGCCCTATATGCATTACGGCGTAGTCAACAAAGACAACAAACTGGTGCACTACGTACCGGTGCCGCTGCCCGGCCCACGCCTGCCGCACGACATGGCGTTCACCACCAACTATTCGATCCTCAATGACTTCCCACTGTTCTGGGATGAGTCGTTCCTCAAGCAGAACATCCATCTGGCGCGCATGCACAAGTTGCCATCGCGCTTCGGCATCATCCCGCGTTACGGCAAGCCGGAAGACGTGCGCTGGTTCGAGGCGGCCCCGACCTACGTACTGCACTTCCTTAATGCATACGAGGACGGCGACGAGATCATCATGGACGGCTACTTCCAGGAGAACCCGACACCGACTCCACTGGAAGGCGCACCGAAAGGCTTCTCGCACATGATGGCCTATCTGGATGAGCACTCCTTCAAGCCGAAGCTGCACCGCTGGCACTTCAACCTGAAAGATGGCACCACCCACGAGTACAACCTGGATGACCGCGTGCTGGAGTTCGGCATGTTCAACCAGCGCTATGCCGGCAAACCCTACCGCTATGCGTACTCCACCATGACCGAGCCGGGCTGGTTCCTGTTCAAGTCATTCGTGAAGCACGATCTGCACACCGGCGAATCCTGGACCGTAACACTGCCGGAAGGTCGCTACGCCAGCGAGGCTCCGTTCGTGCCGCGCATCAACGCCAAAGACGAGGATGACGGCTATCTGGTGAGCTTCATCATTGATGAAAACACCCAGACTTCCGAGTGCATCCTGATCGACTGCAAACGCTTCGATGAAGGCCCGGTGGTACGCATCGCCCTGCCACACAAAATCTCCAGCGGAACTCACAGCGTCTGGGCGGATCGTCGTTTTATCCGCGACCACCAACTCGCTGAGTAAAGGCTGCCTCAGGCCGTCCCGATCCCGTATCGGGACGGCCTGTTTCTTTTCGCTGAAGCACGCCTGCTGCCCGCCCCACCACCAGCGTGCTAAATTGCGCGCTCGAAAAACCTGCTGCTGCACGGCCGGAAGCCGGGAGAACTGATGAACGCCAGTGAAATTGATTTCTCTAGCCTTCAGGTAAAGGCGTACCTGATCCGCACCAGCATCATGCATCCGGTCCTGGAAATACTCGGCGACCCGTGGAACCTCAAACTGGTCCGCTCCGTGGCCGATGCACCAAAGAAGTTTGTCAGCCTGGCTGAAGCACTGAAGATCTCCCGCGCGGCACTGTCCACTCGCCTCAACCGCCTTGAAGAACAGGGCTGCCTGGCCCGTCAGCAATACTGCGAGTTTCCGCCACGCTACGAATACGCACTGACGCCCATGGGCGATGCTCTGCGCCCGACGCTGCTGCTGCTTGATCAATGGAATCGCGAGTGGCTACACAATCACGAACAGGAATCAGCGCCCGTCACCTGCCACCACTGCCATGAGGCACTGCAACTGGCGGTGGTGTGCCGCCACTGCAGTGAGCCACTGGCGCTTAACAACGTAAAACCACTGTTCTTCCACGACTTGCCGGAGCACACGCCCCTGCAAAGCTACCGCCGCACCCGCCATACCCTGGCCAGCAAAGAACGCAGCGTGCTACCGGAAGACGTCAGCGCCGAGGAATGGCTGCGCGACCGCTGGAGCAGCTTGATCATCGGTGCCCTACTGTTCGGCGTGCGCCGCTTCAATGACCTGCAATCCATTCTGGATATCGCCCCGAATATCCTGTCCGGTCGACTGGAATTGCTGCAGCAGGCAAGCATGGCCAGCCGCCGAGAAGACGGCTACCGCTTGCTGCCACGCGGCGCAGCACTGTATCCGGCCATCATTGCCATGTCTGGCTGGGGCCGCCAATGGCTGCCAGCAGCGCAGCACAGCGAAAACGGCTGGCGCATGCTGCATATCAGCTGCGGTAACTGGGCGAACCACAAATACATCTGTAAAGCCTGCAACACTGAGTACTGTTGAGACGGTCAAAGGAGGGAGATGTAAGGCCGCGGCGAACACTTGCAGCAGCCTGAATGCTAAACCCTGGCGTTACAGACTCCGCTGCACCGCCCTTCTCGCATACCCCGTTGCAGGGCAGCACAATCGCTATCAGTTGTAGCTGACCAGCAGGATGCCCTGCTTACGTGAAACATCAAGCCAGTTCAGCTGGCTGGTTCCGATTGACTCCGGCAGCGGCTGCGGAGCCGATGCCGCCAGTTCTAAAGCGTGGCGACTGATCACGTCCTGGCCATTTCGCTGGCAGTTGGCCTGAACGTTGTCATGTACCGGAATGACATCGCATGAGCCTTCCACAATCGAGCCGGTAAAACGGATCACACCGCTGATTTCGGCAGCTGTAGCTCCCACCAAGAGGAAGCTCGACGAAATCCCCATAACGACAGCCAAGCAGCTTGAAAAGCGTGCCTTCTTCATGACTCCCCCTCGTGCGGCTTTGATCAAATAAGCTGGTAGGCCATTACGCCTACCGAGAGGGCTAAACCCATGAGCCAGGTTCAGCCCATACTTGCTTGATCGGCTCTAGAACGGGCTTCTTGAGCGCTAGCCGACAGTCGGTAATCATGCCATCAGTTTAATCTCAAACTAAATGCGCCATCCGAATCGATCTCCCCTACACCGCCCGGCGTACCCAGCAACAACTCATTTCCCACCTGCACCACACTGCTGAAACTCGGTAAACCGGCACCCGCCGAAGCCTGCAAGGTCTCAAGCACTCGACCTTCCGCATCTATACGCAATACATAGGGAAACGCCACGGGCTTGGGTAGCAACCCCATCGGCAATCGGGACAGGATCTTGCGTACAAAAGGATATGGCCCCAGCCGGTCCAACAGAGCTTTACGCGGCGTAAACAAAGACAGCCAATACGTGCCATCCGGCGCGAGCGAGATATCCCCCGGAAAACCCGGCAGGTTATCCAGCAGCACCTCGCGCTCACCTTTACGCGCCCCCGCCAGCCACAGACGCGATACGCGGTAAGCCCCGGTTTCGACCACCAGGAGGTAGGACTCATCCGGCGCAAGCACGATGCCATTGGCAAACTCCAGTCCCTCCATGACCCGCTCAAGTGAGCCATCGCGATGGCGCAGCCAGACCTCACCATCACCACCGTGTTCCAGCATCGCCCGCTTGTTATCCGGCAGTGCCCAGCGGGTGGAGGCTTCGGTAAAGAACAGTCGCCCGTCCTTAGCCACCACCAGATCGTCCACAAAGGTGAAGGCCTGTTCATCGGTGCTCTTCACCACCTGCGTAACCTCTTTCTGCGGCGTCACTTTCCACACCACGCCCTTCACTTCATCTGCCGCGAACAGACTTCCGTCCGGGCCAAAGGCCAGCCCAACCGGACGCCCATCCACCTTTGCGAAGGTCTCCAGTGGCTGTGTGGCCCGCCAACGCACGATGCGTCCATCCGCCAAACCGGCGTAACGCCAACCGTCAGCGTCCTGCACAACCGTATCCGGGCCGGGGATATTGCTCTGTTCTTTGATAGCGGCATTCATCCGCTGATTGGGTGCCCATATACCCTCCGCTGCCGGAGGCGTCGGCGGTGTCCAGGCAACAGGCCGAAATGAGCTCGGCCACAACAGAAGATAAGCAAAAGCAGCAAGCAGGACCGCAAGCACTGTACGCATGGCAACATCCTTATTGGTCTGGTTATGTGCTAAAGAGATTAACCAGTGACCAGCGCGGGCAGCCCTATCCTTGCACGCCAAAACGCTGACTTAGGCAGCACTTCATCGCGCGCCCATCCGAAACCTTAGGCGCAGACGAAGACGACTAACGGAAATTTCAGGTTGATAAAAAGGTCTCAGCACGGATAATGTTATTTTATAACATTATCTAAGGAAGCACTCATGAAACCAGGAATTCACCCAAACTATCGCCCAGTACTTTTCCATGACACCTCTGCCAACACCTACTTCCTGATTGGCTCTACCGCCGAAACAGACAAAACCGCTACCCACACCGACGGCAATACCTATCCCTATATCAGCCTCGATGTGTCCAGTGCCTCGCACCCGATCTACACCGGCCAGCAACGCCAGACCAAAGCCGAAGGCCGCATCGCCGGATTTAACAAGCGCTTTGCAGGCTTTGCCGGTAAAGCCTGAACGCACTGCTCAGGCAGCCATTAGCACGCACCAATATTGTAACGATATAACATCGGAATCCATCATGAACCGCCTTCACCCTCTTGCCTACGCCGTCGCCCTGTCTCTGCTGCCAGGCGCCTCCGCCCTGGCGGCTGAGGACAACAACTCGCCGCTGAAACTGGACAGCACCACCATCAGCGCCAGCGCTCTGAACAGCTCAATCAATGAAATGACCACTCCCGCAGAAGTGCTGCAGGGTGACGACTTGGTCAAACGCCGCGAGTCGACCTTGGGCGAAACCCTCAACGGTCTCCCCGGCGTACACTCCAGCAGCTTTGGTGCCGGAGCCAGCCGCCCGGTTATTCGCGGCCTGGACGGCGCGCGGGTGAAAGTCCTCAGTGACGGTGTCGACTTAGGCGACGCCTCAACAATCAGCCCGGATCACGCCGTAACCAGCGACCCGCTGTTTGCCGAGAGCATCGAAGTGCTCAAAGGCCCGGCCACTCTGCTTTATGGCGGAGGTGCAATTGGCGGCGTGGTCAACGTCCTGGATAAAAAGGTACCGACCTATATCCCGGAAAAAGGCTACGAAGGTGACCTGGAAGTGCGCGCCAACTCAGTGGCCAACCAAGGTGCCGGACTGTTCGGCATCACTGCCGGTACCGGCAACTTCGCGGTCCGTGCAGAAGGCAGCAAGCGCCAGGACAACGAATACAAAATCCCCGGCTCGCCGAGCAAACAGGCAGGTTCGTACAACGACAACGACAGCTACAGCCTGGGTGCCAGCTTTATCGGCGAACGCGGCTACATCGGCGCGGCCTACAGCGAACAGAACTTCAGATACGGCCTGCTCGCTCACCAGCATGCTGACTGCCACACCCACGGCCCGCGTGACTGGCACTGCATGGGCCACGATGAAGGCCATGGCGGCCACGACGAGCATGACGATCACGATGAGCATGGGCACGACGATCACGGCCATGATGATCACGACCATGGCCACGCCCATGCCGGACACGACCACGATCATGGCGGTACGCCCTACATCAAGATGAAGCAGAAACGCTGGGACCTGCGCGGCGAGCTGATTGACCCGCTGCCAGGCTTCGAACTGGCCAAACTGCGTGTCGGCCACAGCGACTACAACCATGACGAAATCGAAGGCGGCGAAGTCGGCACACGCTTTGACAACAAGGCCACCGATGCACGCCTGGAGCTGACCCACGCACCGATCTTTGGCTGGCGCGGTGTGCTCGGCGGCCAAACCCTGCGCCGCGACTTTGAAGCCAGTGGGGAAGAGGCCTACGTACCGCCGACCCTGACCCGCAACCATGCGCTGTTCCTGCTTGAGGAATACACCACCGGCGACTGGCGTTACGAGCTGGGTCTGCGCCATGAATGGCAGGACATCGATGCCCAGGGCGCGAAAGACACCAGCCACAACGGCACCTCCGCCTCTGCCGGTGCGGTGTGGACCTTTGCTCCGGAATACTCGCTGGGCTTCTCCCTGTCCCGCTCGCAACGCCTGCCCACTGCCGAAGAGCTGTATGCCAATGGTCCGCACGCCGCCACCCGAACTGTCGAACTGGGCGATGTCGACCTGGATAAAGAAACCTCGACCAACGCCGAAGTGACCTTGCGCAAGTTCAGCGGTCGCACCACCTTCGCCCTGAGCCTGTACCGTAACCAGGTCAAAGACTTCATCTACGCTGCGGACACCGGCCATAACGTCGGCGGCGGCTATCGTGAGATCGAGTACCGCCAGCGTGACGCGGTGCTGACCGGCGCCGAAGGCTCGGTGACCTACGCCCTGACCAAGCAGACCGACGTCACGCTATTTGGCGACCACGTACGCGGCAAGCTCAAAAGTGGCGGCGACCTGCCGCGTATCCCGGCCGATCGCCTGGGTGTACGGGTTAATCAGCGCTTCACCGATGCCATCAGTGGCGACGTTGAGTTCTACCGCTCCCAGCACCAGCACAACATCGCCAACTACGAGACCGAAACCTCCGGCTACAACATGCTCGGGGCTGGTCTGAGCTACAGCGGCAAACTGGAAAACACCGACTATCAGCTGTTCCTCAAAGGCAACAACCTGCTGGATGAGCGCGTACGCAACCACAGCTCGTTCATCAAGGATGACGTGCTGCAACCGGGCCGCAATTTCACCGTGGGCATGCGCCTGAGCTTCTAAACCAAACCTGCTAAAGCGCTGCACAATACGCCGCAACTTTCCCGCAAAGTTGCGGCGTATTATTTACCGCAAAAGTTAATTATTGCTGACCATTAATCATTTCATGACAAAAACTCTCTCATTCGTCATCAAACGTCGCACTTAGTTAAATACCAACTACTCTGATTGACAGCCAGCTTGCATAACCTAAGCGATACGGATTAGTTGATCATGAAAGCCAATAAACTGCTGACGACCATTCTTATGGTATCCAGCCCAATCATTTGGGCCGCCGATGCAGACTCACTCTCACAACAACTGGCCAATCCGGTTTCTGACCTGATCAGCGTGCCTTTTCAGGCCAACTTTGATTTTGACGCAGGCCCGGATGATGACGGCCTTGCCTTACCCTCAATGTTCAACCGGTGATTCCGTTTGAATTGAATGACCGATGGAACCTGATAACCCGAACTATTGTTCCGGTGGCTTATCACGATTATTTCCCGGGTGGCGATGTATCCGGCCTGGGCGATACAACAGCCAGCTTTTTTCTTTCACCCAAGAGCGATTCAGGGCTGATCTGGGGTGCCGGGCCGGTATTACTGCTGCCAACGGCCACCGATGAACGCCTGGGCAGCGAGCAGTTCGGCCTTGGCCCAACTGCCGTAGGTCTGACCCAGCAAGGCCCGTGGACCTTAGGCGCGCTGGCCAACCACATCTGGTCGGTCGCCGGTGACCACAACCGTGAGGATGTCAGCAGTAGCCTGCTACAACCCTTTGCGTCCTATAACTTCGGCCATGGCACCTCAGTAGCGCTGAGTGTGGACTCCACCTACAACTGGCAGGCCGAGCAATGGACGGTGCCGATCAATCTTGGCGTCTCGCAAGTACTGGTTATTGGCAAACAGGCGCTTAGCCTGCAACTCGGTGGGAAATACTACGCAGAGACTCCCGAAGGCGGGCCGCAATGGGGAATAAGAACAACTGTCACACTGTTATTCCCCAAATAACACTTAATAACTAAAAACGGCGCATATAAAAAAAACCTGAAACTTCAAATTTGTGAGGCGGTCAGAACATGCCACATTCACTTGGCATGTATGTTCTGCTCTGACGATATATTTCCGACATTCAACTGCCACTCAATACCCTGCACACATATCCCGACAGGCGTTTTAGCAATCCCGGACTATGCTTACAGCGGTCGTTTAGTTGAACTCGGATTTAAATCGAGTCGGCCCATACTGATCCCGTTTTAAATAACAGGCCCAGAACACATATCAAAACGCCTTATCCAGACGAGCGACTGAGCGTAATCCAGGGATTTGGTAGTGCTCGTTACATCGTGCAGCCCTCAGGAGGACATCATGAAATTTCGCCCCGCGATCGCACTGGCAATCGCTGCCGGAGCCCTTCACCTAAGCCCGGCATACGCCTCCGAAGGCTCGAACGACGAATGGCACTTCACAGTCAGCCCTTACTTTTGGGGTGCAGGAATCTCCGGTGATGTCGGCCAGTTTGACCGCAACAAAATAGAGGTGGACTCCAGCTTCAGTGATATCTGGAAAGACCTCGACTTCTCCTTCATGGCCATTGCCGAAGCCCGTAAAGGCCGCTTCAGCCTGTTTTCCGACATCATCTACACCAAGATTTCCAGCCGCGGCGACACCCCGCGGGGCATCTTGGTGGATCACATCAACGTCAAATCTGAAACCTTCGCCGGCATCTTCGGTGGAGGCTACGCCATCGTCGAAACCGATCGGGCCCTGGTGGACTGGGTTGCAGGCGCACGCATCTGGCATGCCAGCACCGATATCAATCTCAAAGGCGGCCTGCTCGCTGAGCGTTCTGCTCACGACAGTGACAGCTGGGTGGATGTAGTCACTGGCCTGCGTGGCCGCTATGCCCTGACACCTGAAATCTATCTCAGCGGCTGGGGCCTGGTGGGCGCCGGTGAAGCTGATCTGGATTGGGATGTCGCCGCCACCGTTGGCTACCAGTTCACCGACAGCGTGTCCGCCGTCGCCGGTTACCGCGCCTTTGGCGTGGACTACGACAAAGGCGGCTTTATTTACGACGTGGTTCAGAAAGGCCCAATTATTGGTGTCGTGATGCGTTTCTAAACGCTCACCGCCCTACCCCCTCAGTCAATAAGCAGGAGCATCGACATGGAGCTAAGAGGTTTACACAAGGCGGCGAGCTTGCCGGCAGTACTTGGTCTGACCGTAATGGCGTCCCTTGTATGGCCCACCTACAGCAACGCACAACAGATCACGACAGAAGAAACCAAGGCCATCGCCAAAGAAGCAGTCATTTACGGCTTCCCGCTGGTCGATAACTACCGCGTCCAGTATTCGTATTTTGTTGACAAGAACGGAGCTGAATTCAAAGCACCGTGGAACCAGATAAACAACGTCAGCCGGGTCTTCACCCCGGATGACAAAGCCATCCAGACCCCCAATTCCGACACGCCATACTCCCAACTGGGAGCTGACCTGCGCGCCGAACCGCTGGTGCTGACGGTTCCGGAAGTCGAGAAGGATCGTTACTACTCGCTGCAGTTCATCGACCTGCACACCTTCAATTTCGCCTATGTCGGCAGCCGTGCAACTGGCAATGAAGCGGGCAAGTTCCTACTGGCCGGCCCACATTGGAGTGGTACGACGCCAGACGGCATCAAACAGGTCATCCGCTCAGAGACTGACTTCGCATTCGTGCTCTACCGCACCCAACTCAAAGGACCTGGCGACATTGATAATGTCAAAGCCATCCAGGCGGGCTACAAAGTGGAGCCACTTTCCGCCTATCTGGGCGAAAAACCTCCAGCCCCCGCCCCTAAGCTGGACTTTCCCAAACCACCTACAGTTGAAGAATCGCGTACCTCGCTTGAGTTCTTCAATGTTCTCAACTTCGTCCTGCAATTCGCACCGACTCACCCGAGCGAAGCTGATCTGCGCGCGCGCCTGAGCAAAATCGGCATTGAACCCGGCAAGCCATTCGCGCCTGAAAAGCTGGATCCCGATACCCGCCTGGCGATCAGCGCCGGTATGGCTGAGGCGTGGAAATCGTTGGCCGAGTTCAAAGTTAAGGAGCTGGACAGCGGCAAGCGCACAGCAGCCGATGGTTTTGGTACCCGCGAGTTTCTCAAGAACGACTACCTTGCGCGCATGTCCTCTGCCGTATTGGGTATCTACGGAAACTCCAAGGAAGAAGCGCTATATCCGGCGTACTTCGTTGACGCCAACGGCCAACCCATGGACGGCGCGAAAAAGCGCTACACACTGCGTTTTGCACCTGGCCAATTACCGCCAGTGAATTCGTTCTGGTCGCTGACCATGTACGAACTGCCCTCCAGCCTGCTGGTTGCCAACCCGCTCAACCGCTACCTGATCAACTCGGCAATGCTGCCGGACCTCAAGCGCGATGCAGACGGCGGCATCACTCTGTATCTGCAACATGAGTCTCCGGGTAAAGACAAGGAAAGCAACTGGCTGCCTGCACCTAAAGGCCCCTTCTGGACCACGCTGCGCCTCTACTGGCCGAAAGAAGAAGCGCTCAACGGCGACTGGAAACAACCCCCTCTGGTAGAAACCAAATAAGGACTTCATCCATGAAAATGGTTCATGCAGTAACTGCTGGTAGTCTCATGCTTGCACTGGCAGGCGTCGTCCAAGCGCAGGAAGCAATCAAGGTTACGGTTGATAACTTTGTGCGTGCGGAAAGCGACTTGTATTTTGCCTCTATTGCCAAAGACAACGGCTTTGGCAAGTTCAACCACTTCCGTCAGCTGACCCCGCTGGACAAGCAGACCGTCATTCGCCTGAATCGTGACACCCTGTATTCCAGCGCGGTGTTTGACCTGGAAGCCGGTCCGGTAACAATCACATTGCCGGATGCCGGTAAGCGCTTCATGTCCATGCAGGTCATTAACCAGGATCACCTGACACCCCGGGTGATCTATGACGCCGGCGACTACACCTTCACCAAAGAAAATGTAGGCACCCGCTACGTAGTGCTGGCCGTGCGTATTTTGGCCAATCCGGCCGATCCAAAAGACATGAAAGCAGCCAACATGCTGCAGGACCAGATCATCGTTAAGCAGGAAAATGGCATTGGTAAGCTGGAGTTCCCAAACTGGGATCTGGCCAGCCAGAAAGCCGTACGTGACCAGCTTCTGGCACTCGGTGCTGCACTGCCTAACACCAACGACATGTTCGGCAATAAGGATGAGATCAAACCAATCCGTCACCTGATCGGCTCAGCGACAGCATGGGGCGGTAACCCACAGAAAGAGGCCACCTACCTTAACGTGACGCCCGCGAAAAACGACGGCAAAACCGTTTACACCATGACGGTCAAAGATGTACCGGTCGATGGCTTCTGGTCGATCAGTGTGTATAACAAGGACGGTTACTACACACCCAATGCGCAAAATGCCTACACGCTAAATAACATGACCGCCAAGGCGGCGAATGATGGCAGCGTGAAGGTGCAGTTTGGGGGATGTGACGGCAAGGTCGTTAACTGCCTGCCAATCGTAGACGGTTGGAACTACATGGTCCGCCTGTACCGTCCGCAAGCGTCCATTCTCGATGGCAGCTGGAAATTCCCGGAAGCCAAGCCGGTGCAATAAACGACACCTGCGGAGTACAGCTCTGTACTCCGCAGGCCTTCACCAAACGAAGAATTCGCCTCAGGCCACCCCGCCTTCCTGCGCAATTGACTGATTCAGTGGCACATCCTCGCTGATCAGCTGATTACGCCCAGCCTCCTTACCGCGATACAGGCGCCTGTCTGCCTGACGGTACAGCGCCTCTGATGACTCGCCATCCAGTGGCCACTCAGCCATACCGAACGTCGCCGATAAGGGAATCTCATGACCGCGATAATTAAGCGGATTACGGCACAAGTGTTCGCGCAGGTACTCAATCAGCGGCTCGGCACTGAAGCGATCGGTATTGCGCAACAACAAGCCAAACTCCTCCCCCCCCAAACGCCCCAGGGTGTCTGAATTGCGTAAACGCTGACCAAGCACATCACATATATGGCGCAGGGCCTGATCACCGGCATCATGTCCCCAGCGGTCATTAACTTCCTTGAAATGGTCGATATCAAGAATGACCAGAACAAAGCGGTTTTGCGAGCGTACAGACTCAAGGATGCATTGATCCAGATACTGCTGAAAGCTGCCACGGGTTGCCACGCCAGTGAGCCCATCAGTGCGGGCCATCAACTGCAAACGATGGTGAGCAGCCGCCCGGCGCGACTCAAACAGGTGCACAAATAGCATCACCATCACCACACAACCAATGGCGTTACCCAAGTCGATCATGTCGGAGGGCGTCAGTGAGACTTCGCGTTTGCGTAAGTATAAAAAAGCCGCCAGAGCCGTATAAGCAATGGTGATCAGGGCGCCCTTGAGCCGCCCTACCAGCAGATAGCTGAGCACCGGCACGATATACCCCCAGACGAAGGCAGTAGTCGAGGCACCAGGCATCACGATGATGTAAATCAGAAAAGCTACGGTGCTGAAAATGTAGCCGTAAATCCACAGCTGTAGATTGCGCACCGTATCCACACGCCAGGCGGCGTATAACAGACCAACCGTACAGACCAACTCAAATCCGGCAAACAGGAAATTACCGGCAGCCATTTGCATAACGCAAAAGCAACCCAGCACAAGACCGGTAACGGCAAAAATTATCCGTATAACTGACCGCTGTCCTTCGTCTTGAAGCTCTCTTAGTGCAGGAGAGTCTGGAGAAGAAGCATGCGTGCGTCCCTTTCGAATCATGCTGTAACCCTGATCACCTATAGCCTGTAACGCAGCCCAACGCCTGTGAGCTTAGTTAATGGCGAACATAATGTCTGACAATTGAACAAAATAACAAACATCATTCTGCCATCAGACTGAGTATAGGTATATCCGTACTAGACAAAGGCCTAATCAGCGTGAATCAGCCAGCAATGGCGGCATCGGGCAATCCAAAATATCAGCCACAGCCCGGAACAGCTCTGCCTCAAGCGGCTCAATCTGCCCGTCATGCTCAATACAACGGACCAACGCTTTGAGCAGACGCGGCTTCTGTAGAGGTTTGAGCTGACAGAGGCGCTCCAAAGACTGCTCGAGCGCCCGCAACGACGTTTCGGTTACCGCACGCATACGCAACGAGGTCAGCCCGACCTCTGTACAGCCTTTATCAAATGCCAGCTGCGCGTCCTGCTCTGTGGCAGCCCCGGTACGGGACATCAGCGTCAACACAATCGACACCTCATCCGCCAGTTGCGACAACCGGTAGCGACTGTAGGGTTGGCGCTGATTCATAACATTGCGCTCGACAATCCGCAGCAACGCCCACTCACTCAGCGCGACCCGACCATCCGCAATGATCAGGCTTTTAACAGACTCCTTAAACGCCGCGTACTGTTCACGGCTCATCAGTTTAAGTGCCGGCAAACTAAGATCCAGCAGTGGCAGGCGAAGCCCTGAGGGCAACCGCAGCAACGCATTTTTAAGGCCTTGTAACTCCTCAAACACCTCGGCAGCCGACACGCCCTGCAATGACTGCAGCTGTGCGCGAGCGTATTCCGGACGCTGATCAAGCAACAGGCCAAACACAATTGCCTGAGCCCCAATACAACGGTGGGCAGCCTCTTTCAGCGCCACATCAATCCGCTCCAAAACTTGCTGCGCCACCTCCAAGTGTTGCGGCGTCGGCTCGCCAACTGCATCGATAGCGTCCAGCGCAGACTGCGCCCTGAACCCGGCAAAGGCAGCTTCTTCAGCCGCCCAAGACTTAGGCGTTAGTGGTGGATTTACCGTGACAGGCGGAAAGCTTCCATCCCACTCTGGAGTGATGCGGCGTATACGCTTCTCCAACGGAGGGTGTGTCGCGTGCAAGCCCAGCAGCGTTTGTCTGACCCCGGCAGCGAAGAACATATGGCTGAACTCAGCAGCGTATCCGCTGTGCAGCTGCGAGCCGCGCGCACTGCCACCGATCTTTTTCAGCGCACCGGCGATGCTCTGCGGGTTGCGGGTGAATTGCACGGCCGAAGCATCGGCCAAGTATTCACGCTGACGACTAACTGCCGCCTTAATCAGATTGCCAAAGAAGGTTCCCGCCGCGCCGGTGACCCACAGCGTGACGCCGGTCAGCATCAGCAAGGCGACTAAATTGTCCTTGGAACGATTGCGGCCACTACTGCGACTTCTGCCAATGCTGCGCACCAGCAAACTGCCGATCAGCCCCATCAGCAGAATGCCGTTTAGCACCGCCACAAGTCGTGTGTTCAGGCGCATGTCGCCATGGAAGATATGGCTGAATTCGTGGGCAATCACGCCTTGCAGCTCCTCCCGACTCAGGTGGCTGATGGCCCCCTGAGTCACACCAATCACCGCATCCTGCGGCGTCAGACCTGCGGCAAAAGCATTGATACTGCTATCGTCCAGCACGTACACCGGCGGCACCGGCGAACCAGAAGCCAAAGCCATTTCTTCGACCACATTAAGCAAGCGGCGCTCTTCAAAACTCTGTGGCGACAGGTTAATCAACCGCCCTCCCAGACGCTCAGCAATGACCGAACCGCCTTTACGCAGCTCAACCCACTTGCCCAGGCTGCCCCCCAGCACAACGGTAATGATCGCCAGGGAAACCACGCCGATCAGTTCCCAAGAGGGTAACCAATCCATATGACCCGGCAGTGACTGAGTCTGCCCGGTGTCCCTTAAATTCCAAATCATCCCCAACAGCAAACTGGTGATAGCGATAAGACTCACCACCGCCAACACCATCAAAACCAGCAAGAGGCCGCTGTTGCGCTGAGCCTGCGCCTGATGTTCGAAGAAATTCATTCACAACCCCGAATCAGAAGGCGACTTTAGGTGCATCCTGAATCGCAGCACTGTCAGCAAATTCAAGCAAGCTGGCATCCGGACCATGACCAAAGGTCCCCGCAACCAGCACCGGGGGGAATGTCTGCTTGTAGGTGTTGTAGGCCATGACTGCATCGTTATAGGCCTGACGGGCAAACGCCACCTTATTCTCTGTGCTGCTCAGTTCCTCACTGAGTTGCTGCATGTTGGCTGACGCTTTCAGGTCCGGGTAGGCCTCAACCGTCACCGCCATGCGGCCCATGGCCGAGGTCAGCATCGACTCGGCCTGATTCAGCTGAGCAATCGCCTGGGCGCTGCCGGGCTGAGCAGCCGCCGCCTTGAGACCGCTGACCGCAGCATTACGGGCAGCGATCACCGCTTCCAGGGTATCGCGCTCATGGGCCATGTACGCCTTGGCCGTTTCCACCAGGTTAGGGATCAGATCGTAGCGGCGCTTAAGCTGCACCTCGATCTGGGCAAAGGCGTTCTTATAGCGGTTACGCAGCGCCACCAAGTTGTTGAAGATGCCGATTACATAAAAAACCAGCACAGCGGCTACAGCCAGGAAAATCATCGTGGAAACGGACATAGAGAACCCTTATTGCCTGTCTGGGAAAAGTCCGATAGTAGCGGAATTTGCGTGCCAGTCACCCTCTGTATAAACGGTGCCCCCCCCCCTGCCACCTGATTTACCCCACGGGTGCCCGACCGAAATCCCAGCGGCAATGTCCATTACGCCACTTGGCCGACTAGACCGATCGGTCTATACATACTCCATGGACACATTACCGACCCGCACCCGACTGATCCACGCCATGGCCGACTCCCTGCAACGCAAAGGCCTTCACGGCGTTGGCCTGAGCGAAATCCTGGAAATGACCGGAGCGCCCAAAGGCAGCCTTTATCACCACTTTCCAGGTGGCAAAACCGAGCTTGCCGTCGCTGCCATCGACGACATAAGTGCGCAGATCAATCAGCATTTCAGTCGCCTTTTCAGCCAGCAGCCCGATCCACTCAAGGCCCTGCGCAAGTGGCTGGATGGAGCACTCCAACAGCTGGAACAGAGCCGCTTCGAACGTGGTTGCCCACTGGCAACCATCGCTCTGGAGAGCAGCCCTGACGACGTGGAAATCCGCGACGCCCTGCAACGCTGCTTTACCAGCATCCGCCGTGTGCTCAGTGAGCACCTGCACCGCTTTGGCTACAACCAATCCCAGGCCGACAACCTCGCTGCCCTGTTCGTCTCGCTTTATGAAGGCGGCCTGTTGCAAGCACGGGTGGCAGGCACCACCACGCCATTACGCAACGCCATCGACGCACTGTTTGAGCTCACCCAACATCCCTCACACGGACCCCAGCCATGAGCACTGAACGCCTCACTATTCGCAGCGAAGAATTGTCACTGCCGGCACTCGACGGCTATCCGCTGGCGGCCACGCTTTATCACGCGCCACAGCCACAAGCTCACTTACTGATTGCGGGTGCTACTGCAGTCCCTCAAGGCTTTTACCGACGCTTCGCCGAGTACGCTGCGCAGCAGGGTTTCACCACCCTGACCCTGGACTACCGGGGTATTGGAAAATCCAAACCCGAAACGCTGCGCGGCTTCGACATGCGCTATCTGGACTGGGCCAACCTCGACCTGGCGGCGGCGGTTAACCTGCACAGCCATGCGCAGCTTCCTCTGTATATGGTGGGACACTCCTTTGGCGGGCATGCTTTCGGCTTGCTGCCCAATCACCAACAGGTCAATGGTTTCTATACCTTTGGCACCGGCGCTGGCTGGCATGGCTGGATGCCGAAGAGCGAACAAATCCGCGTGCTGACTCTGTGGCACGTAATCGCCCCAGTGCTGACCCGGATGAAAGGCTACATGGCCTGGAGCAAACTTGGCATGGGCGAAGACCTGCCAATGGGGGTCTACACCGACTGGAAAAAATGGTGCCGACATCCGCGTTACTTCTTTGAAGATCCGGATATGCCGGAGCTGGCAGAGCGTTTCGCCTGCGTCACCACGCCGATTGTGGCGATCAACGCTACAGATGACCTGTGGGCACCACCCGCGTCCCGCGACGCCTTTATGGCCGGCTACCGCAACGCCCCATACGAAGCCCGTACCATCGACGGCGCACGAGGCCTCGGTAATATCGGTCATATGGGTTATTTCCGCTCGTCTTCACAAACGCTGTGGGACGAAGCCTTGGAGTGGTTTGCCGGGCTGAATAAACCGGCTCAGTCATGATTCACACAACCAGCGCGCACCTCACGCCCTGAGGCGGTCAGACGTGTGCAAGAGGCTTGCTGATAGTAATAAACCGGGCGAGCGCCCAAAAAAGAAAACCCCGCGTTGCGGGGCCTTTGCAGACTGTTTTGAACATCCTTGGTCTACCGCCATCCTGGCGGCAATCCACGTTTCCATGTTGCTAAGAGCGCTTCCTGCGCGACGTCCATGGAACACAGATTACCCACATTGAACACTATCAAATAGTCGGTAACCGCCTAACTATTTGTAGGCAAATGCTTACACGGAAAAACCAAGCACATGCTCGGCTTTATTTTGTAGCAGGGCTCTTGTTAGACTGCCAGTCAACTACAAAAACAACAGACTCCGACGACGGAGTCATTGGGGTTAGCAATGCGCTCGCTCGTTATCGCCGTAGGCTGCCTGGCAGCCAGCATCAGCATGTCTGCCGTTGCAAACGGTCAGACTCAACTCTCCGATCCGAAAGCCACACCGCAACTGCTCTGGAGCAAAGTCTATGAGCAAGGTGGCAAAACGCTTTACTGCTCAAGCAGCTTCAGCACCGACACCAGCCAGCTAAAAGCCAGCCCGGTTTACAGCACCAAACAGCTGAAAGCCTCACTGCGTTGCGTTACCGACCGCCAGTGCAACATCATGAACCCGCGTTATGTGTTCATGGCTTCAGACCTGCACAACTATTACCCGGCCTTGAGCCAGATCGAACAAGCCCGGGCCAACGCACAATTCGGTGTACTGGATGACAGTGCTCAGGTCAGCTTTGCCGAGCTGGGCTGCGAGATGAAAACCAGCTTCAAAATGATCGAACCCCGCGACGACGCCAAAGGCAATGTCGCCCGCGCCCTGTTCTACATGCACGTAGAGTACGACCTGCCGATCCCGGGCGACATCGCCTCCTACAAACAATGGCATGAGATGGACCCGCCGGACGCAGAAGAACGTACGCGCAACGACAAAATCGAAGCAGTCCAAGGCACACGCAATCGTTTTATTGATAATCCGGCGCTGGTCAGTGAGCTGATTCAGGAATAATCGGGGCTGACAGGTTAAAAACCCGAAACGCCAAAACAAAAAACCCGGCATCTGCCGGGTTTTTTGTTTCTACCTGACCAATCAGAACTGCGAAGCATCCAGCAGGTACAGGCTCTCACTACCGGCTTTTACCGATGCAGTCAGCGAGTGGATACGCGGCAGCAAACGGGCAAAGAAGAAACGGGCAGTGCCCAGTTTGCTCACGTAGAAGTCGCCTTCGCCTTGCTTAGCCAAGGCGGTACGCGCCATCAGCGCCCACATATAAGCGTATGCGGTGTAACCGAAGACTTGCAGATACTCGACAGAAGCCGCCCCCGCCTCATTTGAATTGGCTTTGGCGCGCTCCATCAGATCAGCCGTCATCTGCTCCAGATTGGCGATCGCATCCTTCAGCGGGTTCACAAACTCAGCCAGTGAGACGTCTGCGCTGTCAGTGAAAGCTTTGATCTCATCAGCGAAGTGCTTGTAGTAAGCACCACCGCTGCCGATCACCTTACGTCCCACCAGGTCCAGCGCCTGAATGCCGTTAGTGCCTTCGTAAATCTGGGTAATGCGGCAGTCGCGCACCAGCTGCTCCTGACCCCATTCGCGGATATAACCGTGGCCGCCGAAAATCTGCTGACCGTGCACAGTGGTTTCCAGCGCCATATCAGTGAGGAACGCCTTGGCCACCGGCGTCAGCAGCGCAACCAGTTCTTCAGCACGCTTGCGGGTTGCCGGGTCTTCGCTGTACTTGGCGGTATCCAGCTGCATGGCCACGTAGCTGGAGAAGGCACGACCGCCCTCGTTCAGCGCCTTCATGGTCAGCAGCATGCGACGCACATCAGGGTGAACGATGATCGGGTCAGCCGCTTTGTCTTTGGCAACCGGACCGGTCGGTGCACGGCTCTGGATACGCTCACGGGCGTATTCAATCGCACTCTGATAGGAACGCTCGCCCAAGGACAGGCCCTGAATACCAACGCCCAGGCGTTCGTAGTTCATCATGGTGAACATGGCCGCCAGGCCTTTGTTCGGCGCATCGACGATCCAGCCAGTCGCGCCGTCAAAATTCATCACACAGGTCGCGGAAGCCTTGATACCCATCTTGTGTTCGATGGAGCCGCAGGACAGGGAGTTCTTCTCGCCCAGCGAGCCGTCTTCGTTGACCAGCACCTTCGGCACCAGGAACAGCGAGATGCCTTTCGGGCCAGCCGGTGCATCCGGCAGTTTGGCCAAAACCAGATGGATGATGTTCTCGGTCAGGTCATGCTCACCGCCGGTGATAAAGATCTTGGTGCCACTGATTTTGTAGCTGCCATCCGCCTGCGGCTCAGCCTTGGTGCGGATGATGCCCAGATCAGTACCGGCGTGCGGTTCAGTCAGGCACATGGAGCCTGCCCAAACACCGGAATACATATTCGGCAGGTATTTCTCTTTCAACTCTTCGCTGGCGTGCGCATTGATCGACAGGCAGGCACCGGCAGTCAGCATCGGGTACAGGCCGAACGACAGGTTGGCGGAGTTCACCATTTCTTCAACCTGTGCGGAGATCACTTTCGGCATGCCCATGCCGCCGAATGCCGGATCGCCGCCTACGCCAACCCAGCCACCCTCGGAATAAGCCTTATAGGCATCCTGGAAACCTGCCGGGGTTTTGACCACGCCGTTGTTCCAGCTGCAGCCCTCTTCATCGCCCATACGGTTCAACGGGGCGATTACGCCGCCGGTGACCTTGCCAGCTTCTTCAAGGATTGCGTTGGCCGTGTCTTCATCGACCACTTCAGCCAAGCCCGGTAGCTGGGCCCACAACTTGGAAACTTCAAACACTTCATTGAGTACGAAGCGCATGTCGCGCAGTGGAGCTTTGTAGTCAGCCATCGGAAATCCTCACACAAACCAGCGAAAATAACGGGACGCAGCGAGTCTAACTGAACAACATTACAGACACGTAGCGTCAGGTTATGACCATATATTCACGACACGTTTCGCCTTTAAAAATAGGCAGAACCGGCCAGTCAAAAAACACCGCCCATAAAAAAACCGCTGCCCGAAAGCAGCGGTTTTTCTGACTCAAACCTGAACTCAGTAGCCCAGGTCGAAGTTCTCTTCTGCCATGTCCATCAGGTTGTTGGCACCTGACAGCATCGCTGCAACGTGCGCACGGGTACGTGGCAGGATACGAGCGAAGTAGAACTTGGCAGTCTGGATCTTAGCTTCGTAGAAGGCAGCATCAGATGTACCAGCAGCCAGTTTCTCAGCAGCCAGACGGGCGATGTCAGCCCAGAAGTAAGCCAGGCAGGCATAACCGGAGTACATCAGGTAATCGACGGAAGCGGCACCCACTTCTTCGCGATCCTTCATGGCGGCCATACCCACTTTCATGGTGATGTCGCCCCACTCCTTGTTGATCTCAGCCAGTTGGCCGACCAGACCTTTGATGCTGTCGTTGCCTTCGTTAGCCTGGCAGAACTTGTGCACGATCTTGGTGAAGCCTTTCAGCGCTTCGCCTTGAGTCATCAGCACCTTACGGCCCAGCAGGTCCAGCGCCTGGATACCAGTGGTGCCTTCGTACAGCATGGAGATACGGGCGTCACGCACGTTCTGCTCCATGCCCCACTCAGCGATAAAGCCGTGGCCACCGTAAATCTGAACACCGTGGTTAGCCGCTTCGAAGCCCACTTCAGTGATGAAGGCTTTAGCGATCGGGGTCAGGAAAGCCAGCATCGCATCAGCGGCTTTCTTCTCTTCTTCGTTCTGGCTGTAGCGAACGATGTCGACCTGCTTGGCTGCGTAGTAAACCAGAGCACGGCTGCCTTCAGCGAACGCTTTCATGGTCAGCAGCATACGACGAACGTCCGGGTGAACGATCAGCGGGTCAGCTGGCTTGTCCGGCGCTTTCGGGCCAGTCAGGGAGCGCATCTGCAGACGCTCACGAGCGTATTTCAGGCCGCCCTGGAAGCCGATCTCAGCGTGAGCCAGACCTTGCAGAGAAGTACCCACGCGCGCAGTGTTCATGAAGGTGAACATGCAGTTCAGACCTTTGTTCGGCGGGCCGATCAGGAAGCCTGTGGCGCCGTCAAAGTTCATCACGCAGGTTGCGTTACCATGGATACCCATCTTGTGTTCGATGGAACCGCAGGACACACCATTACGCTCGCCGGCAGAGCCGTCAGCATTCGGCAGGAACTTCGGCACGATAAACAGGGAAATACCTTTGGTGCCTTGCGGCGCATCCGGCAGGCGGGCCAGAACGATGTGGACAATATTGCCCGACATGTCGTGCTCACCGGCGGAGATGAAGATTTTGGTGCCGGAAACTTTGTAGCTGCCATCAGCCTGCGGCTCAGCCTTGGTGCGCAGCATGCCCAGGTCAGTACCGCAATGTGGCTCGGTCAGGCACATGGTACCGGTCCACTCACCGGTTACCAGCTTGCTCAGGTACTGATGCTTCTGTTCGTCAGTACCGTGAGCTGCAATAGTGTTCATCGCGCCATGGGACAGGCCCGGGTACATACCCCAGGACCAGTTGGCCTGGCCGATCATTTCGCTCATGCAGATGCCAAGGGACTCAGGCAGACCCTGACCGCCGTGGTCAACGTCGTGCGCCAGGCTTGGCCAGCCGCCTTCAACAAACTGCTCGTAGGCTTCTTTAAAACCAGTCGGGGTCTTCACACCTTCAGGCGACCACTTACAGCCTTCCAGATCACCTACACGGTTGAGAGGAGCAATGACTTGCTCACAGAACTTGGCGCCTTCTTCAAGAATGGCGTCAACCACGTCCGGCGTCGCATCCTGACAGCCCGGCAGGCTTTGATAATGCTCTGGATAGCCCAGCAGTTCATCACGAACAAAACGGATATCGCGCAAGGGAGCCTTGTACTCAGGCATGACGGTAGACCTCTGCGGTAGATTCTTGGATGTATAGGTACAGGGGAAATCGACTGTTTTCGGTGTCTGGACGAGTCGTCACGCTAAATGATCGACGAGTCAAACAGGTGTTTGAAACATACGTTTATGCCCTGTCGATGTCAAGCATTGCCAAGCACACTCAAATGCTCAGGTCGATAAGCGGAAGCTGATCTGCTCCTGCACGAATCTGCTGATACAGCTCAAGCACGCTGGCTGGAGTGTCAGCACCGGCAACATCTGGCGATTTCGTCTGCCCGCTTTCGTCCTGTTTATCGTCTGCACGCTGTTCCCGGCGTGCAGCACGCACCGCTTCAGCTTCATCAAGGCGCTGTTGAGCCACCTCTGCACGGGCTTGGGCCAACTGAATTTGAGCCTGTGCGGCGACCTGTCGGTCCTGCGCTGAAGGCTCAGCCGGAGCCAGCGCGGCACGAATTACCTGCTCCATCTTGATCAGCGTGGCCTGTGGATCATCGGGCACAGCACTGACATCAATGCTCACTTCACCGGCGACGGCGTAGCGTTTGCCGTCCGGACCACGCTCGTAGGTGTAACTGGGTGCTCCGGCGTGACGGCCGCCGATGGCTGAGTGTGTCTGCTCGTGCTGGCGAACTTCCTGATCGCGCTTGATCATGCGGGTCAGTTCGAGCTGTTCGGCTTGTTCGAGCTCAGTGGATTTAGCTGCAGCCTGTGCAGGCGTAACCGCTTGGGTGGACTGCACATCGGTGTTAGCGGAGGAGTCGGCAGCCTCAGCCTCTGTAGCAGGAGGCTGAGCAGTAGACGCAGGGCGAGGCTGGTCAGAGCGGGACCATACTGAGGAGTAGAAACCGGCAGGAACATCAGCTATCTGCATGGACTCGCCCTCACCCGGAAGACGGGTTGAAGCCCCACACGAAAATCTGACTAATCAGCTCATGCACGCGTATCGATCAGCGTACCGAGGACTTCATCCGCACTCTTAGCAACCTTGCTGCCCGCCTGCACCTGCTGCAACCCCTCCTGCAAACCGACCAGGCTCTCAGCCAGGTCTGGACGATTTGCCTCGGACGCACGGGAAGAGGACTCGACAGGGTTAGTCGGCGGTGTTGGATTGACACTCGGGGATTGCGGCAGCGTCTGAGAGGCAATCTCGGCAGCCGCCTGATCGACACGCCGCTGCCCGCTTTGCACGGTGCTGATCGCCGAGCTGAACGCACTACGCGAAATGTCCATGACTAAACTCCCGCCGCAGCAAAAAATGGATAAGGTTCATTGAAGCAGATGCTGTACGAAAAATGTACAACCAAAAAGCTATCAATGTATTTCAGCTTAGACCTTATCCAGCAATAAGCTGAGATCCAGATAACCGGACACATCTTCCGGAGTCGGCCTGACGAGGCGCGGCAGGTAGCCAATACAGGGCGCCGACAAGCGCTCAGCCAGCGTTGCCAGGTTCTCTTTGATACGCGAGGTTTCCGGGTCAACCACATTGGCGACCCAGCCAGCCAGCACCAGCCCATCACGCTGAATGGCCTCTGCCGTCAGCAAGGCCTGATTGATGCAACCCAGGCGCACACCAACCACCATGATCACTGGCAGCTTCAAAGCAATCGCCAGATCCGCCAGGGTCTCCTGCCCCTCCAACGGTACGCGCCAGCCACCAGCACCTTCGACGATGGTGAAGTCAGCATTTTTGCTCAGCACTGCCTGAACAGGAGACAGCAGTGAAGCGACATTCAGCTGCACACCGACCTCTCTGGCTGCCAGATGCGGCGCAATGGCCGGGGCAAAGGCCACCGGGTTGATCTCGTCGTAACTCAACTCCAGAGAACACTGGCCTAACAGCGCCATGGCATCCTCATTACGCAAACCGTTAGCGGTTGGTTCACAGCCCGATGCCACCGGCTTTGCCGCAGCGGTGGATAAACCCTGCTTGTGGGCAGCATGCAAAAGCCCGACTGCGATGGTGGTTTTACCGATTTCGGTGTCTGTGCCAGTGACAAAAAACGCTGCGCTCATTTCAATCCTTACGTAATACGCCGTAGAGCACTTGATAGGTGACAGGCAGGCCTTGGGGCTGGCGGAACTGTTCGTAGGCATTGATCAGCGCCAGCATCCGCGCCCGCCCGGTGAGCCCGCCCGGCCGTCCGGGGTTTAGGTTGTGAGCCCCAAGGGCCTTGAGTTCATGGGTCAGGCTGCGCAGATCAGGATAGAACAGGTACTCAGGTTCTACCTGCACACTCAGCTGCGTTAAACCGCTGCCTGCGCACAGGCGCTGATAATCGCTCAAGTGACGGAAACGGTTGACGTGGACAAAACCATCCACCGCCTGCCAGCTGTCACGCAGCTCCTGCAATGTGCCGACACACAGGCTGCTGAAGGCAAACACGCCACCCGGCCGCAGCACGCGGCGCGCTTCGCCCAGAACCGCCTGAAAGTCCGCGCACCACTGCAGCGCCAGGCTGGAATAAATCAGATCGCAGGATGCGTCCTGCAGGGGAAGGTTTTCCGCATCCCCGGCAATAAACTGCTGCGCACCGCCCAGTGGACGGGCGTGTTGCAACATGCCTTCAGCTATATCCAGCGCCACGCCTTCAGCCGCCGCATAGCGCTGTGCCAGCGCCCGACTGAAATGCCCGGTGCCGCAGCCCAGATCAAGCCAGCGCTGCACATCTAAGGAAGGCAACAGGCTCAGCAGGCGTTCGCCCACCGTACGCTGTAGTGCAGCAACGCTGTCATAGGTGGTCGCAGCGCGGGAGAACGAAGCGGCGACCTGACGCTTGTCGGGCAGGCCGACGAATTGTTGCTGAGCCAGATCAGTCATCGCGGGCCTCATGCAAAAAAGCCTGAATCGCAGCGGCGATTTCGTGGGGACGCTCCAGAATAAAAGCGTGGCTGACCTCTTCGATCAGGCCGACTTTCACATCGCCAACCAGCGCCAGCAAGGCCTGCGCGGCATCGGCAGGGACCAGCGCATCGTTACCGGCAAACAGGTGCAATTGCGGGCCGACAAACTGTTCAACGGCCATGCGGGTATCCAATGCGGCCAGCACTTCAAGCCCGGCCAGCAGAATGTCTGCCTGCACGGTCGGCGCACTGGCCAGCAGTTGCCGCGACAAGCTGCGTGCATCTGCAGCGCCCTGTGCGCAGAGCAAGGCAAAGCGCTTCAGGGTTGCCTGGGCATCAGCCGAGCAGTTCTGCATAAAGGCATCAAAGGTTTCACCGGGCATCGCCGTCGGCCAGTCCGGTTCGGCAACAAAACTCAGGTTGCTGGCCAGCGTCAGCAAGCCGGGGCAGCCTCCACCACGACGCTCAGCCAATGCAGCGGCAAGCATGCCACCAAGGGACCAGCCGCCCAGCCAGGCATCTTCCGGCAGGGTGGCGTCCAGCTCATCCAGCCAGTCGGCCGGATCCGATGAAGTCAACGCTGGCAGCGGCTCAACCTGCACCAGCAGATGCGGATCAATCCCGCTCAAGGCATCCGCTAACGGTTGCAAAGGCGCAGTCCCCAAGCCCCAGCCGGGCAGCAGAATCAGGCGATTACGCATGGGTAGCATCCTCATTAGCCAGCTGTGGGCAACACTCGCCGAGTGCCTCCAGCAAGCGATCTAACTGCTCAAAACTGTGCGCCGCCGAGAGCGTCACCCGTAGCCGGGCGGTGCCAGCCGGAACGGTTGGCGGACGAATCGCCGTCACCAGCAAGCCACGCTCGCGCAGCATTTGTGACAAGCGAAGGGCACGGCCACTATCGCCGACCAAAATCGGCTGGATCGGTGTCGGGCTGTCCATCAGCTCCAGCCCCAGCGCCGTTGCCCCCTCGCGGAAGCGGCGGATCAGCTCGCTCAGATGCTCGCGCCGCCAATGCTCAGTACGCAGCAGCTCGAGACTTTTCAGGGTAGCGCAGGCCAGCGCAGGCGGTTGGCTGGTGGTGTAGATATAGGGCCGGGCGAACTGCACCATGGCTTCGATCAGTTCTTCACTGCCGGCCACAAACGCACCAGCGGTGCCGAATGCTTTGCCCAGCGTGCCGACCAACACCTGCACATCATCCTGCTGCAGGCCGAAGTGTTCGACGATACCGCCGCCGGTCGCACCCAACGTGCCGAAGCCGTGAGCATCGTCCACCATCACCCAGGCATCGGCGCGCTTGGCTTCGGCGCACAGGGCAGGCAAGTCAGCCAGATCGCCGTCCATGCTGAACACGCCATCGCTGATCACCAGGGTATTTCCGGCAGCCTTTTGCAGGCGCAGGTTAAGGCTGTCGATATCGTTGTGCTGATAGCGGGCAAAGCGCGCACCGCTGAGCAGACCCGCATCCAGCAGCGAGGCGTGATTGAGACGATCTTCCAGCACCGTATCGCCCTGCCCGACCAGCGCCGTGACTACGCCAATGTTGGCCATGTAACCGGTGGAAAACAGCAGCGCCTTGGGCCGGCCTGTGAACTCGGCCAGCGCCTCTTCAAGCTCGTGGTGCGGTGTGCTGTGGCCAATCACCAGATGGGACGCACCACCGCCGACACCCCAGCGCGCTGCGCCAGCCTGCCAGGCTTCGATCACTTGTGGATGATTGGCCAAGCCAAGGTAATCGTTGGAACAAAACGCCAGCAGCTCGCGCCCGTCCACCTGCACGCTCGGACCCTGCGGGCTTTGCAGCAGCGGGCGCTGGCGATACAGCTGGGCGGCGCGTCGTTCGGAAAGACGGCTGGCGAGATCAAAACTCATAGAAAAACCTGCCGGGCAGTAGCGGGTGACTAAGCACCCGCCGGGAGATTAAACGGCAGCGTTGTAGAACAGCTTGGAGTCGCGCTGCTCGATCAGGGCTTGCTCGATGGCCGCCTGATGTACCTCGTCGCCGTGCTCTTCGCGCTCTTCCGGCTTGATGCCCAGGCGTGCAAACAACTCCATGTCCTTGGTCGCTTGCGGGTTGGTAGTGGTGAGCAGCTTCTCGCCGTAGAAGATCGAGTTGGCACCGGCAAAGAACGCCAACGCCTGCATCTGCTCGTTCATCGCCTCGCGGCCTGCGGACAGGCGTACGTGAGATTTCGGCATCATGATGCGGGCCACGGCCAGCATGCGGATAAAGTCGAACGGATCGACATCCTTCTCTTCCGCCAGCGGTGTGCCCTGCACTTTCACCAGCATGTTGATCGGTACCGACTCCGGGTGCTCCGGCAGGTTAGCCAGCTGGATCAGCAGACCGGCGCGGTCGTCCAGCGACTCGCCCATACCAAGGATGCCGCCGGAGCAGATCTTCATCCCGGACTCACGTACATAGGCCAGGGTTTCCAGGCGATCCGCATAGGTGCGGGTGGTGATGATGTTGCCGTAGAACTCCGGCGAGGTGTCCAGGTTATGGTTGTAGTAATCCAACCCGGCTGCTGCCAGCGCCTGGGTCTGCTCGCGGTCGAGCTTGCCCAGGGTCATGCAGGTTTCCAGACCGAGCGCCTTCACGCCTTCAACCATTTTCAGCACGTAAGGCATGTCTTTGGCCGACGGGTGCTTCCACGCCGCGCCCATGCAGAAACGGGTGGAACCGATCGCCTTGGCTTCCGCTGCGGCCTCCAGCACCTTCTGCACTTCCATCAACTTCTGCTTATCCAAACCGGTGTTGTAGTGGCCGGATTGGGGACAGTATTTGCAGTCTTCCGGGCAGGCGCCGGTTTTGATCGAGAGCAAGGTAGAAACCTGAACGCGGTTCGGATCGAAATGGGCGCGATGCACGGTCTGCGCTTGAAACAGCAGGTCATTGAACGGTTGTTCGAAGAGCGCCTTGACCTCGGCGAGGGTCCAGTCGTGGCGAGTGGAAGAGACTGCAGTGGCACTCATGGTTGTGTCCTTGCTCAGTGGCGCATGTTGTTCTGTGGTTCAGTCGGCAAAGCCGGTCATCAGGCCAGGCAAATCATAGATACAGATCACAAGCTGTCAACCATGTTTTTAATTCAGGTTTACTAATGATCAAATACTGATCAATCTCAATGCTTTCTCCTGCTCATGGACGAGCACGTTATGTTTCAGCGCCTTCTGCTGCCTGCCTGGCTCAAACCCGCTAACCACTGCCTGCTCTGCGATGAGCACAGCGAACACAGCATTAGCGGCATCTGCACCGCGTGCGAGCTGGAGCTGCCCTGGCTCGGCGGGCAATGCGCCGCGTGTGCCTTGCCGCTGCCGGTGGACGGACTGGTTTGCGGCAGTTGCCTGAAACGGCCGCCAGCCTTTGACCGGGTGATTGCGCCCTGGCGCTATGCATTCCCGGTCGACACGCTGATCACCCGTTTTAAGCATCAAGGCAAGCTGCCGCTAGGTCATCTGCTGGCTGAGTTGTTAGCCCAGCATATCCAGCACGGTATGAATGACGGGCTAAGCAAACCCGACCTGTTGCTACCTGTGCCTTTGGCGGGCAAGCGCCTGCGCCAACGCGGGTTCAATCAGGCTGAATTGATTTGCCAGTGGCTCAGCACAGCGCTGGAGGTGCCTGTGCAAAAGCGCTGGCTGATCCGTCAGATTGATACGCCAGCCCAGCAACAGCTAGACGCCAAAACACGTCGACGCAACCTGCGCAGCGCCTTTCAGCTGATGACAAATGCTGAGGTCAAAAACCGCCATATCGCGCTGGTGGATGACGTACTAACCACCGGAGCGACAGCCGAAATGCTCGCCCGTTTGCTCAAGCGTGCCGGAGCTGCACAGGTGGATGTGTACTGCCTGGCGCGCACGCCGCGTCCGGGCGAATGAGCGGGAAGTAGAGGTTGGGGTTAAACTGCTCGGCCCAATATTCTGGAGCCGATCATGTCCCATCCCTTTGCTGCACTCACGCCTGATCTGGTGCTGGATGCCGTGGAGAGCCTCGGCTTCCTCAGCGACGCCCGCGTACTGGCTCTGAATAGTTACGAGAACCGCGTCTATCAGGTGGGCATCGAAGGCGAACAGCCGCTAATTGCCAAGTTCTATCGCCCCAAGCGCTGGACTGATGCGGCGATCAGCGAAGAACACGCCTTCAGCCAAGAGCTGGCCGAATGCGAGGTGCCGGTGGTTGCACCGCTCAGCCTCGAAGGTGAAACCCTGTTCAGCTACGCCGACTTCCGTTTTGCCCTGTTTCCCCGTCGCGGCGGCCGTGCGCCAGAGCCGGGCAATATGGATCAGCTTTACCGTCTCGGTCAGCTGCTTGGCCGCTTGCATGGGGTAGGCTCACTGAGACCGTTTGCCCATCGTGAACATTTGCAGGTGAGCAACTTCGGCCATGAATCACTGGCAACCTTGCTGAACGGCAACTTTATTCCGCAGAGTCTGCTGCCGGCTTACGAGTCCGTCGCCCGCGACCTGCTCAAGCGTCTGGACCAGCTGTTCGCGGCCAATCCGTATCAGTCGATCCGTCTGCACGGCGATTGCCACCCCGGCAACCTGTTGTGCCGGGACGATAGCTTCCACATCGTCGATCTGGATGACTGCCGTATGGGCCCGGCCATCCAGGACTTATGGATGATGCTTGCAGGCGAGCGCCACGAGCGTCTCAGTCAGTTGGCCGAGCTGGTCGAAGGCTATCAGGAGTTTCACGACTTCAACCCGCGCGAGCTGGTGCTGATCGAAGGCTTCCGCGCCCTGCGCCTGATACACTACAGCGCCTGGCTAGCACGGCGCTGGGATGATCCGGCCTTCCCCATGAGCTTCCCCTGGTTCGGCACGGAGCGTTATTGGGGTGAGCAGATTCTGACCCTGCGCGAACAGATCGCCGCGCTGGATGAGGAACCGTTGCGCTTGTTCAGCTAACGCTGCATCGCCGCAACGGCCTTGTGGATAACCTCGTCCACCGAGGCCGGGGGCTGCCACTGCAGCTGGACTTGCGCTTTGCGGCTGTCGACCCGTAATTCACCACACAGGCGTTGGGCTGCGCCGGAAGCGCCCAGCAGGCGCAGACCGGTGCTCAGCAGCCCTGCTGGGACGGGTACAAGCCATGAGCGCGACTGGAGTGCCGAGCGCATGTGCCGTGCCAGTTCAGCGACACTCAGGTCGTTACCGTCGCTGATTAGAAATAGCTCGTTGGCCGCTGCCGGATGCGTAGTGCACAAGCGCAGAAAATCCACCAGATTATCCAGCGCCACTAAGCTGCGGCGGTTATGCAGCGCGCCCAAGGGCAGCGGTCGGTTGCGCGCCAGTGCTTGCAGCAAGCGCAAAAAGTTAGCCTGCACGCCCGCGCCGTACACCAGCGGCGGACGCACAATCACCCATTCCATGCCGTGTTCTTCACAGAAAGCACGCACCAGCTGTTCGGCCTCCCATTTGGACTGACCGTAAGGGTCCTGCGGATTGGCTGGATCGCTCTCGCTGAAGGGCTGAGCGCCGGTACTTTCGCCGTTGACCTTGATTGAGCTGACAAACACAAAACGGCGTACGCCAGCCTTGGCAGCGGCCTGCAACAGGGCCTGCGTGCCCTGCACATTGACCGCGCGGAAGGCTTGCAGCGGATCGCTGGCGGTTTCATTCATCACATGCACCCGCGCTGCTAAGTGCACAACCACGTCAATTCCATCCAGCAGACCGGCAGGGACTTCGCCAGCAGCCAAGTTGCCCATTGCCCGCTGCGGCACGGACCAGCCGCTGTCGGCTGTGCGCAACGCAGCCACAACCTGGCTCGTTTGTGTAGCCAGCAGATGTTCAACAAGGGCGCGCCCGACAAGGCCGGAGGCACCGGTCACCAATACCTTCATCCAGAATGACTCGATCAGATTCAAACCGTCCCGCCAAGGCCCAGCAGGATGTGTGCCGCGCATAACGCCTGATCGCCGCGCCGCGGTCAACAGCAGGTTTAATTTTCCAGCACCAGACGCAAGCCCAGATGCGCAGGCGGCGTGCCGACTGAACAAGCACCGGCAATTGGGTCGCGGATAAAGTCTGATAAGGCACTGGGATGTCTGCCCGCCGCAATGCGAATGCCGCAAACGCCATTGGCAGCCATCAGGCCCGGCGGGCCGAAGCAGGTCTGGGTCCACTCCCAGACATTACCACCGACATTCAGCAAGCCCAGGCTGTTACGCGTCTGCTCAGCAAACTCCTGCAGAGTCTGGGATGGCGGACCGCGCCGCGCTTCACGCTCGTACTCCTGCAGCCAGCGCTGAGCGGGGTTATCAGGGTTATCCACAATGGCAGCATCCTGGACATAGGCCTCAGCAGCAGCCAACTGCCACTCGGCGTAATGGGGCAAGCGGTAGGTCTGCCCACTGCGTTGCGACAGCCAAGTGGCATAAGCCTGAGCATCCAGCCAGCTCAGGCCAGTGGCGGGAAGATCAGCGGCATAGCCTCTCTTGCCCTTGTCCAGTGGCGCGCAGACTGCATCCTCAACACACAAGGCATATTCGGCCTGACTGACCTGGCGCTGCATGATGGAGAACGCCGCGACGTGTTCCTCAACTACCGCAGAATTACCAGGCAATTGATAGCGCACCATACTTGCCGGAATCACCTGCAGAGCCACCTCGATAGGTGGCTCCGGTGACGAGCAGGCAGTCAGCACACACGCAGCCAGCAGGCCTGTGCATAACCCTTTCACCACTGCGTTACTCGCTGGTGATCGGCCCGGGCTCTTTGATCTGCTTCATCAGATCATCATTCCACTCGCCCTCAACTTTCACATGCCCTGCTGCGCCCAGTTCCATGGCTTCGATCAGGTTGTGATTAACGTAGGCATATACGCCGGGCTGTTTAAAGGTGTACAGCGCGGCCCCGGCGGAACCTCCACGGATAAACCAGGTTTCCAGATCCTTCTCAGGCGGATTGGCGAATTTGCCGGTTTCCCAAACCCAGTCGCCATGCCCGCCGATCAGGTGCGGACGGGTATCGCGATTGGCTTGCGAGTGAATAAACAGGACGCTTTCACCGACCTTGGCGGTCATGGCGTTCTCACCGGTCAGGGCTCCCACCTTGCCGTTGAACACCACGTGACTGGGGATAAGTCCGCGCATGGCTTCGCGGGTGTCCGGGTAGCTGGCCATCAGGCTCGGGTAGTCCTTGTACTTGCCGTCCTTATCTTTGGGGATATACAGATCGAATTCGCCGATGGTGTAAGCACGGTCATAGCGCAGCGGGTTTCCAGCCGGATCTTTCAAACCGTCACGGGGCAGCACCATCAGGGTTCCGCTCATCCCGGCAACCACATGCCAAGCCACCATGCCTTCCGGGGCGCAGTGATACACAAACGTGCCGCTGCGATCTGCTTTAAAACGCAGCACCGCCTCCTGCCCAGGCTGGACCAATGTGAGCTTGGCGCCGCCTAGCGCTCCCGTTGCCGCGTGGAAGTCGATATTGTGCGGCATGCTGTTGCTAGCTGGGTTTACTAAGGTCAGCTCAACGTAGTCACCTTCGTGCACCACCATGGTCGGCCCCGGCATTGAGCCGTCAAAGGTCATGGCTTGCAGCGTGGTGCCTTTACCGTCGATGACGACCTTTTTCTCTTCAATGGTCATGCGGAACTGGACGACTTTAGGCTTACCAGTCACAGCCTGATCATGCACATGCACGTTAGGTGGCGGGACCAGATTAACCTTTACCCGCTCAAGTCCTGCAGTGCTGTCAGCCTGTGCATAACTGCTGAAGACCAGAGTGACGGCCAATGCGAGGGGGGACAGATGTTTCATGTAGCTCTCCTTAGCTGAGGTATGGCTACATTGCACGGCAGCTCCACTCTGATTTTGTTGTCCTGGAACAACAAATGCCCTGAAATCCTGTCTGCTGTGTCAACTTGACTCAGCCACTACAATGTTCACTCAGCAATACAGCAATCATCTGGAATCACGCTTCAGCTCCCTTTCCTCAAGGACATTCATGAACACTGTCAATCCGCGCCGCGGATACGTACTGGGCCTTGCGGCCTACATCATCTGGGGCTTGTTCCCGCTTTATTTCAAAGTGATCCAGAGCGTTCCGGCGCTGGAGATCATTGTTCACCGTGCACTCTGGTCAGCCCTGTTTGGCGCGCTGATGCTGCTGGTGTGGAAGCATCCCGGCTGGCTGCGTGAGCTGTGCACAAACCCCAAACGCTTTGCGATTCTGGCCCTGAGCGGTGTGCTGATCGCCAGCAACTGGCTGGTGTATGTGTGGGCTGTGAATAACGACCGCATGCTCGAGGCCAGCCTCGGTTACTACATCAACCCGCTGGTCAATGTGCTGCTGGGCATGTTGATCCTCGGCGAACGTCTGCGTCGTTTGCAGTGGCTGGCGGTGGCACTGGCTGCAATTGGTGTGCTGGAGCAGGTCTGGCAGTTCGGCAGCTTGCCTTGGGTTTCACTGGCTCTGGCTCTGACCTTTGGTTTTTACGGGCTGATCCGTAAACAGGCACCGGTGGCCGCGCTACCGGGGTTGGTTGTGGAAACCTGGTTACTGCTGCCATTGGCCATCGGCTGGTTACTGCTTCATCCCGCTGCACAGAGCACTCAACCGGAGTTCTGGAGCAGCTCGGAAGCACTGTGGCTGATGGCCGCGGGGCCGATTACGCTGATTCCGCTGGTGTGTTTCAACGCAGCTGCACGCCATCTGCCCTACACCACGCTGGGTTTCCTGCAATACCTGGCACCCACGCTGGTGTTGTTGCAGGCAGTTTTCCTCTTCGGCGAACCCTTCTCTGGCAGCAAGATAGTGGCGTTTCTATTTATCTGGGCAGGGTTGGTGGTTTACAGCGTAGATGCATGGCTGAATCTGCGTAAAAACGCATTGAGCAAAAAATAATCAATTTCTTGTAGACGCCGGGGCATAAGGGCTACAGCCTGTTGCCCCCGGTTTATCCACAACTCCGTCCCCGGCGTTTGTGTGTAAGCCCAAATGACTGGCTATTTTTTGACCACACGAATCAAACCCAGACAGCACTAGGGCTTGGTTGAATGCTCCGCAAATCGCTCACAGAGTTATCCACGCAACGCGGGGATAAAGGACTCTGCCACCCATAGCCTCAGGCAGGTACAGAGACAGCAACGCCTGCGCCAGGCCAGTGACAGAGCAGCTGTACATATTTTGATCAAACCTCTGCACGCCTTTGATTGTGCAGGTTCCAGGCGACTACCCCCGCCTTATCCACAAAGCAGTCCCCGCCAATTGTGTGTAATGCAAAAACACTGCTCATTCTTTGAGCAGTCCGCGCAAAGTCGCGTGGCACTAGCGTTCTGCGCCCCACTCCCCAAACCGCGCACAGACTTATCCACCCGCAACGGGGATAAAACCGCTGCGAGACCAGTAATGTCGCGCTTGTGGCCCATTTCAACGGCGCAAAATAGGCCTCAACCAACGCTGCGCTCGCAGTGTGAATAGCTTTGCGCGGCATTGATCATTTTTTAGGCAAGTTGCGCTAATCCTTACCGTCTGCGGCGCTCAGCCAGTTGCCCCCGTTTTATCCACAAAGCCATCCACGCGCATTGTGAACAAGGCAAAACACCTGGTTAATTTTCAATCACTTCTCTGCAGGCCCCGGCTGGCAAGGCTTGGCGTGCAAGCTCCCCAATACGCCCACAGAGTTATCCACGCATTGGGTGCATAACCCACTATCAAAGCCTGATAAATCCGGGCTTGGACTTAAAATGCAGTAACTGATATCGACTGATTCTGACGCCTCAGTGCGGTGCGCCCAATTCGCCGACGTAGCTGATCAAAATATGATCAGCCAGCCACAAGCCGCGTAGACAAAGGCCCTGCGCGCTATACCCCCTGTTTATCCACAGAGGCATCCCCGCCGTTTGTGTACAAGCAGTGCGGGCTGTTCATTTTCTGAACATTACCGTCAAAGCCTGATCAGCCGTGGCTTAGCCGCCAGGCTCCCCAAAGCGCACACAGACTTATCCACGCGATACTGGGATAACCCAGTCACCATCGTGCTTGCAGCCAGATCGAGCCCCTCACCATAAGCCAATGCCGGCTAGCGGTGCGGGAGCGGGAATAACTGATTATTTTTTAACCATGAAGCTGCACACCAGATATGGCGGGGCTTGGCAGGCCTTGCCCCCGGCTTTTCCACAGGGCCATCCCCGGCAATTGTGTGCAAGCAGGAAATACTGTTCAAAAAACAGTCACATGGCTACAGCCCGCAAGGCACTATGGCCGCCTCTCAAGCTCCCCAAATCGCCCACACACTTATCCACGTGACTGGTGGATAAAGACAAAGCGAGCTGTAGAGAAACAGAGCGATAGCCAACAGACCGTAACAAGCGGGAAACGTGGGGAAAAACTGATTAAATTTCGTACAAGCCGCGCAACGCCTTGTGTGACGCGGCATCGCCCGACCTGCTCAGGGCTTATCCACACAGCCATCCCCGCCGTTTGTGTGTAACAGCAGGCGTTTGAACAAATACTGATCAATCCCGGCAAAGCCTTATGCGGCGGGGCTTTGCCGGACAACTCCCCATACCACTCACACGGTTACCCACAGCAGAGGTGGATAAACCGTGCAGTCAGTCCTCAGCGTGCAGTTTCAGATCAACCATCAGCTCGTCTGCCAGGCCTTCCAGATGGTTCTGCAAGTCCTCAAGGCTCAGACTTTGTGGCACAGCTAACAGCGCTTGCGCCTGAAACAGCAGCTCGCCGCTCATGGGCGCGGGGATGACTTCGGTGTTGAACCGTTCCAGATTGACACCCACCCCGCTGAGCAGCCGGGTAATGTCGCGGACAATACCGGGACGGTCATTACCTACCAGTTCCAGCCGGATCGCCTGCCAGGTGCCAACCGGTTCACCGCCCGCATCAGCCACATGGACGCGGATGCCAGTGTCTTCCAACGCCCTGAGCGCCGCCGCCAGATCGGCATGGGCGCTCGGTGGCGCAGCGATGCGCACAATCCCGGCAAATTGCCCGGCCATGCGTGCCATTCGGCTTTCCAGCCAGTTGCCGCCGTGGCTGCTGATGCACTGAGCGACTCGGCCGACCAGCCCCGGCTCGTCCCGGGCAATCAGTGTCAGAATCAGATGCTCCATGTTTGACGCCTCCGTAGTGAGTAAGAAACAGGCTAGACCGCCTCCCGACAAAAGCCCAATTAAGGCCGTCGCAATGGCTCAAACTGGCGTTATGTAGTGCCCTTCTGACCGACTAAAGTCGCAGCACAGCGCGCATCCGCTGCATTTCTGATGATCTTCATGTAGTATGCCGCGCCTCGGACTACAAAATTATTTTCTCCTGTCCGAAGCGGCTAAAAAGTAGAGCTGAGCAGAGTGAGGCTAGTGATGACTGAGCGCGTTCAAGTAGGCAGCCTGCAGGTTGCCAAAGAGCTGTACGACTTCGTTAACAACGAAGCTATTCCGGGTACCGGCCTGAGCGCCGAGAAGTTCTGGGCAGGTGCGGAAGCGGTCATCAATGACCTGGCTCCGAAAAACCGCGCCCTGTTGGCCAAACGCGATCAGCTTCAGGCGCAAATCGACAGCTGGCACCAGGCCCGCGCCGGTCAGGCCCATGATCCGGTGGCCTACAAAGCGTTCCTGGAAGAAATCGGCTACCTGCTGCCGGAGCCAGCTGACTTCCAGGCTACTACTCAGAACGTCGACGAAGAAATCGCCCTCATGGCAGGCCCACAGCTGGTGGTGCCGGTAATGAACGCCCGTTTCGCTCTGAACGCCTCCAACGCCCGCTGGGGCTCGCTGTACGATGCGCTGTACGGCACCGACGTGATCAGCGAAGAAAATGGAGCGGAAAAAGGCAAGGGCTACAACAAAGTCCGTGGCGACAAAGTGATCGCCTTCGCCCGCGCCTTCCTCGACGAAGCCGCGCCACTGGAATCCGGCTCCCACGTTGACTCCACAGCCTATGTGGTTGCCAACGGCCAACTGCAAGTCAGCCTGAAAAACGGCAGCAGCACCGGCCTGAAGAACCCAGCTCAGTTCATTGCCTTCCAGGGCGATGCGGCTGCACCGAAAGCGGTTCTGCTCAAGCACAACGGCCTGCACTTCGAAATCCAGATCGACGCCAGCACCCCGGTTGGCAGCACTGACGCCGCTGGCGTAAAAGACGTGCTGATGGAAGCCGCGCTGACCACCATCATGGACTGCGAAGACTCGGTTGCCGCTGTCGATGCGGAAGACAAAGTCGTGGTCTACAAAAACTGGCTCGGCCTGATGAAGGGCGACCTGGCTGAAGAAGTGTCCAAAGGCGGCACCACCTTCACCCGCACCATGAACCCGGACCGCGTGTACACCAAGGCAGACGGCAGCGAGCTGACCCTGCACGGCCGCAGCCTGCTGTTCGTGCGTAACGTCGGCCACCTGATGACCAACCCGGCGATCCTCGACGCACAGGGCAACGAAATTCCGGAAGGCATCCAGGACGCACTGTTCACCAGCCTGATTGCTATCCACAACCTCAATGGCAACACCACCCGCAAAAACACCCGTACCGGCTCGGTTTACATCGTGAAGCCGAAAATGCACGGTCCGGAAGAAGTGGCGTTCACTAACGAGATCTTCGGCCGCGTTGAAGACGTCCTGGGCCTGACCCGCAACACCCTGAAAGTCGGGATCATGGACGAAGAGCGCCGCACCACCGTCAACCTGAAAGCCTGTATCAAGGCTGCCAGCGAGCGCGTGGTGTTCATCAACACCGGTTTCCTCGACCGTACCGGTGACGAAATCCACACTTCCATGGAAGCCGGCCCGGTTGTGCGCAAGGCGGCCATGAAAGCTGAGAAGTGGATTGGTGCCTACGAGAACTGGAACGTGGATATCGGTCTGGCCACCGGCCTGCAAGGTCGCGCTCAGATCGGTAAAGGCATGTGGGCCATGCCGGACCTGATGGCTGCAATGGTTGAGCAGAAAATCGCTCACCCGCTGGCGGGTGCCAACACTGCATGGGTTCCGTCGCCGACTGCTGCCACCCTGCACGCCCTGCACTACCACAAGGTAGACGTGGCTGCCCGTCAGGCTGAGCTGGCCAAGCGCGAGCGCGCTTCGCTGGACGACATCCTGACCATCCCACTGGCCAAGGACACCAACTGGAGCGACGAAGAAATCCAGAACGAGCTGGACAACAACGCTCAGGGCATCCTCGGTTATGTAGTACGCTGGATCGACCAGGGCGTAGGCTGCTCCAAAGTGCCGGACATCAACGACATCGGCCTGATGGAAGACCGCGCGACTCTGCGTATCTCCAGCCAGCTGCTGGCTAACTGGCTGCGCCACGGCATCGCTACCGAAGAACAGATCGTGGCTAGCCTCAAGCGCATGGCGCCGGTGGTTGACCGTCAGAACGCCAATGACCCGCTGTACCGTCCGCTGGCTCCGGACTTCGATAACAACATCGCCTTCCAGGCGGCTCTGGAGCTGGTGATTGAAGGTGCCAAGCAGCCAAACGGCTACACCGAGCCGGTTCTGCACCGCCGCCGTCGTGAGTTCAAAGCGAAAAACGCTCGCTAAGACTGACGCACTGCAATAAAAAAACCGCCCCTCTGGGCGGTTTTTTTATTCAACAAAGGCTTAGGCAAACAGATTCAGCAAGCGCCCCGGGCCTTTTGAAAAGGCCAGCTGCACCCGGGTGTAGTCAGCATTGGCAGGGACTTTCATGCCGAATCCCGGCACCTCAATGGCTGCCAGATCGCCATGCTCGTGGTTATGCAGAATCCACACCTGCTCGCTACGCAGAAACTCAATGACTGCCGCAGAGACCCGAAAGCTCGACGCCAGCCCCACCGTATCAACCTGAGCAGTCTCCTTACGTCGCGCATAGCGACCGGCCCGCACTTCGTTGTATTTGGCCCAGATAAGCAAAATGCTGCCAATCACCAGCCCGCAGATGAGATACACAATCAAGGTGTCCAGAGTTGGTCTGACCTCAAACAGCAACTGCATGAAGGTCCTGGTCGAGGTACCGGTGTACAGGTCGCGGACTCCGATGATGATCAGACTGATGAAACCAACCCAGGCGATCAAAGTAAGCAGCGTATCTATGGTGCGCGGCAGCCAGTGCTGCTGCGTCCTAATCAGGAGAGACATGATTAATTCCTTTTAATCCCACGATCAGGGCTCACCCAGCGAGCCCGTTGTTGTTTTGCTTTAAGCATGACTTTGGGAAAGCTGACCAAGGTGGTGAACAAAGTCAGCAACCAGAACGCCATCGGGTACCAGATGATCCAGAACAGTGAGCGCGGCAGGTCTTTCTCGTAGCGCCGCTCAATCACCAAACTGACAGCAAACTGCATCAGGCACACGCTGGCCAACACCAATCCGGTAAAGGCTGGCGGAGCCATGCTCGCCACTCTCAGGTTTTCCGGCAGATCGACCACATAGCCGAGAGCCCAGAGCCCGATGGAAATGGCAAAGGTGAAGGCCCATATGGCGGATAAGCTGAACTCTGCAAGCAGCGGCCACATATAGCGGTAACGCCACTCCCAGATGCTACGGATGTTCTTCAGCAACACCTCTGCTCCGCCCTGCGCCCAGCGCAGACGCTGCTTCCACAGCCCGCGCAGGGTCTCCGGCATGAGAATCCAGCACAGCGCGCGGGGCTCGTAGAAGATGCTCCAATGATCCAGCTGCAGCTTCCAGCTGACATCAATGTCTTCAGTGATCATGTCCGGGCTCCAGTAACCGATGCGGTCCAGAGCGCTGCGGCGGAAGGCGGCGATCACACCGGATACGGTAAACACCCGGCCGTACACGCGTTGGGTGCGCTTGATCAAACCGATGATGGAAGAGAACTCGCCGACCTGAATCCGTCCGATCAGGGTTGAGCGTGTGCGGATCCGCGGATTCCCGGTGACCGCCCCAACACGCGGGTTGGCCAGCATTGGCTCAACCAGATAGCTCGCCGCATCCTGATCCAGCAGAGCATCGCCATCGATGCACACCAGATATTCGCTGCGTGCTGCCAGCGCGCCCATACGCAGGGCTACGGCTTTACCTTGGTTCTGCGCCAGATGCAGCACGCGCAGGCGCGGCTCCGCTTCAGCCAGGCGGTCCAGCACTTCGCCAGTGTTGTCGCGGGAACCGTCATTGATCACAATCACCTCAATGTTGGCATAACGCTGGGCCAGCGCTGCGCTGATGGTTTCCACCGCGTGCTCGCCCTCATTGAAGCAGGGGATCAGAATCGAAATCAGCGGCTCACCCGGCAGCTTCGGCGGGGACGAGTCCCTGCCCTGAGTCCACGGCCAGTGCCGTTCCCAATGCAGCCAGTAATACAGACCACCGGAAATCCACAGGGCCGACATAAACAGCGGGTAGAGAAAGATGAAGTCCAGCATGACCTGCCCCGTCAGTGTCAGTGCAACGCCAAACGGCGCTCCCAACACCACGGCCAGAATCAGTAATGCATATATGCGATCAATCATGGCAACGGATGCCAGGCATTGGAAAACGCCGGGCGAACCTCCTGCAAACGGGGCTGGTCATTGATGAAGTCATCCGGGTAGTAGCCGTAGTTGCGTACGCCGTTCCATTGCAGGCGATGCATCCACTGCACCAGCAGTTCGGTATCGATGGGTTTGCCTTGCGGCGTACTCCAATCCCGCGCCTGCAGTTCGAACACAGTGCGTGACAAGGCGTCAGGGCGTTCGGCGATGCGCTTGACCAGGCGATCCAGCCAAGCGTTGGAGTCTTCTTTGCTGATGCCTTCCATCAGCGGCATGGCCATCGGAGCTGTCCAGTCATAGGCCGCGAGGAAGTCATCCAGGTTCTGCGCGAACCAGGTTTCGCTGTACGGATTAAGGATCGGTTCTGCGTACATGTTGCGGGCTGTCTTAATCTGTGGCCCGCGAATGGCTTTGACCTTCGCCGTCAACTCGTGGGTGAAGTCGATCAGGTAGCGGCTCTTGTAACGGGTCCAGCGCTGCAGAGTGTCTTCATCAGCACGCAGACTGGCGATATCACCGGGCAGACCGGCCTTACGGTAAGCCGCCAGTGCCGCCGGGCTGGCATCTTCGAAATCCGACAGCAACGCATCATCGTGATACAGCACGCCGGTGAAATTGGTGTGGCGCGCCAAGTCTTCGTAGATTTCACCAATCTGCTGGCGCACCTTCGGATCAAACGGTGACAAGCGTTTGTACTGTTCTGTGCTGACCGCGACACGGCCATCTTCGGACCAGCTTTGAACCCGTGGCAAAGACGGATCAAGGTCATAGCTGAGCACCGGCATCCAGGCGAACACCTCCACCTTGGCCCGGGTACGCAACTGCCAGGCGACCCGGTTGAACAGGTCGGCGCGCATCGGCAGGTGACGGTTGGGGAAATACAGGGATTTGACCAGGCCGTCGCCTTCAGGATCGGCATATGCCTGAAGGAAAACGGTGCTGATGCGCATGTCTGCAATACGCTGCACCAGTTCGCCGAGATTGGCGTCCATCTGCTGCGGGTCCGGATCGTAGACATAATCCAGATCAACGTGGGCGATGCGCATCAAGGGCGACGCCTCAACCCCGGTGACCTGATCAGCAAAACGGCCGATATCAGGATCACCGTTAATCAGCTGACGCGGCCCGTCCTGCAGGCTGGACAGCGTACTCATCCCATCTTCCAGGGTCAGCGCCAGCTCATAACCCTGCTCGCCAACAATCTGCAGTGCAGTGCCGCTGGCCGCACCGTAAGGCCAAACCCAAACCCGCGGCTTACGGCCAGTAGCCGCCTGGATCTTGTCGGATATCTGCTTTACATCGCGCTCAATGCGCGTGCTGTAGTCGGCCTCGCTTTCGTACTCGCCACGCTGCGCGTCGTACAGGCGCGTGACCGCCGCAGGCTGCAGATTGCCCTGGGGATTAGCCAGCGCGCCGTAGTGCAGAGCGTTGGTGTGCGCGGCGATTTCGACCAGGCCGCTGCGGGAGATTTCACTCACCTGTTGCCACGTCAGGAAACGCTTGCGATCCACCGGCAGGCCGCCGAAATCCACTTTCTGCCCAGCCGGCGTATCGACCCAAACGCCCACCGGAGCAAGCACCGCCGGCCATTGGTAAGCCTTGAGCAGTGGCAGCACACGCTCGTAGAAACTGCTGTAGCCATCATCAAAAGTCAGTAATACGGCTTTGTCGGGCAACGCCGGACCGTTTTTGCGCGCAGCCAGAATCTGATCCACCGAGACTGCCTGATATCCATTGGCTTTAAGCCAGGCGAATTGCTCGGCAAGGTTGGCCGTACGCACCGACATAAAAGCCTGATCGGCAGTGGCATCCTCAACATCGTGATAGCCCAGCACCAGCACCTTGCCTTTAGGCCAAGGATTCTCGCCGGGCTCCACCACACGCTGCGCGGGTGGCGTGAAAGGCGGTGCCTCAACAGCGCATGCGTTAAGAATCAACAGTGCCATGATGAGCAATGCACTGCGGTAAACAGTCATCATCTGGAGTCCTCAGAAGCGGTAGTTGAGGTCGAACAGCAGGCGGATTTCCTGCTCACGATCGCCGTCATATGCACGGCTCAGGGCCGAAATACCCAAGCCGCCGTCGAAGCGGTCATCCATCCTCAGGCGCTGGGAATAGCTGATCAGCCCCACCGGATCGGTGCCGTAATTTTGCTGATTGATGGCCCCGGCCCCGACTTCCAACTGCTGTGTCCAGGCTGTCTGATAGCGCCGATACAAGGTCTGCTGGAGGCGCAAACGCGGCATCATCACGATCTCGGATTTGGGGTTGAAATAGGGCACGTCGTTATCACGACTGTTACGGTTGTAGGCCAGTTCAAGGCCCCAGTCCGCCTGCCAGGTCGGGCGGCTGTAGAAGCGCTGATAGCCATCCAGAACCAAGCCGAAACGATTGTTGCCATCACTGAAGTCAGCCACCGCAGAAGACAGCTGCCATTCACGCCGCTCATCCCCGCGCCAGCGCACAAAGCCGCTCACGCTGTTGGACGTCACCCCAGAGTTGAGTGCCCGCAGCGGGGTTAGCGCGGACAGGTAGTCGGCGCTCCAGCCGTACTGCCAGTAATCGTCAATGTCGTGGGTGCCACTGAGGCGTGCGCCGACTTTGTCACCTTCGCCATAGTTATGCCGCGACACCTCACCTTCGACGGTGTGATTGCGCACCCGCCACTCGGCTCCCGCACGCTGCCAACGATCACGGCCGCGACCTTCATCAAAATCCCCGCTGGCGTAACCGGCACCGGCAAACAGCCGCCAGTCACTGGCGATTGGCGGACTGTAGAGGACAGTGTCGATGCCCATGCTGTCACCGCCAGACACCGCACTGCCCGCCCCCTGGCCTCTGTAGCCGGAAACCCGCAGCTCGGCCATCTGATGCACGTCATGCAGGCGTTCCAGACGTTGCACAGGCAGGGTTTCCGGATAACGCTCAACCACGTCTGCAGTCAGCGCATCGACCTGACGCCACTCCTGAAGCTCAAGGCCAGCCATGCCCTGCTCCACTTCCAGTGCGGGGTTACGCGGGCTAGTGCTCTCGGCGATTTTTAACTGGTCCTCAGCCCGACGCGGCCAGCCACGGGCCAGATACAGGCTGGCCAGGGTGGTGCGAAGGTTGGAGTTGTTGGGCGCGCGGCTGACCAGATCAGCCAATACCTGTTCGGCTTGGGGCAGATCATTGTTTTCCATGAACGCTACAGCTCTGAGCACCTGCGCATCCAGCCAACGTGGATTGGGCTCAGGCTCTGGATTGCCCGTCAGATATAAGCGTGGCGGCTGCAGCACAGCCAAGTCTTCAGCTTGCTGCTGGGCCTGCTCCAGTTGCCAACTTTCCACACGCGCATAAAACAGGCTGCGATTGTCTTCCAGCCAGTCCGGGTGTTTGTCGTTCTCAGACGCCACCACTTCTTCATACAGGCTCGCAGCCAGCTCCGGCTGACGCATATACAGCGCCGCGGAAGCCACCCAGCGTTTGGCATAAGGCGGCAGACTGATCTGCTCGGCCTGCAGGGCGTGGTATTCAGCCAGAACGTCGGGCATGCGCACCAACGTGTGCAGTGCGCCGATCCGATCAATCCGTGCGCGGTTCACATCCGCCTGCGCATCGGGCTCCTCGCGCCAACTGCCGATCAGCTCGTCAGCCCGCGTCAGTGCAGCATCAGCCACCTGATAGCGCTCATGCTCAGAACGGGTAGAAAGGTCCGACAATCGCACCCGTTCAGCCAGCAGATCACCCTCCAACTGCCGCAGTTGTGACGCTGACAGCAACCCCGGATGACGCACGGCCAAAGTCAGGGCTGGCTCAGGCATGCCTGAGCGTTGCAGGCTGAACAGGTACTCGCGCAAAACATCTTCGCGCTGCGGAGCCAACTCAACAGCCCGGTCTATCTCGGCATGGGCCGCATAATTCTGCCCGGACGCGGCATAGGCGTAAGCCAGCGCCAAACGCCGGTCAGGGTTTTGCGGTGCCTCGTTGACCAGCAGTTGGCCCCGCGCAATGGCGGCGGAGAACTTGCCTGCATCAGCCAAGGTCATCACGCGCCCCAGCTGCAAGCCTTCATGCTCAGGAAAGCGCTGCACGCCTGCGTCGGATACGTGCAGAGACTGCTGCCACAGCCGCTGATTACGGTAGGCACGGGCAACCGTTGCCAGAGCATCAGCTGACAGAAACGCAGGGCGGTTTATCTGCTCGTACAGCGCTGTGACTTCCGCATCTTCACCGGCCCAGCCGGCGATTAGCAGGTGGTCGGTCTGATAGCGCGGAGAGGCTTCTGCGCGGTGTTCACGCAGGAAGTTCAACGCTGGTGCGTAGTCGCCATTTCTCGCTTTCTCGAGCAAGGCATCGTACGCGGGTTGCGCCAGAGCCAGGCGGCAAAACAACAGCGATGAACACAAAACAGACAATTTGAATACAGCAGAGCCACGGCCGCAGGGGTAGCCTGCATGCCTGACGACATCACTTCTGAGCACTTTTTACATCCTTGTGCGGCAGCCCAGTTTTCCTTCACTGCCTGTCACTAAACGACATGTATTTGACCATTCGCGCAATGATGCCACTCAAACGACATTAAATTGACTACAATCCGACGAAATACATTCGTCCCATTAAAAGCAGCTGCGCATTGTTTTAACCACTCAGTAGTTTTTTGACCCTGTGCATCGTGCCGCTCATAGACTTACGTCCAATGGTCAATAAACCGCACAAACATGAGGCTATTGGCCATAACTGGCGTGAGAAAGCCCATGACGCTTACGGACGCAATCACTCAGGCGGGCGTGACTGCCGTGAAGCAAAACATTCACGGCACCATGGAGTTCCTGCAGAAGTACCCGCCCTTCAATCAGATGGATGTGGCGCAACTCGCTTTTCTCGTGGAGAACTGCCAGCTGCGTTTCTATGCCGAGGGCGAGACCATCATCAAACCGGCAGACGGCCCGGTTGAGCACTTCTATATCGTCAAGCAGGGGCGTGTGCACGGTGAGCGCCCACATTCAGCGCGACGCGGTACCGAGACCACCTTCGAGATCACCACCGGCGAGTGCTTCCCGCTAGCGGCCCTGCTCGGCGAGCGCGCCACCCGTACTGAGCACCTGGCCGCCGAAGACAGCTTCTGCCTGCTGCTTAACAAACCGGCGTTTGTGCGCCTGTTCAGCCTGTCTGCACCGTTTCGCGACTTCGCCTTACGCGGGGTCAGCAGCCTGCTTGATCAGGTCAATCAGCAAGTGCAGATGCGTGCGGTAGAAACCCTCGGTTCGCAATACTCACTGGACACCCGCCTCGGCCAGTTGGCCGTGCGCCAGCCAATCAGTTGCGGCCCACAATTGAGCACCCGCGAAGCCGTGCGGCTGATGCACGAACAGCACGTGGGCAGCATCGTGATTGTGGATAACCAAGAGCGTGTCCAAGGTATTTTCACCCTGCGCGACCTGCGCAAAGTGGTCGCCGACGGCAGCAATCTGGATCAGCCAATCAGCCAACTGATGACCCAATCCCCTTTCCATCTGCCGCCAGAAGCCAGTGCTTTTGATGCGGCCATGGCCATGACCGAACGGCATATCGCCCACGTCTGTGTGGTTGCGGATGACAAGCTGGTCGGGGTGATTTCCGAGCGTGATCTGTTCAGCCTGCAACGGGTCGATCTGGTCCATCTGGCCCGCAGCATCCGCCATGCCGGACGCATCGAAACACTGGTAGCGATCCGCAGCGACGTGCAACGTCTGGTCGACAGCATGCTGGCCCACGGAGCCAGCTCAACCCAGATCACTCAACTGATCACCCTACTCAACGACCACACTGTGTGCCGCGTGATCGAACTGACCCTGGAAGACTTGGGCGACCCCGGTATTGCCTTTACCTGGCTGTGCTTTGGCAGTGAAGGCCGCAGCGAGCAAACCCTGCACACCGATCAGGACAACGGCATTCTCTTTGAAGCCGCCGACGCAGTGGAGGCCGCAGCCATTCGCGGCAAGCTGCTGCCACTCGCTCAAGAGATCAACCAGCGCCTGGCACTGTGCGGCTTTAGTCTGTGCAAAGGCGGAATCATGGCGGGTAATGCCGAGCTGTGTCTGTCACGCCACGAATGGTCGCGACGCTTCAGCCAGTTTATCCACGAATCCTCGCCGGACAGCCTGCTGGCCTCCACCATTTACTTTGATTTGCGTGCTGTCTGGGGCGATGCACAAGGCTGTGAGCACGTGCGCAGTGAGCTGCTGCAACAGATTGCGGATAACAGCCTGTTCCAGCGGCGCATGGCAGAAAACGCCCTGCGCCAAAAACCACCGGTGGGCATGCTGCGTAACTTCGTCGTCGCACGCAGAGGCGTTGACAAGGACACACTCGATCTCAAAGTGCAGGGCCTGACGCCATTTGTAGACGCGGCGCGTTTGCTGTCCCTAAGCCACGGCATCAGTGCCTGCAACACGCTGGAGCGCCTGCGCGAGCTGATCCGCCTGGAGGTGATTGATGCGCAAGACGGCGCGGCCTATGAAGAGGCCTATCATTTCATCCAGCAAACCCGCATGCAGCAGCACCAGCTCCAAGCCCGTGCGCAGCAACCTTATTCCAACCGGATCGACCCGGCGCACCTTAACGTGCTCGATCAACGCATTCTGCGCGAATCGTTCCGTCAGGCTCAGCGCCTGCAAAGCAGCCTCGCCCTGCGGTATCAACTATGAACAGCTTCAACTGGTTTAGCCGTCGCGGCCCAAGCCTGAGCGCCGAACAATTGCAACGGCGTGCACAACTGCCCGCGCCTGCTCCATTGAGTGGGCAGCCGTTAAGTCAGCAGCGCCTGGTGGTGGTTGATCTGGAAACCAGCGGTCTGGACATGAAACGCGACGAGGTTTTGTCGATCGGTGCAGTGGTGATCGATCAGGGCGCGATTCAACTGGCTCAGACCTTTGAATGCACCCTGCAACGGCCGGATCATCAGCCCAGCGCCAGCACCCTGATTCACGGCATCGCGCCCAGCGCCATCGCCAGCGGCGTGGAACCCGCGCAAGGGCTGCTGGACTTTATGGAGTTTCTTGGCGACAGCCCGCTGCTGGCGTTTCATGCCGGATTTGACCAACGCATGCTGGCCCGCGCCCTCAAGCAAAGCCTGGACTATCGCCTGCAACACAGCTTCTTCGATGTGGCGGAATTGGCCCCGATGCTCTGCCCGCAGGCCGGTATCCGCAACGGCGGGCTGGATGACTGGACCCGCTACTTTGGCCTGCAGGTCCAGCAGCGCCACCATGCCAGCGCCGATGCACTGGCCACCGCCGAGCTGGGGCTGATCCTGTTTAGCAAAGCGCGGCGGCAACAGGCCGATAGCCTGCAAGCGCTGGAACAGCGCCTGAGCCAGTGGCGCAGACGGCAGCAGGCGTTGTCGATGTAGGGCTTATAAATCCCGCATTAAGAGCCCGAACGGCAACTCCACATCCTGTGGCACCGGCAAGTACAGCGTGTGGCCGTCGCCCGGCGCGACTGGCATCGACTCGCCTTTGCGGTTCTCCAAGTGCTCCAGCTTGAAGCGCAGGTTGCCTTTGGGCGTCATCAGCTCAATGCCGTCACCGACTGCAAAGCGGTTCTTCACCCGTACTTCGGCCAGATCGCCGCGGCGCTCGCCGGTCAACTCCCCCACAAACTGCTGACGGTCTGACACCGAGCTGCCGTGCTGGTAGTTCTGGTATTCGTCATGCACATGGCGGCGCAAGAAGCCTTCGGTGTAGCCGCGATGGGCCAGCGACTCCAGGGTATCCATCAGGCTCTTGTCGAACGGTCGACCGGCCAGCGCATCATCAATCGCCTTGCGGTACACCTGCGCAGTGCGCGCCACGTAATAGTGGGACTTGGTGCGGCCTTCGATCTTCAGCGAATGCACGCCCATGTTCACCAAACGCTCCACATGCTGCACAGCGCGCAAGTCTTTGGAGTTCATGATGTAGGTGCCGTGTTCATCCTCGTAGGCGGCCATCTGCTCGCCGGGGCGGCTGGCGTCTTCAAGCAAGAACACCTGATCAGTCGGCGCGCCAACGCCAAGGGTCGGCTCAACGATTTTGACGATATCGCCCAGCTCGTTTTCCTGCGCGGTTTCGGTCTTGTACTGCCAGCGGCAGGCATTGGTGCAGGTGCCTTGGTTCGGGTCGCGCTTGTTCATGTAGCCGGAGAGCAGGCAGCGGCCGGAATAGGCCATGCACAAGGCGCCGTGGACGAATACTTCCAGCTCCATTTCCGGTACTTCATGGCGGATTTCTTCGATCTCTTCCAGCGACAGCTCACGGGACAGAATCACTCGGGTCAGTCCCTGCTGATGCCAGAATTTGACGCTGGCCCAGTTCACCGCGTTGGCCTGCACAGACAGGTGGATTGGCATGTGCGGATAATGCTCGCGAACCATCATGATCAGGCCCGGATCAGACATGATCAGCGCATCCGGCTGCATCGCAATCACCGGTTCAAGGTCGCGCAAAAAGGTCTTCAGCTTGGCGTTATGCGGGGCGATGTTGACCACCACATAAAACTGCTTGCCCTGAGCGTGCGCTTCGTTAATGCCCAGTTGCAGGTTGTCGTGATCAAACTCGTTATTACGCACCCGCAGGCTGTATCGCGGCTGCCCGGCATACACCGCATCCGCGCCATAGGCGAAGGCGTAGCGCATGTTCTTGAGGGTGCCTGCCGGAGATAACAGTTCGGTGTAACGAGGAAGGGATGCCATGGATCACACACTCAGCGAAAAAAGCCGGGCAGTTTATCCACGCAGGCACAGGCAAGCATTGATCTGAGTCTATACATCGCCCAACTACGACCGGCCATCACTTTAGTACCAATTAGTACCAACTCCTGATTGCGAAGCGAGATGCGTCCTGACACGATATGCGAATTATTCTCATATAAAGCCATGCCATCGAGGTTATCGTGCGCGCTGACGACTCTACTCATCAGCAATTGCTCAGCCTGTACTACCGCGACCACCGCGACTGGCTACTGGGCTGGCTGCGCAAAAGTCTGTACTGCCCAGACCGCGCCGAAGACCTCAGCCAGGACACCTTCGTGCGCCTGATGGGGCGCAGCGACCTCGACCAAACCCGCGAACCCCGCGCTCTGCTCAGCACTATCGCCCGCGGCCTGCTGATCGACTATTTCCGCCGCAGCGCGCTGGAACGCGCCTATCTGGATGAGCTGGGACAACTGCCCGACAGCGCCCAACCCAGCCTGGAAGATCAGGCGCTGGCACTGGAAGCGCTAAAAGAGATCGACCGCCTGCTGGGCGGGCTTTCCGCCAACGCCCGCGCCGCGTTCTTGCACAACCGCCTGGATGGCATGGGCCATGCTGAGATTGCCGAGCGCCTGGGAGTTTCCGTATCCCGCGTGCGTCAGTATCTGGCCCAAGGCCTGCGTCAGTGCTACATCGCCGTTTATGGACAACCCGAATGAGCGCGGTTTCATCTAAGGTTCTCGACGCCGCCATCGAATGGCAGCTGTGCCTGGATTCGGGCACAGCCAGCGATGAGCAAAAACAACAGTTTGCCCTCTGGCTGGCGATTCACCCGGATCACGCCAAGGTCTGGCAACAGCTCAACGGCCTGGATGTTCGCCTGGCCTCGGCGGCTGACGCGCCAGCCCGCCATGCACTGCTTCACAGCGCCCCTAAACAACGCCGTCGTGTGCCCAGAGCCGTATTGAGTCTGGTTCTGAGCGCTGGACTGGCATTGGCCGCTCTGCATCAGCACCGCCCCCTGAGCGACTACTTGGCCGATGAGCATACTGGCTTTGGCGAACAGCGTGAGCTGCAGCTCAGCGACCGCAGCCGCGTGCGCCTGAATAGCGGCAGCGCACTGGATATTCGCTTCGACGAAAAACAGCGTCTGCTGTACCTGCGCAGCGGTGAAATCCTGATCGAAACCGCTGCCGGTGACACCCGCCCGTTTATCGTCGAAACCGGCCAAGGCCGCCTGCGCGCCTTGGGCACACGCTTTCTGGTACGGCGTGAAGGCGACGCCACCCGCCTCACCGTCCTCCAGTCTGCCGTGGCCGCGACTCCGGCTAACCGCAGCGAAAAGCGCGTCATTAACGCAGGTCAGGAAGTGTTAATGCAGCGCGATCAACTTGGCCCCAACCAGCCGGCAGCCCTAGGCGCTGAGGCCTGGAGCCACGGTATGCTGGTGGCTGACAACATGCCCCTGGCGGACCTGCTCGCCGCTCTCAGTGACTACCGCAACGGCTACCTGAGTGTGCATCCGAGCCTGGCCGGGCTACGCATCAGCGGCAGCTTCCCACTGCATGACACAGATAAAGCGCTGGCAGCCTTACCACCCAGTTTGCCCGTGCAGATCGAGCAAATTGGCGATTGGTGGACACGGGTCATTCCGGCAGAAAGGGCCAAATGAAAATAAATTTCGTTTAGCCCTGTCACTTTTTGATCCTGCTTCGGCAACTGGTCAATGAGATGCATTCCCGTTAAGGAGAGTTTTCTAATGACCCGTTCCCTGCCCCTGTTCCGCCCCGCCGTGCTTGCGCTTGCGATTACCTGCGCGGGCGTCGCCCAAGCACAGACTTACACCCTGCCCGCCGCCGCGCTGAGCAGCACCCTGACCCAGATTGCCAGCCAGGCAGGAATCGCCCTGAGCATTGACCCTGCCCTTACCGCAGGCAAGCAATCCGCACCGGTCCAAGGGGAATACGATGCCATCAGTGCGCTGCAACAAGCCCTGCAAGGCAGCGGCCTGCAACTGAAATCCAACGGCAGCGGCAGCTACAGTCTGGCCCCTGTTGAAGCGGAAATGACCCTTTCCAGCGCCAGCATCAGCGGCCAGCAGATCATGGAGGGCAGCGCCGCAGACGGTTACCGCAGCAGTGCAGTGAAAAACCTCGGTGCCCTCGGCGGCATGAGCCTGCAGGACACGCCCTATTCGGTCAGCGTGGTCTCCAGCGAATTGCTGAAGAACATTCAGGCCACCGCCAGCGATGATGTGTTCAAGCTCAACCCGGCCACCCAGTTCACCTCACCCACCACCGCCGGTTATGCCAGCGCTGTCAGCATGCGCGGCTTCAGCGGTCCGGGAAACCTGAGCGTGGCCAATGACGGTCTGCGTTTCAGCACCGGCTACGACAGCGGCAACTACATTGAAGAAATGGAGCAGCTTGAGATTCTTACCGGTCTCAGCGGCTTCCTGTACGGCCCAGCCAGCCCCGGCGGCTTGGTCAACTACGTGCTTAAGCGCCCGACCTACGAGCGCTACAACAGCGTGACCCTGGGCAACGCCGGCGGTGAGAACTATTACCTGCATGGCGATTTTGGCGGCCCAATCGACGACAACGGCGTGCTTGCCTATCGCGTCAACGTGCTCACGCAAGACGGCGAAACCGCTATTGATATGCAAAAGCGCCGCCGCCAAATGCTCAGCGCCGCGCTGGATTGGAACGTCAGTGACGACCTGTTAATCCAGTTCGATGCCTCCTACAAAAAGACCGAAAACCGCGGGCTGACTAGCTACTGGTACTTCGGCGACCAGGCCCTGCGCCCGGACGCCAGCGATCTGGATAACGACACGCTGTACAGCCAGCGCTGGTCCTTCTCCGACAGCGAACACAAGCGTGTTGGCAGCCGCTTTAACTGGAGCATCGACGACACCTTCACCCTGCGCGGCGCACTCGCCTATACCCGCTACACCGAGGAATACGCCTACACCGGGCCAACGGTCTACAGCGCAGGCACCTACAGCCAGCCGCTCTACGCCTTCGCTCCGACAGAAACGGAAGAAACCTCGGCTAATCTGTTCCTGGATGCCGACTTCAACACCGGCTCGGTCAATCACAAAACCACGGTGGGGTATCAGGGCAATATCGCCCGTATCCGCCAGTACACCGACTACATCGACCTGGCCTACCAATACCAGTCGCCAGTCGGTGAAATCCCTCTCGGCCAACACCCGCAAGTACCGAAGCCGGATTACTCGGTCGGTCATGGCGACCAGCGTTTGGGCTCGCGCAGCCAGTCGGACAACTGGCTGATTGGTGATGTCATCTCCTTCAATGATCAGTGGTCGACGATCCTCGGCGTGACCCACACCACCATCAAAACCTTCGACAGCAACTTCGTCTGGAACGAGGCCTATCCCGGCTCCTTCCCACTGACCGAAAACAACTACAAAGAGAGCAAGACTTCGCCCAACGTCTCGCTGATCTACAAACCGCTGCCCTGGCTGACTACTTACGCCAGCTACATCGAAGGCATGCAGGCCGGCGGCATCGCCCCCAATGATGCCCTCAACGCCGGACAGGCGTTGGCTCCGCAAGTCAGTGAGCAATACGAAATCGGCGTTAAAGCCACTGTTGGCGAAACCCTGCTGACCTTGGCGCTGTTCAATATCGACAAGCCCAACGCGTTCAAGAACGACGCCAACATCTACACCGACGATGGTCGCCAGGTGAACAATGGCCTGGAGTTCGGCATCACCGGCAAAGTGCTGCCTGAGTTGACGCTGGTGGGGGGGGTGACCTTGCTTGATCCGAAGGTCAAAGATGCCAGCAACCCGGCCCATGAAGGTCAGAAACCCACCAATGTCGCCAGCGAATTGGCCAAGCTGTATGCCGAGTATGAAATCAACGCCGTACCGGGCCTGGCCCTGACCGGCGGAGCCTACTACACCGGCAAACAGTATTCAGATGAAGCCAACCAACACAGCCTGCCGTCCTTCACCACCTTCGACGCCGGTGCCCGCTACCGCGCGCAGTTAAGCGACGACAGCGCACTGACCTTGCGCAGCAACATCAGCAACATCGGCAATAAAGAATACTGGCTGAGCAGCTACTACCTGGGCGCGCCACGCACCCTGACCTTCTCCGCTCAACTGGAGTTCTGATTCAACGTTCAGAACTTAGTGTTATCAAGGCCGGTCCATGACCGGCTTTGGTTTTTGGATTTGATATGAAAAGTACAACCATTCGACGCTGGTTATTTATTCACACCTGGACCAGCCTGATTTGCACCCTGTTTCTGCTGCTGTTGGCGCTGACCGGTCTGCCTCTGATCTTTCACCACGAGCTTGAGCACCTGCTCGGTGAGGCCCCCGAGCTACGCGCCATGCCCGTGGACACACCACACCTGAGCCTGCAGGAGCTGGTGCAGGCCGCCGAACTGCATCGCCCCGGCGAAGTGGTGCAGTACTTCGGCTACGACGAAGATGAACGCAACGGCGTGATTGCCATTACCGCTGCCACCGCAGGCACCGAACCCAACTCGTCGCACACCTTTATGCTCGATGCCCGCAGCGGCGAGGCGGTGGAAATGCCTGCGGCCAACGGCGGCCTGCTGATGGTGATCCTGCGGCTGCATGTGGATATGTTCGCCGGTCTGCCCGGCAAGCTACTGCTGGCCTTTATGGGACTGCTGTTTGTCGTGGCGATCATCTCCGGCGTGGTGCTCTACGCGCCATTTATGCGCCGGCTCAAGTTCGCCGAAGTACGCCGGCATAAATCCAGCCGCACACGCTGGCTGGACCTGCATAACCTGATCGGCATCCTCACCCTGACCTGGGCGCTGGTGGTGGGTGTAACCGGCGTGATCAGTGCCTGCGCTGACCTGCTGATCGAAGCCTGGCGCAACGAATCACTGGCCGCGATGGTCGAGCCTTATCGCGACGCACCGCCCCTGACTGAGCGAGCGCCCGTCAACGAGGTACTGAACATTGCCGCCAAGGCTGCGCCCGGCATGCAGCCTGACTTTATCGCCTTCCCCGGCACGCGTTTCTCCAGCGAGCACCACTACAGCGTCTTCATGAAAGGCAGCACACACCTGACCGCACACCTGTGGACCCCGGTATTGATCGACGCCAAAACCCTGGAGGTTACCGCCATCGGCCAACGCCCTTGGTACATGGACGCGCTGTCGATGTCACAGCCGCTGCATTTCGGTGATTACGGCGGCCGCCCGATGCAAATCTTGTGGGCCATTCTGGATGTACTGACCATCATCGTTCTGGGCAGCGGCCTATACCTGTGGTGGGTGCGCCAGCGCGCCCCGGCCAAACGCAATGAGCGCACGGAGGTTGCCGTATGAACTGGCGTCAATCGACCTTTGCCCTGCCGATGCTGATCGGCCTTCTAAGCGCTATCGGCCTGATCAGCGCGCTGCTCGGCGATGGTGGCTGGGACGCCGTCGCCTGGCTTGGGCTCGGCATTCCAGCGCTGCTGGGTAGCTGGCCGCTGCTGCGCCGCTGAGGCAGAAAAACACCGAAAATAACCGGCAACGTCTGCCATCAGGTCGCCTACGACCTTCGTCTAGAACAGCCATGATCTACGACTAATGTCGCCTGTCACTCCGCCGGAGCCAGCCTAGAGTTAGCTCACCAACCACCGTCGGAGGACAACAATAATGCACGACGACAGCTACGCGCGGATTCAAGCCAATCCGCGCTTCAAGGAACTGGTCGCCACCCGCGATCGGTTCGCCTGGACCCTCTCCGCCATCATGCTCGGCCTGTATGTGGCCTTTATTCTGCTGATTGCCTTCGAACCGCAACTGCTCGGCGCACCGCTGAGTGAGGGCTCATCCGTCACTTGGGGCATCCCGATCGGCGTAGGTTTGATTCTTTCCGCGTTTATTCTGACCGGAGTCTACGTGCGCCGCGCCAACGGCGAGTTCGACAGCCTCAACCAGGCGATTCTCGAGGAGCTGCAGAAATGATCACCCGCATCCTCACTGCTGTCGGCCTATTGGCCATTACTCCGGCGCTCTGGGCCGCTGGCGCGCTGGAAGGCGACGTGCAGCGCCAGCCGATGAACACCTCAGCAATCGTGATGTTCCTCGCCTTTGTCGGCGCGACCCTGTACATCACCTACTGGGCCTCCAAGCGCAACACCTCGACCTCTGACTTCTACACCGCAGGCGGCAGCATCACCGGCTTCCAGAATGGTCTGGCGATTGCCGGTGACTACATGTCGGCAGCCTCCTTCCTGGGGATTTCCGCACTGGTATTCACCTCCGGTTACGACGGCCTGATCTACTCGATCGGCTTCCTCGTCGGCTGGCCGGTGATCCTGTTCCTGATCGCCGAACGTCTGCGTAACTTGGGCAAATACACCTTTGCTGATGTGGCGTCCTACCGCCTCGGTCAGAAGCAGATCCGCACGCTGTCCGCCAGCGGCTCGCTGGTAGTGGTGGCCTTCTACCTGATCGCGCAAATGGTCGGTGCCGGCAAGCTGATCGAACTGCTGTTCGGCCTGCAATACCACGTCGCCGTGGTACTGGTCGGCATTCTGATGGTGCTCTACGTACTGTTCGGCGGCATGCTGGCCACCACCTGGGTACAGATCATCAAGGCCGTACTGCTGCTCTCCGGCGCATCCTTCATGGCGCTGATGGTGATGAAGCACGTCGACTTCAACTTCGCCCGTCTGTTCAGCGAAGCGGTTGCGGTGCACCCGAAAGGCGAAGCCATCATGAGCCCTGGCGGTCTGGTTAAAGACCCGCTGTCGGCTATCTCCCTGGGCCTGGCGCTGATGTTCGGTACAGCTGGCCTGCCGCACATCCTGATGCGTTTCTTCACCGTATCCGACGCTAAAGAAGCGCGTAAATCGGTGTTCTACGCAACCGGCTTTATCGGCTACTTCTACATCCTCACCTTTATCATCGGCTTCGGCGCAATCCTGCTGGTGGGCACCAACCCAGACTTCCGTGATGCTGCGGGCGGCCTGATCGGTGGTAACAACATGGCAGCGGTGCACCTGGCTAATGCCGTGGGCGGCAGCTGGTTCCTCGGCTTTATCTCCGCCGTAGCCTTCGCCACCATTCTGGCTGTGGTTGCAGGCCTGACTCTGGCTGGCGCTTCGGCGGTGTCCCACGACCTGTATGCCAGCGTGATCAAGAAAGGCAAAGCCAACGAGAAAGACGAGCTGCGCGTTTCAAAAATCACCACCGTGGCACTGGGCGTGCTGGCCATCGTGCTGGGCATTGCCTTCGAGAAGCAGAACATCGCCTTCATGGTGGGCCTGGCCTTCTCCATCGCGGCTAGCTGCAACTTCCCAGTGCTGATCCTCAGCATGTACTGGAAAAACCTCAGCACCCGCGGCGCCATGATCGGCGGCTGGATGGGCCTGATCACTGCGGTGACCCTGATGATCCTTGGCCCAACCGTCTGGGTTCAGGTACTGGGCAACGCCGAAGCGATCTTCCCGTACGAGTACCCGGCACTGTTCTCAATGATCGTGGCCTTTATCGGTATCTGGTTCTTCTCGATCACCGACAAGTCCCACGCAGCCAGCGAAGAACGTGCACGCTTCCTGCCGCAGTTCGTTCGCTCACAAACCGGCCTGGGTGCCAGCGCAGCCAGCGCTCACTAAGGTATGTGCAGCAGCTTAAGAGGCAGCCTTCGGGCTGCCTTTTTTATTTCCAACGCGAACAATGCTGCCTAGTATTTCAACACTCACGCCCAGCTTAAGGCCTTATGTAATGACCAAACCGACTTTGCTGTTTGCTCCTGCATCACCGTTTGTGCGTAAGGTCCTGGTGCTGTTGCGCCATACCGGACAACTGGACTCAGTCAACATTGAGGAAGTGCAACTGACGCCCAGCACGCCCAGTCAGCGAGTCAACAGCAGAAACCCTGCCGGAAAGATTCCAGCCCTGTGCCTGCCGGATGGCAGCACATTGCACGACAGCCGGGTGATCCTCGATTACTTTGACCATCAGCACAGCGGCCCCCCCCTGATCCCACGCAGTGGCCCACAACGCTGGCAGCAACTGACACTGGCCTCGCTGGCCGACGCCATTGCCGATGCTGCGATTCTGATCCGCTACGAGACGTTCCTTCGCCCCGAAGAACTGCGCTCTGCTGAATGGCTGAGCAGCCAACAAGACAAGATCGAACGTGCACTGCAGCAGTTCGAACAGGAAGTCACCAACGGCCTCGGCCAGCCTCTGAACATCGCCACCCTCAGCTTGGGCTGCGCCCTTGGCTATCTCGACCTGCGCCTGCCCAACCTGAATTGGCGTGAACGCTTCCCGCAACTGGCAGAGTGGTATGCCCAGTTCAGCCAGCACCCTGAGATGCAGGCAACTCAACCGCCGATATGAGCCGCTGGGCGGCTGGCTTCGTCTCAAACAGCAGTGCAATGCGCCGGGCCAACAAACGTCCGGCGCGTCGTTCTTCGCGTAAGCCGACGTGAACATTCATGGGCGATACCACAGGCGGTAGAAACCGGCGGCCAGCAGCAGGCCGACTTGACCCAGCGCCGTGCACAGGCTCAGAAACGATTGCACGTGTGGGTTACTGGACGCGTTGGCAGTGCCACTCAGACTGTTCCAAAACCCATCCGGCATTAGCATCAACCCCAGTTGGGCTAGGGGCTGGCCGCTGAGCTGCAGCAGTTTGATCAGATCAAACTGCCCAAAGAACATCAGCACCACCAGCAGGATCACCGCCAGCACCAGCCCAAGTACAAAGCAGCCGGTAAATCTCATCAATTTGCTAAACATGATCGTTCTCCATGGGCGCAAGTCAGCCTGCGCCCGTGTCTGCTTTAGTTATCAAGTTGGTAGTTGGGTTGCGCAGTTTTGCCCACGCTGTACCAGTCGAGTTTGCGCGTCAGCACCATGATTCCGGCAAGCACACCGAAGACCAGTACCGAGCCCATCAGCAAGGCGTAATCCTCTGCGCCAAGCAGGGCGAAGAGCAGGCCGTACAACAGCGCCAGCAACCCGGCGAATGCACTGCCACGCGCCATGCTGCGTAAGACGAAACTGACGTAGAAACCAATCAGCAGCACACAGGACGAAGCGGCAACGGCATAAGCCAGGGCGAAACTCAGGTGCTCAGAAAGGGACAGCAACAGCAGGTAGAACATGGCCAGTGACATGCCCACCAATGCGTATTGCACCGGGTGTACGGCCATGCGCTTGAGCACCTCAAAGAGGAAGAACATGGCGAAGGTCAGGCCGATAAACAGCAGTGCGTATTTGATCGCCCTGTCGGTCTTCAGGTACTGATCCACTGGATCGACAAAGCTGACGCCAAAGCTGCGGCTGCTAAGGCTTTCGCAGTCTCCGCGACGAATGCACTGATTCAGGACCTCCTCCATGTTGGTGGCGAAGAAACTGGTCTGCCAGTTGGCCTTGAAACCCTCAGCGCTGATCTCGCGACTGTGCGGCAGGTAATCGCCGATAAAGCTCGGGTGTGGCCAGCTTGAAGTCAGCTCAACCTGCGTATCGCGGCCAATCGGGGTGATGGTGAGCTTCTCGGTGCCCTGCAACTTGAGGTTGAAAGCGAACTCCAACGTTTGCCCGCCCTGACTGTCCAGTTGCGGCAGCTCTGCGTGTACACCTTCGCCGAGTAATGAGTCGGAACTGCCCGGGGCGAAGCTCAGGGTGCTGCCATTCAGATTCAGTTGCAGGTCATTGCTGATGCCGCGCACATCGCTGATGCCTACCGCGAGGACCGGCTTGCCGAACTCATACTTGTCCAGCTCATCCTCCAGCCCCATTCTGGCTGGCAGCTTGAAAGAACCGCTGATCTGGCTGTCGCTGCGGTACAGCAATGCCTTGTAAATCCCCCGCGCTCGTTCTTCAGTGCCGATATCTCCCTTCACGGCAAGACGCTCTGGAAGGAAGTACAAACGTCCCTGAGAGGTTTGCTCCTCCATGTAACGCTCACCGGTCGCCGTAACGGTTTTCCACTTGTGGGTCTTTTTCACAAATGGCACCACCAGTACCGGCCCGGTGATGTTCTGGCTGAAGCTGGAACTGCGGGCGATATCGCGCAGCACCTCTTCACGCTGGTACTGACGATCACTCACCAGCCCGTCAATCATCATCAAGGGCACCAGCAACAACAGAATCAACAGGCCAATGGCCCCCAATTTAAAGCCCAGCACTCGGTTCATCTCGGAACTCTCCAATGGTTCAGGTGAGTTCAGTCTGGGCAGCCCGTATGCTGGTTTTATGGAGACATCGTGGAGAGTGTGTGGAGAGTCAATGACGGCATTCGTCTTAATGGACAGCGACCGTGCAAATGCGTAGCGTGGCCAAACTCAGCCATGGATGAAGACTGATGACACAACCCTCCCCTTACGCCACACCCAAAACCAGCCTTACCGACCCGCAAGCGCAGGTGACAGATGAGCAGATTGCCGCGCTTGAGGTTTCCGACACCTGGAAAAAACGCTTTAGCGCATTAAACCGCGCCGGTGGGCCGAAGATGCCCAACCTCAAGCAACTCAGCAAAGCAGAGCGCAGGCAAATCGGCGCATTCAACATACTGGCCTTTCTCTTCGGGCCGCTTTACTACATCACCAAAGGCATGTGGAGAAAGGCGCTGAGCCTGTTTGCGGTATGCGCTGCCGTGGCAATCACTGTCGGCCTGGTGATGGAGCACTTTGGCTACGGCGAATTCACCCGAGCCCTCAGTTACGGTCTGGCAGCCGTATTCGCCGCCCGCGCCAACATCGATTACTACAAAAAAATGCTGCTGAACGATAACGGCTGGTGGTGAGGCGTAGTACCCGCCGTTCTATAACCGTCTTTTAAAAGGAGTTACCTGGACATGGATGAGTATGTAGCTGAACTAGGCTGGCAACGCGGTGAGCAGGATTTTCTCGATAACCAGTACAGCCGCCGCCACTGGTTGCGCTTTGACAGTGGTCAGGAGATCGCCGGCTCATCCTCCCCGCATGTGGTTCCGCTGCCCTTCTCTGATCCAAATGCTCTGGACCCAGAGGAAGCCTTTATCGCCTCACTCTCCAGTTGCCACATGCTGTGGTTCCTTTCCATTGCCGCCAAACGCCGCTTCCGTGTGGATACCTATCACGATCGGGTCAGCGGGTACATGGGCAAGAACGAGGCGGATAAGCTGTATATCGCCACGGTTATTCTGCGTCCTGAGGTCAACTTCTCAGGCGAACGCCTGCCAACGCGGGAGCAGATTGAGCAGATGCACCATCAGGCCCATGAGGAATGCTTTATCGCCAATTCGGTTAAATCTGAGGTACGTTGCGAGCCACGTTTCAAGGTCTGAAACACGCAATGCCAGCGTCCGCTGGCCACATAAGGAAATGCCTGATGAGCACCCGCACCCTGCTGGTTTCCCTTCTGCAGTACAAAGCCTGGGCCAACGAAGAACTGTTTACTGAGGTGCGCCGAATTGATCCGCACAGCCAAGGCTCAGAGCTACACGCCGCGCTGCGTATCCTCAACCATATCCACGTAGTCGAACGAATCTTTGCCGCCAATCTGCAGGGACTCACCCACACCTACAGCGCCACCAACACGCCGGAAACTCCAGCCCTTGAGGCCTTGCATCTTGAAGTGCAGAACTTGGATCGCTGGTATCTGGACTATGTCGCCACGTTCAGCAATGAGCAGTTGGCTGAGCGGATTACATGCCGCTTTACCGATGGCGACAACGGCTGCATGAGCCGCGAAGAGATACTGCTGCATCTGGTTACCCACGGTGGCTATCACCGAGGAGCTGTAGGCAGGATCATGGCGCAACTGGATCTGCCACCACCACGGGATATCTTTACCCGTTTTTTGCATCAGCACGAACCGCAGCGGCGGCTCGCCTGACTGCGCATCAACGACTGCCGCAAGCGTGCGACAGTCGTTCAGCATCAACCGCGAATGTACTGTTCCAACTGCTGGATCAGACTGGCCTGTTCGGCGATGGTGTGTTTGACCAAGTCACCGATAGACAGCAGGCCGATCAGTTCGCCCTCAGCCACCACAGGCAAGTGACGCAGGTGGCGATCAGTCATCAGTTGCATACACTCCTGCGAAGTATCGCGGGGACCAACGGTGATGACGTTGGCGGTCATGATCTGGCTGATCGGCGTATCCAGTGATGAGTTGTGCAACAGCTCGAATTTACGGGCGAAATCACGCTCACTGACGATGCCGACCAGCTTGCCCTTGTCCAGCACAACCAGGGCACCGATGCCCTTTTCCGCAAGCACGTTGACCGCATCGAGTACCGATGTGTCCGGACCTACACTGAAAACAGCGACATTGGGTTTGGCTCTGAGTATTTCGGCGACTGTGATCATGCTGTGGTTCCCCTTCGATCTTATATGTGTACCCGGCCTACAAGCGTCTGTACGGTCGCGAGGCGGGCAGAAGTGCATATAAATTGCCCGCAACCAAACCGAAGTACTAATAGAAATAGACTATAGCAACGCTTAATGCCAATCCATGGACAAGCCGCTCTAGTGTGTGCTTTCCAGCCAATTACCGAACACAAATGCACAGCCAGGCGCACTATCTACAAGCTCGGGGGAGCATAAGACAAACCTTTACCCCGTCGTCGGCATTTCTGACCAGCAGTTGCCCGCCATGCAGTTGCATCACTTCGGCCACAAAGTTCAGCCCCAGACCGGTGCTCTTGCGTCCGGTGGCCGGTCGCGGCAGCGAATAAAAGCGCTCACTGACCCGCGCTAGCGCGTAATCAGGAATAGCCGGCCCCTGATTGAACACGCTCAGTACCAAGTCTTTATCCTGCACTTGTGCACTAAAACGCACCCACCCTCCGGAGGGGGTAAAGTCCAGCGCATTATCCAGCACGTTGGACAGTGCCTGGCGCAACAGAAACCGTTCGCCACGAACTGAGACGGCTGGCTCTATGCTGTTCTCAACTTGAACCCCGGCACTTTCCAAACGCGCCATTTGAGCATCCAACAGCGACCCGACCAGCTCCCGCAGCGGTACCTCTACCTGCTCCTCAAGGCCTTGGCGCTGCTCGACTTGGGCAAGGTGCAGAAGGCGCTCAATCAGTTGCTGCATGCGCAGACTTTCCTGGTCGATATTGGCCACAAAGCGCTGCCGCTGCTCGGCAGGCATATCCGCCTCAAGTAATTCAGCTGCACCGCGAATGGCGGCCAGCGGGCTCTTCAACTCATGGGTCAGGGTATGCACATAGCGCTCGACATAGGCCTTGCCCTCCAGCTCCGTGCGCATGCGTTCAAGTGCCTGGGCCAGCTGGGCTAACTCGCCACCGCTAACGTGAGGCAACTCGGCGCGCTCACCGGCACTGACTTGCTGAGCATAACGGGTCAGCTTGCGCACCGAGCCGCTCAGCCACCACGAAAGCAAACCGCCAACCAGCAGCCCCAATACGATCAGTGCTCCACCGAACAGCGTCAGCCGCCGCTCCGAACGCTCGATATAGGGCTGCAAGGTACGGTTGGGTTTGGAAACCGAAACCACACCGATGATTTCCCCCCCGTCTCTGATCGGCGCAGCCACATACATCACCGACGAATCAGGATCATTCGGGTCCTCTTTGGTGGAGCGGGCACCGTACTCACCGCGCAGGGTCCGCAATACATCGTTCCAGCGCGAGTAGTCCTGGCCGACCGCGCGACCGGTCGAATCCAGCAGGACGATGCCGTTGGCATCCGTGACATAGATGCGGTGGTTAACGGCTTCCTTCTTGATATCCCAGATCTGCGCCTGCGGCTGGCGACGCCCGTAAGCTTGCAGGAGGGCAGGCAGATTGCTGTCCTGCAAGCGGCCGCTTTTCAGGTCATCTCGCAGTAACTCAGCCAGCAGGTTGGCCGTGTCCACCAGGGTTTCCTCCGTAGACTGGCGCACACCCGGGCGGATTTCATCCATCACGGTGCTCAGGACAAACCAGCCGGACAGACCGACAAACAGGAAGTACACAAGGAAGATGCGTATCCCCAAAGGCATCAGGCTTGCCTCGGCGAATAGCTGTAACCGAGCCCCCGGTGCGTCTGGATCGGCTCAGCCTCAGCCTGAACCTGGCGTAACTTGGCGCGCAGACTTTTGATATGGCTGTCGATGGTTCGCTCGTAGCCGACATCGCTGGCCACGCCCAGACCATCCAACAACTGCTCACGGGTAAATACGCGCTCCGGCTGCGATAACAGTTGCTGCAGCAGGCGGAATTCATGCCGGGTCAGGTTCAGCAATTGTTGCCGGTAATGAATCTGCACCCGCAACTCATCTACTTGAAACAGGCTGTCAGCAGTCTGCGCTAGCGGCTCGGTTCGGGGGGCGACCCGCTTGAGGATAGCCTTAACCCGAGCCGCCACTTCACGTGGGCTGAAAGGTTTGACTACGTAATCATCAGCGCCGATTTCCAGCCCAACGACGCGATCAATTTCTTCACTGCGGGCGGTCAGGAAGATCACCGGTACATCGGAAAAACGCCGCAACCGTTTGCAGGCTTCAAAGCCACTGATGTCAGGCAAGCCGACATCCAGAATAAGTAAATCCGCCGGGTTGCTTTGCTGCTCGCTGAGCGCCTGCTCAGCCAGGCTGACCCAATGTGTGGTGAAGCCTTCGCTATGCAGAGCAAAGATCAGCGTGTCGGCAATCGCGGCTTCATCTTCTACGATCAGAATATGCGGCATGGTCTCAGGCATCCTTGAATCTGAAGGCGAGCCTGCGCGAGGCCCACGGCTGACGTCAAGCCAACTGCGCCAAGCCGCGTTTGGAAGCCTCTACTGCGCTACTATCATGACCGTCACTGTGTTCCACAAGGAATCCCCATGCGTCCTCTGTTGACGGCTGTGAGTGTCACGCTGCTTGCCCTTATCAATACCGTAACCCTGATCGGCCCGATGCTGCTGATTGCGCTGGGCAAATTTGTCCTGCCCGGCAAAGCCATGAAGCACGCCTGCTCAAGGGCTGTGATGTGGATTGCGGAAACCTGGGCTGAGATCAACAAGCTGATTTTTGCCACCCTGCTGCCTGTGCAGTGGGATATCCGTGGCAATGCCGACCTGCGCCAGAGCACTTCGTATCTGGTCATCAGCAACCACCAATCGTGGGTCGACATTCCGGCGCTGGTACAAGCGTTCAACCGCAAAACGCCGTACTTCAAATTCTTCCTTAAACAGGAGCTGATCTGGGTGCCGTTTCTGGGGCTGGCCTTTTGGGCGTTGGATTACCCTTTTATGAAGCGCTACTCCAAAGCCTTTCTGGCCAAGCACCCGGAGATGAAGGGCAAAGATCTTGAAATCACCAAGCGCGCCTGTGAGAAGTTCCGCGACTTGCCCGTAACAGTGGTGAACTACCTCGAAGGCACCCGCTTTACCCCGGCCAAACAGGCTCAGCAGCAGTCGCCCTATCAGTACCTGCTCAAACCTAAGGCAGGCGGCGTGGCTTTTGTCCTGGCGGCGCTGGGAGAGCAGCTGGATGCGGTTCTGGATGTAACGCTAGTTTACCCCGGCGAGCGCATTCCGGGGTTCTGGGAGCTGATCAGCGGCCAGGTGGATCGCGTCATCATTGATATCCAGACCCGCGAACTGGACCCGGCGCTGTGGCAAGGCGATTACGAGAACGACCCGCAATTCCGCGCCTTCGTTCAGGGCTGGGTGACGCGCTTGTGGGAAGACAAAGACGCACGCATAGCGGCAATCAAGGCTGAGCTAGAGCCGCCAGCCTAAGCGCATAAGTCACGCACGGCGTGCGCCAAAGCACAGGGGCAGTCAGGCTGTACTCTTTTTGCTCGCCTGACTGTTCCAAAGCTGATCAATATTGCGAAACCCCCACTGTTTCGCGGATTCGCGGCTGACGATTTTGTCCTGGCCGACCCGCTCGCTCAGATCAATCACAGTCTGGGCGATAGGCATGCGGGTGGTGGCCGAGAAAAACACTTTGACCTTGGGTGTCAGCAGCGAGCCGGGCAGTTGTTCGATCACCACGCCAATCACGCCACTTTGCAACCGCACCAGCGAGCCAACCGGGTAGATGCCAACAGCCTTTACAAACGACTGGAACACGTACCGGTCAAAGTGTCCGGTCCAGCCGGCCATCTTGCGGATCGCTTCGGCAGGGTCCCAGCCCTGCTTGTACGGGCGGTTGGAAGTGATGGCGTCATACACATCACAGACTGCGCCCATGCGTGCAAACAAGCTGATGTCGTCACCTACCAGCCGATGCGGATAGCCGCTGCCATCAACCTTTTCATGGTGATGCAGGCAGACATCCACCACCTGCGCACTGACCCGATGGCTCTCCTGGAGCAGGCGGGCACCGGCCTCCGGATGCATGCGTACCTGGCCGAACTCAGCATCCGTGAGCTTGCCTGGCTTGTTCAGCACCGAATCCGGAACCGACATCTTGCCGATATCGTGGAGCAGGCCTGCCAGCCCCGCTTCGCGCACAGACTTTGCGTCCAGCTCCAGCTGGCGGGCCAGGGCAATCATCAGCGCACAGACGGCCACTGAGTGCATATAGGTGTATTCATCCGTTTTTTTCAGGCGCGCCAAACTGATCATGGCATCGGGATGGCGGCTGACCGAATTGGCGATCTCGTTGACCAGGTTCTCAGCCTCTTCAAAATGCAGAGCCCGGCCCATGCGCACATCGGTAAACATGTCGATCACCGCCGCACGGGAGCGCTCGCACAGCTCAATCGCCCGCTGCACTTCTTCGTCCATGCTGGTTTTCAGTAACAGCGGCTTTTGCTCTGTCACGACCATCAGGCTGGCCTCAACTTCAGCCGCCACCTGCTCGGGCGTCACACTGGGCGCGCCTTGCTCAACATCCAGGCCTTTACTCACATCAATCCACAGTTCAGCAATGCTGGTGGCCTTGATGCGCTCAAGATCTTTGGACGACTTCAGCAGGAATTTGGATCGCCAGAACGGATGGGCAGTCCATGCACCACAAAACTCGTGAATGTACATCCCTAATCGCAAGTCATTGACTGCAATACGCTTCAACATAATCAGGTCGACGTGCCTTAGACGTGTAGAGCAGTGACGCGCTGGAATGCATTAACGAAGGAGGAGAGACCGCTGCAGGATCTGACAGCATCAAGTCACTCCAACCCGAGCAAACCAGGCTCGCTCAGAGAATTGCCATTACTTGGCTAGTATCGCCTAAAGTACTGCTTTTTGTCCGCATTATTGCCAGACAATCCATCAACCCAGATTGATAGACAAGCCAGTAGCTGTGGAAAAAGATCGGATGGCGGGGAGCAACTGCACCGTTGCAATACAGGCTCCGATTGTAGATAGGCAGTGTAGACGCCATGCACGGGCGTCTACACCACGACCGCTTACTGAGCGGTGGCACCCCAGATGCTGCCCAGGCTGCTCAGCAACGAACTGCTAGCCCCTTGCTGGCCCAGGTACTGCAGCAAGATCGGTGCAAACTGGCCGACCAAGCCTGAATCCATACCCAATGCGCTGAAGGCGCTGTTCAGGTCAGCGGTGTTTTTTACATTACCCACGGCATCCAGCATGGCTGGAGTTGGCGCAGCATCGGCTTTCTTGCCGAGCAGCCCAGTCAGCGCGCCGAGGTTGCTCAGGCCCTGATTGCCGACCAGCTTCTCAACACCTGGAACGCTCTGGGTCAGTTGTGAATAGTCACTGCCGCTGAGCTGGTTTTTTGCCAGGCTGAGCATTGCACCAGTCCCGCCTACCGCCTGCTTCGGAGTGACATCCAGCCCTGCCAGGGAGCTAATCAGGCCAGCAGTCTGGGCGTTGTTGCCAGCAGCGACTTTGCCGCCACTCAAGGTCGAGAGTGCACCAGCCGCTTCATTCAGGTTAAAGCCGGCAGCAAACACCGGGCTGACTCCCAGACTCAGAACACTGGCCAATACAACGCTGCGGGAAATTTTCATCAAAAACCTCATAAACAGTAATGACGTCGCTATTGCGACGGGTGAACGCTGGTTCGACCGGCATCTTGATTCGATCGTTCCATCACGCTGCTGCTTCACATCCTGAGGCGCTGTAAATCCTCTCGTCCTGAGACGTTCGTCAACTTACAGCGCAGCTTGGCCGCAAAGTGCATGCACACAGTGTTAAGGCAAGTTTCAGAATTATCCACCCCGTTCGCCGTGATCGCCTGACAGATCATCCTGACCGCCCCTCAAATGAAACATTTTATTACGGACAATCAGAGCAATAGTTCAGGAGAACACATGAGCGACCCAATCCCCCCGAAAGATGTTCCGAGCAACCCCGACCAGCCGACCGCCACTACCCGCCGCCGTTTTCTCGGCGGTGTTGCCGCCCTGGGTGTTGGCGCAACCCTCAGCGCCTACGGCAGCACTACCGCCAACGCCCCCGCACCAGCACACTCGCTGACGGGTGCCGCGCTTGATCAGGCGCTGCGCAATAACGTCAAAAACATCGTGGTGATCTTTGCCGAGAACCGCAGCTTCAATAACTTGTTTGCCAACTTTCCCGGTGTGGAAAAACCGCTCTCGTCGCTCAAGCCTGAGGACTACCAACAGCGCGACCGCGATGGCCGTCTGTTGACCACCCTGCCGCCGGTGTGGGGTGGTGTGCTGCAACTGGGGCCGCAAGTTGTGGATGGGGTGACTTACGCCAATGAAACCCAGTTCCAGCACAACCTGCCCAACGCGCCGTTCGCCCTTAAAGGCCCAAGTGGCGAAGACCTGCCGCTAAGCGTGGCTACCCGCGACTTGTGGCATGTGTTCTATCAGAACCAGATGCAGATCAACGGCGGCAGGAACGATGGTTTCGTCGCTTGGGCTGATTCCGGCGCATTGCCCATGGGTTACTACGCCCAAAGCAAGTATTCGCTGCGCCTGTGGGATGTGGCCCGGGAGTTTGTGCTGTGCGACAACTTCTTTCAGGGCGCCTTTGGCGGCTCGTTCCTCAATCACCAGTATCTGATCAGTGCACAAGTGCCGTTCTATCCGGATGCTACAAACTCAGCTGCTAAGTCCCAGATCGCCACCCTTGAAGGCAGCGACCCGAAAGGCACTCGCCTGAAACCGCTTGAAACCTCACCAACCAGCGCCATGGACGGCCCACCGCAATTCGGCCCCAGCGCACTTACGCCAGACGGTTATGCCGTCAACACCATGGCCCCGCCTTACTGGCCCAGCTCATCCCGTGACCCTAAGCGCCCCGACTACGCTCAGGCCGAGCAGCCCAATGTGCTCGTGCCTCAAACCCACGAACACATAGGCGACAAATTGTCGGCAAAAGGGCTCGACTGGGCCTGGTATGGCGGCGCATGGCAAGCCACTATCGACGCCTTCAAAGAGTCAGACGGCATTCCCAAAATCCCCAACTTTCAGTACCACCATCAACCTTTCAATTACTTCGAGACACTAAGTCCCAAGCGCCCCGCTGACCGTGCCAAACACCTGCGCGACGGCGGGTTGGGTGACGAATCTTCAACCAATAAATTCTTTGCCGATGCCGAGGCGGGCAAGCTACCGCCGGTGTGCTTCTACAAGCCCCAGGGCAACCTCAATATGCACGCTGGTTACACCGATGTGGCCAGCGGCGACCGGCATATCGACCGGGCAATCAAGGTGCTACGGGAAAGCCCGCAGTGGCAGAACATGGTGGTGATTGTCACGGTGGACGAGAACGGCGGCTGGTGGGATCACGTTGCACCGCCGCAGGGCGACCGCTGGGGGCCGGGTTCGCGGATTCCGGCGCTGGTGGTCTCGCCGTTCGCGCGTAAAGGCACGGTGGATCACACGGTGTACGACACCGCTTCAATCCTGCGTCTGATCACACGCGTGTTTCAGTTGGAGACACTGGACGGCATCAAAGCTCGGGATGACGCCATGATTGCCCGCGGACAGCAGCCCATGGGCGACCTAACCAATGCGCTGAAATTTACGGGATAAAAACGGCTGATATGATCGGGCAACCACGAAGGTATGCCCGATCAACACTGACTCAGGCGGCGCTGAACAGCTTGTGCGGATCGATCACAAACTTCTTCGGCACACCGGCATCGAACTCGCCGTAACCGCGCGGCGCGTCATCCAGGCTGATCACCTGCACACCCACCACTTCGGCAATATTGATGCGATCCCACATGATCGCCTGCATCAGTTGGCGGTTGTACTTCATCACTGGCGTCTGCCCGGTATGGAAGCTGTGGGATTTAGCCCAGCCCAGACCGAAGCGAATACTCAGGCTGCCGGTCTTCGCGGCGGCATCCACCGCGCCCGGATCTTCGGTAACGTACAGGCCCGGAATGCCGATTTTGCCGGCGACACGCACCACGCCCATCAGCGAGTTGAGCACGGTAGCCGGAGCTTCCTGTTGCGCACCGGCATGCCCATGACCGCGGGCCTCGAAGCCTACGGCATCCACCGCGCAATCTACTTCCGGCTCACCTAACAAGTCCGCGATCTGCTCATGCAGCGGCGTGTCTTTGGACAAATCAACCACCTCAAATCCCTGCGCTTTGGCATGCACCAAACGGGCGGGGTTCACATCACCGACAATCACCACAGCCGCCCCCAGCAAACGCGCCGAAGCGGCAGCCGCCAGCCCGACGGGGCCGGCACCGGCTACATACACGGTACTGCCAGGGCCAACGCCCGCCGTTACTGCACCGTGGTAGCCGGTCGGCAGGATGTCAGAGAGGCAGGTCAGATCGCGGATTTTGGCCATGGCCTTGTCGCGATCCGGCAGTTTCAGCAGGTTGAAGTCGGCATACGGCACCAGCACGTACTCGGCCTGGCCGCCGGTCCAATCGCCCATATCCACATAGCCATAAGCACCACCGGCACGGGCCGGGTTGACGCTCAGGCAAACGCCGGTGTGCTGTTCCTTACAGGAGCGGCAACGGCCACAGGCGACGTTGAACGGCACGGAAACCAGATCACCGATTTTCAGGTTTTCGACATCACTGCCCTTCTCGATCACCTCACCGGTGATTTCATGGCCCAGCACCAGCCCGACCTGCGCCGTCGTGCGGCCACGCACCATGTGCTGGTCGGAGCCGCAGATATTGGTGGAGACCACGCGCAGGATGACGCCGTGCTCAATCTTGCGGCCGCGCGGATCCTGCATTTTTGGATAGTCGATCTTCTGCACTTCGACCTTACCAGCGCCGAGGTACACCACACCACGATTACCAGACATCGCATTTCTCCTTTCTTGTTGTGAATACAAAGGCGCAGCCAACGGCCACGCGGCCTTGCACTGGAGCGTTGAGTCATAACTGCCGGAGAGACCGCTAAAGGGAACCTCTAAAACTACCTGCGTTGTCATCACTGCGTTAAAAACAGGCTCGGGCGCGAGTCCGATCAAAATGCTCATTTACAACACGTAAACTGCGCTTTCTCGCCTGTTTTTGCCTTGTGCTGACTGCCTCGCCTACGTTTCAGAGGCCCCTTTAAGGCAGTGCGGTTAGTTCTCTCCGGCCGGTATTGGAGTTGCTACTGGGCAGGCAAGCCTGCGTCAGGCATGCAACACCACCGTTCGGTTGGCGTTGAGGAACACCCGCCGTTCGATGTGGTAGGCGACGGCCTTGGCCAGGGTCAGGCATTCGATGTCGCGGCCCTTGGCAACCAGGTCTTCGGGATAATGGGCGTGGTCAACCGGCTCCACGCCTTGGGCAATGATCGGGCCTTCGTCCAGATCGTTATTGATGTAATGCGCCGTAGCGCCCACCAGTTTGACGCCCTTCTGATACGCCTGATGGTAGGGCTTGGCGCCTTTGAAACCGGGCAGCAGCGAGTGGTGAATGTTGATCGCCCAGCCATCCAGCTTGCGACACAGCTCCGGTGACAGCACCTGCATATAGCGGGCAAGAATCACCAGCTCAGCGCCGGTTTCTTCGATCACCTGCAACACCTTGCGCTCCTGCGCGGGCTTGTCGTTGGGATCAAGAGGGAAGTGGTAGTAAGGGATATCGTGCCAGCGGGCGAGCGGTTCCAGATCCGGGTGGTTGGAGATCACCGCTGTCACGTCCATGCCAAGTTGGCCGATGCGTTGGCGATAGAGCAGATCATTCAGGCAATGATCGGCTTTACTCACCATGATCACCACCTTAGCCCGATAGCCCGGTGGGGTCAGCTCGAACTGCATGTTGAAAGCAGCCAGACGCTCGGCCAGCAGGCTACGGAACGCCTGCTCATCGAATGCATCAGGCTGACGAAACTCTACGCGGATAAAAAAACGCGAAGACAGACGATCATCAAAGCTGTGGTGCTCGGTGACGTAACACTGCTGCTCATACAGAATGCGCGTCACCGCATCCACAGTGCCAAGCACGCTGGGGCAATGGGCGGTCAGTATCCAGGTATCCGGCGTGCGGCTCATGCGTATATCTCCTGTTTCCTTGCGGGAGCGCCCAGCCGATGCGGGGCGCTCAGTCCATCCTCAGGCCTTGATCGCCAACCCGAATTCAGCGCTGGCATCCTGCAGCCACAGCCAGATGTAGTCGGCAAAGCTACGGCGGACCACCAGCTCCCAGACTTCTTCGCCGGTACGGCGCATCACCAGTTGGGACTTGGCAAAGTTGCTGCCCACGGCTTTACCCACCGGAAAGTTGAGTGGGTGCACGTCGTAGCTGGTGGACTTCATCAGCACGTCGCGCACCTTCGGCCCGCTCAGCTCCAGCAGGGTTTGCCCGCCACTGACGTTGACCACGGAGATGTGCTGACCGTTCAGCGCCTCACGCAGTTTCAGCTCAGTCTCATACTCACTGCCGCCCGGCACGATCAGCAGCCACTCATCCGGTGCCAGCCACTGCAGCGAGGTGTCGCCGTTGCTGACCAGCATCAACGCGCTGGGCAATTCGAGGCCTAGGATTTGATGCACAGAGCCGGCAAATTCAGCGCTTTTGCCATCACCGCGCAGCACCAGATGACCTAGCAGCTTTTTCTCGCGCAGGGTGACTCCGGCGTTGGCCGGGCCTTTGCCGACCAGCTCAGCCAGCCCGGCATGGTGTAGAGGCGATTCAGCCCGGCCTGCATCCGGACGCTGTTGAAACACATTGCTCAAATTAGACATTCTGGCGCTCCCCTTTCGGGTCATAGAACACGGAGCTGACGATCTCAGCCTCAATCACACTGCCATCCGCCAGCGGCGCAAACACTCGCTCGCCCATGCGTTTCAGGCCACCTTTAACCAGGCCCATAGCAAAGCTGTAGCCCATGGCAGCGCTGTAGTAGCTGGAGCTGACATGCCCCACCATATCCATAGGGATGGCTTGTTTCGGGTCGTTGACCAGTTGTGCGCCTTCCGGCAGCACTTTGTTCGGGTCAATGGGTTTGAGCCCGACCAGCTGTTTGCGGTCTTCACGCAGGCTGTCATCGCGGTTCATGCCACGCAGGCCAATCCACGAGAACGGTTTGTTGCGGCCCACGCACCAGCTCATGTTGAGGTCGTCCGGAGTGACCGAGCCATCGGTATCCTGACCGACGATGATGAAGCCCTTCTCTGCCCGCAGTACGTGCATGGTCTCGGTGCCATATGGAGTCAGGCCGTATTTCTTGCCCGCCTCGATCAACTGCTCCCACACGCCGAGGGCGTAGTTGGCCTGCACGTTGACTTCGTAGCTCAGCTCACCGGTAAAGGAAATACGGAACACCCGCGCCGGTACACCACCGACCAGACCTTCCTTCCAGCTCATAAACGGGAAGGCGTCCTTATCCAGATCAATGTCGGTCACTTCAGCCAGCAGCTTGCGGCTGTTGGGGCCGGACAGAGTCATGGTTGCCCAGTGATCGGTAACCGAGGTGAAGTACACCTTCAGCTCCGGCCACTCGGTCTGGTGATAAATCTCCAGCCACTCCAGTACACGCGCCGCGCCGCCAGTGGTGGTGGTCATCAGGAAGTGGTTGTCGGCCAGACAGGCGGTGACACCGTCGTCGAAGACCATGCCGTCTTCTTTACACATCAGGCCGTAACGCGCCTTGCCCACATCCAACTTGGTCCAGGCGTTGGTGTACGCGCGGTTGAGAAACTCGCGGGCATCCGGGCCCTGAATATCAATCTTGCCCAAAGTCGAAGCATCGAGAATCCCCACCGCGTTGCGCACCGCTTTGCATTCCCGGGCCACGGCGGCGTGCATGTCTTCACCGGCTTTGGGGAAGTACCACGGACGCTTCCACTGACCGACATCCTCAAACTCAGCGCCGTTTTGCAGGTGCCAGCTGTGCATGGCGGTGTAGCGCTTAGGCTCGAACAGCGCACCACAGTGACGGCCCGCCACCGCGCCGAAGGTCACTGGCGTGTAGTTGGGGCGGAACATGGTGGTGCCCATCTGCGCCACGCTGATGCCCAGCGAACGGGCGGCAATGGCCAGACCGTTGATATTGCCCAGCTTGCCCTGATCAGTACCAAAGCCCAGAGCGGTGTAGCGTTTAACATGCTCGACCGACTCAAAACCCTCGCGGGTAGCCAGTTCGATACCGGCAGCCGTTACGTCGTTTTGCAGGTCAACAAACTGCTTCGGCGCACGGGAAGTCGGCTTGTCGTGTGGCACCTGGAACAGCGCAACCGCCGGTTCCTCAGTGCGCTTGAGCGTTTGCGGCAGGCTGCCGGTGACGGCGGCAAAGCCTGCTTCAGTGGCTGCGCGAACACCCGCTTCAAAACCGTCATTTAGGGCATCGCCGAGGTTGAATACACCGTTGACGGCACCGGCACACACGCGCTGCTGGAAGCCGCCTTCAGCCGGGACAAACGCCAGAATGTCTTCACGCCAAACCGGCTTACCGCCCAGATGAGATGCCAAATGCACCACAGGGCTGTAGCCACCGGAGCTGGCGATCAGGTCGCAGTTGATGGTCTCGCCTGCGCTTTTAACCTTGTGCCCGGTGATATCAATCGGGCAGATACGGGCAGCGCTGACACGCTTGCTGCCAATGGCCTCGACCACTGCGCTGCCAGTAATAATCCGCACGCCACGGCTGCGAACTTCCGCCACCCAGCTGCCCTGCGGGTTGGACCGTGCATCGGCCACGGCGGCGACTTCCAGGCCAGCGTCCAGCCAGTCCAGCACCACGCGGTAGGCGTAATCGTTGTTGGTCGACAGCACCAGCTTGCGGCCCGGCGCGACGCCATAACGGCGCACGTAGGTGCTTACCGCATCGGCCAGCATGTTGCCCGGCACATCGTTGTTGGCGTACACCAGCGGGCGCTCGTGGGCACCGGTGGCGAGCACCACGCGCTTGGCGCGGACACGGTGCATGCGCTGACGCACGCTGCCCATAGGCGCGACTTCGCCCAAGTGATCAGTCAGACGCTGGTGGATGGTCAGGAAGTTGTGATCGTGATAGCCGTTAACCGTGGCGCGCAGCAGCAGGGTGACGTTAGCCATCCCCGACAATTCGCTGATTGCTTGCGCAGCCCACTGAGCAGCAGGCTGGTTGTCCAGAGTCTCGCGAGTGCTCAGTAAGCTGCCACCAAACTCTTCCTGCTCGTCAGCCAGAATCACCCGGGCACCGCTACGACCTGCGGCCAGCGCAGCAGCCAGACCGGCCGGGCCTGCGCCGACCACCAGCACATCACAATGCTGGTTCATGTGGTCGTAGCTGTCCGGGTCCACTTCAGTTGGCGAGCGGCCAAGACCTGCGGCCTTACGGATGTACTTCTCGTAGGTCAGCCACAGGTTTTGCGGGTACATAAAGGTTTTGTAGTAGAAGCCCGGCGGCATCATGCCGCCACCGACCTTACCGAGAATGCCCATCAAGTCCGTATTTACGCTCGGCCAGCCATTTGTGCTCTTAGCCACCAGGCCGTTGTACAGCGCCTGCTGGGTGGCACGCACGTTAGGCACTTGCGCGGCCTCGGTGCTGCCCAGTTGCAGGATGGCGTTGGGCTCTTCAGCACCGGCAGCGACGATGCCGCGCGGGCGGGAATACTTGAAGCTGCGGCCGACTACATCAACACCATTGGCCAGCAGCGCGGCGGCCAGCGAGTCACCGGCATAGCCCTGATAGCTCTGGCCGTTGAAACTGAAAGTAAGAGGCTTGCTGCGGTCGATACGGCCGCCCTGGGCAAGACGATTGACCTGGCTCATGCGGGTACTCCTTGGGCACTGGTCGTTTTGGTATCGCTTGGAGCCTCAGTCACGCTGGGCTTTTCGCCGATCTTGTAAGTTTCCAGAATCTCGTAGCTGACGGTGTGGCGGGTCGCGTTAAAGTATTTGCGGCAACCGGCCGAGTGCACCCACAGCTCATGGTGGATACCACGGGGGTTATCACGGAAGAACAGGTACTCGCCCCACTCGGCATCACTGCAGGCCGCCGGGTCCAGCGGACGTGGAATGTGGGCCTGGCCCTTGGCATGAAACTCTTCTTCGCTGCGCGACTCGCCGCAGTGCGGGCAATGGATAAGCAACATAAATCAGCCCCCTTAGTGAGCCACGGCAGCAGCGCCGTGCTCGTCAATCAGTGCGCCGGTATGGAAGCGGTCAATGGAGAACGGCGCGGCCAGCGGATGCATTTCGCCCTTGGCCAGACTCGCAGCAAACACATGGCCCGAACCCGGCGTAGCCTTAAAGCCACCGGTGCCCCAACCGCAGTTGAAGAACAGGTTCTGCACGGGCGTTTTCGAGATGATCGGGCAGGCGTCCGGCGTGGTATCCACAATCCCGCCCCACTGGCGGTTCATGCGTACACGCGACAGCACCGGGAACAGCTCAACAATGGCCTGCAAGGTGTGCTCGATGGTGCCGTAAGAGCCGCGCTGACCGTAGCCGTTGTAGCCGTCGATACCGGCACCGATCACCAGGTCACCCTTGTCCGACTGGCTGATATAACCGTGTACGGCGTTAGACATGATCACGCTGTCGATAATCGGCTTGATCGGCTCCGACACCAGCGCCTGCAGCGGGTGGGACTCCAGCGGCAAACGGAAGCCAGCCAGTTTGGCCATGTGTCCAGAGTTACCAGCGGTGACCACGCCCACACGTTTAGCGCCGATAAAGCCACGGGAGGTTTCGACGCCAATTACCGCGCCATTCTGCTTGCGGAAACCGATCACTTCGGTCTGCTGAATCAGGTCCACACCCAGCGCATCGGCGGCACGGGCATAGCCCCAGGCCACGGCATCGTGACGGGCCACGCCGCCGCGACGCTGCACGGTAGAACCCATCACCGGATAGCGGGTGTTTTTGCTGCAATCCAGGTAAGGGATTTCTTCCGCCACCTGCCGCGCGTCCAGCAACTCACCATCAATACCGTTTAAGCGGTTGGCGTTGACCCGACGCTCGGAGTCACGCATGTCTTGCAAGGTGTGGCACAGGTTATAAACGCCGCGCTGAGAGAACATGACGTTGTAGTTGAGGTCTTGCGACAGGCCTTCCCACAACTTCATCGCGTGCTCGTACAGGTGCGCTGACTCATCCCACAGGTAGTTGGAACGCACGATGGTGGTGTTGCGCGCGGTGTTGCCGCCGCCCAGCCAGCCCTTCTCGATCACCGCGACATTCTTCACGCCGAATTCCTTGGCCAGGTAATACGCAGTCGCCAGACCATGGCCACCACCGCCGACGATGATCACGTCATACAGCGGCTTGGGCGTTGGGTTACGCCACATGCGCTGCCAGTTTTCATGGTGGCTGAACGAATGCTTGAACAGGCCGAAGCCGGAATAACGTTGCATGGAATGCTCCCTCAGAAACTCTGGAACAAATGCTCAGGCCGTTTTGGCCCGGCACTTATCCGCGATAAACCGGGTAATCAGCGCACAGGCCCGCCACCATCACCGCCACTTGCGCCTCCACATCGGCATCACCGAGGTGATCAAGCACGTTGCAGATCCAGCCGGCCAGCTCAATGCACTGCGCCTCTTTAAAGCCACGGGTGGTCACCGCCGGAGTACCGATACGCAGGCCTGAAGTCACAAACGGCGACTGCGGATCATTCGGCACGGCGTTTTTGTTCACGGTGATGCCAGTGCGGCCCAGCGCGGCGTCAGCGTCTTTGCCAGTGATGCCCTGCTTGATCAGGCTGACCAGGAACAGGTGGTTGTCGGTGCCGCCGGAGACCACGTCATAGCCGCGCTCGATAAATACCTTGGCCATGGCCTGGGCGTTGTTGATGACCTGCTGCTGATAAGTCTTGAAGGCTGGCTCCATGGCTTCTTTAAAGCACACCGCCTTGGCTGCAATCACATGCATCAGCGGACCGCCCTGAGCACCGGGGAAGACAGCTGCGTTGAGCTTCTTCTCGATCTCTTCATTGGCCTTGGCCAGAATCAGACCGCCACGGGGACCGCGCAGGGTTTTGTGGGTGGTGGTGGTCACCACATCGGCGAACGGAATCGGGTTCGGGTACAGGCCTGCAGCGACCAGACCGGCAACGTGGGCCATATCAACAAACAGCAGCGCGCCGACTTTGTCGGCAATGGCGCGGAAGCGTGGGAAGTCGAGGGTTTTCGAGTAAGCCGAGAAACCGGCCACGATCATCTTCGGCTTGTGCTCAACAGCCAGACGCTCGACTTCGTCGTAATCAATCAGGCCAGTTTCGTTATCAATGCCGTACTGCACCGCGTTGTACAGCTTGCCGGAGGAGGACACCTTGGCGCCGTGGGTCAGGTGGCCGCCGTGGGCCAGGCTCATACCGAGAATGGTGTCACCCGCATTGAGCAGCGCCAGATACACCGCCGCATTGGCAGATGAACCGGAGTGCGGCTGCACGTTGGCGTAATCAGCACCGAACAGCGCTTTGGCCCGGTCAATGGCCAGCTGCTCTACCTTATCCACATGCTCGCAACCGCCGTAATAGCGCTTACCGGGATAGCCTTCGGCGTATTTGTTGGTCAGGCCGCAGCCCTGGGCCTGCATGACCCGCTTACTGCAATAGTTCTCTGAGGCGATCAGCTCAATATGGTGTTCCTGACGGCGCTCTTCGGCCTCGATGGCACTGAGCAGCTCATCGTCATAGCCCTTAATCTGGTCCTGCTTGCTAAACATCGCTGATCTCCTGCGGCAACTGCATGCGACACTCGGGTGTCGTTCGGGAAGGCCCCACTTGCCAGCGATGGTATGACTGGCCCCGATTGGTCAGATGCCTAGGGACGCCGCAGGTAATATCGTTTGCGACATTGCATAGGTCGCAAAAATAAGTAGAGTTGTCTGAAACCCTCGTTTCAGACGCATTCCTTCATTTTTTCGAAAACGTCTGAAAATGGCCTTGGACAGGCCAATACGACACGCAAGGAGTAGCGCATGGCCAAACCAGCAGCCCGGCTCAGCGACAAAAACGACTGTCCTAAAACCGGCCACGGCGTTAACCCGACCGTCACCGGCTCACCTGATGTATTGATCAACGGCCTTGCCGCCCTGCGCGTAGGCGACAGCACCGCCTGCGGTGACACCGTCACGCAGGGCATCGGCAATATTCTGGTCAACGGCAAACCCATCGCCTTCTTAGGCAGCGCCACCGCCCACGGCGGCGTCATCATCACCGGCTCAGGTGATGTGCTGGTGGGCACTCAGCACGCGCCTGCTGAGTTTGTGCCGCCCATAGCGATGCCCGGTGTCTGCAACTGCAAACTGCAACTGTCCGCACCTAACGGGCAGCCCTACTCAAACCTGCCCTACCGGGTGACACTGGCCGACGGCTCGGTGCAAAAAGGCACAACCGATGCAACCGGTACCACGCAAGCCATTACCACCGCTGTTGAAACAGCATTAGCCAGCGTACAGATCCTGCCGCCGTCAACTTCCGCGCCCTGCTGTGCCCGCAGCGCCCCTGCCCAAAGCAGTGGCGTCACCATTGCGCTGAGTGGCGTCCAAACCGCCTCTGCCAATGGGCAAACCAACAACCTCACAGCCGTTAAAAAAGACGACAAGTCGCGCCCGCTGACCAGCGGTGAAATCGCGATGGCCCAAAGCATTTTTAAAGACTCAATCGACTACAGCAAAGTGAAGGTTCACAACGAGGAATATCTTCCCTTTGGTTTGCAGCCGGATAACACGGCGATGACGCCGAACGGGGAGATGTATTTCAATCCTGATTGGTATGTATCTGACTTCTCGAACCCACCAAGGCCTAGCTATAAACACTGGTTCATTCATGAGATGGTTCATGTGTGGCAGTACCAACTTGGCTATTGGGTCAAATTACACGGGATATTGCTGCATCCAGGGACCCTTTGGGGCCTCTTGGGCGATGCTTATGAGTACACCCTTAAACCAGGTGACAAGATCCAAGACTTCAATATGGAACAGCAGGGTGACATTATTGCCGATTACTTCTGCTGGACAATTGGAAACTCAACCAGATCCGATAGCGGAACAACGCTAGTAAGCAGCCAAGCTGCTGCCAAATACGAATCTGTTCTTTCTGAATTTTTGAGTAATCCAAATGATAAAAAACTTCTTCCTTAAACTACTAGTTACTCAACTTTCACTACTAGCAACCCTCTCGGCTCAGGCAATGTCACGCTACAACGACGGTGACGCCAGAGTTTGGATTGAAAACAACAACCTATGCCTTGGAGTAGAAAACACCTATAAGGTTGGAGGAGTATTTCTCTCCCGAAATGCTCAAGTTGATGAAAACCAACTAACACTCTACGGAGTATCGATTAGTAGAAATGATGAAGGGGTAGTTTGGGAAAACTATAGCAACTCTGAAACCAAGCAAGGACTAACACTAAACACCAGCACCTGTATTCCCTATGGCGAGAATATAGATAATTTCGCCACTCCCACTCCGGCAAAAAACCTTGAGCCTGGAATATATTCAATTTTATTACGCGCAGGTGATAGCAAAGGACGACGAGCTTGGTTCAGTACAACTACCTGCCTAAAAGGGTCTTCAAATGCTTGGTCAGTTGCACCCGCCAAGGTCAATGAAAATGCAGTTGGCTTTGCACGATGGTACTGCGAATAAACCTTGCTAAACCCTCTGTAGTCAGTATGAAAAAGCAGGGCTTACTCAATTTATTGATCTTACTTTTAACTTGTCATTTAGCATTTCCTGCTCAAGCCATGTCCCGCCATCACGATGGCGAGGCCCGCGTGTGGAGCCAGGACGACAAGCTCTGCCTGGGTGTCGCCCCCACTTATAAGACAGGCGGAATCCTGTTCTCCGGTACAGCTCAGGTAAATGACAACGATGTGCGCTTACACGCGATATCGGTAAGCGCAGTTGATAAAGATATGTGGCACGCCTACATCCCGCCTGAATCTTCAGCGGAAGGGGTCAGAGTCACGTCAGACACCTGCATAAGTTATGGGCAAAGCCTGGCTGGTTTTACTACCAAAACACCTGCACAGCCCATTAATCCCGGACTCTACTCCGTGATATTAGAAGCAGGTGACCAGAAAAACCGTCGCGCCCGTTTTTACCTCAAGGCTTGTATCAGCCTTACGCAAAATACTTGGGCTGTAACACCTGCAAAGTTCAATGAGAATGAAACTGGCTCCAGTCGGTTTTATTGCGACTAACCCGCCAGTCACCACTTCGCCAAATCAGCACATCTTGTCGCCCTGCTATCTGCAAGTTTGAGCCCCTGGGGCTAAAGTATTGGCACCTGCTTTTCTTCTCCCCGCCTGTTACCCGCAAGGAATGCCTGCCATGCCCGATCTATCCCAGCAATTCGCCAGCGACAACTACTCCGGTATCTGCCCGGAAGCCTGGGAGGCGATGGCCGAGGCGAATAAGGGGCACCAGCGTGCTTATGGTGATGACGAGTGGACCAGCCGGGCGGCGGATCATTTCCGCCAGTTGTTCGAAACCGACTGCGAGGTGTTCTTTGCCTTTAACGGCACTGCGGCCAACTCACTGGCACTGGCGTCACTCGGCCAGAGCTACCATAGCGTGATTTGCTCTGAGACGGCTCACGTCGAGACTGACGAATGCGGCGCGCCGGAGTTCTTTTCCAACGGCTCCAAGCTGCTGCTGGCAAAGACCGAGAACGGCAAGCTCACGCCAGAAGCGATCCGCGAAATCGCACTCAAACGTCAGGACATCCACTACCCCAAACCCCGCGTGGTCACCATCACCCAGGCCACCGAAGTCGGCACGGTGTACACGCCAGAAGAAGTACGGGCGATCAGCGATGTGTGCAAAGAGCTGGGCCTGCGCCTGCATATGGACGGTGCGCGCTTCTCCAATGCCTGCGCGTTTCTCGGTTGTACACCGGCTGAACTGACCTGGAAGGCCGGCGTAGATGTGCTGTGCTTTGGCGGCACCAAGAACGGTATGGCAGTGGGTGAGGCGATTCTGTTCTTCAATAAGGACTTGGCCGAAGACTTCGACTACCGCTGCAAGCAGGCCGGTCAGTTAGCCTCGAAGATGCGCTACCTGTCCGCGCCCTGGGTCGGCATTTTGCAGAACGATGCCTGGCTGCGTTACGCCAATCACGCTAACCGCTGCGCGCAACTGCTGGCCGAACTGGTTAGCGATGTGGAAGGCGTCAGCCTGATGTTCCCGGTGCAGGCCAACGGCGTGTTCCTGCAATTGTCTGAACCGGCACTGGAAATTCTGCGCAGCAAAGACTGGCGCTTTTACACCTTTATCGGGGCTGGTGGTGCGCGCTTTATGTGCTCGTGGGATACCGAAGAAGAGCGCGTCCGTCAGTTGGCAGCGGATATCCGCTTAGCCATGAACGCCGGACGCTAACGGAGGCCGCTCGAAACAGCCTCCGCTTCTTCAGCTCAGACGCTGCGCGGCACCAACGCTGGCAGCAGCGTACGCGAAATCGCTTCGCGCACATTCGGCAGCAAAGTCGCGCTGCCGCCCAATAGCGCCTCCACCATCTTACGCAGCGCCTGCGCCCGCTCCGGGCTCAGGCCGCTGACGGCCAACTCACACGCCTGCTCGGCACTGACTCCCGAGGGAATCGCAAAGCCCAGCGCCACCAGACGCTCGCGCAGGTCGTCCTGATCAATCAGGTCAGCATGCATCATGTTCAAACCCTCCTGCGGCTGCCTTAGCGCAGCACGCCCTCTTCCAGTAATAGTTTGAAGATCGCTTCAGCGCCATCAGCCGCCGATACACCTTTAAGCACCTGACCACCGCCACCGCTGGCCTTGGCCGTTGCCGCACGCATACGCTCAGCACCGGTTTTCGCCTTGATCACTTTAAGGCGCTTGGGGCGGGGCTTGGCTGGTTGCAGCTCACCCTGTTCAAACAGCGGATCAGCCACCACTTCCACGTCAACTGCGCTCAGCCGACCACGCCGAGCCGGGCCGTAGGCACTCTGCCGGGCGATGGGCGCGGCGTTATCCACACTGGCCACAAACGGTAAACGCACCTGCAGGCGACGGCGCTGGCCACGGGGCAATGCCTGCAGCACCTGCGCGACGCCGTTATCAACCTTTTCCACCGCAGCCAGGCCCACCACCAGCGGCCAGCCCAGTTGTTCGGCCAGCAGGTACGGCAACATGCCGGAGCCTTCGCCGGTCTCCGCTTGCGTGCCGGTCAGCACCAATTGCGCCGGGCTGCGTGACAGATACTCGCTGAGCACCGGTACAGCGTCGCTGTGGGCGGGTTGTTCGAGCACGTTGATTTCATTCAGGCCCATGCCCAGATAGGCACGCAAGGCTTCGGCATGGGGATCACCGGCATGCAACACTTGCAGGCGACCGCCGACCAGATGCAGGCCCAGCTCCACCGCTCGAGCATCCTGCTCAGCGCGCCGCGCACGCCCTGAAGTCGGGTGCGCCCCAACGGACACCAGAGTCACCACATTCAATGCATCAGGCTGCATCACGGGCACCTCCCTGACGATGGGCGGCCACTCGTTCGATCAGCGCCCGCAGAATCTCTGCGCTGTCGCCAATCACCGAGAGGTCGGCCCGTTTGATCATGTCACAACCGGGGTCCTGGTTAATCGCTACCACTTTGTCGCAGGCACCGATGCCTTGCAGGTGCTGGATCGCACCGGAAATCCCCACCGCCACGTACACCCGCGCGGTGACCCAGGTGCCGGTCGCACCGACCTGACGGTTACGCGGCATAAAGCCGTCGTCCACCGCCACCCGCGAGGCGCCTTCGGTAGCGCCGAGGGCTTCGGCGGCCTGATGGAACAGCGCCCAGTCCTTCACGCCGTTGCCGCCGGAGAGAATAAACTCCGCTTCGGCCATGGGAATTTGCGCCGGGTCGACCGCTACCGCGCCCATGTCTTGAATCCGTGGCAATTGCGCGGTGACCGACAACTCCAGTTCCAATGCACGAACTTCATGGCGCGTCTCACTGACCGGCTCAGCACACTCAGCCGAGGCCAGAAGCATGCGTGGAACGGGTTGATGCACATCCTCACGACCGGCACCGGCACGACCGCTGCTAATACCTTCCGCAACTTGCCAAACCCGTGTGGCCGGGCGCTCGCCGAGCTTGGCCGCCACGCGACGGCCCAGTTCAGCACCGCCACTGCGGCTGTCCGGGAACAGCCAGTGACGCGGTGTCAACTGCCCTTCCAGCTCACACAGGGCCAACACTCTGGCTTCCGGGCTGTAACCGGCAAAGGCGTTGTCTTGCAGATGCAGCAGGCGGTCGACGCCGTTCACATCCAGCGCGCTCTCTTTATGCTCGCCAAAGATCACCGCCAATACCGCACCGTCGCTGCCCGCCAGTTTGCGCGCCAGACCAAGCAGGTCTTTATCGTGACTGCTGAGGCGGCCGCCCTGCATGTCCGGCACCACGGCGATATAAAACGCTGGTTGCGCCACCACATGCAGCGGCAGTTGCACTTGGGTTTCGCCACTGTCGCGTACGCGCTGGCTGCCTTGCTGCGTGCCGCTGCGGTCGATCCGTTTGATCCCATTGGGGCCGATAAAGCCCACAGCATGAGGGTTCTTGCGGATTACGCCATTTGGCCCCATCCAACTGATCACGTTACTTTGCAGGCTGGCGTGCAGTGGATGCAGGCGGTTGCGGGCAATCCACTCGGCCCGCGGGTCTCGTCGAATAATCCGGCTCATGCCATCACCTCGGCGACTGCTGTTTTCTTCGCGGGGGCGGCGTCTTGTTCGATCAACGAATCAGCCACCAGCTCAGCGATGTCCTTCACTTCCGGACGCGGGCCGACCACACCTTCAAGCATCGCCGTGCACTGCGGGCAACCCACGGCCACCAACTCGGCGGCGGTCTCTTTGATATCCACCATGCGCATGTCGGGAATCCGCTGCTTGCCGGGAATATCGGTGATCGGCGCACCGCCACCACCACCGCAGCAACGGGAGCGGAAGCCGGAGCGTTCCATCTCTTTCACTTCAATGCCCAGGGCCTTGAGCACCTGACGCGGCGCTTCGTACTCGCCGTTATAGCGGCCCAGATAACACGGATCGTGGTAGGTAACAGTGCCGCCTTTATGCTGACCGAGGCTGACTTTATTGCTGGCGATCAGCTCTTGCAGATAAGTGCTGTGGTGCAGGACCTGATAGTTGCCGCCCAGCTCGCCGTACTCATTTTTCAGCACATGGAAGCTGTGCGGATCACAGGTGACGATGCGCTTGAAGCGGTACTTATTCAGCGTGGCAATGTTGCGTTTGGCCAAGCTCTGGAAGGTGGCTTCATCACCCAAACGACGGGCGACGTCACCGCTGTCGCGCTCTTCCAGACCGAGCACGGCAAAGTCCACGTTGGCGGCTTTCAGCACTTTGACGAAGGCGCGCAGGGTGCGCTGGTTGCGCATATCAAAGGCACCGTCACCCACCCAGAACAGCACGTCGACCTGCTGTTTATCGCTCATCAGCGACAGGTTCAAATCCGCCGCCCAGTTCAGGCGACCGCCGGGGGCAAAGCCGCCGGGGTTGTCGGTGGCGATCAGGTTATCCAGCACCTCGGCACCTTTGTTCGGCGTCGCGCCTTTTTCCAGGGTGAGATGACGGCGCATATCGACGATGGCGTCGACGTGCTCGATCATCATCGGGCACTCTTCCACGCAGGCACGGCAGGTGGTGCAGGACCACAGGGTTTCCGCATCCACCAGCGCCTTGCCGTTGAGGTCGACAATCGGTTGGTGCGGGCCACCGCTGTGCTCACCAATCGGTTTACCCGGATAGGGCGAGCCGGCAAAGTTGGCATCGCTGCCACCGGCCAGGCCAATCACCATGTCCTGAATCAGCTTTTTCGGGTTCAGCGGCTGGCCTGCGGCAAAGGCCGGGCACATGGCCTCGCACTTACCGCACTGCACGCAGGCGTCGAAACCGAGCAGTTGGTTCCAGGTGAAATCAGTCGGTTTCTCCACGCCCAGCGGCGCGCTGCTGTCATCCAGATTCAGGGCTTTAAGGCCGGTTGAACGGCCACCTCCAAAGCGCTCGGCGCGGCGATGCCAGGCCAGATGCAGAGCACCGGCGAAGGCGTGCTTCATCGGCCCGCCCCAGGTCATGCCGAAGAACAACTCCGACACGCCCCAGGCCACGCCCACAGTCAGCAGCAGCGCCAGCAGCCAACCGCCAAAACCTTCCGGGAGAATCCCGGCTACCGGCAAGGTGGCGATAAAAAAGCTACCCGCGAACATCAGCAGGCTTTTCGGCAAGCGCATCCACGGGCCTTTGGACAGGCGTGACGGCGGGTTCTTGCGGCGTTTGGCCACAAACAGAGCACCGACAAACATCAGCACAGTGGCGGCCAATAACGCGAAACCGAGAATCTTGCTGTGCAGGCCGAAGCCATGCACCACAATCGCCAGTACAGCCGCGAGGACAAAGCCGCCCGCCGTGGCCACGTGGGTCTTGGACATGTATTTGTCGCGCTCGACCACATGGTGCAAATCCACCAGATAGCGACGCGGTATGGCCAGCAATCCACCGAGCCAATCAACCTTGGCCGGGCGGCCTCTGCGCCACATTAAAAAGCGTTTAACAGCGCCCAACACCGCCAACGCCAGCGCGGCGAACAGCAGAATAGGCAGGATGGTGTTTAACATGAGCGCACCCTTTCGATAACCCGAATCGCATCGATCCGTTGCACGACAACTTCAGTCACGTAGGGTGGATGGCCGAAGCCATCCACCAGCAAGCAACACACTTCCCATTGGTGGATGAGAAAAGCGTCATCCACCCTACGAAAGCCCGATCAGAAGTCCTTGCACAGGCGCAGAGCGTCGTAGATCGCGGCGTGGGTGTTGCGCTGCGCCACGCAGTCGCCGATGCGGAACAGCAGATAGCCGTCACCCGCTTCGCTCAGGCACGGTTGCGGTTTGATTGCAAACAGCGCGTCCACGTCGATCTGGCCTTTGTTACGCGAGCCCTGTTTGAGCGCGTAGTACAGGCTCTCGTCAGGACGCACACCGTTTTCCACCACAACCTGATCCACCACCCGCTCCTCACGGGCACCGGTGTATTCGTTCTCCAGCACCGCGACCACCTTGTCGCCTTCGCGGTAGACCTTCTCCAGCATCATGTCGCCAGTCATGATCACTTCTTTCGGATACAGGCTGCGGTAGTAGGTCGGGAAGCTGGTGCCACCAACCGCCACACCGGGTTTGATGTCGTCGGTGACGATCTCAACTTTCGAGCCTTTCTCAGCCATAAAGTCGGCCACCGACATGCCGGTGAACTCGCAAATGGTGTCGTAGACCAGCACGTTGTCACCCGGTGCAACCTTGCCGTCGAGCACATCCCAACTGCTGACCACCAGCCCTTCGGCCGCGCCCCAGTGTTCGTTCTGTTCGATAAAGGCATGGCCGCCATTGGCCAAGACGACGATGTCCGGTTGCAGCGCGAGAATGCTTTCGGCATCAGCGGCGGTATTCAGGCGCAAGTCGATATTCAGGCGAGCCAGCTCCAGCTGATACCAGCGGGTGATACCAGCCATCTGGTCCCGTTGCGGTGCCTTGGCGGCCAGCGTGATCTGCCCGCCGAGGCTGTCTTTTTTCTCCAGCAGAATCACCTCGTGACCGCGTTCTGCCGCGACACGGGCAGCCTCCATACCGCCGGGGCCACCACCAACCACCACCACGCGGCGCTTCGGCCCGCTGGACTTTTCGATGATGTGCGGCAGGCCCATGTATTCACGGCTGGTGGCAGCGTTCTGGATGCACAGCACGTCCAGGCCCTGGTACTGACGGTCGATGCAGTAGTTGGCGCCTACGCACTGTTTGATCTGATCAACCTGGCCCATTTTGATCTTAGCGATCAGGTGCGGATCGGCGATATGGGCGCGAGTCATGCCGACCATGTCCACATAGCCGCCTTCGAGAATGCGCGTGGCTTGGTTCGGGTCTTTGATGTTCTGCGCGTGCAGCACCGGCACCTTGACCACTTCTTTGATGCCCGCTGCCAGATGCAGGAACGGCTCCGGCGGGAAGCTCATGTTGGGGATCACGTTGGCCAGGGTGTTGTGGGTATCGCAGCCCGAACCTACAACGCCGATAAAGTCGATCATGCCGGTGGCGTCGTAATAGGCGGCAATTTGCTTCATGTCGTCATGGGACAGGCCGTCCGGGTGGAACTCGTCACCACAGATACGCATGCCCACGCAGAAATCATCGCCCACCTCAGCGCGTACCGCCTTGAGCACTTCGAGGCCGAATTTCATTCGCCCTTCAAAGCTGCCACCCCATTCGTCGGTGCGTTTGTTCACACGCGGCGACCAGAACTGGTCAATCATGTGTTGGTGTACAGCGGACAGTTCCACACCATCCAGCCCGCCCTCTTTAGCGCGGCGTGCGGCCTGTGCGTAGTTGCCAATGATCCGCCAGATTTCTTCCACCTCGATGGTTTTGCAGGTGGCGCGGTGTACCGGTTCACGGATACCGGACGGCGACATCAGGGTCGGCCAGTGATAACCATCCCAGCGGGAGCGGCGGCCCATATGGGTAATCTGAATCATGATCTTGGCGCCGTGCTTGTGCATGGCGTCAGCCAGATTCTGGAAGTGCGGGATGATGCGGTCGGTGGACAGATTCACCGAGCTCCACCACTGCTGCGGACTGTCGATAGCCACCACAGAGGAGCCGCCGCAAATCGCCAGGCCGATACCGCCCTTGGCCTTCTCTTCGTAGTACTTCACGTAACGATCAGTGGTCATGCCGCCGTCGGTGGCATACACCTCGGCGTGCGCTGTACTGAGCACGCGGTTGCGGATGGTCAGTTTGCCGATCTGGATCGGCTGGAACATAGCCTCAAAAGCCATTAGGGCACCCTCTGAAAACGACTGCGCTCGCTGTGTTTTCGATCACGGATAAATTTATTTTTAGAGTGGTTTGACGATGAACAGACCGTCGTCGTGGCCTTCTTCGGAACCGCCGTAAACCTGCTCGGCCACGGTGCGCACAGCGCTGCCCTGAGCCTGGAGAATCTGGTCCATGGCCCCGGCAAACCAGCCAGTGAACATGTAATCGACCTTGCGCCCGCACTTGCCGTACACGTAGACAAACGCCGAGTGCTTCAGGCGCACGCTGGCGGTGCCTTTTTCCAGGTCGATGTCTTCAATCTGGAACAGCCCCCAACCGCGTTGCGACAGGCGCTTCATGTAGTGCTCGAACACCGCCACACCAGAGATGCCATGGCATTCGGCTTCTTTCTCGCACCAGTGCCAGGCGGATTTGTAGCCGGCTTTGTAGAGAATCTCGGCGTAAGCTTCAGCGCCCAGCACCTCTTCGATGCCCATGTGGTTGTTGACGAAAAAGTGCCGTGGCACGTACAGCATCGGCAGGGCATCAGTGGTCCAGACGCCGGTTTCGCTATCCACCTCAATCGGCAGTTCAGGGGCGTGTTTGGCCATGTGTACAGACTCCAGAATTCAAATCAGTCGATATTCGTTGCGCCGCTGCTTTGCGTAGGGTGGATGGTCGAAGCCATCCACCAGCAGACACCGCGTTGTTTCATTGGTGGATGAATAAAGCGTCATTCACCCTACGTTCTTCATTCCTGCGCTAATTACGTGAATGCCCTTGGGCCGTAGCGAGCCTGTCGCGAGGACGCGACGCAGCTATCGGTGTGCGCAGTAGGCCCAAAGGTATTCACCTACTCGTGCCAGACGTCGGCCAACACCCTTACCCAGTTCTCACCCATGATCTTGCGCACCACGCGCTCGCTGTGGCCGCGTTTGAGCAGGGTTTCGGTGAGGTTGGGGAACTCGCCCACGGTGCGGATGCCCAGCGGGTTGATAATCTTTCCGAAGTTGGTCAGGCGGCGGGCGTAGCCTTTGTCGTGGGTCAGGTATTCGAAGAAATCCTGACCATGGCCCTGAGTGAAATCGGTGCCGATACCGATGGCGTCTTCACCGACGATGTTCATGGTGTATTCGATGGCTTCGGCGTAGTCGTCGATGGTCGAGTCGATGCCCTTGGCCAGGAACGGCGCAAACATGGTCACGCCGACAAACCCGCCGTGATCGGCAATGAACTTCAGTTCTTCATCGGACTTATTGCGCGGGTGCTCTTTCAGCCCGGATGGCAGGCAGTGGGAGTAGCACACCGGCTTCTTCGATTCGAGGATGACCTCTTCAGAGGTCTTGGAACCGACGTGGGACAGGTCGCACATGATGCCGACGCGGTTCATTTCCGCGACCACTTCACGGCCGAACCCGGACAGCCCGCCATCGCGCTCGTAGCAGCCGGTGCCCACCAGATTCTGGGTGTTGTAGCACATCTGCACGATGCCCACGCCGAGCTGCTTGAACACCTCGACATAGCCGAGCTGGTCTTCAAAGGCATGGGCGTTCTGGAAGCCAAACAGGATGCCGGTCTTACCCAGCTCTTTGGCCTTGCGGATATCCGCCGTGGTGCGTACCGGCATCACCAGATCGCTGTTCTCGCGGATCAGCTTCTGGCTGGCGGCGATGTTGTTGACTGTGGCCTGAAACCCTTCCCATACCGACACCGTGCAGTTGGCTGCCGTCAGGCCACCTTTGCGCATGTCTTCAAACAGTTCACGGTTCCACTTGGCGATGATCAGCCCGTCAATAACGATGCTGTCGGCGTGTAATTCGGCTGGGCTCATCTGGCTGTCCCCTCAAGCTATGTCGCCAAACCCGTTGCTGGCGCTGTGCAGTGAGAATATCCCCGGGGGATTTAGCGACCCGGCGCAAAAGCGACTGGGGGATTGCCGAAAGCGTCAAGCCGCAGTCGCATTTAGGCAGGTCGGGGGAGCGCCGGCGCGCAGACAAAAAAAACCTCTGCCAAACCAGCGCTGACAGAGGTGAGCGTGATCCCTGTGGAAGGATCTCAGTGTGTCAATTGAGCTCTGAACAAAAAGTCTCCGAGCAAAGATCAGGCGAGGCAAAAATCGGTTCGGAGGCGGAGTTTACGAGTGGTAAATGAGCATTCCGAACCGGTTTTTAACGAAGCATCATCGAGCGCAGGCACTTTTTGTATAGAGCTAGGGCTGAGGGCGTGCTGCAAGCACCCCGTACAGACTCAGCCCGATCAGAAACAAAAGCGTCAGACTCATGCCTGCTCATTCCCGACGCTGCGCAAATACGGTGCCGGGGCCGCGCCCAGGTTATTGAGCATGCGTTCGCTGTACCAGTCGATGAAATTGACGACGCCAAACTCGTAGGTTTTGGAATATGGGCCTGGCTGGTAAGCCGTGGAGTTGATGCCGCGCTGGTTCTCTTCGGCCAGTTGGCGGTCCTGTGCGTTGGTGGCATCCCACACTTCGCGCAGCCGGGCGACGTCGTAGTCCACACCTTCGACAGCATCTTTGTGCACCAGCCATTTGGTGATGACCATGGTTTCCTGCGCGCTGATCGGCCACACGGTGAAGACGATCATGTGGTCGCCCATGCAGTGGTTCCACGAGTGCGGCAGGTGCAGGATGCGCATCGAGCCCAGATCCGGGTCGGTGATACGGCCCATCAGTTTGTTACTGCCTGGCTTGCCATCCATGGTCATGGACACAGTGCCCTTGAGCAGCGGCATACGCACGATCCGGTTACGCAGACCAAAGCTGGCGTGGGCGTACGGAATATTGTCGCGGTCCCAGCGGGCGGTGCATTCGGCGACCTGATCCTTAAAGGTCTGGGTGGCGCGAGGGTCGGTGACGTCATCCCATTCCAGCAGCGTATTCAGCAGCTCTGGGTGCGAACCGTTGCAGTGGTAGCACTCACGGTTGTTCTCCATCACCAGCTTCCAGTTGGCCTTTTCCATCAAGGTGGTTTGTACCGCCACCTTGGTGTTTTCCATGTCGTACGGTTCCATGTAGTGCGACAGGGTGGAGAGGAAGTCGTCGATGGCTGGCGGGTTTTCCGCCAGGGAGATAAAGATGTAGCCGCCTGCGACTTTGCAGTTCACCGGCTTGAGGTTGTAGTCGCTGAGCTTGAAGTCTTCGCCCATCTCGGTACCGGCGAACAGCAGGCGGCCATCCAGCTCGTAAGTCCACTGGTGATACGGGCAGACCAGCTTGGCCACTTTGCCCTTGTCGCTGGTGCACAGGCGCGAACCGCGATGGCGGCAGACGTTGTGGAAGGCATGCACGCTGCCTTCAGCACCACGAATCACTATGATCGGGTTATCACCGATTTGCAGCGTCAGGAAGTTGCCCTTGGCCGGGATTTCGCAGGTCATGCCCGCAATCAGCCACTCCTTGTGGAAGATTTCCTGCATGTCGATCTTGAACAGGCGCTCATCGTTATAGAACGGCTGCGGCAGAGAAAACGTACGCTCACGGGTCTGCAGCATTTCAGCAGTGGCCTTACGAGCAGGCTCAAGCACATCACCCAGGCTCAGCGTAGCGGTGGTATCCATCGGTAACTCCTTATGGCCACTCGCACTGCAAATGGCCGTAATCAAAGTGTCTGGTCGGTTACGCTGCCAGCCTCCGGCAGCGGCTCACGCAGGGCGGCATGGTCTGCCCTTTCTGCGCCTGCCGGCGGCCTCTTCAGGAAAGGGAAACCTGCTCATAACCTTATTGTCCGGCTGGCTGGAGTGTGGGCCTGAAGGGCGGGTAATCCTTACCTATGCACGACATGACCACGTCCGTTTCCGACGCGGTAAAGCCCGTTCTACGGGGCAGGTCGTGATAAGCATGCAAATGTCGCTGGCAGATAAATGAGCGCCGGAAGCGATGCGCACAATCGTTCCCATCAGGCCGATAACAGGCCGCAGTGCGCGAGATCACGACCATGTCGAACAGCTTCCTGAACCCCGTCACCACCCAGACCTGGAGCAACGGCCGCCACCCGGTACGCTGCGTGAAAATCATTCAGGAGACCTGGGACGTACGCACCTTCTGCTTTATGGCGGATCAGCCGCTGATGTATTTCTTCAAGCCGGGGCAGTTCGTCACCCTGGAGCTGAATATCGACGGCGAACCGGTGATGCGTTCCTACACCATCTCCAGCTCGCCTTCGGTGCCGTATAGCTTCTCCATCACCATCAAGCGCGTACCGGGCGGCAAGGTTTCCAACTGGCTGCACGACAACCTGCAGGAAGGTCAGGAGATCGCCGTGCATGGCCCGGTCGGGCTGTTCAACGCCATCGACTTCCCGGCCGACAAAGTGCTGTACCTCAGCGGCGGCGTCGGCATCACGCCGGTGATGTCCATGGCCCGCTGGTTCTACGACACCAACGCCAATGTGGATATGGTGTTCGTGCACAGCGCCCGTTCGCCGAAAGACATCATCTACCACCGCGAGCTGGAGCATATGGCCGCGCGAGTGGATAACTTCAGCCTGCACCTGATCTGCGAGAAACACGGCCTGGGCGAGCCTTGGTCAGGCTATCGCGGCTACCTGAACAAGCCGATGCTGGAGCTGATTGCCCCGGACTTTATGCAGCGGGAGATTTTCTGCTGCGGCCCGACGCCTTACATGAATGCGGTAAAACGCATGCTTGAAGCCAGCGGCTTTGACATGAGCCATTACCACGAAGAAGCATTTGGCCCGACGCCGGAAGAAGTCCGCGAAGAGGTCAAAGAGCTGGCCGCCGAAGCTGCTGGCGAACCGGCACCGGCCGAGTCCGAACTGTTTGAAGTGAGCTTCAGCAGCACCGGCAAGAGCATCCGCATCGCCCCCGGCGAAACCGTCCACGCAGCCGCGGCGAAAATCGGCCTGCACATTCCCAAAGCCTGCGGCATGGGCATTTGCGGCACCTGCAAGGTGATGAAAAACAGCGGCGAGGTGAACATGGAACACAACGGCGCGATCACCGATGAAGACGTCGCCGAAGGCTATATCCTCGCCTGCTGCAGCGTGCCGACCAGCGACGTGTCGATTGATTTTTAACCGCACCGGTTCGCAGGTCGCGGTGACTGCGCCTGCGAACCCGGGATTACGCCTGCGGCTAATCCAGGCTACGAGCTATGGGCGCTGAATGTCAGAGCGACGCCAATTACCGCTTCAGCAGGGTGATTCTGGGCACGAACCCGTAGCGAAGCGCAGGGCCGGATGACGGGGTAAACGGTTTTGGTTACTTTTGCCCTGACAAAAGAAACTCGCCCGGAAAGGGCGAAACGCTTCGAGATATCAGACTCGGTCGCTCAAACAACAGGAGAACAACAGAATTACTCCTGCATCGCCCGCAAGCCCGGATGACGCCGGGTAAATACCGCCTGCACTACCGCAATCAAAATGATTGACGAGCAGAACACCGTCACCGACGTGCTGATCCCCCAATGGTCAGCAATCCAGCCCATACCCATCATCGGCCCTATGGCACCGATATAACCGGCCACCCAAAAGGTCGCAAACATCCCGGCGCGGTTATGCGGCAGCGCCAGACGGTTGACCATACTGGCCCCCGCCAACATAGCCATGCCGTGGCCAATGGCAGCCAGCAGCACCCCCATTACAAACACCAGTGATGACCCTTGGTGCAGGTTAATAACCATCAGCGCATTACTCATGGCCATCGACAACATGCCCCACATGCCATTGACGTGGATATGCAACTGCCGACAGAACACTTGCATGCTGGCCGAGATAAACAGGATCAAGGCAATGGCAGCACCGCCAACAAACGGGCCATGCCAAGTCACCATTTTTTCCAGAAACAGAGGGGCCATGGAGGCATACAGGCCAAACACGCTGAAGGCCACAAACGGGAACCAGCAGATCAGAATAAAGACACTCGAACTGCCAGGGCCTGGCCATGTCAGCCTGGGTAGGCAACTTTTCAACCAGTGAGAAGCATTGCCTGCCTGTGCGACTTTGATCGATGGCACCTGTGTGAGCAGCGCATACAGCGCCAACGTGCCCAGCACCAACACCGGGATATAAGCCGTGATCAATGGGTACGCCAGCCACTGCCCGACAATACCGCCCAGCAATGGCCCAAGGCCGAAGCCAATGGTCACCAGCACGCTGGTAATGGTCGAGACCCGCGGCAAAGAGTCTGGCTCGGATGCCCCCAGCAAATAGCCCGTCCCCGATGTGGTCAGCAAGCTGGCGGCCACCCCAACGATAAAGCGGCCGCACAGCAGACTGTTTATATCCCACGCCGCGACCGTAAGGCCGGTACCAACAAGCATCAGCGTCAGTCCGCCCACCAATACCTTTCGAAAACCGATCCGATCCGCCAGGCGCCCCAGAAATAGCAGGCAGCCCAACGCCCCGAACATGTACACCACGTAAATCAGCGAAACCTGGCTGACAAGCAAGTCCCATTCAAGCTGGTACAAGGGATAAAGCGGACTGATCAGCGCCGTGCTCATCCCTCCGACAATCATGGCAAAACTCACCCAGAAGAAAGGCGATCCTGGCAATTTCATTATTGAATCCGTTGAGCAGAACAGCAGACCTGAAGGCGGGGAACCAAACCATAGCGCAGAATTCTACGCCGCAGACACACAACTAAGGCAGTAGTCTGAGTCTGCTACCCCAGAAAACGGAAGGACAGGTCCCTATTGAAGGGACCTGTGGATCAACAATGACAGGGCATCTTTCTACAGGCGCACGCTGGCGAAAGTGGACTCACCTTGTGCCCGGTTGAGCGCCGCCATGGCAGCCGACGGCGTGCGGGCCAGATCTTCAGGCATCGGCATCAGCACCACATTGCTGTGCTGCTGACCTGCGCGCTCATCCCGCGGCGGAATGCCGAAGTACTCGCGGTAGCACTTGGAGAAATGCGGCGTGGAAACAAACCCGCACACCGAGGCTACTTCGATGATCGACATACTGGTCTGCTTGAGCAGCTGACGGGCACGGATCAGACGCAGCTTCAGGTAGTAACGTGAAGGCGAGCAATGCAGGTACTTCTGGAACAGGCGCTCGAGCTGGCGACGGGATACATCCACGTACAGGGCCAACTGGTCCAGATCAATCGGCTCCTCCAGATTGGCCTCCATCAGCGCGACAATTTCCTGCAGCTTCGGCTGATTGGTGCCGAGCATGTGTTTGAGCGGTACGCGCTGATGATCCTGCTCGTTGCGGATGCGCTCGTAGATAAACATTTCGGAAATCGCTGCGGCCAGCTCACGGCCATGCTCGCGACCGATCATGTGCAGCATCATGTCCATCGGCGCGGTACCACCGGAACTGGTGTGACGGTTACGGTCGATGGAGAACAGGCGTGTGCTAACACCGGCGCGGGGGAAGGCTTCCTGCATGGCGGCCAGACACTCCCAATGCACGCTGCACTCAAAACCGTCCAGCAGACCGGCCTTGGCCAATGCCCAGCTGCCCGTACAAACCGCACCGAGCTGAGCCCCTTGGCGCGACATGCTCTGTAACCACTGCACATGCTCGCGGGTAACGCTGTGCTGAATATCCACACCACCGCAGACAATCACTGCATCCAGACGCGGCGTTCCGGCGAAGCTGGCATCCGGGGTAATTTGCAATCCGTCGCTGGCACTCACCGGCTGGCCTGACTGGGAAAGAGTATGCCAGCGGTACAGCTCCTTACCGGAAAGCTGGTTGGCCATGCGCAGCGGTTCGACTGCCGATGCCAGTGAAATCAGGGTGAAGTTATCGAGCAACAGAAAGCCGATGGATTGTGGAGCGGTGTTACCTTTGGACGGCTGAGCACCTGGGTTGAGGTGTGTCATCAGGGGTATCCTCACGCAAAGCAACGCACGGTAGAGCTCGTAAGAGGCTCTTAGTTGTTTTTATTCATGCCCGTTCGGGCTGCATTCACTTAGGCAAAGGCCATGCCTAAATTGATTGGCTGTTCAATAAAAAATATTGATGCCTCTCAAGTTGCGGATTTCTCTGATCGAATCACCATCACTTATCTGAGCGCGACACTCTCATGACGCTTCGATTTCAGTGCTCTGAGCATTTCGGTAGCACTCAGAGAGCGCCGCGCTGTAACTGTTTGGCGCACATGCTGCCAGCGGTCGTTACGCTCCTTAGACCACTGCAGCACTTAAAGCTCAAAACACTAAACGCACCAAAACCGAGCAGCCCAACGCGACCTGTAAACAGCTTGCACCAGAAGCGGCATCAGCACTCCACAGCGCTAACCGCCAGACCGCCGCGGGAGGTTTCCTTGTACTTATCGTGCATATCCGCGCCGGTATCGCGCATGGTGCGGATCACCCGGTCGAGTGAAATAAAATGCTGGCCATCGCCGCGTAGCGCCATTTGCGCGGCGTTGATCGCCTTAACCGCGGCAATCGCGTTGCGCTCAATGCACGGCACCTGAACCAGACCGCCTACTGGGTCGCAGGTCAGACCGAGGTTGTGCTCCAGGCCGATTTCGGCGGCGTTCTCCACCTGCTCCGGCGTACCGCCCAAAATCTCCGCCAAACCGGCTGCGGCCATGGCGCAGGCCGAACCCACCTCGCCCTGACAGCCCACCTCGGCACCGGAGATCGACGCATTTTTTTTACACAAAATGCCGATTGCAGCCGCAGCCAGCAGGTAATCGACCACGTTGTCTTCGCTCACCGCCGGGCTGAAACGCACGTAATAATGCAGCACCGCCGGAATGATCCCCGCCGCGCCATTGGTCGGTGCCGTGACCATGCGGCCGCCACCAGCGTTTTCTTCATTCACCGCCAGGGCAAACAGGTTGACCCACTCCATACCGCTGAGCGTTGAGCCGATCACATTGGGCCGGCTCATCTGCTGCAAGCTGCGGTACAGCTTAGCTGCGCGGCGTTGCACAAACAGCCCACCCGGCAAGATGCCTTCCTGACGCAGGCCGTTCTCCACGCAATCTCGCATGGCCTGCCAGAGCTTCATCAGGCCGCTGCGGATTTCCTCCTCGCTGCGCCAGGCCTTTTCGTTGGCCATCATCAGCTCAGAGACACGCAGGCCGTGCAGCCGACACAGCTGCAGCAGCTCTTCGGCACTGTTGAAGTCATAAGGCAGCGGGGTTTGATCCTGATCCAGCTGGCCGCTGCTGGCTTGCGCCTCATCCACCACAAAGCCGCCGCCGACTGAGTAATAGGTGTTGCCGTACAGCAGGCTGCCATCTGCTGCAAAAGCACGGAGACGCATAGCGTTAGGGTGGTACGGCAGATTCTCCTCAAGCAGCAGCATGTCGCGCTGCCAGTCGAACTGTACTGTTTTACGGCCAGATAGCAGCAACTGCTTGTCTGCCAGCAGCGCTTCAATGCGTGGTGCGATGCTGGCCGGATCAATCTGGTCCGGCCACTCGCCCATCAGACCCATCACCACAGCACGATCAGTGGCGTGCCCGATGCCGGTTGCCGAAAGCGAACCATAAAGGCACACCTCAACCCGCACACAGTCATCCAGCAGGCCATATTCGACCAGCACCGCACTGAATTGGGCTGCGGCGCGCATAGGCCCGACGGTGTGAGAACTGGATGGACCAATACCGATTTTGAACAAGTCGAATACGCTGATAGCCACGACACTCTCCGCACGATTAGCTGCGGCCATGATCAGGATTTCGCCCCGCTCCCGGCGTCCCACACCGACCCGGTCTTATCTGAATACGCCAACACAGGTCGCTTTGGTCGCCACGTCGCTCAGCTCGGCTGAACATCATTTGGACAATCCATGTGCGACAAAACCGTTCTCCCAGCGACAAGCTGCATAGGCAGGTACAAAGCTGCATCGGCATGATCAACCCAGTGGCAGTAACTTGACGGTGATTTTTTGACAACCACCAACAGCCAGACACCCCGCCTCGGCCAGATACCTCCTTAACGCTCCGTATCCCCCGAGCCGGAGGAGCTGCTGCCGTCAACGTCACAAAACGATGTAGGGAGACCTGTCATGTCATTGGATATCCGCAGCAAGCTGGCTGCACTCCTTTGTTGTGTTCCCCTGTTTGCCCACGCTGTTGAACCCGAACGCTGCAACCAGGTGCGCTTTGCCGACGTCGGCTGGAGCGATATCACAGTCACCACCGCAGTGACCCGCCACATTCTCAGCAAGCTCGGTTACCGCACGCAGGTAAAGCAGCTGTCTGTGCCGGATACCTATAAGTCTCTGGCCGCCGGCAAGATTGATGTATTCCTCGGCAACTGGATGCCGAGCATGGAAAACGACCTGCGTCCTTACCAACAAACCGGCCACGTGCTCACCCTCGGCACCAACCTGGAAGGTGCCAAATACACCCTGGCAATCAATCAGGCGGCTTATGAGGGCGGCCTTAGAAGCTTTGCCGATCTGGCTGCTGCCAAGCAGCAACTTGGCGGCAAGCTTTACGGAATCGAACCGGGTAATGACGGCAACAAACTGATCCAGCAGATGATTGATCAGAACGCCTTCAACCTGGGCGACTTCACGCTGGTGGAGTCCAACGAAACCAGCATGCTGGCTCAGGTCAAGCGGGCACAGCACCTGAAACAGTGGATCGTCTTCCTTGGCTGGGAGCCTCACCCGATGAACACCGCCATGCGCATCCACTACCTCAAGGGCGGAGACGAGTTCTTCGGTCCTAATTACGGCGGTGCCACCGTTCATACCAACGCCAATGCAACCTTCATTGAACGCTGCCCGAATGTGGCGCGTCTGCTGAAGAACCTGCACTTCAACCTGGACATGGAAAACCACCTGATGAGCGCCATTCTCGACAGCAACACCAACCCCCACCGCGAGGCGAAAAAGTGGATCGAGGCCAATCCTCAGATTGTCATGGGCTGGCTGGAGGGGGTTACAACACTGGCCGGAGAACCCGCTGCAAGCGCCTTTAAACCCGCCTCAGACAGCGTGCCGACAGACGCTCAACCCTGATGGACTTGAGCTTTTACGACATACGCACAAGCGCCCTGAACAGCCTGACCGGCATATACCGGCAATGTCGTGAGGCAACACGTCAGGGTCGCAAACCGACAATTGCCAAGGGCTGAAGACTATATCGTTGAGTCACTTGAATTCGTCACTGTCGCACTTAAAGGTGCAAGACAGACCGGGAAACCAAAGCCCGGACCGGAACACCAACAAGCACCGGCCAGCGAGAACGCAGATCGGTCATATAAAAAATTTCGGATGTACGCGCAGAGCAGGAGGCTCTGCGAAATCCCAGGATGGGCTTCGTAACACTGCCAGAGGATTTGGAACACGGATTGCTTAATGGCTTAAAAACATTCGCAACCAACCGCTGCAAGCCCTGCGGCTACAACGGTGATATTGCAGCGTTTCAAAGCCATTGCGCTAACCGTTGCCCAACCCAGCAACCCGGTAACCACACAGGCAAGAACAGTCGGCATCACCACCCAAACGCCAACTGGCGATGGCGTGGTTCCGCAGCACTGATCTGGATGTCTACTGAAGGGGAATCATCCCATGCAGTCTGGAAAAATCGTCGTTGAAAACCTCTACAAGGTTTTTGGCGCAGAGCCACAGGAAGCCATCAACCTGCTCAAGCAAGGTTGGAGCAAAGAAAGGATTCTCGCAGAGAAAGGCGCCATTATCGGCGTCAGTGATGTTTCATTCAGCGTTGAAGAGGGCGAGATTTTCGTCCTGATGGGCCTTTCAGGCTCAGGCAAATCCACCCTTATCCGCCTGATTAACCGCTTGGTTGAACCCAGCTCCGGCAACGTCTACATCGACGGTCAGAACGTCGCCAAATTACCCAAAAAGCAACTGATCGACCTGCGTCGCCGTGACATGAGCATGGTCTTCCAGTCCTTTGCCCTGATGCCCTCGCGCACCGTGCTGGAAAACGCAGCATTTGGTCTGGAGGTAGCAGGCAAAAGCAAAAAAGAACGCGAACAGCGCGCCATGCACGTGCTCAAGCAAGTTGGCCTCGACACCTTTGCCCACAAGCTGCCGGGCGAGCTGTCCGGTGGTATGCAGCAGCGCGTAGGCCTGGCCCGCGCACTGGCGGTTAACCCATCCATGATCATCATGGACGAAGCCTTCTCCGCCCTCGATCCACTCAAGCGCCGGGAAATGCAGGACATCCTGCTGGAACTGCAAAAGACCGACCGCCGCACCATCATCTTCGTTTCCCACGATATTGAAGAAGCCATCCGCATCGGCACCCGCATCGGCATCATGGAAGGTGGCCGCCTGATTCAGGTCGGCACACCACAAGAGCTGATCGACAACCCTGCCAACGATTACGTGCGCAACTTCTTCAATACCGTCGATACCAACCGCTACCTCACCGCTGGCCAGCTCAAGGCCGACAGCGTGCCGGTCTACGTGCACAACGGCAAAGCACCGGATGCGCAAATGGTGTGTAAGGAACTGTTGGCCAAAGACAAACACTACGCCTTTGTGGTGGACGAGCAGAACACCTTCAAAGGCTCGATCAGCCTGGAGAAGATCGCCTTGCTGGTCGAAGGCGGCAACAGCGTTGCCCTGGATCACAAGGTGCTCAAACCGGTCACACCGATTCCCGAAGATCTCACACTAAACGAAGTCATCGAGCGTCTTGTCGACAACGAAGGTCCGGTACCGGTAGTCGATCAACAAGGCTGCTACTGCGGCGCCATCAGCAAAGGCCGCCTGCTGAGCCGCCTGCAGGGAGAAAGCTATGAGCGATAACAAACTCGACCTGGGCAGTTGGGTCAATGACATCGTCCAGCACCTGCTGGACAACTACAGCGACGCCTTCAACAGCATCGGCAGTGTCGTCGATGGCTTTTCAGAAGTTGTCGAAAGCCTGCTAATGGCTCCGCCAGCCTGGGCTCTGATCAGCATCTTTGTAGCCCTTGGTCTGTGGCGTATCGGTACCAGCTTCGCCATCTTCACCGCAGCGGCTTTCAGCCTTATCGTCATGACCGGCTTCTGGGACCAGACCGTGGTTACCCTCGGCCTGACCTTCTCCGCCACCTTTATCAGCCTGTTGCTGGGTATTCCACTGGGCATCTGGGCTGCACGCAGCGAGCGGGTTGCCACCATCCTGCGGCCGATCCTCGACTTCATGCAGACCATGCCGGCATTCGTTTACCTGATTCCGGCGGCCATGCTGTTCGGACTGGGGCGCGTGCCCGGCATCATCGCGACCGTTATTTTCGCCATGCCACCGGCTGTGCGCCTGACTGCGCTGGGCATCCGTCAGGTCAACAAAGAGCTGATCGAAGCCGGCCAGTCTTTTGGCTGCACACCCAGGCAGCTGCTGTTCAAAGTTCAATTGCCCAATGCCATGCCGTCAATCATGGCCGGGGTTAACCAGACCATCATGATGGCGCTGTCGATGGTCATCATCGCCTCAATGGTCGGCGCGGGCGGTCTGGGCAACGACGTTCTCGCGAGTATCCAGCGTCTGGATATCGGGCTGGGCTTTGAAAGCGGCATGGCCGTGGTGTTGCTGGCGATCATTCTCGATCGCATCACTGAAAGTTTTGGCACCACCAAAGCAGCCAAACGCAGCACGTTCTTTAGTTGGGTAAGCGCAAAACTACAACGCCAATAAATTACAAATAGCCAGCAAAGAGGCCGCATATGAAAAAGCTGCAACAGCTCGCCGGTGTAAGTCTGCTCTCCATGGCACTGCTGCAAAGCGCATGGGCACAGGAACCAGAAAGCTGCAAGACTGTGCGTTTTGCTGAAATTGGCTGGGCAGATATTGCCGCCACAACCGGTGTTGCCATGACCCTATCTGAAGGGCTCGGCTACCAACCGCGTAAAATCATGGCCTCGGTCCCAATCGCCTTCACCGGCCTGCAAACCGGTCAGGTCGATATCTTCCTGGGCTACTGGGCACCATCGATGGACTCGGTAATTGAACCGTTCCTGAAAAAAGGCGGCATTAAAGTACTGCCTAAAGCCAACCTCGAAGGTGCCAAATACACCCTTGCCGTTCCGACCTATGCGGCAGAGGCAGGCCTGAAAACCTTTGCTGACATCGCTAAATTCAAAGACCAGCTTGGCGGCAAGATTTACGCCATCGAACCGGGCAACGACGGCAACCTGCTGATCGACGGCATGATCAAAGAAAACAAATTCGGCCTGGGCGACTTCAAAATGATCGAGTCCAGCGAAGCCGGAATGTTGGTCCAGGTCCAGCGGGCGGTGAAGAAAAAGGAACCTGCGGTATTCCTCGGCTGGGCCCCGCACCCAATGAACACCCAGTTCGACATGACCTACCTGGACGGCGGTGATGACGTCTTCGGTCCCGACTTCGGCGCAGCCAAAGTCTTCACCGTAGTGCCCACCGACTACGAAGCTCGCTGCGCTAACGTCGGCAAGCTGATCAATAACCTGCAGTTCAACGTAGAGATCGAGAGCCAGTTGATGGAGAAGATTCTGGATAAACAGAATCCAACCACAGTGGCCGCCGAATGGATCAAAGCCAACCCGGCCATCCTTGAACAATGGCTGGCTGGTGTCACCACCTACGACGGTCAGGACGGCCTCGCTGCCGTAAAAAAACACCTGGGTCTGTAATCGCTTAACCCGCAACTGCCCGGACGCACTCCCTCAATTTCAACATGGCTGCATGCAGCCATGCGGGGGAGTGACCGTCCGTGCCAGTAGACCCAATAAGTCCGCATGGATGCACAACCACAACAACTGCCATCCACCTGACGGAGAACTACCATGCGCACCCTGAGCAAACTCTGCCTCGGCCTCGCCGCCCTGGCTTTCAGCGCCGGCAGCGCCCTTGCTGCCGAAAAAGCCACCCTCAAGATCGGCTACGTCAACGGCTGGGACGACAGCGTTGCTGCCACCCACGTTGCAGCCGAAATTCTGCAAAGCAAGCTCGGCCACAAAGTCGAACTCAAACCCGTTGAACCAGCCATCATGTGGCAAGGCGTAGCCCGCGGCGACCTGGACGCCACCCTCTCCGCCTGGATGCCCGCCACCCACGGCGAGTACTACGAGAAACTCAAAGACAAAGTAGAGGTGCTCGGCACCAACTACGCCGGTGCCAAAATCGGCCTGATCGTCCCGGACTATGTACAAGCCAAAACCATCGCCGACCTCGACACCTACGCTGCTGACTTCGACGGCAAAATCATCGGCATCGACGCCGGTGCCGGTGTTATGCGCCGCGCTGAAGATGCCGTGAAGGAATACGGCCTGACCAAAATCAAACTGATGCCCAGCTCCGGCCCAGCCATGTCCACCGCCCTGGCCCGTGCAGAAAAAGCCCAGAAACCTATCGTCGTAACCGGCTGGATTCCGCACTGGATGTTCGCCAAATGGCAACTGCGCTTCCTTGAGGACCCGAAAAACGTCTTCGGCGAAGCTGAGCGCATCGACACCGTGGCCAACCCCGGCATCAACACTAAAGCACCTGAAGCCACCGCCTTCCTGAAGAAATTCTCCTGGGGCGCGGAAGAAGTCGGCAGCGTCATGCTCGAAATCCGCGACGGCAAAAAACCAGAAGAAGCCGCCAAAGCCTGGGTTGAGAAAAACCCGGAGCGCGTAGCTGGTTGGCTGGAGTAAGGCGTACTCTGAGGTTAATAAAAAACGGGCTTCGGCCCGTTTTTTTCATATCCGCGTTTTGATTGCGGCCCCTCACAGCCCAGAGTAGGGCTAAGAAATTGCAGCAGCTTAGAATCCGACAAGTCGACACTGTGGATTACCAGACCAAACGAATATGCAACAGCCTATAAGAACACTGAACGCTGCAAACATCTCTGCAATCCTGGAAGCCTTCACAGAAAGCATTGCACCAGTTGGGAGTTCAATCCAAGGACTCACGGGCGTCTCACTATTAACCGCCCTCAAGCGTAAGCAGGTTGGACTCGGTCCCTATCCAAGCGTAACGTTATTTGAAGCCGCGAACAGGATAATGTCTGACCTTGTAATCCTGCATGGCATTGCCGGACTGCTGAAATTGCAAGCATTCCCTTTTACGGAATATACCGTCGAATTCGGGAACGAAGATAAAAACGGCTTCGATATACGTGCGACCTCTGACTCCTGCAGCCTTGCAGGTGAAGCCTTCAATGTTGCCCCATCTTTTTTCCATAGTAAAAAAGCCAGCGCCCTTAAAAAACTTAGAAGCAAAGCGGCAGACAGTACACATCGCATCATCATGTTTAACGCAGGTGCACCATCGCCTAGATACTCTGCAAGACATGAGCCTGGGATTTACTACGTATGCGTCGATATCAATTCAGGGGACATAGAAATAACCCCAAGACTACCGACTTGAATTCTCGACCCATGCCCCTGCATGCAATCGAATGAAGTGAGAGCACTATGCCCCCGAAAGAAATCGAAGCTTTCCCTGCTGAAATCATCGAAATCCTGAAAAACTACGTTTACAGGCTAATCGACCCTAGAAATGGTGACACCTTCTACGTAGGCCGTGGCGTTGGTAATCGTTTATACGCACATATCCACGATGAGCTTGGGAGCGAAACAGATGAAGTCAGTGACAAGCTCAGGCGTATCAGAGAAATACGCCTCTCTGGTTTTGAAGTTGCCCATGTAATCCATCGACATGGCATGGACTTGGCGACAGCCAAGGAAGTGGAAGCAGCCCTGATTGATGCCTATCCGGGCCTAACCAACATCATGGGAGGAGAAGGCAGCGGCGAACGCGGCGCAATGCATGCCAATGAAATTATTAGGGAGTACTCGGCTGAGCCCGCAATATTCAATCATCGGATTCTGTTGATCAGCATCAACCGGAGCGCATCTGAAAGGCCCTTGTATGAAGCAACAAGATATGCGTGGAAACTTAGCCAGAAACGGGCGAAGGAAACCGAGATCGTTCTGGCCTCTGAAAAAGGCATTATCAAGGCAGCCTACATTCCCGAAAAATGGCTGGAAGCCACAGCTCAGAACTTTCCGGGACGCCCGGACCGACCGGGACGACTAGGTTTTATTGGGCGTGAAGCCGATGAAGAAATCAAAAAAATGTACCTAGGTCGACGTATACCCGAAGCGTTCAGATTTGGCACTGCCAACCCCATCAGATACACATGGAACTAACCCTACATGCTGGAAATATTAGATCGCTGCCTGCGGACGACTCTGCAACGAAGCGCCCAGAAATCAGGTGAGTTTCGGAAAAACGGCTATTCATTTGAGGAGTGGTTCAGTTGAGAGCTTTATTTCACTCTGATCAGCACCTAAAACAAGTGTTCTATTAAACCCAAGCACCCCGTCGAAACGAACAGCAATAAACGTTATGGCGATCTTCTGATTTTTCAACAAGATGTCGAACAGTCTGCTTTTGTTGAGATGAAGCTAATTCACGACTACACGCAAAACAAATGGCGTAATTAAATTGAACGTGACCACGAAGCTCTTCAAGCACTTGCGCCCAATTCTAACTACCAATACAGCTCCTTCTTATGGTGTCAGTACATAAGGTTCTTGAACACGGGCAGAGCTGGTCGCAATGTCTGGATAAGCTAAGCATGTGGGAGCCAAAAAGAGGTATTGAAATCCAGCAGCCGCTCTCAGGAGAAGAACAAGCTGTAATTATCGGCTGGAAGGTTTCAGCACCCCATTTGCCTGACAACCCGCGACAGGCCTAGACTTCGCCCATTCGCGCCCAGCCACTGATACGGAGAATCCGATGCCTAAAGTCGGAATGCAGCCGATTCGTCGTTCGCAGTTGATTGCAGCCACCCTGGAAGCAGTTGATCAAGTGGGCATGAACGATGCCAGCATCGCTCTGATTGCGCGGATTGCCGGGGTTTCCAACGGCATCATCAGTCACTACTTCAAGGATAAGAACGGCCTGCTTGAGGCCACCATGCGCCACCTGATGCAGGCACTGAGTAACGCCATGCAGGAGCGCCGCGCAGCCCTGCCGGAGAACGACCCTCGGGCTCATTTGCGGGCGATTATTCAGGGCAATTTCGACGACTCTCAGGTCAACGGCCCGGCGATGAAAACCTGGCTCGCCTTCTGGGCCAGCAGCATGCATCACCCTTCCCTGCGCCGCCTGCAACGGGTGAACGACCATCGCCTGTTTTCCAATATCTGTTTCCAGTTCCGCCTTGCCTTGCCACAGCCCCAAGCACGAGCAGCCGCCCGCGGGTTGGCGGCGCTGATCGACGGTCTGTGGCTGCGTGGCGCACTGAGCGGCGAAGCCTTCGATGTCGAGCTGGCACAGAATATTGCTGTTGAATATGTCGATCTGCAGTTAGCCAAGGCCAACGCCTAAAGACTCCCGTAAAAGCGGCTTTAGCCGCGAATCGCATCTACCTTCAAAGTCCGTATTGCTGCCAGCCTGTTCACGGCTGAAGCCGTTCCCACCTAAAGCACAGCAGTGCAATGACCTCAATTGCCCTCTATGTCGTGATTGGCTTTTCCTCCGTCGTTTTTGTTGATTGAGCGTTCAATATAAATTGCATACCCTCACTGGAGCTCAACTTCCGCATGCTTCAGAGGATTTGCCATGCCCCGTTTCAGTGAACAACAGCTCTATATCGGTGGCCGCTACGTAGCCGCCAGCAGTGGCGAAACCTTTGACAGCATCAACCCCGCTACCGGTGAAGTGTTGGGTAAAGTCCAACGCGCCACCCGTGAGGATGTGGATAAAGCCGTCGCCAGCGCTCAAGCCGGGCAAAAGGTCTGGGCCTCAATGACTGCCATGCAGCGCTCACGCATCCTGCGTAAAGCTGTGGACATCCTGCGCGAGCGCAACGATGAGCTGGCCGAGCTGGAAACCCTCGACACCGGCAAGCCACTCTCGGAAACCCGCTATGTGGATATCGTCACCGGCGCGGATGTACTGGAGTACTACGCGGGCCTGATTCCGGCCATCGAGGGCGAACAAATCCCGCTGCGCGACACCAGCTTCGTCTACACCCGCCGCGAGCCGCTAGGCGTAGTTGCGGGTATCGGCGCCTGGAACTACCCGATTCAGATCGCTATGTGGAAATCCGCCCCGGCACTGGCTGCTGGCAACGCGATGATCTTCAAGCCCAGCGAAGTCACTTCCCTGAGCGCGGTAAAGCTGGCTGAGATTTACACCGAAGCAGGCGTACCGGACGGCGTATTCAACGTGCTCACTGGCAGTGGCCGCGAGGTCGGCCAGTGGCTGACTGAACATCCTGGCATCGAGAAAGTCTCCTTCACCGGCGGCACGGTGACCGGCAAAAAAGTCATGGCCAGCGCCAGCAGCTCGACCCTGAAAGAAGTGACCATGGAGCTGGGCGGCAAATCGCCGCTGATCATCTTTGAAGATGCCGATCTGGACCGCGCCGCCGATATCGCCGTCATGGCCAACTTCTACAGCTCCGGCCAGGTCTGCACCAACGGCACCCGCGTGTTTGTGCCGCGCATGCTGCAAGCCCGTTTTGAAGCCAAGGTGCTGGAGCGGGTTAAACGCATCCGCCTCGGAGACCCGCTGGACGACGCCACCAACTTCGGCCCGCTGGTGAGTTTTGCTCACATGGAAAGCGTGCTCGGTTACATCGAAAAAGGCCGCGCTGAAGGTGCCCGTCTGCTGGTCGGCGGCCACCGCGTGACCGATGGCGAGTATGGCAAAGGCGCTTATGTGGCGCCGACTGTGTTCACCGATTGCCGTGACGAGATGACCATCGTCCGCGAAGAGATCTTTGGTCCGGTGATGAGCATCCTCATCTATGACACGGAAGAAGAAGTCATCCGCCGCGCCAATGACACCGAATACGGCCTCGCTGCCGGTGTCGTCACCCGCGACGTAACCCGTGCCCATCGCGTGATCCATCAACTGGAAGCCGGTATTTGCTGGATCAACACCTGGGGCGAGTCGGCGGCGGAAATGCCGGTCGGCGGTTACAAACAATCCGGCGTTGGCCGCGAAAACGGCCTGGCCACCCTGACCCATTACACCCGCATCAAATCCGTTCAGGTCGAGCTGGGTGCTTACAACTCGGTGTTCTGACTTCCTCATTCCAGCCCCGGCAACGGGGCTTGACTTGCTTTGCCCTCATTCAGGTCTGCAGTAGGTGGTTCCATGACTCATGCGTTCGACTACATCATCATCGGTGCCGGCTCTGCCGGTAATGTGCTGGCCACCCGCCTGACCGAAGACGCCGACGTCAGTGTGCTGCTACTTGAGGCCGGCGGCCCGGATTACCGCCTCGACTTCCGTACCCAGATGCCTGCTGCCCTTGCTTATCCCCTGCAAGGCCGGCGCTACAACTGGGCTTATTTGACCGACCCGGAACCCTATATGAACAACCGCCGCATGGAATGCGGGCGCGGCAAAGGCTTGGGCGGCTCATCGCTGATCAACGGCATGTGCTACATCCGCGGCAACGCCATGGATTACGACGGCTGGGCGCGACTTAAAGGGCTGGAAGACTGGAGCTATCTGGACTGCCTGCCGTACTTCCGCAAAGCTGAAACCCGCGACATCGGCCCCAACGACTACCACGGCGGCGACGGCCCGGTGAGCGTGACCACGCCAAAGAACGGCAACAACCCGCTGTTTCACGCCATGATTGAAGCCGGTGTGCAAGCCGGTTTCCCCCGCACCGACGACCTTAACGGTTACCAGCAGGAAGGCTTCGGCCCGATGGACCGCACCGTCACCCCGCAAGGCCGCCGCGCAGCAACAGGCCGAGGTTATCTCGATCAGGCCCGCCAGCGTCCCAATCTGACCATCGTCACCCACGCTCTGACCGACCGCATTCTGTTCAGCGGCAAGCGCGCCATTGGCGTGGCCTACCTGCTGGGCAACGACAACACCCTGCATACCACCCACGCTCAGCGTGAGGTGATCGTCTGTGGCGGTGCGATTGCCTCACCGCAAGTTCTGCAACGCTCCGGCGTTGGCCCGGCAGACCTGCTGCGTTCACTGGACATCCCCGTGGTGCATGACCTGCCCGGTGTTGGCCAAAACCTGCAAGACCACTTGGAGCTGTATCAGCAATACGCCTGCAAGGAGCCGGTCTCCATTTACCCGGCCACCAAGTGGTGGAATCAGCCTGCCATCGGCGCGCAGTGGCTGTTCTTCGGCACAGGTCTGGGCGCCAGCAACCAGTTTGAAGCCGGTGGTTTTATCCGCACCCGCCCGGAGTTTGAGTGGCCCAATATTCAGTACCACTTCCTCCCGGTAGCGATTAACTACAACGGCAGTAAAGGTGTACAGGAACACGGCTTTCAGGCACACATGGGCTCCATGCGCTCACCAAGCCGTGGCCGTATTCAGATTAAATCGAAAGACCCGCGCCAACACCCGAGCATCCTCTTCAACTACATGTCCACCGAGCAGGACTGGCAGGAGTTCCGTGACGGCATCCGTATCACCCGCGAAATCATGGCCCAACCAGCGCTGGACCCTTACCGTGGCCGCGAGCTGAGCCCAGGCCTGCACGCTCAGAGCGATGCCGAGCTGGATACCTTTATCCGCGAACACGCGGAAACCGCCTATCACCCGTCCTGCTCCTGCAAGATGGGCGAAGATGACATGGCAGTGGTCGATGGCCAGGGCCGTGTGCATGGCATGCAGGGACTACGCGTGGTGGATGCGTCGATCATGCCGATCATCGTCACCGGCAACCTCAACGCCCCGACCATCATGATGGCCGAGAAAATCGCTGACAAAATCCGGGGCCGCACACCGCTGCCACGCAGCACCGCCCCGTATTACAAAGCCAACGGTGCGCCGGTGCGCGGCACGCCATTGCGCCGCATCTGAGCAGCTCATTCTGCGCGGCTAAAGCCGCTCCCGCAGGGCTGTACACACCTTGTAGGAGCGACTTCAGTCGCGAACACTCAGTCCCGGATCAGCGTTGACAGACGCCCACTGGCCGGAACCCTCTACGTGCAGCTTGAAGCCACCGCCCAAGGCCGTCGATAATGCCCAGTTTTCAACCAGCGCATTGCGCGCCGCCGCCCAAACGGCCGACTGAGCAGACCATGAAAGACACTATTCGCCACCTGATCCAGCAAGCCCTGACCCGCCTTACTGCCGAAGGCGTGCTGCCTGAAGGCCTGAGCCCGGCCATTCAGGTGGAGAACACCAAGGACAAGACCCACGGTGACTTCGCCAGCAACATCGCCATGATGTTGTCCAAGCAGGCGGGCATGAAGCCACGTGATCTGGCCGAAAAACTGATTGCCGCGCTGCCTGCTGACGAGCAGATCAGCAAAGTGGAAATCGCCGGCCCCGGCTTCCTTAACTTCTATCAAAACACCCAAGCCCTGGCGGCTCGTCTTGATGGCTACCTGGCTGACGCCAAGCTCGGCGTGCGCAAAGCTGGCGCGGCGCAGAAAGTGGTTATCGACCTGTCCTCGCCGAACCTGGCCAAAGAAATGCACGTCGGCCACCTGCGCTCCACCATCATCGGTGACGGCGTTGCCCGCGTGCTGGAATTCCTTGGCGACGACGTTATCCGCCAGAACCACGTTGGCGACTGGGGTACCCAGTTCGGCATGCTGCTGGCCTTTATGGAAGCCAACCCGGAAGCCGCCGAAAGCGAGCTGTCCGATCTGGAAGGCTTCTACCGCGCGGCCAAAAAGCGCTTTGACGAATCCCCGGAGTTTGCCGACCGCGCCCGTGAGCTGGTGGTTGAACTGCAAGCCGGTGATGAGAAGTGCCTGGCCCTGTGGAACCGCTTCAACGACATTTCCCTGTCCCACTGCCAGCAGGTATACGACCTGCTCGGCGTGAAGCTGTCGATGGCCGACGTTAAGGGCGAAAGCGCTTACAACGACGACCTGCCGGGCATTGTTGAAGCTCTGCGCGAGAAAGGCTTGCTGACCGAAGACAACGGCGCGCAGTGCGTCTTCCTCGAAGAATTCAAAAACGCCGAAGGCAACCCGCTGCCGGTGATCGTGCAAAAGGCCGGTGGCGGCTATCTGTACGCCACCACCGACCTCGCTGCCATGCGCTACCGCAGCCAGCAGCTGCATGCTGACCGCGCCCTGTACTTTGTTGACCAGCGCCAGGCCCTGCACTTCCAGATGGCCTTTGAAGTCGCTCGCCGCGCGGGCTTCGTCCACCCGGAAATGCAACTGGAACACATGGGCTTCGGCACCATGAACGGCCCGGACGGTCGTCCGTTCAAAACCCGCGACGGTGGCACGGTCAAACTGATCGACCTGCTGATCGAAGCCGAAGAACGCGCCTACAACCTGGTCAAAGGCAAAAACCCGGACCTGAGCGAAGACGAACAGCGCCAGATTGGCCGTGCTGTGGGCATCTCGGCGGTGAAATACGCCGACCTGTCCAAGCACCGCACCAGCGACTACAGCTTCAACTTCGAGCTGATGCTCAGCTTCGAAGGCAACACCGCGCCGTACCTGCTCTACGCCTACACCCGCGTAGCCAGCGTATTCCGCAAACTGGGCAAGAGCTTTGATCAGATCGAAGGCCAACTGAACCTTCAAGCGCCACAAGAGATCGAACTGGGTGCCAAGCTGGCGCAGTTCTCTGAAGTGCTCAATGGTGTCGCCGACAAAGGCGTCCCTCATTTGCTCTGTGCCTACCTGTATGATCTCGCCGGGCTGTTCTCCAGCTTCTACGAGCACTGCCCGATCCTCACCGCTGAAGACCCGGCCACTCAGCAAAGCCGCCTGCGCCTGGCTGCACTGACCGGTCGCACCCTGAAGCAGGGCTTGCAGCTGCTGGGTCTGGAAACTCTGGAGCGCATGTAAGTGGCAGCCAAGAAGAAACCTGCACCCAAGCGAGGCGCAAGTCGTTACCAGCCTCCGGCGAAAAAGCCGGTCCCGGGCTGGTTCTGGCTGGTCTGCGGCCTGGTTATTGGTGGCTTCATGGTCTTTCTGTTCAGTCTGGAACCAGGCAAGGACGACATCAAACGCGAGCGGCCTGATCAGGGCCGTAACGCGCAAGCGGCCAAGCCAGCCAAACCCGAGCCGAAGGAACCGGCCAAGCCAAAATATGACTTCTACACACTGCTGCCGGAGTCGGAAGTCATCCTGCCGCCGCAGGCGATCGAGCCAACGCCACCACCGAAGAAACCGGAACAAAAGCCGGTAACGCCGGAGGAGGCCAAGAAGATCGACGAAGCCCGCGCACTGGCAGCCCTGAGCGGCCAGACTCCGCCACCGCCGCCTGTTGTGGCCAAAGGCCCGGTCACCTCGCAGTTCTTCCTGCAGGCCGGATCGTTCCGCCGCAAAGACGACGCAAACAACCTGCGCGCCCAGCTGATTCTGCTGGGTCAGAACGTGCAGGTGGAGTCAGGCACCGTACGCGATGAAACCTGGTACCGGGTGATGGTCGGCCCGTTCGCCAGTCGCGAGCAGCTGGGTCAGGCACAAAAATCCCTGGCAGCCAGCGGCTACAGCAACTTGTTGTTACAGCAGCGCCAAGTCCAGTAAAGCCAGGCCCTGCGCGCATTTACGCGACATTTTGTCGGAGTATCTGCGCCCAGGGCTTGAAGCTTCCCCCTCGCGCCCCAATCTCTTGCACATCAGGCACTTTCGCCTCGCTGCGTGGAGATTTCCCCCTTGACCACCATCGTTTCTGTCCGCCGTAACGGCAAAGTCGTCATGGGCGGCGACGGCCAGGTTTCCCTCGGCAATACCGTGATGAAAGGCAACGCGAAAAAGGTTCGCCGCCTGTACCACGGCAAGGTTCTGGCAGGATTTGCCGGTGCCACCGCAGACGCCTTCACTCTCTTCGAACGCTTTGAAGCACAACTGGAAAAACACCAGGGCCATTTGGTTCGTGCAGCAGTTGAGCTGGCCAAAGACTGGCGCACCGACCGCTCCCTGAGCCGCCTTGAAGCCATGCTGGCAGTCGCCAACAAAGACGCCTCGCTGATCATTACCGGCAACGGCGATGTGGTCGAACCCGAACACGGCCTGATCGCCATGGGCTCCGGTGGTGGCTACGCCCAGGCCGCAGCCATAGCACTGCTGCAGAAGACCGATCTGAGCGCCCGTGAAATCACTGAAACGGCACTGAACATTGCCGGTTCCATCTGTGTCTTTACTAATCAGAACCTGACAATTGAGGAAGAAGACTGCGCTGAGTAAGCGCAGTCGCTTCGGAGTACCCTGCATGTCCATGACGCCCCGCGAGATCGTCCACGAACTTAACCGCCATATCATCGGCCAGGACGACGCCAAACGCGCCGTTGCTATCGCCCTGCGCAACCGCTGGCGGCGTATGCAGCTGCCAGTTGAGCTGCGCGCTGAAGTGACCCCAAAAAACATCCTGATGATCGGCCCGACCGGCGTCGGTAAAACCGAAATCGCCCGTCGCCTGGCCAAGCTGGCCAACGCCCCGTTCATCAAGGTAGAAGCCACCAAGTTCACCGAAGTGGGCTACGTGGGCCGTGACGTTGAATCCATCATCCGCGATCTGGCAGATGCCGCGATCAAGATGCTGCGCGAGCAGGAAATCGTCAAAGTCGGCCACCGTGCCGATGATGCTGCCGAAGAGCGCATCCTCGATGCCCTGCTACCGCCAGCCCGCACCTTTGGTGAAGAAGCCAGCACCCCGACCGATTCCAACACCCGTCAGCTGTTCCGCAAGCGCCTGCGCGAAGGCCAGCTGGATGACAAGGAAATCGACATCGAAGTGGCTGATGCACCGATCGGCGTTGAAATCATGACCCCGCCGGGCATGGAAGAAATGACCAGCCAGCTACAGAACCTGTTTGCCAACATGGGCAAAGGCAAGACCAAGACGCGCAAGCTGAAAGTCAAAGACGCCTTCAAGATGATCCGCGACGAAGAAGCCGCGCGTCTGGTCAACGAAGAAGAGCTGAAAGCACGCGCCCTGGAAGCGGTTGAGCAGAACGGCATCGTCTTCATCGACGAGATCGACAAAGTCGCCAAGCGCGCCAACGCTGGCGGTGCCGACGTGTCCCGCGAAGGCGTGCAGCGTGACCTGCTGCCGCTGATTGAAGGCTGCACCGTCAACACCAAGCTGGGCATGGTCAAAACTGATCACATCCTGTTTATCGCCTCCGGCGCGTTCCACCTGAGCAAGCCGAGCGATCTGGTGCCGGAGCTGCAAGGCCGCCTGCCAATCCGCGTCGAACTCAAAGCCCTGTCGCCGGAAGACTTCGAGCGCATTCTCAGCGAGCCGCACGCATCGCTGACTGAGCAATACGCTGCGCTGCTGAAAACCGAAGGCCTGGACATCGAGTTTACTGCCGACGGCATCAAGCGCATCGCCGAAATCGCCTGGCAGGTCAACGAGAAGACCGAAAACATCGGTGCCCGCCGCTTGCACACTCTGCTTGAGCGCCTGCTGGAAGAAGTGTCTTTCAGCGCCGGCGATCTGGCCGGTCAGCAGAATGGCGAAGCGATTAAGATCGACGCTGCCTACGTCAACAGCCATCTGGGCGAGTTGGCGCAGGACGAAGACCTGTCCCGCTACATCCTGTAACTCCCCCCGCCCGCCTGGCGTATATGCGCCAGGCGCGGCCTTAACGGATAACGCCATGCGTACGCCAACCGCCATCAAACTGCGCAAAGCTTCAAAAACCTTGGAGCTGCAATACGGCGCAAACGAGCTCTACAGCCTGCCTGCAGAGTTTCTCCGAGTGCATTCACCTTCAGCGGAAGTGCAAGGCCACGGCAACCCGATTCTGCAAACCGGCAAGCTCAATGTCGGCCTGGTGGCAATCGAGCCTGCGGGTAATTACGCCCTCAAACTGACCTTTGATGACGGCCACGACAGCGGCCTGTTCACCTGGGACTATCTCGAGCAACTGTGCCTGCGTCAGGATGAACTCTGGCAGCAGTACCTTGATGCGCTAGCCGCTGCGGGCAAATCCCGAGACCCCAGCGAGAGTGTCGTCCGGCTGATGCTGTAACCGTCCGATCTACGACCTGCCCCTGCCTCCACCCACCAAACCGTCTATCTCGCCGCTTGCGCAGTTAGAGCGCATTTTCTAATCCTTGTCGGCATACTGGCGACACATTCGCTGTTTTTGCCCACCATCTTTCGCAAATTCGCAAAGTCGGGTAAACAAGCAGTCAGATGTTATCGCAGCACAGCCCATGCGCTCGCGGTAAGGATCGCGGAACCTTCAGCACCCCAAATCTGTAAGAAAGGGACGCCCGAATAGGCGCGCTTACAGAGCATTGTTTGGTACTGATCGTGCATAGCATTTGGTTGCTATACATCCCAGGACAGTGGAGCGTTGCAGATGCCTAATAAGAATAATGAAGACCTGAAACACCAAGCCTCCGAAAACACCCTTGGCCTCAACCCGGTCATTGGGATCCAGGGCAAAGACCTGCTCAGCTCGGCCCGCACCGTACTGACCCAGGCTATTCGCCAACCCTTGCACAGCGCCAAGCACCTGACCCGCTTCGGGATGGAAGTCAAAGACGTCCTGCTCGGCCAATCCGATCTTGCTCCATCAGAAGGCGATCGCCGTTTCAGTGATCCAGCCTGGAGCCAGAACCCGCTGTACAAGCGTTACCTGCAGACCTACCTGGCCTGGCGCAAAGAGCTGCACAGCTGGATCGAAGAGAGCAACCTCTCTGAGCAAGATGCCAGCCGCGGCCACTTTGTGGTCAACCTGATGACCGAAGCCATGTCGCCGAGCAACACCCTGGCCAACCCGGCAGCGGTTAAACGCTTCTTCGAAACCGGTGGTAAGAGCCTGCTTGACGGCCTGTCTCACCTGGCCAAAGACCTCGTGCACAACGGCGGCATGCCCAGCCAGGTCAATATGAATGCCTTTGAAGTCGGCAAGAACCTGGCCACCACCGATGGCGCAGTGATCTTCCGCAACGATGTGCTGGAGCTGATTCAGTACAAGCCGATCACCGAGCAGGTGCATGAACGCCCGCTGCTGGTGGTGCCCCCGCAGATCAACAAGTTCTACGTCTTCGACCTGTCGCCGGAAAAGAGCGTCGCCCGCTTCCTGCTGCGCAACGGCATTCAGACCTTTGTGGTGAGCTGGCGCAACCCAACCAAAGCGCACCGCGAATGGGGCCTGTCCACCTACATTGAAGCGCTTAAAGAAGCCATCAACGTCGTCTGCGCCCTCACCGGCAGCAAAGACATCAACATGCTCGGTGCCTGCTCCGGCGGCCTCACCACCACCTCGCTGCTGGGCCATTACGCTGCACTGGGTGAAAACAAGGTCAACTCACTGACCCTGTTAGTCAGCGTGCTGGATTATCGCCTGGAGACTGATGTTGCCCTGTTTGCCGACGAGAAGAGCCTGGAGCTGGCCAAACGCCGCTCCTACCAGGCAGGCGTATTGGAAGGCCGCGACATGGCCAAAGTCTTCGCCTGGATGCGCCCGAACGACCTGATCTGGAATTACTGGGTCAACAATTACCTGCTCGGCAACGAGCCGCCGGTGTTCGACATTCTCTACTGGAACAACGACACCACACGCCTGCCCGCTGCCCTGCACGGCGAATTTATCGAGATGTTCAAGACCAACCCGCTGCTGCGCCCCGGCGCGCTTGAAGTGTGCGGTACGCCGGTGGATATCAAGCAGGTCACCTGTGATCTGTACTGCGTGGCAGGCACCACTGACCACATCACGCCTTGGGATGCTTGCTACAAGTCAGCGCGCCTGTTTGGCGGCAAAGTCGACTTCATCCTGTCCAACAGCGGACATATCCAGAGCATCCTCAATCCTCCGGGCAACCCCAAAGCGCGCTACATGACCAACAGCGAGCTGCCGGAGGACCCGAAAGACTGGCAAGCCAGCGCCACCAAACACACCGACTCCTGGTGGCTGCATTGGCAAAACTGGCTGTCCGAGCGTTCAGGAGCCAACAAGAAGGCACCAAGCCAATTGGGCAGTAAAAAATTCCCGGCAGGCGAAGCTGCGCCGGGCACCTACGTTCACGAGCGATAAACCGCACCTGCGGGTGCACAACCTGCCCTGCAGGCAACTGCCGGGCAGGCCGCTTTACCGGCCATCAATCTGACGGATAAACCGCCGGATACAGGTCCAGCGTTTCAACAGATAGGGCTTTGCGCATGTCGCTACCTTTCGTATTTCGCAGCATTGATCTGGACGGACAAACCATCCGTACCGCTGTGCGCCCCGGCAATGGTGAGATGACGCCGCTGCTGGTGTTCAACGGCATTGGTGCCAACCTTGAACTGGTGATGCCCTTTGTCCGGGCGCTTGATCCCAATCTGGAAGTGATTGCCTTCGACGTCCCCGGTGTCGGCGGTTCATCAACCCCGGCAACGCCCTACCGCTTTCCCGGCCTGGCCAAACTCGCCGCACGCATGCTCGACTACCTCGACTACGGTCAGGTCAACGCCATTGGCGTGTCCTGGGGCGGCGCTCTGGCGCAACAGTTCGCCCGCGACTACCCGGAGCGCTGCAAAAAACTGATCCTCGCGGCCACCTCTGCCGGTGCAGTGATGCTCCCAGGCAAGCCCAAAGTACTCTGGCGCATGGCCAGTCCACGGCGTTACGTACAGCCCTCTTATGGCGTTGAAATTGCCCCGGACATTTACGGCGGCGCATTCAGGCGCGACCCGAAACTAGCTCTGGCGCATGCCAGTAAAGTGCGCTCCGGCGGCAAGATGGGCTACTACTGGCAGCTCTTTGCGGGGCTGGGCTGGACCAGCATCCACTGGCTGCACAAAATCCGTCAGCCGACGCTGATACTGGCCGGTGACGATGATCCGCTAATCCCACTGGTGAACATGCGCCTGCTGGCTTGGCGAATTCCCAACTCCGACCTGCATATCATCGACGACGGCCACCTGTTTCTGGTGACCCGCGCTGAAGTGGTGGCCCCGATCATCATGAAGTTTCTCAGCGAAGAGCGTCAGCGCGCGGTGATCCATCCACAGGCCCAAATCGCTCGCCACTAAGCGACGGCAATGACAGGAACGTCACAGGTGACAGGGAGATCAATGAAAACCCGCGACCGCATTCTTGAATGCTCACTGATGCTGTTCAATCAGAAGGGCGAGCCGAACGTATCCACCCTCGAGATTGCCAACGAAATGGGCATCAGCCCTGGCAATCTGTATTACCACTTTCATGGTAAGGAACCGCTGGTTCTAGGCCTGTTTGAACGCTTCCAGAACGAGCTGGCACCACTACTGTCACCGCCGGAAGACGTGCAGTTGGAGATTGAAGACTGCTGGCTGTTTCTGCACCTTATCGCCGAACGCCTGGCGCATTACCGCTTCCTGTTTCAAGACCTCTCCAACCTCACCGGCCGCCTGCCCAAACTGGAGCGCGGCATACGCCTGTGGCTCAACACCCTGAAGCAAGCGCTGGCCCAACTACTGGCCCAGCTACACGTACAACAACAGTTGCGCAGTGACACCCAGGAGCTGGGGCAACTGGTTGAGCAGATCACCCTCACCCTACTCTTCTCACTCGACTACCAGCGCGTCCTTGGCCAGCATGGCGAACCGCGTCTGGTGGTTTACCAGGTGATGCTGCTGCTCGCCCCACACCTGCAGGAAGACGCCCGCTGCGCAGCTGTGCTGCTGGCAGAACGTTATTTGCACGACTAGCTGGCACGGGCACACCCTGCACATACAAAAACGCCCGGCATAAGCCGGGCGCTTTTGTACACCTGCCGTATTACGACTGAGCAGGTGTTGCTGCTGCACTGGCTACCGGTGCCGGAGTCGCTGCAGGTGCAGCGGCAGCGGCTGGAGCCGGTGCTGCTGCCGGTGCCGCTGGAGCGGCTGCCGGTTTTGCGGCTGGCTTAGCAGCGGCTTTAGCAGCAGGCTTAGCCGCTGGTTTAGCAGCCGGCTTGGCAGCCGGTTTCGCTGCAGCTTTTGCCGCTGGCTTAGCAGCTGATTTGGCGGCCGGTTTTGCGGCTGGTTTAGCTGCGGCTTTCACAGCAGGTTTGGCGGCCGGTTTAGCAGCGGCTTTAGCAGCAGGCTTAGCGGCTGGTTTAGCAGCGGCTTTCGCGGCTGGCTTGGCAGCAGCTTTCGCAGCAGGCTTAGCTGCCGGTTTGGCTGCAACTTTTGCGGCCGGCTTAGCAGCGGCTTTAGCAGCTGGTTTGGCTGCAGCTTTCGCAGCAGGCTTAGCTGCCGGCTTGGCTGCAGCTTTCACGGCCGGTTTTGCGGCAGCTTTGGCTGCAGGTTTTGCAGCGGCTTTCTTAACTGCAGGTTTGACCGCGCTTACAGAAACACCGGTCAACTTTTCCAGCTGTTTAGTCAGGCTTTCAACTTTGGCGTTGAGCTCTTTAACTTCGTTACGGCTAGGTACGCCCAAACGCGAAATGGCTTTATTCAGACGCTTATCAAAAGCCTCTTCCAGCTCACCCCATTTGCCGATTGCCTTGTCCTTAACTTCATCAACTTTGGACTTCGCCGAGCCCACCTTCGCACCGACGGCAGACTTCACACCGTCGACTTCGACCTTGGCTTGCTTCTCAGCTTTTTCACCATCCTTAACCAAGGTATCGAACAGCTTATTGCCGTCCTTACTGATCTTGGAATAAGCACCTAACCCAGCCAGCCAGATTTGACGCGAGTATTTTTCTACTTCGCCGATCCAGGAAGGGGTTTGTTTATCGGTTTTCTTTTTGACGGCCATCCTGCTCTCCTTATTTGGTACGCGCGACGTGCTCAAGCAATGCGCTCAGCTCATCCAGCTTAGCAGAGAGACCTTCTACATCCTGCTGAGAGGCGATGCCGAGGCGATTCAAAGCGCTAGCGACACGGCTGTCGAATGCTCTTTCAATCATGTCGAGCCGTACTTCAACCTTGTCCTTAACGCTGCTTACAGTTTGCTTAAAGCTACCGATTTGTCCATTGGCAGCTTCAACTTGTTTGTTGACCAGCTTTTTACCTTGCTGTTCAACACCCTCACCGCTTTTTACCAGCTCGTTGAAATACGCCACGCCTTCCTGTCCGGCTTTAACGTAAACGCCAAGACCAGCCAGCCAGATTTTACGGGCATACACTTTTGCATCAGAGAGAACAGCAGCGCTGTTATCGGCAGCAGCAACTTTCTTAACGGCAACTTTAGACATGTGCACCTCCAGAATATGGATGCCTGCTTTTGCAGGCGTAAGTGCACGGTATCGGGGAAAATTAGAATTCACATACTAAGCGCTGAAAACTTACTTCGAGGCCCGGAACATTGCGCTGCCAGGCCCTACATTCGGTGCACTCAGGCTCACGCCTGGAGGTGCTTATCCAACGTCTTTTCAATCTCGCGTTTAATGCTGCTGCTCATCGGCGACAACAGCAAACCGAGGCTCAACTGAACGCGCACCGAGTCTTCGTGCACATCAATGCGGCCGTCAGCACCACTGCGTTTAAATTCCAGTGTGTCGCCACTCCAGCGGTAACGCACATCAAACTGGCTGGCCAGACGCTCGGCCAGTTGTTCAGCCTTCTCCCGGGCGGTTTCACGACCAAGGTTATGCGGGCGTTCAATAGTAATCTTGGCCATGACAATTCTCCTGCAGGCTACTGCGACTATACGTCGCTGCAACTATATCAAGGCTGCAAGGGACACGCCGCATGCTAAATAACTACGACCAACGGGCATTAACTTACCGGTTTGCCCTGCCACAGCCGAACCCAGCCAATCGATTTGGGTTTAGAATGACTATTACTTTTGAGTCAGCATCTGTGTTTAGGAAAGGGCAAGATGAACGACCCGCGCAAGAGCAGCGACACCGAAGCCACAACGCATTTTGGTTTCCAGAATGTGCCGGAAAGCAAAAAGGCGGAGAAAGTCGCCGAAGTCTTTCACTCTGTGGCCGCCAAATATGACCTGATGAACGACGTACTTTCCGGCGGCATGCACCGTTTGTGGAAGCGCTTCACCATTGAGCTGTCCGGCGTACGCAACGGCAACCGCGTGTTGGATATCGCCGGAGGCACCGGCGACCTGACCCGCAAATTCTCCAGCTTGGTTGGCCCCACTGGCGAAGTGGTGCTGGCCGACATCAACGACTCCATGCTCAAGGTTGGTCGCGACCGCCTGCTCGACAAGGGCGTTGCTGGCAACATCCGTTTTGTACAGGCAGATGCTGAAAAGCTGCCGTTCCCGGACAACTACTTCGACGTCGTCACCATCGCCTTCGGCCTGCGTAACGTCACCCACAAAGAAGACGCCCTGCGCTCAATGCTGCGCGTACTCAAGCCGGGCGGCCGCCTGCTGGTTCTGGAGTTTTCTAAACCCTCCAACAACCTGCTGTCGAAGTTCTACGACACCTACTCGTTCCACTTCATGCCGCTGGCCGGCAAGCTGATCACTAATGACGCCGACAGCTATCGCTATCTGGCCGAGTCGATCCGCATGCACCCCGACCAGGAAACCCTGAAGGGCATGATGGCTGATGCAGGTTTCGAACGCGTCACCTTCCACAACATGACAGGCGGCATTGTCGCCTTGCACCGAGGTGTCAAACCCTGATGCTGCTGACCGGGCTGTTGGCCGGCGTTGAGCTTGGCCTCAATCGCGTACTGACTATGGATAGCACCGCGCTGCCACGCCTGGCCAAGCTATCCGGTCATGTTATTGCCGTCGAATGCACTGCACCCAAGGTGCAGCTATTCATCCTGCCCAATGCCGAAGGCCTGCAACTGGCCGGGCAATGGCACGGGGATGTGGACTGCCACCTGCGCGCACCGGCAAGTAGCCTGATGCGCTTGGCGCTGAGCAAAGATAAAACCAGCATCCTGCACAGCCCCGAAGTCGATCTGGATGGAGACAGCGCCGCCTTGCTCGAACTTGCAGGCATCCTGCAAGACCTCGAACTGGACTGGGAATACGAACTGTCCCGGTGGCTTGGCCCAGTGGCCAGCCCGCTGATCGGTGCCCACCTACGCAGCCGCGCCAACTGGCTTGGCGATTCGCTGGAAAGCCTGCGTCAGAATCTGGCCGACTACGTCAGCGAAGAAGCCCGCACACTGGTTGGCCAGCGCGAGGCCGACGCCCGTTTTGCCGAACTGGACGACCTGAAACTGTCCCTCGATCGACTCGAAGCGCGCATCGAGCGCCTCGCCCAACGCCATAAGCCCACTGCATGAAGCTGCTTGCCCTGCGTCGCCTGCTGCGCATCCTGCGCGTGATGATCCGCTACCAGCTGGATGATCTGCTGTTCAGCCTGCCACTGCCCTTCTGGGCCAACCTGACCCGCTACCTGCTGCCATGGCGCTGGCTGCCACGGCGCAAATCGCCGCTATCACGCGGTGCACGCCTGCGCCTGGGGCTTGAGGAGCTGGGGCCGATCTTCATCAAGTTCGGCCAGTTGCTGTCCACTCGCCGCGATCTGCTGCCAACCGATATCGCCGACGAGTTGGCCAAACTGCAGGACCGCGTGCCGCCGTTTGATCAGGACAAAGCCCTGGCGCTGATCGAATCCCAGCTCGGCGCAAAAGTCGACCAGCTCTTTGCCCGCTTCGATCCGCAGCCGCTTGCTTCGGCCTCCGTCGCCCAAGTGCATGCGGCCAAGCTGAAAACCGGCGAAGAGGTGGTGGTGAAAGTCATTCGTCCCGGTTTGCGTCCGGTAATCGAACAGGATATTGCCTGGCTGTTCCTGATCGCCACCATCGCCGAGAAAGCCTCCGCCGATGCCCGCCGTCTACGCCCGGTCGAAGTGGTTTGCGACTACGAAAAAACCATCTACGACGAACTCGACCTGCTCCGCGAAGCGGCCAACGCCAGCCAGCTGCGACGCAACTTCGAAGGCTCGCCGCTGCTCTACGTACCGCAGGTTTACTGGGATTACTGCCGGCCGAAAGTGCTGGTAACCGAGCGCATCTACGGCATCGGCGTGACCGATCTGGCTACCCTGGCCGACCAGGGCACCAACATGAAACTGCTGGCCGAGCGCGGCGTGGAGATCTTCTTCACCCAGGTATTCCGCGACAGTTTCTTCCATGCCGACATGCACCCCGGCAACATCTTTGTCAGCACCCGCACGCCGTGGGACCCGCAGTACATCGCCATCGACTGCGGCATCGTCGGCAGCCTCACACCGGAAGATCAGGACTACCTGGCGCGTAACGTCATGGCTTTCTTCAAGCGTGATTACCGCAAGGTTGCTCAGTTGCACATCGATTCCGGCTGGGTGCCGAAAGAGACCAAGGTCAACGAATTCGAAGCCGCCATCCGCACTGTTTGCGAGCCGATTTTCGACAAGCCGCTCAAGGATATTTCCTTCGGCCAGGTGCTGATGCGCCTGTTCCAGACCGCACAGCGCTTCAATATGGAAGTGCAGCCGCAGCTGGTTCTGCTGCAAAAAACCCTGCTCAACATCGAAGGTCTAGGCCGCCAGCTCTACCCTGATCTTGACCTGTGGACCACGGCGCTACCGTTCCTGGAGCGCTGGATGCGTGAGCGCCACAGCCCGAAAACTCTGTTGCAGAATGTGCAGTCCCAGGCCGAACAGATTCCTCATCTGGCTAACATGACCCGCGATCTGCTGGAGCGTCTGTCACAGCCCCATGCCCACAACGAACCGGCCCCGGAGCTCGGAGGCCGCGACAGCCGCGCATTGCGCGTGCTGGGGGCCGGCTTGCTGGCAGGCGCTGCGGTCATGCTTAGCGGCGCAACTGCAATCACCGATCCGGCCACCTGGCCAGCTTGGTTAATGGGGGCCGCAGGCCTGTACTTGGTCGTGCGCAGATAGCCAGCAGGCTAACAGACTGTCAAACTTAGCCTTTTGACACTTAAGTGCAGTACGACCCGCCGGGCGGAACGGAAAATGACTGATTGGCTTGATGAAATTCGCTGGGACAAAGACGGGCTTGTACCCGCCATTGCTCAGGATTACCAAACCGGGCGCATCCTCATGATGGCCTGGATGAACCGTGAATCACTGGCGCTCACTGTAGAAGAAGGACGTGCCATTTACTGGTCACGTTCGCGCGGCAAACTGTGGCGCAAAGGCGAAGAATCCGGCCATGTGCAAAAACTGCATGAACTGCGCCTGGACTGTGACGCTGATGTGATCACACTTCAGGTTGAGCAAATCGGCGGAATCGCCTGTCATACAGGGCGTGAGAGCTGCTTTTACCGGGTCTATGAAAATGGCACCTGGAACACCGTTGATGCGGTTATCAAATCTGCCGACAGCATCTATCACAAGGGGCATAACCATGAGTGATACCCTTACGCGCCTGGCCCAGGTACTGGAAGAACGTAAGGGCGCGGCACCGGATAGCTCCTATGTCGCCAGCCTGTACCACAAAGGTCTGAACAAAATTCTCGAGAAGGTCGGTGAAGAATCGGTGGAAACCATTCTCGCCGCCAAGGATGCGCAGCAATCCGGCGATTGCAGCGATCTCATATATGAAACCGCCGACCTGTGGTTTCACAGCCTGGTTATGCTCGCCTCACTTGGCCAGCACCCTCAGGCGGTTCTGGACGAACTCGACCGCCGTTTCGGCCTCTCCGGGCACGACGAAAAAGCCGCCCGGACACTGACTAAATAACCTGCGAGGACATTGAACATGGGCATTTTTGATTGGAAACACTGGGTCGTCATCCTGATCGTAGTGATCCTGGTATTCGGCACCAAGCGCCTGAAAAACCTGGGCTCGGATCTGGGCGAAACCATTAAAGGCTTCCGCAAAGCCATGAATACCGAAGAAGGCGAGAAGACCGAGCCTACTCCGACTGCTGCACCGCAACAGCCAGCTGCACCGCTGAACCAACCGCACACCATTGACGGTCAGGCTCAGAAAGTTGAAGAACCTGCACGTAAAGACTGAGTCAGTCCATGTTTGATATCGGCTTCTCCGAACTCCTGTTAGTGGGCCTCGTGGCCCTGATTGTGCTCGGCCCTGAGCGTCTGCCGGGTGCTGTGCGTACCGCAGGCCTGTGGATTGGCCGAATCAAACGCAGCTTCAACGCAATCAAACAGCAGGTTGAGCAGGAAATCGGTGCGGACGAAATCCGCCGCCAGCTGCACAACGAGCAGATCCTACAACTTGAGCGTGAAATGAACGCCATGAAGCAGGAGCTGATCTCAGCTGGCAAACTGGCTGATCCAAACGCACCTGCACCAGAGCAAACTGCACAGGCGGCACAGCCAGCTAGCGAAGCAGCGACGCCAGTCACACCAGCCTCCGATGCCCAAACCGTGCTGCCACTTGAGCAGCCTGTAGCCGCTGCCAACGTAACACCCGCCACACCGAACCACGTGATCAATCAGGATAAGCCTCAGCCATGAGTTCTACCCCGGAAAACGATCAGGAAATGCCCCTGATTTCTCACCTGGCTGAACTGCGCTCGCGCTTGCTGCGCTGCGTGATTGCGGTGTTTGTCCTGTTTATGGCGCTGTTCTACTTCTCGCAGGACATCTACACCATCGTCTCGGCACCGTTGCGGGCCTACCTGCCTGAAGGCGCGACCATGATCGCCACCGGCGTGGCATCGCCCTTCCTCACGCCATTCAAGCTGACCGCGTGGGTTGCTCTGTTCCTCAGCGTGCCGATCCTGCTGTATCAAGCCTGGGGTTTTATCGCTCCCGGCCTGTACAAGCATGAAAAGCGCATCGCCATGCCATTGCTGGCTTCCAGCATCTTCCTGTTTTACGCAGGCATGGCCTTCGCCTACTTTCTGGTATTCCCGGTCATCTTCCACTTCTTCGCCAGCGTAACGCCGGAAGGCGTGGCGATGATGACCGACATCAACGAGTACCTGAACTTCGTCCTGACGCTGTTCTTCGCCTTTGGCGTGGCCTTTGAGATTCCCGTCGCCACCTTCCTGCTGCTGTGGGTGGGTGTCGTGAATGTGGAAACCCTGCGCAAAAGCCGTCCATACGTGATCATCGGCTGCTTCGTGGTGGGTATGATCCTTACCCCGCCGGACATCTTCTCGCAGACACTATTAGCTGTGCCGATGTGGCTGCTGTTCGAGGTTGGCCTGCTGTTCGGCAGCATGATCAAGCGCGCAGAAGAGAAAGAAGCCGAAGCCAGCGAAGAAGAGTCTGGCGACCAACCGCCTGCTACCCGCCCGTGAATCTGCTGCTACTGGAAGACGCCGACTTTATCGCGGCTGACCGGGTCCGCCTGAGCGGCCGTCGCCTCAAGCACATGCTTGAGGTGCACCGCGCCGAAAGCGGCGACAGTATGCGCGTCGGCAAGCTGGGTGGCCTGATGGGTCAGGGCCAGTTACTACATCTGGGCAGCGAATACGCCGAGCTGGCAGTAGCGTTTGATCAGCCCCCACCAGCCAAACTCCCCATTACCCTGCTGCTGGCTCTACCGCGCCCGAAGATGCTTCGCCGCGTACTGCAAACCGTCAGCAGCATGGGTGTGCCGCGCCTGGTCCTGCTGAACAGCTATCGGGTCGAAAAAAGCTTCTGGCAAACACCGTTTCTGGAGCCGGATGCCATCCGCGAACAGCTGGTCTTAGGGTTGGAACAGTCCCGCGATACGGTTCTGCCTGAGGTCATCATCGAAAAACGCTTCAAGCCCTTTGTGGAGGATCGCCTGCCGCAACTGGCCAGCGGCACTCTCGGTCTAATCGGCCATCCCGGCGATTACCCCGCCTGCCCCCGCGCCGTAGACGAACCTGTCACCTTGGCCATCGGCCCGGAAGGTGGCTGGATTCCCTATGAGGTGGATTTGCTCAGCAAGGCCGGGCTGAAGCCCGTCCAGCTTGGCGAGCGAATTCTGCGGGTTGAGACAGCTGTTACCGCGCTGTTGGCTCGACTTTACTAATCCAACTGTTGAGGCTGCGGTGGGTAAGCCTGCGGCCTTACCCACCCTACAACAGCGCACGTACCGTAGGGTGGCATACGGCTGCGAAGCAGCTTATCCACCATTGGATCGAGAGTGCACCAAGGCAAGCAGGCGCAAAACCGCCTCACGCGAACCTGCTCCCCCAATCCTCCGGTAGCAACTGCCCTTTAAACGCTTGCGCCTCCTCCAGCTTCACCTCGTCCGCACGCAGCGGTTCACCGCATTCGGAACACACCAACACGCCGCGCATGCGATGCCCGCAGGTGCGGTGTGTGCGCTGGATCGGCGCGCCTTCCGGGCCGCTCATATGGCGGTCACCCCAATCCACCAAGGTGACGATCACCGGATACAGATCCCGGCCTTTATCTGTCAGACGATATTCCTCACGCAGCGGCCGTTCCTGATAAGCCACCTTATCCAACACACCGGCCTCGGTGAGTTTCTTCAGGCGGTCGGCCAACAGATGGCGGGTCACGCCCAAGCGTTTTTCAAAAACGTCAAAACGACGCGTACCCAGAAAGCATTCACGCAGCACCAGCAGCGTCCAGCGATCTCCCACAACCGACAACGCTCTCGCAAGCGAACAGGGTTGTTGGTCCAGCTCTTCCCACCGCATAAGCCAATCTCCACAAACGTCTGCGAACAATAGCTTGACAGGTTCTAAAATGGAACCGACTATCAAATAAGTTCTAAAAAGGAACTAATGGAGAATCCAATGACAGATCGCAAGGCAGTTCTGGTTGTCGGTGCCGGTGATGCAACAGGCGGTGCCATTGCAAAGCGCTTCGCCAGAGAGGGTTATGTGGCCTGTGTCGCCCGGCGTAATGCCGAAAAGCTGCAGCCACTGGTGGACGAAATCGAAGCAGCAGGCGGCAGCGTGCGGGCATTTGGCTGCGATGCGCGGGTTGAAGAACAGGTAGTCGAATTGTTCGCCACCATCGAGCGGGAAGTCGGCCCGCTGCATGCTGTCGTCTTCAATATCGGGGCCAACGTGCAGTTCTCCATTACCGAAACCACCGAGCGGGTCTACCGCAAAGTTTGGGAAATGGCAGCGCTGGCAGGCTTTCTCACTGGCCGTGAAGCCGCCAAGGTGATGCTGCCCCGAGGTCACGGCACAATCATTTTCACCGGTGCGACAGCTTCACTACGAGGGCGCGCTAATTTCAGCGCCTTTGCCAGCGCCAAGTTTGCCCTGCGTGCGCTGGCACAAAGCATGGCGCGGGAGTTGGGGCCGAAGGGCATTCATGTGGCTCACCCGATTATCGATGGTGCCATCGACACCGCCTTTATCCGCGACACCTTCCCGCAGCTGTACAAGCTCAAGGAGCAAGACGGCATCCTAAACCCGGATCACATCGCCGAGACCTACTGGCAGATCCATTGCCAACCGCGCGATTGCTGGGTCCACGAAATGGACCTGCGCCCCTGGTCCGAAACCTTCTGATCCCCATAAACATAAGGAATATGTGCATGAGTAAGACAGTAGAGTTCTTTTTCGACTTCGGCAGCCCGACCAGCTATCTGGCCTGGACCCAACTGCCACGTATCGCCCTGGAGCACGGTGCCGAAATAATCTGGCGACCGGTGTTGCTCGGCGCAATCTTCAAGGCCACCGGCAACAGTTCACCGGTAGCGATTCCAACTAAAGGCCGCTACATGCTGAACGATATGGCCCGCTTTGCGCGACGCTACGGAGTCCTGCTGGCACCCAACCCGTTCTTCCCGATTAACACGCTACAGCTTATGCGTGGCGCAACCGGGTACCTCGGCACAGAAGACTTCCCCCGCTACGTTAAAGCCATCTACGAAGGCATTTGGACTCAGCGCCTGAACTTGGGTGACGTGGCACAGGTGGCGACAGTGCTGACTCAAGCCGGGCTCGATCCCGCTCGGTTCAAGGAGTTGATCAATGATGAGAACATCAAAGAGACGCTGAAGAACAACACCGACGAAGCCGTCAAACGCGGCCTGTTCGGTGTACCGACCTACTTTGTCGGTAAGGAGATGTTCTTCGGCCAGGACCGCCTCGACTTTGTCGCCGAAGCGTTGCAGGGCTGAAGCGCTACCCGGTCAGGTTTCCAGCAGGAAGGTGACCGGGCCATCGTTGATCAGGTGCACCTGCATGTCCGCACCGAACTGGCCGGTGGCGACATCGGCGTGCAGGTTGCGCGCCTGAGCCACAAGCAGATCGAACAACTCAGCCCCCATCACCGGCGAGGCGGCGCTGGAAAAGCTTGGGCGCAGGCCGCTTTCGGTATCGGCTGCCAAGGTGAACTGAGAGACCAGCAGCAGGCCGCCGTTCACATCCTTCAGGGACAAGTTCATCTTGCCAGCCGCATCGCTGAACACACGATAGTTCAGCAGTTTGTGCAGCATTTTCTCGACACTTGCCGGCGTGTCTTGGGGTTCTACCCCAACCAAGACCAACAGTCCATGATCAATAGCGCCGACAACTTCACCAGCGACTTCTACGCGCGCGCTACGGGCGCGCTGGATCAATGCTTTCATGCTTCATCCGGTGCCAGGTTCAACAAACGGCGGGCCATTTCATCGGCCGCCCTGACCAAGGCGTCTGTTATACCGCTTTCTGCTGCTGAATGGCCGGCATCCCGAATAATTTGCAGTTCGCTGTTCGGCCAAGCCTTGTGCAGCGCCCAAGCGTTGTCCAGCGGGCAGATTACGTCGTAGCGACCATGCACAATCACGCCGGGCAGATGGGCGATCTTGCCGATATCGCGCAGCAGCTGGTTAGGCTCAAGGAACGAATTATTAGTGAAGTAATGGCATTCAATGCGCGCAATCGACAGGGCTCGCGCAGCTTCACTGAAACGGTCAACGATCAGCGGGTTAGGCCGCAAGGTCGCGGTGCGCCCCTCCCAAGTTGACCAAGCTTTGGCTGCATGCATCTGGGCGATCTGATCCGGGCCGGTCAGGCGTTTGTAGAAGGCGCTGACCAGATCGTCGCGTTCATCTGCCGGAATCGGTGACAGATAGTCTTCCCAATAATCGGGGAACAGACGACTCGCGCCCTCCTGATACAGCCAGCGCACGTCTTCAGGCCGGGCCAGAAAGATGCCGCGCAAAATCAGCCCCAGCACCCGCTGCGGATGTGCCTGTGCATAAGCCAGCGCCAGGGTCGAGCCCCACGAGCCGCCGAACAGCACCCACTTATCAATACCGAGGTGCTCGCGGATACGCTCCATATCCTCAACCAGCGCCTGAGTGGTGTTGTTCTCCAGGCTGGCGTGAGGCGTTGAGCGCCCACAGCCGCGCTGATCGAAGGTGATGATGCGATACAGAGCCGGATCAAAATAGCGGCGGCTTGAGGCATCACAGCCCGCGCCTGGCCCGCCGTGAATAAACACCACAGGCAAGCCGGTGGACGTACCGCTCTCATCCACGTACAACACATGTGGCGCCTCAACTGCCAGCTCATGACGGGCGTAGGGCTTGATGTCCGGGTACAGGGTCTGCATGTTTAGCTCCTGAAAGGGTGCGCTCGAGACTGTCTGCGTCCGCATCAGCCTTCGTCACGATAGCCGCATCATAACCACGAAAAAGGCATTCAGCATGACACGCCGGATCTTTGCCAGCGCAATCTTGATCTCCATCACTCTGCTCGTCGGCTGTGGCCGCAAAGATGACCCACTATCCGCACTTGAAGCGGCCGTGGAGCAGCTGCAAACCAACCTCGAAGCCAAACAGACCGGCGATGTGCTGGATCAACTGCACCCACAGTTCTCTGCTCAGCAAAACTACGACCGCGACTGGGCTAAGCGCACCATGTTGTTGCTGTTTATGCGGCACAAAAACGTCAAGGTCATCGGCCTAAGCAAACAGAGCTCGCTGGACAGCACTTACCGCGACCGCGGCCATACAGAGGCGCAAGTGGCGCTGACCGGCGCAGAAGGGCTGATTCCCAACAGCGCCGGGCATTACACGGTAAAGCTTGAATGGTGGCAGGAAGACGGCGAGTGGAAACTGGCGCGCCTGAATTGGGATTAAAAGATGAAAGGGATAAACATCCGGCTGCGCTGCATATAGTCCGCATAGGCCTGACCAAATACGTGTCGGCACTCAGCCTCATCGCAACGCGCGGTCAGATACAGCGCCACACTGGTCACCGCCGCCAACACCCAACTGGCCAGCCCCGGCTGCTTAAAGGCCACACCCCAAGCCAACAACAGCAATGAGGCATACAACGGATGGCGGATTACCCGGTAAATACCGGACGTCACCAGCTGCGAAGTACGCTCAAAAGCAAACAACTCGGCATCCTGACGCTGAGCGTCCGGCTTACCGATCTTGCGCAGTTGATAAAGGCCGACAAACAACAGCAGCAGCGAGCTGAACAGCAGCGCCCACGACACCAGTTGATGTGCGCTATAACGATCCTCAAACCACTGCGGGCCATTGAGCACCAGTAACGCCAGAATCGCCTCCCAGGCGAAGAACCGATAAAAACCGTGGGACTTAGGCCGCAGCAACGCCTGCCGGGACAACCCCAGCAACAACAACGACCCAATTACAAACGCCCCAGCTTGCACCCACACCATCCACTACTCTCCCCAACCGGCCCGGCGCTGCGCGCTTTAGAGCCCCTCTGTTACACTTCCGTACCACTTAATTCGGCCCAGCCAATGGATCGCTCACAACTGCACAATCTGCTGCCCCACCAAGGCCCGGCTCTGTGGCTGGATCGCCTGTTGGCGCACGACAGCACGCACATTCAGGGGCTCAGCGCCTGGCATTATCTGGATGCCTTCGGCGCGGATGCATCGCCCTGCCTGCTGTTTGAGGCAGCTGCTCAGTTGTGCGCCGCACATGGTGCCCTATACGGCGACAGCAGTGCTATTGAAATGGCATTGGTGGGCAAGCTTTCCCAGTTGCAGGTTCATCACGAACCCGAGCATCGCGACGGTGCGTTGGAATTGGCTGCAGAGCAAGAGGCGTTAAGCCCGGCAGGTGCTTTGTACGCCTTTAGCGTCCACCATCACGGCCAGCTGCTGTTGGACGGCAAACTGCTTCTGGTGCTGGTCCATGCTTGAACTCAAACAGCTCAGTCATCATTACCCTGGTGCCAGCCGTGCTGCGCTGCAAGGCATCGACCTGCACGTACAAGCTGGAGAATGCATCGGCCTGCTGGGCAGCAACGGTGCGGGCAAAACCACATTGCTGTCGCTGATCAGCGGCGTGCTAGCGGTGCAGCAAGGTGAATTGCGCTGGCAGGATCAGCCGCGCCTGGGTCTGATTCCGCAGCAACTGGCGTTCTACGCCGGGCTGAAAGTGAAAGAAAACCTCGCGCTGTTTGCCGATCTCTACCAACTGCGCGGGCCAGAGCGCCAGCAAGCGCTGCAACGTTGCATCGACACCTGCGCCCTGAGTGACAAGCTCAACGCCCGTAGCGAGCAGCTTTCCGGCGGTGAACAGCGCCGTCTCAACTTCGCCATCGGCCTGCTGCAACCGGCGGATCTGTACCTGTTCGATGAGGCCACCGTGGGTGTGGATGCCAGCAACCGTCAGCAGTTGCTCAGCGCCGTCGAACAACTCACCCAGGACGGCAAAGCGGTGATCTACACCAGCCATTATCTGGAAGAAGTGGAGCGCGTCGCTCAGCGCATCCTGCTGCTGCATGAAGGCCAGGTGCGACTGGATGTGGATAAACGCCAACTGCTCGGCGACGACCACGGCCTACTGCTGGAATGGCCGGATCAGATACCGGCAGGGCTCGACGCTCTGCTTGAGCGCCTGCAACTGAAGGCAGAAGCCCTGCACAAAGGCCTGCGCATCAACGCCATCAGCCCGCAACAGTTACTGGAGATCAGCCAGTTTATTGCCGCGCAAAGTGAGCAACCGAGCCTGCTGCGCTATGGCCGCCCCTCCCTTGAACAGCTATACCTGCGCCTGAACGGAGGCCGCCTGTGAGACTCCGAGCGCTGATATGTAAAGAACTGCTCCTACTGCTGCGCGACCCGCACGCGCTGGCGGTGCTGTTTATCATGCCCGCGCTGTTCCTGCTGCTGATGGCCGGTGCCATGTCCAACTACATGCAAGAAAAGCCACCGGCGCTGCGCCTGATTGTCGAAGCACCGAGCGACGCCAGCAGCGAGTTCTTCCGCGCAGCCCTGCAAGCCCAATTGCCGGACAGCGACCTGCTCAGCAGCAGCGACGAACGCCTGGCTCGCGTCAGCCTGCCTGCTGATTTTGATCAGCACCTGCTCGACTCGCCGCATCAAGGCCCGGCCCTGAGCTTCCCGCCGCAGTTCGACAAACTCTCGCGCCAGCGCCTGCACAGCGCGGTGTCGATCGCCCTCGCGCAAACCCGCCTGCTTGCCTATCTGGAAGACAGCGGCGAGATTGACGAAGGGCTGAGCCAGACCGAACGCCTGCAACTGATTCAGCAGCGCACCCAAAGCCAGATCAGCGAACACGAACTGCTCAGCAGCGGCGACCTCAGTGGCCGAGCCAACGCCACTCAGTTGAGCGTGCCCGCGTGGCTGATCTTCGGCATGTTCTTTATCGTCCTGCCTATGGCCGGTGGCTTCCAGCGCGAACAACAAAGTGGCGCGCTGCTGCGCCTGCGCTGCATGGGCCTGAGCCTCGGCACACTGGTACTGAGCAAGCTGCTGCCCTATGTGCTGATCAACCTCGTTCAATTCAGCGCCCTGCTCGCCCTCGGCGTGTACGGCCTGCCGCTGCTGGGCTTACCTGCTCTGAGCCTGCCGGGCAGTGCTGCGGGCTATATCGTTCTGGCCATCAGCCTGACACTCGCCACCTGTAGCCTTGGCTTGCTGCTGGCGGCCCTGGCCCGCAGTGCCGAACAGGCCTTGTTGCTCGGCGGCGGTATCAATATCCTGCTGGCGGCATTGGGCGGCATCATGGTGCCGAAGAGCGTAATGCCCGCCGCCATGGCGCAAATCGCCGAACTGTCACCCATGAGTTGGGCGCTGGACGCCTTTCTCACCTTACTAGTAGGCCAGGGCACACTGGCCGACATCGCCCCTTACTGCGCCCGCCTGCTGATCGTTGCAGTGCTGCTGGGCGTAGGCGGGCTGTTTTTGTTCACAAGAAGAATACGGCACACGCAATGGACCACTCATTACTAGAAGAACAACTCAAGCAACTCATCATTCGCGAGTGCGACAAAGAAGACGACATCGACTGGCAAGACATCACCAACGATGAAGTGCTGTTCGGCGGCAAAAGCCGCGTGCAGATGGACAGCCTCGACGCCCTGCAAGTCTCCCTGGCCTTGCAGCAACAGTACGGCGTGCGCATTGAAGGCGCTAAAGAAGGCCGCCGTATCCTCAGCACCATCAGCAGCATCGCCAGCTTTATCAGGCAGCACCAGTGATCCCGATCTACCTGCAACGGGCCACGCTGGACTGCGCCCTGGGTGCCGATCTGGACAGCGCTGCCAACGCCCTGCACAGCGGAAGAATGCCCGCTGGCGAAACCTTTCTGCTGCATGAGCTGAACGAGCCGCGCTGCTATCTGCCTGCACAAGGCCAGCGGGATACGTTAGACGCACGGCTTAACCGCGTACTCGAAAACACCCTAGGGGCCAATGCGGGCGAGCTGAGCGACTGCCTGTTGATCGTCGCCAGCACCAGCCTCGACATCAGCGATCTGGAAGCGCTAACCCGCAGCAACGGCGGCTTTAAACCGGAAGACTCCACGCCACTGGACCTGCTCTCCGCCCAATTGCGCAAGCACTGGGGCTTTGCTGATGCCTTCACCCTTAACACCGCCTGCACCAGCGGCGCCAACGGCCTGCTCTACGGCGCACGCATGCTGGCGTCGGGGCTGTATCAGCGCGCTGTGGTCATGAGTTTTGAAACGCCCAGCGCCATTGCCCAACAAGGCTTCGGCGCGCTGATGCTGAGCAGCCCCAGCGGCCAGTACCGGCCATTTCACCCGCAGCGTGACGGCCTGATTTTGGGCGAAGCCTACGCCTGCACCCTGCTCAGCCGCGAGCCGGGCGAGCAACCGCTGGCGCGCCTGCTCGGCGGTTTCAGCGCCTGCGACACCAGTAGCCTGACCACCACCCGTGAAGACGGCAGCCATATTCACTGGGTCATGCAACAAGCCTTGCGCAGCGCCGGTTGCAGCGCCGAACAGATCGACCTGATCAAACTCCACGGCACCGCCACCAGCGCCAACGACGAAGCCGAAAGCAACGGCATGCGCTTGATGTATTCGCAGCAGATGCCACACCTGAGCCTGCTCAAACCCTGGCTCGGCCACACCCTCGGCGCCTGCGGCCTGAGCGAAACCTTACTGCTGCTGCGCACCCTGCAAACCGGTGCATTGCCCGCCGTGGATTACGCCACCGACGCCATGCTGCCGCTACCCTCTGAGCCGCTGAAACTGCCCGCAGACAGCCTGCTACTGGCCAACTTCTTCGGCTTTGGCGGCAACAACGCCAGCTTGGTCCTGCAAGGCTGTGAACAAGGTGAACAACCATGCGCGTGATTGCCCGCAACGAAGTACGCGGCAGCGCCGCCGACACCGATAAACAGCTCAAAGCCCAACTTTCTCAGTGGCTGGAGCAACCGCCACGGCGCATCGACCGGCTGATTCTGCAATGCCTGCTCGCCGCCGCCCCGCTTAAACGCCACATCAGCGGTCGCTGCGGTCTTTATCTAGCCGCCGCCCACCCCGACCGCAGCACCATGGGTGCCCTGCTCAACAGCGTCTGCGTCCAGCACAAACAGCCCAAGCCATTCGAGTTCGTCAACAGCGTCAGTAACGCCGCAGGCTTCCATATCGCCCAACAGTTAGGTCTTGAAGGTCCGAACTTGTTTATTGGTGCCGGGGAGAATGTGTGGGAGCAGCTAAAGGCATTGGCCAAGCTGGATTTGGACGATGGGGTGATTGAGCAGGCGTTGGCGGTGGTGTGTGAGGACCGGGGAGACTTTGTCGCCGAAGCAGTACTGATTGAAAGCGCACGGAAAGACTCGGTGGCGGAGGCAATATCATAATGCTCCGCACTAGCAGACTGGCTTTGGTAGCCAGTGACTGAACCGAAACAACCACGGTTTCATGGTTACTCAACTTCAGGGCTAACCGACAAGAGCTGAGCTCGCCATAGCGGCAGAACCTGCCCTATTGCCTGACTCCTCCGGACTATGACTTGCTCCTGCCCCTGTATCCAAAATCACTCAAATCTGGAAAGCTCTCGACAACTTCATACCACTAAACCAGCAGCCGTGGCCTTGCCTGCCCGCTACTAACAACTCCAATACGCAGATATGACTAATAAAAAGAATCTGGAAATTGAGTACCTACGAGCAGTAGCGATAGGCATGACCTTGTTTTGCCATCTACCGACCCTGCTGCCATTCCACGGCAATGCCTTCCTGCATTTCTTCACGGTGTATATGCCCTGGACAGGGGTCGATTTGTTTTTCTGCGTCTCCGGTTATGTGGTCAGCAAAGCCTATCTGGATACCCTTGATCAGCACCGCCAGCAGGGACACTTCTGGATAGCCGCTCAGGCTTTCTGGATTCGCCGGATCTACCGCCTGTTGCCCACGGCCTGGTTCTGGGTCTTTGTCTCGTTGCTGTTATCCATCGCCTTCAACCATTCAGGGGCATTTGGTGATTGGTATGCCAACCTGCGCAGCATTACTGCAGTCATGACGTTCACCATGAACCTGGCAAACAATTACGGGGATATGTTCGGGCCTAATGCCATTTACTGGAGCCTGGCGCTGGAGGAGCAGTTTTATTTCATATTTCCTCTGTTCCTGCTGCTGATCACGGATAACAAGTGGCGTGTTCGCATCCTTCTGGCTCTGATTGCCCTTCAGTTCTGTTTTGAGCGGAGCCTGTTTGGCGATAAAGGCAGCGCGCTGGGCGCGTCGTTCAGGCTCGATGCCATGATGTGGGGCATCCTGATCTGTCTGTTTTCACGCAGTAAGCTGTACAGCCAGTTTGAGCCGACCTTTCTGAAAAAGGCACCACTGAAAGTGCTTGGTCTGAATCTACTTCTGCTTTATCTGCTTGGGGCTATATCTGCCCAACTGATGGCGATGCCCATCGCAGTAGGGTTGATTGCCATTGTTGCAGCGATGCTGGTGTTCCTCGCCAGTTTCAACAACGGCTATATATTCAGCGTGCCGCTACTCACACCACTGCTGACATGGGCAGGATCTCGCTCATACGGCATGTATGTCATCCACTTACCGGCCTACCATCTCAGTACCGAGTTATGGCACCGCTACGCGGAGAAAAAAGGGGTTGGATTCGATGCTGGCCTGACCGCCGAACTATTGCTGACCGCTGCGGTTCTGGTGGTTGTGCTCAGTGAGTTGAACTACCGGATTATTGAGCAACCACTGCGCCGCAAAGGAGCCGAATTTGCCAAAGCAAGGTTGCAGCGCGTTTCGGCAGAGAACGCAACTACCGCAAAGTAGCAGCACTTGCACCGTACCTGCGGCTTGAGCTCAAGCCGCCTGTATTGTTAAAAGGCAGCCCGCTAACTGTGGGTGAAAACATCAACACCGATCTGCGGAAAGATTGATTTAGCGAGTGGCTACGTGGGTTACACAGGGCTGCTGTCACCGTACAGCCGCTTCTGATAGTTGAGATACACCAATAACCCGTGGTTGGATGCCATTGGCACTCAAGTGTCTTCAACGGCGGAGTTCAAGTGCCCACGCTTCCAGATATTCTTGATTTTTTGGCCGTGCGAGCAAAGCCTAATAGCCCCTACAATGCCGGGCATTGCTGAGGGGGCAACGATGCACGGGGCCTATACCTTTAGGCCCCACGTTAAACCGGACTATGCTCTGTAAACCAGCCCTTTGGTTGTGAGATCAAGGGCATGTCAATTGCCAGGTTATGAGGGTGTTGAGCCCCCTTAACGCATGCTGAACCCGCTCAAATACACACGCTCGGTCTCTAAGGATTTTGCAGTGAACTCCAATCAAAGCTTTTTCCCACAGCCGTTTCGTCCAGTCGGCTGTGCAGAATGCCGTAACCACGAAGCGCTGGGCTTTGATTTCAGCATGGCCTTTCAGTTGATTCTCGATATCGAGGAGCAACGTCCGTTTGCTTATGAAGCCTTGGTCCGCGGTCTCAACGGCGAGTCTGCCGGCGAAATCCTGGGGCAGGTGAACGACACCAACCGTTATCGTTTTGATCAGGCCTGCAGGGTTAAAGCTATCGAACAGGCTGCGCGCCTTGAGTTGCAGACCATTCCGGATTGCCTATTGAGCATCAATTTTTTGCCCAATGCCGTCTACAGGGCCGAAACCTGCATCCGCGCAACGCTTGAGGCAGCCAATCGTTTTGAGTTCCCTCAAGAGCGGTTGATGTTTGAAATGACTGAGAGTGAGCAGGTTCACGACACCGAGCACCTCAAGAGCATCTTCGCGGAGTACAACCGGCAAGGGTTCACGACCGCGATTGATGATTTTGGCTCCGGCTATTCAGGTCTGAATCTGCTGGCTGAATACCAGCCCCACATTCTCAAACTTGATATGGCGCTGACCCGGGGGATTGACCAAGACCCCGTACGCCAAGCGATTGTCGCTGGCATTTTGCTGACCGCCCGACGCCTCAACATTCGGATCATTGCCGAAGGCATTGAGAGCGCCGGGGAACGAGACGCACTGCGTGAGCTCGGCGTGCGTTATATGCAAGGTTACCTCTTTGCCCGGCCGCAGCTTAACGCGTTGAGTCACCGATAAACCGCTTAGCGCATCCCTTTGCCAAGCCTCTTTGCGTTAAAAGAGCACGGCTAGCCCTGGGGATGACGCTTGCGGGGCAATTACCGTGCATAAATGCCGGAGCGATGCGCAGGGTAAATAGGCCGTAGGCTTATCCACCACAAAGCATACGTTCAGCGCTTATTTACGCTTACTCCACGCCGCCAATTCCTTCATTAACTCCCGCTCTTGCAGGGCGATGCCACGCAGGGTGTCGGCAATCGGGGCAAAGTCGGGGGCTTCGCCTTTACTGCGGCTGGCACGTACGCAGGCGGAGGCAAACTGACGCCAGTTGTCGCCGATGGCCGTCAGTTGGCTTGAAGCCTCATTAAGCGTTGGCTCGCCCAGCAACTCACCGGCTTCTTGCAGGAAGCTGGCGTACATAAAGCGGAAGCCCGCGCCGCCGGTGCCAATCTCTTCTTGCATGCGCACGATATGGGTCAGGTACAAGCGGTTGTACTTGGTATTGCTCGGGTCGAGCTTGGCCACTTGCCCGGCCAAATGCTGAATGCCGCGAATACCGATCCACGGCAGTGGCATACCGTCGAGGATGCGGGTGGTAGAAAGCACGCTTTTGCGGATCAGCTTGTTCCAGTCGTGCTCCAGCGGCACTTGCTCAAGGCTGTACATCAACCCTTTGGCGGCCAGCGCACCTTTGGCGAAGCGGGCTTTTTGCAAGTCTTTAGCAGGGCAGCGTACCGGCTCTTCCAGAACCGGATCGCTGATCAGGTACTCATCGCCCTCGCGTCCGTAAGCCAACAAGTTGTGGGCGTTGAAGTGAAAGCGCATTTCCGGCGGGAAATATGGCAGCCAGAACACTGAGCTTTGCAGGCCAACCAGCTTGCCGCCGTCCAGCGCCTCGTCCAATGCACGCTTACCCTGCTCAGGATTGCCGAAAGTGCGGGTTTGCAGGCGCACGCCGAGGCGTTTGCTCAGGGTTTTGATCAGGTGCTTAGGCGGCATGCGGTAGGCAATCAACGGCATGCCACTGAGTTTGACGATCGGCAGGTAGGCGAAGGCCAAACCTGAGGCCAAACCAAACGCCATCGGCTCACTCATGGGCAAACCGGCGTGGGTCAGCAGGCTGGCCATTACGCCGCTTTCGCAGTGGGCGCTTTGTTGGTGTTGGAAACGGCTCATGCCTGACCCTTCTGATAAGAAATCAATTGTTCAACGGGCAGACCAAAAGCCTCCGCGTAGCGTGCCAGCAGCGCTGGCGAAAGTTTGCGATAGATGGCCGGGCGGAAGTGACGGCGAATCCGCCATTGCCACAGCCCGGTGACCATCGCCAACGCCGGTTCATCGAGGCGGTAGCGGTACATCAGAAACTTCAGCGGCGACAGTTCACCACGCTGCCAGGCTGCATGGGCTTCGGTTTCCTGCTCTTGCAGTTCAGCCACAGCCAGTTGCGTCGAGTAGGTTTCCGGCTCCCAGCCAGCACTCTGTGCGCCTTGGTAATGGCCGCTGTCATCCACTGCGTAGAGCAGCTTGCTGTGGCCGCCATAAACGGTGCTGGAATCCTGTGGAACCTCGTCGAGTTTCATCGGCGTTACTCGTCTTTTCCGACCACGGTCAGGTGCATAAAGGCGCTGGAGAAGCGGCCGCTTTCCGGCACATAGCACAGCAGGCGCTGGCCGCTGCGCAGTTTGCCGGAGTTAAACAGCTCATCAAGCATGATGAAGATCGACGCCGCACCGGTATTGCCTTTGCTGGTGAGGTTAGTGAACCAGCGCTCCTGCGGAATCGGCAGGCCGACGTTGGCCAGGCCCACAGCCAGCCGGTCGCGGAAGAATTCCGAAGAGTAATGCGGCAGCAGGTAATCAATCGCGTCAACGCTCAACTCGCGGCGCTGCATGATGCGCTTGAGGGTTTCTTCGACGGTGTATTTGACGATGTTGTCGTTAAGCAGTTTGACGTCCTGCTTGATCGCCATCACCGACAGGCGGTTGCGCTCGGCACCGTCGTAACGGCTCCAGCCTTGCAAGCGGCCGTCGACCATTTCCGCTCCGGCATACATGCAGGCAGGCATTTGATCGGCAAAGGAGAGGATGTCGATCCAGTCCACGCGCAGGCTCAGGCCTTTGGCATTGGGCTGATTCTGCAACAGCACAGCACCAGCGCCATCAGAGAGCATCCAGCGCAGGAAGTCTTTTTCAAAGGCGATTTCCGGGCGCTCTTCCAGCTCTTCCAGTCGGCTTTCATATTCGGCGTTGAAGTTGCGTGCATGCATCAGTGCCGAAGCCAATTCAGAGCCACAGGCCACAGCGTTGTAACTTTCACCGCTGGCGACACTCATCCAGGCGTATTTCAGCGCCGTCATGCCGCACAGGCAGATCCCGGCGGTGGACACCACTTCGCAAGGCGGGTTGCCCAGCTCACCCTGCACCATCACCGCATGGCCAGGCATGACCTGATCTGGCGAGGCCGTGCCTGCAACCAGGCAGTCGAGTTCGCGCAGTTGGCCTTCGTTCTCGAACAGACCGCGAATGGCTTCGGCGCTGAGCTGGGCATTATTCATGCTCGGCTCGCCGGTTTGCGGGTCGATGGCGTAATGGCGCTGGCGGATGCCGTTGCTGCGCAAGATCAGCTTGCGCGCCCGCGAAGGCTTGTCGCCGACCTTGCCCAGACGGTCTTCCATCTGTTCATTGTCGACCGCCTCATGGGGCAGGAAGGCATTCACTCGGTTGATGTAAACAGGCTGTACCACAGACATTCCTCAAGCCACTTCACTCGCCGGACGGGCCGGCAAAGTAGGCCTTCTCACGCTGTACCCGCGCCTTGGTCAAGGGGGCCAGCAATTTCTTCAACAGTGCAGTGACCGGCACCACGGTGACGATCAGGCACAACAAAAATACGATGTAGACCACCAACCCAGCAGCGCGGCGGCGGCTCCTTCGAGGGCCAATGGCGACAAGCAGGCGGCTCCAGAGTTGGAAACTGCGGTTGCCGACCTTCTCGCTGGCAATGAGTTTTTCATCCACCTTTACCGCGCCAAGACCTTTCAGCATGGGCTGTTCAATGGGCAGGTGGTCGGCAGTCAGACGCTGCCTGATGGCTTCACCAAAGCGGCGGGCGGCAACAATTTCGGCTTCATCAATGCCGGCGCGCGGCACCCAGCTGTAGGGCTTTTGCCGGCCGGTAAACATCCACAGTGGTGTGGATAAAAAACTCGCGGCGGTGCCACAGGCATCGGTAAGGGCGATGTTATCCACCAGACGCGCACCCAGCTGGCTGAGTTTGGTCTTCACTTTTTCCTGCGCCATCAGCCACATATTGCGGCAGCCGATCAGGGTCACGACGGGCGTGTCTTTGAGCAGTTGCGCGGCCTCTGGCGACGCCAAGAACGCGGTCATTGGTTGCGACGGCGAAAGAAACCACACCTGATAGGCCAAGATGATGAGGTCGTAGCGCTTGCCTGCATCCACCGCCAAGGGCTTGAGCGGCTGCGGGCGCATCAGTACGGTTTCCGGGAAAATGCGGAAAAACTCTAGAAACGGCCAGGGAAACGGGTAAGGTTGCTGCGGCTGCAACTGCAGAAAATCGACTTGAATGTCGCTGCAATCTTGCAATGGCGCACAGACGGATTCCGCCAGCCGATCAAGCTGCCCAGTTTGAGAGTAATGAACAATTAAGACGTGCCGCATCACCAGCCACTTCAACGCGAAATGCCGGAATTATGCCACAGAGAATTCTTAAGACCGTAAAGAAGACCTGCTACACAGGTACGCTTTTCCTACTTTTTATCGGTAGACAGAGTTACGCCGGTGACGTACTGGTCACGGTTGAGGGGATTCAAGCCACAGCCACGCTGTATGGCGCACTGGTCAACAGCACAAGCGGCGATTGGGCACAACCGGCGCTGCAGGTAAGCCGCAATGAAGGTGAAACACTGCATTTTGCCGATGTGCCGGCCGGTGAATATGCCATTCAGGTGTTTCAGGATCTCAATGGCAACGCTGAATTGGACCAAAGCCGGCGCGGCGTGCCGCTAGAGCCGGTGGGTTTTTCCGGCAACCCGTCACTGTTCAACGGCAAGCCATCGGCGGATAAAGCCCGCTTCGAACATGGCAGCGCGGATACTCAGGTGAGCATCCGCCTGCGTCAGCCGAAAAAACGCAACTGACTCAGTCCTTCGCGCGCCAAATCAGCTCATCGGTTTGGTAGCCGCGTTTACGGGCTTCTTCCAGCAATGTGCTGCGCTGCTCTGCGCTCATGCTCTTGTCGCGGGTCATCAGCCACAGATGATCACGATCCGGTGTGCCAACCAGCACACTGGAGTAATCATGATCCAGATACAGCACCCAGTAGTGGCCCTTGGTCAGCCCCGAGAAAAAGCTGTCGCCAAAGGTCACCCACAGCTTGCTGCTGTCATCCGGGCTCTGCAGCACCGCACGGCCTTTGGCCTGGTCCTTCTCACCCTTATAGGTGATGCAGGTATTGGTCACACCGACGCTGCCATCGCTTTGCAGCTCATAGAGCGCTTCGGACTGTGCGCAGTTGCGCTGGAAGAACAGCGGCAAACGCGCCTGCTCGTACCAGACGCCCTGATAGCGCTTCAAGTCCACTTTGTTTACGGTCTTAGGCGGCACTTCGCCTGTACCCGAGTTTGCACATGCAGCCAACAGTGCTGCGGCACCCAAGATAATCAGTCGACGCATCATTTCAATCCTTTCCCTGAAAACATCATGACTTTGTCACCGGCATACTGAACGCTGATAAAGCTTTGTTCAGTGCCCCAGGTACAGCTGGAGATGCCCAGCGCGCTGGAGCACTCGGCGGCCTCACCCAGCAGTTTCTCCACTTCAGCCTTAGTCATGCCTGACTGCAATTTTGCATAGTTCTCCTGAGTGACCTTGTTGCAGGCAGCTAATAACAAACATGCAGCGAGAACGGCCAGAACACGCATAGACATGAGAAAACTCCTTAACAGATGACTGTTTCAGCTTGGCATAGGAGAGCCAATCTTGCCTGCCAGCGAGCTAGAAACTTGAGCCTGGCTCTTGCAGAAAGGCACTTTCCTGGGCACTTGAGGTGCGACCAAGTATCTGATTTCGATGCGGAAAACGACCAAATCTGGCGATCACTCGCTGATGCCGCTCGGCGTAATCCAGATACCCGGCAAACAGTTCGTGCTCATCAGGTGGTACTTGGGCAAGCAGCTTTTCAAACAGTTCCACGGCCTGGTCCTGAAGTACCAGATCCTCGGCATGTTCATAGACGAGGTAGGCGAACAGGCGCTGTATGGGTTTGAGCTGCTGATCCCAGCCCTTCTCCAACCCCATGCGCAGCAATGGCTGGGACAACCGATCACCGGCAAAGGCCTTGGGCGTATCGCGGTAAATCATTCGCGGGAGTTGGTCGAGCAGGAGAATATGGGCAAGCCAGCCATCTGGCGTGGCACTCCATTCGGGCAATTGCCCGCTGAGAGCCTGTTCGACCAGATGTCCGAAGCGCTGCTGCGCCTCGGCATCCTGGCTGGCCCGCTTACCAAACCACAGAGGCAGTTGGCGGGCAGACACCTCGGCGGCCGTCTTACCGGGGCCGAACCACCAGTCAAGTACAGGCTGCCAAGGCTGAGTCATGGGGTTAGCCCTTGTGATACGCAGTAATGCGCAGCACTTCTTCTTTGGAACCGAGGAAGACTGGCACGCGCTGGTGCAGGTTGTCCGGCTGAATGTCGAGAATTCGCTGAGTACCGTTGGTAGCTGCGCCGCCTGCCTGCTCGATGATCATCGACATCGGGTTAGCTTCGTACATCAGGCGCAGTTTGCCAGCCTTGTCCGGCTCGCGGGCATCGCGCGGGTACATGAACACGCCGCCACGGGTCAGGATGCGATGCACGTCCGCGACCATGGAGGCGATCCAGCGCATGTTGTAGTTCTTGCCCAGTGGGCCTTCTTCGCCCGCCAGCAGCTCGCTCACATAACGCTGTACCGGGGCTTCCCAGTGGCGCTGGTTGGACATATTGATGGCGAACTCTTTGGTCGCCTCTGGCACCTTGATGTTGTCGTGGGTCAGCACAAAACTGCCCAGCTCACGATCCAGAGTGAAGCCTTTAACGCCGTCGCCCAGAGTCAGTACCAGCATGGTTTGCGGGCCGTAAATGGCGTAACCGGCGGCCACTTGTTGAGTGCCTTTCTGCAGGAAGGCTTCATCGCCCAGGTCGCCTTCCTCACCCTGACGATCCGGGCAACGCAGTACCGAGAAGATAGTGCCGACGGAAACGTTTACGTCGATGTTGCTGGAGCCGTCCAGCGGATCGAATACCAGCAGGTAGGCACCTTTAGGGTACTGACCAGGAATCTGGTAGGGCTTGTCCATTTCCTCAGAAGCCATACCCGCCAGATTACCGGCCCACTCGTTGGCTTCCAGCAGGATTTCGTTGGAGATCACGTCCAACTTTTTCTGCACTTCGCCCTGCACGTTTTCAGTGTCCAGGCTGCCCAGTACGCCACCCAGCGCGCCTTTGGAGACCTGATGGCTGATGGCCTTGCAAGCGCGCGCGACCACTTCGATCAGAAAGCGCAGGTCTGCGGGAGTGTTGTGGCTACGGGTCTGCTCGATCAGGAAGCGACTGAGGGTAACGCGGGACATGGAGGTCTCCAGAAATAGATAATCTCGCGCAGTTTACTATTTTCAGGGCGGCAGTGCCTCATGCTGCCGCCCGTTGGCTATTACCAGTCCAGTGTCACAGCCAGACTCACGCCCTGCTGCTTGTCGTCATCAGCCTTGCGCAGGCTGTATGCGCCCCGCAGCGAGAGGTCTGCGGCGAGCTTTTGCCTAAAACCAACGCTCAAACGATCAATCCGGTCATCCGGCTCGTAGCCCTGCAACTGGTAATCGAGTGTCGGCAAGCTAGTGAGTGCCATGCGGACCTTGCCCGGATCATCCTCATATTCACGCTCACGGGCGATCTCGCCAAACAGTTCGGTGGCCGGCGCGACTTGCCAGCGCCCTTGCAAACCCACTCCCAGACGCTTGGAGGTGCGCTCCTGATCATAGACGCGCAGAGCCGTCGCGCTACCGCCTTTCTCGCTGTACCCGTCAACTTCCACCTTGGCGTAATCGGCGCTGATAAACGGACTTAAGTGCCAGTTATCGCCAGGCTGGGCAATGTCGTAGCCAAAACGGCCACTGAACGCCCAAAGCTGGCCTTCGGTGTCGCCTTTCTCGGTGTCCGTGACGCGGCCTAGCTTAACCTTGCGCTTGAGGTCGTCGTAATCCAGATAACCGGCACTGGCCGACAGATCCGCCCACCAGCGGTTGCGCTGGAATTCAGCAAAAGCAGTGGCCATGTAGCTGCGCAGGTTGTATTTGGAGTCAGCCCGCCCGGCCTCCAGGTCTTGTTCGTACAAACCTGCGGCCAGCCCCACACGCCAGTCCTCATTTAACCGGTAACTGCCGCCCAGATTGAGGTTGTAACCATTGCCGTCACCACTGGCACCGGCAGCCTGACGATCAAAATCCAGACGCTGGGCCGAGGCCGAAACAAAGGTGCGCCACTGTCCGACTGCCTGCCAGGCCGACCAATCGGCCAGCAACTCGGCGCGCAACTGGTCCTGATGGGCGCGCAACGTCCCTTGCGCCATTTCCGGCAGCAGGCTCAGCTCCCAAGGCGCGGAAAGGAAGGAGTACATGTAGTCCGCGAAGATTTCCTGCACCGCCGTGGTCGGGTGCACGCTGTCGTTATAGACCAGCTTGGTCGGATCAGGTGTCGGGCTGTTAATGCCCCACTTGGGATTGACCGTCGCGCAACCGTCGAAGCAGGTGCCTGTCAGGTTCTGGGTCGAATCCAGCCCAAAGGCATCAGCTCTGGCAAGCACCTCAGTAAACATCTGCGGGACGTTGAGTGGGATGATCTGAGCACTCATGCCTTCAAGACGCTTGACCAGCTCAACATTGAACTGTGCCCCCACTTCACTGACGGTTGCCGCCAGGGGCGATCCACTGATCGCAGGCGTTGTGCCAACGTCAGGCAGCAGGGAAACCAAGATGTAACGCGCACCGGCATTTTGCAGGGCCAGAACACCGTCAGCCAGCTGCCCGGCTGAAGCCGCAGCACCTTGTGCAAAGATAGTCCCCTGCAAGAAGTCATTACCCCCACCGTTCACATAAAACAGCGCTTTGGGGTCAAGTCTCAGGCCACGGCTAGCCAGATCAACCAGATAGCCATCGCGGGTCCGAGTTCCGGCTACCGAGCCACCTGGCGCGGCGATAGAGTCATAAATCTGATCGGTGCGGTAGCCGCCGACTGCCCAGTTATTACCATCTGCCCAGCCATTGCTCTGGTAAACCGAAGAGGTTGACGGCGTCTGCGGGCCTAATCCGAGCATCTCGCCAAGCAACATCGGCGAGGTAGAACCATAAATTTCGCCACTACCGGGCTGGAAGGTCGGGCCCACCCGGTTGGTGAAACGGCGGGTGGCGTTGGCTGGGCCATCCGCGTCGGGGAACTGTCCGGCGTCACTCAGGCTATCGCCGAAAACCACTAATGAAGAATAAGGAGAAGCAGAGCTATGGGACGGGGAGAGCAGTAACAAGCATGATGCGGCGATGGGCGTCAGTATGCGCTTCATAAGGCACCTTGATTTTATTGTTATTGGAATTTATCAACGTCAAATGTAGCCAGCTTTCCTTAGCAGCGCACAAAACAATCGGCAAAATTGCAATATCCCGTAGAACTGCTGCTAAAAGTGGCAATCTTGATCCATGCCTCACACTTGCGCACAGCGTGATTGGCTGACTCCTGACAGACCTGGCGTAGAAATTAAACACGCTGTGCCGACGTTTTTTGCGTAGTAAACCTGTCGATGCCCCCTATTCAGTACTCGGGCGACGCGACACGCTAAACGCCATCGCTGCCAGCAAGCCCACGCCAAGCAACAACACCAGCCATAAACCCCAGCGCCTCCAATCCTGTTTGGGTGCTGCCGACTGTTTTTGCACAAGCGCGTCAGCCGCGGGTAGCTGCACCTCAGCGCTGCCCAGCTGTTGCAGACGTTGCGGTTGGTAACCGGGAATCAGCGTAGTCAGCGGTAAGGCTGCCGACTGCACATTGGCACGGCCTAATGCCAGACGGTAAGGCGGGCTGCCACGCTGCAAAAACACCAGTTGGCTAGCCCGCAACGCCACTTTGATCTGAGGGTCACGGCCAAGCCCGCCACCGCGTTCATCGACCTGCACGCGCAGTTGCTGCACGGGCCAGCCCGGTAACGTCAGCTCATCCTGAACAATCTCATCCCCGCTCTCCGGCAAGCGATATAGCAGCCCCTGCGCCAGAGGCTGCCAGCTGGTTTTTTCTTCGCTGCGGCCGCTGACACGCACCGGAGCCAAACTGTTGGGCTGACTGAGTTCAACCTGCATGCGCTGTAACGGTAAGCCCTTCGGCAGGTGCCAGTGGTATTCACCATTGGCTGCGTGGGTTGCGGCAAGGGTTTGCGACCACACCAGCGGCGCTGGAGCTGTTTCAGTGCGCTGACTGCGCAGACTAGCGGCGGTTAGTTGCGGTGCCTGCTCAGGGTTTTGCCACAACAAACGCAGGTAACGTGCTTTTTGCCCCGGCAGCTCCACGTGGCGCTGTTCAACACGCTCGTCAGCAAAACTCAGGCGCGCCAGTTGGCCTGTGCCCCATGGCCGCCAACTCTTAAGGTCATCACTGGCCTCGATAGTGAAACGCTGAAAACCCTCTTGCGGGCCACTCCAGTCCAACTGCAATTGCACCAGTGAATCGTCTACCGCACTCGCATCCAGCAACCAGCCCCTCAGCACTGCCGGCTTCGCCTGCGCAGGCTCGTCGAGCAACTCGATCAAGGTGCCGCCTGTGCCACGCTGCACCCGCAGGCTCGGCACGGCGTGATCGTCACCCTCTCCGGCATACAGCGGGAACCACTTTACGCGGTGCTCTTGCTGGCTAGCTCTTGCCTCGCCCTGCCCCGCCACCAGCGCATAGGCCAAAGCCTGCCCCTCGCCGTTGAAGACCCGCAGGTCGCGCAAGTCGCCATAGTTCGCAGCAAAATGCAGCGCCATGGGAATATCCAGGCGATACCAAGGCCCTTCGCCAGAGAGTTCCAGAGGAAGCTGCTGCGCATAGTCGTCCAGTTGCTCCTGAGCCCAGCCCAGTGCAGCAACCATCATCCCTGCACATGCAACCCCCGCCATCAGGCAACGCTTCATGTTGGCTCCTGCGACTTATCCATACCCACCTTGCGCGCTGGCAACGGCGCGAAATAGCCGACAATCAGCAGCAACACGCCTACGCCAATAAACGACACGATGCGCTCAAGGCCGCCCCGATTGCCCAGTTCCACAAAGAATAGTTTGGCCACCACCAAGGCGATCAATACGGCCCCGATCAGCCACAGCTCACGCTTCCCGCGTCGATTGCCGAAGACCATCAGCGGCAAGGCAATCAGGGTCCAGACGATCGACAAGCCAGCTTGCACCAGCATCGAGTCCAGCAGCGCATTCAACTCATACGGCACCGCGGCCCAATGATGAACCGTGCGCATCACCATGGCGGTCAGCAGCGCAAACAGCGACGCGCCCAGCACAGCTTGGTTTAGCACGCGACTGTGCGCGACGCTCATCCCCAGCACCGGCAAGCCCTTCTGCGCCCAGAGGAACACCGCACCCAAGGCAAATAACAGCCCCAGTTCCAGCGGGTTAAGCAGCGGCAGATAGCCCAGCGGCTCGGCATCCCCGGCGCTCATCACATTGGCCAGCCAGAACCAGCCCAACAGCAACAGCGCCAGCGGAGCCGCCGCCAGCACTTGGTACTCCCGTGGATACGCAGCCAACGGCCATGGCCAGCGCCTGTGCAGCGACATCAGCCACAAATAAGCACTCGGCAGCAGCGCCCAGCCCAACCAGCGCCAGGCGTTGTAATGCTCGGCCAAACTCATAAACAGGTAACGCAGCTCCAACGACAGCACGCCCAGTAGCAACCAGCAGCCCAGTACATGGGCAGTACTCAGCGCCCCGCTCGGCAGCAGGCCAGCAAGCCGACGCAACGACCAGAAGTGCACGGCAAACAGCAGCCCCCAGGCCAGCCACCCCCAATTTGCCGCAGGGTGATACTGCTCATGCCAGGCATACAACAGCACCACACCGGCCAGCGGCGTCAGCAGGCAGCAGAGCACGCCCAGCCCGGTCCAACGCACCCGCCCGGCCAGATAAGCCGCCAGCGCTACGCTTCCGGTCAGAACCAGCAGCAAAGCACTGGCTTGGCTATCGCCATCGACAAAACGCAGTACCTCGCTACTCAGCGCCAGCGCCCACCAGGCAGCGCCCCATAGCATCAACAACTGCGAGAGGCCGAGCAGGCTGAAATTACCCAAGCTAATGGCACCTTCACGCTGCGCTTGCTGCTGCAATTTCCACGCGCCTACTAATGCCGTGATCCCCAGCACCAGCGGTGCCCAGAAGTCGCCATGCGCCAACGGACGCAAGCCTTCTGCATTCAAATGCCCAAGCAGCGGGCTAATCGCCAGAAACAGCAACCCACCCAGCAGTTGCACGGCAAAGGCGCAGAGCAGAAAACTACGTGCCGGCAAGCGCAAACCAATCCATAACGTCAGCAACCCGGCCACGGCCCAACAGGTTGCCGTGCCCTGTACCGCGAACAACAGCGGCGCGATCAGATAAAAGAAGCCCAGCCCACTGCTAGCCAGTAGCGATATACCTCGGCGCTCCCAATGGGTGCTCAGCTCAGTGCCGCTGTGACGCAATTGCCAGTAGCTAAACAGCAACGCCACAGCAAGCATCAACGCGCCCAGCGCAGAACCATCCAGCAGCGTGGAGTCGCCTGGGCGCAGCCCGATAAGGAAGGCCAGCGCCGCACCAAACTGCAGCAGCAGGGCAAAAGCACGGGCGAGTTTGCGTTGCTGGCGTAGCCCCAACCAATAGATGCCCGCGCCCTCTAGCGCCCAAACGGCCGAGGTCCAATTGGCATCCAACCCCAGCGGGATCGCCAAACTGGCAAAGACCACGCCCAATGCCAGACAGGTTTCCACCAACAACGCCGCACGATTACCCGTGCGCTCCACTAGCAGCCGCGCCAGCAGCAGATAGAACAGTCCTAAGCCAAGCGCGCTGAATGCCGCAGCAAACTCAATGTGCTGCACCACCGCAAACTGCAAGCCAAAGCCCACCAGCGGCGGCCCGAACAGCACGCTGGCATCAATGTAATCACCTTTGCGCGCTGCCCAACGCAACATCTCGCCGGGCACGCTGGGCGCATCCTCGGCCTCGCGCAACTTGCGCCGGGCAAACAGTAGCCCAATCGCCACATACATCAGGAAGAACAGAATCAGGAACGGCTCAGTGCTCCACAGCAACTCCGGCGTATAAGAACGCAGCCCCCAGGCGAGGCCGATACTAAAGGTGCCGACCATGCCGATGAGGTTGAGCTGCCGCCAGGCCTTGAACCAGGCAATGGCGAAAATGCCGGTATTGAGCAAGGCAAAGTAGCTGAACAGCGCTACATGGCTACCGCTACCAGTAGACGCCAGGATAGGTGCGGCGAAGCCACCTAACGCCGCTGCGGCAGCCAGCACCAGCGCATCCTGTTTAACCGCCAGAATCGCCGAGAACAGTGTGACCAGTACCAACATCGCGAACGCCATGCTGGGGTCGAGCAGCGGGTGCAAGCGCATCGCCGCGAAGACCGTCAGGTACAGCACCGCAACACCGGCGCCTTGCACCATCAAGGCGTAGTTCGGATTACGCTTGCGCAGCCACCAGCCCAGCCCCAACAGCGCCAGCGCACTGGCCGCCACGCCGGCATAACGCAGCTCAACCGGTACCACCACGCCTTCGGTGGCGTAACGCAGCAAAAATGCCAGGCCCAAAAACAACAGCACCACACCGACGCGCAGTACTGTGTTTCCACCTAGCAGCCAGTTTTTGGCAGCGGCATACCCTCGCTCAATCAGCGTTGGCTGACGCGACTCAGCAGATGCCGGCTCATTCCACTGCGCTGCGCTGTCCTGCTCGCTGCTGTCTGGAGTTGAGTGTTGCAGCTGATCAAAATCCAGCGTCCAGTCCAGGTCGAGCTTGTCATCGGCCTCCTGTGCAAGCGCAGGATCTGGCTCGGCCACCTCAGGTGTAACGGGAGTTAAAGCAGGCAGAGCGCTGTCAGGCAGGGTTTGCAAAGCCGAAACCGGGGCTTTTTCCAGCTCATCCAAGCGCGCCTTGAGGCTGTTTGCGCTCTGCTCGAATTGCGTTGAGACAACCTTCAGCTGGGACTCCAGCTTGTTGTTCTCACGCTCCAGTCCTCGTAGCTTTAAGGCTTGGCCGATACCCAGCCCCAACAGTGCACCGATCAGAGCCGAGCTGAGCGTTTCATCCGCCAGCGCGCCCAACACCAAACCAACCGCCATGTAAACCCACTGCATCCAAGCACCCCTTAGTCGGTAATCGCGACAAGCCGGCTCCTATCGCGGATACGATCTGGCAGCAGTATATGACCTGGAAAACTATGGCCCTACTTGAAAGCTGCGATACATCGTCACAATCCGAAGACAGCTTTTACGGCAAAAGCTGTGCAAAACATAGCCAACCGGCAGATAGTCATTCACAAATTCGCCACTGCCGTTATCATCGCCCGCCGCTCAAACCACACATGCCTGCCTGATGAAAAACAACCTGATTGCCGCAGCCGAAGTCGACCGCCTGGAAACCTGGGCTAAATACACCAGCGATATGTGCCACAGCTGTAACTCCACCTGCTGCACATTACCGGTGGAAGTGCGCCTGAATGATTTGATCCGCATCGGTGTGGTGGATGAGTTCGAGCGCAGCGAGCCGCCAAAGAACATCGCCAAACGCTTGCAGAAAGAAGGGATCGTTGAGCGTTTCAGCCAGAAGTCGGGAATTTTCACTCTGGTGCGCATGAGCAATAACGATTGCTACTATCTGGATCGCAAGACCCGCTTGTGCACCATCTACGACAAGCGCCCGGACACCTGCCGTAATCATCCGCGCATTGGCCCGCGCCCTGGTTATTGCGCTTATATTCCTAAGCAGCGCTGATCCTCAGCGGCCTTGAGTGAGACTGAATCAACCTCGGTACCATCAGATCGAAGTTCAATGGCAATGACTACGTACGAAATCCCCGATGATGCAGCCCAGACCGAGCAGACCCGCGCGACTGTGATGCGCTATCACGAGTGCTGGAAAGCCCGTGATCTGGACGGCGTGATGGCGCTGTATCACCCGGACGTGCAGTATGTGGACTTCTTTCAGCAGCGCTTCATGGGTTATGCCGAGCTGCGCGATTACGTGCGTAACAACCTACCGCGCCACCCCGGCGAAACCCTGGAACACACAGACCGCCTGCGCTTCGATGGCAGCACTGCATTTATCCAGTGCTGCATTCACCTGCACAGCCAGAACGGGCTGGCCGCGTTTCGTTCATGTGAAGCGATCACCGTGCTGGACGGGCTGATCTGGCGGGTCAACGAGTACGCCACGCTAATCCGCAGTGATGACCGCGAGCAGGCCAATACCGACCCGCGCCCAGTACTCAGCCGGCTGGGCCTCAGTGCCCGCCAGCTCGGGCAGATGGCGCAGGACCTTGATGAATACATGCAGCGTCAGCAGCCCTACCTGAACCCACAGCTGAATCTGCAGCAGGTCGCCGCTGACACCGGCTACACACGCAATCAGGTTTCACACCTGCTCAATCAGGTGCTGGGGCAGAGTTTCTACCGCTATATCAACAACAAGCGCCTGCAGCATCTGCTGGAAAGCCTGCAACACAATCCATCACCGTCATCAGTGGACGACCTCGCCTTTGCTTCAGGCTTCAACTCACTGTCGGCCTTCTATAAATGCTTCCGCGAACACACTGGTCAGTCGCCTAAGGCCTATCTCAAGGAAATTTCCTTGCGGGCACGCATATAAGACAACTCTTAATTTACTTCACTAGTCTCAGGCTCAATTAAGAACATCTGCCGGAGACGAACTCGTGGAAGCATGGCGCTCCATCAGTCTGTGGATGGATCAGCTGGATGACCCGCTGACTCCCCGCCCCGCACTGACCGAAGACATACAGGCCGACGTCGCCATCATTGGTGCCGGATACACCGGTATGTGGACGGCCTATTACCTCAAGCGTCAGGCTCCGAACCTGCGCATCGTCATCCTTGAGGCAGAAACTGCCGGTTTTGGTGCATCAGGCCGCAACGGCGGCTGGCTGATGGGAGCGATGCTCGGTGAAGACCGCCTGCTGGCCAAACTCTCCGCCCACGATCGCCACACTGCCCATGAAGTGCTGCACGGCATTCCGGACGAAGTAGCGCAGGTGCTGCAGCGCGAGCAAATCGACTGCGATTACCGCAAAGGCGGCTCGCTGTATTGCGCAGCACGCTATCCCGAGCAGCGCGACACCCTGCGCGCGCAACTCGACAGTTATCACGCACAAGGCCACACAGAGGCGGATTACCGCTGGCTGTCCCGTGAAGAGCTGGATCAGCAATTACGTATCCACAACGCCTACGGCGCGATCTACTCACCGCACTGCGCAACCATTCAGCCTGCCAAGTTGGCACGTGGTCTGGCCCACTGCCTGATCGGCATGGGCGTTGAACTGTACGAGCAGAGCCGTGTTAGCCATTGGGAAAAAGGCCTGATCCGCACCGACCGCGGCAGCGTCCGTGCCGACTGGGTTGTCCCTGCCGTAGAGGGTTACGCTGCCAGCCTGCCGCCACTGGGCAAATACCAGTTACCGGTGCAAAGTCTGATCGTTGCCACTGAACCGCTCAGCAATGAGATCTGGGCCAGTATCGGCCTGGACCGTGGTCAGGCTTTCAGCGAATGGAGCCGTCAGGTCACATACGGCCAGCGCACAGCTGACAACCGTCTGGTATTCGGCGCCCGTGGAGGCTATCGCTTCGGCGGCAAGCTGCGCACCGACTTTAATCTGACCACCGATGAGCGCGAACTGCGCCGTTACCTGTACTGCGAGCTGTTCCCGCAGCTTAAAGATGTCCGCATCACCCACGCTTGGGGCGGCAACCTGGGCATGGCCCGGCGCTTCCGCCCACATATGCTGGTAGACCGCAGCAACGGAATCGCCCTCTCCGGCGGTTACGGCGGCGAAGGTGTGGGCGCAACCAATCTGGGCGGCCGCACCTTGGCCGACCTGATTCTGGGCAAACAAACCCAGCTCACCCAACAGCCCTGGGTGCTGGGCGACAAACCGCTGAGCACTCTCTCTGGCTGGGAGCCTGAACCCCTGCGCTGGCTGGGTTACAACGCGATCATCCAAAGCTTTGTCCACGAAGACCAGGTGCTGGCCAAACCCGACAGCGCCACCTGGCGCCGCCGGCTGGCCATCACGCTGGCTAACACCCTAGAAACCTTCATGCGTTAATCGGAGTACGCCATGAGCATCGAACACTTTAAGAACACCCCAAACATGGCGCTGGCAGACGCAACACCAGTGGCCGTACCGCTGGGCGAACCGGTTGCAGTCACCACCGGCCAGGGCGTTGAGCATGCCGACGGTGTAGCCGCAGGCGTCTGGGAATGCACACCGGGCCGCTGGCGTCGGCAGATTGCCCAGCAGGAGTTCTGCCACTTCATTTCCGGGCGTTGCACCTTCACCCCGGACGGCGGCGAACCGATTCAGATCAACGCAGGCGACGCCATGCTTTTCCCGGCCAACACCTTTGGCATCTGGGACATTGAGGAGACCGTCCGCAAGACCTACGTCCTGCTCAAATAACCCGAATTATCCGGCTAATCGTGCCCTTGTATTACCGCTTCGATAAGAACTCATAAGAACGTTGAGGTACCCCATGCTTAAGAAGTTAGTTCCCCTGCTGTTGGTCAGCAGCATCAGCCAGGCCGCAGAAACCGTCCGTATCTATAACTGGAGCGATTACATCGCACCGGACACCATTAAAGAGTTTCAACAAGCGACCGGTCTGAAAGCGCATTACGACGTCTACGACAGCAACGAAACCCTGGACGCCAAACTGTCGGCCGGCCGCTCCGGCTACGACGTGGTCTTCCCCTCTGACCACTTCATGGCCCGCCAGATCAAGAGCGGCGCACTGAAGCCGTTGGACAAGAGCCGCATCCCCAACCTGAAAAACCTCAACCCGGTGCTGCTCAAGACCCTTGAAGGCAACGATCCGGGTAACCAGTACGGTATTCCTTACCTGTGGGGCACCACCGGTATCGGCTACAACGTTGATCAGGTACGTAAAGTGCTGGGCGACGACGCCGTCATGGAATCCTGGGATGCCATCTTCAAGCCGGAGAACCTGGAAAAGCTCGCCCAGTGCGGCGTAGCCATTCTGGACAACGGCCCGGAACTGCTGCCGATTACCCTGCACTACCTGGGCTTGCCGCACCACAGCAAGAACATGGATGACTACAAGAAAGCCGAAGCCAAGCTGATGGAAGTGCGTAAGAACGTGCGCTATTTCCACTCCTCCAAATATGTTGGCGATCTGGCTAACGGTGACATCTGCGTAGCCGTAGGTTTCTCCGGCGACATCCTGCAGGCTGCCAACCGTGCGGCTGAAGCTAAGAACGGCCTGAACATTGAGTACCGCATCCCGAAAGAAGGTGTGCCGATCTGGTTCGACATGATCACCATGCCGGCCGACTCCACCAACGAGGAAGCCGGTTACGCCTTCATCAACTACCTACTTGAGCCGCAGGTGATGGCCAAAATCACCAACTACGTGCAATACCCCAACGCCGTAGTGCCAGCCACTGAGCTGGTGGATGAGGCCATCCGCACTGACACTCGCATCTATCCGACTGACGAGCAGATGAAAACCTTCTACGCCCTGGAAGCCATGCCGCTGAACATCGACCGTGTTCGCACGCGCATCTGGAGCAAGGTTAAGAGCGGCCTGTAACTCACAGCCACCCTCACCCAATTGAAGGCCTCCGCCAGAGCAATCTGCGGGGGCTTTTTTTCAGGCTGAAATGCCTCGTTACATGCCAGTACAGCCCCAAAGCAAATTGAGCCACAAGACTTCTGCCACTTTGAGTGCGGAAGTTGTACCTTCATACCGCCTGTCGGTGATTCGGCCCTGTAAAAACAGCACCAGCACCCTCAGCAACCGGAACTTCAGGGAGAACATGCACAAACCACAACCTGCTTAAAAAGCCAACAATCGCAGGCCAACACTTACTCTTGAACTGCCGCTTCGATAAAACCGATAAATACGATGAGGTATCCCATGCTGAAGAAGTTAGTCCCCCTGCTGTTAGTCAGCAGTATCAGTCAGGCCGCGGAATCTGTACGCATTTATAACTGGAGCGATTACATCGCCCCGGACACCATTAAGGAGTTCCAGGAAACCACTGGCATCAAGGCTCACTACGACGTTTACGACAGCAACGAAACGCTGGACGCCAAACTCTCAGCCGGCCGCTCTGGCTACGACGTGGTCTTCCCTTCTGACCACTACATGGCCCGCCAGATTCAGCGTGGTGCCCTGAAAGAGCTTGATAAGAGCCGTATCCCCAACTGGAAAAACATCAACCCGACTCTGCTCAAAGCACTGGAAGTCAACGACCCAGGCAACAAGCACGGCTTCCCGTACCTGTGGGGCACCACCGGCATTGGTTATAACGTCGACAAAGTCCGCGAGCTGCTGGGCGACGACGCGGTGATGAGTTCCTGGGACGCTATCTTCAAGCCCGAAAACCTCAGCAAGCTGGCCCAGTGCGGCGTCGCCGTTCTCGACAACGGTCCGGAGCTACTGCCGATCACCCTGCACTACCTCGGCCTGCCGCATCACAGCAAAAACCTGGATGACTACAAACTAGCGGAAGAAAAGCTGCTGGAAGTGCGCAAGAACATCCGCTATTTCCACTCCTCCAAGTACATCGGCGACCTGGCCAACGGTGACATCTGCGTAGCAGTTGGTTTCTCCGGAGACATCCTGCAAGCAGCCAACCGTGCGGCTGAAGCCAAGAACGGCATAAAGATCGAATACAGCATTCCGAAAGAAGGCGTTCCGATCTGGTTTGACATGGTCACCATGCCCGCTGATGCCGGAAATGAAGAGGCAGGCTACGCGTTCATGAACTATCTGCTGCAGCCGGAAGTGATCGCCAAAATCACTAACTACGTGCAGTACGCCAACGCCGTTCCATCCGCTGATTCACTGGTCGACAAAGCGGTACTGGATGACCGCCGCATCTACCCGGCAGCCGAGCAGATGAACACGTTCTACTCGCTGGAAGCGATGCCAATGGACGTCGACCGCGTCCGCACCCGCATCTGGACCAAGGTGAAGAGCGGCCTGTAATTCCCCGCCCTGATGCCACCGAGCCTCCGCCAGTCCGCTGGCGGGGGCTTTTTTACGGCTGTGGGTCGGCCTGCCGCCGGGCCTCATCGATCAACGGGCGGTTCTCGCTGGCCCAATCGATCAGCGCATTCATCGGCACCAGAAAGGAGCGCCCCAGTTCTGTCAGGCAATACTCAACCCGAGGCGGCACTTCGGCATACAACGTGCGCTGCACAAAACCATCTTGTTCCAGGCGCTTAAGGGTCCGCGAGAGCATCTGCTTGGAGATATCCCCCACTTCGCGCCCCAACTCGTTAAAGCGCATCGTGCCTTCGCCCAACTCCAGTAAGACCAACAAACTCCATTGATCTCCCAAACGGTCGAGCACACCGCGTATCGGACATGGGTGGGTAAGCGCAGCTGGATTTTTCGCCATTTTTCACCTAATTGATCTGAATAAGCGGTCAACGCGCAGTGACCTGGTCGCCGCCTGATGACTTCTTGTGGGGCATCGCAGCGGGCTGTAACCTCCGTGAATTCCCATGGTCTACATTGTAGAGCAGGGACAAACTTGAGACTAAAGCTCCGATTCCCACGCACGGCTGCGCCGTGTTCCCTAAGCATCTCCAACAGGAGTGAGCCGATGCTAATTACCCGCCTATTCGCCGCCACCGTTCTGGCTTGTACGCTGCTAAGCAGCGGCCTGCTGCATGCGGCAGAAACCAGCCGTGATCTGAAACAGGAAGAAGCCAACCGTACACTGGTGCTGGCCTTCTATGATCAGTTTTTCAATCAGCACAAGATTGACGAGGCCGCCAAGGTGCTGACCGATAACTACCGCCAGCACAATCCCTATGTCCCGGACGGCAAAGCGCCGATGGTGGATTACTTTCGCGGGTTCTTTAAGGAAAACCCCGAGGCCCGCGCCAAAATTGTGCGTAGCGCCACTGACGGCGATTTGGTCTACCTGCACGTGCACTTCACCAACAACCCGACTGACCGCGGCCAGGCCATCGTGGATATCTTCCGCGTAGAGAACAACCGCATCACCGAGCATTGGGATGTGGTTCAGGACGTACCGGAAACCGCTGCCAACGACAACAGCATGTTCTAAAACAACAGGCCGCCGGAGTGTTTCGGCGGCCTGCCCGCGTGCGCTTAAGCCTCTTCGTCCGGCGCACCGGCGGTGGCGGCCCTGGGCCGGGTCAGCTGCACGTTCAGACGCGGCATGGCCAACTCCAAACCCCGCGCATCCAGTTTCTGCCGCAGAAGCAGATTAAAAGCGCGCTGCACCTCCCACTGCTTGATCGGTGCCGTTTTGAAACGGAAGCGCAGGATCGCCTGACCGTTGTCAAAACTTTCCACCCCCTGCATTTCCAGCGGCGACCAGATGTTGCGGCTGACAACCCGGTCGTTACGCAGTTCACCTGCGACCTCGCGCACCAGCGCCAGCGCATCATTGATCGGCATCGTCGCCGGCACCGGCCAGCGGAACATGGCATAGCCGAACTGGCGCGAGTAGTTCTTGATCGTTTTGATCTCGCTGAACGGCACGGTGTGCACCACACCATCCAAGTCACGCAGGCGAACAGTGCGAATAGTCAGCGCCTCAACTGTCCCCAGATGCCCGCCCACATCTACATAGTCATCAATCGACAGCGAGTCTTCGATGATGATGAACAGGCCGGTAATCAGGTCCGCCACCAGCGACTGCGCACCAAAACCGATTGCCAAACCGATAACACCGGCACCGGCCAGCAGCGGCGTGACGTTCATCCCCATATTCGCCAGTGCCACAATCAGGGCAATGATGGCGATGGTTACGAAAATCACGTTGCGGATCAGCGGAAGCATGGTCAGCGCGCGGGTGCTGGTACGATTTTTCGCCCCCAGCCCGAGTACGTGCTGAATCGCCGTATCAGCAAGAATCCAGGCTAACCAAGCAAAAATCAGGGTCGTGGCGAAACTGACCACCTTAATACTGATGGCCGAGCCCTCGCCTTCGGCATAACTCAGCAGCGACATGCCCCACACCCGCAGGCCGATCTCAAGGAAGACCAGCACCGTGCCCAGGTGCACCAAGGTGTAGAAAAACTTCTTCAGCTGCTCAACATACGGCGCGCTCTGGCGGTGTCCGGCCCGTGGCGGACGCGTATGAGCCCTGCGGATCAAACCGTTAACGGTCAGCCACACCACCGCAATCACCGAGCACAGTAAAGCCCGACGCAGAGTGGCGCTGCTGTCACCGGCGGTCATCACCGTGGCCACCAACGACGTACCCACCAGCAACAAAACCGGCACATACCACAGGCTGCCCACTACCTCGATCAGCTCCTGCACGCCGCGCTGTTTGAGGCGGCGCTGCAGAGGCTGGTTACGGATCAGGTGAGCAATCGGGCGACGGAATTTGAGAGCAAAAATAGCCGTCAGGGTTGCTGCCAGAATATTTGCCACTGAGGCAATCGACAGCGAGGTGTACACCCCCAGTCCTTCAACCACGCGCGGGTCATGCACCACCTCGCCGAGCGTAGCCAAGCTGCCAATCAGCCACAACGGGCGGAAGGCCTTGCGGCGCAGAATGTTCAGAGCAGGTGTGCGGTGAGGGCCACTGATCAGCGACAGCGAAATCACACACAGGGCTGAAATCAACGTACCGCAGACCAGCACATAGGCGGTGATCATCGCCAGCATGCGTCCCAGCGAGCTGGGCAGCGCCACGGCAAAGTACAGAGTGATCAGGAAGGCAATCAGCCACGGCCCGAGCTTGCGCACGGCGAACAGCATCAGGTCGCGGGTTTTCGGGTTTTGTGGCAGCTCCTGCTCCAGGCCGAAGCGCTGCTGCATGCGCCTGGCCAACCAACGCAAGCCCACCGCCACGCAGCCCCAGATCAGAATGACCATCGCAAAATCCAGCACCATCTCCGGCCACTGCTGCCACGACGGAGCCCGGGCGACCAGCTCCTCCTGAGTCTTCTCAAGTTTCTTGGTCCACAGCACTAACGGGCTGTTTTCACCCTGAAACTGACGCTCGAAGCTGCCGATGGTCTCGCCGAGCAGGCCCAGCACTCCGCCACTTTCCTGCTTATTTTTCTCTGTGACATCACGCAGCTGTTTGAGCTTCTTCAGCATATCCGCGCGCTGCTTGTCGTTCTCCAGCACCTGAATCACCTGATTCAGGGACTGCTCCAACTGCGCGTCAGAAATTTTCTGCTCGGACTTATCGCCACTGCCAGGCAGCCCCGGCAAGGCTGCAAAAGCCGGAGAGGCCAGTGACAGACTCATCACCAGCAGAATCAAAAAGCGCTGTATCACCTTCACACACATCCCCTTAACGCGAAGCATAGTTACACGCACCCTGGTCAGGCTGACACAGTCCATTGCGTACGACCTGCCCCTCTGACAGCAGCATTAGAAAAACATTACAAGCGTACTGACTTGCCAAGCAGCACCAGCAATGCAAGGCTTACAGCACCGCAAACCAAGGGATTGCTGCCCATGCGCCTGCTAACCGTGTTTCTGTTTTGCGCCTTAGCATTGCCTGCTTCTGCGCAGATTTACAAATACACCGATGATCGCGGCAATGTCGTGTACAGCGATCAACCGCCGGAAGGCCGCACCGCTCAGACCATCGAGCTGGCACCGACCAACACCGTTGAAGCGCAAGCACCTGTCGACATGCCAAGTCACACCGAGACCGCCGAACAATCGGCTGCCTACACTGTGCTGCGTCTTAAAGACCTGCCTTCGGCAGACGCTATCCGCGCCAACAACGGCACGTTTAGTGTGGGCGTTGAAATTCAACCACGCCTGCAAAGCGGTCATTCCCTGCGTTTACTGCTGGATGGTCGCCCTTACGGCAAGCCAACTACAGCACCGCGCCTGCAATTGACCAACATTGATCGCGGCGAACACAGCCTGGCGGTTGAGGTACTCAGTGGTGACACGCCATTGCAGACCAGCCAAACCCAAACCTTTACGGTCCAACGCGTACACACCAACAACCCGGCCACTCGCCCGCCTAAACCACAACCCAAGCCTGCACCTTAAACACAAGGCCATTTGATCGACTATGCGCAAACTGCTGTTGTGCAGCCTGATGCTGCTAGCCCTGCCCGCTCTGGCTCAGGTGTATACCTACATAGATGCTGAAGGGAACCGCGTATTCACTGACAAGCCGCGCTCCAGCACTGCCAAGCCAGTGCAACTGGCCCCGAGCAACAGCATGCCTTCTTATGAATATCAGGCGCCGCAGGCCCCTGCCGTTATCGAAGCGCCCCAATTGCGCTATCACGTGCTGCGCATTTTAATTCCGCTGCCCGACACCACCATTCGTGATAGCGCTGGCAACCTGATCGTGACTGCTGACAGTGAGCCTGGCTTGTTCCCTAAACACCGTTATCGTCTGGTGATGGACGGCCAGCCTCAGGGCGAGCCGCAAACCAGCCCGGTGTTTGCCCTGGAAAATATCGACCGGGGCACTCACCAGATCGCCATTGAGATCGTCGATGAGCAGGGCCGGATTGTCGAACGCACGCCCAGCCAGCCCTTCCACATGCAGCGCATTTCTCTGACACAAAAGCGCAAAGTTAACCCGTGCAAAAAAGATGATTACGGCGTCCGCCCGGAATGCCCAATCCGCGACAAACCCAAGCCTGAGCCCGACATTCCTTTTGTGCCGTTCATTTAACCTACGCACGACACGTATCCTTCCCATCGCAGACACTTATTTGCACCAATTTGGTGCAAATGCCGTCAACTTATTCCTATACTGTCCCTGTTCTGGGTCATAAAAAGCACCGAGACAACACGCGAAGCTGCGAAAACGGGCACACCGGTCCAAATCACGCATCTTTTCGGGGCTTTGGTTTGCTTTTTGCATTTACCCACTCAGTAGCCACGTTTTTCAGGAGCTGTGAGCAGTTCGCCAAGGCGCGAGGGCAGTCCGCTTCAGCAGTTTCTGTTCATGACAGGAGTGAGGTTTGCTTATTACCACGCGCACTAGGAAAAACCGGCTACGCCAGACGAGGTCCAACCCCATACGCCACCATGCCTGCAGGCTGGAAGCGAAACCTCAGCAGGCCAGGCCATGATTATCAACGACTCGTTACACCGATTACTGCTCGATAACCTGACGACCGCCACACTGCTGCTCAACGGCGAACTGCGTCTTGAATACATGAACCCGGCAGCAGAGATGCTGCTGGCTGTCAGCGGCCAGCGCAGCCATGGCCAGTTCATCAACGAACTGTTCACCGAATCAGCAGAAGCCCTCAATGCGCTGCACATTGCCGTTGCCCAAGCGCATCCGTTCAACAAACGCGAGACGGTTCTGACCACCCTCAACGGCCAGCCGCTGACTGTCGATTACGCCGTGACACCAGTGCTCAACCAGGGCGAAACCCTGTTGCTGCTGGAGATTCACCCGCGCGACCGACTGCTTCGCATCACTAAAGAAGAAGCGCAGCTGTCCAAGCAGGAAACCACCAAGATGCTCGTGCGCGGCCTTGCCCATGAGATCAAAAATCCGCTCGGAGGCATCCGTGGCGCAGCCCAGCTGCTGGCCCGTGAGCTGCCGGAAGAGAGCCTGCGTGATTACACCAATGTGATCATTGAAGAAGCCGACCGCCTGCGTAATTTGGTCGACCGCATGCTCGGTTCAAACAAATTACCGACCCTGAGCCTGACCAATATCCACGAAGTGCTGGAACGGGTCAGCAGCCTGATCGAAGCCGAAAGCCAGGGCAGCATCGTCCTGGTGCGCGATTACGATCCGAGCATCCCAGATGTGCTGATCGACCGCGAACAAATGATCCAGGCGGTACTCAACATCGTCCGCAACGCCATGCAGGCCCTGGCCTACAGCACCGAGCAGCACCCCGGGCGCATCACCCTGCGCACCCGCACCATGCGTCAGTTCACCATCGGTCACACCCGCCACCGGCTCGTGGCCAAGATTGAAATTATCGATAACGGCCCCGGCATCCCGCCGGAACTACAGGAAACCATTTTCTATCCCATGGTCAGCGGGCGTGCCGACGGCACCGGCCTTGGCCTGGCAATCACCCAGAACATCATCAGTCAGCACCAGGGACTGATCGAATGCGAGAGCTATCCCGGCCACACCGTATTCTCAGTCTTCCTGCCTCTGGAACAAGGAGTTGCCCCGTCATGAATCACAGTGAAACCGTCTGGATTGTCGATGATGATCGCTCTATCCGCTGGGTGCTGGAAAAGGCCCTGCAACAGGAAGGCATGACCACTCAAAGTTTCGACAGTGCAGACGGTGTCCTCAACCGCCTCAGCCGTCAGCAGCCGGACGTCATCATCTCCGACATCCGCATGCCCGGCGCCAGTGGCCTTGATCTGCTGGCACGTATCCGCGAACTGTATCCACGCCTGCCGGTCATCATCATGACCGCCCACTCCGATCTGGACAGTGCGGTGGCCTCCTATCAGGGTGGTGCCTTCGAATACCTGCCCAAACCGTTTGATGTGGATGAAGCCGTCTCCCTGGTCAAACGCGCCAACCAGCACGCCAAAGAGCAGCAAAGCCTGGCAGCCCCGACCGAACAGCCGCGCACCCCGGAAATCATCGGTGAAGCACCGGCCATGCAGGAAGTCTTCCGCGCCATCGGCCGCCTCAGCCACTCCAACATTACTGTGCTGATCAACGGCGAGTCCGGAACTGGTAAAGAGCTGGTCGCTCACGCCCTACACCGTCACAGCCCGCGCGCAGCGTCTCCGTTCATCGCCCTTAACATGGCGGCGATTCCAAAAGATTTGATGGAGTCCGAGCTGTTCGGCCACGAGAAGGGCGCATTCACCGGCGCAGCCAACCAGCGTCGTGGCCGCTTTGAGCAGGCCGATGGCGGCACCCTGTTCCTCGACGAAATCGGCGACATGCCCGCCGATACCCAAACCCGCCTGCTGCGCGTACTGGCCGATGGCGAGTTCTACCGCGTCGGCGGCCATACGCCGGTTAAAGTGGACGTACGCATCATTGCGGCGACCCACCAGAATCTGGAAAGCCTGGTACAGGCCGGCAAATTCCGTGAGGACTTATTCCACCGCCTCAACGTGATCCGTATCCACATTCCACGCCTGGCCGATCGTCGCGAAGACATTCCGACGCTGGCCCGCCACTTCCTCGGCCGCGCCGCCACCGAGCTGGCCGTCGAGCCGAAGATTCTTAAGAGCGAAACCGAAGAGTACCTGCGCAACCTGGCCTGGCCGGGCAACGTCCGCCAACTGGAAAACACCTGCCGCTGGATCACCGTCATGGCTTCAGGCCGTGAAGTGCATATTGATGACCTGCCGCCGGAACTGCTCAGCCAGCCTCAGGAAAGCGCCCCGGTCAGCAACTGGGAACAAGCGCTGCGTCAGTGGGCCGATCAGTCCCTGGCGCGCGGCCAATCCAGTCTGCTGGACAGCGCCGTACCGGCGTTCGAGCGGATCATGATCGAAACCGCCCTCAAACACACCGCTGGCCGCCGTCGCGACGCAGCCGTGCTACTGGGCTGGGGCCGCAACACCCTGACCCGCAAGATCAAAGAGCTGGGCATGAACGTCGCCGGTGGCGACGGTGATGACGGCGACGATAGCGACGACTGATCGCACCTCCAGGCGGCGCGCCCGCGCCGCCTGCTTCCCCTCCTTCGTATCCCACTGCAGCAGCCCCGTCATCAGACGCATTTCGGGCTGGCATCGACATTTGCCTGGCTTAACGGCTCCCGAGCCAATGCGCCCCAGACTCTCTCACGCCCCATCTGGCTCCATAACAAGGCACGCAGCCTCAGACTGGTGCACGACCAGATGCCGCTGCGTTTGAGAAAACAGGCAGGCAAACACTGAGAAATCCCTCACAGCCCAACAAATACGGGCACTCCATCGATTTTTTAAAAGTTGGCACGGGCTCTGCATATACATAAGCAATTCCCAGTTTTGGGGACCTTGGTACAGGCAGGCCGGGGAATCCCCTCTTTTATTACTGCGTTAGGCTGATCACCAGCCGCCAGCGACCGTCCGCTTCCTGAGCACGCCACGTGCCCTGAAGCGGACGGGCCGCCACCACCTTCAGCAGCAAATCTCTACGCTCCCGCACGATACGCCAGTTGGCGCGATGACCGCCCACCTGCAGCTGACCGCTACCTTCCTTACCAAAGCTCTCGATACGCAGCAGGAAAACGCCTTCAGCTTCGCCCACTTGCGGCTTAGGCTCCTGGTCAAACCACAGCTCCAGCCCCTGATCAATCACCCGTACGTCGCGCAGCCATTGCGGATCAGGGTGCACCAATCGCCCGATCATCAGACCGATCAGAAAAGCGAAAACCGCCAATGACGCAATAACTCGCAGCCACGGACGAGGCCGCGGCGGCAGATCGGGGGTAGAATAGTCGCCGTCTTCAGGGCTGGAACCGCGCATGTTTCACGTAATCCTTTTTCAACCGGAAATACCGCCGAACACCGGCAACATTATCAGGCTCTGCGCCAACAGCGGCTGCCACCTGCACCTGATCGAGCCTTTAGGCTTCGAGCTGGATGATAAACGCCTGCGCCGCGCCGGACTGGATTATCACGAGTACGCCACCCTGCAACGCCATCCGGACCTGGACAGCTGCCTGGCGAGCATTGGCAATCCCCGGGTTTTCGCCTTTACCACCAAAGGCAGCCAGCCATTCCACGACGTCAGCTACCAGCCCGGTGATGCCTTCCTGTTCGGCCCGGAAAGCCGTGGCCTGCCGGAAGACATCCGCAACAGCGTACCGCCCGAACAACGCCTGCGCCTGCCCATGCGCGAAGGCTGCCGCAGCCTCAACCTCTCCAACACTGTAGCCGTGGCCGTGTATGAAGCCTGGCGGCAGCAGGGGTTTGCCGAGGCGCAGTGAGCTATCTGAGGCCCGTGCCCAAATTAGCGCGTGGCAGCTAAATCGAACGGTGGGTAATCTGCTTCGCAGACTTACCACACCCTACGTTACGTATGCTTCTGTAGGGTGCGGTAAGGCCAAAGGCGTACCCACCACGTGTTTAAAGTCCCATAAAAAAACGCCCCGAAGGGCGTTTTTTCAAGCAGCGCGCCAACCCTTAGTGGGAAGTCGCTTCGCCAGCTTGCTGCATGCGCTGCAGCTCTTGCGCGTACAGCGCATCGAAGTTCACCGGAGACAGCATCAGCGCCGGGAACGAACCACGGGTCACCAGGTTGTCCAGCGCTTCGCGAGCGTACGGGAACAGGATATTCGGGCAGAAAGCGCCCAGCGTGTGGCTCATAGCCGCCGCGTCCAGGCCCTTGATCAGGAAGATACCGGCCTGCTGTACTTCAGCGATGAAGGCAACTTCTTCGCCAGTCTTAACTGTGACCGAAACTGTCAGCACCACTTCGTAGAAATCACCCTCGAGGGCCTTCTGACGGGTATTCAGGTCCATGGAAACATTAGGAGCCCACTCCTGACGGAAGATTTCCGGGCTTTTCGGGGCTTCAAAGGACAAGTCACGCACATAGATACGCTGCAGGGAGAATTGAGCAGCCTGTTCGCCTTGCGCAGCGCCGTTGCTAGCTTGTTCGGTCATTATTAAGCCTTCCTTTGGTTCAGTTCGTTCAAATAGAAATCAATCAACCCTTGAGCAGCGCGTCCAGCTTGCCAGCGCGCTCCAGAGCGTACAGATCATCACAACCACCTACGTGGGTCTCACCAATCCAGATCTGTGGCACCGATGTGCGCTGGGCCTTACGGGCCATTTCCGCACGTACATCGGGTTGACCATCGACACGGATCTCCTCAAACAGCACGCCTTTATGGCTGAGCAGCTGTTTGGCACGGATACAATACGGGCACCAATCGCTCGAATAGATGACAACAGGCTGCATATCACTTCACCAGCGGCAGATTATCGCCACGCCAGCTGCTGATACCGCCCGACAGTTTGGCGGCGGTATAACCGGCCTTTTTCAGCTCGCGGCATACGGTACCGGAATGCTGGCCCATGGCGTCAACCACAATAATGGTCTTGGCCTTGTGCTTCTCGAGCTCAACGATACGGGTCGACAGCTTGTCGTACGGAATATTCAGCGCATCCACAATGTGCCCGCCGGAAAAGTCTTTCTGAGCGCGCACATCCACCACAACGCCCTGGTCACTGTTGACCAATGCTGTCAGTTCACGGGTGCTGAGGCTGCGGCCGCCTTTGCGCGACTCGGTGAAAATCAGCAACGTCAGCAGCACTACGAACGATCCGCTCAGTACATAGTGGGTAGAGACAAATTCAATCAGGTTGGCAAGCATCGTAGAGTTCCGGGACGATAAAATGTCGGCAAGTATACACAGCCACTAGGGTCGGCCAAAGCCCGCCGACCGTGACCTTTATTCTCCTTGGCCGTAAAATGCCGAGTCTTTTCGCCCCTTTATATACACAGCGAGCCTGCGTTTATGAGCGCCACGCCAAAACCACTGGTACTGATGATCCTTGATGGCTTCGGCCACAGCGACAACCCTGAGTCCAACGCCATCATGGCGGCGAACACGCCGAACTACGACCGTTTGCGCGCCACTCAGCCACACGGGCTGATCTCCGGTAGCGGCATGGACGTGGGTTTGCCGGACGGCCAGATGGGCAACTCGGAAGTCGGTCACATGAACCTCGGCGCAGGCCGTGTGGTGTACCAGGACTTTACCCGGGTAACCAAAGCTATCCGCGACGGCGAGTTTTTCACTAATGCCGCCATCACCGAAGCTGTGGATAAAGCCGTTAAAGCTGGCAAAGCAGTACACATTCTCGGCCTTCTGTCGGATGGCGGTGTGCACAGCCATCAGGATCACCTGGTAGCGATGGCAGAGCTGGCCGCTCAACGTGGCGCTGAGAAGATCTACCTGCACGCCTTCCTCGACGGCCGCGACACCCCGCCGCGCAGCGCGCAAAGCTCCATCGAACTGCTTGATGCCACCTTCGCCAAGCTGGGCAAAGGCCGCATCGCCAGCCTGATCGGCCGCTACTACGCCATGGACCGCGACAACCGTTGGGATCGCGTTGAGCAGGCCTACAACCTGATCGTCGATGGCAAAGCCGACTTCAGCTACGCCAGTGCCAGCGAAGGTCTGGCCGCAGCCTACCAGCGCGACGAGAGCGACGAGTTCGTTAAAGCCACCACCATCGGCGAAGCAGTTACGGTTGAAGACGGCGACACGATCGTCTTCATGAACTTCCGCGCCGACCGCGCCCGCGAATTGACCCGCGCCTTCGTTGAAGACGGCTTCCAGGGTTTCCAGCGTGCCCGCGTACCGCAACTGGCTGGCTTCATAATGCTCACCCAGTACGCAGCCAGCATTCAGACTCCAAGCGCGTTTAAGCCGGAGGCGCTGACCAACGTACTCGGCGAGTACCTGGCCAACAACGGCAAAACCCAGCTGCGCATTGCTGAAACTGAGAAGTACGCCCACGTCACCTTCTTCTTCTCCGGTGGCCGTGAAGACCCGTTCGCCGGCGAAGAGCGCATCCTCATTCCGTCGCCGAACGTCGCCACCTACGATCTGCAGCCGCAGATGAGCGCCCCGGAAGTGACCGACAAGATCGTCGACGCGATTGAAAATCAGCGTTACGACGTGATCATCGTCAACTACGCCAACGGCGACATGGTCGGCCATACCGGCGTGTTCTCTGCCGCCGTAGCCGCTGTTGAATGCCTGGACAGCTGCATCGGCCGCATTGTTGAGGCGCTGGATAAAGTCGGCGGCGAAGCGCTGATCACCGCCGACCACGGCAACGTCGAGCAGATGGCCGATGAAACCACTGGTCAGGCCCACACTGCCCACACCTGTGAACCGGTTCCCTTTATCTACGTCGGCAAACGCGCCGCCAGCATCCGCACAGGCGGTGTACTGGCCGACGTCGCGCCAACCCTGCTGACCCTGATGGGGCTGCCGGTACCTGCGGAGATGACGGGCACCAGCATCGTTGAGCTACACTAAGCACACACATCTGAGCTGGCGCAATGCCAGCTCAGATGCAACAAATCTCTGACTGCACTCACAGCGGCAATGTCTGATCTCATACACTATTGAAGACAAGCAACCTGCCTGCGTTTTTAGGCATACTACGAAGCTCCACGCCTTAGGTACTGCCAACCCCATGTTCCGTGCCCTAGCCCTGATTTTCCTCGCCCTTGCCCTGACGCCAGCTCATGCGGATGACAAAGCGGCGACCCAGAAGCAACTGGAAGCGGCCCGCGCCGATATCACCGAGCTAAAAAAACTGCTGGAGAAGCTGCAGCAGGAAAAATCCGGCGTGCAGCAGAGCCTGAAAAAGACTGAAAGCGAGATGGGTCAGCTCGAGCGCCAGGTTAAAGACCTGCAACACGAGATGAACAGCAGTGAGAGCGAGATCAAACGGCTCGGCGAGGAGAAAAAAAAACTTGAGGGTGCGCGTATCGAGCAACAACGGCTGATCGGCATCCAGGCCAGAGCCACCTATCAGAGCGGCGGCCGCCAGGAATACCTCAAGCTCCTGCTCAACCAGCAAAACCCGGAAAAATTCTCCCGCACCCTGACCTACTACGATTACCTGAGTCAGGCGCGCAAAGAACAGCTCGACTCGTTCAACGAAACCCTGCGCCAACTGGCTAACGTCGAGAAAGACATCCTTGATCATCAAACCCAATTAGCCGAGCAGAAAGCCCAGTTGGACAGTCGCCGCGAGCAACTCGCGGCCGTCCGCAAAGAGCGTCAGCTGGCACTGGCTAAACTGAACAAGGATTACGCGGCACGCGACCAAAGACTCAAGGCCCGCCAGCAGGATCAGGCTAACCTTCAGCGTGTGCTGAAAACTATTGAAGAAACCCTGGCCCGCCAAGCCCGGGAAGCTGAAGAGGCCCGTAAGCGCGCCTTACTCGCTCAACAAGAACAGCCACGGCGCAGCACCAATACCAATACCAGTGGTCCATTAGTAAGTTCAGGCGCAACGTATGGCGGCCCGTTTGCCAGCGCCCGGGGCAAACTGCCATGGCCAGTTAACGGACGCCTGGTCGCCCGCTACGGTGCTCCGCGAGGCGATGACTCCCGGGCGAAATGGGACGGAGTGATGATTGGCGCAGCTGCCGGTACACAAGTTCGTGCCATTCACGGCGGTCGCGTCGTCTTTGCAGACTGGCTGCGTGGTGCAGGCCTGCTGGTGATCCTGGATCACGGCAACGGCTACCTGAGCCTTTACGGCCACAACCAGAGCCTGCTTAAAGATGCCGGCGATGTGGTTGAAGCGGGTGAAGCCATTTCCACCGTTGGCAACAGCGGCGGTCAGGATACCCCAGCGCTGTATTTTGCAATTCGTCAGCAGGGGCGCGCCATCGACCCCGCTCAATGGTGTCGCGCACAAGGATAAGTGTTGCGTTAACTGATTCAGGACAGGAGTACGTTCGACATGCCGCATTTGTTCCGCCTCACCACATTGGCGTTCGCCCTTGCCCTGCTGGGTAATACGGCCGCCATGGCCACTCCGTCCGAAGACGTCAGCGTCGACAGCAGTGCCCCGCTGCCGCTGGACGAGCTGCGAACCTTTGCTGAGGTCATGGACCGCATCAAGTCGGCCTATGTGGAACCCGTAAGCGACAAGACGCTGCTGGAGAACGCCATAAAAGGCATGCTCAGCAACCTTGATCCGCATTCGGCCTACCTGGAGCCGGAAGACTTCCGCGACCTGCAGGAAAGCACCAGCGGCGAATTCGGCGGACTTGGTATCGAGATCGGTACCGAAGACGGTTTCATCAAAGTGGTCTCCCCTATCGACGACACCCCGGCCTCCGCCGCAGGCATCCAGCCAGGCGACCTGATCGTGAAGATCGACGGCCACCCGACCAAGGGCATGTCGATGATGGAAGCGGTAGACCTGATGCGCGGCAAGTCCGGCAGCAAGATTGAGCTGACCATCGTACGGGATGGAGGCAAGCCATTCGACGTGTCCCTGACACGCGCCGTCATCAAAGTTAAAAGTGTGAAGAGCCAGTTCCTTGAGGACGGCTACGGCTATATCCGCATCAGCCAGTTCCAGGTCAACACCGGCGAAGAAGTCGGCAAAGCCCTGGACAAGATGCGCAAGGATTACGGCAAGCGTCTGCGCGGCATTATCCTCGACTTGCGCAACAACCCAGGCGGTGTCCTGCAGGCGGCAGTGGAAGTCTCTGACCACTTCCTCAAGAAAGGCCTGATCGTCTACACCGAAGGCCGCATCGCCAACTCTGAGCTGCGCTTTAACGCCGATCCGGCTGATGCCAGCGACAGCGCACCTCTGGTCGTATTGATCAACGGCGGCAGCGCCTCGGCCTCCGAAATCGTTGCGGGGGCACTGCAGGATCACAAGCGTGGCGTGGTGATGGGCACCGACAGTTTCGGTAAGGGCTCGGTGCAAACAGTGCTGCCTCTGAATAATGACCGTGCACTGAAACTCACCACGGCGCTGTACTTCACCCCGAAAGGCCGCTCGATTCAGGCTCAGGGCATTGTCCCGGACATCGAAGTAGCCCGCGCCAAAGTCACCCGCGAGCAGGACATCACCAGTATCAAGGAAGCCGATCTGCAAGGGCACCTGGGGAACGGCAACGGCGGTGCAGACCGCCCAAGCAAGGGTAAAACCGCAGCCCAAAGCCGGCCACAGGATGACGACTACCAGCTGAGCCAGGCTCTCAACTTGCTCAAAGGGCTTAACGTCACTCGCGGCGACTGACGCCCATTTCGCGGTTGAAAGCCCCTCTGTTCGTAGGAGCAGTTTCAATCGCGAAAACCGCTCTTAACCAAGAAAAAAGCCCGGCGCTGATCACTCAGGCCGGGCTTTTTTACGCACTGAAATCGCTTAACGCACCACGATTCCACGACTGGCCAGATAAGCCTTAGCCTCTGGCACGGTGTATTCACCGAAGTGGAAGATGCTGGCAGCCAGCACTGCATCCGCCTTGCCTTCAATGATGCCGGCAGCCAAGTGCTCGAGATTGCCAACGCCACCGGAAGCAATCACCGGAATCCCCACAGCTTCGCTGATGGCGCGGGTGACGCCGAGGTCGTAGCCGCTTTTCACGCCGTCCTGATCCATGCTGGTCAGGAGGATTTCACCGGCGCCAAGGCCTTCCATCTTCTTCGCCCACATCACCGCATCCAAACCGGTTGGCTTGCGGCCGCCGTGGGTGAAGATTTCCCAGCGCGGTTCTTCGCCCGGCGCGGAGACCTTCTTCGCGTCGATGGCCACAACAATGCACTGCGAACCGAAGCGCGACGCCGCCTCACCAACGAACTCTGGGGTGAACACCGCAGCCGTGTTGATCGACACTTTATCGGCACCGGCATTCAGCAGATTGCGGATGTCCTGCACGGTACGCACGCCACCACCCACGGTTAGCGGGATAAACACTTGGCTGGCCATGCGCTCTACGGTGTGCAGCGTGGTATCACGGCCATTAACGCTGGCGGTGATGTCGAGGAAGGTAATCTCGTCAGCGCCCTGCTCGTCGTAACGGCGGGCGATTTCCACCGGGTCACCGGCGTCGCGGATGTTCTCAAACTGCACGCCTTTTACGACGCGGCCGTTGTCCACATCCAGGCAGGGAATAATGCGTTTAGCCAGCGCCATGGATCAGTCCTCAGCCTTTGTAGGAGTCGCAGAAGGCTTGCGCCTCGGCCACATCCAGCGTGCCTTCGTAGATGGCGCGACCGGTGATTGCACCGATGATGCCCGGTGCCTTGGCGTCCAGCAGCGATTTGATGTCGCCCAGGTTGTGGATACCGCCGGATGCGATCACCGGAATGCGGCTGGCAGCAGCCAGTGCAGCAGTGGCTTCGACGTTACAGCCCTGCATCATGCCGTCTTTGGCGATGTCGGTATAAACGATGGCGCTGACGCCGTCGGCTTCAAAGCGCTTGGCCAGATCAATCACCTGCACGGTGCTGACTTCAGCCCAGCCATCAGTGGCAACGAAACCGTCTTTAGCATCCAGACCCACAATGACTTTGCCCGGGAAGGCCTTGCACGCTTCGGTCACGAACTCAGGCTCTTTGACCGCCTTGGTGCCGATGATGACGTAGCTGACGCCCGCCTTGACGTAATGCTCGATGGTTTCCAGAGAGCGGATACCACCACCGATCTGGATCGGCAGGTTCGGGTAGCGTTTAGCAATGGCCGTCACCACTTCGCCGTTAACCGGCTGGCCTTCAAAGGCACCGTTGAGGTCGACCAGATGCAGACGGCGGCAGCCACCTTCAACCCATTTAGCAGCCATGCTCACCGGGTCATCGGAGAATACGGTGGAGTCTTCCATGCGACCCTGACGCAGACGCACGCATGCGCCGTCCTTCAGATCGATAGCGGGGATAATCAGCATCGGTTGAACCTGCTCAAGTCTCGTAAATTCGGAGGGTCAGCTCTTTTCGAGCGCCCAAAGGTCGCTTTCGATGCTCTCAAACCGCTCTTTCAAATGAGCCTGAACATCGTTAATCGCCTGGTTGTAATAAAGCGGTGCCATTTCGCGGGCAAACAGCTCCAGCACTTCAGCGGCCTCGAAGGTGCCCAGCTCAAGCTCAAAGCGATCCGCCATGAAACGCTTGATGGCCAGGCACGCATCCTGTTCCTGCTGTGCAGTCAGGGTCAGAATGGCGGGCTTCGATTTGCTACGGCTCATTTACCAGCGGCCATCCCAACCGGCGAAGTTCTGCAGCAATTGCAGGCCGTGGGTGTGGCTCTTCTCCGGGTGGAACTGCACGGCAAAGCGCGAACCTTCAGCCAGCGCGGCGGCAAAGTCTTTGCCGTAATGGCCGCGACCAACCACCTGCTGCGGGTTTTGCGCCTCGATGTAGTAGCTATGCACAAAGTAGAAGCGTGCCTGATCCGGAATGTTGTGCCACAGCGGGTGGGCCACACTCTGCTGGACTTCGTTCCAGCCCATGTGCGGCACCTTCAGGACGGCACCGTCTTCGGCCAGATCCTTGCCGAAGAAGCGCACCTTGCCGGGGAACAGGCCGATGCAGTCCACACCGTCGTTCTCTTCACTATGATCCAGCAGTGCCTGCATACCCACGCAAATGCCGAGGAACGGGCGATCCTCGCTGACTTCACGCACCAGCGCATCAAAGCCCAAACGCTTGATTTCGGCCATGCAGTCGCGGATCGCGCCAACACCGGGAAACACCACACGGTCAGCCTCACGGATCACCGCCGCATCGCTGGTCACCAGCACTCGGCCAGCACCAACGTGCTCAAGCGCCTTGGCGACCGAGTGCAGGTTGCCCATGCCGTAGTCGATAACAGCAACTGTCTGCATTACAGGCAACCTTTGGTGGACGGCATCTGCCCGGCCATACGCGGGTCCAGCTCAATGGCCATGCGCAGGGCGCGGCCGAAGGCTTTGAACACGGTTTCGATCTGGTGGTGAGTGTTGTGGCCACGCAGGTTGTCGATATGCAGGGTCACCAGCGCGTGGTTGACGAAGCCCTGGAAGAACTCCTGGAACAGGTCCACATCGAAACCGCCCACGGTTGCACGGGTGTACGGCACATTCATTTGCAGTCCCGGACGACCGGAGAAGTCGATGACCACGCGGGACAGTGCTTCGTCCAGCGGCACATAAGAGTGGCCGTAACGGGTCATGCCCTTTTTGTCACCGATGGCTTTGGCGAACGCCTGACCAACAGTGATGCCGACGTCTTCCACAGTGTGGTGGTCGTCAATGTGTAGGTCGCCTTTGCACTGGATATCCAAGTCGATCAGACCATGGCGGGCGATCTGATCCAGCATGTGCTCAAGGAAAGGCACGCCGATATCGAACTTGGCTTTACCGGTGCCATCAAGATTGATCGAGACCTTGACCTGAGTCTCCAGGGTATTGCGCTCGACGAATGCCGTACGTTCGGCCATCACCCGCTCCACAAATTGACCAAGAAAAAGAGGGCCATTATAGGCGGGCCGGGCGCTGTACGGCTACCGGCGGGTGCCGCAGGCTGCCTATTGGCGCGATAGTCGCCCCTGATTCTGATCGACTCAGGGGCGTTGACCTGCTGAAAGCGGGGTCAGCAGGTCATGATCCAGGTCTTACTGGAACAGTACGATGGTCTTCTGCAGGGTAATCCACACACCCCAAGCCATCGGCAATCCTACGGCCAACCAGGCAAGGATCACCCACGGCATGCTGGCACGATCCGCCGCCCACTCAAGCTCAGCTGCAACCGGCGCAGACTGATCGTGGCTGGCACGTTCGGCAGCCAGTTCGGCTTCGGTCATAAAGTGCTTCGGCGCAACCGGACGGATCAGCGCGTTGCAAATCAGCCCCAGCACCAGCAGGCCCGCAAGAATGTAGAGGGTGATGTCATACGCTGCCGCACGCTCAACCCCAATGCTCAGCTGATACTCACGCAGGTAGTTCACCAGCACCGGGCCGAGAATCCCCGCTGCAGCCCAGGCCGTCAGCAGTCGACCGTGAATGGCCCCCACCATCTGCGTGCCAAACAGATCGGCCAGATAGGCCGGCACCGTGGCAAAACCGCCGCCGTACATAGACAGGATGATGCAGAACGCCAGCACGAACAGCGCCAAGCTGCCCCACTGACCGAGCATCGGCACTGACGCGTACAGAGCAAAACCCAGGCCGAAGAACACGAAATAAGTGGCTTTACGGCCGATAAAGTCGGAAATGGACGCCCAGAAGAAACGGCCACCGATATTGAACAGGCTCAGCAGGCCGGTGAAACCCGCGGCCAGCACGGCGATTTCCGCCAGTTGCGCAGCGCTCAACTCATTGAACGCCAGGTCGTTACCCAACAGCTTGCCGGCAAACACTTCCTGCAGCAGCGGCGAGGCCATGCCGATAATGCCGATACCTGCCGACACGTTCAGGCACAGCACCGCCCATACCAGCCAGAACTGCGGGGTTTTCCAGGCCTTGCTTACGTGCACGTGACCTTGCGTGATCATGGCGTTGTTGGCCTTACTGGCCGGAGCTTTCCAACCGGCAGGTTTCCAGCCGGTCGGCGGTACGCGGTAGCCCAGCGCACCGGCCAACATAAAGACGAAGTAGATCGCCGCCATCACCACAAAGCTCTGCCATACACCCACGCTGTCCGGCCCGGAGAAATGGTTCATCAGCTCAGCCGCCAGCGGCGCACCGACCATCGCACCACCGCCGAAACCCATGATCGCCATACCTGTGGCCATGCCGCGCTTATCCGGGAACCACTTGATCAGAGTCGAAACCGGCGAGATATAGCCCAACCCCAAACCGATACCGCCAATAACACCGGAGCCCACCCACATCAGCCAGATCTGATGGGTGTACACACCCAGGGCAGAAATCAGCAAACCACCACACCAGCAGAATGCGGAAACCAGACCGGCTTTACGCGGCCCGGCCTTCTCCAGCCAGCCACCCCAGATGGCCGCCGAGCAGCCGAGAAAAACGAAGAACAGCGTGTACATCCAGCCCAACATGGAAATCTGCCAGTCACAGTCGCTGGCAAACACTTGCTCGAAGAACCCCAAATCCGCCGAGCAGGCAAGCGGTGCATCAATGCCGATGGCTTTCGACAGTGGCAGCCAGAACACCGAGAAGCCATAGGCCATACCGATGCACAGGTGGATGGCCAGCGCAGCCGGTGGAACCAGCCAGCGGTTAAAGCCGGGAGCAGCGATGATGCGTTCTTTAGACAAAAAAGCAGGCTTCGCTGAAGCGCCATTTAATGCTTGGGCGTCAGTCATGACTCATTCTCTGTTGGTAAGTGACAGGCCGGGCCTCAACCTTGATAGATGCTATCGATCAATCCATAGACGAGGCGGGCGCGGAGATTATCACTATCGCCCGCGCTTGGGCAGCGAACGGCGAAATCTGGTGCGACGTTCGCCCACTATGCAGTCGCATTCATAACGCCACGACCTCTGAGCCGGCTGCCGCGCGGCCCTGCAGACGAATAAACCAAAGCCCACAGAGCAGGCACACCAACGCCACCATCACTCCTGCCAGCGCATGCCCCGCAGGCAGATAAAAGCCCCAGAACAACGCCACCACCGCCAACAACCCCAGCCTCAGCAACTCACCGGACAGACGCAAAGCCCCATCAAACAAACGTCCCAGACTGACGCAACCGCTGACCACCAGCACCATTAATACGACTGACCACCACAGCGCCGCCTCTTTAACCTGGGCCATAAACGCCAGTGTCAGCAGATTCAGTAACAGGAACTGAACGATGGCATACGGACGCAATGCCGCTGCGCACGCACCGTTGAACTTCGCCTCCGGCATGCTCGGCCAGGCCATATGCTGCACATCGGCCGGTCGCCAGCCAGTGGGCATCCACCACAGCCGCAACTTGTCCCACCAGGACTGGGTCGCCCGCGCATCAGCCCACAACAAGCGCCACCAGGAGAACTGCAAGCGCAGCGGATCAAAAGTGCTTACCGGTGTCGTGACGCCATAGCGCACCGGCTCGCTCTCCAGCGCATGCGTGCCGAACAGGCGATCCCAAACGATGAAAACACCGCCGTGATTCTTATCGATGTAACAGTCGTTCTGACCGTGATGAACCCGGTGCAGAGATGGCGTCACAATCACATGCTCCAGCCAGCCCAGCTTGCCGATATGCTGCGAGTGCACCCAAAACTGATAGACCAGCTGAATCCCCAGCAGCAGCAAAAACACCGGCAGTGGAATACCCAGCAACGCCAATGGCAGATAAAACGGCCAGTCAAAAGCTGTCTGCACCGCACCTTTGCGCAGCGCTGTGGATAAGTTGAAGTCCTCGCTGGAGTGATGGGGTTGGTGCGCACCCCACAGCACATTGAAGGTATGCATGCTGCGGTGCGCCCAATAGAAGCAGAAATCCACAGCGATAAAGCCCAGCAGCCAAAGCCATGGCGAGCGGGCGTCCCACTCAAATAACCGGGCATGCTCATAAAGCCAGGCATAAGGGACGATCAACAGCAGACGCAACGGCCCTTCAAGCACAACCCGCAACACACCGGTATTGATACTGGTGGTGGCATCCGCCAAGCGGTAGGTGCGCTGCCCGCTGTGACGCTCGTACGCCAGCTCCAGCAGGATCAGCACGATGTACATCGGAATAGCCAGGATTGCGACGTTCACAAGCACCTCGGATTTTCTTCTTATTACGTCAGAGACTACTCCCGAACCGCCGCCATCGCGCCAGCTTATTGCGCCAAATGGCCGCACCGAAAACGACAGCACAACGGAACCGGCATACCGGATGACCATCGAACATGGCAGGCAACAAGTTGTGCAAGGCCGCAGCCAGACACCCCGCACCGCGCCAACCGCCCACCTTAAATCTATACACAAATTCGCCCTGAATAAGGGTACCGCCGCCGCCCACAGCGCAACGCTGGCGCTATACTGGACGGCCCATTACGCTGCTGATCACTGTTCAGCTTCATCACAAGGATTCGCACATGAAAGCGCTCGGCAAAATCCTCGGTCTGATCTTCCTCGGACTCTTGCTGATCATTGTGGCCCTGGGCTTTGCCCTGACCCATCTGTTCGATCCGAACGACTACAAAGACGAAATTCGCCAGTTGGTCCGTGAAAAGGCCAGCGTTGAGCTGACCCTCAACGGTGACATCGGCTGGAGCCTGTTCCCCTGGCTCGGCCTTGAGCTGACCGATGCCAGCGTCGCCAGCCTCGACACACCGGATCATCCGTTTGCCAACCTGCGCCTGCTCGGTCTGTCCGTACGCGTGCTGCCATTGCTGCGCAAAGAAGTGCAGATGAGCGATATCCGCATCGACGGCCTTAATCTTGATCTGCAACGCGACGACAAAGGCAACAGCAACTGGAACAACGTCGGCAAACCACTGCAAACCGCCCAAAGCGATACGCCTGCCACAAGCACTCCGACTGATAGCAGTGAATCGGGCAACGACGAGACCGCTACAAGCAGCCAGAACCTGAAACTGGACATCGACAGCCTGATCGTCAACGGTGCCCGCATCAGTTACCAGGACGCGCAAAAAGGCGACCAGTTCAGCGCCGAAAGCATCCAGATCACTACCGGAGCCATCACCGAAGGCAATCCGGTCCCAGTTAAAATCAGCGCCTTCTTCGGCTCCAACAAGCCGTTGCTGCGCGCTCGCAGCGAGCTGCAAGGCGAACTGCGCTTTGACCGCGCGCTGAAGCGCTATCAACTGGAAGACGCCAAACTGTCCGGCGAAATCTCCGGCGACCCATTCAACGGCCAGACCCTGACCTACTCTGCACAAGGCCAGCTACTGATCGACCAAGCCGCCCAAGTAGCCGAGTGGAATGGCCTGAAACTCTCCGCCAACCAACTGCGCGCACTGGGCGAGCTGAAAGTACGCGACCTTTCCAGCGCCCCGAAACTCAGTGGCGGCTTGTCCATCGCACCACTGAACCTGCGCGAATTCCTCGCCACCATCGGGCAGAAGCTGCCACCGCTGAATGACGACAAAACCCTGAGCAAGTTTGAGCTGACCACCCGTCTCAGCGGCAGCGACAAAAGCCTGTCGCTGGACGAGCTGAAGCTCACCCTCGACGACAGCCACTTTACCGGCGACGTGGGCGTAGCCGACTTCACCAAGCAGGCCCTGCGCGTCAAACTCAAAGGTGATCAGTTTGATCTTGACCGCTATCTGCCAGCGAAAACCAAAGAGAGCCAGAAAGCCAAATCCGCCCGCAGCGCTGAAGTGAAGGACAGCATCGCCAAAGCAGGCGAAAGCGGCAGCACACCCCTGCCTAACGCGCCGACCGAGCATGCCTGGAGCGCCACCGACATTGTCCCGCTCAATACTCTGCGCAAGCTGGACGCCCAGCTGGACCTGAGCTTGGGTCAACTCACCGTCGACAAGCAAACGCTGAATGACGTCGCCCTCAAGGCACAGGCCCAACAAGGCCTGATCACCCTACAGGATGTCCGCGGCAAACTGGGTAGCGGCGATGTAGCCGTCAAAGGCAGCCTAGATGCACGCCCTGACGCCGCCCTGATGAGCCTGCAAACCACCCTGAAAAATGTTGCCGTCGAACCGTTCCTGAAAAAACCGGATCAACCTTCTCCGGTCAAAGGCAACCTCAACCTGCAAGCCGACCTGACTACCCAGGGCAACAACCAGAAGAGTTGGGTCGAAGCCCTCAACGGTACCGCCAACTTCAGTCTGGATAACGGCATGCTCGTCGGCGCGAACCTCGAACAACAGCTGTGCCGAGGCATCGCTACGCTCAACCGCAAATCCCTGAGCAACGAAGCTCGCGCCAAAGACACGCCATTCGAGACACTGCAGGGCAGCCTCAACATCCACAACGGCGTGGCCAACAACCCCGACCTTAAAGCCCGCATTCCGGGGCTTTCCGTAGCCGGTAATGGCCTGCTGGATGTGCGCACCCTCGGCCTCGACTACCACATTGGCATCACCATCGAAGGCGACCGCCGCGAAATGCCCGACCCAGCGTGTCAGGTCAATGAGCGCTATGTCGGCATTGCCTGGCCGGTGCGCTGCCGTGGTCCACTGGAAATGGGCGGCAAGGCCTGCCGCCTGGATCAGGAAGGCCTGGGCAAAGTCGCCGCCAAACTCGCGGGTAACAAAATCAGCGAGAAGCTTGAAGAAAAACTCGGGGATAAAGTCAGCCCTGAACTGAAAGACGCAATCAAGGGCCTATTCCGTTAATGACCCCCGAGCAGTTCTCCGGGGCCGTGCTGGCGTGGTATGACCAGCACGGCCGCAAGGATTTACCCTGGCAACACAACATCACTCCGTATCGTGTCTGGGTATCCGAAATCATGCTGCAGCAGACCCAGGTCAGCACCGTGCTGGGTTATTTCGATCGTTTCATGAGCGCCCTGCCAACCGTAAAGGATCTGGCCGAAGCCCCGGAAGACGAAGTGCTGCACCTGTGGACTGGCTTGGGTTACTACACCCGCGCACGTAATCTGCAAAAGACGGCACGGCTGATCATGTCTGAATACGGAGGCGAGTTTCCCCCTGACGTGGATAAGCTCAGCGATCTACCCGGCATCGGCCGCTCCACTGCCGGAGCCATCGCCAGCCTCAGCATGGGCGTGCGCGCCCCGATTCTGGATGGCAACGTCAAACGGGTGCTGGCCCGTTATGTCGCGCAGGAAGGCTACCCCGGCGAACCAAAAGTGGCGAAACAGCTGTGGGATATCGCCGAACGCTTCACCCCGCAACAGCGCGTCAACAACTACACCCAGGCCATGATGGATCTGGGTGCAACACTCTGCACCCGGAGCAAACCCAGCTGCTTGATCTGCCCGCTGCAAAGCGGCTGCAAAGCCCATCTGCTTGGCTTGGAAATCCGCTACCCGATACCCAAACCACGCAAGGCACTACCGCAAAAAAGCACCTTGATGCCTGTCTTTGCCAACCAGAACGGCGAGATCCTGCTCTACCGACGTCCCTCTACCGGGCTCTGGGGCGGCCTGTGGAGCCTGCCAGAACTGGAAGACCTGGACGCAATCGGACCGCTGGCTACGCAACACCAGCTTAAACTCGGCGAACGACAGGCTCTTAACGGCCTGACCCACACCTTCAGCCATTTTCAGCTGGCCATAGAGCCCTGGCTGATCCATGTCGAGGCAACACCGGAGGCCGTGGCCGAGGCCGACTGGCTCTGGTATAACCTCGCCACCCCGCCGCGCCTGGGCTTGGCCGCCCCGGTAAAAAAATTACTGAAGCGCGCGGCCGACGCCCTGGGTTCTGCATAAGTACTTGATGTTAATGCAGAAGCTAAACGCCCACTGATTTCTGGAGATACACATGACCCGCACCGTCCACTGCCGCAAATACCAGAAGGATCTGCCCGGCCTTGATCGTGCGCCTTATCCGGGTGCCAAAGGCGAAGACATTTTCAACAACGTCTCCAAGCAGGCTTGGGATGAATGGCAGAAGCACCAGACCCTGCTGATCAACGAGCGTCGTCTGAACATGATGAACGCCGACGACCGCAAATTCCTCCAGGCTGAGATGGACAAGTTCCTCAGTGGCGAGGAATACGCCAAAGCCGACGGCTATGTCCCTCCAAGTGAATAACTCCTGGCGGGCGTGAAGGATCACCCTCACGCCCCTCGAAAAACCTGCTCCGAAACGTCAAAGAAACCTAAGCGCCCGAAATAATTAAACATTTTTTCAATTCGCGCTTGACGCCCCCTCGGAAAACGCGTTTAATGCGCCCCGTTGCCCAGGTAGCTCAGTCGGTAGAGCAGGGGATTGAAAATCCCCGTGTCGGCGGTTCGATTCCGTCCCTGGGCACCAAAATACCGAAAACCCTGAACTCGAAAGAACTCAGGGTTTTTTATTGCCTGCGGGTTTTACCAACTCCGAACGAAGCAACATCCAGCACGTTTTACTTCAGCGCAGCCGCCACACTATTTCGCTGCACACGAAGCGGATTGAGCCTCGACTGGATGAACTGCGAATCTTTGGACAGTTTGTAGTCAGGCCCCACAAAATAGCCGGCTGCGTTTGAATCACTCTTAGCCGCGTACAACAGCCAGGCGGTTGTAATCCCGGCAAACTCGTTTTTCGCATTGCCCCTGACAGGACTGAAATGGGTCGCATTGCGTGCAGTCGCGAACCAGGCCGGCGTATCTTTGATGGTTCCGTTCTGCCACAACAGCGGCCAGGTAAACGCAGGCACAACCACATCAGCAGCCCCGGTCAGGATTAATGTCGGCACTCTCACTAGCGCCCCCACCCCCAATGGCCCCGGCTCAACCGGCAATGAGCCCACCAACTTCAAATCCGGGTCAATCAGACGCAATGCAGCATCGGGCAAACTAGAAGCGAGGATTGACGCACCACCTCCTGCTGAATGCCCAGCCACAACCGTCCGGGTGAGATCAGCTTTACCGTATAAAGGAGAAGCTGGATCCTTATTCAACTTACTGACCTCCAGAGCACCCAATATATGCATGGTGGGCCAAGAGTTAATAAAGTCAGACGATACGACAACAATAAACCCGTAACTTGCCCACTGCCGTACCAAATTCGTGTACTGTCCCTCATTGGAAAGAATACCGCCGACAAAATTCACCACCGGTAGCTTATCCAATTCCTTTATGTTCTCTGGATAGTAGACATTAGTTGAAACCGGACTTTTAAATCCGTATGGAAATGATTCGTTGCACTGAACATCCGGATCAGTCAGAACCAGTTTCGCTAACGTACCTACCAGCCCGCGGCAATCAGCAACGACCGCACTAGTGTCCACGCCGTAAGGCCCCGCTTGATCCGTGTATGCATACTCATCATGCGCAAGGCCGTACGCTGGTATCAACTCAGAGGCTCCGACCTGAGCGCTCATGGAGAAGATGAAAGTGGAAGCCGCGATAAACTTAGTTCCGAATCCATTCTTACTAAAAGTCTTCATTGCAGTATCCCTACCTTAGACTAATTTAGTACAACTCACGCAGAAAGCTGATCACTCCCTAAATATCGACTTTCAGTGTTGATCATACATATTAAGGAATACTTACAAATAAATTTTGATTTAAATACAGACAACCAAACTTAGCCATAATATTCGCATAAGCTTATATACAAAATCGCAATTGCCGTATTCGCACAAACGTAGCCTTCTGCACTATTCGCAACAAGTGCTCAGCACTGACACCTCAACAGCTGCACATCGCCAAAAATGGCACGTTTGTTCAGCAGCTCCTCTGTATCAGATTAGTCGCGCCCTGCTCATCACCAGCGCTTGCTTGTGACGATTTGGCGGTTCACGTTAAAATGCAGCCACTTTGCTCATACAGAGTAAGCAAAGCGTTCTACTGGTTTAAAGTTTTCCGTACCTGCAGCCATGGCTCGGGTACAAACAGACAGAAACCCCAAGTGAACATCCCTTGGGGTTTTTTTATTGCCTGAAATATTGCGATTGCACTCCAGCGAGCAGAGCACCCGTCGGAATTACCACGGCGCGACAAGCAACTGTAATCAGGCGACACAACACGTATTGCAACAGCTCATGAACGGCAAACGGCTTGGCGCTTATCGGGACGCTATGCTAGGTTGACCCTCGCCTGGAAGGCCACGTAATGCCTGAGCCCCCGAACAAGAAGAGAGGTACAACCATGGCTGCGGCCACGCCTGCGCTGGAAATTCGCGATTTGCACAAACGCTACGGCGACCTTGAAGTTCTCAAGGGCATCTCTCTCACCGCCCGCGACGGTGACGTGATTTCGATTCTCGGCTCCTCAGGCTCCGGCAAATCCACCTTCCTGCGCTGCATCAACCTGCTTGAGAACCCACACCAGGGCCAGATCATCATTGGCGGTGAAGAACTCAAACTCAAAGCAGCTAAAAACGGCGAACTGATTGCTGCCGACAATCGCCAGATCAACCGCCTGCGCAGCCAACTGGGTTTTGTCTTCCAGAACTTCAACCTGTGGCCACACATGACCGTGCTCGACAACATCATCGAAGCACCGCGCCGTGTACTGGGGCAGAGCAAGGCTGAAGCCATCGAAGCAGCCGAAGCGCTGTTAGCTAAAGTTGGCATTGCCAACAAGCGTCACGCTTATCCAAACGAATTGTCCGGCGGTCAGCAACAACGTGCAGCGATTGCCCGTACGCTGGCAATGCAGCCGAAAGTAATCCTGTTCGATGAGCCAACCTCGGCTCTCGACCCGGAGATGGTACAAGAAGTGCTTAACGTGATCCGCGCGCTCGCTGAAGAAGGCCGCACCATGTTGCTAGTGACCCACGAGATGAACTTTGCCCGTCAGGTTTCCAGTGAAGTGGTGTTCCTGCATCAGGGGCTGGTTGAAGAACAGGGCTCGCCCGAACAGGTCTTCACCAACCCGACTTCAGCACGATGCAAACAATTCATGTCCAGCAATCAATAAAAACGGAGCAACTACCTATGCAGAAGTACAAAAAGATCCTGCTGGCCGCCGCTGCCACTCTGGCATTCGGCACCCAAGCAGTTGCAGCTGACAAACTCAAGCTGGGTACTGAAGGTGCATACCCTCCCTTCAACCTGATTGATGCCAGTGGCAAGGTCGGCGGGTTCGACGTTGAGATCGGTCAGGCTCTGTGCGCCAAAATGAAGGTTGAGTGTGAAGTTGTTACCTCCGACTGGGACGGCATCATCCCAGCCCTGAACGCCAAAAAGTTCGACTTCCTGATCGCCTCTATGTCGATCACCGAAGAGCGTAAAGCTGCGGTTGATTTCACCGAACCGTACTACACCAACAAACTGCAATTCGTTGCCCCTAAAGGCGGTGAATTCAAAACCGACAAAGACTCCCTGAAAGGCAAAGTGATCGGCGCTCAACGTGCCACCATCGCCGGCACCTGGCTGGAAGACAACATGAACGGCGTAGTCGACATCAAACTGTACGACACTCAGGAAAACGCCTACCTGGACCTGGCCTCCGGCCGCGTTGACGGCATCCTGGCTGACACCTTCGTACAGTGGGAATGGCTCAAGAGCGATGCAGGTAAAGACTTCGAGTTCAAAGGCGAGCCTGTCTTTGATAACGACAAGATCGGTATCGCTGTGCGTAAAGGCGACGCTCTGCGCGAGAAGCTGAATGCCGCGCTGGCTGAAATCGTTGCCGACGGCACCTACAAGAAGATCAACGACAAGTACTTCCCGTTCAGCATCTACTAATAAGCTGCCAGCACTGCACCGCCCCGCCGGGCGGTGCAGGCTTTTGAGCATTACATGACTTTCGACCTTTATGGATTCGGCCCGGCACTTGCCGCTGGCACCCTGATGACCATCAAGCTGGCGCTCAGCGCACTGTGCTTGGGTCTGGTGCTCGGTCTGCTCGGAGCCCTTGCCAAGACTTCTCCGTACAAGCCGCTGCAATGGCTTGGCGGCACTTACTCCACACTTGTGCGCGGCATCCCGGAGCTGCTCTGGGTTCTGCTGATTTATTTCGGCACCGTGCAATTAATGCGCAACCTGGCAGACTTGCTCGGCATCGAAAGCCTTGAGCTGAACGCCTTTGCCGCCGGCACCATTGCACTCGGACTGTGCTTTGGTGCTTACGCCACGGAAGTATTCCGCGGCGCGATTCTGGCCATTCCCAAAGGCCACCGCGAAGCAGGTCTGGCTTTAGGCCTGTCCAAGCCACGTATTTTCATGCGCCTGATCCTGCCGCAAATGTGGCGCATTGCCCTGCCGGGCCTGGGCAACCTGTTCATGATCCTGATGAAGGACACTGCACTGGTTTCGGTAATCGGCCTGGAAGAGATCATGCGCCGTTCGCAGATCGCCGTGACCGCGAGCAAGGAACCGTTCACGTTCTATTTAGTGGCTGCCTTCATTTATCTGGGCCTGACCATTCTCGCCATGATCGGTATGCACTTCCTTGAAAAACGCGCCAGCCGTGGCTTTGTCAGGAGTGCAGCATGAACTGGGAAGTGATCATCAAATGGCTGCCGCGCCTGTCCGAAGGCGCGCTTCTAACCCTCGAATTGGTCGGCATTGCCGTTATCGCCGGCCTGATTCTGGCCATCCCGCTGGGCCTGGCTCGCTCGTCGCGTCACTGGTACGTACGCGCCGTGCCGTACAGCTACATTTTCTTCTTCCGTGGCACACCGCTGCTGGTTCAGCTGTTCCTAGTCTATTACGGCATGGCTCAGTTCGACGTGGTGCGTAAGAGCGCGCTATGGCCCTACCTGCGCGATCCGTACTGGTGCGCCGTCATCACCATGACGCTGCACACCGCCGCCTATATCGCCGAGATTCTGCGCGGCGCGATTCAGGCCGTACCGCCGGGTGAGATCGAAGCAGCACGGGCCTTGGGCATGTCCCGCGCCCAAGCCATGCTCTACATCATCCTGCCCCGCGCTGCGCGCATCGGCCTGCCAGCGTACAGCAACGAAGTGATCCTGATGCTCAAGGCCAGTGCTCTAGCCAGCACCGTCACACTGCTGGAGCTCACCGGCATGGCGCGGACCATCATCGCCCGCACCTACCTGCCGGTAGAGATTTTCTTCGCCGCAGGCATGTTCTATCTGGTGATCGCCTTCGTACTGGTGCAAGGCTTCAAACTGCTGGAACGCTGGCTGCGCGTCGACGCCTGCCAGGGCCGCTGATTGCATGAGGGTTCGCCCTCATGCACATTCACGCCATGTCTGATCACAGTAATCCCCACACACTCAGCGGCGCTGCCTTGGAGCAGCGCTTCGCCGAGCTTGATCAGTTCTTACTTGAGCATCAGGCCTTATGGCGACCGCGCCCATTTGTGCATTACCCGACGCTGCCGTGGGAAACCGATCACCCCGAATTGGCCCACTGGCTTCGTCAGCAGTCGCTGGAGCATGCCGACTCAGCCCACAACCAGCCACACCAACTCAAGGGTGCGCCCGATCCATTCCCCCAGCTGGCGGCAACCGCAGCCCGACTCAGCCAACTTGGTGCTCACCCACAAACCGCCACGACCAGCATTCCTGCACGTCTAAGTAACGGCATTCCCGGTCGTAAGTGGGAACAGATCAACGCATTTAGCCGCAGCTTGCACTTTGCCCACCCTCCCACGCACTGGCTGGACTGGTGCTCCGGCAAAGGTCATCTCGGCCGCTTACTGGCTCGTGATGGTGCACAGCTGACCTGCCTGGAGCACGACGACGAACTGGTCCGCAGCGGCCAACAACTTAGCGGCAAACTTGGCATACCTGCCCAGCACATTCAGCAAGATGTGCTGAGTGCCGACGCCTCCTTGCAACTCAAAACCGCACACACCCCCGTGGCTCTGCACGCCTGCGGTGAACTGCACACGCGCCTGCTGCAACTCGCCAGTGCAGCAAACTGCACCCAGCTCGCCATCGCGCCGTGTTGCTACAACCGCATCAGCACCCAGCACTACCAGCCTCTTTCGCAACAGGCGCAGCAGTCAGCCCTGATACTGGATATCGATGACCTTGGCCTGCCACTCAGCGAAACCGTTACCGCCGGAGCGCGAGTTAAACGCCACCGCGACCAGTCCATGGCCTGGCGCTTGGGCTTTGATCTGCTACAGCGTGAACTACGCGGAGAAAACAGCTATTTATCCACACCCTCGCTGCCTGCGGCGTACTTGGATAAGTCTTTCGACGTGTTCTGCAAAGACTTGGCAAAACTGAAAGAGCTGCCTGAGCCCAATACCCAAAACTGGCCTGCTCTAGAGCAGCTCGGCTGGCAACGACTTGCCGTCGTACGCAACCTTGAATTACTCCGCAATATATTCCGCAGACCGCTAGAACTCTGGCTTCTACTGGATCGGGCGCTCTATCTTGAGGCCTCGGGCTACCAGGTAAAACTCGGTACATTCTGTGCTTATGAACAAAGCCCCAGAAACCTGCTGCTGCTAGCCGAACGCAACTGATCCTACCCTACACACCCTGTGGATAACTCTGTTGACAGAATTCACGCCACTATGGCCAAAACGGGCCATTCATCTTTATACCGAAGTACTTTTTGGATATGACTTTTAGATATTTACCTTGATTACAGGTACTTAGCTGGATACCACGAAATCCATCACAAAAATCGCACACACCAGCGTCGCCTATCCCAGCATGTGCATAAGCATCTGAATCAACTTAACAATTTCTTCAAAATCAGCGCTTAAACGTCTTTACTCGCCGAGCCAAATAGATATAATGCCGACCCACAGATGCCGGTATAGCTCAGCTGGTAGAGCAACTGACTTGTAATCAGTAGGTCCCGAGTTCGATTCTTGGTGCCGGCACCACGAAATTTAAAGGCTCATCGAAAGGTGGGCCTTTTTCGTTTCTGAGGTTTTTACTTAACAGTTACCACTCACCGCTTTCAGCCAAGGCAAAAACTACCTGCTTGCCTGCGTGACGCTCCCTGTGCCTGAACATGCGCTGGAAGTGCAGAAAATCGTCCTTGATGTCCTGCCACACGCCTTCCGCTACAAGAAGTGATCGCCGCCGTTGGGGCTGATGCACTGCCCTTGGAAATGACGACCTGAGTCGGAAGCCAGAAACACATAGCTCGGCGAAATATCCTCAACTTGCGCTAAACGGCCTAAAGGTATTCCCGCCCTCACCCTGTCCAGCGTTTCACTGGGCACTGCCTCCAGAATGGGCGTCAGAGTTGCCCCCGGCGCTACGCAGTTGATAGTTATGTCACGGGCACCAATCTCTAGGGCAACTGAACGTGTGAAGGACAGAATTCCGCCTTTAGCCGCCGTGTAGGCACAAAGCCCCGGCGCGCCCTTGTAGGCCAATTGGGAGACGGTGTTGATAATCCGCCCTTGCTTTTGCTCATACATCAGCGGCAACACAGCACGGGTCATCAGAAAAGTGCCGCGCAGGTGAACCGCCAACACTCGGTCCCAAACTTCTACGGACAATTGATCGACTGTTCCGCTGTGGGCGATGCCCGCATTGTTCACCAGAATATCGATACGCGAATACGCAACCAGAGTCTGCTCAACCATCCGCTGCACATCCTGTTCACAGGACACATCGGCGCAGATGGCGATCGACTCACAGCCCAGCTCATTAAGCGTGCGACACACCTCTGCCGCAGTACCGGCCTCGGCCTCTTGCGGATAGTTGACGACCACCGCTCTGGCCCCTGCCCTGGCAAATGCCAAGGCCACAGCTCGACCGATTCCTGAACTACTGCCGGTAATTAAAGCCACCTTACCTTGCAAACTCATGTGAGCAGACTCCTTTTAGTATTGTTATCCGCTGATCTTGCCTCAAAAGACCGCAAGTATGTGGACGTTTTTGTGCCTTCACTCCGGCAAAAATATCCCTCACCGCCCAGCACTCCGAGTTGACGAATCCCCGGCCCTGACCAGACAATCCTGTACGCAAATACAGTATCGCCGTCATGAGCCGCAGCCTTCCTCCCGAACTTTATTACCTGAGCAATTTTCGCCTTGCACTGGCCTGGGTGAGCGAGCGCTATGGCGATCTGTTGTCACCGCAGGAACAGGCCTTTATCGAGCAATTTACTGCCAGCCCTGAGCCTTCACAGGCCCTGTTGGTGCGGATGGTGATGCGCAAAGGCGTGCATTTTCGCCAGAGCAAGTTGAGTTACAGCGAAATCGGTGACACCCACAGCGCAGCTCAGCCATTACTGGAATACGGCTGGGTGAATGATCAGACCCCGCTTCACGCTGCCGAACTGACAGACCTGCTAACCAAAGATGAGCTGCTGGCACATGCTCCGCTACCTGAGCGACGCACCTCACTGAAGAAGAGCGAATTGCGTGAACAACTGCTGGCTCAGGAACATCCCGAGCAGCCATTCAGCACCTGGTGCCCCAACCTCAATGACCGTCTCTACAGCCTGCAAATCGCCGAGCTGTGTGATCGTTTGCGGCTGATGTTTTTCGGTAACCTGAGCCAGGACTGGACCGAGTTTGTGCTGGCCGACTTAGGCATCTATCGCTACGAACAAGTGGCAATCAGCCCCGAGTCCCGAGGGTTTCAAAGCCGGCAGGACATCGACGCTTACATCAGCCTGCGCAATTACCGGTTGCAGCTGGAGGCCGGAGAGCCGTTAAGTGACTGGCTGCCTGAGTTGCTCACCTTCGACTCAGCGAACCCCTATCTGCGTTCACGCCACAGCAAGCTGTTGTTTCAAATTGGTCAGCAGTTGGAGAGGCTCAGTGAACTGGAGCTGGCCTTATCGCTGTATCAAATCTGCGGTTATGGGCAGGCCCGCTGGCGGCTGATCCGCGTGTTGGAGGCACTGCAACGCTTTGATGAAGCGCATGAGTACGCAATCAACTTCAGTCAACAGCCCCACGACGATGAAGAAAGCCAGCGTCTGGAGCGCGCCCTGAGCCGCTTGCAACGCAAGCTCGGTCTCCCGGCGCCAAGACGCAGCCGTGCATTCAAGGAGCAGCGTTTCGACCTGCAACTACCGCCCTCAGATGAGTGCGTGGAAGTGGCTGTGTGCGAACACCTGCAGCAGGACGATGCGCCGGTCTATTACGTGGAAAACACGCTGATCTGCAGCCTGTTCGGACTACTCTGCTGGGACGTAATTTTCGCCCCACTGCCGGGCGCATTCTTCCATCCGTTCCACACCGGACCGGTCGATTTGTACAGCCCGGAGTTTTACCAACAGCGTGCCGAGCTGTTCGAACACAGCCTGCGCTGTCTCGATTCGGATGACTACAAAGACCTGATCCGCCAGCGCTATCAGGACAAATTCGGTATTCAGTCGCCCTTTGTGTTCTGGAGCGTGCTGGATGAAACCCTGCTGGAATTAGCCCTGCATTGCATACCCGCGGAACACCTAGCAGCCTGTTTCCAGCGTATGCTGCACGACCTGAAAGCCAACCGCGCCGGCATGCCGGACTTGATTCAGTTCTACCCCAACGAGCAACGCTACCGGATGATCGAAGTGAAAGGCCCCGGCGACCGCCTGCAAGACAACCAGAAGCGCTGGCTGGCGTTTGCCGCAGAGCACGGCATCGACGTGGAAGTCTGCTACGTGAGCTGGACACCTGCATGACCTATTCAGTGGCGGTGCGTGCGCTGTGTGAGTTCACCGCCAAAGAGGGTGATCTCGACCTGCGTTTCACCCCGGCACCGACCGCGCAGGAAGGTATCGCCGGGCACCAGACGGTGATCAGCCGCAGAGGCTCGGATTATCTGGCCGAGCTGCCGCTCAGTGGCAGTTACCCCGGTTTGCTGGTGAGCGGCCGCGCCGACGGTTACGACCCGGAGCAAAACCGCCTCGAAGAAATCAAAACCCATCGCGGCGATATCAGCCGCATTCCCGCCAACCACCGCGCTCTGCACTGGGCCCAGCTGAAGGTTTACGGCTGGTTATTGTGCGAACAGATGAATCTGGCCGAGGTGGAGTTGGCGGTGGTGTACTTCAACGTGCTCAGCCACGCCGAAAACGCCTTTATCGAGACCTACAGCGCAGATGATCTGAAAGCCTTCTTCAATGAACAGTGCAGGCGCTTTCTGCATTGGGCCGAGCAGGAAGAAGCGCACCGCGAGCGCCGCGATCTCTATCTGGATGAGCTGAAATTCCCCTACACAGAATTTCGCCTCGGCCAGCGCCAACTGGCGGAAGAGGTGTACCGCTGCGCTCGCGACGGCAACACGCTGATGGCCCAAGCCACCACCGGCATTGGCAAAACCCTGGGGACGATTTTCCCGCAGCTGAAAGCCTTCCCTTCGCAACGCCTGGACCGGATGTTCTTCCTCACTGCCAAATCTCCCGGCCGACGCTTGGCTCTGGATGCGCTGTGGCAGCTGCGTGGAGAGCAGGCCAACATCCCTTTGAGGGTGTTGGAACATGTTGCGCGGGATAAATCCTGCGAGCACCCGGACAAAGCCTGTCATGGCGAATCCTGCCCGTTGGCCAAAGGCTTTTATGACCGCCTGCCGGATGCTCGTGCGGCGGCCTTAAAGCAGAAATGGCTAAATCAGGCACAAGTGCGACGCATCGCCCTGGAGCACAAAGTCTGCACCTATTACCTGAGTCAGGAGCTGTGCCGCTGGGCCGATGTGGTGGTGTGCGACTACAACTATTACTTCGACATTGCCGCCCTGCTCTACAGCCTGACCAGCCAGAACGAATGGCGCGTGGCGGTGCTGGTGGATGAGGCGCACAACCTCGTTGACCGAGCCCGCGGCATGTACACCGCCGAGCTGAATCAGCTGGCCTTTTATGAGTTGTGCCGCAACGCGCCGCGCTCATTAAAAAATGTACTGGAACGGGTCAGTCGTCATTGGGAGCAGATCAACCAGAGTCTGGAGCAGGATTATCAGATCTTCCCGGCGGTGCCGGATCTGTTTGTCGCAGCGCTGCAAAAAACCGTCAGCGCGATCACCGATCATCTCTCCGAACACCCCAGCGGCAATGACCGCGAGCTGCTGCTTTTCTATCTGGAAGCCATGCTGTTCTGCCGCTTGTGCGAAGCCTACGGGCCGCACTCGCTGTTCGATGTAACGCGCCTTGAGAGCAACGCCATCGGCCTGCATACCACGCTGTGCCTGCGCAATATCGTCCCAGCGCCATTCCTCAGCGGCCGCTTTGCCGAGGCGCACACCACCACGTTGTTCTCCGCCACATTACGCCCGGCCAATTACTACCGTGACTTACTCGGCCTGCCTTACGAAACCCAATGGCTGGATGTGGCCTCGCCCTTCTCAGCCGAGCAGCTGGACGTGCGCAGCGTACGCAACCTCTCCACACGCTATCAGGATCGTGAATCGAGCTTGCTGCCCATCTGCCAGTTGATGGCCGAGCAATACCAAAAGGCACCGGGCAATTATCTGGCCTTCTTCAGCAGCTATGCCTATCTGGATCAGGTGCGCGAGCTGTTCCGGGCGATGTACCCGACTATCCCCACCAGCATGCAAACCCGCAGCATGAACGAACAGGACCGACAGGCCTTCCTCGACAACTTCACCCTGCATTCAGAAGGCATCGGTTTTGCGGTGCTGGGCGGTGCATTTGGTGAAGGCATCGACTTGCCGGGCAAGCGACTGGTCGGTGCATTTATCGCCACTCTCGGCCTGCCGCAGGTCAACGCCATCAATGAAGAAATGAAAGCACGCATGCAGCAGATGTTTGGTGAAGAGAATGGCTACGACTACGCCTATCTCTATCCCGGCATGCAGAAGGTGGTGCAGGCAGCCGGGCGGGTGATCCGCACCACGGCGGATCAGGGCTGCGTGTACCTGCTAGATGACCGATATGGAGCGCCCAAGGTGAAAAATCTGCTGCCAAGCTGGTGGCAAGTAAAACCGCTGATCTGGAAGCCACCGAGCCGCAGCTGATTACATCAGCAAGGCAGTCATGGCTGCACGAAGGTTCTCCGGAATGGATACCGGGCGATTGCTGGTGCGATCAACAAACACATGGACAAAGCGCCCCGCTGCGCAGGCGTCATCATCTCCAGCCTTAAAAACCGCCAGCTCATACTGCACCGAACTGGTGCCGAGCTTGGCCACGCGCAGACCGACCTCGATCTTGTCCGGGAAGGCGATGGAAGCGAAATAATCGCAGCTTGAGCTGACCACAAAACCGACGATGTTGCCGTGGTGAATATCCAAGCCACCGACTTCGATCAGGTAAGTGTTCACCGCGCTGTCGAAGTAGCTGTAATAGGTGACGTTATTAACGTGGCCATACACGTCATTGTCGTGCCAGCGCGTGGTGATCGGCTGAAAAAAACGGTAGTCACTGCGGGCATGCTGGGGAGTGGTCATAAGCGCTCCAAATTCTCTCAGTAGGCCACTTGGTAGATGGCCAACGCATGGGCTTCGGTCATTTCCCGCGGGTTATTGACCAGCAGGCGCTGCTGCAACATGGCATCTCGGGCCAGTGTTGGCAGAACATCCTGCGGCACACCGGCGTCACGCAGACGGGTTGGCAGACCGCTTTGTTCGCTGAAGTCGGCCATGCGGCAAATAAACTGCTCGGTCTGCTCCATCACACCGCCGGGCCGCAGCTGATCACCCAAAATTACCGGGGCCAACTCAGCATACAGCGGCGCTGCGACACTTGCGTTAAAGCCCAGCACATGGGGCAGCACCAGCGCATTGGACAATCCGTGAGGTATGTGGAAGTGACCACCGAGCGGGTACGCTAGTGCATGCACAGCCGCGCATGGCGCATTGGCGAAGGCCTGCCCGGCCAGGCACGAACCCAGCAGCATGGCCTGACGCGCCTCGCGGTTGCTGCCGTTACTCACCACTTCGTCCAGGTTTCGCGCCAAAAGGCGTAAGGCCTCTTTAGCCAAGAGGTCCGAGATGGGATTCTTTTTGATCGCGCTGGTGTAAGCCTCAATGGCGTGGACCATGGCATCAATTCCGGTCGCGGCCGTTACAGAAGCAGGCAGGCCAAGCGTCAAGTCAGCATCCAAAACAGCCAGATCAGGCAACAACACAGGGGAAACAACGCCCTTTTTGGTGGTTGTGCCGGTGGTGATAACAGAGATCGGCGTCACTTCAGAGCCGGTCCCAGCGGTAGTCGGCACCAGAATCAATGGCAGGCGCTGAGCGGTAACCTGATCCACACCGTACATCTCATCCAGTGTTTGCGTGCAGGCGGGGTTAGCCAGCAGGGCCACCAACTTGGCCACATCCATCGAGCTACCACCGCCAAAGCCGACAATCAGCTCAGCTTTAAGGGCTAGGGCCTGCTTAACAGCTTCCAACAGAATGATTTCAGGTGGATCGGCCACCACCTGGTCAAACACTTCGACCTTAACCCCAGCCTGAGCAAAGCCGGGCAACACCTCATCGAGCAGGCCAAGCTTGCTGATGCCTGGGTCCGTAATCAGCAAGACCCGCTGCGCACCACGCTCACGGCACAGCGATCCTAGGCGGCGCGAGGCCCCAAGCTCGCACTTAATCTGGGCAGTCGTAGCAAAACTGAACGCATGCATGGCGCATCCTCGGCAGATGGGGTTGTGGGTTTATAACGCAAAAAACCCTGGCAGTAACCGCCTAAAGGAGCACAAGAGTCCAAAATAAGACAGCAAAGCCCCGCAGAAACAGAAACCACGGAGCGTCGAAGTTCGCCAGTGGCTATTCAGGAGAGAAACAACAGGACACTCCACATCGGCAAAGCGATGTGGGCTAGCGACTGATCAGGCCGTGCCGTATCAGTGAATCGACGTACCTATCAGCATGCCGTGCTCGACCTGATAGGTCTTGCGGCCGACCTGCAACGTCAGCGGGCTGCGGCTCGCAATCACCCAGCCTTTAGCGAGCAGGATGTCGATGTAGGCACGTAACTCTGGTAACTGGCGCTGTTCTTGATGACGCAAATCCACCTGTTCCAACTCTGATCACCTCTTCAAAGTGAGCGTTACCAGCAGAAGACATCGGATAGAAAAGATATTGCAATTAAGTTATAGCAATCAGAACTGTCTAATACATTCTATTTTACTGAACATCAAGTAGTGTTTCCGAACTTGCAGAGAGTGGCACCGTTTCCAATTAGCGTGCTAATTCCAGCAGACACAAAAACGCCCGGCGAACCGGGCGTTTTTTTATACCGCGAGAGGATTACAGGTTGTAACCGCGCTCGTTGTGCTCGGAGAGGTCGAGGCCAACCACTTCCGACTCTTCGCTCACACGCAGGCCCATCACCACATCCAGCACTTTCAGGATGATGTAGGTCAGGATGCCGGTGTACACGATGGTGAACAGAACCGACTTGGTTTGTACCCACAGCTGAGTCGCGATACCCGGGATTTCGCCGAAGCCGCCCAGGGACGGAGCCGCGAAGGCACCAACCAGGATCGCACCAACGATACCTCCGATGCAGTGCACGCCGAATACGTCCAGAGAGTCGTCGTAGCCCAGCTTGCGCTTCATGCTGGTTGCGCAGAAGAAGCAGATCACACCGGATACCAGACCAATCACCAGAGCACCAACCGGACCCACTGCACCAGCAGCCGGAGTAATCGCAACCAGGCCAGCAACCACACCCGAAGCAATGCCCAGAGCGCTTGGCTTACCGTGGGTCACCCACTCAGCGAACATCCAGGACAGAGCAGCAGCAGCGGTAGCGATCTGAGTTACCAGCATGGCCATACCAGCGGTTTCATCAGCAGCGGCAGCGGAGCCGGCGTTGAAGCCGAACCAGCCGATCCAGAGCATCGCAGCACCGATCAGGGTGTAGCCCAGGTTGTGCGGAGCCATCGGAGTGGTCGGGTAGCCTTTACGCTTGCCCAGCACCAGGCACGCAACCAGACCTGCGATACCGGCGTTGATGTGCACCACGGTGCCGCCAGCAAAGTCGATCACGCCTTCATCCCACAGGAACGCACCGTCGCCGCTCCAAACCATGTGGCACATCGGGGCGTACACGATGGTGAACCAGATGGTCATGAAGATCAGCATCGCGGAGAACTTCATACGCTCAGCGAACGCACCGACGATCAGCGCCGGAGTGATGATCGCGAAGGTCATCTGGAAGGTCACGAATACGCTCTCAGGGAACGCGCCGACCATGCTTTCTTTAGTCAGGTTGCTCAGGAACATATTGTCCAGGCTACCTACGAAAGAGTTGAAGTTGGTAACGCCTTGCTCCATGCCCGACGTATCAAACGCGAGGCTGTAGCCGTAGACGAACCACAGAATGCTCATCAGACCAGTGATGGCAAAGCACTGCATCATCACCGACAGAATGTTTTTCGAACGAACCATGCCGCCATAGAACAGCGCCAGGCCGGGGATTGTCATAAACAGCACCAGCGCAGTGGCAGTCAGCATCCACGCGGTGTCACCGGAATTGAGGGTAGCAACCTCTTCCGCCATGGCCAGGCCAGGGCTTACGAGGGACAACAGGGCTCCTAGCCCTGCGATTTTGCGCAGAGTCATATTGTTTTCTCCTGGGGCGTGTTGGGTTCTGAGGCTTAAACGGCGTCTGTACCGGTCTCGCCGGTGCGGATGCGGATGGCCTGTTCCAGGTTAACTACGAAAATCTTGCCGTCCCCGATCTTGCCGGTGTTGGCTGCTTTAGTGATGGCCTCGATAACACGATCGAGTTGATCGTCAGCGATAGCCACATCGATTTTTACTTTTGGCAAAAAATCGACCACGTATTCGGCGCCGCGGTACAGCTCGGTATGGCCTTTCTGACGCCCGAAGCCCTTGACCTCAGTGACAGTGATGCCCTGCACGCCGATCTCGGACAATGACTCGCGAACGTCGTCCAGCTTGAACGGCTTGATGATGGCAGTGACTAGCTTCATTTAACTTCTCCCGTGTAGGTGGACTCGCCCCAGGAAAAACGAACCCGGCGCAAGTCTAAGGCAGTGCTTGGCTTTTGTAATGCATCGTGCCCTGAACCAGCGATTCTGATGCGTTCAATCGCTCCCGACGAAGCACTCCCCCCGCTTCATCCGACACACCCAAACACCTGCAGTGCGTGCGTCACCAGACACTTAGCAGAAACCTTGCCAAGTGCAGAAAAGTCTTAAAAATCATCTATTTACAGGTCTATCAAACCAATCCAACGCAAAAGCGAACAGGTCGACGCACAATAACGGTGCAGCCAAACACCCCCTTGCGCTCAAAAAATGTGCAACTGCGCCATTTATCAATCCGCCACACGCACAAGAGTGAAAAAATTCACGTGCTACACTGCGCCAACCCGACTATGGAGCTTCACTATGCTGCCACCTAAAGCCCTTCTCGACGCCCTCAGTAGCCAAGCCTCACGCCTGTTCAGCGGCGAAACCCCGCTGCCACGTGCAGAGTTTGAAGCCCAGTTCAAAGCACTCCTGCAAAGCACCTTCAGCAAACTCGATCTGGTCAGCCGCGAAGAATTCGACAGCCAGATGGTCGTCCTCGCCCGCACCCGCGCTCGCCTCGAAGCCCTGGAATCCAAACTGGCTGAGTTGGAAGAAGCCTCCCGCGAGAAATAATCCGCTGCAGCAATGCGCAACGATCAAGGAGTGATCGATGTCCCTGGCAATCGTCCACAGCCGTGCACAGGTCGGCGTAGAAGCACCGCCCGTCACCGTCGAGGCCCATTTGGCCAACGGACTACCCTCACTGGCGCTGGTGGGCTTGCCAGAAACCGCCGTTAAAGAAAGCAAAGACCGGGTGCGCAGTGCCATTCTCAACTGCGCCTTCGACTTCCCGCCCCGACGCATCACCCTCAACCTGGCTCCGGCTGATCTGCCCAAAGACGGCGGCCGTTTCGATCTCGCCATTGCCTTGGGCATTCTCGCCGCCAGCGGACAAGTGCCAGTGACTGCTCTGGAACAACTGGAATGCCTCGGCGAACTGGCCCTTTCCGGCGAAGTCCGCCCGGTTCAGGGCGTGTTGCCTGCAGCCCTCGCGGCCAGAGCAGCCGGACGCACCTTGGTGGTACCCAAACAAAACGCTGAAGAAGCCAGCCTCGCCTCCGGCCTGACGGTACTTGCCGTGGGCCACTTGCTGGAACTGGCCGCGCATCTCAACGGCCAGACACCGCTGCCACCGTATGAAGCTCAAGGCCTTTTGCGTCAGGTACAACCCTATCCCGACCTGGCTGACGTACAGGGCCAACTCGCCGCCAAACGCGCCCTACTAGTGGCCGCGGCTGGAGCTCATAACCTGCTGTTCACCGGCCCGCCTGGCACGGGCAAGACCTTACTGGCCAGCTGCCTGCCCGGCCTGTTGCCACCGCTGGATGAATCCGAAGCGCTGGAGGTCGCCGCCATTCATTCTGTCGCCAGCCACACCCCACTCGACGCTTGGCCACAACGCCCGTTCCGCTCGCCTCACCACAGCGCCTCCGGCCCGGCTCTGGTCGGCGGAGGCAGTCGTCCACAACCGGGCGAAATCACCTTGGCCCACCAGGGCGTATTGTTTCTGGATGAATTGCCCGAGTTCGACCGCAAAGTGCTTGAGGTGTTAAGGGAGCCCTTGGAATCCGGTCATATCGTGATTGCCCGCGCTCGGGACAAAGTCCGTTTCCCGGCACGCTTCCAACTCGTTGCCGCGATGAACCCCTGCCCTTGCGGGCATCTCGGCGATCCCTCCGGCACCTGCCGCTGCGGTGCCGAGCAAGTGCAACGCTACCGCAACAAACTCTCCGGCCCACTGCTGGATCGCATCGACCTGCACCTGACCGTCCCCCGCGAGACAACGCGCCTAAGCAACAGCGAACCCGGCCAGAGCACGAGCGTAGTCGCCGCGCTGGTTGCTCAAGCCCGGCAACAGCAGGTCAGCCGCCAGGGCTGCGCCAACGCCCATCTGGACCTCAAAGGCGTGCAACAGCACTGCCAGCTCAACAGTGAAGACCAACACTGGCTGGAAGCCGCTTGCGAACGCCTGAACATGAGCCTGCGTGCTGCTCACCGCGTGATGAAAGTCGCGCGCACGCTGGCTGATCTGGAACAGGCTGCGCACATCACCCGCGCCCATCTGGCAGAAGCCCTACAATATCGGCCGCAAAGTCGCTGATACCTGCAAGCGGCAATCCCTCATTCCTATTTTCGACGAGTCTGTGATGCCAGAAATTAAAACCGTCTTGCTGTTTGTGCTGACAGCCATCGCAGAGATCGTTGGCTGTTACCTGCCCTATCTCTGGCTACGTGAAGGCAAAAGCATCTGGCTGTTGGTGCCCGCCGCGCTCAGTTTGGCGGCTTTTGCATGGCTACTGACATTGCACCCAACCGCTGCGGGACGAGTGTATGCCGCGTATGGCGGTGTCTATATTTTTGTCGCCATTCTCTGGCTATGGGGGGTGGACGGCATCAAACCCACAGGCTGGGATCTGCTTGGAACAGCGGTAGCGCTTTGCGGTATGGGCATCATCATGTTTGCCCCAAGAGCATAAAAAAGGGCCACCGAAGTGGCCCTTTTCATAACACCTTTGCTTACGCGGTTTGCGCTGCGCCGGTGGTTTCGTCCATGGCTTGTTGCAAGGCCTTCTTGCGTTTTTCTTCGGCACGGTGGGCGAAGAACCACATCACGAAGGTAGCCAACGAGACGCTGAGCAGGATCAGGCTCGCCACTGCGTTGATCTCAGGCTTCACGCCCAGTCGTACAGCAGAGAACACTTCCATCGGCAGCGTGGTCGAACCTGGACCGGACACGAAGCTGGCCAGTACCAAGTCGTCCAGCGACAGGGCGAAGGACATCATGGCCCCGGCTACCAGCGACGGCGCGATCATCGGGATGGTGATCAGGAAGAACACCTTCCACGGCCGTGCACCGAGGTCCATGGCAGCCTCTTCGATGGACAAATCCAGCTCACGCAAGCGAGAGGAGACGATCACCGCAACATACGCCGAGCAGAAGGTGGTGTGCGCGATCCAGATGGTCAGCAGGCCACGCTCTGCCGGCCAGCCGATCAGCTGAGCCATTGCCACGAACAGCAGCAACAGCGACAGACCGGTGATTACCTCTGGCATAACCAGCGGTGCAGTCACCAGACCACCGAACAGCGTGCGGCCTTTGAAGCGGGTCACGCGGGTCAGCACAAAGGCTGCCATGGTGCCCAATGCCACCGCCGCAATGGCGGTGTACAGCGCCACTTCCAGGGAGCGCATGACCGAGTTCATCAGCTGGGTGTTATCCAACAGGCCGACGTACCACTTGATCGACCAACCACCCCACACGGTTACCAGGCGGGATGCGTTGAACGAGTAGATGACCAGAATGACCATCGGTAAGTAGATAAACGCCAAGCCCGCCCACAACATGAAGTTGGAGAAACTAAAACGCTTCATGGCCGTCCCTCCATTTCTTTGGCTTGGTTACGGTTAAACAGGATGATCGGGACAATTAGGATCGCCAGCATCACTACCGCCAGGGCAGACGCCACCGGCCAGTCGCGGTTGTTGAAGAACTCCTGCCACAACACTTTACCGATCATGAGTGTTTCCGGGCCGCCCAGCAGCTCAGGAATCACGAACTCACCCACAACCGGGATGAACACCAGCATGCAACCGGCGATGATGCCGTTTTTCGCCAGCGGTACGGTGATTTTCCAGAAGCTGTTGAAGGTGCTGGATCCCAGGTCAGCTGCTGCTTCCAACAGGCTTTGATCGTGTTTGACCAGGTTGGCATACAGCGGCAACACCATGAACGGCAGGTACGAGTAGACGATACCGATGTACACCGCCAAGTTAGTGTTGAGAATCTGCAGCGGCGTATCAATAACGCCCAGCCACATCAGGAAGCCATTGAGCAGACCGTTGTTGCTGAGAATGCCCATCCACGCATACACGCGGATCAGGATCGCAGTCCAAGTCGGCATCATGATCAGCAGCAGGAATACCATCTGCTTATCTTTTGGAGCCCGTGCAATGGCATATGCCATCGGGAAACCAATCAACAGGCACAGAATGGTACTGACCGCAGCGATCTTCAATGAGCCCAGATAGGCCGCCAGGTACAGCGCATCCTCACTGAGGAAGATGTAATTACCCAGGTTGATGATCAGGGTGAGTTTGTTTTCTGCCCATGTGTACACGTCGGTGTACGGCGGAATGGCTACGTCTGCTTCAGCAAAGCTGATCTTCAGAACGATGAAGAACGGCAGCATGAAGAACAGGAACAGCCACAGAAACGGCACTCCGATTACGAAGTGCCGCCCGGTGGGCAAGCGGCGACTAATGCTTCGGATGATATTCATGAGCGCAACGCCACCCCGCTGTCGTCCTCCCACCACACGAATACCTGGTCATCCCAGGTCGGACGTGCACCGCGGCGCTCGGCGTTAGCCACGAACGACTGAACAATCTTGCCGCTCGGCAGCTCTACGTGGAAGACCGAGTGGCCGCCCAGATAAGCGATGTCGTGAACAATACCGCGGGACCAGTTGTGCTCAGATGTCGGCTGTTCAGTGCTGATGAGCATTTTTTCCGGACGAATTGCATAGGTGATGCTCTTGTCCTGAACCGAAGTACTGACACCATGGCCGACGTAGATCGGACGCTCCAGATCAGGAGAAGCGATCAGAGCGTAGCCTTCCATGTCCTCAACCACTTGGCCATCGAACAGGTTGACGTTGCCGATAAATTCGCAAACCAAGCGGCTGGTCGGCGTCTCATAAACATCGACCGGACTACCGATCTGCTCAATGCAACCCAGATGCATGATGGCGATGCGTTGGGCCATGGTCATGGCCTCTTCCTGGTCATGGGTCACCATCACGCAGGTCACGCCTACGCGCTCGATGATCTCAACCAGCTCAAGCTGCATCTGCGAACGCAGTTTCTTGTCCAACGCGCCCATTGGCTCGTCGAGCAGCAGCAGTTTCGGGCGCTTGGCCAGCGAACGGGCCAGAGCCACACGCTGACGCTGACCGCCGGAAAGCTGGTGTGGTTTGCGCTTGGCATACTGGGTCATGTGCACCAGTTTGAGCATTTCTTCGACGCGGGCGTCGATCTCAGCCTTCGGCATTTTGTCCTGCTTGAGTCCGAAGGCGATGTTGTCCGCCACGCTCATATGCGGGAACAAGGCGTAGGACTGGAACATCATGTTGATCGGACGCTCGTATGGCGGCAGGTCGGTAATGTCCTGGCCATCAAGGAAGATGCGTCCCTCTGTCGGCTTTTCAAAGCCTGCCAACATACGCAGCAAGGTGGACTTACCGGAACCGGAACCGCCGAGCAGAGCGAAGATTTCGCCCTTGTTGATGGTCAGTGAAACATCTTCAACAGCTACCGTTTCATCGAATTTTTTTGTTACGCGCTCGATTTTGACCAGAACCTCTTTCGGCTTCTGACCACCCTCGAGAACTTTTTTATAGGCACTGGAAGCAACTGCCATTACCAAAACTCCACGAATTGAGCGCCCGGGCACCGCGACCGGGCGTTTAAATTATTTACCGGACTTGATCTTGGTCCAGCTGCGCGTCATCAGTCGCTGCACCTTAACCGGCAACTCCGAAGAGATGTACAGCTTGTCCAGCACCGCTTGTGGCGGGTACACGGACTCATCGTTGAGTACATCCTGATCCATCAGCTCGCCCGCCTTGAGGTTAGGGTTGGCATAGCCGACATAATCGCTGACTCCGGCAATGGCAGCCGGATCCAGCAGATAGTTGATGAAGCTGTGCGCTTCTTTAACATTGGTTGCATCCGCTGGGATGGCAATCATGTCAAACCACAGATTGGCACCTTCCTTGGGGATGCTGTAGGCGATTTCGACGCCCTTTTCAGCCTCTTCGGCACGGTCAGCAGCCTGCATTACGTCGCCTGAAAAGCCGACTGCGACGCAGATATTGCCGTTGGCCAGATCACCAATGTATTTAGAGCTGTGGAAATAACTGACATAAGGGCGTACGGCCAGTAATTTGGCTTCGGCCTTGGCGATGTCATCCGCGCTGTGGGTATTCGGGTCCAGGCCCATGTAGTTGAGCATGGCCGGAAGCATTTCATCAGCCGAGTCGAGGAAACTCACACCGCAAGTGGAGAGTTTCTTGATGTTCTCCGGCTCAAATACAACGTTCCACGAATCAATGTGGTCGAGTCCGAGCACTTCTTTGACCTTGGCTACGTTGTAACCAATACCGTTGGTGCCCCACAGATAAGGCACGGAGTACTGGTTTCCGGGATCGTTTGCCTCCAGCTGCTTGAGCAGAGCAGGGTCCAGGTTGTCCCAGTTTGGCAGCAGGCTACGGTCGAGCTTCTGAAATGCGCCCGCCTTGATCTGCTTACCGAGAAAATGGTTTGAAGGCACTACGATGTCGTAGCCGGAGCGACCAGCCAACAACTTACCTTCAAGGGTTTCGTTGGAATCAAAAACGTCGTACTGGACTGTTATACCGGTCTCTTTTTTGAAGTCGTCCAGAGTGGTTTCACCGATGTAGTCCGACCAGTTATAGACCTTGACCACAGGCTCGGCAGCTTGCGCAGCAGTAACAGCGGCGGCCAGCAGACCTGCCAGGAGAGGAATACGACGCATAGGATTTCCTTTTTTGTTCTAGGGAAGACGGCAGAAAAGCCTGCCGTCTCCGTTTACATCGACAGCATTAACGACCGGATTTGATCTTGGTCCAGCTGCGGGTCATCAAACGCTGAGCGTTGGCTGGCAGATCCGGGAAGGTGTAGATCTTGGCCATAGTTTCAGCGTTCGGATAAATACCCGGGTCGTTGCGCAGGACTTCATCGACCAGCGGAGTGGCAGCTGCGTTGCCATTCGGGAACTGGGTGTAGTTACTGATGTTGGCCATCACTTCCGGCTTCATCAGGTAGTTGAGGAACACATGAGCCTCTTCGACGTTTTTCGCATCAGCTGGGATGGCGAGCATGTCGAAGAAACTGCCAGCACCTTCTTTAGGGATGCTGTAGGAAATGTTCACGCCGTTCTTGGCTTCTTCAGCACGGGACTTGGACTGATACAGGTCACCCGAGTAACCGACGGCCATACAGATGTTGCCGTTAGCCAGGTCGCCGATGTACTTGGAGCTGTGGAAGTAGGAGATCGAAGAGCGGATCGACAGGAACAGCTCTTCAGCTTTCTTCAGTTCTTCCGGCTTGGTGCTGTCCGGCTTGAAGCCCAGGTAGTTCAGCGCCGCTGGCAGAATCTCGGTTGGGGAGTCCAGGAAGGTTACGCCGCAGTCTTTCAGCTTGGCGATATTTTCCGGCTTAAACACGATGTCCCAGCTATCAACCGGCACGTCGCCCAGAGCAGCCTTCACCTTGTCTACGTTGTAGCCCAGGCCAATGGTGCCCCACATGTATGGGATGGAGTACTGGCTGCCCGGATCGCTTGGGTCCAGTGCGTGCAGCAGGTTCTTGTCGAGGTTCTCCCAGTTTGGCAGCTTGGACTTGTCCAGCTTCTGGAAAACACCGGCTTTGATCTGCTTAGCCAGGAATGGGTTGGACGGCACCACGATGTCGTAGCCCGAGCTGCCCGCCAGCAGTTTGGCTTCCAGGGTTTCGTTGCTGTCAAAGACGTCATAAACGACCTTGATGCCGGTTTCTTTCTGGAAGTTTTCCAGAGTGTCTTCGGCAATGTAATCAGACCAGTTGTAAACGTGCAGAACTTTATCTTCTGCAACTGCGTTACCTGCAACAGCGGCCGCCAAAGACACGGCAAGAAGGGTTTTGCTGACTTTACTCATGCATACAGCTCCTGTTGTTGTAGTCGTAGACCGGAAAAGCGCGCTCATTACGCACCTTTCCGGTGGGCCTGACGCACGCATTGGCGCAGTCTGGCAAGGTCCTTGTCTGGTGACAACATTCAGATATAAGCAAATGAAAATAAAGGATAAATCCCTTACTTCAGAACCTCTGCTGCTGTCAGATCCAGACACTTGCGAGCCTTCTCCACCAGCTCGTCAATCTCAGCATGGCTGATAACCAACGGTGGCGAAATGATCATGGTGTCCCCCACTGCTCGCATGATCAGGCCATTGTTGAAGCAATGACCACGGCAAATCATTCCAACTGCCTTATCGGCCGGATAGCGCGTGCGGGTGGTTTTGTCTTTTACCAGTTCAATGGCACCCAACATGCCAACTCCACGCACCTCTCCAACCAGCGGGTGATCACTCAGCTCACGTAAACGTTTCTGCAAGTACGGTGCCGTTTCTGCCTTAACCCGTTCAACAATTTTTTCTTCCTGCAAAATTCGCAGGTTTTCCAGGCCGACAGCCGCGGCCACCGGATGCCCTGAATAGGTGAAACCGTGGTTGAAATCGCCGCCCTCATTCAGCACCGCGACGATATCGTCACGTACCACCAAGCCTCCCATTGGGATGTAGCCCGAAGTCAGGCCTTTGGCGATGGTCATCATGTGCGGGGTATTACCGAAATAGTCGCTGCCGAACCATTCGCCGGTACGACCAAAACCGCAGATCACTTCATCGGCAATAAAGAGGATGTCGTACTTGGCAAGAATCTCGCGAATGCGCGGCCAGTAGGTTTCTGGCGGAATGATGACTCCACCGGCTCCCTGAATCGGCTCGGCAATAAAGGCGGCAACATTCTCTTCGCCCACCTCAAGAATCTTCTTCTCGAGCTGATCAGCCGCCCAGATACCAAACTCGGCCGGAGTCATATCGCCGCCTTCGCCGAACCAGTATGGCTGCGGAATATGGACGATGCCCGGAATCGGCAGATCGCCCTGCTCGTGCATATAAGTCATGCCGCCCAGGCTCGCACCTGCAACGGTCGAACCGTGGTAGCCGTTGATACGGCTGATAAAAACCTTCTTATTAGGCTTACCCTTGAGTGCCCAATAATGGCGCACCATACGCAGCATGGTGTCATTGCCTTCAGAACCCGAACCGGTGAAGAACACATGGTTCATCCCTTCAGGGGTCAGTTTTGAAATTTCTTTGGCCAGTTCCAACGCCGGTGGCGTGGCGGTCTGGAAAAACATGTTGTAGTACGGCAATTCCTGCATCTGGCGATAAGCTGCGTCGGCCAGTTCTTTACGGCCATAACCAACCGCAACACACCACAGGCCGGCCATCGCATCGAGGATTTTCTTGCCCTCGCTGTCCCACAGATAGACGCCCTCAGCCTTGGTAATGATGCGCGGGCCATTCTCTGACAACTGTTTAAAGTCACTGAAAGGGGCCAGATGATGCTCACGGCTCATCGCCTGCCATTCACGGGTTTTCGGGTTTACTTGCTCGCTCATAACAACACCTTTCCAAACAGGTCATACAGCGGCCTGATGATGAGGGCTGGCGCGCAGTAACCGCGCCAGCCTTTGGGGCTTATACAGACAGCAGCAGGAACTCACGCTCCCAGGAGCTGATCACCCGGTTGTAGTTCTCGTGCTCGGCGCGTTTAACCGCCACGTAGCCACGGATGAACTTCTCGCCCAGATATTTCTCGGCATCCTTACAGGCTTCCATACGCTCCAGCGCACTTTCGATAGTGACTGGCAGGCGCAGGTTGCGGCGCTCATAACCACGACCTTTAACTGGTGCGCTCGGTTTCACATCACCGACCATGCCCATGTAGCCGCACAGCAGGCTGGCTGCGAGCACCAGATACGGGTTGGCATCAGCACCGGCGAGGCGGTTCTCCACACGGCGGTTTTGCGGCGTGGCTTCAGGCACGCGCAATCCTACAGTGCGGTTTTCCTCACCCCACTCGACGTTAACCGGAGCGGAAGTGTCTGGCAGGAAGCGGCGGAACGAGTTGACGTTCGGGGCAAACAGCGGCAGCAGCTCAGGGATGTACTTCTGCAAACCACCAATGTGCTGCATAAACAGCTCACTCATGGTGCCGTCCGGATTGGAGAACAGGTTCTTACCGGTTTTGATGTCCACCACACTCTGGTGGATGTGCATGGCGCTGCCTGGCTGATCGGTGATCGGCTTGGCCATAAAGGTCGCCGCGACGTCATGCTTCAGGGCGGCTTCACGCATGGTGCGTTTGAACACCAGGATCTGGTCAGCCAGGTGCAGGGCATCGCCGTGACGGAAGTTGATTTCCATCTGCGCCGGGCCTTCCTCGTGGATCAGGGTATCCAGATCCAAGCCCTGCATCTCACACCAGTCGTACATGTCTTCGAATAGTGGGTCGAATTCGTTAGCCGCATCAATAGAGAACGATTGACGACCGGTTTCCGGGCGGCCGGAGCGGCCAACCGGCGCCACCAGCGGGAAGTCCGGGTCACTGTTGCGCTTGGTCAGGTAAAACTCCATTTCCGGCGCAACGATTGGCTTCCAGCCTTTATCGGCGTACAGCTTAAGGACGTTCTTAAGGATGTTGCGGGGAGACAGCTCAATAGGCCGGCCCTGCTTATCAAAGGTGTCGTGAATCACCATCGCAGTCGGCTCGATAGCCCACGGCACCAGGAAGACAGCGTTCTCGTCGGGGCGGCAGAACATATCAATGTCAGCCTCGTCGAGCAGCTCATAGTAGATATCGTCGTCGACATAGTCGCCCGTTACAGTCTGCAGCAGCACACTTTCGGGCAGGCGCATGCCTTTTTCGTCGAGGAACTTATTGGTCGGCGAAATCTTACCGCGGGCAATGCCGGTAAGGTCGCTGATCAGACATTCAACTTCGGTGATTTTGCGTTCTTTCAGCCAGCTCGAAAGCTGGTCTAATTTGGTACTCATAGAGACCTCAGGGTTGGTGAGAACCGGCACCTGTCGCCGGTTCAGCGTTGCCCCGCCCTCTTCCTGCAAGCCTCACCAAAGGCCTGGAAGATGGCGAGATAATTCGGGTTAGATCGTACCTGCCACTCGGGGTGCCATTGCACCCCTACTGCAAAGGTTTTAGCACTTTCTATCGAGAATGCTTCGATCAACCCGTCAGGCGCCAAAGCTTCTACGCGAAGGCCCGGCGCCAGACGCTGAACGCCCTGGCCATGAATGGAGTTGATCTGGATTTCGTCCGGTAAACCCAGTCCAGCCAACACGCCACCGGGCTGAATATGCAGCGCGTGGCGCAGGCCGTATTGTTCTTCGGCCGGCAGGTTTTCCGGCTCACGGTGATCCATATAGCCATCGACCTCGTGCACCTTTTGATGCAGCGAGCCGCCGAAGGCCACGTTCATTTCCTGAAAGCCACGACAGATGCCCAGTACGGGAATCCCTGCGTCGACTGCTGCTCTGATCAGCGGCAGCGTGGTGCTGTCGCGTGCGGGGTCGTGATGAGTGCCCGGATCGCTTGGCTCACCGGCATAATGGTATGGCTCAACATTAGAAGGGGAGCCGGGGAAAACCAGCCCGTCGAGCTGTTCAAGCAAGTAGGCCAAATCGATCTGATCGCCCAGTGCGGGAATGATCAGAGGCATTGCACCTGCTGCGTGCAGCACCGCCTGCAGATATTTGTCACCTGCGGTGTGATAAACATTGTGACCAATCAACTTGGTACAAGCACTGACGCCGATAATCGGCTGACGTGACATGGGACACCCGTTTTATAGCTGTTATGGGTTTGACCCGAGCTTAGCCTTGTTCATTTTTTTACACAATAGTCACATAAAAATCTGAACACACCCCGGTTAACCCCCCGGCAAACTCAACACAGACAGCTATTTGACGGCCCTTCTCCGCCCCAAAACCGGCCACCACGCCCCATAACAGGGCAAAAATAGCCTTACTTGACAGCATATTGCGTTTACGATTGACTCAACCCCGTGCGATTGCATGATTGATATATTTAACAAAAAAGGTGTTGCATCATGTCGGTACCCCCGCGTGCCGTTCAGCTTAACGAAGCGAACGCGTTCCTTAAGGAACATCCTGAGGTCCAGTTCGTCGACCTTCTTATTGCAGATATGAATGGGGTGGTGCGAGGCAAACGCATTGATCGAAATGCCCTGCACAAAGTGTACGAAAAAGGCATCAACCTTCCGGCGTCACTCTTCGCCCTCGACATTAACGGCTCAACTGTAGAAAGCACCGGCCTCGGCCTGGACATCGGTGATGCCGACCGTATCTGTTTCCCTATTCCCAATACCCTGTGCAATGAGCCATGGCAGAAACGCCCTACCGCACAACTGCTGATGACCATGCACGAACTGGACGGCACCCCGTTCTTCGCCGATCCACGTGAGGTATTGCGTCAGGTTGTAGAGAAATTCGACGAACTTGGCCTGCGCATTTGTGCAGCGTTTGAACTGGAGTTCTACCTGATTGACCAGGAGAACGTGAATGGCCGTCCACAGCCTCCACGCTCACCGATCTCCGGCAAGCGCCCGCACTCAACTCAGGTTTACCTGATCGACGATCTCGACGAATACGTCGACTGCCTGCAGGACATGCTCGAAGCCGCTAAGGAACAAGGCATTCCGGCAGACGCCATCGTCAAGGAAAGTGCCCCTGCGCAGTTTGAAGTGAACCTGCACCACGTTGAAGACGCGATCAAAGCGTGCGATTACGCCCTGCTGCTCAAGCGTCTGATCAAGAACATTGCCTACGACCACGAGATGGACTCGACCTTTATGGCCAAGCCCTACCCGGGTCAAGCCGGTAATGGTCTGCATGTGCATATCTCGCTGCTCGATAAAAAGACCGGCAAGAACATCTTTGCTTCTGAAGATCCGCTGCAGAGCGAACCACTGCGCCATGCAGTCGGCGGCATCCTCGACACGCTCTCTGCATCTATGGCATTCCTCTGCCCGAACGTAAACTCGTACCGCCGCTTTGGCGCACAGTTCTACGTGCCTAACGCACCGAGCTGGGCACTGGATAACCGTACGGTTGCTGTACGCGTACCAACCGGCAGCCCGGATTCCATCCGCATTGAGCACAGGGTAGCGGGCGCTGACGCCAACCCATACCTGATGCTGGCGTCGATTCTGGCGGGCATTCACCACGGTCTGACTAACAAGATTGATCCAGGCGAGCCAATTGAAGGCAACTCCTACGAGCAACTTGAGCCCAGCCTGCCGAACAACTTGCGCGACGCCCTGCGTGAGCTGGATGACAGCGAAGTCCTGAACAAATACATCAGCCCCAAATACATCGACATTTTTGTCGCCTGCAAAGAGGCTGAACTGCAAGAGTTCGAGACAACCATCTCCGATCTGGAGTACAACTGGTACTTGCATACTGTCTGACATGATCCCGACGCCGGTTTAATAAACCGGCGTTTTCTTATGGAAATCTGCTTCATGTCATGAAACCGGAAGGTATGAGAACGTAATCTGTCACATTCCCCTGAATCGCTCCTAAGGAGAACCCGATGCTTCGCCTCGCTGTCCCGCTGCTGTTCGCTATGACACCGCTGCTGAGTTGTGCTGAAGAGGTAATCCGCGTTTACAACTGGAACGACTATATCGCCCCACAAGTACTCACCGATTTCACCGCCCAGACCGGAATCAAGGTTGACTACCAGACCTTCAGCACCGCCGAAGAACTGGAAGCAGCCCTGAACAACGGCGAGCCTTACGACGTAGCTGTCGCGCAGCACAACTCACTGCCGATGCTGATCGAAAAGAAGCTGATCCAACCGCTCGACCAGACCCTGCTGCCCAACCGCACCCATATCGACAAGCAGCTGCTGAGCAACCTCATTGCCCTGGACCCCAACAACCAGCACGCCATGCCTTATCAATGGGGCGCAATGGGCCTTGCGATCAACGTCCCGAAAGCTGAAGCGGCGTACGGTGGGCCACTACCAGAAAGCTGGAGCGTGCTCTTTGACCCTGAACAGAACGCCCGCCTGGCCGGTTGCGGTGTCAGCGTACTGGACGCGCCGGACGAAGTACTCACCGTGCTGCTCAACTACCAGGGCTACAACCTCGCCCGCAGCGGCCGCAGCCGCATCGAGCGCAGCGCACGTCTGCTCGAAGCCATCCGCCCGAATGTGCGCTACGTAGACAGCGAGCGCTATATCGATGACCTTAACGAAGGCAACCTGTGTGTGGCCGTGTCTTGGGTCGGTGATGCGCTGGTGGCCGCACAATCAGGCCAGCCCGTGCGATTCGTGATTCCTCAGGAAGGCTCCGTGCTGTTTATCGACAACATGGTGATTCCTGCCCAATCGGCCCGTCCTGACCTTGCCCACACCTTCATCAACTACCTGATGGATCCTAAGGTCGCCGCCAAGACTACCGCCGAAACCCTGTATCCGAGCGGTAACGCCCACGTCCGCGAGCACCTTGACGAGTCCCTGCGCAACCTACCAGACCTCTATCCGAGCCGGGAAACCAAGCGCCGCCTGTACACCCTGGAAACCCTGCCACAGAAACATCAGAGCGTCCGTGACCAAGTCTGGTCGCAGTTCCGCACTGACATCTGAGCCCGGTAAACAAACAAAAACGCCGCCAGCGGAATCCTCCCCTGGCGGCGTTTTTTGTTAACAGCGTACTTACTTAACCAGCTCGCGCCAGGCCTTCAACGACCCGATGATCTGCAGCTGAGTCATGCGCGCTTCCAGCACTTCGTCAGCAATTGCCTGCTGAGCCAACGCCTCCAGCTTGCCCATCTCTCCGTACAGGCGATCAACCTCAAGCACATCCAACACGTTACGAGCCAGACGCAGCCAAACCAGTAATCGACCAATACGCGGCAGCTGTTCGGCCAGGTCCTCAGGCTGCTGCTGATAGCGACGCACCTGTAGTGCGGCGCCTTCCTCAGCAATCAACGTGGCCAGCCAGCTTCCCAGCGCCGCAACGCCTTGACGCTCACCACGGGCATTGCGCTGTTGAGTCCAGGCGCGCCCCAAGAACCAACGCGAAGCGGTCAGAGACAACACTCCCCAGCGCACCGCCTGCAATTCAGCGGCAAACAGCTCAGGCGCCTGCTGACGCACCTGCTCATCCTGCTGACCGGCGCAAACCCGTGGGCGCCAATCCTGCAACAACGCATCAAGCATCTCCCTCAGATCATGGGAGCTGGCTCGCGGTGCCGCCTGGCCCAAGCTGCCGAGCAGTGCCCGCAGCTCGGACAGGCGCTCAACCCACTCCACCAGCAAGCGCCAGTGACCATTAAAACGATACTGCTCGGCCAGCCGCTGACTGCTGCCCAGCAAGTGCCAGCCCAGCGCCTGCACGCTGTCGTCCAACGTGGTCTCAGCACTCAGTTGCGGTAATGGCAGGTTCAGGCTGTAACTGGCGGAGTCGAACAGTCGATAGCCGCGCTCAGCCTTGCTGATATCGCATGGCATCAAGGGCAAGTCAGCCGCCAGCTCAGCGGCCAGTTCCAGCAGTGCAGCCGGATCGCCTTCACGCAACTCCAGCTCCAACTCGCAGATTTCTTCCTCACCTTCCCCTGCAATCACCTTCCCCAGATCCAGCGCAGCCTCAATCACCACCTTCGACTTGCCCCGGCCCCAGGCGATTTCGGCCTTCTCGCGAACAAAATCAGTGGTAAATATCGGCATCAACTGCTTCTTATCCAGATCAACCAGAGATGCAGGCCAGCAGCTGTCATCCAGCTTTTTCAAATCCAGCTTGGCCTTGCTCAGGTACCAGTCCCACTCATTGCGCTCGGACAGTCCGGCCACGCTCTGCCCCCGACTTTTCAGGGTCTGGATCACCTGCTCACCATCACGACGCAGACGCAACGCCACCTTGGCCTGGGACAGATCACGGGCCGGCGTATCGAAATACTGATTAAACAACTCGCAACGCTGCCAGCCACTCTTGTTGCGCTTCTTCAGCAGCGGATGCTCGCGTAGCGCTGCCAGGGTTTCACGGCTGGCACGCAGTTTGATTTCGGTTTCTTTGTTCATGATGATCAGGATCAACGCCTTTTACGAAATTGTGTCAGGTTAATTACACGCGGTGGCGAGGCTGAGGGGTGGCTCGTATAATTAAAGCCTTTCAACCCCCTGGACATAACCTATGCCTGCCAATCCATTTGCCAGCCTGTTTGGGCGCTCGCCGATTGGGCCAATGCAAAAACATTTTGCCAAGGCTCACGAGTGCGCAGCCAATCTGGTGCCTTTTTTCGAAGCCGTAATGGCTCAGGACTGGGCAAAAGTGGAAGAAATCCAGCAGTTCATGTCTGCGCTGGAGCACGAAGCCGACAAGCTCAAGAAGAGCGTGCGGATTAATCTGCCTAAAAGCCTTTTCCTGCCTGTACCGCGCTCGGACCTGCTCGAACTGCTGAGTGTACAGGACAAAGTCGCCAACCGCGCCAAGGACATCGCTGGCCTTATGCTTGGCCGCGAGATGGCCATCCCACAACCGCTGCAACCGCTGATGCGCGCCTTTGTACAGCGCAGTGTAGATGCCAGTGCCCAGGCCCTGAAAGCCATGAACGAGCTGGATGAGCTGCTCGAAACCGGCTTTGGCGGGCGTGAAGCTGCCCTGGTTGAGTCAATGGTCATGGAGCTCGAGCAAATCGAACGTGACACCGACGCGATGCAAATCGAAGTGCGCCGTGCCCTGTTCAAACTGGAGAAGGATCTTCCTCCGGTCGACGTGATGTTCCTCTACAAGATCATCGAGTGGATCGGCGACGTAGCCGACCGCGCCGAGCGTGTCGGCAACCGACTGGAACAACTGTTGGCGCGTTAAGCGCCAGTCTCCTTTTTGGAATTCAGAGATTAACTAGCTATGTCTTTTATCGCGGACTACGGCCTCGTATTGCTGCTGCTTGCCTGTTTATTCGGCTTCTTCATGGCTTGGGGCGTGGGTGCCAACGATGTGGCCAATGCCATGGGAACGTCGGTCGGCTCTAAGGCCCTGACCATCAAACAGGCGATTCTGATCGCCATGGTTTTCGAGTTCTGCGGGGCCTATCTGGCCGGTGGTGAAGTCACCGAAACCATCAAGAGTGGCATCGTTGATGCCTCACTGATCAGCCCTGAGTTGATGGTGCTGGGCATGATGTCAGCACTGCTGGCCGCGGGCAGCTGGCTGCTGATTGCCTCAACACGAGGCTGGCCGGTTTCCACCACACACACAATCGTGGGTGCGGTCATTGGCTTCGCTGCGGTAGGAATCTCATTTGACGCTGTGCACTGGGGTGGCGTCGGCCCGATCGTGGCGAGCTGGGTGGTTACACCGGTGCTGGCTGGGATCATCTCCTTCATTCTGTTTACCAGCGTGCAGAAGCTGATCATCGACACCGACAACCCGTTCCAGAACGCCAAGCGTTATGTCCCGATGTACATGTTTATCACCGGCTTCGTCATCTCCCTGATGACTATGACCAAAGGCCTGAAGCATGTTGGCCTGAACCTAACCGCAGGCCAGGGTTTCCTGCTGTCGCTGGGTATTGGTGCAGTGGTGATGCTGATTGGTATAGCCCTACTCAAACGCGTCAAGGTGGATGAAGAGGCAGACAAAAACTTCCACTTCTCCAGTGTGGAGAAGGTGTTCGCTATCCTGATGATCTTCACCGCCTGCTCCATGGCCTTTGCCCACGGCTCAAACGACGTAGCCAATGCCGTCGGCCCGCTGGCAGCAATTGTTGAAGTGCTGCTCTCCGGCGGTGATGTGGCAATCGGTGCCAAAGCCACCGTACCGGGCTGGGTGCTGCTGTTGGGCGCGATCGGTATCGTGGTGGGCCTGGCCACTTATGGCTATAAGGTGATTGCCACCATTGGTAAGGAAATTACCGAACTGACCCCAAGCCGCGGCTTCGCCGCGGAGCTGGCCGCTGCCACCACCGTGGTCAGCGCTTCGGGCCTGGGCCTGCCGGTTTCCACCACCCATACGCTGGTCGGCGCCATTCTCGGCGTAGGCTTGGCACGTGGTATCGGCGCACTGAACTTGGGCATGATCGGTAAAATCTTCCTGTCTTGGGTTGTGACCCTGCCAGTTGGTGCCGTGCTGTCGATCATCTTCTTCACCATCCTCAGCGGCATCTTCCTCTGATGCTGCCCGGCACGCTGGCTCTGCTGGCGTGCCGAACGGTTTCCCCTGTCGCTGCGAAGGCCCTATGATGGTCCTTCGCACGCGGAGACCGGTTCATGCCTCTACCCTCTTTCAAAGATCAATTCGCCGCACTCATTGCTGCACCGTCAGTGAGCTGTACTCAACCCAATTGGGATCAGTCCAACCTCACCGTCATCGAATTGCTCAGCACCTGGCTCGCCGACCTTGGCTTTGCCTGCGAGATCCGGCAAGTAACTCCTGGCAAATACAACCTGCTCGCCACCTACGGCTCCGGCCCCGGCGGATTGGTTCTGGCCGGGCACAGTGACACGGTGCCATTTGATGCTGCGCTGTGGCAGACCGATCCGCTAAAGCTCACTGAGGTTGATGGCCGCTGGGTCGGACTGGGCAGTTGCGACATGAAAGGCTTTTTCGCTCTGATCATTGAGGCAGTAAAGCCGCTGCTGGATCAGCCGTTCAAACAGCCGCTGCTGATTCTGGCCACCTGCGATGAAGAAAGCTCCATGTCTGGTGCCCGAGCACTGGCCGATGCCGGACGACCGCTTGGCCGAGCAGCAGTGATCGGCGAACCGACCGGACTGAAGCCCATCCGCCTGCACAAAGGCGTAATGATGGAGCGCATCGACATCCTCGGCCAGAGCGGCCACTCGTCCAACCCGGCACTGGGCCACAGCGCGCTGGAAGCCATGCAGGACGTGATGTTGGAGTTGCGCAACCTGCGCGGCGAGTGGCAGCAGAAGTACAACAACCCGCAATTCAGCGTGCCGCAGCCGACCCTGAACTTCGGCTGCATCCATGGTGGGGATAACCCCAACCGCATCTGCGGGCAGTGTTCACTTGAGTTCGACCTGCGCCCTCTGCCGGGCATGCAGCCGGAGCAGTTGCGTGCGGCTATCCGCCAGAAGCTGCAACCGCTGGCCGAACAACATCAGGTGAAGATCGACTTCGCACCACTGTTCCCCAGCGTGCCGCCGTTTGAACAGACTGCCGATGCCGAATTGGTACGCCTCGCCGAACAACTCACCGGCCATACTGCAACGGCAGTAGCATTCGGCACCGAAGCGCCTTATCTTCAACAACTTGGCTGCGAAACCCTGGTCCTGGGCCCTGGCGATATCGACTGCGCCCACCAACCCGGTGAATACTTGGAAATGTCACGCTTGCAGCCTACTGTGCGTCTACTGCAACAATTGATCGGCCACTATTGCCTGCAACCGGCCTGAAACCTGACCAACCGAGGAATAAACGCGTGAAGCTGCCCCAACTGCGACGATAACTCCCGCCCTGGCTGCCGCCCGGCGCTGCTGCGCCATCACCTTCGCGTTTATCCCCGATACAGGTTCAAATCATGCAAGATCACGTCAATTGGCTACGTAATGCCTCCCCTTACATCAACTCTCACCGGGACTGCACCTTTGTGGTCATGCTGCCTGGCGAAGGGGTAGCTCATCCGAATTTCGGCAATATCGTTCACGACATTGTCCTGCTGCACAGTCTCGGCGTACGTCTGGTGCTTGTGCATGGCTCACGCCCGCAAATCGAATCGCGCCTGAACAATAAAGGCCTCACACCGCACTACCACAACAACCTGCGCATCACCGATGCACCGACGCTGGAGTGTGTGATCGAAGCGGTCGGGCACCTGCGTATCGCCATCGAAGCACGCTTATCGATGGACATGGCGCGCTCGCCGATGCAAGGCTCACGCCTGCGCATCACCAGCGGCAACTTTGTGACGGCACGGCCGATTGGCGTGCTGGACGGCATCGACTTTCACCACACCGGCGAAGTCCGCCGGATCGACCGCAAAGGCATTAACCGTCAGCTGGATGAGCGCAGCATCGTGCTGCTGTCGCCGCTCGGCTACTCACCGACCGGGGAAATCTTCAACCTGGCCTGTGAAGACGTTGCCACCCGCGCGGCGATTGAGCTCAAAGCCGAAAAGCTGATTCTGTTTGGCGAAGAGTCCGGCCTGCTCGACGAAAGTGGCAAACTGGTACGGGAGCTGCGCCCGCAACAGGTACCCGCCCATCTCAAGCGCTTGGGCGACAGTTACCAGGGCGAGCTGCTGGACGCTGCCGCCGAAGCCTGCAAGGGCGGCGTGCGCCGCAGTCACATCGTCAGCTACATTGAAGATGGTGCCATGCTCAGTGAACTGTTCACCCGTACCGGTAACGGCACGCTGGTGGCGCAGGAGCAGTTTGAGTCCGTGCGCGAGGCTACCATTGAAGATGTCGGCGGCCTGATTGAGCTGATCACTCCGTTGGAGGATCAGGGCATCTTGGTGCGTCGTTCGCGGGAAGTGCTGGAGCGCGAGATTGAGCAGTTCACCATTGTCGAACGCGAAGGGCTGATCATTTCCTGTGCGGCGCTGTACCCAATTGCCGACTCAGACAGCGGCGAGCTGGCCTGCCTGGCTGTGAACCCGGCCTACCGTCACGGCGGGCGCGGAGATCAACTGCTGGAGCGCATCGAACAGCGGGCGCGGGCCATGGGCCTGAAAAAGCTGTTTGTGCTCACCACCCGCACTGCGCACTGGTTCCGTGAGCGCGGCTTCGAGCCCAGCAGCGTTGATCGCCTGCCAGCAGCGCGGGCATCGCTGTACAACTTCCAGCGTAATTCGCAGGTGTTTGAAAAGCCGCTGTAACACTCATCGGTGGGTAATCTGCTGCGCAGACTTACAGCACCCTACAGGACGCGGCCATCTTGTAGATACGTAGGGTGGGTGACGCTGTTTTCATCCACCAGCGGTAGCGCTGACACCCCGGATAACGCCCACGGCTAATCCAAGCTACGGACTGTTTGCAGGCACGGGCTCATCACCCCATTCGTGCTTACACCAAAGGCGAGGGACGCTTGGGCAGGTGTGGCGGCAGGTACAAGCTCAGGTAGGCATCGAACACGCGCATACCTTCCTCGGCCATGCGCGGCGTGACTTCGTCATGCAGCTGCACAGAGCGGGCGTAAACCCGATCGCCCAACTCCATCGCCAACGCAAACACGTCCACATCTTCCGGCAATTGCGGCAGCGGGAAGTGACGCTCGAATAACGCCTGCATCAGTTGCCCCAACTCCAGATCATGCTGACGGTCTGCCTGATTGATCTCGGCTAATCCATGCTGAGCCAAAATCAACTGACGTGCAGCGGCATCCTTGGCGTAAATGGCCAACATCCGCTGCTCTACGATCCGCGACAGATCACGCCAATTATTCAGGGTGTCATGCGACACCGGCTCCAACAAGCACGCTCGAAAAGCGCTGTGGATGTCTGCAACTAATGCTTCAAGCAGCAGCGGCACACTGGCAAAGAAGTGATAAACCGAAGACGGCGGAATCCCCGCGCGCTCCGCAACGCTGTAGATCGACAGCGCCGCAACGCCCTGTTCAGTGAGCAGCTCGCGGGCCGCCCCAAGAATCCCGGCGATGCGGGTCTGGCTGCTGGCTCGTGGCTTGCGGACAGTGGGAGTGCGCGACATGAATCAACCCGAAAATGATGGACGCCGTATTGGACGCCAGCCTGTACGTCCGCCGCAAGTCTGGCCAGCCTAAAGGCTGACCACTTTGTTACGCCCGGTCGATTTGGCCTGATACAGCGCCTGATCCGAACTGATCAGCATTTGCCGCAGCGTCATGCTCGCCTTAGGCTGCCAACACACGCCGATACTTACGGTGATGGAAATGGTATCGCCCACCTCCAGGGTAATCAGCTGCTTCTGTACCTCATCGCAGAGGCGCTGGGCGATGGACATCGTCTCTTCGTAGGTAACACCGGACATCAGCACCGCAAACTCTTCGCCGCCCAAACGTCCAAGCAGGTCGCGCTTGCGCAGCAGCGGTTTGATCGCTGCCGCAAACGCCATCAGCGCCTGGTCACCCATCGGATGGCCGTAGCGGTCATTAATGCTTTTGAAGTGATCGATATCTAGCATCAGCATCGCAACACTCATTCCGCGCTGCTTTTGCTGGGCGATGCGCACCTCACTGCGCGCCATAAACGGCGTACGCAGCAGGCAACCAGTCAGCGCATCGTGATTAGCCGCGTGGTCCAGCGTACGCAGCAGCTCTTCGCGGGCACTGTTGATCGAAGCCACCATGATCGGGCCAAGCACCAGGAAGGTCACGCCCAAGCGGATGGAAACCGTCGAGGCGATATCAGTGCCAGTATTCGTAGCATCCAGACTGAAGGCCACCGCAATCAGGTAGACGGTGCTAACAGCACCGGTCAGCAATACCGTGCTGAACAGACTGTAGCTCAGCGCACACCACAACAACGCAGGGACCGGAAAGGCAATCGCCCCTGGCCCACCGATGCTAAAGCTGGCAGCCAGCGACAGAATCAACGCAACAATCGGCAAGCCACGCCGCCATTCCACTGTCCAACGGCGGATTGAACGCGCCGGATTCAGCGCCGCCAGCGCCCACACCGGTGCAGTCAGCATGATCGGCAATACCACCAGACTGTTAACCAGCTCAGTGGAGAACCAGAGCAGAACCCCTGTGGACACTTCGTGGCCGAAATACACCGGGGTAATCCCACCACCTACAGCACCGCTACAGGCAGCCATCACCACGCAGATGGAGAACATGTACAACACCGACTGCGGCCGCAGCAGCTTGCGGTCGGCCGGGTCCAGTCGGCTGAACAAATAACAACCAGTCAGGACACCGCTCATGTTGGCGGCAGTCATCCACAAGGTCATTTCCAGCCCGCCGCCGGTCAGGAAATCGGCGGACAGATAGCCCACCAGCGCCGCAAGCCAGCCAGTTGGCGTGGCCATGTTCGGACAGCGCACCATAAGCCCAAGCAGAATGGCGTTCGCAGGCCAGAATGCGGCTAAGAAATCGAAGGGACGGGTCAGGATGCCAAACAGGCTAGCTGAAAAAACCACAGCGGCTACAATAAGCGCCGCACCCAGATGACGATATACAAACTCTGTGTTGCGAGGCTTTTCCAGCGCCTCGTTCATATTCTTATCAACAGCCATCAGGACACCAGATTGCACCCGTTGCGCCAGCCGAGTGGAGCCTGTAGAAATACCCCAGAACCCCACAACACCCTTCAGCCAGCGGGATACGGGCAAAAGAAAGCCCGGCTGCGTTATTGCAGCCGGGCGATCATAGCGCAATCACCTGATATTTTGGTATCAGAGTGCTAGATACTATTGCCAAACCCTATGGGACTTCGGGCTTCAGCGAGCCGTGCGAACACCCTCGGCCAGTGCGCTGCACAGCTTAAGCACGCCCTGTACAGCTTGTGGTTTATCGGCAGCAGTAGCGATCTGGTCGATCAGCGCTGAGCCCACCACCACACCATCAGCCAGTCGGGCGATGGTCGCCGCGTGTTCCGGCGTGCGGATGCCAAAGCCGATGCACAGCGGCAAGTCAGTGTGACGGCGCAGGCGTGCAACCGCTTCCTGCACATGCTCAACCGTCGCCGAACCGGCACCGGTTACACCGGCAACGGACACGTAATAAACGAAGCCCGAGCTGCCATCCAGCACCACCGGCAGACGCTTGTCGTCGGTGGTCGGGGTGGTCAGGCGAATAAAGTCGATGCCCGCAGCCTGAGCCGGGTCGCACAGATCAGCGTTGTGCTCCGGCGGCAGGTCGACCACGATCAGGCCATCCACACCAGCCTCTTTAGCATCGGCAATAAAGCGATCAACGCCATAGTGGTGAATCGGGTTGAAGTAGCCCATCAGCACCAGCGGCGTGTTCTGCTCACCCTTGCGGAATTCGCGGACCATCTCCAGGGTTTTCGCCAGATTCTGGCCATTGCCCAACGCACGGATGTTGGCCAGCTGAATCGCCGGGCCGTCAGCCATTGGGTCGGTGAACGGCATGCCCAGTTCGATCACATCAGCACCCGCCGCTGGCAGGCCTTTGAGGATTTCCAGCGAGGTGGCGTAATCCGGGTCGCCGGCGGTGATGAAGGTCACCAGTGCGGCGCGGTTTTCTTGCTTAAGCTCGGCAAAACGGGTCTGCAGGCGGCTCATTAGTGGTTCTCCTGCTGATCAAGATCCAGGTGATGCATAACGGTTTGCATGTCTTTGTCGCCACGGCCGGACAGGTTGATCACCATGATGTGATCCTTCGGCAGGGTCGGCGCACGTTTGAAGGCTTCGGCCAAGGCGTGGGAGCTTTCCAGCGCCGGGATGATGCCTTCGTAACGGCAGCAGGTGTGGAAGGCTTTCAGCGCTTCATCGTCAGTCACGGAGGTGTACTCAACACGGCCGACGTCATGCAACCAGGCGTGTTCCGGGCCAATGCCGGGGTAATCGAGACCAGCCGAGATCGAGTGAGCGTCGATGATCTGGCCGTCGTCATCCTGCAGCAAGAAGGTACGGTTGCCGTGCAGCACGCCCGGCTCACCGCCATTCAGGCTGGCCGCATGCTTGCCGGTTTCGATGCCGTAACCAGCAGCTTCAACACCGACGATTTTCACGTCTTTATCATCGAGGAATTCGTGGAACAGGCCGATGGCGTTGGAGCCACCGCCAATGCACGCCACCAGACTGTCCGGTAGACGGCCTTCGTGCTCCAGAATCTGTGCGCGGGTTTCGCGGCCAATTACCGCCTGGAAGTCGCGCACCATTTGCGGATACGGGTGCGGACCGGCCACGGTGCCGATCATGTAGAAGGTGTTGTGGACGTTGGTCACCCAGTCACGCAGGGCTTCGTTCATCGCATCTTTCAGAGTGCCGGTACCGGCTACGACCGGGATCACGGTGGCGCCCAGCAGCTTCATGCGGAAGACGTTGGCCTGCTGACGGTCAATGTCAGTGGTGCCCATGAAGATCACGCAATCCATACCGAAACGTGCCGCCACAGTGGCAGTGGCCACACCATGCATGCCCGCGCCGGTCTCAGCGATGATGCGCTTTTTGCCCATGCGTTTGGCCAACAGAATCTGGCCAATGCAGTTGTTGATCTTGTGCGCGCCGGTGTGGTTCAGCTCTTCACGCTTGAAGTAAATCTTCGCCCCACCAAAGTGCTCACTCAGACGCTCAGCATGGTACAGCGGGCTCGGACGGCCGACGAAATCACGCTGGTAGTAAGCCAGCTCTTTAAGGAACTCAGGATCAGCCTTAGCCTTTTCGTATTCAGCAGCCAGATCGTGGATCAGCGGCATCAGGGTTTCGGCGACATACTGGCCGCCGAAGCTGCCAAACAGCCCTTTGGCATCAGGACCGGTGCGGAAGGACGACATGAACATTCTCCTGTGAATTCAGACCCGGCCGGGTAAAGCGCGAGTAATGGCGGCAAGGATAAAGCTGCGCAGCCTTTGGCAAAAGCGATAAGATCGCCTCAATCTGTTAGGAAAACTCACACATGAGCCAGGACCTTCCACCGCTTAACGCCCTGCGCGCCTTCGAATCAGCCGCCCGTTTAGGCAGCGTAAGCCGTGCTGCGGACGAACTGCACGTCACACATGGCGCGATCAGCCGGCAAATTCGGCAGCTGGAGGAACACCTCGGCCTGAGCCTGTTCAGCAAGGAAGGTCGCGGCCTTAAACTCACAGATCAGGGGATTCGCTTGCGGGATGTGAGCAGTGAAATGTTCAGCCGCCTGCGCAGCACCTGCCTCGACTTGCAGCAGGATCGCGCTGATGCACCCTTCGTCCTCGCTTGCCCTGGCAGCCTGCTCGCCCGTTGGTTTATCCCACGACTGGACCGCCTCAACCGTGAACTGCCCGAGCTGCGCCTACAACTGTCGGCCAGTGAGGGCGAACTGAATCCACGCCGCAGCGGTATCAACGCCACACTCTGGTATGCCGAGCCGCCTTGGCCTGCGGACATGCAGGTGTATGAACTGGCCGCAGAACGCATTGGCCCAGTTTTAAGTCCGCGCTTCAGCCGTTATGAAGCCCTGCATCAGGCTCCTGCTGCAGCCTTGCTGAATGAGCCGCTGCTGCACACCATCTCCCGCCCGCAGGCTTGGCCGAGCTGGGCATCGAGCAATGGACTGGATGCCTCGGCGCTCAAACTCGGACAAGGTTTCGAGCACTTGTATTACCTGCTCGAAGCGGCTGCCGCCGGTCTGGGCGTGGCAATTGCCCCACAACAACTGGTGGCAGACGACCTAGCCGCCGGTCGGCTGATCGCACCGTGGGGTTTTGTCCCGGCCTCGGCCCATCTGGCGTTGTGGGTGCCGGGCAGGCAAATGGACAAGCGTGCGCAACTGCTCGCAGACTGGCTGCGCCGCGAATTAAACGGATAAAAACCCGAACAGGGGTTGGAATCGCCTTTTAAAGCCCTACTATGCAACTCAGGTATTGATGCAATTCGGCATCACACAGCATTACAGGTGTTCTGATGAGCCTTCTTCAGCAAACCAAACTCTCCATCCTCGACCTGGCCCCCATCCGGGATGACGGCGACGCTGCTCAGTCCCTGCACAATTCTCTGGCCCTGGCCCAACACGCCGAACGCCTCGGTTTTGAGCGCTTCTGGGTAGCGGAGCACCACAACATGGATGGCATCGCCAGCTCGGCCACCTCCGTGCTGCTCGGCTATCTGGCAGCTGGTACCAGCACCATTCGCCTCGGCTCCGGCGGCGTCATGCTGCCCAACCACTCGCCATTGGTGATCGCTGAACAATTCGGCACCTTGGCCACCCTGTATCCGGGGCGAATTGATCTGGGTTTGGGGCGCGCACCGGGCGCCGATCACTTCACCGCTCAGGCCCTGCGCCGTGACCGCCTTGGCAGCGCAGATGACTTCCCCGCTGACGTAGAAGAACTGCAACGCTACCTTGGCCCGCGCACTGACGATCAACGCGTAATCGCCGTGCCCGGCACAGGCACTCAGGTGCCCATCTGGCTGCTCGGCTCCAGCTTATTCAGCGCGCAACTGGCTGGGCAAAAAGGCCTGCCTTATGCGTTCGCCTCACACTTCGCACCGCGCTATATGCACGAGGCGATCCGCATCTACCGCAACCACTTCCAGCCGTCCGAAGTCCTCGACAAGCCGTACGTGATGCTCGGCGTGCCGCTGCTGTTGGCCGATACCGACGAACAGGCGCAATACCTAGCGACGTCTGCATTCCAGCGCATTCTTGCTCTGCTGCGCGGGCACAGCCTGAAGCAGCGCCCGCCGGTGCAAAGCATGGATGGTTTGTGGCTGCCCCATGAGCGTGAAGGTGTCAGCAACTTCTTTGGCATGGCCGTGATTGGCGGGCCGGAAACAGCGCGTAAGCGGCTGGAGATGATTCTGGAGCAGACCGGCGCAGATGAACTGATCTTCACCTGCGATATGTACGACTTCGCCGACCGCCTGCACAGCTTCGACCTACTCGCCGAGTTGGCCGGGAGGCGCTGAAGCGTTCAAATCATTCGTGGCTTCAGCCACGAATGCGCCCAGCAGTGACAGCCTAAATGGGGCCGCAGCGATCAATGTCCCCCTTGACCAGCACATTGCGCTGCTCGTCATACATCCAGGCCTGTGCCGTCATCATCCACGGCCGCGCTTCCAGACGGTAGCGCTGGCCGGGTTTGAAATCGGCATAGCGAAACTTGATAAAGCAAGTGACCTGAGTCGGATCGGAAAAGCCGTTAAAACCACCGCTGTACACATCAAAGATAAAGCGCGTCTGCAACTCATGCTCACCGGGCGTGACCTGAAAATAGCGGCCATCCGGCCAGCGCTGGTTATCCACACGATCGGCCATGAGCAAACTGCCCCCGGTACTATGCATCGTTACCCAAGCCTGCGCCGGATCATGGGGCGGTAATGGCGTGGAGGCACACCCGGCCAGCGTCAAAGCAGTCAGCAACAGAACCAGAAATCGCATGCACACCTCCAATGTGGAATGCAGATCAGGGTAGGCTTTACAGCCGCCTTCGACAATCTGCGCCCAACGGAACAATCACTATGCCCTTACGCTGGCTGACCCTCGCCTTTGCTTTGCTGCTCAGCGGCTGCAGCACGCTGGACTACTACAGCCACCTGGCCAGCGGACAACTGCATCTGCTCAACGCCCGCCAGCCTGTGGATAAATTGCTGACTGACTCCACCACCTCACCCGAGCTGAAAAAGCGCCTGCAGCTGGCACAGCAAGCGCGCACATTCGCCAGCCAAGAACTGGGCCTGCCGGATAACCGCAGCTACCGCTTGTATGCCGATCTGCAGCGCCCGTTTGTGCTGTGGAATGTCTTCGCCACCCCGGAGTTTTCCCTGAGCCCGCAGCTGTATTGCTTCCCGATTGCAGGGTGCGTGGCCTATCGCGGTTTCTATGATCAGAACCGTGCCCGCGGCGCTGCGGCGCTGCTCAAACAGCAAGGGCTGGATACCTTCGTCGGCGGCGTTGAAGCCTATTCAACCCTCGGCTGGTTTGATGATCCGTTGCTCAACACCATGCTGCGCTGGAGCGAAGAACGATTTGTCGCGGTGATCTTCCACGAACTGGCGCACCAGCAGTTCTATGTAGCGGACGACACTGCCTTTAACGAATCCTTCGCCACCTTTGTTGAACAGCAAGGTCTGCGTCAATGGCGCGCAAAGAACGGCCTGCCACCTGCCGATCCACATGCCGATCAACAACGCGAACAGTTCACCCAACTGGTTTTGGCCACCCGCGAGCGCCTGCAAAAGCTGTATGAAAGCGGCCAGCCAGCGCAGCAAATGCGCACAGCCAAACAGGCGGAAATCGAACGCCTGCGCCATGAATACCGTCATCTGCGTGACACACAATGGCAAGGAAACGGCCGCTACGATGGCTGGGTTGAAACGCCAATCAACAACGCCAAACTGCTGCCATTCGGACTTTACGATCAATGGGTGTCAGCCTTTGCTAGGCTGTATGACGAGGCAGGGCAAAGCTGGCCTGAGTTTTATACAAAGGTGAAGCACTTAGGCCGACTCACAACCAGCAAACGCCAGCAGAAACTGGAAGCGCTGGCAGCCCAGTCCCGAACTCTGGCCCACAGCCATCAGTCAAACGATCTGTAGGTCATTAAATTCAAGGAGCTACAACATGAACAAACTGATCCCAATTGCCCTGCTCGCCCTGTTCAGCAGCGTCGCCCTGGCAGCCCCCAAGCCCTGCGAAGAGCTGCGCGCCGAGATCGAAGCCAAGATCCAGGCCAACGGCGTTGCCAGCTACACCCTGGAGATCGTTAACAACGAAGACTCCAAAGACCCGAGCATGGTGGTCGGCAGCTGCGACGGCGGCACCAAGAAGATCATCTATCAGCGCAATGACTGACAGACCCTGAACATGGAGGCGAGCTTAGCTCGCCTTTTTTATGCAATCAGAAAACGATCCGGCTGCCTATTCGGCAGTGAAGGTTGAGCAGGAAAAGCTCGCCGACATTTTCAATTTCTGAGCTGCCTATTCGGCAGTGAAGGTCAGCCCGCCTTTTACGTTACTCACCCAAATTTTCTGAGCTGCCTATTCGGCAGTGAAGTCTTTTCGTTCGCGTTTCTTCCAGCGCTCCATTTTCTGAGCTGCCTATTCGGCAGTGAAGCGGCGCTAAAAGATCAGGGCGGAAAGCGGGCGTTTCTGAGCTGCCTATTCGGCAGTGAAGTACATGATTACCGGCGCTGGTATCGAGGTGCTTTTCTGAGCTGCCTATTCGGCAGTGAAGAGCATTCAACTCTCGATAGCGATTAACGCCAATTTCTGAGCTGCCTATTCGGCAGTGAAGTAGAGACGTTACCCGTGAAACCCATGCAAGTTAAGCCTTGCAGCCAATAACTGCCCTAAAACCATTTTTTCTGAGATCCGGGTAACCCGTTGATTTAAAAAGGCTAAAAAAATCATTCGAAAAAAGGGTTATCGACTCACTCACATCTTGGATCTTCGTCTACTTCCATTTTCAATGGGCAATGCCAGAATGCCATCAAAACAATAAATGGCAGCCTCTTCTCATGGATGATCTGAGCCCAAGTGACCTCAAGTCGATACTGCACTCCAAACGGGCCAACCTTTACTACCTACAGCACTGCCGTGTGTTAGTGAATGGCGGACGAGTCGAATACGTCACCGATGCGGGTAAACAGTCGCTGTACTGGAATATCCCCATCGCCAATACCACCACTATTTTGCTCGGCACCGGCACATCTATTACCCAAGCAGCCATGCGCGAGCTGGCCAAGGCCGGTGTGCTGGTCGGGTTTTGTGGAGGCGGAGGCACTCCACTGTTTTCGGCCAATGAGGCCGATGTCGAGGTGGCGTGGTTTTCCCCGCAGAGTGAATACCGCCCCACTGAATACTTACAGCATTGGGTTCGTTTCTGGTTTGATGACAACCTGCGCCTGGCAGCCGCCAAAAGCTTCCAACGTGCCCGCCTCAATCGCATCCGCCAGAGCTGGCAAAGCCGAACCTTCCGCGACGCGGGCTTCAATATTGATTATGCCGAGCTTGAGCGCGCCCTCGACGCCTCACTGCGCACCCTCGAAAACCTGCCCGATAACACGCACCTACTGACTGAAGAAGCCCGCCTGAGCAAGCAACTGTTTGCGTTGGCTGCCCGCGCCAGCGGCTATGGCGATTTTGTCCGGGCCAAAAACGGCACAGGTGGCGACCCGGCCAACCGTTTTCTCGATCACGGTAACTACCTAGCTTACGGCCTGGCAGCCAGTGCCACATGGGTTTTGGGTATCCCCCACGGACTGGCTGTGCTGCATGGCAAGACCCGGCGCGGCGGTCTGGTGTTTGATGTCGCGGATCTGATCAAGGACGCCACCATCCTGCCGCAGGCATTTATATCGGCGGTGCGCGGCGATGAAGAGCAGGAGTTCCGACAAACCTGTATCGAAAACCTCACCCGCAGTGAAGCGCTGGATTTCATGATCGACACGCTCAAAGACGTGGCCGAGCACACCGGCCGATGAATATTCTGCTAATCGCTCAGTGCGAAAAACGCGCGCTGGTGGAAACCCGGCGCATTCTCGATCAGTTCGCCGAGCGCCGGGGCAAACGCACCTGGCAAACGCCGATTACCCAGGCCGGGCTGGATACACTGCGCAAACTCCTGCGTAAAACCGCCCGTAAAAACACTGCTGTGGCTTGTCACTGGATACGGGGCAAGGATCACAGCGAGCTGCTGTGGATAGTCGGGGACGCCAGCCGTTTTAACGAGCAAGGCGCAGTGCCCACCAACACAACCCGACGCGATGTGCTACGCAGCGCCGATGAAAACAACTGGCACACCGGCGAAGACATTAAGCTACTGGCTCAACTCGCCGCACTGCTCCACGACTTGGGCAAAGCCAGTGTGGCCTTTCAGCAGCGTTTGCGCAGTAATGCGCGGGAAAAGAACCTTTACCGCCATGAGTGGGTGTCACTACGTTTATTTCTCGCCTTTGTTGGCCAAGACGACGATGCCACCTGGCTGGCACGGCTGGCCAACCCAAGCGCAGAAAACGATGCCAGTTGGCTGGCCACTGATCGCTATCACCGGGACGGGTTGGATGCCGACACACCGCCCCCGTTTAAAGACCTGCCGCCGCTGGCCGCAGCCATAGCCTGGCTGGTTGTCACCCATCACCGCCTGCCTGTTAAGCCTGCTCTTGATGACCAGCAGCGCCAGCAATACCTCGGCAAACCCTCCACCCTCAAAGCCCCAGAGCTCACCAATCTGCTGCAAGGCATCACCAGCAGTTGGAATGAGATCAAACAGCAAGCCGCGCAGGACGCAATTGAACCTTACTGGGACTTTGCTCATGAACTGCCAGTGCAACTACCGAAATGGCGAACCCAGGCCGCCAAACTGGCGACACGCCTGCAAATGCTCAACAGCAAGCCGGGCAAGACAAACTGGCTGGATAACCCTTATGTGATGCACTTAGCCCGGCTGTGCCTGATGCTCGCCGACCACCATTACTCCAGCCTTGATCACTCCCCAGAGCGGGTCAAAGGAGACGCAAACCCGAAGCTCTTCGCCAATACCGACAAACACGGCAAGCTCAAGCAGCCGCTGGATGAACACCTGCTCGGCGTCGCCCGCCTGGCTGGCAGCATCAGCCACAGCCTGCCCGGTTTTGAGCGGCACCTGCCACGTCTTGCTCGCCATCGTGGCCTGAAAAAACGCAGCACCAGCGAGCGCTTCCGCTGGCAGGACAAAGCCTTTGATGCCGCCACCGCATTACGCGCACAAGCGACCGAGCACGGTGCTTTTATCGTCAACATGGCTTCTACCGGCTGCGGAAAAACCCTGGCCAATGCCCGCGTACTGTATGCCCTGGCTGATCCGCAGCACGGTATGCGTGCCACCTTTGCCCTGGGCCTGCGCACGCTGACGCTACAAACCGGCCGCAGCTACCGCCAAGACCTGCATCTGGATGAAGACGAACTGGCCGTCCGCGTAGGCGGTTCCGCCAGCCGCAGCCTGTTTGAGTATTACCAGGAGCAAGCTGAACGCACAGGCTCGGAGTCGATCCAGGAGCTGATCGAAGAAGACAGCCACGTTCTGTTCGAGGGCCAGCACGACAGCCATCCGCTGCTGAGCAAAGCCATGCACGACGATCGCATCCGCGCCTTGCTGTCCGCGCCGATGCTGGTGTGCACCATCGACCACTTGATGCCCGCCACCGAAGCGCAACGCGCAGGCCGGCAAATCGCCCCCATGCTGCGCCTGATGAGCAGTGATCTGGTACTGGATGAGCTGGACGACTTCGACCTTGCCGATCTGCCCGCCCTAACCCGCTTGGTGTACTGGGCCGGATTATTAGGCAGCCGCGTCTTGCTGTCCTCCGCCACCCTGCCGCCTTCTTTGGTTGAGGGCATGTTCCACGCCTACCGCGCAGGTCGCGTGCAGTATCAGCGTAATCGCGGCCAACACGGCGGACAGGAAAGTCCTGTGCAGATCGCTTGCCTGTGGATCGATGAATTTACCGCGCAGCCACACACCCTCAGCGATGCCGCCAATTTTAGCGAGGCTCATCAAGCCTTTGTCTCGCGTCGCGTGCAGGCGCTGGCACAGAGCATTGAGCGCGACGGTGCCAAACGCCGCGCCGAACTGCTGCCGCTAAATATCAGCGCCAAACAACAGGACGCCGTGCGCGCCGCCTTTGCCAGCGAAGTGCATAAAGCCATCCAACTGGCCCACAGCCGTCATCACAGCATCTGCCCACACAGTGGCAAGCAGGTCAGTTTCGGCTTGGTGCGTATGGCTAATATCGAACCGCTTTTCGATGTCGCGCAGGAGCTGCTGCGCCTGGGAGCGGTAGAGGATCAGCGTATCCACCTGTGCGTCTATCACTCCCGTTTCCCGCTGCTGCAGCGTTCCGCGATCGAAAACCGGCTGGATACCTGCCTCAACCGCCGCAATCCACAGGCGGTATTTGATTTGCCGGAGATTCGTCAGGCGCTGGATAGGCATCCCGAGCAGCACCAACTGTTTGTCGTGCTCGGCTCACCGGTTACAGAAGTAGGCCGCGACCACGACTATGACTGGGCGGTGGTGGAACCATCTTCCATGCGCTCACTGATTCAGTTGGCCGGGCGTGTGCAACGCCACCGCAACCAACGCTGTGAAACCGCCAACATCCTGATCTTTGACAGCAACCTCAAATGCTTCTCGCAGGACAAAGACGCCAGCGGCCAACCCAGAGCAGCCTATATCCATCCGGGCTTTGAAAGCTCAAAGCCGATAGGCTTTAGTCCCTTCCGCCTGAACAACCGTCGACTGAGTGAATCGCTAAGAGAGGACGAATACCGCATTCCCACGGCCACCCCGCGTATTCAACCGCGCCCGCCACAAAGCTGGCAGCCACAGCACAGTCTGGTTGACCTTGAACACGCACGCATGGCCGAGCGCATGCTCCCCGTCACCCCGCAACCGCGTCAGCGCGGCGTCAAACCGGTGGGGGAAAACCTGAATGCCGCCAGCGCCTGGCAATACCCCCAGGCCGGGCTGACGTGGGTGCTACCCCAGCACCAGCCGTTCCGTCAGCAGACCACCCGAGAAACCGAATTACTGTTTTTGCCGGATGAAGACGGCGAACAGCTCATCCTGCACCGCGTCCATCAGCAGGCTCAGGGCAAAGAGCCTGCAATCTACACCACCGCCGAAAGCCAGATCGAACGCCTGCAGCTAACGCTCGGTCCGCGTATCAATCATTGGGGGCAAGATGATCTGCTGACACTGCTCAACCAACTGGCCGAAGCACAAGGCCTGTCACAGCGACGCTGCGCCGAGCGCTTTACGGCGGTCAGCGTGATTGAGAGTAAACAAGGGTGGCGGTATCACCCGCAATTGGGTTTTTCAAAACAGAAATAGGGAGGTCTGCGACTGCATGAAACAAAAAACAGTCCGAAGCCAAGCCATGCGGCGGGCGCTCGAAGAGCATGTTGTGCGTAGAAAAGAAAAAGCCCTCGCCAAATGGGAAGGCAAAACTGACTCTGCCGCAAAAAATAAAATCAAAGAAATAAATGACAAGTACCAACTGGACTTGATGATCGAAAAAGGAGCGGCAGGCTCTTCCCAAATTGCTATAGCCACACATGTGGCTAAAGCCACTCACCCCGACTTACAGGTTAAGGAAACTACAAATCTAAATATCAACCCGAGCAAGCTGCAGCAACATCCAGATATCGGCTCTCACCTGCTTAACCACAGCCATAGTCTCGCAGACACTACAGGCAACGGAGCTTACGTAACCGCAACTTATGAGCTCTACCTACTTCTGGATGCAACCTTCGATGGGAAAAAATTTGGAGAGTGGTTAAAGGAGAATGATCAGGACGCAATAGACGCATTTGCCCATACAGCAGCAGAGGCTCAAGACGCAAAAGAGCTAGCGGCAAACTGTGTAAAGCTCCTTGAAGACAAGACCAGTAGACTCGCCTCTGATACAAAAGCCAAACAACTCTACTGGTGCATCAGTGGTGAGCCTGCTGACGACAACGGCTATCACCTGTTGCAGCCTATGTTTGCCAGCAGCCTGACCCATGCGGTGCATCAGGACATCAACGATGCCCGTTTTGGCGAAGCTAACAAGCTGGCCCGTCAGGCCAAGCGCGAGGGTAAGCCTCACGATGCGCCCTATCACGATTACCGCGATCTAGTGGTACGTAAGCTGGGCGGCACCAAGCCGCAAAATATCAGCCAGCTTAATAGCGAGCGCGGCGGCGTGAACTATCTGCTGGCTTCAGCGCCGCCGGGTTGGGATCAAAACCGCCCGCGTCACTTGCTGTTTATTGACTCGGCACTGCCACGTTTTGCCCGCTATGAAGGGGTTCGCGAACTGCTTGATGCACTGGTTGACCTGCTCAAATCCAACCCGCCCGCTAACGACGACACACGAAAGAAGCGCAGGGCAATCGAACAGGCACTGGGCGAATCGCTGGCCGCCTATGGCGCTTCAATCCATGCAGGCCTTGAACCCGGCTGGAGCCGTGACCCGAACTGCCGTTTACCTGAGTGCGAGCAACTCTGGCTGGACCCTCTGCGTGTTGAACTACCTGCTCACCCGCAGCACGCAGAGGCCGATCAAGCCTTTGTGCAGGCGTATGAATGGAAGGACTGGCCCGACCAGGTGGCTCACCGCTTTGGCAACTGGCTGAATGATTTACTGCGCAGTCACGACCTGCCCGTCGGCGACGCCGAGCATGCCCACTGGGCACGCCAGGCCTTGATTGACGTGGATTGGCCCGCCGCTAGGCAGCGCCGTGCTGTGGTTCCAGCCACCAGCGAGGAGGTCATCCATGGCTGAGTGCCCTTATGTTGAAAACCTTCTGGTAATCCCGCGTTTGCGGGTGCAAAACGCCAACGCGATTTCCAGCCCGTTGACCCACGGTTTTCCCTCCATCACCGCGTTTCTCGGTCTGATGTGGGCACTGGAGCGCAAAACCAGCGCAGCAGGGCTTGATCTGCAATTCAATGCTGTCGGCGTGGTGGCTCACAGTGTTGAAGAACAGATCACCGAAGGCGGCTTCGTCAATGAGTTCCGCCTGACCCGCAATCCTGTGGACAAAGACGGCAGCACAGCGGCCATTGTCGAAGAAGGCCGTGTCCATCTGGATATCAGCCTGGTGTTTGCCGTGGAAAATTCACACCTGAGCAGTAGCAGCGATGAAGCCAAGGCTGAACTGGCCAAACAGGTTCGGGACATCCTGATGCAGATGCGCATTGCTGGCGGCAGCGTGATCGAAAGCCAAGCCCCACGTTATAAGCAGCGGCCTTATATCGTGAGCCTGTCGGATGTGGAGGATGCAACCGCTTCACCCAAAGAGTGCTTCAGGAAACTCAAGCTGCAATTACTGCCTGGCTTTGCACTGGTCGAGCGAGCTGACCTGCTGGAGCAACGCCATCAGGAATTGCAACTCACTCAGCCCGACGCCAGTCGGCTTGATGCCTGGCTGTCACTGGCTCGCATCAATTGGCAGTGGCACACCGATGAAGAGGGTAAAGGTGAGTGGCAGCACGACCGCAAGAGCCTCGGCTGGGTTGTGCCCATTCCAGTTGGCTACGGCGCGTTAAGTGACGTTCAACCCGCCGGGACCGTAGCCAACGTGCGTGACCGGCACACGCCCTTCTGCTTTGTCGAGAGCCTCTACGGCATTGGCCAATGGCTAAGTCCGCACCGCCTCACCGCACCGCAACAACTGCTCTGGTACGCCGACAGCCAGCCGGAAAACGGCCTGTATCGCTGCCGCAATGACTACCGGTCGATGCCGGTTACAACTTTGTCTGATCACTTATAAGGATTTTAAAGATGAGCAATGAAACCCTGAAAACCGCATCCGTACTGGCCTTTGAGCGCAAGCTGGACCCATCCGACGCACTTTTTTATGCCGGTGACTGGAATGAGCGCGGCAATGCCAACAATTGGAGCCCGATTGCAGTAACTCCCAAATCTGTACGAGGCACCATTTCCAACCGCCTTAAAACCAAAGATCAGGACCCAGCAAAACTCGATGCCGCCATCGAAAACCCCAACCTGCAAACCGTAGACGTTGCTGCCCTGCCAGCGGATGCCGACACCCTCAAAACCCTGTTCACCCTACGCGTGCTGGCGGGCACAGGATCGCCTTCAGCCTGTAACGAAGCAGCTTACCGAGACAAGCTGCTGGCCACAGTGAAAGGCTACGTCGACAGCCACGGTTTTACTGAGCTGGCCCGCCGCTATGCCCACAACCTGGCTAATGGCCGCTTCCTGTGGCGTAACCGTATTGGTGCGGAACAGGTTGAAGTGCGTGTTGCCCACCTAGTCGACGGCAAAGCCCAAAGCCTGTGGACATTCGATGCACTGGCGCTGTCACTGCGCAACTTTGATCAGCCCGCCGAAGCCAAGCATCTGAACGAACTCAGCAGCCTGATTGCCGAGGGTCTTGCTGGCAAACAGCACGTACTGCTGCAAGTCATCGCCTTTGTGCGGCTAGGAGCTGGGCAGGAAGTATTCCCATCGCAAGAGCTGATCCTTGAACGCGGCAAAGACGGCAAGAGCAAGACGCTTTATGCAGTTAATAAAGTCGCCGGTATCCACTCCCAGAAGATCGGCAACGCCCTGCGCAGCATCGACACTTGGTATGAGGGAGCAGATATCAACGGCCCAATCGCCGTTGAACCCTACGGTTCCGTCACCACCCAAGGCAAAGCCTATCGCCAGCCCAAGCAGAAGCAGGACTTCTACACCCTGCTGGATAACTGGGTGCTTAAAGACAAAGCTCCCGATACCGAACAGCAGCACTTCGTTATCGCCACGCTGATTCGCGGTGGCGTCTTCGGTGACTCCGACAAGGGCTAAGCCATGGACCATTACCTTGACTTGAAATTGCTACCCGACCCGGAGTTTGCGCAGACACAACTAATGAGTGCGCTGTTCAGTAAGCTTCATCGGGGCTTGAGCGACTTAAAGCGCAACGACATCGGGGTCAGTTTCCCCACCATCAAAGACGCCACTCGAGGCTTGGGTGACTGCTTGCGCGTACATGGCACAGCCGAGGCGTTGCAAAAACTGTTAGCCCTCAACTGGCTGACTGGCATGCGCGACCATGTGCAAGTCAGTGCAGTGACTGCTGTACCGGCAGACACCAAGCACCGTCTAGTCAGCCGTGTGCAAGTCGACAGCAATCCAGAGCGCGCCCGCCGCCGCCTGATCAAGCGTCACGGCATCAGCGAAGAAGAGGCCCGCAAACGCATCCCAGATAGCGCCGCCAAACGCTGCGACTTGCCCTTTGTGGTAACGCGCAGCAACAGCTCAGGGGAACGCTTCAACCTGTTTATCCGTCACGGACCGCTGCTCGACAGCCCCCAACCAGGAACCTTCAACCAATACGGCCTAAGCAGCACCGCCACCGTGCCCTGGTTCTGACCCTTTTTTTGCGCTGAATTTAAGCTCTTTAAAAATCAATGACTTAGGTTTTAGGCAAAAAATAGGGGGTTCCAACCAAAAACCGCCACAGCCCTTTTCCTATAAGGGCTGTGGCGGTTTAAACTCTACTTCACTGCCGCGTAGGCAGCTCAGAAAAAGCTGATCGGCTTGGACCCTGTGCGGCTGCCCTTCACTGCCGCGTAGGCAGCTCAGAAAATAACATGGCATGGGTAAAAGAAACCGCCGTACTTCACTGCCGCGTAGGCAGCTCAGAAAACAGCGCGCAGCGGGTCGCCAGCTACAGCATGCTTCACTGCCGCGTAGGCAGCTCAGAAAAAAACAGCCCTGGGCGTGACGCCGCGTATTCTCCTTCACTGCCGCGTAGGCAGCTCAGAAACGGCAGTTCAGGCCGCGAAAGCGGGAGAAGACCTTCACTGCCGCGTAGGCAGCTCAGAAACTGCTGCCCGGTGAAGACATCGGGATGATCGACTTCACTGCCGCGTAGGCAGCTCAGAAAGTGCTGATCAATCAAAGGCACTTCACGGGTAGCTTCACTGCCGCGTAGGCAGCTCAGAAAGTTGCCGGGTATGACTTTGGCGTCCTAAAGGGCTTCACTGCCGCGTAGGCAGCTCAGAAAACCAGGCAGGCGGTGGAGAGTCTTAACGCGGACTTCACTGCCGCGTAGGCAGCTCAGAAAAATGCCATCACCGTCGCCATCGGGATTGCCGTCTTCACTGCCGCGTAGGCAGCTCAGAAAGCCCAACACGCCGGTACCGGCATCCGAGATTGCTTCACTGCCGCGTAGGCAGCTCAGAAACATTCGATCTGATCACCGCCAAGGCTGTGATCCTTCACTGCCGCGTAGGCAGCTCAGAAAATGAAAGAGATCGAGCACTCAGGCTTCCGGGTACTTCACTGCCGCGTAGGCAGCTCAGAAAACTGCTGGAAGGTTTCGGCGGCCTCGGTGAAGCTTCACTGCCGCGTAGGCAGCTCAGAAATTTGATGCTCGGCGGGATCGCTATTGCTCTGCCTTCACTGCCGCGTAGGCAGCTCAGAAAAAAACCAGATAGGCAACGGTCAGCGCGCTTATCTTCACTGCCGCGTAGGCAGCTCAGAAATACACCTGCGCCGACTACGACGAGATCGAAGCCTTCACTGCCGCGTAGGCAGCTCAGAAACGAAACGGTCAGGCTCAGGCTGCGGCGCACGCCTTCACTGCCGCGTAGGCAGCTCAGAAAAATCCACATCACAGTTTTCGTCGAATGAGGGCCTTCACTGCCGCGTAGGCAGCTCAGAAATTCGCGTTATCAGTTCCGACCTCGGTCAGGTACTTCACTGCCGCGTAGGCAGCTCAGAAATGGGAAGTCTTCAGGCCGGCGCGCCTGATGATCTTCACTGCCGCGTAGGCAGCTCAGAAATCACCGTTGCCGGTTGTGTAGTTACCGGCAAACTTCACTGCCGCGTAGGCAGCTCAGAAAGGTGGCCACGGATATCAGCAGCCCGACCAGCCCTTCACTGCCGCGTAGGCAGCTCAGAAAATTGGTCTTGGTGATGGTCTTCAGTTGAGCCACTTCACTGCCGCGTAGGCAGCTCAGAAACTGATCCGTGCGACCTCGGTGTCGTGTGGGTCACTTCACTGCCGCGTAGGCAGCTCAGAAATACCCAGCTGAACTCCTCGTTACGCTGACGGACTTCACTGCCGCGTAGGCAGCTCAGAAATATGCGCGCTGCCGCGCCAGATTGCTTGGTTCCTTCACTGCCGCGTAGGCAGCTCAGAAATTCATGACTAGGCCGTCTGCACGGGTGAACTGCTTCACTGCCGCGTAGGCAGCTCAGAAATTATCAAGCGCGCCGATATCACCGAGCGCTACCTTCACTGCCGCGTAGGCAGCTCAGAAATCAAAGACCTGCGCCACACCTACAGCGACCGCCTTCACTGCCGCGTAGGCAGCTCAGAAATGCACTCTGTCCTTGATCCATACCCGAGCCTTCTTCACTGCCGCGTAGGCAGCTCAGAAAACAGCGCAGCAAAGCCAGAGCTTGAAATAACCCTTCACTGCCGCGTAGGCAGCTCAGAAAAAATCACAATTGCGCGTCAATCATTTTTGGTACTTCACTGCCGCGTAGGCAGCTCAGAAAGTCGCTCGTCGCGCCGTGGAACATTGCACAGCCTTCACTGCCGCGTAGGCAGCTCAGAAACGCACAAGTCATTCAGGCCGCAGGTGGTTCGTCTTCACTGCCGCGTAGGCAGCTCAGAAATGCCCGCGCTGAACGGTGAGCGTGCCAGCCATCTTCACTGCCGCGTAGGCAGCTCACGAACATCGCATAGACCCAAACCGCTGTTGAAACAACCAGCGCCGCCCTGAGTGCAGGGTTAGTTGCTCTTAGGTCAGTTTCAGTAATGCGCCTTCAACAGAAAACTTACGGTGTTTTGGTCAGTTGACCCGACAAAGTTGTCGCTGACAAAGCCGCCATCTTTGATGCCGTATTTGTTCTTCCAGTAGTCGTACTCAAGGCCGACGTACAGTTGCTTCTCGCCCCAGCTCAAGGCTTTACCCAGGTCGTATTTGATCTGCGGGTTGAAGTGCAGGTTGGCCTGATATTCGCCGCGGCTGTTTTCGTCGTTGTCCACCACCCAGTCCATAAAGCCGTCGATCAGGATGTCGGAGTTGCCAAACGGAATGGTGTAGCTCCACACCGGGGTGATCTGCCAAGTGTTGGAACCGGCGCGGTCACCATCAGCAGTACGCAGGTAGGTGTTGAGCTGGAAGTAATCGAAACCGGGAAGCTCCAGATCGATAGCCGGGCCGATCAGGTAGGCATCTACATCGTCTTCACCAAACTCGTAGGTGGTGGAAATGAGTACGTCTTTGATCGGGCCAAAGCTGAGATCACTGCCTGTGAGCTTGCCAAACGAGAAACGCGGGCTGATTTCACCGTAGAAGGTGTGGCCATCGCCTGCGCCGTTGGTGGCATCGGTGTTGTATTTGATGACATCGAGGAACACAAACAGATCACCAAATGACCAGCCGCTGGCATGCTCAAAAGTGACAGTTTGCTGAATACCCGGATCGATTTTGTAATCGTGACCGTACAGATAGGTCAGGCTGTTGTTCTGCCATTGCAGCAGTTCAGAGGCAACGGCTTCTCCGCCGACAACCAGGCTAGTGGACATCAGCAGCGGAGAGATCAAGCGTTTCATGGGGGCTCCTGTAGTGGCAGTTTGCAGCGCGATTGCGAAAAAAAGCGCGCAGGATAGACCTATCGCGCGCAGATGCAATGGTTACCTGACGGGCGAGTCAACATTTCGCGCCATCCGTACGAGTTCACTCACCGCCTATCCGGCGTAACCTTCCTGCAGATGCTGATCTTTCAAACGCACATAATTACCCGCGCTGTAGGTGAAAAAGCTGCGCTCTTTCTCCGTCAGTGGACGGGCCTGTTTGACCGGGCTACCGACATACAGAAAGCCGCTCTCAAGACGCTTGCCCGGCGGTACCAGGCTGCCGGCACCAATGATGACTTCATCCTCAACCACCGCGCCGTCCATGACGATGCTGCCCATCCCAACCAGAATGCGGTTGCCCAAGGTGCAGCCATGCAGGACGACTTTGTGGCCGACGGTGACGTCATCGCCGATTAGCAGCGGATAGCCGTCCGGGTTAAACGGCCCGGCGTGGGTGATGTGCAGCACGCTGCCATCCTGAATGCTGCTGCGCGCGCCAATGCGGATGCGGTGCATGTCGCCGCGAATCACAGTCAACGGCCAGACCGAGCTGTCGTCCCCGATTTCCACATCGCCCAGCACCACGGCAGTGGCATCGACAAAGACCCGCTCGCCGAGCCTCGGTGTGTGTTGCTGGTACTTACGAATCGACACGATAGAAACCTCTTAAGCTGCGCCAAACCTTGATTGTAATTAAGATACACCCCATGTTGAGAACAACGTCGCGGTAAACACACCGCCCTTGTTCCGCCAGGCCCCGCCACTGCGTTCACACAATGCCGGGCCGCTCATTTTTATTACAGGTGCCTTGTCGTGACTGCTACCAATCCGCTTCTGCAAGCCTTTGATCTGCCGCCTTACTCAGCCATTCGTCCGGAACATGTCGAGCCGGCCATTGATGCCATCCTCGCCGACAACCGTGCGGCCATGGCTAAGCTGCTGGAAGAACAAGCTGCCAACCCGAGCTGGGACGGCCTTGTATTGGCGCTGGATGAACTGGGTGCACGTCTGGGTCAGGCCTGGAGCCCTATCAGCCATCTGAATGCCGTGTGCAACAACGCCGAACTGCGCGCTGCATACGAAGCCTGCCTGCCCAAGCTGTCCGAATACTGGACTGAAATTGGCCAGAATCAGCCACTTTTCCAAGCCTATCAGGCGCTGGCCAACAGCCCGGCTGCTGCCGGTTTTGATGTAGCGCAGAAGACCATCCTCGAACACGCCCTGCGCGACTTCCGCCTGTCCGGTATTGATCTGCCTGCGGACAAGCAAAAGCGCTACGGCGAAATCCAGATGAGGCTCTCCGAGCTGTCCAGCAAGTTCTCCAACCAACTGCTGGATGCGACTCAAGCCTGGACCAAGCACGTCACCGACGAAGCCGCGCTGGATGGCCTGACCGACTCGGCCAAGGCGCAAATGAAGCAAGCTGCCGAAGCCAAAGGGCTGGATGGCTGGCTGATCAGCTTGGAATTCCCCAGCTATATCGCGGTGATGACCTACGCCAACGACCGCGCCCTGCGTGAAGAGGTGTACCGCGCTTACAGCACACGCGCCTCCGACCAGGGCCCGAACGCCGGGCAGAACGACAACGGTCCGGTGATGGATGAAATTCTTACACTGCGTCAGGAACTGGCCGAGCTGCTGGGCTTTGCCAACTACGCCGAGCTGAGCCTGGCCAGCAAGATGGCTGACAACACCGATCAGGTGCTGAACTTCCTGCGCGATCTGGCTGTGCGCAGCAAGCCATTTGCAGAGAAAGACCTCGAAGAGCTGAAAGCCTTTGCCGCGAGCCAAGGCTGCGCTGACCTGCAAAGCTGGGACGCCACCTACTACAGCGAGAAGCTGCAGGAGCAGCGTTACAGCATCTCCCAGGAAATTCTGCGCCCGTACTTCCCGATCGACAAAGTGCTGAGCGGCCTGTTCGCCATCGTCGAGAAGCTCTATGGCATCCAGATCAAGGAGCTGAGCGACTTCGACGCCTGGCACCCAGATGTGCGCCTGTTCGAGATCAGCGAAAACGGCCAACACGTTGGGCGCTTCTTCTTTGATCTGTATGCCCGCGCCAACAAGCGTGGCGGTGCGTGGATGGACGGCGCCCGCGACAAGCGTCGCGATATCAACGGCAAGTTGATCAGCCCGGTGGCTAACCTCGTCTGCAACTTCACCCCAGCGGTGGGCGATAAGCCTGCGCTGCTGACCCACGATGAAGTCACCACCCTGTTCCACGAATTCGGCCACGGCCTGCATCACCTACTGACCCGCGTTGAGCATGCCGGTGCCTCGGGCATCAACGGCGTGGCCTGGGATGCGGTGGAGCTGCCGAGCCAGTTTATGGAGAACTGGTGCTGGGAGCCGGACGGTCTGGCCCTGATCAGCGGTCATTACGAAAGCGGCGAGCCGCTGCCGAAAGACCTGCTGGACAAGATGCTGGCAGCGAAAAACTTCCACTCCGGCCTGATGATGGTGCGTCAGATCGAATTCAGCCTGTTCGACTTCGAACTGCACGCCACCCATGGCGATGGCCGCAGCGTGCTCGACGTGCTGGCGGGCATTCGCAAAGAAGTCAGCGTGATGCAGCCTCCGGCTTACAACCGCTTCCCGAACAGCTTTGCGCATATCTTCGCCGGTGGTTACGCCGCCGGTTACTACAGCTACAAGTGGGCTGAAGTGCTGTCGGCTGATGCCTTCTCCAAATTCGAAGAAGACGGCGTGCTCAACAGCGACACCGGCCGCGCATTCCGCGAGGCGATTCTGGCCCGTGGTGGTTCGCAGGAGCCGATGGTGTTGTTCGTTGACTTCCGTGGGCGCGAGCCGCGCATCGACGCCCTGCTGCGCCACCTCGGTCTGAGCGCGGAGGCAGCATGAGCGAAGTGACCAGCAAACGCTTTATCGCCGGGGCGGTGTGCCCGGCGTGCAGCGAAATGGACAAGATCCAGATGTGGTCGGTGGACGGCGTGCCGCACCGCGAGTGCGTAGCCTGCGGTTATGCCGATACGCTGGATGAACGTGGCAACTCGGTACCAAGCGAACTGACCACACGGGTGAATGTCAGCGCGCTGAAACCTAAGGCCGCAGATCCAACCGTGCAGGCCGTGCAGTTCTTCCCCAATCCCAAGTTGAAGAAATAAGCCGTTCAAATCTATTCGCGGCTAAAGCCGCTCCCACAACCGTGAAGGATGTGTAGGAGCGACTTCAGCCGCGAATCAGCTCAGTCAGATCAACCAGCAAGGAGCGCGTATGTGGCATCTGGTATGCGGTGATCTGGCAGCTGCCAGCGTGATGCGAGTACTCAGCCCTGCCGAAAGCGCAGGCTTACGCGTTCTGCGTGACGATCTGGCCATCGGCCCGCTGGCCGGTATCGACCAGCCTCCCTGCACCACTCGCATCCACTTCTGGTTGAACCTCTGGCACGAGTCCATGCAGCCTGTGCCCGACTTCGCTAACGGTCTGGCCGCTGACGCCAAATGGCTGGCCGAGCTCAGCCAAAACACTCAGGCAGTAACAGTCTGGACCGGCGACAGTTGCAGCGAGCAACTGCTACTGACGCGCGTTGCCCACGCTCTGCAAGGCAGCAACGTAGAACTGTGGGAAGTCGCCAGCGCCAACCCTCAGCGTCCGCCGCGCAAAGCTGTATCCCTTCGTTCGACTGATGAACTGCAGGCGTTTTATCAGCAGCGCGCACTACTAACCACCGCGCAACGTACGCGCCTAGCCGATCAGTGGCAGCAGGTCGTACAGGGCAACGCCGATATCCGCTGCTGGCTGGCCGGGGAATTCAGCCAACACACTTACGCCTTGGTGGATGAGCCACTGCTGCAGTGCTGCCGTGAAGAATGGCGCCCGCTAAGCCGGGTCATGGCCGATGTATTGGCGCAGACTGATGGTTTCTTCCCGACTGACAGCTTTCTGCATTGGCGCGCCCGGGAGCTGGCCGTTGCAGGCCGGATTGAGCTGCCCGAAGCCTTATCCGCAGCCTATAGCGCGCAGCAGGTGCGTTTAAGGTAAGGACGGTTCCAGCTCGTTGATCTGCCGGAAATAGTCTTCCACCAGACGCTGGTACTCACCGGAAGCGTGCAGTGCTGCCAGCCCCAGGTTGAACTCGTCCATCAGCCACTGTGCGTCAGGTAGCGTTCGCGGGATAACCAGATGCAGGGTGTTGCGGTTGATCGGCTCACGGGAGTGAGTGAAATGGTCAGCATCCGCCCCAAGGCCTTCCAGAACCATCGCACCCATCCGCCGTTCAGCGAGAAAGAAATCATCACGGCCCAGTAGCAGCAGCTGCGCACACTCACTCATGCCTTGTGGCGAGTGACGCGTCAACTTGCCCTTTTCCACCAGTTTTTCCACCTGCGGAGGCGCTTGCCAGCCCAGCGGATAACAGAAGCGTCTGCCGCTTAATGACTGCTCCGAGGTGCTGTCGATCTGTTCACCAGCCCGACTGAAGATGAACTGCTCACCGACATAAAGCGGGTCGGAATAAAGGAACTGCACCTGCCGATCCGGGCTAACGATATAGGGGAACGTAGCGTCGTACTGACCGCGCTGGGTCAGCAAATAGCCTCTGTTCCAAGGTCGCCACTGCAAGGTAGTTCGCAGCCCGCGCTGCTCGAACGCCTTGCGCACCACAAGACTGAGCATGCCGCCATCTGGCAGGTTCTGGCTGGTATAGGGAACGTAGCCATCACCCGTGACCAACCGTACCTCTCTGGCCTGAACAACAGTGCAGAGGAGAAAACAGAAAAGGACACACAGAGCTCTGGAAAAACGCATAACCAACAACCGGTCACAACAGCGGCCGGGCAGTGTAGGTGGACTTGAGCTAGTCGAAAAGCCCTAGCTGCACCTCGCTCGTCGTCAAAACCGGCACTTGCGGCGATCTTCCCGACAAACGCTGCGCCAAACCAGCAGCCCGTTCAGCCTTAGTTGCCACCGCCTCACTCAGCCGCGCAGGCAAGCCCCAGATTTCCACACGCTGCTTGGCGCGGGTGATCCCGGTGTAAAACAGGCTGCGTGACAGCAAAGGACTGGGCAGCTCAGGCAGCACCAGCAAGACCTCACGGAACTCCGAACCCTGGCTTTTGTGCACGGTCATGGCGAAGGCACTGTCATGGCTGGGCAAGCGCGCCGGGGCAAACGGACGGAAGCCCTCTTCGCCCTCAAAGAACACGCGCAGGCCGTACTCGGTGTTCAGGCAGATGCCGATATCACCGTTAAACAGCCCCAACGCGTAATCGTTCTGCCGCACCATCACCGCCCGCCCGACATACCAGCGCTCGCGGCTGGCGATGGAGCTGCGGCGTTTGATCCGCGCCTCCAGCGCCTCGTTGATGCCCGCCACGCCCCACGCGCCTTCGCGCTGAGCTGTGAGCACGCGGAAGCTGTTGAAGGCTTCAAATGCTGCTGCCGGATCGCCGCTGCGGGCGGCTGCCAGATACGGCCCGTAGCCTTGATCCAAACGCTCCAACAGCTCGCTACTGCTCGGCTCGGCATTCCAACTGAGATCGGGGCGATTCTCTTTGAGCAGGCTCAAAGTGCCACGTACATCGCCGCCGTTAATGCGCCGGGCCAGCTCGCCGATGCCGCTGTCACCAGCAAAACGGTGGCTGTGGGTCAGCAGTACCACGGCATCACCAAGTTTGGATTGCGGCTGGCTGACCGGCACCTGCTGGCCAGTGATGCGCTGCAGATCAGCCGCAGCCTGCTGATCAAAACCGCGCCCTTCGCACAGTTCAGCAAACACCGCACCGGCCTCCACCGCACAGAGCTGATCTTTATCGCCAAGCAGAATCAGCCGAGCTTTCGGCGGCAGCGCCAGCAGCAGTTTGGCCATCAACGCCAGATCGACCATGGAGGCCTCGTCCACCACCAGCACGTCCAGCGCCAGCGGGTTGTGCTGATCGTGGCGTACCGCTGGGCTGTCGCCTCGGCTGCCGAGTAAACGGTGCAGGGTTTTCGCCTCATCCGGCAAAGCGGCCTTGATTGCATCGGTGACCGGAAGGCCGGCCTTGGCATTACGGATTGCTTCGGCCATCCGCGCTGCGGCTTTGCCGGTGGGCGCGGCCAGGCCGATAGCCAAACGCTCGCCACCGGGCTGCTCCAGCAGTGCCGCCAGCAGGCGCACCACCGTGGTGGTTTTGCCGGTTCCGGGGCCGCCGGAGATCACCGCCAGATTGCGCCGAACCGCTTGCGCAGCGGCCAGTCGCTGCCAGTCCGGCTGCTGTTTGTTGAAAGCAAACAGACGCTCAAGGCTGGCGCTGAGAATGGCTTCGTCAACCTCCGGCAGATCAGCCGAACGCTGCAACAGCTGCTCAGCGAGTTGCTGTTCGTAATTGTGATATCTCGCGAGATAGAGACGGCCCTGATCAAGAATCAGCGGGGTAAAAGCGCCCGCAACGCCCACCAACGACGAGGCCTGCAACTGTTGCTGCCACTCACTTTGAGAGGGCAAGGCAAAGGGGTGCTCAGGCCATGGACGCTGCCCGGCCCAATGCGCCAGCGGCAGGCACACATCGCCCTTTTCCAGCGCGCTCGACAGCAACGCAGCGGATGCCAGCACCAGTGGCGACGCTTCGGGATCAAGGCGCTGCAAGCTGTTAACCAGCGCCCGCTCCAGCGGGCCGAAAGGCAGTTCAGTGAGCAGCATCAGACGCCCTCCGCAAACAATGTATCCAGGGCATCCAGCAACTCATCCGCAGGCCGGGCAAAGTACACGCCAGCCTCCGGCATGCCACGCAGGAACAGGTAATAGGCACCACCTAACTGGCTTCCGTCGAAGTCATCCAAACGCTGCATCAGGAAGCGCCGCAGCGCCACCAGATAGATCAGGTATTGCAGGTAATAGTGTTCGCTGGCCAGCGCTTGCAGCAGGCGTTCGCCGCTGTAATAGCTGACATCCGGGCCGAGCCAGTTGGACTTGTAGTCGGCGATGTACCAGCGCCCGTCATGCTCGAATGTGAGGTCGATAAAACCTTTGAGGAAGCCCTTGAGGTGATCGAACTCCAAACGACTCGCCGCTTCGCGCATCGGCGCGGGCAAGCCGTAGGCTTCATCGCTGAGAATCTCGCGCAGGCGGCGCACATCCAGCCCGGCCAGCGGGAAGGTAAAGCCCAACTCGGGCAAGCGCCGCACCGGATTCAGCGTATTCAGGGTCAGGCCGCTGTCATCCAACTGCGCGTCCAGCACCTGCTGTAACTGATTGAGCACCACCTCGTTCCAGTCGTTGCTGATGCCGTGACCAGTAAGATTCGGTTCGATTAATTCTTCCAGCGGCGCTTTATTCCGTGCCCAGTCTTCCAGCATCGCGTGCAGGCAAGTACCGGCGCGGGCACCACGGGGGAACGCGAAGAAGCCAATACCGGGCTCGCTGGCATCGGGGATGGCCAGCGTATCGCGGTCCGGCGCTTCCATATGCTGGCCCGCCGCGAGACCGGAGAAGCTGCCGACGCGCCAGGCGCTGTGCAAGGTGCGGTTTAGGGTCGACAACTGTTGCGGCGCAACGGCGCGCAATTCACCGGCAGCGCTGGCTTCATCACGGCGCGGTGCTTGTACGCTCATACGCCCGTTGCTGGCGGCGACTAATTGTTCCAGCTCAGCGCGCAAGCCTTGCGGCGTGAGCGTCTGCAGATGCCCCGCCAGCTCGGCCAACGCGTCATCACCGGGCAAGTCACGACCATGCAGCAGCCAGCCCAACGCACTGCTGTGCAAGCCACTTTCGCTGAGGGTGCCGTCTTTCTTCGGCTTGCAGTCCACCGGCCCCCAGTGCAGCCACAACCGATCGCGGGCTCGAGTCAGCGCTACATAGGTAAGGCGCAGTTTTTCGGCGAAGCGTTCGTGCTTGGCGCGCTCGCGGTTGTCATCAAACTGCTCGCTGCCGAGGTCCAGCAGCGGTGTGCCGTCATCATCGTGACAGGTGATGTCTTCGTGCTGACGCAACAACGCGCCGTCCCACAGATACGGGCAGAACACCAGCGGGTACTCCAGACCTTTGGAGGTGTGGATGGTGACGATCTGCACCCGCTCGGCATCGCTCTCAAGGCGCAGCAAGGCATCTTCGCCATGGCTTTCGGCACTACGCTGGGCGTTGAACCAGGCCAGCAGTTGTTCCTGACCGGGGCGTTGCAGGCTTTCGGTTTGCAGCAGTTCGGCCAGATGCAGCAGGTTGGTCAGGCGACGCTCGCCGTCCACTCGTTCCAGCAGGCGTTCAGCAACTTTCTGCTCATCCAGCCAGGCGCGGAAGGCGCGCATAAACCCCTGTTGCAGCCAGAGCTGGTGATAGCGTTCGGCGGCTTCGCGCTCAGCGTCCCAGGCGTGAGCATCTTCATTGCAGGCGGCCAGTTGTTCGGCACTGCGCCCAAGTAAGCGGCTGGCCAAGGCATAACGCAGTGCGCCTTCGCGGCCCGGTTCGACGTAGGCGGCGAGCACCGCGGCCAACTCGTCGGCCTCCTCGCTGTTCCACACATTCTCTTTGCCCCGGCGCACGCTGGGCACGCCGCGCAGCGCCAGTTGTTCGGCCACTTCGCCAGCCTGACGGTGGCTGGCCACCAGCACAGCAATATCGCCACCTTTGATTGGTGTCCGCTGCCCGTCCTGTTCAAAGTACGCCTCGCCGCGACTGCTCGCGCTAATAACTGCGGCGATACGTTTGGCAGTGTCTTCGGCAACGCGAGAACCGGCCTCACCTTTGCCGAGGTGTTCGTCATCCAACCAGACGAACGCCAGCGGTGCATCAGTTTCGCCTTCAACAGTTGGCAGCACCAGCTGCGGACGCGCCTTTTCACTCGCACCGACCTGCTGATACTCCAGACCTTGCTCGGCAAACGGCATGGGTCGGTCGAACAGCTGGTTCAGCGCGTCGATAAGCTCCGGGATAGAACGGTGGTTAGTCGCCAAGCTGTATTGCCGGTCAGCCTCACCGCGCGCCTTAAGATAGGTCGCCAGGTCCGCGCCCCGGAAGGCGTAAATCGCCTGCTTCGGGTCGCCAACAAAGCACAGGTCGCCCGGCTCACCCTGTGCATAAATGCTGCTGAACACCCGGTACTGCACCGGGTCGGTGTCCTGAAATTCGTCGATCAGCGCCACCGGATATTGCGTGCGCAGCGTCTCGGCCAGATGCGCGCCGCCTTCACTGCTCAGGGCCAACTGTAAGCGGTTGAGCAGGTCATCAAAGGCCAGCAGGCGTTGTGCAGCTTTGCGTGCTGGAAGTTGTTCGTTGAGCTGATTGATCAGCCGCACTTGCAAGTCGATCAGGCGTTGTTCGGCTTCGGGCTGGACTTCATCCAGTGCATCGCACAAATCCTGCAAGGCTGCGGCGAGGGGATTGGCCGGCGCCTGACAGTCTTTCTTGCAGGCCTTGTTCAGCCCTTCGCGGGATAAACGGCGGTGCGCGTCGGTCTTGCTGAACAACGCGGCGGCATCACTGAAGTAGCCATCCAGCTCGATCTGCCAGCCGGTCAGTTTGGCCGGGTTAACCATGTTGCTTTTAAAGCCGTCGAAGGCACGCAGCTCGTTGAGCCAACCGGCGCTTTCGACTTGCCACAGCCGCTGTGCTTCCTGCCAGGCAGCGCGCAGCCCGCTCATTTCACTGGCCGCACCGGGTTGCGGTTCGATACGCAGGTACGGCTTGCCCAGATGATTGCGCAGACGCTGGCGCAACACCTGCGGCGTCAGCTTCTGGTGCACCAGAAACGCCGCCCACTCCGGCTCGGCGCTGGCCAGTTCGTGTCGCCACAAGTCCGCTAACAGCGCGTCGATAATCTCGCGGTCGTCGTGGGTTAGCTCGTTATCAAAATCGCCACCGGCTTCAAAGGCCGCGTCCTGCAACGCACGCTGACAAAAGCCGTGAATGGTGAAAATCGCCGCCTCATCAAAACCGTGCACCGCCAACAGCAAACGGCGATGGCTGGCCGGATCGGGATAACGGGCGTGCAGCTCATTCAGCAGCCCATCGCTGCCGGGGCCGTTTTCGTACACCTCCAGCAACTCAGCCAGACGCTTGCGGATACGCTCACGCAACTCAGCGGTAGCCGCCGTGGTAAAGGTCACCACCAGAATCTGGCTGACGTTCAGCTGCTTCTCCAGCAACAGACGCGCATACAGCGCGGTCAGCGTCCAGGTTTTGCCGGTACCGGCACTGGCCTCGATCAGCGAGCGGCCGGTAAAGCTGTCACTCAGCAGGTTCAGGGCTTGGCTGCTCATGCTTCATCCTCATCGCTGCCGCTGAGGGCATCCAGCGCAGGGCCGTAAAGTTGTTCGGCTAAGGCTTCGAAGCGTTCATCCAGCGGGTTGCGGTCGCGGAAGGCCAAAGCGTTCCACGGGTCCTGTCCTTCGCCGCTCATAAATTCATTACCTTCCCACATCACCCGTGCTTCGCTACGGGCGGCGTCGATGGGCTCTTTTCGACCGGGGTTACGGAATTTGCGGGCAAAGCCGTGGCTGCATTTAGCAAACACCGGCAGCGGCTCGCACAACGCCGATTTGTAGGCTTCCAGCCAAGGACGCAGCAGCTCTTGCGGGCTGGCCAGCGGGCCGAGTCGCCATTCGCTTTTTGGTGAGAGCAGGCGGCTGTCGCGGGTTATTTCCGCCGTAGCTGAGCAGTTAAGGAGGATGTGCCGCAGCCAGAACGGTGCCAGCTCCCAGGCACCGAGATCACGCAGACGGTAGTCGAACAGACCGCTGGCGCTGACACCATCCAGCCAGCCGTGAATGCGTACGCCCGCCAATTCGATATCCACCAACAATGGTTGCGGTGCGTCTTGTGGGCGCTCATCAAACAAAGTCGGGGCGAAGGCGCGGATCGGGCCACGAATCTGTCCCCAATAGGCCTGACCCAACTCGCCCACCGGCAGCCAACCGGACGCTGCGGCAACGGCACGCTCCTGCTGCTCGCTCCAGCCGTTTTCCACCGCCTGCAAGGCCAGTTGGCGCAGGCCGTGCTGGCTGGTCCACTCAACGCTGAACGGCTCGTCTCCAGCCAACGCCTCTTCACTGTCGGCCAGGCGCAAGCCCAGACGCTGCTCCAAGAGGAAGCGTGCCGGGTGCTTGAAGCAGTGAATCAGTTGGCTTGGCTCGATGGTCAGCCAGTCTTTGTCCAGCTCAGCCAGTCGGCTGGCGAACGGCGCAGGCGCGGCCACCGGCTCACTCAGTCGCTGAGCAGCGCGGAACCAGGGCGCGGCAAAACCGGCATGTTGGTCACCGGCGAAATTGGCCGGTGAGAAAGGCTGCAGCGGGTGCAAAACAGTAATCCGCTCACTGGCTTTAAGCGGTTTTCCATCTGCGTTCAGTTGACCGGTTTGAGCAGTCAGATCAACCACATCCAGCAGTTCGCTGACCAGCACCGACGGCGGCAACTCGGCATTGCTGCGCGGGTCGCGACCGACATAACTGAGGTACAAACCATGGCGCGCACTGAGCAGGGTTTCCAGCAGCAGGTAACGGTCATCCAGCCGCCGCGCACGGTCACCTCGACGTGGCTGACGACTGATCAAATCAAACCCGGCAGCCGGGGTGCGGCGCGGCAAGGCACCGTCGTCCAGCCCCAGCAGGCAGACCAACTGAAACGGCAGGCTGCGCATCGGGATCATGGTGCAGAAGGTCACGGCACCGGTGAGGAAGCCCGACGCCGCACTGCCCTGCTCCAACGCGGCGGTGAGCTGCTGACGGATCAGCGCCAACTCAACCGGGCGAGTGATGCCGGACGCCGTCGCCTGTTCCTGCAAGGCCGCGCAGGCCTTGGACAACAGCAATAAGGTGTCGCCCGCTTCGCGCTCATCGAACAGCAAATCGATCAATTGTTGCAGTGTCTCGGCCCAGTCGCTGAGGCTGCGTGGCCGTTGCAGCTCCTGCGCCAAGCCGGCCAGACGCTCGACAAAGGCACACAGCCGGCCGAGCAGTTGCGCCCGCGCACCTTCAATGGCATCCAGCGGCCAGCTGTCACCGAGCAGCGGCGCGAATTGGCCAGCCAGTTGCGGTGGCGCGGCAAAGCCCAGTAGCAGGCGGTCCAGGCCCTGTCGCCACGTGAACGCAGCATCCGCAGGCAAGCCCAGTTGTTCGCGGTGTTTGGCATCGCGCCCCCAGCGCACCCCAGCGCTGCGCAACCAGTCGCGCAACAGCGGCAGGTCTTCGCTTTCAATTCCGGCACGGCGGGCGATGGAAGGCTGCTCCAGCCAGGCGATGATTTCTTCAGCGGCGAAGCGGCTATCCGGCAGTGCCAGCAGATTGAGGAAGGCTTCGATCAGCGGAATCTCGGCGCGCATGCTGCGGTCAGCGAGGCTGAAGGGAATCCTCGGCACGCCTTCGCGGGGCGCAAACACCGCTTCGATATACGGCGCGTAGCGTTCGATATCAGGCGTCAGCACCACCACCTGATCCGGGGTCAGATTGGGCTCAGCGGCAAAGCGGGCGAGCAACTGATCGTGGAGAATTTCCACTTCCCGCAGCGGCGAATGAGCAACGTGCAGCTCCAACGAGCGGTCATCTGCGCGCAGTTGCAAACGCTCATCCGGCTGACGGGTGTGCAGGCGCAGGATGTCGTTTTGCAACGCCTTAAGCAGGCTTTCATCGCGCAGGTCTGCATCCTCGGAGTACAGGCCAATTTCCTGCCCGCCTTCGGCTGACGCAATGCTGAGCAGGCTGTCGAAGAAGTCGCGCCCTTGTTTACCCAGGCTGGCCAGCAGCGGGTTGCCTACATCCAGATACCATTCTTCCGGGCTGAGATCGGGCTGGCGGGCCAGCTCGCGGATATCGCGGATTTCACCCCAGGCTTCGCGGCATGGGTTAAGCGCAAACAGGATGACTTCAGTGTGCCGCGCCAGCCCTTCGAGCACGCGCATGTGGTGCGGCGGCAGCGAACTGATGCCGAATACGGTGACACGCTCGGGCAATCCGGCAATCGGTTGTGGGTCGTACAACCGGGCCAGCAGCTCTTCGAGCAGGCGCGCGCGGTGCGGGTGACCGTCTTTAGTCAGCTCACGCCAGAGCAGCGCCTGCCAGACTTCATCGGGGCCCAGATCAAGTAGCTCTCCTCGCTCCCAGGCAGCCAACCAGTCATCACGATAAAGCAGGTATTGGTCGAAAACGTCAGCGATTTTGACGGCAAGTGACAGGCGTCTGCGCTCGTCGCCGCCGTCCAGATAATGCGCCAGCCGAGGAGCCTGCTCGAGGTGCTCCGGCTCACACAGCCAGTCATACAAACGCCAGCTCAGGCTGCTCGGCGAGAAGGCGGATTGCTCCGGCAACTGACCCAGCACCAGCCGCGACAAGTCCCAGACAAACTTGGCCGGCAGCTGCACGTCCACTTGCATGGCGATGCCCTGAGTGCGCGCCAGCTCCAGGGTCAGCCAACGGCCCATACCCTGGCTGGGCACCACCACCAGCGCCGGTGCAAACGGGTCACTCATCGGCGTGGCCAGTAGCTTCGTGGCCAGTTCGCCTAATGATTCCAAATCGGACGCGTGAAAGAGGCTGAGCATGGAGTATCCGTGTCGTTGTCAGGGCGCTAGGTTAGCAGGTCAAAAATGACCGGGGATGTACTTTGGTGTCATTTAAAAGTTTGACTCAGATCAATATCGTAAGTGACCTTTAATTCTAAATTGCCATCACTATGTCCATTGCTAAAACCACCCCACGTATTATCTGTTCAGACCCGCATATGGCTGCTCAGTTGTGTCAGTGGTTAGACACCCGCGATGCTCACTGCGAAGTCATCAATTGTGCTCAGGATTGCAGCCAGGCCCCACTGTGCCAATGGCTTGATCCATCCCCTGTGGGCCCAAACGGACAGATCCATTCTGCACTCCAGGATGCCGTCAGCACACTGGAGCGTACCCGCCATTCATTCAAATCCCGTGAACTTGCCGATTTAAGAAAACGTCTGGAACGCCTCCTGGAGGAATTGTCAGACAATTAGTAATGAGGTAGAACTAGCGCTTAGTAGGTTCCGCTAGGGTGGAAGCCGGCTTTGCCGGGCAGGATTTCAGGCCTGCAAGACAAGGCGCCGAGACAGCATGTTCATTGAACACGCAGTCTCGGCGCTTTTTTTGTGCCCATAAAAATAATTGCAGTAGGTGAATAAAATGGGTTCAGCACAAGCACTTGAAGAGTTGATGCGGCGCATGGGTCTCACCCACAAGGAGATCCATAACCGGAGCCAACTGCTCGATTGGCAACCTTCCGATGCCATCCGCCTCAACGAGCATGCTGAAGCCATGAGCCCGGCCCAAGCTGTTTTCACTGACCGTCTGTATGACCACCTGCGTAGATTTCCCGGCCCAGCCACGCTGATTGGTGACGATGCCACCCTACTGCGCCTGTCTCACAGCCAGCTGGAGTACTACCAACGGTTGTGGCACGGCCCATACGACGAAGAGTATGTCTCCTCACGTCTGCGCATCGGCCTGGTGCACCAACTCGCCGGTATTGAATTGAAGTGGTACCTGGCAGCCTATCGCCTGTATCTCGATGAGATGCTCAAAAACCTGTTTACCGACCACCCCAATCAGGCGCTGTTTGCCAGCCTACTGAAGATCGTCTTCTTCGACATGACCTTGGCCATCGACACTTACGGTGCCGCACAACGCAAAGCCCTCGAGGACAGCGAGGCACGCTTTGCCCGTGCCCTGCGCGGTTCAAATGATGGCATCTGGGACTGGCACCTGGAACACGATCGCCTGTATGTATCGGACCGCTGGGCGAGCATGCTCGATCTCAGCCGCGACAGTATTGGTGAGACCAGTGTCAGTTGGTTCAGCCGCGTGCACCCGGACGACTTCCCCGGTCTGCGTCAGGCTATCGACTCTCACCTCAATGGCAGCAGCCCGCTGATCCACCATGAGCACCGCATCCGCCGTGCCAACGGTGAATACCTGTGGGTGCAGGTTCGCGGCGTTGCCGAAACCGACGCATCTGGCCATCAGCGTATTACCGGCTCGCAAAGCGACATCAGCGCCCGTAAAGCGGTGGAGCAGCAGCTGCGGCATGCCGCTCGCCATGACCCGCTGACAGGCCTGGGCAACCGCCTGCGGCTTGATGAGCTACTGCCACAAACCATCTACCAACTCGGTAAAAGCGGGGCTCGCGAAGCGGCGCTGCTGTTTATTGATCTGGACCGTTTCAAGCTGATCAACGACAGCCTCGGGCATGCGTGCGGCGATCAGGTGCTTATTGAGGTCAGTCGCAGACTCAGCCCATGCCTGCGCGCGGGGGACCACCTGTGCCGGTTTGGCGGTGACGAATTTGTCGTGCTGCTCACCGATTTAGCCCGCGCTGAAGATGCCGAATATGTCGCCCAGCGCATGCTCGATAGTCTGCATCACCCGATCCACATTGGTGATCAGGTACTGGTGGTATCCGCCAGCATCGGTATTGCCGCCCTCAAAGCCACTGCTGCCTCACAGGATGCGCTGCAAGCAGCCGATCTGGCCCTGTATCGCGCCAAACAATCGGGCAAGGCGCAGTTCGCCCGCTTCAGCGAAGATTTGCAGGTTAATGCGCACTATCAGCTGGAGCTTGAGAGTGCCCTCAGCCAGGCGCTGGAGCGCAACGAATTCGAACTGCACTACCAGCCCATCTGCCGTATCGAGCAGGGCGGTATGCGCCTGACCGGCGTGGAAGCGCTACTGCGCTGGCGGCGTGGCGACACCTTGGTTCCGCCGCTGGATTTCATCAGTTCGCTGGAGGAGTCCGGAGAGATCGTTCGGGTCGGCGACTGGGTCCTGGAGCAGGCCTGTCGCCAAGTCCGCAGCTGGCAGTTGGAAGGCCACGAACACATGCATTGCGCGGTCAACCTGTCCAGCCGCCAGCTGCGTCAGGAAGACTTTGTCGGACGGCTGACGGAGATTCTGGTCAGCACCGCGCTGCCACCGTCCAGTCTGATTCTGGAGATTACCGAGAGCCAGTTGCTGGAAGACAGCACGGCAACGCTCATCACCCTCAGGGCGCTGGCCAATCTGGGTGTGCGCCTGGCGTTGGACGATTTTGGTACCGGTTATTCGTCACTCGGGTATCTGAAACGCTTCCCCCTGCACATCCTCAAAGTCGACAAGAGTTTTATCGGAGGTGCCCCTATTGATGCCGAACTGACCGCCATCAGTCGCGCCATCATCGGTCTGGGCCAGAGTCTTGGCCTGCAAGTTGTGGCTGAAGGGGTTGAGCGGGCGGAACACATCGACTTCCTGCGCACGCAGGGATGTCAGATGGCTCAGGGTTACTGGTTCAGTAAGCCCTGTGCAGCAAGTGACCTACAAGAGCTTTTGGAGCACGTGAGCGTTGATGGCTACATGGAAGGCCTGCTCACGGAAGAAAACAAGCCGACAGCCGCAGAGCAAACGCATAATGAAAAACAATCTCCCGGTCAGCCAGCATGAAATAACCGTTCCCGAACACGCCAACATCCTCTCCACCACAGACCTCAAAGGCTCGGTGACATACGCCAATGAGGACTTCATCAGCATCAGCGGCTTCACGCTGTCTGAGCTGGTTGGGCACAACCACAATATGGTGCGTCACCCGGACATGCCGCCGTCGGCGTTCAAGCACATGTGGAGCACCCTCAAGGACAATCGCTCATGGATGGGGCTGGTCAAAAACCGCTGCAAAAACGGCGATCACTATTGGGTCAGCGCCTACGTCACCCCGGTCATTCACGACGGCCAGACGGTCGAATATCAGTCCGTCCGCAGCCGCACCACGCCTGAGCGCATCGCCCGCGCAGAATGGCTCTACTCACAACTTCGGGAAGGCCGCACACCCTGGCAAATTTGCCCGGCCAAATTCAGCCTGGCTCTGCGTCTGAGCGCGCTGGTCAGCGTGCCGGTGATGATCTGCGCAGGCCTTCTGGGTGCAACCGGCAACTTATCCTGGCCCGCAGCACTGCTCGCTGGAGCTGGCCTCAGCGGTCTGCTCAGCGGCGGCATGCACCTGATGTTGCGCCCGTTGAGCAAGCTCGCTGAGAAAGCCCGTGAAATCGGCCACAACCCGCTCAGTCAGTGGATCTATACAGGGCGCAATGACGAGATCGGGCAAATCGCCTTCAGCCTCAGCAGCCTGCAATCCGAGTCAGCAGCTGTGGTCGGGCGACTGGCTGAATCGGCCCGCGAACTGAGCCAGGAGGCCAGTGAGCTCGCGTCGGCAGTCGATTGCAGCAACCAGGCCAGCCTGCAGCAGCAAAGCGAAGCGGAGCAGGTCGCCAGCGCCATCGGGCAGATGGCCAACAGCGTGCAGGAGGTGGCCCGTCATGCTCAACTCAGTGCCACCGCAGCCGGTGAAGCTGACATGGAGACCGGCAACGGTCTGCAATTGGTGGAGCAAACCCGCCAGCGCATTCACTCACTGGCTGACGAAGTCGCCCTGAGCCATGAGGTGGTGCATCAGTTGGAACTGCACAGCCAGGATATCTATCAGGTCCTCGATGTTATCCAGAGCATTGCTGAGCAAACCAACTTGCTTGCACTGAACGCAGCGATCGAAGCCGCCCGCGCCGGTGATGCCGGTCGTGGCTTTGCCGTAGTCGCGGATGAAGTGCGCGGGCTGGCCATGCGTACCCAACAATCCACCTCACAGATTCACGAGATTATCCGCGTGCTGCAACAGAACACGGATCAGGCAGTTTCCACCATGCAACGCAGCCAGAGCCAAGCACACGCCAGCGTCGAGCAGGCCATACAGGCGGCCGAAGCGCTCAACGGCATCAATCAGCGAGTGAACCAGATCAGCGATATGAGCATTCAGATTGCTGCAGCGGTGGAAGAGCAAAGCGCAGTCGGCGATACCATCCAGAACAACCTATGCGCCATCCGCGCGGCCAACCTCAGTAGTGTTGCTGCCAGTAACCAGAGCCGCACCAGCGCTCAGCATCTGGCCAGTCTGGCTGAGCGCCTGGAGCTGCTGGTGGAGCAGTTTAAGGGCCGCCGCGACGTCAGCTGAGCCACCTCAGAACTCTGGCAACCAGCCGCGCTCGCGGTAATAACGCAGCGCCCCTTCATGCAAGCGGGAGGGATCACCAGTCAGGCGCATGGCCACCTCATCCAGCCCGGCCAGCGCAGGATGGGCGTGCTGCAAGCGCGGCAAATCCTCAAAAACCGTCCTGACCAACTCATACACGGTATCGGCCGGGGTTTGCCGGGTGCTCGCCACCAGTGCCCGCACGCCAATCGATGGCGTAGCTTTCGGGCTACCCCGGTACAGACCGCCAGGCACCTCCGCCTGCGTGTAGTAGGGTTTGCTGCTGAGCAAGCGTTCCACCGCACGCCCCGATACGGCCACCAGGCGTGCATCGATCACACTGCTGGCTTCCTCCAGCGCAGCATTTGGATGGCCGACGAAGTAGGTCATCGCATCAATATTGCCATCGCCCAGCGCGGGTGCCTGTTCGGCGGCATCCAGCTCGGCGGCCATGGCAAACACTCCATGCGTCCAGCCCCAGGCCTGGAGCAAATCCTCCAACGCATCACGCTGGCCAGAACCGGGATTGCCGACGTTCAGGCGCATGCCGCGCAGGTCATTAAAGTGTACGACTCCGGCGTCACGACGCGCCAAAATGCTGAACACCTCATGGTGCAAGGCAAACAACACACGCAAATCGTCTGTGCGCGCTGCTTCTGTAAACGGAGGCAGGCGGTTGAGGGCTTTGTGCAGATGGCTGGACTGGATCAACGCGATTTGCGCCTGGCCGTTTAGCAGCGCGCGCACATTGGCAACACCACCACTGCTGCCTAGCGCCTGACAGGTCAGGCTGTGATCCGCCTGAGTGCGCGCAAGTAGGCGGCACATGGCTTGCCCGGCAGCGTAGTAAACGCCGGTCTCGCCCCCCGTAAGCACGGTTATGTGCTGCATGGAACGCTCTGCAAAAACCGGCACGGCTACTACAGATGCGACACACAACGCGCACAAGCAGCTCAGGAATTTGCCTGTCACTGCCTAATTCCTCTTAGTGAGATAAATGGGGGCAGACGCCCAAACTACAGGACATTGACCGCCGACTTCCAGCAGCAAAATGGAACTCAAATGCAGCTTTGCATATCGTGACGCTACCGTCACACGTCAGCTTTGGGCAGAATCAGCCCATGGCCAAAACAACCCCCGAGCACAATCAACATTCTGTCAGCGCAAGCATCACCCTCTCGGTGCTGCACGCCGCTGCGCGCCTGGGGGTTGATCGCGCCCAGTTGATGCAGGCGTGTGACCTCAGTGAAGCGCAGCTCAGCAACCCGGATGCCCGTGTGCCTTTCGCCACACAGGAAAAACTCTGGGAACAGATCAGCCGCATGGAGCACCCGGAACCGGGGCTGGCTATCGGCAGTAACCTGCCACCCGGACACTTCAACGTACTGGGCTATCTGCTGATGAGCAGCCCGACTCTGGGCGAGGCGATCGCGGCGGGTTTGCGCTATCAGCGCCTGGTCGGAGATGGCGGCGAGTTATGCCTGCTCGAAGAAGGTGACGAGCTGCGGCTGATTTACCGCCCTCTACATCCGGAAGCCCCGCAGACCCGCACCCGTGTGCTGGCACTGATGGCCTGCTGGATACAAATGCTCAGCCCGCTGCTGGATAACTGGCAGCTGCGCCGGGTCCAGTTTATTCATGCCGAGCCGCAGCGCTTGGAAGAGTACCAGCAGATATTCGCCTGCTCGATGCAGTTCTCCGCCGACGATTACGCTCTGGTGCTGCCCCGCAAGCTCGCACAGGCAGCGCTGACCCAGGCCAATCCGCCGCTGCAAACCCTACTGCGCCAACACGCCGAAAGCCTGCTGGCGCGCCTACCCAGCGAGAGCCTGCAAGCGCGCGTGGTGGCGCTGCTGGGCGAGCAACTGGCCCACGGCGAGCCTGATCGGGCGCAACTGGCGCGCACCCTGCATCTGAGCGAGCGCACCCTGCAACGACGTCTGGCTGATGAAGGCTGCAGTTATAAGCAGTTGCTCAACGACACCCGCCAGCAACTGGCCGAGCGTTACCTGAGCAGCGGTGACCTGCCTGCTGCCGAAATCGCCCTGCTGCTGGGTTACTCAGAACCCAGCGTGTTTTTCCGTGCGTTCCGCCAATGGACCGGACTAACCCCCGGCGAATACCGAGCCCGGAACAAAGCTCAGGCACCGGCCTGATTGCCCTCCAAGGCCAGAAATGCATTGAAGGCCTCCACCGAGCTGTAGCGCGGCGTGTAACCAAACTCCTGTTTTAGCCGCCGATTATCCAGCACCGGCCGGTAGCGCAGAAAATCCACCTGTTCCGGGCCGTACTGGCTTAGCCGCAACGGATGCAACAGCCGCAGTACCCCTTGCAGCAAAGGCGCCGGTAGCGCGATATAAGGCTTGTCGAGAATGCCGGCGATTTCACGCAGGGACAGCGCCCCGTCACCGGCCAGGTTGTAGATACCTTCGCGGCGCTCATACAGCCCAAGACGAATCACCTCAATCACATCCAGATCCCAGATAAACACGAACGGGCTGTCGCTGCCGCAGATGCCCAATACCGCCCGCTTTTTAAACAGTTGGGTGATCTGGTTATTCACCCTCGCCCCCAGAATCGTCCCCGGCCGCAGGATCAGCTGCTTAAATCCAGGGTAGTCCTGGCGCACCTGCGCCAGCAGATCTTCTACTTCCAGCTTGTGCCGAGCATACGCAAAGTGAGCATGGCCCCGCAGCGGTTGGTCTTCATCCAGCCAGGCAGCGTTATCCGGATGATAGCCGTAAGCGGCCCCGGAGCTGGTAACGATCAATTGCTCGACTCCATTGTCCAGCGCGGCCTGGACGATTGATCGGGTGCCGCCCACATCAATCGCATACAACTGCTGCTCACTCATGCCGGGAGGCGGCGTCACCATGGAGGCCAGATGCACGATGGCGTGGGGTTTGTAGGCCCTGACGCAGTTGAGTACGTCTTCTTCGCGACTGATGTCGAGTTGCACGGTTTGTACGTTCGGGCAGGCCCATATTTGCACTTGCGGGCGAATGTCAGCGGCAATAAGCGTCCAGTAGGGGAACTCCGCAGCCAGCCGTTCCAACAGTTGCTTGCCGATAAACCCTGCTGATCCTGTGATCAGGACTCGTTTTGAATTCTCCACTCAACTATCTCCTTCCTAGCTGGCATTTACACTGCGCCCGTGGGGGCTGTCCTTTTAAGCAGCAGGGTAAGGCCATGCCATCAAAATGGCAGTGGCGTACCAGGACGAAATACATGGCTTATCAGGCCACTGGCACATGTATTAGCCATCAACAGGGGTATCCTTATCGCCCTTGCCGTATCCGTACATCTTCACGAGTTGCTTATGCCCCGGTGGAAACACTACACCACGCAAATTATTGAACTGATCAAGCGCTATCCCGGCGTTGTTGCCGTCTTCGGTTTTATTTCAGGCGTTGCCAGCTTCCTGCTGGTCGACCGCCAGGCAGGGCTGGCCAAGGTCATTGCCACCGTGATGCTGATCAGCTGGGTGTGGCTGACCCTGGAGAACATCCTGCGTGAGCGCATTCTCCGGCGCTTCGGCTTTGAAATACCGGCACCGGTGCTGCGTTACGCCACACAGATGATCCACCAGGAAAGTCTGTTCTTTGTCTTGCCGTTCTTCTTCATCACCACCACCTGGAACAGTGGCCAACTGCTGTTCAGTGGCCTGCTGGCGATTGCCGCACTGATATCAATCACCGATCCGCTGTATTACAAATGGCTGGCGCGCAGGCGCTGGCTGTATCTGGGTTACCACACCCTGACCTTGTTCGCGGTGCTGCTTACCGCACTGCCGATCATCTTCAAGCTGACCACCACCCAGAGCTACCAGCTGGCCCTGGCCATTGCCGTGGTGCTGTCGTTCCCGTCGCTGTTCTCGATTGTGCCGATGCGCCGCTGGTGGCGGGCGCTGATTCTGGTCGGCTTGCTGGTGGCGATTGGTGCAGGTGGCTGGCTCGGGCGCGTCTGGGTGCCTCCGGCAACCCTATGGCTGACTGAGTTTGCGGTTACAGGCCACGTCGACAACCGCAACCGCACACCAGGCGAAAGCATTGAGGTGCTGACCTCAACGCAACTGCGCAGCCTGGGCCTGTACGCCTACACGGCGATCAGCGCCCCAAGAGGCCTGGATGAGCGGATTTATCACGTATGGACGCTCAACGGCCGTGAGATCGACCGCATCGCCCTGAACATCCACGGCGGTCGTAAAGAGGGCTATCGCGCCTGGACCCACAAACTCAACTTCCCCGCCAGTGCCACCGGGCACTGGCAAGTTCAGGTGCTGACTGAGGCCGGACAGATGATTGGGGTGCTGCGTTTTGATGTGGTCGACTAGGTTCTGCCCGAACAGGCTTGCGCAGAACCTATTCCACCGGGCAACTCAGCCAAAGAACCAGTAGCAGACTGAAATGGCCGCAATCACCCCGGCCAGCTCTGCCAGCAGGGCACAGCCGACGGCATGACGAACACGCTGAATACCGACCGAGCCGAAATACACCGCCAGCACATAGAAGGTGGTTTCGGTACTGCCCTGGATAGTCGCAGCCACCAAGGCCGGGAAACTATCCACGCCCTGGCTCTGCATAGTTTCGATCAGCATGGCGCGGGCGGCGCTGCCAGAGAAGGGTTTAACCAGCGCAGTCGGCAGAGCATCGACAAAGCGCGTATCCCAGCCGATCTGCTCAATCAGCCAGCGGATGCCATCCAAACCAAACTCCAGCGCGCCGGAGGCACGCAGCACGCCTACAGCACAGAGCATGGCCACCAGATACGGCAGCAGGCTCTTGGCGACATCAAAGCCCTCTTTCGCGCCTTCGACGAATTCCTCGTACACCGCCACCTTGCGCAAAGCACCAATCGCCAGAAACGCCACGATCACCCCAAACAGGGTCAGGTTGCCCAGCAGCGAAGACAACCCGGCCAGCGCCGTGGCCGACATGCCTGCCAGCAACGCCATAAAGCCACCCAGCAATAGTGCGCCGGGGATCATATAAGCCAACACCACCGGGTCCCACAGGCGCAGACGCTGCATTACCGCCACCGACAACAGACCAACCAGCGTTGAGGCGCTGGTCGCCAACAGAATCGGCAGAAACACCAGAGTCGGATCAGGTGCGCCCTGCTGCGCGCGGTACATAAAAATGGTCACTGGCAACAGCGTCAGCGACGACGCATTCAGCACCAGCATCAGGATTTGCGCATTGCTCGCCGTGGTGCTGCTCGGGTTGAGGTCCTGCAAGGCGCGCATGGCTTTCAGGCCGATCGGCGTGGCGGCGTTATCCAGGCCCAGACCATTGGCTGCGAAGTTCATGGTGATCAGTCCCAGCGCCGGATGCCCGCGCGGCACCTCAGGCATCAGCCGGGCAAACAGCGGCCCCAACAGGCGAGCCAGCACATCCACCAGCCCGGCCTTCTCGGCAATGCGTAGCAAGCCCAGCCACAGCGTCAGTGTGCCGAACAGCAGCACCATCACTTCTACCGACAGCTTGGCCATGGCAAACAGGCTTTCCACCATTGCCCCGAACACCGCCGGATCGTCACCGATCAGCCAGCGGGAAAGGCCGGCAACAGCCGCCACCAAAAAGAATCCAAGCCACAGGGTATTGAGCATCGTGCCACTCCATCATTCACTGGCCGCGATCATACCGCGCCTGCTCATAACAGAGTGCCGGTGCTTAGCAGAATGCGATCAGGAGGCCGGTTATCCACCGGCCTCCGTCGTGTTGCGGACACGCTCAGGGGCGTTTAACGCCAGTTAGGGTCGCTGCTCAGTTGATCTTCCAGCAGCTTGCGCACCTCAAAGCCCGGCCCACCCAACCAGCGCTGTCGCGCCCGGCTGCTCGGTGCCTCACTGTCGGCCAGGCCTTCCGGTACGCTGACATACAGCGCATCTACCTGCTTCTTATCGGCGCTGAATGCCACGTACAGACGATTGTTAAAGCAGTCATGCTGCTTGCACAGCATGGCCACTTCGTAGGTTTCATCACCGGCCCGCTGCGACGCGACCGGCATCGATACGCCCGAGAGGCTGAGCACCCAATTGGGTAACCCGGCTTCCTGACTGACCATCTCCGTCCACACCTGCCGGTATGCGGGGTCACGCTCCAGCAAGTCATTGAGATAGGTATCGGCATCCGTACCAGCAGCCACTGCAGCTGCGCTGCCCCCTAACAACAGGGCAGCGAGCAGCGAATCGAACGCTCTCATTGCATCTCCCTAGCCTTTGCGACGTCCCATCACAAAGGACACGATAAACATCACCAGAAAGACCACAAACAGGATCTTGGCGATTCCTGTTGCGGTGCCTGCAATACCACCAAAGCCCAGTACTGCAGCGATGATAGCGATGACCAGAAAGGTAATAGCCCAACTCAACATGGCAACTCTCCTGCATAGCATGCGCCAGTGCGCGAAATGCTCTCCGGGCCAGGCCCATCAAGCCGGAATGAATGCAGGTGTCCCGCCACCGGCCCGGGTGCTAACTCCACTCGCGGCCCAAAGTACAGGTGAACCTTTCTGAATCAGCAGTTTTGATCCTTGCCGAAGCATTCGGTTCGCTGGCTGCACACGCCATTTGGCGCAGGACACCGTCTATCTACTGATTGCCCGGGCCATGGCTGCACATGCCATCTCCAACTATGTTGAAAGCAGGTTTGCGCAGGTTTCACCCAAGCTGTTCAGCTGCCGTTCGTCGCAGCCTTATGCTATGCAGTACAACTGTCGTGCCAGCTTGGATGTGAAATTAAAGCGCATGAAAATCAGTGAGTTACAACAGCCATAAAGCTTGCATACCACTTGCACCTTGCACGATCAGGCGGCCAGGCCGTGCAACTTGCAACGCCAGCAGGGGACTAATTTTCTGTGACTTCACCAAAGGAGATCGGCATGCAAACAGGAACCGAAGCACAGGCCCCGGGCCGAATTCTGCTGGTCGATGACGAGCCTGCCATTCTGCGTACCTTTCGCTACTGCCTTGAAGATCAGGGTTACCAGGTGCGCACCGCTACCTGCATGGATCAAGTCGAAACGCTGCTACACAAGCAGGTCTTTGACTTGTGCTTTCTCGACCTGCGCCTGGGCGATGAAGACGGCCTGCAGGTGCTTGCTTACATGCGTCAACGCGTACCGTGGATGCGTGTGGTGATTGTCACCGCGCACTCCGCCATTGATACCGCAGTGGACGCCATTCAAGCCGGTGCAGCAGATTATCTGGTCAAGCCCTGCACCCCGGAGCAACTGCGCCAGGCCGCAAGCAAACAGCTGCTCCTGCGCCAGCAAAGTAGCCAGCTCCTGCTGCAATCACACAGCGCCAAACATCCCCTGGAATCCCACAGCCCGGTGCTGATGAACGTGCTGGAAACCGCCAAACAGGTGGCCAGCACCGACGCCAACATCCTCATTCTCGGCGAGTCAGGCACCGGTAAGGGCGAGCTGGCCCAGGCCATCCACCGCTGGAGCAAACGCGGCAATAAATCGCTGGTCACCATCAACTGCCCGTCACTCACCACTGAGTTGATGGAAAGCGAACTGTTCGGCCACAACCGCGGCGCTTTTACCGGAGCCACCGAAAGCACTTTTGGCCGGGTCAGCCAGGCCGACGGCGGCAGCCTGTTCCTGGACGAGATCGGCGACTTCCCGCTGACCCTGCAACCTAAGCTGCTGCGCTTTATTCAGGACAAGGAATTCGAACGCATTGGTGATCCGCAAACCCGCCGCGCCGACGTGCGTATTCTTTCGGCCACCAACCTGCCGCTGGATGAGATGGTGCGTCAGGGCCGTTTTCGGGAAGACCTGCTGTACCGCCTGAATGTCATCACCCTGACTTTGCCGCCGTTGCGCGAACGCCGAGAGGACATCCTCGAGCTGGCAGACAACTTCCTCGCCCGCTTCGTTGCCGAATACAGCCGCCCGGCTCAAGGCTTCAGCGAAGAGGCCCGCGAGGCTCTGCTGCGACATGCCTGGCCGGGCAATATCCGCGAGCTGCGCAACGTGGTGGAACGGGCCAGCATCATCTGCCCAGAAGAATGGGTTCAGCCTAACCATCTCGGTTTCAGCCCGCAGGCCGGTTCGAGCCAGCCGCAGATTGGCGATGAACTCAGCCTGCAAGCACTGGAGCGGGCCCATATCAGCGCGGTGATGGCTAACAGCAAGAGCCTGGATCAGGCCGCCAAAACCCTCGGGATTGATGCCTCCACCCTCTACCGCAAACGCAAACAACTGAGCCTGTGAAACTACGCAGCAAACTCTTTCTGGGCAGCAGCGCCTTGGTCACAGTGGCCTTGGCCGGGCTGCTGCTGGCCATTTTCAGCGTGCTCCAGCTAACCCAGGCGAAAAACCAAGCCATGGATCAGCACCTGCGCATTATTGAAGCCAGCATGGGCATGCATCAGGAGCTGAGCAAACAGGTCATCCTGCTACTGGCTGAAGAACTCGACCGCGAAGCGCTAAAGCGCTCAGATCAGCGCTTTAAGGTCTGGCTGGGAAAAGCCGCGCAAATCGCCAAGGATCAGAACGAACAGATCGCCATCCGGCAAGTCGCCCAAGCCTACGATCACGTTGACGGCCTGCTCGCTAAACCGCTCACCGTGCGCCGCTCGATCCTCAGCAACGACGGCTTCGGCAACGCTGTGGAAGAACTGCGCGACCAGATCTACAACGTGCAATTGCACTACATCCAGGCCGTTGAGCAAGAGGAGGAGCGCGGTCAGCAACGCGCCTGGCTGGTGACGATCCTGCTGGCAGCGACAGGTCTGGCGGTGCTGGTAATCGGCTATATCACCGCCCACACCATTGCTCAGCGCTTTGGCCGCCCGATTGAGTCCCTGGCGCGTGCTGCGGATCAGATCGGCAAGGGTGATTTCGAAGTGGTGCTGCCAGTCACCACGGTTGCCGAAATGTCCGCCCTCAGTCAACGCTTCGGCCTGATGGCAGAAGCCCTGCGCCAATTCAAGAACAGCGACGTACAAGCCCTGCAAGCGGAGCAGCAACAACTGCAAGGCGTACTCGACAGCATCAATGACGGCCTGCTCATCGTCGACTGCAGCGGGCGGATCGAACACGCCAACCCAGTGGCCCAGCGCCAGCTCGGCTGGAACACCATTCAGCTCGCCCAGCCCCTGACTAATGCCCTCAGCCACAGCGGACTCAGCGAGCAATTGCAGCAGGTGTTGCGCGGTGACAATAGCGAGTTCGATCCGACCGATCTGGAAGTGAACATCGATGGTGAAAAGCGTCTGCTGGCCTACAACCTCAGCGCAATCAACCTGGATGACGGGCGCATTCTCGGTGCTGTGATGGTGCTGCGGGATGTCACCGAACAGCGCGCCTTCGATCAGGTACGCAGCGAGTTTGTTCTGCGTGCCTCCCATGAACTGCGCACTCCGGTGACCGGCATGCTGATGGCGTTCTCCCTGTTGCGCGAAGGCATGCAGGCACCATCGAGCGCAAGGGAAACCGACCTGTTCAACACGGTTGAAGAAGAGATGAACCGGCTGCTGCGCCTGATCAACGACCTGCTCAACGTGTCCCGTTACCAGCATGGCCTGCAATCCGTGGAACGCAGTGCCTGCGACCTTGAGCCGCTGCTGCAACGCGCCCGCCAGCGTTTCGTTAGCCAGGCCAAAGAACAGCAGGTCAGCATCAACTGCGAGATAAACGGCCCGCTGCCGCTGATTCAGATCGACCCGGTACAAATCGAGCGGGTGCTCGACAACCTGATCGCCAACGCCCTGCGCCACAGCCACTACGGCGGCACCATCCGCCTACGTGCTCGGCTATTCGCTGAGCGCGTAGTGGTGACTGTAGAGGACAACGGCGAAGGCATCCCCTTCCAGCAGCAGAGCCGTATTTTCGAGCCCTTCGTCCAGGTCAGCCATCGAAAGGGCGGCGCGGGTCTTGGATTGGCTCTGTGCAAAGAGATCGTCCAGCTCCATGGCGGCCATATTGGCGTGCACTCACGCACAGGTCAGGGCTCACAGTTCTATTTTGCCTTGCCGGTTTAGCGCTATTGCCCGCTATCACTGCGGCTGATGCACATTGCGCAGGCATTGGTGATTACCGATGCTGGCGCTTTCCAGCCGGAGAAACCCCATGCCCAGCATTAACCCAAGCCGCGAACAACTGGCGGTATTTACGCAACAGGTCGAAGACGCCAAGCCCTTGCTAATGCTCAACCTGCTGCTTTTCCGCGAGCGTGCCGAGTATCCAGCCGACAGCCAGCACAGCCCCTGCAGCGGCCGCGAAGCCTATGCACGCTACAGCCGGATCGCCCTGAACAAAGTCCGCAGTGTCGGTGGCGAGGTGCAACTGATGGCCAGCGCCCACGCCGCACTGATCGCACCGCCCGGCGAACAGTGGGATGAGATGCTGCTGGTCCGCTACCCCGACAAAGCCGCCTTTCTGAGCATGCTCAGTGACAGCGAATACCAACAGGCGACAGTTCACCGCAGCGCCGCCCTGCTTGACTCCCGCCTGATCGCCACGCATCCGCGCTAAGCACAGACACAAAAAAGCCGCTCGGCTGCACAGCAGCGAGCGGCTCTCTCCCCCACTAATCAGCGCGGCATGCTGTTCAGCACCCGCAGCAGGGCTGCAGTCTCTGCATCCGGCTGGCCGTCGTAACGGGCGGGCCGATACTTCATCTGAAACGCGGCAATGACGTTGCGTGTGGCTTTATCCAGCTCACCTGTCTGCGGCACTTCATAACCGTTGTGCTGCAGCTGCTCCTGGAACCACTGCACACTCGGCAAGCTACTGCTGAAATACGCTTGCTGGCGCGCCACCTGCGCTGCATCCGGCCACGGCATCAGCCCGGCATCGGCCAGGCGCTTCCAGGGAAACAGCGGGCCCGGATCACTTTTGCGCTGTGGGGCAATATCGCTGTGGGCAATGATGCTCCCCGGGGCCAGGTTGTGACGCTGCATGATGTCCTTCAACAGTAGGATCAGCGCCTCAATCTGCTCATCGGTATACGCCTGCCAGACGCGCCCTGCCGGGGTGTCCCGGAACCCCTGATTCACCATCTCGATGCCAATGGTGGTGCCATTGAGCCAAGTCCGCCCTTGCCACTGGCTGACACCGGCATGCCAGGCGCGGCGGTTTTCATCCACCAGGCGATAGACCGTGGCGGGTTTGTCGCCGATCAGATAGTGGCTGCTCACCTCGCCCTGGGTCAGAAGCTGCAAAGAACGCTGCAGATCAGCCGAGGTGTAGTGCAACACGATGTATTGCACCCGGCTGTTCTGTGCGCTGGAGGTGTAGCTGTCATCAATACGCAGGCCCGTACTGCAACCGGCTACAAGGAACATCAAAACACTGAGTAAAAAGACTTTCATGGGGTGATATGCAACACGCTTTGCAGGTTATCCAGCAGCATGTCGACGCTGAGCATGATCAACAACATGCCCATCAGCCGCTCCACTGCGGTCAACCCGCGAGGTCCGAGAAAACGCTGCAGGAACGACGCCTGCAACAAAATACAGGCGGTCGCCGCCCAGGCCAGCAACACACCGGCATACAGCTCCCATACGGGGCCATCATGGGTATTGCGTAAGGTCATCAGCACAGCCAGCGCCGATGGCCCGGCCACTGCTGGTGTAGCCAACGGCACCAACAAGGGCTCGCCATCCGGCACATCCCCCAGCACCCCTTGCGGGCCGGGAAAGATCAGTCGCATGGCAATCACAAACAAAATGATGCCACCGGCAATGGCCGTCGCTTCGCGGGACAGGCCCAAAGCGCTGAGCAGTTTGTCGCCAAAGCTCAGAAACACCAGCAACAGGATCAGTGCAAACAGCAGCTCACGTGCAGCAACCTTGAGGCGACGCGACTCAGGGACGTTCTTTAAGGCTGCAATAAAGATGGCGATATTGCCGAAGGGGTCGGTGACCAGAAAGATCAACGCCGCGATACCAAATATTTCCATGTATGCTCCTAAAAAACGGACGCAGAGTTTAGTCCCTAACGCGGCAGGAAACCCGTTCCATTTGGCAGAAATACTGTCTGACCGGCCAACTCTCGCAGGCGTTTGATTGCAGACTAGCCCAGCTCGATCCGGTTACGCCCGCTGTTCTTGGCCCGGTACAGCGCCTGATCGGCCCGTTCAAACACCTCTTCGGCCTCATCCTCGCTGGTAAAGGCGCTGAGCCCGCCTGACAAGGTAATCACCAGCGGCTCACCGCGGAAATGGAACGGGCACTCAGAAATAGCCATGCGCAAGGTATCAAGCAGTTGCCTGCCCCCTTCCAGCGGCGTGGAAGGCAAGAGCAGGACAAATTCTTCGCCACCAAAGCGCGCGATGAAGTCAGTCTTACGGATGCGTTTGGAAAGCTCCGTAGCGATGATGCGCAACACCTTGTCGCCAGCCTGATGCCCATAGGTGTCATTAATGCGCTTGAAGAAATCTATATCCAGCACGCCCATCAACAACTCACCACCGTAGCGTTTGAAACGCGCCACCTCCAACTCCAGGCGTTCGTTCCAGCCTGCGCGGTTAGGCAATCCTGTCAGCGGATCAATCAGTGCTTTCTGGCGCTGCTCTTCAAGGTGATCGCGGAAGCCCTGGGCTTCCTGCTCCATCTCAGCCACCTTCTCAGTGAGCTGCTGCAGCCGTTGAGTGATCAACGCCTCGCGTCCTTCATGGGTTTTCTGATGCTCGACAACAGTGCTCAGCAAGCCATCCAGACGCGCCTCCAGCGACTCCTTGAGGCTGGGTAAATCCACTGCATCTTGCACACTGGCCTGCAGCCCGCTGACTTGCTCACGCAACTCCTGATTGAAGCTGCGCACGCTCTCGACCGACTCGCTATAGCCTTCATGGGTTTCACTGAGTGTGCCGAGGAACGACTCCAAACGCTGATTGAGCTGCTTGAGGTAACTGACGAACTCCTGCTCACCAGTATTGGACATCGCCCGGATCAGCACCACGATATCGTCCAGCACCGGCACCAGCTCGTACCAGTTCAGCCCGCCATAGATACGTTCGCGCAGGGCCTGCCCCTGGTCCAGATGGTGAGCGGGCAGCTCCAGCTCATCCAGCAGGCGTGTAAGGCTCTCGGCAATGTGCGGAGCCACTGTGCTGTAACCGGGCTCAAGGGGATCAGGCAGTGAATAAGCATCTTCTTCGAACACTGCTTCAGAGCCAGCTGCGTCAGCCAGATCTTCATCAACCTCAACGGAGCTGGTCACACCCTGAGACACCTCGCTGGCGACCGTCGGCGCAGCCACTTGCGCGAGCACAGGCTCCGCGGCAACAACCGAGTGTGATTCCGGTGCATTTTGGGGCGACTGCTGGGCCGCCTCAGGCTCGTCATCAGAGTCCGTCACCGGTACCGGTACCGGTACAGCTGATTCGCTGACGACTGCGGCGCTCTGCAACTTCTCCTCTTCCGACTCAGCTGCGCCACCAAAAAGACGCTGCAAAAAACCCGGGCGTGGCGCATCAGAACTGATCGTCTCCAGCACCTGCCCCTGGAGCGTACCCAACTCACTAAGCAGGGCGGGAATGCCACTGGAATGGCTGGCGCGCTGCTCAACCTGGCGACTGAACTGCTTAAGTGAGCGGCGCACATCCCGAGGCAGGTCCATGGCCAGCAACTGGCTGGCCAGCTTGCTGACACCGGCAATGTTTTGCTCGATACGCTCCTCACGGCGCTTTTCCGAGAGCAGTACGGCTTTCTCCAGACGCGGAATAAGCGCAGACATGCCGGCATCAATATCATTGCGACGCAGCAGCTCGCGCAGCTCCTGCATGCAGCTATCCACGGCCTTGTCACTGCCTTCGGCAGCCAGAGAACTGCGCACCAGACCTCGGCGCAGCAGATCTAAGCGCGCCTCCCAGCGCTGCTCAAGGCTTTCCTGCTGTTCCAGGCTTTCCAGGTACTTACTTTTCCAGCGCTGGGCGTCGTCGCTCATGGTTCGGATCCATGCTTGTAAATGCACGAAGCATAGGCGTACCAACCCCTCAACGTGAAGTGGGCAAGCGAATTTGTACTGCGACAGGTAGGTGATCCGAGATCGGTAACGGCAGAACTTCGCAGCGCTCCAACTCCAGATCAGCACTCAGCAGGATGTGATCCAGACAACGCTGCGGCTGCCAGCTGGGGAAGGTGGCAGCCACCTGCGGTGCGCGCAAACTCAGATCGCGCAAAGGTGAGTGCTCCAATAAATCAGTGGCGTGAGTGTTCATGTCGCCCATCAACACATGATGCCGGTAATCACTGAGCAGCTCGCGAATATAGGCCAGCTGGCGGGTTCGCGCCCGTGCTCCCAACGCCAGATGCATCATCACCACCGCCACTGCATCCTCGCCTTCCCCCAGACGCACCAGCATCGCCCCACGCCCTCGCGGGCCCGGTAACGGATGATCTTCCAGCAGCGACGGACGCAAACGACTGAGCACACCGTTACTGTGCTGTGCCAATCGCCCGAGATTGCGATTGAGCTGTTGATACCAATACGGGAACGCGCCGAGGCGCGCGAGATGCTCGACCTGATTAACATAGCCAGAGCGCAGACTGCCGCCGTCTACTTCCTGCAATGCAACCAGATCAAAGTCGTGCAGGACTTGTGCGATGCGTTGCAAATTGTGGTGGCGTCCGGCGGTAGGCAGCACATGCTGCCAACTGCGGGTCAGGTAATGGTGATAGCGCTGAGTGCTGATCCCAACCTGAATATTGAAACTGAGGAGTCGCAGGCTGCCATTTTCAGGCCACGCCTGCTGTGGCTCAAAGGCCGGATTGACCCGTGGATCACACAGGTCAATCGATCGCCTTGGCAGCCAGCGTCTAAGCATTTACATGCTCATCCAAGTAGGACATTTACTGAGCAGTACGTTCTTTCTGGATCAGGAAGTCGGCAACTTGCAGAGCCTGATCCGGGCCGCCCGAGCTGCCAATGTCGAAACGGTATTTGCCGTTCACGATCATCACCGGCACACCGGTAATCTGGTAGGCCATAGCCAGCTTCTTGGATTTCTCCACCTGCCCCTTCACAGCGAAGGAGTTGTAGGTTTTGAGGAACTCGTCTTTGTCTACGCCCTGAGTGGCGAGGAAGTCAGCCATTTCTTCAGGGGTTGCCAGCTTTTTGCCCTGCACGTGGATGGCGTTGAAGATGGCGGAGTGAACGCTGTGCTCAGCCTTCATCGCTTCCAGCGTGATGAACATCTGGCCGTGGATGTTCCACATGCCACCAAACATCGCCGGAATACGGCGGAAGTTCACATCTTCAGGCAGCTTCTCAATCCACGGATTGATCGTGTCTTCAAACTTGTAGCAGTGGCCACAGCCATACCAAAACAGCTCGACGACCTCAATCTTGCCCGGTTCAGACACCGGAACAGGATTGCTCAGCTCGACGTACTGTTTGCCCGCCTCAATTGGTTCAGCATGAGCAGCCACGCCAAACAGGCTGGCAGTGGCAAGTGCAGCACTGAGAATCAGATTACGCATGAATAACTCCTTGAAGAGCAAACAGTACAGGCAGTTGAGTGGGGTTCGACTCAATCAGAGTGCAGTCGGTTCCGCCCATTGTAGCGGGGCCCACAACGAAATAGGGCGGCCTAAGCCACCCTATTTACGCAGAACATTTCAAACTCTTACAGAATCAATGCAGACCCTGAATGTAGCTGGACAGTGCTTCGATGTCCTTGTTGCTCAGCTTGGCAGCGATGGAACGCATGATCATGCTGTCACCATCGTTAGTACGGTTGCCTTCGCGGAAGTCAGTCAACTGCTTGGCAACGTACTGTGCGTGCTGGCCACCCAGATGCGGGTAGGACGCTGCGGCAATACCGGCACCGTTCGGCGAATGGCAACCAGTGCAAGCTGGCATGCCTTCGTCGAGTTTGCCGCCACGGAACAGCGCTTCACCGCGCTCAACCAGTTTTGGATCAGCTGCACCAACGCTCATTTTCTGGCTGGCGAAATAAGCTGCGATATCTGCCAGATCCTGATCATTCAGGGCATCCAGCATGCCAGTCATTTCCAGAACCGGACGAGCGCCGGACTTGATGTCTTTCAGCTGCTTGAGCAGGTAGCGCTCGCCCTGACCGGCTAGTTTGGGAAAGTTAGGCGCAACGCTGTTGCCATCGGGATTATGGCAGGCACCACACACAACAACTTTACCCTGGCCGGCTTCAGCATTGCCTGCGGCATGTGCCAGGCCGGTGATGCCCAGGGTCAACAGCAGACTCACGAGTACTTTGTTCATCAGCTAATCCAATTTACGGCTAAGAGAAATAGTTTATTAAGCCGGGTTTACTCTGACATCAACTTGATGAGTGCCAGGTAATCCTCAGCGCTACAGTCCATACACATCCCACGCGGCGGCATGGCATTCAGACCACTGGTGACACTCTGTACCAGAGCCTCATGGCCCTTTTCCAGTCGTGGTTGCCAGGCGGCCTTGTCACCACGCGCCGGGGCGATTGGGATCTGACCGTTATGGCAAATCCCGCACGAACGCGCATAAACAGCTTCTGTGTCCTGTGCAGCCTGCACACTAAAGGACAGTGCCAATACACTGGCTGCAAACAACAATTTTGTCATCAGATCATCCTCACCAGGAGGGGAGCTACCTGCTTCTAGCGGCAGTTGATCTTGACCTGCTCCACGCACCCTACCCAACATAAATGTAGAAAGCGCACACAAAATCTGCGCCATTATATACTGGCGTCATTGAAACGGAAACGAGGCAGCTTGCTGTGTCAGGCACACAAAAGCAGACTGCGCTCATATGTCGCAAGGGCAGCCTATCTGTCACGCGCCCAAGCCCTCCCCACGGATACCCTCATGCAAGCTAAAAACCCGATTATTGGCCTTTGTCAGCAGGCCCGCTTCCTTATCAGCGCAGCTAAAGTTGAGCAGTGCCCTGAAGACAGCGGCTTTGAAATCGCCTTTGCCGGACGTTCCAACGCCGGTAAATCCAGCGCCCTGAACACCCTGACCCACGCCAGCCTGGCCCGCACGTCGAAAACTCCGGGGCGCACTCAACTGATCAACTTTTTCAGTCTGGATGAAGAACGCCGCTTGGTCGACTTGCCTGGTTATGGCTACGCCAAAGTGCCAATCCCACTGAAACTGCACTGGCAAAAACACCTTGAAGCCTATCTGGGCAGCCGTGAGTGCCTGCGCGGTCTGATCCTGATGATGGACATCCGTCACCCACTCACTGAATTCGATGAAATGATGCTCGACTGGTCCACTGCCAGCGGCATGCCGATGCACATCTTGCTGACCAAAGCAGACAAACTGGCGTTTGGTGCAGCCAAGAACACGCTGCTCAAGGTTCAGCAGGAAATCCGTAAACGCTGGGGCGACCGGATTACTATCCAGCTGTTCTCTGCACCAAAGCGTCAGGGCATTGATGAAGCGCAGAAAGTTCTGGCCCAGTGGCTGGAGCTTGGAGAGTTTGCGCAAGCGGAAGAAGAAGCACAGGACTGAAGGTAAAAAAAAACTCCGAACCTCTTATGGGGAGGGAGATTCGGAGTTTAATAATCTGAACCGCTAGGGCGGGGTTCAGATGTCTGCCAACACTTAACACAACAAAGGAGCATCGAAGGGCATCTCTGCCATTCCTAATCTCTGACCGGCCCGAACTTAGGAAAGTTCAGCACCACTTAAATCCATTAGTTATAAATATCAGATAAAAAAGGCAATTGAGCAATAAGTGCCGGTAACCCGTCTGCGTGATCAACGGCACCTGTTTCCAAGCTTAGTGCGCTTCGTCCCAATTTCCACCCACACCGACTTCCACCAACAGCGGCACGTCTAGTTCCGCTGCTCCGCCCATAAGCGGTTTGATCTGCTCGGTAACTTGCTCAACCAGATCCTCACGCACTTCCAGCACCAATTCGTCGTGCACCTGCAGGATGACCTTGGCATCCAGCCCAGATTCGGTCAGCCAGTTATCCACAGCGACCATGGCGCGTTTGATGATGTCAGCGGCTGTGCCTTGCATCGGCGCGTTAATCGCAGTGCGCTCAGCACCTTTGCGCAGCGCCGGGTTCTTCGCATGGATATCCGGCAGATAGAGACGGCGGCCGAACAGGGTTTCAACATAGCCTTGTTCCGCAGCCTGTTCCCGGGTGCGGTCCATATAGGCCTGAACCCCCGGATAGCGGGCAAAGTACAGGTCGATATAGGCCTGTGCCTGCTTACGGTCACAGCCGATCTGCTTGGCCAGACCAAACGCGCTCATGCCATAGATCAGGCCAAAGTTGATGGCCTTGGCGCTGCGACGCTGATCGCTGGTGACTTCCTCCAGCGGCACACCGAATACCTCTGCCGCCGTTGCCTTGTGCACGTCACGGCCATTGCGGAAGGCCTCCAGCAAGCCCTCGTCCTTGGCCAAGTGAGCCATGATGCGTAGTTCGATTTGCGAGTAGTCGGCAGCCAGCAGCTTGTAGCCCTTGGGAGCGACGAAGGCCTGGCGGATGCGGCGGCCTTCAGCGGTGCGGATCGGGATGTTCTGCAGGTTCGGATCGGTTGAAGAAAGACGACCAGTCGCTGCCACCGCTTGGTGGTAGCTGGTATGAATACGCCCGGTGCGCGGATTGATCTGCTCCGGCAGGCGGTCGGTGTAAGTGCTCTTGAGCTTGCTCAGACTGCGGTACTGCATCAGTACTTTGGGCAGTTCGTGGTCCTGATCCGCCAGTTCCTGCAACACGGCTTCAGCAGTGGAAGGCTGGCCTTTGGCGGTTTTACTCAGAACCGGCAGGCCCAGTTTGTCATAGAGGATCGCGCCCAGTTGCTTGGGCGAAGCCAGGTTGAACTCCTCACCGGCGATCTCAAACGCCTGACGCTCCAGCGCCACCAGCTTCTCGCCCAGTTCCTGACTTTGCAGGCCAAGCAGATTGGCATCCACCAGCGCGCCTTGACGCTCAATACGCGCCAGCACCGGCACCAGCGGCATGTCGATTTCCTGCAACACCTTGGCCAGGCTCGGCTCAGCCTGCAGCTTACTCCACAGGTGGTGATGCAGACGCAGCGTCACGTCGGCATCCTCTGCGGCATAAGGTGCAGCCTGCTCTAACTCGATCTGGTCGAAAGTCAGTTGCTTAGCGCCTTTGCCTGCAATGTCTTCAAAGCGGATGGTGCTGTGATCCAGATATTTCAGGGCCAGGCTGTCCATATCGTGGCGCGTAGCGGTGGAGTCCAGCACATAAGATTCCAACATGGTGTCGAAAGCCACGCCCTGCACGCTGATTGGCGTAGAGGCATTGGCCAGAATGTTCATGTCGTACTTGGCGTGCTGACCGACTTTAAGCTTGTTCGGGTTTTCCAGGATGGGTTGCAGGGCCTTCAGCACCGTATCGCGATCCAGCTGCGCCGGAACGCCCATATAGGAGTGCGCGACCGGGATATACACCGCCTCACCCGCCTTGACCGCAAAAGACAGGCCGACCAACTGCGCCTGCTGCGAATCCAGCCCGGTAGTTTCAGTGTCGAATGCGATCAGCTCAGCGCCTTCGAGAGTTTTCAACCAGGCATCGAAGTCGTCTTGAGTAAGGATGCAGCGGTACTCGCCCGACACAGCCGACTGGACAGGCTCAGCAGGCGTATCAGTTGCGGCCTCAGGCTTTTCAGCTGCGGTTTGCGGCGCACTGGCGCTCGGAGTCAGCGCAAATAGGTCATCATCCAGAGCTTTGGGCTGCGGTTTGGCCACTGGGTTGTTGCGCACTAGCTCATCACGCCAGCTCTTGAACTCCAGCTCGCTGTACAGCTCCATCAGCGCAGGTACATCGGCCTCCCCTGGATGCAGGGAGTCAATCTCGATGTCCAATGGCACATCCAGTTTGATGGTCGCCAGCGCGTAAGACAGATAGGCCATCTCCCGGTGCTCAGTGAGCTTGGCAGGCAGCGTCTTAGCACCACGAATTGGCAGCTCGGGAACTTTATCCAGATTGGCGTAGAGCACATCCAGCCCGCCACCCACGCCGGTCAGCAGGCCCAGCGCGGTTTTTTCACCCACACCTGGTACGCCGGGAATGTTGTCGACTTTATCGCCCATCAGCGCGAGGTAGTCGATGATCAGCTCAGGACCGACACCGAATTTCTCTTTCACGCCATCAATGTCGTAGACGCTTCCAGTCATGGTGTTGACCAGCGTAACGTGCGGGCAAACCAACTGCGCCATGTCCTTGTCGCCGGTGGAGATGACCACATCGCGCCCGCTGTTTGCGCACTGGCGGGCCAGAGTGCCGATCACATCGTCGGCCTCTACGCCCTCAACGCACAACAGTGGATAGCCCAGCGCCCGGACGCTGGCATGCAAAGGCTCAATCTGCACTCGCAGCTCATCCGGCATAGACGGGCGGTTGGCCTTGTAGTCGGCGAACATTTCATCGCGGAAGGTGCCGCCTTTAGCATCGAACACCACCGCAAACGGGCTCTTCGGATACTGCTTGCGCAGGCTCTTGAGCATGTTCAGTACGCCTTTGACCGCACCGGTTGGCAGCCCTTTGGACGTGGTCAGCGGCGGCAGCGCGTGAAAGGCACGGTACAGGTAAGAGGAACCGTCCACGAGGACTAACGGAGCTTGGCTCATGTTCAAGATCAACCTTTTCAGCGGGGGCGAGGCTAGAATGGCCACACCATTGCAAACAAAAAGGTAAGGGTATCATGCGTACACTGAATAGCCTGTTGCTGGCCGGACTCCTCGCGGTTACTTGCGTGACTGCCCACGCAGAAGAACCTGTCAGCGCGGAACCGGATGTAACCATTCGTCAGGACGGTGATCGCACCATCCACGAATACCGTCTCAATGGTTTCCTGTACGCGATTAAAGTCACTCCGAAAAACGGCAAGCCCTACTTCCTGGTGCGAGCCGATGGCAGCGACGGCAAGTTCATACGCTCGGACAGCCCGGATATGTTGATTCCGGCCTGGGAAATTTTTAGTTGGTAAGAAGGCAACTTTGTAATGTCGGTGTTTACCCCGCTTGAGCGCACAGAGCTCGAAGCATTTCTCACGCCCTACAACCTGGGTCGGTTGATCGACTTTCAGGGCATTGCAGCCGGCAGTGAGAACAGCAATTTTTTCATCAGCCTTGAACAGGGCGAGTTTGTACTAACCCTGATCGAGCGGGGACCAAGCGCCGATCTGCCGTTCTTTATTGAACTGCTGGACGTTCTGCACACTGCCGGCCTGCCAGTGCCCTACGCGCTGCGCACAACTGACGGCAATGCACTGCGTAGCCTGGCGGGTAAACCAGCCTTGTTGCAGCCACGACTGAGCGGCAAGCATGTCCAGGCACCCAATGCCCATCAGTGTCAGGAGGTGGGCAGCCTGCTGGCACGCATTCACCTGGCCACACGCGACAACCCGCTGAGCCGCCAGAGTGACCGGGGGCTGGAGTGGATGCTGAATGAAGGCCCGGCTCAGGCGCAGCACTTATCTGCCCATCAAGCGGCCCTGTTGACTAGTGTGCTGGACGAGATCCAGTCATTGCAGCCGCACCTGCAAGCCCTGCCCAAAGCCAATCTGCACGCTGATCTGTTCCGCGACAACGCGCTGTTTGATGGCAATCATCTGGCAGGCGTAATCGACTTCTATAACGCCTGCTCCGGGCCGATGCTCTACGATCTGGCGATCGCTCTGAACGACTGGTGCTCCAACGAAGACGGCAGTTTGGATGAGAAAAGAAGCCAGGCACTGCTAGGCGCCTATGCCAGCCAGCGCCCATTCACCGCCACCGAAGCTGAACTATGGCCGTGCATGCTGCGCATTGCCTGCGTTCGCTTCTGGCTGTCACGCCTGATTGCTGCGCAATCGTTTGCCGGGCAAGAGGTTTTGATTCACGACCCAGCTGAGTTTGAACAGCGCCTGACTCATCGCCTGAAGACCCACCTTCCGCTGCCGTTGGCGCTCTAGACTTTAGCCTCTGCTGTTACGGTCGCCCGGCTCAGAACGGGCGACCGATCAAACCAGCGTCTGTAGGCCCGGTAAAACGTGCTGACATCGTTAAAGCCCAGATTTTCGCTGACAGCGGCCACAGCCGTTTCCGGCAGAATGAAGAAGGCGGCAGGGTGACGGTATCGTTTTTGATCCTAAGCTGCGGATTTGCTCTGACAGTGACCAGGACCGCAACGCTCAACGCCGCCCCGAATCTACTCGCAGCACTGGCAATCAACCACAAGTTCCTGCCGTTGGACAGTACTGCGCATGCAACGCTATCGCCTCCAGCGTTACAGCTCGCTGCTAGAAGCGCCCCCTCGCAGCCCGACAGCGACCTGCAGGAAGGCGATACTCCAGCGTTTTCAAAAATACTCAGAGCACAGAACGGCAAAGGACCGCTCGGCAAAGTCACCACTACGCTGGTCGGTGCTGTGGCCAGGCATAACCTGAAAAATCTTTACTGAACACAGGAACTCCCGCAGCGGAGCTTATTAAAGCGAGTTCAGGCAGCCGACCAGCTCATTTGCCAGATTCTCAATCAGGGCTTCATAACCACTGCTGTCGGCAGGCAGAGAGCCGCCCATGGCATCCAGCTCTGCCAATTTAACCGGCAAGCCTTCACTCAATGTCTGCGCCAAACGAGGACGCAGTGGCGGCTCACTGAAGATGCAGGCCGGACCGGTTTGCTGCAAACGCTCACGCATGGCGGCAACATGCCGTGCGCCGGGCTGCACATCCGCCAGCACGCTGAACACACCGGTATGCTTCAGGCCGTAGGCGCTCTCAAAGTAGTCATACGCTTCGTGAAAAACGAAATAAGGCTTGTTGCTGACACTCTTGATCTGCGCCTTGATGCGCTGGTCCAGCTGATCCAGACGCTGGTTAAAGGCCTGCGCATTGGCCTGATAGCGCTCAGCGTTAGCAGGGTCGAGCTCAGCCAGGTCCAGCGCCATTTTGGCCGCAATGATTTTGGCATTAGCCGGCAGCAGCCACAGATGCGCATCTAAGCTCCCAGGACGATGGTCATGATCGTGTTTGGCGGCCAGCTCGCTGCCGTGATCGTGACCATCATGCTCGTGCTCGTCGCCGTGATCGTCCGACTCAGCAAAATGGCGCAAGGTAAGGCCACTCAAATTCTGTACAGGCACATCGGGACGGCTGCGCCCTTCGAGTACACGCATAAGGAAAGTTTCCATGTCCGGACCGATCCAATACATCAGGTCGGCCTCCCGCACGCGGCGTACGTCAGACGGTCGCAAGGCATAGTGATGTGGCGAAGCACCTGGCGGCAGCAGCACTTCAGGCTGGCCAAGGTCATCCTGCACCGCAGCGGCAATCAGTTGCAGCGGTTTGATGCTGGTCAGCACCTCAACTGGCTGAGCCTGTACAGCAAGACTGGGGACAAATAAGACGAAGATCAGACTGATAGCGGACAAAAGGCGCAAGACGGCACACTCAAGGATAAGGGTGAAGTAATATAATAACGTCTCTCACTTCTTTCGTCTTTGGCCGGATGACCATGACTCAAGCACCCTTGGCTTCACGTCCCCACGACCACTCCCACTGTGTCAGCCACGCACTGGCCGAAGCGGAAAGCATCTGCGAACGTCAGGGGCTGCGCCTTACCGCACTGCGCAAGCGCGTGCTAGAGCTGGTCTGGCAGAGTCACAAACCGCTGGGGGCTTACGATATTCTGGCGGTTCTGAGCGAATCCGACGGCCGCCGCGCGGCACCACCAACCGTTTATCGGGCCCTGGATTTTCTGCTGGAGAACGGCCTGGTTCACCGCATTGCCTCCCTCAACGCGTTTGTCGGCTGCAGCCACCCTGAGCACGCTCATCAGGGTCAGTTTCTGATCTGCCGCACCTGCCATGCAGCCATTGAGTTAGAGAATGCCGAGATCAGCAGCGCCATCGTTAACAGCGCAGCCGGCGTTGGCTTCGCTGTTGAAAGCCAAACAGTCGAAGTCGTTGGCCTGTGCTCTGGCTGCCGGGAGCCGGCATGAACGACAACCTGATCAGCCTTAGTCAGGTCAGCGTGACGTTATCAGGGCAGAACGTCCTGCAGACAGTTGAACTTAAGGTCAAACCTGGTGAAATCGTCACCCTGATCGGACCGAACGGCGCAGGCAAGACCACCTTGGTGCGCATCGTGCTCGGCCTGCTCAAAGCCAGCACCGGCAGTGTCTGGCGCAAGCCGAAGCTACGTGTCGGTTACATGCCACAGAAACTGCATGTCGACCCGACCCTGCCACTTTCGGTACTGCGCTTCCTGCGCTTGGTACCCGGCGCTAACCGCCCGGCCATCGAAGCGGCTTTGGCGGAAGTGGGCGCAGCGCACATTATCGAAAGCCCGCTACAAAGCGTTTCTGGCGGCGAGCTGCAGCGCGTTCTGCTCGCCCGCGCCCTACTGCGCAAGCCTGAATTGCTGGTACTGGACGAACCGGTTCAAGGTGTCGACGTAGCCGGTCAGGCCGAACTGTACCGACTGATCACCCAGCTGCGTGACCGCTACGGCTGCGGCGTCCTGATGGTCTCCCACGACCTGCACCTGGTTATGAGCACGACCGATCAGGTGGTCTGCCTGAATCGTCATGTCTGCTGCTCAGGCCACCCTGAACAGGTCAGCTTCGATCCGGCCTTTGTCGAGCTGTTCGGTCAGGACGCCAAGAGCCTGGCGATCTATACCCACCACCACGATCACGAGCACGACACCCACGGCGACGTGGTGGCCCCAGACAAACCTGGCATGGTCATCAAAGGCCTAGTCAAACCTCACATCCACGGAGATGGCTGTAAGCATGCCTGATTTTCTCCTTTACGCCTTGCTCGCAGGCTTGGCGCTGGCACTTGTTGCCGGACCGTTGGGCTCGTTCGTCGTCTGGCGGCGCATGGCCTACTTTGGTGACACTCTCTCCCACGCTGCGCTGCTCGGTGTCGCACTGGGTCTGATGTTAGATGTCAGTCCGACGTTGGCAGTAACTGTCGGCTGCGTTCTACTCGCCACACTGTTGGTAACACTGCAAAGCCGGCAGCCACTAGCCTCCGACACCCTGCTGGGCATTCTTGCCCACAGCACACTGTCCCTGGGACTGGTCGCCCTGAGCTTTATGCAGGATGTGCGTATCGACCTGATGAGCTACCTGTTCGGCGATCTTCTGGCAGTAGGGCCGACCGATCTGGCCTGGATCATCGGCGGCAGCGCTTTGGTTCTGATCGTAATCTCCCTGATGTGGCGACACCTGTTGGCCATCACAGTGCATGAAGAGCTGGCCAGAGTAGAAGGGCTGCCTGTGGCTGCAATCCGCCTCGGCTTGATGCTGCTGATTGCCGTGGTTATTGCCGTGGCAATGAAAATAGTCGGCGTGCTGCTGATCACCTCGCTGCTGATCATCCCGGCTGCGGCAGCCCAGCGGCATGCACGCACACCTGAGCAAATGGCTCTGGGTGCCAGTCTACTGGGGATTGTTGCCGTCTGCGGAGGCCTGAGCCTGTCTTGGTTCAAAGACACTCCGGCCGGGCCATCCATTGTTGTTACCGCTGCGGCACTATTTCTTCTGAGCTTTGCGCTGCCCAAGCGTAATGCCTGACTGATTTGGTGTAGTTAGTCTGTGCGGTGTAAACTTGCACGTTTTTTGAACAACTCGAGACGCGCCGCCATGATTCCGTTGGTTTTAAGGGGCATTTTTCTGTTTGCAGTTTCGCTTCTGGCCGCATGCCAGAGCGCCCCGCAGCCGGCAGAGCCCGCCCGCGAAGACCTATCCCATGCGCTTCAGCAGTTCGAGCAAACCCTTGAAAAGGGTGATCTGGAATCCGCTGAGAGCCAACTTAAAAACTTGCAAGAAAGCGCCGGCAGCAAATCTGAACTGGAGCGCTACCAGCGCCTGCTCGCTGATGCTTACCTGCAACTCGGCCAAAGCGCTCTGCAAAAAGGCGACGTGAACACCGCCGCCAGCGCACTGAGCCGTGCCCGTGGTCTGTTGCCCAAAGCACCGGCCCTGACCACCGGCATCAATCAGGCCATCGCTCACGCCAACAGCATCGTCATCGAACTGCCAGCACTGGATGATTCTGAGACCTTGAGTCAGGTGTTGGATGAGGTCGCTGCTGAGGTCGTCCAGTCCGCCCGTTCGGTACGCATCGAAGTTCGTGACAGTCAGGATGTAGCCATGCTCACAGCAGCGCTTGATGGCCGCATCTTGCAGTTGAGTCCGGGGCTCAAAGTGCTGTACAGCGCAGAAGTTGACCCCGAGCAGTTAACCCCACGGCTGATCCTCCTGCCGAAGTATTGAGCGGTCCCTGTGACAGATTGCCCCTGAATGCAGCGAGGCATCGGAACATGAGCACTCTGGTGATAAGAACTGCTCAGGCAATTTAGCTATAAACATAGGTCTACAAAGATTTTTGCGGCCTAAGAAGTGCTGGGTAGACTAGCCACCACTTATGCCTACCCGGCGTATTCAAGAACCCAAAAGGTTTTATCAGTGATCAACTTTCATCAGGTCCACAAGGCATACCGCGTCAGTGGACAGGACATCCCCGCGTTACAACCCTGCGACCTGCAGATCGCCCGCGGCGAGGTATTCGGCATCATCGGCCATTCCGGCGCCGGTAAAAGCACTCTGCTACGCCTGATCAACCGCCTTGAAGAGCCTTCCGGCGGACGTATCGAGATCGACGGCGAAGACGCCACCGCACTGGACGCCGACGGCCTGCGCGAACTGCGTCAGCAGATCGGCATGATCTTCCAGCACTTCAACTTGCTGTCTTCGAAAACCGTAGCGGACAACGTCGCCCTGCCGCTGAAACTGGCCGGTAAATTGACTCGCAACGAGATCGACCAGCGTGTGGCCTCGCTCCTGGCCCGCGTCGGCCTGAGCGACCATGCGCGTAAATACCCCGCGCAATTGTCCGGTGGGCAGAAGCAACGCGTCGGCATTGCCCGCGCTCTGGCTACCGATCCCAAGATTCTGCTGTGTGATGAAGCCACCAGCGCACTGGACCCGCAGACCACGGCATCGGTCCTGCAACTGCTGGCCGAGATTAATCGCGAACTGAATCTGACCATCGTCCTGATCACCCACGAGATGGATGTTATCCGCCGCGTCTGCGACCGCGTTGCAGTGATGGACGCAGGTGTCATCGTCGAGATGGGGCCAGTTTCGCAAGTCTTTCTGCACCCAAAACACCCAACCACCAAGCGCTTCGTTCAGGAAGCCGAGCATGTGGATGAAAATGACCAACATGCCGACTTCGATAACGTCACAGGCCGAATCCTGCGCCTGACCTTCCAGGGCGACGCCACCTATGCGCCACTGCTGGGTACCGTGGCCCGTGAAACAGGTGTGGATTACAGCATCCTTGCCGGACGCATCGACCGTATCAAGGACACCCCTTACGGCCAACTGACCCTGGCCCTGACCGGCGGCGACACCGACGCTGCCCTTGAGCGCTTTGCCGCCGCTGATGTGCATCTGGAGGTGCTGCGCTAATGGAAGCCTTACTCACTCAATTGCTGCCCAACGTCGACTGGGAAGAGATTGGCTACGCCAGTATCGACACCCTGAGCATGCTTGGTGGCTCCATGCTGTTCACCGTGCTGCTCGGCCTACCGCTGGGCGTACTGCTGTTCCTCACCGGCCCGCGCCAGATGTTCGAACAGAAAGCTCTATACGGCGTACTCTCGCTGATCGTGAATATCCTACGCTCAGTGCCGTTTGTGATTTTGTTGATCGTGATGATCCCTTTCACCGTGATCATCACCGGCACCTCGCTGGGTGTTGCCGGCGCGATTCCGCCACTAGTGGTCGGTGCCACGCCCTTCTTCGCCCGCTTGGTGGAAACTGCTCTGCGCGAAGTCGATCGCGGCATCATCGAGGCCACCCAGGCCATGGGGGCCACCACGCGCCAAATCGTCACCAATGCTCTGCTGCCTGAAGCCTTGCCGGGCATCATCGCCGCCATAACCGTAACCGCCATTACCTTGGTCTCCTACACAGCTATGAGCGGTTTGATCGGCGGTGGCGGCCTGGGTGATCTGGCCGTGCGTTACGGCTATCAGCGCTACCAACCGGATGTGATGGCGGTAACCGTCATCCTGCTGCTGGTTCTGGTTCAAATTTTACAAACGGCTGGCGACAAGCTAGTCGTGCATTTTTCAAGAAAGTAGGGCGGCACGTAGTCGCTATAGAAATCACAACAAGGAGTGAGTCATGAAGAAACTTATCGCTGCATTTGCTGCACTGGCTGCTTTCTCCGCCAACGCTGAAAGCCTGACCGTCGCGGCTACCGCCGTTCCACACGCCGAACTGCTCGAGTTCGTCAAACCGACCTTGGCTAAAGAAGGCGTTGAACTGGAGATCAAGGTATTCACCGACTACGTTCAGCCGAACGTACAGGTCGCCGAGAAACGCCTGGACGCCAACTTCTTCCAGCATCAGCCTTACCTCGACGAGTTCAACAAGAGCCGTAAGACCGATCTGGTCAGCGTGGCCGGCATCCACGTAGAGCCATTCGGTGCCTACTCCAGCAAGATTAAAACCCTGGATGAGCTGCCAGAAGGCGCCAATGTCGTCATCCCTAACGATGCAACCAACGGTGGCCGTGCCCTGCTACTGCTGCAGAAAGCCGGAGTCATCAAGCTGAAGCCTGAGGCAGGCATCCTGGCTACGCCGAAAGACATTGTGGAAAACCCGAAGAACATCAAAGTACGTGAACTGGAAGCAGCTACCCTGCCCCGCGTACTGACACAGGTCGACCTGGCACTGATCAACACCAACTACGCGCTGGAAGCCAAACTGAATCCTTCCAAGGATGCACTGGCCATCGAAGGCAGCGAGTCGCCTTACGTAAACATCCTCGTCACTCGCAGCGACAATAAGGACAGCGAAGCTGTACAGAAGCTGACCAAAGCTCTGCAGAGCGAAGACGTTAAAGCCTTCATCAACGACAAGTACAAAGGCGCTGTAGTGCCTGCGTTCTAAGCCGTTACGCTGAATAAACAAACCCCGCCTTGTGCGGGGTTTGTTGTTTCTGAAGATCTATTTATCGCAGCATGAAAAGAAGCTCGACAACCCCGTTACTCCTGACGCGAGATAACGCCCTACAGCGCATCAATTAGCAAGTTCTCACACGAACTTAGCCCTCAGTTTCAAACACGCCTAGACGTCATAGCGCGCGCCTACGCAAGGAGCACTTCGCAGCAGCCCACACAGCTAACCATCCACGATCTCCGCGTACGTTAAACCACTGAGCCCCTTCTGTAGACAAGCATGCAACAACAGAGCAGGCGACGAGGTTCAGGCGAGGCCCCATGCGAAGAAACCACACAGAGCAACATCAGTGCGGTGATAACACTCAGAACCTTACAATCGTGCAACGTGCCTAGATGCATGCCGAGCCGCACATGCTTGCAGCGGCAGAGCTGCCTGAAGCTGTTCAGAACAAAATCCAGAGAGAGTTCTAGCCTGAATAAGGGCAGTGGAGACGCAGCCCGAAAGCATCAGCGAAGTTTAATCCAGACAAATAAAAACCCCGATCAGTTGCCTGATCGGGGGTTTTGGTATAGGTGCTTGACGATGACCTACTCTCACATGGGGAAACCCCACACTACCATCGGCGATGCATCGTTTCACTTCTGAGTTCGGGATGGGATCAGGTGGTTCCAATGCTCTATGGTCGTCAAGCGATTCAGCTGGGATATCGCGGTTAAGGCGTTATCCCGAATTGGGTATGTGATTGCTTTGTAGTTGCTGCAAATTTTCGGATTGTTGTCGACTTCAACGGTCTGACACCACAAATTGTTTGGGTGTTATATGGTCAAGCCTCACGGGCAATTAGTACT
>NZ_LKKK01000013.1 GCF_001446935.1 Pseudomonas sp. TTU2014-080ASC
TGCGCCATCATCAGAAATCCGACAGTATCCATGCCCAGCTTGCGGGCGAAGGTGATGTGCTGTTCAGACACATCCGCTTCGGTGCAATGCGTGGCAACACGGATGGTGTTAACCCCCAGATCGTGAGCCATTTTCAGGTGATCGACTGTGCCGATGCCGGGCAGCAGCAGGGCCGATACTTTGGCCTTTTTCATCAGCGGGATCACCGCCGAGAGGTATTCCTCGTCGGTGTGAGCCGGGAAGCCATAGTTCACTGAGCGTCCGCCCAGGCCGTCGCCATGGGTGACTTCAATCAGCGGTATTCCGGCTTCATCCAGGCCAGTGGCGATTGAGCGCATTTGCTCAAGGCTGATCTGGTGGCGTTTAGGGTGCATACCGTCGCGCAGGCACATATCGTGGACGGTGATTTTCTTGCCGCGAAGATCCATGCTGCACTCCTTATGAGGTGGCGGTTTCAGTGGTTTTGCTGAGCAGGGTTTCGGCAAACATTTCAGCCGTGCGTGCAGCAGCGGCAGTCATGATGTCGAGGTTGCCTGCGTATTTCGGTAGGTAGTCACCCAGGCCTTCGACCTCCATGAAGATCGACACGCGGTTGCCGTCAAATACAGGGCCGTTAACCAAGGTGTAACCCGGCACGTACTTCTGCACTTCTTTGATCATGGCGTGGATGGCAGCGGTGATGGCGTCCTGATCCGGCTCGCCCTCGGTCAGGCAGTGCACGGTGTCACGCATGATCAGTGGTGGCTCAGCCGGGTTAATGATGATGATGGCTTTACCTTCTTTGGCGCCGCCGACTTTAACGATGGCGCTGGAGGTGGTGCGGGTGAACTCATCAATGTTTTTGCGGGTGCCAGGGCCTACAGATTTGGAGGCTGCTGTGGCAATGATCTCGGCATACTGAACAGGCTGAACGCTGGATACTGCAGCCACCAGCGGAATGGTGGCCTGACCGCCACACGTGACCATATTGACGTTCATCGCGCCGCTGGCCAGGTTGGCTTTAAGGTTGACCGGCGGTACGCAGTACGGGCCAATCGCGGCTGGCGTCAGGTCGATCATCAGCACACCCAGCTCATTGAGCTTGCGGCTGTTTTCGGCGTGAACGTACGCGCTGGTGGCATCGAAAGCGATGCGGATGTCGTCAGCTTTGACGTGTGGCAGCAGGCCGTCAACGCCGTCGCTGGTGGTCTTCAGACCCATTTCGCGGGCGCGGGTCAGGCCTTCGCTGGTGGGGTCGATACCCACCATCCACACAGGGTCAAGGAATTCGCTGCGTTTGAGTTTATACAGCAGATCGGTGCCGATATTGCCCGGCCCGATCAGGGCGCATTTAATTTTCTTGCTCATGTTGTTCTCCCTATTCAATGCGCTGTTACTCAACGAAGCGCAGGCTGGATTCACCAAGGCCGCTGAGGCTCAGGCTGATGGCATCACCCGGTACAACCGGGATCAGGGGCGCGAGTGCGCCGGAGAGGATGATTTCGCCCTTACGGAACGGAATGCCGAACTCGCCCAAGGTGTTAGCCAGCCAGGCGACCGCTTCAGCGGGATGCCCTTGGACGGCGCTGCCAAAACCACGACCCACTTCCTGGCCGTTTTTCAGCATCACCAGTTCGAGCTGGGACAAGTCAGTTTCACGCGGGTTAATGCGTTGCTGACCCAGGGTGAACACGCCACAGGAGGCGTTGTCAGCCACTGTGTCTTGAATCTTGATCTGCCAGTTGTGGATGCGTGAGTCGACAATTTCAAAGCACGGCACCACATAGTCAGTGGCGGCCAGAACGTCTTCGGCGGTAACGCCTGGGCCGTTCAAGTCATCACGCAGGACAAAAGCAATTTCACCTTCAGCGCGGGGCTGAATCAGTCGGTGAGAGGCGAAGCTCACATCGCTGCCATCGGCCACTTGCATTGTGTCGGTGAGAAAGCCGAAGTCGGGCTGGTGGACGTTGAGCATGTCCTGCACGGCTTTGCTGGTGACGCCGATTTTCTTACCAATCACCACTTCGCCCATGGCTACACGGCGGGCCAGAAAGCGCAGAGAAATGCGATAGGCATCCTCAAGCTGAATATCGCTGTAGCGATTGCTGAACGGCTCAAGGGTGATGCCTTGTTGTAAGGCGGTGAACAGCTCATCGCCGAGTTGTTCGATCAGTTGATCATCCATAGATAAATCGGCTCCGTTAATCAGTAGGGCGTAGGTGATGTGGGCTGCGCTGGTCCAGGAATCAGCCGCGCGGTCCCCACATATCAGGTAGGCCAGGATCTGTGCAGGAGATCAGGCGCTTGAGCAGAACCTTGAAGGTTTTTGCGTCGCTACTGCCCAACTTATCGGTAATGTCCTGATCCAGTGATTTGGCCAGGGCGATTTCTTCAAGGGAGGTTTCACGGCCAAGCGCGGTGAGAACCCAGATGGTGTTTGCGCCTTTTTTATCGCGGGCCACCATGCCTTGAGCCTCCAATGCCTGCATGGCCTCTTCAGTGACGATATGGCCGGTGTAAGAGATGAAGCTGTTGAGCTCATCAACAGTCAGGCCATCGCGGATGCACAGGACGGATAAGACGTAGAAGGCGTTCTGGCTCAGCTGCTGGCGGTTGAGCAGGCGGTGCAGGGCGTGCAGTTGTTGGTAGTGGGCACGGCCCAGCAGATAACCAAACATATCCTCGGTGTAGCTGCATTCGAGCGGCGTTGACTCGCTCAGGCGCAGCTCGCCACGGGGCTTACTGGCAGTGAGTGCGTACTTGCCGCTGTGGAAGGCCAGAGGTGCCAGGTTGCTGTGATCAAAGTTGAGCACCTCGCCGACGAAAATGACGTGGTCGCCACCTTCATATTGGAATGCCGTGCGGCACTGGAAACGGGCGGTGCAGTCTTTGAGCAGCGGTGCGTCACTCAGGCCAGTGTCCAGCTCCAGCCCTGAGAATTTGTCTTCGCCTTGGCGGGCAAAACGGCCGGACAGCTCCTCTTGCTCTGCACTTAGTACGTGCACGTTCCAGTGTTTGCTTTGGCTAAAGGCCGGAAGGCTGCGGGCGTTTTTGGCCAGGCTCCACAGCACCATCGGTGGATTCAGGGACACCGAATTGAAGCTGTTGGCAGTAATGCCGATGGCTTCGCCGTTGTCACCACGGCACGTGATGATGGTGACGCCTGTGGTGAAAGAACCAAGGGCATTGCGGAAGGCTTGAGGGTCGAAACTGATGTGCGCGTTCATGTCTGGCTCACCGGGCTGGAATCACATGCTCGCAGTATCGGTTGGCCCCAGAGGCTGGGCATCGTCTTAATGGACTAACGCTGCGGGCCAGTAACTGAAAGGGTTTCAGCCATATTCATGGTGAGCTGTTGGCACCCTGTGGTGCGTCTTAATGCGTGTGTATTTCACTTGCCGTGCAAGCGCCGGAGCTGACTAGTCCGCTTTGACGATGAAGGCGAGGCCGCTCAATCCGATGATCCATTCCCGACTGCGCAGTGCGCCATCGAGAAAAAATAAGAATGGAGAACAAACGGATGACAGGCATGCGAGAAAAAACTCAACAAGAGCGTGAACTGATTGAGATCGCTCGTGGTTTGGTGCCAGTTCTTAAAGAACGTGCGGCCCAAGCAGAGCGTGACGGCAAAGTTCCGGTAGAGACTGTTGCTGAGCTGAAGGCATCCGGTTTGCTGCGTGCGCTGCAACCCAAGCTCTTTGGTGGTTATGAAGTTGACCCGCGCACCTTCTTTGAAATTCAGATGACATTGGCCGAAGGCTGCATGTCCACCGCGTGGATCTACGGCGTGATGGGTGTTCACCCATGGCAGCTGGCCCGTTACCCGATCGAAACGCAGCGTGAAGTGTGGGGCGAAGATCACAATGTACTGATCTCCTCGACTTATATGCCTGCGGCTAAAGTGACCCCGGTTGAGGGTGGCTATCGCATCAGCGGACGTTGGGGATTTTCCAGCGGCAGCGAGCATTGCTCGTGGTGTTTTTTGGGCGGGATCATTCCTCCGCAGGATGATTACCCAGCAGAGCACGGCACGTTCTTGCTGCCGATCAGCGACTATCGCATCGAACACAACTGGGATGTACTGGGCCTGCGCGGCACCGGCAGCCATGACATCGTGGTTGAGGATGTGTTTGTCCCAGCACACCGCGTACAGCGCACCAATAACTGGACACTGGAAGCCACGCCGGGCCGTCTGGTTCACACCAACCCGATCTATGCCATTCCGTTTGCGCAGATTTTTGCCCGCGCCGTATCGACTTCCGCGATTGGCGCGTTGCAAGGCGCGATCAACGAATTCTGCAGCAACGCCGCTCAGCACATCGGCAAACACGGTGCCAAGACAGCGGAAGATCCAGGCGCGCAAAACGCTGTGGCGGACGCGATCATCACCGTCGATGGCCTGAAGCTGGTGTTGGAGCGTAACTACGGCGAGCTGCTGCGTTTGGCCGCTGCCGGTGAGTACCCGGATGTTGAAACGCGTCTGCTGTACCGCTTCCAGTCGTCCTATGTCACCAACATCTGTGCTGAAAAAGTGAATGAGCTGCTGCGCTGCATGGCGGCTTCTGGGCTTTACGACACCAACCCAGTGGCGCGGATTTTCCGTGACCTGCACCAGGCCCGTGGTCACATCGCCAATAACTACATGGCTTACGGCCGTAGCTATGGCGCGGTGCAGCTGGGGCTGCCAAACCCTGATCCGTTTGTGTGATGACTGATGAGCTGGCTTAAAGCCAGCTCAGTTGGGCCGTGGCCAGTGTGCTGCGGCACCTGTCGATCCGGTTAAGGCATAAGAACAATGACAGCGAAAACACAGACTCAGACTGCTTACGATGTAATTGTGGTGGGATCCGGTGCTGGAGCGATGACAGCAGCTGTATTTGCTGCTGAGCGTGGCCTTTCAGTTTTGGTGGTGGAAAAAAGTGCGCAGTTTGGCGGTACATCGGCCATATCGGGCGGTGGCATCTGGATTCCCAATAACCACCACTTCATTGCCAAAAATGGTAACGACAGCCCCGAAAAAGCTTGGACTTACCTGCAAAACGCGGTAGGTGATCGTGTCGATGAGCAGCGTTTGCGGGCTTATCTGGATGCAGCACCGAAGATGGTGGCTGAGCTGGAAGCCTGCAGCCGTGTGCGTTTCGCTGTTGCTGAAAAATACCCGGATTATTACCCGCACCTAGAGGGCTCACTGCCGGGTGGCCGTTCGCTGGACCCTGAAATTTTTGATGCCAGCGTGTTGGAGGATGAGTTCGACAACATGCGCCCGGCCTCTGCGACCACCTTGCTGATGGGCAAAATTGCCTGGACAGCCCGGCAGGCGCATAAGGCTATGTCGCGTAGTTTCGGTTGGCGGTTGATGCTGATCTGGCTGATCTTGCGCTACAAGCTGGATTTCAAATGGCGGCGCAAAACCGATATGGACCGCCGCACTGCACTGGGTGCCTCGTTGGTGGCATCGCTGCGTCGCTCGCTGATGGACCGCAAGGTACCGCTCTGGCTGAACACCGATTTCCGTGAGTTGTTGACGGAGAATGGCCGCGTCAGCGGTGTGCGCGTTGAGCGTGAAGGTCAAATGCTGGAGTTGTCGGCCCGCCACGGCGTGATTTTGGCCAGCGGTGGGTTTGAGCAAAACCAACAATTGCGCGAGCGCTACCTGCCTAAACCCACCGAGCGTGCTTGGAGCGCCACGCCGCCGGGTAACAACACTGGCGCGGCCCTGGAAGCTGCGCAATCCATCGGCGCAGCCACTGATCTGCTGGATTGGGGCTGGTGGGCACCGACGATTGCGGTACCGGGTGAAGAAAAGCCTCGGCCGATCTTTGCTGAGCGGGCATTCCCCGGGTCCATCGTGGTGAATTGCCAGGGCAAGCGTTTCGTCAATGAGGCAGCGCCGTATCTGGAGTTTGTCGATGCCATGTACCGCGATCAGCGTGCCCGTGGTGATGACAACCTGAGTGTGTGGGTGATTATTGATGCCCACTTCCGTTTCAACTACGCCATGGGTCCGTTGATGCCGGGGCAGATCATGCCCGACAGCAAGTTGCCGGCCGAGTGGCTGAATACCATGTACTTCAAAGCCGACAGCCTTGAGCAACTGGCCGGGCAGATTGGTGTGGATGCGCAAGGCTTGGTCGACAGTGTTAAGCGCCTCAACGAATACGCCAAAACCGGTGATGACGTTGAGTTTGGGCGCGGCGGCAATGTCTTCGACCGTTACTACGGTGACGTTAACGTCAAACCCAACCCGTGTCTGGCGCCTCTGCTTAAAGCACCGTTTTATGCCATGCGCATTGATGCCGGGGATATCGGCACCAAAGGCGGGTTGCTGACCAACGCTCACGCACAAGTGCTGCATGAAAGCGGCCAGCCGATTGAGGGCTTGTATGCCATTGGTAATACCAGCTCATCGGTACTGGGTACGACCTATCCGGGTGCTGGTGGCACCTTGGGGCCAGCCATGACCTTCGGCTATATCGCCGCACGCCACCTTGCCGAACAGCGTTGAGTAGCCCGCATGAGCCAGCTAAGTGTGAGTGAAATTTTGCAGCCGTTGTATATCGACGATGCCGAACAGCACGCATGGGATGAGCAGTGTGAGCTGCTGGTTGTGGGCTGGGGGGCTGCCGGTGCGTGTGCGGCCTTGGAGGGGCAGGCGCAGGGGCTGGATGTACTGATTGTTGATCGCTTTAAAGGTGGCGGTGCCAGCATTAAGAGCGGCGGCATTGTGTATGCCGGGGGGGGAACCCGACAGCAGCAAATGGCGGGCTTCAAGGATACCCCCGAGGCCATGTTTGAGTACCTGCGTCATGAGACCCAGGGCGTTGTCACTGATGCCACCTTACGGCGCTTCTGTGAAAACAGTGTGAGCAACCTGCAATGGCTGGAAAGTCATGGCGCGCGTTATGACTTCAGCATGCCGCCGGGCGGTGGCAAAACGTCGTACCCAGCTGACGGTTACTACCTGTATTACTCCGGTAACGAAGCCGTTGAAGCCTATGCCGGAACACAACCGCCAGCGCCCCGTGGTCACCGCACGGTGGGCAAAGGGCAGAGTGGGCGTGTTTTGTATGAGGCGCTGCAGCAGTCCTGCCAGCGCTTAGGCATTCGCAGCCTGTTGCAGTCCGCTGTCAGGCGGCTGGTGGTTGACTCGTCCGGGCGGGTTGTCGGGGCTGAGGTCTACAGCCTGCCTGCGGGCAGCCCGGTCGCGGCTAAGCACGCCAAGTTGGCGGCCAAGGCTGAGCGTTTGCAGAACTTTCGCCCGGACTATTGCGACACCCTTCGCGAACAGCTGGGGCGTCTTGAGCGTGAGCATGCGCGCCCGCGTTTGGTCAGAGCTAAGCGTGGTTTGGTGTTGAGCACCGGTGGCTTTGTGTTCAACCCGCAGATGATGAGCCAGCACGGCAGCAAATACCTGCGCAATTTCAAACTGGGCGCCACCGGTTGCGATGGGTCGGCGGTGCGCTTGGGGGGCACTGTCGGTGCTGCTGTGGGGCAGATGGATAAGATTTCTGCCTGGCGTTTTCTCAATCCACCGATGTGCTGGCCCAAGGGCATTGTGGTCAACAAACAAGGCCAGCGCTTCTGCAATGAAGAAGTCTACGGCGCAACGCTGGGGGCCGCCATGTGCGAAGACCACGGCGGCGAAGGCTGGTTGATTCTGGATCGCAAGCTGCGTCGCCAAGCCCTGTGGGAAACCCTTAAAGGTGGCTACTGGTGGTTCCAGACCGTACCGGCTCTGATGCTGATGTGGCAGGCCCGTAAAGGGCGGACGCTGAGTGAGTTGGCCGCCGCCACGGGTATGGACCCAGAGCAGCTCGAGGCTGAGGTGTCGCGCTACAACTTAGCGGCACGGGGCAAGGCCGCAGAGCCATTTGGTAAGTCGGCAGGCAACTGTCAGGTGCTCGATCAGGGGCCGTTCTACGCCTGCGATATCTCGGTGGGTAACGCTGTGTTCCCCATGAGCGGCCTGACGTTGGGCGGCCTAAAGGTCGATGAAGACAGCGGCGCTGTGCTCAACGCCCAAGGTCAGCCTATTGCCGGGCTCTATGCAGCTGGTCGCGCAGCCGTTGGTATCCCTTCGCACCTGTATGTGAGTGGTTTGTCGCTGGCCGACTGCGTGTTCTCGGGCCGCCGGGCTGCTCAGGCGGCTGCCGCAGACCTTAGTTAGTACGAATTGTGTCGTTGCCACGTGGCAGCGGTTGAAGTCTGTTGTGAGTGAGTGTTCAACAATGAGCAATTATCTGGAACTGCGCGTAGCGCAAGTAGTTGAAGAAACAGCGGATGCTTGCTCGCTGGTATTTGATGTGCCGCGCGAGTTGGCTGAGGCATTCCGTTATCAGCCAGGACAATTCCTGACGTTGCGTGTGCCCTACGGTGATGACTGGTTGCCTCGTTGCTATTCATTGTCGAGTACACCATTCGTCGATGAGCCGCTGCGGGTGACGATCAAGCGGGTTGCGGATGGGCGTGCTTCCAACTGGCTGTGCGATCAGGTGCAAGCGGGTAGCTGCCTGCAAGTCATGCGTCCGGCGGGAGTGTTTGTGCCGAAGGACCTGAATGGCGACTTGCTGCTGTTCGGTGGCGGTAGCGGCGTTACGCCTGTGCTTTCGATCCTGCGATCGGCGCTGCTCAAAGGTTCAGGCCGTGTGGTGCTGATTTACGCCAACCGTGATGAGTCTTCCGTGATCTTCCGTGATGAACTCAAGGCACTGGCGCAATCCCACCCGAGCCGCCTTCAGGTTATCCACTGGCTTGATTCGGTACAGGGCATTCCAAGCGTTGAACAACTCACTGAACTGGCTCGGCCCCATGCAGCGGCTGAAGCCTTTATCTGTGGCCCAGGGCCCTTTATGGACTCCGCCTTCAGTGCCTTGAAGGCGCTCGGCATGCCGTCACCGCGCATCCACGTTGAGCGCTTTGTTTCGCTGCCGGGTGAGGGCGAAGAAGCGGTTCCGGTCAGCAGTGAATCAGCCGTCGCGGCTCAGGTCAGCGTCACCCTGGACGGTGAGCACTATGAGTTGGACTGCAAGAGTGATGAAACGCTGCTGATGGCCATGGAACGCGCAGGTTTGAATCCGCCGAACGCCTGCCGCGTGGGTGGCTGCGCATCCTGCATGTGCACCTTGGATAAAGGCAGTGTCGACCTGTTGATCAACGATGCACTGGATGCAGATGAGCTGGCTGAAGGCTGGATTCTGTGCTGCCAGGCAGTGCCCACCAGCGACACCCTCCAAATCCGTTTCCCTGAATGATTCGAAATTCGAGCCTAGCGATGATCCAGATTGCAACTACAGCGGAGCAAACCTGCGCTGCGTCACCTGCAACCATACCGGCCATGCTTTTTGAGGCAGGACGGCTGCATGCAGGTCGGGCGGCTATCGAAGAAGACGGCGTAGCAACTGATTACGCCGATTTACCCGCTCTGGCCCTGCAAGTGACGCGGGCCCTGATGGCCAGCGGTATTCAGCATGGGGATCGGGTGGCGGTCTGGGCACCCAATTGCCGTGACTGGATCATCGCTGCGCTGGGTATTCATTGCGCTGGCGCCACATTGGTTCCGATTAACACCCGTATGAAAGGGCCGGAGGCTGCCGATATTTTGGAGCGTAGCGGCACTCGCGTGTTGTTTGTGCAGGAGCAATTCCTCGGCGTGGATTACCCGGCAATGCTGCAACCGCATCGCCCGTCCAGCCTTGAAAAACAGGTGGTGATCAACAGCACTAAGGAGCCTGCCGGGCAAGACCAAAGCTGGGATGCGTTTCTCCTGCAAGGAGAAGCGGTGTCTGAAGCCGATGCGCGCCAACGAGCTGATGCGGTAACCAGCAATGCGATTTGCGATTTGCTGTTTACCTCCGGTACCACAGGTAAGCCGAAGGGCGTGATGAGTGCACACGGGCCGTTGCTACGGGCTTTCCGTGAGTTTGGCAACATCTTGGGGCTGGTGCCGGGTGACCGCTACCTGATCGTCAATCCGTTCTTCCATGCCTTTGGTTACAAGGCAGGCTTTATGAGTTGCCTGCTGGCCGGGGTGACGATTCTGCCGCATGCGGTGTTTGATGCCGAGGCCGTTTTCGAGCGGATCGCCCGCGAGCGGGTGACGGTGCTGCCGGGGCCACCTGCGTTGTATTTGTCGATGCTGGCTCACCCTCGTTTGCGTGAAACAGATCTGTCTTCCTTGCGCGCGGCCTCGACGGGTGCATCGACTATTCCTTCGGTGCTCATTGAACGCATGCGTCGAGAGCTGGGCTTTAAGGTGGTCACCACTGCCTATGGCCTGACTGAGTGCGGTGGCTTGGCAACCATTTGTGATCCTGCTGACTCGGCAGAAATCATTGCATCCACCAGTGGTAAGCCATTGCCGGGAACCGAAGTCAGCATCCGTGGCAGCGACAATCAGCCGCTGGCGCAAGGTGAGGTGGGCGAAATCTGTCTGCGCGGTTTCCACGTCATGCAGGGGTATTTCGACAACCCCGAGGCGACTGCGCAAACCATCGACAGCGAGGGTTGGTTGCATACCGGCGATGTGGGCTGCCTCGATGAGCACGGCAACCTGCGCATTACTGATCGCCTGAAAGACATGTTTATTGTTGGCGGTTTCAACTGCTACCCAGCGGAGATCGAAGCTGCGCTGCTGGTGCATCCGGGCATTGCCCAAGTTGCAGTCATCGGTGTGCCGGATGAGCGCATGGGCGAGGTGGGCTGTGCCTGCGTTGTGCTGCACAAGGGGCAACGCCTTGATGAGGCACAGCTGATCAGCTGGAGCCGCGAGCAAATGGCCAACTACAAGGTGCCGCGCTATGTGCGCTTCTTCGAGGCCTTGCCGCTCAACTCTTCCAACAAAGTCGACAAAATTTCGCTGCGTGAAAAGGTAGCGCTGGCCTGAGCCAGACGCCCTTTCGTGTGGTGCTGATGCCCTGGTGAAGAACGGCCTAGTTCAAATGGATGATGTGGTGTTGCAGTCAGGTTTTCAGACTGATCAGCAAGTCGGATCTGCGCTGCATAGACCTCAAATCGTTCGCCGGAACAAGCGCTCTATTGCACACAACAACAATAAGGAGATAGCGATGAGTTACCACCAAATTAAGTTTGGCTTTGCCCCTGCAGTACTGAGCCTTGCCGTAGCAATGGCAAGTGGTACTGCTGCTGCCGCCCCCACCATTGATCTGGGGGATAACACCGTTCTGGAATCCAGTCTGACGGTGAACTACACCGCGTCTATGCGTACTGCCAAACGTGCCAACGAGTACCTGGTAGATTCCAACGTGAACGGCGACGACGGTACCCGCAACTTTGATCGTGGCTCGCTGGTGACCAACCGCGTCAGCCTGTTCGGCGAGGTGATGCTGCACCATGAAAATATGGGCGCTGTATTGCGTGGCAGTTACTTTTACGATGATGTCTATCATCAGAACAACGACAACGACTGGCCGGGAACCGTCAACAAAAGCGGCTCGTACAACAGCTTCCTGAGCGACACCCGCCGCGACAGCGGTGGTAAAGCACGTCTGCTGGATGCCTATGTGTACGGCAACTTCGATGTATTCGGTGATCAGTATCTGGCGCTTAAGGCTGGCCGCCATCTGGTCGCGTGGGGTGAGAGCTTGTTCTGGGCCAACATCAGCCAGGGTCAGACGGCAGTCGACGCCACCAAATTCAACGTTCCCGGTACTGAAGCCAAAGACGCTTACCTGCCGGTTGGCCAGGTTTCTGCCAACTGGCAGATCAATGATGACCTGACCCTGATGGGCTACTACCAGTACAAGTGGGAAGAGAGTCAGCTCAGCCCTGTGGGCGACTACTTCAGTACCAGTGATATTTTCGGCACCAGCGCTGAAGTGATGCTGTATTCCCCATACAGCACCGCAGGCATGCGTTATGCCGGTGAAGAAGAGCCTCGCGACAGCGGCCAGTGGGGCGTGGGTGCTCGTTATCGTCTGACTGAAAGTACCGAAGTTGGCCTGTACCACACCCGTTACCATGAGCGTATTGGTGCGCTGCTGTTCAGCTGGGGCCCTGAGACCGTTTACTCCAGCTTCGACACCGTGGTCGAAGACGGTACCTACAAGCTGGCCTACTTTGATGATGTCGAGCTGACCGGCGTCAGCTTCAGCTCGAAGCTCGGGGATTCGGTTCAGTTTGCCGGTGATATCAGCTACCGCGATGGCGCTGCTGTGTACCTGGACAACGGTGCTCCGGCCCGTGGCCAACTGTGGCAGACCAACCTTAATGCTATGTACATCATTGGCCCGAGCTGGTTGTCGCATCAGACCACCGTCTTCGGTGAGGTCATGAACCAGTACATTGAGGGTGTTGATTCGGTGAACGTAACCGTAGGTGGTTATGACGCTGGCACCTACGACACCTTCCAGCACAAAGGTCAGACCCGTGACTCCACGCTGCTGGGCCTAGGTGCACAGATGGATTACCCAGGCGTATTCAGTGGTTGGGATCTGGTCACCAAAATCAGCTGGCAGCAGAACATCGACGGCACTGCCTTGCAAGGTCTGGGACGCGATGAAAAACGTCTGACCCTCAGTGGCGACCTTAAGTACTTGGGTAACTTCCAAGTGGGCCTGACCTATGTGGACTTCCTCAGCTCACCGAGCCTGGAACACAGCCGTTTGATGTCAGACCGTGATTACGTGTCGTTTAACGCCAAGTACACCTTCTGAGTCATCACATGAAACGCCCGGTGTTGCATCCACCGGTAACTCTCGGCCTCACAGCGTTTGCTGTGGGGCCGATTTGTTTGTGTCCGTTGCAGCCTGAAAACAATAAAGAGGATTCAGCATGTCTACTTCCGCAGACGTTCATCGCTCAGCGCTCTTTACCCCGCTCACCATCGGCCCGCTGACATTGCGTAACCGCATTATTAAAGCGGCCACCAACGAAGGCTCATCGCGCGATGGCCTACCGACGAAGAATCTGGTGCGCATCCACGAAGCTGTGGCCGCGGGCGGCGCTGGTATGACCACGGTGGCTTATTGTGCGGTTAATGAAGATGGACGAACGCTACCCGGCCAGTTGCTGCTCAATGAAGCGTGTGTGCCGCATTTGCGTGTGCTCACCGAGACCGTTCAGGCGCAAGGTGCGGCTGCCTCTGCGCAAATTACCCATGGAGGGTGCTTCACCTTCCTGCCACCTCAGCATTCGCGTTTTCCACTTTCATCCAGTGGTGGATTTAACAAGGTCGGCATTCTCAGCGGCATGCTACGAAAGCAGGCGATGAGTCAGGCCGATATGCGTCAGGTGGCGGATGATTTTGTGCGTGCAGCACGTCTTGCCCGTGAAGCTGGTTTCAATGCAGTGGAGCTGCATATGGGGCATGGCTATTTGCTCAGCCAGTTTATTTCTCCGCTGTACAACAAGCGGGGTGATGACTATGGCCGTACCCTGGAAAATCGCCTGCGCTTTCCAGCCGAGGTATTGGGCCGGGTGCTTGATGCGGTGGGCAAAGAGTTGGCCGTGGTGTGCAAGTTCAGCATCACCGAAGGTGTGCGGCGTGGCCACAACGCCGAACACGGGGCGCAGATTGCTGCGCGTCTGGAGCGCGAAGGCGCGCACATGTTGGTGCTCAGTGCGGGGATGAATGTGGAGTCGATGCCGACCATGTTCGGTAACACGTTCTCCAAAGAAAACCGTGTGGATACCGGTAAACCGCTGGTGACGGCAGCGGTGTTTCTGAAGAGCCTGATGGAACCCAAGGTCGATTTTCGCGAGCTGTACCTGCTGGAGCATGCGCGCAAGGTACGTCAGGCAGTCGGCCTGCCATTGGCTTATATCGGTGGAGCGAAGAGCCTGGCGGGGCTTGAGCAGGTGCTCGGTGAGGGCTTTGATGCGGTGGCAATGGGCCGGGTATTAATCGCTGAGCCGGATTACCCCAATAAACTGCAGCAGGGACTCAGCCGGGACTCCATCTGCACGGCCTGCAATCGCTGCGTGGTGACAATGTACTCACCGGGCGGCACATCATGCGTCTTGGGTGCACCAGGCGACGCGCAGCTTAATAGCCAATACGCCGCCGGTTGATCTGATCTAGCGCCCCTCAAAGTCTGCGGGGCGCTTTTGCAAAAAGGCCTGCATGCCTTCTTTTTGATCGCGCGAGGCAAACAGCAACGCATTGGCCTTTCGTTCTAATGCCAGCGCTGTCTCCAGCGAGGCATCTACGCCCGCCAGAATCACCTCCTTAATTTGCTCCGCAGCCAGGGGCGCGAGGGCGGCAATCTGGGTGGCCAGCTCCAGCGCTTTAGCTAGCACCTGTTCATCCTCCACCAGATCGCTGATCAACCCGGCTACCCATGCTTCATGGGCGCTGATGGCTTCCCCGGTAAGCGCCATACGCATGGCCTTAGCCTTACCCACAGCCCGTACCAAACGCTGAGTTCCGCCAATGCCCGGCATGATGCCGATGCGAATCTCTGGCTGGCTAAAGCGTGCGCTGTGCCCGGCAACAATAATGTCGGCATGCATGGCCAGTTCGCAGCCGCCGCCATAGGCGTAGCCGCATACCGCTGCAATCACAGGTTTAGGACAGTGCTGAATCGGCGCCCATAAGCGTTCAGTGTGGCGTAGATGGATATCAATGGCGCCCACATCGGCCATGCTGTTGATATCCCCTCCGGCGGCAAACACCTTATTGCCACCTGTCAGCACAATGCAGCGCACCGTCGGGTCTTCACTCAGTCGCGCAAATTGCTTCGCCAGCTGGCTTTGCAGCTCAGGGCTCAGGGCGTTATTCACGTGCGGGCGGTTCAGGCGCAGCAACGCCACGCCTGAGGCAGGCTGTTCAACAAGGAGGATGGCGTGCTCAGTAGTCATGCGGATGCACTCACTAATTGGAGTCACGATATTCCAGTTGCGCTGCTGCGCACTCATCGTCCATTTAGACGTAGAGCGCTCATACCCCAGTGCCTAGAGTGCAGTAAAACGTGATACAGGAGTCGCTAATGGACATCCAAGCTGGTCTGAATTATCAGGGCAAAGTGGTGTTGATCACCGGCGGGGCAAAAGGTGTTGGCGCTGGTATTGCCCGTAGCTTTCTTAAGGTCGGTGCCCAAGTCATTGTGTGTGGGCGTAATCAGCCTGATGACTTGCCCTCGGTGGATGGTAAGCAGGCTGTTTTTCTCACGGCAGATGTTAAAGACCTCGAGTCTCTGGGCCAGATGTTCAGCCGCATTAAAGAGGACTTCGGTCGTCTCGATGCGGTGATCAACAATGCCGGTGGCAGCCCGTCCGCCGAGGCCGCTACAGCATCGCCCCGTTACAGCGAAAGCATTATCCGCCTTAATCTTATTGCACCGCTCAACGTCGCCCAAATGGCTAACAGCATCATGCAGGAGCAAGAGCAGGGCGGGGTGATCGTCTTTATCGGCAGTATCAGTGCGTTGCGACCTTCGCCACTGACAGCGGCCTATGGCGCGGCTAAAGCAGGCATCTTGTCGCTGGCCACTTCGTTGGCCGTTGAGTGGGCACCCAAAGTGCGCGTGGTCACGGTTAGCCCCGGCTTGGTTAGAACGGAGCAGTCTCACCAACACTACGGTGATGAAGACGGTATTGCGGCGGTCAGTGCGACCATCCCGGCAGGCCGTTTGGCTGACCCAGAAGATATTGGCGCTGCCTGTGTGTACATCGCCTCGCCATTGGCCAGTTATGCCAGTGGCTGCAACCTACTGCTACATGGTGGTGGTGAAGCACCCGCGTTTCTCGCTGCCTCTAACGCATAAGAGTTGCCCAAGTTTTCACCCTGAGTCCTTCCCGAGCTCAGGGTGTTTTTTTATCTGCTTTAAGGAGTCTTTGATTAGGTTTAGGGCGCACCTGAGGCACCCTAAGCTTTGTCCATCAGCCGTTCTGGAGGAAGTCCAGGCAGGTGCGGTTGAACAGATCACGGTGCTCGACCTGGACCCAGTGACCGCAACGGTTAAGGATCAGGGCGCGGGCATTGCTGGCTCCATCAATGATGCGCTGCGCACCGCCGACTGGGTTGAAGTTGTCGTTGCTGCCCCAGAAGGTCAGGATCGGGCAGCGAATTTCACCCAGGCGTGACTCCATGTTGGGGATCATCATGGTGCTGAACAGGTTCTTCGGTTGCAGCTGTGCGACTGCGACGCGTTCGGCCAGTAGCTCTTCCGGCAGGATCGACGGGTCGAACAACTGCAGGCTCATCATGCTGCGCATTTCTTCCATGCCAATCGGGCCCGCACCAAACAGCGACACCATGCGCAAGATGCCCGACATTTTGAAGTAGGTTTCGCGCTCCTCCACGCCGCCTGGTGCCAACAGAATCAGTTTTTCTGCCAGTTCTGGATTGGCCAGCGTCAGGCCCAGGGCAATCGCGCCCCCCAGCGAGTTGCCGATAAGGGTGCAGCGGCTGATCCCGACAGCCTGGGTGAAGGCTTGCAAGGTGCTGACAAAGAAATCCAGGTCGTACATGCCGTCATCCGGCTTGTCAGAGCGGCCGAAGCCCGGCAGGTCGAGCACGATATTGCGGTAGCCGGCCGCAGTGAATAGCGGGTAGTTACCTTTGAAGTTGCTAAAGCCGCTGGCCCCTGGGCCGCTGCCGTGCATCCACAGCAGTACCGGGCCTTGGCCTTCGTCTAGGTAGTGCAGGCGCAGGCCGCTGGGCAGGGTGACATAGTGGCCGACGGGCAGTGGCAGATCAGATTGCTGGCTCATGGTTCTGTTTCCAATCAGATGGTGATCACCCGTGCGAAGGCTGTGCAGCCTCAGCCGGTATGGAGACGGCTCACAGGCCGTGACTTGCGCACGATGGTCGGTTGTCGTGAAGGCTCGGGCATCGTCCATTCAGACCACGCTCACTAGGCCGCTTGCTTTAGTCCCATCGGACGATGTGAATCAGCGCCACCGGCTCAATGATGAAAGCCGAAACAGTCGTGCAACGGCGCGGCACATCATTTACAGCCGGCAGGAGAATCGGCATGAAATTGCAAAATAAAGTTGCTTTTGTAACAGGTGCAGGCCAAGGCATGGGCCAGGCAATCGTCCGTCGCTTTGTTGCTGAAGGTGCCAAGGTGGTAGCTGCTGACATCAACCTGGCCAGCCTCAAGGACGGCCTGGCCGATCTGGGCGACAGCGTGCTCCCTGTTGAGTGCAACGTGGGTGACAGCGCTTCGGTCAGTGCGGCCATGGCAGCAACTGAACAACATTTCGGTCGTCTTGATATCGTCGTCAACAACGCCGGTGTTGGTGGCCTGGACAGCTTCCTGGAAACCCCGGACGAAAGCTGGCAGCGTGTGATCGGCGTTAACCTGACCGGTACATTCTTCTGCGCTCGTGAAGGCGCCAAGCTGATGATCAAAGGCGGGCAGGGCGGCAGCATCATCAACCTGTCCAGTACCTCGGCGCTGACCGGCGAAGGTCCTAACCATTACTGCGCATCCAAGGCCGGTGTTATGGGCCTGACCCGTGGTATCGCCCGTGAGTTGGCCAGCCAGGGTATTCGTGTGAACACGCTGGTGCCCGGCCCAACCAACACGCCGATGATGGCCGGTATCCCCGATGAAATGATGAAAGACCTGCTCAAAGGCGTGCCGCTGGGCCGTCTCTGTGAAGTGGATGAAATCGCTGCTGTGGCTGTGTTCCTGGCCTGCGAAGACTCCAGCTTTATGACTGGCCAAAACGTTGCCGTTAACGGCGGCATGTCCTTCATCTAATCGGAGTCAGCTCATGTCCAATCAATTGCAGGGAAAAATTGCCTTTGTAACCGGTGCCAGCTCCGGTATCGGTGAAGCCACCGCGCTGCGCTTTGCGGCTGAAGGTGCGCTGGTTGTGCTGTGCGGCCGTCGTGCAGAGCCGCTGGAGCAAGTCAAACAAACCATCATCAATGCCGGTGGCAAGGCTGAAGTGGCGGTGGCAGATGTCAGTGTTGAGGCTGAAATCGTCGCGGCTATTGAAGGTGTTGCGCAGCGTCATGGCCGTTTGGATATTTTGGTCAACAACGCCATGGCTTATACCTGGGGCTCAGTGGACAGCATGAGCACCGAGCAATGGCACGCCAACTTCCAGACCACCGTAGACGGCACGTTCTGGGGTGTGCGCACCGCCGTCCGCCTGATGAAAGACTCCGGTGGCGGCTCCATCGTCAACATCGCCTCTATCTGTGGCCAGTTCGGTACTGCCTGGATGACCGGTTATTCGGCTGCTAAAGCCGCTGTGATCAACTTCAGCCGTGCGGTCGCCAGTGAAGGTGCTGCCTATAACATCCGCTGCAACGTGATTATTCCCGGTGTGGTCGAGACTCCGGCAATGGCTGGCATGCTCAGCGATCCTAAAGCTCGCAGCAACACTGAAAAATTGATCCCGATGAAGCGCGTTGGTCGCTCCGAAGAACTGGCCAGTGCCATTTTGTTCATGGCCAGTGATGAATCGTCCTATGTCACCGGCGCCACACTCAACGTGGATGGTGGTCGCAGCTCTGACCTCTATACCGTGCTGGAGTAAGGCCCGATGGAGAATCAGGATTTGCTTGCACGCATAGATCGCCTGGAGTCGCTCGACGAAATTCGTCAGCTCGCGGGCAAATATGCATTGTCGTTGGATATGCGTGATCTGGACGCCATGGCTAATTGCTTCGCCCCGGATGTGCGTGTCGGCCGAGATAAAGTCGGACGGGCGCATCTCAAGGCTTGGCTGGATGACACCATGCGCTTGCAGTTTCATGGCACATCGCACCACCTTGGTCAGCACATCATTGAGTTCAAAGACCCGGATCACGCAACAGGGGTGGTCTATTCCAAGAACGAGCATGAGACCGGCCCCGAGTGGGTCATCATGCAGATGCTCTACTGGGATGACTACGAGCGCATCGACGGGCGCTGGTGCTTCCGCCGTCGCTTGCCGTGCTACTGGTACGCCACTGACCTGAACAAGCCGCCGATTGGCGGCCTGAAAATGCGTTGGCCGGGCCGTGAGCCCTATTCAGGCAGCTTCCATGAGCTGTTCCCGTCATGGGATGCCTTCTGGGCCAGTCGCCCGAACAAAGATGAGCTGCCAGAGATTGCCCAACCTGCTCCGCTAGAGCAGTTCCTCACCACCATGCGCCGTGGTGCGGGTGATCCAAAGATTCGTGTGCGTTAACTAGCTGCTCAACCTTTGCCCTTCTACCTGAGTGTGCCTGGTCGCAGGTGGGAGGGCTTTTTAATGCTGAGCTGAGAGAGCCACCTTCGCGTATGGCTGCTCGTATGAGGAATTGCATCTGTGAACTTACTGTTCCAACCACTTAAATTGGGTGAGCTGAATCTAGCCAACCGTATTGTTATGGCTCCTATGACGCGTAGTCGGGCCGACGAGAATGCTGTGCCAACTGAGTTGATGGTTGAGTATTACCGCCAGCGTGCCAGTGCAGGGCTGATAATTGCAGAAGGCACTGCACCTTCTGCCGATGGCTTAGGGTACTGTCGCACCCCCGGAATTTTTAACGAACTACAGGTTAGCGCCTGGCGTAAAGTCACCGATGCCGTGCACGCAGAGGGTGGCCTGATCGTACTTCAGCTGATGCACGTTGGACGTGCCGCCAGCCGTTATAACAAGCCTGAGGGGGCACGCACCGTGGCTCCATCGGCCATACGAGCCAACGTACAGCTCTACAGCGATGCCGCCGGAATGGTGGATACCGACGAGCCCCATGCCTTGACCACAGAAGAAGTGCAGGCAGTGGTGGAAGACTACCGCCGCGCAGCCATTCTGGCGCGGGAAGCAGGCTTTGATGGGGTTGAACTGCATTGCACCAGTGGTTATTTGCCGATGCAGTTTATGGCCAGCGGGAGTAATCAGCGCACCGATCAGTACGGTGGCAGCGTTGCAAATCGGGTGCGTTTCCCGGCAGAAGTGTTGGCCGCCATGGCCGACAGCATTGGTGCCGGGCGGGTGGGTTATCGCATGTGCCCGGGCAATCCCTACAACGACATCGTTGATGAGGACCCTGTTGCCACGGCCGTTGCCCTGATGCAGGCGGTTGCCGATTTACCACTTGCTTACCTGCACATCATGCGCTCACCCGTGACAGGTTTGGATGCCTTCGCGCTAGTGGAAGAACACAGCACCGTACAACTGATCATCAATGATGGGTTTGATGGGGAATCAGCTGAACGTTCACTGGACAACGGACATGGTCAGGCCGTTTCGTTTGGGCGCCATTATGTTGCCAATCCGGATCTGGTTGAGCGTTTGCGTAACGCACGACCGCTGGCCACGCTTAACCGTAAGACGCTGTATACCGCTGGGGCAGAAGGCTATACCGATTACCCCGCATGGGCAGTCTGACTTGCCGTGTAGGGCCACAAACGGGCATTCACTGTCCCGTTTGTGGCGGATGGAGTGCTCTGGTGCTTAGTTTTGCTTGGCTTCTACCGCTGGCCGAATCCCAACTTCGGCGTTCAGTTTCAAGGTTTTGCCTGCACGCAGGATGGTGATTTGGATGGTTTGTCCGGGTCTGGTTCGGGCGACTTGGTTCATGGCGCTGCGCCCATCATTAGTCTCCGCACCATCAATCTTTAGGATCAAATCTCCGGGTTGCAAACCTGCACGCTGTGCTGGTCCGTTGCGGTACACACCGGCAACCACGATGCCTGGGCGGCCATCAAGTCCGAACGACTCTGCCAGCTCAGGCGTCATGGGCTGTACTTCAATCCCCAGCCAACCGCGGATGACCTTGCCGTGTTCGATGATGGCCTGCATCACCTCCAGAGCCAGCTTGGCCGGGATAGCGAAACCAATGCCCTGTGATCCGCCGGACTTGGAGAAAATGGCGGTATTGATGCCCACCAAGTTGCCGTAGGCGTCTACCAGTGCGCCACCGGAGTTGCCAGGGTTGATCGCGGCATCGGTCTGGATGAAGTCTTCGTAGGTATTCAGGCCCAACTGGTTGCGCCCAGTGGCACTGATAATGCCCATGGTCACGGTCTGACCGACCCCAAATGGGTTACCGATGGCCAGCGTTACATCACCAATGTTGATCTTGTCAGAGCGGCCCATGGTGATGGCTGGAATGTTTGGCAGATCAATCTTCAACACCGCAAGATCAGTTTCCGGGTCGGTGCCGATGATACGGGCTACGGTTTCACGGCCGTCTTTGAGCGCCACAACCAAATGCTCGGAACCAGCAACCACGTGATTATTAGTTAACAGGTAGCCTTCCGGACTCATGATCACTGCCGACCCCAGGCTGGACTCCATGCGTCGCTGTTGGGGCAGGTTGTCACCGAAGAAGCTGCGGAACTCGGGGTCCTCAAACAGCGGGTGAATAGGCCTGCTCACCACTTTGGTGCTGTACAGGTTGGCTACAGCAGGCGAGGCCAGCTTGACCGCATCGGTATATGAAACCGGGCCTTGTTGCATGCGTCCATAAAACGGACCCATGGTGATATGAGCAGTTTTCTCGGGTAGTCCGACCCATTTTGGAAAATAAGCCATGATCAGCAGTGCAAGCAGCACGCCGACCAGAAGGGGCCAGCCTAAAAAGCGCAGGGCCTTAAGCATGGATTCAGTCCTGAAGGTTGCGGGGGCACATCCCCCCCTTTAAGGTTGGCCATTATAGAGGCGAACACTAAGAAAGACGTGTTTCGTAATTTTTGTATAAGGAATTTATATGGCTATTTCGCTCACAGCTCTGGTTGAAGAAGCCAACCGTTATCTGAATGTATCGCGCATCAGTGATTACTGCCCCAATGGTTTGCAGATCGAAGGACGGCCTCAGGTTTCTCGAATTGTCAGTGGTGTGACCGCTAGCCTGGAGTTGGTCGAAGCGGCCATTGAAGCCGAAGCGGATGTGCTGTTGGTGCATCATGGCTACTTCTGGAAGGGTGAAAACCCTTGCGTGACCGGGATGAAACAGCGTCGCCTGAAAGCGCTGCTGAGCAATGATGTCAGCCTGCTGGCTTACCACTTGCCACTGGATGTGCACCCTGATGTGGGGAATAACGTTCAGCTTGCGGCGCGCCTGGGAATTACCGTCGAAGGCCCGTTGGAACCGGATAACCCGCGCACGGTAGGCCTGATAGGTTCACTGGCCGAAGCCATGTCAGCCCAGGCATTTGCCCGTCATGTGGGTGAAGTGCTCGGGCGCGAGCCGCTGCTGGTAGAGGGCTCCGACATGATCCGCCGTGTGGGCTGGTGCACCGGAGGCGGTCAGGGTTATATCGATCAGGCGATTGCAGCGGGCGTTGATCTGTATCTCAGCGGAGAGGCTTCTGAACAGACGTTCCACAGCGCCCGTGAAAACGGCATCAGCTTCATTGCGGCAGGCCATCACGCCACTGAGCGCTACGGAGTTCAGGCACTGGGGGATTACCTGTCCCGGCGCTTTGCGATCGAGCACATTTTTATTGATTGCCCTAATCCGATCTGATCGCTGCCATCGATAGGAGCCAACCTGGCAGGGTGTTGGGTTGGCTGTTTTTAATCGGCTGAGCGCAGCTGTACGGCTATATGCATATATGGTTTCGTTCTAAGTGCGCTCCTGATTAGAAGTAGGCGCTGTGCTAGAGTGCGCGCTCGTCCACGGCCCGCCGGCCCCCGAAAAATACCGTAATCCGTGAGTAGCCATGCTCGACAAATTGACCCATCTGAAACAGCTGGAGGCGGAGAGTATCCACATCATTCGTGAAGTGGCCGCCGAATTCGACAACCCGGTAATGCTGTACTCCATCGGCAAAGACTCCGCCGTGATGCTGCATCTGGCGCGCAAAGCCTTTTTCCCAGGCAAGCTGCCGTTCCCGGTGATGCACGTCGATACCCGCTGGAAGTTTCAGGAGATGTACGCCTTCCGTGACAAGATGGTGGCGGAGATGGGCCTGGACCTGATTACCCACGTCAACCCGGACGGTATCGCTCAGAACATCAACCCCTTCACCCATGGCAGTGCAAAACACACTGACATCATGAAGACCGAGGGGCTGAAACAGGCGCTGAACAAGTACGGCTTCGATGCCGCCTTTGGTGGCGCACGCCGTGACGAAGAAAAGTCCCGTGCCAAAGAGCGCGTGTACTCTTTCCGTGACAGCAACCACCGCTGGGACCCAAAAAACCAGCGCCCGGAACTGTGGAATATCTACAACGGTAAGGTCAAGAAGGGCGAGTCCATTCGCGTCTTCCCGCTGTCCAACTGGACCGAGCTGGACATCTGGCAATATATCTACCTTGAGCAAATTCCGATTGTGCCGCTGTACTTCGCTGCTGAGCGTGAAGTGATTGAGCGCAACGGCACGCTGGTGATGATCGACGACGACCGTATCCTCGAGCACCTCAGCGACGAAGAGAAATCCCGTATTCAGAAGAAAATGGTGCGCTTCCGTACACTCGGTTGCTACCCGCTGACAGGCGCAGTGGAATCCACCGCCGCCACCTTGCCGGAAATCATTCAGGAAATGCTCCTGACCAAGACTTCCGAGCGCCAGGGCCGCGTCATCGACCACGATGGGGCTGGTTCCATGGAAGAGAAAAAACGTCAGGGGTATTTCTAATATGTCGCACCAATCCGAACTGATCAGCGAAGACATCCTCGCTTACCTGGCTCAACACGAGCGTAAAGAACTGCTGCGTTTCCTCACTTGCGGCAACGTCGATGACGGCAAGAGCACCCTGATTGGCCGCCTGCTGCACGACTCCAAGATGATCTATGAGGACCATCTGGAAGCCATCAGCCGCGACTCGAAAAAAGTCGGTACCACCGGTGACGATATCGACTTGGCACTGCTGGTGGATGGTCTGCAAGCCGAGCGCGAGCAGGGCATCACCATCGACGTGGCGTACCGCTATTTCAGCACCGCTAAGCGCAAATTCATCATCGCCGACACCCCCGGCCATGAGCAGTACACCCGCAACATGGCCACTGGTGCGTCCACCTGTGACTTGGCAATTATCCTGATCGACGCCCGTTACGGCGTGCAGACTCAGACCAAACGCCACAGCTTTATCGCCAGCCTGCTGGGGATCAAACACATCGTTGTGGCCGTCAACAAGATGGACCTCAAAGACTTTGACCAGGGCGTTTTCGAGCAGATCAAAGCCGATTACCTGAAGTTCGCCGAAGGTATCTCGCTCAAGCCGACTTCCCTGTACTTCGTGCCAATGTCTGCCCTGAAGGGCGACAACGTCGTGAACAAGAGCGAACGCTCGCCTTGGTACGATGGCCAGTCGCTGATGGAAATTCTGGAAACCGTTGAGGTTTCAGGCGACCGTAACTTCACTGACATGCGTTTCCCGGTGCAGTACGTTAACCGTCCGAACCTGAACTTCCGTGGCTTCGCCGGCACCCTGGCCAGCGGTATCGTGCGTAAGGGCGACGAAGTTGTAACCCTGCCATCCGGCAAGGGCAGCAAGGTCAAATCAATCGTCACCTATGAAGGTGAGCTGGAGCAGGCCGGTCCGGGCCAAGCTATCACCATCACCCTGGAAGATGAGATCGACGTCTCCCGTGGTGACATGCTGGTGCATGCTGACAACCGTCCGCAGATCGCTGATAACTTTGAAGCGATGCTGGTGTGGATGTCGGAAGAGCCGATGCTGCCGGGCAAAAAATACGACTTCAAACGCGCCACCAGCTATGTGCCGGGTTCCGTGGGTTCGATTGAACACCGCGTGGACGTGAACACCCTGGAGAAGGGCGCTGCCAGCAGCCTGCAACTGAACGAAATCGGCAAAGTGCGTATCGCACTGGATGCGCCGATTGCGTTGGACGGTTACGAGCAAAACCGCACCACCGGCTCGTTTATCGTTATCGACCGTTTGACCAACGGCACCGTAGGTGCGGGCATGATCATCGCTGCGCCACAAGCGCAAGGTGGCAGCCAGCATGGCAAGGCCGCCCACGTGTCTACCGAAGAGCGCGCTAACCGCTTTGGCCAGAAACCGGCTACTGTGTTGTTCAGCGGTCTTTCCGGTGCAGGTAAGAGCACCTTGGCTTATGCGGTTGAACGCAAACTGTTCGATGCTGGTCGTGCTGTATACGTGCTGGATGGCCAGAATCTGCGCCACGACCTGAACAAAGGCCTGCCGCAAGATCGCGCTGGTCGCACCGAGAACTGGCGTCGCGCCGCCCATGTGGCGCGTCAGTTCAACGAAGCAGGCATCATCACTCTGGCCGCCTTTGTGGCACCAGATGCGGAAGGTCGTGAACAGGCGAAAACCCTGATCGGCAATGATCGTCTGATCACTGTGTATGTGCAGGCATCCCCGCAGGTTTGCGCCGAGCGTGATCCGCAGGGCCTGTATGCCGCTGGTGGCGACAACATTCCGGGTGAATCCTTCCCGTACGATGTGCCGCTGAATGCCGATCTGGTGATCGACACTCAATCGGTATCGGTTGATGAGGGCGTTAAGCAGGTGTTGGCGCTGCTGCGTGAGCGCGGTGCAATCTGATTACCGCTGGTAATGCAAAAGCCCCGCTCAAGTAGCGAGATGCTGTTGTATTAAAGAAATGCCGTAGACCTACCGTGGTCTACGGCATTTTTGTTTCGGTTACCAAATAGTTCATACAAACTGACTCAAGACTGGTAGTGGCGTTACTGGGTTTTCGATGTCGACTTTGTGGAGGGTTTCGCCCTTCTCGGGCGAGCTACTTTCTTCTTGGAGAAAGTAGCCAACCGCTGCCCTGTCATCCGGCCCTCCGCTTCGCTGAGGGTTCGTGCCCAGAATTATCGTTCCGGAGGTGCGTCGCGAAGGGCCATCCATGGCCCATCGCGACTTTCGCGGCATCCATGCCGCTCAACCCCCTGCACGAAAATCCTGGTCACCCTCCTGAGTGGGCACAAGTGTTGTTCTCACGCTTTATGAGTTTCAGCAATTTCAAAAGAAACAGTATTACCAGTGGGAGTGGGGTTGTTATCGCTGTTCAGAACTCGGCGTAAGTCCCTCGCCTTTAAGCATCAGCTTAAGCCTGCGATTTCACGCACACGCTGTTTGTCCGCTTCCAGCGTCAGTGCTGCTTCGGCTCTGGCCAGTGCGAGTTCGGCTTGATGCTTGGCTGCTGCTCTGAAGGTTTCGTCGCCCATTGTGCTTAATGCCTTAAGCGTTTTTTGCAGGCGGATTTGCACCTCGACCAACGCTGCGCCATCCCGTGCGATCAAAGCAAAGGCGTCGTCAAAAATATCTTCATTGCACAACGGCGGAACGTGCACGCGGGGGTAGAGTGGCTCGCTTTCTTCATAACCCCGTGACCAGCCACACAGCAGTCGGGCCATACGGCCGATTACGTCAATGACGGTGCCTGGGTCGTTAATGGCTGAGGACAACGCCCGCGAGCCGATCTCGCTCATCACCGCCAGGCCAAAGCGTGGGTCCTGCTCAAAGCTGCGCTCTCTGGCCAGAGCAAAGGTATAGCGAATTTCTTCTTGCAGCTCTTCGACGTTGAGATCGCCAGCCTCATCTGGCAGAAACTGCGCAAGTCGGGTCTGGGGGAACACAAATGCACCGGGTACTGAGTGAATGTAGATCGCCCCTTGCAGGCGTTCGGCAATCTTCGACAACGCATTCATGTCGATAAACTGAACGTAGCCGATGCCGTCAGCAGGAATATCGACGGCCCTATCGAAAGACTCATCGACCAGCATAGGGCTGCCTCCCAGATAGGGCTGCTCGCGCCAAGCTCGCAATGCATTAAGGGTGGCATCTTCAACCCGTTGGGTGGTTTCACCTACCCGACCCAAGCGGGTGAGGTGGTCGATCCAGCGCAACAGAGAAACGACGATCAGTGCAATGACTGCAATGGTGACAATAAACAGGATGAAGCGCCCACGTTCGCCGTACATGCCTGTCTTAAGCACGATAATGCCGACAATGCTGAACAGAAATGAGCCAATAAACGTCGACAGTACGGTTTGGCTGACGCTGTCTTCAATCAGCAGTTTTGTGGCTCTGGGGGTGACGTTGCTGGTGGCCGAGCCGTAAGCAGAAATCATCACACTCAGGCTGAACGTAGTGACAGCCAGCATGCTGGAAGCAATGATGCCGAGGATGTTGTCCACAGCATCCGCGCCAATGGTTGTAGGCAGCTCCCATGGAATAAAGCGCTCCACGACGGCCGCAAGAATCGCGGTGGTGATGCCCAGCAGACCTATGAAGGTTGCTCGGGCCCAGAGTTGTTTACTGATCTTGGCCGCAGCCCAACGCCAACGCGACATATCTATTCCTTGAATGGGGTTCCAAGGAAGGATAGTTGTCTGGGGTTACTCTGCCGGACGAACCTGTTTCAAGATTTTGAACTGGCGCGAACTGCCCACCAGCACATCAACGAGCCGCCCGTTACCATCAGGGCGCCTATCCAGAAGCTGGCCAATGGCATGACCTGAAATAGCAGGCTGGACAACAGCACGGACAGCACCGGGGTGAAGTACGAGGCGCTGGCCAGTAGTGTCAGGTTGCCGTGCATGACGCCGTGGTTCCACGCGGAATAGGCGAGGGTGGTAATCACCCCAAACCCACCGACTAACAGCGCGCCCTCTAGTTCGAAATGCAGCGGTGGTTGCTCGGTCATGAAAAACTTTATCCACAGCACGGCAGCGGTGCCTAGCAGGAACAGCGGCACTGCATTGCGTCCATTGGCCATACGGCGCGTTGCCAGCGTGTAGATCGGCCAGGTGATGGCGGCCGCCAGCGCCAGGGCGTAGGCAACCGGGTTTTTGCCAATATTCGCCAGTAACGGCTGTAGCCCTACCGATTCGCCCCCCGATGTCACCCAAAAAATACCCAGCAGGCTCAGCAGCACCCCCGGCACAATCACAAAATTGGCGCGCTGATCCCCCAACAGCACTGCCAGAACAATCGTCAGACAGGGCCACAGGTAGTTGATTAGCCCCAACTCGATGGATTGGCTGCGGTTGTCGGCAAAACCCAAGGCGAGTGACAGGCAGACTTCATAGGCCACAAAAAAGAATCCACCCAGCAGCAGGTAGTTCACCGAGTGGCCCCGCAGCGCGGAGCGTCCAGCGTAGATCACAGCGGCTAGGCCACTCACTGTAAATGTCAGCGCTGCGCCGCCCACCGGGCCGAAAATTTCCGCAATGTTGCGGTAAACCCCGATGGAGGAGCTCCACATCAGGATGGCGCTCATGCCTATAAGGGTGGCTTTGTCCAGACCGAGGCGTGTCAGATTCGGGCTCATGTCGGAAGCCTGAATTGGCCTACTGGCTGTATGCGGCAGAACATGATGAGCACAATCACAAAAAACCTTAGAACGCAGACTCGACTGCGTTACGTGAAGAGGGAAAGGGAGTTGCGGGCGGGGGTAACCTGAGACATCCAGTGTCTGTGAGGTGAGACCTGCTTCCTGCTGGGCAATAATAAAAAAGCCCTGCACTGGCAGGGCTTTGAACCAGATGAGCGGTAAGGCTTAAAGCGGAGCCTGTGGCTTTTTCAGGCCATAGGTTTCGTCCAGCATACCGGGTACATCAGCGGTTTTAGGCGCGTAATCTTTCGGCGCTTCGTAGTTCTTCGGCGGTGTCAGACGCTCGCGCTTTTCAGGGCCTTCATCGCTGTGCAGAGCGGCGAGCAGGCGTTGACGGGTGATTTCATCCAATGCCAGACGGTTAGCGCCATCAGACAGGTGCTCCTGCACGTCCTGATAGCTCTGAGTGAGTTTTTTGACCAGGCTGGCAGTGGTATTGAAGTGGCTGACCACTTCGCTCTGGTAGGCATCAAAGCGCTCCTGCATTTCGTCCATTTGACGCTGTGTGCGGCCGGGAGCAGCACTTGGCACCAAGCGGGCAATGAGCAAGCCAATGGCAATACCTGCAACCAAAGTTACGACGGGTAGCAACCAGGCGGTGAGGGTCTGTTCCACGAGTCCTTCCTCTCTAAACGGCTTTACTTAAACTTAGCGGCTTGTACCTGCTCTGTACACTGCAAAGCATTAGCGCGTGTGTATGGACAGGCAGATTGTTCGGTTCTGTACGAAAAGTGTCCACGCATTTTCATGTCGCATTGAAAACCGATTCGCATTGGCCGCTTACCGTTCGTAAACTGTGCCTACTCATCGCTTCTGCCTTGCCTGAGTATTACTCGCAGGCTTTTCGTAAAGAACCTAGACGTGCCGACCCCGAAGCGGGTCACGGAGTTCCCCGTTGTTGATTCGTGAAAACCCTATCACCCTTGACGGCCCTTGCGGTCAACTGGAAGCGCTTTGGCTGGATACGGCTGACGCCCGTGGCGTTGCGCTGATCTGCCATCCCAACCCGGTTCAGGGCGGCACCATGCTCAACAAGGTTGTCTCGACGTTGCAGCGTTCTGCCCGCGATTGTGGCCTGGCCACGTTGCGCTTCAATTACCGCGGCGTCGGTGCCAGCGAAGGCAGCCATGATATGGGCACCGGCGAGGTGGATGATGCTGAAGCAGTGGCCAAGTGGCTGTTGGAAAAGTACCCGAACCTGCCGCTGACCCTGCTTGGCTTCTCATTCGGGGGCTTCGTCGCGGCGGCTCTGGGCGCACGTCTGGAAGCGCAGGGCGTACAGTTGAACAATCTGTTTATGGTCGCACCGGCTGTCCATCGCCTCACTGCAGAAACACCTCCAGCATCGCAATGCCCGCTTACTATTATTCAGCCCGAGGTTGATGAGGTGATTGAGCCACAAGCGGTCTATGACTGGTCAGCAGGTTTGGGGCGTGCCCATGAGCTGCTGAAAGTGGCAGAATGCGGACACTTTTTTCATGGCAAGTTGACTGATCTGAAAGATCTGCTGCTTCCGCGTCTATAAACAGCGCCGCTGCCTAACCGGCAGCCCGCTCAGAATAAGCAAGTGTGACCATGACCACTCGTATCCTGACCGGCATTACCACCACCGGTACGCCGCACCTGGGCAACTACGCCGGTGCCATCCGCCCAGCCATCGTCGCCAGCCGCGCTGCTGATGCTGACTCGTTCTACTTTCTGGCGGACTACCACGCCCTGATCAAGTGCGATGACCCGGCGCGCATTCAGCGCTCCCGCCTGGAAATTGCTGCCACCTGGCTGGCGCTGGGGCTGGATGTGAACAAGGCGACGTTCTACCGCCAGTCCGACATCCCGGAAATTCCGGAGCTGTGCTGGTTACTGACCTGCGTGGCCGGTAAAGGCCTGCTTAACCGCGCCCATGCCTACAAAGCCTCTGTGGATAAAAACGTCGAGCAGGGCGAAGACCCGGATGCAGGCGTGACCATGGGCCTGTTTAGCTACCCAGTGCTGATGGCGGCAGACATCCTGATGTTCAACGCACACAAAGTTCCGGTCGGGCGTGACCAGATTCAGCACGTGGAAATGGCCCGCGACATCGGCCAGCGCTTCAACCACCTGTTCGGCAATGGCAAGGAGCTGTTTGTCCTGCCGGAAGCGGTGATCGAAGAAGACGTAGCCACCTTGCCGGGCCTCGATGGCCGCAAAATGAGCAAAAGCTACGACAACACCATCCCGCTGTTTGGTACCGCCAAAGAGTTGAAAAACGCGATTGCCCGTATCGTCACCGACTCCAAACTGCCGGGCGAGCCGAAAGACCCGGACAATTCGCACTTGTTTACCCTGTATCAGGCGTTCTCCAGCGCTGAGCAGCAGGGTGCTTTCCGCGCTGAACTGTTGGACGGTCTGGCCTGGGGGGAGGCCAAACAGCGTTTGTTTGAGCTGTTGGATGGTGAACTGAGCGAAGCCCGCGAGCGTTACAACGCGCTGATCAGCAAACCGGCCGATCTGGAAGATATCCTGCTGGCTGGCGCTGCCAAAGCCCGCAAAATCGCCACGCCGTTCCTCGGTGAACTGCGTGAGGCGGTTGGCCTGCGCTCGTTCCGCACTCAGGCAACTGCGGCTACCAGCGAGAAGAAAAAGGCCAGCAAATCGGCCCGCTTTGTCAGCTTCCGTGATGACGATGGTAGCTTCCGTTTCCGTCTGCTGGATGCGGCTGGTGAGCAACTGCTGCTGTCCAAATCCTTCGCCGACGGCAAATCTGCCGGCCAGGTGAACAAGCGCCTGCAGTCCGGTGAAGCGCTGGACGTACGCGAGCAGGACGGTGGTTTTGCCGTTTGGCTGGATGGCGAAGCGGTCGCTCATAGCCCGGCCTTTGCCGATGCCTCTGCGTGCCAGGCTGCTATCGCACGTCTGCGTGAGGCACTGGCTCCGCAGGAGTAACCTGCGAACGGGTGGATGACTTCTTCCATCCACCCTACGGCCGTGAATCGTAGGGTGGATGACGCTTTATTCATCCACCAGCGGCCTTTGAGCTGCAAACTCCGATCAAATCGCACCGATTCTGTCGGTTATTGCGCCCACCCGTTTGCCAAGAAGCGGGGGCGTCGTTAAAGTAGCGCCCCCGTTTTTTTGCCCGGCAAAACAAATGATGACCCCGTTAGAACGCTATCAGGCTGATCTCAAACGCCCCGATTTCTTTCACGATGCCGCTCAAGAGAATGCAGTTCGCCACTTGCAGCGACTGTATGAAGAGCTGGTCGCGAAGGAAAACGAATCCGGCGGATTCCTTGGCAAGCTGTTTGGCAAAAAGTCCAACGAGCCGGTCAAGGGCCTGTACTTCTGGGGTGGGGTAGGCCGCGGCAAAACCTATCTGGTGGACACCTTCTTTGATGCGCTGCCGTTCAAGCGGAAAATGCGTACTCACTTCCACCGCTTTATGAAGCGCGTCCACGAGGAAATGAAAACCCTCAAGGGCGAAAAGAACCCGCTGACCATCATCGCTAAACGCTTCTCCGATGAAGCGCGGGTCATCTGCTTCGACGAATTCTTCGTCTCCGACATTACCGACGCGATGATCCTCGCGACCCTGATGGAAGAGCTGTTTAAAAACGGCGTCAGCCTGGTGGCCACTTCCAACATCGTGCCGGACGGTCTGTATAAAGACGGCCTGCAGCGTGCGCGCTTCCTGCCAGCCATTGCTCTGCTCAAGCAGCACACCATCGTCGTCAATGTCGACAGCGGCGTGGACTACCGCCTGCGTGCACTGGAGCAAGCCGAACTGTTCCACAGCCCGCTGGATGCAGAAGCTGACGAAAGTCTGCGCAAGAGCTTCTGCAGCTTGCTGCCGGAAGGCGCACAGATTGTCGAGAACGAAGCGCTGACCATCGAGAATCGCGTGATCCACGCCGTGCGCGCCTGTCAGGACGTGGCTTGGTTCGAATTCCGCGAACTGTGCGACGGCCCGCGCAGCCAGAACGACTACATCGAACTGGGCAAGCAGTTCCACGCCGTGATCCTCGCCAACGTCGAGCAAATGAGCGTGGCCAAAGACGACATGGCCCGCCGATTTATCAACCTAGTGGACGAGTTCTACGACCGCAACGTCAAACTCATCATTTCCGCTGAGGTGGAGCTGAAAGACCTGTACAGCGGCGGTCGCCTGAACTTCGAGTTCCAGCGCACCCTGAGCCGTCTTCTGGAAATGCAGTCGCATGAGTTCCTGGCGCGCCCGCACAAGCCTTAAAGCCTATTTGTGATCTGCTGCGCGTCGGCAGAACGGCGTCATAAACAGCCTCAGAATGCTCATTTACACCCCGTAAACTGCGCTTCTTCGGCGGTTTATTCCTTGTTCTGCTCTAGCTCGCGAGATCGCAAACAGGCTTTATTGCGCCCCGCACAAAGCCCGGTCTCCGGGCTTTGTCGTTTCTGGTGGATATACACGCCGTTGGGCTGAATCGCTCGCGGCACGTTAAACTTAGCGCCATCGACCTTTATGTCCCGGTTACCTTTATGACCTTTGCTGAACTCGGCCTGATTGAGCCACTGCTGCGCACCCTCGACAGCCTCGACTACAAAACCCCGACTGCCGTACAGGCGCAGGCAATCGGCCCGGTACTCAAAGGCCGCGACATCATGGCTGCCGCCCAGACCGGCACCGGCAAAACCGCAGGCTTCGCCTTGCCGCTGCTGCAGCGCCTGATGATGGAAGGCCCGCAAGTGGCCAGCAACTCCGTACGGGCGCTGGTGCTGGTGCCGACCCGCGAGCTGGCCGAGCAAGTGCTGCAAAGCTTCCTCACCTACGGCCAGCACCTGCCGTTGCGCAGCTATGCGGTCTACGGTGGCGTCAGCATCAACCCGCAGATGATGAAGTTGCGTAAAGGCGTGGATGTATTGGTGGCAACGCCGGGCCGTCTGCTCGACCTGTACCGGCAGAACGCAGTGAAATTCAATCAGGTGCAGGCGCTGGTGCTGGACGAAGCCGACCGCATGCTGGACCTCGGTTTCTCCCGCGAGCTGGAAGACATCTTCGTCACCCTGCCGAAAAAGCGGCAGACCTTGCTGTTCTCCGCCACCTTCTCCGAAGCTATTCGCGGCATGGCCCGGCTGATGCTGAAAGATCCGCTGTCCATCGAAGTCAGCCCGCGTAACACCACGGCCAAAACCGTTAAGCAATGGCTTATCCCGGTGGATAAAAAGCGCAAGACCGAACTGTTCCTGCACCTCTACCAGAGCAAGCGCTGGAGCCAGGCGTTGGTCTTCGTCAAAACCCGTAAGGGGGTGGACGAGCTGGAAGCCGAACTGCAACGCAACGGCATCAGCGCCGACTCTATCCACGGCGACAAGCCGCAAGCCACCCGCCAACGCGCCTTACAGCGCTTTAAAGACGGCGAAGTTAATGTGCTGGTCGCCACCGACGTCGCCGCACGCGGTCTGGACATCGACGACATGCCGCTGGTGGTCAACTTCGACCTGCCCATCGTCGCCGAAGACTACGTCCACCGCATCGGCCGCACCGGCCGCGCTGGCACCACCGGACAGGCTGTATCGCTGGTCTGTGCAGACGAAGTGCAACTGCTGTCCGCCATCGAAACCTTGATCCAACAGGTCATTCAGCGCATCGAAGAGCCCGACTTTATCCCCGACCACCGCGTGCCCCAAACCCTGCCCGGCGGCCAGGTGGTAAAGAAACCCAAAAAACCGAAAAAGCCCAAAGTCGTCGGTGGCGGTAAAGGCGGCAGCCTGGGCCGCTGGATGGAAGCCGATGAACCGGCAGCGCCCGCGGTTAAGGTCGTGCGCAAGGTGCCGAGTTTTGGGGGGAAGCCGAAGAAGGGCGGGCGGTAGGAAAACCTCTTTGTTGTGAAGCATTAGGTGCATTGCGAACTGTGACTCAGCGCCGCCACAGTCTGCTGCCTATAGTGCGTGCCTCAGCGGCTCAGCCGCTCGACAGTGCACCTGAATATGGAACTTCACAGAGGCTTAAGGATGAGTGGAAAACCCGCCGCCCGTTTGGGCGACCCAACTGCATGTCCATTACCCGGCCACGGCGTAAACCCAATCGCTGCTGGCTCCCCTGACGTACTCTTCGACGGCATGCCCGCCGCTCGCCAAGGCGACCCGACAGCGTGCGGCTCGGCCCTGAGCACCAACGTCATACCCAATGTCCTGATCAATAACAAACCCGCGACAGTAGTTGGCACATTAGGTAGTCACGGCAACGTCATTATTGGCGGTTCAGGCACCGTGATCATCGGTAATACGCATATGCCTGCGCCTTTCACCCCGCCAGCACCACTGGCCCTCCAGAAAACCTATGGTCAGTCATTCAGTATTACCGACAAGTCTGGCCAGCCTCTGCCTTTCAGGGACTACGTAGCCACCGTTAATGGCGTTCAAGTCCAAGGCACTACAGATGCCAAGGGCATTGCCCACATCAAAAGCCCTACACCTGACGCCCAGATCTCAATCCACGTTAAATTCCGCTCGCCTGTGCGGATGCTGGATGAGCTGTCGGAGATTCAATCATGACCGACGCATTTAAAACCCATGCAACTGCGCAAGAGATAAAGCCGGGAGAGACCATGTGTCCGATCCCGATTGCTGTGGATGACCGAGCGGCTACACGCGAGGCGATCATAAGAACGGTGAGGTCATTGGGCTCCACGTTTGTTGAGCGTTCTTCTTGGGGAGCGATTAAAGAGACGCCACTAATGGCGGAGGACTGGGACTACAGCATGATTGCATTGCATCACGCTGGGCGGAGTGAAAGCTGTGGCTCCGGATCTGAGCAGATGTACGATATTCATCAGGAGCACATGAACAAAGGGTTTCGTGGCGTTGGCTACCACTATGGTATCGACTGCTCTGGCCAAATATTCGAAGGTCGAGATATTCGCTTAAAGGGTTCCCATGTCTCCTTATTCAACACGGGCGTAATCGGGATTGTGTTATTGGAGAACCTTACTACACCGGAAGAGGGGGGCGACTTGGTCGCTAAGGTTCGCGTAGTTATGGATCAAGTCGGAATTAGCACTACCAACGCCATACCTGCTGCTCAAGTAGATGCAGTATTAAATCTAGTCGCCGCTCTAAAGAGTGTGTTTATTATTAATCACTTTGGTGGTCATAAAGAATATCCGGGGCAGAAGGCTGATGGAAAGATATGTCCAGGGAATATTGGGATGGAGTTAGTTAGAGTTATTAGAAAAAAGACGGATCTGATTCCTCCTCCTGCGGTGAAATGATGAAAAAGCTTATATTTTTGATCGTGTCTGCATTTTTAACAGCGCTGTACATTGGTTATTATCCTGCTACTGAAGATGCAGAAATAAAGAACGTTTTCTTCATCAAGAAACATCCTACCTTTCAGGTGGAGTTTAGAAATATTCATGCCAATGATGGGGATATCTTGCTGTTGGAACACCTGACAGAGCAAGAGCGTCAGTGGACTATCGATTACTGCAGATATCGCTTGGGAATTGATACAGAGTTGAAAACGCAGGCAGATGTTGTAATGTGCAGTAAGAAGTAGCCCGCAGGTTTACGATCGGGCGCGCTGGCCGCTAACGGTAAGGGGGCAGTTTTCCCAGTAAATAAATCTGTCCCCTTTCTAGCCAGGTCCGGTGAATGGCAAGCTCGGGCGGTGTCAGTTCGGCGAAGGGAAAGTCGAGGGTGGCGTAGCCGCTATCCACCAATTTGCGCTCGGTGGGCCAATAGGGGCCGATTTCATTCCAATAGAACTGCGCAAAGCGCTCGCCGAGTTCGCCGTCCAGACGCAATACGCCGTAGCTGATTAGCGCGAGAATCGCGTTGGGCGCGGCGACTCGGCGCACCTCGTTGTAGAAAGTGGGCAGGTTAAACCAATGCGCGGCTTGAGCGGCTGTGATCAGGCTGGTGCTGTGATCCGCCAGAGGCAGGTTTTCTGCTGGGGCACACTGATAGCTGAGGCGCTCTTGCGGTTCTGCGTGTTTGATCTGATCAGCGCTTGGGTCGAGGCCGATGGCGTTGTCGAAGTGGTCGGCGAGCAGGCGGGTTAGCTGGCCATTACCACAGCCAACATCGACGGCGAGGGCTGTGTCAGGCACCAGTGAGGCGAGATAGCTGGCAAGTTCGGCAGGGTATTCCGGTCTGAAGCGTGCGTAGGCTTGGCCGCCTTGGTCGAACCAGTATTTGGTCGCGTTGCCCATGGGCAGAAACTCCTTTTCTGATTGATCTGCGGCTTTAATCAGTCCCCTAAGATATGTGGACTTTCGTGTCGTTATGCCATTATTGGCGTGAAGATGTCTCACCAAAAAAATAATTAGAAGGGCTTTTATATGGACTGGTTTGTGGGGAAAACATTCAGGTTGAGCATGGTTGTAGTGGTCTGCTTATCTGTGGCCGCACTTGTGTATTTTTTAGTCAAACCTTCTATAACTGCTGAGACACCAAAACAGAACCCCACGCAGATAGAGTCGAATACTCCCGTAGCCACGACTTCTATGGATAAGTCGACTGTTAGTGGCACCGACAAAGAGGGGAAGAAGGAGGAGGGGCTCTTAGCTAACCTCGGCGTTCTAGGTTCAGCCTTAACCACGATTCTCTCTTTGTTGAGCCTTTACTGGAGTAAGCGAGAGGAGTGGGCGCGTAAAAAGTTGGAGATGAAAAGCCTCGATATTGAGCACGCCAAGATGGAGCTTGAGTTGCAGGAGCTGCGTAAAAAGATTGCGAACGGCCAGTCAGCCTGAACTCAGCCCGTAGCCTGGATTAGCCGTAGGCGTAATCCGGGGGAACGTCGTTATAGCCACCACCGCAACGGCGGAAACGCTGCGCGGTTCCTCCCTACGGTTTGGAGGGTGCGTCGTTGACGCAGGTAAGGTGGATGACGCTGTTTTCATCCATCAGAAGATTGCGCGGTGTTTGTTGGTGGATGGCTACGTCCATCCACCCTAGGGCCAGCGAAGTTAAGGCGTCGTGTCCTGATCCGCTTTATTTAGCTGCTTCTTCAACGTTGCAGTCGCGGTCACGTCGTAGATCACCACACAAATATGCTCGACCACACCGGTCGGGCCGCTCAGAGGCAGGAGGGTGACGTTCTGGTACATAAAGTCTTCCTGCCCGGTGATGGGCTGGTAGTTTTTGAAGTGCACCAGATACGGCCGCTGCTCCCACAGGCTGAAGGCGCGGGTGCCGAGTTGGACGACGGTGTCCACTTTGCGCCGCAGCCAGCTTTCGTCGATCTCGGGGAACAGGCTGAACAGGGATTTACCCTGCACCTCGTCCGGCTGCATACCGGAGTGGTTTTCCATAAAGCTGTTCCACACTTCCACCTGATAGTGGCGGTCGAGGACGATCACGCCGACGTCGATGCACTGGACGATATCCAGCAGCCAATGCACTTCTTTGATGTCGATCTGGGCGGGCATGGCTTAGCTCATCAGGTAGTTGATCTTGTGGGTGAGGCGTTTGATTGAGTCTTCAGTAAACAGCAGGAGCAGGTCGAAGTGGATGTTGTGGGCTTCGAGGCTGTAGCTGATCTCCACCGCCAGGGTCTTTTTCCAGCGACGCTGATTGAGATGGATCAGCCGTTCGATAGAAGCATGTCGGCCCAACAGTTGCGGATGGCCCTGGGAGAAACGCACGTCGATTTGCTGGGCGATGCCGCTTAAGCACGCGCCAATGAGGATACTGGCGAGGTCCAGCAGCATCTCGCTGGTTTCGTTGTCATCTTTCGGCTGCCAGTCGAGCAGGCGCGCCATGTCGGCGATTTCCGAATCGTGGAACAGCAGCAGCGCTTCACCGGCAATGCCGTCGCCGATAAAGCCCTGACACAGGGCGGTCAGGCGCTCGCCGCGCATGGCATCAGCGAGGGTCATGTGCAATTCGCTGACTTCGAAGATGTTCACCTGCGGCACCGGCAATTGCACGAAGACGCCGAGGGTTTTCGCCAGCAGTGCTGCAGCGCGGCCCATGGCGACGTTGCTGACTTCGCGCAGGGCATCGCGGAAGCTGACCTTGATGTCGGCCACTGGCGCAGGTTGGGCGGGGCTGCCACCGGGTGTCAGCAGGCCAAGGCTGTGCAAGGTGTTGCGTAGTTCGTCCGGGGCTGCAGGTTTGCGGATAAACGCCAGCGCGCCGAGCTCTTGGACCCGTTTTACCGCTTCGTCCTGCACATCACCGGAGACTACGATGACCTTGCAACTTAGGCCTTCAGCGCGAATGGCAGCGAGGGTCTGGTAGCCATCCATCACCGGCATGGTCAGGTCCAGCAGCATGATCTGGGCAAGCCCTTGTCTGAGGGCCTGTAAGGCTTCCTGACCGTTGCTAGCTTGGGTAATGCTGACCGGCCAATCCGCTGGCAGAGCCCGGATCAGCTGCTTGCGTGCCATGTTGGAGTCGTCGCAGACCACGATGGGTATCAAGTTGATTTACCTGCTAGCGCGTTGGAATAAGTCTTTCTGCCGCATTCAAGCATAGATGATGGCAAATCGCCTATCTGGTGCGTTTTTGCAGCCATTTGATGATGCCGTGTGCCGCGCGTTTGCCGCTGGCGAAGCAGGCTGTGAGCAGATAGCCGCCGGTTGGGGCTTCCCAATCGAGCATTTCGCCGGAGCAGAAGGTGCCAGGCAGTTGAGTCAGCATCAGGTCGTCATTGAGCGCTTCGAACGTCACGCCGCCGGCAGTGCTGATGGCTTCATCAATCGGCCGAGGCTTCTGCAGGGGGATCGGCAGGGCTTTGATGGCAGCCGCCAGTAGTGAGGGTTGGGTGAAGGTTTCTGCACTGCTGAGCTCGCGCAGCAAAGCTGCCTTAACACCATCAATACCGGCCTGACGATGCAGGTGCTTGGCCATGGAGTGGCTGCCTCGTGGTTTGCTAAGAGCCTTTTCCAGCTTGGCTTGCGGCGTTTGCGGCAGCAGGTCGAGGTAGACCGTGGCGCTGCCTTGCTGGTTGATGCTTTCTCGAATCCCAGCAGAGAGTGCGTACACCAGGCTGCCTTCGATGCCTGTACTTGTGAGGACGAATTCACCGATTCGCGGCTCGTTGTGGCCCAGTCGCAGGCTGACGTTTTTCAATGGCGCGCCGGCGAATTTATCCCGTAAAAAGTCGCTCCATGCCGTTACATCAAACCCGCAGTTGCTCGCTTGCAGCGGTGCGACTTGTACGCCTTTGGCTTGCAGCCACGGCAGCCATGCGCCATCTGAACCGAGTCTCGCCCAACTGCCGCCGCCGAGGGCGAGCAGGGTGGCGTCGGCTTGAAGGGTGAATTCGCCTTCGCTGTTGTGCAGACGCAGAGCCCCTTGCTCATTCCAGCCCAGCCAGCGGTGGCGGGTGTGAATCTGCACACCCAGTTCGCGCAGCCGTTTTAGCCAGGCGCGCAGCAGCGGCGCGGCTTTCATGTCGGTAGGGAAGACGCGGCCGGAGGTACCGACAAAGGTTTCGATGCCCAGATCGTGAATCCACTGGCGCAGGGCATCGGCGTCAAAGTCTTCAAGCAGCCGGGCGATCTCTTCCTGACGCTGGCCGTAGCGGCTGATAAACGCAGGCTTGGCTTCGGAGTGGGTGATGTTCATACCGCCCACACCGGCCAGCAGGAATTTACGCCCCACTGAGGGCATTGCGTCGTACAAGTCGACGGCAAGACCCGCTTGGGCCAGGGTTTCTGCGGCCATAAGGCCGGCTGGGCCGCCACCGATAATGGCGACGCGCGGAGAGGAGTTCGGGCTGCTGTGGGGCATGGCGTTAATACTGGATAAGACAGGGCTGCATTCTACCCGCAGCTGCCATGATTCGGGCGTTTGGACTTGTCATTTAGGGTGGCTTAGGGCAGGGTCGCAGGCAGTCCTTCTGCCAGGAGTTTCGTATGTCTGATCTGTATCCGAGTGTTGATCCTGATGGCCTGCTTGAATACTCGGTGGTGTATACCGACCGTTCCCTGAACCACATGTCCAAGTCGTTCCAGGGCGTAATGCGGGATATTTCCAGCACCCTCAAGGACGTCTACAACGCCCATGCAGTGGCGATTGTGCCGGGTAGCGGAACCTATGGCATGGAGGCGGTGGCGCGTCAGTTGGCAACAGGGCAAAAGGCTCTGGTGATCCGCAACGGTTGGTTCAGCTATCGCTGGACGCAGATCTTCGAAATGGGCCAGATCCCTTCCGAGGCGCTGGTGCTTAAGGCGCGTCCGGTCAGCACTGAACCGCAGGCACCCTTCAGCCCGCCAGCCCTCACTGATGTGCTGGAAACCATCGCAGCGGAGAAACCGCAGGTGGTGTTCGCGCCGCACGTGGAAACCTCATCCGGCATGGTGTTGCCAGATGGTTATCTGCGCGCAGTGGCTGATGCTGTGCATGCGGTGGGCGGTCTGTTTGTACTGGACTGCATCGCTTCCGGCACGTTGTGGGTGGATATGCAGGCGTGCGGCATCGACGTACTAATCAGTGCGCCACAAAAGGGCTGGAGTGCGTCGCCTTGCTGCGCGCTGGTGATGCTCAGCGAAGCGGGCAAGGCCCGTGTTGAAGCAACCCAAAGCACCAGCTTTGCCTGCGATCTGAAGAAGTGGCTGCAAATCATGCAGGCCTATGAGCAAGGCGGTCATGCCTATCACGCCACCATGCCGAGCGATGCGCTGGCGCGTTTCCGCGATGCGATGTTGGAGGCGAAAGCCAAAGGCTTCAGCACTGTACGCAATCAGCAGGTCGAGTTAGGCAGTCGCGTGCGGGCGATGCTGGCGCAGAAAGGATTTAAGAGTGTGGCTGCGCAGGGCTTCGAAGCACCGGGCGTGGTGGTGTGTTACACCACCGACGAAGGCATCAAGACCGGCAGCAAGTTCATCCCGCTTGGTCTGCAAATCGCTGCGGGTGTACCGCTGCAATGTGACGAGCCAGCGGACTTCCAGACCTTCCGCCTCGGCCTGTTTGGCTTAGACAAGCTCGGCAATATCGACCGCACGGTTGGCATCCTGGAGCAGGCGCTCGATAAGGTGCTAGCGGGTTAACCGAAGCGTTTCCTGTCTCGCCGGGTTTTGCAACCATCCTCTGTTGCGAAACCCGGATTACGCCACGTTCGTGGCTAATCCAGGCTACGGTTTGGTTGGGGGCTGGGCTTTTGTAGGGTGTGGTAAGCCTGCGTAGCAGGTTACCCACCATGCTCGGGCATTCAGCGGAGTCCTACAGCCAGTACTTTGGGTAACTATTGCGGGTACGGGCGTTATTGACTGCCCACGCAGTCGCCACAATCACCAGCGATCCAATCAACACCGGTGTCAGTAAAAAGCTGAACGATGCGCCTGCGCTGATGACCACCAGTGGATTTGCTCCGGCAGGCGCGTGCAGGGTGCGTGTCTGTTGCATTACCGCTAGCGCCAGACCGACCGCAATGGCTCCGGTCCACCAGGCGTTACCCAGCGAATGCAGAATCAGTAATCCCACCGCTGTGGATATCAGGTGTCCGCCAATAATGCTGCGTGGTTGCGCCAGTGGAGAGTCTGGTACGCCGAATGCCAGCACGCAGCTTGCCCCGAAAGAGGCCATCAGCCAGGGCGTTGCGGACACGTGGCTGAGCCAGCCGGTTGCGCCAATGGCCAGCAAGGTGCCAACAAATGAGATCAAAGTGAACTGCAGCGACGGTGCGGGTGGCGCGCTGGATCGCAATAGTTTGCTGACTGGCATTGCATTGCTCCGTAAAGGCTTGGAAGATATCGAGGATACCGATCGGTTTCCCTTGTGTAAACCGATCGGTATACCTTCGTCCTGTTCATCCCGGAGTGAGCGTATGAGCACATCCCGTACCATCACCGAATCCGCGCTGGCGCTGTTCTATCGGCAGGGTTTCCATGCGTCGGGCGTGGAGCAGTTGAGTCAGGAGGCCGGCGTCACTAAAAAGACGCTGTACCGGCATTTCCCCAGTAAGGAGCATCTGGTGGACGCTTCAATCCAGCTGCGTGACGAGCAATTTATGGCGCGCCTGGTGGCTGCGACTGAGGCGGTTGCGATTGAAGACAGACCTGCGGCTTACATCGACTTTATTGCAGACTGGGTGCGGGAACCTGACTTCCATGGTTGCCTGTTTATCAACGCAGCTGCTGAATACAGCGCAGAGCAGGATGCCCCCCACGTACTGGCCAAAGAGCACAAGGAGCGGGTGATCAGCTATTTGCTGAAGATTTGCGAGCGTGCACAGCTGAACTCCCCCCAAGAGGTCGCTCAGCAGCTGTTTCTGCTTGGTGAAGGGCTGATTGTGGCCAGTCAGGTTAGAGGAGCCGCAGATGTAACCATTCAGGCGGCTCGGCAGATGGCTGAGTGGTTGATCGCTAAAAGCCACTGACTTGCAGCTATCGCCTGACTGACTATGATGGGCACTCTTCAACTTTCTTGAGGTATTGGTCCGATGCGTCATTGATGCCGCCGTCTAACTGACGGCCAGTCTCCTTCTACCCCCAGGCTGGGGGAGTCTTTGGCATCTGTGGAACGCACCATGACCTATACGTATCTGACGCTGGAAAGCGTGTCTTATGTTTTGCCGACTGGCAGAACGCTGTTTACTGATCTCAATGCTCAATTTGACCAGCGCCTGACCGGGCTGGTTGGGCGCAATGGCATTGGCAAAAGCATTCTCGCCCGCATTCTTGCTGGCTTGCTTCAACCGTCTTTCGGGCGGTGCACGCGAGCCGGCAGCGTCCATTACCTGTCGCAAGAAATAGGCCAGGGAGGCGGTATTACGGTTGCCGCACTTACGGGCCAACAGCACATTTTGGCGGCACTTCAGAGAATTGAGGCGGGCAGCGTCTTGGCGTCGGATTTCGATACGGTAGGCGAGTGTTGGGATATTCGCGCCCAGTTGAAGCAGGCATTTGTGCAACATGGACTGGCGCATCTGGAGTTGGATATGCCCACCAGTAAGATCAGCGGTGGGGAGGCTATGCGCGTGGCGTTGATTGGGGCGGAGCTTTCCGGGGCTGATTATTTGATCCTTGATGAGCCGAGTAATCATCTCGATCGGCCCAATCGCAAGCGCTTAATCGACCAACTAATAGCCTGGCCACGGGGAATGCTGGTCGTCAGTCATGACCGTGAATTGCTAAGAAGCGTTGAGCGGGTTGTTGATTTGTCTGTGCAGGGCTTGAGTAGTTACGGCGGAAATTATGACCTCTACATCCAGAGCAAGGCGCAGCAACAACACTCTGCAATCGAGCGGCTTGAGCATCTCAAGCATGAGCGTAAGCGGGAAGAACAGAGCCTGCGCAAGCAACTGGAGCGGCAGGAGCGGCGCAATGCACGAGGTTGCCGCCAAGGGAAGGAGTCGAACCAGGCCAAAATCCTGCTAGGGCAAAAGAAAGGGCAAAGTGAGCGTTCAAGCGGACGCTTACAGCAACAGCAGGTCGTGCAGAAGCAGCAACGGGATCAGGAGATCAATACGGCAAGGCAGCAAGTGGACGAAGAGGCACCTGTAATCGTGCATGGCGTGTCGTTGTCGCAACAAGCGGTGAGCAGGCAAGTCGCACGGGTTGAAGGGCGCTTGCCATATGTCGCAGGCGAATCGGCCACTATTGATCTGACCCTGACAGGCCGGCAGCGAGTGGGCGTTATCGGTCGCAATGGTTGCGGAAAAACGACGTTGTTGAATGTCTTGGCGGGGCGTCTGGAGTTGGCCTCAGGCCACTGCGATGTGAAGGTAGAAAGTGCTTATCTGGACCAGCATCTCGCTACCTTGAAGGCAGACGTTTCGGTATTAGAGCAATTGCGCTCAGTTAATCACACGCCCACAGAGGGTGAGTTGCGAATGCGGTTGGCTCAGCTTGGTTTGGATGCACAGAAGGTCGGTGTTGCTTGCCGTTTGCTCAGCGGTGGAGAGCGTTTGAAGGCTGCACTGGCATGCGCCTTTTATTCCGACTCACCTGCGCAACTGCTTCTGTTGGATGAGCCGAGCAATCACCTTGATCTGCCTTCACTGCAGGCGCTTGAAGAGATGCTGCGTGCTTATCAGGGTACCCTGTTGGTTATTTCTCATGACGATGTCTTCCTCAGCCGACTGAACCTGACCCACCGCCTGTTTGTAGGCGGTGGGGGATGGCACCTGGCGTGTTGGTAAGCCTTCTATTGATGAAAAGTGTGGCCCAGGGCGTCCAGCCGAGTCGCGATCGGTAGTAAGCGCTGACTGCTGAGCCCCAGGGTTTCGACATCGGCAACTGTGTGCTGGGCTACTCCCTGCACGGATTGCAGGTGCTCGACGATGTCTTGGCTGGCGTTCGACTGCTCGCGTGTGGTGGTGGCGATGCAGTTGTTCAGGGCATCAATCTCGGCGATATCGTTGCCGACTGTTTGCAGCATTTGAGCTGCCTGCTGGCTGTCCTCCACGCAGCGTTCAACACCCGAGCGGCTTTGTTGCATGGATTCAACTGCTTTGCGGCTGTCTTGCTGCAGGGTGGTGATGATTGCCCCGATTTCTTTGGTTGAGACCGCTGTGCGCTGGGCCAGACTGCGAACTTCGTCAGCCACCACAGCAAATCCGCGTCCTTGTTCACCCGCCCTGGCAGCTTCAATGGCTGCGTTCAGTGCGAGGAGGTTGGTTTGTTCTGCAATGCTGGTGATCACCTCAAGCACGCTGCCGATTTTTTCGGCCTGAGTTGCCAGGGTGTTGATGGTTTCGTTGGTGTCTGAAATCCGCTCTGAGAGCTGCAAAATTTCTGTCTGAGCCCGATTAACCCGGCTCTGTACATCGATAACTCTGGAGCTGGCCAGACCTGCATGCTCAACTGCACGATCGACTTGATCGGCAATCTGGTGAATCGCGGCTCCCAGATGCTGAACGGAGTCTGTCATCAACTCAATTTCGGTAAGTTGGCGTTGCGCACCGACCTCAAGCGTCTGGCTGGTGGCGGAGAGTTCCTGGCCCAGTTCCCCGAGGCCGTTGGCGTCCCTGACTACGCCGTCAATTAAGCGGGTTATTTGTGTCAAAAACTGATCAAAACGCTCCGTTAGGGTGATCGGCCGGTGTGTTCCTGCGTCACCATGCTGCTCACCTGTCAGACGTGATGTGGCGCTGAGCATTTTTTCCAGCATGTTCTGTGATTCAACTGCATCTTTGTTGCTGTGATGGGAAAGGTAGAGCAGGACGAGTGTTTCCATCACCACATAAAAAGCATGCACAAAAACCATGTTCCAGCCGCCGTGATGGCCCATGACATAAACCGGAAAGCCCTTGTGTTGCAGGTAGTGGAAAACCACGTGATGCACGGCAATGGTGAGCGCCGCGACCAGAATCGGCAGCCAGTCACGGTAGAACGTCAGCACCGCGAGCAAAGCGAAAATGCCGAAGTGCACTTCGATAAGTCCATGGGCTTGGTTGATATGCAGGGCTGCCATAACCATCAGCCCAACGCCAAGTAGGCAACGCATCAGGCGTGTCCCGCCAATCAGGCGGTAAAGCAACGTCAGAACGAGGCTTGTGCTGCCCCCAACCACAATGGCCTGCACGAATGTGTCAAACCAAAAGGCGAGTCCGAGAGAAAACACGAACATCAGCCAGATGATGCCCAGCATGATTCGGTCGGCTCTGCAGTAGTGCTGAAAAAAACGCGTGGGTTGGATCATACGTGCCTGCTCCCTGCACAGTTTTGTGTTGGCAACCTTCAGCTTAGAAGAGAACTCAAGGCTTTGTGTGGGTTGCCTGGTGCGGGGAGCTAGGAGGGCGAGTACTCGCTATCCGTTGGACACAGTTGTCAGTGGATTAACAGATTGCGTTTGGAGAAACTCGCCATTTCAACAACAGATTTAAGTCCCAGCTTTTGATAAATCCGGGTTTTGTAAGTGCTGACAGTCTTATTGCTGAGGAACAGCATTTCACCGATCTGTTTGTTGGAGTAGCCCTGGGACAAATGTTTAAGGATTGTCAGTTCGCGATCAGTGAGCGAATTAATCAGGTGGTGATCGTTTCTAAGCTCGGGCATTACCTGACCCTGCCCGCGTAACGGCTCACAGGGGAATAGCGAGTAGCCATTCATGACCGCATCAATCGCATTCAGCAGTGGGGTCAGGTCTTCATCTTTGGTAATAAACGCATTAGCGCCGGACTCTATATAGCGATTGCAGTAAGTTGCAGCGGGTTGCGAGGTTAGGATGATGGTATTGCAATTGAGTCCAAGATTTGTAAAACGTGAAATCAGCGCTGAAACGTCAAGTCTAGGGATCGCAGGCTCTACGATAACGATTTCGGGTTTGTAAAGTTGTGCCAGCCGGAGGGCATCTACACTGTTATCGGCTTCGGCCATAACTACGGAATTATGATCTTCCAGCAGCGACCGGACAGCCAAGCGAATTGCCGGATGATCATCGACAATCAGAACTTTGGGCATGGTAATGCTTACCCTTTATCTATTGGCTTTGGTGTAAGAAAGTAGATGGGTAATGTTATTCGCTGATTCGGGAATTGTCTTTAGTTAATGTACGAAATGCACCTGTTTTATTGGGACTGGTGTCTTGATATATATGTGATTTTCTTTCGATTAGTGAATTGGTATTAGTTTGTGAGTATTTAATTGGTACTTATATTTTAGTTGTATGTCTGTACATTTATGCAGGGTTTTTAGTGTTTGCTATGTTTTCGGCAAGAATATCCAGTAGCATCTCCTTCTGGCTTTGAATCGCCACTTGCAGATGTTCTATGCAGGCCTCGACTTCTTCTGCTGAGACGTGGTCCTTGAGGCAGACGCTCTCCAGGCTTTCGCAAGTCGCAGAAATAGTCTGTGCGCCGACCACTTGTGCGGCCCCTTTGATTCGGTGAGCGACTTCCTGAATACCCTTGAAGTCCTGCGCTGAGAATTTGGCTTGAATATCTTCCATGTCCCCGCGGTTGCTTTTGATCAGCTCGTAGATGAGACGCTCAAATACCTGAGGCTTGTTGCTCGAGAGTGACTTCAGCGAACTGACGAAGAGTTCTTTCTCATTCAGTCCGCTGGAGGCAGTTTGGGCAGGTCTGTGATCTGTGATGTTGACCTTATGGAGCAACTTCTCCAGCACGTCCAGGCCAATAGGTTTGATCAGGCAGTCATCCATGCCTGCTTGTATGCAGCGTTGGATTTCATCGGGTTGGGCATCTGCAGTCAGGCCCAGAATGATGGTGCTTTCCTCGTTCTTTCCGGCTTCTTCCTCGCGTATGGCTTGGGTCAGGTCATGGCCGTCCATGCCGGGCATGCGGCAGTCCGTGATGACCACATCAAATGGCTGCGCCCGCCATTCTTTGAGCGCTTCAATACCGTTCTCGGCTTGTACAACCTCATGTCCCAGATAGAGCAATTGCTGGTGCAGTATTTCCCGGTTAACTGCATGGTCGTCCACTACCAGCACTTGCAGGCACCGGGCTGAGTGGTTGCGGGTGAGTGGTTGGGGTTCATCGACCTCAACCGGGGTGAGGGTTTGTAGGCACAGCCGGACGTCGACACGGGTGCCACGGCCGGGCTCACTGGTCATGTCCATGGCGCCCCCCATCATCTTGCACAGCGAACGGCAGATCACCAGGCCCAGTCCAGCGCCTTCACGTACGTTGGTGCTGTGTTTTACCTGTGAGAAAGGGTGGAACAAATGCTCTAAATCTTCGCTGGAAATACCAATGCCGGTATCGGTCACGCTCAGGGCAATCTGCATACAGGTGGCGTCGATTTTGTCGCCGCTGATGCGGATGCACACCGAGCCCGATTCGGTGAACTTGATCGCGTTACTGGTTAGGTTGGAGAGGATTTGTTTGAAGCGCATGGCATCGATCAGTACGTCACAGTTGACGCTGGTATCAATGTCAACGTTCAGCGTGAGGTGCTTTTGCCGGGCCAGCCCTTCGAAAATTCTTGCAACTGATTCAACCAGCTCGCGTAGGTTGGCACGTTTTAGCGACAGGCTAAGGCGGCCAGACTCAATGCGGGCGATGTCGAGGATGTCTCCGATTAGGTCCAGCAGACTTTTGGCTGAAGTGTGGGCGATCTCAATGCTGGTACGGTCTGAACTGGTCAGTTCGGTACGTTTTAGCACCAGTTCGAGTATGCCGATGACGGCGTTCATCGGAGTGCGAATTTCGTGGCTCATAGTGGCCAGGAAGGTTGTTTTGGCACGGCTGGCTTCGTCGGCAAGATTCTTCGCTACTTCCAACTGGCTGATCAGATTTTGGTGTTCGGTAATGTCCATCCAGCCACAGATCACGCCTTTGACTTTGCCGGTAGAGTCTTTGAAAGGGCGAATCCAGTGATCAATCCACAGTTTCTTACCGCGTACGTTAACGTTGATTACCTCTTTTATGGTCTGCTCGGTACGAATGGCCTCCATGTAGCTCTGATGGAACTCTGGCTTGCGTTCTATGTGGTCAATGGGCAGCTCAATCAGAGTTTTGTTGACGACATCTTCTACTTCGACTCCGAAGCACTCCAGGTAGCTGCGGTTGCAAGACAGCATGCGGCCTTCAACGTCCCTGACATAAAGCGGCGGTGGCATGCTGTCGGTGAGGGTTTCGACAAACTGCAGTTGATCTTTGAGGGCTTTCTCTGCGGATTCACGGGCGCGGATTTGCCGTCTCAGGTAGAACACCCAGATCAAACTCATCATCAGTAGCAGCGAGGCGGCAATGACAATCTCGAGGATCATTTGCTCATAGTTGCGCCAGCTTTGATCACTCATGCTGGGGAGTGTGCGCCAGCGGCTGGCGATGGCATTCATCTCATCAGGCGGTATTTCGCTCAGCACTTTGTTGATGATTGATTCCAGTTCGCTGTCGCTGGTGCGGATGGCGAAACGGGTGGTGTTCAGGCCAAAAGGCAGAGTGTCGGTAATCGCCAGTTGGTTGTGAAACCAGCGGGCCGTGTAATAGCGGGCAGTGGGCAGGCTCATGATGGCGGCGCGGACTTCGCCTTCCTGAACCATGTGCATGGCATCCAGCGCGGTGGTTGCCATTATCACTGTTGATTGCGGATAGGCGAGGTGCACCTTGGTCGGATCAATATGGTTGGCGGCAATTGCCAGTTTTGCGCCTGCCAGCTGCTCAGGTGTAAGCGATCCAATCGCTTCATCAGGGCGCGTCACCAGTACATATGGGCTGGCGAGAATAGGCCGGGACAGGCGTAACTGATCGCCAATACCCTGATCAGAAATCAGGATGGCCAGGTCGGCTTTGTTTTTTTCCAGGGCGGATACTTTTTCCGGGAAGCCGCCCATGTGTGAGGTGACTTCAAATTTCAGCCCGGTGCGTTGCGATATCAGGTCAAACAGGTCGGCCGCGATGCCTGAGAACACCCCGTCTGATGTGAAGAAGGCCACTGGTGCCAGGCCATCGTTGATGACCAGACGTACGGTAGGTTTGCGTGAAATCCAGTGCGCTTCACTGGCGGTCAGCGCAACTGGTTCATTGTTGGGGATCAGGCCGCTTCCGACCCAACGCTTGCTGACACGGTGCAGGCGTTCATGGCCGATGGAGTCCAGTGCCCTGTTGATCAGGAGCTGCAGGTGTTGGTTGTCATGGCGGAATATGTAGGTGTATTCCCCAGCAGGGATTTCATCCAGCGGGCGTTCGTATTTGACGAGGCTGTAGTAGGAGCGGTTGATGCGGAAGTAAGCGTTGACCACGTCGTCGATATACACGTCCGCGTGGCCGAACGAAACGGCAGCGATGGCGCTGTCGTGTGAGTCGTAGGTGGTGAACGTGGTGTTGGGGAAGAAGGGCTTTAAGCTCTTGGCGTGCTCTTTCACAACCGCTGCATTGAGTCCGTTCAGATCAGCCGGAATGGGTTGGGTCTGAACGTCACGTTTGAAGATGACAAGGCGTTCTTTTAGGTAGGGCTGACTGACCAGGACGTTCTTGTTTTTTGTCTCGCTGCTATGGCCGGTGATCAGGTCAATCTGGCCATCTTCCAGTGCCTGGTATGCCTCTTTGCGAGTGGCAAATTCTTGAATTTCAATCTGCACGCCAAGCAGTTGCGAGATCATCCCGGTCACATCCGAGGATATGCCTTCGTAGTTCTCGTTGTCGTATTGAACGTGAAGCGGAGCTTGCTCGTCGCGGGTGATTCCGAGGTAGAGAGAGCGCTTTTGCCGCAGCCAAATCCAGTCATCAATGCTTATCTGCATGTCTTGGTAACCGATATGGGCGTTGCTGTATAGCGAGAGAGCATGATTGGCCAGCGCGCAGTTTGCGTAGGTCAGGGAAATGCTCAAGGCAAGCAAAAGCTGGATTAGTCGTGTAACCATATCGGGGTCTTTTAATTTAAGGGACTGAGTAGAAATAGCGCCAAGGCTTAGGAGAGGTTTCACTCCTGAACATTGTGTGTTTTGAGGTTGGTTGTTGTCGGCTTGCTGGAAGCAGGCACCAGAGACGCTGGTGTGCTCAGTTCAGAACAATAACTCTCCAGACAGGTGCAGGCCGACGGAATCCTAAGGAGGTAATTACTTGACTAAGTTGCTGCGATAAGCGTGGTTGGCGCAATTAGTATTGGTTGAAAGTGCGGCCAATTATAAGGGCGAATTTTGGCAATGGGTTCAGAAAACTCCTATGTTTGCCATGGTTTTAAGTGTGAATCGTAATTAGTCAATATTAAAATTCTCAATTGTTGGTGGGTTTTTAGTAATAAGGTGTCTTTGTATTAATAGTTTGTACTTATTGTTTTATAAGTTTTACTTAATGTTCGGTTTAATAGTTTTGTTGCTGGCCTTAATTCGAAAGTGGCCGATTTAAATTTGCGCTCTGCTCTTTCGGGTGGGCAGGCCTGTCTGGCCAGTCTCCTGCTCTGAGTGTCGTCCGTCTGAAACTGGGAGCGGTAATAAGGATTCAGTGGTTTAAAAGGCTGGGTAAGCCTGCGGTCTATGACTCCACTTGGCCTTGTGGCGATGGCATATTCATTTGTTTAGCCCCCATGGAGGGTGTCGCATGTTCTCAAGGATGAAAACGGGTCTGATTGGTTATGGTTACGCCGGTAAAACCTTTCATGCTCCGCTGATCAGCATGGTGGCTGATCTTGAGCTCACCGCTATTGCCTCCAGCAATGAGGCCAGGGTTAGGGAGGATTTTTCGGAGGTCTCTACGGAGCCTTCAGCGGCTGCGTTACTCGCCAGGGATGACCTTGAGCTGATTGTGATTGCAACGCCTAACGACACGCATTTTGATCTTGCCGCACAGGCGCTTACAGCGGGTAAGCATGTGGTGGTGGATAAGCCATTCACCGTGACAGTGGCGGAGGCGAAAGAGCTGATCAGTCTGGCGGACCAGTATCAGCGCTTGCTCTCAGTGTTCCATAACCGGCGCTGGGATGCGGACTTTGTGACCTTGAAAACGCTACTCGACAGCGGTGAGCTGGGGCGTGTGGTGCACGTTGAATCGCGCTTTGACCGCTTCCGTCCGCAGGTTCGTTCGCGCTGGCGTGAGACGGCGGTGGCCGGTGGTGGCTTGTGGTACGACCTCGGGCCGCATCTGCTGGATCAGGCCGTGCAGTTGTTTGGCCTGCCGCAGTCGATCTGGCTGGATCAGGAGAAACTGCGGGACGGTGCGGTGACCGATGATTGGTTTCACGCTGTGTTGGGTTATGCACAGTTGCGGGTGGTGCTGCACGCCAGTGCCTTGGCGGCCAGTCCGGCACCACGATTTTCCGTGCACGGCACTCATGGCAGCTTCATTAAATTTGGTCTGGATGTGCAGGAGGACGCGCTTCGGGCGGGGCTCGGTCCTGAGGACACCGACTGGGGCCGCGATCCGCAGCAGGGACGCCTGACGTTATGGGATGGCGACACTGTGCATGAGTGTCTGCTTCCCGGTGAGGTGGGAAATTATCGCAGCTATTACAGCGCCATCTTCGATGCAATTCGCCATGGCGGCGATAATCCGGTGCCGGCTCAACAGGCATTGCAGGTGATGCAACTGATCGAGGCCGGTTGTACGAGTTGTCTTGAAGGTCGGACGGTCGAGCTGGCGCTTCCTGGTTAAGTGGTCAGCGCAGTCCGCGCTCCTGCCAGATGCGCGCGGCGCTGTGGTGGAGAATGCCGTGGCGGCGGGCCAGAGCGTGGCGATCTTTGTCATAGCCACCGCCGATCACGCCAACCACCGGAATGTCCCGATCCAGACAGTGACTCATAACGGCGTAGTCGCGGGCGGCGATCCCCGCATCGCTCAGGTTGAGATAACCGAGGGCATCATTCTGATGAACGTCGACGCCTGCGTCATACAGCACGATATCCGGCTGATACAGGGCCAGCAGATAGCTTAGGCTATCGTTGACCACACCCAGATAATGTTCGTCTCCCGTGCCTTTGGGCAGGGCAATGTCCCAGTCACTGTTGGCTTTGCGCGCCGGGTAGTTGGTGGCGCAGTGCAGGGACACCGTCACCGCATCCGGAGTGTGTTCCAACAGCCGTGCGGTGCCATCCCCCTGATGGACATCGCAGTCGTAGATCAGCACCCGTTGCGCTTTGCCACTTTGCAGCAGGTACTGACTGATCACCGCCAAGTCATTGAAGATGCAGAATCCGGCGGGCTGGTCGTAATGAGCATGGTGAGTTCCGCCTGCCAGGTGACAGGCCAGACCGTGCTTTAGTGCCAGCTCGGTGGCCAGCAATGAGCCGCCGACGGCGCGCACGGTTCGTAGGGCCAGTTCAGGTGTCCAGGGCAGGCCGAGGCGGCGCTGTTCTTCATGGCTCAGCGCGCCGCTGTTGTAGCGCTGGATGTAATCCGGGCAGTGAGCAAGGGCCAGAACATCGTCAGGGCAGGGCTGCGGTCGATGCAGGTCTTCGTCTTTACACAGGCCGCTGCCGACAAGGTGATCACGCAACAGGCGGAATTTTTCCATGGGGAAACGATGCCCGGCCGGAAACGGCGGGCTGTAGTCGTCGTGATAGACCAGCGGTAATCCCATGCAAGCTGACTCGTGGCGGGTGGTTGTCAGAGGGTGAACAGGGTATCAGGTGGTTCGATACTGGTGCTGAGGATTATTCGGCCATGGGATGGCTGTAATGGCTTGGAGATTGTCTGCTTTAATCGTCGGTAATGGCCGACAAGTGTGACTTTAGTCATTAACATTTGCGCTTCCTTCAATAGTGTTACCGGAGAGCATGCATGAGTCAGGTGTTGGATGAGTTGGTCGCGTTATTGACTCTGGAAACCATTGAAGAAAACCTCTTTCGCGGTGTGAGCCAGGACCTCGGCTTCCGCCAGCTGTTCGGTGGGCAGGTGTTGGGCCAGTGTGTGTCAGCAGCCAGCCAGACTGTCACCCCTGAGCGTCATGTGCACTCCATGCATGGTTACTTTCTGCGTCCGGGGGATGCCACCTTGCCGGTGGTGTATCAGGTGGATCGCGTGCGTGATGGCGGTACCTTCAGTACGCGCCGGGTGACGGCAATTCAGAAGGGCCAGCCGATCTTCACCTGCAGCGCTTCGTTTCAGATTGATGAGGAAGGCTTCCACCACCAAAACACCATGCCCGATGTCCCCGGTCCGGAAGAATTGAAGTCGGAGACCGAGCTGGCGCGTATGGTGCAGCAGCTGATTCCGGAGCGCATGCGCGAGCGGGCGATCAGCGACAAGCCCATCGAAATCCGCCCGGCGACCTTTATCAACCCCTTTGCGCCCAAGCCGTGCGAGCCGGTCAAGCATGTGTGGTTCAAGGCGGCCGGTGATCTGCCGGACAATCCGCACCTGCACAAGCTGCTGTTGGCCTACGCCAGTGACTTCAACCTGCTGACCACCTCCATGCAGCCGCATGGCGTGTCGGTGTTCCAGAAATTTATGCAGGTGGCGAGCCTGGATCACTCCCTGTGGTTCCACAGCAACCTGCGTCTGGATGACTGGCTGCTCTACAGCATGGACAGCCCGTGGTCCGGCAACGCCCGTGGTTTCTCCCGGGGCAGCATCTTCAACCGCAAGGGCGAGCTGGTGGCCTCGGTTGCACAGGAAGGTCTGACCCGCGTGCGTGAGGACTGGAAGTGAGTCTCGCGGCTGCCCGCCACTGGGTATTCGATATGGACGGCACACTGACCCGTGCCGTGCATGATTTTGATGCCATCAAGCGGGCGCTGGAGATTCCTCTCAATGAAGACATCCTCGGCCACCTCGCTGCCTTACCGGCAGATGTGGCTGCTGCCAAACATGCTTGGCTGATGGAGCACGAGCGTGAGCTGGCAGTTAACGCGGTGGCTGCGCCGGGGGCGGTTGAGTTGGTGCGCAGCCTGCATGCACGGGGCTGCCGTTTAGGGATTCTGACGCGCAACGCCTACGAACTGGCTTGGGTGACGCTTGAAGCCATTGGCGTCGCTGACTGCTTTGAGCAAGCGGATGTGATTGGTCGCGATGAAGCCGCGCCCAAGCCCGATCCGGCTGGGTTGCTGCTGCTGGCAGCGGCCTGGCAAGTCAGCCCCGCGGAGCTGGTGATGGTTGGGGATTACCGCTTTGATCTGGAATGCGCGCGAGCGGCTGGGGCGCGCAGCGTGCTGGTAAATTTGGCGGAAAACCCATGGCCGGAGCTGACCGATCACTTTGCATTGGATTGCGCGGCGCTGCAGCGGGCGCTGTGAGCCTCAGTGACAACAGCCGCCTGATTCCAAATCCTTGAGAATCGGGCAGTCCGGGCGGTCGTTGCCCTGACAGTGCTGAATCAAATCTTTCAGCGTATCTCGCAGGCTGCTGAGTTCGTTGATTTTGCGCTCCAGCTCGTCAATATGCCCTTGCGCCAGCGCCTTCACATCGGCACTGGCGCGTTGGCGGTCTTCCCATAACGCCAGCAGCTGGCCGACATCCGCCAGTGAGAAGCCCAGGTCCCGCGAGCGTTTGATAAAAGCCAGACGATGCAAATCCTGCTCGGTGTAGAGCCGATAGCCGCTGTCGGTCCGGCGGGCGGCAGGCAGCAGGTCGATGCTTTCGTAATAGCGGATCATCTTGGCGCTCAGGCCTGAGCGCCTGGCGGCTTGGCCGATGTTCATGGCGCGGTCCTCTGCCCTTGGTGATGCCGGGGTTTCCACAGTTTCAGCAGCAGCGCATTACTGACCACGCTGACACTGCTCAGTGCCATAGCCGCTCCGGCCAGCATCGGGTTGAGTAGCCCGGCGGCAGCCAGCGGAATGCCGACCATGTTGTAAACAAACGCCCAAAATAGGTTCTGGCGGATTTTGCTGTAGGTACGGCGACTGATGTCCAGAGCATCGGCCACCAGACGTGGATCGCCGCGCATCAGGGTGATCCCGGCAGCGTGCATGGCTACATCGGTGCCGCTGCCCATGGCAATGCCCACGTCTGCGGCGGCCAGTGCCGGAGCATCGTTGATGCCGTCGCCGACCATGGCAACCACACCGGACTGGCGCAGGCTGCCAATGATCTCGGCTTTATTCGCAGGCAAGACTTCGGCGTGGGCGTGGCTGATGCCCAGTGCGCTGGAAACGGCGTTGACACTACCCGGGTTATCTCCGCTGATCAGATGGCTGGCGATGCCTTGTGCAGTCAGTGCGGCGATGCCTTCAGTTGCGCCTTCCTTGAGGGTGTCACCAAAGGCGAACAGGCCGATGACCTGTGCCGTGGGAGCCAGCTGCAACAGCCAGGACAGGGTTCGGCCTTCGCGTTCCCAAGCCTGAGCGTCAGCCGCCAGTTCGGCCTGCGTCAGCCCCAGTTCATCCAGCAGACGGCGGTTGCCCAGAGCGAGTTGGCGCTTGTCGACTTCGCCACGGATGCCGCGCCCCGGCAGGATCTGGCTGTTACTCAGCTCAGGTAGGGCCAGTCCGCGCTCAGTGCAGGCTTGCAACACCGCTTTGGCCAATGGATGTTCGCTGCCGCGCTGCAAGGCACCGGCCAGTCTCAGCAGTTGCTCATCATCAGCGTCCACCCCCCGCATGTGGGCAATACGTGGCGCGCCGGAGGTGAGTGTGCCGGTTTTGTCGAAGGCGACCACGGTCACTGAATGCGCCACCTCCAGCGCTTCGGCATCCTTGATCAGAATGCCGTGGCGGGCGGCCACGCCGGTGCCCGCCATGATCGCCGTCGGTGTGGCCAGGCCCAATGCGCACGGGCAGGCAATCACCAGCACGGCGATGGCGTTGAGCAGCGAAGTTTCAAGACCTGCGCCAAGCAGTAACCAGGTGGCCAGTGTGATCAGGGCGATCAGCAGCACGGCGGGCACGAAAATCTGGCTGACTTTGTCCACCAGTTTCTGGATCGGAGCCTTTTTCGCCTGAGCGTCCTCAACCAGACGGATGATGCGCGACAACACAGTCTCAGCACCCAGCGCAGTGGTTTCGATAATCAGGCGCCCCTCGCCGTTAATCGCGCCTGCGGTGATGCTGTCACCTGCCTGTTTGGCGATGGGCAGGCTTTCGCCGCTGATCAGGGATTCATCCGCATGGCTTTGCCCGTCGAGCACACGCCCGTCCACCGGGAAGCGTTCACCGGGTTTAACCACCAACTGGTCACCCAGCTTCAGTTCGCTCAGTGCGACCCATCGCTCAATGCCATTGTGTAAGCGCAGCGCCCGCTCTGGCCGCAGCGCCTGTAGGGCGCGAATGGCGCTGGTGGTCTGGCGTTTGGCGCGGCTTTCGAGGTATTTGCCGAGCAGGATCAGGCTGATAATCACTGCCGAGGCTTCGAAATACAGATGGGGCATGTCACCGTGAGCGGTATTGGCCCATTGATACAAACTCAGGCCATAAGCCGAGCTGGTGCCGATGGCGACCAACTGGTCCATGTTGCCAGCACCGTTGCGCAGCGCGCTCCAGGCCGCGCGGTAAAAGCGTGCACCGAAGATGAATTGCACCGGAGTGGCCAGCGCGAACTGAGCCCATGCGGGCAGCATCCAGTGCAGGCCGAAGGGCTCAAGCAGCATCGGCACAACCAGCGGCGCGGTCAGCACTATAGCCAGCAAGAGCATCCAGCGTTCCCGGCGCAAGCTGCGTTCTGCGCTAGGTTGTGCCGGTTGTGCAGGGTTGATCAGGCTCGCTTCGTAGCCGGCCTTTTTGACGGCAGCGATCAGCTCGTTGCTGTCCGTGCCCGCCAGCAGGCGGATGGAGGCGTGCTCGCTGGCGAGATTGACGCTGGCCTCCAGTACCGCCGGGTGCTTGCTCAGGGCGCGTTCAACGCGCCCGGAACAGCTGGAGCAGGTCATGCCCTGTATGTGTAACTCGAGTGTTTCGGTCGGTACGCTGTAGCCAGCCTTGCTGATGGTTTCGACCAGTGCTGGCAAGCTGCCGGGCGGGGCCTGTATGTGGGCCTGTTCATTGGCCAGGTTAACGCTGACCTGGCTGACATCGGCCAGCTTATTGAGCGCGCGCTCCACGCGTCCGGCGCAGCTGGCGCAGGTCATGCCGGTGACGGGTAGGGTGAAGGTGCTGAGGCTGGTCATGGCACGTCTCCTGGTGAGGTGATCGATAGGATCAACCTTGTCACGAGGTTAAGGTCAAGGCCCATTAATGGCTTGACCTTAACCATATGGCAAGGTGCAGACTGCATGCCGTCTTATGTTTACTCATTAGGAGTTCCCCATGTCAGCAGCAACCGTTCACACCTTTCAGGTTGAAGGCATGACCTGCCAGCACTGCGTCAAAGCTGTTACTGAGGCGGTTAAGGCCGTGGATGCCAGCGCTGAGGTCAAGGTGCAGTTGAGCAGCGGTGTGGTGCAGGTCACCAGCGCTCAGTCTGACGATGCGTTGATCATCGCCATTGCCGAAGCCGGTTACGGAGCAGGTTTGGCCTGATCATTTGGGGGGCAGCAGTGCCAGTCCTTCACCAACCCCCTGAAACAGGCATCGACAATCGGGCTGATGTCGATTTCAGGGTTGAAAATCGTCGGGTCGCGCAGCCAGTCATGGAACATGCCGATTAGTACTGCGTGCACAGTGCGTGCCGCCAGGCGCGGGCAAATACCTGGATACAGGCGCGGGCGAACTGCAGGATTGTTGAACTGCTGTTCGCACAACTCGATAAAGAGATTGATGAAGGCTTCGTGGCGTTCTTCTGCCGGGCGCAGTTCTTCAGTGAATTCGCAGCGGCGCAGCAAAATGGTGAAGATGCGCTGCTTTTTCTCGTCCTGCACCAAGCCTGATAGGGCATCCACACACAGCTGACGCAATGTCTGCAGCGGGTCATGCTCCGGGCAGCCGCTGATTCGCTCAACCAATTGCTCCGGCGGCAGTCGCACCTGATTGAGCATGGCAGTGAACAGGTCAGCCTTGTTCGCAAAGTGCCAATAAACCGCACCACGGGTTACGCCAGCCTGGCGAGCAATATGCTCGAGGCTGGTGTGGGCAACTCCCTTTTCCAGAAACAGCGTTTCAGCGGCCTCCAGAATGGTGATGCGGGTTTTCTCGGCGTCTTCTTTGGTTCTGCGCATGGCGAGGTTGGAATTTCTGACTAGTCTCAGTTCTGAAGAATAGTAATAAAAGATCACAAGCCGCTTACAGGACCCAGTGTATGCATGCGGCTATGTGAATGTTATGCCTTGAGTCACATGGAGACATTCATGCGCTTCTCTGTCCGCAATGCGGTTTTTGCCAGTGGTTTTCTGGCTGCATCCTTGTCTACTTCGCTTCATGCCGCTGATGCGCCTCCTGCTCCGGGAGTGGTGGTGGCCACTGTCAAAAGCGAGTCTTTGCCGCTGCAGTATGAGTACTCCGCACGTACGGCAGGCTTTCGCGAGGTGCAGTTGCGGGCACAAGTCAGCGGTATTCTACAGGAACGTACCTATGTAGAAGGTAACCGTGTCAATAAAGGACAAGTGATGTTCCGTATTGACCCGCGCACCTATGAAGCCGCGTTAAGCCGTGCCAAAGGCGCACTGGCTCAGGAACAGGCCCGCTACCGTCAGGCGGAGCGCAATCTGGGGCGCATCCGCGAGCTGCAGAAAAAAGGCTTCGCCAGCGAAAGTGAGCTGGATAACGCAATTTCCAACTTTGAGCAGAGCAAAGCCAATATCCAGGCGGCTCAGGCGGAGGTTGAAGCGCGCAGAATCGACCTCGAATACACCACGGTCAAGGCCCCTATTTCCGGCATTACCAGCAAGGAAACTGTCTCGGAAGGCAGCCTGATGGTGGCTGGTGATCCGAATGCCAGCCTGCTTAGCAATATCACCCAGCTTGATCCGATCTACGTCAACTTTGCTGTTCCTGACTCCGATCTGGAGAGCGTGCGCAGCGGCCTACACAACGGCACGCTGGTGATGCCGGAAGACGGAAAGCTGATGGTCAAGGTGATGTTCGGCGATGGCAGTGTCTACCCACACGAAGGCACAGTGAACTTCACTGATAGCCTGGTCGACCGTAGCACCGGCGCAGTAAGTATTAGGGCGGTGCTGCCGAACCCGGATCAGTCCCTGCTACCGGGGCAGTTTGTCCGCATTCAGGTGCATGGCATTACTCAGCCGGATGCGCTCAGCGTGCCGGAACAGGCAGTGCTGCAGGGGCCGGCCGGGACCTTCGTGTACGTGGTGGACGAAGGCAACATTGCCCGGGCGCGGATTGTCAGCACAGGGCCTACTGTGAACGGGCGCTGGGTGATTCTGTCCGGCATTGCCCCCGGCGATCGGGTGATTATCGAAGGTGTGCTCAAAGTACGCCCCGATGTACCGGTCAAGCCTGTCGACGCACCTGCCAGTAACTCTTAAGGAGCGTCTATCGTGATCTCGCGCTTCTTTATCGATCGTCCGGTCTTTGCTGCGGTTATCTCCATCGTCATCGTGCTGGCCGGCCTGATGGCCATGCGTTCATTGCCGGTGGCGCAATACCCACAGATCCTCCCGCCTGAAGTATCAGTGACGGCGAGCTACTCCGGGGCTAGCGCACAGGTGATCGCGGAAACCGTGGCCGCGCCGCTGGAACAGTCGATTAACGGCGTGGAGGGCATGATTTATCAGCAGTCCAATTCTGGCGGCGATGTGATGAGCCTGTCGGTCTACTTTGAAGTGGGCACCGACCCGGATCAGGCCACCATTGACGTCAATAACCGAGTCCAGGCCGCGCTGGCGAAACTGCCGGAAGAGGTGCGCAGGCTTGGGGTGAAGGTGCAGAAGAAGTCGTCCGACATCCTCCAGGTGGTCACGCTGTTTTCCCCGGATGGTTCGTTGGACCCGGTGTATATCAGCAACTACGCGCTGATCAACGTGATCGACGAACTCAAGCGTTTACCCGGCGTGGGCGATGTTACTCAGTTCGGCTCTAAAGACTATTCCATGCGTATCTGGCTGCGGCCGGACAAACTGGCGCAGTACAACCTGACGCCAACCGATGTGGTTAACGCGATCCGCGAACAGAACTCTCAGTTTGCCGCCGGGACCTTTGGTCAGCAGCCGCTGAAAGAAGATCAGGCCTTCACCTACACGGTGACGACTCAAGGGCGCTTTACCAAGCCGGAAGAGTTTGAGCACGTCATCCTGCGTACCGACATCACCGGTGCCAGCTTGTTGCTTAAGGATGTGGCGCGCATTGAATTGGGGGCACAGGACTATTCCCTGAAAACTTCCCTCAATGGCCAGCAGAACGCGGCGTTTGGTGTGTTCCTGCAGCCGGGGGCCAATGCGCTGGATACCGCCGACGGGGTGAATAACGCGCTGAAGCTTTTGTCGCAGAACTTCCCGGAGGGCATGAGTTATGCGGTGCCCTATGACACCACCAAGTTTGTGAAGGTATCGATTGAAGAGGTGGTGCACACCTTCTTCGAGGCGATCGTACTGGTGGTGCTGGTGGTGTTTATCTTCCTGCAGAACTGGCGTGCCACGCTGATTCCGGTGCTGGCGATTCCTGTTTCGCTGGTCGGTACCTTTGCGGGTATGTACGTGCTGGATTTCTCCATCAATTTGCTGACTCTGTTTGGCCTGGTGCTGGCCATCGGTATTGTGGTGGATGACGCGATTGTGGTGATCGAGAACGTCGAGCGGGTGATGGCCACTGACAAAATCGGCCCGCGTGAGGCGACCATCAAGGCGATGGAGGAGGTGACTGGCCCGATTATCGCCATTGTTCTGGTGCTGTGTGCGGTGTTCGTGCCGGTAGGTTTCCTCGGAGGCTTGGCCGGGGAAATGTATAAACAGTTTGCGATCACCATTGCCGTCTCCGTGGTGATCTCCGGGATTGTCGCGCTTACTCTGAGCCCGGCGCTGTGCGCCTTGCTGCTCAAGCCCGGTCATCACGAACCGGCTGCACCATTCAGGGCATTCAACCGGGTATTCGACAAACTCACCTCCGGCTATGCCTCAGGCGTGCAGTTTTTCCTTAAGCGGATTTTGATCGGGCTAGTGCTGTTTGGCGGCATGATTGCTCTGATGGTCGTGCTGTTCAATCGAGTTCCCAGTGCGTTGGTGCCAAGTGAAGATCAGGGCTACGTACTCAATGCTTACTACCTGCCACCGGCAGCATCCCTCAGCAGGACAGCAGAGCTGACCGATACGGTCACCAAACAGTTGATGGATCATCCTGCAGTGGAAAACGTGGTGACGTTCGCCGGTTTTGACCTGCTCACCTTTGGGACCCGCAGCAATGCCGGTGTGTCGTTTGTGCCGCTGAAAGACTGGCGCGAGCGCACAACGCCCGAGTTGGATGCGCGCAACTTGACCCAGACCTTTATGGCCATGGGCGCGGCGCAGAAAGACGGCGTGGTGATGAGTTTTAACCCGCCACCGATCACCGGGATGAGCACCACCGGTGGTTTTGAAGGCTTTATTCAGGACCGCAGCGGCGGTTCGGTCGAGCAACTGGCCAGCAAGGTCAAGGCGTTTGTTGCTGCCGCAACCAAGCGCCCTGAGCTGGCTGGGGTGCAGAGCACCTTCAGTGCGGATGTTCCGCAGTACTACATCCACCTTGACCGGACCAAGGCGCGGGCCTTAGGCGTGACGGTGAATGAAGTATTTACCGCCATGCAGTCCACGTTTGGCAGTTACTACGTCAATGACTTCACTCTGTACGGACGGACGTTCCAGGTCAGCTTGCAAGCGGAGTCGGATTTCCGCCGCAAACCGGAGGATCTGTCACAGGTCTACGTGCGTGCGGCCAGTGGTGATCTGGTATCGCTGGCCACGTTGGTGCGGGTCGAACGGATTCTGGGGCCGGACACTTTTGCCCGCTTCAACGTCTACCCGGCGGCGAAAATTCTCGGTGGCCCGGCTCCGGGCTACAGCTCTGGGCAGGCTTTGCAGGCGATTCAGCAGGTGGCGGATGAAGTCTTAGGCAGTGATTACAGCATTGGCTGGACTGGGTCGGCCTATCAGGAGCTGGCCACACAAGGTTCCGGCAGCAGTGCGTTTGTGTTCGGTCTGATCATGGTCTTCCTGATTCTGGCTGCCCAGTATGAGCGTTGGACGTTGCCGTTAGCGGTGGTGACGGCGGTTCCGTTTGCGGTGTTTGGCGCGATTCTGGCGGTGTGGCTGCGCGGCATCGAAAACGATCTGTATTTCCAGGTCGGCTTGGTCACGCTGATTGGCCTGGCGGCTAAGAACGCGATCCTGATTGTTGAGTTCGCCGTGCTCAACCGGCAGCAGGGCATGGGCATATTTGAGTCGGCTCTGGAGGCAGCTCGTCTGCGTTTTAGGCCGATCATCATGACCTCGCTGGCCTTTATTCTCGGCGTGATGCCGCTGGCCATCAGTAGTGGCGCGGGCTCGGCCAGTCGCCACTCCATTGGTACTGGCGTGATAGGTGGAATGCTGGCCGCAACAGTGCTGGCAATCTTCCTGATTCCAATGTTCTACTTGCTGGTCGAATCGATGGCGGACAAGTTGAGCAGAGGCTCCAGCAAGGCTGTCGACGAGCAGCATTAATAAAAACGGAGCAGGGCGCAGTAAACCTGCTCATATTCGTCACTGTGTGATCATTGGCGCAGTAGTCCCGCCGAGTTGTATTGGGGCGCCTAAGCGATTGGATTGTCATGACATTACGCCTTCTCCTGATTCTGGGCGCGCTCAGCGCCTTTGGCCCTTTGGCTGTCGATTTCTACCTCCCGAGTTTCCCTGCACTGGCTGAACAATTCTCGACGGATGTTGAGCATGTGCAGTTATCTCTGGCGTCCTACTTTGTCGGTCTGGCCATCGGCCAACTGATGTATGGGCCGATGGCTGACCGCTTCGGCAGGCGCAAGCCGCTGCTGATCGGCGTGTCACTGTTCTGTCTGGCGTCTGTGGCCTGTGCGTTTGCGCCAAGCCTGGAATGGCTGATTGTGGCGCGCTTTATTCAGGCGCTGGGTGGCTGCGCCGGGATGGTGGTTTCACGGGCGGTGGTGCGAGACCTGTGCGATCCGATCAACTCGGCCAAGGTGTTCTCGCAGATGATGCTGGTGATGGGCCTGGCGCCGATCCTTGCGCCGCTGTTTGGCGGGCTGTTGCTGACAGCGTTCGGTTGGTCTTCGATTTTCTACTGCCTGGCCATATTCAGCGGTCTGTGCCTGCTGGCGATTGCCCTGTGGCTGCCGGAAACCCTGGATAAGAACGCGCCGCCTGCACCGCTCAGTGGTGCGCTGCGTGAATACAAGCGCCTGCTGGGTGACTTGCCGTTTCTCGGTTATTCCCTGACTGGCGGTTTTGCCATGGCGGGGATGTTTGCCTATGTGGCCGGGTCGCCGTTCATCTTTATTGAGCTGTATGGCGTTGACCCTAAGCTCTACGGTTTCCTGTTTGGCGGTAATGCGCTGGGTTTTGTTTTAGTGGCCCAGCTCAATGCCTGGCTGGTAGCCCGACAGGGGCCGGCGCATTGGCTGAATATCACCGTCTGGTTCTATCTGGCTTGTGGCCTTGCACTGCTATTGGTTGCTCTGGCCAAACCGGCTCAACTGTGGCCGCTGCTGGTTCCGTTATTCGGTTGTATTGCCTGCCTGGGAATTCTGTTGCCTAACGCTTCGGCCTGCGCCATGGCAGGGCAGGGTAGTCACGCTGGCAGTGCTTCGGCGATGCTTGGCAGTGTGCAGTTTGTCATCGCCGCGAGCACTGCGAGCTTGGTTGGTGTGCTGCATGAAGGCACTGCCTGGCCTGTTGCCGTGCTGATCTTCAGCTGCGGCGTGCTGGCAGTATTTTTCTCTTTCTTTACCCGTTGGGCTGAGCAGCGGCCTGCCCGCTCGCCGGCCTAACTGGCAATGCGTTGCTGTGTCGGCAGCGTGTGTGGCGCTGTGATCCGGCGCTGCAGTGTGCTGACAAACTCACGGGCTTCAGTCTCGGTATGAAACAGCACACGCTGGCGGTCGAGAGAAACCTGCCAGTTCTGGCCGGTGGATGTGGTCACTGGTTGGATTGCAATTTTCATGGACGGTCCTCCGGTGAAAGAGGACTTGAGTCTAGAACCGAAAGCTTCGTCTGAAATTGACCTGAAGCAGTTCATTCCTGACGTTCGTCGGAATGAGCTGCATCAGCGCGGACCATCCGTCGCCTACTGGCTGCTAAAGATATCAAGTGATATCAGTTAGCCCGCTCCGTACGGCCACAGGTTTGTACGGCCAGGCCGGCCAGGCGGGTGAACTCGGTGACCAGCTGGATATCTGCGTCGCTGGGTTTGGTCGGGTGTGGGTAATAGACCGCGAATGTACCTAACACCTTGCCTCGTTCATCTTTGAATGGCAGTGACCAGCAGGCCTGTAGGCCAGCCGAAAAAGCCAGTTCACGGTAGTTTGCCCAGTTGGGGTGGGTGCTGATGTCTTCGGCAATGACCATCTCCCCCGTGCTTGCAGCATGTCCACAGGAACCGATACCTGTTGATGCGCGTATCCCATCAATCGCCTGGCAGTAGCTCTGCGGCAGGCTCGGCGCTGCGCCGATAAACAGGCAGCCCTGGCTGTCGAGCAGCATGATCGAAACGCGCATCTGCGGCTGTAGCCGCTCCAGGTTGTGGGTGATGCCGTGGAGTATCTTCTCCAATGGCTGCTGGCCCAGCAGTTTATCCATCACCGAATTACGCGCCTGTTGCAGGTGCTGTGTCAGGTATCGCTCTTGTACGTCGTGCAGGCTGCCATGCAGGCAGCCATCCGGTTCGCTGCGGTTCAGTTGCAGCTCAATTTGGCGAACCTGGCCCTGATCGTTCAGCAATTGGCATTCCAGGCGCAGGCTGGTTTCGGCACCGGAGCGCAGGTCATCCAGTTGCTGGCGCAGCGGCATCTGGCCCAGCTCGGGGATAAAGCGGTGCAGCGGGCTGCCCAGACTTTCAACGATGCGGTGACCGGTGACGTGTTCCCATGCCGGGTTAACAAAAGTCAGCAGGTTGTGGTTGTTGACGATAAAAATGGCATCGGCCAGATGGTCAACCAGCGAGCGGTAACGGTTCTCGCTGATCTGCAACTCTTCGTGCATTTTCTTCTGTTCGGTCAGGTCGATGTCGATATGGTACTTCTCGAGCTGATCCAGGCGGTTACGAATCACCAGTTGACTGGAGTGCACCCAGACCAAGCCGCCGTCCTTACGCTGCAGCTGGATTTCGCCCGCGCTGATGGCCGAACCGTTGAGCTGCCACAAATTGTTAGCAGTGCTCATTTTGCGACGCTGCAGGGGCGGCACAATCAGCTCCTCCATGCGTCGTCCCATCACGTCGTTGACGTTGTAGCCATACAGCTGAGTGCTGGCCTCGTTCCAGAAAATCACCCGGTTCTCGCGGTCATACCCTTGCACGGCAATGCGCGGCGTCTGTTCGAACAGCTGGCGGAAGCGCATTTCACTTTCATGCAGTGCGGCTTCATCGCGCTTTTGCAGGCTGATGTCCTGCAACGTGCCATGAATACTGCCATCGGCACTGGCCTCACCGCGCAGGTGAACCCAGATCGGTTGCTGCTGCGCGTGCTGCATAAGGCGGGCACAGACGTTGAGCTCGGTGTGATCATCCAGCAGCGCCTGTACGGCCCGTTGTACCGCGCCGCGTTCGGCCGGGTGCAGCCAGGTCAGCAGGTGAGCGAGGCTGGCCTGCTGATCATGGGCGTCTCGACCCAGCAGCTTGAGCGCAGCAGGACTCCAGTGAAAGTCTTGGTTTAGCGACCAGGTGCCCATGGCGCTGTGCTGCTGCACCATATCCAGCAGGCGGTTGGACTGTTCAATCCGGGCCAGACTCCGACGGCGGTAATTCAGCCCCTTGTAGCAGGTGATAAACACCAAGGCACCGCTTACCAAGGTAAAGAGCAAGCCCTTGAGCGACTGCATGAGCACCATGACATCGATATTGCTGACCAGCAGATGCAGCAAGCGATCAGTGCCATAAATCCACAATGCGCCGATAAAAATGTAAACGCCCGCCAGGCGCAGGGCGCCTCGAAGATCAGAGTGCATAGGTTATAAATGCCGAATATGAAGGGGCGAACATCCCCAAATTGCCGAACCCTGAGGCGAATGTCCAGCTTACAAGTACGATTATGCCAAAACGATGATGGGATCACCCGTTTGGCGTATTCCGCGTCCTGCAGGCAAGCTGCGTTGCGTCAATCCACCACAGCGTAAATGGAGCTAATCTTTATGGTGATAAGTGATAGAGTTCGCCTCCATGAAATTGCGCCGATCAGACCAAAGACTGTTCGCCTGGATGCTGTACTTCAGCGTTCTGTTCAGTGCGCTCGTCTGCAGCATAGGCCATGGACAGATGGCTGGCCTGCAACTGAGCGGTCTGGATGGCCAGTACTGTTCATTCGAGGGCAATTTCGGTGCCGGGGCCGATCTTAACGGTTCCGGTGTCATTGCGCCTAACCCGGCAACCGGCTCCGGTTGTGCACTCAGCTCCGGTTTTAGTGCCGTGCTGCTGGCCGCATTCTTCGGTTTGCTCGGACTTCTGCCGCTTACCCGCACTATTCGCCTGGCGAGTTGGCTGAGTCCGGCGACTGCTGTGCGTTTTCTCTGGCCTTCGGCCAATCCACGAGCGTCTCCTGTTCTGGCCTGAGTTGCCTGGCAGCGCCCAGCGCTGCTGACCGATCACCTCATCAATCTGCCCGGCCTATCACTAATGGCCTGCGTTGCGTTTGTGTGATGTTGATCGGTTGTGTGAGTTATCAGAAAACTGATTTTTGCTGATGTCCACCCTTCAGGGAGAACCACCATGCTGCTGAAAAAGACCTTGCTGATTGCTGCCATGCTGCTGCCGATGCTGAGTGCCAACGCTCACGAATACGAGGCCGGCAGCTTACATATCGACCACCCCTGGTCGCGGGAAATGCCGCCTGTGGCACCAACGGCTGCGGCTTACTTTGTGATTCATAACAACGGCCAGACCGCTGACCGCCTGCTCGGCGCGAGCACGCCGGTGGCACAGAAAGCCGAACTGCACGAGCACGTACACGCTGCGGGGGTGATGAAAATGCAGCAGGTGCAGACGGTTGAGGTGCCTGCAGGCGGTGAGGTGACGTTTGCGCCGATGGGCTATCACATCATGCTGTTCGGTTTAAAACAGCAGGCTAAAGACGGTGAGCGCTTTCCACTGACGCTGAATTTCGAAAAAGCCGGAGCGGTTGAAGTCGAAGTGGCCGTGCAAAAAGAGGCACCGTCCCCCGGCACGCATGAGCACCACTGAGTTTCAGGGCTAATTGATCGCCATGCGGGTTAAGTCGTACTCATTCATTCACCGCTGCGGTTCGGCGCTGGGGCTGTTGGCCATGCTGCTGATCAGCCTCGGGGCACTGGCTTCGCAGCTGGTGCAACCGGCTGAACCCGCGTGGATGAGTGAGCTGGCTTGCGGTGAGCATGCTGAACAGCAGCATGACCACAGCGGGCATGCCGAGGTCTGGGCCAAGTGCGGCTACTGCACTTTGCTCCTGCACAGCCCGGCCACCTTGGCGGGTTGTGTGCGTCTCAACGCTGCGCCACAGCCGCTGCTGCGTTTGCAGGTTCCAACGGTACTGGGCGAGGGCAGTCCGGCCATTTTCCCCGGAGCGCGCTGCCGCGCACCGCCTGTGTATTCCTGATTAATCGGTTCTGTGTCGTACCTGCACAGTCGTTGTGTGGGGCGGGCTCCTTTTTATCTCGAATCCGGGAATGTTTATGTCTGCTTATAAGAAAGTCTGTCACGTTGTTTCTAACCGTTCTGTGCCGTTTGCGCTGGCACCTCTGTGCCTGGGGATGCTCTGCACCACGCAGAGTCTGGCGCAGGAAGCTGCTGATGCCGAACACCTGCACCTGACGCCAGTTGTCGTCACCGGTGTGGCGCAACACTCGCCCGTGACCGTGGTGACCGACCCGAAACAGCCGCGCCAGCCGGTCCCGGCTGCTGACGGTGCTGATTACCTGAAGACCATCCCCGGTTTCAGCGCGATTCGCAGCGGTGGCACCAATGGTGATCCGGTATTTCGCGGTCAGTTCGGCTCACGTTTGAATATCCTCACCGATGGCGGTCAGTTGCTCGGTGCTTGCCCGAACCGCATGGACGCGCCGACTTCGTACCTGTCGCCGGAAAACTTCGATCAGCTCACCGTGATTAAAGGTCCGCAAACTGTGCTGTGGGGGCCTGGCAGCTCAGCAGCCACCATTCTGTTTGAACGCGACACTGAGCGATTTCAGGAACTCGGCGGGCGGGTCAATGGCAGCGTGCTGGCAGGCTCCAACGGCCGCTTCGACCGCAGGCTGGATGCGGCGGCGGGTGGCAGCGAAGGCTATATCCGCCTGCTCGCTAACTCCGCGCAGGCCGATGATTACGAAGATGGCAACGGCGACACCGTGCCGTCGCGTTGGGAGAAGTGGAACAGCGATGTGCTGCTCGGTTGGACGCCGAACGAAGACACCCTGATCGAACTCAGTGCCGGACGTGGCGACGGCGAAGCCCGCTATGCCGGTCGCGGCATGGACGGCAGTCAGTTTCTCCGTGAAACCCTCGGCCTTAAGGTGCGCCTGGATAATCTCGGTGATGTATTCCACAGTCTGGAAGGCCGCGTGTATTACAACTATGCCGATCACGTGATGGACAACTTCAGCCTGCGTACCCCCAGCAGCACCGGCATGATGGCCGGGCCGATGGCCTCCAACGTCGACCGCCGCACACTCGGCGCGCGTCTGGTTGGTACCTGGGCGTGGGACGATCTTGAGTTGAAAAGTGGTGTCGATGCCCAGCGCAACGAGCACCGTAAGCGCGGCTCCAGCTACGACATGATGACCAGCACCTATCAGGACTTAGATCAAAAACCGTGGGATAAAGACGCCGAATTCCACAACTACGGGTTATTCGGTGAACTGACCTGGCATCTGAGCAGCGATCAGCGCTGGATCGCCGGTGCGCGGGTGGATCGGGCCTCGGTCAAAGACTTTCGCAAAACCATCGGTAGCGGCATGACCCTGCGCGATAACCCGACTTACGACGAAACCCGCAGTGACACACTGCCCAGCGGTTTTGTCCGCTACGAGCAGGACCTGCAAGCCATTCCGGCGACTTGGTACGCGGGTTTGGGGCATGTTCAGCGCTTCCCTGATTACTGGGAGCTGTTCTCCGCAAGCCCCGGCCCGGTTGGTTTCGTGCAGCCAATGGAGAGTCTGAACCCAGAGAAAACCACCCAGCTAGATATCGGCCTCAACTACAAAACCGAGAAAGTGGAAGCCTGGGTTTCCGCCTACGCCGGGCAGGTGCGTGATTACATTCTGTTCAGTTATTCACAAGGCATGATGCCGGGGCATACCCGCTCTGAAGCCAGCAATATTGATGCGCGCATCATGGGCGGCGAAATGGGCGCGAGCTATCGCCTGACGGACAACTGGAAGGCCGATGCCAGCATCGCTTACGCATGGGGCAAGAACAGCTCCGACGACCGTCCGCTGTCGCAAACGCCGCCGCTGGAAGCGCGCTTTGGTCTGGCTTATGAGCGTGAGGACTGGAGCGCTGCAGCGCTGTGGCGTGTGGTCGACAGCCAGAACCGGGTGGATATCAACAAAGGTAACGTGGTTGGTAAGGACCTGGAGAAGAGCAGCGGTTTTGGCGTGTTCTCCCTCAATGCGGCCTACCGCATCAGTCCTGAGGTCAAAGTCAGCGCTGGTGTGGATAACCTCTTCGACAAGACCTACAGCGAGCACCTGAACCTGACTGGCAACGCCGGTTTCGGCTTTATTCAGGATGATCCACAAGGCTTTAACGAGCCGGGCCGCACCCTGTGGACCAAGGTGGATTTCAGCTTCTGATCTGAGTGAGATAGCGCTTCGCGGCTGAAGCCGCTCCTAGCAAACACAACCCTGTAGGAGCGAGTTCAGTCGCGAATATCTCTAGCGACTAAAGCGGAACACTAGCGCCAGGCCAGCCAGAATCGCAGCCATGCCGAGCAGACTCAGGCCCGACAGCAGATTGCCGAGGAACAGGTAGTCCATGATCGCCGTGACCACCGGCACCAGATAGAACAGGCTGGTGACGTTGACCAGATTGCCCGCCTGAATCAGCCGGTACAGCAGAATCTGCGCCGCCACTGAAATCATCAGCCCCAGCCACAGCCAAGGGATGATGAAGCCCGCGACCCATTCCAGCTCAAATGGTTTGAACGGCACGAACAGCAGGCACATCACCAGACTGACCGCATATTGCAGCGGCAGCACCTCCTGCGGTGACTGATTAACCCGCTTTTGCAGAATGGCGCCGCAGGTCATGCAAGCCAGTGCCAGCAATGCATAGCTGATGCCCCACAATGAAAAGTGCGCCTTGAGCAGCCCCTGAAACACCACCAGCGCCAGCCCCAGCAAGGCCAGTAGCAATCCGAACAGGCGCAGAGGGGAGAAGCGTCGCTCAACCAGCAGCAGCGTGAGAATCGGTTGAACGCCTAATACTGTTGCCAGCACACCGGGCGTGATGCCGTTTTCCAAGGCAAGGAAATAGCAGATCGAATAACCGCCGATTAGCAGCATGCCGCTGAAGATCACCTGCGTGCTGGTGCCGGGGCGCGGCAGCAAGCGGCCCAGCATTGGTGCCAGTGCGATCAGCATGCCCAGTGCGAGCACAAAACGAAGGGTCAGGAAGGCAAACGCCGAGCTGTGATCCAGCCCCCAGCGGGAGAAGATCGCACCGCTGCCCCATAGCAGAACAAACAACGTGGTGGTGCCGTACGTGGCCCACACGGAATTACGCGTAGTCATGATTAAACCTGTCTGAGTCGGTAAACGACATCCAGCCCCAAGCGTGTGAGGAGAACGGAAGCTGGACGTGAGCGTGCGTCGTTAGAAGCGCGAGCCCGGTGGCGGCGTCTGAGATGCCGGAGGCGGCGCGACAGAGACAGGTGGCGAGACAGTGAACACACACGGCAGCTCAACTGCGCTGAAGGCAGTGATCGAGGTGCTGCATAGGTTGGCGTGCATGTTCATTAGGCTAACTCTGAAAGTGAGTGCCTAGTGAATCTAGATGAAGCTAACTAGTCGGTCAACCGAGCTGACAAAACCGGCATGTTGTAAATGATGTGGCTTTTGTAGGGTGTGGTAAGCCTGCGCAGCAGGTTACCCACCATGGATATGCGACTGATCCACAATAGCGGCGGCCTGTGCGGGCGCTTGGTGGATAAACCGCTTTGCGGTCTTATCGCACCCTACGGTTTGGCGGCAGTCGTGGCTTTTGTAGGGTGTGGTAAGCCTGCGCAGCAGGTTACCCACCATGGATATGCGACTGATCCACAATAGCGGCGGCCTGTGTGGGCGCTTGGTGGATAAACCGCTTTGCGGTCTTATCGCACCCTACGGTTTACGCATGTCTCGGCTTTTGTAGGGTGCGGTAAGCCTGCGCAGCAGGTTACCCACCGTGGATGTTGCATGACTCGCAATAGCGGCGGCTTGTGCGGGCGCTTGGTGGATAAACCGCTTTGCGGTCTTATCGCACCCTACGGTTTGGCGGCAGTCGTGGCTTTTGTAGGGTGTGGTAAGCCTGCGCAGCAGGTTACCCACCATGGGTATGCGACTGATCCACAATAGCGGCGGCCTGTGCGGGCGCTTGGTGGATAAACCGCTTTGCGGTCTTATCGCACCCTACGGTTTGGCGGCAGTCGTGGCTTTTGTAGGGTTTGGTAAGCCTGCGCAGCAGGTTACCCACCGTAGGATCTACGCTCAGACCAGCCGTGCATCCAGGCTGTTTTGCGCCAGGCGCTGGGCCTGTTCTTTGCTCATGTTCAGGCTGTCGTACAGCGCGGCGAAGTTTTCGCCGACGTAGCCGCCGAAGTAGGCCGGGTCATCCGAGTTCACCGTGACTTTCACCCCGCGCTCCAGCATTTGCAGGATGTTGTGCTGGCGCATGTCCTCGAACACGCAGAGCTTGGTGTTGGACAGCGGGCACACGGTCAGCGGGATTTGCTCGTCGATGATGCGTTGCATCAGACGCTCGTCTTCAATGGCGCGTACGCCGTGGTCGATGCGTTTGACCTTGAGCAGATCCAGCGCTTCCCAGATGTATTCGGGCGGGCCTTCCTCACCGGCGTGCGCCACTGCGACCAGACCTTCGCTGCGGGCTTTGGCAAATACGCGCTGAAACTTGCTGGGCGGATGGCCCACTTCAGAGCTGTCCAGGCCGACTGCAATAAACGAGTCACGGAACGGCATCGCCTGCTCCAGGGTTTTGAAGGCTTCTTCTTCGCTGAGGTGACGCAGGAAGCTGAGGATCAAGCCGTAGCTGATACCCAGTTGTTTCTCGCCATCCTTCAGCGCCTGCTGAATGCCGCGCACCACCACTTCAAACGGAATGCCACGGTCTGTGTGGGTTTGCGGATCAAAGAACGGCTCGGTGTGAATCACGTTCTGCTCTTTGCACTTGAGCAGGTACGCCCAGGTCAGGTCGTAGAAGTCCTGCTCAGTGCGCAGCACGTTGGCGCCCTGATAGTAGAGATCAAGGAACTCTTGCAGGTTGTTGAAGGCGTACGCGGCGCGCAGGCTTTCCACATCATTCCAAGGCAGGGCGATTTTATTGCGCTCAGCCAAGGCAAACAGCAGCTCAGGTTCGAGCGAACCTTCCAGATGCAGGTGGAGTTCAGCCTTGGGCAAGGCGTTGAGCCAGTCGTACATGGCAACCTCAAAACATAAGAAAAGCCGAATATTCTAACTGTTCGGTCAGATTTTTCCTGCATTTGCGCAGGTGCCCGGTCGGATAGCCACAAAGCGATGGCGGCATGCCTGATTACGACATTGATCAGAAGCGCGCTCAGATTGTCGCTTTTGATCAATAGCGCGCTTTTGTGCAGCCCTAGATTCACCTCCAACGCCAGTCATTGTTTTAGGAGGTTCGCCATGTCTTCTGTTGCCCTGAAACCCAATGCATCCATCGCCGGTTGGGATGAACAAGCCCCTGAGCAGGCCTTTACCCTGCCTTCGCGTTATTTCTTTGATGACCAGTTGTTCAAGGATGAACGCGACAAAATCTTCATGAAAGGCTGGCACCTGGCCGGACACCGCAATGAGTTCGCCGAGCCGGGGCAGTACGTGGTCTGCGACATCTTTGATCAGAGTGTGGTGGTGGCGTGCAACAACGAAGGCGAGATCCATGCCTTCCACAACGTCTGCCAGCACCGTGGCAATCGCCTGCTGGAAACCCGTCGTGGCAACAACACGCGCATCCTGCGCTGCGCTTACCACTCCTGGTGTTATGAGATGGACGGCAGCCTGCGCAGCGCCCCGCGCAGCGAGCGCCTGATCGCCTTCGACAAGCAGGACTACAACATTCCCAAAGTGCGAGTAGAAGAGCTGGGCGGCTTTATCTACTTCAACCTGGACAGCAACGCACCGTCGATGGCTGAGCTGTTCCCCGGTGCTGATGAGCAAATGAAGAAGGTCTTCAGTAAGCTCGACAAGATGCGCCTGATCGACGAACAGGACGTGATCGTGCCGGCCAACTGGAAGGTGATCATGGATAACTCCATTGAGGGTTATCACTTCAAGCTGTCCGGTCCGTGTCATATCGATCTGGCCAGCCTGATCGACTTCAAAGGCTACCAGCTGATCAAGCGTGACAACTGGTGGACTTACGCGGCTCCGGCCAACATGGATGCCACCCATGCTTACGGCGTACCACTGGAAGGTGAGCGCAACCCGGAAGAGTGCTTCTTCAACATCGGCATGTGGCCGAACAACACCCTGTACACCTTCCCGTATTCCCAGTTTATCGGCACCTTCATCATGATCCCGCTAGATGCCGAGCGCTCCCTGCTGCGCTTCGGTTACTACAGCGCCCACGACGAAGTACCGGCGGTGACCAGCGAATGCATGCGCTGGATGAACGAGGAACTGGGCCCGGAAGACATCGAGCTGAATGTCACCGTGCAAAAGGGCCTGCATTCCATCGGCTACGACCAGGGCCGCTACATGATCGACGCCGAGCGCAGCAACGAGAGTGAGCATCTGGTTCACCACTTCCACAAGCTTGTGTTCCAGGCGCTTCACGGCGCGCAAGCCTGATTGTTGCTTCCCGAACGACTGCGTCTGAAGGCACGCGCAGTCGGCCTGTCTCCGTTCGTTATAAAAGGGGCTTAGCGTGCAGCGGCTTGAATACGATTACGTAATTGTCGGGGCTGGATCAGCGGGCTGTGTGCTGGCCAATCGTTTGAGTGAAGACCCAGCGGTAAACATTCTGGTGCTGGAGTTCGGCCCGCTGGACCGCAGCTGGACCATCGACATGCCGTCGGCTGTCGGCATTGTGGTCGGCGGCACCACCTATAACTGGAGCTACCAGACTGAGCCGGAGCCGTATCTGGGCGGTCGCCGTATCGGTACGCCCCGTGGGCGCACGCTGGGTGGCTCATCCTCAATCAACGGCATGGTCTACATTCGCGGGCATGCCTGCGATTACGACAGTTGGGCAGAAGAGGGCTGCGATGGCTGGAGTTATGCCGAGGTGCTGCCGTACTTCATCCGTGCGCAGAATCATGCCGATGGCGCTAATGAATACCGGGGTGCCAGCGGCCATCTGCACGTGACGCCTGGCGATATCAACACGCCGCTGCATCAGGCTTTTATCAAGGCCGGTGAAGAGGCGGGTTACGCCGCCACGGATGACCTTAACGGTTACCGTCAGGAGGCCTTTGGCCCGGTGGATCGCACCACCCGCAATGGCAAACGCTGGAGCACGGCGCGGGGCTATCTGATGGAAGCGCTTGGGCGCGGCAACGTCACGGTGATGACCGGTGCGTTGGTGCATCGCGTGTTGTTCGAGGGTAAGCGGGCAGTGGGCGTGGAGTTTATGCACAACGACCGCATGCAGCAGGCCGCCAGCCGTAAAGAGGTGCTACTGACTGCCGGGGCGATCAACTCGCCGCAGGTGCTTATGCTTTCCGGTGTGGGCGATGCCAAAAACCTGCGCGAGCACGGCATTGACGTGGTGCACGATTTGCCCGGCGTTGGCCAGCGCCTGAATGATCACCCCGACACAGTGGTGCAGTACCGCTGCAAGCAGCCGGTGTCGATTTATCCCTGGACTACAGCACCGGGCAAATGGCTGATCGGTGCGCGCTGGTTTGCCGATAAGGGCGGGCTGGCGGCCAGCAACCACTTTGAGGTGGGCGCGTTTATCCGCTCCCGCGCCGGGGTCAAACACCCGGACTTGCAACTGACCTTTATGCCGCTGGCGGTGCAGCCGGGCAGTGTTGATCTGGTGCCCGAGCATGCGTTCCAGGTGCATATCGACCTCATGCGTCCTACCAGCCTGGGCAGCGTGACCCTGGCCAGTGCCGATCCGCAAAAGCCTCCGAAGATTCTCTTCAACTACCTAAAAACCGAGCAGGACCGTGCCGACATGCGTGCTGGTGCGCGGCTGGTGCGCGAGATCATGCAGCAGCCGAGCATGCAGCCCTTTGTCGGTGAAGAGCTGGTGCCCGGCGCGGACAAAGTCACCGATGAGCAACTGGATCACTGGGCGCGCACCATTACCGAGACCGGCTACCACGCCAGCGGCACCTGCAAGATGGGCGCGGCGAGTGATCCGGAGGCGGTGGTTGACCCGCAATTGCGCGTGCTGGGGCTGGACGGCATTCGCGTCGTGGATGCTTCAGTCATGCCTATTATCGTCAGCGGTAACACAAACGCGCCAACCGTGATGATTGCTGAGAAAGCCAGCGATATGATCCGGGGACGCGCACCGTTGCCAGCCAGCAAGGCACCGGTGTGGATTCATCCCGAGTGGCAAACCCGGCAGCGTTGAGGTCGGGAGGGTGCAGTGCGGGACCGCAGCACTTAGCCACCGTAGTCGATAAATAGAGCGCCCGCCCATGTCGCGGGCGCTCATATGCCTGGCGGGACCCTGTTATGAACGAGCAGAACAGTCCAACGGTGTTCGATGGCTGGCGAGACAGCCGCAGTACACCCATGCGCATCGGTATTCTGCTGATGCCGTCTTTCTCCAACTTCGGCCTGGCCGCTTTTATCGAGCCGCTGGCAATCAGCAACTGGCTGACGCAGCAGCAGCTGTTCAGCTGGGAATTGCTATCGCTGGATGGCGAGCCGGTCAGCGCCAGTAATGGTTTACGCAGCAGTGCCGATCAGAGCATCGCTTGCAGCCCGGACTACGACCTGTGTGTGGTGATCGCCAGTTTTGACGTACACCGGCACACACAAAATCCGCAGTTACGCAGCTGGTTACGCCGGCAGGCTTGCTTTGGTGCGGTGCTGGTCGGGATCGAAACCGGCACTGAACTGCTGGCTGCCGCCGGTGTGCTGGATGGCCATGCAGCCGCCGTTCACTGGGATAACCTGCAAGGCTTTCAGGAAAGCTACCCGCGCATTCAGACCAGTGCCCAGCTCTACACCGTAGAGCGGCAGCGCATGACCTGCGCCGGGGCAACCTCGGTGCTGGATATGCTGCTGAGCTGGCTGCAAAATCAGGTGCAGGGCAGCCTGGCCAAAGAGGTGGCCATGCACATGCTGGTCAGCGAGGTGCGAGAGGCAGAAGGCAGCCAGACTGACGGCCATAAGCGCAATCTCGGCACGCTGGCGCGCAAGATGTACAAGGCTATCGATCTGATGGAGCAGCATATTGAAGAGACCCTGACCTGCGAAGAAATTGCCCGCCGTGTAGGGCTGTCTCGTCGGCAAATGGAGCGCCAGTTTATGCAGTACACCGGGCTTTCGCCGCTCAAGTACTACCTCAGCCTGCGCTTGTCCCGTGCCCATAGCCTGCTGCAGCAAACCCGCCTGAGTGTATCGCAGGTGGCGGCAGGCTCAGGCTTCTGTTCGCTGGAGCATTTCTCCCGTGTGTACCGGGCCAAGTTTGGCTGTGCGCCGAGCAACGACCGCAGCCAGAGTTGGGGCGCACCGGTGATGCGCCAACCCTTGCTGAATAACCCGGAAAAAAACCTGGGCCTATAAGCCCAAAGTCTTGTTCACAGCAGGCAGTGCCTCAGTGCCGTCGAAGTGGGTTACGCCTTGCAGCCAGCCTTGCAGCACCTGCGGGTTCTTTTTCAGCCAGTCTGTAGCCGCAGCACGCGGATCAGCTTTCTGGTTGATGATGGCGTCCATCACCTCGTTCTCCATGCCCAGCTGGAACTCCAGGTTGTTCAGCAGCTTGCCGACGTTAGGGCATTCCTGCAGATAGCCTTTGCGTACGTGGGTATCCACCACTGCCGCGCCGTAGTTGGGGCCGAAACTCTCATCGCCGCCGGACAGATAACGGATTGAGAAGTTGCTGTTCATCGGATGCGGCTCCCACGCCAGGAACACCACTGGCTGCTTGGCACTGGTGGCGCGGCGCACCTGTGAGAGCATGCCGGCTTCACTGGACTCCACCAGCTTGAAGTCGCCGAGGCTGAACTGATTGGCTTTGATCAGCCCGTCGATGATCACGTTGCCGTCATTGCCGGATTCGATGCCGTAGATGCGGCCTTTGAGCTGATCTTTGAACTTGGCAATGTCAGCGAAATCTTTCAGTCCCTGCTCGTGCAGATAGTCCGGTACCGCCAGGGTGTATTTGGCCCCGAGCAGGTTAGTGCGCACGCGCTCTACACTGCCGTCATCAAGGAAGGGTTTGGCCATAGACTCGATTGATGGCATCCAGCCGCCTAAAAACACATCGAGATTTTTGCGCTGCATGCCGGCGTAAGCCATGGGGATTGAAGCCAGCTGGCTGCTGGTCTTGTAGCCCAGGCCATCCAGTACCACGCTGCTCAGCGCGGTGGTGGCGGAGATATCAGCCCAGCCGACTTCGGCAAAACGCACCGTCTGGCAACTGGCGGGATCGCTGGCGTAGCTGGTCAGGGCAAGGCTGCCGAGGAGACTGCTGAGCACGTAAGGCATTACGGTTTTTCTGGCCATCGGAACAACTCCTACTTCTGTTATGAAGGCAGTGTTTTGGCTTCTTATGGACGCTCTGCGGCGTCTTCATCAGGCGCGGTAATCTGGCTCCTCTTCGTCGAGAATCTGCAGCAGCGCGGTGAAGTGCTGCTGAGCAAAATTGGGGTATTCCAGCCACTGCTGGCGCGTTTTACGGGCGATCTCATCGCTGACAACGCGCAGCGGCAAACCGCTGGAACGGGCGATGAAGTACAGCTCGCAGGCCCGCTCGAAGTAATACAGGTCATCAAAAGCCTGACCGATGCTCTCGGCAGCCACCAGAACGCCGTGGTTGCCCATCAGCAGAATTGGTTTATTACCCAGCAGGCGGCCGACGCGCTCCGCTTCGTCGCCCAGGCCCATGCCGTCAAAACCGTCATCCACGGCAACACGCTCGAAGAAGCGCATGGCGTTCTGCTCAATCGGCGGTAGCGTCGGGTCTTGTAGGCAGGCCAGCGCGGTGGCGTAGCGCGAGTGCGTGTGCAGCAGGCAGCGGGCGTGCTTGTGATTGCGGTGCAGCGCGCTGTGTAGCGCCATGGCGGTCGGGTCAGTGGCGCTGCTGGTGCTGGCATCCGGTGCGTCCAGATCAATCAGCAGCAGATCGCTGGCGCGGATACGGGAAAAGTGGCGTCCGCCGGGGTTGATCAGAAACTGCCGGCCACTTTCATTCAGCGCATAGCTGAAGTGGTTGGCGATGGACTCGTGCATGTCCAGGCGTGCGGCCCAGCGAAAGGCACAGGCGAGTTCCACACGGGCTTGCCAGTGCTTGTCCGGGACACTGGCGAGAGTGGCATTGGCGGCCATATCGGACTCCTGATCAGTACTGCATAACGCAGCGGTATGAACGGAGTCTTTAGCAGGGGCGTGCGCCTTGCTTGATCGGATACGACGTTTTCTGCCGCTATCACGCGATCTTGTCTTGCTCGGGACGGCGGCTAGAGCGCCTGCAACACGCTGCGCCCACGGCTGATATCTGCCAGTAAGCGTTGCAGGTCTGCTTCGCGTTGTGGCGGCAGGGCCAGCTCCAGTTCGGCTCCGCTTGCATCGTAGGCTTCGCTGACCAGCAAGCAGTCCAGATCATTCAGGCGTGCCTTGAGCACTGGCAGCTCGGCAAACAGGCAATGGCAGCGGTAATGGTTGCGGGCAACCAACTCCTGACGCTGCGCTGCTTGCAGGCACTTATTGGCGCTGCCGCCATAAGCGCGGGCGAGGCCGCCGGTGCCGAGCTGGATGCCGCCGTACCAACGTATCACCAGCACGGCGACCTGATCGCAATCTTGCCCTTCGATGGCCGCCAGAATCGGTCGCCCCGCAGTGCCGCCAGGTTCGCCGTCATCATTGAAGCGGTATTGATTGCCTACCTTCCACGCCCAGCAGTTATGGCTGGCTGCCGGATCGCTGTGTGCGGCAATAAACGCCATGGCCGCATCAGCACTGGTGGCTGGAGCGGCGAGGGCGATAAAGCGGCTTTTACGGATTTCTTCGCGGTATTCGCAGGGTTCAAGCAGGGTGAACGGCATCGGAATTTACAGGCGGCTTAATGCCACAGCCTTTGAGGATGATGTGCACCAGATTATCAGACGCCTGATCGTAATCGGCTTTGGTCATACGCGCCTGCCCGGTTACACGGCTGATTTGTGAAGCGAAGTCAGCATAGTGCTGAGTGCTGCTCCACAGCAGGAAGATCAGGTGCGTTGGGTCAATCGGGTCCATCTTGCCGGCGGCCTGCCAGGCTTCGAACACAGCTGCGCGACCACGGAACCAGTCGCGGTAATCCTGCCCGAGCATCTTGGCGAGGATTTCACCACCGCTGATCACTTCCATCGCATAGATGCGTGAGGCTTTCGGGTGGCGACGGGCGTATTCCATTTTGGCGCGGATAAAACCGGACAAAGCCTCGTAAGGGTCGTCCTGCGCTGTAATGCTGTCGAACGCGGTATCCCACAGTTCAAGAATGTTGAGCAGAACCGCTTTGTACAGTTCCAGCTTGTTGCCGAAGTAGTAGTGCAGGTTAGCTTTGGGCAGGCCGACATTCTGAGCAATGGTGTTCATGCTCGTGCCTTTGAAGCCGTGACGGGCAAACTCTTCTTCGGCAGCTTTAATAATGGCGGCTTTGTTTTTCTGTCGGATGCGGCCGACAGGTTTTTCAGCAGTTGAAGGTTCAGGCACTACAGCGGTCATAGTCGTGTTTGCAGGTGGTTGTGGCTGGGTAGGAGCACTGATACCCGAGTGCTAAGTGAATAACAAGCTTAAGATCCGTCTGATTTCTGTCATCAGATGTCGCTTGCATGAAAATACGCGGCGCTTTTAATCTTATTTTTTGCGACTTTGTGGTGCGCGCAGCGCCAAAGTGGTGCAGCGCCAGCGGGCTGGCGCTGCACAAAGATCACACTTTGAATGTGGCGATCAGTTTATGCAGGTCGCGGGTCATGCCGGCCAGTTCATCGCTGATACTCACGGTGCTCTGCGCTTCCTCCGCAGTGCCTTCGCTGAGGTTTTTAATCTCCAGCGTGTTTTGTTCAACGCCCTGAACAACCGTAGCCTGCTGCTCTGCAGCGGAAGCAATCTGGATGTTGTGGTCGATGATCTGATCCATGCTGCCGGTGATCTGCTCAAAGATGCTGGCCGTCAGATCAATCTGCTCAACGCTCTGTGCTGCACTCTGGTGGCTGCCGCGAATGGTTTTCACCGCGTTGCTGACCTGCACGCGCAGACGGTCGATGGTCTGATCAATCTCACCGGTTAGTTGATGCGAGCGGATCGCCAGACTGCGGACTTCGTCTGCCACAACCGCAAAGCCGCGGCCTTGCTCGCCTGCGCGTGCTGCTTCAATCGCAGCGTTGAGGGCCAGCAGATTGGTCTGCTCTGCCACGCTTTTGATCAGGTCAACGGCCTTGGCGATTTCCTGGCTTTCACGCTCAACCGAGGTAATCGCATTAATGGAATCTTCCATCTCGGTAAACAGCTTATTAATGCGGTTAACCGCATGCTCAACCTGAGTGCGGCCTTCACGGCATTTGTCACCGGCCAGGTTGGCTTTTTCTGCTGTTACATGCGAGTTACGGCTGACTTCCTGCACGTTGCTGACCAGCTCGCTCATGGACGTGGCAATCAGTTCCAGTTCACGGGCCTGGCGCTGAATGCTGTCCTGGCTGGCGGAAGAAATGTCGCTGACATTCTGCGCCTTGCTGCGGGTGGAGTCGGAGAAAACGGCCACTTCGCGGATCAGCTGGCTGACACGGCTTTGCATCTCGTTGAAGTCCTGGGCCAGATCACCCAGTTCGTCTCGAGCCTGAGTGTGCAGACGGTTCTGCAAATCACCTTCGGCCATGCGTCGGGTTGCTCCGGTAATGTCGCGGATTGCCTGACGCACCGACAGGTAGAAACCGACAAACAGGTAGATCAGGAGCATCACGACCAGCCCCAGCAGTGTGGCCCACAGCGCCAGTGAGCGGACATTCTCGTCGATACGCGCCTGAAGCAGATCGGCGGTTTCGCTGAGCAGAATGTTTTTAGCCTGCTCGAGTAGCTCCACTTGCGCTAAAGCGTCGTCATAGCGGGTTTTCCAGCGGTCCTGCCATTCCAGATCGAAGAAACCGCTTTTGGTGTACACATCAATAATGTCGCGCTTGTAGGCTTCAGCTGCTTGTTTCGCGGCTTCTGCCATCAGCGCAATGGCTTGTTCATTGCCCTTAATACCTGACTTGTCGCTGTGCAGCTCCAACGCTGAAAGGTGGTTGACGATGGTCGGGCGTGTGGTGGATTCGAGATAACCATAAGCCGCCAGATAACCGGAGTAGGTGCGGGTGTTGTTCATCACCTCGTACATTGGCAGCAGTTGGGTCAGCAGCAGGTTGATGTTGCGGTAGATGCGCGGGTCGCTGTCCTGACTGAGTTTGCTGGCAGAGGTGATTTCACTCAGGTTGCCTGTCAGAGCGTGCAGGTAGCGGCTATGCACGATCATCTGTGTGCTGAGGCCCTGATTGCCGAGCTTCTTCTTGTCGATGTCCTGGCCAGGGTCTGCTGTCGGGCTCAGCAGGTCTTTGAACAGTGGGTTAGTCAGCTGCGCGTTGAGCTCCTGTGCCTGGCGGGTGAAGGCTTCGCTCTGGGCCGTGAGCATGGTTTTTACGTCATCTTTGTTGCGCGCATAGCTGACTACGTGCAGGCCGCCGAGTTCAAGGGCCTGGCGGTAAACCGGCAGGTACTTCTCGATCGCTTCAAGCCCTTGCATCTCAAGACGTGACTGCTCAAGCAGCGCATTCACGTCCGCTAGTTTGCTAATGGACAAGCCGCAGTAAGGCAGCATGAAAACGGCAAAAATCAGCATGAATTTATGCGCGTAACGTGCACGGTTCATCAGTGCCAGAACCGGTGTGAAGAAGGACATCGTTACTCTCTTTATTGTCTGGTTCGTTAGCGAGTTACTTTCGTAGCAAGCACCTTTGGGCCGGGCGCTCTATTTAGGGTGCCTTAGCCTATGGCGATTTGATAGCAAAATCCTTGCCGCCATTAAACTGGCGGTAAAAAAATTGACGAGGCGGGAGCGAGTCAGCTGCTGGCAGCCAGCTCGTTGAGGAAGCTTTCGAGAACCAGATGGGCGCGGCGACCTTTGCGCGTTACAGCGCCAAGGCTGATGTCGTAGAAGCGGGTATCGGGCTTGAGTGCGCGCAGACGGCCTTCCTGCACCCAGGCTTTGGCGTAGTGATCTGGCAAGTAGCCGATGTAACGCCCGGTTAATAGCAAAAATGCTACGCCCTCGCGGTCAGAGGCGCTCGCCGTGCAGTTGAGCATCTGGTAGTGGCTCAGTGCATCAGGCGGCAGGCGGAAGGTTGGCGCAATTGCCTCCTGCGCGTTCAGGCGCTCGTCCTCCAGCTGCTGATCATCCACATAGAACAGCGGATGTCCAACGGCGCAGTACAGCAACGAGCGCTCTTCATACAGGCTCTGATATTCCAGCCCGGACAGCGCGCCCACCTGCGGCACCACGCCGATATGCAGGCGACCATCGAGAATGCCCTGCTCAACTTCCGAGGGCGTAGTCATGCGGATATTGATGCGTACGTCCGGGCCGCGCTCTTTAAGACGGGAGAGGGCGTTGGTGATCAGCATGTGCGGGATGGTCACCAGGTTATCGGTCAGGCCGATATTCAGCTCGCCGCGCAAATGCTGGTGCAGGCCGTTGACCTCGGTACGGAAGCTCTCCAGCGCCGCCAGCAACTGCATGGAACTCTGATAGACCTCGCGGCCTTCTTCGGTTAGGGCGAAGCCGGCACGCCCGCGCTGACACAGGCGCAAACCCAGTCGCTGCTCAAGATCGCTCATCTGCTGGCTGATCGCAGAGCGACCAATGCCCAGCGCGCTTTCCGCTGCAGAGAAGCCGCCGCACTCAACGACCGTGCGAAAAAGTTTGATCAGGCGAATATCAAAGTCGCTGACTTGGGCGAGAGGTTCCGGGCGGCGAATGCTCATAGTTTAGTGAACACTTAACTAAAGATATAAAGAGTCATGTTTTCCTGACTCTAAGCCTCTGGCACCTTTGTCTGCAACTGCTTCTCTTACAAAAACACCGTTTGTCCTTGCGAGGTCACACATGAACATGCCGCAGACCGCTTTGCCATCCGTATCCAGCGAGTTGAACCTCGACGCCCACTGGATGCCGTTCTCCGCCAACCGCCAGTTCAAGCGTGACCCGCGCATGATCGTAGGGGCCGATGGCAACTACTTCATTGATGACAAAGGCCGTCGCGTGTTCGACAGCCTGTCTGGCCTGTGGACCTGCGGTGCCGGTCACAACCGCACTGAAATCCAGCAAGCCGTTGCCAAGCAACTGAGCACCCTGGACTACGCACCGGGCTTCCAGTACGGCCACCCGCTGTCCTTCCAGCTGGCTGAGAAGATCGCTGAGATCATGCCTGCTGGCCTGGATCACGTGTTCTACACTGGCTCCGGTTCCGAGTGTGCTGATACTTCGGTGAAAATGGCCCGCGCTTACTGGCGTCTGAAAGGTCAGCCGAGCAAAACCAAATTTATCGGCCGTGCCCGTGGCTACCACGGCGTGAACATCGCCGGTACCAGCCTGGGCGGCATTGGCGGCAACCGCAAAATGTTCGGCCAGATGATGGACGCTGACCACCTGCCACACACACTGCAACCGAACATGGCCTTCACCAAAGGCATGGCGGAAACCGGTGGTGTTGAGCTGGCCAACGAACTGCTGAAACTGATCGAGCTGCACGACGCTTCCAACATTGCTGCCGTCATCGTCGAGCCAATGTCCGGTTCTGCCGGTGTACTGGTTCCGCCGGTTGGCTATCTGCAGCGTCTGCGTGAAATCTGCACCCAGAACAACATCCTGCTGATCTTTGACGAAGTGATCACCGCTTACGGCCGTATGGGCAAGTGGACCGGTGCTGAATACTTCGGCGTAACCCCGGACATCATGAACACCGCCAAGCAGGTCACCAACGGTGCGATTCCGCTGGGCGCAGTGATCGCCACCAGCGAAATCTTCAACACCTTTATGAACCAGCCGACGCCGGAGCACATGGTCGAGTTTGGCCACGGCTACACCTACTCCGGTCACCCGGTTGCCATGGCTGCTGGCCTTGCCACCCTGGACCTGCTGAAGAAAGACAACCTGATCGAACAATCCGCTGCCCTGGCACCGATTTTCGAAGAGAAGCTGCACGCCCTGAAGGGCACCAAGAACGTCGTCGACATCCGTAACTGTGGCCTGGCCGGTGCGATCCAGATTGCTGCCCGCGACGGCGACGCGGTGATCCGTCCGTTCGAGGCTGGTATCAAACTGTGGAACGCAGGCTTCTACGTGCGCTTCGGCGGCGACACCCTGCAGTTTGGCCCAACCTTCAACACCACCCCTGAGCAGTTGGACACCCTGTTCAACGCTGTAGGTGACGTGCTGTCGGTGCTCGACTAATGAGCCAGCGCCCACAAGCAGTACCCACCGTTCAGGTGGATAACGATGAAGTGATCGTCACCGAATGGCGCTTTGCACCGGGGGCCGAAACCGGCCACCACCGCCACGGTTATGACTATGTGGTGGTGCCGATGACCAACGGCACCCTGCTGCTGGAAACCCCGGAGGGCGACAAGCGCGCTCCGCTGGTGGCCGGCCAGGCTTACTTCCGCAAAGCCGGGGTATGCCACAACGTAATTAACGACACCGACCATGAAGTGGTCTTTGTCGAAACCGAGATCAAGTGATCTTCACGGGCTGCCAGTGCGCAGCCCGATTCAAGAACAAGTAAGTGAGGTTTGCATGAGCATTGTTGGCCATTTGATTAACGGCGAAGTGGTTCAGGGTACTGGCCGCAGCGTTGACGTATACAACCCATCCACCGGTGCTGTGACTAAGAAAGTCGCGCTGGCGGACCGCGCCACCATCCAGCAGGCCATCGACGTGGCCAAAGCTGCCTTCCCGGCTTGGCGTAACACGCCGCCTGCTAAGCGCGCGCAAATCATGTACCGTTTCAAGCAACTGCTTGAGCAGAACGAAGCGAAAATCTCCCAGCTGATCAGCGAAGAACACGGTAAAACTCTGGAAGATGCGGCTGGTGAACTGAAGCGCGGCATCGAGAACGTCGAGTTCGCCTGTGGCGCGCCGGAAATCCTCAAAGGCGACTACAGCCGTAACGTCGGCCCGAACATCGACGCCTGGACTGACCTGCAGCCGGTTGGCGTTGTTGCCGGTATCACCCCGTTCAACTTCCCGGCGATGGTGCCACTGTGGATGTACCCGCTGGCCATCGTTTGCGGTAACTGCTTCATCCTCAAGCCGTCCGAGCGTGACCCAAGCTCCACCCTGTTTATCGCTCAACTGCTGCTGGAAGCCGGTCTGCCGAAGGGCGTAATGACCGTGATCAACGGCGACAAAGAAGCGGTAGACGCGCTGATCGAAGCCCCGGAAGTTAAAGCCCTGAGCTTCGTAGGTTCGACCCCGATTGCTGAATACATCTACAGCGAAGGCACCAAGCGCGGTAAGCGCGTACAGGCTCTGGGCGGCGCGAAAAACCACGCCGTACTGATGCCGGATGCCGACCTGAACAACGCCGTCAGCGCACTGATGGGCGCAGCGTACGGTTCCTGCGGCGAGCGCTGCATGGCCATCTCCGTAGCCGTTTGCGTAGGCGATCAGATCGCTGACGCGCTGGTAGAAAAACTGGTTCCGCAGATCAAAGCCCTGAAAATCGGTGCTGGCACTTCCTGCGGTCTGGACATGGGCCCGCTGGTGACCGCTGCTGCCCGTGACAAAGTTAAAGGCTACATCGACGCTGGTGTAGAGCAGGGCGCTGAGCTGGTTGTAGACGGCCGCAGCCTGGTGGTTGAAGGTCACGAAAACGGCTTCTTCGTCGGCGGCACGCTGTTCGACAAAGTCACCCCGGAAATGACCATCTACACCGATGAAATCTTCGGCCCGGTACTGTGCATCGTGCGCGTCGGCAGCCTGGAAGAGGCGATGAAGCTGATCAACGATCACGAATACGGCAACGGCACCTGCATCTTCACCCGCGACGGTGAAGCGGCTCGCCTCTTCGTAGACGAAATCGAAGTGGGCATGGTCGGCGTTAACGTACCGCTGCCTGTACCGGTCAGCTACCACAGCTTCGGCGGCTGGAAGCGCTCTCTGTTCGGCGACCTGCACGCATACGGCCCGGACGGCGTACGCTTCTACACCAAGAAGAAAGCTGTCACTCAGCGTTGGCCGCAGCGCGCCAGCCACGAGGCTGCGCAGTTCGCCTTCCCGAGCAACGGTTAAGGCCTATGCGTCCAATGCAGCGTCGCACTTCGGCTCAGCACTGCCATACTCAATCGGGCCACTCGGCCCGGTTGCTGGCTGCCTGCACGAGTACGAACGCGTTCGCTGCGCTGGAACGCTTTGTACGCACGATTTAATGAAAGGGCTGGTCGCAAGACCGGCCCTTTTTTTGCAGTAGATTTTGCAACACCGATAACAAAAACAGCCGCGCGGGCGCGGCGCTGGTGCAGAGGCTAAACGCCTCTGTGCCCCTTGCGGGAACGGGCTCTCAGAGTGCCCGTCACGCTGCTGAGACCGCTCCCTCAAGGGCAGCCCACTTCAATCAACAGAACCCGACTCCGGGCGGCCACCGGCCACCGCAGCGGTTCTTAGAAGAGGACACCCTTGAAATGAGTAAACCAATGATTGGCCTTCCCCTGTGTCGCTGGCAGCTGACCGACCGTGATATCGGTTGGTTTCACCTGGTTGGCGAGAAGTACATACAGGCAGTGACCGGTTATGGTGCGTTTCCCCTGATGATTCCCGCCTTTGGCGATGATCTGGACATGGAAACCGTGCTCGACAATGTTGATGGCATCATGTTCGGCGGCTCCCTGTCGAACGTGCATCCTAGCTGGTACGGCGACGACCACCCCGGCCTCGGCCTTGCCGACAAACCCCGCGACGCCACCGTGCTGCGCCTGATGCGCGCCTGCATTGACCGCGGCATTCCCTTTATCGGCATCTGCCGTGGCGTACAGGAACTCAACGTCCTGCACGGCGGCACCCTGCACCGCGAAGTCCACGAAGTCCCCGGCCGCCTCGACCACCGCGAGCGCAAAGGCGTACCGGACGACGTCGCCTACGGCCCAATGCACGACGTCACCCTGACCGAAGGCGGCGTGCTGCATAACCTGATCGGCGAACGCGTGGTTAAGGTCAACTCCCTCCACGGCCAAGGCATCGACCGCCTGGGTGAAGGCCTGCAAATCGAAGCCGTTGCTGAGGACGGCCAGATCGAAGCGGTTAGCGTAATCGGCGCGAAAAACTTCGCCGTCGGCGTGCAATGGCACCCGGAATATCGCTATTGGGATAAGAGCGACTACAACGCGCTGCTGCAGGCGTTTCATGATGCATGCAGTGAGTATCAGGCTAAGAAGAAGCAGAAGAAGGTTGCTGCGGAAGTGGTTTGATCGGGTTTGATAGCTGAATGAAAACGCCCGCCAATTTGACGGGCGTTTCTATTCCTTATTATAAATCGCTCCAAGTCTGATTTGCGGTTTGGAGTTTGAGGAATGTCCGTATGCTAATACTTAATTGAGTTAATGATCTGAGGTCACAGTTCTTGGCGATTCTGTAAGTGAATGAGTCAAGAGATATGGCGCCAAGTGAGTATTTAGACTTTATGTAGCTGAAAACCAATCCGAGTAAGAACTTACCACTTACCAGTTCGTGTATAGAATACTGGTCGGGCAGTTTTAGTCGAAAGTCACTCTGTATGTCTGTGAGTTTTGGGTGTCTTTTTAATTCTAGTGCTTTATTAAGTACTTCTTGTTCGTATTCATTGATCTTGCCTTTGTCCAATATCCAGCGCTTTTTGGTCTCAGTAAAGTGGTCGCACTTTTTACTGCAATTTTTAAGGCCGAGTTCAAGCTTTTGGACGCAGTAAAATAATTTGAATAGATGTATTAGGTTGTGGTTATTGATTATTTCGTCAATGTTTATTGAGCTTTCTATGTCGTTGATTTTTGCTTTCGGGTAAGTCTCAATTATTACTTTTGCAATGGCTGGTTCGTCAATTAAATAGTTTTCAATGCAGTATCTGTCTAAGTAGAAAATATTGCTCTTTGTGTGCTTCTTGTTAAGAAGATCGTCGAAATCTTTGTCTAATACGTAAATGGATTGGGAGGATCTTTCGGAATTTTCTTCTGCGCTGGCGTGTTTTAATACAGAGGATTTTCCTTGTAAAGGGAAGACTCTTGCCATCTTAATGTCAGGAAGTATTTTTCTTATTATTTCGTCGTAAAGGTTTTCTTGGTCTTCGTCTTCGAAGTAGAAAAATACCTCGTTGAAATCAGTATAGAATATGTCTAGGGCTGCTGCGCCATCCACCCCCCTGGCGGGGATGTATTGTAAGTCAACATCAGCTTGCATTTTTTTGCCCCCTAACTGGGATGCAGTATTTTTTATATTTTCCGACGATATCTGGTGAGTGCGAGGCTATTATTATTTGAGTGTTTTTTGGGCAGACTTTTAGCAGTGACTCCATGAATTCGTATTGCCACTTTGGATGAAGTGAAAGTTCTGGTTCGTCAACGATAAAAATTCCATTCTTTTGTGCTACAAAGGCAATGAAGGTGAATAATATAAGTATCTGTCTCTCACCTGAAGAAAGGTAGTCTATGGATCTATTTTCATTTTCATGAATAAACTTGAATACTAGTCTTCCAGAGTTGTCATCAAAATCTATCTGTTTTCCACTGTCGTTAAGGAAGCTGTTTACAGCGCTTAGGTAGTCTTGGATGGCTTTATAAGCTTTAGAGTTTTCAGTTTCGTAGTCATTGAAGGCTTTAGCTAATATTTCAATTTGACGATATTGTGATATTAGAAAGTTAATAATGTAGCTGTCTTTGCTGGTGCTTATGTCTGTTCTTTTTGCTAGCATCTTTGATGATGAGAAATAAGTTTGGACTACTGGTTCAATTTCTTCGGCTTTAAATGCGGTTGAGAGATATCTGGTTACCTTGTTTTCAAGGTTCTTAATATCTTTCGGTGTCATCGGTGTTAGTGGTGAGTCAAATATTTTGTCTGGTGTTTGGAGGGCAGACATTATAATATCTAGTTTTAGTTTTTCGTCGTTTTTTATTTGTGCTGAACGGTATTCTGAATATTTTAAGGCGGTTACTTCTTTTATTCTGCTTAGTGGGGTTTTCTTTTTTAGTGTGCGTTGCTTATTGTTTTTCGCATTTTCAAAGTATATAACATCGTCTGATTCTGCTGTAAGTGTTCTGTCTAGTGTGATCGTTGTTGGGGTGTTTAAAGATTTTAGAAAGTTCCATAGGTCGAACTCATGTTTTTCTGGAGATAAATTTCCATAATAGATTTCCGCCTCTTCAATGTCTGAGTTTCTCGGGGTGTGGATGAGGTCAATGATTAACGGTGTTGGGGTAAATTTGCTGTTGTGTAACGAGAGTTGTACTTTAGATGTGTCTTTAATGGATCTTAGGGTGTAGAGCTCTTTGTTTGTAGTAAAGGTTATCGATATTTCACGATAGTCGACAGTGGCTAATTTTTGTAGATTAGGCTTTAGTAGCCAGTCTATTGTGTTTAGTAAGCTAGTTTTTCCGCATCCGTTTATTCCTACTAATAGATTTATATTTTCATTTAGATCTATATCGAGGTTTATGCCGTTGTGAAGGTTTACTGTTTTAAGTTTGAGTATTTTCATTTTTGTATTTCTGGTTTAAAACTTATTGATGTTTTGAGGTTCGATTTCTAAATTCAGTACGTAGATACCGTCTTGATGGTGGTGGTAAAGCCTCCGTTTTTGCGGTTGCGGACGGCGAGGACTCGGCCGCCTGTGGCGGTTACGCCTTGTTGCTGCATTTCGAACTGGCCGTTGCGGGCTTTAATCAGCTCTGAGAGCTTGGCGTAGCCGTAGAGGCGGGCGTCGAAGTCGGGTTTGAGTTTTCGAATGTTTACGCCCAGAGCTGACAATGTGGTCCAGCCGTCTTCGTCGGAGATGTCGTCGATGACTTTGGCGATCAGTGCAGTGGGCGCTTTGGGTGGTTTTGCGGCGGCGGTTTCTGTTGCAGGCGCTTCGCTGGCGGGGACACTGGTGACTTCGGGCTCTTCGCTGATTTGTTCTTTGCGCAGCAGTTCGCTGTAGATAAAGGTGTCGCAAGCACTAATAAACGGCTTGGGCGTTTTCTGTTCGCCCACGCCGATCACCTCTAAACCTTCTTCCCGAATCCGCGCTGCCAACCGGGTAAAGTCGCTGTCGCTGGAGACCAGGCAGAAGCCTTCAAAACGGTGGGTGTAGAGCAGGTCCATGGCGTCGATGATCATGGAGCTGTCGGTGGCATTTTTGCCGGTGGTGTAGGCGAATTGCTGGATGGGCTGGATAGAGTGTTCCAGCAGTACTTTCTTCCAACTGCCGAGTTGCGGGCCGGTCCAGTCGCCGTAGATGCGTTTAACGCTGGCGACGCCGTATTTGGCGATCTCTTCAAACAGGCCTTCGACAATCGCGGCGGAGGCGTTGTCGGCATCTATCAGTACGGCTAGGTGTTTTTGTTGTTTATTCAGACCGCTTTTGACTGCCATATATTTTCCCTTGGCTTTTGTCCCCCGACCTTATCGCGAAAAATGGGCGATATGCCATCATATTTTCGTACGATTGTTCTCCATTGATGCTGTGATTACCTGAACCTAAACGGGCTTTAATTCACGGCGTGGTCTGTGGCGCATGCGGTTTTTCTGTGGAGAAAGGCTTTGTGAGCAGACAGCGCTGGTTGGGCAACGAGCGAGCCTGCGTTGGGTGGATCGGGGCGCGTAGCTGGCGTTTTTTCATCCACCAAATTTGCGAATACAACTCTGGTCTATGCAGTTTTCGCACTGGCCAATGGTGGATGACTTCGCTCATCCACCCTACGGTTTGGTGTCAGGCCACCGTTTTGCGGTTGCGGATGGAGAGGGCTCTGCTGTCTAGGGTGGTCATGCGCTGTTGCTGTTCAAACTGGCTATTACGCGACTTGATCAGGCCGGAGTAGAGACGGCGGGTTGTGCCGAACTTGTAGATACTCGCGGCTGAAACCGCTCCTACCAAGTGGCGCGTGTTCGGTGTGGGAACGGCTTAAACCGTGAAATGGCGGGGATTTGCGGTAGGCGTGTAGGGCGGGGGGGCTAGCTGGCGTTGGCTACGGCGGATGGCTTCGGCCACCCACCGTATGCGTCGTGATCAGTAGTTCTTCAGGGCGATTTCTTTCGCGTCGACCGGGTCGAGCATCCATTCCAGGTTGCCCTGACCAAAGCCAGCGCCTTCCGGCACCATAAAGTAGCCGCCTACGCCATTGACGCCGGAGTCTTCGCCATTGGCGCAGTCACCGAATTTGTCCCAGCCCCAGACGTGTGCTTTTTCGTCTTCATAGTCGGCGAAGTAATAGGTGTCGCTGGTGCACATGAACTCGCCGCTCGGGTCGCAGTCATCGTGGTAGACGCGCAATCCGTAGTTCAGCCTTTCCAGGCGCGGTTGGGCGTTGCTGTGTTCGCGGGTGCTGCATACGTTGACTGACAGTTGCACGAGTTTGCCTGGGTGTTCTTCCAGAAATTTGTACAACGCATCGGCATCGGCGCGGGTGTTGATCTCCACTTCGAAGCTGTCGATTTTATTTTTTTGCAGGTTCAGGGCATCGGGAAAAAAGATGGCGACTACGCCGACAATACTGGCGAAGACACCAAACAGGGATCCAATGGTTACGGCCAACTTCTTCATGGCGTTCTCTTTATTGAGTGTTTTCAGATTCTGTTCTGTACGGCCACAGAACATTCGGACTGACCGCGCTCGTTCGGTGCAGTAGCGGCGAGATGATGGCATATCTGTTCAGAAAAACAGAACAAAACGGAAGGTCTTGTTGGTGCGCTGACGCAGCCTTTGCTCAATCAGCCGTCTGGCGTATGTCACTTGCAGTGAAAGTTTTTTTCACCGTTTGATTGAAATTTTTTACAGCGCTCACGGTCGGATGACCTATCGGTCACGTCCGACCAGTCGTCGTGGATCCCTGCACGGCTGCCTGATGGTGTCGCCCACGAAGCGCGCCATGAATACCCAATAACAACAAAGGGTTGTTTTAATGTCGAAAGTCGTTCTCGCGTCTGAGCTGCCTAAAAAAGGCAACGATGCCTCTCTTGCTCCAGGTCTTAAATCCCGCCACGTCACCATGCTCTCTATCGCCGGTGTAATCGGTGCCGGTCTGTTTGTCGGCTCCGGGCATGCCATTGCGGCGGCGGGGCCTTCGGTGCTGCTGGCGTATCTGATCGCTGGCACGCTGGTGGTGCTGGTGATGCGCATGCTCGGCGAAATGGCGGTGGCTTCGCCGGATACCGGCTCCTTCTCAACCTATGCAGATCGCTCCATCGGCCGCTGGGCCGGGTTTACCATCGGCTGGTTGTACTGGTGGTTTTGGGTGCTGGTGATTCCGCTGGAAGCCATCGCCGCTGCGGCCATTCTCAACGCCTGGTTCCCGGCGATTGATACCTGGATATTTGCCCTGGCTGTGACCTTTTTACTGACGGTTACCAATCTGTTTAGCGTGGCCCGTTACGGTGAGTTCGAATTTTGGTTTGCGCTGCTCAAGGTGATCGCGATCATTGCGTTTATCGCCTTGGGCGCGTTTGCGATGGCGGGTGGTCTGCCGGACCGTGAAGTCAGCGGTTTGTCGAATCTCATGGCCAGCTTTGGTGGGTTCTTCCCTAATGGCTACGCGGCTGTAATCGGCGCACTCCTAACGACCATGTTCAGCTTTATGGGCACGGAGATTGTGACCATTGCAGCGGCTGAGTCGAAAGACCCGGCCAAGCAGATCACCCGTGCGACCAACTCGGTGATCTGGCGGATTGCGCTGTTCTATCTGGTGTCGATCTTTATCGTGATTTCCATCGTGCCGTGGAACGATCCGATGCTGACTCAGGTCGGTTCTTACCAGCGTGCACTGGAGTTGCTGAACATTCCGCATGCCAAGCTGATTGTGGATTTGGTGGTGTTGGTGGCGGTTGCCAGCTGCCTGAACTCGGCGATTTACACGTCTTCTCGCATGGTGTTCTCGCTGGCAAAACGTGGTGACGCACCTGCTGTACTCAAGCGCACTAATGAAGCCCATGTGCCGCGCGCGGCGGTGTTGGCCAGTACGGCGGTGGGCTTTCTGACTACGATCGCCAACTACTTTGCGCCGGGCGAGGTGTTCTCTTTCCTGCTGGCGACTTCCGGCGCGGTGGCGCTGTTGGTGTATTTGGTGATCGCGATTGCTCAGCTGCGTATGCGTAAGCAACTGTTGGCCAGCGGTAAGCCGATTGAGTTCCGCATGTGGCTGTACCCGTGGCTGACCTGGGCGGTGATCATTTTCATCGTGGTGGCGCTGGGGATCATGCTGACCATGCCTGCGCATCAGAATGAAGTGATGGCGACCGGCTTGCTGACGGTGTTGATCGTCTGCATCGGCCTGCTTAATGCGCGGCGTAAGCGCCGTCTCGAAGAGGGTTTCGAGGCTGTAACAGCGCAATAGTTTGTGTCGAGCATCCGTGAGGTATTTCACGGCTGAAACCGCCCCTACAGTGCGCATTGCGTGATCCTGTAGGAGCGGTTTCAGCCGCGAATTGCGTCAAGGTATCAACGCGCGCTTAACACCTTTTGCAGCAGGCATTGCACGGTATCCACTTCACCCACATACGGGTTGCCATGGCCCATCACGCAGCCGACTTGCTGGTTACGCCAGCGCTCCCATTCAGTTACCGGGTATTGGCGGTTCCACGCTTCGTACGTGCGGCGGTCGCGGTTGGACAGGCGCAGGCGGTAGTGATCGGACATATATAAATAGATGCGTGCCGCCGCTCCGCGAGTGTGCTCCGGCGGCATGGCGGTTTTTGCGGAGAAATCCACCACCATCTTGCAGGCACCGTATTGGCTGGGCTTTTGGCTAAGCATGCCGAGGGCGAAGTTGGAGCGGTCGCTGTTCACTTCGCCAATGCTGGGTACCAGGTTGTGCAGATCGGCTTCGGCGGCCTGATAGGTTTTGTCATTGCGCGAGCAATTGTTGCGGCCACCGTTTTTCCAGCATTGGCGCTGATGACCGATCACCCAGGCTGGTACCACGTGCTCCCATTCCAGGCGGCGGGCGCGTTCTGGTTGTTTACGGGGTTGGTAGCCGCAGCTGGCCAGGTCGATCTGATTCCCTCTGAAGCGGCAACCGCAATAAAAGGTGGTGGGCTGGGCTGCGTAGATTTGCCGGGCAATTTGTTTGGCAGTGATCATGTTTTCAGGGGGATTGGCCAGCAGGCCCTGGCCGAAGAACAGCGTGGTGAAAAGTAGTGCAGAGGACATTGAGCGATCTGTAACAAAAACGGCCGGCCATCATACTGTGATTGCTGTCACTGATTGACGGTGAGGCTGTATCAAATTGAGTTTGTTTCAGTTTTTTCCCCTGGATCAGGAAAAAAACTCAACTTTTTGCCGCGAGTGCTGTCTGCCAATTACTAAAGGGATTTAACAGGTGGCGGTAAGTCGTTGGGATTTATTGACCTTTTTTGGTTAAAAATTGGTCAAAGTTGGTTTGTTTTTGCTAGCGTTATCTCACAACACCGCAGCGGATGACCTCCACTGATGAGTACTGTGCAGCGATTGGAACGGATGAAAGATCGCAACGGTGGGCCTTGGGGCCTGGCCGCGATGGCGCAGTTCGGCTGTTTTTTACCGCTTCTGGCACTGATCCTGTTCGCTACCAGCGGCTGCTCAACCCGCCAGGATCATAAAACCATCATCTCCAACAGCGCTTCGGCCAAGCCCAGCGAGTTCTTTCAGACTCACGCTGACCGTATGGCCACCATCGGTATGCGCAACAACCTCAACAGCTTGTATCGCCTGATGGACAAGCTGTACCTGCGTAACCCGCGGGAATGGCGCAAGACCGGCTTGCCAGATGCCGAGGCGGCTAAGGCGGCGGTGCACCGAGCTATTGAAAGCGATCAGCCGCTGCCGCAGTTGGGCGGGCGCAAGGATATCGCGGCGTTGAGTTATGCCCTGAGTGCTGAGTATCAGGGGGATCGTGTCGGTGCCTTTATTTATTCGTTGGCGAGTATGTTGATTACGGCTCACGGCGGGCGCACTGAGTACTACATGAGCGATACGATCAACCCGGAGTTTGTCCACAACGCTGCGCGTAACATTGAAATCGCTGGTTGGATGCTGGCGCAGCGCACAGATGCCGAAGGCAAGCCCTGGCTGCTGTCTAACGAAATCTCCGCTGATGGGCGCAACCTCAGTTATGCGGTGGAGTTCGGCAAGATCGTCGCGCGACTTGATCTGCTCACCGATGTATTGGATGAGCGCTATCGCCGTCTGGGCGTGAACTACGCGCAAAGCCTGTTGTTTATGAACCTGCTGCCGGTGCAGTAGGTGACCTGTCAGACGCCTCAGTCCAGGCTCTGATAAAACCGTTCAAGCATTCCTGTTTTACGCAGCCGTTCCAGGGCGGCTGAAAACACTTGTGCGCGTTGGTAGTCCCCTTTGTGGAAGGCAACAAAGCGTGGCATGACCACCAGTGGTTTGGGCAGCACGCGGACCTGATCCTGTGCCTTCTTCTGTTTTAGCCAGTACAACAGTTGGGATTGATCCCCGACGATCATGTCGATGCGTCCTGCCAGCAGCATTGAAACCAGTTGTTGCGGGGTGTTGGCGTGGGTGTTGCGGGAGAGTTCGGCTTTGTCGTAGTCGGCCTGGTAGGTGTAACCCCGGACTTGGCCGATGGTGTAGGGCGTCAGATCGGCGAAGGTTTTCCAGTCTGGCAGCTCGACATGCCGGGCTGCAACGAAGACGGTGCGGCCATAGCGGATGGGGCCGACAAGTTCGTATTGCTTGCGGCGCTCTGGGGTGTCGGCGAAGGGGAAGGCGGCGGTGGCTTTGCCGTTGTTGAGCAGATTTTTGAGCCGCTCCCAAGGGTAGAGGTGCAGCTTATAGGTGACTTGAGCTTCGTTGAGAACGGCTTTTACCAGCTCGACGTCGTGGCCTTGCGGTTGCAGGTTGTCTGGTGACATAAAACTGTAAGGAGCGAACTGTTCATCCCCCAGCACTTTCCACTCTTCGGCAGAAATTCCGAAGGACATCAACAGCAGCAGATACCACACTGCACTACGCATACAACACCATGGAATGGAGAATGGGGAAGTGGGACGTGTTACGTGTTGAGTATTTTTGAACAGGTTTTATCACACCTTGGTGTTAGGTGTAATAGCAATACAATGGCTGTCTGGCGGGGCGAATATATGACCGCAGTTTTTGCGCCGGTTGGGCTGATTTGCGGCGTGCGCTTGGCTGTGGAACTTATCCCAGACGCTCAATAAAGCGGTCAACAGCGGCGATCATGTCTTCGTAGGACGTGGAGTTCATGACAAACACGACAAAGCCTTCAATATCCTGTTTCTTCAGTTGAAAGCTGATGTGAATCAGCAGTACCACGTGGTTTTGCACCCGCGAACCGAGGACTTTTCGCGTATCTCCGGCATCCACCGAGGCAATGCTGCACTCGAACGGCGTGTTGGTGATTTCTGAGAGCGAGGCCAGGCAGGCGTTGAGCACGACGTTGCCGACCTCCATCAGGGCATCGCGCTGAAACTGCCCGAGCTCGGTGCCCGGTGGAATTTCGCCGATGATGCCTTTGATGATGTCCAGGCTTTTGTCTTCCGGGAAGATCAGCAGGGCGTTGCCGGAGAAGCGGCCGTTGAAGGGCTGGCGGATGCAATACATGGATTTGCTGCGCCGCCCGAGATGGTCTGTGACTTCACTGACTGTCACAAAGTGCACTTCCGGGACATTGAGCAGCACTTCGTCCTGCAGCATTTCACTCATTACGGCCGCAGCATGGCCGATGCCGATGTTAAACATCTCGCATAGCACGTCGGTCTGAAGGGTCGAAAGCTTATGCATCTCAGTGCCCCAGCGCGCGCAGAAGCGCAGGCCCCTTGTCAGCGGTGATGGGTTTGGCCATGAAGCTCAAGCCTTGCTCCTGAATCTTGTTCTGGATGGCGGACTGAATGTTGGCCGTGAGCATAACGATTTTGATCCCAGGGTGTTCCTGCAAAATCTGCGTGGCGGCGTCCAGGCCGCTGATGCCAGGCATGTTCAGGTCCATGGTGATGAGGTCTATGGCGTGTTGGCGGCAGCTCTCAATCGCCCCTTCGCCGTTGCTGGCCTCATAAATGGTCCAGTTGGGATGCAGGTTGGCAATGATGCTTTTAGTCATCATGCGCGACACCATACTGTCGTCGACAATCAGCACATTTTTAGTCATGAAACTCAGCTCTCCACGCGGTTACGACCAGCCTGCTTGGCCCTGTACAGGGCTTTGTCAGCTTTGATCAGTAGCAGTTCGAGGGTCTCGGTTGTAAGCGGATCAAACACAGCGGTGCCGATGGACAGCGTCATGCCGAAGGTCTCGGTTTCACTGCTGATGGTGGTTTGGGCGACGGCCAGACGCAGCCGTTCGGCGCTGTCCAGGGCTTGCTGCATATCGGTGTGGGGCAGCAGTACGGCAAACTCTTCGCCACCCATGCGGCCAATGATGTCGGCGTCGCGCAGGTTGGTGCGGAGAATATCGCTGAGCATGCAGATGGCCAAATCACCGGCGGCGTGACCGTAGGTGTCATTGATGTGTTTGAAGTGGTCGATGTCCAGCATCAGCAGGCAGCAGGAGTGGTTGTAGCGCTTGCAACTGTCGATGATTTTCTCGCCCGCGCGGTAGAACGCCCTGCGGTTGTAAAGCTGAGTCATGGCATCGGTGTTGGCTTGCGCTTCAAGCAGGCTCATTAGCTTGCGGTGTTCGCTGACATCAAAGGCCCACAGCAGGTGAGCCAGCTTGCCTTCAATTTCCACCAGTTTCGCGGACAGGGAGCTCCAGTAGGGGTTGTCCGGCATGATCTGCGCTTCCAGGTTGTCGACGCGGCCATAGAGATCCAGCTCATCGAGAAACTGCTCACCCACGGCGCGATCCACCAGTAGCGTTTTCAGGAACAGGGTGTCCGGTGGTGTGTGGCGACCCATGCGGTCGAGCAGGGTTTTGTTGATAAACATCACCTCGCCTGTGTCGGCACCGACCAGCGCGGCTTCGCTGGGGCTGGCATCCAGAATAAAGCGCAGCAATTCTTTGCTTTCAGCCAACTGCCGGGTGCGTCGCTCGACTCTGGATTCGAGGCGTTTGTTGACCAGCTCCAGGTGTTTGGACATGCGCTTAGCGGCCTGCCGGTCAAGGATCAGCTTCATCACCAGTATGGCGATACCGATCAGCAGGGCAGCCAGGATCCAGTTGAGCGTGGCCAGGCGGTCGTGTTGGTTGACGCGAATTTTGTCCTGCTCGATGGAGCTGGCGATGTGCACGGCCAGCACCGCGTTGCGGAGTCCATGCACAAGGAGGCCGACATTTTCCGAGATGTCCAGGGCCGTCTGTTGAGGATCAGCCGTGTTGGCCAGTTGGTAGCTCCACTGATCAATCTGCATCCTGAGTTTTTCCAGGATGTGTTTGGATTCAGGCAGGCTGTGCAACAGGCTACTCGCGGAGTCTTTGTCGGAGTCTTCCTCCATCAACAGGCTGGCCAGTACTTCCAGGCGTACAGCCAGTGCCTCGTAGGTTTCAGGGTTCTTGTTCCTCACGCTGCTGAGCGCCAAGTGGTCGAGGTTATGCACCTCAAGGGCGATGTTGGTGATCTTCCAGCGGTCGGTGCTCTGGTGCGGATGTGACAGCGCGTGCATTTCCAACTGGGCAATACGCAGGGCTACCAGGGTGAAGATGATCATCAGGATGACCGCTACCACCAGCCCCTCGGTCAGCCAGCTTCCGCGCAGCCAGTTCCTGAGCTTGCGCAGCGGCGAGTACTTATTCAATGTGGATTTCATGGATCTGCCAGACTGACCGGTTTATGTAGATCTGCTGGTTCAGCTCGCGGGATTGATCAAACGGATAAATCAGAATGAACGGTCCTTTGTCGCGGATTGTCAGGTTCTGGCCGTCGCGTCGGTAGGCCAGTAGCGGGTCGAAGCGCTCAATGTCGGTCATTGGGATCTGCGCGAAGTAGCCATTCAGAGCCATCAGGCGCAGAGAGGTGCTCTGACGGCCACTGAGTTTGAGTAACTCGCGCAGGCTGATGCCCTGCCAATGGTGCTCGCCGGGTATACCCAGCGGTGTTGGGAGCTCCTGGATGAGCTCGCGTTGGGGCAGGGCATCCAGTTGGCTGAGGTCAAGCTTGAGGCTGTGGTGTTGGGTTTGTGCATCCTGCCAGTTGAGGCTGAGCAGGCTTTTGCTACGCATAGCAGGGGCTGGGCTCTCAGTGGCGTTGGCCGGGCAGAGAGCGACAACCATTAGGGCTGCGCTCAACGCGCGAGCCAGGTATCCGGGTCTCATGAATAATGCGGCCTCATATCGTTGCGCTGTAGGTACAGGTGTGTCGGCTTTTGTTGTTCTTTGAAGCACGATAATTCCGTTTTGGTGATGCCGTTCCAAGTGAGGCTACTTGAAGGTTAGCGCAGATATGTATGACCGCTAGTCCAGTTTGAGAGCACGCGTATTGATGTTTTTTTTTAACAGCATCGATTTGAGGGGTTAGTTTTCTTGTGGGCATAAAAAAGCCCCGGCAAACCGGGGCTTTGAGCGTTGCTGTGCGGGGCGTCAGACTTTACGCACGAACTCGGACTTGAGCTTCATGGCGCCGATGCCATCGATCTTGCAGTCGATGTCGTGGTCACCGTCAACCAGTCGGATGCCTTTGACCTTGGTGCCGACTTTGACCACCAGCGAAGAGCCTTTGACCTTGAGGTCTTTGATCACAGTGATGGTGTCGCCATCCTGCAGAACGTTGCCTACGGAGTCTTTGATGACTTTGACGTCGTCGCCAGCATCGGCGCTTTCAGTGGCCGACCACTCGTGTGCGCACTCCGGGCAGATCAGCTGGGTGCCGTCTTCATAGGTGTATTCGGAGTTGCATTTGGGGCAAGGCGGCAAAGTGCTCACTGTTTAGTCCTTGGTTATTCCGGTGAAAAAGGCCGCATATTGTATAAGGTTTTGCCCGGTTTGGCCCGCAACCGGGGCCAAGCCTTAGCGGGCCGGGGTTTGCGGCCAGTCCAGCTGCCCCTTTTCCTTGAATCTGACACTGCCAAGCAGGCCGCCGCTAAGCTTGCCGCTGAGTTCATAAGGCAGGCCTTTTTGCAGGGTCGGGTTGTTACTCACTGCCCAGGCTTGGCGCAATGCGGAATAGGCCGAGAGGGTCAGCGGGATTCGCACCAGGGTTTCGCCATAGCGGGGCACTTCGCCACTCTGATCAGTGACGCCGCTTAGCAGCGGCTGGTTGTTCACTTTCAAATCCAGCGCCAGGCCGTTGAAGCTGATGGCGCGGTCATTCGGGTTTTGCACCCGCAACGTCACGGCAAAACGCATTTCCAGCCCTTCGCCGGGCAGTGGCTCCACATTAACCAGCTGGACACGTGGCGGATCGCTGGGCATCAGCGTGCTACAGGCACTGAGCAGGCCCAGCAGCGTTAACAGGCACAGGCGGAGCAACGAACGGGGGAGCAGAAAAGGCATAGTCAGGTTCCGTTTTTAGCGTTCAGTCAGCATAGAAGACAGCACGAGGTTGCCAATGTTGCCTTAGCCCAAGCTGAGTGTGTGAGCGCGTGTGTTGGTGTCTGATTCGCTGAGTGCTGATGGCTGACCTATAGTTTTTTGCACACAAATAAAACTGCATGTCCGTGCAGAAAAGGGGCGAGGTGGCTGACATGGTCGTTATCCACAAACAGGACGATGCAGACGCTGCCTGTTTTGAGCTGTCCGGCGAGTTGACAGTGGCGTGTGCCGGGACATTGCACGATGAGCTGTTGCGTCTGCTTGAGACACATCCCCGCTTGCGTCTGGATCTGAGCCAGGTTGCCGAACTCGACAGCAGTGCTGTTCAGATTCTGCTGTGGGCTCAGCGTGAGGCCGCGTGCCGAGACAGCACATTACTCTTAGAGAGTTTTGCGCCAGCGGTTACGGAGGTCGTGCAGTTGCTCAACCTCAAGCGCGTTCTGGTCGACTCGGGTGTTTCGGTATGAATCTGGATCAGGCCCGCGCAGTGGTGGTGCAGGAGGCCCGCGAGTTGCTGGCGGAGATGGATGCAGCGTTGCTCCACCTGGAACACAGCGGCTTTGAGGCCGAGCAGGTTAATGCGGTGTTCCGGGCTGTGCACACGATTAAAGGCTCGGCCGGGCTGTTTGCGCTGGATCATCTGGTGAGCTTCTGCCACACCTTGGAAAGCGTGCTGGAGCAGGTGCGGGCGGGGGACACCGAGCTGGACGGTGCTTTGCTGTCGGTGCTGCTGACTTGCGGTGATTACATCGCCGGAATGATCACGGAAGTCGAGCAGGGCCGCGAACATCACGATCCGGACCCGGATTTGCGGGTGCGTTTACTCGATCAGTTGAGCGGATATTTACAGGCAGCAGCGGCTGAGCCGCATGTACAGCCGGCCGCAGCTGAGCCTCAGCACCAGACCGAGGTGTTGGGCAGCCCGTACTGGCATATTTCTTTGCGGCCATTTCCGCAGGTGCTGAGCCTGGGGCTGGAGCCGATTTCGTTTCTGCGCTACCTCAGCGCTGTCGGGCGGATTGTCCAACTGCGCACCCTGACTCATGGCATTCCAAGTGGTGCGGCGTTTGATCCGCAGCTGAATTATCTCAGCTATGAAATTCAATTCGAGTGTGAGGCCGGGCAGGCGGCGATTGAGGATGTCTTCACATTTCTGCTTGAGCACTGCGAGCTGAACATCCTGCCGCCGCACAGCCCGCCTGAAGCCTATACGCAATTGTTCCGTGACTTGCCTGAGGGGCGTGCCGAGTTGCTGGAAATGCTCATTGCCTGTGGTGCGTTGGCTGAGGTGGACCAAGCGCTGTTGGTACCCGTCGGGGCTGATGAGCGGGACGCCGTTGCGGATAAGACCGAGAGTACAGCGGCCCCGAAAAGCAAAGGCGAGCAGCTGTTTATCAAAGTTGAAGTCAGCAAGTTGGATCAGCTGATTAATCTGGTCGGTGAGTTGGTAATAGCCGATGCGGCTGCCCGCGCCGCTCAGCACGGCAGTGAGCAGACTCGACAGGAAGCCAGCGAGGTGGTGACCACGCTGGTGGAGGATATCCGCGATGTGTCGCTGGCGCTGCGTATGGTCGCCATTGGTGAGGTGTTCCAGCGTTTTCCCAGAGTGGTGCGTGATCTCAGCCGGGAGATGGGCAAGGACATCGAACTGCACATCACTGGTGCAGAGACTGAGCTGGATAAATCCATGGTGGAGAAGCTCAGCGATCCGCTGCTGCATTTAGTGCGTAACGCCATCGATCATGGTGTCGAGTCGGCCCATGAGCGCCTGGCGGCCGGTAAGCCTGCGCGCAGCCAACTGCGCCTGAATGCCTTTCATGAGTCAGGCAGCGTGGTTATTGAGATCAGTGACGATGGCCGTGGTCTGGACCGTGCGCGCATCCATGCCAAAGCTGTGGAGCGGGGCTTGCTTCAGCCCGATCAGGAGGTCAGCGACAGCGACCTGTTTGAGCTGATCTTCCGCGCTGGGTTTTCCACCGCCGAAGCTGTCAGCAACCTCTCCGGGCGCGGCGTTGGTCTGGATGTAGTACGCACCAATATCGAAAAGCTGCGTGGCGAAGTCGAACTGTTCAGCCGCGCCGGGCAGGGCACCACGGTGCGGGTTCGGTTGCCGCTGACTCTGGCCATTATCGAAGGCTTCCAGGTGCGGGTGGCTGGCGAGGCATTTGTCCTGCCGTTGGAGCAGGTTATCGAATGTGTCGACCTGAGCGGCCAGGTTGGCGATCACGAGTTGCTCGACTTGCGCGGCGAAGCCCTGCCGTTTGTGCGCCTGCGTCAGTTGTTTGGCAAGCCGGCGGCGCAGGGCCTGCGTGAAAGCCTGCTGGTGGTGCAATACGGCAGCAGCCGTGCGGGCATTGTGGTGGATCAACTGATGGGTGAGCTGCAAGCGGTGATCAAGCCGCTGGGCCAGCTGTTTGCGCAAAACGCCTTTCTCAGCGGCTCAACTATTCTGGGTGATGGCAGCGTGGCGCTGATTCTGGATGTGGCTCAACTGATCAAGCGGGCCAGTGCGTCCGCGTACACCTGGCATTCGGAACACGCCGGGTAACACGCTCAAAACAGGAGAAGGCTATGTTCGACAATTTGAAAGTGGCAACCCGGCTGATCTTACTTGCCGGCGTGTTGATCCTGTTTATGGTGCTGATCGGTGTGCTCGGCATTTCCGGCATGCGCACCGCCAATGAGGGCCTGCACACGGTCTACAGCGATCGCGTGGTGCCGCTGCGCGATCTGAAGGTGATTGCCGATAACTACGCCGTGAAGATTGTGGATATCAGCCACAAGGTGCAGATCGGCTCGTACAGCTGGGATGAGGGCGTGCGCAATCTGACCCAGGCTGAGGCGGTGATTGATGAAAGCTGGGAGCGTTACACCGAGACACGTCTGTCCGCCCATGAGCAGCAACTGGTGGATGAGGTAAAACCCCTGAAGGATCAGGCACGGGAAGCCACCAGCCGTCTTCGGCGGATATTTGATGACAAGGATGAAGAGGCCCTGCGGATCTTTATTCGTGATGAGCTGTATCAGGTGATCGACCCGGTTTCGGCAGGCTTTAACCGCTTGGTCGATGTGCAGTTGGAGGTGGCGAAAACCGTTTACGACCAGACCGAGCAGCGCTACCACTGGCTGTTGCAAGTATCAGTAGGGGCGATGCTGCTGAGCGTGCTGATAGCGCTGGTGCTGGGCTTTATGATCACCCGCAGCTTGCTCCGGCAATTGGGTGGCGAACCATTTGTGGCAATGGAGTCGTTGCAGCGCGTGGCCGCTGGCGACCTGACTCAGGACATGCAGCTGCGCAACGGCGATCAGTCCAGCATGCTGTTCAGCCTGCAGCAGATGGTGCTCAAGCTGCGCACCATCATGGCCGATGTGCGCATGACCTCGGATTCACTCGCATCAGCTTCTGAGCAAGTGGCGGCATCGGCTCAGGCCCTGAGCCAGAATGCTTCCGAGCAGGCCGCCAGTGTGGAGGAGACCAGTTCCTCGGTGGAGCAGATTTCTGCCATGGTGGCGCAGAACAGTGAGAACGCCACCACAACGGATCGCATTGCCAGTCAGTCTTCTAAAGATGCGGTGGAAGGCGGCGCGGCGGTTTCGGAAATGGTCAGTGCCATGCGCCAGATCGCCAGCCGGATCGGCATTATTGATGACATCGCCTATCAGACCAACCTGCTGGCCTTAAACGCCGCAATTGAAGCGGCCCGCGCCGGTGATCACGGCAAAGGCTTTGCCGTAGTGGCGGCAGAGGTGCGCAAGCTGGCCGAGCGCAGCCAGGTGGCGGCCCAGGAGATTGGCGCGGTTGCGGCAGACAGCGTGACCCTTGCTGAGCGCGCCGGAAAGCTGTTGGAACAAATGGTGCCGTCCATTGGCAAAACGGCCGACCTGGTACAGGAAATCTCCGCGGCATCGCGGGAGCAGAACTCAGGGCTTGAGCAGATCAATATGGCGGTGGGGCAGCTGGCGCAAATCACCCAGGTTAATGCGTCGGCGTCAGAAGAGCTGTCGTCCACGGCTGAGCAAATGAGCAGTCAAGCTATGCAGCTGCAGGAGATGATCCAGTTCTTCCAGCTCAATAGCAGCACCGCACGACAGCGCTTTATGGCACCGGCAGCCACACCCCACAAAGGCCTGAGCCGCCGCGAGGTGACACGGGCGGTGATTGAAGAGCCGATTGACGAATCCACCTTTACCCGTTTCTAGGATGCGCGCCATGAGTCAATCGTCGGGCTCCGTCGCTGAGCCGATCACCACTGAGCAGTACCTGACGATGACGTTGGGGCATGAGCAGTTTGCCCTGTCGATTGCGCAGGTGCGGGAGATCATCGAGTTCAGCAGCCTCACGGAAATCCCACTGATGCCGGATTTTCTGCGCGGTGTGATCAACCTGCGCGGCGCGGTGGTGCCGGTACTGGACCTGGCCTTGCGCCTGGGCCGCGAGCGTACGCAGATCGGGCGGCGCACCTGCATTGTGATTGTCGAGGTGGATCAGGCTGAGCCGCCGCAGCTGATCGGTGTGCTGGTGGATGCGGTCAACGATGTGCTCGATGTACTGCCCGGGCAGATTGAACCGCGCCCCGGTTTTGGTGCGCGCATCCGCGCAGACTTCATTGCCGGAATTCTGCGTCATCAAGAAAGCATCAGGGTGGTTCTGGACTTTACCCAGGTGCTGGCGCTGGATGAGCTGGCCGGGCTGGTCGGCCAATGCGCAGAGACTGGAGTGTAAACCATGTGGCCCAGCACGCTCAGTGATGCGGGGCTGGAGTCATCCATTCCGCTGAACGACAGCGAATTCCGGCAACTGCAAACCTTATTTTATGAGCAGGTCGGCATTCAGTTGCCGCCGGTTAAACAGCCGCTGATTCGCGGCCGTCTGGGCAAACGTCTACGTGCACTGGGGCTGGCCAGTTACGGGCAGTACCACCAGCTTCTGCTTTCTGCGCAGGGGGCGGATGAGCTGGAAACGGCGATTGATCTGATCACTACCCACGAAACCTATTTTTTCCGTGAGCCCCGACACTTTGACTTTATCCGTCAGGTGATCCTGCCGCAGACGGCCACTCAACCGGATTTCACTGCCTGGAGTGCCGCTTGTTCCACCGGTGAGGAGGCCTATACCCTGGCCATGCTGCTGCACGAGGCGCGTCAACCGCGGGCCTGGCAGGTGCTCGGCAGTGATATCAGCCGTCAGGTGCTCAGCTGTGCCCAGCGCGGCCTGTATCCGCTGGCGCGCAGTAAAAATATTCCGCTGCATTACCTCAAACGCTATTGCCTTAAGGGGCAGGGCAGCTATCAGGGGCAGTTTCTGGTGAGCAGTGAGCTGCGCAAGAACGTGCAGTTTATTCAGCTCAACCTTAACCAGAGCGCTGCGGGGATCGGCCCGTTTGACCTGATCCTGCTGCGCAATGTGCTGATCTATTTTGATGTGAAGACCAAGCAGCGCGTGTTGGAGCATGTGGTGCAAAGGCTCAAGCCGGGTGGCTGGCTGCTGGTCGGCCATTCTGAGGCCCTGTACGAACACCGACTGCCCCTTGAGCAGGTCAGCAGTGCCATCTACCGCAGGTTAGAAGCATGACCGAACGCGTGTTTCTGAACCCCGGAGACCTGTATTTCGGTCGCGGTGATATTCGGGTTGAAACCCTCTTGGGGCCTTGCGTGGCCATTGTTATGTGGTATCCGGGGCTGAGCATTGGCGGCATGTGCCACTTTCAGTTGCCCGGTCAGCCCGCCGCAGCCGGAGTTGCCGCAGATGGCCGTTACGGCATGCAGGCTTGGCACTGGCTGGAGCAGCAGGCCCGTAACCACGGCCTGAACCCGGAGCAGGGGCAATACAAACTGTTTGGTGGTGCCCGCAGTTTTACCCAGCCCGGCGAGCATCTGGCGCTGGATGTGGCGGCGCAGAACGTGGCGTTTATCGAACGGTTAATGGCAGCGCGCAAACTGCGGATCACGGCGCAGGATCTTGGCGGCCAGGGTTACCGTTATGTGCGCTTTGAGCTGCGCAGCGGAGATGTTTGGGTGCGCCGGGGGACGGCCATCAACAGAGTGCAGGCGGAGGTCAAACGCTGATGGCGATCAGGGTAATGATTGTGGACGACTCGGCGGTGATGCGTGAAACCATGCAGCAGTTGCTGGCGCCACACGCGGATATCAAAGTGATCGGCACCGCGCTGGACCCGTTACTGGCGATGCAGAAGATGCAGAACGACTGGCCGGATGTGATCATCCTCGACATGGAAATGCCGCGCATGGACGGTCTGACCTTTCTGCGTCAGATCATGGCCACCCGGCCCACGCCGGTGGTGATGTGTTCAACCCTGACCGCGCAGGGCTCGGCTGTCAGTGTTCAGGCGCTGGCGGCGGGGGCGGTGGAGGTGATTGCCAAGCCCAGCATGGGGCTGCGCGGGTTTCTTCAAGACAGTGCGCAGCAGCTGATCAACGCCATCCGCACGGCAGCCACAGCCAAAGTGGCCGGGGCGCAGCTGATCCGTGAAGCCTTACCCGCATCGTCCAGGTCCGCGCTTGAGCCGGTTGGGCGATCCGCGCTTCGGGCGGTTGAGCGGGTTGTACTGATCGGGGCTTCTACCGGCGGCACTCAGGCCCTTGAGTACGTGTTGACTCAGCTTCCCGCTGACGCACCGCCGATCGCCATCGTCCAGCACATGCCGGAGAAATTCACCGGCAGCTTTGCCGAGCGCCTTAACAGCCTGTGCAGCATTGAAGTGCGCGAAGCAGTCAGCGGCGACCGGCTGCAACCGGGGCTGGCGCTGGTTGCACCGGGTGGCAGGCATATGCTGATCAAGCGCGATGGCGGGCATCTGCATGTGGATGTTAAGGATGGTCCGCTGATCAGCCGTCATCGCCCGTCGGTGGATGTGATGTTCCGCTCGGCGGCTGTTACCGCTGGGCGCAGTGTGATGGCTTTTTTGCTCACCGGAATGGGCTCGGACGGTGCGCTGGGGATGAAGGAGTTGCAGCAGGCCGGAGCCCGCACACTAGCCCAGGATGAAGCCAGCTGCGTGGTCTTTGGCATGCCCAAAGAGGCAATCAAACTGGGGGCCGTCGATCAGGTGGTGGCACTGCAGGAGATTCCGCCGCTGCTGCTCAGCTGGGTTTAGTACCCGTATGAAAAATGCTGTTGCCACGGTGAGCAGCAGCGCCATCAGGCTGTGGCTGATGAGCGGTTTGCCTGTGCATTGGGTGTCACTGAAGGCAGGGATTCTGGTTGCGCCTTATTTGTGCACGTAAGTTCTATTTCATCGTGGCAGCCTGTCGGATGACCGGCAAAAACCTCCGGCATGTGCTTTGCTCAAAAAGAGCAATATGCGGCCAGTTTTCGGGTTGTGCAGCGGCGTTGAGCTGCGTTTTTGAGGATCGCGCCAGCACTGGATGATGCAGGTTGCACTAAGTTGCAACTTATCGGTTGCGGGCCCCGGCTAGAATGCCGCCTGCAGGCCGATGACTCGACCAAAGTAGTACGTTAACCCTTGTTAATGCTGGGTTGCACCTGGTTGCACCTTGCCGCTATTGGGAGTTAATCTCTCGCCACTTTTAAAGAGCATGCCCCAGAACAGGATGGACCAATGGCTACCACTACCCTTGGCGTAAAGCTGGATGAAGCAACCCGTGAGCGACTCAAACTGGCTGCCCAGTCGATTGACCGCACACCGCACTGGCTGATCAAACAGGCGATCTTCACCTATCTGGAGCAACTCGAGGCAGGTCTGACCCCTGCCGAGATGACCGGTCTCGCCGCCGCTGCCGGTGAAGAGCCATTGGAAACCCTCAATGAGCAGGGCCTGCAAGTCTTCCTCGACTTCGCTGAAAGCATCCTGCCGCAGTCTGTACTGCGCGCTGCCATTACCTCCGCCTACCGCCGTCCTGAGCCGGAAGCGCTGGCCATGCTGCTGGAGCAGGCCCGCCTGCCGCAGGAAACCGCCGAAGCCGCCAATAAAATGGCCCTGGGCATTGCTGAGAAGCTGCGTAACCAGAAGAGCGCCGGTGGCCGTCAGGGCCTGGTTCAAGGCCTGCTGCAAGAGTTCTCCCTGTCGTCCCAGGAAGGCGTAGCGCTGATGTGCCTGGCTGAAGCGCTGCTGCGCATCCCGGACAAAGCCACCCGCGACGCGCTGATCCGCGACAAGATCAGCAACGGCAACTGGGGCCAGCATCTGGGCAACAGCCCGTCGATGTTCGTTAACGCTGCATCCTGGGGCCTGCTGATCACCGGCAAACTGGTGGCGACCCACAACGAAAGCGGCATGATGACCTCGCTGAACCGCATCATCGGTAAAGGCGGTGAGCCGCTGATCCGTAAGGGTGTGGACATGGCCATGCGCCTGATGGGCGAGCAGTTCGTCACCGGTGAAACCATTGCTGAAGCTTTGGCCAACGCCACCACGCTGGAAAGCAAAGGCTTCCGCTACTCCTACGACATGCTCGGCGAAGCCGCGCTGACCGAAGAAGATGCCCAGAAATACCTAGCGTCCTATGAGCAGGCGATCCACGCCATCGGTAAGGCCTCCCACGGCCGTGGCATTTACGAAGGTCCGGGCATCTCGATCAAACTGTCAGCGCTGCACCCGCGTTACAGCCGTGCCCAGTACGACCGCGTGATGGACGAGCTGTACCCGATCCTGCTGAAGCTGACCCTGCTGGCCAAGCAGTACGACATTGGTATCAACATCGATGCTGAAGAAGCGGATCGCCTGGAAATCTCCCTCGATCTGCTTGAGCGCCTGTGTTTCGCCCCTGAGCTGGCCGGCTGGAACGGTATCGGTTTTGTCATTCAGGCTTACCAGAAGCGTTGCCCTTACGTGATCGACTATGTGATCGATCTGGCCAAGCGCAGCCGTCATCGTCTGATGATCCGTCTGGTGAAGGGCGCTTACTGGGACAGCGAAATCAAGCGTGCCCAGGTTGAAGGCCTGGAAGGTTACCCGGTTTATACCCGCAAGCCGTACACCGACGTGTCCTACATTGCCTGTGCGCGCAAGCTGCTGGCGGTGCCGGAAGCGATTTACCCGCAATTCGCCACCCACAACGCTCACAGCCTGTCGGCCATCTACCAGATCGCCGGGCAGAACTACTATCCGGGCCAGTACGAGTTCCAGTGCCTGCACGGCATGGGCGAGCCGCTGTACGAGCAGGTCGTAGGCAAAGTGGCTGACGGCAAATTCAACCGTCCGTGCCGTATTTACGCACCGGTGGGTAGCCACGAAACACTGCTGGCCTATCTGGTTCGCCGTCTGCTGGAAAACGGCGCGAACACTAGCTTCGTTAACCGTATTGCTGACCAGAGCATCTCCCTCAAAGACCTGGTCGAAGACCCGGTTGCACAGGTTGAGCACATGGCTGCACAGGAAGGTCAGGTGGGCTTGCCGCATCCACGCATCCCGCTGCCACGTGAGCTGTATGGCGATGCGCGCCTCAACTCCGAAGGTATCGACCTGTCCAACGAACACCGTCTGGGCTCACTGTCTTCGGCACTGCTGAGCAGCACCAATCAGGTTTACAAAGCCGCGCCAATGCTCGGTTGCGAGGTTTCCCCGCTGGGCGAGGCGCTGCCGGTGCGTAACCCGGCAGATCACCGCGATATCGTCGGTTATGTGCATCAAGCCACGGCGCAAGACGTAGAAAACGCAGTGCTGTGCTCCGTCTCCAGCGGCCAGATTTGGCAATCCACTCTGCCTGCCGAGCGCGCCGCCGTGCTGGAGCGTGCTGCTGACCTGATGGAAGCTGAGATGCAGCAGCTGATGGGCGTGCTGGTGCGTGAAGCCGGTAAGACCTTCGCCAACGCCATCGCCGAGGTGCGCGAGGCTGTGGACTTCCTGCGTTATTACGCTGCTCAGGCGCGTAATCATTTCAGTAACGACACTCACCGCCCGCTGGGCCCGGTGGTGTGTATCAGCCCGTGGAACTTCCCGCTGGCGATCTTCAGTGGTCAGATCGCCGCTGCACTGGCTGCCGGTAATACCGTGCTGGCCAAGCCGGCTGAGCAGACCCCGCTGATCGCCGCCCAAGCCATCCGCATCATGCATGAAGCCGGTGTACCGGCCGGTGCGGTGCAACTGCTGCCGGGCAACGGCGAAACTGTCGGTGCTGGTCTGACCGGTAACGAGCGTGTGCGTGGCGTGATGTTCACCGGTTCCACCGAAGTGGCGGGCATCATCCAGCGTGGTCTGGCTGGCCGTCTCGACGCTCAGGGCCGCACGCTGCCGTTGATCGCTGAAACCGGCGGTCTCAACGCGATGATCGTCGACTCTTCCGCTCTGACCGAGCAGGTTGTGGTTGATGTGGTGGCTTCCGCATTCGACAGCGCCGGTCAGCGTTGCTCTGCACTGCGCGTGCTGTGCGTTCAGGATGATGTAGCCGATCGCGTAATCACCATGCTCAAAGGCGCTATGGCTGAATACACCTTGGGCAACCCAGAGCGTCTGAACACGGACATTGGTCCGGTGATCGACGAAGAGGCCAAAGGCAACATCGACCGCCATATTGAGAAAATGCGCGCCAAAGGCCGCAAGGTGCATCAGTTGGCCCGGGTCAAAGGCGACCAGATCAAGCTTGGCACTTTTGTGGTGCCGACTCTGATCGAGCTGGAAAGCTTTGATGAGCTGGAGCGCGAAGTCTTCGGTCCGGTGCTGCACGTGGTGCGTTACAACCGCGCTGAGCTGGACGCTCTGCTCAAGCAGATCAACGACAGCGGCTACGGCCTGACTCTCGGCGTGCATACCCGCATCGACGAGACCATCGCCCAAGTGGTGGATACCGCTAAAGTCGGCAACCTCTACGTCAACCGCAACATCGTCGGTGCTGTGGTCGGTGTACAGCCGTTCGGCGGTGAAGGTCTGTCTGGCACCGGCCCGAAAGCCGGTGGCCCGCTGTATATGTACCGCCTGCTGACTACCCGTCCGCAAGACGCGGCCTGCAAGCAGATCATTCAGGACAGTGGTGTTGAGCGCGATTGCCCGCAGGCCCATGCCGAGGTCATCCAGGCATTGCTGGACTGGAGCGAGCAGCATGAGCCGGCATTGATCGCGACCATCAAGCAGTTTGACGCATTGGCCCTGAGCGGCGTGGTGCAGGAGCTGCAAGGTCCGACCGGTGAACGCAACACTTACAGCCTGCTGCCGCGTGAGCGTGTATTGGGTCTGGCTGATGAGCGCAGTGATCTGCTGGTGCAACTGGCTGCTGCATTGGCGGTGGGTTGTGAAGTGGTTTGGCAGGAGTCGGCGGCTACTCGTGAGCTGTTCGCCAAGCTGCCGAAGCCAGTGCAGGAGCGCATCACTCTGGTCAGCCAGTGGGCTGATACAGAGGTGGCATTTGAAGCGGTGCTGCACCACGGTGATTCCGATCAGCTGCGCGAAGTCTGCCAGCTGGCGGCCAAACGTCCGGGCGCAATCATTGCAGTACATGGTCTGAACAAAGGTGAAACCGACATTCCGCTGGAGCGTCTGCTAATCGAACACGCTCTGAGCGTGAACACGGCAGCAGCTGGTGGTAACGCCAGCCTGATGACCATCGGTTAAGGCGCTGTCATGACACTGTCACAGGTTTTTATCAGCCTGTGGCAGTGCTGAAAGTCCCATGACAGGTTTGAAGTTCACACTGTAACGAAGCGTCACCGGCTTACCGCCGGCCCCCGATTCTTCCGGGTTTTCGGGGCTGCATGTCGTACCGCTGCATGGGTTACCGCCCGCCACGTCATGCTTCTTATCTCTGGCATTTTCAATGCGAAGCAAAGGCTTACCTGCCGCTGCCGGAACGGAGCTACCCGCTCCGTTCCATTCGCGGTGCCAGCCTTCCTTGCAGGCCGACAGGATGTCGACCTGTATCCCCTGCGGCTTACAGCTTGGCAATCGACACTTCGGTGGATTTCACGAAGGCAATCACTTCGCTGCCGACTTCCAGTTCCAGCTCGCGTACAGAACGGGTTGTGATCACGGAAGTAACGATGCCGGATGCAGTCTGCACATCAATCTCAGACAGTACGTCGCCCAGCACGATTTCTTTGATGGTGCCTTTGAACTGGTTGCGCACGTTGATGGCTTTAATGGTCATGGTGTAACTCCTATCATTTTGGGGAAATACGTATACGGCCTTGGGTTAAAGCGCCCAGCGCAGTTGCGTGGGCAAAGGGGAAGTGGGTTCAGGTTCGGGCGGCAGCTCAGGCAGCGCCAGAACACGGTTCAGTACTTGTTCTTCGTAAGCGGCCAAGCGTGCTGATGCGCGTTGCCGTGGTCGCCCCAGATCGACGTTGAGATCCAGACCGATTTCACCGTCTTCGATCAGGATCACCCGGTCGGCAACGGCCACTGCTTCGCTGACGTCGTGGGTCACCAGCAGCACGGTAAAACCATGCTGTTGCCACAGGCGCTCGATCAGTTGCTGCATCTCGATGCGGGTCAGGGCATCCAGCGCGCCGAGTGGCTCATCGAGCAGCAGCAGGCGTGGCTTGTGAATCAGGGCTCTGGCCAGTGCCACACGCTGCTTCTGGCCGCCGGACAGCGACGCTGGCCATTCATTGGCGCGATCAGCCAGCCCAACCGCTGCCAGTGCTTCTTCAGCCTGCGGACGCCAGTTGCCTTTGAGGCCCAGGCCGACATTGTCGATCACCCGTTTCCAGGGCAGCAGGCGCGAGTCCTGAAACATCAGGCGGATGTCTTCGCGGCTTGAGGCCAATGGAGCATTGCCAGCCTGCAGTTCGCCACGCGTCGGATTATCCAGCCCGGCCAGCAGGCGCAGCAGGGTGCTTTTGCCGCAGCCGCTGCGGCCCACCACGGCAACGAATTGCCCGGCCGGAATGTGCAGGTCGATGTTCTTCAGCACTTCACGTTCGCCAAAGGCTTTGTGAATACCGTTGATCGCCAGCGGAATACCGCGTTTCAAGGTGTGCAGGGCGGTCATTGGTTTTTCCCCTTCACCTGATAAGCCGGGTGCCAGCGCAGCCACACACGCTCCAGAGCGCGGGCCGCTACGTCAGCCAATTTGCCGAGTACGGCATAGAGCAGAATGGCCAGCACCACGACGTCGGTTTGCAAAAACTCGCGGGCGTTCATCGCCAGATAGCCAATGCCGGAGCTGGCTGAGATGGTTTCCGCCACGATCAGCGTCAGCCACATAAAGCCCAGAGCAAAGCGCACACCGACCAGAATCGAGGGCAGGGCGCCGGGCAGAATCACTTGGCTGAATAAGCTGAAGCCGGACAGGCCATAGCTGCGTGCCATTTCTACCAGGGCCGGGTCGACGTTGCGGATGCCGTGATAGGTGTTCAGGTAAATCGGGAACAGGGTTCCGAGGGCGACCAGGAAAATCTTCGCGCTCTCATCAATGCCGAACCACAGGATCACCAGTGGAATCAGGGCCAGATGCGGCACGTTACGGATCATTTGTACCGAGCTGTCTAAAAGGCGCTCGCCCCACTTCGATAAGCCGGTGATAAAACCGAGCAGCAGGCCGATGCCGCCGCCAATCAGAAAACCAACGCCTGCGCGCCAGCCGCTGATCGCCAGATGGGTCCAGATTTCGCCGCTGCTCAGCAGTTCCCAGCCTGCGCTGATCACTGCGCTGGGCGCAGGCAGAATACGGGTGGAGAGCAGGCCGCTGACCACCGACAGTTGCCACGCCGCCAGTAGCACCACGGGCAAGGCCCAGGGTGCCAGGCGCAGGGCCACTGAATGAAGGGTTGAATTGCTCATACTGACCTCAACTCCTGACTGCTTAACTGGCCGAGGCGGATTTGGGCACGATGTCGCTGGAGATCATTTCCCCGAACGGGCTGACGTAACCGATGTTCTGCGGCAACTCCGGACGGTTTACATCCAGATGCGGGAACAGCAGTTCAGCCACGCGGTATGACTCTTCCAGATGCGGATAGCCGGAGAAGATGAAGGTGTCGATGCCCAGATCGGCATATTCCTTCACCCGCGCCGCGACAGTTGGACCATCGCCCACCAGCGCGGTACCGGCACCGCCACGCACCAGACCGACACCGGCCCAGAGGTTTGGCGAGACTTCCAGATTGTCTTTGTTGCCGCCGTGCAGGGCGGCCATGCGTTGCTGGCCAACGGAATCGAAGCGGGCCAGAGAGGCTTGGGCGCGGGCGATGGTGTCGTCATCAAGATGGCTGATCAGGCGGTCGGCGGCGGCCCAGGCTTCTTCGTTGGTTTCCCGCACGATCACGTGCAGACGGATACCGAAGCGTACTTCGCGGCCGTGTTTGGCGGCCTTCTCGCGGACTTGGGCAATCTTCTCGGCAACGGCTGCCGGTGGCTCGCCCCAGGTCAGGTACAGCTCAACCTGCTCGGCGGCGAGGTCTTGAGCGGCATCTGAAGAACCGCCGAAATACAGTGGTGGACGCGGTTGTTGCAAAGGCGGGTAGAGCAGTTTGGCGCCTTTGACCTGAATATGCTTGCCGTCGTAATCCACGGTTTCGCCTTCCAGCACGCGGCGCCAGATGCGGGTGAACTCGACAGAGGCTTCGTAACGCTCGGCGTGGGACAGGTTCAGACCGTCACCGGCCAGCTCGTCCGGATCACCGCCGGTTACCAGGTTGAACAGCGCACGGCCGCCGGACAGGCGATCCAGCGTTGCCGCCTGACGGGCTGCAACGGTCGGCGAGATGATGCCGGGGCGCAGCGCGACCAGAAACTTCAGGCGCTGGGTGACCGGAATCAACGAGGCAGCCACCAGCCAGGAGTCCTCGCAGGAACGCCCGGTGGGGATCAGTACACCACCGAAACCAAGGCGATCAGCGGCTTGGGCAATTTGCTGAAGGTAACCGTGATCGACGGCGCGTGCGCCTTCACTGGTGCCCAGGTATTTGCCGTCACCGTGGGTGGGCAGGAACCAAAAAACATTCAAGCTCATGGAGTTGTCTCCTCAGGAAAAAGGCCACCTGCTACCGCTCTGCGGCGGTAGCAGGGCAACGGCTTACTGCGCTTGCGCCACTTTGGCGGGCGGGGTCCAGATAACGTCTTTCACTACCAGCTGCTTTGGGATCAGCTTCAGCTGGGCGAAGGTGTCAGCGATCTTCTGTTGAGCGCTGACCACTTCAGGCGTGAGGAACTGCGCGCCATAACCCTGACGTTTCACCGCAACTGAGGTGATGCTTGCCGGCAGGCCCAACAGCGGGGCGACCTGAGCGGTCACGGCATCCGGATCTTTCTGCGAGTCTTCGCCCACGGCGCGGACTTCTTCGATCAGGGTGGTGATGATTTGCGGGTTCTTCTCTGCGTAAGGGCGGGTGGCCAGGTAGAACTGATGGTTGTCGACCAGGCCTTCGCCATTACGCAGTGTGCGGGCTTGCAGCTGCTCTTCGGCGGCTGCCTGGAACGGGTCCCAGATCACCCAGGCGTCTACGCTGCCGCGCTCAAATGCAGCGCGGGCATCGGCCGGTGGCAGGTAGATGGGCTGGATGTCGCTGTATTTCAGGCCTGCATCTTCCAGTGCACGGACCAGCAGGTAATGCACGTTGGAGCCTTTGTTGAGGGCGACTTTTTTGCCTTTGAGGTCGGCAACGGATTTCAGTGTCGAATCCTTCGGCACCAGAATCGCTTCACTGGTCGGCGCTGGTGGCTCGTAGGCCACATAGAGCAGATCAGCACCGGCTGCCTGAGCAAATACAGGCGGGGTTTCGCCGGTCACGCCGAAATCCACCGAGCCTACGTTGAGGCCCTCCAGCAGCTGCGGGCCGCCGGGGAATTCAGTCCAGGTGACGGTTACGCCTTGCTCGGCCAGGCGTTTTTCAAGGCTGCCTTTGGCTTTGAGCAGCACGAGGGTGCCGTACTTTTGGTAGCCGATACGCAGGTTTTCGGCCTGAGCCTGAGTAATAGCGCCGAAAGTGATGGCCGCGGCAAACAGGGCGGCCAGACTCCGACGCAAAGTGATAGTGCGCATGGCGCTCTCCTTTACGTTGAGTTTTTATGTTGGCTACCTGCTTGCCCGTTGGCGGGCGAGTAAGGTTGTATTTCTCAAAAGTGCCTTTCGGCGACTTTGGGTTCAGCGTTGGTTTTAAATACTCCAGCGTGAGTTGATCAGCCGATCATTCAGTACGCTGGGGTCAATCGTTGTCGGGCGTCGGGCCAGGGCGTAATGGAAGTGCTCAAGGGCGTCTTCCAGACGTTGCTCCAGAACCTCCGCCAGTTGTGCCGGGTTGCCGTTCTCGCCATAGGCAATTTGGCTGTCTACGGCAAATACCGCGTGTAGCATTTCTTGCGCTTTCAGTGCTGCCAGAACAGGTTTCAGGGCGTAATCCACGGCCAGCATGTGGGCACTGCTGCCGCCAGTGGCGATGGGCAGTACGGGTTTGTGGTTCAAGGCGCGTTCCGGCAGTAAATCCAGCAGTGTTTTCAAGGCGCCGGAGAACGACGCCTTGTAGACCGGTGTAGCGACAATCAGGCCATCTGCACGGGCCACTTGTTCGTTCAGGTGCTGCACGGCAGGGCTGTTGAAGTTGGCGAACAGTAGATCTTCAGCTGGGAAGTCCCGTACCTGAAAGCTCACCACCTCAACGCCGTGCTGGTGTAACCACTGTGTTGCACGTTCAATCAGGATGTTGCTGCGGGACTTCAGGCTTGGACTGCCACCCAGTGTTACAACCAGCATGCTGACTCCTTAACGGTTAGGCTGCGGGGTCAGGCGCAGGTAAGGCTTCACGGCGCGATAGCCTTTCGGGAAGCGCTGCTTGATCTCTTCCTCATCCTTCAGCGACGGCACGATCACCACCTCATCCCCATCAACCCAGTTAGCCGGTGTGGCGACCTTGTGGTTGTCGGTCAGTTGCAGGGAATCAACCACCCGCAGAATCTCGTTGAAGTTACGGCCAGTGCTGGCCGGGTAGGTGATGGTCAGGCGCACCTTTTTGTTCGGGTCGATGATGAACAGCGAGCGAACGGTCAGGGTGTCGTTGGCGTTCGGGTGGATCAGGTCGTACAGATCGGAAACCTTGCGGTCAGCGTCCGCCAGAATCGGGAAGTTGACGCGGGTGTTCTGGGTTTCGTTGATGTCGTCGATCCACTTCAGGTGCGAATCAACCGGGTCAACTGACAGGGCAATAGCTTTGACGCCGCGTTTGGCAAATTCGTCTTTGAGCTTGGCGGTGAAGCCCAGCTCAGTGGTGCACACCGGCGTGAAGTCAGCCGGGTGGGAGAACAGAATGCCCCAGCTGTCGCCTAGCCACTCGTGGAAACGGATGCGGCCTTCGCTGGAGTCTTGTTCAAAATCAGGGGCGATATCGCCGAGACGGATAGACATAGAGGTGAGCTCCTGTGAATGCGTTAAGTGGTGCTCACTATGCGGCGACTTTTTAGTTTTTAAAAAGAATAAATAACAATTTGTTTATAACATTTTGGAATTGTTTGGGCTGAGCAATCCTGCATCGAAATCGGCAACCTCTGGGTGCAGATTTGCTGCGAATGAGCGCGCTTTTATGCAGTTGATTTTTTTCGTATTTAATTCAGAAAACAGATTTTTACAGGAGTTGTTCGCAGGATCAGTACACGTTTACTGATGATTTGCCTGGTTATATTCGGCAGGATTTTTATTCTTATCCCTCATTTCCTTGTAACAGTAGCTTCTTTTTTGTGTTGTTTAATCCTCCCCAGAGTTCACCCCAGATGTAACGACAGAAGCCTCCCGCAGAGAGGTTGTTTGGGGGAGTTTCCTCGGCTGCAGTTGACGATCGTCATAGCCCTCCGCACCACCCAATCATAAAAAACGATCTGTTCATTTTGGAGCCCGTAATGAATAAAACCGCTCTGGCTGCGGCCGTGACGCTTACCGCTTTGGCTAACCAGGCCACTGCTGCATTTCTTGAAGACAGCAAAGCGACGCTGACCCTCCGCAACTTTTATTACGACCGCAACGACAAAAACACAGCCAATAACAACAACGAGGCCAGCGAATGGGGGCAGGGGCTGATTTTTAACTACAGCTCTGGGTTTACCGAAGGCACCGTTGGTTTTGGTCTGGATGCGATTGCCCTCGTCGGCCTGCGCCTGGACAGTGGTGGCCGGGTTGGCAAAAACGGTCACGACCGTAACCCCGGTCAGCTGTTTCCGGTCGACAGTGACGGCAGCGCTGAAGACAGCTACAGCAAGGGTGGCGTCACCGCCAAAGTGCGCCTGTCCAAGACCATCGCCCAGATCGGCACCCTGCAACCGAAACTGCCGGTGATCAATATCAACGACAGCCGCTTGCTGCCGCAAACCTACAAAGGCGGCCAAGTTACTTCCAACGAAATTGATCGGCTGACCCTGATTGCCGGTCAGCTGGAAAGCACCAAGACCCGCTCCTCTTCTGACGACATCGGGATGCGAATTGCAGGCTCTTCCTCAGCTGCCGATACCAACAAGTTCTACTACGCCGGGGGGGACTACAAGATCACCGACGATCTTACCGCGCAGTACTACTACGCCAACCTTGAGGATTACTACAAGCAGCATTTCCTTGGTTTGGTGCACAACTGGAAGCTGCCGGTGGGTAACCTGAAAACCGATCTGCGTTACTTCAACAGTTCGTCTGACGGCAAGAACAGCAGTGCCAGCGGTCGTGCCGAAGGCTACCGCAGCGCTGGCTACTGGGCTGCAGGCGACAGTGATCGTGGTGAGGTGGATAACCAGACGTGGAGCGCGCTGTTTACCTATAGTCTTAGCGGCCACTGGGTCAGTGCCGGTTATCAGCAGATATCTGGCGACAGCGCCTTCCCGTTCCTCAATCAGGGTGACGGTTCCACGGCGTATTTGTTCACTAACCGTCAGATCGGTAAGTTCACCAACGCCGGTGAACGCAGCTGGGTGGCTGAGTACGGTTATGACTTCAGTGCTGCCGGGGTTCCTGGGTTGAAGGCGTCGATCAACTATGTCTCTGGCGACAATATTGATGCAGCAGATGGCGATCGCAAAGAGTGGGAGCGTGACTTCCGCGTGGACTATGTACTGCAGGAAGGTTCGTTCAAAGGCCTGGGCTTCACATGGCGAAACGCGACGTTGCGCGGCAACAACGAAACCGATCAGGACGAGAACCAGTTGTTTGTGACCTACAGCTTGCCGCTGCTCTGAAGCAACGCTGACCCCGCTGTAATGAGGCCGACCTGAGTGATCAGGTCGGCTTTTTTATGGGCTTTCGGAGGATTTTCAGCGCAAAAAAAACCGGCCTGATGATCAGGCCGGTTTTCTATACAGGTGACTGCGCGCCGGGATTACAGCAGCGGCAGGCTGTAGCTGACGATCAGACGGTTTTCATCGAGGTCTTTCTCGTTATTGCCACGCTGGGTGGCATTACGCCAGGAGAAGCCCAGACCTTTGAGCGAGCCCGATTGCAGGACGTAATCCAGACGGAAGTCGCGCTCCCACTCTTTGCGGTCGCCATCTGCAGCGTCGATGTTGTCACCGGAGAGGTAAGTGATGGTGGCTTTCAGGCCAGGAATACCCACTTCGGCAAAGTCATAGCCGTATTCGGTCAGCCAAGTGCGCTCACCGGCGTTGAGGAATTTACCCAGCTGGCGATCAGTGATCAGGTAAGCAGTCGAGCCGTCGCCTTGGTTGAGGAACGGGAAGGCGCTGTCGCCGGACACTTGCTGATAGCCCGCGCTGATGGAGTGGCCGCTCAGGCTGTAAGTGAACAGGGCGCTCCAAGTGCGGTTGTCGACCTCGCCTTTATCGGTATCACCAGCAGCCCAGTAACCAGTGCTGGTGAAGCCTTCGGCACGACCGCTGACGCTGCTGTTTTTGCCGTCAGACGAGCTGTTGAAGTAACGCAGGTCAGTTTTCAGAGAGCCGGTAGGCAGTTTCCAGTTGTGCACCAGACCGAGGAAGTGCTGCTTGTAGTAATCCTCGAGGTTGCCGTAGTAGTACTGCGCAGTCAGGTCGTCGGTGATTTTGTAGTCACCGCCGGCGTAGTAGAACTTGTTCGACTCAGCGTCAGCTTTGGAGCCGCCAATACGCAGGCCGACGTCATCAGTGGAGGAACGGGTCTTGCTGCTTTCCAGCTGGCCGCCGATCAGAGTCAGGCCGTCGATTTCGTTGGAGGTGATCTGCCCACCTTCAAAGGTCTGCGGCAGCAGGCGACCGTCGTTGAAGTTCACCACCGGCAGTTTCGGCTGCAGGGTGCCGATTTGGGCAACGGTTTTGGAGAAACGGACTTTACCCGTTACACCGGCTTTACCGTAGTTATCCACCGCAGAGCCATCGCTCTCAAGCGGGAATAGCTGGCCTGGGTTGCGATCGATGCCAGCTTTGCCTGAGCGACCACCACCATCTAAGCGCACGCCTACCAGACCGATAGCATCCAGACCAAAACCAACGGTGCCTTCGGTAAAGCCGGAGGTGTAGTTGAGCTGGAAGCCTTGGCCCCACTCGCGGGCTTCACCAGAACTGTTGGCAGTGTTCTTGTCGTTGCGGTCGATGTAGAAGTTGCGAAGGTTGAGTGTGGCTTTGCTGTCTTCAATGAACGCGGCAGTTGCTGGGTTGGCGACGGCTGCCAGCGTTACTGCTGCGGCCAGAGCTGTTCTTTTCATCGTGGGCTCCAAAAAATACATATCGTTATTGCTGTTTTTAGAAGGTGCTGCAAAGGGCGATGACACTCGCTAGCTACCATCGTGGAAGTGCCCCCCAGCCAGCAACGGCAGATGAACTTGCCGGATGGGGCGCACTCTAAGGACAATTCGACAGTACTTAAAAAGAATTTATTATTAAGTTTAAATAACCTATCGGAATAAGAAAACCTTCTTACTACTTTCTATAAGCTAATTTCTAAAAATTATTTGTTCGATGATTTTTAGATCATTTAGCTTTGTCCCTACCGGATCACCGGACTTCATACCTGTTTCCCTGAAGTTGTGCGTGATCCGGCCGTGAGGCTGGCCGGCACGTCTAGATAGAGGTCTGCCATGCCCAAGCGCCTAAGATTTTTCTTTCAATCAATACTGGCCATGGGCCTTGTATTGATCCTTGTCACAGCAAACGCCCAGGCCGCCGATGAAGCTAAAAAGCTTCGGATCGGCTATCAAAAATCTTCGACCCTGATCAGTTTGCTCAAGAGCAACGGTAGCCTTGAACGTGCATTGGCCCCACTCGACATTAGTCTCAGCTGGCATGAATTTCCCAATGGCCAGCCGCTGCTGGAAGCACTGAATGTCGGCAACATCGATCTCTCTGCTGATGTGGCCGATACGGTGCCGGTGTTCGCTCAGGCAGCAGGGGCGGAGCTGACTTATTTTGCCCAGGAAGCAGCATCGCCTTCGGCACAGGCCGTCATCGTCCGCGAAGACTCGCCCCTGACCAGCCTGGAGCAGCTCAAAGGAAAGAAAGTCGCCGTCACCAAAGCGGCTGGCAGCCATTATCTATTGCTGGTGGCTTTGGCTAAGGCCGGGCTGAAGTTCTCGGATATTCAGCCTGCTTATCTGACTCCGGCAGACGGCCGCGCTGCATTTGAAAACCGTAAGGTTGATGCATGGGTAACGTGGGAGCCGTTCCTCAGTGGTGCGCAGCAGCAATTACCGACCCGCACCTTGGCAGACGGCCGCGATCTGGCCGATTACAAACGCTATTACCTGACCAGCAGTAAATTTGCTCAGGCCAATCCGCAAGTGCTGAACGTGGTGTTTGAACAGCTGCTGTCGGCGGCCGAGTGGCTGCGTGCTAACCCTGCAGAGGCGGCGAAGGTACTCAGCCCTCTGTGGGGTAATCTGGACCCGGCGATTGTCGAGAAAGCTAACAGTCGCCGCAGCTATCAGGTGCAGCGGGTGGAACGTGCGAGCCTCAATGAGCAGCAGAAAATAGCCGATGCATTTGTCGCCGAAGGGCTGCTGCCTAGGGCTGTGGATGCGCTGGATGTGGCTGTCTGGTTGGAGGAGTAGAACATGCGCCAGCAGCTTCGTGTGACCGGGCAGAACTTTGCGGGCTTGCATCCCGTGCTGGAACCGAGGCTGTTTCCTAAGGACTTCACCGATCGCAGCGAGCGCGTGGAAAAACTTGCGCGCAAACTGGCTGCCAACGTGGTGCAGCGTGAACGCCAGGGCGGCAGTGCTCTGGCTGAGCGCCAGCTGATCAGGGACAGTGGCTTGCTGACGCTGGCTGTACCGCAGCAGTTTGGCGGGCAAGGAATGGTGTGGCCGGAGATATACCGCATCGTGCGGTTTCTGGCTGCGGTGGACAGCTCGCTGGCCCACCTGTTTGCCTTCCAGCATTTGCAGGTGGCGACCATTCTGCTCTATGGCAATGCCGAGCAGCAGCGCATCTGGCTGAGCCGCACGGTGCACGAGCACTGGTTCTGGGGCAATGCCACCAATGGCCGGGACAACCGCCTGAAGCTCAAACGCCGCGATGAACATTACGAGCTCAATGGCAACAAGTCGTTCTGCTCGGGGGCTTTAGGTGCGGATGCTCTGGTGGTCAGTGCGCCGCGCAACCATAACCCGAACGACCGGGTTTTCATCGTGCTGCCCAGTCAGCGTGAAGGCATTGCTGTGAATGACGATTGGGATGGTTTCGGCCAACGTCAGACTGACAGCGGTACGGTGCAGTTTGAAAACGTCTTCGTCGACAGCAGTGAGTTACTCGGGCCAGGCGGTAGTCCGCGCAGCACTTTACGGGCATGTCTGGCGCAATTGGTGTTGGTGCAGCTGTACCTGGGTAATGCGCAGGGAGCTTTGGATGCTGCGCAGCGCTATACCCGTGAGCAGAGTCGGGCCTGGCCCGCATCTGGTGTGGCGCTGGCTACCGAGGATCAGTTTGTTCAGCAGCGCTACGGCGAACTGTGGCTGCACTATCGCTCGGCGTATCTGCTGGCGGAACACGCGGCTCAGCGTCTGCAGGCAGCGTGGGAGAAGCCGGTGCTGACGCTCAATGAACGCGCCGAGGTTGCGTTGGCGATCAGCGAGGCAAAGGTGGTTTCAGCACGGGCTGCGCTGGAGATCACGTCGAAGATTTTTGAAAACATGGGCGCCAGCGCGACCAGCTCACGCTACGGCTTCGACCGCTTCTGGCGCAACGTGCGGGTGCACACACTTCATGATCCACTGGATTACAAAGTGCGTGATCTGGGTAACTGGCTGGTCACCGGCAAGCTGCCGGAGCCTTCGCCTTACGGTTGAAGCGGGCCTGCGGCGCAGGCCCGTAATGCGCCTGATCAGGCTTCGGCGCGTTTCATCAGGTTGCGTTGCCGCCATTCCATAAAGGTCTTCAGCAGCAAGGTGAGCAGGGCCATGCAGGCCAGCAGCCCTGCGGCGGTAAAGGCGGCGGCGGGTTTGTAGTCGTTGTTCAACTGATCTACCAGCAGCGGCAGGGTCAGGGTCTGGTTAAGGATGGTGCCGGACACTACCGACACCGCACCGAACTCACCCACCGCCCGGGCGTTGGTAACCACCACGCCGTACAGCAGCGCCCATTTGATTTTCGGCAGGGTTATATTCCAGAAAATCTGCCAGCCGTTGGCACCCAGGCACAGCGCTGCGGTTTCTTCATCTTGCCCCTGGCTCTGCATCACCGGAATCAGAATCCGCGCCACATACGGTGCGGTAACAAAAACGGTAACCATGACGATGCCCGGCCAGGCAAACATCAGTTGCATGCCGTTGTCGTAGAACCAGCGCCCCAGTGCATGTTCAAGGCCGTACACGACGAGATAGCACAGGCCTGCCACCACCGGTGAAACCGCATAGGGAATGTCGATTACCGTGGTCAACAGCTTGCGCCCCCGGAAGTCGTAATGGGTGACGCACCAGGCCAGCATGATGCCGAAGCACATGTTGATTGGCACGGTCAGCACTGCGACCAGCAGAGTCAGGCCGATGGCGTGGAGCATGTAATCTTCATTCAGATTGCTCCACAGCAGATCGAGGCCACCGGAAAGCGCCTTAGTAAAAATCAGAGCCAGAGGCAGGATCAGCATCAGCGTGACCAGAGTCAGGCCAAGTGCGATCAGCAGCCATTGATGCCAGTGTTGTGGTTTTTTCATTTGCCTTGCCGTTGCCATTTGAACAGGCGGCCCTGAACCACTTGCAGGCTGAACAGCAGCAGCAGTGAGGCCAGCAGAATCACCGAGGCAATGGCTGCCGCGGCGGTGTGATTGAACTCTTGCAGACGCACAAAAATCATCAGCGAGGAGACTTCCGTTTTGAACGGAATGTTGCCGGCAATCATGATCACCGCGCCGAACTCGCCGAGGCTGCGCACAAAAGACTGTGACGCACCGGTGACCAGCGCCGGGGTCAGTGTCGGCAGAACCACGTGGCGGAATGTTTGCAGGCGGCTTGCACCCAGAGTGCGGGCGGCTTCTTCATAGTCGCTGCCCAAGTCCTGTAGAACCGGCTGCACCGTGCGCACCACGAACGGCAGGCTGGTAAAGACCATTGCGATGATGATGCCCGGGTAGGCGTAGGCAACCTTCCAACCAAAGGGCGCAAGCCACTGCCCCAGCCAGCCACCAGGTGCGAGCAGCGCGGCCAGGGTCAGGCCAGCCACCGAAGTCGGTAGGGCGAAAGGCAGATCAACCAAAGAGTCCACCAAGCGGCGGCCCGGGAAGTCGTAACGAGTGATGATCCAGGCTAGCAGTAAGCCAATCAGCACGGCGGCAATGGTTGAGTAGAAGGCGCCGCTGATGGTCACCTTGTAACTCTGCACAACGCGCGGATCAGTGATCGCTTGCCAATACTGCGCCCAACTCATATCGCTGACGTACAGCAGTAGCGCCGAGATCGGGAACAGAATGATTAGTGAGATATAAAAGACGCTGAAACCAAAGCTCAGGCCAAAGCCTGGGAGCAAAGGATTCTGCAAAAAGAAACGTGGTGATCTAGACACGCATATAGCCCTAAATACACAGGCCGCCTTTAGAGCCCTTCTGAAACTACCTGCGCTGACTGCCTCGGCGACGTTTCAGTAAAGCTCTATGGGCGGCCTGTTGTTGACTCAAGCCTGTTGAGTCCAGGTTTGCATATTAAGCAGCCAGTTCGGGGCGCTTTGATGCTGAACCTTAGCGACCCTCGGCCAACAGTTGGTCAAGGATACCATTTGCGTCGAAGTGCTTGGCAGTAATATCGTCCCAGCTGCCCAGAACATCAGTCGGGTTGATCAGGCGGATTTTCGGGAACTGATCAGCAGTCGCGGCGACCACTTCCGGGTTGTGCACACGGTAGCTGTACTTGGTCAGCAGCTGCTGAATCTCTTTGCTGTACTGGAAGTCCAGGTAGGCTTTGGAGACGTCGCGGGTACCTTTTTCATCGACCACTTTGTCGACCAGGGCAACCGGGAACTCAGCCAGAACGCTGACTGGCGGTACGACGATTTCAAAACCACCGGACTTGAACTCTTCGCCATTTGCGATGTTGACCACTTCCGATTCGAAGGTCAGCAGCACGTCGCCCTGACCGTTCTGAGCGAATGCAACAGTGGCTGCACGGCCGCCGGTTGGGAAGTTCTCTACGTTACGCAGCACTTTGCCGACAAACTCTTTGATTTTGGCTTCGTCGCCATTGAACGCTTCATTCGCATGCAGCCAGGCACCCAGGTAGCTGTAACGGGCGTTGCCGGAGGTTTTCGGGTTAGGGAACACCAGTTTTACGTCAGGACGGGCAAGGTCTTCCCAGCTTTTAATGTTCTTCGGGTTGCCTTTGCGCACTAGGAAGGCTGTGGTGCTGTAGTAAGGCGAGCTATTGTTCGGGAACTGCTCAGCCCAGTCTTTGCGCACCAGACCGCGCTTGGCCAGGATGTCTACGTCGGTCACTTGGTTAAAGGTCACGATGTCGACTTTCTTGCCTTGAATAATGTCCTGAGCCTGACGGGAGGAACCGGCGAAAGACTGGTCAATCTTCAGGTCTTTGCCAGTTGTCTCCTTCCAGTGAGCCTGGAATTTCGGGTTGATCTCGCCGAACAGCTCACGGGCAATATCGTAGGAGGCATTCAGGATCGGTTTGTCTTCAGCCAGGACAGCAGCGCTGCTCAGCAGGCTGGAAGTAATGGCCGTGGCCAGCAAAATTTTCTTAAGCATGGGGCAGACTTTCCTCGTCACTCGCCTGTTGGCAGGCATTTATGTTTGTTGATGGCCGTTCAGCCAAGCTGGTCGGCGATACTGCATAGTTTCGTTATTCTTAATAAATATTTTTTAGTGCTATGTATATTCCTTAAATGCATATGAAGGCTGGGAATGGCTTAGAGCCTCTCTGTTAGGCGCTCCAGTTGTGCTGCAATAAGCTTCTGTAGCTCATACAGATCGCTGTGACTGGCACGCCTGATGAAGCTGTTAATGCTGTCTTCGATGGACTCAACTGTCGGACGCTGTTCCACCAGGTTCAGGTGTTCGCTGAGCAGTTCCGGGCCGCTGCTGACCAGCAGGGCAAAGTGGATGGCGTTCTCCAGCTCGCGGGTGTTGCCCGGCCAGCTGTGCAGCTCAAGGCGCCGCTGCGCCTCATCACTGATCTCCGGCAGTGGCACATTAAGGCGCTGTGCATAAATTCCCAGAAAGTATTCAGCCAGCGGCAAAATATCCCCCACACGCTCGCGTAGCGGCGGCAGCGTGATGCGTCCATCGATCAGATACCGATAGAGACGTTCATTGAACTTGCCGGCGCTGACGGCCTGTTCCAGGTTGATGCTGGTAGCGGCCAGCAGGCGTACATCAACAGGCGTTGGCTGCTTGGCACCGACCCGCCAGGTTTCTCCGGTTTCCAGAGCGCTCAGCAAATCTTCCTGCAGTTCAGGGCTCAGATCGCCAATTTCATCTAGATACAGGGTTCCGTTATTCGCCGAGCCGAACCAGCCCGCCCGGCTGCTGGAGTTACCGTGATGGGCGCCTGCAGCGTAGCCAAACAGCTCTGCCTGCGCGTATTGCGGGCTCAGACCGCTGCAGCTGATCGCGACAAACAGACCAGGGCGCTCGCTGGCGCGGTGAATATGGCGGGCCAAAAGTTCTTTACCCGTACCGGTCTCGCCTTCAATTAATAAGGGCAGTGGTTGTGTCGCCAGCTGCTCGACCTGATCGCGCAATTCCCGGGAGCGCGGGTCAATAAACACCAGCGCCTTAGCGCGGATGCTAAGTGGGCTTTTATCGGCGTCAGCGAAAGTCAGTAAGGCCTGTTCGCTGAGGGTGTTCGGACTCATCAAAATGCTCCTGCACAGCCTGGTGTCCAAGCTGTATATAAATTCCAATGCTGCGTTAGGCGCGCAGACGATGCAGCTGCTCTGTTCGGTGCTGCAGGCGATACAGATAGGCGAAGCCTTGCTCCCAGCGTTCATGCCCGGATTTGACGTTGATATGGCCAGCTCCACTGAGGATGGCCACATCGCTGCCCCATTGGCGAGCCAGCTCGATGGCGCGTGCGGCACTGGCAGCACTGTCGTTATCAGAGCCCACCAACTGGCTGGGGAAGGGCAGCGCCTGATTGGGAATGGGCGCGAAGTTTTGCAGCTCTGGCGGGCAGTTGGCTCGCTCGACGTCGGCTGGTGCGACCAGCAGCGCCCCGCGTACGCGTTGCAGCAGTTCAACGGGGGCGCTTACGGCCCAATGAGCGACGGTGACGCAGCCCAGGCTGTGGGCAATCAGGATGGTCGGGCGTGGATCGCTCGCGATCGTGCGGTTGAGCTCGTCAACCCAATCTTTACGGTTAGGGCTTAGCCAGTCTTTCTGCTCAACCCGTGCACCATTAGGCAGAACGCGTTGCCAGTGGCTTTGCCAATGCTCATCTGAGGAGCCTTGCCAGCCCGGGATGATCAGGTAGCGGGTGGTGTCATTTCGCATGTCTGGCTCTCCTGCACATATCTGTTGAGCGCAGTGTAGGAAGAGTTTTCAGATATCAAAAAGAATAAGAACTTATTTGCTTATTCACTTTTATCGATTCTGCACGTTCGATTTAGATTTGAATTATATATTTCCATTAGGAATATAAATGTTCTTAAACGGTATTTTTAAGAATATCAATTGCTCACTACTATCGATTCACACCCAGCGGCTACCCCTTGTTCTCACCAGTCGAATGGGACCCAACAGGAGCATAAAAATGACTGCAACCGTTCGTAATTTTGAAGGCCAGGACGACGCCAGCATTCTGCGTGAGATTCAGGCTGCGCTGAATGGCCTCAAGTTTGGCTCGGTGGAAATCACCGTGCACAACGGTCAGGTGGTGCAGATTGAGCGCAAGGAGAAATTCCGCTTGCAGGCCCCAGCCAGCAAGAGCGCCTGAGCCAAACCAACGTACTCAACTCGAGCATAGCGGGGGAGCGTAGACATGAAACCGGCGCAGACAATTAAGCCAAACCGGTGTTGTAGCTGTCAGTCACGAATGTGTTTTTGATCGCCAACTTTAATAAATCAAACAGAATCAAATGCTTAGGAGCTACATAATGTCTATCCGCCGTTTTGCTCTGGCTGCACTGGCCAGCGCTCTGATTGCAGGCCCCGTGGCCGCTGCTGAAACCCTGCTCAATGTGTCCTATGACCCAACCCGCGAGCTGTATGTTGAGTTCAACGCTGCCTTTAATAAGCACTGGCAGGCTGAAGGCAATGAAGCTGTGACCATTCAGCAGTCTCACGGTGGCTCGGGCAAGCAGGCCCGTGCTGTGATTGATGGTCTGCGTGCCGATGTAGTGACGCTGGCTTTGGCCGGCGACATCGACGAGCTGAACAAGCTGGGCAAACTGATCCCGGAAAACTGGCAGGAGCGCCTGCCGCAGTCCAGCACGCCATACACTTCCACCATCGTGTTCCTGGTACGCAAGGGCAACCCGAAGAACATCAAAGACTGGGATGACCTGACCAAGCCAGGCATCGAAGTCATTACGCCTAACCCGAAAACTTCCGGCGGTGCCCGCTGGAACTTCCTCGCCGCCTGGGCTTATGCGCAGCAGAAGTACGGCAGCGAAGAAAAAGCCAAAGAGTACGTAGAGAAGCTCTACAAGCAGGTTCCGGTGTTGGATACCGGCGCGCGCGGCTCGACCATCACCTTTGTGAACAACCAGATCGGTGACGTGCTGCTGGCTTGGGAAAACGAGGCCTTCTTGGCGCTGAAAGAGCAAGGCGGCGAAAACTTCGAGATCGTGGCTCCGTCGCTGTCGATTCTGGCTGAGCCGCCGGTTGCGGTCGTGGATGCCAACGTCGAGAAGAAAGGCACCCGTAAAGTGGCTGAAGCCTATCTGAATTACCTTTACAGCGAAGAAGGTCAGCGCATTGCCGCGAAGAACTTCTACCGTCCGCGTAATGAAGCGGTCGCAGCAGAGTTCAGCAAGCAGTTCCCGGCGCTGAAACTGGTCACCATTGATGACGATTTCGGTGGCTGGAAAACCGCTCAGCCGAAGTTCTTCAACGATGGCGGCATCTTCGACCAGATCTATCAGGCTCACTAAGCCGCAGGTTCAGGGTGGGTTAAGCAGTCCCACCTTTGATCGCAATCATCAGCCCTGCTGCACGGCACCTACATGGGGTTTGTGCATCAGGGCTGAGTAGTGTGTTCCGTCGTACAAGCAGATAAGGACAGGCAATGTCTAGTCGCACTTCCCCCGTCATACCCGGCTTCGGGCTGACGCTGGGCTACACCCTGGTGTATCTCAGTCTGTTGGTGTTGATTCCCCTCGGAGCCATGTTTGTTCACGCTGCCCAGCTTACCTGGGATCAGTTCTGGGCCATTATTTCAGCACCGCGTGTGTGGGCTGCTTTGAAACTCAGTTTTGCAACCGCGTTCGCCGCTGCTCTGATCAACGGGCTGATTGGTACGCTCTTGGCTTGGGCGCTGGTGCGTTACACCTTCCCAGGGCGTAAGCTGATCGAAGCGATGATCGATCTGCCTTTTGCTCTGCCAACCGCCGTTGCCGGTATCGCTCTGACCGCCTTATACGCACCCAGCGGCATGGTCGGCCAGTTCGCCACCGCGCTGGGTTTCAAAATCGCTTACACGCCAATCGGCATCACCCTGGCGCTGACATTCGTCACCCTGCCATTTGTGGTGCGAACTATTCAGCCGGTGTTGGCGGACATTCCCCGTGAAGTTGAAGAAGCCGCAGCCTGCCTGGGCGCCAAGCCGTTTCAGGTGTTTCGCTACGTACTGTTGCCTGCTTTGCTACCGGCTTGGCTGACTGGTTTCTCGCTGGCATTTGCCCGTGGTGTGGGGGAGTACGGCTCGGTGATCTTCATCGCCGGTAACATGCCGATGAAGACGGAAATTCTGCCGCTGCTGATCATGGTCAAGCTCGATCAGTATGACTATCACGGTGCGACCGCAATTGGCGTGCTGATGCTGGTGGTGTCGTTCATTCTGCTGCTGCTGATCAACCTGCTGCAGCGCAAAATCGCCAAATCCTGAGGAGGTCGAGATGTCTTCTGTATCCGTGACAGCCGCCTCCTCGGTCAATGCAAGACGCCGGGGCAATGCATGGGGGCGCCGCCTGTTGATTGGCGGGGCTTGGGTAGTTTTCAGTCTGTTTTTACTGCTACCACTGCTGGTGGTAATCAGTGAGGCGTTGAAGCAGGGCTTAGGTACGTTCTTCACCGCCATCTTCGAACCCGATGCTATCTCGGCCCTCAACTTGACGCTGCTGGCTGTGGGCATTTCAGTACCGCTGAACCTGGTGTTCGGTGTGGCCGCCGCTTGGTGCGTGAGCAAATACGATTTCCGTGGCAAGAGCATTCTGGTCACCCTGATCGACTTGCCGTTCTCGGTCTCCCCGGTGATTGCCGGTCTGATCTATGTCCTGCTGTTTGGTGCTCAAGGTTTCTTTGGTGGCTGGCTGCGCGAACACGATATCCAGATCATCTTCGCCTTGCCGGGTATTGTGCTGGCGACCGTATTCGTGACTGTGCCGTTTGTGGCCCGTGAACTGATCCCGCTGATGCAGGAGCAGGGCACGCAGGAAGAAGAGGCCGCCCGGCTTCTGGGGGCAAATGGCTGGCAAATGTTCTGGCATGTCACCCTGCCCAATATAAAATGGGGCCTGATCTATGGCGTGGTGCTATGTACCGCGCGGGCCATGGGCGAGTTTGGGGCCGTATCAGTGGTGTCCGGGCACATTCGCGGTTACACCAATACGCTGCCTCTGCATGTAGAGATTCTCTATAACGAATACAATCACGTCGCCGCGTTCAGCGTTGCCAGCCTGTTGCTGCTTCTGGCGCTGTTTATTCTGCTGCTCAAGCAGTGGAGCGAGTCACGCATTAACCGCCTGCGCCACAAGGCAGAGGACGAATAATCATGTCGATTGAAATCACTAACGTCAGCAAGAATTTCAATGCATTCAAAGCGCTGAACAACATCAACCTGAACATCAAAAGTGGTGAGCTGGTTGCGCTGCTGGGCCCGTCTGGCTGCGGCAAGACCACGCTGCTGCGCATCATCGCCGGTCTGGAAACCCCGGACACCGGCAGCATCCAGTTCCACGGTGAAGATGTATCGAACCACGACGTGCGTGATCGCAACGTCGGTTTCGTGTTTCAGCACTACGCACTGTTCCGTCATATGACGGTGTTTGACAACGTCGCCTTCGGCCTGCGCATGAAGCCCAAAGGCGAGCGCCCAAATGAAAGTGTGATTAAGAAAAAGGTCCACGAGTTGCTGGATCTGGTGCAGCTGGACTGGCTGGCAGATCGCTACCCGGAGCAACTGTCCGGAGGACAACGTCAGCGTATTGCCCTGGCCCGTGCTTTGGCGGTCGAGCCGAAGGTACTGCTGCTGGATGAGCCATTCGGTGCGCTGGACGCCAAAGTGCGTAAAGAGCTGCGCCGCTGGTTAGCGCGCCTGCACGAAGAAGTGCACCTGACCTCTGTGTTCGTTACCCACGACCAGGAAGAGGCGATGGAAGTGGCTGACCGCATCGTGGTGATGAACAAAGGGGTGGTCGAGCAGATCGGTTCACCGGGCGAGGTTTATGAGAAACCGGCCAGTGATTTTGTGTATCACTTCCTCGGTGACGCCAACCGTCTGTATGTCGGTGAGGAAAAACACGTGCTGTTCCGTCCGCACGAGATTCACCTGTCCCGCCAGGCAGAAGAGGGGCATCAGGCCGGGGAAGTCCGTGATATCCGCCCGTTGGGTGCGATTACCCGCGTGACTCTGAAGATTGCAGGGCAGAGCGAGCCGATTGAGGCTGAGGTGGCGAAGGATCACTTGTCCTTGGACAACCTGACTCGTGGCGAAACCCTGTACTTCAAACCGAAATCGCAATACACCCAGTCAAACCTGTAATCCACTCAGATAAAGGCCGGCAAATGCCGGCCTTTGTGTATCTGGCGTTCTGTGGCAGTGGATTAGATATGGCGCGGAAAAGAGCTGAGGTTTTGCCGGGGGGCGATAAAACTCAGCAACTGATCTGCGGGCATTGGCCCCGCATAAAAAAAGCCTTGGGTAAGAGAGCAACCCATCTCTTCAATGATTTTGTGCTGCTGGATGGTTTCGACGCCCTCAACCACTAAAGAAATATCCAGCTCGCTGGCTAAGGTCAGTGCTGTTTTGATGATCGCCTTGGAACGTGGCTGTTTTTGTGTGTTCTGCACAAAGGAAGCATCCAGCTTTATCTGGTTGAAGGGCAGCTCGCACAGACGCCGCAATGACGAATAGCCCGTGCCGAAATCATCCATCGCTAAGCCACAGCCCATAAGGCGCAAGCGCACAAAGTTCTCATAACTGGTGGCCGGGGCCGACAGCAGGCCACTTTCGGTGACTTCGAACATCAGGCTGCTGGCTCGCAGCTGATAGGTAGTCAGCATCTTTCTGATGTCTTCGGTCAGATTCCGTGAAGCCAGTTGGGAAGGATCTAGGTTGTAGGCCAGTTCCAGCTGCTTGCCTTGTGTCTGTAACTGGCGTTGCAGTTCACAGCCTTGTTTCAGCAACTGGTTGAACAGAGGCTCGAACAGGTTGTTCGCTTCAACGAACGGCATGAAATGCCGCGGGTTGAGCAAGCCAAGTCTGGGGTGAAGCCAGCGTGCGAGTACTTCAGCACCCTGAGGCTTGCGGGTGCGAATATTCATCTTTGGCTGGTAATAGGCTTGGAACTCACCATTCTCCAGTGCCGGTATAACCTCTTCTGGGTTGGGAAGCTCATGCAGCTCAGGCAGTGGCACCGGCTGGTGAAGGTCGTTCTTTTTGAAGTTGCTCAGCAGTGAGTAAAGCTGCTCGGCCTGCAGGGGCTTGCCCAAATCACCGAGCAGGTTCAGACCCAAATAGCTGATCATGCTGGCCACGCCGGTGCGCAGTGGCTGGTCGACATCACTGCTAATAATGACGCCTTTAATGAGACCTTGCTGGAAGGCTTGGCAGATAAAACGGGGGCCGTCGATGCCAGGCATGTGCAAATCGCAAATGGCTACATCGGCACCGCCACTCTCTGAGAGTTTGTCGATCGCCTCTTGGCCGTCTGCGGCTTCGATGATGCAGCCAACTCCAGCATGTTTAAGAGCATTGACAGTCAACGCTCGCTGAAAGGCGTGGTCTTCCAGAACTAAAACTGTAAGGGCTTGCATCATGCGGCCTCCCATTTGAAGTTGTGTTCATCCTAAACGTGAGGCGCTTGGCGATATGTCGGTAGTTCGCTTCAGTTGTGTAAGGGAATGCTGACTGATGATTCCCTTACACCTGAATATTCTGTGCTTAGTCGTGCTGGGTCGCGAGAATTGCACGCTCCAAGTTCTCAATAGTCATCTTAAGGCTCTGCACTGCCTCAGCCAAATGCTCAGGCGTGGTGTCGTGGGATTTTGCCGCGGCCTCTAGCTCCATGCAGGCTTCAATTAAATGTTTGGCCTGGACAATCCGCGCTGCTCCGCGAACTCTGTGGGCGAGGCTGGCTACGCCCGTGAGGTCAAACTTACCGGCCATCGTTTGCAACTCGTCGAGATCGCTGCGATTGCTGCGTACAAGTTCATTCAGCAATTGTGCCGCCAGTGTCTTGTCACCACGGGTTAACTGGTAAGTTGCGGCAATGTTAAATGTGTCCATGTCGTCCGCCCCGTCTGATGTTGTTTCTTGCGGAGTGGGGGCGATGCTCCCGGTACATTCGCTGAGTTCCTCAAGGCTGATGGGTTTGAATAGGCACTTATTCATACCAGCCCGCAGACAACGCTCTTGCTCTTCGGGCTGAGCGTTGGCGGTGTAGCCAAAAATGCTGCAGGGATTAATGCCTCGCATCGACTCATCCAGACGTACTGCCTCCGCCAGTTCGTAGCCGCTCATGATCGGCATGTTGCAGTCGGTAATGATTAAATCGAAAGTCTGTTTGTGCCAGTGCTCCAGCGCCTCAGAACCGTTACTGGCTTTGGTGACAACATGCCCGAGAAACTCCAGTTGCTGGGCCAAGAGCATTAGGTTGGCTGGGTGATCGTCAACCACAAGTACATTCAAGGAGTGGCTATCACTGGACAGCCTCTCGGTGTCTGCGCTGCTCGTTGCTTTAGCTTCCGGCAGGCAGCTCAAGGTCAGGTCAAATGTCACAACCGTGCCTACACCTAGCTCGCTGCTGAGGTTTAAAGAGCCTCCCATCATTTCACACAACGAACGGCAGATAGACAGACCAAGGCCCGTGCCGCCTCGAGCTCCGGTAGTGGTTTGAGTGGCCTGGGAAAAGGGTTTGAAAAGCTGCGCCTGATCTTGCGCGGAAATACCAAGGCCAGTATCGGCCACCCGTACATTCAATCGAATTCGTTCATCTGGCAATGGTGTGCCTTTGATATTCAGCTGCACCTGGCCGATATCAGTGAACTTAATCGCGTTGCTGATGAGGTTGGACAAAATCTGTTTGATTCGCACCGGATCAACCAATACGTCGGTCTTGGCACCTGGACCAAAGTCAAAGTCCAGAGTGAGGGTCAGTCCTTTCTGTCGGGCCAGCCCATCAAATACCCGGATTACAGATTTGGCCAGCTCGCGAAGGTTGGTGCGACGGGGGGCAAGATTGAGACGTCCGGACTCAATGCGAACGATATCGAGAATATCGCCAATCAACTCAAGTAGCCCTTTGGCGGAGCTGTAGGCCACTTCAATAGCTGAGGTATCAAAGAACCCCTCAGTGGCTCGCTTTTTCAACGCCAGTTCGAGCATGCCAATTACGGCACTCATCGGCGTACGGATTTCATGGCTCATGGTCGCCAGGAAAGTGGTTTTTGCCCGGCTGGCATCATCGGCCTGTTGTTTCGCTGCTTGTAGATCACTGACCAATTGATGCCGTTCGCTGATATCTAACCAGCCACAAATCACCCCTTGCACTTCACCGCGCCGGTTCCGATAAGGCTGAATCCAGTGATAGATGTGAAATGTCTGCTCATCCACGTGAAGAGTGCGGTCTTTGACGAGCGGTTCGCCAGTCTGGATGGCCAGCAAATAGTCAGCATGAAAGCGCCTGGCTTCCTCAGGCAAAACGGCCCCTTCCTCAATTGCTGTCTTGCCGGTTACATCATCATCGCAGAGCCCGAGGGAAGAGGTGTAGGACTGGTTGCAGGTAAGTAGTTTGCCGTCGCGGTCTCGCACGTAAATGGGTAGCGGAGTGCCGTCAATCAGGGTGCGCATAAAACGCAGCTGGTCACCGAGAGCATGTTCCGCTGCGCGGCGTTGTTGAACCTGTCGACGCAGCTTTAGATTCCAGATAAAAGCCGCCGCAATAAGAATGCAGACCAAGGCGGCTATTTTCAGAATCATCGATTGATAGTCAACCAGGCGTGATTCACGCATAGCAGAGTTGGCCCGCCAGCGTGTATTGATGACATTCAATTCGTCTGGGGGTAACTCACGCAGTACTTTATTAAGTATGGACTCGAGCTCGGTGTTAGCTCTGGAGGTGGCAAAAGAAAATTTGGCTTTATCCGGGCCAATAATCCCGGAAATTTTCAAATTCAGGTCTTTCGTGTGTAATAAATAATATCGGGCAATCATCAAGGGAGCGATCGCGACATCGGCCTTACCAGAACTGGCAAGATCAAGAGCCTCGACAAAGTTATTGGATCTAATAACTTGAATGCCGTGAAGGTCCTTTAAGTACTCCAGCAAGATATGGCCATTTGGAATAGCTACCCGCTGTCCTGCCAAACTAGGTAGGTCGGATACTTCATTGTTGTCCTGATTAACCACCAGACCAAATGGCATCACCGCAAACGGTAGGGAAAAGCGCAGTGTGGCCTCACGGGTAATGCTCGGGGACAGTGCAGCTAAGTCTGCCTGATTGTTGTTGAGTGCATTAATCAGGTCGAGGCCTTTGCCGTAAGTGCGTACATTAAACTTAAGGCCTGTGCGCAGGGTGACTATCTTCAGCAGGTCTGACATAACGCCGCCAAAGTTGTCGTCTTGATCAATAAACGCAATCGGAGCCTGATCCAAGCCAATGGCCACCGCTATTTCCGGGTGACGTCTCAGCCAGTTCTGCTCGCTGGCCGATAACTCCAGAGGCTGGGTTATTGAGGAACCGGTGCCGCCGCCCCAGCGGCGTAAAATCTCTCTACTGTCGTGAGGGCTGATAGCCTGTATGGCGGTGTTAATAATCTCGAGCAGTGTATCGTTATCTTTGCGGATGGCGAAGCTGGTACCGCTAGGATGGGTATGCAGCAGTCGCTCAATCGTAATGTAGTTGAAGTACTGCTCGTTGATGATCAGGTTGGCGGAGTAGGAGTCGCCCAAGTAGAGATCAGCTTTGCCAAAAGCCAAAGCTGCCAGCGCTTCGTGGCGCGAGTTATAAGTTTCGATTAAAGCGTGAGGGAAGAACTCCCTTATAGTTGCTGGGGTTAAGTAATCGTCCGGTATGGCGATCTTCACCCCGTTGAAGTACTCCGGAAATGTCCGTTTCTCATTAAGCCTGACGTAAAGTGCGATCTGGTCAGGAGCATAGTGTTGAGTGAGTGTCAGGCTTACATCTTGGATATCAAAATTGTTAGAACTGGCCAGTAGGTCAACTGTGCCGTTGATGAGCGCCTGTCTGGCCTGCTTACGGTCTTCAAAGATAGTGATATCGAACGGAATGTCTAGAGTCTGCCGCAGAAGGTCAACATAGTCTGCGCTCACACCCTCGTACTGCTTATCACTGGTGGTAATGTCAAAAGGGCGATGATCAGGGCGTGAAACGCCCAAGACGATTCGTTGTTTTTTTCTCAGCCATTGCCATTCGGCCTCACTGAGCTGGACCTGCGTTGATGCTTTAAGTTGGCTACCTTTGAGTTCCAGTGGCGTGCTCTGCTGAAATTCATTTGCATAGCAATTAAGTAAAAAAGGCTGTTAACAACCAGCGCTAGCAAGTGTTTTAGTTTCATCTTTATACCGGTCGTTCCGACGTCAGGCTTTCATGGAAGGGTTCCTTCTATTCAGATAATCGAATTTCTCTTTGCAATTTCAATAAGTTCAGCAAGGTTGTCTACTTGAAGTTTGGTGATGAGCCTGGTTTTGTACGTGCTAATAGTTTTTTCACTGAGTAGAAGTGTTTTGGCAATGTCTCGGATACGTTGTCCGCGGGCAAGATACCTCAGTACAGTTAACTCTCGAGTGGAAAGCTGGTTAATGGCTTCTGATTCGTTGTCAAATTTATTGGATGATGTTGCGCTGAAGGTTGGTAAATGTGAAGTGGGGAAAATAGTGTAGCCGCTTAATACAATCGAAACTGCGGTGAGTAGTTCTTCCATGTTGCCGCTTTTGCTTATAAAACCTGATGCTCCTTCACGCGCGCAGCGTATGGAGTATTGATCGGCTCCCATTCCGGAAAAAACCAGAACTTTAAAACTATCATCTCCCGAACATAGACGTTGTAAGACAGTAATGCCGTCAACTTGTGGAAGGTCTATATCAAGTATGATTAGTTGTGGCCTGAGAGACCTAGCTAGCGCTACCACATTCACACCGCAATCAGCCTCGCCAACTACTTCATGGCCTGCATTTTCAAGAACCATGCGGACTGCCATTCGTACAACAGTATGATCATCTGCGATAAGTATCCGTGCCATATTAGATATACTCGGTTTGATATTTATGGTTCTTGAGATGTTTGGGGTTTGAGTTTTTGTTTTTCGTACCTATAAGGATGTTGTCTTCTTTCGTCAGGATATTTTTTATCTTCAAGGAGGTGGTCACAGGTGGCGAATGATTTTGAGTATAGGGAAATGTTACGCAAGTGTCAGATGGTTGCTATCGGTTTTGTGAGTTTCATTCCTTTGGGCTGGTGCAGGGTTCGTGTTGTCGCTGACTAGAGTGTTTTTAGATTCCTGATAATTGATTGGACTAATGGTTGCCGTGATTTGGTGTATTGATTTAACTTTAACGATGGGCGGTTTTTGTTAGATATGTTTTTAATTTGCGGGGTGTTTAACGAAGTTCTTGAAGAATTTTGGGATGCTGTTTTTATTCTTCGGCGGGATGTTATTGTGTGAGTATTGGATTGGTTTTTCAGGGTTGTTTTTGTGTGATTTATTTTATTATACGGGCCGATGTATTGATTTGGCTAAGAGTGGTCTTGTTTTGTGGTGAATAATGAGCATTGAGTAGCCGCCTGGTTGATAATGATTGGTGATTTATTGAATTGTGATGTAGGCGGCTCTGATAGCAGATATGTCTGATTTTTCTTGTCGGATAGCAGCGATTTTGGCGCACAAAGCTAATAACGATATTTCGGGGTGTAAAACACTTGGCTCAGTTTCTGTTCTAAGGCCGAGTGCATTTATCTACAGAGCCTTTGGCGCACCGGGCGGTGGCGTGACCGCGGATGTCTGGCTTGTCGCATATAAATATGCACAGGGAACGACATATTTCGTTTGCTGTGCCAAGCGGTAGGGGCGTGCAATTGAAATTAAGGTGCAGCAGTTTTTATCAGCTGAAGCTAATCACTGGCTGTGTATTGTTATCAGTGTGAGAGCCTGTATTCACTGTCGGTGTTGCGTGCTACACGCGCTTGAGGTGTGTCAGTGGCTCATACATCTCGGTCGCTTCTTAGCTTGCTTGCACGACCTTGGGCCTATCGGATAATGAAGTAGCTGAGATCTGCACCCCAAGATCTGCACAGGTTAGTGCATGGAATGGCAGGCCCAGGCACGCTCAGGAGCAACGTAGCCGCTGAGGATGCAGATAACGTCATTTAGATGAGAGCAGAGGCTTTTGGGAGTGGATAAAAAGCGTTCCAGTATTACTAGGGAGCAATACTGGAACGTAAGAAAGCCATGCATGGAAACAGGGCTTTTGGGGAATTGGCCGAGCTCAATGAGCAGACTGTTAAGTCCCGGCAAGGTGATGGAAGTGTTACTTAGCGGCCAGCTCTCTCAATAATCATGGCAATACCTTGGCCGACACCGATGCACATGGTGCACAGGGCATATTGCTTGTTCTGGCGTTCCAATTCATACAGGGCCGTCGTGATCAGGCGTGCGCCGCTCATACCGAGTGGATGTCCTAGGGCGATGGCACCCCCATTCGGGTTTACACGTGGGTCATCGTCGACGAGTCCCAGCTCACGCAGGACTGCAAGCCCTTGTGCTGCGAACGCCTCATTCAGTTCGATTACATCCATCATTTCCAGCTTAAGGCCCGTTTGCTGCAATACTTTGCGCACTGCGGGAACCGGCCCGATCCCCATGATCCTCGGTTCAACACCTGCCACTGCACAGCCAACAACCCGGCCTCTTTTTTTCAGGCCATAACGGTTTGCTGCTTCCGTACTGGCCAGTAGCAGGGCGCAGGCTCCGTCATTGACACCAGAAGCATTGCCCGCCGTGACTGTGCCGCCATGGCGAAAAGGTGTCGGTAGTTTGGCCAGTTGTTCGTGAGTGGTCGGGCGAGGGTGTTCGTCATTCAAGACAGTGGAGATTTGACCTTTGCGTTGGGTAATTGTGACCGGGACGATCTCTGCAGCCAGGCGTCCGCCTGCAATTGCTGCTGCGGCTTTAGCTTGGCTGTGCAATGCAAACGCATCCTGATCGGCGCGAGAGATTGCATACTGCTCAGCGACATTCTCAGCCGTTTCCGGCATCGAATCCGTTCCGTATTGCCTTTGCATCAGTTGATTGATGAATCGCCAGCCGATAGTCGTATCGAAAATCTCAGCCTGCCGCGAGAAAGCCTGTTCAGCTTTAGCCATAACTAAGGGGGCTCTGGACATGGATTCAACGCCGCCTGCGATGATTAGTTCAGCCTCTGCGCACCGAATGGCGCGAGCAGCCATCGCCACCGCATCCATGCCAGAACCACAAAGCCGATTGAGGGTGGTTCCGCAAGCGCTCACCGGTAGTCCGGCGAGTAAGGCGGACATACGTCCGACGTTTCGGTTGTCCTCACCGGCCTGATTGGCGCAGCCGTAGATCACATCATCCAGCGCCTCCCAATCGACTGAGGGGTGACGCTCAATTAGTGCTCTGATGGGGACAGCGCCCAGATCGTCTGCGCGAACCGAACTGATTGCGCCTGCGTAGCGACCTATTGGAGTTCTGACTGCGTCGATAATCCATGCATCTTTCATATTGACCTCGTTTACTCACCTCAATCCATGGTTGAGCAGTGAGTCTGTAACTATTGAAGAGCTGGCGGGTATTAGCCGCACGTGATGACACCTGTTGCTGTCAGGGTCTCCAGAGCGGCATCGGTGTAGCCATAGGTCTTCAATACTTCATAGGTGTGCTCTCCTAGTGATGGTGGGCACGAGTGATATACCGCTGGAGTTCTTGAGAGCTTTACTGGCGAGGCGATGCCTTGATAGTCATCCCGCTTCACAAGCATCTGCCGATGGGTCGTATGTGGGTGTTCCACCACCGCTTTCACGCTAGCCACTGCACCGCATGGCACGCCTTTACAGATCAGTGCACTGGCAAGTTCTTGTGCTTCATGCGTACTGAGGTGCAGTTCCAGCTGAGTTTTGAGTGCCACCCGGTTAATCGAACGCTGGCTATTGCTGGTGAACCGCTCATCTTTGAGCAGATGTGCTGCGCCGATATGCTCACAAAGAATCTCAAACTGGCGGTCATTGCCAACGGCCAAATAGATAGGTTTATCCCCCGTGGCATAACTGTCGTATGGCGCGATATTGGGATGAGCATTACCGGTTAGGACAGGCTCCTTACCTGAGGCTAGGTAATTTGGTACGTGTGGATGGAGCAAGGAGACGCCACAGTCGTAGAGAGTGATATCAATAAACTGGCCATGACCACTGCGCTGCCTTTCATACAGGGCTAGCAGAATACCGGTTACAGCGTTTAGTCCGGTGACCATGTCTACAATTGGTAGCCCGACACGCATCGGACCCGTTGTTGTATCTCCATTGACGCTCATCAGGCCAGCGATGGCCTGAATTGCAGCGTCGTACCCTGGTAGGCCACCCAGTGGCCCGCTCAGGCCAAAGCCTGAGATCGAACAGTGGATGAGTTTGGGAAATCGCTGACTCAGCACCTCTGCATAACCCAGGCCCCAGCGTTCCAACGTGCCAGGTTTAAAGTTTTCAACCAGCACATCGGCTTCACTGAGAAGGTGCAGGAGAATCTCTTTTCCTTGTTCCATGGACAGGTCGACGGAGATGCCTTTCTTGTTGCGATTGACGCCCCTGAAATAGGCTGAGGTGCTTCCGTCAAAAGGTGGGCCCCAAGCGCGTGTTTCATCTCCGCTCGGGGGTTCCAGTTTGATTACTTCAGCGCCATGGTCCGCCAGGGCCTGAGTGCAATAAGGGCCTCCCAGTACGCGGCTCAGATCCAGTACTTTGATGCCAGCCAGGGCTCCGCCTCGATGGGTCATTGTGAGTCCGTTCCTATAAGTTGTTTAGGCAGGAAGCAGAAGAATCGCTTCATCCAGCGTGATGCTTTGTTCATCGACCACGCGGCCGAGAACGCCCAACTGCGCCGTCGTATATCCAGGCACCAGCGGGTCGCGCGGAAGTAATTTGTGCTGCAGGATCAAATGCACCAGCGCGAGACGTCGGTAATCGCCCGCCTGTATGGCCTCCCATGTCATGAATATGGCTGAAGTAGCGTTGTAGAGCGCACTGCCTGCGCGTCGCACGTCCTCGTTGCACTGGTTTTCTGCCATGTATTTCATGCCAGCTACGGTACGTACCAGCATGCTTTTGAGGAGTGAAAGTGAATCTGATGGCAATCTGTCAGCGCACTCATTGAGTAGGCTGTTTAAGTAGTCGCTGAGAGGTTCCAGTGCTGACTCGCGGGTGTGAGCGCGAGCAATGTCGAGTGCCACAATATTGCTGGTACCTTCCCAGATGGATCCCAGATGGGAGTCTCTCACCAGGCGTGGGTCACTCCATTCCTCTATGTAGCCTACGCCTCCTCGGACCTCCATCGCATCGCCGGTCACTTTACGGGCGTCGCGGCATGCTCTGAATTTGATCATGGGAGTAAGAATGCGTACGCATTTCTGGGCCTGCTCATCTCCTTTGTCAGCTTTTGCCAGCAGGGTAGCGATCTGCATGAACATGGAGCGGGCCTGCTCAGTCGGCAGCATCATTTTTAAAAGCTGCCGCTGCATTAGCGGCATGTCGATCAGGTGTTTGCCGAATGCTTTGCGCTTGCGGGCAATGAAAAGAGCTTCGGTCAGGGCGCGGCGCATCATGCCGGCCGAGCGCACACCATTGGAAAGACGTGACATGTTTATCATGTCGGCCATTTGCTGAAAGCCACGGCCCTGCTCTCCGATCAGGTACGCTGTCGCGCCCTCAAGACTGATCTCGCCACTGGCCATTGAGCGTGTGCCCAGCTTGTCCTTCAGGCGAACAATACGGTAGGCATTATGTGAACCGTCTTCGAGGTGTTTAGGCAGCAGAAACAAGCTCACTCCCTTCAGGCCAGCAGGGGAGCCTTCAACACGAGCCAGTACCATGGCCAGGTCGGCGTCAGGGTTTGAGCAGAACCACTTCTCACCATAGAGTTTCCACTGACCAGTTTCGTTGCGTGCCAAGGTGGTGGTGGCGGATACGTCAGAGCCTGCGTCCTGTTCAGTCATGAACATAGCGCCTTGGTAGAGCTCATCAAAATTGCGGCTGGTTAGCGAGGGCAAGTAGCGTGCTACCAAGTCTGGGTGTCCGTACTTACGTAAAGTCCGGGTTAGCGAGTCGGTCATGCTAACCGGACAGCACAGTCCGAACTCAGCCTGTACGAACAGATAGGTCAGCGCGTACTTAACCAGAGGCGTGGGTCCGTTCGGTAGGTGGCTCATGGAGGATAAGCCGAGCTCGGCATACGCAGCCTTTTCCAGAGCAATGTAGTCTGGGTGTTTGAGGATTGTCTGTGTCTCGGCACCGGCACGGCTGCGATACGAGAGGACTGGAGGATTTTTGTCCGCAGACAGAGCGAGGGTGTCCAGTTCCCCTCCGGCACGTGCTCCCAGCGAGCTCATGACGGGGCGCCACTGGTCCAGTTCATCGCCGGATAAGTAGACGGATAAGAGTCGTTCCAGTGATGAGTCTGCCTGGTAAAGATTGAGGCCATGACTGTCTGGAATATTGGAGGGTTTCCCGAGCGAAATGGCGCTTAAATCGGTCATTGTGCTGCTCCTGATTGCTCACATGTGACCGGATGCTAGGTTTGCTACTGATAAGCTTCCAATACAATTATATGGCTCTACGATAAGTAATCCTGATTGATGAGGGTCTGAAATGGACTTCAAGCAGCTTCGCTATTTCATCGCTGTCGCCGAGGAACTTCATTTTGGCCGTGCCGCAGCGCGCCTGTTTATTTCGCAGCCGGCGCTAAGTTTCGATATTAAAAAACTAGAGGAACAACTTGGGGTGCAGCTGTTGTTGCGTAACAACAAGTCTGTGAAGCTGACTGCTGCTGGCGAAACCCTTCTCACAGAAAGCCGAACATTGCTGGTCCAGCTGGAGCAGGTGAAGCGTCAGACTCTGAGAGCATCACAGGGGCTCAGTGGCAGACTCCGTGTTGGTTTCGTCAACTCGATGTTGCACCGTGGGCTACCGGCTGCTGTGAATCAGTTTCAGTTGGAGAATCCTGGGCTGGAAGTGGTTCTGGTGGAGATGAACACCGCTGAACAGGCGCAGGCCCTGCAGCGTGGACAGCTAGATTTAGGGTTTGTGCACTGGGGGCGCATGGCACCAGGCATAGCCTCCGAGTTGTTGATGAGCGACACACTTGTGGGGTGCCTACCTGTCAGTCATCCAGCTGCGAATCATGAGCAAATTGCGCTTTCAGCATTAAAAGATGATGGCTTCATTCTGTTTCCCCGGGCCTCGTCTCCGCATTTTCATGATCTGATCGTGGCGCAGTGTGTTGATGCAGGGTTTAGCCCGATCATCCGGCACGAGGCCAGGCTTTGGCAGACGATTATCACTATGGTGGGGCTGGGAATGGGGGTCGCGCTGGTTCCGCGTTCTCTGGTTAATGCCTGGAGTGCCGATGTTCGCTATGTGGAGACAGGTAATCGTGCCGTCAGGGCGGAGACTCACGCCATCTACCTAGAGGGGGAGATACCACAGGTTGCACAAAGTTTTCTGGGTTTGCTTCGCCGTTACATTCCTGATGTGGCTCGTATGGGGTGATCATCCTGAAAGCCTATTCTCCAAGGTTAAATAGGCTAATTCTTAGTGCGGTGAATTCATATTTTTGCTAGCTCGAAAGTGCTTATCACACGATAAGATTTAAAGATTATTTATTTATAAAACTCATCACTAGACTCGCTCAGACCTGATGTGACGCGGCATTAATGGCGCACTCGTACTAAAGGAAAACAATAAAGAGTCTCGTGTATGAACAGAGAAGCGGAATCTGCTTATAAAGCTCAATCAGCCAAAGCTCGTAAGGCTGGGATCGCATCATTTATCGGAACTACCATTGAGTGGTATGACTTCTACATATATGGATTTGCGGCGGCGCTAGTTTTTGGAAAGGTATTTTTCCCCTCTGATATAGATCCGGGTATAGCCACACTTCTGGCATTCCTTACCCTTTGGTCTGGGTTTATTGCCCGACCACTTGGCGGGCTTATCTTCGGGCACCTGGGAGACAAGATTGGGCGTAAAACCACGCTGGTAATTACGCTGATCATGATGGGGGTGGCCACAACTGGTATTGGTCTGCTGCCAACCTATGAATCAATCGGCTACTGGGCCCCAATCCTGCTCGTTATCCTGCGCATTATTCAGGGAATCGCTGTTGGCGGAGAATGGGGCGGAGCTGTTCTGATCGCCAGTGAGCAGGCCCCGAAAGGCAAAGGGATTCTCTACTCGGCGTTTGCCCAGCAAGGCTCACCCACGGGTAATCTGTTGGCGACTCTGGTGTTCTTTGGCCTTAGCTCGATCCCGCTCCCGGATTTTGTAGCCTGGGGCTGGCGTATTCCATTCCTGCTGTCTGCTGCACTGGTTGTGATCGGCATGGTCATTCGACTCAAGCTTGAAGAAACGGAGGATATGAAACGCCTGATTAAAGAGAAGAAGACAGTAAAAATGCCAGTGGTGGAAGTCTTGCGTAACCACTGGAAGCTGGTGCTGATTGGGGCGCTGGTATTGCCTGCAATACACGTCACTTATTTCAAAACCACCTTTGCTGTTTCCTGGGCTACTAAGTCCCTGGGGTATTCTCAGGACACCTTCCTGAGCATCATTATCATCGCCCTTATCGTCCAATTTATTTCCCAGCCAATCGGCGCCTGGCTGACGTCGAAAATTGATATGCGCAAAGCGGTATTAATCATGCTCGTACCTGAGCTGATCTTTATGCCGCTGATGTTCTTTGCCATTGAAACTAAGGTGTACTGGATTGCAGCTGCAGGGATGGCGTTGGCAACGATTCCCCATGCAATGTTTTACGGTGCGGTTGGCGGCATCCTGGCTCGTGCGTTCCCTACACGTATTCGTTACACCGGGCTCTCGCTGGCTTACCAGCTGTGTTCGTTGTTGATAGGTGGCGGAACACCGGTATTGGCACAGTGGATTCTGAACTCCACGGGCGAGATTTTCTGGGTGGCAATTGCTGCTGGCAGCTACGCGATTATTTCGCTGATCTGCACTTTGCTGCTGCTGCAGAAAACCGGCCACCAAGCCAGTGAACTGTCCACGGCAGAGCAGGCGGATGCGCAGGATATCGCCGGAGTTTCGTTGGCAGATTCTGATGCCACCTCCGTGCATTCCAGTCAGCCACGACTGGCCTGAGTCACTTCAACTTACCGGGTGGCAGCTGCCCGCTGGCACCCGCGTCGCAATGCAATTCACACTATATCGGTGATAAGTATGAGTTCTTTCACGCAGGCTACTGCTGCCAATTCCTTGCAGTGTGTTCATATCTCCCGGCGCGATCGTATTGCGGTTGTGGAAATTTCAAATCCGCCGGTTAATGCATTGAGCTCGCCAGTCAAACAGGCTCTGGCTGATGCGATCGACAGTGCTGTAAATAGTTCGGAGATTGCTGCCATCGTCCTGACTGGGGCTGGCAAGCACTTTTGTGGTGGAGCTGATATTCGTGAGTTTGGTCAGGTCACGGGGCCTAGTCTGAGTACGTTGTGCACCCAAATCGAAAACAGTACTAAACCAGTGATCGCAGCCATTAAGGGATCTTGTCTTGGTGGTGGGTTGGAACTGGCCTTGGCAGCACACTTCAGAATTGCAGTGGCCCCAGCGCAGCTGGGGTTACCGGAAGTCAATTTGGGATTGATGCCAGGTGCCGGAGGTACGCAACGCTTACCACGGTTAGTGGGAGCGGCACGGGCCTTAGACATGATGGTGAGTGGTCGCTCAGTAAAGGCTTCTGTTGCTGTTCAGATAGGACTGATCGACCGAGTATGTAGCGACGATGTACTGCAGGATGCGGCCGTGCAATTTGCGAATGAGATTATTCAGTCTGGACAATGTGTGCGTAGGAGTCGCGACGCATTGGCTATGAGTGATACAGACCAATCCCGGGTGGAGATTGATCAGGCCAAGGATATCGCTCTAGCCAAGAAAGGGTTGGTATCGCCCGCAAAAATTGTTGAGGCCGTACAGGCATCCCTTGAGCTTCCTTTTGAGAAAGGGCTGATCAAAGAGCGTGAGTTGTTCTCTGAATGCCTTGAAAGTCCACAGCGTTCAGCCTTGATTCATGCCTTCCTGGCAGAGAAAGCTGCCTCGAAAATGCCGGGTTTGTCGGTCGTTTTGCCGACGCCTCTGAGGACAATTGCTGTAATTGGTGCAGGAACGATGGGGGTCGGCATCAGCATCGCGTTGCTTGACGCCGGATACGCAGTGCTGTTGCTGGATCGTGAGCAGGCTTATTTGGAGAGGGGGCTCAATGCTATCGCCGAGTCCTACCGTAAGCAGCAAGAGAGAAATCGTATCAGTGCTGAGGTCAAGGCGGAACGCTTGGCCCGCTTGGCTTGCCATATTGATTATTCGGCTTTGCATGGGGCTGACCTGATCATTGAGGCTGTATTCGAAGACATGGCGGTCAAAAAGGAGCTGCTTTGCCAGCTGGAAAAAGCCTGTAAGCCTGACGCAATCCTGGCCACCAATACCTCTTATCTGAATATTGATGAAATGAGTGAAGGCTTGGATCACCCCGAGCGAGTAATTGGCATTCATTTTTTCTCACCCGCCAACCTGATGAAGCTGGTCGAAGTGGTTGTCCCTGAGAAGGCTGATCAGAGGACTGTTGCAATCGCCTTTCAGCTCGCCAAATCCATGAAGAAAACCCCGGTCCGAGCGGGGATGTGTGATGGCTTTATCGGCAACAGGATGTTGGCGGTATATCGGGAGGCTGCGGAGCTGATGATGCTGGACGGTGCCAGCCCCTATCAGATCGATGAGGCCGTACGCGAGTTCGGGTTTCCCATGGGGCCTTTTCAGGTGGTTGACCTTGCGGGTGGCGATATCAGCTGGGCTACCCGTAAGCGCAAAGCATCACAGCGTGATCCACGGCTGCGCTATGTCAGTGTTGCTGACAAACTCTGTGAGCGTGGCTGGTTCGGCCAGAAGACCGGGATCGGTTATTACCTGTATGACAAGGACGGGAAGAATGCTCGCCCCAATCCTGAGCTTGAAGATGTGCTCAGTGAAGTACGTGCGGAGGCGGGGATTGTGCCCAAGCACTTCACTCAGCAGACGATCATTGATCACTACCTAGCGGCGATGATTAATGAGGGGGCCAACGTCGTACACCAAGGCATTGCTCTTCGGCCTTCGGATGTTGATGTTACGTTGCTGAATGGATATGGCTTCCCTCGTTATAAGGGTGGGCCGATGTGGTATGCCGATAGCGTGGGTTTGGAACGCGTGCTGGCCAATATCGCGCGCTATGCCGAGACCGATCCTTTGTTCTGGAAGCCCTCAGACTTACTCGTTGAGTTGGCGAATCACGGACGGTCGTTCTCAGATTTGAATCGTTAGTTCCTTCAGCGAAGAGTACTGGAGATGCCGGTGATTGGTTGCTATTCAGTTGAAAGGTAAAGCCGAAAGGGGCAATCGTGCAGAGGTTGCCCCTTCACATTAGGCTTCTTCCAGCGACTGTTTATTTCAACTTACGCCGATGCTTGTAGGGGATATGCAGAAGGGGCCTGCGGCTGTTGCGTCATCTCTTAAGAGTTCTTTGCTTTGAGCGGACAGAGATAGCGCATGGCTTCATAGTCTCCTGTGCAATCAGCTATCAGTGCGTCCTTTAGTCGCCGGGGAGTGACGGCTGATCTTAAGGATTTTCTTACGTGCTTGGCGGAATTTGCTGCTACAGGCCAAACCTCAGATCAATCAGGATGTTCTCGTTGCCACGCTAAGGCCAATTCAATAGTTGATCCTGTGATGGGTGATACACCATCTGTAGTGAAGGATGTGGATCAGGATCAGCCAGGGTGCTGAATGTGGAAAAAATTCTGACTTAATTATCTGAGGTTAGCACTCATGCGTATTTTCCAATTGAACAAAGGCCGCCAGGTGCTTTCCCTGCTGGTTGGTATGAGCTTCACCGCATCAGCTCTGGCAGCTGTCACATCGGCTCCGACAGGGACTGTCAAAGGTAATGCACCTGTTGTGGTGAATCCTGCTGTTATCAGCTTTGCGGATCAGGATGGTAATGGCCTGGTCAATACCGGCGACCGTCTGAGCGTTAATTGGAATCTGGCCAGCGATGTCTCCGACGCTGATGGCGATGATGTGACTGAGGCGGTTTATCAGTGGTACGCCGGTTCAGCACTGGTCGGGAGTGATACCGAACTGACTATTCAGGCCGAGCATCTGGGGCAGACTATTACGGTGAAAACGCTGGCCAAGACTGATGCCAACCTCACCGATCCGTCCGAGAGTCTTGAGACTTTGGCTGTGCTGGATAGCTCTATTCCGGGCGTCGGCGAAGGTGGCACAGAGATTCCTGTGATCTCTCAAGGTCAGCCTCTGAGCGTGACGGTAGACGGTCTGGTTGATGGCTCTCCTAAGGTTGGTCAAGCTCTGACCGCCAATGTTGTCTGTGAAGGCGCGTGTAGTGGCCTGACTTACAAGTGGCAGATCGAATCGTCAATTGGCAGTGGCTCATTTACGGATATCGCCGGTGCTACCTCTCAGACCTACACCCCGCTCAAAGGCGATCAGAAACGCCAGGTTCAGGTGATCGTAGGGCCTTAACTCGGGCCGCTACATGTATCAACCAACCGGTAGTCGCATTGGCGATTACCGGTTTTTTATCGAGGTCCCCACTGCGCGACGTGTGGTGAGCTTCATTTCAGACGTTACTAGGTGCGAGGACTGCTCGCCATCATTCATGGTTGCCGCTCTGATGGTTCGATTAACGCAAGGAGCGTTGAGCAGATGAAGAGCTAGCCAGGTGCACGTTTTTCCGGCGCTCCCAGTGAGTATTACTAGGGCTGCATGCCGGAGCGGATAGGGAGGTTTTTGAGTGTGTGGTGTGACGAGGTAAACGTATGACCTGGCGTGAGTTTATATTGACTAGTTGTGCCTGGATTCTGGCCCTGGTTATGGGGGGGGTGGGGTATGTCGAGATTGCCCGTTCCAAGTTGCAATCGCAGATAAATGATCAATCAAGTGAAGGTGTCGGTTTGGTGCACTCCAAAGTTGAGTCTGTTCATTTAGCTCGCGTAAACCCAATCAGGGCTATTCACACATAGGGCTAGAGCCTCTTTGAGGCATGGCGTGGAAGAGTCTGTGAATAGCCCCAGCCCCAGCCTCATCTTGTTTAGCCTTGAAGGTGATGAATACCGGACGCTGGTCAATGCCAGTGAGCCGCAACTGTCACCGCGGCGGGTAACGCCCTAAACCCTGTAAGCGTTGCCGGCTGTTTGTAGTGACTCAGCTGTGGCGCAAGGCCTAGTGTATTTGCAACGTGGTGCACGATTAGATTCGTCTGGTTTGCTATTACTTTGAGCTAACATCCTCTGTTTGCCTCTGGCGCACCGCGTTCATCTTGAGCGCGGACCGGGTCATGGATACTGACCTGCGCGTCTAACCAGACTGTTGAGAATGACTGTGCCCTACGCTTTCACTCATTTAGCCCGTAATGCGTTGTTACTGCTGATGGCCCTCACCCTGGCGGGATGCGCCGGAGTTAAGGTCAATACCATCCAGAATGAGGATTACCTGGCACAACGCCGCGGTGATGTTCTCAGTACCGGTGAACTCAGCGCTTCAGCCCGCACCAGTTTGCAGGTAGTCGGGATCAGTAATAAGCAATGCCGTCGCAATCTGACTGAGTGCCGGGCCGCTCTTGAGCATAATGGCGGTGTGGCGGATGAAACCCGCTTGGCTGCGCTGTCTGAACTGTGGCTATTGGAAGGCATGCAGAGCCGCTCAATGCCAGCGGAGGCGCGCATTAATGCCTATCTGCAAAGTGCGCGGTATGCCTTTGCCTACCTGTTCTTTACCGCGCGCTCAACTGAGGAGCGCGCGCTGGAGGATCGCCAGACTCAAGTGCGCGATTACTACAACTTTGCCTCCCAAGAAGCCTTAACCCGACTGTTTACTCTGTACAAAGGCAGACCGCCGCAGAGTGAGCACGCTGACGGGCGCTTCCGTATTCAGATGGGCGAATGGACCATTCGCGGCAGCATGAAAGATGTGCGGCTGGCAGAAGGCCGACAGCTGCCCAAAGAGCTGATCCCAGCATCGGCGCTGTCGTTTGCCGGTTTACGCAATCAGTATCGTCGTGATGGTTTAGGCGCGGAGTTGGTCGCGGTAACAAGAGATCGCGTAATTAATAGCCGCAGTGACAAGCAGCCCTGGAGTGAAACGCCGTTTCCTGCGTTGACCTCGGTTATCCGCTTTCCCGGCAAGACCCTGGATGCCGTTCTGGCCAGTAACACTGTGGTGCTTACCGGCTACGACCCTTATCGGACATCCCGATTCAATGTGGTCGGCCACAGCGTGCCGCTGGCAGCCAATTACACCTCCGGTTACGGCTTGTGGCTGGCGCGCTCCGGCTTTGCCCGGCAGTCCATGCTGACCTTGATCGGTCGTGGCGAGGTGCTGGAAGCGCCGCATGTGCACTTGCTCCAGCCGTATGATCCGAACCGGCGCATCGTCATCATGCTGCATGGTCTGGCTAGCAGCCCGGAGGCCTGGATCAACGTGGCCAACGAGGTGTTGGGCGACGAGGAACTGCGTAACCGTTACCAGATCTGGCAGGTTTACTATCCCACCAACCATCCCATTGCCTTCAACAACCGCGCGGTCAAAGACGCCATCGCGCAAACCCTCAAGCACTTTGATCCGTCCGGTGAGGCTAAAGCCAGCCAGGATGTGGTGCTGATCGGGCATAGCATGGGCGGCGTACTGTCGCGCTTGCTGGTGTCTTCGACTGGCGATGAGCTGTGGCAGAACTTTTTGTCCCGCCACGAGCTGAGCAGCAAAAGGCGCCGCCAGGCGCAAAGCAAGATCGCACCCTATCTGCAGTTTGAGCCGCTGCCACAAGTCAGTCGTGCCGTGTTTGTAGCCGCTCCCCACCGTGGTACGCCGTTTGCCGAAAACCGTGTCTCGCGCTGGGCCTCCAGTTTGGTCAAGCTGCCGTTCTCGGTACTCGACCGCTTTGCCGAGATAGCGCAAGTGCTGGTGGATCCCAACTCGGCTTCACCGGTGGCGCTTAACCGTGGCTTCAACAGCATCGACAACCTGAGCGACCTTGATCCGTTTATCAAGGCCACGGCAGAGCTGCCGATTTCGCCGACGGTGCGCTATCACAGCATCATCGGCAACCACACGCCGGAAGTGCCGTTAGAGCAGAGCAGTGATGGTGTGGTGCCTTACAGCAGCTCGCACCTCGCGGGCGCTCTATCCGAAAAAGTCATCCCTTCTTGGCACAGCGTTCAGGAAACCCCCGAAGCGATTCTGGAAATCCGACGCATACTTCATGAACACCTGAAGGAGCTGGCCCAACGATGAATTATCTGCTGACCTTTATTCTCCCGCGCGGGCTGCTCAGCCTGATTGTGCTGCTGTCGCTGGTCTGGGGCGCGTTGGCGCTGAGTTATCGCCTGACGCTGCCGGGATACTTGAGCTGGGCCTTGATTGGCCTGTGGAGCCTGGCCGGAGTGGGTGTGCTATGGCTGATCTGGGCGCGCCCGCTGATCTGGGCAGTCGTGGCCTATGCCGTGCTTATGGGTGTGCTGCTGCTGTGGTGGCAGAGTTTGCAACCGTCCAACCAGCGGCTGTGGGCGGACGATGTGGCGCAAATGACTCACGGCCGTATCGAGGACAATCAGCTGTTTCTGGACAACGTGCGCAACTTCAACTGGCGCAGTGATGAGGATTACGACGTGCGCTGGGAAAGCCGTCGCTATGATCTCGATAAGCTCAAATCGATCGATTTGTTCACCTCGTACTGGGGCATGCCCGCCATCGCCCATGTGCTGGTTTCGTTCGGTTTTGAGGACGGGCAGCAACTGCTGTTCTCGGTAGAGATTCGTAAGGAAAAGAACGAGAAATACTCTGAAATCGGCGGGTTCTTCAAGGAGTTTGAGCTGAGTATCGTCGCTACCGACGAGCGCGATGCGGTACGGGTACGGACCAATGTTCGCGGTGAGGATGTCTATCTGTATCGCCTCAACATGCCGCCCGAGGCGATCCGTGAGCTGCTTGTGCAGTATGTGGAACAAGCCAATGAGCTGGTAGAGCAACCGCGCTTCTACAACACCGTTACCGCCAACTGCACCACCATCGTCTACCACATGCTGCAAAACATTGTGGACGGCCTGAAGTTTGATCACCGCCTGCTACTCACCGGCTACTTGCCCAGCTATGTCGGAGAGTTGGGTGGACTGCAGGCAGGTTATTCGTTGGATGAGCTGCGTGAGGCCGGAAGGATTACCGAGCGTGCTAAAGCAGCAGATCAGTCACCTGAGTTTTCCCGACTGATTCGTCAGGGTGTACCGGGCTGGCTTGGGCAGGAGTGACGGCTCACGGTTTAGGCCACAAGGTGTTGGCTTTGCAATCAAGCTCAGCCTTGTTCGAGGCTAATGCCTTTCACGCGGATGGAGCCTGATAACACGGATTAGAGCGGTTATGTCAGAAGACCGGGAAGCGCGAGAGCACTTCCCGGTTTTGCGTTATGGACGGCTGAAGTTATGACACTTTGACTTTCGACCAGTCGATACCCAGTGCCTTGGCCACACCTTTTCCGTACGCCGGATCAGCCTTGTAGCAGTTAACGATATGGCGCAGCTGGATGGCTTCTTCAGCTCCGCCCACTTCACCGGCAGTGTTGTCGAACAGCGCTTGTTGCTGTTCTGGCGTCATCAGACGGAACAGTGCGCCAGGCTGGCTGTAGTAGTCGTCATCGTCTTCGCGGAAGTTGAAACGGTCCGCCAGCGGGTCAATTTTCAGTGGCGGTTCCCTGAAGCCGGGCTGCTCCTGCCATTCACCGTAGCTGTTCGGCTCATAGTGCAGCCGGCCACCGTGGTTGCCGTCCACACGCATGGCGCCATCGCGGTGGTAGCTGTGTACGGGGCAGCGTGGCTGGTTAACCGGAATCTGATGATGGTTCACGCCCAGGCGATAGCGGGCAGCATCGCCATAGCTGAACAGACGACCTTGCAGCATGCGGTCGGGCGAGAAGCTGATGCCCGGCACCACGTTGGCCGGGGTAAAGGCCACTTGTTCGACATCCTGGAAGTAGTTTTCCGGGTTGCGGTTGAGCACGAACTCACCGACTTCAATCAGCGGGTAATCGCCTTTCGGCCAGACTTTGGTCAGATCGAACGGGTGATAGGGGACTTTCTCTGCATCCTCTTCCGGCATGATCTGAACGTACATGGTCCACTTCGGATGATCGCCTCTTTCAATCGCTTCAAACAGATCGCGTTGCGAGCTTTCGCGGTCCTTGGCGATGATCTTTTCGGCTTCCTCGTTGGTGAGGTTTTTAATGCCTTGCTGGGTGTGGAAGTGGAATTTGACCCAATAACGCTTGTTGTCTGGGCTGATAAAACTGAATGTGTGCGAGCCAAAGCCGTGCATGTGACGATAGCCATCGGGGATACCGCGATCACTCATGACAATGGTGATCTGGTGCAGTGCTTCCGGCAGGCTGGTCCAGAAGTCCCAGTTGTTGTTGGGGCTGCGCAGGTTGGTTTTCGGATCACGCTTTACTGCGTGGTTAAGGTCCGGGAATTTCAGAGGGTCGCGGAAGAAGAACACCGGCGTGTTGTTGCCGACCAAATCCCAGTTGCCTTCCTCGGTATAAAAGCGCATGGAAAAACCGCGGATATCACGCTCGGCATCTGCTGCACCGCGCTCACCCGCTACCGTAGAAAAGCGCACGAACATCGGTGTTTTTTTACCGACCTTGGAGAAGAGTTTTGCTTTTGTGTATTTGGAGATGTCCTTGGTTACCGTGAACTCGCCAAATGCGCCTGAGCCTTTGGCGTGCATGCGCCGCTCAGGGATAACCTCACGATCAAAGTGTGCAAGTTTCTCCAGAAACCAGACATCCTGCAGCAACATGGGGCCGCGCTTGCCTGCTGTCATCGAGTCCTGGTTATCAGGGACCGGCGCGCCCGCCACTGTTGTCAGCTTGGGTTTGTCACTCATTGGCACATCCTCACTCATCAGAGCCTTTGTAGGGCTTGTGGTTATGGTTCCAAGACCAAGACTAGTGCTTAAGTGGTAGGCAATCTAACCGTGCGGTATGGAATCTGATGAGCGGATGCGGTGATTTATCCCGTAAAATTCGTGTTTAACTGGTTGAATTCACGGTATATAAGAATTATCTGTAATGAATTGCTCTGTATTCAGCGTGGGTTGATGGAGCATGTCTGGGTATAAAGGCATTGTGCCGCTGCCCGCCAGGCAGGAGCAGCAGCGTACAGGCTGGGAGTCAGATGGCCAGCTCTAGATAGAGCTTGTAAGCGATGGTTGAGAACATGATCAGAATGCCTGTCGTCAGCATGCACAGGCCCTTTTTCTTATCGCATTTGGCATAACCGACCACCAGCAGGATAAAACCGGCCAGTAGCAGCCCTATCATGATTTCAAGTTCTTTCACGCGTATTTCCTCATCGAGTTATTTCGGGCGCTGAATGCTCCGGCCGTTCTGTAACGGAGCATGCCGGTTATGGGTTTAGAAGCATTGGTGTCGCCACATTGCGAGTGCGTTAGGTGCGTAACGCTATTTGTGTAAGGCAATCATGAATTGCCTTACAGCAGGTTGAGGCAGGTCAAGTGCGGTTGTTTATCAGATGTTTCCCAGTGAGGATTAATGCGAATGGCTACGGCCCACATGGCTGTGCTGGTCGGATTCGTCCGCTTTGGCGACCGTGCCGCTACTGAGCTGCCGGACGATGCCGCAACCGCTGGCATCGGTCGGATCGGTGCAGTGTTCGCGCAGGCTGCACAGTTGCTGGTGTAGAGACTGCAAGCTGTTGATACGTGCTTCCACGTGTTGGATATGGGCATCGACCAGGCTGTTAATGCCTACGCAGCTTTCTTTAGGCAGATTGCGTAAATCTTGCAGTTGCTGGATTTCTTCCAGGCTCATATCCAGCGTGCGGCAATTACGGATAAAGATGATTTGCTCCAACTGCTCGTTGCTGTAGTCACGGTAGTTGCCTTCTGTTCGTGAGGGTTTCGGCAGCAGGCCAATACGCTCGTAATAGCGGATGGTCTCAACCTGACAGCCCGCCTTTTTCGCCAGTTCACCGATTTTCATCAAACCTCCTTGAACCTTGCCGGTATCTCTTGACCCTATAGTTACTACAGGGTGTTAACTGCGCAACACTGACTTAAAGGGAGTTGCAGAAATGAGCAGTGACGGTAGTCATACAAACAAGGTAGATGATCACCGTGGTCATGACCACGGACAGACTGCAGACAGCCCGCAGAGCCACGTCTCTGACGGGAATGTAAGCCGTTTCCGGATTGAGGCGATGGATTGCCCGACCGAGCAGACACTTATTCAGAACAAGCTGGCAGACATTGACGGGATTAACGCACTGCAGTTCAACCTTGTGCAGCGTGAGCTGAGCGTCAATCATACCCTCTCTGATACTGCGCCGATCACCGAAGCCATCGCCAGGCTGGGCATGCAGGCCTTGCCGTTGGATGCAGATTTCAGCAGCCGCATACGCATTGAGCAGATGGACTGCCCGACCGAAGAACGTCTGATTCGCGATGCGCTGGCAAAGGTCTCGGGCATTAGCGCGATGCAGTTCAATTTGCTTGAGCGCATTTTGACGGTCAGCCATAGCCGTGATGCGCTGCCAGAGGTCCTTTCCACCTTAAGCGGATTGGGTTTGTCTGGGGTGGTTGAGGAAGAAGGCCAGCTCAGCAGCGAGACTGTTGTCGAACCGCCACGCAAGTCACTGTGGCCACTTATTGCTGCTGGTGTGGCGGCGATTGCCTCCGAAGTAGTCGAGTTTGCGTCGATCAGCCCTGAATGGCTTTCGGCCGTTTTCGCTGTTGCAGCCATTCTTCTATGCGGCCTGACCACCTATAAAAAAGGCTGGATTGCGCTGAAGAACCGTAACCTCAATATCAATGCCTTAATGAGCATTGCTGTGACCGGAGCGGTGCTGATCGGACAGTGGCCGGAAGCTGCGATGGTGATGGTCTTGTTCACCATTGCCGAGCTGATTGAAGCGCGCTCGCTGGACCGCGCGCGTAATGCCATTCGCGGCCTGATGGACCTGACTCCGGCCAAAGCCACCGTTCATCAGGCTGACGGCAGCTGGCAGGAAGTGGATGTACAGAGCATTGCCGTAGGCAGTGTGGTGCGCGTGAGGCCTGGCGAACGGATTGGCTTGGATGGCGAAGTGGTGGAGGGGACCTCAACCGTCAATCAAGCTCCGATTACTGGCGAAAGCCTGCCGGTGGAAAAGCGTCAGGGCGATCAGGTTTTTGCCGGGACCATTAACGAAGCTGGTGCGCTGTCTTTTCGTGTGCTGGCTGTGGCTCGTGATACCACGCTGGCGCGGATTATCCATGCGGTAGAGGAAGCACAAGGCTCGAAAGCTCCGACGCAGCGTTTTGTTGACCAGTTCTCACGTATCTACACCCCGGCGGCTTTCCTTTTCGCGCTGTTGGTTGCGATAGTTCCACCTCTGTTTATGGGCGGGGTCTGGTTTGACTGGATCTACCGGGCGCTGGTGCTGCTGGTGGTGGCCTGCCCGTGTGCGCTGGTGATCTCAACACCGGTAACGATTGTCGGTGGTCTGGCTGCTGCAGCTCGAAAGGGCATTTTGATCAAGGGCGGTGTCTATCTGGAGAATGGCCGTCATCTGAGTGCGCTGGCGCTGGATAAAACCGGCACCATCACCCACGGAAAGCCGGTGCAAACAGATGCAATCAGCCTGGTTCCAGACAGTGAAGCGCTGCATGGCTGCTGGGCTGCGAGTCTGGCTGCGCGCTCGGATCACCCGGTATCGAGGGCCTTGGCCAAGCATGCTGAAAACAATGCGGTGGCGTTACTCGAGGTGAATAGCTTTGAGGCGCTGGCGGGGCGCGGCACCAAAGGCGTTATCGATGGCGTCCAGCTGTATATGGGTAACCATCGGCTGGTCGAGGAGTTGGGCCTGTGCACGCCGGAGCTGGAAGCTACGATCGGCGAACTGGAGCGTCAGGGTAAGAGTGTGGTGGCCCTGTGTGATCCGCAGCGCCCGCTGATGCTACTGGCTGTCGCTGACACTGTGCGCGATACCAGCCGCCAGGCCATCGCCGAGCTGCATGAGCTGGGTGTTCGCACCACCATGCTCACTGGCGATAACGTACACACTGCGGCCGCCATCGCCGTTCAGGTAGGTGTGGACGACGCCCGTGGTGATTTGCTGCCAGAAGACAAGTTGGCGTGGGTCAACGAAAGCCAAAGCAAAGGGCAAGTCGTTGGTATGGTCGGCGACGGTATCAACGACGCGCCTGCATTGGCCAAGGCACAGATTGGTTTTGCCATGGGTGCGGCTGGTACCGACACTGCCATTGAAACGGCAGATGTGGCGCTAATGAATGATGACCTGCGCAAGATTCCGGCCTTTGTGCGCTTATCCCGCAAAACCGCTAGCGTGCTTAAGCAGAACATCGTTCTGGCGCTGGGGGTGAAAGCCATCTTCCTCGGCCTGACCCTGACTGGTGACGCGACTATGTGGATGGCAGTGTTTGCGGATATGGGCGTTAGTTTGCTGGTGGTGTTTAACGGGTTGAGGTTGTTGCGCAGTTGATTTGAGGCCCCCGTTGTTCACGCAATGGGCAACGGGAGGCCCTTATCCTGGTTATTAGCAGCTAGGGTTCCAGCCTGACTGCTTTAAAGCGTCCAGCAGCGTTTGCTGATGCAGTGCCGGCACCAGAACACCTCGTTCGGTGTACATATCTTCTCCGGCCACAAGTACGTTGATGATTGCCTCTTCAACCGCCTCCGCCGCAGCGCTGAACAAGTGAGATATGTGGTCGTTATTCACCATGTTTAGTGGCGTTGTGAACGGCAGGTTCTTGCGTCCGTAATCCGCAGGAGGAAGGTCCCGGTTACCCGTCGAGAAGGCGAGAAATATGTCTCCGCTGGAGTCTTCAGTGCCGCCTCCCGTGCGGGCGATACCGATGGAGGCGCGCTGCGCCAAGCGTTTGCACTGATGGGGCAGAAGAGGGGCGTCGGTGGCGATAATCACCACAATTGAGCCCATGCCTGGCGTGCCCTGATCATCAAACGGCGAGGGAATCTCCAGCAGAAAACGACCCACCGGATAACCATCAACCCGCAGTTCCTGGCGCTTGCCATGGTTGGCCTGAACCAGCACCCCAACGGTCCAGCCGCCGTGTTCTGCCGGCAATCTGCGTGAGGCAGTGCCAATGCCACCTTTAAACTCGTGGCAAATCATCCCGGTGCCGCCGCCAACCGCGCCTTCGGCAACCGGCCCTGGTGTTGCAGCATCGAGCGCTTCGCGCACATGTTGCGGGCCGACGTGTTGCCCCCAAATGTCGTTAAGCAAGCCGTCGTAGGTTTCCATCACCACCGGCATGCACCAGTACACCGCGGAGTCCATCAGTTTTTCCCGCTCAAGGGCAATCAGCGTGTCTCGCACGATGCCAACGCTGTGTGTGTTGGTGATTGCCAGTGGTGTGGTCAGTAGGCCCGCCTCACTGATCCACTCAAGGCCGGTGGCATCGCCATTGCCGTTGAGCACGTGATACCCGGCAAAGCAGGGTTGTTGCCGGGCATCATCAGGCCGTGGCTGGATGACACTGACACCGGTGCGAACCTGTTTGCCATTGATCTCTGCTTTGATCGTGCTGTGGCCAACCCTCACGCCGGGAACGTCGGTAATGGCGTTAAATTCGCCGGGAGTCCCCAGCCCTGATGTGATGCCCAACTGACGTGCGCGCATAACCACCTCTTACAGTTTCTGATACGCCGGGCTATACCGGCCGCTGGTGTAATAGAAGATGACCGACAGAGCCAGCACTCCGATGATGATCAAGATGTCCCGGGCTGATGCTTCAAGAAGCAAATTCAGCAGCAAATAGGCGGAGCCCAGCAGCGCCAGTGCTGCGGGTATTGGCCAGAGTGGCATCTGATAGGGATGGCTGCGGTCACGCAGCAGAACGCGGCTCATCAGAGCACTCAGTGCCACGATCAGGTAGACCAGAATGATCAGCAGCACGCTGAACGACGTCAGGTCGGCCAGGTTCGAGTTAAAGCTCAGCAATGCTGACGGAATTGCCAGAAACAGAGTGGCCAGCCACGGCGAGTCCCAACGCGGATGGATGCGGGTGAACAGCTTGTTCATGGAGGGCGTCCACAGCTCATCGCGGCCGCTGCTGAACACCACCCGACTGATCTGAATAACGATGGCGACGATGGCGTTGAACACCGACAGGAAGATACCCGCACTGACCAACCGTGACATGGTTTCGTTACTGTGGCTGGTCAGCAGATAGCCAATCGGATCGGGGCTGCTGATCATGTCGGCGAGGGAAGGGGCACCGATCAGCAGCGCGGTAATGGGCACCAGCTCGATCAGTACGACCAGGCCCAGCGACCACAGCACGGCCTTATGAATGCCCTTGCCGCCACACTTCATGTCTTCTGCCAGAAACACAGCCGAACCATAGCCATTGTATGAGAACAAGCCCACGCCCACCGCGCCGAAAACCAAGGCCCATGGCGCTAGTTGTAAGACGCCGTTATCAACAATTTGAGGTTGAAGCAGAACACTGACGGGCTGTACCGGATTACCAAAGCCAACGAACACAATCACCAGCAAAGCGGCTACTTCCAACAGCAAGCAGGTACCGGTTATCCAGGCATTGAGTTTGATGTTGAGCACCCCTAGCGCGTAGCTGCAAATGACGATAACCAATGCCACGGTTTGCGAGTCGAAGCCGGTGCCAAGGGCGTTATTGAGATAGGTTGCTGCTCCCGTAGCCAAGACAGGTGGGATGAACAGCAGCATGACCAGCACTGTCAGAAAGGTTACGTAGCCCGCTGCGCCACCGAACACACGCTTAGCGTAAACATACTCACCGCCCGCACTGTTATGGGCTCGCCCCAGTTCGGCGTAGCAGAGGGCAAACATCAGGGCCAGAGCCGCAGCAATGACAAAGGCCAGGAAAACGCCGCTACCGGCTTGCTGGATAGCAAATGGGGCGATGACGAACACGGAGCTGGCGGGGGTGACTGCCGATACAGTAATGGCAACAACGTCAAAAACACTCAGGGTCGGTTTTAACGCGCCATCAGGCGCAGATGACTCGGTCATGTCGCTATCCTCGTAATTGTTTTTGAGGTGAGGCAGGAACGAATGGGGGGAGCAGGGCGAGTATTTTTTCTCGCTGTTCCGAATCTATGAGTTGTGCTCGGGGCGGCCAATTCCCCCTTTGGGGTACTCCACTTGACGGTTGGCGCTTTAAAAAACAAACCTAGTACGGTGATGCACAGAGGGAGCACCATTCATGAGCCTGTTCAGGGAAGTTGGCATGCACGCTGGTTTAGGCCGGACGGTTTCGCAGTTAGGTGCTGAGAGTTTTTGGAGGCAGTTGATCCTGCTGTTGCAGCAGTGCCTGCCGTTCGATAACGCCCTTGCCATCTTCTACCCGCAGGACGGGGCCCCGCTGGCGCTGGAAGAGTACGATGCACAACCCAGCAGTGAGCCGGCCTCAATGCTGGTGTACCTCAACGGCTTGTACCTGCTTGATCCGTTCTTCCAGATATGCCGGGAGGGCTGTGCCAGCGGGGTGTATCGCCTTGAAGAAGTAGCGCCGGATCACTTCCGGCAAAGTGATTACTACCTGAACTACTTTCACGACAATGTGCTGGAAGACGAAGCCCAGTTCATATTGCAGCTACCGGGCAGCGGAACCCTGTCGCTGTCACTGGGCATGCAGCGAATATTCAGCCCAGAAGAAATTGGCCTGATGACACTGATGTCATCGTGGGTGCTGCCACTAATGCAGCATCATTGGCAGCAGAGTACGCAGCCTGCACCGAACCAAGATTCAATCGCCAGCCAGATTAGAGATGCCCTGAGCCACTTTGGCAGTGGTGTGTTATCAGAACGGGAACTTGAAGTGGCCCGGCTGGTGCTGCGAGGGTTTTCATCCAAAGCGATGGCAGAGCGGCTGAATATTTCGCCGGATACGATCAAGGTTCACCGGCGGCACCTGTACGCAAAGCTGGATATATCGTCACAGTCCGAATTGTTCTCGTTGTTTATCCAGTCGTTGGGGCATGATCCGGAAAACCCGTAAAAAGAAGAACAAAAAGCTCTTCCCAGGTGCCCATTACCTCTTATGCAGAAGGGCGGTAACATCCTCACTCTGCAAAAAATTCTCGGTCACTCAAGTCTTGCAATGACCATGCGCTATGCGCACTTAGCTCCTGATCACTTAGTGGAGGCGGTGAGGCTGAGTCCGTTAAGTGGGGCGCAATGGATAAGCGCTTGCTGAATCGTGGTTTCGGTTTGGGGTTTATACCGATTGCATTGTAGCGTTTAGGTGAAGAAAACAGGTTGTAGACACCGGAGGTTAGGCAGAAGTTTGGCTCTGCATCTTGATCGAGATCCATCCAGATGGAGGCGGTGCGGTCTTGGTATTTTGAGGCGTGGTTGGAGAAAAATGTCCAAGTCTCGTCCTGTTTTCTTTGGTGAACGAGCAGTTGGTCTTCAAGTTTGAACTTTTCTAAGGCCTTTGCGCTGAACAGGATGACAGACTTATAGGCCCTACGGGCGGATTCATTTATGAAGCTATTGAGCAGAATAAGATCTAGTTTTGGTGCAAGCATTATTGCTAAGCGCTTCTTCCGGTGAATGGCGTCAAAGTGAAGCCCTTGTTCATCCACTTCAACTTCCCATTCGCCCCCCTCATGTAAATAGCTAAGCCAGCGATATTGCCAGGAACTTGTAGCCTTATTGTAACTGCAGGCGCGTTTGGGTTTATGGCTCCAATGCCACTCGTTAATTTCACCCTGCCTGGCTGTCAATTGGCAGTAGCCTTTTTCTTCTTTGGTAGAGGGTATGCGTCTTCCGTCAGAGCTACGTGCTAGATACATGGTGAGTACCCAATTGCTGATCCGTTGGATTAGAGCAATCTAGCATTGTGATAGCGCTACTGTGACACTTTTGGGACAGTTGCTGACCCTGGAAAGCAAAAACCCTTGAATATCTCTAGGATAATCAAGGGTTTAGGCTGTTTTGATTTGGTGGGCCGGGGTAATCTGAAACGATTCATTATCTGTATGAAAATAAAGGGAAATTATCGGTTAAGAATTTCATTGGAATACTTTTTGGAATACCGGTCGACTGGATTTGACCTCAGAATGCGATTGCTTTCCTTGTGGCGATCCCATGATCTCTGCGGGAGATGGTAATCATTTATCACTGAGGTAAACGCCAGCGTCTGCCTCCATCTTCACTAGGCGCTCAATGATTTGAGCTCGCTTCAGGCCGTGCTTCTTCGCTAGCTCATCCAGCTGGGTGATAACTGATTTCGAAAGCATCACATTGACTTGTTTTTTGTCGGCAGTGCGCTCATCGAATTGCTTGCGGTTCCATCGCCTCTTGATTTCTCGAATCATGACCGCCCGTTCGCTGCGGCTTATATCTTCATGGTCGAAGAAGATCAGCAGCTCTTGGTAGTTGCTGATAGGAGTCTGTAATGAACGTGGCCTCAGGTAATTCCTCTCAAGCCATTCCCAGGCACAAACGCACCGTTTAGTGCTCTCTTTTTTGTCGGCAAACCACTCGAACTCGCTGTCTTTGGATATATGTCTGAGCCAGTCATCACGTAGTTCTTCGACCTCGTTTGCTTTATCTGCAACATCCTTATCCCAATGATCAATCATTGCGATTAGTCGATCTCTGCCAGTGAGATGTACTAAGCGTCTGGATAAATGACGCCCCGTCATCTTCCGAATCTTGGGGCGTAGCCACTCATGCTGGCGTGCATCGTAGCCAATCCAGTGCAGATAGATCTCTGGCAATAAGAGACGGGCTCTTTCTGAAGGAATTGAGTCAATTAAAGATCTTTCTGGCTTTAAAAACCAAGCGATCTCACTACGCATAGTTTCGCTGTTGCAGCTTTCGTAAGGCAGCTTGGCATCATGGTCGTAGTTGAGGTGCAGCCACAACCAGATGTCATGGCGGTTGTTTTGATGCGGCTCATTGAGCAACTCACTCAACTTATCTGTGTTTTTTGTTATGTCAGAAAATGTTATTCCCATTTGTTTATATTCTTTTATGTGATTAGCAGGGTGCCGTTTATCGTCGATTCTAGATATGTTCTAGTATAGTTATATGTAACATCTATTGCTGATCTATAAGCATTCTAGAATGATTCTATTACCTAAATATATCCAAAATTTCCCAGTTTTACTGGGTGTTAAGCGGTTTTATGTGGTTCGTGGCGTATTTGTATTGAAAGTATTAAGCCATGAGCTCTTGTGCTTCGAATCTGAGTGGACGTTTTTTTGCATTCATTTTGGGTGCAGTGAGGGCTGACAAATTAACTTTTGGTGTCCAGGTGGGAGAGCCGCAATCCTTTATTGGAAAGGTGACGAGGCCTTTTCGTAAGAAGCAGCTGGCGGGGGAAAGTGCTTCGTGCTGGCTAGGCAAGAGTGGCTGTTTTTTCATATTTTTTTACATATCCCACCAATCCTCTGAGCCATACAGAGGAGCCAGCTCATGCGCCTAATTCGTTTACCTGAAGTCATCAACTTGACCGGTCTTTCGCGGTCCAGCATTTACAAATACATTTCTGAAAAGACCTTTCCACAATCGGTATCCCTGGGGGAGCGAGCTTGTGCGTGGGTCGAAAGCGAAGTCCAAGAATGGGTCTTGGCGAGGATTGCTGAGCGAGATCAGGCTTTGGGAGCTGCAGCCTGTAATGCGCTATTAAAAGAGGTCAGCTGACACAAAGAACGCCATGCCGTATCTAAGGGCATGGCGTTTTATGCCGCTTGATGAAGATGAGCTGGTGGCCTAACTCTGTTATGCGCTGTGACTGTTAAACCCTTTATGAGTTAAGGCAATGATGCTCCGCATTGCCTTAGTTTACAAAGCCATGTCAGTTCGCTTGATGCTGCATCTATTGATATAGCTAATAGCTAATAGCTAACACCTATCAATCAATCCAATACACAAGGTAAATGGCTAACAGGATACCCCTCTGTATCCTGGCAAAATATCGTGATCAGGTTACAGCAGTAGGGCACACCTACTGCGTCTACAGCCTCAGATTAAAAAAATACATAACAGCTGCTTGGTATGCGTACACATAACCGAGCACTGATCATGACAACATTTCTAAGCACGACTTACTTAAACCAGTCTGATGTGGCCTTACAGGTTGAATCCTTGGTTGAGGCTATCTGCGGATGCGATAGCCCAGCCTTTCGTATCAAGGGTAGAACCCAAAGTATCGCATCCACGCGGCTATCACGCTATTTCAAGCACATTCAGCAAATGGTGGATTTGGTGATGGCTGATGCTGACTACAGCTTTAGTGAGCACTTAGAGGCGTTTAGGGACGCTTGCCATGATATTGGTTTGGAATCAGGCGCTGATGGCCCGGTTTGCTTAAACGATGCTGGTACAGCTTACCTAGATCATCACAGCAGCATGAACCTGCTGGTCGATCAGATCAGGCGTGTAGTGAATAAGCGTCGCTATAAGCGCACTGCAATCGAAAGGCGCTCGCTGGCGCGTAAGCAAGCGCTAAGGGCTGCTGAATACGTCAACGCCATTACCGATCGCTATTCACGCACTACGGTTGTACGGATGGATTACCACTACAAAACCGAAGCTCAAGGCCGCTTACGGATAGAGCATGTGTTTGAAGACCTAGACCTGCTAATCAGTGAGCATCGACGTAACCCAATCTTTGATCACCTAATCGGCTACATCTACGCCGTAGAGCAAGGTGATAGGGCTGATGGCAGTGGCTATCACATACACGCTTTGTACCTATTTAACGGCAATCAGGTATGCCGGGATGTCTTTAAGGCGCAGCAGCTAGGTCAACTGTGGCAAGACATCACCCAACGCCAAGGGCGCAGCCACAGCAGCAACTTTGATAAAGAAGGCTTTGCTGAGGATTGCGGGATTGGGCGGCTAGAGCGTTCTGATAGGTGCGCTCGGGAGGTTTTGCAGAAGGTAGCTAGGTATCTGGTCAAGAATGGGCAGCATCTGCGCTTAAAGCCGGCACGGGCAAAAGCGCTTAGGATTGGACGATTCTAATGCAGGGACGGTTGGTAAAAGTTCGTCGCCAAAATGCATAGATACCGGATTGGACGGGTTGGGTAGGGTACGAATTTCTTAAACCCAGTAGGAGAAAGTCATGTCCAAGCCAACCAGCAATCAACAGCGCCAGCAGCACAATCATCGCTCAGATGCGTTGAACAATAACCGTGGCACGTCGGGCACAAACCCAACAAACGCGCATGTGCACGGTAATCGAGGTAAGCAGCTTAACCCTAATCAACGCTAGGAGTGCGTGCCCCCGGCCAGAAAAGGCCGGGGGTGTTAAGGATTTGAAATGAGTAAGGACTATTGTTTTGCCACTTTAGGCCAGCTGGTCAAGCTGGCCTACGACGCATTTGGGGTTCTACCGCGTAAGGAAGCCTGCGCTGACGATTTGGATGAATCGCAGAAAAAAGCGATACAAAAGCAACTGTCCAGATTGGCAAAAGAGGAAGGCGGGCTGCTTTCTAATCTAGGGGAAGCAATCAAGATCCTCAGCTACACATTAACGGCCTATATACCTAGCCCAGAAATAATGGGAGCTGTAGGGGAAACCTTTAACGATCTGCTTGAGGGTTACAATGGAATCCTTCGTGAGGAGGGCACCTACCTCAGCAAGTTAGACACGATCAGGCATTTTGTCTCTTTGAGAGCAGTGCCTTTACTTGTGATCTCTATCCAGCGGAGCTTGCTTGAGAGTCGGCTTCCATACTCAGCCTTAAAAATGCCGAGTGAGATGTTTTGGTACCTGCCTACCTTTAATGAAGACGGTGGCGTGGAGATGCCATTGGAAAAGGTAATGCGTTGGGCCTACAGGGAGAGCAACCTTTCGCAGACGCAGTTTCATTACCCAGGTAAAAGTTCGCATAGCGAAAATTTCCAGTGCCAGCAGCGCCTTGATAGCGCCACGAGATGGGCACAAGGTAGAAGCCTTCCTGCGCTTCCTGTGCTGTTTAAAAACTTTAAAGACTCTTTTGCCGCCCAAGCAGAGCATGGACAGGTGCTGCCTGAGGTTATGCAGATCAGCGTGCTAGTCGCTCTTCTGGTCGCAAGGGTTTCGACTTACCTCTCAAAAAGAATTACAGAGATATATGGCCATCAGTATTTGGCGGATGTTTGCCAGCAGTTAACTGACTACACATTGTGGATCACTGAAGAGGTTAACGAATTCAAGGCCGAGATGGAGCCAGTAATGCTGCGGCAGGAAACACCCGAATCTGCTGAGTTTGTATGGGGCAATGCTTGTTACAGCTACTGGAATTTTTTTGGCGGCAAATTGGCATCTGTTGCAGACACTGTGCGTCGTCTTCAAGAGGCAAGGCCTGGGATGCCTTTGCGCCATGAGGTAGTAGCTGCCCTTAAAAGTAAGTACGGTCTTTTTGCGGTGGGTCTTAATTTAGACCTGCTTGAGCGACAGTCTGCCTTTGTCATTCCTGATGAATTTGCTGGGCTGTTGTATCGAGGTTTTGATCTGAAAAAAGATCCAACAACCCAAATGGAACAGATCGATGAGTACGCCTCTGCAGTAGCTGCCCATGGATTTGGTGAGCAGCTATGTTGGATGGAGCCTTGGCTGCGCGGGGTGTGCCACTACCGCAGAGAAGAGTTCGAGGCAGCTATGCCCTACCTCGAGCAGGCCTTTGAAAATGCCAAGTACCGAGCCGGTAAAAGCCAATACGACTTGGTGAATCAGTATGTCGAGGTTGCTGCAAAAAATGATAATCGGCGAGCCTTTAAGAAGGGCATTGAGTGGGCGCAGTACCTGGACATTAAGATCCGCTGGTTGCGTGATGATGAGCCCACGGAAGAAAAGCTGGACTACGTCTACTACATGCTAAAAATGGCTCGTTACGACCATCAGATGTAGTGACTGCGACTTCCGGCTCAAATCGTGGATGGCTAGAGGACGGTTCTCTACATTGATCTAGGCTTGCTTTATTATCGGGTCACTTTGCATGGATGGCGGGCCTTTGGGCTCGCTTCTTTGCTGCTTTGGCAGCAGTGACCGGAATAGCCCCACATGAACGCCGTTGAGATTGAACAAGCCATTACAGACCTTGCCAGCCAGCCTTTTGACTGTGCTGAGTTCCCTTATGCGTTTCTGCAAGCCTTTGGCAACAAAGAGACAACGCTTAAGCGCTTACGCACGGGGGCTACCAATAAGTCTGACCTTGGCGGTGTACTGCAAACCAACAACATCCATCTGGCAGTGTGTGAGCCGGGTCAGGTCAGCGAGACATTAGCAGCCCTCAAGGCCAGTCCTGCGACTGCGCGAGCTAAAGCCAAGTTTGTGCTGGCGACCGATGGTGAAACCCTAGAAGCGGAAGAGCTCGAAAGTGGGGAAACAGTTGCTTGTGCCTATGAGCAATTTCCTGACCACTTTGGCTTCTTCTTGCCGTTGGCCGGTATCTCCACCGTTAAGCAGATCCGGGAGAACTCCTTTGATATCCGCGCTACCAGCCGCCTAAATCGGCTCTATGTAGAGCTGCTCAAGGACAATCCAGACTGGGGAACCGCCGAACGCCGCCATGAGATGAACCATTTTATGGCGCGGCTGATCTTTTGCTTTTTTGCTGAAGACACCGATATTTTCAACGGCACCGGCCTATTCACCGACACGCTCGCACAAATGAGTGAGCGTGATGCCAGTAACCTGCACGAGGTGATGGGCGAGATCTTCCGCGCCATGAACACGCCTATTGCTCAGCGAGCTTCGGCAAATCTGCCGCGCTGGGCGGATGTTTTCCCGTACGTCAACGGTGGTCTGTTTTCCGGCGAGCCGGATGTACCGCGCTTTTCCAAAATAGCTCGCAGTTACCTGTTGCATATTGGCGCGCTGGATTGGAAGCAAATCAATCCAGATATCTTTGGCTCAATGATTCAGGCTGTGGCTGATGATGAAGAACGTGGTGCTTTAGGGATGCACTACACCAGCGTGCCTAACATCCTTAAGGTGCTTAACCCGCTGTTTCTGGATGAGCTGCGCGCCAAACTTGAGGAGGCAGGCGATAACCCACGTACTTTGCTCAATTTGCGTAAGCGCCTAGCCCGTATTCGTGTATTCGATCCGGCATGCGGCTCAGGTAACTTCTTGGTTATCGCTTACAAACAGCTGCGTGAGATTGAAAGCACAATTAATGAGCGCCGTGGCGAGCCAGGCCGTAAGAGCGATATACCCCTAACCAATTTTAGGGGTATCGAACTACGGGACTTTTCAGCGGAAATTGCACGGCTGGCGCTAATCATTGCAGAGTATCAGTGCGATGTCCTCTATCGGGGGCAAAAGGAAGCACTGCTGGAGTTTCTACCTCTCAGTAGTCAGAACTGGATTACCTGTGCAAATGCATTGCAGGTGGATTGGCTCAGTACCTGTCCACCCTCTGGTACTGGGGTTAAGTTTGCAGCAGATGACCTCTTTCAGAGTCCACTAACTCAAGCGCAGATTGACTTCGAAAACGAAGGGGGAGAAACGTACATCTGCGGTAACCCGCCTTATCTAGGAAGTACTTGGCAAAGTGATGAGCAAAAGGATGATCTCAGGAAGCTCTTTGATCATCGATTAAAGAACTGGAAATCCTTGGATTATGTTGCTGGTTGGTTCCTCAAAGCGGCTGACTATTGTCGTAATGCCAATGCAGCAGCTGCGTTTGTATCAACCAATTCCATTTGTCAGGGGCAGCAAGTACCGATTTTGTGGCCGGAAGTTTTCTCCACCGGTTGTCAAATTTGTTTTGCTCATACCAGCTTCAAATGGACCAACCTAGCTTCTAATAACGCAGGGGTAATGGTTGTCATCATTGGAATTACGACCACTCCTAGCGCTGTGCGCCGCCTATTCTCGATTGGTGATATCGGGCAGCTAAACGAGCGGCAATGTGAGCACATCAATGCTTATTTGGTAGCCGGTCCTGGTGTAATAGTGAATAAGTCTTCACTTCCGTTGAGTGGCCAGGCTGAAATGAGTTTCGGCAACAAGCCAGTCGATGGTGGCCATTTATTACTTTCTCGTGATGAGGTTTCGAGTCTAGGTTTGACAACTGAGGAGCATGGGCGGTTTATTCGACGAATATACGGTTCAGCTGAGTTTATTAGAGGGCTAGCACGCTACTGCCTTTGGATTGAAGATGCGCATTTACCTGAGGCTCAGAAAATCTTATCAATCAGACAGCGAATTGAAGGCGTGCGAGCGATGCGGCAAGAAAGCCGCGACAAAGGTGCCAATGAAATGGCTAATAGGGCTCATCAGTTTCGAGAAATGTACTTTGGTAGATTTCATACCATCGCCATGCCTCGCACATCTTCTGAAGCTCGGCCATTCCTTCCTGCTGGGATTCTCGACGGGAATGAACGCGTCACTAGTGAGGCTTTTGCCCTTTATGACGCGCCGCTCTGGAATTTAGCGCTAGTTATGTCACGTTCACACTTGGTTTGGATAGCCACGATTTGTGGAAAGATGAAGACCGATTTTCGCTATTCCAACACCCTGGGGTGGAATACTTTTCCAGTCCCTACTCTAACCGAAAAGAACAAAGCTGATCTTACGCGTTGTGCTGAAGATATTCTTCTTGCCCGCGAAGCGCACTTCCCTGCCACCATTGCTGAACTCTACGACCCAGAGAAAATGCCGGCCAACCTTCGTGCCGCCCATGAGCGTAATGACGAAGTGCTTGAGCGCATCTACATTGGTCGCCGTTTTAAAAACGACACAGAGCGCCTCGAAAAACTCTTTGAGCTGTACACCGAGATGACGGCTAAACAGAAGTCAGCCAAGGGCAAACGGTAAATCCACCAAAATTCAGTTGCTCGAAAATCAAATTACATGGGCATGAAGCCCTAAACGGATGCTTAGTCATGGTTAAAACTGTTCCCTCTGTTTCCGTCTCTTATGCTCAGAACGGCCGCTCAAGCAAGGCTAATGAGCTGGGCATGCGCCCGATGCAGGAGCGTGCCTATGAGCGTCGTGGTGAGCAGTACCTGCTGATTAAGTCGCCACCTGCTTCGGGTAAAAGTCGGGCCTTGATGTTTATTGCTTTAGACAAGCTGGCGCATCAAAACATCAAGCAGGCGCTTATTGTTGTGCCTGAAAAGTCTATTGGTTCGAGCTTTCATGATGAGCCATTGAGCCGCTATGGGTTTTGGGCTGACTGGCATGTGGAGCCGCGTTGGAATCTATGTGATGCCCCCGGCACTGATGATGGTGGCAAGGTCAATGCGGTAGGTGCGTTTTTGTCGAGCACAGATCAAGTCCTAGTCTGCACCCATGCGACGTTCCGTTTTGCCGTAGAAAAGTTTGGTATTGAGGCCTTCGATGATCGTTTGATCGCTGTGGATGAATTTCACCATGTCTCTGCCAACCCTGAGAACCGGTTGGGGGCGCAGCTTGGGCAGTTGATTGCTCGCGACAAGGTGCACATTGTCGCGATGACCGGCTCCTACTTCCGTGGTGATGCTGAGGCGGTGTTGTCCCCTGCGGATGAGGCCCGCTTCGATACGGTGACTTATACCTACTACGAACAGCTCAATGGCTATGAGCATCTTAAGAACCTAGATATCGGTTACTACTTCTATTCGGGGGCCTATGCCGATGATCTGCTTAAGGTGCTTGATCCAAACGAAAAAACCATCCTCCATATTCCCAACGTAAATTCCCGTGAGAGCACCAAGGATAAGATCCGTGAGGTGGAGCACATCATTGAGGCGCTGGGTGAGTGGCAGGGGGCTGATCCGGTAACGGGTTTCCAACTGGTGAAGATCGCTAATGGGCGTGTGCTGCGTATTGCTGATCTAGTCGATGACGACCCTGTTAAACGCGACAAAGTCTCGGCAGCATTGAAAGACCCAACGCAAAAAAATAACCGTGATCATGTCGATATCATCATCGCCTTAGGCATGGCCAAAGAAGGGTTCGACTGGATTTGGTGTGAGCACGCTCTGACAGTGGGCTACCGCTCCAGTTTGACCGAGATTGTTCAGATCATCGGGCGGGCCACACGTGATGCGCCTGGCAAGGTGCGGGCACGTTTTACCAATCTGATCGCCGAGCCTGATGCCAGTGAGAAGGTGGTGGCCGAGGCCGTGAACGATACGCTCAAAGCGATTGCTGCCAGCCTACTGATGGAGCAGGTTTTGGCCCCGCGTTTTGAGTTCAAGCCGAAGACTCCTACCTCTGGGCCGCAGGAGGGCTTTGACTACGGCGATGCGGGCTATCAGCCTGACAAGTGCAACGTGGGTTTCAACCATGAAACCGGGCAGCTGCAGATCGAGATCAAAGGTCTGGCCGAACCCAAGAGCCCTGAGGCCAGCCGTATCTGTCAGGAAGACCTGAACGAGGTGATTGCCAGCTTCGTTCAGGACAAGACCAACATCGAGCGCGGCCTGTTCGATGAGGAACTGGTTCCCGAAGAGCTGACCCAGCTGCGCATGGGTAAGATCATCCGCGACAAGTACCCCGAACTGGATGCCGAGGATCAGGAGGCCGTTCGCCAGCACGCCATTGCGGCACTGAACTTGACTCAGCAAGCCAAGCAACTGGTGTTGGGTGATGACCTGCAAGGCACCGTCACTGGGGCAAACAGCGCCCCGAGCACTGCCCTGATTGATGGCGTGCGTAAGTTCGCGATGGATGTGCGTGAGCTGGATATCGACCTGATCGACCGGATCAACCCGTTTAGCGAAGCCTACGCCATTCTCGCAAAGACCATGAGCGAGGAAAGCCTCAAGCAGGTCGCTGCGGTGATCGGTGCTAAGCGCACCCGCCTGACGCCAGAGGAAGCCAAAGACTTAGCCATCCGTGCCGTGAAGTTCAAGAAAGATCATGGTGGCCGGGCTCCTTCACTTACTGCTCAAGACCCTTGGGAGCGGAGCATGGCGGAGGGCGCTGCTGCCTTTATGCGTTTTAAGAAAGAGGGCCGTTATGGCTAACGAATTTGATCTTGATGAGCTGGAAGCGGAGCTTTCCGATTTCGCCACGTCAGACAAAAAGACAGGTCGCACTCCTCGCGAGGAGCGCATCATTGCCGGCTTCGAAGATATTCAGCGCTTTGTTGAGGAGCACGGCCATGCGCCGTGCCATGGCGATGATAAAGACATCTTCGAGCGCCTGTATGCCGTACGCTTGGATCGTCTGCGCGAGCAGGAAGAATGCCGCACCCTGCTCATGCCTCTCGACCATCAGGGCCTACTGAATGCGTTTGAGGTGCGGGAGCCACAAGGCGACTACACCATGACGGACGACGAACTGTTGGCGGAACTGGCCGACGACGACGAGGGGGCGGATATTCAGAACCTACGTCATGTTCGCAGCAATGCCGAAAAACGTGAGGCCGAGGAGATTGCACAACGCGAGCGTTGCGAGGACTTTGAGCGGTTCCAGCCGCTGTTTGAGCAAGTGCAGCGCGAGCTGCAGTCGGGCGTTCGAGTTACCCGCACCTTCATCCGGGATGCGAGCATTGAGGAAGGCCAGTTCTTCATTCTCGGTGGGCAGACGGTTTATGTCGCCGAGGTCGGTGAGACCATTAAGGCACCGAATGGTGAAAGCGATGCCCGGCTGAGGGTGATTTACTCCAACGGCACCGAGAGCAATCTACTGCGAAGATCCTTGCAGCGTGCGCTCTACAAGGACGATGCCGGCCGTCGTATTACCGATGCGGATGCCGGCCCGTTGTTTGGCGAAACACTGGAGCCCGACGACATCGAGAGTGGCACCATTTACGTCCTGCGCAGCCACTCAACGCATCCCTTCGTGGCCGAGCATCGCGAGCTGATCCACAAGATCGGCGTCACCGGTGGCAAGGTGGAAACGCGTATCGCTGGGGCTAACAAGGACGCCACCTACCTGCTGGCGGATGTTGAGGTGGTCGCCACCTACAAGCTGCACAATATCAATCGTACGCGGATGGAAAACTTGTTCCACCGCTTGTTCAGCCCTGCCCAGATTGAGCTGACGATCCCTGATCGCTTCGGTAATCCGGTCAAACCCCGGGAGTGGTTTTTGGTACCGCTGCACGTTATCAACGAGGCTGTGGAGCGTATTCGCGACGGTTCAATCGCTGGCGTTATTTACGATCCCAAGTCGGCAACGTTGCGAAGTGCCGGCTGAGCCGAACATTTGTCCCGTGAACATTCGTTCCTTGCTAGCATGCTGGAAGTAACGACGTTGCCTCTCGGCTGGTTGTGGGGATCAGATTTGGTAGAGTCTCTCCTTCTCACAGAAGGAGTGCTTTAGATGGGATTTTTTATCGAGTGCCGCCGTGGGGCTGAGATTATGCATGCTGGGCAAACCAGTACGATCAGCGCCGGTCAGATCAAGCAAGTCGTGGATGAGACGACGCAGGTATCAGCACTAGCTTTTAAAGGTGACGATGAAGCTCGTCGAGCTACATTCGTTGCGACTACATCTCAAGGGAAATTCACTTGGCATGTACTTTTCAGTATCGGTGATGGTGATGCCTATGTAGATGATGTTGTGCTGGTCAGTGCGCCCTCAGGCGCAGTTGTTCAGTCGAACCCTGAGTTTAAGATCCGGAACTCAGATAGCTGATACATCAGGCATTGGCTGATAACCAAGGCCCATCATCGGGACAAAAAATAAGTCATGCCTCGTACCCGGAGGTACGAGGCATGTGTTTGCACAAAAGTCAGTCACTGGATCGGCAGGCCGCACTCTTCAAGGATCTGACGGATCATGTAGTAATCCTCCAGCGGTGCGCCTGTTTTGCTCTCAATAGCATTGACGGCGTCGTCGTGGCAGGCGTCGGTGCCGTATTTGGCGATGTTTACCAAAGGCTCGTAAGGTGCGTCGCCTCTGTCCGGTCCCACATCTCCACGGTATGCAGTGGTGTGACCATTGCTGTCATAGCCCAGATACCAACCCGATTCGATGATGAAGTAACCGTTGGCTCCTTTACCTACCATAGTGCCCTTCGGAAACCCAGGCTGATTCGAGATCGTGGCGCAGCCGTATTGGTCACAGAGTACGTTCAACGAACCGGGTACTTCCTCCAGCGTCTTGGTGCCGGTCTGGGTGTCGATGAAGGGCAGGCGCTTGATCCGTGGCGTACGGTCGCCTGCAGGGCGGCAGTCGTAACTACCGATGCTTCTGTGTTTCGTGGTTGAGCAGCTAAAGACGTTCTCGCCAACAACGTAGTCCACCTCACGCTGCTGGGCCGTGGCGATGTTGCTCGCTGTGACGGCAGTGATCAGCGTGGCAGCAAAGCCGAAAATCAGTTTGGGGTTTGTGGTCAGGTTCATGATCGAACTCCCTTCGTATGGTGAGCGGCTGGCCGCTCGGTATGGGTTGGGTTACTTCTTCTTTTTCTTGTAGCGAACGACGATCCGGTTATGCACCGGGTACTTCTCGATCTCGTAGTCGGGGTTGAAGGTCAGCAGGTTGTGCACGGCAATACTGGTCGCCGATAGCAATCCGAATGCCCCCGTGACTCCTCCAGCAAAACTGCCGGCTGCCAAGCCAACGCGGCCGACGGTGTAAATGCGGCAGGTCAGTCCGGTGACCTCGATCTTGCTTTCGACCAGTCGAACGGCTTCGATCAACTTGCCGCTGAGGCCTACAACCTCAAACGACTCTTTGCGGCTGATGAGTTGAGGCAACTTGGCGGTGGCCAAGTCGTCGAATGTCAGTTGTGTCATGGTGAAGGTCTCGCTTGTTGCGCAATGAAGGGGTTTGCAGTGTCGACTTAGATGGATGGTTGTCGACTCTATGGGTTGGATAACAACCTTTGAGGCCCTTCATGTCAAGAGGATGGCATTCGACCATTCAGGTTGACCTGGAGGGTGTATGCCGAAGTCTGAAGAAACGAACCTGGCCAAAGTGGTGGGCTTGGCGATTGCCAGGCAGCGCATGCTGTGCGAACTGACTCAAGAGCAGGTCGCCGAGCGGTTGGGGATTGGTGGTGAAGCAGTGTCGCGTATCGAGCGTGGCATCGTGATGCCGAACATCGAGCGCCTGATGCAGTTCGCTGAGATATTCGGCTGTGAGGCTGCGGATCTGCTGACCCAAGCCAGCCATCGGCCTGAAGACCAGGCCGTGCGTATCAGCCAGATGCTCAACCAGCTCACACCAGCAGATCGTCAGCTGGTGCTGGAGATGATCGAGCGTCTCACCCAACGCCTGAGTCAGGATTGAGTTCAGGTTCGGGCGCCCGGTTGAACAGTGCCCCGCAACGCAGGCACAGACAGTCGTGTTGCATGAACTGAAAGCGCCGGGCGTCTTGCAGAAAGGGCTGGTTCTCAGCCCATTGCCGCTGAGCCAGTTCAATCCCTTGCGTCACAAATCCCAGCACCTGTTCCAGGTTGATCGGCTTCACTTCAGGTGATGCAGCCTCTGGGCCGGACGGTCGCCGTGTCGCATTCATAAAGCCGCCTATAACGCTGGCCAACATGACCAGCGTGCCGACCGATTCGTTGGTCAACACAGCGGATGATTCACAGATCAAGCAGCGTGTGGACATGATCGCTCCTCGGGGCGTGATGGTGCCCGCAGCAAAGGGTGGTTAGAGCAAGCCCTGTTCAGCCAGCGACACGATGCCTTCTGACCCCACGATGAAGTGATCCAGCGTGGTGGTGCCGACCATGGCCAGGGCGTTTTTGAGTGTCTGCGTCAGGCGAATATCTGCCTGGCTGGGCGAGGGATCGCCGGAAGGGTGGTTGTGCACCAGGATCACGGCAGCGGCGTTTTGCGCGAGCACTGTTTTGATCACTTCACGCGGATAGACGCTGGCAGCGTCGAGGGTGCCGCGAAACAGCTCCTCAAAACTGATCACGCGGTGTTTGCTGTCGAGTAGCAACACCGCGAAGACTTCGTGTGGCAGATCCTGCAGCAACACCTGCAGATGCTCTCTGACTTTGTGTGGATCAGTCAGCGCGCGCCCCTTACTCAGTCGGTGTGTGGCCAACTGTTGGGCCATGCGCAGGATGTCGTTTTCGCTGACGGGCGAATCCACCAGGTAACTGCCGGCGACTTCACCGGCTCTGAGCTTGTGAAATTTCATGGTGTGTCTCCGGTGGGCGAGCCGAGCTGGCTCGCCTGTGGTTAGGCAGAGGGTTCAAGTTGCTGGGATTGGGCTTCGAGTTTCTCAGCGAGTGACTGGGTGTGAACGGTGCTATCGGGTTTCGACTTGGCGGGCTGACCGTCCGGAAAGAACTCTTCAGCAATGGCGCTGCTGTCCTCGCCATCATCCTCGAAGATACCGTTGCCCAGACCGACACGCGCCGTGGCATCCAGTGCGGCTTGATCAAAACCAGCCGCCTGACGCGCCTCATCCAACTCACGCGCAGTAAGTAACGCTTGCTCCACGGTCATGCCGTTGCGCAACGTCAGATCGACGTAGAAGATCGGCGTGCCATGGCTCTGCCGGGTGGATTTGCCACGTAGACGCAGCTCCAGCGGCAGGCACGCCAGACGATCACCTGATATGGCCCGGAAGTACTGCAATCGGGCTATCAGAGTGCGGATGCTGTTGAAACCCGTGGTGCGAAACACGAAGCTGCCCAGAGCATCCTCATCGCCAATCACCACGTTCATTCTTCCGTAGGGCTTGCAGGCGTTGCCCTTGGCCAGAGGACAGGCATCGGGCGAAGGGCAGGGCAGTGATTGAGCGCCGTCCTTGCCGACACGCTTGCAGGTTTCACCGTTGCCGACACACACCGGTCGACCGTTCTGCCGATCAAACAGGGTGTAATCAGCGCGGAAGTTCAGCTCAGGTTCGTTGAACAGCAAGCGCACCGGGATGCTGCGCAGCTTGTCGTCCTTGCCCTGACGCAGTTCGTCATTGAGCGGGTGCAGTAGCCAACCGTCCTTGCCCTGCACCTGAGAGGTGATGGTGAATTGGTCGTCTTTCTCCGGTAGGCGCTTGCCGTTTTTCTCGACGACCTTGCCGATGGAAATGCGCCCGAGCACGGGCGGGGTGATAGCCAGACCTTTGAGCATGATGGCGCTCCTTGAAATAAAAAGGGCCAGTCACACAGCGCGAACTGCATGGACTGGCCAAGGGGAGGGATTGAGTGGAAGAGGGTGATCAGCCGATCAGAAAGCGCCGACTACCTTCCTTGAGCTTTGGATAGCGGGCCTGCAGGTAAGGCTTTTCCTGAAGCAGGCGCTCGACATCGAGCACGGTGCTGTCCTTGGCTTTGCGCCAGCTCACGTAGCCGCTGGAGAACTCGGCGCGGGTGGATTCACCCATGGCCTGCTGCAGCATCTGCTTGAGCTCGGCTTCGCGCTTTTCTTTCTCGGAGATCGATTGACGCACAGCCTTCAGCTCCAGGAAGGCAGCCGCCAGACCGGCATTGCCGCTGAAGTCGACGACCTGGCCATTGTCCTGCGGATACAGGCAACGCAGCGCCAGCTCAGCCGAGGCACTGCCATCGGCAGGTGGTGGGGTATCCGTTTCGACGTACTGCCAGAAACGGCGCTCCAACTCGATCAGGCGAGCGATCATCTGCTCGTCCCGCTCGATACGATGGATTTCCAGCGTCTGACCACCGAGCAACACAGCGACATCAGCTGCCTGCTTGCCGGTGACGGCGAGCTGGTGCATCACCTGCAACTGCACATATTCGGGTACGCCTTCCTTCCAGAGGCGTGCCCCGTTTATGCCGGCTGTCTTGCATTCGAGGATCTGTACCTCGTCTGTACCAATTACCTCGCGATCAATGTTGGCCAACATCCATGAGAGCTCAGGATCTGGGTGCTGAAGTACTGCATTGATGCGCCGGACCTTGTTACCGGTGCGATGGGTGTAATGCCAGGCCACAATGGGTTCCAGCACATTACCCCAGTACATCGGGCTTTCTTCGTCATGTGGGTCGGCTTTGGGTAAGCCTGAATCACGACCGGTTTTTTCCATCCATAGCTCAAGTTGAGACTTGTATGGGTTAAGCCCAACAGCAGCAGCGGCATCAGAGCTACCTATGCCTTGTTTGCGGATCTGTAGCCAGTCTTCACGGGGTAGTTCTTTGGTGCTGACTAAACGCAGGGCAGGCCGGGGTTTACTAACGGGGGCTGTAAGTGAGCGAGCTTTCATCGCGTGTTCCTCTCAGGCACAAAAAAACCCAGACCGTACGAGGCGGTCTGGGCTTTATGGGGATGGTTATAGGATTGAGCTGGTTCTGTGTGGTGAGTCGATTCTTGATCTGCTTACTTGGCGAAAGCACTTAGGGCGTTTTTCCGGCTGCACACCACTGTTCCCACTCGCCCAGCATCTCGTGATGAACGAGAGCGTCTTGCCCAGCTTCATCTCGGTAGGCATTTATCCACTTTTCAACGCATGATGGTGCTGCTGCGTTGGGTGTTTGGCCTTGTGCACAAGCCTGTTCCCATTCGTTTAGCATGTCATGACGAACCAATGCATCTGGCCCTGCTTCATCGCGATAGGCGTTTACCCACGAATCAACGCAGCTGGGGTTTGCAGTAGAGGCGTTAGGTTGCTTGCCTTCAGCGCACCACTGTTTCCATTCTTGAAGCATGTCATGGCGCACTGGTGCGTCTTGCCCTGCTTCATCACGATACGCAGTAACCCATTGATCTAAACATGCAGCGCTTGACCCGCTAGCGGGCTGAGCTGCGTTGGTGTGGCCATTCCAGAACAGACCCACAAGCAGTAGTTGAACGAGGAATTTCACGGTGGTGCTCCTATTGTTCGCGTTCATTGAGTAACTCAGTATGTACGGACATACGAAAATGGCCCGATCTGTTGATCAGATCAGGCCATTTGGTTAAGCCACCAATTGCAGAGCTGTATCCAAAGCACGTTGCTTGATCTGCGCACCTTGGCCAAACCAAGCCGAGTCCATGCGGTACTCGTTACTACGTGCGCGGCGTTCATGGTCCACGTACTCGGTTACGGCATTGAGTAGTCCCCATGCGGTGCCTTGCGCTGAGGCCAGTTGGCTACCGCGTCCACGACCTTCATAGAGCTCCTGTACTCTACGCAGGGCGCGTTCGTTAGGCAGTTGTTCTGGCAGTGGGGCGGTTGGGTTTACATCGCACATGACATCCATGAAAAAGCCCATAGCTTCATGCCAATGTACTTTGCGTTCAGCTAAGTGACGCATGCGATACATAAACTCATCCCATTGAGACACGGCAATGCCCAGCTGACGTTTCACAACGTCTGCGTTAAAGCGCGTGTTGTGCGGCACCTTGATTGCACGACTGGTGCCGTCTAAGGCGATGGTTAATGTGTTATTGCAGACCACGCGCACGGTGGTAGGCGTTGCGGTTGTGGCGAGTGTGCCGTCGCAAGAGGTGGCCAAAAGCAAATAACCATTTACTTGGTCATGGCCTTTAATGGCTGTACCTTGGCCAGTTCGTGCCAGCGCCCAAAACTTACGGCCACCTTTCAGTACACCTGCAGTTTCCAGCTCATAACCTGATACCTCGGTGAGGTCCCGATAGAACTCCAGTACCTCACGAGGTTGGACGGTGTGGTAACGCTGTGACACCACTGAAAGCGGAGCTTTGGTATCCGAGCGGTACAGCACTTTTTGTTCTGGAAAGGAGTGAATGGTGCCTAAGTGGCCTACCGCATCAGCTTTGAAATGCACGGGGCTTTCTTCGATCTGCCAATCCATTCCTGCTTCACGCTGCCAGACCTCAATGGGTTGTTTTTGTGTGAGTTGATTGCCTAAGCCATGCCAGGGAGCTTCGCCTGCATAGGCCATGGTTTCTATCAGATGTGCCATAACGAATTTCCTTAGGGTGCGTGCCGGCATAAAGCGCTGCACATAGGCAGCACCGACAATGAATTCGAAGGGGTTAAACGGGTAGGTTGAAGCGATGACCGCAGCTTGTGCAGGTGTTGTGGGCTAGGACGTGCCGGTCCAGCTTTTCGCCAAGCTGAGCGCCAAGAGTGCAACCTCCAGCTGCGCCTACGAGTCCAGCCATGACTGCTGTGGATAGCTCGTTGAGGTTGGCTGTGGGGAGTTTGTTAAGGCTGGTGATGGATGAGCTGGATTCAATCAGTGGCACGCCTCCAGCGCCACGCATGGCACCGCCTAACAAACCGACAACTGCGCCGACCTGCATGGCGGTGAAGCGTCTTGATATCTCGGCAGAACCACATTGGGGGCATTGCAATGACATAGCGAAACTCCTGAGGTGAATGTCATTGCTGTGATGTGTGGTTGAGATTTTTTTGAATCGAAATACCTGAGGTTGAGTTTGGCAATGTCTGCTGTCGGCCACAAGCGGCCAGTCGGCAATGGCAGTTATTGGAGAGGCTTTCTCCCCTGAGTGAATCGCCCTAGGGGAGCTAATCACCGCATTCTCATGCCCATGAAGCAGCGCCGTCAAAAAAGCCATGTTGTAATGACTAGCTCTTGCGATATCACTAGGCTACCATTCTGATAAAATAGCACTTTCCCACTAATAAATCGCCAATGTATTTATATCTCGTTTAATGGGCGGTATACCAATTCAAAAGAGAGCCTATTTCTATCAAGTGGGTAATCTTTCGTTTATTGCCACACTAAAGAATACAGGGACAGTTAGTGACAGCAGACGTAGAAAACTATTTCGATGCACTACTTGAGCCGGTTGACGGACTGGAAAACGTCCTCAAGGAAGTTTCTGCCTCGCCACCCCTCAAGCAACCTCGATTGCTATTTGTCCGATTTCGAGAGCACGAGCCGCAAACTAATGAGTTTGTGGAGCTTTTATCTGACCACCTCGTAGACTACGCGATACCTTTGACTAAGCGCCAGCAAGCAAATGCTCAAGGTGCTAAATCTAATACGGGCGGCAGCATGGCTGCTGCATCTAGATTGAGGCGCGAAGCAATCCGTTTGCTGGTCAAATACAGTAAGGAAAACTCTAGTCGTTATGGGGAGATTGGGGAGTTGATCTCCTATGTAGTTGCTGTTCACTTCCTTCGTGCCGGCCAAGTAGGCGCTAAGATGGCCCTAAAGACATCTTCAGAAATGCCCGTCCATGGCGCTGATGGACTACATGTCAGAGCGAACCCTGACGGTACAGTGACATTTTTTTTGTTAGAGTCAAAAATAACTCCAAGCGCGGCGGATGCGTCTCGTGAAATGGTCGATTCTGTATCGGAATTTCAGGCTGATCGGGGCAGGCGACTGAACGAGCTCCGTCTTGTAAGCGATCTATCAAATCTTGAGGCACTACAAGGGGAACAGCGCGAAGCCGCTAAATCTTTCTTCAATGTCTATTCAGGGAACGGAAACCATCTCAAGCGCAGAGATATACACGTAGGAAGTCTCGTCTTTAGCGAAGAGGCCTACAATGAGAAGCTAGAACGAGATGCTGAACAGCCCATCACAATTCACGAAGATCACTTCGAGTCTCAATATTCTACCAAGCACCCTAGATTCCAAAAAAATCTAACCAACCAAGCAGCGGCTAAGAATGTGGATCTTGGCGGTTGCATAGTCTTCTTGGTTGCAGTGCCCGATGTCTATAAGTTGAAACGGATATTCGCCGAGCTGAACAATGAACACATTTGCGACTGAAGTAGCACGAGATATACGTCGGGAAGAAGCATTCTGGACTGACCTGGCTGAGCTTAGAGCAGTAGGCATTCGTTCAACACTTTCTGCAGCCGCTCAAGCTGCGGAAGTAAAAGGCCCCGAGCTAGAGGGCGCGACTGTAGCCAGACTCCTCAGCTCCGCTAGCATTTTTGCCCAGGCCAACGATGAACAAAGTCGTGACTTAGCCCAACAAATTGCAGTTTTTTCCTCCCTTGCTTCCAATGATGAAGCAGTGCATCAGGCTGTAGTGCATGTAATGTCAGATTTGGGGAATTTTCCTGGCCTGAACAAGCTTGAGCAGGCGACAGCCGCTGTCGAAAATTTCCAAGCATATATGCGGCGACATCTGCTTGAAGAAATCAATACTGTTGAAATGGCAGGCAAGAGAGTCTCCCTAACCGAGTTTCAGTTGGATGTTTGGGGTAGCTTAAAATCTAGCATTGCAGCAGCGATATCAGCGCCTACCTCCGCAGGAAAATCATACGTAGTTCTCGAACATTTGTGCGAGCGAGCAATTACGGAAGCAAACTTTACCGCTTTGTACATTGCACCAACCAGAGCGCTACTGACGGAGATACAAGGAAAACTAGAGAAACGTTTGTCTCAAGTCTCCTCTGAGCTTCGAATTACGACCATTCCAGTTCTTGATCCCTCGAAGCGCCCTAAACAAATTTATGTCCTCACCCAAGAGCGAGTGCAGTTGTTGCTCTCGACCGTAGACCTTTCTGGAGTTATTGATCTAGTAGTTGTGGACGAGGCCCAGGCGATGGGTGATGACAGTCGCGGCATGATATTGCAGGATGTGCTAGAGAAGATAAAAATATCCAACCACAACGCTCGCTTCCTGTTTCTAGCTCCAGGTGCAAGCGGGTTTCAGCTTATAGGAGATAGCGTTGGATTACCTGAAATAGAAGTTAAGGAAACTTCACTATCTCCGGTGGTTCAGAATCGCATTAATGTTCGTTTCTCGATGCAAAATGAAAATCTCGTTGAGCTAGAGCTTGTCACGCCAAAAAAACTTGAGACTATTGGTTCCTATGTTTTCAAGCGCGGCTTTGCATTGAAGGAAGATGCTAAGCTCGCGGCGGTAGCCCAAGAGTTTGGAGTATCAGGCCGATCCTTAGTCTATGCCACAGGCGCAGCCAACGCTGAGGCATTAGCAGGCCTCATTGCCCTCAATCGAGAATCTAAAACTACAGAAGCGCTGCGCGAGCTATCAAAATTCATCAAACAACATATCCACAAAGATTACTCTCTGGCGGAGTATGTACTGAAGGGTGTTGCTTTCCACTACGGCAGCATGCCTAGTTTACTGCGCGAAGGGATTGAAGATACGTTTCGAAAAGAAGATTTGGATTACCTTTGCTGTACTACAACTTTATTCCAGGGAGTTAATCTGCCAGCTCGAAATGTTTTCATCGATACACCTACAAGAGGAAACAAAGGTGAGCCTCTCGACGAGGCAGCACTTTGGAACTTCGCTGGTCGCGCAGGCAGGCTCGGAGAAGAGGTTGTCGGAAATGTCTTCTTGGTTAATTATGAAAACTGGGAATCTCAGCCGCTTACCGAGCGAAAACCATTTTCAGTAAAGGTCGCTTTCAAACAAACGATAGAAGATGAGTTTGAATCGGTAGTCAAGGTCCTTGAGTTCGCAGCCACTGAAGCGCAAGACGGATCTGTTCGTCTAGGTACTGACGAGCGAATAACCGCCGCGGCGGGTCTAGTGCTCTATCGTTCCGCTCAAGGAAGTCTTGGTGCTCTTCTAGGACGCCCCAGTCTCCAGCTCACTGACGCGCAAAAAATAACACTCAAAAGTTCTGCTGAGAGGGCACTGTTGGAGCTAGGCTTGCCAGAGCAGGTGCTGACAAGCAGCTGGATGATCGACCCTATAGCATTGACGAGTCTGTTGCAGCGATTGCGTCAAGGAGTGAAAAAAGGAGAGTTTGAAAAACTGATTCCAGTAAACCCCTCCTCTGACTCATACAAAGTTTACAATGGCATAATTCGTCGATTGTACAAGCATTTAGGAGGTTTGACTCTTTCAGGGGAGGAGGGCCAAAGAGCTCGCGGATTTGTTAATCATGTAACTGTTACTGCTTTAAGCTGGATGAGAGGTGAGCCACTTACGCAGTTGGTCAGGGAGTCGGTTAAATATCACTTAAAGAAAGCATCTGAAGCCTCTAAAAAAAATCGCAATCAAGCGATAATTGACGCTGCGATTAGAAATATGTTTAGCCTGGTCGAGCAGACAATTCGCTTTAGGTTAGTCCAGTGGGCCAAGGCATATGTAGATCTACTTCGTTTTGTGTTGGCAGAGGCAGGGCGGAGTGATCTCATTGGTCAAGTCTACGATTTCTCCCTAGCGTTAGAGCTAGGCATATCTACCGAAACTGGTCGTTCACTGGTTGAGCTTGGTCTTTCGCGCATTACTGCCTCTGTAATTGCTTCATTGATAACCGACTCGTCATTGACGCCGGAGCAAGTTAAGGAGTGGATTCGTAACCAACCAAATGTGCAGTTGCTTCAACTATCCAGCCTCGTAATCGCTGAACTACGGGCTAAGCAGCTTCTTACTCCAGAGGCTGAATTAGAGGTAGGGACTGAGGATTAGATGGAGCAACCATGCAGCACGAGCGATGCGGTATGGAAAAGTGGACGGATTTATTTATAAGCTAAACCGTCTGCTTCTGGCCGAAAGCGGTAGTTAGTCGCCACCCTTTTTATCGGATCGATACAACCTTTCGATCCCGCCCATCAGCTGTAGCTGCTACGGATAAATTGCCTGTAGCAGCTTGCTGTATGTGTTCGCTCCACCAAGCCATCATCGGGCGTCTACGCTCGATGTAGTCTGCTCGGTTGTAAGCACTGCGCACTTCATCTTTATCGACGTGCGCCAATGCCACCTCAATAAGTTCTGGGTCCCAGCCGTGCTCGTTGAGTACGGTGCTGGCGATTGAGCGCATGCCATGGCTAACCAAGCGGTCTTTGAAGCCCATGCGTTTTAACGCCATGTTTGCTGTCTGACTGTTGCAGTGGGTACGAGGGTTACGGTCTGCAGGGAACACATATTCGCGATGGCCGCTGTAAGGCTTGATCGCTTCTAGTAGTGCTAGGGCTTGCTCTGTCAGCGGGACGATATGTGTGCGGCGCTTTTTCATGCGCTCAGCTGGAATCGTCCAAATCTTTTTCTCGAAGTCGATGTCTTCCCAGCGGGTGGTAGCTGCTTCAGCTGGGCGCGTCATGGTGTGGAGTTGCCACTCAATTAAGCAGCGTGTCGTGCGCTTGATGCTAGCGTTGGCGATGGCAACCATAAGCTCCTTGAGCTCATCCGGTGCCAGAGCTGCCATGTTCTTTTTTTTCGGTTTCTTAAATACGGCACGAATGCCGCTCAGTGGGTTGGCGTGAATCAGGCCAGAGTTAACCCCGTAAGTCATGATTTCGTTTAAGCGCTGGCTAAGGCGCTTCACGGTTTCAAGACTGCCCTTGGTTTCTAAGGGGCGGAGTAGGTTGATGACTAGTGGCGCTGTAATCGCTGAAATCGGTGTTGTAGCTAGATCTGGAAAGATGTGTAGCGTTAGCGAACGCCAAATGTCTTCAGCGTAGGGCTTGGTGACGGAATCCTTTTTCAACTCAAACCAAGCAAGGGCCACATTCTGGAAGGTGTGTTCGGTCTCGGCTTTTTTCGCTTGCTTGAGATTCTCGCGGTCCTCTTTCGGATCAATCCCTGAAGCCAAAAGCTCTCGTGCCGAAATGGTCAGCTTTCTTGCTTGAGCAAGTGAGAGTTCTGGGTAGCTGCCAAGCCCCATGTTGATACGCTTTTTCGTCACGGGGTGGTAGTAGTTGAAATTCCAAAGCTTGGAGCCATTGATTCTCACTCGCATTTGAAGTCCGTCACCGTCAACAAGCACATAGTCCTTGTCCCTAGGCTTGGCAGCTTTGATTTTGACTTCAGAAAGGCGAGTAGCGTGGGCGCACATTGGTATTCCAAAAGTGGTTTTGGTATTCCAAAAATTACCATCTGTTGGCTTGGAATACCAATTGGAATACCAAGGTGAAAAGCTGTCATTGGATGTTATTGAACATCTTTAACGCTGGAGGCCCCGTATTTACTGGATTTCAGGCACAAAAAAAGACGTCCGTGGACGTCTTTAGATGTTGATTTGGTGGAGCCGGGGGGATTTGAACCCCCGTCCGCCAGTTCTCCGCTATCGGTTCTACATGCTTAGCCGTGTCTACTAAGTTAACCCTTGGCCGCCCGACGGGCAGGGTGCTTTGGGCGAGTTGTGTAAGATTTAGTCGCTTCGTCCACAACGTACTAGGCGACGATTCTGTTCTATCTGACAATCAGTTCGGGTTTACAGACATCCCCTAGTGATTGCTGGAGCCGAAGCTACCAGAAGTGCGCTAGGCTGCTTACGCAGCTAGTTGAGCACCGTAATTGTCATCATTGGCAATTATAAGTTTTGCAACAGTGGATTTACGAGTTCTGTTACCCACTCGGCATGCCCCTCAAGTTTCGCCACCGGCGTCGAATCCTAATCGGCCCCAAAACTTTCGTGCAGTTATACAGACACGATTGTACGTGAAAGGTTCATTTTCGTCGACTGTTCAATCGGTGCCCATTCAGCACGCTTTGCCAGCTATGATTGTTGTCTGACACGCTGACAATTCAGGAATCCTCCAACGTATGCCGCGCTACCCATTGCGTCAGTGGATCTGGCGAGCTTTTGTCCAGAGTGCCTTGATACCACTGGTGCTGGTTGAGTTCGTACTGATTGCTGCTTATCTGCTGATGAATAGCGAGATCAGGGACGCTCAGATCGATTACCTGCAAGAAAATGCATTGGAGAATCTGACGACCACTGCACAGCGCGAGGGCCACTTGATTGCGCGGCGGTTGTTGGGTGTGGAGTCGCAGGTCGCGGTGTTCCGGGATATGACTTTGAAGGCGCTGCAGGATACCTCCTTCAAACCGGACGACCTGGAGCGGCAGCGGCATGCTGTAACAGACAGCGGGGTGTTCTACACCAAGACGGATAACGGACGCGCAGCCTCGTTCTATGCCAACAGTACGCCGCTTGCCCAGCAGGACCACGACAAAGCACTGCGTCTGTCTCAGCTGGACCCTCTGATGCGGGCGATGCACAATTCCACGTCGCGTATCGCCTCGCTCTATTTCAACAGTTGGGATAGTTACAACCGCATCTATCCGTTCTTTATGACGCCTAAGCAGTATCCCCATGACATGGTGATACCGGATTACAACTTCTATTACCTGGCAGATGCCAAGCACAACCCAGAGCGCAAGGTGGTGTGGACCGAGGTTTATCTTGATCCCGCCGGAATGGGTTGGATGATGTCTGCGATCGCGCCGGTCTATGCCGGTGACTTTCTGGAAGGCGTTGTGGGGATGGATTTCACCGTCGGGCAGATTCTTGAAAGTATCGATTCGTTGCAGGTTCCGTGGAGCGGCTACGCGATGCTGTTGGATCGTAACGGCAATATCCTCGCGCTGCCGCCTCAGGGTGAGGATGACTTTGGGCTGACCGAGCTGATGGGTTACTCCTACGCTGAGGCGGTACGCCGTGAGGTGCTCAAACCCAAAGATTTCAGCCTGTCTCGCTACCCCCAGTTAAAAACGTTGGTGGAGGCCATGAACACTGGCCCGGACAGCGTTCAGGAAGTTGAGCTGGGAGGGCGCGATCAACTGGTGTCGTGGAGCACGATTCCGCAGACCGGTTGGCGCTTGATGATGGTCGTCGACAAAGAAAATATCTTTACCGAAACCCGTAACCTGGCCCGTCATTACCTGCATATCGGTTATCTGCTGATCGCCGGGCTGCTGGTGTTTTATGTACTTTTCTTCGCGTTGATGTGGATGCGCACCCGTCATTTGGCCTCGCAATTGGCCGGGCCGATCAAGGGCGTCGTGGAGATGATGCGGGCAGTTGGGCGTGGCAACTTCACCACGCCGGTGCCTGATAGCCAGATTGCTGAGATCCACAGCATGGCCAGAGCGGTTGAGGAAACAGGCAGGCAGTTGCAGGCCAGTGAATCTCAGCGCTTGGAGGCGCAGCGTGTACTTGAACTGGTGATGGAAAGTACGACGGAGAGCTTGTGGAGCATTGATGTCCAGTCCATGAGCATTACCCTGAGTGAGCGCTTTGTGAACCGTTTCGGTTTGTCGCCAGAGAAGATGAGTCTGGCTGACTTCAACCAGCGTATGCACCCGGATGATCTGGAGCGTATACGCCATTTGCGCCAGCTGTTTATTAACAGTCAGGAAGATCGCTATGAAGTGGAGTACCGCTATGCGACTCCCAGTGGTGAGTATGTCTGGCTGCTGAGCCGTGGTCGGGTGATTGAACGTGATGGCGATAGAAAACCGTGCCGCATCGCAGGCACTCATGTGGATATCACTCGCCTGAAAACAGTGCAGGAAGAGTTGCGCCGGGCAAGCCTGGACGCCCAAGCCGCCAGTCAGGCCAAGAGCCGCTTCCTTTCTAGCATGAGTCACGAATTACGTACGCCGCTCAATGCGATCCATGGATTTGCTCAGCTCATTGAAATGGAGGCCGAGAGTCGCGCTAATGCTTCGCAAGAGGCGGATTATGCCCGTGAAATCGTCAACGCCAGCCGTCACCTCACCTCGTTGGTGGATGACATTCTCGATCTGTCGAGCATCGAAAACCGTCGACAGCAGCTTAAGCTCAAACCTGTAGAAATCGGCGCGCTGCTCCACGGCTGTGCGGAACTGGTGTTGCCGGAAGCCAAAAAACGTCAGCTGCAGTTGCAGGTTTTGGCAGAGGCTGACACCGGCCTGTATGTGCAAGCGGATGTCCGCCGTGTGCGTCAGGTCATTCTCAACTTGCTCTCCAATGCCGTGAAGTACAGCACTCGGTGCGGGCTGGTGAATCTGGGCTATGAAGTGCGTTCGGATGCCGTGCGCTTGTGGGTTGAAGACAACGGTGTCGGGCTGAGTGAGGAACAACAGGCCAATCTGTTCCAGCCGTTTCAGCGTTTGGGCCGGGAAAACTCAACCATTCCCGGAACCGGTATTGGGCTGGTGTTGTGCCGGGAGCTGGCGACCCTGATGGGCGGCGAAATTGGCTTTGAGAGTTCGCCAGGTTGCGGCAGCCGCTTCTGGATTGATCTGCCGGGAGCCGCCCCAGAACCGCCACCAGAGGAGAGCACTGAGCAGTTGACAGAGCAGCCCGCGTTGCTCGCGGATGTGCTGTGTATTGAGGATCATGCGGCCAGCCTGAAGGTGGTTCAGGAGGCGTTGCGTGAGTTTGCCGAAGTGCGTGGCGTAGGCACCGTCCAACAAGCCCTGGCCGAGCTGGAACTGCATACTCCGACACTGGTGTTGTTGGATCTTGATCTGCCTGACGGCGAGGGGTTGAGCGTGATCGACTTCATGCGCCAGACCCCGCGTCTGAGTTCGGTGCCAGTGATGGTGGTGAGTGCGGCGGCTGATGAAGCGCTGTTCGCCGAGGCCCGTCGACGCGGCGCTCAAGACTGTCTGTGCAAGCCGGTGGACCTGAGTACATTGAAGCGCGTGGCCATTAGTTTGCTGGGACAGGCGTTGTAACAGTTGCAAGCCCAGGAGGAACCCGGCAGGTTAGTCCGCTATTACGGAGCGGCTAGCCTGCTACCTATAACGAAAACAATGCGCCGCTGGCGTGGAGAACAAAATGCCATCCCTGGATACAGAGCAACAACTGGCGGCCAGACTGGCTGTGCTGCAACACCCACAAGCGCAGGATTGCACCCTGTATCGCCCCGATGAGAACGACCCTGAGGCCGAGGAGCAAGACTTGGGCGACGGTAAAATCGTATTCGCGGGGGCATTTAAGGTGCCATCGAGTTGGGATGCAGCTGAGCGTGAAGAGTATTTCGCTGGGTTTGCTGAAGAGCTGTTTGTCACAGCGCGTATTGAGAGTGAGGCCAAGCCGGGCAGCAAGGCTCATTTCACCGCAGATATCGGCGATTACGTAGCCGTCACGCCGGGTTTGGGGGAAGTCGTCATGTATTACGTACACGACTACCTGGAAGACGACAGCGGCTGTGTGTACGTGCTGCAGCGTGATGAAGAAACCCTCGACTGATGCCTGTGCTCCGGGCCCAGACCCGGAGCCTTTTGTCGCTGTAGTAATTGGGTATTACCCGCTGTAGCGGATTAGGGATAACACTTCTGGCTTCCCAACTTCATGAAAGGAACCCCCAGATGGCCGCGAAGAAAATTCTCATGCTGGTCGGCGATTACGTCGAAGACTACGAAGTCATGGTGCCGTTTCAGGCGCTGTTGATGGTCGGCCATCAGGTACATGCCGTTTGCCCCGGTAAGGCTGCTGGCGAGACGGTACGCACAGCGATTCATGACTTTGAAGGCGAGCAGACTTACAGCGAAAAGCCCGGTCACAACTTTGCTCTGAATTTTGCCTTTGATCAGGTTCACGCCGAGGCGTATGACGCATTGCTGATTCCAGGTGGTCGTGCGCCTGAGTATCTGCGTCTGAATGCGGATGTGATCGGCTTGGTGCAGGCTTTCAATACCGCCGGTAAACCGATTGCTGCTGTGTGCCATGGCCCGCAACTGCTGGCTGCTGCCGGTGTGCTTGAGGGGCGCGAATGTAGTGCCTACCCAGCGTGTGCGCCGGAAGTGCGTTTGGCCGGCGGCACCTATATTGATATTCCGGTGGATCAGGCTCACGTCCAGGGCAATCTGGTCACGGCCCCTGCGTGGCCTGCGCATCCGAATTGGCTGGCGGGATTCTTAAAGGTATTGGGCACCCAAATCAGCCTGTAACAGGCGGGGCGCAGTGCACGAGGAGTGCGTTTATGTGTGAATTGTACGTAAAAGCCGATCCGATTCTGTACGAGTCACGCTCGCGCTCCCTACGCATTCGCGGTGTTGTTACCACGTTGCGGCTGGAGAATCAGTTCTGGGACATCCTGCGGGAAATTGCAGAGGTGGACGGCATGACCACAAACCAACTGATCGCCAAGCTTTATGACGAGGTCATGGATTATCGTGGCGAAGTGGTGAACTTCGCCTCGTTCCTGCGCGTGAGCTGTACCCGTTATCTCAGTCAGCGGCGCGCTCCGGTTGAGCTGAGTCTGGTGCGGGCAGCCACCTAATGTGTGGCTCCCAGATCAGATTTGGGAACCGGTACGCGTAACCCGGGGTTGCCCAGCGGGTGACTCATTGAGTTAAAGAAACACAATTCGATGTGCGGGTGCTCGGCGAATAGCTGCTGGTAATAGCTCTTCTGTTGCTCAATGAAATTGCTGTTGTGCGGATAGATAGAAATAGCCAGTGCTTTCGGGCTGGCTTGCTGCACGGCGTGGAGTAGGTGGTGATCTTGCTTACTCAGGCTGTGGCCGAAGATGCATAACCCTTCCGTTGGCTGTGCCAGTTGGCCGAGGCAGTAGGACAGATAGTCCGAACCACGAATGGACTTAAGCTTGTCCTCGCTACTGCTCTCATTCACAAACAGTGGAATATCGCCTAACTGATTGATAGCGAAACTGGCCAGCAGGGTGCTTTCAGATGAGTTGAGCAGGCGCGTGCTGCCATCTGCGTTTTTCACCAGATGCAAACCGCCATGCAGGTAAAGGATGCGTGTCGTGTTGCCTTTCCGCGCTGTGTAGGTTGGCTCGAATGTGGCATCGCTGCCACGGAAAATATTGTCGAAACCTCCAGGCGCGTGCAGTTCAGCCCAGTAGGTCAGCAGGTCGTAATTGCCGTTGTAGACTGTGCGGTAGCGACTGAGCTCCTGATTGATGCTGGCCAGCGTATCGGCAGGCATCTGGCTCCAGGGAATATGAACGGAGCGTATGGCGTGGATCAGCGCTTCTTTAATCGCGAAATAGCGATGGCGCGGTGATGACGCATTGATGGTTAGCGCGGCATTCACCCGGATGCTGTTACGCAGTGCGCCGAGTGCCTGCTCGAAGATATTTGTGTCCATGGCGCGGAATACGCTCAGCTCGGTTGGACTGAGCGGTCGGTTGCGCGTGGTTTGAGCTTCATCAAACAGTGAGAAGTAAGCAAAGTTGCGCCAAACCGCCAGGCTTGCACCATTTCCGAGCAACAAGTCCGGGAATGACTTTCTGGCGCGCAGCGCGTCCCAGTTTTCAAGTTCGCCGTTTGCTGCCAGGGGTTCCATAATTGCTCTCATTGTGTGGCCGAAAATACCGGCGGACTTTATCACGCCTCAAACGTGTCTCGGCGGGGCCTTTCGAGCTTCTCAGTTAGCAGGATGGTACGACTGTTCGGCAGTTGTGCGCGCAATCCCTATACGGGTGAACCAGTGAGGACGTGCAATGATTGAAGAATTACGCATTGAAGACATCAAGGTTGGCGACGGCAAGGAAGTTGTAAAAGGTGCGTTGATTACCACCAATTACGTCGGATTCCTGGAAGATGGCCGCGTATTCGACTCATCTTACGAACGTGGTAAAGCCTTTCAGTGTGTTATCGGCACAGGTCGGGTCATTAAGGGCTGGGATCTGGGAATGATGGGAATGCGTGTAGGCGGTAAGCGCAAACTCTATGTGCCATCCGCGCTGGGATATGGCGACCGCGAGTTCGGCGCTTTTATTAAGCCGAATTCAGACTTGATCTTCGAGGTCGAGCTGCTTGAAGTGCTGACAAGGGACGACTGACCTTCAGCACGCCGTAAAAAATATGGCAGAGTATTTGCTAAGAAAATTCTTAGACATGTCGCCATGAATCCGGCTCGCAATGGTCGGATTCCCACTTGTCTTGCGATAGCTGTGACTTGTTGTCGTGCGCACCGCTTGTCTTGTCTCGTGAATTTTTTGTTATTTTTTATTGATCTAAAACCTTTTTTTATTATTCACTAAGCGTCTTAGCAAGAAAGTGCTAGATGCTGGCCTGTCCGGGGTCTGACAGCATCACCTTGTCCCGGCCCGGCAAATCGCCGGATCTATGTGTGCACCATCGTGGAAGTTGTTGCGGCCTCTGGGCAGTGGTACTTGCCATGCGTCAGGGCACAGTCGTACCACCACTAACATGAGGACACTGGATGGAGCACAACATCTCCCTGATCACCACCTTGGCCGGCGGCTTTGGCCTGGCGCTTATTTTTGGCTTTATTGCCGAGAAGATTAAGCTGCCAGCGCTGATCGGCTACCTCTGCGCCGGGATTATCTTAGGCCCTGCAACGCCTGGTTTTGTTGCCGATATGGAGCTGGCTGCACAGCTGTCAGAAATCGGCGTGATGCTGCTGATGTTCGGTGTCGGCTTGCATTTCTCCCTGGACGATCTGTTATCGGTTAAGAAAATCGCATTGCCCGGTGCAATCGTGCAGATGGGCCTTGCTACGGTTTTGGGGATGGCTGTCGCGCACTGGTGGGGGTGGAGCTTCGGGGCTGGGCTTGTCTTCGGTCTGTCGCTGTCTTGTGCCAGTACGGTTGTGCTGCTCAAGGCCCTTGAGTCCCGCGGAATTCTCGACTCCATGAACGGCCGTATTGCCGTGGGCTGGCTGGTGGTCGAGGATTTGGTCACCGTGCTGGTGCTTGTTTTGCTGCCGCCGTTGGCAGGCGTGCTGGGCAGCACGACGGTCGTAGAAACCAGCAGTGATCCACTGTGGTACACACTGGGTAAAACCTTATTGCTGGTGGCGGGCTTCCTGGCGGTCATGCTGGTAGCCGGACGCCGCCTGATTCCGTGGTTGCTGATGCATGTGGCTAAGACTGGCTCCCGCGAGCTGTTTACCCTCTCGGTGGTGGCGGCGGCGATCAGTATTGCCTATGGTGCGGCTGCTTTGTTCCAAGTGTCGTTTGCACTGGGGGCCTTCTTTGCTGGCATGGTGATGCGTGAATCGGATCTCAGTCACCGTGCGGCTGAAGAATCATTGCCACTGCGCGATGCGTTTGCGGTGCTGTTCTTCGTCTCGGTCGGCATGCTGTTTGATCCGCTGGTGCTGCTCAAAGAGCCTCTGCATGTGCTGGCAGTGGTGGGCATTATCGTTATCGGTAAAACCCTGGCGGCTGCGGCGTTGGTGTTGGCTTTTCGTTATCCGCTCAATACCGCATTCACGGTGGCGGCTAGCTTGGCGCAGATCGGCGAGTTCTCGTTCATCCTCGCTGGGCTTGGTCTGACTCTAGGGTTGATGCCACAAGAGGGCATGAGCCTGGTGCTGGCAGGTGCACTGATTTCCATTGCGCTGAACCCGGCCGTGTTTGCGGCGGTTAAACCACTGAAAGAGCTGGCGCTGCGTCGCTCCTCGTTTGCCCGCCGCCTTGAACACCGAGAAGACCCGCTGGCTGTGCTGCCAATGAGCACTGAGAGGAAGTACCTTGAAGGCCAGGTGGTGATGGTGGGTTACGGTCGTGTTGGTCGACGTATTGCCCGCAGCCTGTTGGAGCGGCACATCCCGTTTGTGGTGGTGGAGCAGAACCGTGAGCGCGTGGAGCAAATTCGCAATCAGGGCATGGTCGCTGTCAGTGGTGACTCGGCTGAGCCGGGCACGTTGATCCAGGCTCACATCGCTGACGCAGCGATGCTGGTGATTGCCACTCCTGATCCGATGAATGTACAGCGCATGGTGGAAACTGCGCGCATGCTCAACCCGGATATTGAGGTGGTGATTCGTACTCACAGCCCTGACGCAGTGGAGATATTCCGTAAGGATTCGCTGGGTGAAGTGTTCTTTGATGAGGAAGAACTGGCACGCGGTATGAAAGCGCACATTCTGTCCAAGTTCGCCGATCAGGCTGCGGCGCCAAAAGGCCACTGACAACCGAGTCTTTACAGACAATAAAAAACCCGGCCTGAGCCGGGTTTTTTATTCGGGCGATTACTTGACCTCGACGGCCAGGCTTTCGTGGATCTTCTTGTTCCAGATCGCCGGGCCAGTGATGTGGACCGACTCGCCTTTGGTGTCGACTGCCACGGTAACTGGCATGTCTTTCACTTCGAACTCGTAGATCGCTTCCATGCCCAGTTCCGGGAAGGCCACAACCTTGGACGCTTTGATCGCTTGGGACACGAGGTAAGCCGCGCCGCCTACAGCCATCAGGTATACCGCTTTGTTGTCCTTGATCGCGTCGATGGCGATCGGGCCACGCTCGGATTTACCGATCATGCCCAGCAGGCCAGTGCTTTCCAGAATCTGACGGGTAAACTTGTCCATACGAGTTGCGGTAGTCGGACCAGCCGGGCCAACCACTTCGTCGCCAACCGGATCAACCGGGCCCACGTAGTAAATGAAGCGACCTTTGAGGTCTACCGGCAGCTCTTCACCTTTGTTCAGCATGTCGACCATGCGCTTGTGCGCAGCGTCGCGGCCGGTCAGCATCTTGCCGTTAAGCAGAACGGTTTCACCGGGTTGCCAGCTTTGAACGTCTTCTGGGGTCAACGTGTCGAGGTCCACGCGGCGGGCACTTGGGCCTGCTTCCCAGACGATTTCCGGGTAAGCGTCCAGATCCGGCGCTTCCAGCGAAGCTGGGCCGGAGCCATCGAGCACGAAGTGAGCGTGACGGGTGGCGGCGCAGTTCGGGATCATGCACACCGGCAGTGAAGCGGCGTGGGTCGGATAATCCTTGATCTTTATGTCCAGAACAGTGGTCAGACCGCCCAGGCCTTGGGCGCCGATGCCCAGCTGGTTGACCTTCTCGAACAGTTCAAGGCGGATTTCCTCGATGCGGTTCTGCGGGCCGCGGGCCTTCAGTTCGTGGATGTCGATGGACTCCATCAGCACTTCTTTGGCCATCACGGCTGCTTTTTCCGCAGTACCGCCGATACCGATGCCGAGCATGCCTGGCGGGCACCAGCCTGCGCCCATTTCCGGAACGGTTTTCAATACCCAGTCAACGATGGAGTCGGATGGGTTGAGCATCGCCATCTTGGACTTGTTTTCGGAGCCGCCGCCTTTGGCTGCCACGTCCACTTCAACGGTATTACCCGGAACGATGGAGTAGTGGATAACCGCTGGGGTGTTGTCCTTGGTGTTTTTACGGGCACCGGCCGGGTCGGCCAGAATGGAGGCGCGCAGCACGTTTTCCGGCAGGTTGTAAGCGCGGCGAACACCTTCGTTGATCATGTCATCAACGCTCATGGTGGCGCCGTCCCAGCGTACGTCCATACCCACGCGGACGAATACGGTGACGATGCCGGTGTCCTGACAGATTGGACGGTGGCCAGTGGCGCACATGCGCGAGTTGATCAGGATCTGCGCGATGGAGTCGCGTGCAGCCGGGGATTCTTCTTTCAGGTAGGCCTCATGCATGGCCTGGATGAAATCCACGGGATGGTAATAGGAAATGAACTGCAGGGCGTCGGCAACGCTCTGGATCAGATCATCTTGCTTGATCACGGTCATGCTAGGCGCGCTCCTTTAATAGGGCAGGAACTTTGAAGAGCGCCGGGCGGGCCCAGCGCGTATTTATCAGGGCCCGGGGCTCAGGATAAAAGGGCCGCTAGTATACCTTGCAAGGCTTATCACGGACACCTTCAAGGTCTTAGGGCTCTGATAGAGAAGAACTATTTACTCTTAGGCTACCCTGTTTTTTTTTGTGGAAATAAGAGTAAATTGACATTGTTGTGCCAGCATGGGACGGAGCCTGTGACATCATGAAAAATAATTCTCAGCACGCCTTGCAGCATCTGTTGCGCAAACGTTTTGCAATGGCGTTGATTTCATATCTGCTGATTTGCGCTATCAGCCTTCTGGCGACAAGTACTGGGCTGATCAAGCTCTCGTCAGGGGCTGCACTGCTAGCGCTGGTGGCATTGGTTGTCAGTCAGGCCATATTTTTAAGCTTGTTTCTGTCGAATCTGAACCTGCGCTTCAAAGACCCAAGTCTCACTCTGCCCCAGGTTCTTTTCGGTTTGGCCTGGATAAGCCTGCTGCTTGTTGTATTTGACGAGGTACACAGCAGTTTGCTGGTTTTGTACTGCCCGGTCCTTTTATTTGGCATTTTCCAGTTAAGACCCAGAGTCGTTGTAGGCTGTGCGCTGTTTGCATTTGCCGGGTTCCTCTGCGCTCATCTCTACCAAGGCTTTTTTGATCAGGCCATGGACGTGCGGCATGTTCTGCTCCAGGGCTGTATTCTGGCCGGCATGCTGGTCTGGATGTGCCTCTTTGGCAATTATGTCTATTCCCTACGTCAGCAAATGCGCCAGCGGCGCTACGACTTAAGGGCTAGCCAAGACACTTTGCGTGGCATGATGAGCAAGCTCGAAGATCTGGCCGCCACGGATGAGTTGACCGGGTTGTTCAACCGCCGGCATTTTTTGCATGTGGTCAATGAGTCCCTGAAGTGTATGAGGCCTGAGCAACAGTTTGGGATTGCACTCATTGATCTGGATAACTTCAAGAGCATTAACGATGTCCATGGGCATGCTGTAGGGGACCGTGTTCTGCAGCTGTTTGCTGCGGTTGCGCAAGCGTGTTTGCGGGAAGGTGATGTCCTGGCCCGCTATGGCGGTGAGGAGTTTGTCCTCTTACTTCCTGACTCGGATGCTGATCAGCTCAGTGCCTGCTGTGAGCGTTTGCGCCAGACCTTTAATGAAGCAGAACAAGTTGGGATGAGTGTGAGAGATCTGAGTCTTTCTGTAGGTATGACATTGCTCAGTCCGGGGGATGATTTGGACAGCGCAATGCGCCGGGCTGATCAGGCGTTGTACCGTGCTAAGCATGAGGGGCGTAACCGTTGCGCTGCCAGCTGGGGAGAGGTAATTGCCTGATTTGCTAGTAGGCGGGCGCAGCGTGAGTGTGGCGCACAATGCCAATTTGCTCGACAGCCTGCTTGAGGCAGGGATTAATGTTTCTTACAGCTGTCGTGCCGGTAGTTGCCATGCCTGCCTTGTGCGGGGTGTAAGTGGCACTCTGCACGATATAAAGCCCGATGCCCTGACCACCGCGCAGCGCGATCAGGGCTGGCACCTGGCTTGCCAGTGTCTGGTTGTTGATGACGCTGAAGTTGAGGTGTTTGATGCGGCCCGAGATGGCATTCCGGCAACTGTCCACAGCTGTGACTGGCCCAGTCCGAATGTCCTGCGCTTGCGCCTTATGCCGCAGCGCCCGTTGCGTTATTCCACTGGACAGCACCTGTCGCTGTGCGCAGACGATGTGATCAGGCCGTACTCTCTGGCCAGCTTGCCGGGAGAGGACTCTTGGTTGGAATTTCATATCGACTGCTATCGGCCCGGTGCTTTCACGACAATGGCCAAAGCGCTGAGTGTCGGAGCCCAGCTGAGCCTTGGTCAATTGCATGGTGCGGCACTGCGTTACGATCCCGAGTGGCAGGACCGTCCTTTGCTACTCATGGCTTCCGGAACAGGACTGGCACCTTTGTACGCAGTACTGCGTGAGGCGCTGCGTAATGATCATCAAGGGCCCATCCGTGTGCTGCATGTTGCGCGACATCCTACAGAGCACTATCTGAAGCCTGAATTGGGCGAGATAGCTAAGCAGCACGATCAGGTTCAGATTGAGCAAGTCAGCTCGACCGACTTGTCCGCTGCTTTGGCCGAACTACGCCTTGTTCCACGTCAAACCATCGCCTTACTCTGCGGCCATCCTGACAGTGTCGAATGTTTTGCACGGCATCTCTATCTTGCCGGTTTGCCGCGCAGCCAGATCTTCACTGACAGTTTTTTGCCCCACGCTTAGCGTCGTCCGGTCGCAAGTGCGTGGCCGAACAGTTGTGAGGATGGTGTATGAGCGAACATGTGTTGGTTGAGCGCGGGCAAGGTCTTGTCACGCTGCAGATGAGCCGTGCTGATAAAAAGAATGCTCTGACCCGAGCCATGTACAGCGCTATGGCTGATGCTCTGAATCAGGCCGATCAGGACAAGAGTGTACGTGCGGTTTTGATTACCGGCGGTGAAAGTTGTTTCACCAGTGGCAATGATGTGGCGGACTTCATTCAGGCACCGCCAACCGGGCTGAACAGCGAAGTGTTCCAGTTTATGAAAGCACTGTTCGATTTCAGTAAGCCGGTAGTTGCGGCGGTAAATGGCCCGGCTGTTGGAATCGGTACGACTATGCTGCTGCACTGCGATCTGGTCTACATCGGTCGCAGCGCTACATTGAAAATGCCATTCGTGAATTTGGGCCTGTGTCCTGAGTATGGTTCGAGCCTGATTTTGCCGCGTATGCTCGGCCATGCCCGTGCTGCTGAACTGTTGTTATTGGGCCAGAGTTTTACAGGTGAGCAAGCCGCGCAGTGGGGCATTGCTAATCAGGCGCTGGAGGATGGCGAGGCGACTGTGGCTGCTGCGCGAGAGGTCGCACTGCGCTTCAATAAGCTGGCACCTTCTGCGGTTATCGACAGCAAGCGCCTGATGCGTGATCCGGGGCGTGAAGAGTTGCGCAGAGTGATTGAGGAAGAGGGCGCACTGTTTGGTCAGCGACTGCGTTCGCCTGAGGCTATTGAGGCTCTGAGCGCGTTTATGCAGCGACGTGAGCCGGACTTCAGCAAGTTCGTCTGAAGGTTTACTGAATAAAAAAGGCCGCTCGGTGAGCGGCCTTTTTGTACGTGAATGCTGATCAGACCAGCGCTTCACCCACATGCAGCAGTTTCATGGTGTTGGTGCCGCCGATGGTGTGGTAGCTGTCACCCTTGGTCAGGATTACCCAGTCACCAGCCTGCACCACGCCACGCTTGAGCAACTCGTCCACCGCAGCCTGGCTGACTTCGCTCGGCTGCAGTGCCGCTGGATCAAACGGCACGGTGTAAACACCGCGGAACAGCGCCGCGCGGGCCTGGGTTTCGCGGTGCGGAGAGAAAGCAAAGATTGGTACCGAAGAGCGGATACGCGACATGATCAGCGGGGTATAGCCGCTCTCTGTCAGGGCGATGATTGCCTTCACACCGGGGAAGTGGTTGGCGGTGTACATCGACGCCAAAGCGATGCTTTCGTCGCAACGCTCAAACTCGGTGCCCATGCGGTGGCCGGAGGTTTTGCTGGTCGGGTGCTTTTCTGCGCCCAGACAAATACGCGCCATCGCCTGTACCGCTTCCAGCGGGTAAGCACCGGCGGCGCTTTCTGCGCTGAGCATCACCGCATCGGTGTAGTCCAGCACGGCGTTGGCCACGTCGGAGACTTCGGCGCGGGTCGGCATTGGGTTCTGGATCATCGACTCCATCATCTGCGTGGCGACGATCACCGCTTTGTTGTGCTGGCGTGCGTGCAGGATGATTTTCTTCTGGATCGCGACCAGTTCAGCGTCGCCGATCTCCACGCCCAGGTCACCACGGGCAACCATCACCGCGTCTGAGGCCAGAATCAGGCCGTCCAGCGCTGCGTCATCGGCCACAGCTTCTGCACGCTCGACCTTAGCCACAAGCCAGGCACTACCACCGGCTTCTTTGAGCAGGCGGCGGGCGTACTCCATGTCGGAGGCGTCGCGCGGGAAGGACACCGCCAGATAATCCAGCTCCATTTCTGCAGCCAGTTTGATATCGGCTTTGTCTTTTTCGGTCAGCGCTGGTGCTGTCAGGCCACCGCCGCGGCGGTTGATGCCTTTGTGATCGGACAGCGGGCCGCCAATCAGTACTTCACAGTGCAGCTCAGTTGCAGTGGCAGATTTAACCCGCATAACCACGCGGCCATCGTCTAGCAGCAGCTCGTCGCCGACGCCGCAGTCTTTGACCAGGTCGGGGTAGTCGATGCCTACAACCTGCTGATTGCCTTCGGTCAGCGGGTGGCTGGTGGAGAAGGTAAAGTTGTCGCCAACATTGAGCTCAATGCGTTTGTTAGCGAACTTGGCAATACGGATTTTCGGGCCTTGAAGGTCACCAAGCAGGGCCACATGGCGACCGTGTTTAGCGGCCAGCGAGCGCACCAGTTGGGCGCGGGCTTTGTGTTCGTCCGGGGTGCCGTGAGAAAAATTCAAACGGGCTACATCCAAGCCAGCAATGATCAGCTGTTCCAGAACTTCCGGGCTGTTACTGGATGGGCCAAGTGTGGCAACGATTTTGGTACGGCGAATGGACATGCACAAACTCCTGAATGGCAACACAGTGGCAGGCTACTACGGTGCGGCTGTGTAGTCATGCTCCTGTGTCGCTACCTTGTGCAAAACCTGATTAAAACGGGCGAACTACAGACAACAATCGGTTATTTCATTGATTGAGGGCTTGATCCAGATGACGACCGGCCTTTTCGCTGAGGCTGCTGTCTGGGAACTGCACCAGCAGACGGCGGAAGTAAGCGATGGCTTTGTCGCGGTCGGGTTTCGGATTATCCACAGCGAGATACATGAGACCGAGCTGATACAGCGCCTTCTCTTTGATATCCGCAGCAATGGCTGGATCGCTCAAGGCCAGCAGATACAGCTCTTCGGCTTCGTCCACGCGGTTTTTCAGTACCGCACGGCGTGACAGCAAAGTCATATCGGGATCAAGGCTAGGCTTATACAAATCCAGCTGCTGATTGGGTTGCCAGGTGGCGAGCAGCTCGCGGGAGGTCTTCTGCAGGGTATCCCCGGCTCGCTCTCGGATGATCACAATGCGCGCCTCGGCCCGCTCGGCGGCGCGGCTGGCAGGAAACTCGTTGAGTACCTTATAGAAATAGTTGAGCGCTACGGTGTCATCACGTTGGTCGTTGAAGCGGTTCATGTAGATCAGGCCGATCTGGTACAGAGCGATGGCACGCACATCATCGCTGAGTTTGGTGTCCTGATAACCGGTGAGGTATAGCTGCTGGGCTTGCTCGGTTTTGGCATCGCGGATGGCCTGGGCGCTGTAGGTCAGCAGATCACCTTCTTCTTCAATGGCTGCCTGCATCCGGTGTTCTTTCATGGCCTTGTACTCAACCACTTCGTTGGTGGTGATCTGGGCAATAAACAACGGCGTTGTCGGGGCGCATGCGGCCAGCGCGAGGGCGCAAACCAGCAGGCTCAGGCGGGAATTCGGCAGCATAGGGACTCCAGGGGCGGGACCGATTTTTCCGAGTCTATTGAGACGAAGGTGCGCCCGCCAAGGCTACTGCGTCATTACCCAACGGAGGATGTGTGCTGTAGAAATTTTGCAAACGGCCGATAACGGGCTATCGAAGGAGAACCCATCATGCGAATTCTTGTATTTGCCGTGCTGTTGGCGGCAGTCGCGGGCTGCACAACCCGTCACAATCTGGACAGCAACCTGAATAAGGCCTATCAGGCTTACGATGAAGGTAACTGCGAGGCAGCAATTCTGTATTTATCCAAAGCCGAGCGTAACAGTCGTTCCCGTCGCTATATGCAGCCGGAAATCTCCCTGCTGCGCGGCCAATGCTTGGAGCGTCAGGCTCTGTATGTGGATGCCATGCAGACTTACCAATACATCAACGCCCATTATCCTGCCAGTGAGTACGCTTATCGCGCCCGTGCGCGGATCGAGACACTGCGCCAGCTGGGGCATGGTGGTGAGCCAGCCGTGAAGGTGAGCGCGGTCAAACCCTGAACTGGCACTTAAGCGGCATTGCCATCTAAGCTAGCTCACTGAATCTGCCTCTGGGTTATGCCATGCGCGCTTTAATCTGCTTGCTTATTGTGTTGCCGGGGCTGGCCGGCGCTGAAATCTACCGTTGGACGGATGCCAATGGTCAGGTGCATTTCGGTCAGCGCCCTGCAGGTCAGGGGGCCGAGCAGATTCAGGTGAAGCCTCAGGTGGTCGAGCGGGATCAGCTCACCCGTGAACGTGAGGCGCGCACCAATCAATTTTATGACGCGCGCCGACAGGAGCAGGCCAGCAATACGGCCAAAGCCCGTGAGGTGCAACAAAAGCGTGCGCAGCAGTGTCAGGACTTGCGTCGACGTTTGGCGACGGTCGCAGAAGGCGGCCGCTATTTCCGTCAGGAAGCAGACGGCACTCGTACCTATTACAGCGATGAACAGATGGATAGCACTCGCAGCCAATTACACAAAGCCATCGCTGAGCGCTGTTGATGTACGCAGATAGCCCATAAAAAAACGCCCCGAAGGGCGTTTTTTTATGGCGATCGATCAAGCGTCGCTGCTGATGTTCAGTTGCAGCAGCTGGTTTGAGCGAGCCTGTACTTCTTTATAGCGCGCTGCATCGGTGGCCATTTCGTTGCGGCTGGCTGGGAAGATCTCCTTCAGCTTGCTGCTCCACTGCTCGGATTTGAGTTTGTCGCCGAAGCAACGCTCAATCAGGTCGAGCATGATCGAAACGGTCACGGATGCGCCCGGCGATGCGCCCAGCAGTGCAGCAATCGAGCCGTCCTGCGCAGCTACCAGTTCTGTACCAAACTGCAGAACGCCGCCTTTCTTAGCGTCCTTCTTGATGATCTGCACGCGCTGGCCTGCGATCTCCAGGCGCCAGTCCGAAGCTTTAGCTTGCGGGTAGAAACCTTTCAGGGTTTCCAAGCGTTGATCCTGAGATTGCAGCACTTCTTTGACCAGATACTTGGTCAGGTCGAAGTTGTCGCGGGCAACTGCCAGCATCGGACCGATATTGTTCAGACGCACCGACATTGGCAGATCAAGGAACGAGCCACGCTTGAGGAACTTGGTGGTAAAGCCGGCGTAAGGGCCGAACAGCAGGGAGGTCTTGCCATCTACTACGCGGGTGTCCAGATGCGGTACCGACATCGGTGGTGAGCCAACCGCCGCCATGCTGTAGACCTTGGCCTGATGCTGTTTGACCACCTCAGGGTTGTCGCAACGCAGCCACTGACCGCTGACCGGGAAACCGCCGAAGCCTTTACCTTCCGGGATGCCGGACATTTGCAGCAGTGGCAGTGCAGCACCGCCAGCGCCAAGGAAGACAAACTTGGTTTGAAGCTCGCGGGTATTGCCGCTGTTCAGGTCTTTTACAGTGACCAGCCAGCCGTTGCCGCTGCGCTGCAGGCCAACCACTTTCTGGCTGCAGGATACTTTGGCATTTTCCTGCTTGTTCAGGTGATCAAGCAGATTCAGGGTCAGGCGACCGAAGTTAACATCGCTGCCTGCTTCCACGCGGGTCGCGGCAATCGGCTCGTTGGCGTCGCGACCTTCCATCATCAGTGGCATCCACTGAGCCATGGTGGTGCGGTCTTCGGTCCACTCCATGGCCTCAAAGGCATGGTGAGCGGTCAGCGCGCTGTGGCGCTTTTTCAGGTACGCAATATCTTTCGGGCCGCGCACGAAGCTGATGTGCGGAACCGGATTGATAAAGGATTTAGGGGCGTTGAAGTGACCCTTCTCGACCAGATAGGCCCAGAACTGCTTGGATTCTTCGAACTGTGTGTTGATGGTGACTGACTTTTTAATGTCAATCGAGCCGTCAGCAGATTCCGGTGTGTAGTTCAGCTCACACAGGGCGGCGTGGCCGGTGCCTGCGTTGTTCCACGGGTTTGAGCTTTCCAGTGCACCGGAAGCCATCATCTCGACCACTTCCAGCTTGATGCCGGGATCGAGCTCTTTCAACAGTACGGCCAAAGTCGCACTCATGATGCCGGCACCAACCAGCACCACATCCACTGTTTCGTAAGCGTTCTGCGCCATTACCACTTCTCCGCAAACCTGTACTCAATAGACGTAAACGAGCGTGTATTAACACCGCCGATCAGCAGTCGACGAGATACTCATAGGTGCAGGAGGCAGACTTCTTCAGGCTGTTGCCAACCGTGAGATCGTTCATCTTCGCCACACTCTTGTGAAGTTTTTCCAACCGTTTTTTCACGCTCTTTTGGAGTCGTGAACCTCAAATCACATCAATCCGGTTAGTTACTTCAGGTTATAAGGCCGAGCTATAGCGTTCGACCGGAAGTCTGAAGTGCAGGTTCTCTGGATTGTGCGCAGCGGGCGACTCTCTGGGGCGCGGCCGATGAAGGTGCATCAGCGCTACGGCAGGCCCGGTTCAGGAGGCGACCTTATAATCGGGCGCGATTATAAGGGCAAAGTAGGAAAAGTGGTCGCTTGAAGTGAGTTTTCTTCAAATCTGCATCAGGTAGCCAGTTGTGGCTGCTGTTTGTGCTTGCAGGAGATGCCTCTAAGGCGGGCTTTTGCAGGGAGTGGGCGGCTGAGCAGGCTCAGGCGGTATTCGTCGATCTCAACCCAGCCGCTGCCTTGAGGTGCTTCGGTAGCTTGGCGCAGCGCGCGGCAAATGCCTTGCTGATCGACCAAGGCAAAGCAGCGTACGGGTTTGAACAGGTTCAGCAGGTGTTTGAACAGTCTCATGCCGTTCTCTCATTGTGGGGCAGGTATAGCCTTTATCCCACAGGCCGATGACAGGTATATGACGGGAACCTGATAGCTGTTAAATGTCCTAATAGCTGTGCTGTGCGACCATTCCTAAGGTCGCTATACTGCGCGCCAATTCAGTTCAATGCTTTTGCAGGAGAAATTAAGCATGCGTCGTCTGCTGTTAGGTCTTTTGACTGTTGCCAGTATTTCTCTGGTGGGGTGTGCCCACAGCCCGCAACAACTGAACCCTGATCCTAAGCTGAACAGCCCGCTGACTGCGGTAGGGCGCGGCCAGCCTGTGGTGGTGAAGGTGGTCGATGGCCGTCCTTCTCAGGTATTGGGCACGCGCGGCGGTCTGTACCCGGAAACCAGCGCAATCAGCGTCAGCAGTAATGCGGTCGTACCTAAGCTGCAGGCTCAGGCTGAAGCCGCTGTTCGCCTGCTCGGCTTTACTCCTACGCCCAATGCGTACAACGCTCCGCAGTTGACCTTGACCTTGGCTGAGCTCAAGTATCAGTCGCCTAAAGACAAGCTTTACGTGACTGAAGCGGATATGACCGCGAATATCCGGGTCGATGTGCAGAACAGCAGTCGCCGTTACACCGGCCGTTATGGCGCATCGTTGAATCAGCGCTTTGGCATGGCGCCGAATCAGGCGACCAATACCAAGCTGGTCAGCGATGTTCTGAGCGATGCTCTGACCCGTGCGTTCAAGGACGCAACCATCGGTCAAATGCTCTCCCAGTAAGTCTGTATGTTGTTAGAAAGCCCGGACTTTCCGGGCTTTTTTATGCCTGCCGACTGCATCAGGACGCGGCGCGACAAATTGGCGCGCAGGTCTGCGACTCGTCGGAAAGCCACATCAGGCCGCACCTCTGATCTGTAAGATGCGCGCTTTCCGGGGCCCCCCCCGACAGTTAGGGCAGCCGCTTGGCTGAAGCGTTTCCTGAGGTTGTGTATGTCGTTGCAAGTGCTGTGGATGGTGGTCCAAGGGCATGCTGCCCAATGGCTTAATGGTTTGGCTATGTTCTTTGCGATTGCGGGGTCTTGGCTGGCAATTGCCACCCGTGTTCGTGTCCAGCGCGCCGCAGCGCTGGGATCAGCGCTTTCCCGGGCCTGGGACGAAAGCGACCCGGTGTTGCGCTTGAATCGATTCTTCTATGTGTTTGCGTTCGTGACATTGGGTATGGCACTCACGCTGTCTTGGTGGAGTACCACGCTTTAAGGCGCATCTGATGCAAAAACGGCAGCTTATCGCTGCCGTTTTTGTTGCTGCTCAGAGCGGTAGTCCCGCCTTGATCCGGTACTGATTACGCACCGGGGTAGCGTATTGCAGGATTAGGTAAGGCTGTTGCTCCGCCGGACAGCTGTTGAGGCGGCGCTGCCATTCTGCCTCGGCTTTTGCCAATTCGGCGGCCGGGAACAGCTCGCTGGCTTGGGGAACCGATAGGGCAGGGTCACGCTGGTTCCACATGGCGTAGGCCAAGTAGTGCACAGGGAACAGGCGGTAGCCGCTCAGAATCTGCTGATCCACTTCGCCGGCCAGTTGTTTGCTGTCATCCATGTTGCGCACGGCCTGTTCGCCGAAGTGGATGTGCACGCGCCCTTTGTAGCCGGTAATGCCCTGGGCGATGCTTAGGTCATCCTCGCCCTGAGCTTTGGTGTAGCTGCCGCTGGTTTCGCGGATATAGAGCTCGCGCGCTTTGGCCAGGTCGCAGGGGTCATATTCATAGCTGATGGAGACTGGAATAAGGCCCAGGCTTGCGATCACGTCGGCGAACGGCTCGTCCTTGCGGCTCATGTGGAACATCTTGAGGATGGCCGAGTCGGTGCGGTCGTCGCCATCTTTGGCGCGGCCTTCTGCCTGGGCGATCCAGATTGACTCGCCATCGTTGCGAATCGAATGGTTGATGTAGGCAGACAGCAGCTGGTACGCCGCCAGCTTCTCGCGGCGACCAGTAAGGGAACGGTGCACGATAAAGCTCTTATTCAGGCGCATCAGGTCACTGACGAAGGGCTTTTGCAGCAGGTTGTCGCCAATGGCGATGCGCGGGGTGGGCAAGCCTGCGTGGTACACCGCGTAGTTCACAAACGCCGGGTCCATCACGATGTCACGGTGATTGGCCAGAAACAGGTAAGCCTTGCCTTTCTGCAGGTGCTCAATGCCGGTGTAGGTGATGCCATCTGTGGCACGCTCAATGGTGCGGTCTACATAACCTTCAACATGCTCCTGCAGATCGGCCACGCTGCGCACATCACGGAACTTGGCGCGCAGGCGGTGGGCAATCATCGGCTTCAGTAGCCAGCCGAGTGAGTTGGCCAACCGGGGAAAGCGGAACTGGGTCAGGATGTTGAGAAATGCATCATCTGCCAGAAGGCGTGAGAGTACAGCAGGTACCTCTGCGTCGGCATAAGGTCGGATGGCATCAAATTCGCCCATCATCATCTCTTGTTGTGGGTGACTGTAAAACGGTTCTGTTGGTAACGGGCGCTGCCTCTGGGGCTGAGCACTCAGGTTGGAGATTCAGCAGAGCCTAATAAGCGCACATTATACGCTCAACTTGGGGATTGGCTGTGAGGCTGGTGGTGGACGGCGGGAATAATTGCTTATGAGCGTGTTCTATAGTGATGCCGTATGGCTAATTGGCGATGTCTCGCGGGCAATGATTCAACAGGGGGATCAGGATGCAGCGGATTTATGAGCCACAAAATCTGATGGAGGCGGAGCTGTTGCAGGGCATGCTCGCCAGTGAAGGGGTTGAGACGTATGTGTCCGGTCAGCATCTGTTGGGGGCAGTAGGCGAGTTACCGGTCAGTGGCTTACTAGGACTGATGGTGGACGATGAGGATGTCAGTCGGGCACGGGCGCTGATTGCTGCGTACAATGCCGCTCAACCATTGCCCGATGATGAGCCAGTGAGTGTGCCTGGCACGCTGTTGTGCTGATCGCTGGCGCTTTATTTCAGAGACTCCAGGTTTATCCATGAGTGGACGTTTTGCGTTGTTCCGCTGGACCCCAGCTTTTGCGGCATTGCCGGGGTTCCCGGCGGACCAGACGCCGCACTGGAACATTTCTCCGCATCACCAGGTTCTACTGCTGCGCAATGTGGGGGGAGAGCGGCAGCTGGCGCGGGCGCGCTGGGGGCTGACTCCACCTTGGCTGACCGATATGACCAAAACGCCAGCCCATGCCCGCTGTGAAACCCTGAGTAGCCAACCGATGTTCCGCGAACCATTTCGCCAGCGCAGAGGGCTGATTGCTGCGAACGGTTTTTACGAATGGCGGGGGTCGGCGCGAAAGCGCCCGTATTGGATCACTGCTGAGGTGCCGTTGCTATATTTTGCCGCGCTGTGGGAGGCGTACCCGGTTGAGGGGCATGTCTACCTGAGTTGCGCCATGATCACCGGGCCGGCTGCCAGTTTGCGGCGTCCGGTGATTTTGGATGAGGCCGCACAGGCACTGTGGCTGGCTGAGGATGCTTCGCCAGACGAGCTGCAGGCCTTACTCGATGGGCCACAGCCGGTATTGCGTGAGCGAGGGTTGGCTACGTTGGTTAATGATCCCAAGCTGAATGGTCCTGAATGCCTGACGCCAGCCTGAAACCGGGCGGTAATGCAAAGGGGCGGCAATCGTTGGATTGTCGCCCCTTTTGTTTGGTGGGACTGATCAAACCTTGAATTGATTGATCAAGCGACGCTGCTGCTCGGCCAAGCGGGTCAGTTCGGCGCTGGCCTGGTTGGCTTCATTCGCGCCACTGGCTACTTCATTGGCCACCTGGCCGATGTTGTTGACGTTGCGGTTAATGTCTTCAGCCACCGCGCTTTGCTCCTCGGCTGCACTGGCGATCTGGGTGTTCATGTCGTTGATCACTGAAACAGCCCGTGTGATGGTCTCCAGCGAGTCAGCTGCTTCATTGGCGTGCTCAACGCTGTCGTTGGTCTTGGCCTGGCTCTGCTCCATCACCCGTACCACTTCACGGGTGCCGTTTTGCAGTTGTTGGATCATGAGCTGAATTTCTTCTGTGGCGTGTTGGGTTTTCTGCGCGAGGTTGCGCACTTCATCGGCCACCACGGCAAAGCCGCGACCTTGCTCACCAGCTCGGGCTGCTTCGATGGCGGCGTTGAGGGCCAGCAGGTTGGTTTGCTCAGCAATGCCGCGGATAGCCACCAGAATGGCGTTGATGTTTTCGCTGTCCTTGGCCAGGGTCTGCACTACACCCACGGCCCGGCCGATCTCTTCGGCCAGCGCGCCAATGGCAGTGGCCGTTTGCTGTACGGTGCTTTTGCCCTGATTGGCCGCCAAGTCGGCATGGTTGGCCGACTCTGCGGCGAGCGTGGCGTTACGGGCTACATCCTGGGCGGTTGCGGTCATTTCATGGACGGCGGTTGCCACCAGTTCGATTTCAGCCAACTGCTTCTGCATTCCCTGGTTGGTGCGGATGGCGATGTCGGCGGTGTGCTCCGAGGAGTCGCTGACTTTCTGCACCGAGCCGACCACTTCGGCGATCATGGTTTGCAGCTTGCCGAGGAAGGCATTGAAACCTTGCGCAATCTGGCCCAGTTCGTCCTGGCGGTTGACCTGCAAGCGGACGGTGAGGTCACCGTCGCCTTTGGCAATATCATCCAGCATGCCCACCATCTGCTTCAGCGGGCGGGCAATGCCGTGTCCGACAAACCATATCACCAGCAGGCCAATGGCCGCGATCAGCAGACCTACCAGGGTCATGCCAAGTGCATCGGCATCGCGCTGATCGGCTAGTTCCTGTTGCAGGGCCTGCAAATCCGCCATGACGGTTTGCAGCGGGAGCATCAACATCAGGGTCCAGCGGGTGTCGCTCTGGCCGATGCTGAAGTTGAGGTACAGATCAATGTGGGACTGCTCGTCGGCGCTGTCCGCATTGATCTTGAACAGAGGCTTGCCCGGCTGTAGCGAGCTGATGGCGTCCAGATTCTGTTGCCCCATCAGCTCACGTGCTGGCTCACCGAGTTTGTCTGGAAATTGAGTTGAGGCCACCAAGCGGCCGTTGCTGGCGATCAGGGCCATTTCCCCTGCGCCGTTGTAGAGCTGTGCGTCGGCGTGGGTCAGCAGATCCTGGATGAAGTTCAGGGACAGGTCAGCTCCGGCAATGCCTTTGAACTCGCCATTGACCAGAATGGGCGACGTAAAGGACGCCAGCATGGTCATTTTGCCGCCTACTTCATACGGTGCAGGGTCTGTTACGCAAGGGCGTTTCTTCTCTTTCGCGCAGAGATAGTACTCACCTTCGCGCACGCCGGTCGGCAGCAGTTTCTCGCTCTCCATCATGCTGATGGCATCAATACCCAGGCTGCCGTCAGCGTTGCGGTACCACCAAGGCAGAAAGCGTCCGCTGCCGTCGTAGCCATTACCGGTTTCGCCTGCATAGAGGTCGTCAGCGCCGTCGAAAGCGTTGGGTTCCCAACCGTAATAGGTGCCCAGCAGTTTTGGTGTCTGCTTGGTTGTCTGTTGCAAAAGCCCAGCCAGCTCTTCACGGCTGAGGTGCAGTAGGTTGGCTCCGCTGCTGTCGGTTTCCCCCAGCATGGCGCTGACCCTGGCTAAGTCGGCGGTCACCTGAAGAGGCATTTCCAGTTCACGCTGAATGCTGCCGGCCTCAGTCTGGATGCGCGCAGTGAGGCGTTCTTCGAGCATTTTTTCGAGCAGGGCCGAGGTGCGTTGTTCAACCAAGGCCTGGGTACGGTCGCTGGCGAACAGCGCATATATGACCAGAGCCGCCACAACCGCCAGTACGCTGGTTCCAGCGAGTACGGCGACAGAAAACTGAATGGATCTGAAATTCATCTCGAGCCTCGCTCAGATTTAGCCTGCTGAATGTGTCGGCCGTAGTAGCTGAAACCTTAACTACAATGTGATTTACCTCACGTAAGTTATATCGGGCTTTGTGAAGATTTGATAGCACATGGCTAGCCGTCTGGGCGGTTGCTCTGCGGCGGGGCGGGCCTTAGCATACAGCCTGTATTTTAAGGAGGATGACGGATGTTCAAGGCAGGAGTCTTGGGATGTGCAGCGGCGACGGTTTTGCTGGCCGGTTGTCAGGCAGTCAACACCACTAGCGGTGGTGCTGTCGGTGTGGAGCGTAAGCAATACATGTTCAGCATGCTGTCATCCGCTGAAGTGGATCAGATGTATGCACAATCGTATCAACAGACCCTGGCTGAGGCGTCGGGTAAAGGCGTGCTGGATACCTCCAGTGCTAACGCCAAGCGTCTGCGGGTGATTGCCGATCGGTTGATTAAGCAGGCTCCGTACTTCCGTCAGGACGCTGCGCAATGGGCCTGGGAAGTCAATCTGATCAAAAGCCCGGAGTTGAATGCCAACTGTGGTCCCGGCGGTAAGATCATTTTCTATAGCGGCATTATCGAAAAGTTGAACCTGACTGATGATGAGATTGCCGCCATCATGGGCCACGAAATTGCCCATGCTCTGCGCGAGCATGGCCGTGAAGCCATGTCCAAGGCCTATGGCATCGAATTGGGTAAGCAGGGAGCTGGCGCGTTGTTGGGGTTGGGTTCGGGCACCCTGGCACTGGCCGACGCGGCTGTGCAGTATGGTCTGACCTTGCCTAATAGCCGCAGTAATGAAAATGAGGCTGATCTTATTGGTCTCGAGCTGGCGGCCCGGGCCGGTTACAACCCTAATGCCGCAGTCAGCCTGTGGCAGAAGATGTCCTCGGGCAGTGAGGGCGCTCCGCCTGAGTTCATGAGCACTCACCCATCCTCGTCCAGCCGAATTTCTGCGTTGCAGCAGGCAATTCCGAAGGTGATGCCGCTGTATGAACAGGCCAAAACCCGAAGCTGAAATGAAAAAGCCCCGATTTCGGGGCTTTTTGGGGGCAGGAATTACAGCAGTCCGCTTAGCTTCATTGCTTGATAGGCCGCATAAATCGCCAGGGCGGCAAAGGCTAATGCAGCTAGGCGGCGAATCAGTGTCAGAGGCAGCCGGTCGGCGGCAAAGTTACCAGCCAATACTACCGGGACGTTGGCAATCAGCATGCCCAAAGTCGTACCGATCACCACCAGCAAGAACGACGGATACTGGGCGGCGAGCATCACCGTCGCCACTTGGGTTTTGTCACCCATCTCGGCAATAAAGAAGGCAATCAGCGTGGTTAGGAACGGTCCGTAGCGTTTAAGGCTGGAGCTCTCGTCATCGTCGAGTTTGTCCGGGACCAATGTCCACAACGCTACAGCAACAAAGCTGGCCGCGAGGATCCAGCTCAGGGTTGCGGCTGAGAAGAAGCTGGCGACCCAGTTACCCACGGCACCGGCTGCAAAGTGGTTAGCCAGGGTGGCAACAACAATGCCCCAGATGATTGGCCAGGGTTTACGAAAGCGTGCAGCTAGCAGCAAGGCCAGTAATTGGGTCTTATCGCCAATTTCAGCCAAGGCAACTATACCAGTGGGAACAAGTAGGGATTCAAGCATCAGACTTCCTATGGGGGCGGGTTGACACGGCTATGACACGAACAACCTCCCCGCCCCGGGTAAGGGTGTACGCGTCATAGGTCTTGTCAAACCAGAGGCCGGGTAGGCCAAGGTCGTTTACGCCATGCTCTGCGGAGCAAGTATGTTGACGCAAACCGGGCGAGCGTGGCGCTCGCGGGAGACTACTCCCCTAGGACAGGGCGCATTCTGCCTATGCGATCAGCCTAGGGCAAGTCTTAGTGCTTACTTTCTGGCACGGTAAATACGGAAACCATCTCTCTCTGCCAAAGTTTCACAAGGCCCCAGGTGCTGCTCAATCAACGGCGGGTACTTGAGAAAGCTGTTTGCTACCAGTCTCAGCTCGCCCTTGGTGGTCAAGTGGGAGTGCGCCTGTCGCAACAAGTGCTCGGTGGCCTGGTAGTGCGTATGCACACCCTGATGAAATGGCGGGTTGGTGAGAATTGCTGTTAGGTTGTGCGGGGCTGCGTCAATGCCGTCGCCACCGATAACGTCGGCCTTCAGGCCGTTGGCCTCAAGGGTCAGGCGGCTGCTTTCAAGGGCGAAGGCATCCACATCTAGCAGGGTGATGTCGGACTCAGGATAGCGACGCTTCAGGCTTGCGCCCAGCACACCGGCACCACAGCCGAAGTCGAGGATGTGTCCGCCGGGTAAGTCATCAAGATGTTCAAGCAGTAGGGCACTGCCAACATCTAACCTGCCGTGGCTGAATACGCCGGGCAGGGTGAGCACGTTCAGGGCACCATCAGGCAGTTCAAGTTCGTAGTGCTGTGCCAATGAATGAAGGTCCGGCCGGGCAGGGCAGTGGTCGACCCGAACCTGCCAGAGTTGGCAATGCCGGGCACTGTCGAGTTTACGCGGCTGACCGAAGGCGGCAAGTTGCTTGGCAGCCCGCTCAACCCCCGCGCGCTTTTCACCCACCAAAAATAGGCTCTTACCGATGAGTTCTGCTGCTAGGGTGGTGAGCAGGTAATCCGTCAGTTCCCGGGACTTGGGCAGGAACAGCACCGCTGCGTGAATCTGGATGCCACTCGCAGGGGCAGTGCCGAAGTGGCAGCGCCCGCTAAAGCGGGCATTCAGTTGTGCGCTGTCACCGGCATGCCAGCTCCAGCCATGAGCGCCAGGCAATTGACTGAGTAAATCGTCAGCGGGCAAACCGGCTAGTAACAGTGGGCCTGTGAACAGATCAGCCTGACGCAGCAGTACTTCGCTTCGCGGGTCCATAAGCGCTCCTGGAAAAAGTCGCGTAGCTTAACTGACTACACGTATCGGTGCGCCGCTGAAATAGGCCCGGGCGTTTTCGCTCAGCTGTTCGACGATGCGCTGCCGAGCCTCCCGGCTACCCCAGGCGTTATGCGGGGTGACAATCAGGCGTGGAATATCCCCGGCCAACAGTGGATTGCCTTCACGTGGCGGTTCTTGCGTCAGGACGTCGGTTGCGGCACCGCCCAGATGGCCGCTGCGCAGAGCGTCAGCGAGCGCTTGTTCATTGATCAGGCCACCGCGGGCAGTATTCACGATTAAAGCACTGGCCTTCATCTGACTCAGTTGGGAGGCGTCGATCATGTTGCGCGTGTGTTCTGTCAGCGGGCAGTGCAGCGTTAGGGCGTCGACCTGCGGCAGTAACTCGTCCAGCGGTACTCTGTCTGTCCGGGCCGGGCGTCCGGGGACCTGGCCGAGAACCACGCGCATCCCAAAGGCCTCTGCCAGTTTGGCCACTGCGCCGCCCAGTTCGCCGTGGCCCAGGAGGCCAAGCACTTTGCCGTGCAGCTCCATGATTGGATGATCAAGCAGGCAGAACTGCGAGGCCTGCTGCCAGCGGCCGGCGTTAACATCGTTCTGGTAAGCGGGAAGGTTAGTCGCCAGCGCTAACAGCAGCATGAGCGTGTGCTGTGCGACTGAGGGGGTGCCGTATGCCTGACAATTACATACGGTAACTCCATGGGCTCGGGCTGCTGCAAGGTCAACAGTATTGGTGCCTGTGGCTGAGATTAGAACCAGTTTGAGGTCAGGGCAGGCGGTGAAGTGGTTTGCGCCCAGCGGAACTTTGTTGCTGATCACAACCTGCGCGCCTTGCAGGCGCTCAATAACCTGTTCGGGTGCAGTATGTGGGTGCAGCTGAAGGTTGCTAAAAGTGGCGTTTAGCGGGGCAAAATTCAGGTCACCGAGATCAAGTGAGTGGTGATCCAGGAAAACGGCTTTTATGCTGTCGGTCATCAGCGGTCTCTATCTCGCGTGTTTTCGCGTGGGTGATTGTGTTGAGCCTATCAGAAACATTGGTTATTCGAGGGGCGCATGTACTGGGCGGAGTTTTTTACGGTTGCTGTAATTCACTTGTTGGCGGTCGCGAGTCCGGGACCGGATTTTGCGGTGGTGATCAAAGAGAGCGTGACTCATGGGCGCAGAGCAGGACGGTTCTGCGCTTTGGGCGTGGGCTGTGGGATTTCCATTCATGTGCTGTATTCGCTGCTGGGCATCGGTTTGATCGTGTCGCAGTCAGTGATGCTATTTAATGTGCTCAAATGGCTGGCAGCGGCTTATCTGCTCTACATTGGTATACGCGCTTTGCAGGCTCGCCCGGCAGAAGACCGAACGGCTGAGCTAAAGGCTCAGTCAGGCGAGCGTTCACCGCGAGCGGCCTTCGTGGCTGGCTTCGTCACCAACGGCCTGAATCCCAAGGTGACGCTGTTCTTCCTTTCTCTGTTTACAGTGGTGATTGATCCGCATACACCTCTGTCAATACAGGCCGGCTACGGGCTGTATTTGGTGATTGCGACGGCGCTGTGGTTCTGTCTGATCGCTCAAGTCTTTAGCCATGAGCGCGTACGTTCAGGCTTTGCCCGTATGGGGCACTGGTTTGATCGTCTGATGGGGGCGGTTCTGGTTGGGCTGGGGGTCAAATTGGCCTTTACCCAATTGGGCTAGTCCCATAAATCAAAAAAGCCCCGCTGATGCGGGGCTCTTGGCCAGGCGGGTTATTCGCCTTTACCTTTAGTGCGCATGGCGCGCTGAACTTCACGGTTGGCGTCACGCTCTTTCATCGTGTGGCGCTTGTCGAAGTCCTTTTTACCTTTGGCCAAGGCTATTTCACACTTGATCAGGTGAGCCTTCCAGTACAGCGACAGGGCAACGCAGGTATAGCCTTTTTGCTGCACTGCACCGAATAGTTTGTCCAATTCACGCTTGTTCAGCAGCAGCTTGCGCGTGCGTGTCGGGTCTGCAATCACGTGGGTGCTGGCGGTTTTCAGGGGCGTGATATGGCAGCCCATCAGCCAGGCTTCGTCGTCTTTGAGCAGGATGTAACTGTCGACCAGCTGCGCTTTACCTGCACGCAGACTTTTCACTTCCCAGCCAGACAGAACGAGGCCTGCCTCGAATTTGGATTCGATGAAATAGTCGTGCAGCGCTTTCTTATTCAGCGCGATGGTGCCTTGCGGATGTTTCTTTTGTTTAGCCATAGGGCGCGCATTATAGGGGCTCTGAGGCGACTGCGCTATGTGTCTGGTGCGTGCTGCGATAATCCGTCTAGCAATCGGAAATGGTGAAGCCCGGCGTTGCTCGGTATGATTGCATGTGCTGCGGGAGTAACGACCGGCACTGTCGGGCGTCGTGGTGAATGCCTGCTAAATTCATCCTGCACCTTATTTTGTGGTTGAGGGATTCCCTTGGCTGTGTCCAGCAGTGCCGTCAGCAGTCGGTCTGCACAGGTTCAATGAAATGGTCGTGTTATGAGTACCCATATCCAGCGTTCTGCGCTGTTGCCGTATCCGGCTCAGGCGTTGTTCGATCTAGTAAATGATGTGGCGAGGTATCCGGAGTTTCTGCCCTGGTGCTCAGCCAGTGAAATCCTCGAATCCAGTGACACCCACATGCGAGCCAGTTTGGAGGTGGCGAAAGGCGGGTTGAGCCAGCGTTTTGTTACCGCCAATGTCTTGGAGCCGGGTAAGTCGATTCAGCTGAACTTGGCTGAAGGGCCGTTCACTCAGCTTAATGGCATGTGGGAATTCAAGGCGCTGGGCGAGAAAGCTTGCAAGATCAGCCTTGACCTGACCTTTGATTATGCCGGGCCATTGGTTCGAGCCACACTGGGGCCGCTGTTCAATCAGGCTGCAAACACTATGGTGGACGCGTTCTGTCAGCGAGCCAAGCAACTCTATGGATAGTCAAACCATTGTGGTTGAGGTGGTTTACGCCTTGCCTGACAAGCAAAAGCTTTTGAAGCTCAGTGTGCCGAGTGGTACGACGGTGCGTCAGGCTGCGCTGCTCTCGGGTATGGACGGGCATTTCCCGGGCTTGGATCTGCAGGGCAGTCCTTTGGGGATTTTTGGCAAGGCTGTAGCCAAACCTGACGAGCGCGTTCTGCAAGACGGTGAGCGGGTTGAAATTTATCGCCCCTTGATTGCTGACCCCAAAGAAGTACGTAAGCAGCGTGCCGCCAAGGCGGCTCAGGCTAAAGCCGAGTCTGCGCAGGAATAACCCAGAACTGCGAGTACAAAAAAGCCCGGATCAGACCGGGCTTTTTTAACAGCAATATCTACTGCGGCGTAGGGTCCAGAGGTTCCGGAGTTGGAACTGGAACTACCTGGACGTCATCTACTTCGCGTTGAATCTGTTCAAGCAGCGAGCCTGGAGCTGGTTTTTCTTCTGTCTGCTGGGTCGCGGCAGGCTGGGTGGTGGTGACATTGCTGTCTTCACCCAAGATGGCCTGGTCGCGGCTGACGCCTGGCATAAAATCACCACTGAGCCCAACCAACTGATCGTCACTGTTGAAATTCAGGGAGATACGTTCTTGCAGTCGCTGACCGCCACCTGGCTGAATGCTGTACAGGTAATCCCAGCGGTTGGCATGGAATGTATCAGTGATAAGCGGGTTGCCCATGATAAACCGTACTTGTTTACGGGTCATTCCTGGACGCAACTGGTCTATCATGTCCTGAGTTACGACATTACCCTGTTGAATGTCGATTTTATAAACTCCGGGGAATGAACAACCGGCGAGTGCGAAGAGCCCCGTTAGGGAGAGGCTGGTCAGCAGTAGCTTAGCTTTTTGCATCGGAGGGTGACTTCCACTATCTTGTCTGGGCAACGAATTACCGGATCATACCCGCAATAAAGGATGCTGCGAAGACGCTTCCTTTGAGAAAGCAAACCATGGTTGAAAATAATGAATTACGCAAGGCAGGCCTGAAGGTCACCTTGCCGCGAGTAAAAATTCTGCAGATGCTGGACTCCGCAGACCAGCGCCACATGAGCGCTGAAGACGTTTACAAGTCTCTGATGGAGGCGGGTGACGATGTGGGGCTGGCAACTGTTTATAGGGTTTTGACGCAGTTTGAAGCTGCCGGATTGGTGGTGCGTCATAACTTTGATGGCGGTCATGCTGTGTTTGAGCTGGCAGATGGTGGTCACCACGATCACATGGTCTGTGTTGAAACTGGCGAAGTCATCGAGTTTATTGACTCTGAGATTGAGCGTCGGCAGAAAGAGATCGTCCGTGAGCACGGTTTCGAGTTGGTTGACCACAATCTCGTGTTGTATGTGCGGAAAAAGATCTGACGCGTAGCTTTTCCTAAGTTCGATCTTAGAAAAGGCGACCGTTAGGTCGCCTTTTTGCTGCCCTCAGTTTTGTGCGCTGCTGACCATTTTCCGGGCGTGAGCCAGGGATTCTTCGGTCAGATCCACGCCGCCGAGCATGCGCGCGATCTCTTCAACACGCTGGGTTGGGCTGAGTTTGCTGACGGCTGTGCGGGTTGCGTTGTTTTCCCGAATCTTGTGCACAAACAGGTGCTGGTGGCCTTGGGCTGCCACCTGAGGCAGGTGAGTGACTGTCAGCACCTGACCCCGCTCACCCAGGCGGCGCAGCAACTGCCCGACGACTTCAGCAGTCGGCCCGCCAATGCCCACATCCACTTCGTCGAACACAAGTGTCGGTACCCGTGAGGTCTGTGCGGTGATGACCTGAATCGCCAGGCTGATGCGTGAGAGTTCACCGCCGGACGCCACTTTGCCTAAGGCTTTAAGCGGTTGGCCGGGGTTGGCACTAACTAGAAACTCAATCTGTTCCAGCCCATTGGGTTGTGGTTCAGGGTTGTTGTTGCCTGTGAGCTTGATGGTAAAACGGCCGCCGGGCATGCCCAAACTGTGCATTTCTGTCTCGACGGCAAGACCGAGGCGTTCGGCTGCGTCAGCGCGGATGGCGCTGAGTTCGGCAGCTTTTTCCTGATAATGACGTTCAAATGCGCTGAGCTCTTCGCTCAGGCGCTCCAGAGACTGATCATCTGCATTGAGGTTCTCCAGTTCTTCCAGAAGCTGTTGTTGCAGACTGATGAGCTCGTTTGGTTGGGTGCGGTGTTTGCGGGCGAGGGTATAGATGGTGTCCAGGCGCTCTTCTAAGTATTGAAGGCGCTGTGGGTCGGCTTCGAAATGGTCGAGAAAACGGTTCAGTTCGCCAACGGCTTCTTCGACCTGGATCTGTGCGCTGGCCAGTAGGTTGATGGCTTCTGTCAGTGCGCCGGGTTGGCCTTGAAAGGCGCTCAGGCGATTAAGGCCGTTAGTCAAGGCGGACAGGACGTTGCCAGAGTCGTTCTCACTGCACAGCTCGATTACCAGGCGGCAGGCGCTAAGCAGGCTTTCGGCGTTGGTTAGGTTCTTGTGTTCTTGCTCCAGTTGTTCGAGCTCATCCTCCCCTAACGATAGGTTCTCCAGTTCTTCCAGTTGGTAGCTCAGTAACTGGTGGCGGGCACGCTGCTCATCGCTCTGGTTAGAGAGCCGCTCAAGTTCGTTACGTGTTTGTTTCCATCGTTGGGCTGCCAGCTGTACCTGACGGGCCAGCTCCTGACTGCCCGCAAACTCATCCAGCAGGCGGCGGTGGGTATCGGTTTTCAACAGCGACTGGTGTTCGTGCTGGCTGTGGATGTCGATGATCAGTTCACCGAGTGCTTTCAGGTCGCTTTGCGGGCAGGGGGTGCCATTGATGTAGCCGCGGGAGCGGCCCTCACTAGTGATAACGCGGCGCAGAATGCATGGGCCGTCTGTTTCCATATCCCGCTCACTGAGCCAGGCGCGCGCTTCGGGAATGTCGCTGAGGTCGAAGCTGGCCAAAATGTCGGCTTTGTCAGCGCCGGGCCGTACCACGCCGCTATCGGCCCTGTCCCCCAAGGTCAAGCCCAGCGCATCGAGCATGATCGACTTGCCCGCGCCGGTTTCACCGCTAATGACGCTCATGCCGGCGTCCAGCTCAAGGTCAAGGTGTTCAACGATGGCGTAGTTATGAACGGACAGGTGGACCAGCATGGCAAGGCCTCCGAATTATGGTCTGGTTATTTATACAGTGTTTTTCTTGTGGCTGACAATCCACTGCGGGACCTTGAAATAGGAAAATTCGTTCCCATATAGAAGACAAGGTTGTGAGCGGTGCTCACGTCGAACTTTTAGAGGAGATAGGCATGGCTGACGAACAGACCCTGGATACGCAGAACCCTGAAGAGCAATTGAATACTGCAGAAGACACTTCAGGCGAGGATCTGGTTGCTCGCGTGCAAACGCTGGAAGAGCAACTGGCTGCTGCGCAGGATCAGTCGCTGCGCATGGCTGCCGACCTGCAAAACGTACGCCGTCGTGCTGAACAGGACGTGGAAAAAGCGCACAAGTTCGCTTTGGAAAAGTTCGCCAACGACTTGCTGCCTGTAGTGGACAGTCTTGAGCGTGGGCTGGAGCTTTCTCGTCCTGATGATGAATCGATCAAGGCTGTGCGCGATGGCATGGAGCTGACGCTGAAGTTGTTCCTGGACACACTCAAACGCTTCAACCTGGAGCAGGTTGATCCGCACGGTGCGCCATTCAATCCAGAGCATCACCAGGCTATGGCCATGGAAGAAAGCACCAATGTAGAGCCTAACAGCGTGCTCAAGGTATTCCAGAAAGGCTGGCTGCTGAATGGCCGACTGCTGCGCCCGGCTATGGTTGTGGTCAGCAAGGCACCTGCCGCTGCCCCGCCTTCAATTGACGAGCAGGCTTGAAATATTTCCGACTGCCCCCATTAAGCAGTCAAGCGTTTTAGTGCTATCGCGGCTGAGGCTTACAGCGGCGAAATCTTAAAAAATTTCGGGAGAGTGAACATGGGTAAAATTATCGGTATTGACTTGGGGACAACTAACTCCTGCGTCTCCATTCTGGAAAACGGTTCTGTAAAAGTTATTGAGAACGCCGAGGGTGCGCGTACTACCCCTTCGATCATCGCGTATGCCAATGACGGTGAAATTCTTGTTGGTCAGTCTGCCAAGCGTCAGGCTGTGACCAACCCGCACAATACTCTGTACGCCGTTAAGCGTCTGATCGGCCGTCGTTTCGATGAAGACGTCGTGCAGAAAGATATTGGTCTGGTTCCATACAAAATCGCTAAGGCTGACAACGGTGACGCCTGGGTTGAAGTAAATGGCCAGAAAATGGCTCCGCCGCAAATCAGCGCCGAAGTCCTGAAGAAAATGAAGAAAACCGCTGAGGACTACCTCGGTGAAGCAGTGACTGAAGCGGTTATTACTGTTCCGGCTTACTTCAACGACAGCCAGCGTCAGGCTACCAAAGACGCCGGCCGTATTGCGGGTCTGGACGTTAAGCGCATCATCAACGAGCCGACTGCTGCTGCTCTGGCTTACGGTATGGATAAGGCCAAGGGCGACCACACTGTCATCGTGTATGACCTGGGTGGCGGTACCTTCGACGTTTCCGTGATCGAAATTGCTGAAGTAGACGGTGAGCACCAGTTTGAAGTACTGGCTACTAACGGTGACACCTTCCTGGGCGGTGAAGACTTTGACATTCGTCTGATCGACTACCTCGTAGACGAATTCAACAAAGAAACCGGCATGAACCTGAAGGGTGATCCTCTGGCCATGCAGCGTCTGAAAGAAGCTGCTGAAAAAGCCAAAATCGAGCTGTCTTCCAGTCAGCAGACCGACGTTAACCTGCCGTACATCACTGCTGATGCGACCGGTCCGAAGCACCTGAACGTCAAGATTTCCCGTGCCAAGCTGGAATCTCTGGTTGAAGACTTGGTTCAGCGCACTATCGAACCGTGCAAAATTGCACTGAAAGATGCCGGTATCGACGTTGGCGCGATCAACGACGTGATTCTGGTCGGTGGTCAGACCCGTATGCCGCTGGTGCAGAAGACTGTTAGCGATTTCTTCGGCAAAGAGCCGCGTAAAGACGTTAACCCGGACGAAGCGGTTGCCATGGGTGCTGCCATTCAGGGTGCGGTTCTGGCAGGCGACGTTAAAGACGTACTGCTGCTGGACGTTTCCCCGCTGACTTTGGGTATCGAAACCATGGGCGGCGTGATGACTGCGCTGATCGAGAAGAACACCACCATCCCGACCAAGAAGTCTCAGGTGTTCTCGACTGCTGACGACAACCAGAGCGCGGTAACCATCCACGTTCTGCAGGGTGAGCGTAAGCAGGCCAGCGGCAACAAGTCGTTGGGTAAATTCGACCTAGCTGAGATTCCGCCGGCTCCGCGTGGCGTGCCGCAGATCGAAGTAACCTTCGATATCGACGCCAACGGTATTCTGCACGTAAGTGCGAAAGACAAGGCGACTGGCAAGTCTCAGTCCATCGTGATTAAGGCCAACTCCGGTCTGTCCGAGGAGGAGATTCAGCAAATGGTGCGTGATGCCGAGGCCAACGCCGAGGAAGACCGCAAGTTTGAAGAGCTGGCTGGTGCTCGCAACCAGGGTGATCAGCTGGTACACGCCACTCGTAAGATGGTGACTGAAGCTGGCGATAAAGCGACTGCGGAGGAAAAAGCAGCCATTGAAAGCGCCGTTGCTGCGCTGGAAGCGGCTGTGAAGGGCGACGACAAGGCTGAAATTGAAGCCAAAATGACTGCCCTGTCCGAAGTGACTGCACCGCTGGCTCAGAAAATGTACGCCGAACAGCCTCAGGGTGGTGCTCAGGCGGACGCTGGCGAGAAGTCCAAGGATCCGGCTGACGACGTCGTCGACGCCGAGTTCGAAGAGGTCAAGGACAACAAGTAAGCGCAAGCTTATGCCGCTCCTGCCGGATGCACCTAAGGCTGTATCCGGCTTGATCCGTCACGCGGGGGCTTGCTCCCGCGTTGGCGTGTCTGGGGCTGACGAATTCGAGGTGTTGAGGATATATGGCTAAACGTGATTATTACGAGGTGCTCGGTGTTGAGCGCGGTGCCAGCGAAGCGGAGCTGAAAAAGGCTTACCGCCGTCTGGCTATGAAATATCACCCAGATCGCAACCCGGACGATAAAGACGCTGAAGAGAAGTTCAAGGAGGCCAACGAGGCTTACGAAGTGCTTTCCGATGCGAGTAAGCGTTCGGCGTACGACCAGTATGGCCATGCTGGTGTTGATCCAAGCATGGGCGGCGGTGGTGCAGGTGGTTTTGGCGGGGCGAACTTCTCCGATATTTTCGGTGATGTGTTCAGTGATTTCTTCGGTGGTGGCAGTCGCGGCGGGCAACGCGGTGGTCCGCAGCGCGGCAGTGATCTGCGCTACACCCTGGAGCTTGATCTGGAAGAGGCCGTACGCGGGACGACTGTGACCATTCGCGTGCCGACCTTGGTCAACTGTAAGACCTGCGATGGTTCCGGTGCCAAGAAAGGTACTTCACCTGTGACTTGTACCACCTGCGGCGGTATTGGGCAGGTACGCATGCAGCAAGGCTTCTTCTCCGTCCAGCAGACCTGCCCGCGCTGCCATGGTAGCGGCAAGATGATCACTGATCCGTGTGGCAGCTGCCATGGTCAGGGGCGTGTAGAAGAAAGCAAAACACTGTCGGTCAAGGTGCCGGCGGGAGTCGACACCGGTGACCGTATCCGTCTGTCCGGCGAAGGCGAAGCGGGTGCTCTGGGTGGTCCTGCGGGCGATCTGTATGTCGTGGTCAATGTGCGTGAGCACGCGATCTTCCAGCGTGACGGTAAGCATCTTTACTGCGAAGTGCCGATCAGCTTTGCTGACGCAGCCCTCGGTGGTGAGTTGGAGGTGCCGACACTGGATGGCCGGGTCAAACTGAAGATTCCGGAAGGCACACAAACTGGCAAAATGTTCCGTCTGCGCGGTAAAGGCGTAGCGCCTGTACGTGGTGGCGGTGCCGGTGACCTGATGTGTCGTGTGGCGGTTGAAACGCCGGTCAATCTGGATCGTCGTCAGCGTGAACTGCTTGAAGAGTTCCGCAAAACGCTGGAAGGTGACAGCTCTCATTCGCCCAAGGCCAATGGCTGGTTTGAAGGTGTGAAGCGCTTCTTCGGCGACCTGTAATCGTGCATGACAGGCGCTGCCCGGCAGGGCAGTCAGCCTGTCATGACAGTTTGGAATTGAATCGTATGCAACGTATTGCTGTGATGGGCGCCGCCGGGCGCATGGGTAAAACCCTGATTGAGGCTGTACAGTTGGCTGATTCTGCCAGCCTGACTGCTGCAATTGATCGTGCTGACAGCAGCTTAGTTGGTGCCGATGTCGGTGAGCTGATCGCGCAGGGCAAGATGGGTGTGAGCCTGTCCGGCGACCTGAATGCGGTGCTGGATCAGTTCGATGTGCTGATCGACTTTACTCATCCATCTGTAACGCTGAAGAATCTGGAAGTCTGCCGTCAGGCGGGTAAAGCCATGGTGATCGGCACAACTGGTTTCACTCCGCAGGAAAAGGAATTGCTGGCTGCGGCTGGCAAGCAGATCCCTATCGTGTTTGCGGCCAACTTCAGTGTTGGTGTCAATCTCTGCCTCAAGTTGCTGGATACCGCTGCCCGTGTGCTGGGTGATGATGTCGATATCGAAATTATCGAAGCGCATCACCGCCATAAAGTGGATGCTCCGTCCGGTACTGCGCTGCGCATGGGGGAGGTTGTTGCCAGTGCGCTGGGGCGTGATCTGCAGAAAGTGGCAGTCTATGGTCGCGAAGGTCAGACCGGTGCCCGTGAGCGTGAAACCATTGGCTTTGCCACTGTGCGTGCAGGTGATGTGGTGGGTGATCACACGGTTCTGTTTGCTGCCGAGGGCGAGCGTTTAGAGATCACCCATAAGGCGTCCAGTCGTATGACCTTTGCTAAGGGTGCTGTCCGTGCAGCGCTGTGGCTGCAGGGGCGTGAAGCGGGTCTGTATGACATGCAGGATGTTTTGGGGCTTAACTGAGTCATTGTGTCGCACTCGGCGCTGAAGTCTAAGACTTTGGCGTCGCAAAGGTGGACCAAAAAGGCACTTTCCTGTAAGCTTCTCGCTTTAGTGTGTCCACTAAAAGTTACGCAGAATGAATGAATTAAAAAAGCGGGGTGACGGTCGAGACGTCATCCCGCTTTTTTACAATCTGCGTTTGCTTCAAGCATCGATCTACGGGAGGTCTTCTTGAGTAAGCCAGCCATACTCGCCCTTGCTGATGGCAGCATTTTTCGCGGCGAGGCCATCGGAGCCGATGGCCATACAATTGGAGAGGTGGTTTTCAATACCGCCATGACAGGCTATCAGGAAATCCTTACTGATCCGTCCTATGCCCAGCAAATCGTCACTCTGACGTATCCGCATATCGGTAACACCGGTACTACCCCGGAAGATGCGGAGTCCAATCGCGTATGGGCAGCGGGTCTGATTATTCGCGATTTGCCGCTGATCTCCAGCAGCTGGCGCGACAAGCAGCCGCTTGATGAGTATCTGAAAGAAAATGGCACCGTTGCCATTGCCGGTATCGACACTCGTCGCCTGACCCGCATCCTGCGTGAGAAAGGTTCACAGAACGGCTGCATTCTGGCCGGTGAAGACGCGACGGAAGAAAAAGCGCTCGAACTGGCGCGCAGCTTCCCAGGCCTGAAGGGTATGGATCTGGCTAAAGAAGTTACCTGCTCTGAGCGTTATGAGTGGCGTTCCAGCGTATGGAATCTGGAAAGCGACAGTCATCCGGAAATTGCTGCAAACGAACTGCCATATCACGTGGTCGCTTACGATTACGGTGTGAAGCTGAACATCCTGCGTATGCTGGTTGCCCGTGGCTGCCGTCTGACCGTAGTTCCGGCACAAACCCCAGCCAGCGAAGTGCTGGCGCTGAACCCGGACGGCGTATTCCTCTCCAACGGCCCAGGCGATCCCGAGCCGTGTGATTACGCAATCAAGGCTATTCAGGAGGTTCTCCAGACCGAGATCCCTGTATTCGGTATCTGCCTGGGCCACCAACTGCTGGCTCTGGCCTCCGGTGCCAAAACCGTGAAGATGGCGACCGGTCACCACGGCGCTAACCACCCGGTTCAGGATCTGGAAAGTGGTGTGGTCATGATCACCAGCCAGAACCACGGATTTGCTGTGGATGAGCCGAGCCTGCCAGCCAATCTGCGTGCCACCCACAAGTCGCTGTTCGACGGCACCTTGCAGGGTATCGAGCGTACCGACAAGGTTGCCTTCAGCTTCCAGGGCCACCCTGAAGCGAGCCCGGGCCCGCACGACGTTGCACCGCTGTTTGACCGTTTTATCGAAGCCATGGCCAAGCGCCGTTAAGCCAGCCGACTGACCCAAGGATTCGAGAGAGAGAAAATGCCAAAACGTACAGACATAAAAAGCATCCTGATCCTCGGCGCTGGCCCGATCGTTATCGGCCAGGCGTGCGAGTTTGACTACTCCGGTGCGCAAGCATGTAAAGCCCTGAAAGAAGAGGGCTACCGCGTCATTCTGGTGAACTCCAACCCGGCCACCATCATGACTGACCCGGCCATGGCCGATGCGACTTATATCGAGCCGATCAAGTGGGCCACCGTTGCCAAGATCATCGAGAAAGAGCGTCCGGACGCACTGCTACCGACCATGGGTGGCCAGACTGCACTGAACTGCGCCCTGGATCTGGAGCGCCACGGGGTTCTGGAAAAATTCGGCGTGGAAATGATTGGTGCCAACGCTGACACCATCGACAAGGCCGAAGACCGTTCGCGCTTCGACAAGGCCATGAAAGACATCGGTCTGGCTTGCCCGCGCTCCGGAATCGCCCACAGTATGGAAGAAGCCTACGGCGTACTTGAGCAGGTTGGCTTCCCTTGCATCATCCGTCCGTCCTTCACCATGGGCGGCACCGGTGGTGGTATCGCCTACAACCGCGAAGAGTTCGAAGAAATCTGCGCCCGCGGTCTGGACCTGTCGCCGACCAGCGAGCTGTTGATCGACGAATCCCTCATCGGCTGGAAAGAGTACGAGATGGAAGTGGTCCGCGATAAAAAGGACAACTGCATCATCGTCTGCTCTATCGAGAACTTCGACCCGATGGGTGTGCACACTGGTGACTCCATCACTGTTGCGCCGGCACAGACTCTGACCGACAAGGAATACCAGATCATGCGTAATGCCTCCCTGGCAGTACTGCGTGAGATTGGTGTTGAAACCGGCGGTTCCAACGTGCAGTTCGGTATCTGCCCGAACACCGGCCGAATGGTCGTGATCGAAATGAACCCGCGTGTATCCCGCTCTTCGGCGCTGGCCTCCAAAGCGACCGGCTTCCCGATCGCCAAGATCGCCGCCAAGCTGGCTGTGGGTTACACCCTGGATGAACTGCAGAACGACATCACCGGCGGTCGTACTCCGGCGTCTTTCGAGCCGTCCATCGACTACGTTGTGACCAAAATCCCACGTTTCGCCTTCGAAAAATTCCCGAAAGCCGACGCCCGCCTGACCACTCAGATGAAGTCTGTGGGTGAGGTAATGGCCATCGGCCGCACCTTCCAGGAATCCCTGCAGAAAGCCCTGCGCGGTCTGGAAGTGGGCGCTGTAGGTTTTGATCCGAAGCTGGATCTGAACGACCCAGAAGCCGAAAGCACCCTACGTCGCGAACTGACTGTGCCGAGCGCTGAGCGTATCTGGTACGTGGCAGACGCCTTCCGTGCCGGTAAGACGGTTGCCGAAGTCTTTGACCTGACCCGTATCGACGAGTGGTTCCTGGTTCAGATCGAAGAGCTGATCAAGATCGAAGAACAGGTGAAAACTCTTGGCTTGTCGAACATTGATCGCGACCTGATGTTCAAACTCAAGCGTAAAGGCTTCTCCGATGCGCGCCTGGCCAAGCTGCTGGGTGTGACCGAGAAGAACCTGCGCAGCCACCGCCACAAGCTGAAAGTCCTGCCGGTCTACAAGCGTGTGGATACCTGTGCTGCTGAGTTTGCCACCGATACCGCTTACATGTACTCCACCTATGAGGAAGAGTGCGAGGCGAATCCGTCCACCCGCGAGAAGATCATGATCCTTGGTGGTGGCCCGAACCGTATCGGTCAGGGTATCGAGTTTGACTACTGCTGCGTACACGCGGCGCTGGCGATGCGTGAAGACGGGTACGAGACCATCATGGTCAACTGCAACCCGGAAACCGTATCGACTGACTACGACACTTCCGACCGTCTGTACTTCGAGCCAGTGACCTTGGAAGATGTGCTGGAAATCGTCCGCGTTGAGCAGCCGAAAGGTGTGATCGTGCAGTACGGTGGTCAGACTCCGCTGAAAATCTGCCGTGCGCTGGAAGAAGCTGGTGTGCCAATCATCGGTACTTCGCCCGATGCCATTGACCGTGCAGAAGACCGTGAGCGCTTCCAGCAGATGGTGCAGCGTCTTGGCTTGCGTCAGCCGGCTAACGCCACTGCCCGTAGTGAAGACGAAGCTCTGGCGCACTCGAAAACTATCGGCTATCCGCTGGTTGTGCGTCCGTCCTACGTACTCGGCGGTCGCGCCATGGAGATCGTCTATCAGGAAGACGAACTTAAGCGCTACATGCGTGAAGCGGTAAAAGTGTCCAACGACAGCCCGGTGCTGCTGGATCACTTCCTAAATTGCGCCATTGAGGTGGACGTAGATGCAGTGTGTGATGGCGAGACCGTAGTTATCGGCGCGATCATGCAGCACATTGAGCAGGCCGGTGTTCACTCCGGTGACTCCGCATGCTCGTTGCCACCGTACTCGCTGCCGATGCACATCCAGGATGAGATCCGCGATCAGGTCAAGAAAATGGCCCTGGAGTTGGGTGTGGTCGGCCTGATGAACGTGCAGATGGCTGTACAGGGCGAAGACATCTTCGTAATCGAAGTGAACCCGCGTGCTTCCCGTACTGTGCCGTTCGTATCCAAGTGCGTAGGTGAGTCCCTGGCGAAAGTGGCTGCCCGTGTTATGGCTGGTAAGTCCCTGAGCGACGCCGGTTACACCAAGGAAGTGATTCCACCGTACTTCAGCGTTAAAGAGGCGGTGTTCCCGTTTGCCAAGTTCCCGGGTGTTGATCCGATTCTCGGCCCAGAAATGAAGTCCACCGGTGAGGTGATGGGCGTGGGTGACACCTTCGGTGAGGCCTTTGCCAAATCTCAGTTGGGTGCCAGCGAAATCCTGCCGAACAGCGGGTGCGCTTTCATCAGTGTGCGTGAGGATGATAAGCCGCTGGTCGCCCAGGTTGCGCGTGATCTAATCGAGCTGGGCTTTGAGGTGGTCGCCACCGCAGGCACTGCGCGAGTGATCGAAGCTGCTGGCTTGCCGGTACGTAAGGTCAATAAAGTGACCGAAGGGCGTCCGCACGTCGTCGACATGATTAAGAATGATGAAGTCACACTCATCATCAACACCACGGAAGGTCGTCAGTCTATTGCTGACTCCTTCTCAATTCGTCGTAACGCTCTGCAGCACAAGATTTACTGCACCACCACCATCGCGGCGGGACAGGCAATCTGTGAAGCACTGAAATTCGGTCCAGAGAAGACAGTGCGCCGTCTGCAGGATTTGCACGCAGGAATTAAGGCATGACCAAGTACCCCATGACCGTTCAGGGCGCTCGCGCCCTGGAAGAGGAACTGGCTCACCTGACTAAGGTGGTTCGTCCACAGCTGAGCCAGGCTATCGGTGAGGCTCGGGAGTTGGGCGATCTGAAGGAAAACGCTGAATACCATGCGGCTCGCGAACAGCAGGGCATGGTTGAGGCGCGGATCCGTGACATCGAAGGTCGTCTACAGAACTCGGTAGTGATTGATGTCACCACTATCGAGCACACAGGTAAGGTGATTTTCGGCAGTACTGTAGAAATTGCAAACTGCGAAACCGATGAGTCTGTGGTTTACCAGATCGTGGGCGAGGATGAGGCTGATATCAAACAGCGCAAAATCTCCGTCAGCTCACCGATTGCGCGCGCCCTGATTGGCAAGAATGAGGGTGATGTCGCGCTGGTTCAGACTCCAAGTGGTGCGGTCGAGTACGAAATTGTCGAGGTCCGCCATATCTAAGTCAGGTATGCGCGGAGCAGGAGCAATCAGCTGGCTGCTGGCCCAGACGTTATGGGTCGGCGGCCTCTGGTTGCTGCACTTTCTTGTGCTGCCGGCCATTGCTAAAACCGGCATGGCGTCACTGCTGGTTGAAGAATTGAGCAATACATTACGCCCTCTAGTCGTCGGACTTAGTGGGGTGTGCGTATTGATTCAGGCCTTTGTGCTCGTCAGGGCTGAGGGGCTGGGTAGTGTGATCAGGGATGTCAGGGGGCAGCTGCTACTGACTGTAGTCCTGGTCTCTGTTGGTTATTTCTATGCCCTGCATTGGCTGGAAGAGCCGCAGTACTGGCTGATGTTTGGCTATTTGTTGATGGCATTCGCAGGGTTGATGCTGGTTCTGCAGCCTGTGCCTGAGCGCTCAGGGCGGGCACAGTTGTAGCGGCTGCTGGCCTGGACGCATATGACGTACTGCGCCCGGCCGCACCGGCGTTATCAGGCTTGATAGCGCGCGACGTTGGAAAGATTCCGGTTCACTTTCGGATTCTTGCGGTAAATCAGCGCCATTTTCCCAATAACCTGCACAAGCTCGGCGTTTCCGACTTTGCACAGTTCGTTGATGGCGGTGAGGCGATCCTCGCGCTCGATGATGCGCAATTGCACCTTGATCAGTTCGTGATCGTTGAGTGCGCGCTCGAGCTCGGCAAGAACGCCTTCGGTCAAACCGTTGTCAGCCACGATCAATACAGGTTTTAGATGGTGGCCAATAGATTTGAATTGTTTCTTCTGCTCTTGAGTGAGCGGCATAATCAGGTTCCTGCGGTTAATCTGTAAAATCAGCAGGTAGTTTACCCGAGCGCCTTCGGGATCGCCCAGCTATTCATGCGTTACACAGTTAGAGGTATTGCGTGGCTCGTTCCAAGACCAGTCAGCGTTGGCTGAAAGAACACTTTGATGATCCTTACGTCAAAATGGCGCAAAAGGATGGCTATCGCTCGCGTGCGAGTTACAAGCTTCTGGAAATCCAGGAGAAAGACCGCATCCTCAAGCCTGGCATGACCGTTGTCGATCTTGGTGCAGCGCCTGGTGGTTGGTCGCAGGTTACGAGCCGGGTGATCGGGGATAAGGGCTGTCTTATCGCTTCGGATATCCTGGAAATGGACAGCATCCCGGATGTGACCTTCATTCAGGGCGACTTTACCGATGATGAGGTGTTTAATCGTTTGCTGGCAGCGATCGGAGATAAGCCTGTAGACCTTGTGATTTCCGACATGGCCCCCAATATGAGTGGAGTGCGCGAGGCGGATCAGCCTCGGGCAATGTACCTGTGTGAACTAGCGCTGGATCTCTCGGCCCGTGTATTGCGGCCGGGGGGCGATTTTCTTATCAAAATCTTCCAGGGCGAAGGGTTCGATCAATATCACAAACAGGTCAAGCAGATGTTCGACAAGGTCCAGATGCGTAAGCCGTTGTCTTCCCGGGATCGCTCCCGTGAGCAGTACCTTCTGGCAAGAGGTTTCCGTGGCATGTAACTCACCGGAATAAATACGGTCTTATGGGTTAAGTGCTACAAATATAGGGTTACAGACAGCATCTGCAACGAAAGGGTGTTGTGTAGTAAGTTAGACCGGTAGATAACTGGTCGTCATGCGAAGTGCGCTTCAGCAAGGGGCCTGCTTCAGAGGGTAGCTAATTGAACGACATGGCAAAGAATCTGGTCCTGTGGCTGGTCATCGCAGCTGTTTTGGTCACGGTGATGAACAATTTCTCCACTTCCGGAGAGACGAATAAGCTCAATTATTCTGAGTTTATTCAGCAGGTGCAGACAGGCAGCGTAAAGCGAGTCACAGTTGACGGCTTTATCATCAGTGGCACGCGAGTTGACGGTTCTGCTTTCGAAACCGTGCGTCCTGCTATTCAGGACAATGGTCTGATCAAGGACCTGATGGACAACAATGTCGAGATCGTCGGTAAGCAGCCAGAGCAGCAGAGCATTTGGACTCAGCTGCTGGTAGCCAGTTTCCCGATTCTCGTGATCATTGCCGTGTTCATGTTCTTCATGCGCCAGATGCAGGGCGGGGCGGGTGGCAAGGGCGGCCCGATGAGCTTTGGTAAGAGCAAGGCGCGTCTGTTGTCAGAGGATCAAGTCAAGACCACCTTCGCAGATGTGGCTGGTTGCGATGAAGCCAAAGAAGAAGTTAGTGAGCTGGTTGAGTTTCTGCGCGATCCTGGCAAGTTCCAGCGTTTGGGTGGCCGGATACCGCGTGGCGTACTGATGGTGGGCTCGCCAGGTACAGGTAAGACACTGTTGGCCAAGGCTGTTGCCGGTGAGGCGAAAGTGCCTTTCTTTACCATTTCCGGTTCTGACTTCGTGGAAATGTTTGTCGGCGTCGGTGCCTCCCGTGTGCGCGACATGTTCGATCAAGCGAAAAAGCATGCACCTTGCATTATTTTCATCGATGAAATCGACGCCGTGGGCCGTCATCGTGGAGCAGGCATGGGCGGCGGTCATGATGAGCGGGAGCAGACGCTTAACCAGTTGCTGGTGGAGATGGACGGTTTTGAGATGAATGACGGCATCATTGTGATTGCCGCTACCAACCGTCCAGATGTGCTTGATCCTGCGTTGCTGCGTCCGGGTCGCTTTGATCGTCAGGTTGTGGTCGGTCTGCCGGACATTCGTGGTCGCGAACAAATTCTCAAGGTTCACATCCGCAAGGTGCCTGTGGGTGAAGATGTTGAGCCTGCTGTAATTGCGCGTGGTACACCAGGCTTTTCCGGTGCCGATCTGGCGAATCTGGTAAACGAAGCGTCTCTGTTCGCTGCCCGTGCCGGTAAGCGTCTCGTTGAAATGAACGAGTTCGAGCTGGCAAAAGACAAGATCATGATGGGGGCCGAGCGCAAAACCATGGTCATGTCGGATAAAGAAAAGCTCAACACTGCTTATCACGAAGCTGGTCACGCAATTGTTGGTCGTCTGGTGCCTGAGCATGACCCGGTTTACAAAGTGTCGATCATTCCGCGCGGTCGTGCGCTGGGGGTCACCATGTTTCTGCCGGAAGAGGATCGCTACAGCCTGAGTAAACGTGCATTGAACAGTCAGATTTGTTCGCTGTTCGGTGGTCGTATTGCTGAGGAAATGACGCTGGGCTTCGATGGTGTTACCACTGGCGCATCCAACGACATCATGCGGGCGACCCAGCTTGCCAAGAACATGGTGACTAAGTGGGGGTTGTCTGAAAAACTCGGCCCGCTGATGTATGCAGAGGAAGAGGGTGAAGTCTTCTTGGGGCGTAGCATGGGGAGTCAGCAGAGCAATGTCTCGGCTGAAACTGCAAAGCTGATTGACGAGGAGGTGCGCAGCATCATTGATGGGTGCTATGCCACGGCTAAGCGACTCCTTGAGGAAAACCGCAGCAAGCTGGATGCAATGGCTGAGGCTCTGATGAAGTATGAGACCATCGACTCAGATCAGATTGACGACATCATGAATGGCGTTCCAGTACGCGAGCCCAAAGGCTGGCAAGGTGGTAACGGTTCATCTGGTGGTACGCCCGCTGTCCCTGTTGAGTCGGCTGAAAGTCCAGAAAAGCCTATTGGTGGCCCTGCCGCTGAACATTAAGGTTTAACATGTCCGCTGTTGTAACTTCTAACCGGCTGCCTTGTGGTAGCCGGTTTCTTGATTTGAGCCGCCCACATGTGATGGGTATTCTCAATATCACGCCTGATTCCTTCTCTGATGGTGGTCGCTTCACTCAGCGCGATGCAGCATTGCGGCATGCAGCTGCTATGTGTGATGCGGGGGCGACCTTGATTGATATTGGTGGGGAATCCACGCGTCCTGGTGCGCGTCATGTCTCACCATTGGAGGAGCTTGAGCGTGTGGCTCCGGTGGTTGAGGCAGTCTCCGCCGAGCTGGATGTCATCATTTCAGTTGATACATCAACACCCGCTGTTATGCGTGAAACCGCTCGGCTCGGTGCTGGTTTAATTAACGATGTCCGCTCACTGCAGCGAGACGGCGCGCTGGATGCGGCAGCCGACACTGGCTTGCCGGTATGTCTGATGCATATGCGTGGTGAGCCTCACAATATGCAGAACAATCCGCAGTACCCAGATATTCAGATCGAAGTGCGGGATTTTCTTGCTGAGCGTATTGAGGCTTGTGTGCAGGCCGGGATTTCTGCTGAGCGAATCGTGCTCGATCCAGGCTTTGGCTTTGCTAAAACCTTGGAGCACAACCTGTCGCTATTTAGGCATTTAGAGTGTCTGCATGAGTTTGGCCGGCCGTTGCTTGTTGGTGTGTCGCGTAAAAGCATGATTGGAAAAGTCTTGGGTAACGAGGTCTCAGAGCGCTTGTATGGCGGTCTGGCGTTGGCGGCACTGGCGGTCGCTAAAGGTGCCCATATCATTCGAGTGCATGATGTGGCTGAAACAGTGGATGTTGTCCGCATGATTGCTGCGGTTCAGGCCGCAGAATAAGAAAGGGGTTGGTTATGGGTCGAAAATATTTTGGTACTGACGGTATTCGTGGGCGTGTCGGTGATTTCCCCATTACTCCTGACTTTATGCTCAAGCTCGGCTGGGCAGCAGGGATGGCGTTTCGCAAGCAGGGCCGTTGCCGCATTCTGATTGGAAAAGATACGCGCATTTCCGGCTATATGTTTGAGTCGGCATTAGAGGCGGGGCTTTCTGCAGCAGGTGCGGACGTTATGCTGCTCGGCCCGATGCCGACTCCTGCAATTGCCTATCTGACGCGGACCTTTCATGCCGAGGCGGGCATCGTCATCAGCGCTTCCCATAACCCGCATCACGACAACGGCATCAAGTTTTTCTCTGGCCAAGGAACCAAGCTTCCTGATGAGATTGAATTGATGATTGAAGAGCTGCTCGACTCGCCTATGACTGTGGTTGAGTCTGAGCAGTTGGGCAAAGTGTCGCGGATTGTCGATGCTGCAGGGCGCTACATCGAGTTCTGCAAGGGTAGTGTGCCTACCGGGACTAGCTTTGCTGGGCTCAAGGTGGTTCTGGATTGTGCCAATGGTGCGGCTTATAAAGTTGCGCCTAGTGTATTCCGTGAGCTGGGAGCTCAGGTGACGGTTCTATCAGCGGAGCCTAATGGGCTAAACATCAATGAACGTTGTGGGTCAACGCATATTGAAGCCCTTCAGGCCGCTGTTTTGGCTCAGCATGCTGATCTGGGGATCGCCTTTGATGGTGATGCGGATCGTGTCTTGATGGTTGATCACTCTGGCGCGATCGTAGATGGCGATGAGCTCTTGTTCATTATTGCGCGCGACCTGCATGAGCGCGGCAAGCTCCAAGGCGGGGTTGTCGGGACGCTCATGAGCAACTTGGGCCTTGAGTTAGCGCTGGCTGAGCTCAATATTCCATTCATACGGGCAAAAGTAGGTGATCGTTATGTGATTGCTGAATTGCTTGAGCGTGGCTGGTTGGTCGGTGGTGAGAGCTCGGGGCATCTGGTTTGCTTCCAGCACACGACAACTGGTGATGCCATCGTTGCTGCATTGCAGGTGCTCATGGCTCTGAAACGGCGTGGGCAGACGCTGGGCGAGGCTCGGTTGGGTATGCGAAAGTGCCCACAGGTGCTGGTTAATGTTCGTTACTCAGGTGCCCACGATCCTTTGGCGCATCCGGCTGTGAAAGAGGCTAGTGCAAAGGTGACAGAGGAAATGGCCGGCCAGGGGCGGGTGCTATTGCGCAAGTCCGGAACAGAGCCGCTGGTTCGGGTTATGGTTGAGGGTAATGACGAGGTCAAGGTGCGCGCTTATGCCGAGGGCCTTGCCAGAGTTGTTGCTGATGTATGTGCTTGATTTTGCTTGCCAGTTGTAAAGAGCTTGAGTAATATCTGCGACCTCTTTGACCGACGAGGTAAAGCATGCGTCGCCCAATGGTAGCTGGTAACTGGAAGATGTACGGTACCCGCACTAGCGTCGCAGAGCTGATTGGTGGTCTTAACCAGCAGGCTTTGCCCGCAGGTGTGGATGTCGCAGTATTCCCTGTCTCTGTGCATCTACAGCAGGTGTTAGATGGGCTTGCTGAAAATAATATCGCTGTAGGTTCGCAAAATTGCGCGTTCCAGAGTGAGCAGGGTGCTCTGACTGGGGAGGTTTCTCCGGTTCAGTTGGCGGACTTAGGGTGTCAGTTCGTCCTCGTGGGTCACTCTGAGCGAAGAAGTGTTTTCGGAGAGAGTGATCGGGATGTATGCAATAAATTTGCGGCAGTCCAGGCTTCGGGGTTGATACCTGTCCTCTGTGTCGGGGAGACGCTTGAGCAGCGCAATGCTGGTGAAACCTTAAGTGTAGTTTCTGCGCAGTTGGATGCTGTTGTTGGTGAGTTGGGTGTGGGTGTTTTTGCTAAGGCTGTGATCGCTTATGAGCCGGTCTGGGCAATTGGTACAGGTTTGACGGCTACACCGCAGCAAGCTCAAGAAGTCCATGCGGAGATCCGGGCTCAGATTGCGAGCAAGGATTCGGTATTGGCTGAAAGCGTAAGGATTCTCTATGGCGGAAGTGTCAAAGCCGCCAATGCTGCCGATCTATTCGGTATGCCGGATATTGATGGGGGGCTTGTTGGTGGAGCCTCTTTGAATGCGGATGAGTTCGGTGCGATTTGTCGCGCCGCAGGAAGCTAAGAAAATGCTGGAAACAGTAATTGTTGTACTTCATCTGCTGGGTGCAATTGGTGTTGTTCTCTTGGTGTTGCTGCAGCAGGGCAAGGGAGCAGATGCAGGTGCGTCATTTGGTTCTGGTGCCTCGGCGACCGTATTTGGTAGTCAAGGAAACTCTACCTTTTTGAGTCGAGTTACTGCTATACTTGCAACCGCTTTTTTCATTACTAGCTTGGGTTTAGGCTATTTTGCTAAAGAGAAGTCTGATATGATTTCTCAACAGGGTTTGCCAAATCCTGCGGTTCTCGAAGTTAAGAAAGAAGCGCCAGTGGTAGAAGATGTGCCCGTGCTGGAAGCTGAAAGCACAGTGCAAGAAGCTGAAGATATACCTGCTTCAGAGTAAGTAGGTATGCAAGCTTAACAAAAGATTTGAACGATTTTGCCGAGGTGGTGGAATTGGTAGACACGCTACCTTGAGGTGGTAGTGGCCATAGGCTGTAGGGGTTCGAGTCCCCTCCTCGGTACCAATCTACAAGAAGGCCCGCAGTATGCGGGCCTTCTTGTTACTGGGCTTAGATTGACCCTCCTTCGTCCTGGGTCGTATAATCCCTAAATCAGCTTTGATGTGGGAAGTAGCAATTTAGTTCGTTTCAAGGGGTTACCCTGAGGCTGGATTCCGGTCACCGCATTGAATTGCAAAGGAGCCCCTTGTAAGGGGCTTTTTGCTAGCTGAGTCATAGCTTTGCCGGCCTTAAAGGGCGGTTTAATGATGGGCGTTTCGCCCATTTTTTATTTTTACAGCATGCGCGAGGGCTTCAAGTGTCGAGCAAGCTAGAACAGTTGCAGGCCATGGTGGCCCCGGTAATCGAAGCACTTGGCTACGAATGTTGGGGTGTCGAGTTCCTGTCGCAGGGGCGGCATTCTCTGCTTCGAATTTATATTGATAAGCAACCCGATGGCGTTGTTATTGATGATTGTGAAATCGTCAGTCGCCAAGTAAGCGCTGTGCTCGATGTAGAGGATCCAATTACCTCTGAGTACACGCTTGAGGTGTCATCTCCGGGTATGGATAGGCCTCTGTTCACACTTGAACAGTTTGCTGCCCATGCAGGGGAACAAGTAAAGATCAAGTTGCGCTCACCTTTCGAGGGGCGTCGTAACTTTCAGGGCCTTCTTCGTGGTGTAGAAGAGCAGGATGTAGTGGTGCAAGTGGATGACCACGAGTTCCTCTTACCGGTCGAGATGATCGATAAGGCCAACATTATCCCAAGGTTTGACTGAGACGCGGATCCCGCGGATCCAACGGATTGCGAAAGGCGAGGCGTACGATGAGCAAAGAAGTACTGCTGGTTGTTGAGTCGGTATCCAACGAAAAGGGTGTACCGGCAGGCGTAATTTTTGAGGCCCTTGAGCTGGCTCTGGCCACTGCTACAAAGAAGCGGTTTGAGGATGAGGTCGATCTGCGTGTGGTGATCAATCGCCACAATGGCAGTTATGAGACCTTCCGTCGCTGGACTGTAGTAGATGACAGCAATTTTGATGACCCAGCTCACCAAGTCACTGTCGATATGCCTCGCGCCATGGAAGCTCAGGCTAAAGTAGGTGATGTGCTTGAAGAGCAGATCGAGTCTATTGAGTTCGGTCGTATCGCGGCGCAAACTGCTAAGCAAGTTATTGTCCAGAAAGTCCGTGAAGCTGAACGTGCCCAGGTTGTGGATGCGTATCGCGAGCGTCTGGGTGAGATTATTTCCGGCACTGTTAAGAAAGTAACTCGCGACAGCGTGATCGTGGACCTGGGCAACAACGCCGAGGCGCTCCTTGCTCGTGAGGATATTATTTCCCGCGAGACCTTCCGGGTCGGTGTGCGCTTGCGCGCGCTGCTGAAAGAAATTCGTACTGAAAATCGTGGTCCTCAACTGATTCTTTCCCGTACTGCTCCAGAGATGCTGATTGAGTTGTTCCGCATCGAGGTACCGGAAATTGCTGAAGGCCTGATTGAAGTCATGGGGGCGTCCCGTGACCCAGGTTCGCGTGCCAAGCTGGCTGTGCGTTCCAAAGATAAGCGCATCGATCCGCAAGGTGCCTGTATTGGTATGCGTGGCTCCCGCGTGCAAGCTGTTTCCGGCGAGCTGGCGGGTGAGCGTGTAGACATTGTGCTGTGGGATGAAAACCCGGCGCAATTTGTGATCAACGCCATGTCGCCGGCTGAAGTAGCCGCGATTATTGTCGATGAAGATGCCCATGCAATGGATATCGCAGTCGCTGCTGACAACTTGGCTCAGGCCATTGGTCGTGGCGGTCAGAACGTGCGTTTGGCCAGTCAGTTGACTGGTTGGACGCTTAATGTGATGACCGAAGCGGACATTCAGGCTAAGCAACAGGCAGAGACCGGCGACATTCTTCAGCGCTTTATCGATGAGCTCGAGGTTGATGAAGAGCTGGCCCAGGTGTTGGTCGAAGAGGGCTTTACCAGTCTTGAAGAAATCGCCTACGTGCCGATGGAGGAGATGCTCAGCATCGACGGCTTTGACGAAGATATCGTCACCGAGCTTCGTGCTCGTGCGAAAGACCGTCTGCTGACCAAAGCCATCGCTAACGAGGAAAAACTGGCAGATGCCCACCCAGCCGACGACTTGCTCGCCCTCGAGGGGATGGATAAGGCACTAGCGCATGAGTTGGCAGTGCGCGGCGTAATCAACCGCGAAGACCTGGCCGAGCAATCTATTGATGATCTGCTCGACATCGAAGGTATCGACGAAGAGCGAGCTGGCAAGTTGATCATGGCCGCTCGAGCCCATTGGTTCGAGTAAGAGCTGTAGCGGCCTGAGGAGAGGAATGCATGACGCAAGTCACGGTTAAAGAACTGGCCCAAGTGGTCAATACTCCGGTTGAGCGTCTGTTGCAGCAAATGAGTGAGGCGGGTTTGCCGCACACCAAAGCTGATCAGACGGTCACCGATAGTGAGAAGCAGGCCTTGTTGGCCCATCTCAAAAGCAGTCATGGTGATAAGGTGGAAGAGCCGCGCAAGATTACCCTGCAGCGCAAAACTACCAGCACACTTCGTGTTGCGGGTAGTAAGACAATCAGCGTTGAAGTGCGTAAGAAGAAAACCTTCGTCAAGCGCAGTGCTGAAGAGCTGGAGGCAGAAAAGCAGCGTGAACTGGCTGAGCAGCGTGCAGCCGCAGAAGCTGCAGAGGCTGAACGTGCACGCATTAAAGCTGAAGAAGATGCCAAGCGTCGTGAGGCAGAAGAGGCTGCCCGCGCTACAGCAAAACCAGCTGAGTCGGCAGTAGAAGAGGCACCTGTAGCTGAAGTAGCGGCTCCGGCCCCTGCTCCGGCGGTTGAAGACGAAATCCAGGAAGTCGCAGCCCCGGTTGTTGAAGAGCGCAAGAAAGATGACTCGCGCCGTGCCGAGAAAGGTCGTAACGATGATTCCGACCGCCGTGGAGGGGAGCGTAAAGCTGCTCAGCACCGCCCCTCGGTTAAAGAGAAAGCTCCGGCCCCGCGTGTTGCTCCGCGCACTATCGACGAAGAAAGCGATGGTTTCCGTCGCGGTGGTCGTGGTGGCAAAGCTAAGCTCAAGAAACGTAATCAGCATGGTTTCCAGAACCCGACAGGGCCGATTGTCCGTGATGTAGCGATTGGCGAAACCATCACTGTGGGCGAGCTGGCGCAGCAGATGTCCGTTAAGGCTGCTGAAGTCATCAAGTTCATGTTCAAGCTGGGTACGCCGGTAACTATCAACCAGGTTCTGGATCAGGAAACTGCTCAGTTGGTTGCTGAAGAGCTGGGCCACAAGGTCAAGCTGGTTAGCGATAACGTGCTCGAAGAGCAACTGGCTGAGTCCCTCAAGATTGAGGGTGAGTCGATTGCCCGTGCGCCGGTTGTTACCGTTATGGGTCACGTTGACCACGGTAAGACCTCGCTGCTCGACTATATCCGTCGTGCTAAGGTGGCATCCGGTGAAGCAGGTGGTATCACTCAGCACATTGGTGCCTACCACGTTGAAACCGATCGCGGCATGATCACCTTCCTTGATACACCGGGTCACGCCGCGTTTACCGCAATGCGTGCTCGTGGTGCCAAGGCAACTGATATCGTGATTCTGGTTGTCGCAGCTGACGACGGCGTGATGCCGCAAACTCAGGAAGCCGTTCAGCACGCGAAAGCGGCTGGCGTGCCGATCGTGGTTGCGATCAACAAGATCGACAAGCCTGAAGCGAATCCAGACAACATTAAAAATGGCCTGGCCGCTCTTGATGTGATCCCAGAAGAGTGGGGTGGTGATGCGCCATACATCCCAGTTTCTGCTAAGCAGGGCACTGGTATTGATGAGTTGCTGGAAGCTGTTCTGCTGCAGGCTGAGATTCTGGAGCTGAAGGCAATGCCTTCAATCCCAGGCCGTGGTGTGGTGGTTGAGTCCCGTCTCGATAAGGGGCGTGGTCCAGTTGCTACTGTTCTGGTACAGGACGGTACTTTGCGTCAGGGCGATATGGTGCTGGTTGGTTCCAACTATGGCCGTATCCGCGCGATGCTGGATGAGAACGGTAAGGCCATCAAAGAAGCAGGCCCGTCGATTCCGGTCGAAATCCTGGGGCTGGATGGAACTCCGGATGCCGGTGACGATATGACCGTGGTTGCTGACGAGAAGAAGGCGCGTGAAATCGCTCTGTTCCGTCAAGGTAAGTTCCGCGAGGTCAAACTGGCGCGTGCTCAGGCTGGCAAACTCGAGAATATCTTCGAGACCATGGGTCAAGAAGAGAAGAAAACCCTCAATATCGTCCTCAAGTCTGACGTTCGAGGTTCTCTCGAGGCTCTTCAAGGCTCGCTCAGCACTCTGGGTAACGACGAAGTGCAAGTGCGCGTAGTCGCTGGCGGTGTCGGTGGTATCACCGAGTCTGATGCCAACCTGGCGCTGGCTTCGAATGCTGTTCTGTTCGGCTTTAATGTTCGTGCCGATGCCGGTGCGCGTAAGATCGTTGAACAGGAAGGTCTGGATATGCGTTACTACAACGTGATCTACGACATCATCGAGGACGTTAAGAAAGCACTCACCGGTATGCTGGGTAGCGATGTTCGCGAGAACATCCTGGGTGTTGCTGAGGTCCGTGATGTATTCCGTTCGCCGAAGTTTGGTGCGATCGCTGGTTGTATGGTCATCGAGGGTACTGTGTACCGTAACCGCCCTATCCGCGTGCTGCGTGAAGACGTGGTGATCTTCGAAGGCGAGCTTGAGTCGCTGCGCCGCTTCAAAGACGATGCTGCTGAAGTCCGTAATGGTATGGAGTGCGGTATCGGCGTGAAGAGCTACAACGACGTCAAAGTCGGCGACAAGATCGAAGTCTTCGAGAAAGTCCAGGTGGCTCGCAGTCTGTAAGCTGTTGCCGCTTTATGCAGCGCCCGGTCCCGCTTTGCGAGGCCGGGCGTTTGCCGCTTATAAGTCCGTAGCATTTATATGCTGCGTGATGAATGAAGGTAATCGAAATGGCCAAAGAATTTAGCCGTGCCCAACGCATCGGCGACCAGATTCAGCGCGAACTCGCGCAGTTGATCCGCATGGAAATCAAAGACCCGCGCTTGGGCGGTCTGGTCACGGTCACGGCAGTTGATGTCAGTCGTGACGGCAGTCATGCCAAGGTCTACGTCACAGTGATGGGCGGGGGTGTCGAAGAGAACCCGGATGCGCTGGTTCAGAGTATGAAGGTTCTCAACGATGCCAGTGGTTTTCTGCGTATGCAGCTCGGGCGCGTGATGAAGCTGCGTAGCGTGCCTCATCTGCGTTTTCACTATGATGAAAGTGTGGTGCGTGGTGCACAGCTGTCTGCGTTGATTGAGCGAGCTGTTAGCGAAGATCGTCAGCACGCTGATAGTACTGAGTCCAAGGAGTAAGCGGGTGGCTCAGGTTAAGCGTATTCGTCGTGCTGTTGATGGCATTATTTTGTTGGATAAGCCGCGTGGCTTCAGTTCCAATGCGGCTTTGCAGAAAGTGCGTTGGTTGCTCAATGCTGAAAAAGCTGGGCATACCGGTAGCCTTGATCCTTTGGCAACTGGCGTGTTGCCGCTGTGCTTTGGTGAGGCCACTAAGTTCTCCCAGTATTTGCTGGATGCGGACAAAGGCTACGAGACATTGATGCAGCTTGGCGTAACCACCAATACGGCTGATGCAGAAGGTGAAGTCCTCGAGCGTCGCGAAGTTACCGTTGGTCGTGCTGATATTGAGGCTCTGCTGCCTGAGTTTCGCGGTGAAATCAGTCAGATACCACCCATGTATTCTGCACTCAAGCGCGACGGACAGCCTCTTTATAAGCTCGCCCGAGCAGGAGAGGTAGTGGAGCGGGAGCCGCGTTCTGTTACTATTAGCCGCTTGGAGCTGTTGAGCGTTGAAGGCGAGCAGGCGCGTTTGTCTGTTGAGTGCAGTAAAGGCACGTATATCCGCACGCTGGTTGAAGACTTAGGTCGCGAGCTGGGCTGCGGTGCGCACGTAGCTGAACTGCGTCGTACAAAAGCCGGTCCGTTTGATTTGCAGCGCACGGTAACGCTTGAGGAACTTGAGCGCGTACACGCTGAGGGTGGTAATGAAGCTGTTGATCAGTTCCTTCTACCTGTGGACAGCGGCCTGCAAGATTGGCCCCTGCTGCAATTCAGTGAGCACAGCTCTTTTTACTGGTTGCAAGGTCAGCCGGTACGCGCATCGGATGCTCCCAAGTTCGGGATGGTCCGTGTGCAAGATCACACTGGTCGTTTCATCGGTATTGGTGAAGTGACTGATGACGGGCGTGTTGCGCCGCGTCGTCTTATTCGGTCTGTATGACCGTTGCGCAGGTCTGGGGTTTAGGCTCCTGCCTGCGGGAATCGAGGGTGGCTGTTAATAGGCGCGGTCATCACTCATTTTTAAACACGGGAAGTTATTCCCGGCCTATTGCGACTGCTTTTGCAGTTGCTTAACTGAGAGGATTGCCCCATGGCACTCAGCGTTGAAGAAAAAGCCCAGATCGTTAACGACTACAAACAAGCTGAAGGCGACACTGGTAGCCCAGAAGTGCAAGTTGCTCTGTTGACTGCAAACATCAACAAACTGCAAGACCACTTCAAAGCCAACGGTAAAGACCACCACTCCCGTCGTGGCCTGATCCGCATGGTAAACCAGCGTCGTAAGCTGCTGGACTACCTCAAAGGTAAGGACACCAGCCGTTACAGCGCCCTGATTGGTCGCCTGGGTCTGCGTCGCTAAGCAATGCTTATGCGTAGCTGACTGCCGAAGCTGGAAGTGGGGCTCATCCCTCGCTTCCAGCTTTTGCTTTTTTAAATTTGCTGTTTTGGACGACCGCGGGTCCGATTCCCGTCATCGCCCACGAATTCTGTAAGACCTGTGCCGGATATTGACGCGGCGCAGTGAGTAAGAGCCGTTTTCCCCAAGGGCAACAAAGAGAAGGAAAAACCGTGAACCCGGTAATTAAGAAGTTCCAATTCGGTCAGTCGACCGTAACCCTCGAAACTGGCCGCATCGCTCGCCAGGCATCCGGTGCTGTGCTGGTTTCTGTTGATGATGATGTAACCGTGCTGGTTACAGTGACAGGGGCAAAGTCTGCTGACCCAGGCAAAGACTTTTTCCCGCTGTCTGTTCACTATCAGGAAAAAACATACGCTGCCGGTAAGATCCCTGGCGGTTTCTTCAAGCGCGAAGCGCGTCCTTCTGAGAAGGAAACCCTGACATCGCGTCTGATCGACCGTCCGATCCGCCCGTTGTTCCCGGAAGGTTTCTATAACGAAGTGCAGGTGATCTGTACCGTAGTTTCCACCAGCAAGAAGACTGATCCGGACATCGCTGCGATGATCGGTACATCAGCTGCACTGGCCGTTTCGGGTATCCCGTTCAACGGTCCGATTGGTGCTGCCCGCGTAGCGTTCCACCCAGAAACGGGCTACCTGCTTAACCCGACCTATGAGCAGTTGAAGGCGTCCAGCCTGGACATGGTGGTTGCAGGTACTAAAGACGCCGTCCTGATGGTTGAGTCTGAGGCTCAAGAGTTGACCGAAGACCAGATGCTGGGCGCTGTATTGTTCGCCCACGATGAGTTCCAGGTTGTGATTGATGCTGTTAAAGAGCTGGCAGCCGAAGCTGGCAAGCCGACTTGGGATTGGCAGCCAGCTGCAGCAAACACTGCGCTGTTGGATGCGATTCGTGCTGAGTTCGGTGACGCCATCTCCCAGGCTTACACCATCACCGTCAAGCAGGAGCGTTATGCGCGCCTGGGTGAGCTGCGCGAAGCTGCTGTAGCCAAGCTGTCGGGTGAAGAAGGTCAGCCGTCTGCTGGTGATGTTAAAGACGCTTTCGGTGAGATCGAATACCGCACCGTTCGCGAGAACATCGTTAACGGCAAGCCGCGTATTGATGGCCGCGACACCCGCACTGTGCGTCCGCTGAACATTGAGGTCGGCGTCCTCGAGAAGACTCACGGTTCTGCGCTGTTCACCCGTGGTGAAACACAGGCGCTGGTGGTTGCAACACTGGGTACTGCCCGTGACGCACAGCTGCTGGATACACTGGAAGGCGAGAAGAAAGACGCTTTCATGCTGCACTACAACTTCCCTCCGTACTCGGTTGGTGAGTGCGGCCGTATGGGGGCAACTGGTCGTCGTGAAATCGGTCACGGCCGTCTGGCTCGTCGTGGTGTTGCTGCCATGCTGCCAAGTGCTGACGAGTTCCCGTACACAGTTCGTGTGGTGTCTGAAATTACTGAGTCCAATGGCTCCTCCTCCATGGCTTCTGTATGTGGTGCTTCTCTGGCGCTGATGGATGCAGGTGTGCCAATGAAGGCGCCGGTTGCCGGTATCGCCATGGGGCTGGTCAAGGAAGGCGAAAAGTTCGCTGTTCTGACCGACATCCTGGGTGACGAAGACCACCTGGGCGACATGGACTTCAAGGTGGCGGGTACCGCGAAAGGCGTAACTGCGCTGCAAATGGACATCAAAATCCAGGGTATTACCGAAGAGATCATGGAGATCGCGCTGGGCCAGGCCCTGGAAGCGCGTCTGAATATCCTTGGCCAGATGAACCAGGTGATTGCCCAGTCCCGCAGCGAGCTGTCGGCTAACGCTCCGACCATGCTGGCAATGAAGATCGATCAGGACAAGATTCGTGATGTGATCGGTAAAGGCGGTGCCACTATCCGCGCAATCTGCGAAGAGACTAAGGCATCGATCGACATCGAAGACGACGGTTCGATCAAGATCTTCGGTGAAACCAAAGAAGCTGCTGAGGCTGCTCGTCAGCGCGTTCTGGGCATTACTGCTGAGGCTGAGGTTGGCAAGATCTATCTGGGCAAAGTAGAGCGTATCGTTGACTTCGGCGCATTCGTTAACATCCTGCCAGGTAAAGATGGCTTGGTGCACATCTCCATGCTGAGTGATGCGCGTGTTGAAAAAGTTACGGATGTACTGAAAGAAGGCCAAGAAGTCGAAGTATTGGTTCTGGACGTCGACAACCGTGGTCGTATCAAGCTGTCCATTAAGGATGTTGCTGCTGCGAAGGCCTCAGGCGTCTGATAGACGTTCTAGCCGAGTATGAAAAGAGGGCCTTTGGGCCCTCTTTTTTTGCCTGCTGCTTTGTCGATCCGCCATGAGGGCTGAAACTGATCGTGCATTCTGCCTGAAGACCGTTCTGATATTTGCAGACTGCAAGGGCTATGATGATTTGACTGAAGTCTAAGTTATTGATATCCAAGATATATTTTTATTTTATAAGTTGGCACATGGTTTGCGAATCTCATTAAACGCTACCCGCAGAAACTGGGTGGTTGATCTCACATTCGCAGGAGGCTTAAACCATGAAAATGACAACCAAGAAAAATCTTCCCTTGGTATTGGGTGCCAGCGTGCTCAGTGTGGTCTTGACGGGGCCAGCGCTGGCAGAAGGTACTCCAGCTGTACAGCCGATGATGGTTGCGGCTGAGACGACCCTGAATAAAGCCGAAGATGTGGTGACTGATACTTGGATCACCAGCAAGGTCAAATCTACCTTTCTGGCTGACAGCAATCTCAGTGGTATCGATATCAAGGTCGAAACCAACAAGGGCGTGGTTTCTCTGTCAGGTGTAGTGGCTACGTCCGCTGAGCGCGATTTGGCGATTGCCAAAGCCAAAGAAATTAAGGGTGTAACAGCAGTCTCGGCTGATGCACTGAAAACTGCTGATTGAGCATTCTCTTAGCCCCGTAGGGGTTTCAATGTTGCGCATGATAAATAAGGCACTCAACGGGACGCTGTTGGGTGCCTTGTACGTTGTGATTTCACTCGGATTTCTACAGGCAAAAAAAGACCCGGCAAGTGCCGGGTCAAAAACCGTGATTAGCCTGATGAGGAGATAACCTGAAGAGTCCGACTGGAGGTCTCTTGAGCTTATCGGCTGATCTCGCGACCAGTTGAGCTAATAGTAACAATTCTCATTTGCATGTCAATAACGGTCTTCAGTAATTTCTCTCAGTGGCGATGAGTGGTAGTAATTGCGAGGCCAGCGGGCTTTAAGCCAGGCTGCGAGCAGCACCCAGCTGCTGTCACTAATATCTCAAGCTTGGCTTCGTGCTTTGAGTTTGGCCAGTTGCTTGTCGAGTTCGGCTTTTTGGTTGGGGGAAAGCTCACTCCAGTGCATGTCTTTAAGTGCACCTTCGATGGCGTAAAGCAGGACTTTAGAGGCTCTGAACCCTCGTGAGCGAACTGCGTGGTAAGCGTTAACAGCACCTAGTCTGCGTAAGTCATTCGCACTGTGAATGCCTGAGGCGTGCAGCCAGAGCGCTGACGTTTTGCCTAGATTCTTCAACTCCAGTAATTCATCACTCATTAGGACTTCTCAACAACGCACGTTTTTCGTTTATTTATTGGATGGTTCGCATTGTAAACGATAGTACCAAATGTGCGACATTAAACTGGCGTTTTATGTGCTTAGGATCAATTTAGTTTGTATTTTGTCATATTTATGACGTGGCGCTGTTGGTGGCGCTGCAGCGCAGGCGTGTACCAAAGTTAACTGACATCAGGATTTCATCTGCGCTTAGGGATGACGGAAAGTAAGTGCCGGATATCTGCGCGTGGGCGAGACTGGCGCCTTCTAGGTTGCAGGTGCGTAAATCGAGACCACGCAAATCGCAGCCTCTGAAGTAGGCATTGGAGAAGTTGATGTGGCTGGCATCTAGCAGGCGTAGATCGAGACCACGAAAGTCCCCATCAGTGAGGTCAACTGGCTGGTCTGTCGGGCGTGATGCATTAAAGCCTTGAATGTCTTCGTTATGTAGCAGGGTGTATAGAGGGGTGTCGAGCTGGCGAGGAATGCTCATGGGAAATCTCCGCATGGAGTTTCCCATGAGTATAGATGGTGGTGCGGTGCCTGCCCGAGCTTAGAGGCCAGGCAGGCGTTGACGGATTTGCCCCACAAGCCCGTCCAGACTGCTGCTGATATGGGTATCTACCTGGCGCACATGGGGGCGCTCGGATTCGCTCAGGGGTTCTCTGCTAGCTTTTTGTGCTTGGATCACCTCAAGGGTTGCATCTGAAGGATCTATGGCTTCAGTTTGACGCTGCTTCAACCATTCGCTAATGACCTCATCGGGCGCTTGGCACTCAATGATCAGGAACGGCGCACCAGAGGCTTCGGCTACGCGACAGGCATCTTGGCGCTGTGAGTGTTTCAGGTAAGTGGCATCGATAACCACGGGAAAGCCGGCTTGCAATGCTGTCTGAGCCAGGGTGTGAAGGTGTGCATAGGTCGCCTGAGTGGCTTCAGTACTGTAGATACCTGTACCGAGCTGGCCCGTTTCGGATGACGGCTGTTGGCCCAGCAGACGCTTGCGCTCAACGTCGGAGCGCAAGCGCACGGCCCCCAAACCTTCTACCAGACGCATGGCTACCTGGCTTTTGCCAACCGCAGAAACGCCATGGGTAATGGCCAGGAAACGAGAAGGAATTGCGCTATAGCTTTCTGCGAGGTTGGCGTAATTGCGGTACTGGCGCAGCGTGACCGCTTTCTGCACCGCGTCGGTCTGATGTGCAAGGCTGAACAGCGCAACTTTGGCGCGGACCAGTGCACGGTACGCTTTGTAGAAATTGAGCAGATTGAGGGCTGCGTAGTCCCCTGTGTGCTCCAGCCAGTTATTGATGAAGCGTCTGGAGTGAGCTTTCAAGCCACGATCTTCGAGGTCCATCGCCAGGAAAGCAGCATCCAGGGCGATGTCGATCATACGGAACGGCTCGTTGAACTCGATGCAGTCAAAGAGCACGATTTGGTCGTTGTGCAAGGTGGCGTTGCCCAAATGAATGTCGCCGTGGCACTCACGGATGGAACCATCGGTCGTGCGGGTCTGCAGCAGTGGCAGCAGTCGTTCATAGCTTGCTTCTGTCCAGCTCTGCAATGCCTCGAGTTGGCGCAGATCGGCGGCGTCAGTGAGCATCGGACGGATTTGTTCAAAGTTTTGTCGCATGGGTGCCATGATCGCTTCAGGGCTGCACAGGGGATGATCCTGTGCGACTGCTGGGGTGCTGCCGTGGAAGCTGGCAATTTGTACGGCAAGGTCATCAATGTGTCGCTCAGTCAGCTCGCCCCTGGCTTGTACTTGGCTGAGTAACTGGCTTTGCGGGAACTGGCGCATCTTAAGCAGGTACTCAAGTGGTTCACCGTCACCACAAATAACTGGAGTTTCAACGCTGCCAGTTACTGGCAGCACATCAAGGTAAAGGTCTTGTGTCAGGCGCTGGTTTAGGCGCAACTCCTCTTCACAGAAATGCTTGCGCGCTTGCAGTGTTGTGAAATCGAGAAAGCCGAAGTTGACGGGCTTTTTGACCTTGTAGACAAACGGACCAGTGAGAATGACCCAGGAAATGTGGGTTTCGATAACTTGAAACTCTTCAACCGGATGCGGATAAAGAGCTGGGTTTTGCAATGAGCTGATCAGTGCCTGACTCACGGTCGATCCCTGCCAATAGCTGATAGTAGAGCGAGGCATTATGGCCATTCGACGCCTGTCTGCAAACATTCGCCCATGTCTGCTGGACTACCACTAAAGTGCGTATAATGCCGCGCCATGACTCGTACCCGATCTTCTCGTCCCAAAACTAAGCGCCGCTCAGGTGGCAAACGCCCATGGCTAGGCTGGCTTTTTAAGCTTGGACTTGTCGGTTTGGTGGTGTTTGCCGTGTTCGCGGTTTACCTCGATGCCGTTGTGCAGGAAAAATTTTCCGGCAAGCGCTGGACCGTTCCAGCCAAGGTTTATGCACGTCCACTGGAATTGTTTGTGGGCGAGAAACTAGCCAAAGACGACTTTCTTAAGGAACTGGATGCGCTGGGCTATCGCCGCGAGAGCAGTGTGTCCGGGCCCGGTGGTGTTTCAGTTGCAGGTAACGCGATCGAGTTGCATTCACGCGGTTTCCAGTTTTTTGACGGTATGGAGCCTTCGCAGCGTGTACGTGTGCGCTTCTCTGGCGATTACATTGCCGGGCTGACCAGGGGCAATGGCGAAAATCTGGCAGTAGCTCGGCTTGAGCCAATGCTGATCGGTGGCTTGTACCCTGCGCACCAGGAAGACCGGCTGCTGATTAAGTTGGATCAAGTTCCGCCGTATCTGATCGAGACCTTGGTTGCGGTTGAGGATCGTGAGTTCTTCAATCACTTTGGTGTATCGCCTAAAGGCATCGCCCGCGCCATGTGGATCAACGCCACGGCCGGACAGCTGCGCCAAGGGGGAAGTACGCTGACTCAGCAGTTGGTGAAAAACTTCTATCTGACCAATGAGCGCAGCCTGAGCCGCAAGGCTACAGAGGCGATGATGGCGGTGCTGCTGGAACTCCATTACGACAAGCGGGAGATTCTTGAGGCCTACCTCAATGAGGTCTTCCTGGGGCAGGATGGCCAGCGCGCCGTACATGGCTTTGGTCTGGCCAGTCAGTACTTTTTCAGCCAGCCACTTGCTGAGCTAGAACTGGATCAGGTCGCGTTGCTAGTTGGCATGGTGAAGGGGCCGACTTACTACAATCCACGACGTAATCCTGAGCGCGCGCTTGAACGGCGTAATCTGGTGCTGGATTTGTTGGCTGAGCAGGGCGTTGTGACGGCTCAGGAAGTCGCAGCTGCAAAGCAGAAACCGCTGGGTATTACACCGCGTGGCAGTCTTGCAGACAGTTCTTTCCCGGCCTTTCTTGATCTGGTTAAGCGTCAGTTGCGCGAGGATTATAAAGAGCAGGATTTGACCGAAGAGGGCCTGCGCATTTTCACCAGCTTTGATCCCATCATGCAGCTCAAAGCTGAGGCTGCGCTAGCTGAGACACTGAAACGTCTGGCTGGGCGTAAAGGTGTGGAGCATGTTGAAGCCGGTATGGTTGTGACCAGCCCGGAGAGTGGAGAAATACAGGCCGTTATCGGTAGCCGTCAACCGCGTTTCGCCGGGTTTAACCGGGCGTTGGATGCCGTGCGGCCAATTGGCTCTCTGATCAAACCGGCTATTTATTTGACGGCGCTGGAAAGGCCAAGTCGCTATACATTGACCAGCGTTGTCGAAGATAAGCCGTTCTCTATCAAGTCTGGCGGGCAAGTCTGGACGCCGCAAAACTATGATCGCAAAGCGCACGGCTCAATCTTCCTTTACCAGGGGCTGGTGAACTCCTACAACTTGTCCACAGCCAAGCTGGGGATGGAGCTGGGGGTGCCTGAGGTACTCAAAACCCTCGATCGCTTAGGTGCGCAACATGATTGGCCGGCCTATCCGTCGATGCTGCTAGGGGCGGGAGGTATGAGCCCAATTGGTGTCGCCGGCATGTATCAGACGCTCGCTAACGGTGGTTTTAACACGCCTTTGCGGGCCATTCGCAGCGTGCTGACTGCCAATGGTGAGCCGTTAAAGCGCTATCCGTTCCAGATCCAGCAGCGCTTTGACAGTGGTGCCATTTACCTCTTGCAAAATGCTATGCGCAAAACCATGTCTGAAGGTACGGGGCGTTCGGTTTACAACCAACTGCCTCGTTCTGTTGCGTTGGCGGGTAAAACCGGTACCAGTAACGATTCGCGTGACAGTTGGTTTGCCGGCTTTAGCCAGGATGTGCTTGCTGTCGTCTGGCTTGGGCGTGACGATAATGGCCCGACGCCATTGACCGGGGCGACTGGTGCCTTGCAGGTGTGGTCTGACTTCATGCGCAGAGCTGATCCACTACCGCTGGATATGCCGGTGCCGGATAATGTAGTGATGGCCTGGGTTGACTCAAGAACTGGGGAGGGCACGGATCAGAACTGTCCGGGCGCGATTCAGATGCCATACATACGTGGAAGCCAGCCTGCTGCAGGTCCGGGGTGTGGGATTCAGGCCCCGGTTAACGAGGTAATGGACTGGGTACGTGGCTGGTTGGATTAAAAGAGAGGATGAGCTGTGAGTAAATGGTTGGTTCCAGTAGCGGTAGCCTCGTTGGTTTTGGCGGGCTGTAGCAGTGTCCCTCCGGGATCGATCCCTGTTGTGGATAATAGTTCGTCCGCTTCTCAGCGTTCAGCATCGACCGGTTATTCGGCGCCGCAGGCACAGTCACAGGCTCAAGCGATTCCAGAAGATTCTGGCGTCGTGGTGATGGTGCCAGCAGGCAGTGGAGCTGCCCCTATACAGACTGCGCCGATCACAACTTCCAGTGGGCCTTTGAGTGTGCCAGAGGCGAGTCAGCCATGGTCGGCTACGGCGCCTTCCACCAGCTACAGCGCGCCTGCGCCAACGGGGGTGCCTAGTGGTGCGCTGGCAGTGGACGAACAGCTCGACGGTCCAGTGCTGGCCCTGTTGACCACCGCTCAGCAATTACAAGGCAGTGGTGATCTCGAAGGGGCTGCATCCAGTCTTGAGCGTGCTCAGCGCATCGCGCCCCGTGAGCCACAAGTTCTGTATCGATTGGCTGAAGTGCGACTGGCTCAAGGGGATGCGGCCCAAGCTGAGCAATTTGCGCGCCGCGGCCTGAGCTATGCAGGCGGGCGTCCGGCGCTGCAGGCGAGTTTGTGGAATCTGATTGCCCAGGCGCGTGAGCTTCAAGGTGATGCTGCAGGCGCTGCCCAGGCGCGTGAGCAGGCCAAGGTGAGCTCCTAATGACTGAGCGTGTTCAACAAATTGCCGAGCTACTACTTCTTATTGAGCGAGAGTTGCGAGTGCAAGGGTGGTGGCAGGATACTTCTCCCAGTGAGGAGGCATTATCCAGTCCCGAACCGTTCTGCGTTGATCTAATGGACTTTGATCAGTGGCTGCAGTGGATATTTCTGCCTCGAATGAAATGGATCATCGAAAACGGCATGGCCATGCCACTGGTTTCAGGCATCAAACCCATGGCTGAGCAGGTTTTCACCGAGGATATGCAACGTGCTGGCGAGTTAATTCGTCTCTTGGGCGAATTTGACCAGCTTATAACTGACAATGGCGCCTGAGGCGCCATTGTTGCTTATTTGCAGTTTTCGCTGATCGATTTGCGCAAGTCGCTGATGCGTTTTTGACGCTCGTCTTCATCAATGCGGGTCACAACGCCGTCAATCTCAATGCGAAGGCGTGGGTTGTTCTCGAGCTGGGACAGATTAACCCGCGCGTCCTGACAATATTGCTTGCGCTCAGCCTCGTTTGCGGCAACTTCAGCTTTAACCTTCTTATCAATAGCTGCTTGGTCCGCATCGACATTGCTCTCATTGGCAGCAGGAGTAGTCTGAGGTGTCGCATGAGCCTGCTTGGGCTGCGGAACCGAGACGTTGATGCTTGTGGCCTGTTGACCCTGTGGTGGTTGCGCACCGAAGTGGGTAACACCTTGCGCATCGACCCATTTATAAACCTGCGCGGCCATTACGCTAGTGCTTAAGCTCAATAGCAGACTACTGACAACAATCATGCGGCGCATGGTGATTCCTTATTGGTGAGCTGGTGCTGGCTATGGACTGCCTAACTATAACGAAAAACTATATTTCGTCATCATGTACTAAGTCACGCCACAATAATGCAGTTTTCGGCAAGGATTACTTGACTTGAGAGGGCTGAATCCGAACAATTCCAAGTTCGCTGTAGTGGAGTCCGCCGCAAGCAGGCTTTAGCTCAGTAGACATGAGGTGCTACCCGCGCCGACCTGTTACACCCGCAACGCGTTACCTCGCGCTGGGTGGGAGAACCCCGCAACACTTAAGGGGCGATCCCAATACTTGCTCAGTAGTAGCTGACGTAGTCGGCGACCACCGTCGCTCATGCTTTGCTGGCAGTAAACCTATCTTGGGCCGACTCCTTGTGTGAGCGGTTTTCTAGCGTTTTAGAGGTGAACAACGTGGAGCTTTTATCCGGCGCTGAAATGGTCGTCCGCTCGTTGCGTGACGAAGGCGTTAAGTATATCTATGGGTACCCGGGCGGTGCCCTCCTGCACATTTACGATGCTCTGTTCAAAGAGAACGATGTGACTCACATTCTGGTGCGTCACGAGCAGGCTGCTACTCATATGGCTGATGGCTATGCCCGTGCTACCGGCAAGGCCGGTGTAGTGCTGGTAACGTCCGGCCCTGGCGCGACTAACGCCATTACCGGTATCGCTACTGCCTACATGGACTCCATCCCGATGGTCATCATCTCGGGGCAGGTGAACAGCAGCATGGTCGGTACGGATGCGTTCCAGGAAACCGACATGGTTGGTATTTCCCGACCTATCGTTAAACACAGCTTCATCATCAAGCATCCTTCTGAAATTCCGGAAGTCATTAAGAAGGCTTTCTACATCGCGCAATCTGGCCGCCCGGGCCCTGTTGTGATTGACATACCGAAGGATATGGGTGATCCGACTCAGAAGTTCGAGTACGCCTATCCGAAGAAAGTAAAGCTGCGCTCATACAGCCCCGCATTGCGTGGCCATTCTGGCCAGATTCGTAAGGCAGCAGAAATGTTGTTGGCTGCCAAGCGTCCGATCATTTACTCCGGTGGCGGCGTGGTCATGGGTGGTGCGTCTGAACCGCTGACTGAAGTTGCACGCATGCTGAATGTGCCTGTGACAAATACGCTGATGGGCTTGGGTGGCTACCCGGGAACTGATCGCCAGTTTGTCGGTATGCTCGGTATGCATGGTAGCTATACCGCTAACCTGGCGATGCATCACGCGGATGTGATTTTTGCGGTGGGTGCCCGTTTTGATGATCGTGTAATCAATGGCGAGACGGCTGCAAAGTTCTGCCCAAATGCCAAGATCATTCATGTCGACATTGACCCAGCGTCTATCTCCAAAACTGTTAAGGCTGACATCCCAATCGTTGGCCCTGTTGACAGCGTGCTGACTGAGATGGTCGCGATCCTAAAAGAGATCGGTGAAACACCGAACAAGGAAGCGCAGGCAGCTTGGTGGAAGCAGATTGATGAGTGGCGTGGTGACCGTGGTTTGTTCCCTTACAACAAGGGGGATGGCAGTATTATCAAGCCGCAGACTGTGATCGAAACTCTGTGTGAAGTAACCAATGGCGATGCTTTCGTTGCATCTGACGTTGGTCAGCACCAGATGTTTGCAGCGCAGTACTACCGCTTCAACAAGCCAAATCGCTGGATTAACTCGGGTGGTTTGGGCACCATGGGATTTGGTTTCCCGGCTGCAATGGGTGTCAAATTGAACTTTCCGGATGCTGACGTAGCCTGTGTGACAGGCGAGGGCAGTATTCAGATGAACATTCAGGAATTGTCGACCTGCCTGCAGTACGATCTGCCGGTTAAGATCATCAACCTGAATAACGGTGCGCTGGGCATGGTTCGCCAATGGCAGGACATGCAATATAACAGCCGTTACTCCCACTCCTACATGGAATCGCTGCCTGACTTCGTCAAGCTGGCTGAGGCCTACGGACACGTTGGCATTCGTGTCACTGATCTGAAGGATCTGAAGCCGAAGTTGGAAGAGGCGTTCTCGCTGAAGAACCGCCTGGTCTTCCTCGATATCCAAGTAGACACCAGTGAGCACGTGTATCCGATGCAGATTCGCGGCGGTGCAATGCGTGACATGTGGTTGAGCAAGACGGAGCGTACCTGATCATGCGACACATTATTTCCCTGTTGTTGGAAAACGAACCAGGTGCACTTTCGCGCGTTGTGGGGTTGTTCTCACAGCGTAACTACAACATCGAAAGTCTTACTGTTGCGCCAACCGAAGATCCGACTCTGTCGCGTCTGACCCTGACCACCGTCGGACAGGATGAGGTTATCGAGCAGATCACCAAGAACCTCAACAAGTTGATTGAGGTTGTGAAGCTGGTTGACCTGTCTGAAAGTGCGCATGTTGAACGTGAGCTGATGCTGGTTAAAGTCAAAGCGACGGGTGCCCAGCGTGCTGAAGTCAAGCGTACAACCGACATCTTCCGTGGGCAGATTGTGGATGTGACCAGCAGCGTTTACACCATTCAGCTGACGGGTACTAGTGACAAGCTGGACAGCTTTATTCAGGCAATCGGCACAGCTTCGATTCTTGAAACTGTGCGCAGCGGCGTGACTGGTATTGCCCGTGGCGATAAAGTACTTAGCATTTAACTTATAAACGAATGGCCTAGGGGCCAGGTAAGTAGGAGTTTTCCATGAAAGTGTTTTACGACAAAGACTGTGACCTCTCGATCATCCAGGGCAAGAAAGTAGCCATCATCGGTTACGGCTCCCAAGGTCACGCTCACGCCTGCAACCTCAAAGATTCTGGCGTGGATGTCGTAGTTGGTCTGCGCGCAGGCTCCGCTTCTGTTGCCAAGGCTCAAGCCCATGGCCTGAAAGTAAGCGAAGTTAAAGAAGCTGTTGCTTCTGCTGATGTGGTAATGATCCTGACTCCCGATGAGTTCCAGGGCCGTCTGTACCGTGACGAGATCGAGCCTAACCTGAAAAAAGGCGCAACTCTGGCCTTTGCTCATGGTTTCTCGATCCACTACAACCAGGTTGTGCCGCGTGCCGATCTGGACGTAATCATGATCGCGCCGAAAGCTCCGGGTCACACAGTTCGTAGCGAATTCGTAAAAGGTGGTGGTATTCCTGATCTTATCGCTGTTTATCAGGATGCTTCCGGCAATGCTAAAAACGTAGCTCTGTCCTACGCTTCGGGTGTGGGCGGTGGTCGTACCGGCATTATCGAAACCACATTCAAGGATGAAACTGAAACTGACCTGTTCGGTGAACAGGCTGTTCTGTGCGGTGGTTGCGTAGAGCTGGTTAAAGCCGGTTTCGAAACTCTGGTTGAAGCTGGCTATGCTCCGGAAATGGCTTACTTTGAGTGCTTGCACGAGCTGAAGCTGATTGTTGACCTCATGTTCGAAGGCGGTATCGCGAACATGAACTACTCGATCTCCAACAACGCTGAGTACGGTGAATACGTAACTGGTCCAGAGGTTATCAATGACCAGTCCCGTGCTGCTATGCGCAATGCTCTGAAGCGTATCCAGAACGGTGAGTACGCCAAGATGTTCATCAGCGAAGGTGCAACTAACTATCCTTCCATGACTGCATATCGCCGTAACAATGCTGCTCACGGCATTGAAGTTGTCGGTGAGAAGCTGCGTGCGATGATGCCGTGGATTGCGGCGAACAAAATCGTCGACAAAACCAAAAACTAAGTTTTGGTGTAGTTAGAGAAAACGCGGCCTAGGCCGCGTTTTTTCATGGTGCGCCGTGGCTTCTGGTATAAATAGTAATGCTCCACCGGCACTGCAAGCGTTGAGCGCTGTCTGTGCTGCTGGAATTTCCAAATTAGTTGCAAGGTGTAGTTCATGAACGAACGTCCTGATGAGTCGCAAGCTCATACCGATGCTGACAGTCTGCTGCCTGTAGATGAGCATATAGAAGAAGGGCATGATGCCGAGGGTCGCAAGGTTCGTCATCGCGGGATCTATCTGCTGCCAAACCTCTTCACCACCGCCAACTTGTTTGCCGGGTTCTATGCAATCGTTAATGCCATGAATGGGAACTTCTATGTTGCCGCTGCTGCCGTTTTTGTCGCGATGGTACTTGATGGTGTGGATGGCCGTGTTGCGCGTCTGACCAATACACAAAGTGCTTTTGGTGCTGAGTACGACTCGTTGTCAGATATGGTCGCTTTTGGTGTGGCGCCGGCGCTTTTGGCTTTTGAGTGGGCGCTGGGAAGTTTGGGCAAGGTTGGCTGGATGGTGGCCTTCATCTATGTGGCGGGGGCTGCATTGAGGCTGGCCCGTTTCAACACTCAGATCGGCAGCACGGACAAGCGTTACTTTATTGGCTTGGCGAGCCCGGCGGCTGCAGGTGTCGTTGCGGGGACGGTTTGGGCGTTCAGTGACTTTGGTATCAAAGGCTCGAATATGGCCTTTGTCGTTGCCATATTGGTGGCGGCAGCGGGGATGCTCATGGTCAGTAATATCAAGTACAACAGCTTCAAGGACTTGGATTTGAAGGGACGGGTCCCGTTCGTTGCGATTCTGGCGGTAGTGCTGCTATTTGCTGTTGTGTTCAGTGATCCGCCGCGTATTCTTCTGATCATCTTCCTTGTGTACGCTGTCTCTGGGCCTGTTCAGTACTTGTTGCGTCTTCGTCGCCATAAGGCTGCATAAGGTCTAGTCAAACAAAGCCCTGATCTGCTCCGTTAGATCGGGGCTTTGTTTTTAGGGGGGTAAATATAAGTTGACGTACCCTTTGTTCGCCCTATAATGCGCACCTTCTTCGGCGCAGACCTCTAGATAAATTGCTTATAAATCAATAAGTTAATTTGATTTAGAGGTTGCAAATCAGCGAAAGCTGAGTAGAATGCGCCGGGCTGACAGGGTGGTGGTTTGATCCTGTTGGTGGCTTCGGTCAGGTAGATCGAAAGCGGTGAAAAAGGCAGGTTGACAGGGTTTTTAAACGCTGTAGAATTCGCCTCCCGCTGACGAGATGCTGAAAAGCTACCGAAAGCGCAAGTGGTTGAAGTTGAAAAGAAATTTTCACAAATCACTTGACAGA
>NZ_LKKK01000014.1 GCF_001446935.1 Pseudomonas sp. TTU2014-080ASC
GTGCAGATGGTCAGCAATCGCTGGACTTCGCGCTGAAAGTTGAGAGTGAGGACAGCGGTCTGTTCGACACCCTGACAGGTGAGGAAGTCAAACTCAGCCTCAATGCTGAAGGTGAGGTGATTGGTACCATCAGCGGCGACGTGGTGGTCTTCACTGTCAGCGTAACTGCTGACGGCAAGATCAGCCTGAACCAAGAGCGTGCGGTTAAACACCCGGTCGGTGGCAACAGCCATAACGAAGCCAGTGCGACGCTGGACGGCAAAATCAGCGTGGTCGGCACCATCACCGATGGCGACAACGACACTGCGACTGCCACTGCGAACATTGGTAAGGCCATCAGCTTCCTGGACGACGGCCCAAGCATCAGCGCCAAAGAGCTGGGCAGCCTGAGCCTGCAGGTCGACGAAACCAACCTGAACACAGCGGCTACCTCGTCGTTCACACTCGCTAGCCTGTTCACCAGCGCTGCCGGTGCAGATGGTCAGCAATCGCTGGACTTCGCGCTGAAAGTTGAGAGTGAGGACAGCGGTCTGTTCGACACCCTGACAGGTGAGGAAGTCAAACTCAGCCTCAATGCTGAAGGTGAGGTGATTGGTACCATCAGCGGCGACGTGGTGGTCTTCACTGTCAGCGTAACTGCTGACGGCAAGATCAGCCTGAACCAAGAGCGTGCGGTTAAACACCCGGTTGGTGGCAACAGCCACAACGAAGCCAGTGCGACGCTGGACGGCAAAATCAGCGTGGTCGGTACCATCACCGATGGCGACAACGACACTGCGACTGCCACTGCGAACATTGGTAAGGCCATCAGCTTCCTGGACGATGGCCCAAGCATTACTGCCAAGGCGCCGACTGGTCTGTCACTGGTGGTTGATGAGTCGGACTTTAACACCAACGCAACTGCCAATATCAGCGGATACTTCAACATCACTGACAGTGCCGATGGCCGTGAGAGTGTTACTTACAGCCTGAATGTCGAGAGCGCAGCCAGTGGTCTGGTGGATTCGCTCACCAATACCGCGATTACCTTGAGCAAGAATGGCAGCGTAATTGAAGGTAAGAACGCCGCGGGCAATCTGGTCTTCACCTTGAGCGTTGACAGCAGCGGTAAGGTGACCCTGGATCAGTTGCGTGCGATCAAACACCCGACTGGTGGTGCTAGCCACGATGAGGCTGTATCTCTGGTTGCAGGCAAAATCAGCGTCACAGCGACTGTGACTGACCGTGATGGCGACACCGCCAGCACTAAACTCGATCTCGGCCAGGCCATCAGCTTCAAAGACGATGGGCCTGTTGCTGTCGACCAGACGGCTTCTGGCTCTGCTCAGGTCAAGCTGGACACCAACCTGATTCTGATTCTGGACGTGTCTGGAAGTATGGATGATGGGTCGGGTGTGGGGAATATGAGTCGCCTTCAGGCAGCTAAAAACGCATTGCTGGAGTTGCTTGAGCAATATGATGCGTTGGGCGATGTGAAAGTAAGTTTCACTACCTTTAATGCGAATGCGTCAAGTGGATCAACATGGTTGACAGTGAGTCAGGCCAAGGCAGCTATTTTGGCTACAACGGCCGGTGGCAATACTAACTATGATGCAGCGCTCATTGATGCCATCAACTCCTTTGGTGAGTCCGGCAAGATCACCTCGGGAAATGTGCAGAATGTCGCTTATTTCCTTTCGGACGGTGAGCCTAACAGACCTACTTATGACTCTGGTATTTCCAATTCAGCTGGTAGTGCGAGTGACTGGCCAGCACCTTACTCCAACGGCAATGCGTCGGAGGAGCAGGCTTGGATTAACTTCCTGAAAGCCAACGGCATCCGTTCATATGCTCTGGGTATGGGGACTGGTGTTACCGAGTCAGCGTTGAACCCTATTGCATACGATGGCAAGACCGGAACCAATACCAATGCAATTGTCGTCACTGATGTGAATCAGTTGACGCAAACATTGGTTGCGACGGCTCAGGCGTCGCCGATCAGTGGCAATTTGACAACAGGTGGTGGTTTCGGGGCCGATGGCGGCTATGTGAAGTCGATTGTGATAGGTAGCAATACCTACACCATTACTAAGAGTGAGTCAGGGGCATATACGCTGGGAGGTGCCAGCGGCGGCACGCTTGCAAACAATGAGCTGAAAGTAACACTTTCAAATGGCTCCAGTTTTAGCGTGAATATACTGACTGGTGGTTATACCTACACGCCGCCAAGCACAATTGCCACCGCCATTGCTTTGAGTATCGGCTTTACCTTTGCTGACGGTGATGGTGATGTAAGCCCTCAAGCTAACCTCAATATCAATATTTCGACCTCCACTGCTCCGGTGGTTGTGCGTGATGATTTGATTTTGACCAACACTTCAGCATCGAACGGCAGCTACGTTATCAATATTCCGACATGGGCACTGCTGGCTAACGATACGGGGGCCAACTCCAGCTTGCTGAAGGTCTTGAGTGTTGCGGGAGCTACGAGTGGCGATGTTTCTAAGAGTGCTGATGGCTCTACTGTGACGTTTACCGATACTGGCGGTAGTGGTGGTTCCTTCTACTACGACGCTACACTCAACGGCCAGGCTGCCTATGATCGTGCTGATGTGACAATCAGCCGGTCTACGAATAGCACAATCACCGGGACGTTCCGTAATGAGATCCTTTTGGGGCGTAATGGCAGCGCTGATACGCTCAATGGCGGGGATGGCGATGATATTCTCATTGGTTTGGGTGGTAACGACACTCTGAACGGGGGCAATGGAAATGACATTCTCGCTGGCGGGGCTGGCAATGACACGCTTAACGGCGGAGGCGGAATCGATACTGCTACATACATTGATGCCATAAGCAGTGTCACCGTTACCCTGAATGCAAATGGCACTGGCACTGCTACAGGAGGCGCTGGTACGGACACACTCGACTCCATTGAGAATCTGATCGGTTCGAACTTTAACGACAGTTTGACCGGTAACTCTCTCAATAACCTGCTCAATGGTGGTGCTGGCGATGATCTGTTGATTGGTGGTGGCGGTAACGACTACCTAATCGGCGGTGCAGGTGCAGACACCTTCAAGTGGACCTCTGGTAACACTGGCGTTACCACGATTGCCGACTTCCAGAAAGGGGTCGATAAGTTGGATCTGTCTGAGTTGCTGGTCAATGAAACTGCTAACAACCTGAACCAGTACTTGACCTTCAGCTTTGGCACCAACACTACCATCACCGTGGACTCCAACGGATCCTCAAGCGGTGGCGCTGGGCAGTCTATCGTCTTGGAAGGGGTCAACCTGCAGGCTGCGTATGGTGTATCCAATCAGGCGGAAGTAATCACAGCCATGCTGAATGATGAAACTCTGAAAATCAGCTAAGGCATTCAAGCCTGCCTTTATCTAAGGCAGGCTTGTCAGCAGCCTTTTACCCAAGCCCTACAGTGAGATGATCACTGTGGGGCTTTTTTATTGGGGGGGAGTGTGAGTGCAGATAGAACTGTGTACTGCTTAGCGCATGTTCAAGTTAAGTAAGTACGCAACCACATCTGCAGCACCAGCAGTGATCAGGCCTTCGCCAAGCGCCGAGCTATCGGCAGAATGTTTGGGCAGCATCAAAATTTCTGAAGATGCGTCAGATGTGATCAGAGACAGGCGCGCATAAGGAAGGCCAGTATCAAGCAGTAGCTCCATAAACTCAGGCGCTGTCCAAGCTGGTTTAGGGATCGCAACAACATAATAGTTCTGTTGCAACGCTAGCAGGCCCTGGCTGCATAGTTGATAGCGATGGAGTGTGGCGGGTAGGGTGATTTCCAGTTCACGCAGACGCATATAGGCAATGGCGCAGGCAAGCGCGTCATTATTCTGCTCACCAGCCCAGTAAATCCGGCCGCCCATCCAGCTTGCTTGCCGCAACGTGATGCAGTCACCTGTGAGATAGCCTGGGACGGCGAGGCTAAGGGTACGTACTAAATCCTTATAGGAAATGATACGAATTTTTCGGCACCCCTCACTTGAGGCCAGGGCTTCAAGTGAAGCAAATGCAGCCTGTGTGTCAGTGCAGTTTGAAAGGCCGTCGATAGTGCGTAGGTCAAATTTGGGAAGTTGAACTTCTTCTTTTTTGATCAGGTTTATAAGGAGGGCGTGGGCGTCGGATTTGTCTTCTTGTACGGGGCCGGACAGCGCGCCGCGAGGCAGTTCAACAAGTCGGTGCAGTTGCGGATCACTGTTCCAGCAGATGCTTGGCTTGATGCCGGGGATGGGAGCAAATGGCAAGCGCAGTTGGCTGGCGCGCTGAAAAATCTGATGACGCCCACGCTCAGCCAGCCCGAACTTACGTGCAAGGGCACTCAGGCGAGACTTAAAAGTATTGTGGGGCGGTGTGAAACTCATAAACTTCGCTGGACTCCCAAGAAGCAGCCATTGCTAACTTCAGCTGGCTAAGGCTTGGCACAAGGCCTAATCAATACAGCGCCGGACCACTAATAGCAAGGCTGTGGCAAGATGGCATGTCAGTAAAAACAGGAGTGTACATGCCTACGTTGGTTCTGGATGTTGCCTTGCCCGCCGAACGTCTGATCGCTGTTTACCAAGGCCACGCCAATCGCATTTTGATGAAAAGTCGTGACGGCAAAACTGTCAGTGTCCCTGCTCACCACTTTCGTCCTTTCTTAACCCATGAGGGTGTCTACGGATCATTTGTCTTGGAGTTTAGTACGGCAGGGCAATTGCTCAGCCTTAAACGTCTTTGACAGGCCCGTGCTCCTCGCTTCTCTGAGTCCGGCGCGCGTATAATTGCAGGCTTTGTAACTTCCAAGAGCTAAGCCTGCCCATGTACACCCTGGCCCGCGAGCTGCTGTTCAAACTTTCCCCGGAAACCTCCCATGAACTCTCCATCGACCTGATTGGTGCGGGTGGACGCTTGGGGCTTAACAAACTGCTTACCAAACAGCCGTTGTCGCTGCCAGTTTCCGTCATGGGCCTGGAGTTTCCTAACCCTGTAGGGCTGGCCGCGGGCTTGGACAAGAATGGCGATGCCATCGATGGGTTCTCCCAGCTGGGCTTCGGTTTCGTTGAGATTGGCACTGTTACGCCGCGCCCGCAGCCGGGCAATCCCAAGCCGCGTCTGTTCCGTTTGCCTGAGGCAGAAGGTGTGATCAACCGTATGGGGTTTAACAATTACGGTGTTGATCATTTGCTAGCACGGGTGAAGGCTGCAAAGTACAAGGGCGTGCTGGGCATCAATATCGGTAAGAACTTCGACACGCCGGTTGAAAATGCCGTGGACGATTACCTGCTGTGCCTGGACAAGGTCTACCAGCATGCCAGCTATGTGACGGTTAACGTCAGTTCGCCTAATACGCCTGGCCTGCGCAGTCTGCAATTCGGTGACTCGCTCAAGCAACTGCTAGAAGCGCTGCATCGTCGTCAGGAAGATCTGACCGAGCAGTACGGTAAGCGCGTACCGCTGGCCATCAAGATTGCCCCGGATATGAGCGATGAAGAGACTATTCAGGTAGCCAATGCGTTGCTGAATGCCGAAATGGATGCAGTGATTGCCACCAATACAACCCTTAGCCGCGATGGGGTCGAGGGTCTTGAATACGCAACTGAAGCAGGCGGTCTTTCAGGGGCACCGGTGCGTGATAAGAGCACGCATATCGTCCGAGTGCTGTCTGAAGAGCTGAAAGGCCGTATGCCGATTATCGCAGTCGGTGGTATCACCGAGGGTAAGCATGCTGCTGAGAAGATTCAGGCTGGAGCCAGCCTGGTGCAGATTTATTCCGGCTTTATTTACAAAGGACCGGCGCTGATTCGCGAAGCGGTGGACGCCATTGCTGCATTGCCCAAATAACTGCGGGCAATAAAAAGGGGCTCCGTTGGAGCCCCTGGGCTCTCGCCCTCCGCTCGGATGGAGCGGGCTTGGTAAGCCGGTTGTGTGTCCTGTCAGCCGACTGCGCGAAGTTCGTTAAGGCGATGGATTCCGGCGGTGCCGGTCATGCCGTCCCAGTTGTCACCCCGGCCTTCACGCCAGCCGTTAATCCAAGCTTGGCGAACAGCGGGAAGGGTGAACGGGCAGAGGTCGCGGGATTTACCACTGATACCAAACTGATAGCCGCGTAAAAAAGCTCTTTCTAACGGATCACGCTTAAGTCTTCTCATAGGGTGTTGCCCTCAATGTTGACTGTTATGTATGTCCTTTAAAGCTTGTGGCTGTATCGGCAGACGTCTCTGCCTGTGGAGTTCGTTGCCGGCGTGACGAATCTCCGTGGCTCGCTCCGTTGCGGAGTTAAGCTAAGAATGATTTCTAACCAATGTAGACTGGCATGTGAATGACTCTTTCGTCATAAGCCCGTAACCTTTTTAGGGCAAAGGCCATAAGACATTTTCTGATTAGTCAGGTTTTTATCTGTAACGCTTGTGACTAGGCGGTTACAGAAGATTGTGTACGTTGTACAGGTGAGAATGAATTTTGTTTGAACCTGCTGCTTATTCCGACGAGCTGCCCTTTATGTACAGTTCGTCACTTATTTTGGCCGTGTAGCCTTGTTTGCATGGCGTTGATTGCCGTTGGCACTGGAAGCTCCCATGTCGGATCGTTACGAACTCTATCTCACTTGCCCTAAAAGCCTTGAAGGCCTGCTGCTTGAAGAAGCCCGCAGCCTGGGATTGGAGGAGGCCCGTGAGCACACGGCAGCCATTCGCGGCATGGCCGATATGGAAACGGCCTATCGCCTATGTATGTGGTCGCGTTTGGCTAACCGCGTGCTGTTGGTGCTCAAGCGTTTCAGCGTACAGAACGCCGAGGGGCTGTATGACGGTGTGCTGTCAGTTGACTGGGCTGAACACCTTGATCCGGCAGGTACGTTGGCTGTGGAGTTCAGCGGTCACGGCTCTGGCATTGATAACACCCATTTCGGGGCGTTAAAGGTAAAAGACGCCATCGTCGATAAGCTGCGTATGCGTGATGGCACGCGGCCGAGCGTCGATAAGGTTAATCCGGATGTTCGCGTGCATCTGCGCTTGGAGCGTGGCGAAGCGATTCTGTCGCTGGATCTGTCCGGTCATAGCCTGCATCAGCGCGGCTATCGCTTGCAGCAAGGCGCTGCACCGTTAAAGGAAAACCTCGCCGCTGCCGTACTGATTCGTGCCGGTTGGCCGAAGATCGCTGCTGAAGGTGGCGCGCTGGCTGACCCAATGTGCGGTGTCGGTACGTTCTTGGTGGAGGCCGCGCTGATCGCAGCGGACATTGCCCCAAACCTGAAGCGTGAAATGTGGGGCTTTACCAATTGGCTGGGCCACGTGCCGGCGGTCTGGCGTCGTGTGCGTGAAGAAGCCGAGCAGCGTGCGGCTGCAGGCTTGGCGAAAAAGCCACTGTGGATTCGCGGTTACGAAGCTGATCCGCGTCTGATCCAGCCAGCGCGTAACAACATCGAGCGTGCCGGGCTGAGTGAATGGATCAAGGTTTACCAGGGCGAAGTCGCAACATTTGAGCCGCGCCCTGACCAGAATCAAAAAGGCCTGGTTATCTGCAACCCGCCGTATGGCGAGCGTTTGGGGGATGAAGCGAGTCTGCTGTATCTCTATCAGAACCTGGGGGAACGTCTGCGTCAGGCCTGTATGGGCTGGCAGGCCGGTGTGTTTACCGGTGCGCCTGATCTGGGTAAGCGCATGGGCATTCGCAGCCACAAGCAGTATTCATTCTGGAACGGCGCGCTGCCTTGCAAACTGCTCATGATCAAGGTGCAGCCTGAGCAGTTTGTGACCGGTGAGCGCCGTACACCGGAGCAACGTGAGCGTGACCGCGAGCAAAGCGCTCAGGCTGTTGAGCAGAAGGGGGCAGCACAGCCTGTTGAACAGGCGCGTTTGAGTGAAGGCGGGCAGATGTTCGCCAACCGCCTGCAAAAGAACCTCAAGCAGTTGGGCAAGTGGGCGCGCAAAGAAAATATCCAGTGCTACCGTCTGTACGATGCCGATATGCCGGAATACGCCCTGGCGGTTGATCTGTACGGTGACTGGGTTCATGTGCAGGAGTACGCAGCACCACGCTCAATTGATCCGGAAAAGGCCCAGGCACGTCTGTTCGATGCACTGGCTGCTATTCCGCAGGCGCTGAACGTCGACAAAAGCAAAGTGGTGATCAAGCGCCGCGAGCGTCAGACTGGCACCAAGCAATATGAGCGTCAGTCTGCTCAAGGTCAGTTTATGGAGGTCACCGAAGGTGGCGTGAAGCTGCTGGTCAACCTGACGGATTATCTGGATACAGGCCTGTTCCTCGATCACCGCCCGATCCGCCTGCGCATCCAGAAGGAAGCTGCCGGCAAGCGCTTCCTCAATCTGTTCTGCTACACCGCAACGGCCACCGTGCATGCGGCCAAAGGTGGCGCGCGCAGCACCACCAGTGTTGATCTGTCCAAGACCTATCTGGATTGGGCGCGGCGCAACCTGTCGCTCAATGGTTTCTCTGACAAGAACCGCTTGGAGCAGGGCGACGTGATGGCGTGGCTGGCTGATGATCGCGGCGAATACGACCTGATCTTTATCGACCCGCCGACCTTCTCCAACTCCAAACGCATGGAAGGGGTGTTCGACGTGCAGCGTGACCATGTCCAGTTGCTGGATCTGGCCATGGCGCGCCTGGCACCGGGCGGCGTGCTGTATTTCTCCAACAACTTCCGCAAGTTCGCATTGGATGAAAACCTGGCGAGCCGCTATCAGGTGGAAGAAATCAGCAGCTCAACCATCGATCAGGATTTTGCCCGTAACAGCAAAATCCACCGCGCCTGGCGCTTTAACCGCAAAGCCTGATCAGTTCTGCTTGCGCATCAGTGCACGTAAGGCGAAACGATTGGGGTGGCAAGCATGGGCAACGTCGGCTGGAACGGGCATCGGCTCGTTATCCAGCCACGCGGCGATCAGCTCGCCGGACAGCGGTGCGGTAATCAGCCCCCGCGATCCGTGGCCGCTGTTGATGTACAGACCTTCCAGCCACGGACAGGCGTTGTTTGGCACTTTACGGGCGTTCTTGCTTAACGCCGCGTAGGTTTTGGCAAAGTGTTCGGCATCTGCCAGCGGCCCAACAATGGGCAGATAATCCGGACTGGTGCAGCGGAAGGCGGCGCGGCCTTGCAAGGTGTTCGGATCAAGCTGATCAGCCTGCATGCGCTGCGCCAGTTCGCCGGAGATATCCCGCAGCAAGTCGAGATTGCTGACGTGTTCCGCGGGCTTGAGGCTTACCTCATCGCTATGGAAGTCAAAACTCGCTCCCAGCGTGTGTTCGCCGTTACGTGGTGGCGCGACATAGCCCTCAGCGCACAACACAGTTTTCAGTGCCTGGCTGCTGTCGGTGACCGGAACCCGGGTGATCTGTCCGCGAATGCGTTTTAGCGGCAGCTCGGCGCTTTGACTGAACTGCCGGATTTGTGCAGCGTTGGCCAGCACTGCCACGTCGGCGCTGGCGAGCAGCTGTTCCTGATCCCATGCCTGCCATTGGCCGTCCTGACGGCGTAGCTCCAGCACCTCTTGATGCAATTGCAGGCGGATGTTCGGCTGCTCACTGAGCAGCTGGCATAGCGCGGGCGGATGGACCCAGCCTGCATCCGGGTAGAACAGCCCACCGCCATTGAGCGGTACACCGGCCAGCATTTGCGCTTGCGACTGATCCAGCACGTGTAGCAGGTCAGGCGGAAAGGCTTCGGCTAATTGCGCCTGACGCTTGGCCTCTTTTTCATCAAAGGCCAGTTGCAGCACGCCACAGTCATCCCATTCCTCACCTTTTGTCAGTTGCTGAATAAGCCGGCGCGTATAGCCGAAACCACTGACAATCAGGCGTGACAGCGTGGTGTGATGAGCGGACAGCTTGAGGTAGAGCACACCTTGCGGATTACCGGAGGCTTCTTGAGCGATAGCCGCGTGGCGCTCCAGAATCGTGACTTGCCAGCCACGTTGCGCCAGGCTTGATGCAGTGGCGCAGCCGGCCATACCTGCACCAATTACCAGCGCGTGGCGTTTGCCTGCGGGTGTTTGCGGGCGGGCAAACCAGGGTTTTTCCGTGTTTAGGGAGCAGGCATTGAATACGCCCTTTAGCACTTCGCGTTTGCGCCCAAAGCCGGGCGTGCGTTCCATGGCAAAGCCAACATCGATCAGCCCACGACGCACGTAGCCGACACTGGTAAAGGTCCCCAGCGTGGTGCCGGGAGCAGACAGACGAGCCAGCTGGCTGTACAGCTCGGGCACCCACATCTGCGGGTTCTTGGCCGGAGCAAAGCCATCGAGAAACCAGGCATCGACCTGTGCGTCGAGCTGTGGCAACTGCTCCAGCACATCGCCAACCAGCAGGGTCAGCACAATGCGGCCATTGGCGAATGTCAGACGCTGAAAGCCGGGATGGATCGCACGGTATTGCGCCAGCAGTTGCGCTGAGAAAACGGCTAGCTCTGGCCAGAGTTGCAGGGCGCGCTCTAGGTCTGAGCGAGTCAGCGGGTACTTTTCCACGCTGATAAAGTGCAGCCGCGCACCAGCAGGCGCGAGTTGTTCAAACAACTGCCAGGCGCAGAGAAAGTTGAGGCCAGTACCGAACCCGGTTTCACCGATCACAAACTGTTGGCGCGCGCCTAATGCCGCGAAGCGCTCAGGCAACTGATTATTGGCGATAAACACATGACGCGTTTCCGCCAGACCGTCATCTTTGGAGAAATACACATCGCCAAATTGGGCGGAAATCGGTTGGCCGCGCTCGTCCCATTCAAGGTCAGCGTTCGGTGTTTCGGGTTTGGAATTTGGATCGGACATTTCACATACCGGCAGGAGCAAGCGCGCATTTTATAGAATCCGTATCGATCATGCGCATCCAAGCTGCCGCAGCAGGCTAGCTGCCGTTATGATTGCCGCAGTTTTGCAACGAGGTAACAGGTTTGAGCACAAAGCTGATCACTCAGGAAGGCCACGAAGCCCTGAAAAAGGAGCTGGATTACCTGTGGCGCGAGCATCGCCCCGACATTACACGCAAGGTCGCGTGGGCTGCGTCATTGGGCGACCGCAGTGAAAATGCCGATTACCAGTACAACAAAAAGTTGCTGCGCGAGATCGACCGGCGCGTGCGTTACATCCGCAAACGGCTGGAAGATATGCGCGTGGTGCCATACTCGCCGGAGCAGGAAGGTCGGGTGTTTTTTGGTGCCTGGGTGACCATCGAGAATGTGGACGGTGAGTCCAAACGCTTCCGGATTGTCGGTTATGACGAGATTTATGGGCGTAAGGATTACATCTCCATCGACTCACCGATGGCGCGTGCGTTGCTGAAGAAAGAAGTAGGTGATGAAGCAGTCGTACAGACGCCCCAGGGCGAAATGATCTGGGAAATTATCGAGATCAGTTACGACAAGTAATTTATATCCTTCTGGCTCTGTCGCAGGCAGAGCCTTTCAACCGGCTGATGCCGTTCTGTTTGAGTCTTTCAGGGCAAAATCCATGATGCGCCGTAGCACTGCTCCGAACGGAGGCTTTTCCCGTTCCGATTACAAAACACTGGGCCTTGCAGCCCTGGGCGGGGCGCTGGAGATTTACGATTTCATCATTTTCGTGTTCTTCGCACTGACGCTGAGTCAGTTGTTCTTTCCGCCCGAGATGCCCGAGTGGCTGAGGCTGCTGCAGAGTTTCGGAATTTTCGTGACCGGCTATCTGGCGCGCCCGTTGGGCGGCATTCTGCTGGCCCACTTTGCTGACCGTTTCGGGCGCAAGCGAGTGTTCAGCCTGAGCATTCTGATGATGGCGCTGCCGTGTCTGTTGATCGGTGTGATGCCGACTTATGAGCAGATCGGTTACTGGGCTCCTTTGATTCTGTTGCTATTCCGCGTGCTGCAAGGGGCTGCTGTAGGCGGTGAGGTACCCAGCGCCTGGGTATTCGTCGCTGAGCATGCGCCGAAAGGCCATCAAGGGTATGCGTTGGGCATACTGCAGGCGGGGCTTACGTTCGGCTATTTGTTAGGTGCGCTGACAGCCACCTTTCTTACGCAGATTTACACCCCGGCAGAGGTGCTGGAGTTTGCTTGGCGTATTCCGTTTTTGCTCGGTGGGGTATTTGGTCTGATCGGCGTCTGGTTGCGCCGTTGGCTCAGTGAGACGCCAGTGTTTATGGCGATGAAAAATCAGAGTGACGCAGCACTGGAGTTGCCGTTGCAAACGGTTTTGCGTGACCACCGGCAGTGCCTGATTCCGGCAATGCTGCTGACTTGCCTGCTGACTTCGGCGGTGGTCATGCTGGTTGTTGTGACACCGACGCTGATGCAGACCCGCTTTTCTATCCCGGCGAGTGAGACCTTTGCCCTGAGCAGTCTGGGCATCATGTGCCTGAATGTTGGTTGCGTGATTGCCGGCGCATTAGCTGACCGGATCGGTGCATGGCGTGCCGTGAAGGTTTACAGTCTGCTGCTGCCGCTAGGCGCTCTGGCGCTTTATGCCTGCCTGATACTGGACAGCCACTTTATCGCGCTGGGTTATGCGCTGGCGGGGCTGAGCTGTGGCTTGGTAGGTGCTGTGCCCAAAGTGATGGTGTCGCTGTTCCCGGCTAGTGTGCGGGTGTCGGGGATTTCCGTCACATACAACATCGCTTATGCGCTGTGGGCGAGCTTTACGCCGTTACTGCTGATCGGTCTGATGCCGCAGGAACCATGGACGATTGTGATCTTTTGCGCGTTGGTCGGGTTGGTGGGGGTGATGACAGTGGCCTGGTTTCGCCACAGAGTCGGGCAGCTCTGTGCCGCCTGAAAGAAGCCCCGGTTGAACCGGGGCTTCTTTCATTTTATCCCTCGCGAAGTACTGTCAGAGGGCTGACGTTCAGCGCCCTGCGTGTGCCGATTACGCCAGCTGTGCCCACCAGCAGCGCACCAAGCACAGGTAAAAGCAGCAACTGTGGGTGAGGCTGCCAGCTTAGTTCAAAGGCGAAGGTGTACAGCAGGTAGCTGATCAACTCGCAGCCCAGAGCCGCGAGCAGGCCGCTGGCGGCACCGAGCAGCGCAAACTCGGCCTGCCGGGCACGGCTCAGAACTTTCCGCTCAGCGCCTAACGCGCGTAGCAGAGCGCCCTGACGAATGCGTTCATCCAGCGTCGCTTGCAGGCCAGCAAATAGCACTGCAAGGCCGGCGGCCAAAACGAACAAGAGCACGAATTCCACTGCAAGCGTGACCTGCGCCAGAATGCTGCGCAGTTGAGCGAGCAGGGCATCGACTTGCAGCAGTGTCACTGCCGGGAACTCACGGGAAAGTTCGACCAGTTGTTTTTCGCTGCCTTCGGGTAGGTAGAAGCTGGTCATGTAGGTCACCGGCAGATCCTGCAGAGTGCCGGGCTGGAAGATCATGTAGAAGTTGGGCTGGAAGGTGTTCCAGTTGACCTTGCGCAAGCTGGTTACGGTCGCATCGCGGTTAATCCCGCCGACATTGAAGGTGAGCCGGTCACCCAATTTGAGCTTCAGGCTTTCAGCCACCTCCGACTCAATGGATACGCCCGGCAGATCGCCGCTGTTGGCGGATGTCCACCAGCTACCGGCCAGTAGCTCATTGTCGCTTGGCATGTCTTGCGACCATGTCAGGCTGAGGTCACGGCGGATGGCGCGATCGCCCTGAGATTCCTTGGACACGGTTTGTTGCACGGCCTCGCCATTGATCATAACCAGACGGCCCGGCACCACAGGATAGAGAGGGGCTGCATGGGGTGAGAGTTGGGCAATACGTGCGCTAAAGGCCTGCTGATCGGCTGGCAGAATATTCAGCGCGAAATGGTTAGGGGCGTCCTCAGGCAGCTGATCCTGCCAGGCGTTAAGCAACTCGCCACGTAGCAGGGCGATCAGCGCCATAGCCAGAATGATCAGACCAAACGCCAGTGACTGGCCGGCCGCTGCCAGCGGATAGCGCAGCAGTTGGCCCAGCCCTAGCCGCCAGGGCAACGAAGCGTTGGCCAGCAGGCGACGCAGGCTTTGTAGTCCAAACAGGAGTAAACCACCCAGTACAAGCGCAGTGATCAGGCCGCCGCCGAGCAGGGCCAGTGTCAGCTTCAGATCGAGGCTCAAACGCCACATGATCACGCCCAGGGCCAGTATTGCGAGCCCGTAGACAAACCATGAGCTGGCCGGCACTGGCAGCATGTCGCGCCGCAGCACTCGCAGTGGCGGGACCCGGCCAAGTGCTGCCAATGGGGGCAGGGCGAAGCCTGCAAGCGCAATCAGGCCGGTTGCCATGCCTGCCAGTGCAGGCCATACACCGCCCGGCGGTACCTGTGACGGCAGTAGCCCTTGCAGCATGGAGAACAGAACGAACTGAGCAAGCCAGCCGAGCAGGGCACCAGCAAGGCTGGCGAGCAGGCCAAGCAGGGCCAGTTGCAGGCTGAACAGACTAAGTGCCTGACGTCGGGAGAGACCTAGGCAACGCAACAGGGCGCTGGCATCAAAACGTCGTGCGGCAAAACGGTTCGCTGATAAGGCCACAGCAACGCCCGCGAGCAACACGGCTGCGAGGCTGGCCAGATTCAAATAACGCTCGGCTCTGGACAGCGCATTACCAACTTGTCGATTGCCGTTCTTGGCATCTTCAATGCGCTGGTTGGGCTCAAGGGTTGGTTTGATCGCGGTGCGGTATTGAGTCAGAGCATCGGCAGAACCACGCCAGAGGTCGCGGTAACGTACCCGGCTACCGGGCTGTACCACGCCTGTCGCTTCCAAGTCAGCCAGATTGATCAGTACGTTGGGCGTCAGGCTGTAAAAGTCACCGGCTTCATCTGGCAAATAGGTGAGTACACGCGTCAAGCGCAGGGTTTTCGAACCAACTTCAATCTCATCGCCGGGTTTAAGATTCAGGGCAACCAATAAGCGCGCTTCAGCCCAGGCTTCGCCCGGTTTAGGGCCTTGGCCTTCTTCCTCCTGTGCATAGAGCGTAGGTGCGCTTTTCAGCGGGCCGCGTAATGGGTAGGCACTGTCAGCTGCTTTCACGCTGGCCAGCTGAATGCCGTCATCACCGGCAATAACACTGGAAAACTCCACAAGCTGGGCGTGATCGAGGCCAAGCTGTTTGCCGGCTTCGATCTGCATCTCGGTCCCGGGCGAGCTGCCGCTCAGGCGTAAGTCCGCAGCGAGGAACTCGGTTGCGCGCATCAGCATGCCGTCATTGAGGCGGGTACTGAAGTATCCGATAGCTGTGCTGGCGGCGACTGCAATCAGCAGGGCGAAAAACAACACGCGCAGTTCACCCGAGCGGGCATCACGCAGTAGCTGACGGCTCGCTAGTGTCAGCAGGCGGCTAAAAGGTATGTCTCTCATCAGGGTTCCACGTGCGCAATCAGGTGGCCACCCTCAAGGCGGATTTGTCGCTGGCAGCGATGTGCCAGGCGTTCATCGTGGGTGACCAGCACCAGCGTAGTCCCGCGCTCTTTGTTCAGCTCAAAGAGCAAGTCGCTGATGTGCTCACCTGTCTTGCTGTCTAGGTTGCCGGTCGGCTCATCGGCAAACAACACGGCAGGTTCAGCGGCAAAGGCACGTGCAATGGCCACGCGCTGTTGCTCGCCACCTGAGAGTTGACGGGGGAAGTGAGTCAGGCGCTGGGCAAGGCCAACGCGCTCCAGTAGGGCTCGGGCGCACTCACGGGCGTCCTTACGGCCTTCAAGCTCCAGCGGCAGCATGACGTTTTCCAGCGCATTGAGGCTGTCCAGCAGCTGGAACGACTGAAAGACGAAACCTACGTGCTCGGCACGAACTTTGGCGCGCTGGTCCTCGTCCAAGCTGCTCAGGTCGTTACCGGCCAGAATGACGTTGCCGCTGCTGGGCAGGTCAAGACCTGCAAGCAGGCCGAGCAGGGTGGATTTGCCAGAGCCGGAACTGCCGACAATGGCCAAGCTGCTGCCAGCATTCAGCTCTAGGGAAAGGTCGTGAAGAATGGTCAGCTTACCTTCCGCGCTGGAAACCACTTTGCTAAGGTTTCGCGCGGTGAGAATACTTGAGCTCATGGAGATTCCAATGCGTAACTGGTTGATCGGTACTGCTCTGAGCCTGCTCCTGTGGGGGCCGTCGGCATTTGCAGGAACCGTATTGGTGGTGGGCGATAGTATCAGCGCCGCTTTCGGCCTGGATACACGGGATGGTTGGGTGGCTCTGCTGCAAGAACGCCTTAAAACAGAGGGTTTTGACCATCAGGTGGTCAATGCTTCGATCAGTGGTGATACCAGCTCAGGCGGGCTGGCACGGCTGCCAGCGCTGCTTTCAGAGCACGACCCTGAGTGGGTAATTATTGAGTTAGGTGGCAATGATGGCCTGCGTGGCCAGTCGCTTGCGCAATTGCAACAGAATCTTGCAGATATGGCAGCCAAGTCTCAGGCGATTGGTGCCAAGGTGTTGTTGCTTGGTATGAAGTTGCCGCCCAACTATGGGCAGCGATATACCACTGCGTTTGCCGCTGTATATCCGAAAGTGGCCAGTGAAACAGGGGCAGCTCTCGTGCCATTCCTACTGGAGGGCTCGGCCGGTATGCCTGGAATGACTCAGGCTGATGGCATTCACCCGACGGCTCAGGCGCAGCCGATTCTGCTGGATAATGTCTGGCCGACGTTCAAGCTCATGCTCGAGTGACGCTTGTCAGGTCAGGTCTTCATGCAGGCTGTTTCGGCCTGCTTGCTTGGCCCGGTAGAGCGCACGGTCAGCGCGTGTAATCAACTGTTCAATATCCTCATTGGGCTGAAGCTGAGCCATACCGATACTGGTCGTTATGGTCAGCGTCGAGTTACCAAAAGGTACGACTGTGCTGCTGATCCGCTGACGGATTTTTTCCCCGAGCTCTTGAGCCTGACTTGCACTCGTATCTTTGAGTAGCAAGATAAATTCCTCGCCTCCCCAGCGGCAGAGAATGTCCGACTGGCGGATGTTTTCATGCAGCGCATCAGCAAAACGGCGAAGGACTTCATCTCCAGCCAGGTGACCGAAGCTGTCGTTAAGGTCCTTAAATTTGTCCAGATCAAACAGCAGGGCACAAAGTGGCGTCTTGTCTCGCACTGCTTCTTTGAAGGCCTGTCTGGCCAGCAGGTCAAAGCCGCGCCGGTTAAGAAGACCGGTCAGTTGGTCGGTCGTTGCCAGCGCCTTGAGTCTGCGCTGATAGCGGCTCAGTGCAACATGCACGAGGCAGAGAATAATGGCGCTGACGATGGCGCAAATTAGCAGGTTTATGTAGAGCGACTTGCGGATGCCGTCTAGGTTGCCATCATCTACCTTGTCTACAAATAGGTACCAGTTCAACTCAGGGATATAGCGGATATTAAGCAAATGCCCCTGATCACCTTCCTTGTAAGTGTAGGTGCCGTATTGCATGGCCGGATCGAGTCCGGATAGATGCTCAAGGCTGGGGATTTCGCTGATCAGGTTACCAATGCGGGCTCCTATGGGGCCGCCCTCGTTGCCTGTTAAAACTAAGCGTCCGGCGGCGTCAGTGAAATACACCTTGCGATCATAACGCTGCTGATACGTCTCGATAAGTTTGGCTATCGCATCCAGTTGCAGCCCTACGCCTGTTGCGCCGATGAAATTCCCTTCGTAGTCCAGGACTTTGTAATTGATAAAAATTGTCAGCCGATCTTGGTTGGCAAGATCTACATCGATATTGATGGCATAGGGTTTGTTGGAGGTCTTCAGCTCGTAATACCAAATATCCCTGAAGGCGGTTGGGCTGACAGATTTCAGTACACCGCGGGCTTGGTAATAGGTCAGGCTTTTATCTGAGACAAAGAAGCTGGTGAGAGTCTGGTAGTGCTCCTGAACGTCGCGCAGATAGCGTGTGATCATCTCTGGATTGGACTCTCCGGACAGAATCCAGTCTCTGATGTAGATGTTTCGGGACATCATCGATGAAATCAGAATAGGGCGTACCAAGTCTTTCTGGATTTCGGAGTAGATGGTGTCTGAAGTCAGTGGCAGCTCAGTATCAACAACACCACTGCGGATAGAATCAAAGGCTGAGTAGTAGCTTGCGAGTGAAGTGGCCAAAAATCCGAAGGACAGTAATACCAACAGCAGAACTGTCAGTGAACCGTGGCCTACTCGCAGCGGTGGTGGGGGCATGCCTGTCCTGAAGTTGACTAAAACCTTGGGAATCAAGTTTGGTAAAGCTTAGGCCCATTCTATGGGGCCAGGCAGGCATGCCATATACCTGATATCAGTGATGATTCATGGAAGAAATATATCCATGCTTTATCAGGGGGCATTTTACGGCATTCTTTCGTCAATATAGTGGCGTATAAGTGGTTTGATTTGGCTATTTCACTGCCAATAGAGGCATTTATGACGCTGCTTGCGACGATGTATTTGTAGCTTGCACAGGTAGGCTGTGCATCTTTTTGCAGCCGTTATGACCGGTTGATTCGAAAGGGCTAAAGTTTTTCACTATCAATCCCTAACCCGTTGCTTCGACAGGCTTTTCTGAATGGTCGCTTTCAGCTAAGGTTGCGCCCCTTCACTGGAGTCCCCAATGCCACGCCCCGCCTGGTCCTTGTATGCATACCAATCGATTGAGCCAGACGAACAGCTAGACCTGTTCGCCTGTCGGGAAGTGCGTGTCCATTTATTAGTCCGCCAGCTTGAGTTGGGACAGTTCGCAGACCGTACTCTGTGTGGTGGGTTGCTGCCTGCACAGCCCGTCTGGCGTGATCTGGACAAAGATATTTTGCGTGACAAGCGTTTGTGCCCTGCCTGCAAAGCCGCGCTTGAGGCTGAAAAGCGTGGAGATCGTCCAGATCTGCCCGGGGTGTGATTCTGTCTGACGCTGATCAATCAGTGTACAATCTTGTCTAATATTTCCTCTTACTTCTAATTGTCTACGTCAGGGATTTCAGGATGCTGCTGCGTGCTGTTAGTGTTACCCGTTGCCTGTCTATGGCTGCCATATTGGTATCAGCCTCCACACAGGCACTCGAGCTTCCGCTACCTCCACCTGGAGAAGATGTAGTCGGGCAGGTTCAGGTCATCAAGGCCAAATACGAAGACACCTTCGCTGATCTTGGCGCTGCTAACGATCTCGGTTATCTCGAGATGGTCGCTGCCAATCCGGGTGTCGACGCGTGGCTTCCGGGTGAGGGAACAGAGATCATCCTGCCTACGCGTTTTATCCTGCCACCAGGACCTCGTGAAGGGATCGTAATCAACCTCGCTGAATACCGTCTGTATTACTACCCGAAAGGTCAGAACGTCGTTCATACCTTTCCGCTTGGTATCGGCCGTGAAGGCTGGGGGTCGCCGATTACAACGGCGCGCATCACCTCAAAAATCCCTAACCCGGGTTGGACCCCGCCTAAATCAATTCTGGCTGAGCATGCCGCCAATGGTGATCCGCTCCCAGCTTATGTTCCACCGGGACCAGATAACCCGCTTGGCCCTTATAAAATGGGACTTTCAGCATCGGGCTATCTGATTCATGGCTCCAACAAAAAATTTGGTATTGGTATGCGCGTGAGTCACGGTTGCTTCCGCATGCTCAATCATAATGTCCTTGAACTGGCCTCTATGGTCTCTGTCGGTACCTCTGTGCGCATCATTAATGAGCCGTACAAGTTTGGTCGTTCCGACGGCAAAATTTTCCTTGAAGCGCATACACCGCTGGAAGAGTCCGGTCATGAGTCGGTGGTCGATAAGCACACGGCTGTAATCAATGCGCTTCTAAAAGATGACCAGTTCTCTGACCTGCAGCTTGATTGGGATATGTTGCGGGAGGTTGTGGCGGCTGAAGACGGTCTGCCTGTAGAAATCGCACAGCAAGGCCAGCAGGCTGTTGTGCATGCTGAAACACAGGCATTCTAATTATTTTGCTTTTGTGTTCTTCAGCCAAAGCCCGGTGTAATTAACCGGGCTTTGTAGTTTTTGAGGTAGAGCGCAATAAAAAACCCGCTTACGCGGGTTTTTTATTGCCTGATACGGCTGATCAACCGCGACGGCGGAACAGCGGCTGCGGGCGGTCAGTTGAGGCCTGGTATACCTCGTTGAACTCGTCAAAGGCTTTAAGTGCGTCGATCGGATCTTTGTCGGCGCGTAGAGCAAAGGCATCAAAACCGACGCGAAGATAGGAGAACAGCTGATCACGCAGTACATCACCAATTGCCCGGACTTCTCCTTTGTAGTTGTAGCGATTACGCAGGAGATATGCGGTCGAGCAATGGCGGCCGTCGGTGAAGGCAGGGAAGTTCAGGGCGATCACTGCGAAGTTATCCAGTTGATCGGCGATCTCTTCGATTTCTTCGCCGGCGTCTAGCCATACGCCCAAGCGGCCATCGCGAGCCTTGAGTGCGCTGCTGTGCTCGAGCCACAGCGCCATCGGCACAATCAGGTCGTCGGTGTTGCTGACGCTGTCCAGCGTGGTTTCTTTGGGCAGCAGATGCCAGTTGTCTTCAACCAGCCGAGCGTTCTTAATTATTTGCTGCATAGACGCGCTCCTTGAATGGGTCGACGCCAATACGGCGGTACGTGTCGAGGAAGCTTTCTTCTTCGGTACGCTGTTCTACATAGACGTTGATGATTTTCTCGACGACATCGGCCATATCGGCCTCTGCGAAGGATGGGCCGAGGATCTGCGCCAGATGGGCATCGCGGCCCGAGCTGCCGCCGAGCGATACCTGGTAGAACTCCTGGCCTTTTTTATCCACGCCGAGAATGCCGATGTGACCCACGTGGTGGTGACCACAGGCGTTCATACAACCGGAGATGTTCAGTTCGATATCGCCGATATCAAACAGATAATCCAAGTCATCAAAACGGCGTTGGATCGCTTCTGCGATTGGGATCGACTTGGCGTTGGCCAGCGAGCAGAAATCACCGCCCGGGCAGCAGATAATGTCGGTCAGCAGGCCGATGTTCGGCGTGGCAAAACCGTGCTCACGCAGCTCTCCCCAGAGCTCAAACAGTTGAGACTGCTCAACGTCGGCAAGGATGATGTTTTGCGTGTGGCTATTACGGACTTCGCCAAAGCTGTAGCGTTCGGCTAGGTCGGCCAGCGCATCCAGCTGCTTGTCGGTGACGTCTCCAGGAGCCACGCCCGTGGCTTTGAGCGAAAGCACGACAGCGACATAACCTGGCTTCTTGTGCGCGAAGGTGTTGCGCTGACGCCAGCGTGCGAAGCCTGGATGTTCGGCATCCAGCGCAGCAAGGGCCGCGTCTTGGTCTTCCAGTGCCTTGTACTGAGGGTCAACGAAGTGCGTAGCGATACGGGCAACTTCTTCTTCAGTCAACGTGCTCGGACCGTCCTTCAAGTGTGCCCATTCTGCTTCTACGCGTTGGGCAAACACTTCAGGAGTAAGGGCTTTGACCAAAATTTTGATCCGAGCCTTGTACTTGTTATCACGGCGACCAAAGCGGTTGTACACACGCAGAATGGCGTCGAGATAGGTCAGCAGGTGCTGCCAAGGCAGGAATTCATTGATAAAGCTGCCGACTACCGGCGTACGGCCAAGGCCGCCACCGACCGATACACGGAAGCCCAGCTCGCCAGCGTCGTTGCGCACGGCTTCAAGGCCGATATCGTGCACTTCAATGGCGGCACGGTCACCCACAGCGCCATTGACGGCAATCTTAAACTTACGCGGTAGGTGGGTGAATTCCGGGTGGAAGGTCGACCACTGACGAATAATTTCACACCATGGGCGAGGGTCGACGATTTCATCCTTTGCCACACCGGCGAATTGGTCGGTTGTGGTGTTACGAATGCAGTTGCCGCTGGTCTGAATAGCGTGCATCTGCACGGTCGCCAGCTGAGCGAGAATCTCCGGCACGTCTTCCAGCTCAGGCCAGTTGAACTGGACGTTCTGGCGAGTGCTGATGTGCGCGTAGCCCTTGTCGTAATCGCGGGCGATTTTTGCAAGCATGCGAACCTGCGCGGAGGAGAGCAGGCCGTAGGGCACCGCCACACGCAGCATGGGTGCAAAGCGCTGGATATACAGGCCATTTTGCAAACGCAGCGGACGGAACTCTTCGCCGCTTAATTCCCCTGCCAGAAAACGGCGGGTCTGATCGCGGAACTGCTTAACGCGGTCCTCAACGATTTGTTGGTCGTACTGGTCGTAAACGTACATTTTGTGTCCTGTTATCAGGCTTTCTACTGCTAATTCCGCGCGCACGGCAGCGCACTCCCAACGGAGCCGGCAGAAGATACCAGCTAACGGTTATTCACTAAAGTGAAGTTTGAGTATATGCAAAGATCAAAATTGCATAAGTATCTAGCGCCAACTGAATAATGAGTTTGAGTGCACGGTGATACTGGTCTTTACTCAGAGGGCTGACTGATAACAATCACAAGAGGGCAGGTCATGATCAACGAACAACAAGGTCACGATCACAAAGACAGTGTGGTGGACGCACGCGCCATTTTTGTACTGATTATGCTTGTTGTGGCAACTGCGGTTTTTTGGGTGAGTCAGCAATAGATTGACCCGTCACGCAGAAACAGGCTGCAGAGCCTGAAAGAGAGTTTCGGGCTTCTGCAGTCAATTCAGCGGCTGCAGCCGATCTACCAGTCGGCTGTCCTCGGTCAGGTGTAGAAAATCGTCACCCAGCCGCTGGCTCTCCTTGATAGCGTGCTTCCACAGTCGCTCTCGTGTAGCGTCGTCTCCCAGATAGCGGCGGAAGTCTCTGCGATCCGGCAGCTTGCCGTTGGGCAGTTTGGCTAAGTATTCAGGCGACGGTGTAACCAGCACCACATCGGTAAGGCGCTGAGTGTCGGCACGACGCCAAGGCGTCATCTTGTCGAACCAGCCTGGAATCACCCGATCAGTAAAGTGTGGGTATAGGACCAGTCCGCTGCCGTCGTAAGGCAGGTCCAAGTGGTAATCCAGTAGCCCGCCATCACGGTAAGTGCCCGTACCAACGCCTGGTATATCGCGGATACCTTGCATAACCATGGGGATTGAGCCTGATGCGAGCAGTGCATGGCGCAAGTTCTCTTGATTGAGACCCAGTGTGCGTGAAGGGAAGTCCGTAAGTGGCGTGAGCGGTGGGGCAAGGCGTGGGTCGTGCAAAATCACCCGCTCAAAGTGATGGCTCAACTGCGAGCGGCTCAGCAAGTTACGACCGATGACTGAGGACAGCCCCAGAGCTAGCAAGCCTCTATGGTCGTGCTGTAGCAGGCCGAGACTTTTAACCACCATGACGTTTAACCGGTAGTGCGGATTGGCGAGGATGGCACCATCCTGGCCTTGCAGCAGTTGGTGGAGCATGTCACTGCAGGTGCGTGAAACGTCTGCAAGGGTTGAGCTTTTGTTGAAACGCAGACCGGTATAGAGCTCGCCGAGACGACGCAGGCCGTCAACCGGGTCAGGCAGACAGGCGCTGGCGAAGCGCCACGAACCGATGGAAGCACCGATTAAGGTGCGCTCACGCGGTGCCCGCGCCAGCCAGTCGCCAAACAACGCGATATCTAGCCCCTGCAAGCCTAGAGGCTTAGGGCCACCAGCGGCACCTGGAATGGTTGAGACGTCTTCGGGGCGTAATCCGCGCTCTCTTATTCGTGCAAGCGCCCGTTTACCCGCTTTAATTGTCAGGGCCGGGTACTTGATGTGTATCGCATTCATGCTGGTCTCCGCTGCGCAAGCCGCCAATTATAGAGTGCGCTGTTCACTCACTGAACAGGCTGCGGATTCTTATTGTGCGGCTGTGGTAGGGCGTTTTCAGCTTCAGTTAAGCGTGCCTGAGTACCTTGGTTCATGTAGAAGACACCTCCAAAGGATTATGACGATGAAAACACTGATTGCTCTTTCTGCTGCTGCTTCTTTGGCGATGGTAACCAGCCTGGCTCAGGCCCGTGATATCGGGTTGGACGAAGCACTGCAGCTGCAAAGCGCTGGCAAGATCAAACCAGTTGCAGAGCTGACCGCTGCCGCACTGTCGCAACATGCCGGTGGCAAGGCAGAATATACCGAGCTTGAAGAAGAGCTTGGTCGCCTGATCTATCAGGTTGAGGTCCGCGACGCACAAGGTGTGAAGTGGGATGTGGATGTGGATGCTGTGAGCGGCCAGATCCTTAAGAACAAACGAGACGATTAATGAACCAGAAGGCCCGTGGATGCTGTGTTGTTGCGCTGTTGACGCTACTGTCTTGTGCGGCAGCCGGTGCACGCGATCTTGATCAGGATCAGGCTCTGCAGCTTAGGCAGCAAGGCCTGATCCTGCCATTGGATCAGCTGATGCGTGCTGCGCTGGAGCGACACCCGGGCGCTGTGCTGCTTGAGGCCGAGCTTGAAGATGACGACGGTACGCTGATCTACGAAGTCGAGCTGGTCACGGTCGACGGTGTGGTGCGTGAAGTTGAGTTGTCAGCTGCAACCGGTGCCGTTCTCAAGGATGAAGTGGAGGATTAATGCGGCTGTTACTGGTTGAAGACAATGTTCAGTTGGCGGATGAATTACAGGCCAACCTCAAGAGCCAGGGCTATGCTGTGGACTGGCTGGCAGACGGGCGCGATGCAGCGATTCAGGGCAGTACTGAACCGTATGACCTGATGGTGCTGGATTTGGGTTTGCCTGGTAAGCCCGGCTTGGAAGTGCTGCGTGAATGGCGTGCCGGTCAGCTCTCAACACCGGTTTTAGTTCTCACGGCGCGCGACTCGTGGGCTGAGCGCATAGAAGGGCTCAAGGCCGGCGCGGATGATTACCTGACCAAACCGTTTCACCCTGAAGAGCTGCTGCTGCGGATTCAGTCGTTGCTGCGACGGGCGCGTGGTCTGGCTAATCAGTCGCAACTTGAAGCCGCTGGCTTGCAGTTGGATGAAGGTCGGCAGTCTGTTGCCTGCAACGGTGATGAGATTCAATTGACCGCTGCTGAGTTTCGTCTGCTTCGCTATTTTATGCTGCATCCAGGACTGATCCTGTCCAAGAGCCACTTGGCTGATCATCTGTACGATGGCGAAAGTGAACGTGACTCCAACGTCATTGAAGTCCACGTTAATCACCTGCGTCGCAAGTTGGGACGGGACATTATCGAAACCCGCCGTGGCCAGGGCTATCGCTACACCGGTACGGCGCTTTGAAGTCGATTCAGCAGCGCCTCAGTCTGGGTTTGGTCAGCGTCTTGTTGATTGTCGGGTTGCTTCTGGCGCAGGGCAGCCTTTGGCTGTTTGACCGCAGCCTGCGTAGCTACTTGCATGCAACACTGCAAGACGAGGCTCAGGGCATCCTCAGTGCGATGACGAGAGCTGAGAACGGCATCGTCCTTGATGACCGTCGAATGAGCGCCGCCTACAAACGACCATATTCGGGTTTGTATTTCCGCGTCGATTTCTCCAATCAAAGCTGGCGTTCACGCTCACTCTGGGATCGCGAACTGAAGATGGCCGATCATCCGGGGCTACAAGAGGCCCTGGCAGATGGGCCGCAGGGGCAGGAATGGCTGGTGTATCGTGTGGACTACCAGCGCTTCGGGCAGAAGATCATCATTCACGTGGCCCGTGATTACACCCCGATTCTCGACAGTTTTAGCCGCGTGCAGCGCATTGTGCTTGGCTTGGGTGCAGTTGCACTGATCATCTTGCTGGTGATGCAGCGCGTGCTGGTTAGTCGCGCCTTGCAACCGCTGGAGCAGACTCGTCAGCAGATTGAGCAGCTGCAGCAAGGACAGCGCAGCCAGCTTGACCAGCATGTACCGGAGGAGCTGGAGCCACTAGTGGGGCAGATCAACCACTTATTGGCGCATACAGAAGACACGCTCAAGCGCTCGCGCAATGCGCTGGGTAATTTGGGGCATGCCTTGAAAACTCCTTTGGCAGTACTAGTCAGCCTGACCTCCCGCGAGGAGTTGAAATCCCAGCCTGAGCTGCATGAGGCGCTGGTAAGTCAGCTCGAGAACATTCAGCAGCGAATATCCAGAGAGTTGGGCCGGGCCCGGCTGGCGGGTGAAGTGCTGCCGGGTGCGTATTTTGATTGCGCTAAGGAACTGCCAGAGCTGTTTGCAACCTTAGGGATGATTCACGGCAATCATCTGGATCTGACTTGGCACGCGCCTGCCGGGCTGCGTTTGCCTTGGGATCGCGAAGATTTGCTTGAGCTGATGGGCAATTTGCTCGATAACGCCTGCAAATGGGCAGATAGCGAAGTACGGCTAAGCGTTGTGCAGGGGGGCGAGTGTTATCAGCTTATTTTTGAAGATGACGGGCCTGGTATTGCTGCCGAACGCCGGGAGACGGTGATTGCACGCGGTAGCCGTTTGGATGAGCAAGTGGCAGGGCATGGTCTCGGGCTTGGGATCGTGCGGGATATTGTTGATGCCTGGAACGGCAGCTTCGAGTTGGCTGACAGTGACCTGGGCGGCCTGAAGGTCACTGTCAGCTTGCCGCTAAAGCGCGTCTGATACAGCGTGCGCAATGACGACTGAGCTTACATGCCGTTAGTGAATGCTGGGTTGCTCAGGTCAATGTCAGCACGTACCGGTGCAAGAGCTTTGGCGTACTTGACCAGAATATCCAGTGCGTAATCCACGCGTGGGTGCAGGCGCTGATCTTCATCGCTACTGGCGTGCGGGGTATTCAGGACTTTTTCCACGCTGCGAATGATCAGGTGCTCAGGCAAGTAGCAGAGGCGGCAGTTTTTATAGCCCGAAGCGCGCAGTTCACTGATCGGGTATGCACCGCCCACAGCAGCAGACACACCTACCAGAAGGCCTGGTTTGTGTGCCAATTCAGCTTTGCTGGCGTAAATAAAGAAGTTCTTGATGGCTGGGCTGGCCATGCCATTCCACTCAGGCGAGATGATTACCACTGCGTCAGCCTCTTTCAGCTGCTGGCTGTAGAGGTTCCATGGGCCGGTATCTTCAGCAGGCCAAAGGGGTAGGGGGGCAAGCCCGAGGTCGATGACGTTGCTCAGCTCGACTGAGGTGTGACCCTGACCAATCAGGCGCTGGCGTAAGAAGCGGGCAACTTTACCGGACTGACTGTTAGCGCGGCTGGAGCCTGCGACCAATGCAACTCTAAGCATTATTTCCTCCTCGGCATAAACAAACAGGCTGCGCGGTGCAGCCTGTTAAGTGTGGCGCAAGCATAAAGCAGAGCGGTCAGGCTGCCGAGTCAAAATCAGGTTTAGACGCGGAACTGGTCCATCAGTGATTGCTGGTTATTGGCCAGGGCGTTGAGGTCCTGGCTGATCTGGGCGGACTCCTGCGCTTGCGCCGAGATGGCTTCTGTAACGTCGCGAATGGAGGCGACGTTGCGGTTAATCTCCTCGGCCACCGAGCTTTGTTCTTCCGCTGCGCTGGCAATCTGCAGGTTCATGTCGGTAATCACACTCACTGCCTGATTGATACGCTTGAGCGCATCTACCGCTTGCTCTACCTGGGTGACGCTGCTCTGTGCCTGATGGTGGCTGCTGGACATGGTGTCGACCACTTCTTTGGTGCCATTTTGCAGGCCTTCTATCACCAGGCGAATCTCTTCGACGGAGTCCTGCGTACGCTTGGCCAGGTTGCGCACTTCATCGGCCACCACTGCAAACCCACGTCCGGCATCACCGGCACGGGCGGCTTCAATTGCAGCATTGAGGGCGAGCAGGTTGGTTTGTTCGGCGATTGAACGAATGACTTCGAGCACCGAGCCAATTTTCTCGCTGCTGCTGGCAAGCCCTTCAACTTCCTCCATGGCAACGCTCATTTCGTTGGCCAGTAGCTCAATGGCATTGGTGGTCTGGCCGATCACAGTCATGCCTTCCTTGCTGGCAAGGTCAGCATTGCGCGCTGACTCGGCAGCTTGGGCAGCGTTTTGGGCAACATCGTGGGCGGTGGCGCTCATTTCTTGGAAGGCGGTGGCCACTTGATCGACTTCGCGGTACTGCTGCTGCATGCCGTTGCTGGTCTGGTTGGCTACCAGTGCAGCTTGATCTGCCGTTCTGCGGGCGTCCTGCACGCTGTGTTTAACTTCGGCAATGATGGGCTGCAGTTTATCGAGGAAACGATTGAACCAACTAGCCAATTGGCCGAGCTCATCTTGCTTGGTGTAGTGCAGGCGAGCAGTCAAATCACCTTCGCCGCTGGCAATGTTTTTCAGCATGTCTGCCAAGGTCATGATGGGGCGAGTGACGCTGCGAGCCATTAACCAGATCAGCAGAATGCCGAGGATGCCGGCTGCTAGGCCCAAGGCCAGCGACACCACCGTGCTGCGGGTGTTGTTCTCTGACATCTGCTGATCCAGGCGCAATACCGGAGCGAGCAGCGTGCTTTCAGGGACTTCAATTAACACCGCCCAAGGTTTGCTGGAGGGAATTGGATGCATGGATTGCACCACACGCAACATCCCATCCTGACTCAGCAAGGCATTCTGATTGGACTCCACTTGACTGAGGATTGAGGTGCTCTGGCCGGGGATGGCCTTTTCCAGTTTTTCGCCCAACAGACTGCTGTCGCGGCTGTGGCTGGAGAGGTATCCGAGCGGGCTGATGATGCTGATGTGGCCGTCGCCATTAAATAGCTCTTTATGGCCGTTTGTACTGAGGGTTTGCAGGCTGTCGAGGGCGATATCCACGCCGAGGACGCCAATCACCTTGCCGTTCTCAGTCAGCGGGAAGGCAATGCTGGTCATTAGCACTTTCTCGGTACCGTTAGCGCTATCCAGATAAGGTTCAATCAGACAGGGTTGGCTGGTTTGGGTTGGGCACGTGTACCACGCGTTGAACGGAGTGCCGGTGATGCCGGGAGTGGTATCTTTAAGGCTTTCTTCATTCATCACCTCAAGTGTCATCTGACCGTTCTCGCCCTGCATCCAGTAAACGGCGAAGCGGCCGCTGTCATTGCCGCCCTGATCAGTCTGGTTGACGAACAGATCATCCTTGCCATCCAACCCGTTGGGCTCGAACGCCAGGTAGACGCCGAGCAACGAACGGTTGTTCTCCACTGACTCGCGGATACGTTCACTGAGGTCTTCGCGCACCTCAAAAGCGTTAAATAGTCGCTTCTGGGCTTGCTCACGAATGAAAGTCACCTGCGCGGCAGTGCTGGCTCCGTATTGGTACGCATCCATGAAGAAACGCTGCACCTTGAGTGTTTCTGTCTCCGCTCTGGCGCGCATGCGAGCTTGAGCAGCTTCGGTCAACATCTGCGAACTGGCACTTTGAACCAAGCGGGCGCTGTTGGAGGCCTGAAAGACTGCAAGGCCCACTAGCACAGTGACGATTGCCAGCAGGCACAGGCCCGCCAGCATGGTGATCTTCATCTGTATGGAGAGTTTGCTGAGTTGCATGGAACAGACCCGCAAAGTTATTAGTGATCTCAGGCTATCGGTCGTTAGCGGAATTTCTTTAAGCCTGGCAATACTTTGCAATCACTTGCGTGTTTTTTGGGGAGTGCACGGCTGTCATCGCTTTTTGACAGCGTGGTCAGCATTGTGCAGAGTACCGCCCCTTCGCTGCGCAGGCGCAGTTGCCACTGGAGGTTCAGAGCCTTCGGGGGCTTTGTTTAATGGCTGGAGTTATTTGATGAACGCAGTGGTTGCGGCGGTCGGAATCATGTTGATTCTGAGTTTGTGTCGTGTGCATGTGGTGGTCGCCCTTATCGTGGGTGCGCTGGCAGGCGGTTTGTTAGGTGGTTTGGGGCTTGAGGGCTCTCTGTCTGCCTTTAATAAAGGATTGGGAGGTGGTGCCACCGTTGCGTTGTCTTACGCATTGCTGGGTGCATTTGCCGTCGCAATTGCCAAGTCAGGCCTAGCTCATGCGCTGGCCGACAAGGTACTGGTGATGGTTGATAAACAAGATGCGCAAGGCGCAGGGCTGCTGAAGTGGATTCTGATCTGCGTTCTGCTCGTCGTAGCGGTGTCTTCGCAGAATATTTTGCCCATCCACATCGCATTTATTCCTCTGCTGATTCCGCCGCTGCTATATGTGCTGACTAAGCTGCAGATTGATCGTCGTCTGATTGCCTGCGTTCTGACCTTCGGCCTGATCACGCCGTATATGTTCTTGCCGGTTGGTTTTGGGGCCATCTTTCTTAACGATATTTTGGTGGCCAATGTCGTCAATAACGGCGTTGATACCACGGGCCTGAATGTTACCGAAGCGATGCTGATTCCAGCAGTGGGCATGGTTGTCGGGCTGCTTATTGCACTGTTCTCGTACCGTAAGAAGCGTGTTTATGACCTGGCCAAGGTGCAAAAGGCTGAGCGCGTAGATGTGCAGTACAACCCGAAAACTCTGCTGGTGGCAGTTGCTGCGATTGCTACTGCTTTCATTGTTCAGCTGTGGCTGGACTCGATGATTATTGGTGCGCTGTCCGGTTTCATCATCTTTTCTGTTTCTGGTGTGGTGCGCTGGAAAGAGGCGGATGACCTGTTCACCGAAGGCATGAAGATGATGGCTATGATCGGCTTCATCATGATCGCAGCAGCAGGCTTTGCTGAGGTGATGAAGGCCACTGGCGAGGTCAAAACTTTGGTGGAAAGCTCCGCCACGCTGATTGGTCATGACAAGGCCGTGGGGGCGCTGGTGATGCTGCTGGTCGGTCTGCTGGTGACGATGGGTATTGGTTCGTCATTCTCCACAGTGCCAATTATTGCAGCCATCTTTGTGCCGCTGGGTGTGCAGCTTGGCTTCAGTCCGTTAGCAATCTTGAGTATTGTCGGTACCGCTGGCGCTCTGGGTGATGCGGGTTCGCCTGCTTCAGACTCCACCCTCGGCCCAACTGCAGGTCTGAACGTAGATGGTCAGCACAACCATATCTGGGACAGCGTCGTCCCGACTTTTCTGCACTACAACCTGCCGTTGTTAGTCTTCGGCTGGATTGCTGCCATGACGCTGTAAAGTGGCATTTGTCTCTCGAAGGGCTGTCGAGTAATCGGCGGCCCTTTTTTATGTGCACGTTTCACGTATTTTTTTGCGCGCGTGGTTGAGAAACTATGCCACGTAGGTAGTCGCAGTACTTTGTTAATCCGATTGAGAGTGAGAGCTAAATGGCTGGTTGGACTGTTCTGGGGCGCTCGCTGTGCGTGGGGATGCTGCTGGTGATGTGTGTAGCGTGCGGCTCAGGTCCTCAGCTAAAGCCTGAAACTGCTGCGCTGCCAGAGCGTGTCGAGCTAGTTAATGTGCCGTTTTTTTATTTGAGCGAGGCCTCTGGTGGCTCGTCTGTACTGGCGGCGGTGCTCAATCATAACAACGTAATCTCAACGCCTGGTTTGATTGAGGCGCGAATTCAAGAACTTGCCAAAGGGCAGCGCGAGCGTGAGGCTTTGGCTGTTGTCGCGCGATCATATGATCAGGCGGTGTATCCGTTGTCCGCTGAGCTGGATGCCTTGATTCAGCAAGTGGCAGGTAAGAATCCTGTGCTTGTACAGCTGGATAAGTCTTTCTCTGGGCCGGGGGGAGAATTTGCCTTGTTAGTTGGCTATGACCGGCGTGAGCGGATCTTGATACTGCGCAAGGGCAATGCGCGCCGTTTGCACGTGAGTTTGAATGACTTTGATGAGCAGTGGGCAGAAGCGGGGCGTTGGGCGGTGGTCGTGCTGCCCGCAAGTGTATTACCTGCTCAGGCTGAGCGTGAGCGCTGGCTGGATGCGCTGCGAGCCCTTCAGCAGCAGGGGCGGGACGCTGCGGTTAGGCGCGGGCTGACGGCAGCCAAGGCGAAGTGGCCGGACGCACAGCTCTAAGTAATCGAGTTAAATAAAAACGGCACCCTACGGTGCCGTTTTTGTGCCTGGAACTTAGAGTCCAAACTTGTCGCGCAGTGAGTAATACCAAGCGCCGATAGCGGTAAATGGTACGCGGAACAGCTGACCACCAGGGAATGGGTAGTGCGGTAGCCCGGCAAAGGCATCAAAGCGCTCGGCCTGGCCACGTAAGGCTTCACCCAGCACCTTACCGGCCAGGTGGGTGTAAGTCACGCCGTGGCCGCTGCAGCCTTGCGAGTAATAGATGTTGTCACCCAGGCGGCCCACTTGCGGCAGGCGTGATAGGGTCAGCAGGAAGTTGCCTGTCCACGCGTAATCGATCTTCACATGCTTCAATTGCGGGAAGGTCTTGAGCATCTTCGGTCGGATAATTGCCTCAATGTTGGACGGATCGCGTGCGCCGTAAACTACACCGCCGCCGAAGATCAGGCGTTTATCGCCGGAAAGACGGTAGTAATCGAGTAGGTAGTTGCAGTCCTCAACGCAGTAATCCTGTGGCAGCAGCGATTGTGCAAGCTCATCGGAAAGAGGTTCAGTTGTGATCACCTGAGTGCCGCATGGCATGGACTTCGCTGACAGTTCGGGAAGCAGGTTGCCCAGGTAAGCGTTACCGGCTACCACTACGAACTTAGCCTTAACGCGACCTTTAGGTGTGTGCACGACCGGGTTCGCGCCGCGTTCAATGCGAGTTGCCGGGGATTGCTCATGAATGACGCCACCAAGCGATTCAACCGCAGCTGCTTCGCCTAGAGCCAGGTTAAGTGGGTGAATGTGGCCGCCGCTCATATCCAGCATGCCGCCTACATATAGGTCCGTATTAACAACCTCGCGGATGCGTTGGGCATCCATGAGCTCCAGCTGGGTGTGGCCGTAGCGTTCCCACAGTTTCTTCTGCGCCTCAAGGTGCTTCATGTGCTTGGGCGTGTTGGCTGCGAATACGCCGCCGTCTTTGAGATCACACTGGATGTTGTATTTGGCGATGCGCTCGCGAATGATGCGGCCACCTTCGAATGCCATATCACCCAGCAGTTTGGCTTGCTGTGGGCCGACCGTGCGTTCAATAACGTCGATGTCGCGGCTGTAGCTGTTAACGATTTGTCCACCGTTACGGCCTGAAGCGCCAAAGCCAACTTTGGCAGCTTCGACAATCACTACTTTGAATCCATTCTCGAGTAGGGCAATGGCGGTCGACAGTCCGGTATAACCGGCACCGACAATACACACATCTGTTTCTACTTCACCATTGAGCTCTGGGCGATCCGGAACCGGATTGGCCGATGCTGCGTAATAGGACTGCGGGTAAGGTGTGTGCGCCATTTTGCAACCTCTGTTCTTTATTTTTTACGAGTGAGCCGATCCTACCTGAGTTGAAAATGGCCGGCTAGTGGGCTGAATCAAAAGAACTTAGGTTGCTGAATTCGTAAAAATTACAATTATTCAGAGGGTTAGCGAAAAAATCTGTTGACACTGATTGCGGCGTCAGTAGAATGCGCACCCACAGCAGGCACGTAGCTCAGTTGGTTAGAGCACCACCTTGACATGGTGGGGGTCGTTGGTTCGAGTCCAATCGTGCCTACCAGATTTGGTAGAAAAAGGGTCGCTTATGCGGCCCTTTTTTATTGCCTGAAATACGGTAAATCCACACGCGAACTTGCGCGGGTTTGCTAAAGTAGCGCGTTTACAACTTCCAGTGACTCTGGTTCGGTTCTGGTTGGCTAAAGCTCCTGCCACTGTATGGCAGGGATACCGCCGAATCATTTACTGGCTCATCCCAACCCATGTGGCCTTTGGTAGAGGTCACCACTAGGAGAGGAGGCGCCATGCCCATCATTACTCTTCCCGACGGCAGTCAGCGTACATTCGATCAACCGGTATCCGTTCTTGAGGTGGCTCAGTCCATCGGTGCGGGCTTGGCTAAGGCTACAGTGGCTGGCAAAGTTAATGGCAAGCTAGTCGATGCGTGCGATCTGATTACTGACGATTCAACGCTGCAGATCATTACCCCTAAAGACCAGGAAGGCGTTGAGATTATCCGCCACTCCTGCGCGCATCTCGTCGGGCACGCGGTCAAACAGCTTTTCCCGTCCGCAAAGATGGTGATCGGCCCGGTCATTGATGAAGGTTTCTATTACGATATCTCTGCCGAGCGTCCTTTTACGCCGGAAGACATGGTGGCAATCGAGCAGCGCATGCGTGAGCTGATCGACAAGGATTACGACGTCATCAAAAAGATGACGCCGCGCGCAGAAGTCATCGAGGTATTTAAGTCCCGTGGTGAAGACTACAAGCTCCGTCTGATTGATGACATGCCGGACGAAACGGCAATGGGGCTTTACTACCACGAAGAATACGTCGACATGTGTCGTGGACCACACGTGCCAAATACGCGCTTCCTTAAGGCATTCAAACTGACCAAGATGTCAGGTGCCTATTGGCGTGGCGATGCCAAAAACGAACAGCTACAGCGCATTTACGGTACTGCTTGGGCGGATAAGAAGCAGCTTGCTGCTTACATTCAGCGTATTGAAGAAGCCGAGAAGCGTGATCACCGTAAAATCGGTAAGCGCCTTGATCTGTTCCATACCCAGGAAGAGGCGCCAGGTATGGTGTTCTGGCACCCGAATGGCTGGACTATCTACCAGGTGCTTGAGCAGTACATGCGCGGTGTTCAGCGTGAAAATGGCTATCAGGAAGTGCGCACGCCGCAAGTGGTCGACCGCATTCTGTGGGAGAAATCCGGCCATTGGGGTAACTATGCTGACAACATGTTCACCACTGAGTCAGAAAGTCGCGATTACGCCATCAAGCCAATGAACTGCCCGTGCCACGTGCAGATTTTCAACCAGGGTCTGAAAAGCTATCGTGAGCTGCCGCTGCGTCTTGCTGAATTTGGCTCCTGCCACCGGAACGAAGCATCTGGCGCATTGCACGGTATTATGCGTGTGCGTGGGTTCACTCAGGACGATGCGCACATCTTCTGTACAGAAGAGCAGGTGAAGAAAGAGGCTGCAGACTTCATCAAGCTGACTTTGCAGGTGTACTCCGACTTTGGTTTCTCTGATATCCAGATGAAATTGTCGACCCGCCCAGCTAAGCGTGTGGGTGATGATGCGTTCTGGGATCGTGCCGAACAGGCGTTGGCTGATGCGCTTAACGAGGCAGGTCTGCCTTGGGAGTATTTGCCGGGTGAGGGTGCCTTCTACGGCCCGAAGATTGAGTTCACCTTGCTGGACTGCCTGGGGCGTGCCTGGCAATGCGGTACGCTGCAGTACGATCCGAACATGCCGCAGCGTCTTGAGGCCAGCTATGTGTCAGAGGACAACTCTCGTAAAGTGCCCGTAATGCTGCATCGCGCTATCCTGGGGTCTTTCGAGCGTTTCATCGGTATTCTGATTGAGCACTACGAGGGGGCATTCCCTGCGTGGCTAGCTCCGACACAGGCTGTGGTGATGAATATCACCGATAAACAGGCTGATTTTGCTCTGGAAGTTGAAAAAACTCTGAATCAAAGCGGTTTCCGTGCCAAAGCCGACTTGAGAAACGAGAAGATAGGCTTTAAAATCCGCGAGCATACTTTGCTCAAGGTTCCATATCTCTTGGTTATTGGGGATAGGGAAGTTGAGACGCAAACTGTCGCTGTGCGCACCCGTGAAGGCGCTGACCTGGGCTCTATGCCTGTCACCCAATTTACTGAACTGCTCGCACAGGCGATTTCCCGGCGTGGTCGCCAAGGTTTGGAGTAATCATTATTAAGCGTGATATGAGACAAGATAAACGAGCTGCACCGAAAGCCCCGATCAACGAGAATATCTCGGCACGCGAGGTTCGGTTAATTGGCGCTGACGGCGAGCAAATTGGCATCGTCTCGATTGATGAAGCGCTTAGAATCGCTGATGAGAGCAAGCTGGATCTGGTAGAGATTTCTGCCGATGCAACACCTCCAGTTTGCCGCATCATGGATTACGGCAAGTCGCTCTTCGAAAAGAAGAAGCAGATAGCCGCAGCGAAAAAGAACCAGAAACAGGTTCAGGTTAAAGAAATCAAGTTTCGTCCAGGGACGGAGGAAGGGGATTACCAGGTAAAACTACGCAACCTGGTACGTTTCCTTAGTGAGGGGGACAGGGCCAAGGTTTCGCTTCGATTCCGTGGTCGTGAGATGGCGCATCAGGAGCTGGGTATGGAGTTGTTGAAGCGGGTTGAAGCTGACCTCGCTGAATACGGCACCGTCGAACAGCACCCTAAGATGGAAGGACGCCAGCTTATTATGGTCATCGCCCCCAAAAAGAAGAAGTAACCACCAGGGCACGGCAGGCCTTGCGGTTATGTTTATCAATTGAATGCGGAGTATCCGAACATGCCAAAGATGAAAACTAAGAGTGGTGCAGCCAAGCGTTTTCTTAAAACCGCTACTGGCTTCAAGCACAAGCACGCTTTCAAGAGCCACATCCTGACCAAAATGTCCACCAAGCGTAAGCGTCAACTGCGGGGCAGCAGCCTGATTCACCCGTCTGACGTAGCAAAAGTGGCGCGCATGCTGCGCGTTCGTTAATCGGTCAAGGTTAGAGGAAATTACTCATGGCTCGTGTTAAGCGCGGCGTTATCGCTCGTAAGCGTCACAAAAAAATTCTGAAACTCGCTAAAGGCTACTACGGTGCGCGCTCGCGCGTATTCCGCGTTGCCAAGCAGGCAGTGATCAAGGCAGGCCAATACGCCTACCGTGACCGCCGTCAGCGTAAGCGTCAGTTCCGCGCTCTGTGGATCGCTCGTATCAATGCTGGTGCTCGTGTTAACGGTCTGTCCTACAGCCGTCTGATCGCTGGCCTGAAAAAAGCGTCCATCGAGATCGATCGCAAGGTTCTGGCCGATCTGGCAGTGAACGAAAAAGCGGCGTTTGCTGCGATTGTCGAGAAAGCGAAAGCCGTACTGGCTTAAGTCCCTGACAATCTCCGGGCTCGCCCGGTGCTAAACGTCACCAATAGGGGAAGAGCCTTCAAGCTCTTCCCCTATTTCGTATCTGGAGTCTTTAAATGGAAAATCTGGATGTGCTGGTCTCGCAAGCGCTTGAGGCCGTTAGCCACACCGACGATGTGAACGCCCTTGAGCAACTGCGTGTTCAGTATCTGGGTAAAAAAGGCGAATTGACTCAGGTGATGAAGACCCTGGGCAATCTTTCAGCTGAAGAGCGTCCGCAAGCCGGTGCGCTGATTAATGCCGCCAAAGACAAGGTTCAGGACGCGCTGAATGAGCGTAAGGCATCCCTTGAGCAGGCTGCCCTTAGTGCCAAGTTGGCTGCAGAGAAAATTGATGTGACGTTGCCCGGCCGTGGCCAGACCTCCGGAGGTCTGCATCCGGTTACACGTACTCTTGAGCGTGTGGAGCAGTTCTTCACCCGCATCGGCTACGGCATTGCCGAAGGCCCTGAAGTCGAAAACGACTATCACAACTTTGAAGCGTTGAATATTCCGGGGCATCACCCGGCCCGTGCTATGCACGATACGTTCTATTTCAACGCCAATATGCTGCTGCGCACCCATACCTCGCCGGTACAGGTGCGCACCATGGAGTCCCAGCAGCCGCCGATCCGCATTGTTTGCCCGGGCCGTGTTTATCGCTGTGACTCCGATATTACCCATTCGCCGATGTTCCACCAGGTAGAAGGCCTGCTGGTTGATGAGGGCGTAAGCTTTGCTGATCTGAAGGGCACTATTGAGGAGTTCCTCCGCGTATTCTTCGAGAAGCCGCTGGGCGTACGCTTCCGTCCGTCCTTCTTCCCATTCACTGAGCCGTCCGCTGAAGTGGATATGCAGTGTGTGATGTGCAGCGGCAAGGGCTGTCGCGTGTGCAAACAGACCGGCTGGCTTGAAGTGATGGGCTGCGGCATGGTGCATCCGAATGTGCTGCGCATGTCTGGCATTGATCCTGAGAAATACTCCGGCTTTGCCTTCGGTATGGGGGTTGAACGCTTGGCGATGCTTCGCTATGGCGTCAACGACTTACGACTGTTCTTCGATAACGACCTGCGGTTCCTGGCGCAATTCCGCTAGCACCAGCCGCATGAACGTAACCGAATAGTTGAGGAGAGCAGGATGAAATTCAGTGAACAATGGCTGCGCAGCTGGGTAAACCCGCAGGTTTCCCGTGATGAGTTGGTAGCCCGTTTGTCCATGGCTGGGCTGGAAGTCGACAGCGTAGAGTTGGTGGCTGGTCAGTTCAGTGGTGTTGTTGTGGGAGAGGTGCTCAGTACTGAGCAGCATCCGGACGCCGATAAGCTGCGCGTGTGCCAGGTGAGCAACGGCAGCCAAACCTTCCAGGTTGTCTGTGGTGCGCCAAATGTGCGTCCGGGTCTGAAAATTCCGTTCGCTATGATCGGTGCAGAGCTGCCTGGCGACTTTAAAATCAAGAAAGCCAAACTGCGTGGTGTTGAGTCCAACGGCATGCTGTGCTCTGCGTCTGAGCTGAAAATCAGCGATGACCACGATGGTTTGATGGAGTTACCGGCTGATGCGCCGGTTGGTGAAGATATCCGCGTCTATCTGCAGCTGGATGATGCCAGTATCGAAGTAGACCTGACTCCGAACCGTGGCGACTGCCTGTCCCTTGCCGGATTGGCGCGCGAAGTAGGGGCGTTGTACGACGTTCCAGTTGCCCGACCGCAAGTGGCCAGTGTTGCAGTGGCGCACGATGAGGTCCGCAGTGTAGACGTGTTGGCACCGAATGCCTGCCCGCGCTACCTCGGTCGAATCATTCGTAACGTAGACCTGTCCCGCCCAACGCCTTTGTGGATGGTTGAGCGCCTGCGTCGTGCCGATATCCGCAGCATCGATGCGGCCGTTGATATCACCAACTACGTAATGATTGAGTTGGGGCAGCCTCTGCATGCGTTCGACCTTGCCGAGATCAATGGTGGTATTCGCGTGCGCATGGCGGAAGAGGGCGAAAAGCTGGTTCTGCTCGACGGTCAGGAAGTCACCCTGCGTCCTGATACGCTGGTTATTGCTGATCATCAGCGTGCGTTAGCGATTGCCGGTGTGATGGGTGGTGAGCACAGCGGTGTCAGCGCAACGACTAAGGATATTTTCCTTGAGAGCGCTTTCTTCGACACCATTGCCATTGCAGGCAAGGCGCGCTCCTACGGCTTGCATACCGATGCATCGCACCGCTATGAGCGTGGTGTTGACTGGCAGTTGGCCCGCGAAGCCATGGAGCGTGCAACAGCGCTTTTGCTGGAGATCGTAGGTGGTGAGGCAGGCCCGGTCGTTGAGGCCGCGAGCCAGGAGCATCTGCCACAGATTGCACCGATTACACTACGTGCTGAGCGCGTCGAGCAGATGCTTGGCCTGCGTATGGATGGTGCTGAAATCGAGCGGCTTCTATCCGGACTCGGCCTGACTGTAGCTGCAGCAGGTGAGGGGCTGTGGCAGGTAACTGTTCCAAGTCATCGCTTTGATATCAGTATTGAGGTGGATCTGATCGAGGAGTTGGGCCGTCTCTATGGTTACAACCGTCTGCCGGTGCGTTACCCGCAGGCACGCCTGGCTCCGCAGGCGAAAGCTGAGGCCGCGGTCGATCTGCCAGTGCTGCGTCGCCTGCTGGTTGCGCGAGGCTATCAGGAGGCAATCACTTACAGCTTCATTGATCCGAAACTGTTTGAGTTGTTCGCTCCAGGTGTTGCGCCGTTAATGCTGGCAAACCCGATCTCGGCTGATATGGCTGCGATGCGTTCGTCACTGTGGCCTGGCTTGGTTAAGGCGCTGCAGCATAACCTCAATCGTCAGCAGTCGCGTGTTCGTCTGTTCGAAAGCGGTCTGCGCTTTGTTGGTCAGCTGGAAGAGTTGCAGCAAGAGCCGATGCTTGCCGGCGTTGTTTGCGGTGGTCGTCTGCCAGAAGCTTGGGCCCATGGTCGTGAGACTGTCGACTTCTACGATGTTAAAGCAGATGTTGAAGCATTGCTGGCAAGTGCCGGTGCTGCTGGCAGTTTCTCATTCGTACCGGGTGAGCATTCTGCACTGCATCCCGGTCAGACTGCGCGCATCGAGCGTGATGGAAAACTGGTCGGTTACATCGGTGCAATTCATCCGGAGTTGGCTAAAGCGCTTGATCTTGACCAGACTGTGTTCATGTTCGAGTTGCTGCTGAGTGAAATCACCCGCGGCCAGATGCCGAAATTCCAGGAGCTTTCCAAGTTCCCAGAAGTTCGTCGTGACTTGGCATTGCTGGTAGATCGCGATGTTCCGGCTCAGAGCCTGCTCAATACAATTCGTGAAACAGCAGGGGAATGGATGACAGACCTCAAGCTGTTTGATGTCTATGTAGGAAAAGGTATTGATCCTGATAGAAAAAGTATTGCAGTTGGCTTGACCTGGCAGCATCCATCGCGCACTCTTAATGACGATGAGGTGAGTACGACAACACAGAATATCCTCACCTCCCTGGAACAAAGGTTCAACGCCACGTTAAGGAAGTAGCGTATGGGGGCTCTGACGAAAGCTGAGATGGCAGAACGTCTGTATGAAGAGCTGGGCCTGAATAAACGGGAAGCCAAGGAATTGGTGGAGCTGTTCTTTGAAGAGATCCGCCAAGCGCTGGAGCTTAACGAACAGGTCAAACTCTCGGGGTTCGGTAATTTTGATTTGCGCGACAAGCGTCAGCGCCCCGGTCGTAATCCAAAAACGGGGGAGGAAATTCCGATCACGGCGCGCCGTGTCGTGACTTTCCGCCCCGGCCAGAAACTTAAAGCCAGGGTTGAGGCTTATGCTGGAACCAAGCCATAACGACGAACTGCCCACGATACCCGGGAAGCGTTACTTCACCATAGGTGAGGTGAGTGAACTGTGTGCTGTGAAGCCGCATGTATTGCGCTATTGGGAGCAGGAGTTCCCGCAGCTCAATCCGGTTAAGCGGCGAGGAAACCGACGCTATTACCAGCGTCAGGATGTCCTGATGATCCGGCAGATTCGGGCATTACTTTACGATCAGGGCTTCACCATCGGTGGTGCCCGACAGCGGTTGTCTGGTGATGAGGCTAAAGACGACAGCACTCAATATAAGCAGCTGATCAAGCAAATGATCACCGAGCTTGAAGATGTGCTGATGGTTCTGAAGAAGTAATCGGCTATTCAAAAAAGTTTCCATAATTCAGAAGCTTATAGTATAGTCTTCGACGTTTTCGAGCAGTCGGAAACATCGTCGGGGCGTAGCGCAGCCCGGTAGCGCACTTGCATGGGGTGCAAGGGGTCGAGTGTTCGAATCACTCCGTCCCGACCAAAAATCCCTAGAAAATCCAGTCACTTAGCGGTGACTGGATTTTTTTATGCCTATTTGAACAGCCTGGCTGCGGGACTTTTGCGGAACTTTATGTTGTCGCATCCTTTTGCCACGAGAGTAGCGTGAGAGCGGGGGCGGGTTGTCGGGAACTGAAACCTTAGTCGGCGCCATGATCACCGGTCCAGCACTAGCGCTGAGTAGTCGCTGGCGACGTTGCTACTTTTGTGACCCAGTGATGCAAGCTTGTACTCATGGGAAACCCCGGCCGTTCGCAGCGCGCGTGCGAATGTGTGTTTTAGGCCGTTGATTCTGATCCGTGCAAAACAGGGGCGGTTTTGTCCAGCTTGGCATGCATACAGGATCATGCGAGCAACCTGATGCTTGGTTAATTGACTGCCACGTGAAATTTAAGGTGGTGAGAGGATGGGATGTAGTGGCCTGAAGCTGTTTGGAGATCAGGCCACTTACCAGTCCGCATCCGGATGCGGGAGCGATGTGATTTACCCTACCGGTGCCTTAACCCTTGTTGTAGTCGTTAAGCGAGATTACGCGCGTTTTGCCAACGCGGTGTCGGTAGATCTCGCGCAGGTACTTGATGGCCTTTTTCACGCTCTCGCGAGAGAGGCGTATATCGTTGATTGAAACAAACTTTTCCTGATCATTAATCAGTTCGCGAAATTTCTTCTCGTACATCGGTTTGATCGCGTACCAATTGGTATCGAGGATCTTTGCCGGGTTTTCGTACTCGTTGAGCATAGCCTCTATGCGCTCTTCATCGAATTCTTCAGAAATGATGAAGTCCAGCATGGCGTTATCAAGGCTTTCGTCGTAGCGGTATTGGTCGCGGGCAAAGCAGCGCTTGATGAAGGCGACGATCAATGTCAGGAAGTCGTCTGACAGGCACGGACTTTTGACGATTAGGGTCGTCAGCGAAAGGTTGGCCGAGGCTCCAATCACCAAGGCGTAGCGTTTCAGCGTGGTATTTGGGAACAGGCTGTTAAGGTGAGTCTTGAGCCGGTTCAAGTCCATATAGGAGAGCTTGTAATCCTTCGGCAACGAGACAATGGATACCACCGATGAACAGTTCTTGAAGAAATGCAAATCACTAAGGGCGCTGGCATCAAAGTTGGATTTTTTGTACTGCTCAAGTGCTGCCCGGTAGCGCTTAGCCTCGATCGGTAACAGGCTAATACCTTCGATGGCTTGAGTGGTTTTGTTGAAATGCGGCAAATCGATCGAGCGGAAGAACAGGTCATCAATATTGAGCTTGGGCTGTTCTTTTTCAAACACCTTGAATTTGTCGGTGGCGGGCGGTGCCTGTTCTGCAACAACGGATTCGGCATATGCAACGGCTACTGGGCCTGCAAGGCTCATGAACAGGTCGTTGGCATCGAGGCGGATGGTTTCGCCAATGTCGATGCCGGCGCGGCGGAAGTAGTTCTGATCGTAATCTGTGGTCACAGCCTGGGCGGTTAGGATGTTAAAAATCTGCTGTGATATGTATTGGTTGGCGTGGCGCTCCATTGCGTTCACGTCAATGTTTTGAACGTTGCCGCCGTCGCTTTCTTCGGCGTAACGCATGATGTCATTCGAAATCAGCATCATGGCGTTCCACGGCCGGATGCGCCGCATAACGCTTTCTTCGCCGGCCTCATCGCTGTCGAAGTTATAAGAAAAATCCCACTCCTCTGCGAGGTACTTGCACAACAAGCGGCCGGCGTTGATGTGTAGGGCCTCGGACATCTCGATGCGTTGATCTGAGATGTTTGGCAGGATGCAGATACCGCTGGTGAAGATAGGCTCAAAGACGAAGGAGTGGCCGCGATTGTCCTCGCTACTGCTCTCTTGCTTGGTGTCGAAGGTTTTGCTCATGTAAGCGAATTGTTGGGCCAGGCCAAACTCTGAAGCCATGCCTGAACCAGTACCGCCGCCGGCGCTGAAGATGTAGAAATACAAGCGCGATTGGTTAGCTTTAATCCCGCAGGAGTCAATGAGGTAGCTGTGGATGTATTTCCAGTCAGCATTGGAGAATCGTTGGGTGTCCTTATTGAGGATGATCTTAGCTAGGTACTGACCAAGTATTGGTGCGTTACCGGCACCACCAGCATGGACTTCAGACAAGTCCATGATTTTCATCTTGCTGTAGTCATCTAGAAAGCCGCTGGTCTCCGCTTTGCGTGAGAAGCGGATGCGCCCCTCAATGTCCTTGTCCAAATCTCCAAGCATCACCAGTGGTTCAATTAGAAACACAGGTTTGACAGCACGACTGCCGGTCAGCCGCAGGTTGCTGCGCAACCAGCCTGCCGGACGTTGATCGGAGCCATTTTTTTCTTGGCTGCTGAACTCGTTCAGATAGAAACGTCGGGCGTTGTAAACGAGTGAGGCGACATCAAGCGCGATGTTGGAACCACAGCGCCCCAGACCTATCAGGCATACCGACGGGAAGTGCTGGGAGTGACGCACATCGACGGGATCTTCGCCATGTAGCCTTGGGAATACTCGATCACGCAGGCCATCAAGGTTCTCGAGAATGCGGTCAATATCATGCTCGGTGAAGTACATGCATTGCTCACCGCCAACTCGCTTGGGTTGAGCCTCAGGAAGCTCAAGGGAGGTAAGCACGGTATGTCCAACGGTACGCGGTTCAGACACGCTGGAAACTACGTCATTGTCTTTATTTTTTTTCATCGTCGACATTCCGGCTGTTGGCGACAGCTTTTTATTAGTCAATCAGAGTGTTTTAAGACCCTGATATAAACACCAACACTGCAAAGCGCAGGGCAGCATTACTCTACGCAAAAGGAAATTCTTATTCCTTAGTGCAGCACTAGTCTACAGTGCAGTGATGGCAAATGAATGGCGAAATGCTATCTAATTTCACTGCACACTGACAGCGTAATCTTCAAAGACTTTCGGGTAACTTAGTTGCGACCAACTTGTGTACTACAGGAAATGATCGCCACCATTGGGGCTGATGCACTGCCCCTGGAAGTGGCGACCAGCATCTGAGGCCAAAAAGACATAGCTCGGGGCAATGTCATCGACTTCAGCAAGGCGCCCTAATGGAATACCAGCTTTAATGGCCAGTAAGGTCTCGTTGGGTGCAGATTGGAGTATGGGGGTGAGAGTCGCGCCCGGTGCAACACTGTTAATGGTGATGTCAGGGGCACCTATCTCAAGGGCTACGGAACGTGTAAAAGAAATGATCGCGCCCTTTGCTGCGGTGTAAGCGCTGAGTCCTGGTGCGCCCTTGTAGGCTAGCTGGGATACGGTGTTAATGATTCTTCCAGAGCCTTGCTTATACATCAGTGTCAGCACGGACTTAGTCGTGAGAAATGTGCCGCGCAAGTGCACGGCCATAACGCGGTCCCATACTTCTACTGGCAGCTCTTCAACGGCATGGTTGTGAGTGATGCCTGCGTTGTTGACCAAAATGTCTATGCGTCCGAATGCATTCAGCGACTGCTCAACCATCTGAGCAACCTCATGTTGACTGGCGACATCTGCGCAGACAGCAAGAGCCGTGCAGCCCAGTTCTTCCAAGCTTTTGCAGACATCACCTGCGTTAGCGGCCTCTGACTCATTGGGAAAGTTAACCACTACAGCCTTGGCACCTGCTCTTGCATAAGCGAGGGCAACGCCTTGACCGATTCCTGAACTGCATCCTGTGATGAGCGCTACTTTGCCTTTCAACATGGTGTCCGACTCTTTTTGATTGTTATCTGCTCATACTGATTGTGTCTCATCCTCAAATCCAGTCCCGAAAGGTGCATTGTTGGTGGTGCTGGGATGGTCCCGTTGGGTTCATAAGGTCAGGCATTCGAAGGTGCAAAAAAACACTGTACAAACAACCAGTATTATCTGATAGTGCATCGGCGCGGGGTGTTTAGTTGCAGAGATGACTGCGGGCCTGATGTCGAATTCAGTTGACTGAGGAGTTAGAGGTAATGCCAAAACTGCTAATTACTTGCTTTTTGATGGGTTTTTTGACGGGGTGTGCACAGCCGCAACTTGAGCAGCCACAGATGAATGGGGCCTATTTGGTAATCGATGACGATCAAGCATGGGCCGTGCAGGTTTCTGACGGTATACGCATCCGGGAACAAGGGGTGGTTGTCGATGTCATCAAATCGGGCAGCCAGGGGGCAACTGTCGCAGCCAGTTATGTTATCGAAACCCAAAATTGCGGGCGCATGCAGTGGCTCACTGAGCGTTCGGATGCCGCAGATGGCATCACAAGTCTGATGCATGTGCACAATCAGTCAGGTGTAGACAGCCATGCTTGTCAGCTGGGCCAAGCGGAACGTCGTCTGTGGACAGTGTTGGATTATTCCAGCCATGACAGCTAGATGTGTGTCGTCGTCCAATAAATTGCAGATAGTTTAAATTGTAGAGCAGGTCACCGCTGTGAGTGCGAAGGATTGGGCAGGCTGGGCTGGCGAACCTCAAAGGGGCAGGCCAGCCACGGGCTATACTTAGGACCAATGGCCGTGTGCAGGTCATTGCTTGCCAAACGCGACACGGCTGAGTGTTATTGGATTAATGATCGCAGCGCATAGACCTCAGACCACGGCCACTCTTTGCGCAGCCCCACAACCGTTTCGAAGTAATGTTTAAGCCTTCTGCGGTCGTCGGGATTGTCCTTGAGTGCAGAACCAATAATGTGATGGATTAGATTCTCTACGGTCATTTTACCTCCACCGTAATACCAGGCGTTGAGACAAGCTGCGTGGGCAACAGATACAGCTTCTGCTGTCGACATTGCAGCGCCCGCGAGACGGCTTGTGCTGCGACCGTCCATGGTTTGGCCATTCCGCAACTCGTGAAACATCGTGGCCAGCACCTCGATCAGCTTGGTATCGAGTTCCATCTTGAGACCAGCGCGCTCATTAGCCTTTTTGACATCCCGCAGGACTACACCTATCTCATCGGGGAGGTTTTTGATGGGACGAATTTCCTCGAAGTCGAGACGACGTTTGAGTGCTGCGCTCATTTCATGTACGCCGGCATCAACACTGTTAGAGGTGGCCACCAAGTTAAAGCCCTCCCGCGCAAGAATAATCCCGTCATCACCGGCAATTTCAGGAATTACTACAACGCGGTCAGAAAGAATCGAGAGAAGGGCGTCCTGCAACATCTGGGGGCATCGAGCAATCTCCTCAAATCGCACCAATCGACCTTCCATCATCCCGCGCAGCAAGGGGCTAGGCACTAACGCCTCGTAACAAGGGCCCTGACTGGCGAGAATGGCTGGGTTCCAACCATAGAGCAGCTGCTGTACTTGGGTTACAGCACCGCCTTGCAGGGTCAACGTGGAATTCCCTGAAATAGCCGCTACCAACAGTTCTGACAGCCAGGATTTTGCTGTGCCAGGTTCGCCCACTAGCAAGCAGCCACGATTTGTGCAAAGTGAAATTATAATACGAGTGACCATGGCGCGATCAGCTACAAACTTACGCTCAATGCCTAGGTTTTCATCGCCCAAGATGAACTTTTCTACTGCAATAGGGGACATCCGCCAGCCCGGCGGTACAGGCCCAAGATCCATGGCTGCCAGCCTTTGCAACTCAGCTTTAAAGATGATTTCTGCTGGTTGGCGCTGAGCAGACTTTTTAGCGTTAGCTGTAGTACTCATATCGATTTCCTCCGACCACCACGAACTTCAGGTGCCATACGCTCTTTGGGAAGAATTCGTGGCAATTCGGACATGGGAATCACGCCCTCAATTACATGATCGATAGCGCTGTCACGCATGGTGATCAGCCCGGAGTCGAGCGCCCGCCAGCGTAACTCTCCGATCGGAGGCTGGCTCGATATAGCATTGCGGATGTCGTCATCCACACCCATGTATTCAATGATTGCTACGCGGCCGCGTGTTCCCCGGCCACCACAGTTTTCACAGCCCTTGCCTTCGAAACAACGGAAATCATCAGGAGCGCCGTCCGGGAACAGCTCTGCAAGGATTTCAGGGTCGGGCTCAGCGGGTTGGCGACAATGTTTACAAATTCGTTTGGCTAAGCGCTGCGCAATAACAGCCAATAGCTCTGCCGCAATCGAGTTGGGGTGTATCCCCAGATCATACAAACGCTGCAGCGAATCGACGGCGTCGTTACTGTGCAGTGTTGATAGAACAATGTGACCGGTTTGTGAGGCGCGGATAGCCTCTAGTGCAGTTTCCTTGTCACGGATTTCACCGACCATGATTACGTCCGGGTCCTGCCGTACAAAGGAGCGCATTGCATCGGCGAAGTTAAAGCCGATATCACTGCGGACAGCAGTTTGTTGCACATTGTCGATCGAGTATTCGATGGGGTCCTCTACTGTAATCACTTTGCGACGCCCATCATCCGCCAAATTTTGCAGGCCTGCATAAAGAGTCGTTGATTTACCTGAGCCTGTAGGGCCAACGACAAGAACCAGGCCTGCTGGGTTGTCCAACAAGCGTTCGTAGTAGGAGCCAATGAGGGGAGACATGCCCAATTCGGCAACTGTCATCGCGCGGCCCGTCTGAGGCAGTAAGCGGATTACTGCATACTCACCATGGTGCGAGGGCTGAACTTGAACGCGCAGGTCGTAAGACATGTTCCGCAGTTGCAAGCGGGAGCGACCACCTTGTGGGAGCCTGCTTTCGGCAATATCGAGGGCTGCACGCAACTTTATGACGTTAATGATTCCTCTGAATTCACGAGGGCTCAGCGGATACTGCGGCAAGTCTTGTAGATCGCCATCCACCCGTAGGCGTATGCGTACACGCTTACCGTACTTCTCAATGTGAATATCACTAGCCTTATTCCTGACCGCATCCATCAGAATGGCTTCGTAGACTGAAACGAGATACGGACTGACATGGTCACGGTCTTCCTCGACTTCATCCGTTTCTTCTGGATCCGATTGCTGCGCGCGCACGTCGTCAAGCTGCGCGGGTGATGCGTGTTCTGCGGCAAAACGCCGCCCTTGAGCGCACAGGTTGAGAGCGGACCAAACGCGTCTGAAGTCTGTAGGCGTCACCAACCAACACTCTACGCTGAGATTGGGGCTTAAGCGCTCCACCATGTCAGCCCGTGCATCTGGGTTATCGGTGATAAATGTTAGAGTTGTATCACTTTGCGCAACGGGAATAAGCCGCGATAAATCCAGAAACGCTCTGGAGAAACGGCGGAACAGTGCAACGTTAAGAGAAGGTATGAGTGTGTCGGCATCCACAAACTTCATATCGCGTTGAATTGCCAATGAGCGATATAAGCTTACTTCCTCAACATTCAGTTTGCGGTTAAGGATATCCAGTACATTGCTGCCTTCAGCCGCGGCCTGGGCTTTGGCTTGCTCGAGTGATGGTTCACTGACCATCCCCATGTCGATGAGAATTTGTTCGGAGTTGCGGTTGAAGTCTACGCGGCCAAGCGATTGAGCGCGTTGAAGTCTACCACTGCACTTTACGTACATAGACAGTGTAGATTCAGTGCCTATTTTATCCTCAAGGCACACCAAGTTCCCGCCTTCGCGCAGATAACTTTGGAGCTTTTGAATGTTGGATATAAAAGTCGTGCATAGAACGAGGTCACATTGGCTGTCTAGCTCGAAATTAGACTCTGCCGGTTGCGCAATTACGACAATGTTGTCGAGGCCTAGGCGCATGAACCGCTCTTTGGCGGCTTCTGCTAAATAGCTGTTTTGCTCGATGTAAAAGACCTTATAGGCGAGCTGAGAAAGTACGGCAGCAAAATATCCTGAGCCGCCTCCAACATGCATGACTACATCGGTAGGGCTTATATCTGGAAGAATCGACAAAATAAGGCCGACTACCTCAGCCCTTGGGATTGAGTGCCCAGTCGTGGAAAGCGGCAGATCTTTTCCGTTGATGAAGTCACTTCTAGAAACAGATCTTAACGCCGAGCGAATCCTGGGGTGATTGTTTTCCATTAAATACTCCTACTGCAGTGCTAATGTTAAATGCACCTAGGTTTACGAGCGATCTTTGGTATGTTTTTAATTATTAATTTAACAACTATTAATTGGTTGATATTCCAGGTTATAGCTAAATAGTGCCGAAGTGCGCGACTGGGTAGCAACAATTGTTAGCAGGTGTTGTTCTAGTCTATTGTTTTTTAGAAGCTTTGTGTTTGATGTGCGCCATTGAAACTGCAAAATTCTGCAAATTTAAAAGTCTTGGGCGTAATGAAATGCCAAGTTTTGGGGATGGTGTTTTGGTATTTGTTTGATCTAGCTGCTTTTGGGTGTAGCTTTGATCAATTGTGAATTTTGATCAGAATCTAAATTTATAATTGGTTCTAAATTGTTTAGAGTTGATTATTGTATAGATGGTATTGGCTGGTTTGATTTGTTTTTTTGGGGGTGTATGCCAAGGTGTCAATTAAGATGCTTTTCAAATTGGCGAATGAATGATTAACAATGTTGCTAATAAGCTCTGGTTGGCAGGCACTATTGGGCGATTGGGCACAAGTTGCTATCTACTTCTGAAGTGTTAATGCCGTTAAGGGAGACTCAGCCACACTTTGGCCTTTTAAGGCAGTGTTTAGCTGTGCTCAGCATTTGAGCTAATGAGGGGGGCAGTCTGTCGAATTACTGAGTCAGTAGCGAAGGCGGGGAAGGTGGAGTGGGGCGTGCCGGTACTCCACCTGTGCTGCAATTAGCTGCCAGAAGAGTGTTTGCGACTTTTACTGTCTTTAGCTGGTTCAAATCCATCCGCGCGGAACATCGCTTTGATTCCTCGGATTGCCTGACGGGTACGGTCCTGGTTTTCGATCAGGGCAAAACGTACGTGATCATCGCCGTAATCACCGAAACCAATGCCTGGAGATACGCAAACCTTGGCTTCATGCAGCAGCTTTTTCGCGAACTCCAGCGAACCCAAATGGGCATATTGCTCTGGAATTTTCGCCCAGATGTACATGGACGCTTTAGGGTTTTCGACCATCCAGCCCAGCTCATGCAGGCCTTTAACCAACAGGTTGCGGCGTTGGCGATATTGCTCGGCAATATCGCGTACACATTGTTGGTCCCCCTCGAGCGCTGCGATGGCAGCCACTTGTAGCGGGGTGAAGGTGCCGTAGTCGTGGTAGCTCTTGATGCGGGCGAGGGCGTTGACCAGTTCTTTGTTGCCGACCATAAAGCCGATGCGCCACCCAGCCATGTTGTAGCTCTTGGACAGAGTAAAGAACTCAACGGCAATGTCTTTAGCGCCGGGCACTTGCATGATTGACGGAGCTTTCCAGCCGTCGTACACGATGTCTGCATAGGCCAAGTCATGCACCACAAGCACGTTGTACTGTTTGGCCAGTGCAACCACACGCTCGAAGAAGTCCAGCTCGACACATTGAGCAGTCGGGTTGGAAGGGAAACCTAGAATCATCATCTTCGGCTTTGGAATCGACTCGCGAATGGCCCGTTCCAGCTCATTGAAGAAGTCCACGCCCGGAATCAGCGGCACAGAGCGCACTTGCGCGCCTGCAATCACAGCACCGTAGATATGAATCGGGTAACTGGGGTTAGGTACCAGAACGGTATCGCCACTATCTAGGGTAGCCAGCATCAGATGAGCCAGTCCCTCTTTAGAGCCGATGGTGACAATGGCTTCGCTTTCCGGGTCGATCTCGACGTCGTAGCGATCCTGATACCAGCGCGAAATGGCGCGACGCAGGCGCGGAATGCCGCGGGAAGTCGAATAACCGTGAGTGTCCTCGCGTTGAGCGACTTGCACCAATTTCTCGACGATATGTGGCGGCGTAGCCCCGTCAGGGTTACCCATGCTGAAGTCGATGATGTCTTCGCCACGGCGGCGTGCGGCCATCTTTAGTTCAGCTGTGATATTGAAAACGTAAGGGGGGAGACGATCGATGCGCGCAAAGCGGCGCGGAGCTTGTTCAGCCATGCTTTCCTCGAGGACGTAAGCGCCCGGAACCGTCCGAGCGACGTTGGCCAGTGTGCTGGCCGATGGCGAAGATATGCCGACGCAGTTGATCTGTCTAGTGTTGTTCCCCGTTTATATATGGCAAAGAAAAGCCCCGCACAAGGCGGGGCTTTTCATGACGCTTTTACTGCTTAAACCTGAACGGCTGGAATCTTCGCGTTAGCAGCTGCTTCGCGGAATTCAGCGATCTGGTCGAAGCTCAGGTAGCGGTAAACGTCGGCAGCCATGCTGTCGATGTCTTTCGCGTACGCCATGTACTCTTCAACAGTCGGCAGTTTGCCGATGATCGAAGCGACAGCAGCCAGTTCGGCCGATGCCAGGTACACGTTAGTGGCGTCACCCAAGCGGTTCGGGAAGTTACGGGTCGAAGTGGAGACCACAGTCGAACCTGTCTGCACGCGAGCTTGGTTACCCATGCACAGCGAGCAGCCCGGCATTTCCATGCGCGCACCGGCTTTGCCGTAGATGCCGTAGTAGCCTTCTTCGGTCAGCTGGTGAGCATCCATCTTGGTTGGCGGAGCCAGCCACAGACGAGTCGGGATGCCACCTTTGACTTTGTCCAGCAGCTTACCAGCAGCGCGGAAGTGACCGATGTTGGTCATGCAGGAACCGATGAACACTTCGTCGATCTTGTCACCAGCCACTGTGGACAGCAGGCGGGCATCGTCCGGGTCGTTCGGCGCGCAGAGCACAGGCTCTTTGACGTCGGCCAGGTCGATTTCGATAACGGCAGCGTATTCGGCGTCTTTGTCGGCTTCCAGCAGTTGTGGCTTGGCCAACCAGGCTTCCATCGCTTGAGCACGACGCTCCAGAGTACGGGCATCGCCGTAGCCTTCGCTGATCATCCAGCGCAGCAGGGTGATGTTGGACTTCAGGTACTCGGCAATGGACTCTTCCGGCAGCTTGATGGTGCAACCTGCAGCGGAGCGCTCGGCAGAGGCGTCGGACAGCTCAAACGCTTGCTCTACGGTCAGCTCGTTCAGGCCTTCAATCTCAAGGATGCGGCCAGAGAAGATGTTCTTCTTGCCTTTCTTCTCTACGGTCAGCAGGCCAGCCTGAATCGCGTAGTAAGGAATGGCATGAACCAGGTCACGCAGGGTAATGCCAGGTTGCATTTTGCCTTTGAAGCGAACAAGTACCGACTCCGGCATGTCCAGCGGCATTACGCCAGTGGCAGCAGCGAAGGCTACCAGGCCAGAACCAGCCGGGAAGCTGATGCCGATCGGGAAGCGGGTGTGGGAGTCACCACCAGTACCAACGGTATCCGGCAGCAGCATACGGTTCAGCCAGCTGTGGATAATGCCGTCGCCTGGACGCAGGGAAACACCGCCGCGGGTCTTGATGAAGTCAGGCAGGGTGTGGTGCGTGGTTACGTCGATCGGCTTCGGATAAGCAGCAGTGTGGCAGAAGGACTGCATTACCAGATCGGCGGAGAAGCCCAGGCAAGCCAGATCTTTCAGCTCGTCACGGGTCATCGGGCCAGTGGTGTCCTGGGAGCCAACGGTGGTCATCTTAGGCTCGCAGTAGGTGCCCGGACGAACGCCTTGACCTTCTGGCAGACCGCAAGCACGGCCAACCATTTTTTGAGCCAGGGTGAAACCTTTGCCGCTGTCAGCAGGAGCAACTGGCTTCTTGAACAGGTCGCTAGCGCCGAGGCCCAGCTCAGCACGGGCTTTTTCAGTCAGACCGCGACCGATGATCAGTGGGATACGGCCGCCAGCACGAACTTCGTCCAACAGCACGTCGGTTTTCAGTTCGAAGGTGGTTACCAGCTCATCGCTGCCATTGCGGCGCACTTCGCCTTTGAACGGGTAAACGTCAATCACGTCGCCCATGGCCAGGTTGGTGCAATCGAATTCGATCGGCAGAGCGCCGGCGTCTTCCATGGTGTTGTAGAAGATCGGAGCGATTTTGGTGCCGAAGCAGAAGCCACCAGCACGCTTGTTCGGTACGTAAGGAATGTCGTCACCGAAGAACCACAGTACCGAGTTGGTAGCGGACTTACGGGAAGAGCCAGTACCTACAACGTCACCTACATAAGCAACCGGGTAGCCCTTGGCTTTAACTTCTTCGATTTGTTTCAGCGGGCCAACAGCGCCCGGCTGAACCGGCTCAATGCCGTCACGGGCCATTTTCAGCATGGCCAGGGCGTGCAGCGGGATGTCAGGACGCGACCAAGCATCCGGAGCTGGAGACAGGTCGTCAGTGTTGGTTTCGCCTGGCACCTTGAACACGGTCAAGGTGATCTTTTCAGCAACGGCTGGTTTGGCTTTGAACCACTCACCGTCAGCCCAGGATTGCAGCACTGCTTTGGCAGCAGCGTTGCCTTTCTTGGCGCGCTCAGCGACGTCGTGGAAGGCGTCGAACATCAGCAGGGTGTGCTTCAGTTGTTCTGCAGCGACTTCTGCAAGATCAGCGCTGTCGAGAAGCTCAACCATGGTGGCGATGTTGTAACCACCTTGCATGGTGCCGAGCAGTTCAACTGCGCGCTTCTTGTCGATCAGCGGGGAGGTAGCTTCGCCTTTGGCAACGGCAGAGAGGAAGCCCGCCTTAACGTAGGCTGCTTCGTCAACTCCTGGTGGTACGCGATTGGTGATCAGATCAAGAAGAAACTCTTCTTCACCAGCCGGCGGGGATTTCAGCAGCTCGACCAGGCCTGCGGTTTGTTCGGCGTTCAGCGGCTGGGGCACGACACCCTGAGCGGCACGCTCTGCTACATGTTTGCGATAGGCTTCAAGCACAGTTATTACCCTCATCAGTTGTTCCGGGACTAACCGGAACGCGATCCAGAAAACAGCGTTCCAAGCGCATCTCGGCTTTATGGGCCGTTCTGCCTTGAATCGTTATCTTCCTGAAGAAGCTGCTTTCAAAGTTTTACGCCGGCAGGACGGGTTAGATGAGGGCTGGTGCAGAACCGTGATTAACTCTCGGCGCTGCACCAACGTCCAACCTGCAGGATCGACTGTGCTCGTGACGCTTTGAAAACAGCTTCCAACGGACGTTGCAGCCAAAAGATTGGCCGGAAGATTCTACTGGAAAGCTTTATCAAAGTTAAGTCGGCTCTGGGGTGATCTGTTACAGACAAAGGGCTAATATGCCCGCTTGTCCGCTACTCGTACTTGTCCTGCGTAATGTCAAATCAGCGTATCAAAACCCCATGCATCGGCCTCTGTTCCACTGTTTACGGGGATTTGGTGTGTCGTGGGTGTAAGCGTTTTCACCATGAGGTAACTAGTTGGAACGCTTATACAGAAGAGCAGAAACAGGCTGTCTGGCATCGTCTCGAAGCGCTGCTTGTGCAAGTTATTGCCGCCAAGCTTGTGGTATTTGACCCGGGCCGACTGCGATTTCAACTTGAGCAACGGCAAATTCGGTTTGTCCCTCAGCAGTCGCCGTATTGCTGGGCTTACCAGTTAATAGCCAGAGGTGCGCGGGTGATTAATCAGTTGGATGCGTATGGTGTGGTGTTGCTGCCCGAGTTTCGCGACTGGTCATTGCCTGATGTACGCGATGCAATTGATCGGGAGTTCTTCCTTCTGTCTGAAGCGCATTATGAGCGCTATATCGCGCCTCGTTTTCTGCAGAACGGACTTGAATAACTTCTGGCCGCCCGCGACGGCCAGAAGCGATGCATCAGTGTTGCGCCACTAGATCTTCTAAATGACCGATGATGTCATCGGGCTTAAGGACCAGTACATCCGTTTCAAGGCTATCCAGAACTACTTCAGCGGTGTTGCCAATCAACACGCCGGATAGCCCCGTGCGCGCCACTGTTCCCATGACCACGACGCTTGCCTTCAGCTGTTTGGCGGTTTGCGGGATATGCACATCAGCCGGACCTTCGACAATGTGTAGGCGCTCGTTGCTGATGTCGTATTCGCTTTGAAAGGCTTTGCAGTGTTCGCGATAGCGAGCCTCGATGGTTTCGCTGAGTTGGAAGGTCGGATCAGCCGCTGAGAGCATTGGGCTAGGGTGAGCGGAAATGACGTGTAGCTCGGATTTTGCCAGCGCGGCGATGTCATAACCGTGGCTGACGATACTGCTATGCAGAATGTGGTGCGCAGCATCGGCGTTACCGACATCGACTGCCGCCAGAACGACTCCGTCCGTCCATGGTGTATCAGTTTTCACCATCAGGACTGGAGCAGGGCAGTAACGTAGGATTTTCCAATCTTCAGGCGTCAGCAACGCCTTTTTCAGCGGATTGTCTGCGACGTGCTGTTTGACGACTAAGCCGCAGCCTTCGCTCTGTTGGACGCGGACAATGGTTTGATGCAGTGTCTCCAGCCACTCTTGCTGAGCTGTGACGCTAAAGCCTTCATCTTTGAGGTTTTCGCTAAGCGAGCAGAGAAAATCGCTGTGATCGGCCTTTTTGTCACACACAAGAATGTGTAGGTGCGACTGCGTCACACTGGCAATTAGTTTGGCGCGTTTGAGGGCCAAGTCTTCGCTTCGTGATGGATCAACTACAACAAGAATGCTGCGTATTGCCTGCATGACCAGCTCCTCAAACGATTGTTTAAATTCACTATAAACGGCTGATTTGGCTTGCGATTGACGCGTGTCAATCGAACAGATGTTCTTGCTTCTGATCACCATTCGTATAATGGCTGTTTTGTTTTATGTCTAACCCTACAGCGAGTCTATGCATTTTTCCGCCAAACACGCTGTCATTACCGCCAATAATGGCGACTTGTGCCGGGCTAGTGATGCTTGGTTAATAATTCTGAAACCTGTGTGCGCCAATGAATTTGCCTGAGATAAATGATTTTTTAGGTTGCCCAACACCTGATGGTTGGGTAGCAGCAGCCTTGGCCGATCAAGAAACGCTGCTGATCGATCATAAAAACTGCGAGTTTAAAGCGGCCAGTACGGCATTGAGCCTGATGGCCAAGTACAGCACCTATGTTGACCTGCTCAATGCTATGTCGCGCCTAGCGCGGGAAGAGTTGGTCCATCACGAGCAGGTGTTGCGCATCATGAAGCGCCGCAAGATTCCGCTGAGACCGGTTTCTGCTGCCCGTTACGCTTCCGGGCTGCGCAAGCATGTGCGGACTCACGAACCGTATAAGCTGGTGGACACATTGGTGGTTGGCGCATTTATTGAGGCGCGCAGCTGTGAGCGCTTTGAAGCTTTGGTGCCGCATCTCGACGAAGAACTGGCCAAGTTCTATGCGGGATTATTGAAGAGCGAGGCCCGGCACTTTCAGGGATATTTGAAATTGGCCTATCAGTATGGAGATGAGCGTGATGTTGATCAGGCTGTCATCCGTATCAGGGATGCTGAGCGTGAGCTGGTCGAGTCACCTGACAGCGAATTCCGCTTTCACAGCGGTGTTCCCGCGTTTTAAACCGATAGAAGAGCTGGGGCGTCAGGCCTCGGCTTCTAAAGCAAATGACGACTGATGGTATCCGTCAGCGTCAACCTGCAAGACCCAGCCATGTTTATCCCAGTCGCCTAGTACGATTCGCTGCGCGGGTTGGCCAGCAATCTGCAGCGCATGGGTCGCTGGCCGGTGAGTGTGTCCATGAATAAGTGTTTGCACGCCGTATTGGGTCATGATTCGGCTGACCTCGCTCGCTGTGACATCAACGATTTCGCTGGCTTTCATACGGGTTTGCAGCTTGCTTTCATTACGCAGCTTGCGAGCTAGCTTCTGTCGTGTGCTGAGCGGCAGATTGCGCAGGATGAACAGGGAAAGCGGATTGCGCAGCCAGCGGCGCATTTTCATGTAGGCGATATCTTGCGTACACAGACTATCGCCGTGCATGAGCAATACCTTTTCGCCATTGAAGTCGACTAGGGCCGGGTCGCGGAGTAGTGTGCAGCTTGCTAGTCGGCAGAATTGCTTGCCAATTAAGAAGTCTCGGTTGCCATGCATCAGGAATACCTGAGTGCCGTGTTCACTCAGTTGGCGTAGCGCCTGGGCAATCTTCTGATGAAAAGCAGTGATGGCGTCATCACCAATCCAGACTTCAAAAAAGTCCCCAAGGATATAAAGCGCCTGAGCCTGCCTTGCCTGTGTCTCGAGAAAATGGAGAAACGCCCGGGTGATATCCGGGCGCTCTTGTTCGAGATGCAGATCTGAGATCAGCAATATCACTCAACGATCTCGGCACGTTCGATGATGACGTCGTCGACCGGTACGTCCTGGTGGCCGGATTTGCTGGTGGTCGCAACGCCCTTAATGGCATTCACAACGTCCATGCCTTCAACCACTTCACCGAAAACTGCATAGCCCCACCCCTGGACGGTCGGAGAGCTGTGATTGAGGAAGTTGTTATCAGCTACGTTGATAAAGAACTGGGCAGAGGCCGAGTGCGGCTCCATAGTGCGGGCCATTGCCACTGTACCGATCTTGTTGGAAAGGCCGTTATTGGCTTCATTCTTAATCGGCGCGCGGGTCGGCTTCTGTTTCATGCCAGGCTCAAAACCGCCACCTTGAATCATGAAATTGCTGATTACCCGGTGGAAAACGGTGTTGTCGTAGTGACCCTCCTGAACATACTGCTTGAAGTTGGCAGCGGTTTCAGGAGCCTTGTCTTCGAACAGGTTGATGGTGATTACGCCGTGATTGGTGTGCAGCTTGATCATGTAATAGTCGCTCTTTCGGTAAAACCGGAAGCCGTCCAGCCTGTATTTAGTGACAACTAAAGGGCTGGAGACAGTCTGGGGCCTGTCAGGGGATTGACAGCTTCGGCTATGATAAGCGCTTTGTATTAGTCGGCCTACCCTGAGCCGCGCACCCGAATGATCAAGGACACCATGAGCAAGCCAGAAACTGTCGCCGCAGCTAACTTTCTTCGCCCCATCGTTCAGGCTGATCTGGATGCGGGTAAACACGCGAAGATCATCACCCGTTTCCCGCCGGAGCCTAACGGATATCTGCATATCGGCCATGCCAAGTCGATTTGCCTGAACTTCGGCCTGGCCAAAGAGTTCGGTGGTCAGTGCAACTTGCGCTTCGATGACACCAACCCGGCCAAGGAAGATCAGGAATACATCGATGCCATTAAGGAAGACGTGAAGTGGCTGGGCTTTGAATGGGCTGGTGAAGAGCGTTATGCCTCCAACTACTTTGATCAACTTCACGATTGGGCAATCGAACTGATCAAAGCTGGTAAGGCGTACGTGTGCGACTTGTCCCCGGAAGAAGCTCGCGAATATCGCGGTAGCCTGACAGAACCTGGCAAAAACAGCCCGTTCCGCGACCGTAGCGTCGAAGAGAACCTTGACCTGTTCGCCCGCATGAAAGCCGGTGAATTCCCGGATGGCGCCCGCGCCCTGCGAGCCAAGATTGATATGGCCTCGCCGAACATGAACCTGCGTGATCCCATCCTGTATCGGATTCGTCATGCCCATCACCACCAGACTGGTGACAAATGGTGCATCTACCCAAGCTATGACTTCACCCATGGCCAGTCGGACGCCATCGAAGGCATCACCCACTCGATCTGCACCCTTGAGTTTGAAGATCACCGCCCTCTGTACGAGTGGTTCCTGGAGCAGCTGCCGGTTCCGGCACAGCCGCGTCAGTATGAATTTGCCCGTCTGAACTTGAACTACACCATCACCAGCAAGCGCAAGCTCAAGCAGCTGGTTGATGAGCAGCACGTCACTGGTTGGGACGACCCGCGTATGTCGACGCTTTCGGGTTTCCGCCGCCGTGGTTATACACCGGCTTCGATTCGCAATTTCTGCGACATGATCGGTGTGAACCGGGCTGGCGGCGTGGTCGATATCGGCATGCTTGAGTTCGCTATCCGTGAAGACCTGGATGCCAACGCCAGCCGTGCCATGTGCGTGCTTAAGCCCCTCAAAGTAGTGATCACCAACTACCCTGAAGGCCAGGTTGAACAGTTGGAGCTGCCGCGCCATCCGAAACAGGATATGGGTGTGCGTGTACTGCCGTTTAGCCGTGAAATCTTCATTGACGCCAGCGACTTTGAAGAAGTACCACCAGCAGGCTTCAAGCGCCTGATTCCGGGCGGTGAAGTGCGCCTGCGTGGCAGCTATGTGATTCGTGCCGACGAGGCCATTAAGGATGCCGACGGCAATATCGTTGAGCTGCGCTGCTCTTATGATGAAAACACGCTGGGTAAGAACCCTGAAGGTCGCAAGGTCAAGGGCGTGATTCACTGGGTACCGGCAGCAGAAAGCGTTGAGTGCGAAGTGCGCCTGTACGATCGCCTGTTCCGTTCTGCAAACCCAGAGAAGGCCGAAGAGGGCGGCAGCTACCTCGACAATATCAACCCGGACTCGCTGGTTGTACTCAAAGGCTGTCGTGCCGAGCCATCCCTGGCTACAGCGAGCGTTGATGATCGCTTCCAGTTTGAGCGCGAAGGCTACTTCTGCCTAGACAGCCAGGACAGCGCGCCAGGCAACTTGGTCTTCAACCGCACCGTCACCCTGCGTGACTCCTGGGCTTAAGTCCGGGTGATTTGATATGAACCAGGCCGCACTCGCGGCCTGCGGCTTGCTCAAGGAATTTCGATGCTCTCCATCTACAACACGCTGACCAAAAGCAAAGACGAATTCAAACCGTTAGTGGGTAACCAAGTACGCATGTATGTGTGCGGAATGACGGTTTACGACTTCTGTCACATTGGTCATGCGCGGGTAATGGTCGCTTTTGACGTCGTCACTCGCTGGTTGCGCCATCGCGGCTACGACGTGACTTACGTCCGCAATATCACCGACATCGACGACAAGATCATCAAGCGCGCCAATGAAAACGGTGAACCCTTTGAGGCTCTGGTCGCCCGCATGATCGCCGCCATGCATGAAGACGAAGCGCGCCTCAATGTGCTGCGTCCAGATCAGGAGCCGCGGGCGACTGATCACATCGCGGGCATGCACGAAATGATTCAGACCCTGATCGACAAAGGCTATGCCTATGCTCCTGGCAACGGTGATGTCTACTACCGCGTCGGCAAATTCGTCGGTTACGGCAAACTATCGCGCCGCAAAATTGATGAGCTGAAGATCGGAGCTCGTATTGAGGTCGATGAGATCAAAGAAGATCCGCTCGATTTTGTCTTGTGGAAATCCGCTAAGCCGGGCGAACCGAGCTGGCAGTCACCATGGGGAGCAGGTCGCCCGGGATGGCACATTGAGTGTTCGGTGATGTCCACTTGTTGCTTAGGTGAAACCTTCGATATTCACGGTGGCGGGCCGGACTTGGTGTTCCCGCACCATGAAAATGAAATCGCCCAGAGTGAGGCGGCCACCGGCAAGCTTTACGCTAATGCGTGGATGCATGCGGGGGCAGTACGCGTGGATGGCGAGAAGATGTCCAAATCACTGGGTAACTTTTTCACCATTCGTGAGGTGTTGGAAAAGTACCACCCGGAAGTGGTTCGCTATCTGCTGGTGTCCAGCCATTACCGCAGCCCGATCAACTACTCAGAAGACAGCCTGCGCGAAGCCAAAAGCGCCCTTGAGCGGTTTTATAACGCGCTTAAAGGGTTGCCTGCTGCTGAGGCTGCTGGCGGTGAAGACTATGTTGAGCGTTTTGCAGCTGCGATGGATGATGATTTCAACTCGCCTGAGGCCTGTGCTGTTCTGTTTGAACTTGCGCGGGAAATCAATCGCCTCCGCGATTCTGACGTACAGGCTGCGGCCGGATTAGCCGCTCGCCTTAAGATGTTGGCCTGTGTACTGGGGGTTCTGCAGCTGGAGCCTGAGGCGTTTTTACAAGCTGGGGCCGAAGGCAAGGTTGATTCGGCAGAGGTCGAAGCCCTGATTGCGGCTCGCCTGCAGGCGCGGGCTGAGAAAAACTGGGCTGAGTCTGACCGTATCCGTGATCAATTGACGTCGATGGGGGTGGTGCTCGAAGACAGCAAAGGCGGGACCACCTGGCGACTGGCAGAATAAATCAGCCAAATTACGCGCAGTTTTCCAAGTCTGTGGCTATGACACATTTCGCGTTTCGTGTGCGATCTGTGTCATCCTTTTGGGGTGAATGTGCCGAGCGAGCAAAGCTCTCGGCACATTGCCATTACCCACCACACACATCAAGGACGGTATATGCGAAAGACGTTTGCCTCAGTTCCGCGTTTTTTTCTTCTCTCCGGATTGGCAGTCGCCATAACTGGCTGCGCAGGCAATGGGCTGCGCTCAACAGTTAGTGTCAGTGAGCCTATTTCTCTCAATGGCGAGCTGACCACTCAAAGCAACGTCAATATCAACGATGGCTCTCGATATGAGCGTTACGGCCTGAGTGTAAATGCAGGTGGTGCTATTCGCGTTCAGCAGTCCGAAGCACTCGCCACACGACTGACACTGCTCGATGCAGAGGGGCGGCTTGTTGCAGGGCCGGGCCTTGATAGCCTGACATTCGTCGCGCCCAGCGCAGGCACCTATACCTTGGGGGTCAGTGGTAGTGGGGCTACCGACTATGGTCCATTCACACTCTCGTTGAGCCCTATTGAATCACGCAACGCCGGAAGTCTGGCTGCAGGCGACAGCTTCGCCGGCCAGTTGCTTGACTCGGGCAATAGCTACCAGTTAACAGTCAAAGAGCCTGCTATCTATACCGTGACAATGGTGTCCGATGCGTTTGATACGCATCTGGCACTGCAGGGCGGTGGGATAAACGCTGAGAATGATGATAGCGGCGAGGGCACAAACTCCAAACTGAGCTTGTATTTGCAACCAGGGACCTATCAAGTGCGCGCAAAAGGCTTGGAGGATGGTTCGAAGGGGGCTTACACGCTTGACGTAAATCGCCGTAACCTGCCTGAAGGTATCAAACTTACCAACAGCGGAACGCTGCACGCAGGGCAGAACATAACAGGCCTCGTCAGTATGGCTCCAGTCACCTACAGTCTTGAGCTCAAACAAGCATCACGTGTGCAATTGGAAATGCGCTCAGATGAGATCGACTCACTGCTCGTGCTCAGCGGCAATGGTCAAGAGTTCACAGATGATGACAGCGGCGGCGGCTCTGATGCCAAGCTAAGTGCGCTGTTGTTACCGGGGCGGTATCAGGTTGAGGCTAAAAGCATCAACGATCAGCCTGGTATTTTTCATCTGAGCTACCGCCAGATGCCAGCCTCCGAAAGTCGGCTCACGGCAGTGCGTCCAGGCCAATATGCCCAGGGAACGCACTCACAGAACCGTGCAGGGCAAGCGTCTATAGTTATCCCGGCATCCGGTAATTACGTGATTGACCTATCATCAGCAAGCTTCGATGCGATGCTTGAGCTCAGGGGGCAGGGGGTAGAATTGCAGGATGACGACAGCGGTGGTGGCACTAACGCCCGTATTAGCCATTATCTTGAGGCCGGAGAATATCGCGCCACAGTGTCGGCTGTGGACGGAGGCGCAGGCAGGTTCACGCTTTCAGTTCAGGCAGCAGACTGATCACTACCCAAAGCCCTCCCGGCCAAAGCCAGGAGGGCTTTTTATCATTTGTGTAGGTGTTCAGCAGCGTGCAGCGTGTTTTCTAGCAGGCCCGCACGGGTCATAGGGCCAACGCCACCTGGAACCGGAGTAATCCAGCCAGCGCGAGGCAGGGCGGTGTCGTAGGTGACATCACCAACTAACTTGCCATCTTCCTGTCGGTTGATACCAACGTCGATGACGATCGCGCCAGGCTTGATCCATTCGCCTTTAACCAAACCGGGTTTACCAGCCGCCACAACTACAATGTCTGCTTGACCGACATGCCCTGCCAGGTCTTTTGTGAAGCGGTGTGTGACGGTGACAGTACAGCCCGCCAGCAGCAGTTCAAGTGCCATTGGCCGGCCGACAATGTTGGACGCTCCCACAACAACAGCGTGCATGCCGTATAGATCAGCACCGGTGCTCTCAAGGAGCGTCATGATGCCTTTAGGAGTGCAAGGACGCAGCAGCGGCATGCGCTGGGCGAGACGGCCGATGTTATATGGATGGAAACCGTCTACGTCTTTATCAGGGCGAATACGTTCTAGCAGCGGAGATGAGTCGAGATGCTCCGGCAGCGGCAGCTGAACCAGAATGCCGTCAATCTGCGGGTCGTCATTCAAACGATCAATCAGCGACAGCAGCTCTTCTTGAGTCGTGCTGGCCGGCAGATCGTAGGCCTGCGACAGAAAGCCTACTTCTTCGCAATCTTTACGCTTATGCGAGACGTAAACTTGGGACGCAGGGTCGCTACCAACAAGAATTACTGCTAACCCCGGTGCTCGCAGGCCTTGCTGGCGTCGCTCGGCAACACGTTGGGCAATCTGCTGACGCAGGTTGGCGGCAATTGCTTTGCCATCGATCAGTTGGGCGGTCATTGCGCTTGATTAACCATTACTTGAATGAACAAAGGGTGCGTATTCTCGCATGACCAGCCTTTGGGGCAAAGGCAGAGGCGAGGGTTTTCACGTAACTCCTTTAAATAACTGAATTTTTTTGAATTTTTTTGTTGACGACCTATAGAGACCTCTATAACATTCGTCCCGCTTGTCGAGCACAGCCAGTCGCTGGGTAAGACGGCAAAGGTAGAAGCTGAAGAGTTTTTTCCCGAGCCGAAAGCTTTGATCTGCCAAGCAGATGTAAGCGCCCGTAGCTCAGCTGGATAGAGCATCCGCCTTCTAAGCGGATGGTCGCAGGTTCGAGTCCTGCCGGGTGCGCCATTTGGTGATCTTGGCTCAAGCAATGCAATATGGTGGGCGTAGCTCAGTTGGTAGAGCACAGGATTGTGACTCCTGTTGTCGTGGGTTCGATCCCCATCGTCCACCCCATATTCAAGAAATCGCCAGGTTAAACCCTGGCGTTTTCGTATAAAGCGATACATGCGGACCTGGTGAAATTGGTAGACACACTGGATTTAGGTTCCAGCGCCGCGAGGCGTGAGAGTTCGAGTCTCTCGGTCCGCACCATTTGATTCTCTGGTACTCCCAGTACTCAAATACATAAAGCCCTGACTTGTTCAGGGCTTTTTTGTTTCTGCAATTCAATCTTTTCGTATATCTCCCGCGCGGAAGAAGCCTGACGGCTTCTTTCTACTCAGCAATTAGCGCGGGAGTAGGAGGGTAGTACTCTTCCTGTAATCCTCGTACTGTGTGACATAGAAAAGGGTGCTGAAAGGTCGGCTTTGCTCGCGTTATGACTTAAGATGTCCGGTCGCAGAAAGAACCGTCATGGCCGTAGCCATGAAGGGCTTTCATTCTTTGCAAATGAGTGTGGTGAAGATGAACAAGCCTTTCATTTCGCTGTGTCCGGAGATTACGCGGGCACATGCGCTGACGTTGATGGAGTGGTTGGAAGACGAAAGAGTCACCCGTTATCTGAGTGATTCGCGCCATGTGTCCCGCTCCATTGAACAAGCTATCGATCGGACGCAACTGCCGATCCTTACGCATCTTTTTAACCGGGGCGGCCGATTTTTCATGGCCTATGACCGGCATGATGACCCTGTTGGTTTTGTCCGGCTGATCAAGACCGGCGCAGATTGCGAGATTGTCCTCGTCATCGGCGACAGCGCTAAATGGGGGCAAAACCTAGGCTCCCGGACGATCAGTGAAAGCATGAAGTTGGCTTTTCTGGACATGCGAGCAGAGAAACTGATTGCCAAAATCCATCCCGATAACGTGCGCTCTCTGAAGGCCTTCCTGCGCAGCGGCTTTCAGCTTGAGAGTGAGTCCCCGGCACTGAAGTTATTCGCAATGACAGCAGGGAATTATCTCCAGCTTTTGCGCAAAGGTGCCTTGAGCGACTCGGCGGGGATTTTCATTACCGAAATCGACAAGTCGCGGCTTGAAAGCCTGATACTGTTTGAGCAGGGGCCGGCCGTCATTGACCTCGAGCACGAGCTCGAACGCGCAATTATCGTTAAGCCGGAAAAGGTTGCCCGGAATGTTGTAACGATGAACTCACGCACCTTATTACAGTTGGATGACGAAGAGTTGGAAGTTGCGTTGGTCTATCCCGAAGATGCAGATAGCGGCGCAGGCAAGCATTCTGTTTGTTCTGAAATTGGTGCTGCGATTCTGGGGTACCAGGAGGGAGACTCCATCGACTGGCGGATTTCAGATCGAACTCGTCGCATCCAAATCAGGAAGGTGCTTTACCAGCCTGAGTCAGCAGGCGATTTCCATCTTTAGATGTGTACTGATTAAACTCAGGAGCGAGGCCGGCCAAGGGGCGGGTCTCGTGCTGTTTAAATTTGGAAGTGGAATGAACCAGATCCTGAAGTGGTGCATAGGTCTACATCAATATTGCATTCTATTTAACATAATATACATTATGCGAATTGAAGTGTCAGTAACGTACAGACTAACCCTCCACGTAATCAGCCCTATCAAACTCATATCCATGTTCAAGCAAATCGCGTTTGACTACCTGAAGAGAATGCTAGAAAACCAAGTAGCTTGTTGCTGGGGGCAATATTTAGATTCGCATTTGATACTACTGCAGGTGGACTGCAATCGAGCGCCTGTGGCGAGGCATGCAAAATTGAACCACGTGACGGCTTGCGTGAGGATGCTGATCGGTTGTACTGCCTAGGCCGCTCAGACTGCCGGTGATGGAGGGTTTTGAGGTTGCGGCGATCTGCTCTGTCAATTATCAGTAGTGCCGGACTATGAGTTCAAAGCCTGCTGCTAATCAAGTCGCAGACAAGCTGGCGGTCTAGAGCCCTCTCCTTATCTATTATTTTCCAGGTGATTTACCGTTTTAATGCTTCATCTTCAGTTGTGCTTTTTAGCGGGCAAAGAAAAACCCGGCTATTGCCGGGTTTTTCTAGTAAAACTCAGTTCAATTACTGACGAACTTGAGCTTCTACTTCAGCTTCTACGCGACGGTTAACAGCGCGGCCTTCAGCAGTTGCGTTATCAGCAACTGGGCGGGATTCGCCGTAACCAGCAGCGCTTACGCGGCTGCTATCAACGCCGTACTGGTTAACCAGCACTTCACGAACAGCGTTTGCGCGGTTTTCGGACAGCTTCTGGTTGTAGGCATCGCTACCTACGGAGTCAGTGTGACCTTCAACCACGGTGGTGGTTTGTGGGTACTGATTCATGAAGTCAGCCAGGTTTTTGATGTCGCCGTAGCTTTCTTCTTTAACGGAAGACTTGTCGAAGTCGAACTTAACGTCCAGCTCAACACGTACCAGCTCCAGCGGCTCTTCAACCGGAGTCGGCTCTGGAGTCGGCTCAACAGCTGCTACAACCGGAGCAGGCTTGCTGCCGCCACCGAAGTTAACACCGATACCTACGCTTGGTGCCCACTCAGTGTCACCTTGGTCGATGTTGTACTGAGCTTCCACGCCAGCACGGGCATAGAAGTTGTCAGTGATGTAGAACTTGGCACCGCCACCGACGTTAGCGAAGGTAGAACGGTTGCGGGAGTTGCGGCCGTTCTGATCGATGCTCTGATCGGAGAAGCCGGCGGAGATGTATGGGCGAACCACATCACCTGGGTTGTTGAAGTGGTACAGAGCGTCCAGAGCGGTGTTGGCGCCCTTCACGTTCTTGCCGTCGTTTGCGCGAGCGTTGTGCACTTCGTCATAGGCCAGACGCAGCTCAACATCGTCGGTCAGGAAGTAACCGATGCTACCGCCGAATAGGTTGCCGTCATTTTTGAACTCACGAGCACTATCGAAGTACTGTTTCTTGGCGAAGCCCTCAATTTCAACTGCACCTTGACCTTGAGCCAGTGCGCTGAGAGAGGACGAGGCCAGCAGCGAACCGATGACGACGCCGAGTGTGTTTTTCAATTTCATTACGAGAATCCCTTATCTTGTGTGCTCAGTAAGTTGTCTGACAAACAAGACAACTCTGCAGGTTATTCTAACAGAAACAACCTGTAATTAGGACAGCATTCCACCTAATTAAGTTTCACTTCCGTCAGAAAATTTGTCACGCAGGCGATCAAGCGCGCGTTTGTAACGCATTTTAGTCGCACTTAATCCCATGTGCATAATATCAGCGATTTCTTGAAACTCCAGTTCGGCTACAAATCTTAGGACTAGAATTTCTCTGTCGATTGGGTTGACATGAACTAACCAACGATCCAGCCCACCCTTGTCCTCAATTTTAGGGGACTTCTCATCCGAAGCTTCTTCTATCGGGTCAAGGCTCAGGGCGTCGATCAGGCGGCGCTTACGGCGCTCTTTACGATACTGAGTAATGCATTCGTTATATGTGATGCTGTAAAGCCAAGTCTTAAACTTAGATTTACCCTCAAAGTTTTTAAGGCCATACAGAACCTTGAGCATTACTTCCTGACAAACATCGTCTGCGTCTCGTTCATTACCCAGATAGCGTGCGCACACGTTGAACAGTGTGCGCTGATATCGCCGCATCAACTCTTCATATGCGCGTGTAATGTGAAACAGCTCATCGTGAGCACGCGCGGCAAGCTCTTCGTCTGAGAGTGTGCTTGGGTCGTAACGCGAAGGCGCTGTGGTGGTTTTATTCAAAACGAGTCGGGCCGACATTCAATACAAAAGCCGCGCGAGCAAGCGCTCGCGGATTGGCCGCATACAATAGCAGGGAATGAGCTTATCGGCTGCTAACGCGTTGATCGAGCAAGGTGCGATTAGAGACTGAGATCAGTTCGCCATCATCGGTAAGCAGTGTTGTTTTGACAGTTCCGATCTCCTCAATCTGCCCCTCTACCCCGCCTACTTCGACATATTGTCCAACTTCGTAGAGTTCGCGCACATAAATACCGGCAAGAATCTGACTGGCAATGTCGCGACTGCCAAGTCCAAGTGCTAGGGCAACTGCCAGACCAGCGGATATCAAAACAATCGCAATGACGTTGTTGAGCAAGTCTGTTTTGACTTCAAGCTGACCGATCGCAACCGAGATGCTGATAATGATCACCAGCCCTTGTGCAATGCGTCCAAGGCCGTGTGCGTATTCAAGACCGACTCCTTCGGCTGCGCCGCGAACTAGGCCACTGACTAAGTGCCCAAGCAGCACGCCGCCAAGTAGGAGCAGGGCCGCACCGAATACTTTAGGCAGATACAGAGCCAGGACGTCCAGGGTTGCTGATACGCGCTCAAGTCCAAGGGACTCAGCTGCGGAAACCAAGAAAATCAACAACACGAACCAGTAGACAATCTTGCCGATAAGGGTCGAAACGGGGGCCTGAATACCTGCGCGTGACAGCAGTTTGGTCAGACCTGTGCCCGCCATCAGGCGATCCAGCCCAACCTTGCCCAGAAGCTTTGAGAGCAGAGTGTCGAGCAGTTTAGCGACGACGAACCCCAGCAGAACCAGAATCAGTGCGACGAAAAGATTCGGTATAAACCCAGCAACTTTGGTCCATAAGGCTGTCATTGCAGCGACCAAACTATGAGTCCAGGGATCGAGTTCCATATCAGTCAACCTTATTTGTCGAGCGTGTTGTGGTTTTACGACGGGATACTGGTGCCAGGTGAGGCGAGCCATTGTTCAGAGCAATCATCAGTGCACTGAGACAATTGCCCATTAGGCTGAACATGTCCCCTGCTCCAACCTGGCGATTGGCAGTTTTGAGGACGCGATTGAGGCAGGCGTCGTCATCGCGGTTGGTGGCCGATGACTTGAGCAAATCGCGCAGGGATTCTTCAAATGGGTCGTGCATACGAACCTCACGGGATGTCTCGGCTAGACGAGTTCAGTAATGGGCAAGTCACATTAGACCCAACGTAGCTTGCGGAATAAAAGCCACTGCCCCGCTGCTACCAGAGCGATAGCACCACAGGCAATCAAAAAGGCCCAGGGGTTATCCGCACCGGGGATTCCGCCAACATTGATCCCGAGTAAACCGGTTAAAAAACTCATGGGCAAGAAAATGCAAGTGATCACGGCAAAACGATACATGGTCCGGTTCATCCGCTCATTCATGCGCCTGTTTTCGGACTCCAGCATGAGATTGACCCGCTCACGGTTGAGTTCAAGCTCCTCAAGGTAACGGGTCAAACGGTTATTCAGCTCGTTCCAGTAGCCAATATTTCCGTTAGAGAACCAACTGAATGCATTGCCTGTGATCTGCGCGAAAATGTCGCGCTGAGGGGCCAGGAAGCGGCGCAGGCTGGCTGCTCGCCGTCTGATCTGCATGAGCATGGCATGGTCCGGTGCAGGATTATCCAGCGCGTCTGCCCGCTCCTCTTCAGCATCTACTTGCTCGCCCAGCTCAGAAACCAGCAGATCGATCTTGTCGGTCATGTAGTGGGCCATGCTGAGGATCAGCTCAGCTGCGGTTTTAGGACCTCGCCCTTCGAGCAAGTCCTCAATCAGCTCTTCGGTCGCGTGCAGGGGGCGCAGGCGCAGCGAAATGGCGCGTTGTCCATCGGCGAAAATGCGTGCCGACACCATGTCTTCAGGCTCTGCGCCAGGGTTGAGGTTGAGTCCGCGCAGAAAAAGTAATAACTGATTGTTAGGTAGAGCCAGTAAGCGTGGGCGCGTGTTTTGCTCCAACAGCAGATCGCAGACAAACTCATTCAAGCCACTTTCCTGTCGTAGCCAGGATTGTGTCTGAGGGTGGCTGCGATCCCAATGCAACCAGAGGCTTTCATGCTTCTCTAGCTGCAATTCCTGCAGGTCCTGGCGAGCGATGCTGCGAGCACCGCCCTTCCCGTTAAGGACGAATGCGTGCAGCAAGCCCCACTGGGCGTTGTCGTCCTCGTACATTGCGCTTTCCTGCAAGCCTTTTACTCCGGCATTTTCAGGGCAGATGGCGACACAATAACGCCATTGTTGTCTGCGTAAACAAATTCGCCCGGGCGGAATGTCACTCCACCAAAGGTGACTGCGACATTAAGGTCACCGATGCCACGCTTGTCCGTCTTCATGGGGTGACTAGCCAGTGCCTGGATGCCGAGATTGGTTTGTGCGAGAACATCGACGTCTCGTACGCAGCCGTAAACGATGATGCCTTCCCAACCATTTTTGGCGGCTTTTTCAGCCAGCATGTCCCCCAGGAGTGCTCGGCGCATAGATGCACCGCCATCAACCACCATGACCTTGCCTTTACCTGGTTGCTCAACCTGTTCTTTGACTAGGGAGTTATCTTCGAAACATTTGACAGTGACAATTTCACCGCCGAAGGAGTCGCAGCCGCCAAAGTTGCTGAACATAGGCTCAACGACTTGCACCAGCTCAGGATAAGCGTCGCACAGATCTGGGGTGATGTACTGCATGGCAAAACTCCTTGTGGCGTTATTGGTTTCGGTCAAGAAATTGATAATGCTTGCTTATCATAAGCTACTGAAGTGACGAATAAACCTGTGACAGCTCATTTGGTCAGCAATTGTAGGATTGCAACTGTCCGGTCATTTTTTGCTCAGGAACAGGCCGGTGACTGTTTTTCTGAAGCCACTTCCTGATCAATGGCCATACTTCGCGTTGCGCTTCTTTGCTGATGAGCATTTCGACGTGACCAAAGTCACTGCTGAATCCCTGTCGTTTGCCTAGAAGCAGCAGCTCTTTGGATGATGATCCGAAGTGCTGCAACATTTTTTCGCAAGCCCATGCCGGGTCCATTTTGTCTGCTGTCGCCGTAACAGACATGACTGGAACCTCCACGTCATTCAAGCCTGACCACCAGTCGCGTTCTGCTGAGCGAAAGCGGCCAAATAACCCATGCCATCGCATTGCTTCAATGGCCACGCTTGCTGGCTCATCTTCAGGGCCGCGCTTCAAGTCAGGGCCAGACAAGGTGCTCTTGAGTTTCAGTACTAACCGTGCGATCCACTCAACAGGAGGGATTTTTAGTGACCAGTGGGCGCTACTGACCTGGCTGCCAAATAAAATGCATGAGGCAATTTTCTCCTGATCCAGATACATACCCCCCAATGCAGCTGCCACGATAACTCCGCCCAGCGAGTGCCCAAGCCAATGCGCTTTTTGCGGATTGAGTTCATAAACAAACTCGGCGATCGCTGGCAGATCAAAACGCACGTAGTCATTTACGGTGTTTTTCAGATAGCTCTGGTTACGAGGTGAAAGACCGTGACCGCGCATTTCAGCAATCCAGACATCAAAACCTTCTCGGGCAAGATAGGCCCCAAGTCCGATTCCTTTGGGTGAATACCAAAAGCGGCGGTTGGAAAAACTACCGGGTACAAGAATGACCGGAGTCCCCCGATGCCCTTCATCACCAGCTCTGCCAAGCCGGGTTAGCGCCAGTTCAACGCTGTAGTCAGGACTATTGCCAGGTTTGAGACGGTAAACGTCTTCGGTGAGATCTCCACGAAAGTCGGCACTGATAAGGGCGACAGGGAATAGCTTGCTGCTGCTTTGCATCTTTCTACTGGCACAAAAAAGGGCAGGTGTTAGCCCGCCCTTAAAATGGATGTTAACGCTGTTTAGGCAGTCTGACCTTCAGCGAGGAAGAACCAGGTATCCAGCACGGAATCCGGGTTCAGCGACACGCTTTCAATGCCCTGCTCCATCAGCCAGCGCGCCAGATCAGGGTGATCAGACGGGCCCTGGCCGCAGATGCCAATGTATTTGCCCGCCTTGTTACAGGCCTGAATGGCATTGCTCAGCAGCTTTTTAACCGCTGGGTTACGCTCATCGAACAGGTGCGCAATGATGCCGGAGTCGCGATCCAGGCCCAGTGTAAGCTGAGTCAGGTCGTTGGAACCGATGGAGAAACCGTCGAAGTACTCGAGGAACTCGTCAGCCAGCAGTGCGTTGGATGGCAGCTCACACATCATGATGATGCGCAGGCCGTTTTCGCCACGGGCAAGACCATTAGCGGCCAACAGATCGATAACTTGGCTTGCTTCGCCCAGTGTACGAACGAACGGAACCATGATCTCGACGTTAGTCAGCCCCATTTCATTGCGGACTTTCTTCAGGGCACGGCACTCAAGCTCGAAGCAGTCACGGAAAGACTCGCTGATGTAGCGCGAAGCACCGCGGAAGCCCAGCATCGGGTTCTCTTCTTCCGGCTCGTACAGTTTGCCGCCGATCAGGTTGGCGTATTCGTTGGACTTGAAGTCCGACAGGCGCACGATGACTTTTTTCGGCCAGAATGCGGCAGCCAGGGTGCTGATGCCTTCAACCAGCTTTTCAACGTAGAAGTTGACCGGATCGCTGTAGCCTGCAGTGCGCTTTTCAACGCTGTCTTTCAGCTCTGGCGGCAACCCTGCGTAGTTCAGCAGTGCTTTCGGGTGCACACCGATCATGCGGTTGATGATGAACTCCAGACGAGCCAGGCCAACGCCCTCGTTCGGCAGTTGGGCAAAGTCGAAAGCACGGTCCGGGTTGCCAACGTTCATCATGATCTTGAATGGAAGATCAGGCATGGCGTCGACCGAGTTGGTACGCACATCAAAGCCCAGCTCACCTTCGAAGATGAAACCGGTGTCACCCTCAGCACAGGAAACAGTCACACCCTGCCCGTCTTTCAGGGCCTGGGTAGCGTTGCCGCAGCCAACTACAGCTGGAATGCCCAGCTCACGGGCGATGATCGCAGCGTGGCAAGTACGACCGCCACGGTTGGTCACGATTGCGCTTGCGCGCTTCATCACTGGTTCCCAATCTGGGTCTGTCATGTCGGAAACCAGCACGTCGCCTGGCTGTACCTTGTCCATTTCAGATACGTCGTTGATGACGCGGACACGGCCTGCACCGATCTTCTGACCGATTGCACGGCCTTCAACCAGAACTGAGCCTTTTTCTTTAAGCAGGTAACGCTCCATAACATTGACGTTGGAGCGACTTTTTACAGTCTCAGGACGGGCCTGCACGATGTACAGCTTGCCGTCGTCACCGTCTTTGGCCCACTCGATGTCCATTGGACGGCCGTAGTGTTTCTCGATGATCATGGCCTGTTTGGCCAGTTCGCAGACTTCAGCGTCAGTCAGACAGAAACGGGCACGGTCAGCGCGATCAACATCAACCACTTTGACCGACTTACCGGCTTTGGCTTCATCGCCGTAAACCATCTTGATGGCTTTGCTGCCCAGGTTGCGGCGCAGAATGGCCGGGCGACCTGCTTCCAAGGTCTGCTTGTGTACGTAGAACTCATCCGGGTTCACAGCACCCTGTACAACGGTTTCACCGAGGCCATAGGCGCCAGTGATGAATACCACGTCGCGGAAACCGGATTCGGTATCCAAAGTGAACATCACGCCAGCAGTACCGGTTTCGGAGCGCACCATGCGCTGCACGCCAGCGGACAGGGCTACCAATTTATGGTCAAAGCCTTGGTGTACGCGGTACGCGATAGCACGGTCGTTGAACAGCGAAGCGAATACTTCCTTAGCTGCGCGGATAACGTTATCGACACCACGAATGTTGAGGAAGGTTTCTTGCTGGCCTGCGAAGGAGGCATCCGGCAGGTCTTCTGCAGTTGCGGACGATCGAACGGCTACCGCCATGTTGTCGTTACCACCTGACATGGCAGCAAAAGCTTCGCGAATCTGCTTATCCAGTTCTGCAGGGAAAGGTGCATCCATCACCCACTGACGAATTTCTGCACCAGTTTTGGCCAGTGCGTTTACATCGTCGACATCCAGAGCATCGAGTGCTGCGTGAATTTGCGCATTCAGCCCACTCTGCTCGAGAAAGTCCCGGTAGGCCTGGGCCGTGGTAGCAAAGCCGCCAGGTACGGAAACGCCAGCCCCTGACAGGTTGCTGATCATCTCGCCCAGGGAGGCGTTCTTGCCCCCTACGTGCTCAACATCGTGATTGCCGAGCTTATCGAGGGAAACTACGTACTCTACCAAGGTGATCTCTCCACTTAGGTGTTGGAAAAGCTCATGGGTCAGGCACTTGCAGCAGCGTTGTACGCCAGCTGTGTGGCCTGCCCCTGGAAAATAAGTAACAATGCCGCGCAGGTTGGCCCTGCCAAACGGGCCATATAATAGCCAAGAACAGTTCCCAGCTTAAGGCCCACGGCGCAAATGAAACGTACCGCTTTCTTCATCTCCGATGGCACTGGTATCACTGCCGAAACACTAGGCCAGAGCCTGTTAGCGCAGTTTGAGACCATCGATTTCGTCAAACTCACGCGTCCCTACATCGACACCGTAGATAAAGCGCGCGCCATGGTACAACAAATCAATGCAGCCGCCGAGAAAGACGGCAGTAAACCCATTATTTTTGACACACTTGTCAATCAGGAAATTCGTGAAGTACTCGCCGAGTCTGAAGGATTCATGATCGACATCTTCTCGTCTTTCCTTGCCCCGCTTGAACAGGAACTGGCATCCCGCTCTTCTTACTCGGTGGGTAAATCCCACGCCATCGGCCAGAGCTCTAAATACATGGAGCGGATCGAGGCGGTGAACTTTGCCCTCGACAATGACGATGGTGCCCGCACCCAGCACTACGATAAAGCTGACCTGATCCTTGTGGGTGTTTCCCGCTGCGGTAAAACACCCACCTGCCTGTATATGGCCATGCAGTACGGCATCCGCGCCGCTAACTATCCACTAACTGAAGAAGACATGGAGCGCTTGCAGCTCCCCGCGATCCTCAAGCAACACCGGCACAAGCTGTTTGGCTTGACCATCGATCCGGATCGACTCACTGCAATCCGTCACGAGCGTAAACCCAACAGTCGCTATGCCAGCTTTGCTCAATGTGAGTTTGAGGTGCGCGAGGTTGAAAGCCTGTTCCGCCGTGAAGGCATCGCATACCTCAACTCAACCTCTTTCTCAGTTGAAGAGATTTCCGCCAAGATTCTGGTGGAAAAAGGTGTTGAGCGTCGTCTCAAGTAAGAATTGCTGTGCTTTCGCGGCTGAAGCCGTCCCTACAATACCTCAGCTGTAGAGGCAGCTTCAGTCGCGCAGAAGCTAATCCCAATTCTCTAAATACCTCTTAATACATTGAGTTTAGAGAAAAAGAATCCGTAACCTAAAGTGCTTTATCAGGTGTGTAGCTTAGAACGACTCCTGCGGCACCCTCACCCAACCTTCCATCAGAATGCGTGCCGAGCGCGACATGATGGCCTTCTTCACTACCCATTCTCCCTGCTCCTGCTTGGCTTCTGCACCGACCCGCAATGTGCCGGACGGATGCCCGAAACGTACCGCATTGCGCTCACCACCACCGGCTGCAAGGTTTACCAGCGTGCCGGGAATTGCAGCCGCGGTGCCGATGGCAACCGCGGCTGTGCCCATCATGGCGTGGTGCAGTTTGCCCATGGAAACGGCGCGAACCAGCAGGTCAACATCATCGGCTTTAACGGTTTTGCCGCTTGAGGACACATAGTCTTTAGGCGGGCTGACAAAGGCGATTTTCGGCGTGTGTTGACGTGTTGCAGCCTCTTCCGGGGTTTTGATTAGCCCCATGCGCAGCGCGCCGGCCACACGAATGGCCTCAAGCTTCGCCAGTGCCTGCGGATCGGTATTGATTTGTTCGCGCAGTTCAGTGCCCTGGTAGCCGATTTCTTCGGCCTTCACAAAAACTGTCGGGATGCCTGCGCTGATCATGGTCGCCTGTAAGGTGCCAATACCCGGCACTTCAAGCGCGTCCACCAGATTGCCGGTGGGGAACATGGAGCCGCCCTCTTCGCCATCATCTGATGGATCAAGGAACTCCAACACGATTTCTGCTGCTGGGAAGGTCACGCCATCCAGCTCAAAATCCCCTGTTTCCTGAACTTCGCCATTGGTGATTGGGACGTGGGCAATGATGGTTTTATTGATGTTGGCCTGCCAGATTCGCACTACGCAGGTGCCGTTCTGCGGGATTCGCGCTGGATCGACCAATCCGGCATGGATGGCAAACGCTCCGGCTGCGGTGGACAGGTTGCCGCAGTTACCACTCCAGTCAACAAAGGCCTTGTCGATGGAAACCTGACCATAGAGGTAATCAACGTCATGATCCGGCTGGCTGCTTTTAGACAGAATCACGCACTTGCTGGTACTGGAGGTCGCGCCGCCCATGCCATCGATATGCGCCGAATACGGATCGGGGCTGCCGATAACCCGCATAAACAGACGATCCCGAGCTGTACCAGGCTTCTGGCAGGACTCAGGCAGATCTTGTAGGCGGAAGAACACACCTTTACTGGTGCCGCCACGAATATAAGTGGCAGGAATCTTAACTTGCGGTAAATGGGCCATGGCTCGATCCTGATAAATCGTATCGCTGGCGAAATTGTTAAGCCTTGCAAGAGCGACTTCAGGTCGTGGCTGAAGCCGCTCCTTAAGGTCACGTGGTCACTCAGGCTGCGCCGGACTCCAGGAAGTCTTTAGCGAAGCGCTGCAGCACACCGCCCGCCTCGTAGATAGAGACTTCCTCGGCAGTGTCCAGACGGCAAGTCACTTGCACTTCAACCCGCTCACCGTTCTTGCGATTGATGATCAGGGTCAGATCAGTGCGCGGTTTACGCTCACCAACCACGTCGTAAGTCTCAGTGCCATCCAGTTCCAGTGTTTTGCGGTTGGTGCCCGGTTTGAACTCCAGCGGCAGCACGCCCATACCGATCAGATTGGTGCGGTGAATACGCTCGAAGCCTTCGGCAACAATCGCTTCAACGCCAGCCAGACGCACGCCTTTGGCCGCCCAGTCACGAGACGAGCCCTGACCGTAATCCGCACCGGCGATGATGATCAGCGGCTGCTTACGCTCCATATAGGTTTCGATCGCTTCCCACATACGCATGACCTTGCCGTCCGGCTCCACGCGGGCCAGCGAGCCCTTCTTCACTTCTCCATCAACCACAGCCATTTCGTTGACCAGTTGCGGGTTGGCGAAGGTCGCGCGCTGTGCGGTGAGGTGATCACCACGGTGGGTCGCGTAGGAGTTGAAGTCCTCTTCTGGCAGGCCCATTTTCGCCAGATACTCACCCGCAGCCGAGTTGGCCAGAATGGCGTTGGACGGCGACAGGTGATCGGTGGTGATGTTGTCTGGCAGCAATGCCAACGGACGCATGCCTTTGAGCGTACGCTCACCTGCCAGCGCACCTTCCCAGTACGGCGGGCGGCGGATGTAGGTGGAATGCGGGCGCCAGTCGTACAGTGGGCTTTCCGCTTCTTTAACGGTGCCCAGATCAAACATCGGGATGTAGATCTGTTTGAACTGCTCAGGCTTCACGTTGGCGGCAACTATGGCGTCGATTTCTTCATCGCTCGGCCACAGGTCTTTCAGGGTGATTGGGTTGCCTTGGGCGTCATGCCCCAGCACATCTTGCTCGATGTCAAAGCGCACCGTACCGGCAATCGCGTAAGCAACCACCAGAGGTGGCGAGGCCAGAAAGGCCTGTTTGGCATACGGATGGATGCGGCCATCAAAGTTGCGGTTACCTGACAGCACAGCCGTGGCGTACAGGTCGCGGTCAATGATTTCCTGCTGGATCACTGGGTCCAGCGCACCGCTCATGCCGTTACAGGTGGTGCAGGCATAAGCGACGATGCCGAAGCCGAGCTTTTCCAGCTCAGGCAGCAAACCGGATTCTTCCAGATACAGTTTGGCGACTTTGGAACCTGGCGCAAAAGAGGTTTTAACCCATGGTTTGCGAACCAGACCCAGCTCATTGGCCTTTTTCGCCAGCAGACCGGCCGCAACCACGTTCCGCGGGTTGGAGGTGTTGGTGCAGCTGGTGATCGCAGCAATGATCACTGCTCCATCCGGCATCAGCCCTTGGGCTTCTTCCTGCTTGGCGGCAGCCAGTTTGGCTTCGTCAGCAATACCGCGCTCGTTCAGCGCAGAAGTCGGCAGGCGCTTGTGCGGGTTGGACGGGCCAGCCATGTTGCGCACAACGGTGGACAGGTCAAAGCTCAATACGCGCTCATAAACCGCTGTTTTCAGTGCATCAGCCCACAGACCGGTAGTCTTCGCGTAATTCTCAACCAAGGCCACTTGCTCTGGCTCACGGCCAGTCAACTTGAGGTAGTCGATGGTTTGCTGGTCGATGTAGAACATCGCCGCTGTCGCGCCGTATTCCGGGCACATGTTGGAGATGGTGGCACGGTCACCGATGGACAGGCTGTCAGCGCCTTCACCGAAGAACTCGACCCAGGCACCAACCACGCGCTCCTTACGCAGGAACTCGGTCAGGGCCAGAACGATATCGGTGGCGGTAATGCCTGGCTGACGTTTGCCGGTTAGCTTGACGCCGACGATATCCGGTAGACGCATCATTGAGGCGCGACCGAGCATTACGGTTTCAGCTTCCAGACCACCGACACCAATGGCGATCACGCCCAGTGCATCGACGTGCGGTGTGTGGCTGTCGGTTCCGACGCAGGTATCCGGGAAAGCAACGCCGCCACGGGCCTGGATTACCGGGCTCATTTTCTCCAGGTTGATCTGGTGCATGATGCCGTTGCCGGCCGGGATCACGTCGACGTTCTTGAACGCAGTCTTGGTCCACTCAATAAAGTGGAAGCGGTCTTCGTTACGGCGCTCTTCAACTTCACGGTTTTTCTCGAACGCATCTGGGTCAAAGCCTGCGTATTCAACAGCGAGCGAGTGGTCAACAATCAGCTGCGTCGGCACAACTGGGTTAACCTTGGACGGATCACCGCCCTGCTCTGCAATGGCGTCACGCAGGCCGGCCAGGTCGACCAGTGCGGTCTGGCCGAGAATGTCGTGGCACACCACGCGGGCCGGATACCAAGGAAAATCCAGTTCCTGTTTGCGCTCAATCAGCTGCTTCAGCGAGTCAGTCAGCGCTGCGGGATCACAGCGCCGCACCAGTTGCTCCGCCAGAACGCGGCTGGTGTATGGCAGCTTGGCCCAAGCACCGGCCTCGATGGCATCGACCGCTTCGCGGGCATCGAAATAATCCAGCTGAGTACCCGCTAACGGCTTGCGGTATTGGCTGTTCATCTTATTTACGATCCTTCAGGGCGACGAATTTGAGGTCTTCGGGGCCTGTGTAGTTGGCACTCGGGCGGATGATCTTGCCGTCGATGCGCTGCTCGATCACGTGGCTGGACCAGCCGGCGGTACGAGCAATCACAAACAGCGGCGTAAACATGGCAGTAGGCACGCCCATCATGTGGTAGCTGACGGCGCTGAACCAATCGAGGTTGGGGAACATCTTTTTGATTTCCCACATGACCGACTCAAGGCGCTCGGCAATGTCGTACATCTTGGTGTTGTTCTGCTCGACTGACAGCTCGCGAGCCACTTCTTTAATGACCTTGTTGCGTGGGTCAGCCACGGTGTAGACCGGGTGACCGAAGCCAATTACGACTTCTTTCTTCTCTACGCGGGCGCGGATGTCCGCTTCGGCTTCGTCCGGGTTGTCGTAGCGTTTTTGGATTTCAAAGGCTACTTCGTTAGCGCCACCGTGTTTCGGGCCACGCAGCGCGCCAATGCCACCGGCAATCGCCGAGAACATATCGGAGCCGGTACCTGCGATAACACGGGAGGTGAAGGTCGATGCGTTGAACTCATGCTCTGCGTACAGAATCAGCGAGGTGTGCATGGCGCGCACCCAAGACTCTTGCGGAGCTTGGCCGTGCAGCAGGTGCAGGAAGTGGCCGCCAATGCTGTCGTCATCGGTTTCAACGTCGATGCGCTTGCCGTTGTGACTGAAGTGGTACCAATACAGCAGCATGCTGCCCAGTGATGCCATCAGTTTGTCAGCAATGTCGCGGGCACCTGGGTGGTTATGGTCGTCCTTCTCAGGTGACAGACAGCCTAGAACGGATACACCGGTACGCATCACATCCATCGGGTGTGCCGATGTCGGCAGTTGTTCCAGCGCTGCTTTCAGTGCAGCAGGCAGGCCGCGCAGGGCTTTGAGTTTGGCTTTGTAAGCGGTCAGCTCAGCAATATTCGGCAGCTTGCCGTGGACCAGCAGGTGGGCGATTTCTTCAAATTCGCAGGTGGTGGCGACATCCAGAATGTCATAGCCACGGTAATGCAGGTCATTGCCGCTGCGGCCAACGGTGCACAGCGCGGTATTACCGGCGGCGGTGCCGCTCAGGGCAACGGATTTTTTCGGTTTGAAGCCTGGGGTGGTCTCTGGGGTAGCGCTCATGGCGTTTATCTCCTGATCTGATCCAGCTGAATTCTTGTTATGTGAGGGCCTGATTAGCGGCCCTTCCCTTACTTCTTCGCAGCGAACAATGCATCAAGGCTCTGTTCAAAGGCGTGGTAATTGATGCGATCGTAAAGCTCCATGCGAGTCTGCATTGTGTCGATGACATTTTTCTGGGTGCCGTCGCGGCGCAGTGCGGTGTAGACGTTTTCGGCGGCCTTGTTCATGGCGCGGAATGCGGACAGCGGGTAAAGCGCGATGGAGACGTCAGCCGAGGCCAACTCTTCTGTGGTGTACAACGGCGTGGAACCGAACTCAGTGATGTTGGCCAGAATCGGTGCCTTCACGCGCTCAGCAAAGGTCTTGTACATCGCAAGCTCAGTGATGGCCTCGGGGAAGATCATGTCAGCACCGGCCTCAATGCATGCAGCCGCGCGATCCAACGCCGAGTTCAGGCCTTCTACAGCCAGCGCATCGGTACGCGCCATGATCACGAAACTGTCATCAGTACGGGCATCAACAGCGGCTTTAATACGGTCAACCATCTCCTGCTGGGAAACGATCTCTTTATTAGGGCGATGACCGCAGCGCTTGGCACCCACCTGATCCTCAATGTGAATGGCTGCAGCGCCAAACTTGATCATGGATTTAACAGTACGGGCGACGTTGAAGGCCGAAGCGCCGAAGCCGGTATCTACATCCACCAAAAGCGGCAGATCGCAGACATCAGTAATGCGACGAACATCTGTCAACACATCGTCAAGGCCGGTAATGCCCAGGTCCGGCAGGCCCAGCGAGCCTGCGGCTACACCGCCACCAGACAGGTAGATCGCCTTGAAACCCGCACGTTTGGCCAGCAGGGCGTGGTTGGCGTTAATCGCGCCGACTACCTGCAGCGGATGTTCTTCAGCGACTGCATCACGGAAACGCTGGCCGGGACTTTTCAAGCTCATGACTCACCTCGGGATTTCGCGGTTTGGGATTGCGCACTCAGGTAATGGCGCTCGATGTTGCGTTTTGATGCACCGATGTGACGGCGCATCAACAGCTCGGCCAGCTCACCGTCACGGTCAGCGATGGCGTCGAGAATACGGTGGTGTTCGTTGAAGGCCTGACGCGGACGGTTAGGCGTGGCGGAGAACTGCAAGCGGTACATGCGCACAAGCTGATAAAGCTCGCCGCACAGCATCTGCACCAATGTCTTGTTGCCGCTGCCTTGAATGATCCGGTAGTGGAAGTCGAAGTCGCCTTCCTGCTGGTAGTAACCGACTCCAGCCTTAAAGGCTGCATCCTGTTCGTGTAATTCAAGAACACGGCGCAGCTCATCAATCTCGGCTTGGGTCATGCGTTCAGCGGCCAGGCGGCAGGCCATCCCCTCAAGGGATTCGCGGATCTCGTAAAGCTCAATCAGCTCAGCATGGCTAAGTGAAACGACTCGGGCACCGACATGCGGCACACGCACTAACAGACGCTGCCCCTCAAGGCGGTGGATCGCCTCACGCAGCGGCCCGCGGCTAATGCCATAGACCCTTGCCAGCTCAGGTTCGGAAATCTTGCTGCCGGGGGCAATTTCGCCCTGGACGATTGCCGTCTGGATGCGGCGGAAAACCTGCTCAGACAGCGTTTCGCTGTCTTCCTGGTCTGTACCCTGCGGATGGGTAAAATCGAGCATATTGTCGACACTGTTTTGATTTGATCGCTCAAATCTAACTATATAGAGGGTTTTGGTCAATCGATCCTGCAAACATTGTCGACAATTAATTCTTTGTGGCACAAAACCTAGGTTATGTAGGTCTCATACCCTCAGAAAGACAGGTAAGTGCCTGCCACTACAGAAAAACAGCATGCTAGAATGCGCGCCGCCCGGGGCTTGGAGAACACTCCTTGGGTGGCCTGCTAGACTCCAAAATCAAGGTCGGCCATACAGTGCTGCAGCATGTACCTATTCGGATGTTGTGCTCCAAACTTATGACAATTAAAAACGCCCTCTTCCTTTTGTTTGTGACGTTGATTCCCAGCATCAGCCATGCTGCAGGAAAGAACATTTATGGGCTCAATGAATACGTCAAAGTGTTTGATCTGAACCTTGATCTGGCCGCTAAGCTGGATACCGGAGCCAAAACTGCGTCGCTGAGCGCACGGGACATCACCCGTTTTAAACGTAACGGCGAAACCTGGGTGCGTTTTAATCTGGCAATTGATGCAAGCCACACGTCTTCTATCGAGCGCCCATTGGCGCGGATCAGCAAGATCAAACGCCGCGCCGGCGACTACGATCCTGAAGAAGATAAAACCTACACAGCCCGCCCTGTGATTGAGCTGGATGTTTGCATGGGGAACAACCTGCAAACTATCGAAGTCAATTTGACTGATCGCAGTGCCTTCGAATACCCACTCTTAATTGGATCAGAAGCGCTCAAGCGTTTTTCAGCGCTGGTCGATCCAAGTCTCACCTACGCTTCAGGCAAGCCAGCCTGCAGCATTGACGTAACCCCTGCCGAGTAACTCCAATGCGCTCTCTTACTCTTCATCTGAAAGTCCTGGTCATACTCCTTGTGAGTCTGGGCGTTCTGATCACGGCTTATCAGATCTTTGTCCTCGGTATTCCCATGACCGAAGATGAGACTGATGATTTGTGGAATATCGACGCCAAAGTCGAGTTCCAGGCCAATGCACGTGAGCCGGTCAAGCTGCAGATGTTTGTGCCGCCACTGACGCAGGATTACGTCAGCCTCAATGAGAGTTTCATCTCTAACAACTACGGCGTCAGCGTCAACCGGGTTGATGGCAACCGTAAGGTGACCTGGTCGGCACGTCGCGCCAGTGGCAAGCAAACGCTTTACTACCGTTTGGTTCTAACCAAGCGTTACAGCGGCGAGCAAAGCCAAACCAAAGGCCCGATCTTCCGTGACAGCCTGCCGGTTGAAGGCCCTGAAAAAATCGCTGCCGAAGCCCTTCTTGCGCCGATCCGCCAGCACTCGGCTGACGTAGAAACTTTCATTAGCGAAACCATCAAGCGCGTTAACAACACCAACGATGACAACGTCAAATTGTTACTCGGCGGTGACGCCTCTACAGCCAATAAAGCCAAGGTGATCGACCTGCTGCTGTCCATCGCCCATGTGCCGATGGAGCGTGTGCACACCATCCGCCTGGCGGCCGATATCGCTCAGTCGCCGGAGCTGTGGCTGCGCAGTTTCAACGGTGAAAACTGGTTGTACTTCAACCCGGAAAGTGGCCAGCAAGGTCTGCCGGCTGATCGCTTGGTTTGGTGGACTGGCGATGCCGATCTGCTGACCCTTGAGGGTGGCAAACAGGCTCAGGTGAGCTTCAGTTTGGATAGCAGCGAGATGAACGCAATCCGCCTTGCCAAGCTGACTGACGAGAATACCGACGCTGACTTCCTTGAGTACTCGCTGTACGGCCTGCCGCTGCAAACTCAGCAGACCTTCATGATCATGGTCATGATTCCGTTCGGCGTGCTGGTGATTCTGATTCTGCGCAACCTGGGCGGCTTGCAGACACTGGGTACCTTTACTCCAGTGCTGATTGCCTTGGCGTTCCGCGAAACCCAGCTCGGTTTCGGTATCGTGCTGTTCACCATCATCACGGCGCTTGGCTTGTCGCTGCGCTCCTATCTTGAGCACCTGAAGCTGCAAATGCTGCCGCGACTGTCAGTAGTGCTGACCTTTGTGGTGGTACTGATTGCTGTGATTAGTCTGTTCAGCCATAAGCTGGGCTTGGAGCGCGGCCTGTCGGTTGCCCTATTCCCGATGGTGATTTTGACTATGACCATTGAGCGTCTGTCTATCACTTGGGAAGAGCGTGGTGGCCCGACTGCCTTCAAGGTAGCCATCGGTACACTGTTCGCAGCAACCCTTGCGCACCTGCTGATGAGCGTTCCGGAGCTGAACTACTTTGTGTTCACCTTCCCGGCTGTATTGCTGATTCTGGTGGGCTTCATGCTGGCAATGGGTCGCTACCGCGGCTATCGCCTGACTGAGCTGTTCCGCTTCAAAGCCTTCCTGAAGGATTGAGCCATGTTCGGACTCTGGAAAACCTGGAAGGCCCTGGAAGCCAAAGGCATCATGGGGATCAACCGTCGTAACGCAGATTACGTTTTGAAGTACAACAAACGTAATCTGTATCCGATCGTGGATGACAAGATCATCACCAAGAATCGCGCTATCGAGGCCGGGATCGCGGTGCCGGAAATGTACGGCATCATTGATACCGAAAAAGGCATCGAGAAACTGCGCGAGATCATTGCTGATCGCCCTGACTTCGTGGTCAAGCCGGCACAGGGTGCCGGTGGTGACGGGATTCTGGTGATCGCTGATCGTTTTGAAGATAAGTACAAAACGGTCTCTGGCAAGATCATCAGTCATGAAGAAATTGAGCAGCAGATTTCCAGTATTCTCTCCGGTCTGTACTCACTCGGTGGGCTGCGTGACCGCGCGCTGATTGAGTACCGGGTTACACCGGATCAGATCTTCAAAAGCATCAGCTACGAAGGTGTGCCGGACATTCGCATCATCGTGCTCATGGGCTATCCGGTGATGGCCATGCTGCGCTTGCCAACCCGCCAGTCCGGCGGCAAAGCCAACCTGCACCAGGGCGCAATTGGAGTCGGTGTGGACCTGGCAACAGGTATTACTCTGCGCGGCACTTGGCTGAACAACAAAATCAGCAAGCACCCTGATACCGCCAATGCGGTTGATGGCGTGCAACTGCCGAACTGGGATGGTTTTATGACACTGGCTGCCGGCTGCTATGAGCTGTGCGGCCTTGGTTACATTGGTGTAGACATGGTGCTGGACCAGGAAAAGGGTCCGTTGATTCTCGAGCTCAACGCCCGTCCCGGCCTAAATATTCAGATCGCCAATGACTGCGGCCTGACTCACCGGGCCCACGCCATCGAGGCACGCTTGGCTGAACTGAAGGAAAAAGGCATCAAGGAAACCCCTGAAGAACGCGTGCGTTTCTCACAAAGCCTGTTCGGCCACGTCAGCCTCAGCGACTGAGTGATCCGTATAAACAACAAAGCCCGGTTTTGCCGGGCTTTGTTGTTTACGGCGATTGGATCAGCGGACGATTGCCAGCTCAAAGGCCCCTTCCCGGCTATGAGCGTGTTTCTGCATACCGCCTTCGTCCAACTGCAAATCTTGCAGAGGCCGTTTAAACGGCTTGTTGTCCAAGGTGCTCAGGCTCAGGTCTTCATTGGTAGTCAACAGCAGCACATAGCGTTCACCGGCGGCCGCACGTACGGGTACGGTGCCTTCGAGAAATGCGTAGCGGTACCAGGTTTCACCATGCAGTTGATACACCGCATCGCTGACCAAGCGGGTCGGTTGTTTGTTTTTATCCAGGAACAACAGGCTCGGATAAGCCACTTGCTTATTGGCAAAGCTGCGCACACGCAAACCAAAGTCGAACTGCGAACGGGGTAATTTAAGAGCAACGTAATGGCTTTTGCCCATCGGGAACTCAAGGCTCGGGGAAAAGCGGTTAAGTTCCTCGTAGCGGGGTTCTTCTGCACTGAGCGGAGTGAAATCGTCTTCGGCTAACTGCCCGCAGCAGAGTCTGATCAGTGCTTCATGCGGCTCAGCAGCGTCGTTTGAAGTGCCTTCCAGCAGCGCTTGCATCGCGGCTGTGGGTTGGCCGTTCAGACCGGGCAACTGGGGCGTTTTTTTACTAAATTCGATGACGCGTCCATTAGTAAATTCGACGCTGTGCCGGTTTGGCGTAACCGCCTGACGCCCTTTAGGCAACACGGTGGAGTTACGCATCCGGCCCTGTTCATCAACCCAGGTGAAATAGCGACCGTCGGCGTCGTCCCGAGCGAAATCCCGTCCTTCGAGCACATCGGAGCTGATGTATTCACTGGCGCGCTGGCCATTCCCCAGCAATACTTCGTGGCCACTCGCCTGCACCTGCTGCCCGGCGTAGAAGCTGTTCTGCAGGTTGCCACTGGCATCGACCCAGGTGAAATAACGCCGTTTGCTTTCTACAGGGCTTTTGCTGCCTGGCCAGTTCGACGTAGTTTCCTGGTTAAGCCGCTCTACATCTGTGCGCTTAGCCGTGTTGCTGGCAGTACGCTGCTGCGCCTCATAACGCTCATCCACAAAAGTGTTATGCACCCTGCCCTGGTCATCCACCCACGTCAGGTAGCGGCCATTTGCCTGGATTTCAAGACAGGTCAGCGATGCAATGAGCATGAACAACGTGCGCATGGCGAACCCTCAGAAGGTGGTGCGGTAGGTCAGCGCCATCACATACGCCTTGACGCTGGTTTTCACATTCAAATCGGCGTACGGGTTGTAGACCATGCTGTCGATCTCCGAGCAGTTGATGTTGCAGCTTGATCCGGCCGGAATGCTTTGCTTGCTGACCAGGTAGTTAAAGCCGAGGTCGATTACAGTGTCCTTGTCCCACTGATAGCCCAGGCCGAAACCGTACAGATGAGCATCACCGAGTGGCGCAAGAACGTCAGCCTTGTCACCTGGAATCGCTGATGGACGCGGCTCATAGCCCAGACGCAGGCTTAGGCGGTCATTGACTTGGTATTCCACACCAATCGCCCAGCTCCATACCGACTCGTAGCCGCGATCCAGAATGATAGTTGTCGCCGTTGCGTTATTGGGTGAGAACAAGCTGGCGATGGTCAGAACGTCCAGCTGGCGATCGAACTCCAGCTCGAAATTGTTCCAGGCCTTGTAGTCTGTCCACTTAACGTCCAGGTTGATCTGCCAGCGCTGATGCGGCTTGAACTTGATCCCAGCAGCAAAGTGAGCCGGATAGGTCATATCGAGCGCGACGTTGCCGCTTTCTTCACCGAACAAGCCGTCTGGAGTGATGCTGGAGAAAACCGCACCAATAAACGAGTTATCCAGGCCTTGCCAGAACCCCTGCCAGTCTTCGCTGTACTTGACCTTGTATTTGCCTTTGAGGCGCGTTTTGGCTTCGCTCTGATACACCGCGCCGAGGGCAAACCAGTCGTTGGGCTCCCAGAGAAACCCGATATTCCAGGTAGGTGACAGGGTCTGCTGCATGTCTACGTCGATGTTGGCGATATCGGTAAACGGACCTAATTCTCCGCCACAAATGTTGAGGAAGACGTCAAACGGTGTGCTGCCAATTTCGCACAAGGCATCCTGCGCTACCCCGACCAACCCTGTCAGGATGCCGGGTGCGCGGAAGTCCTGATTAAGCGCCATGGCCTGATGTGAGAAGCCGATGGACAGGCCCACAGACAGCTCATCGTTCATCTGATAAGCCACTGACGGGGAAAAGTATGTCAGCCGCTGCATCACCAACTCTTTGCCTTGATAGCGTCCGGCGTCATCGCCGTCACGGGCATAACCCAGCGCCTGAGGCGTGTACATATTGGTGGCAAAGGTCAGTTTTGAGCCCGGCGGGTTAATGGAAATACCGGCCATAGGAGCCATCATCAGAGGCAACTCGGTCGGTCCGCCAAGCCCCGGTAAGTACATCATTGCTGCATGGGTTTTACTGGATGAGCCGGCAATCGCGTCATCCTTCAACCCCAGAAAGTTACTCCCGTAATTCTCCGGGGCATCGAATTTGGCGCGGATATCCATCATCCCAGTGATGAATTTCACACTCGTCTGCCGGCCTTTGAGCTTGGTCAGAGCGGCCGGGTTGTAGTGCACCGAATCCATGCCCGTGAAATCAGCTGTCACCGCATTGCCCAGAGCCATGGCCTTGGGACTTCCAATTGTCAGGTTCTGCGCCAGTTGTGCGTGTGCACCACCGGCTGCAAACAGGCTCGCCCAAACCACCGCCTGCGCAAGCAGCGAAATTCGCATCGTCATCTGAGTATGCTCGCGCTTATTGGGCCTTGAGGCCTTCGATATCCAATGGCATGGAAAGCCCCAGAATCACGTCTGGCGAGTCTTCGGTCATACCGAACCCAGCGTTGACGTTGACGATCCGGTCTGGCGCGGTACGCAAGCCCAGTGAAAAGTTCATGACTGAGCTGGTCTGCTCACTCCCTTCCGCCTTGCCGTCTACAAAACGGAAGGTGGGCTTGAGTGAATGCTGCATCTGATACGAGGTTGCCAGCGACACGTCATAGGACAGCGAGTAGGCGAAGCCCATGCTCAAGTTAATGGATGAGCCTGGTTCGACTTCCTCCAGCAAACGGCCGCCCCGCACCTGATCAATATCTTTAACCGGCAAGTTGTAGGTGTATCCGACCGAACCAAACAGCACGACCGGATCAATCACGTAGGAGACATTCGCCCCTAAGCCCAAGCTGTAATAGCCGCTGCCAGTAGACAGGTCATTGTTCGGATTGATGTCATACGGACTGTCTCCAGTCGGTAGGCCCAAGGTTGCATAAAGCGTGGTAACAGGTTTGCCGCGCAATGAAGTCCAGGGTTGCCAGCGCAAACTGGCAGAGACATCGCCGAGGCTGTAGGCATCCAGATCGCGCTCGGTGTCGTATTTGGCGATCAGCGGAACCCTGAAACTGAAGGTCAGGTTGTCCCAGACGCCATAGTCAAAGGTGAAAGAGTTGGTGAAGGTGTGATTGGCTTCACTATGGCCGATGACACTGTAGACATCCTTGCCCGTGCGGATGGTCTCGATCATCGTGTCGCGCACCAGCGAGTAGTCAAAACCATAGGTCAGCGTGCGCTCACCTTTCTTCAGTAGGGTGTAACTTTTTTCCGCCGCCTGAAACACTTCTTCCAGGGCTTTGGTGCTGTCTGCGTCATCATCCTTTTTGCTCAGTGCCTGACGGGCGTCATCAACCGTTGCCTCGTCAGCATGCAGTGCCTGGCTGAACATAGCGCTCAGTACTACCAGCCACACCAATCCCAAACCCCTCATGGAACAGCCCCCACTATTATTGTTATACCGGGCGTTTTATTTGCGTCGGATGTATTGAATGTCACCCCCAGAGCCCAATTCAGTGGCCTGGTTTTCGGTGAATTTGGTGATTTGCGGAAACTCTTTAAACGCCAGCAAACTCATCGTACGGTCATCAATTAATCGCAGATCAGTCTCTTTCAGTGCCAGCGCATTCGGCGGTTCATTACCTTTGGGGAAAATCACAAACAGGACGTTTTGATCCCAGATTTCTTCGAAACGCGTGCGGGTGAAACTGATGTTACCCAGCGCTGGGTCTGCCACGAAAACATGGTCGTTGTGCACATCACGCACTACGACAAAGTGTTTAAAGCCTGCATATTCAATGGGCACGATGGCCGGGTGCTCGAGCTCGTCGAGGTCTTTGAATGCAGCACGGAATCCGCCGCTGTTATAGCCCAGGGCGGTCATAAAACGCTTCATATCCAGCAAAGAGAAACCACGGCGTTCGACGATCTTGTCGGTCTCACCGTACTGCAGCAGCCCTTCCATAACCTGTTGCTCTTGCAGGTTACGGCCAAGGTAATAATCCAGAAGCGTGGTTAGTGCTGCTGAACCGCAGCTGTAGTCATAGGCCTGACGGATAACATTACGGAACTGCAGCTGGTTCATGGGTTCAAGAGTAACGGTCTCACGCCATGGCCCGTTCGGCAGTACATGCTGATTGATGTGCACAGTACCTGGAGCCTGAGGCTTGGTTTCAACAGCCTCGGTAAAACCCCATACACCAATCATGCTGCCTAGCAGAATCTCGATCATCAGCCACTACCACTCCTTTCATAAGGAAAAGTCTTACCGGCTTGCACCGGTAAGACTTTCCATGGAACGGACTAACTAAGTGAACTTAGTGGCCCCAAACGTTGATAGTGGTACCGCCCATATCGACGTTGGAAATAGTCACGCCGCCCAGGCTTGCAGCAGTGGTAGCGCCGACTTTGATCGCAGCTACAGACAGTTGGCCGGTCATTTCAGGCAGGGTGATTTGCAGTTGTTTAACAGTGCTGCCACCAGTCAGGGCGCCATCGCCTACGTCCACTTTCAGCGGGCTGTCGTTACTGATCTCGAAACCGCTGAATGCGATAGTTTCAAGGCGCAGGTCACCGCCGTCATCGTTCCACGCGATGGAGCCGATAGAACCGCTGAAGTCACCGGAAATGCTGATACCAGCCTGACCGCTTACAGTTGCCAAGGCAGAGTCATCCATTGCTTTCAGCTCAGCTTGAGCCATGAAAGGAACAGCCAGAACAGCGGCAGCCAGGGCCAGTTGCTTGATGGTTTTCATTCTTATTCTTTCTCCACAGTTCACTTAGAGGTTGTTCCTGGCAGGCCCTCGGACTCCTGTCCCCTAACAGCGCCAGCAGCTCTCGCTACAACACCAGGTCCGGCACGCAATTCCAGAATGTGTCCGGTGATGAATCGACATCACGTGTGTTGTCGACCTGGTGACAAAGCTAATGGCACTTGCCCAACCTGCCAGCCCATCCAATGAATGGAGCATTTGTACTAACTAATATTCAGGACTCACTGAGTAAACCCAACGCTTTGCCTTTCAGTACCGCTTGGGTACGACTGCGCACCCCAAGTTTTGAGAACAAATTGTGCAGATGCCACTTAATGGTGGCCTCTGACAAATGCACGGCTTGGGCGATATCACGATTGGAAAGTCCTGCTGCAACAAAGCGCAGAATCTCCCGCTCCCGGTGGCTAACATCTTGATTTTCATCGAACATTTTCAGATCGATTGACAGCCTTAGGCACTGCTCTCGCAGCTGCTCGGCAAGCCCCTGCCATTTCCCGGCAATTTTTGGCTCAGCTTCGCGCCACGCTTCGAGCAGCGGCAGGATCCACAAAGCGTCATCCAGGAATAAGCGGCGGTATCCTGCTGACCACGCCTGCTCAATGATTTGCCCAAACAGTGCAAACGCCTTGTCGCTGTTACCCTTTCGCCAAAGCGCCACTGAAAGTAACAGGGAAAGACGCAATCGCCGGTCTTTGCGGTGCTCAGCCAGCTGTTTGGATAGGTTGGCTTCCAGCGTCGCCTGCGCCTTATCGGCACGACGCTCGCTCAGGGCAAGGCGGGCCTCAGTGATTGCCAGCATCGTTTCGGCATCGGCATAACGCCCTTCAGCGAAGCTGGCCAAATGGCGTTGCAACTGCAGACAAGTGCGCTCGGCCTCATTCGGTTTGCGCAGCCATAAGAGAAACTGCACCTTGCAGCTCATCCCCAGTGCATACACACGCTCATAACCGGGGCCGTGCAGAGACTCCAGCCAATCATCAAGCTCTGCCAGGGCCGACACGCCCTCCCCGGCAAAGAATCGTGCTTTGGCCAACACCAGTTTGCCGCGGCTGATCAACTCGATAGGCGTTGCCACATCTCGCCACGTAGTTGCCTGCGGCAGCTCCGCAAGAATGGCGGCGTGGCGGTCCTGCTCATAAAGCAGATCGGCGTAAGCCAGCGCCAGCGGCCCACCCACCCGACTGTGGCGGCCGAAAACCTGTTCGACCCTTAAGCGCGCAGCCTCTGCCAGCACACGCCCCTGCTCTGGGTGGCCCATTTCTTTACACACCAGCGACTCGATCAGGCTGACGACGACATTAAGGTACTCGCTGTCGCCGTTACGCAGGCTATTGCGCGCCAGATGAATGGACTTTTCAGCTTGGCCAAACTCGCCGAGTAGCGCGTACGCCGCAGCCTGAATACAGGCCAAGCTGGCGCGGAAGATCGGCTGGCTGTCAGGCACCATGCTCAGCCAGTGACGGGCTACTTTGAGAGCTCCTTCAAGCTTGTCCTGATAGAGCAACACCAAGGCCTTGAGGACCTGAGCGACAGCAAGCAGGAGCATCAGGCCGAAATTGAGTGTCTTGCCACGGCTTTGAATCAAACGGTTGCTGATTTCTTCAATCAGCGCTTCGGCTTCTGCGTACTTGTGCTCAAACGCCAAATGCCAGGCGTAGAAAATCTGGAATACCGGGTGTTCGCGAATAACCTCAGAGGGCACCTCCTTAAGCACTGTGAGGATGCCATAAACCTGATTAGCCGCAATCAATGTGGCCCCATGGCGTTCCAGTAAGTCCGCAGCAAAGGTGTAATCCCGTGCACGTAGAGCGTACTTGACCGCTTTGTCGACCATGTCATGGCTTTCACACCAACGCGAAGCCGCATGCAGCAAATGGGACGGACTGGAGCCACGGTTGACCCTGCTCTGCAAAAACTCGGCGAACAGATGGTGGTAGCGGTACCAACTGCCTTGGGCATCCAGGGCGATAATAAACAGCTGGGCTTTGCGCAACTCCTGAAGCGTCTGATCGGCATCACTGCGGCCGGTTAATGCATTGCACAAATCAGCATTGAATTCGTCCAGCAGCGAGGTTTGCTCAAGAAACAGCTGCTGCTCGGCAGGCAAGTGCCTGAGCACATCCTCGGTGAGGTAATCAGCAATATTGCGCTCGGTACCGGACAGTCCGGCCAGCAGCGTCTTGCGCTCAGAGTTGCGCGCCAGCGCCAAGGCGAACAAGTGTAAGGCTGTGACCCAGCCTTCAGTACGCTTATAAAGCAGATCCAACTCACGATCACTGAGAGGGATTTGTTTTAGCTGATGGAAATAGGCCTCTGTTTCACTCCGACTCAGGCGCAAATCATCGGCTTCTATCCAGACGACTTGCCTGGTGTTCAATGAGCCTGGATTAGCCATCACTGTGCGGTAACGCGTCGTACCGACCACGTAGATGTTGTCCGGGGCGTTCTGTAGAAAGCGGATAACCAGCTCATCCAGCTTCAGCTGACGCACACGGTGTACATCATCCAGCAGTAAATACAACGGGACGTGACACTTCTTCAGGTCAGCAATAAACGCATCCAGTAACACCTCATTCGGCAGGCTCAGGTCCTCGCCCAAGAGCCTCAGGGTACCGCTGCACAGACCGGGCAATTGCGCCTCAATCCCCGCTACCAGATAGCGCAGCAGGCGACGGGGCTCACTGTCCGCCTCATCACAGGACAGCCAGGCGACTTTCGCACCGGCCTCAATCAGGCGCAGGCGAAACTGGCTCAGTACCGTACTTTTGCCAAAACCCGCCGGAGCACTGAGGATCATCAATCGCTGCTGGCGTTTATCAAACAGATGCTCAAGCAGCTCGGTCCGGGCCAACATGGGCCGCCCGCTACCTTCTGCCGGATACAACTTGGTTCTCAGCAAGGGTACTGCAGTGTTTTGTGTGCTCAGCATACGGTTCATGTTTCCAGGAGACTCAGTTCTCGGGCCCGTCTGATAGCTTGGGTGCGATTACGCACTTTGAGCTTTTCGTAAATGTTGTGCAGGTGCCACTTAACTGTGCCTAGTGCCAGCGCCAGCTGTTTGCCGATTTCCTCATTGGAAAGCCCCTCAGCAGCCAGCTTCACCACCTCGCATTCGCGCTCAGTCAGTTCTTCCTCCAGCTCACCCTGAGCCTGGCGTGACTTCTGCCCAGGCCATAACGCCAGCACACTGCGGATAAAACCCTGCATAGCCGGCTGGCGTTCTGCGATCTCCAGTTGCTGGAGTAGTTGGCGAATGGCTTCGCCTTCTTCAATAAACAGACTGCGTACGCCCTCGCGCTCAGCGCCGATCAGGCACTGCAAGAGCAAACTGTGGGAGCGTTCCTGATAGCCCAGGCGCTGATAGCTGAGTGCCGCCAACAGATCCAGGCGCAGACGGTGCATGCCGTGCCAATTGTCCAGTAGCAGCCCACGCAACTGGCTGATTTCATGCAGCGCTTCGCTGTAGTGCCCCCGCGCCTGCTGCAGGCGGACCCTGCACAGTCCCCTAACCCACAACACCGGATTGAAGCGCATATGCTGATAGTGTTCAGCCAGCTTCGACCACTCAACGCTTTGCCAGCGCTGTTCCGCTCGTTTTACCCTGTCGGCCGCAGGCTCTTGCAGAATTTGGACGATTTCATCGGCGACTGCCTGGGTGTAGAAGCGCCAGGTCTTGTTCCGCACTGACAGATTCTGCATCAGCATCAGATTGTTCTGGGCTTCTTTGGCGTTGTCCCGTAAGCGCTGAATATGGGCCAGGCACAACATACCCTGGGCATAAATGTCGATCGGGTTGATCACATCCAGTGTCGCCAGTGCCCAACGCAGGCGTTCTTCAATGCCTTCGAGGCGGCCCTGACTGTAAGCAATCAGCGCCTCACTGATGGTCGGAATGGCCAGTGCCCTTGAGCGTTCAGCGAACCACGGAATAATCCGCGAGCGCAGCTGTGCAGCCAGTAGTTCCGCTTGGCGAATGTGGCCGCGCTCCATACTCAGCAGCACTTCCACATTACTTAGCTGGATGTCCAGATAGCGCCCTTCAAGGAAATGATTACGCTGCTGCGCCAGAGCCAGCAGTTTCTTGGCCTCATCAGGTTGAGCCAGCATCACACTGGCCAGAGCGCCGACGATCAGAATAGCCACTTCCAGGAAGGCAGCATGCTGGCCTAGTTGGGCCTCAATCCGCCGTGCCAGCATCACGCACGTTTGCAAATCGTCCTTTTGCAATGCCAACACTGATTTGACCGCAAGCGCTGCCAGCAGCTTGTCATTTAACGTGCCCTGCCCGCGTGTCTCACTCCATCGTTCAATCAGCTCATCCAGCATGCGATTGGCTTCTGACAGGCCCATCTCGGCGGCCCGTGTCCACACATCCGCCAGCACCAGAATGGGGAAACGCTCAGCGATCTCATTTGGAACTCGTTGCCGCCAGCGATAAATCAAGTGCAGTTGGCCACGGTTAATCAGCTCAAGCCCACAGCCATCGACCAGTGCAGCGAGCATTTCCGGGTCCTCAGCCAGGCAAGCATGCTCAATCGCCAGGTTTTGCATGTGATGGTTGGTGAACCACAGGCTGGCATTGAAGTGCAGCTGTTTGAAGCGCTCAGGCTCACGCTCGCGCAAACGATTGCGAAGAAACTCAGCAAACAGGTTATGAAAGCGGTACCACTGCCGTTCGTGATCTAAAGGCAGTAGAAACAGCTGCATGCCTTCGATTTCTTCCAACAGTTGCTGGCCGTCCTGACGTCCGGTCAGGGCATTGGCCAGATCGCCACTGAGTTGCTGGGCGATACCCAGTGCCAGCAACAGCTCCTGACGCTCAGTGGGCATCTGCTCGAACACACTACGTAGCAAGTACTCGCCTACCTCGACCTGATCGTCGCCCAGTACTGAGATCGGTGAGTTGGCGTCTGCCCGATGGCGCAACCACAGACAAGCCAGTTGTAAGCCGACCAGCCAGCCTTCGGTTTGCTCATATAGCGATGCAAAAACCGCCGGCTCTAGCTCCAGGCCTGATCGGGACAGATAAAGGCGCGCTTCATCAGGGCTTAGGCGCAACTCCTTTTCACCGATTTCCAGCAACAGGTCTTTCGCCCGTAGAGTCGCCAGATTCAACGCTGGCTGCGAACGGCAACCAATCGCCAGGGTGAATCCTTCCGGAGCAAATTTGATAAGGCGGTTTAATGCGGATATCAGCTCAGGATTCTGGATTACATGTAAATCATCCAGAACCAGCAGCACCGGAGACTCCAGCTGAGTCAGGTGTACCAACAGGCTTTCCATCACAGCCGCTACTGGCACATACATGACGTTTTGCAGGTAAGCCTTGGCATCATCACCAAAACCAGAGATCTGGGCCGCTAGCGCGTCAATCAGATTGCGCAGAAACTGACCAGGCTCGTCATCCTCTGGCACCAATGACAACCAGGCGACCGCATGCCCGCTCTGCTCCCGTTCATGGGCCAGGGCAAGCAAACAACTGGTTTTTCCGAAGCCTGCAGGAGCAGCTAACAGCAGAACGCGAGCGTGGGGGTTAGCCTTAAGGGCCGACTCGAGCTGTGGGCGGGAAAGAAAATCAGCCTGCGCTGGCATCAAGCGCGTGCGGGGCAGCTGGGTAGCTGCAGACTGTACTGCTACTTCATCCATGATGAGGAACCCATATTAATTATTGTTGTGGGTGAGTTGATAGCATCGGGATGGCACCATACTAATGATCGAAACCTATCCGAGTAAACACTAGTCGTGCACTAGGATGTAACACTTCGAACTACTACAATCTCGCTCCGCGCCCCGTTCATAAGTACCCCATGCCTACTTGTTTTGTAGTTGATCTGCTCTACCACGCGGCTCCGACCGATTATTTCAGCCGTATTTCCTCTGCGCGCGGAGCCATTCTGCTCGATAGCGGAAAGCCAGTATCTGAGCGCGGACGTTACGACATTATGAGTGCCTGGCCATTGGCAGAACTGGAGACTCAGCCAGACGAACCGGCCAAGGCATTCTTCACGCGCTTGCGCCAAAGCCTGGCAGAGCTCGGCCAGGCGCAATTACCCGCAGGCGAAGAGCTGCCATTCTGTGGTGGTCTGATTGGCTATATGAGCTACGACTTCGGCCGCCGAATCGAGCGCCTGCCTGCATTGGCCAGCAATGATCTTGACCTAAATGATGCAGTGTTTGGCTTGTATGCCTGGGCACTGATCAGCGACCATCAGCTGCAGCGTAGCTGTCTGGTATTTCATCCAAGTCTTGAGGCCGCCGAACGCCAACGCTTAGAACAGCTATTCACTTCTACGAGCGCGCTTGCTGAAAGTGAACCATTTGTTCTTAATGCGCCCTTCACAGCCGATATCAGCGCCGAACAGTACCAGGCAAGTTTTTCCCGCATTAAGCACTACATCAACGCGGGTGACTGTTATCAAGTCAACTACGCCCAGCGCTTTACCAGCAGTTGCAGCGGATCGCCTTGGACTGCATACCGCGCGCTGCGGGCCTCCTGCCCAACGCCCTTCTCCGGCTATGTAAACCTGGGCGATAACGACGCCATTCTCAGTCTGTCCCCCGAACGCTTCGTTCAAGTCCATCAGGGGCTGGTTGAGACCCGCCCAATCAAAGGAACCCGCCCTCGCCAAGCTGATCCGCTGCACGACCAGGCAATGGCTGAAGAACTGCTGAACAGTCCCAAAGACCGCGCAGAAAACCTAATGATTGTGGACCTGCTGCGCAATGACCTCGGGCGTAGCTGCCGAATTGGAACGGTCCGTGTGCCGGAGTTATTCGCCCTAGAAAGTTACCCGAACGTGCATCACTTGGTCAGCGCTGTAACCGGTGAACTAGCTGAAGGGCTTGATGCGCTGGACCTTCTCAGCGGTAGCTTCCCGGGCGGTTCCATCACCGGCGCTCCGAAGATCCGGGCCATGCAGATCATCGATGAGCTGGAGCCGACCCGCCGCGCGCTGTATTGCGGATCGCTGCTTTATTTGGATGTACGCGGCGAGATGGACAGTTCAATTGCCATCCGGAGCTTGCTGATTCGAAACGGCACTGTTTGTTGCTGGGGTGGCGGTGGAATAGTCGCTGACTCGGAAGTTGAGGCTGAGTATCAGGAGTCCATAACCAAAGTCAGCGTGCTCTTAGAGACACTTGAACAACTCACTAAAAACGAAAAAGCCCGCTGATGCGGGCTTTTCTTCGTCGTCTTAACAGCACTTACTCAGCCTGTTTACGCTGACGACGTTCCATATAGCGTTCGACATATGAGCATGACGGGATAACCGAGTAGCCCAGACGCTCAGCATACTGTAATGCATGCTCGGTCAATGCTGCCGCAATGCCGCGACCGCGGAGTGAGTTGGGCACAAATGTCCGGTAAATATCCAGCGTCTGCTTGCCCAGATCCATGTATGCCAGATAAGCCCGATCACCATCGACGATAGTCTCAAATTGGTGAGCAGTCTGGTCGTGCTTGATGGATAGCGCTTCGCTCATCACATCTCCTCATTCATATACGTTCCATACCCGCCCACTGCGCCGGGTTTGTACCTGGCAATCTCGGTGAGCAAGAAGTTACCCGAGCTTAGCAGGCAGAGCGCCATGAGGTCACGCGAATCAACAACTTACGGGATTAGGATTTGGACTTGAGACTCTTTGATTGAAGCCACTAAGGCTAAACCGAATAACTTACTAAACGACTTATGACCCACCAGAAAGCAGTTGAGTTCACACCACTGTATAGCCTTGTTAATCATGTTACGGACACGGACTTTTGATCATTGAGGCGAGTGCTTACATAAGGAAACTGTTTGTTTTTTAATCAAAATTAGATTCAGGCAGAGAAAACCCACCTCTTGTAAGAAAAAATTCGCTTCTCCTTGCTCTCTCTCAGTTTACTTACTACAAGTTACAGGTACTATGTACGCCGGCCAATTTCCCAGTTTTGGGGAATTGCTTTTATGGAAAACTCCACCTCTTAAGGGGAACACGATGAACAACGTTCTGAAATTCTCTGCTCTGGCTCTGGCCGCAGTTCTGGCTACCGGTTGCAGCAGCGTATCTAAAGAAACCGAAGCTCGCCTGACTGCTACTGAAGACGCAGCTGCTCGCGCTCAAGCTCGTGCTGACGAAGCCTACCGTAAGGCTGATGACGCTCTGGCTGCTGCTCAGAAGGCTCAGCAGACTGCTGACGAAGCCAACGAGCGCGCTCTGCGCATGCTGGAAAAAGCTAGCCGCAAGTAATTGCACTCAGGCTGCTAGAAAAGCCGCTCCGGTAACGGGGCGGCTTTTTTATTGCCCGCATTTTGCCATGCTGGCTGAGAACCCTTAGTTCCCAGCCCAGAACATCCTTATTGCTGCAGTTCTTGTTCAGTGAACAGATCGCTGAACAACATACTGCTTAGATAGCGCTCACCGGAGTCAGGCAGAATCACCACGATTGTCTTGCCCTGCATATCCGGTTCCTGAGCAACTTTGATCGCTGCGGCCATAGCAGCGCCGCCAGAAATACCGCAGAGAATGCCCTCTTCGCGCATCAATCGCAGCGCCACAGCCTTGGCATCTTCATCGGTCACCTGCTCGACCCGGTCGACCAGACTCAAATCAAGGTTGCCGGGCACAAAACCCGCGCCGATGCCTTGAATTTTATGAGGGGCAGGTTTCGGTTCTTCACCAGCTAACGTCTGGCTGATAACCGGCGAGCCGACAGGCTCAACCGCAATTGAAAGCAGTGCTTTACCTTGGGTGTGTTTGATGTAACGGGAAATACCGGTAATGGTGCCGCCGGTACCAACGCCTGCCACCAAGGCATCGACGTTACCGTCCGTGTCATTCCAGATTTCCGGCCCGGTGGTCTTTTCGTGAATGGCCGGGTTAGCGGGGTTGGTAAACTGCTGAGGCAGGAAGTGATTAGCCGGATCCGCCGCAACAATTTCAGTCGCCTTCTCAATGGCTCCTTTCATGCCCTTAGCTGGCTCAGTCAGAATCAGCTCAGCGCCCAGCGCCTTGAGGACCTTGCGGCGCTCAAGGCTCATAGAGGCCGGCATGGTCAAAATGAGTTTGTAACCACGGGCAGCAGCTACAAAGGCCAGACCGATACCGGTATTGCCGGACGTTGGTTCAACGATGGTCATGCCGGGTTTAAGAACGCCCCGCTCTTCGGCGTCCCAAATCATATTGGCACCAATACGGCACTTAACGGAGTAACCCGGGTTACGCCCTTCTGTCTTGGCCAGAATGGTGACGCCCTTAGGCCCCAGACGGTTAATCCGTACCAGCGGTGTGTTGCCGATAGCTTGTGCGTTGTCAGTGAAAATACGGCTCATGGTGATGACCTTAATGAGTGCATGCGAAAGCCCTCTAGCCTAAGACCAGTGGTGCAAAGCGTCCAGTCAACGCGTAGTTATGAGCTGCTGATTTGAAACAAATCATGCAGTCCTAAACGGCTTTGCATCGCTCAGGACTGACTTTCTCCAGCCACGTACAGACCTGCCTGGCCAACAAAACGCTGTTCACCTGCTGACCGGCTATTCAGTGACTGAATACTAGGTCTGCGTTCACAGCCAATGGAGCAGCGCGGTATAGTCATCTTCTTTATCCATGCACCGCAGCCATGGTCTGCGCGATTCCGTTCGAGGATTTACCGATGAAGTTCGAAGGCACTCAGTCCTACGTCGCCACCGACGACCTCAAGCTGGCCGTCAACGCCGCCATTACCCTGCAGCGTCCGCTGCTGGTCAAAGGCGAGCCAGGCACTGGTAAAACCATGCTGGCTGAGCAGTTGGCTGAAGCTTTCGGTGCGCGTCTAATTACCTGGCATATCAAATCCACCACCAAAGCTCATCAAGGTCTTTATGAGTACGACGCTGTCAGCCGTCTGCGTGACTCTCAGCTGGACTCAGATAAAGTCCACGATGTGAAGAACTACATCAAAAAAGGCAAGCTGTGGGAGGCCTTTGAATCTGAAGAACGCGTGATTCTGCTGATCGACGAAATCGACAAGGCCGATATCGAGTTCCCCAACGACCTGCTGCAAGAACTCGACAAGATGGAGTTCTACGTTTACGAGACCAACGAGACGATCAAAGCCAAGCAGCGCCCGATCATCATCATTACCTCGAACAACGAGAAAGAGCTGCCGGACGCTTTCCTGCGCCGCTGCTTCTTCCATTACATCGCCTTCCCGGACCGCGCCACACTGCAGAAGATCGTAGACGTGCACTACCCCAACATCAGTAATGAGCTGGTGTCTGAGGCGCTGGATGTGTTCTTTGATATCCGCAAAGTGCCGGGCCTGAAGAAAAAACCTTCCACCAGTGAGCTTGTTGACTGGCTCAAGCTGCTGATGGCTGACCACATTGGCGAGGCGGTGCTGCGTGAACGCGACCCGACTAAAGCCATCCCGCCGCTGGCCGGTGCGCTGGTGAAAAATGAGCAGGATGTGCAGTTGCTTGAGCGCCTGGCCTTTATGAGCCGTCGGGCTTCACGCTGATTGCAGCTTCAAGAGATGAGGTGGCGTAATGCTGCTTAACCTGTTCAATGAAATGCGTGCGGCCAAGGTGCCGGTTTCCGTACGGGAACTGCTGGACCTGATTAACGCGCTTAAGCACAACGTCGTGTTCGCCGATATGGACGAGTTCTATTACTTGTCCCGAGCCATTCTGGTGAAAGATGAGCGCCATTTCGACAAGTTTGACCGTGCATTCGGCGCTTATTTCAAAGGCCTCGAGAATCTAAATCAGCATATCGAAGCGCTGATCCCTGATGACTGGCTGCGCAAGGAATTCGAGCGCTCACTGACAGATGAGGAGCGCGCCAAGATTGAGTCGCTGGGTGGGCTCGACAAGCTGATCGAAGAATTCAAGAAGCGCCTTGAAGAGCAAAAGGAACGGCACGAAGGCGGCAACAAATGGATCGGCACGGGCGGCACCAGTCCGTTCGGCTCCGGTGGTTACAACCCGGAAGGTATTCGTATTGGCGATGCCGGCAAACGCCAGGGCAAGGCGGTTAAGGTCTGGGATCAACGCGAATACAAGAACCTGGATGATCAGGTTGAGCTTGGTACGCGCAATATCAAAGTGGCGCTGCGCCGCCTGCGAAAGTTCGCCCGCGAAGGCGCTCAGGATGAGTTTGACCTTGAGGGGACAATTGATCACACGGCCAAAGATGGCGGTCTGCTCAATATCAAGATGCGCCCTGAACGACGTAACACGGTGAAGCTGCTGATCTTGTTCGACATCGGCGGCTCAATGGATGCTCACGTCAAGGCCTGTGAAGAGCTGTTCTCCGCGTGCAAGACCGAGTTCAAGCACATGGAATACTTCTACTTCCATAACTGCGTTTATGAATCGGTGTGGAAGAATAACTTGCGCCGTACTTCAGAGCGCTATTCCACTTTTGATCTGCTGCACAAGTATGGGCCGGATTGGAAGGTGGTGTTCGTCGGCGACGCAGCTATGGCCCCCTACGAGATCACCCAACCAGGTGGCAGCGTGGAGCACTGGAACGAAGAAGCCGGTTACGTTTGGATTAAACGCTTTATGGAGAAGTACAAAAAGCTGATCTGGATTAACCCCTATCCGAAAGACACCTGGGGCTTTACCGCGTCCACTGAGATCATGCGCGAACTGCTTAATGATCAAATGTATCCGCTAACCCTTCAGGGGCTTGAAGACGGAATGCGCTTCCTATCCAAGTAACCCAATAAAAAGGCCCGTAAGGGCCTTTTTTATCCGAGCAGGTCAGCGCCAGTGTTTCTGTTGGGTACGTCGCGTGCTGCCCTGCCCAATCAGACTCACAAGCAGGTTCAACACAGTTTCTGCAAACAAAGACAGGATCAGTGCAACACCAAGCCCCCAGGCAATCACTTCCGGTGCAAACAGGACCTGATAGCGGTACGCCTGAAAGGTTTCCCTGAGCAGTTCCTGATCACCGCGCACCAACAAATGCCACGCTTGTTTGTACCACGGGCCTTGCATGACCAGAGCTTCACGCTTGAGGAAGGCGGAGCGGTCAATCAGACCACGCAGGCTGCTAGCGTCGCTACGCATGACCGGGTCTTTGCTTTCCTGGTAATGGGTGACCAAAGCCATCAGATCACCTTTAAAGAAGCGTTTGGCAGTTTTCTGAAAGCCTTCAAGGCCCTTCTCCGACTCCTGCAACTGGGCTTCTACCCGGGTTGTGTAGTCTTCGATAAAGCCAGGTACCTGAATCCCGACAAGAAGGCCCAAGGCAAATAACGCCATGCGCAGATAGCTGATAAACATCGTGGTTCCTTTATTCAATTTATGTCGCAATTCCATGTGCGATGCATTCACCACCCCGCCACAGACGCCATTCGCCTGCCTGATACAGCGACCAACTTTCATTATCAGTCAGCGGCTCGGTGGCCAAAACCGTGACCACATCGTTAGGGGTTGTCTCTGCCTGAAAGTCCACCTGCACATCCGCATCCTTCAGGTGTGCCGGACCAAATGGTGCTCTGCGGGTAATGTGTGCCAACTTACTGGTGCAGAAGCTGAACAGCCAATCGCCATCGCTGAGCAGGCAGTTGAAAACGCCAAACGAACGGAAGCGTGAGCAGGCATCAATCAGGGTGGATAAAAGTGCCATAACATCGACCGGTTGCGGAAACTCACGACGCAGACAATTAAGCAGATCACAAAATGCCGCCTCACTGTCGGTATCACCAACGGGCCAGTAGTGATCAAACTCAGGGCTAAAACCGGCAAGCTGGCCGTTGTGGGCAAAGCACCAATTGCGCCCCCACATTTCGCGCACAAACGGATGAGTGTTGGCTAGACAGACACGGCCGACGTTGGCCTGACGGATATGGCCAATGACGACTTCACTCTTGATCGGATAGCGCTGCACCAATTGCGCAACTTCAGATTCGCTGCTGGCGCGCGGGTCCTGGAACAGGCGCAGACCGCGTCCTTCATAAAAGCCGATGCCCCAGCCATCCCGATGTGGGCCTGTACGTCCACCGCGCTGCATCAGTCCAGTAAAACTGAACACGATGTCAGTTGGCACGTTGGCACTCATGCCCAATAGCTCACACATTCACTCAAGCCTCACGCACTTAGGGTATTCAGGTCTAACAGGGGGGAAACGCTGTTTTACAGGCGCGGTTCGATCCGGGAGCGGCTATGTCGCGGGTAATCATCATCGCGGTAATAGGTGTCCTGCTCCTGAGCCGCCATCATTTCACGCAGGGTCGGTTCATCGTCTGCGATCGGCTCATATTCTTTTCGCCCTTCCCACCAGCGCTCAATCGGCCAACGGATAAAAACAAAGATCAGGTAAAGCACAAACACAATCAGGCCATACATGCTCAAGTCGGCCACGGCTCGCCAGGCGTTGCTCCCCACACCCAACAGCAAGTCCATTGCGGCGATAGCAATGGATGGGGCCATTTTGTCCTGGCCTGGATCAACCAGCGTTGGGCTAAACAGCAGGATAAAGACCAACACCCGCAGCGGCTCTCGCAGGTAACGCCACATCCAACTGGTCAGACGGAACCCCACCAAAAGGCAGCCCAGTGCCGCAATCAGGTAGATCCCCCAGGCAAGCAGGTAGTCGTGTTCAGTCATAACAACGGATTCTCAGGCGTGAAGCTGGCGGGAGCGCAGCGCAAGTTATACAAAATAGAAGCAGCCGTAAGGCTGAGCGCTGCTTATCATAGCGGCTTTTACCGGCCATCGCGTCACTCGCAGGCAGCCTTTTACCGCGGAGTTTTACTATGCATAGCGCCCCTATCGCCAGAACTGAGGCCACACCAGATCCATATAAGTGGCTGGAACGGCGCGATGAGGCGGATGTACTGGAGTATCTCAAGGCCGAGAACGCCTACCTTGAGAGTGAGATGGCGGACCAGGCGCAGCTGCGCGAGCGCTTGTTTGATGAGATCAAGGGCCGAGTTTTGGAAACCGACCTAAGCCTGCCTTCGCCGTGGGGCCCCTATCTGTATTACCAACGCACCACTGCCGGTGACGAATACCCACGCCATTATCGTTGCAACCGCCCCGCTGATGGCTCGCTGGAGATTGATTCGTCCTCCGAGACGTTACTGTTGGACCCGAACGCACTGGCACAGGGCGGCTTCATTTCAATTGGCAGCTTTACCGTCAGCCCGGACCATAAGAGCCTAGCCTACAGCTTGGATACCAGTGGCGATGAAGTCTTCACACTGTTCGTCAAAGATCTGTCTGATGGAGCTGTGATTAGCCTGCCTTTTGCCGATTGCTCTGGCCAGATAACCTGGGCTAACGACAGCCAGACCCTGTTTTTCACTGGACTGGATGACAGCCACCGCCCCTGTACGTTATTCCGTCATACGCTGGGCGATGAGCAAGCTGTGCAGGTCTTCTACGAAGCGGACGAACGTTTCTTTTTGTCCTGTTACCGCAGCAGCTCTGAACGCCAGTTGATCCTGCTGCTGGGCTGCAGCACCACAAGTGAATGCTGGCTGCTAAATGCCGACACACCCCAAGGACAGTTTCAGTGCGTGGCCAGCCGCGAAGAAGGTCATGAGTACGATGTGGACCACGGTCTCTTGGACGGTGAGTGGCGCTGGTTTATCCGTAGCAATCAGGACGGCATCAACTTCGCCCTGTATACCGCCCCTGAACCTGTCCCACAGCGCAGCAACTGGCAGGTACTGCGTGCCCACGATCCACAGGTAATGATTGACGGCGTCAACCTCAATCAGCAGGCGCTGATCCTCAGCCTGCGCAAGGGCGGGCTGCCGGTGATCGAAGTCACGCCTAACTACGCCGCAACCTATAGTGTGCAACTACCCGATGCTGCCTACAGCCTGTATGTGCAAGACACCCTGGAGTTCGACAGCCCGGTCATCCGCTTACGCTACGAAGCCCTCAACCGGCCCGCACAGATTCGTCAGCTTCTGTTGAGTGACGGCACACAGGCTGTGCTCAAACAGACGCCAGTGTTGGGGGCATTTGATGCCAATGACTACGTCAGCCAGCGTCTCTGGGCGACCGCAGCGGACGGAACTCAAGTACCGATCAGCCTGGTCGCCCGCCGCGACGTACTCGGTAAACCCGCCCCACTCTATCTGTACGGCTACGGTGCCTATGGCGAATGCCTTGATCCGTGGTTCTCCCATGCCCGTCTGAGTCTGCTGGAACGGGGATTTGTCTTTGCCATCGCGCATGTTCGCGGTGGCGGTGAACTGGGTGAGGCTTGGTATCGCAGCGGGAAAATGGAACACAAGCGCAATAGCTTCACCGACTTTATCGCCTGCGCCGAGCACCTCATTGCACAAGGTTACACTTGCGCCTCGCAACTGGTGATCAGCGGTGGCAGCGCGGGCGGGCTGCTGATGGGGGCTGTGCTGAACATGCGCCCTGAGCTGTTCGCAGCGGCCATTGCCGAAGTGCCCTTCGTCGATGTGCTCAACACCATGCTCAACCCTGACCTACCGCTGACCGTGACGGAATACGATGAATGGGGCGATCCCAACGAGCCTGACGCCTATGAGCGCATTAAAGGCTATGCCCCCTACGAGAATGTCCTCTCCCAGCCCTACCCGGCCATGCTAGTGGTCGCCGGTTACAACGACTGCCGTGTGCACTATTGGGAAGCCGCCAAATGGGTGGCCAAACTCCGCGTGCTTAAAACAGACAGCAACCTGCTGCTCTTGAAAACAGAGCTGGACGCAGGACACGGCGGCATGAGTGGCCGCTATCAGGCACTTAAAGATGCTGCACTGGAGTACGCCTTCATTCTCAAGAGCCTCAAACTGCTTTAAACCGCGCGACCGTTCAGGCTGAAAAGCTCAGCAAGTAGCCTAAAGCCATCTGTGCTGAGCAGCAGGCAGCTCACGCTGCCATCCGCAGCGTGATTGAGCAAGCCTGCAAAGCACATCACCGTTTTGGTGCAACAGTGTTCGGCGGATGTCGAAGCCACAGCAGGGCAGTCACGCAATATCAGCAGCATCGTCGACGTCATCCGAGACATTGCTGAGCAAACCAACCTGCTGGCACTGAATGCCGCCATCGAAGCAGCTCGTGCCGGTGAATAAGGCCGTGGTTTTGCAGTGGTAGCCGATGAAGTACGCAATCTGGCAGACCGAACAGCACAGCGCGGCCCAAAAACGCCCTTGCAGAAGCGCCGGAAACCTCACACCGAACGATTTCAGGACGTGATCAGACGCTTTAGCCTGTAACAGGGTGGCACAGGATTCCCTGACTTCGTTCGTAAAGCTAGACTCCACCCATCACAGCCAAGGGACCCGACATGAACAGCACAACCAGCAAGCTCGACCGCATCCTCGCCGAAGCCCAACGCGAGCGTGAAGAAGGCTACCGAGCCAAGGCGCTGAAAATGTACCCCCACGTCTGTGGCCGCTGCGCCCGTGAATTCTCCGGCAAGCGCCTTAGTGAGCTTACGGTGCACCACCGTGATCACAACCATGACAACAACCCACAAGACGGCTCGAATTGGGAGCTGCTGTGCCTGTATTGCCACGACAACGAGCACGCCCGCTACACCGATCAGCAATACTTCAGCGAAGGCTCAACCGCTACACCGCAGGGGCCGCAAGCCACGCATAAAGCCTTTGCTGACCTCGCAGCACTGCTGCAGAAAGGTAAACCCTAGCGAGCCAACGTATAATTGCGCCCTTTCGCTTGAGCAAGGCCGGTTCCGTGGCAAACAAACGCTATAGCTGTATTGGTTTATACAACCCCAAATCACCTGAGAACGTCGGCGCTGTTATGCGCGCGGCGGGCTGCTACGGGGTTGCTTCTGTGTTTTACACCGGTAAGCGCTATGAGCGGGCCCGGGATTTCGTCACCGATACCAAGCGCGTGTATATGGATATCCCGCTGATTGGCGTGGAAGACCTCAAACAAATCATCCCCTTGGGCTGCACTCCGGTAGCTGTTGAGCTGGTTGACGATGCCCGCCCTTTGCCCGAGTACACACATCCGGACCGAGCGATTTATATTTTCGGCCCGGAAGACGGCTCATTGAATGATGAAATCCGCGCTTGGTGCGAAGACGTGGTTTATATCCCTACTCAAGGCTGTATGAACTTGGCGGCCACGGTAAATGTGGTGCTCTACGACCGTATGGCCAAGGGCCTGAACACCCGCTCAGGCCCCAAGTTCAAGTAAGAAGCTAGCGCAGCAGTTTACTGTCTAGGACTTTCGAAGGACGCCCCATCAGGTTTTCGCTGATTTCGATAAAGTCCTTGGTACTGACTTTGTCCAGGCGCATCAGCCCCCGCGCTACATCATCCAGTGAACGTGGCGCGGTGCTGTCTTTGGTGGCAGCCCGAATCTCACGGTCCAGCTCCTGCATGAGCAACACAGCACGGGCTGTGATGGCACCGCTGGAGCGGTCTGTGCGTAGGCTTTTTACAGGCTTACTCCAACGAATCAGCTGCTCGCGGATTTTCTGGTAGCGCTCCTCGCTGAGACCACCGGCCCGACGCATAAACTCGATCGAGTAGTACTCGGCGATACCCTCAGTGATCCAGTCACTGCGGTCTTTGGCCGTAATCCGGCTAAACACATGGACCAGCTCATGAATCAGAGAACTGGTGCCATTCTCACTCACCAGCGGGCGATCGCTGTGCATGTAATAGGAGTTGCTGGCAGACAGACCGCCGCGCCACATCGGGTCGCCGGCTCCGACGATCAGCAGTTTGGCGGGATCACGCGGGAAAACGTCCTGCGCCACCGGCCAAACGAAAGTCAGCAGAGTCATCACATCCATCCGGCGCATGCCCTCGCCCACTGGCGCAGCAATGGCAACATCCGTCTCGCCCAGCCTGACCCGGCGAGTGCCCACCTTGCCTGCAACGATCCAACCGGTTGGGCGGTCAAAGTGGCGTTGAGGGTTATCGACACGGAACTTGTTCTTGCCAATGCGCGGCCAGCCGGTTTCTACAGACTTCCAGCCTTTGGGGAGTTGGAACTGGATGCGCGTGACCAAGTTGGTTTTATCTAGCTGATCCAGCTTGGCTGGCGGCACCAGATCATCGCCCCGCAGCAGGGTCCAGTCCGGTGTGATGCGCGCGTCATAGCGCCCCGGCGCGCGTTCATGATTAATGCGAACCTTGTAGGTCAGGCTGGATTTTCCGGCAGCAGGCTTCCAAATCCCGCGCTGCTCGCCTTGCGCAGTCCACTCACCATCCGCGACAAAGTCACTGTAGGCACCGTTGTCACCTAAGTTGAAGTCCAGGCTCCTGATTACAGCGCCCTCTTCTACAGTCATACGCACTTCTGCCTGCTCGGTTTCCGGCAGAAAGCGTACGTTGAAATCCAGGTCGACCTTTTTAGCCCATACCGGTGAACTCAAGGACAGCGCAACAGCGGACATCAGTAAACGGCGAATCAACATGGCAACGCTCCACAGTGCATTTGTATGACTCAATAAATAGGCAGACCGGTCCATCCATGGCCCGCCCGTATATTTAGCCGGCGCGGAAGATCAAATGATCTTCCCATTCATCCTCCGGCACGCTGCCTTCACTGAGCATGCGCCCGGACTGGGAAATCCGTTGTTTATGAACCTGCTCTGGGTCTCCACAAACCAGCGGGTGCCAGATCAGCAGGTCCTTGCCTTCACTGATCAGACGATATGCGCAGGTCGGCGGCAGCCACTGAAAGCTGTCTGCCTGGGCTGGGGTTAGCTGGATGCAATCCGGTACAAACTTGCGTCGTTCGCTGTAGTTGGTGCAGCGACAGGTGTTCAGGTCCAGCAGCTTGCAGGCAATTCGCGTGTAATAAACGCTGCCATCGTCCTCATCTTCAAGCTTTTGCAGGCAGCACAGGCCGCAGCCATCACAGAGCGACTCCCATTCATCCTGGTCCATTTGCTCCAGGGTTTTACGTTTCCAGAAAGGTTCGACTTTGGCGGCCATATACAAGTAACTACGGTAAGGAGCTAAAAAAGCCGGGCAGTCTAGCTTCTGGCCAGACCCGAGCCAAGCAGGCCGGGTGCGGCGTCACTAATAACCCCTGGCGAAATCGACACAACCTGGCAGTGTTTCGCCGTTACGCCAGCGCTGCAGGTTGCTGACGAACAGCTGTGCCATCAGCCCCGGATCAGTCGGTGCTGAACTGTGCCCGGTCAACAACAGATTAGGTGCTTTCCAGAACGGATGCGTGGCAGGCAACGGCTCTTGGCGACAGACATCAATCACGGCGGCAGCTAGCTGACCGTTCTCAAGGGCAGCCACTAAGGCTTCATCCACCACAGCGAAGCCACGTCCGGCGTTAATCAACAGGGCTTGCGGCTGGAGACTTGCGAAGAACGCGGCATCGTACAGATCATGAGTACTGGGCGTGTCCGGCAGCAAATTGATGATGTAATCCGCTTGGGCAGCCAGCTCAGTCAGGTTGTCGAGGGTGCCGACCCGGCTAAATGGAGGCAACGGCCGAACTCGGCTGGCAATACCGTGTAGCTGGATACCGAACGGGGCCAGCATCTGCGCCACACTCAGACCAATATCACCGACTCCGACAATCAGCGCACGGCGTCCCGCCAAGCTACGTGGGGCGCGATTAACCCATTGCTGGCGGCTGTGTTCACTCAGTTGTTGTGCCAACTGTCGCTCATGGGCCAGCAGGTGGCACAACACATATTCGCCCATGACCTGGCCGAAAATACCGGTTGCCCGGGTAAGCAGGTAATCATTCGGCAGGTCTGAAGCCAGTAACGGGCGGATACCCGCCCATGTGGATTGCAGCCACTGCGGTTGGCTGCCGCTGCGTAATAAGTTGGCCAGCAAATCCGGCTGGCCGAGCCAGATCGGGCAGATGGCGGCCTGCTCACGCAGTACCTCAATTTCGTCACTGGCCACGGCCTCAATATCCGGCGCGTACTGGCGCACTAACTCTGCATAGAGGCTGTATTGCTGCTCAGCTATCAGCAGGCGCATGGGCAATCAGTTCCTTATCTCAGACCGGATCATTGCGGCACAGCAGCTCATCCGGCAGGTGCTCAATGTACTCGTCGTTCTGTGGTGGCATTTGCAAGTGGAAACCTTGCTCTTTGAGGTTTTCCAGCACTTTGTTGATGTCTTCCCGAGCCAGTTTGCGCTCCGGGGTCAACACCAACTCCATGGCCAGAGCTGGCGGACCAAACATGCCCAGTAACGCCTCCGGGACGCGGGACAAGCCCTCGCTTCGCAAGACGTACAGGTACATTTCGTTCTTGCGCGGGCTTTTGTAGATCGAGCAAATCTGTTTCAAGCGGATTCTCCAGCACCAGCCAGGCAGTCAAGCAGCGCCTGGCCCATTAATTCACGTCGCCAGCCTTTAAGGGACTCTGGCAGTTGATACGGTCCGTTGGGGTAGCCGGACTTCAATAAGGCTTCGAGGGTTTTCTTGCGCATCATCAGCTCTGGTGCAATATCCAACCGCTCGCCTTCGCGCAAGCCGATGCTGCGTAGCTTCTTCAGCAGCCCTGTTGCTTCAAGGGGCAACGGCTCTGGCAGCGCTTCGGGCCATTCTGATGCTGGTGTGGCGGCAGCATCGCGGATCAGTTGCAGCAAAAACTCGCCGTCCTGTCGCACGGTGCGCGGGTGCATGTCTTCAATGCGAGCCAGCGAAACCAGATTGTCCGGTTGTGTGCGGGCTAAAGGCCACAGTGAGTTTTCCCTAAGAACTCGGTTACGCGGCTGGTTGCGCGCACGTGCCTGCCGCTCGCGCCAGGCACATAAGGCGCGCAGCACGGCAAGTTGCTGGCGTGACAGTTTCCACGCCAGCTTCGCCTCGCGGTAGGCCAGTTCTGGCGGAACTTCGCGGCGCATCTGGCAGACCAATTCGGCCCCGTCTTCAATCACCCACTGGTATTTATCGGCACTGAGCTTGTCTTTCAAATGACGGTAGATGACCGCCAGATGTACCACGTCCTCTGCGGCGTAACTGACTTGCGTGTCCGACAGTGGGCGCTGCAGCCAGTCTGAACGGGTTTCCCCTTTGGGCAATTCAATATCAAGGACTGACTGCACCAGTCGGGAGTAGCCCATAGAAAAACCAATATTGAGGTATCCGGCAGCCAACTGCGTATCGAACAGCGGACTCGGCAAACTACCTGTCAGGCGGTGGAAGACTTCCAGATCTTCGCTGCATGCATGCAGGACCTTAACCACTTGCGGATCTTGCAGCAGCTCTGCGAACGGAGTCCAGTCGCTGATCAGCAGAGGGTCAATCAGGTAAGCGCGCTCTCCTTCACTGACCTGAACCAGCCCGGCAATCGGGTAAAAGGTATCAACCCGCATGAACTCAGTATCGAGCGCTACATACGGCAACGCCCGCCATGCTGCGCAATGTTGCGCAAGGCTGGCGTCATCGCCAACCCATTGAATTTCAATCGCCACACGGCTCTCCCACTAGTGATGCCGCAAAGTATATATCGGCCACCCTGCACTTGTGATGCGCTGATACCATTGAACGACAGGCCAACACACGGATAGGCCTGCGACGACCACTTATATCCGGCCAGGAATATAAAAACGATGAAAAAGCTTCTTGTCCTGCTCGTACTTCTGATCACAGCCAGCGCCATCTGGCTGGCTATAACTCCCAGCCCAATTCAACCTCTGGGCTGGCAGCCTCCTGAAGCACCGGCCATGACTGGCGTAATGGAACCGAATGACACGCTGATGAAGGCAGAACTGGTTGCCTGGGGGCAGCTCCGTGGTCCTGAAGATACTGCGATGGACAGTGAAGGCCGCCTCTACGCGGGTTTACACGACGGGCGGATTGTCCGCATCTTTGCTGACGGCGGGCAGGAGACATTTGCCGATACGCAGGGGCGGCCATTGGGCATGGACTTCGACACTCACGGCAACCTGATTGTGGCTGACGCCTATAAAGGCCTGTTAAGCATTGATCCGCAGGGACAGATCAGTGTCCTGACGACCGAAGCCGAGGGCGTCCCTTTCGCCTTTACGGATGACCTGGATATCGCCAGCGACGGCACCATCTATTTCAGCGATGCCAGTTCTCGCTTTCAGCAGCCTGATTACCTCCTCGATTTGCTGGAGGCACGCCCGTATGGTCGTCTATTGAGCTATGAGCCACAGAGCAAAGAAACTCGCGTTCTGCTCAAGGACCTGTATTTCGCCAATGGTGTCGCGCTGTCAGCTGCCGAAGACTTCGTTCTGGTTAACGAGACTTACCGATACCGCATCACCCGCTACTGGCTTAAAGGTGAAAAAGCTGGGACCCATGATGTCTTTATCGACAACCTGCCCGGCCTGCCAGACAACCTGCAGGGCGACCGTGAAGGCACCTTCTGGGTTGCCCTGCCATCGCCGCGTAAGGCTGATGCAGACCTGTTGCACCGTTTGCCTTGGGTAAAACAACAGTTGGCCAAGTTACCGCGTAGCTTCTGGCCAAAGGCCACACCTTACGGCCTGGTGATTGCCCTAAACGAACAAGGACAGATCACCCGGAGCCTGCATGATGTCACCGGCAACCATCTGCGCATGATTACCTCCGCCAAACCGGTTGGCGACTATCTCTATATGGGCAGTCTCGAGAACGACCGTATCGGCAAGCTGAGAATTCGTTGAGTCAGTCCTGCCAGCGGGGACGCTTAAGCTGTCGCCCCCGCTAAGGCAGGTTTATCATGTGGCGCATATTTGCCCCACAGGATGACTGGCATGCCTCTCGCTCAACTGATCAGCGTCGACCAACTCAAACAGCGCCTCAACCAACCTAGACTGCGCATACTGGATTGCCGGTTTGCGCTGGACAATCCGGCCTATGGCAAAGATCGCTATGCCGAAGGGCATGTTCCGGGCGCACACCACGCCGACCTCAATGAAGACTTGTCCAGCCCGGTTATCAAGGGCGTTACCGGACGCCACCCACTGCCAAGTCCCGATGCCCTGAGTGAGCGTTTGCGCCAGTGGGGCATCAATCAGGACAGCGAAATTGTGCTCTACGATGATGGCAGCGATGCCTTTGCTGCGCGCGCTTGGTGGACCTTAGTGTGGCTCGGCAAGCGCGATGGCGTTTATCTGCTGGATGGTGGCATGAAGGCTTGGCGTGAGGCCGGTGGCGCGCTGAGCCAAGCGGTGCCTGATTACGCGCTGGGTAACTTCCAGGGCCAGCCAGACCCTCTCCTATTGGTTAGTGCTGAAGATCTGCAACAACGGCTAGGCGATACAAGCCTGACACTTATCGATGCCCGCGCATTGCCCCGCTTTAAGGGTGAAGTGGAACCATTGGACCCTGTCGCCGGGCATATCCCCGGTGCTCAGTGCGCGGTGTATCTGGGCAATCTCGACAGCAATGGACGCTTCCTCAGCCCTCAACAACTCCGTGAACGTTTCACCGGTCTGCTACAAGGGCGTCCGGTTAGCGAGCTGGTGGCCTACTGCGGTTCCGGTGTGACTGCCTGCCATAACCTATTTTCCCTGTGCCTTGCCGGATATCCGCTGGCACCGCTTTACGCCGGCTCTTGGAGTGAGTGGGTAACCAACCCAGAGCGACCGGTTGCTACGGGCGAGTAATTGCAGAACGCCTCTTTACTTCAGTCGCGGGAAATAAAGAGGCGTTTAAGCATCAATCGCTATATGCACTCACGCTGAAAATTAAAAACAATTTAAAAACAGCTCTTTACAGCGACTTTATCGAGCTAGGCTTAAAGTGAAGCGGCTAAACCCGCTTCAGGCTGGGCCTTTTTGATTTCCGCTTACCCGCCCAGCCCGCCTGTTTGCTCGGAGGGTTTATGGGTGTTGCCGCCAGTGAGTTGATTGAACACGTCATTCGTCCAACCCTGCTTGGACTCAACCGCCACTCTAGCGCTGCTGAAAACCTCCTACTGGGCGTTGCTGCCTGCCAATCACACCTCTGTCTCTGCCTGGATAACCCAAACGGCCATGGCATCTACTGCATCAGCGAGGCGAGCCATCTCACGCTTTGGGATCACTTCCTGGCCCTTGAGCCGGACTTAGCCAGCCAGGTACGCGGGCTTGCCAGCCAGCATGCATTCCTCACAGCACCGCATCTGGAACTCACCGTTAATCTCCGCTATGCAACGGCGATTGCATGGATGCTCATAGAGGCACATCTTCACCCTCTTCCGCTTCCTGAGCAGCAGAGTGTTCAGGAAATGGCTCAACTTTGGCTAAAGGTCTTCAGACCAGACGGCCGTATCCGAGACTTTGTATCTGCTTGGCACAAACATGTCGAACAAGCGTACAAAGCTGCCTGATTAGACAGTTTTTATTGATCTGGCCGCTCTAAACTGGGAACTTCAATCAGTTCAAGACAGTCTGCATCGAGCAGCTTACCGCCAATTCAAATAATCAGGAGCTCAACCCGTGGCTACTAAACTCTCAAGAACCTGCCTTTCGCTGGCCCTGATGTCTGCTGCCAGCCAAACCATCGCGGGGGGCTTTGCTCTGAGCGAGCAAAGCGTGAGTTCGATGGGAACATCATTCGCTGGTCGTTCATCCTCAGCCGAGGACGCGACAACAGTCGCCAGTAACCCTGCCGGTATGGCACGCCTCAAGCGTGAACAAATTTCAGCTGGCGCCGTACTCATTGATGCCAAAACTGATATTTCTCACGCCAACGGGGTATTGAACGGCTCAAACGACGGCGACATGGTACCGCTGGTGGCGGTTCCCCTAGGCTTTTATGTAAAACCAATTGATGACAACTGGTCATTTGGCCTCGGTGTTTATGTACCGTTTGGCCTGACAACTGATTACGAAAGTAATTTTCAGGGCCGCCTTGAAGGCAAGAAAAGCCATGTTCAGGTCATCACGGTTCAACCGACTGTGAGTTACCGCTTTAACGACCACCTTTCGGTCGGATTTGGTCCCACCATCAACCGCATTGACGGCGAACTTACCTCGGCAGTACCAAGCCCGTTAGGCGAAGCGAAGGTCAAAGTAAAAGGTGACGACACTGCGGTGGGATACAACGTCGGTGTGCTCTACGAGTTCACGCCGCAGACCCGCGCCGGGCTCACCTACCACTCCAAGGTGAAGTACCGCCTCAAGGGCGATACCAAGATGGATTTGAGCAACTTCATCAACGTCAAATACAACGGTTCACTGCGCCTGACCACGCCTGAGTCGGTGGACTTCTCGGTGACGCATGAGCTCAATGACCGCTGGACGATCTACGCTGGCAGCACGTGGACACGCTGGAGCCGCCTGAAAGACATCACCGTGCAGAACGAAGGCGTTGCGCAACCTCTGTCCGGTGTACTCAGCACCATCACAGAACCGCAGAACTGGCATGACACCTGGGGCCATGCAATTGGTGCGTCTTACAAGCTGAACCAGCAGTGGACACTGCGCGCAGGCTTGGCGGTAGATCAGTCGCCTACCAACAATACGGATCGCTCGCCACGCATTCCAACTGGTGACCGCCGGGCACTCAGCCTGGGCGCTGGCTGGAGCCCGAACGACGATGTCACCATCGACGTGGCTTACAGCTACCTGCGCGAGGAGAAAGTCAGCGTGCGCTCCGAGGAGTACAACGCCGACTACAAGAACAGCGCTCATGGCCTCGGTGCACAAATCACCTACCGCTTCTGATCGACTGATTCAGTGAAACAAAAAAGGGGGAATACAGGATGACTGTATTCCCCCCCTTTTTAATGCGCCGTCAGGGTTGGTCAGCCTGCGAAGCGATGGCTTTCTCAATCGCAGCAATCAGCTCCGGATCATCGGGTTTGGTCAGACTGGAAAAGCTGGCCAAAACATTGCCTTTGGCGTCCACAACATATTTATAAAAATTCCAGCGCGGCGCCCTGCTCTGTTTCGCCAACTCTTGGAATAAAGGAATAGCGTCATGACCTCTGACTGCTTGCGCATCGGTCATGCTGAAGGTCACACCGTAGTTGACGTAGCAGACCTTGGCTGTTTCGGCGCTACTGTCTGCTTCCTGGCGGAAGTCATCCGAAGGCACACCGAGTACATTTAAGCCTTGATCCTTATAACGCTGGTATAGAGCCTCAAGACCAGTGAACTGCTTAGTGAAGCCACAAAAGCTGGCGGTATTTACAACCAGCAGAGGCTTACCAGCAAAGCGCTCACACAAGTTGATCGACTGGTCGCTGCGCAGTTGTGGCAATTCACCCTGCAGCAACACCGGACATTCTTGCGCCATCAAGGGCGTACCCAGCGTCAGCAGTCCTAGCACGCATAGACTCTTGAGATTCATAGCTACCCGCCTTTTCAATTGGCTCAACACACACTTAAGCCCATTTGCAGTAACGCCAACCCGCCCTGCTGCCAGCCCCACCAAGCCAGGCCGATCAACAACAGTGCAGCAGCAACCAGCAGCCCCTTAAGTGTTTCCTGTTTCACCCGTTAACCCCTTGCATCCGCAGCCGAGCCACTGGCTCTTCCCGCACAGGCCAGTTCAACAGCGCTGCCATTAAGCTAAGAAGGATGGAGATCTGCCAGACCAAATCATAGCTGCCAGTATGGTCATACACATATCCACCCAGCCAACCGCCCATAAACGAACCCAACTGATGGAACAGGAAGACAATCCCACCGAGCATGGATAGATTGCGCACACCAAACAAAGTGGCAACGGTCCCATTAGTCAGCGGCACAGTAGACAGCCACAACAGCCCCATAGCCATGCCGAAGGCGTAGGCACTCCAGCTGCTCAGTGGCGCCAACAAAAAAATGACGATTACCGAACCACGCAGCAAATACAGTGCACTTAACAGCTTAGGCTTAGAATAGCGGCCGCCCAACCAGCCGGCTCCGTATGTACCGAAGATATTGAACAGCCCGACCAGGGCAAGCACCGTCGTCCCCACCATTGCCGGTAAATGCTGATCAACCAGATAGGCAGGCAGGTGCACGCCGATAAATACGACCTGAAAACCACACACGAAAAAACCCAGCGCCAACAGCCAGAACCCCTTGTGAGTGCAAGCTTCACGCAGCGCCTCACCCAGACTTTGCTGTGGACCATGGTCAGCCTGGCGGACGTCCGTCAGCATCCTGGCGAGCGGCAAAATCAACGCGATCAGCAGACCAAGTACAATCAGCGCCCCCGACCAACCCAACCAGCCAATCAAGCCTAATGAGCCCGGCAACATCGCAAATTGCCCGAACGAACCGGCAGCCGCTGCAACACCCATAGCCATACTGCGTTTCTCGATCGGAGCCGCGCGTCCTACTGCCCCCAAAATGACTGAGAAGGATGTCCCGGACAGTCCCAAACCGATCAGAACCCCAGCGCTTAGGGAGAGCCCAAGGGGCGACTCGGTGAGCGCCATGCAGAGCAAACCCACGGTGTATAAAACACCGCCAACGATCACCGCCTTCTTCACACCAAAACGATCCGCCAGCGCCCCCGTAACAGGTTGCACCAAGCCCCAGACCAGATTCTGCAGGGCGATGGCAAAGGCGAAGACCTCTCGCCCCCACCCGAAATCGGCGCTCATCGGCGCGAGAAACAGCCCAAAGCCGTGCCGAACCCCCAGCGACAAAGCCAGAATCAATGAGCTGCCCAGCAATAACAGAAACGCACCACGCCCTAACGCGCCCATAGTTTTCTCAATCCGATCTACTCAACTGCGAAGCATTCATTGCCCGCGTTTGGGTCACAACTGTTCTTTGGTGTAACACCGTACTTATCAGTGGCGACTTATAGGGCCAACGTCAGCACAATTGCGCACTCACTGATCTCTACCAATGCGCCTGCCGTATCACCGGTGCAGCCACCAAGCCGCTGCAGCATCAGTCGGCGCAAATAGAAGAAGACACCCAGCCCCACCATCAGCACCATTCCACCTGTCCAGCCAAACAGCAACACAGCTAGCAGATTCAGCCCGATCACCCGACGTAACGCCGTATGCGGCATGTACTCAACCAGAGCTGCACCCAAGCCTCCTGCACGCAGATAAGGCGTTATCAGTAGCAACAGCGGCAGCAACACACGGGCCAACCAAGGTGCCAGCAGCAGGTACACCCCATGCCCTGCATCAAGGATGGCCACAATTGCCGCAAACTTCAGCAACAGCAGTAGAACCAGGCTAACCACGGCAATCGGCCCGCTGGCTGGGTCTTTCATAATCCGCAGCGTGCGCTCGACATCGCCCAAGCCTCCGACCCAAGCATCAGCAGAATCAGCCAGCCCATCAAGGTGGAGGGCACCCGTCACTGCAACCCAGAGCGTGAGAATCAGCGCGCCCTGCAGCAACAGCGGCGCACCTTCAGTCAGGGCCTGTACAGCCCAAAGCAATCCGCCGATCAACAGCCCAACCGCAGGATAGAACAGCAGTGAGCGGCCGACCTGTTGGGGTTCAGGCATCGCCGACAAACTAACGGGCAGACGTGTTAAAAACTGCAGCGCAATCCACCAGGCGTTCATTGCAGCTCCTTAAGCTCACCCTTCTCGCTCAGAACGACCTGAAAGCGCTGGGCGAAGCCAACCGGAACCTGCAGCAGACCGTTACGCGGCAAACCGCGGGCCTTTGCCACCAGTAAGCGGATTACGCCACCGTGGGTCACAGCCAGAATGTGCTGCCCGGCATGGCGCTCATACAGGCGCTGCAGAGCCTGCATAATTCGCGCCTCAAAGGCTTGCAAGGGTTCACCATCCGGCGGCGTGAAAGCATACGGATCTTCCCAGAACCGGGTCAGTGCAGCGGCTTCCGTCTGCATCAGCTCGGCACTGCTGCGCCCCTCCCAAAGACCAAAATGCAGCTCCTGCAAATCTGCCTCATAACTCAACGAACAGCCACGCGCCGCTGCGAGCTCCTCAGCAAAGTGCGCACAACGCTGTAACGGCGAAGTCACGATATGATCCCAACGGCATTTTTCTGAGACCGCGGCACGCAGCTGCGCCCAGCCAGTGTCAGTCAGTGGATCGTCCGTGCTGCCCCGAAAACTACCGGCCAGTTCGCTTTCGCCATGGCGGATCAGCTCAAGCGTCAGGCTCATTGGGCACGATCCGCAACTGCGGCCTCAGCAAAGGTGGCCATGTCATTGTGCAACGCGCAGGCCAGCCGTAGCAGAGGTACCGCTAATGCAGCTCCACTGCCCTCGCCGAGACGCAAATTCAGATCCAGAAGTGGTTGCGCGTCCAGAGCCTTAAGAACACGTTGATGGCCGGGCTCAGCACCTTGGTGAGCAAACTGCATCCAGCTACGGCAGTCTGGATTCAACTGAACGGCATACAGCGCCGCGACTGTGCAGATAAAACCATCCACTAAGGCGACCGCGCCCTCTTGTGCGCAAGCCAGATAGGCACCGACAAGGGCAGCAACCTCAAAGCCGCCGAAGTACTGCAATGCCTTGAGCGCATCACTAACCGCCGCCGAATGAGTGTGCAGTGCCGCATCTACGACGCGAGCCTTATGCTCCACGCCATTTGAATCAAGACCAGTACCAGGGCCGGAAAGCTCCTTAGCCGGGCACTTTAGTAGCCAGCAGGCCAGTGCAGTCGCCGCCGTTGTATTACCAATGCCCATCTCCCCGCCCACGAATAATTCGCAGCCGTTTTGCCGAGCTCGCGCGATGCAATCGCGTCCAGCCTCGAGTGCACGTTCAAGTTGCACCTCGGTCATCGCGGCTTGGTGCAGGAAATTTGCCGTACCCTGCCCCAGATGCAATTGGCGAACGCCGGGCATGACCTGAGGGGATTGGACCGTCCCCAGGTCAATCACCTCCAAACTGCCTTGCAATTGAGCTGCGAGGACACTGATGGCCGCGCCACCGCCAATGAAATTACTCAACATCTGCACGGTGACGGATTGCGGATAAGCAGAAACGCCTTCGGCAACAATTCCATGATCACCGGCAAAGATGCCGATATGCAGCTTATCCAGCGACGGCCTGTCCCGCCCCTGTAAAGCAGCAGTCTGGATCGCAATGGCCTCCAGCCGCCCAAGCGATCCGGTCGGCTTGGTCAACTGCAGCTGGCGCATATGCGCCTGCTCACGAGCGTCTTCATTAACCGCCTGGCAGGCCTGCTGCCACCACGCATTCATAACGCAGCTCCTTTCAAAACCAACGGTAAACCTGCCACACACAGCACCACCTGTTGGCATTGTGCTGCCAGCGCCTGATGCAGTCGCCCGGCTTCATCAACATAACGGCGGCTCAACTCTCCCATTGGCACCACGCCCATACCGGTTTCATTGCTAACCAATATCAGTTGCCCAGGTAATCGCGGTAGCAGCGCAAGCAAGGTGTCACATTCCTCACGCAGGCGCAGCGTATCCTCCTGCATCAACAAATTGCTCAACCACAACGTCAGGCAGTCCACCAGCAGACAGCTATTAGCAGTCGCATGCTTAGCCAGAGTCGCCGCCAAAGCGAGAGGCTCCTCAACCAGCGCCCAATGCTGTGGGCGCTGTGCTTGATGGTGCGCGATGCGCGTTGCCATTTCGGCATCCAGCGTCTGAGCTGTGGCGATGTAGGTCACCGCCAAACCGGACTCGGTCGCCAGTTGCTCGGCCAAACGGCTTTTGCCGGAGCGCGCGCCCCCTAAAATCAGCTGCTGCATACACAGGCTCCTACGCAGGCGCTACGGACTCGGGTCGTCATTCCAAGTGTTCTCATGCATTAACTCGCTCAATGGCCGGGGGGTCGCCCAGCCTTCCTGAACCAGCATCGGCTCATCGTAAAACTGCTCAACGGGCCCGAGACAGAGAATGGCCACTGGCTTACTGCCTGATGGCATGTTCAGTAACTGTGCCAGTGCATTGGGTTCAAAGAGGGAAACCCAGCCCAGTCCAAGTCCTTCAGCGCGAGCGGCCAGCCATAGATTTTGGATGGCGCAGGCCAGCGAAGCCAGATCCATCTCAGGCAGCGTACGCCGCCCGAAGATGTGCCTCTCTCGATCTGGCATCAGCCCTACTACAAGGAGCTCGGCACATTCGCGAATACCTTCAACCTTGAGCTTATGAAAGGCGTCTGCTCGCTCCCCTAGTGCCTCAGCGGTGCGCAAGCGCTCCTCTTCAACCAACTCACGGATTGATTCACGCAATTCAGGCCGAGTGATGCGGATAAACCGCCAGGGTTGCATCAAGCCCACGCTGGGTGCCTGATGCGCAGCCTCAAGCAGTCGGGCCAGTAGCTCAGGCTCTACCTGGCCGCCTGAAAAGTGACGCATATCACGGCGCAACGCGATAGCACGATAGACCGCAGCCCGCTCGGCCTGACTGAAGACGAAGTCGCTCATCGACCAACCTCACAGCATGCAGGTTGTTTCTGGTCACTCAACATGGTGGGAATTCTGTATGCAACAACAAAGAAAATGCGCGGAGAGATGCGCCTATAAGCGCTTAAAACAGATGCCTGCATGGCAAAGCCCTCCGCGATGCCGTAGGTATGCAAAAGGCCGGTCTCCGGGCTTATGAGTCAGAACACTCATCTACCGTTGCGGGGGCAGCGTCGGAATAGCAAAAGAACATGCGCACCAACTTCCCAGTTTCACCCCAAGCTTGCGCCTGGGGCACCTGTTGCAAGGCGCGAAGCCTAGAGGCTTATGAGTGCAGCGTCAAACATGAAGCGCGCGTAGCGGCGCTCACGGATTGCTGGCGAGGCGCGGCGGAAACACACGTTTGGCGCTGAGGTAAGTGCGCTGCCAATAGGTATTGCTGAGACTATCTAGGCGAACCGTACCGCCTTTGGAAGGCGCATGCACAAACCGGCCATCGCCCACATAAATGCCTGCATGACTGACCTGACGCCCGCCGCTTGTAGCAAAGAAAACCAAGTCTCCACTTTGCAGGGAGTCGCGGCTTACGTTTGGCGCATGCAGATTGATCATTTCACGGGTCGTGCGCGGCAGGCTGATACCAGCGGCGTCACGGTACACGTAACCGATCAGCCCGCTGCAATCAAAGCCACTCTCAGGCGTATTACCACCCCACACATACGGCGTTCCGACCAAGCCCAATGCGCTGAACAGTACATCATTGGCTCCGCCGAACTTGCTGATGGATGGACTAAAAGGAGCTTTAGGTTGAGGCGCTGGCGCGGGTGGCTGGCTGGCGCACGCCCCCAACAGTGCCGCGAAGGCAATAACAGATAAGCGAAGAAATACGGTCATGGACAATCCCATCCTGAGCCGAGATATCACTACTCTGCCTCCATTAACTCTTAAGTGCAAGCTTTAAGTTAATGCGCCAGACCATTGATATTCAATGCTTTCGGTTCGGGATGTGCACAAACGAAAACGCCCGGGCAAGCCCGGGCGTTTTTTTGACCTAAATATGCGTTAGCGATGCTGGGTCGGAGTATCAACCGTGGCCATTGCCAGAGCGCGCTTGGCTTCAATAAATGTGCGCTTCCAGTAACGGTCCTGGAGGCTATCAACCCGCACGCCGCCACTGCGGGAGCTGGAGGAATGAATGAACTGATCATCACCCAAATAGATACCGGCGTGGCTGACACGGCCACGGCCGTTGGTGCTGAAGAACAGCAGATCACCAGGTTCAAGCTCATCACGGGCTACCAGTGGTGCGTCGATATTGATCATTTCTCGCGTGGAGCGCGGCAGCTGCATACCGGCCTCTTCTTTAAAGAGATAGCCGATAAATCCGCTGCAATCAAAACCTGACTTGACCGAGCCACCGCCGTAGCGGTAACGGGTTCCAACAAGGGAGAGACCGTGGTTCAGAATACTGTCTGCCAGTTGAGGCAGTTTGTAAGATTTTTCGTCCGTGAAATCACCGATTGCAGCTTCTTTTTCTGTTGTCACATCCTCAAACGGAGGAAAGACTGTAGATTTGCTTACCAGCGGCTGAATGGCTTCAGGCTGAGCCTGGTAAGGCTGACTTGCGCACGCAGCGAGAGTCAGTGTCAGTGCAATGGGCACGAGGGGTGCGAAACGCTTTAGCATATGGGCACGACCGTGTCTGAGAGTCCTTATTAAGGATGGAACTATGCCCTCTATTAGTTAGATTTGCAAATTCTATCGACAAACGTGTGACTCACAAGTTGCGGCAGAACATCTAACGCACGCGATTTCATTGTGACGTCTACCTGCCCGATCAAGAACGCCGGTTGCGGATTGATCTCAACCGTAAAACCACCTGCAGCCCGCGCTCTGCGGACAGGTTCGGCGATGTATGGGAAGCTCGCACTGGTGCCGACGCTCATCACCAAATCAAAACCTTTAGCCAGTTCGCGTCGTAACGTCGCAGTGGCTTGTTCTGGCAAACGTTCTTCGAAAAGAACCACCGGCGGGCGCATTACACCTGAGCAAGAGCTGCAAAGCGGCGGTAAGGGCTGGGTGAGCCGCCCGGCAAGATCGTCATCCTGGGCGTGGCACGCCTGACAGTACAACGGCTGCAACTGGCCATGAATTTCAATGAGCCGTTCAGGTGGGCTGCCTGCGGCGCCATGATAACCATCGATATTCTGGGTCAGCACCCAGCACTCAGGTTTGAGCTGCTGCAGCCGGGCTATGGCTAAGTGGGCTTGATTGGGTTTACCCCCCAGACAGGCACTGCCTAGCTGGGCCAGATACTTCCAACACAATGCCGGATCACGCTGCAGCATCGGACCCGATATAGCGGCTTCAATCGGAAGGCCTTCAGGGGTATGCCCGTTGTACAAGCCGCCCATACCGCGATAAGTGGGCAAGCCTGAGTCGGCGGATAATCCAGCCCCGGTAATGATCAATATGCGCTGAGCACGGTTGAGTTGCTCAGCCACGCGCTGAAGGTCGGTATCCATCCCCTCCCCCACAGTTAATGGTTGACGGTATACGCCAGCATCATCGACAGCTGGCATAAAGGTCGGCCGCTTTGCGCATGCAGCTGATTAAAGAAAGCCTGAGCTGCAGCTTGATCTCTCTGGCTGGTCGGGGCTTTATCGATGACCTGTTGGGCTTTAAGGGCAGCCACAACATCATCAGTCAGGACAAACGTGTCCTTGCCGACCATCCGCAGAAAGCGTGGTGCCGAGAGCCCGCCCAACTGACTGCCGTGTTTAGCCAGGTAGCGCCACAAACCAACAATGTCTGTACTGGGCCAGTCTGCGATCAGCGTACCGAAGCTGCCCTTTTCCTTCGCTACATCCAAAACGAACTGAGCGTTACGCGGCACGCTCTTGAGCTTGCCCAGATGCCGAATCAATCGGGTGTCCTGCATCATGTTTTCCAAACGCTCGGCCCCGATCAGAACTACTTTTTCAGGATCAAAGCCAAAGAACACCTGCTCAAACGCAGGCCACTTGGCATCAACCACGCTGTGCTTTAAACCGGCACGAAACACGCGCAGGCTGAGTGTCGATAAATAGCGATCATCACTGATCTGTCGCAGTTCATCAGCGCTACGGGGCTGGGGCAGCTGTGCTTCTAGCGCCGCCTTAGAGCCAAAACGATTGAGGCAGAATTCGTACAGCCAGCTGTAGTCACGCATCAGGCATCCCTCTGCCCTGAAATCAGAGATTCATCACATCGACAAAACGCGGCGTGGCTGTTTCATCAATTTTCAAACTCTTAAAGTCGAACAGATTGCGGTCTGCCAATTGCGACGGCACCACGTTCTGCAACGCACGGAACATCACTTCAGTACGGCCAGGAGTCTTGCGCTCCCACTCCTGAAGCATTTCCTTCACCACCTGACGCTGCAGGTTTTCCTGTGAGCCGCACAGGTTGCAAGGAATGATCGGGAACTCTTTCATGCGGCTATACGTTTCGATATCGCTCTCGCTGCAATAGGCAAGCGGACGAATCACTACGTTGCGGCCATCGTCGGCCAGCAGTTTGGGCGGCATGGCTTTCAAGGTGCCGCCGTAGAACATATTGAGGAAGAAGGTTTCCAGAATATCGTCGCGGTGATGGCCGAGCGCCATTTTGGTCGCACCGATCTCATCCGCGTAGGTGTACAACGTACCCCGACGAAGGCGCGAACAGAGCGAGCAGGTGGTTTTGCCTTCCGGAATTTTCTCTTTCACCACCGAATAGGTGTCCTTTTCGATGATGTGGTAAGGCACGCCGATGGATTCCAGATAGGCTGGCAGCACATGCTCCGGGAAGCCCGGCTGCTTCTGGTCCATGTTGACGGCTACGATCTCGAAGCGGATCGGCGCAACCTTCTGCAAGTGCAGAAGCACGTCGAGCATGGTGTAGCTGTCTTTACCGCCAGACAGGCAGACCATAACCTTGTCGCCATCTTCAATCATGTTGAAGTCGGCGATGGCTTCGCCGGCCTGACGACGCAGGCGCTTTTGCAGTTTGTTCTGGTTGACCGAAAGGGTGCCCATGGTGCGCAGTAATCCGAAAGCTGAGAAAACGCACCATTTTACTCAGAAAGCACTCAACACCCCACCCCAATCCGCATCAAATGCTAATCTCGCCCGATGAAAGATTTTCCCGCGTTTGAATGTGGCCTGTGTAACGAAGCCTACCGACACCTGCGCGCGGCCCCGCAAGGGCTTAGCGAGTACGCGCTGATTCAGCAACTTAAAGCTTCGGCAACCGCTGTGCTGCCTGATCTTCCGCTTTCAGACTCGCTGGGCCTATTTCGCACACACTTTCTGCTGTTCAACGCGCTCTACCGTTTACGCGATCAACTTTGGTCGGCAGGTCTGGCTAACCTGAGCATCTCTCCCCTGCTCATTCAATTACAGCCGTACGCACCAGGCAGCCAGTTACTGGCTGAACATGATGCTCTGCGCGCCTACTATCTGGACCCGGCTCATCTAAGCAGTACGGACGCTGACGAGGTAGATCGCCTATTACGCGACTTCTGGCTGCGCTTGTACACAGGGCCGCAGGAAGTGCAGACGGCGCTTGAGTTATTTGGGCTGCCCAGTGATAGCGCTGGATTGGACCTGAAGACCATCAAACACCGGTACCGGCAGTTGGTCAGTGAGCATCACCCGGACCGTGGCGGCCAGACTGCACGGCTACAATCAATCAACAAAGCGATGGAGATTCTTCATCGGCATTTTGCAGTGGCATAAAAACACCAGGCTTTTCAGTACTGAAAAGTCTAAATACGCCAGCAAGCCATGACTCCAGCGCTAACGCCCACGCCTGTCAGTATTAACGTGCCGGTTGATGCTCCCTTTTGCTCTAAGCGCCACCCAACGCATTCATCACCCGCGCCTATACTGCGACATAGGGTCGCACACTAGCGTCCCTGACCTGCGGCGCACGAATGGAATGGTGCATTGCCGGAGGTGACATTTATAAGAAGAGGAGACTCGGCAATGATCAATCATGTCTGGGGGCTTTTCACCCATCCCGATCAGGAGTGGCAGGATATTCGTGGCGAAGAGGAAAGTATTAGTCACATGTATCTGACCCACGTTCTTGTGCTTGCTGCCATACCTGCAATTTCTGCTTATATCGGTACCACCCAGGTCGGCTGGGCCATTGGCGACCGTACGCCGGTGATGCTGACTGAATCCAGCGCGCTGCAACTGACAGTCCTGACCTATCTGGCAATGCTGGCGGGCGTCGCAGTAATGGGGGCATTTATCCATTGGATGGCTCGCACGTACGATGCCAGCCCTAATCTGACCCAGTGCATTGTGTTTTCTGCGTATACCGCCACACCGCTGTTTGTGGGCGGCTTGGCTGCACTGTATCCGCATCTGTGGCTGGCGATGGTCGTTGGTACAGCGGCAATCTGCTACACCGTGTACCTGCTGTATGTCGGCATTCCTACGTTTATGGGGATACCGGATGAAGAAGGTTTTATGTTCTCAAGCTCAGTGCTGGCTGTCGGCTTGGTAGTGCTAGTAGCGATGATCGCGTGCTCAGTTATCCTCTGGGGCATTGGCGTCGGACCGATCTACACCAGCTAATGAACACACCGTACTGAAACACGACGAAACCACCTGCCGGTGGTTTCGTACTTTTTTGGGGCTGTCTGACTCAAGCGGATTGGGCATAATCCGCCGCGACCTTGCGGCTAAATCTACAAGGTCCTGTGATTTATTCAGACGTCGATGGTATGACCGAACACATCCATACCCGTGTAGAAGCTTGTTATGCGCAAGCTGAAGACTTCTTCAAGCAGCGTTTCCCGCGCCCTGAAGTGAGTTTTAAGCTGCGTGGGCAAAAAGCAGGTGTAGCGCATCTGACTGAAAACAAGCTGCGCTTTAACTTGCAGTTGTACCGGGCCAATCAGGAAGACTTCATTCGTCAGACCGTGGCGCATGAAGTCGCTCACATGATTGCCCATCATCTGTTCGGACCGCGTATCCAACCCCATGGAGAGGAGTGGCAGTTGATCATGCGTGGTGTTTATGAGCTCCCGCCCGATCGCTGCCATAGCTATGAAGTGGAGCGCCGCCAGGTGTCCCGCTTCATTTACCGCTGCACGTGCGCAAATGGAGAGTTCCCGTTCTCCGCACAACGCCATGCACTGGTTAGCAAAGGACGCCGTTATTACTGTCGCCGCTGTAAATCAACGCTGATTTACACAGGTGAACAGCGCCTCCAATAGCCCTGACAATGAGAGTCAAGAATGACCCGCGAAACAACCAACACACCACAAACCTACGACAGCGTTAGCCGGATTCTGCACTGGGGGATGGCTGCAGGCTTCGCCTGGGTATTCAGCAGTGCCTTAGCGCATAAATTTTTCAACGAAGGAGCTTTGGACAGCTTTCTCTGGCCAACTCACAAAGCGGCAGGCCTGCTTCTGGCTGCCTGCGTCGTGATCCGACTGCTGTGGGCAGTGCTCAACCGCAGCCGGCGTCCGGCTTCGGTCAGCCTGGTTGCCAGCCTCGGGCATCTGGCGCTCTACGCATTGATGGTGGCCGTACCTTTTATCGGCCTGCTTCGTCAATTCGGTTCTGGTCGAGCGTTTGAGGCCTTCGGCGTACAGATCATGGCCGCCACGCCGGATCAGACGTACGGCTGGATGGTTGATCTGGGCGGCAACTTCCACAGCCTGCTGGGCTGGGTGCTCCTAGCGCTGATCGTCGGCCACATCGTGATGACTTTACTGCACCGCCGTGATCCTAGCCAAGACGTGCTTCCACGTATGCTCGGCTAAACCTATTCCGGGCACCTCAGGGTGCCCGGTCTATGTAGCTCACACCCCTGCAAAACGCCCTCGCTCACCAGCCTGATAATGCCCTGGCAACGTACAGGCAAAGTCCAGTGCGCCTTGTTGATTAAAGGTCCATACCAGCTCCTTGGTTGTACCCGGCTCAATCATGATTGCATTGGCATCCGTATGGGTCGCCCTGATGACTTCAGGAATGCCTGGCGGATTAGAGTCCCCCATGCCAGAGCGCTCTCGCCAGACAATTTTGTCTGAGAAACCTGTCGGGGTCAGAATCCCGCTTTTGAACAAACCGACCATCTCACGCTGATGCTCTAGCTGTTCAACCGCTGTGCCGATGTTGAACTCATGCAGGTATGAGCCTTCATTCTTGACCACAAAGCGCACCGTTTCACCCGGTGAGACCTTGATTACTGAGTGGTCGTTGCTGATGTCATCCAGCTTGACGAATACAACCCGAGCCATAGGGTTGGCCTGGGCTGCCTTGTTCGCCTCTTGGGTCGCTGCAGCATTCTGTGTAGTGCCGCCGATCAATAAACCGATCAGTAACGTTGCAGGTAAGGACGTCATGGATAGCCTCATTTCCAGTCAATGAGACGCTATCCTAGAAAATCCATCATTCCGCCCGGATGACTCCAACACTACATTTTCGTCATCTAATAGCAGCACCTAAGCAATCACCTTGGCCGCTTTCAGCGCAACGACTTGCTCCTCGCTGTAACCCAGCCCCTGCAACACTTCTACGGTATGCGCGCCCAGTGCGGCACCAACATGACGGGGAGCGTCCAGACCTGCGGAGAATTTGATCGGGCAGGCCAGCTGGGCTTGTGTCTTACCCCCTGCAAGCGGAACCTGTGTGACCACTTCACGGGCCTTCAGCTGCGGATGCTCGACGGCTTCGCTTACGCTCAGCAGCGGTTCAACGCAGGCATCCACCTGGCTGAATAGTTGAGTCCAATCTGTGAAGTCGCGCTTTTCAAACTCAATTTCCAGTTCACGACGTAGCGCAGCTTGATCCTCAGGATTTTGCGACAGGCCTTTATTCGCCAAGTCTGGGCGCTGGAGTACCGCACACAGCTGCTGCATAAATTGCGGCTCCAGACTGGCAACTGAAAGCCAGCGACCATCGCGTGTACGGTAATAGTCGTAGAAGCTGCCGCCGTTGAGAGCCTGATTTTCCATCTGCGGCTCGACCCCGGCGCCCAAATAACCAGCACCGGACATAGCATGCAAACTAAACGCGCAGTCGGTCATGCTCACATCCACATGCTGGCCCTGCCCTGTCACTTGGCGATTGACCACCGCCGCCAACAGGCCAATCACACCATGCAGTGAACCGCCTGCGATATCTGCCGCCTGAATACCCAACGGCAAAGGCCCGCTGTCCCGGCGACCGGTGTAACTGGCCAGACCGGACAGAGCGAGATAATTCAGGTCGTGCCCGGCGCGATCCTTGTAAGGGCCGGTTTGGCCGTAGCCGGTGATCGACACGTAAATCAGCTTCGGGTTAATGGCTTTCAGTGCCTCATAACCCACTCCCAGCTTGTCCATCACGCCGGGCCGGAACTGCTCCAGGACAATGTCGTACTCAGCCACCAGCTGTTTGACGATTGCCACCGCTTCGGCTTTCTTCAAGTCCAATGCGATGCAGCGCTTGTTGCGATTGAGGTAGGCGTGACTCGTAGATAAACCATCAGCATGGGGCGGCAGCAGTCGCACTAGATCCATGCGCCCCGGTGACTCCACACGCAGCACCTCTGCTCCCATATCTGCCAGCAGCAGAGACGCAAACGGTCCGGGCAGCAAAGTTGAAAAATCCAGCACTTTCAGTGAAGACAGCGGGCCACTCATGACACCTTCCTTATTCCAATGTGTTTATTCATGCCTGCCAAACGACCAGCGCAGTGGAGTCCTGCACCGCTGGCTCGTGTGCGAATTTAGCTTCAAGAACGTTGCGCCTGATCTTCATGGTCGGCGTCATGCATCCGTTGTCGGTGGTCCAGGGCTCACTCACGATGAGCAAATGGCTGACCTTTTCGTGGGGCAGCAGGCGCTCGTTCACGGTTTGCAAGGTCTGCTCCAAGCTTTGTGTCAGCGCCTCCCTACTCTGCCCGGCAGCCGCAAGTGACAGCTCAATCAGTGCGACCGGCTGATCCATTCCATTGCCAATCAGACAGACCTGCTCCACCCAGAGGTTTTTCGCGATTTCGCCTTCAATCGGTGCCGGTGCGACATATTTACCTTTGCTGGTTTTAAAAATGTCCTTAACCCGGCCGGTAATAGTCAGATAACCCTCGGCATCTACAGAACCCTTGTCACCTGTGTGCAGCCAGCCGTCACGCAAGGTTTCCGCAGTCTTCTCCGGATCCAGATAGTAGCCCTGCATCATGCTGGGGCAGCGCAATAGAATCTCACCATCATCGGCAATGCGCAGTTCCAGGCCCGGCATCGGCCGCCCCACCGTACCAATGCGAATCTGCTCTGGTCGGTTAAAGCAGCCGTAAGCCAGATGCTCAGTCATTCCATAGCCCTCGCAGATGTTCAGGCCGATGCTGCGATACCACTGCAGCAGCGCGGCTGGAATCGGCGCGGCACCGCTAACCAGAAACCGCGCTCGATCCAGGCCAAGGCCTTTGCGAATTTTGCCGGCCACCAGCGAGCCCAGTAATGGCACACGCAAAAGGCGCTGCAGTTTGGATTGAGGCAGTTTTTCCAGCACACCCTGCTGGAATCGCGTCCACAGACGCGGCACCGAGAAAAAGATGGTCGGGCGCACACGCTGCAGGTCCCGCATAAAACTGTCCAAAGACTCTACAAATGCGATACGGCCCGAACTGTAGAGTGCATTGACCTCCACCAAAATCCGCTCAGCCGCATGGGACAAAGGTAGATAGGAGAAATACTGGTCGTTCTCGTTGATGCCCAGCTCTGCAACCGACTGCGTGCCAGACCATGCAAATGACTGCACCGAAAGCATGACCCCTTTCGGGTTACCGGTGGTGCCGGAGGTATAGAGGATGCTCGCCAGATCATCAGGCCTGACCTCATGCACTTCACGTAAAGGTGCATGGGCTGCCAATAAAGCGTCCCAATGGTGCTGAGCCGTCAGCGTCGGATACGGCATGGCAATGCGCACAATTTGCTCAGAAATGCCGGCCTCCAATTTCTGAGCATCATCCAGCTTGCCGACAAGGATGACCCGGACCTGCGCGTGATCAAGCACATAGGCAATGCTTTCAGCGGACTGCAACGGATACAGCGGCACACTGACCAAACCCGCCATCATGATTGCCAAGTCGGCAATGATCCATTGCGCGCAATTCTTTGACAGCAACGCCACCCGATCGCCCGGCTCACAGCCAAGTGCCTTTAGTGCAGCAGCCATACGCCGTGCCTGATCATCCACCTCAGCCCAAGTCAGATCGTGCCACAGGCCATTGACTGGCTGGCTCAACCAGACGGAATCCGGTTTTGTTTTGACCCAATGGGCCAGACGTTGCAGCGGCAGTTGATAAGTCATAGCCATTCCTCGGTTTTATTGTTGTATGCCGGTTAGGACGACTTTGTTGCTCCTGTGGTGCGCTGTTTTCCTGCAGGCCTGTCGATCGTGTACAGGTGTGCTTACTATGCATCAGCCAGTCTGCAGAATCTTCTGAAGAGTAAATATCGCTCAGCCACGTCTCAATGACTCATGCGCTCAGCTGGGTTGACCCATTGGTTCACACCTAAGCGTCAGGCACAAAAAAGCCGCTATCCCAAAGGACAGCGGCTTGCGTCTGCGCACAGGCGCGTCGTTACACTGTTTGCGACTGCGACTGCGACTGCGACTGCGATACAGGTGGCGTGCTTCCGCCACTGGCCAGCTCACGCTGCAGGGTGTCTTCATCCAGCTCTTTACACCACTTGGCAACCACAACTGTGGCAACACCATTACCGATCAGGTTGGTCAAGGCACGGGCTTCGGACATGAAGCGATCGATACCCAAAATAAGCGCCAAACCAGCAATCGGCAGATGCCCCACAGCAGACAGAGTCGCTGCCAGTACGATAAAGCCGCTACCAGTCACGCCCGCCGCCCCTTTAGAAGCCACCAACAGCACCAACAACAGGGTGATCTGGTGCGAAAGGTCCATCGGTGTATCAGTTGCCTGGGCAATAAACACGGCAGCCATGGTCAGGTAGATTGAAGTGCCGTCCAGATTGAAGGAGTAACCAGTCGGGATAACCAGCCCCACCACCGACTTCTTCGCTCCCAGCTTCTCCATTTTCGCCAGCATGCGCGGCAATACTGACTCTGAAGAAGAGGTGCCGAGCACGATCATCAACTCTTCACGGATATAGCGGATAAACCGCAGGATGCTGAAGCCATGGGCGCGGGCAATCCCGCCCAGAACAACCAGAACAAACACCACGCAGGTGATGTAGAAGCACAGCATCAGCTGACCGAGCTGCACCAGCGAGCCCACTCCATACTGGCCGATGGTGAAAGCCATCGCACCAAATGCACCGATCGGAGCTACCTTCATGATCATGTTGATGATGCCGAACATGACATGGGCAATGCGGTCGATAAAATCCAGCACCGGGCGGCCGTAGTCGCCCATGCGCTGCAGAGCAAAGGCAAAAATGACCGAGAAGAACAGAACCTGCAGGATGTCACCGTTGGCAAACGCCCCAACCACAGTGCCTGGAATCACATTAAGCAGGAAGCCAACAGTCGATTGCTGCTCACCTGCTGCTGCATAGCTGGCGATTTTGCTGGCATCCAGCGTGGCCGGGTCTACGTGCATACCCACACCTGGCTCAACCACGTTAACCACAATCAGGCCGATGACCAAGGCGATGGTGGAGACGATCTCGAAGTACATCAGGGCATAGCCGCCGGTTTTACCGACTGCCTTCATGTCCTGCATACCGGCAATACCGCTGACGACCGTACAGAAAATGATTGGCGCGATTACCATTTTGATCAGCTTGACGAATCCATCGCCCAGCAGCTTCAGGGTAACTGCGGTTTCCGGGTAAAAGTGACCCAGCAGAATACCGATGGTGATGGCTAGCAGCACCTGCACATACAGCATTTTGTAGAACGGCTGGCGTGGGGCAGCATCAAGAGTGGTGTCAGTCATTGCAGTGATCCTCTGCGGCACGCAGGTGTTGTTGGAAATGTTGCGTCGCCGAATTAAGTGCAATCTCTCGCGTCAGAGAGGCGTTTCAGAACGCCAGGGGCGTCGCTACAGGGCCTATCGCAAGGCCTGTGCCAAAGCACAAAAAACCACTTAATCCCCCGTATTTACTGGACTAAAGCGGTACATGAAGGGATATGTAATCGATTTGAATTGGCGGATTTCCGCACGTACTACATGACCGAACTGGCGGGTTTCCACACACACAGCAGCCATGAAGATTGCAACAGGCCGCTTGTTGCCGGACGGATAGGCTGGCTAAGATCGACCCGCCTTCCACTGAGCTCATCCTATGCGTGAACGGACCATCGCCATTCACTTTGTCCGCGCAGCCTTGCGTGGTCCCCAGCGCCACGGTCACGACTGTGCCGCGCCATTGCGTCAGGCCGGAATTCAACCGGCGCTGCTGGATCAACCACGGGCGCGTATCGCCCCGGAGCAGTTTGCCCGGCTGATTCAGTTGTTGTGGGAAAGCCTGGATGACGAATATCTCGGCTTTGGCCGCAGCGCCAGCAAACGCGGCACCTTCGCCATGATGTGCCACACCTTGATTCACTGTCGCACGCTGGAAAAGGCCCTGCTCCGAGGCACGCTGTTCTACAGCCTGTTCCCGGACGCACCGGCCATTCGCCTGGATGTGGACGGTGACTGGGCACGACTGACAGTGGATGACTCCAGCCTGTGGGACCCGGACCATTTTTTGGTGGAAAGCCTGTTGGTGATTTGGCATCGCCTCGGCAGCTGGCTAATTGGCCAGCGCGTACGCATTGAAGAAGCCACGTTCACCTACCCAGAGCCCAGCCACGCTAGCGAATACGAACTGCTGTTTCCCTGCCGGCGGGAATTCTCAAGGCCCGTCACCTGCCTGTGCTTTCACAGCCGCTACCTGCATATGCCACTGCTGCAGGACGAGCGCACGCTCAAGCATTTTCTCCAGCATTCTCCGGCCGATCTGCTGGCCCGGCCTGATGGCGGTGACAGCTTGGTCAGCCAGATCCGCCGCCTGCTAGGCCGCGACTGTAATCACTGGCCTGATCTGGACAATGTCGCCCGCCAGCTCAACACCAGCCCACAGACACTGCGTCGGCGCTTGCGTGAGGAAGACTCCAGCTTTCAGGAGCTCAAAGACAATCTGCGCCGCGACTTGGCAATTTATCACTTGGGGCGCAACGAACTGGCGATCCAGGACATTGCCGAACAACTGGGTTTTTCTGAACCGTCTGCGTTTCACCGGGCCTTCAAAAAATGGACCGGACTAACGCCTGGCGCTTACCGCAGCCAGGAAAGCTGATCCAGGTGGCTCAGCTAAAGCGCATGCGAAATGCAGCACCGCCGAGTTCAGATCGCTCGATAAACAGCTCACCCGAGTAGCTTTCGACAATATCCAGCACCACCGCCAGACCAATACCCTGCCCCGGGTTCTGTACATCAAGCCGCATACCCCGCTGCAGAATGAAGTCGCGCTGGCGCTCCGGCACACCGGGTCCATCATCCTCAACCACCAACTCATAGCCTTGAGGCAGGTTGCGGACGCTGACTCTGATCTGTGACACGCAGAGTCGGTAAGCGTTTTCCAACAGGTTACCGAGCAACTCCAACAGCGCGCCCTGCTCCAGCGGTAACTGCTGATCTGCAGCAACCTGGCGAGTCACGCTGACCTGTTTTTCCCGATACACCTTATCCAGCGCAGCACACACATTGCCCAATGCGGGCTCCACAGGCACCCGGTGACGAATCAGCCCACTTCTGCGCAAGCTCGCGCGCTGCAGCTGGTAGTCGATTTGTTGGCTCATGAGCTCGATCTGCTGCTGCAGGATCTGCGATTGCTCACGGTTTTGCGGCTGACTGGCGACTACATCACCAACACCTTGCAGCACAGTCAGCGGGGTTTTCAGACTATGCGCAAGGTCATCCAGTGAGTGGCGGTAGCGTTCGCGCTGCTGGCGCTCACTTTCCAGTAAGCGGTTAAGCGAGTCGGTCAGGCGCAATAATTCTTTGGGGTGGTTATCACTCAGACTGTGGCGGCTGCCTGACTCAATTTCGTCCATTTCGGTGCTCAGCCCGCGCAACGCCTGAAACCCCCAAGTCAGACCAAACCACAGCAGCACTAACAACACCAGCAAAGCGCCGCCCAGCCAGAGATAGAGCTGATCGACAAATTCGCGGTACATGGACTGATAGTTACTGGCAGGCTGCAGGGTAATCACGCTGAAGGCAGCTGCTTTACCGCGCAACAGATCAATTTCGACGTCATAGACGTAATACTCATGCCCATCGGCATCCTGAGCGCGCAGAAAGATATGGTCGGTGCCGTCATAGCTGGGTTTGTAATCGACACTCAGGCCCAGAGTCGAACGGGATTGCCAGACTAGGCTGCCATTGCGGTCGTAGATAAAACCCAGCAGTTTGGACTCCAGCCCATCGAACTCTTCATCCGGGAGGATATCCGGCATTTTCAACTTGCCGTCTTGGGTGCGCGCAGCTGAAACCAGCGCCACGGCATCAGCAGACAGGCGCGTTTCGATGGATTCCTCCAACGCGATCACAAATGCGCCGCGCAAGGCTGGCAGTAACGCCGACATAAACAGGATGGCCAGCATCGTTGCGCCTAACATTAGGCGCGCGCGTAAAGACAGGCGAAGTCTCATCGACAGCGCTCGTTAAACAGGTAGCCCTGGCCACGAACGGTCTCAATGGGTTTGAAGTCCTGATGTCCCTCCAGCTTGCGGCGCAAACGGCCAACCAGCACTTCGATCACGTTAGGGTCGCGCTCTGCATCGTCTGGGTAGAGCTGTTCGATCAGCCGCTCCTTTGCCACCACCTGCTGTTGATGGCGCATCAGGTACTCCAGAATCCGGTATTCAAAGGCAGTCAGCGCCAGATTCTCATCATTCAATAGCGCCTGTTTGCGGTTCAGGTCCAGCAGCAGCGGCCCAGCTGAAATCGTCGCCTGAGTGAAGCCGGAAGCACGCCGCAACAGCGCGTTAAGACGCGCTTCAAGCTCCTCAAACTGAAAGGGTTTGACCACATAATCATCCGCACCGGCGGCCAGACCCTCGACCTTATCCTGCCAGTTGCCACGGGCGGTCAGTATCAGAATCGGGAAGGTTTTGTCCTGGCTGCGCAACTGGCGAATAAGGTCCAGACCGCTCATACCCGGCAGGCCCAGATCAATTACAGCCAGATCGTGGTTGTATTCAGTACTGCGGTACAGCGCTTCTTCAGCGTCTGCAACTGCGTCAACAACGTGTCCCTGTTCACCCAGTCGGGTGTAGAGGTGATGACGCAGCAGGGCTTCATCCTCCACCACCAACAACTTCATGTCGTGCCTCCTGCAAATGGAATGGCCGGGTTACCCCGGCCAGTATCTGGGACTGCCGATCAGAACTTGTAGTTCGCGCCCAAGTAGAGCTGGCCACTGCTGTGCAGGTCCAGCGAACCCGCTTTAGGCGCACCATGGGCAGCCATCTCGGTGCTGGCGTTAGTGCGCAGGTAGCGATAACCGGCCTCAATCGAGGCATTCTGGTTAATGTCCTGCAGCAGACCGGCCTGTAAACCCACAGCATAGCCAACGTCGCTGTCGCGTTTATAACCTTTGCTTTCTTGCTCCAGCTTTACCAAACCAGCAGTTACACCGCCGAACAGTTTGGTGTTGTAGTCACCTACTGGCAGGAACACATCATAGCTGCCCAGCAGGTTCTGCTGACGCAGCTTCAGGCCGCTGTCAGAGTCTGAGAGGTTTTCGTAGGTGGCGTAGTAACGGTGAGTGTCCGTCACCTGCCCGGCGCGAATGCCCCAAGTGCCGGTGTGATCAATCACCTTATCCAACTTGGGATTATTAAGGTTGCGATTCAGCGCAGAAGATTTCTGGATGTTGTTGTCTGTCTGGCCCCAGGTCAGGCCGACAAAGTTGTCTGCAGCGTTAGCTGCTACTGCGGTAAATGTCAGAGCGCTGGCCAGTGCCAGTTTGCCAAGTGTGTTGTTCATAAGGTGTTCCTCCATGATTGGGCTGTTTGCCTAACTCGGAATCCATATTGCCCAATGCAACCTGAACAGCCCCTGAACCCTTCCTGAACCTACGCTGAACGAATCAAACCTTTCGTGCATTCACCCCGGCAATCACAAATACCAACGCCAACACCGCCAACATCGGCAGCCAGCCCGCATGTTCCCAAACGTACCCGGCAGCGTAGCCGATCAGGCTAGAACCCAGGTAATAGGCAAACAAATACAGCGCTGAGGCCTGGGCTTTAGCAGTTTTTGCTTGCTGCCCCACCTGCCCGCTGGCCACCGCATGGGCAGCAAAGAACCCAAGCGTAAACAGCGCAAGACCGGCAACCGCCATACTCAACCACGGTGTGGCACACAGGCCGACTCCCAGCAGCATGATGCCAATACTGCCCAGCAACACGCGCCGAGCGCCCAAGCGCGGCACCAGCTTGCCGCCCCAGCCAGCGCTGAAGATACCGACCAGATAGACCGTAAAGAGCAAACCGATCAGCGTGGAAGACAAGTTGAACGGCGCACCGGCAAGGCGAAAGCCCACATAATTGAACATCGCCACAAAGCCGCCCATCAACAAAAAGGCCAGCAAGAATAACCTGCGCAACGCGGCATTACGCAGATGCCCGGCAAAGTTGGCGGACAGCCCACGAAGCGAAAGAGATTGAGCCGTAAAGTGCCGCGACGGCGGCAGCAGCCAGGCAAATAGCGCCAGGGCGACAAAGCCCATCCCTGCAACACCGCCTAATGCAAGCTCCCAGCCGCCAATATCACTGAGCAAACCGGCAATCAGCCGCCCCAACAGGCCGCCCAAGGCTGTGCCGCCGATATACAACCCCATCGCAGCGGGCAGCGATTGCGGGTCGAACTCTTCCCCCACATAGGCCATCGCCAGCGCAGGCAAGCCGCTCAAGGCCAGCCCCAGCAATGCCCGCAGCCACAGCAGGTGGCTCCAACTGTCTACCAGCGTACAGGCAATGCCTAGCAATGAAGCCGCACCTAACGCAGCCACCATCACAGGCTTACGCCCCCAGCTTTCTGCTAACGCACCGGATATCAATAGACAGAACGCCAGTGTCAGCGTGGTAAACGACAACGCCAGACTGCTTCCAGCTGCCGAAACGGAGAAATGCTCCGCCATCAGCGGCAACAGTGGTTGCACGCAATACAGCAGCGCAAACGTGGCAAAACCGGCACAGAACAACGCCAGGGTGGCCCGGCGGTAAGCGGCAGTGCCGCGTAACAGATGGGAAGATGCTTCAGATGACATAGCTAACTCACGCAGGCCTGTGGATGACCTGGGCGGAAGATTAGCACGCAAGCTAACGATTTTTCATCGAAGTGAATGATATTTTTGACAGCTGTAGGCGCTCAATGCCGCCATAAAAAAACGGGAGCCAATCGGCTCCCGTACTCATTCTGAGTGTGAACGCTTAAGGCCTGGGGACCTTAGCCAAAAACAACCTCACCTGCATTTCCGTAGAAACGCAGAACTAGTGTCTCAAATCAGTAAGCAAGACTCCGTTCCGCTTTGTTGCATCTGTGCAAAGAAATGTAAACGCACCTGTAGTGTTGGCGGCTTTCGCCAGCCACGGCACAATAGCGCCCATGACCAGCCCCTCCCTTCCCACGTGTTGCAGTCCGCTCAGTGATCACTGGCCACTGCCTCATACACACTCATCTGTGCATCTGATCAGCACCCACTTCGATAAGACGCGCTTACAGTCTGACGACTTTGTCCGCTGCGGTGTGCCGATGATCAACGCGCTGGCCAAACGTCAGGCTGAGTTTCTTGCTGGCCGTATCTGTGCCCGGCAAGCGCTGGAGCGTTTAACCGGCGCAGGCTCTGTCCCAGCCAGTGGTGAAGACCGTGCCCCACAGTGGCCAGAAGGTACAGTCGGTTCTATAACCCACAGCGGGGATTATGCCGCCGCAATTGTGGGCAGCTTGCAGAACTGGCGCGGACTGGGACTGGATGCCGAAAGCCTGATCCCCGAGCAGCGCGCCCAGCGCCTGGCTGGAGAAATCCTGACCCCTACCGAACTGGACCGGCTTGGCCCGCTCAACTCTGCGGAGCAAGCCCTGCGCATAACCCTGACCTTCTCAGCCAAAGAAAGCTTGTTCAAAGCGCTCTATCCGCAAGTGCTTAAACGCTTCTGGTTCCACGATGCCGAGTTGCTTTCGGTCACCCCCGATCAGCACTTTACTTTGAGATTACTCATCGACCTGGATGGCAGCTGGACAACCGGAAGCGTTGTGACCGGCCAGTTCTGCATGTTCGACGATTATTTACTCACACTTATTGCCATCCCACGCTGAGAGCGCCAATTCAGGCGGCAAATCCGCTACTATCCGCGCACTGCCGGTTGGAGTTTTTGTATGCGCGAAGAATTGAATCAGGGCTTGATTGATTTCCTTAAGTCCTCCCCCACCCCTTTTCATGCCACCACCACCCTGGCCCATCGCCTCGAAGCTGCCGGTTTCCAGCATCTGGATGAGCGTAATAACTGGCACACCGAAGCCGGTGGCCGCTATTACGTCACGCGCAATGACTCCTCGATCATCGCCTTCAAGCTGGGCATGCGCCCGTTGACTGAAAGCGGCATCCGCATGGTCGGCGCACACACAGACAGCCCCTGTCTGCGGGTTAAACCACAGCCTGAACTGCAGCGTCATGGTTATTTCCAATTGGGTGTTGAGGTTTACGGTGGTGCTTTGCTCGCGCCGTGGTTTGACCGTGACTTATCCCTTGCCGGACGTGTCACCTACCGCCGTGACGGTAAAGTAGAAAGCCAGCTGATTGACTTCAAAGCACCGATTGCCGTGATCCCTAATCTGGCTATTCACCTGAACCGTGAAGCTAACCAAGGCTGGGCGATCAATGCACAAACCGAGTTGCCACCCATTCTTGCTCAGTATGCGGGCAGTGATGATCCAGCTGACTTCCGTGCACTGATCACCGCGCAACTGGCCTTGCAGCATTCGTTCAATGCTGACGCGGTTCTGGACTACGAGCTGAGCTTCTACGACACCCAAAGCGCTGCGGTGATTGGCCTTAACGGCGACTTTATCGCCGGAGCGCGCTTGGATAACCTGCTCTCCTGCTATGCCGGTTTACGTGCATTGCTGGACGCCAACGATGATGAAACCTGCCTGCTGGTCTGCACTGACCATGAGGAAGTGGGTTCCTGCTCGTCCTGTGGTGCTGACGGCCCGATGCTTGAGCAGGTACTGCGACGCCTGCTGCCGGATGGTGAGGATTACGTCCGCTGCATTCAGCGTTCTCTGCTGGTGTCGGCTGACAACGCCCACGGCATCCACCCGAACTACGCGGACAAGCACGATCAAAACCACGGCCCGAAACTGAACGCAGGCCCGGTGATCAAGATCAACAGCAACCAGCGCTACGCCACCACCAGTGAAACAGCGGGCTTCTTCCGCCACCTGTGCCTGGAGAACGAAGTGCCGGTGCAGAGCTTCGTAACACGCAGTGACATGGGCTGCGGCTCCACTATCGGCCCGATCACCTCCAGCCAGCTGGGCGTGCGCACCGTGGATATCGGCCTGCCGACCTTCGCGATGCACTCTATCCGGGAAATGGCAGGTAGCCACGATCTGGCTCATCTGGTCAAAGTGCTAAGCGCTTTCTACGCCAGCCCGGAACTACCGTAAGCCGGGTCAATCTGGCACCTCGACGCTCACTTGCAGGGCGTCGTGGCGCCAGAACTCCAGGTCACAGTCAATCAAACGGCCATGCTGATCACGGTTGACCCGCACGATTCGCAGTGCTGGGCTTCCTCTCACGACTTTCAATGCTGTCGCCGCCTCACTGTGAAGTGCTGTCGGGACTATCTCAAAACGTACTCTGCCGTATTGGATGCCGTACTCCTGCTCGTACAGCTCAGTCAGCGAACGGGTCAGATCATAATCAAGTATGCCGGGGAAAAACGTCGGGTTGAGGTAGTGCTCGACATACAACACGAGCCGCCCATCCACCCGACGTGCCCGCCTGATCTGATACACACGGGACAAGCCGGGCAACCCCAGCAGGTGACAGACTTCTGAGCTTGCGGGGATCAATCGGGCACTGAGCACCTCAGTCGCCGGGACTCGCCCTTGCTCCCCGACCATTTTGTGAAAGTGGCTACGCACCAGCGGGTTATAGGAAAGACGCGGCGGCGAAACAAACCAACCACGCCGCTCCTCCCGATAGATAAGCCCCTGTGCTTCAAGCTGCCCGAGCGCCTCTCGTAAGGTTATGCGCGTTGTCGCAAATACTTCACTCAACTTGCGCTCAGCCGGTAACTGGCTGCCGGGTACCAGTAAGCCATCCTCTATCTGCTCCTCAAGCGCACGGCTAATTGCCAGGGCCGCTCTTGGCTCATCTTCGCGCATCACCGCCTCACTTACTGGACTAGACCAACTCCATGTCAACGGGCTCTGGGAGAGCCGTTGCACGCGATATTTCAATCCTAAGCACGTCTGATGACAGCAAAGTTACGGCAGATGCGGCATAGACATTTGTCAGTGCAGAACACTAACGCCGCTTATTTCAGTGGTGGATCTAATGCTATGGTTTGAACGTTGCAGTGCAGTTGTTCGAAGCAATAAAGGCTGATCTTCGCGGCGATATGACACAAAAACGTCATTAAAGCCGCCTACATTCCTGATCTAGACCAGAACCTTCACCCGTAAAGGAGCTTTCGATGAAAAACCTGCTACTCGCCTCACTGCTGGGTACAACCATTGCCCTGGCAAATATGGCGCAGGCCAACGATGTGCAAGCACTTGAACAGGCAGCTCGTGCAGAAGGCGCGGTTAATAGCGTGGGCATGCCGGACAGCTGGGCAAACTGGAAAGATACCTGGGCCGATCTGAGCAAACTTTACGGCTTGAAGCACATGGACACCGACATGAGCTCTGCCCAGGAAATCGCTAAATTCGCCGCTGAAAAGGAAAACGCCACCGCTGACATCGGCGACGTAGGTGCTGCATTTGGTCCAATCGCCGTCCAGCAAGGCGTCACCCAGCCTTACAAACCAACCACCTGGGATCAGGTTCCTGACTGGGCCAAAGACAAAGATGGGCACTGGGCACTGGCCTACACCGGCACCATCGCCTTTATCGTTAACAAACAGCTGGTCAAAGAATCACCGAAGTCCTGGGCTGATCTGAAAACTGGCAAGTACAAAGTCGCCATCGGTGACGTCAGCGCCGCCGCGCAAGCTGTTAACGGCGTTCTGGCTGCCTCCATCGCACTGGGCGGCGATGAGAAGAACATCAAGCCCGGCCTTGAACTGTTCGGCGATATTGCCAAGCAAGGCCGCCTGTCCATGGCCAACCCGACCATCCAGACTCTGGAAAAAGGCGAAGTGGAAGTCGGTGTGGTGTGGGACTTCAACGGCCTCTCCTACCGCGACCAGATTGATCCTGAGCGTTTTGAAGTGCTGATCCCGTCTGACGGCTCGGTGATTTCCGGTTACACCACCATCATCAACAAATGGGCGAAAAACCCGAATGCGGCGAAGCTGACCCGCGAATACATCTTCAGCGACGCAGGCCAGATCAATCTGGCCAAAGGCAATGCCCGCCCTATTCGTGCTGAGCATCTGACCCTGCCAGCCGAAGTTCAGGCCAAGCTGCTGCCACAGGAGCAATACGCCAAAGTCCAGCCGATCAAGGACAACGCAGCCTGGGAGGCAACCTCCAAAGTTCTGCCGCGTCTGTGGCAAGAGCACGTCATCATCCACATGAACTGATGCCACGGCGCTCTGCGGGAGTCTTCACGTTCCCGCAGAGCGCCCACTGCTCCGTGCAATTGCCGGAGCGCCTTAAGGACATAGGCTGCTCATGTCACACAAAGTTATTCTCGTAATGCTGGACGGATTGAATTATCAGGTCGCCCGGCACGCCCTTGGCCATCTTCAGGCATTCTGTGCAGCAGGCAGGGCTGCGCTGTACAAGTTGGAATGTGAACTACCTGCACTATCCCGCCCCCTCTACGAAACCATTCTCACCGGGATTACCCCCATCGACAGCGGCATCGTCAATAACGATGTGGTGCGGCTCTCAAGCGGGAGCAGCGTATTCCATTACGCCCGTAGTGCCGGCCTGAAAACTGCTGCTGCGGCTTACCACTGGATCAGCGAGCTGTACAACCGGGCGCCATTCGATGCAGGCAGGGATCGTCATACCAGTGACGCCTCGTTACCGATCCAGTACGGCCACTTCTATTACGCTGATCATTACCCGGACTCCCATCTGTTTGCCGATGCAGAAAGCCTACGCCGCGTGCACCAACCGGACTTTTTGCTCGTACACCCGATGAATATTGACGACGCCGGGCACAAACATGGGCTGGACAGTTCGCAATACCGCAACAGTGCTCGCAGTGCCGATGTCTTGCTGGCCAATTACCTTCAGCGCTGGCTGGATGACGGCTACCAGATCCTGGTGACCGCTGACCACGGCATGAACAACGACCGGTCGCACAACGGCCTGCTTCCAGAGGAACGCGAAGTTCCACTATTCGTACTGGGCGATGCCTTCAGCCTCAGTGCCAACGCGCAGCCCTCACAGCTGCAACTGTGCGGGACGATCTGCGAACTACTGAGCGCACACCATGACAAACCTGTCTGCCGGGAGCTTTTGAAGTGATAAAGACCCTGCGCGGTAAATGGGCTGCACTGCTGTGCCTACTGCCGTTTGCCCTGTTCTTTGTGGCGTTCCAGATTGCCCCGCTGATTCTGGTCGCCATCAACAGTTTCAAATCCTCTGAAGGCTGGGGGCTGGCCAATTACATTGCTGCTTTTGACTCAGCTTTCTACCGTCAGGCCATTCGCCACAGTCTGGAGGTAGCCTTCTGGTCGAGCCTGTTCGGCATCCTGATTGCTATTGTCGGCAGTTACTCGCTACGACAGATCAACAGCAAGTTGCGGGACTTCGTCATGGCGTTCGCCAACATGACCAGTAACTTTGCCGGCGTGCCATTGGCCTTTGCCTTCATCATTCTGTTGGGTTTCAACGGGGCTCTGACCATCCTGCTCAAGCAGCTCGGCATCATCGAGGACTTCAACCTGTACTCCAAAACAGGTCTGATCGTGCTCTATACCTACTTCCAGATTCCCCTGGGTGTATTGCTGCTCTACCCGGCATTTGATGCGCTGCGCGAAGACTGGCGTGAATCCGCCAGCCTGCTCGGCGCAAGCAATTGGCAGTTCTGGCGGCATATCGGCCTTCCGGTACTGATGCCAGCGCTGCTGGGCACCTTCGTAATCCTGTTGGCCAACGCATTGGGGGCATACGCCACGGTCTATGCGTTGACTACCGGCAACTTCAACATCCTGCCAATCCGCATCGCAGCGATGGTTTCCGGCGATATCTTCCTGGATCCGAACATGGCCAGCGCTCTGGCAATGATTCTGGTCGGGCTGATGACCCTGATCACCCTGGTGCATCAATGGCTACTGCGCAGGAGCTACCATGTCCCACGCTGAGAAACGCTCCACCGCGCTCCATCAGGTTGTCGTGTACAGCCTGCTGCTGGTGCTGTTGTTACCGCTGCTGGCGACGCTGATCTACTCCATTTCCACCAGCTGGTCGGCCACCATCCTGCCCAGCGGCTTTACCTTCAAGTGGTATGTGGAGCTGTGGAGCGACACACGCTTTCTCGCAGCCTTCGGTCGCTCGCTACTGGTGTGCTTCGTTGCACTGGCCTTGTCGCTGTTTCTGATTCTGCCGCTACTGTTTGTGGTCAATTACCACTTTCCGAAGCTCGACGGCCTGATGAATGTGCTGATCTTGCTGCCTTTCGCCGTGCCACCGGTGGTGTCTTCGGTCGGGCTTATGGAGCTGTTTGCCGGTGGTCCGCTGCCGATCATTGGCACACCGTGGATCATGATCGGCTGCTACTTCACAATCGCCCTGCCCTTCATGTACCGGGCCATCAGCAACAACCTGCAAGCCATCAACCTGCGTGACCTGATGGATGCGGCTCACCTTCTTGGCGCAAGCACCTGGCGTGCAGCCTTTATGGTGGTGCTGCCCAACCTGCACAAAGGCCTGATGGTTTCTGTGTTTCTCTCGTTTAGCTTCCTGTTCGGTGAGTTCGTGTTTGCCAATCTGCTGGTCGGCACACGCTACGAAACCCTGCAGGTGTATCTGTTCAACATGCGTCAGGGCAGCGGCCACTTCACCAGCGCGCTGGTGATCTCCTATTTCCTCTTCGTGCTGCTGATGACCTGGGCGGCCAGCCGCCTCAATAAGGACAAGGCGCAAGCGCCGGACTGATCAAGCAAGGGCTTACCATGAGTTATCTGAGTATCCAGAACCTGCACAAGTGTTACGTCGAGACCACCGTTTTCACGGATATCAACTGCGAAATCAACAAAGGCGAGTTCATCACCCTGCTCGGCCCTTCTGGCTGCGGTAAATCCACACTACTGCGCTGCATTGCCGGCCTGACAAGTGTTGATGGCGGGAAAATCCGGTTGGATGGCGAGGACCTACTGCCGTTGAGCCCGCAAAAGCGCGGCATCGGCATGGTGTTCCAAAGCTATGCCCTGTTCCCCAACATGACTGTCCAGCAAAACGTCGCCTTCGGCCTGCGCATGCAGAAGATCAAAGGCAGCGAGGCCGAGCAGCGCGTTAAAGAGGTGTTGGCACTGGTTGAACTGACCGACTTTGCCAACCGCTATCCGCAGCAGCTTTCAGGCGGTCAGTGTCAACGAGTCGCCCTGGCTCGCTCGCTGGTCACGCGTCCGCGCTTGCTGCTGCTGGATGAGCCACTGTCTGCGCTCGATGCACGTATCCGTAAACATTTACGCGAGCAAATTCGCAGCATTCAGCGCGAGCTTGGACTGACCACCATTTTCGTCACCCACGATCAGGAAGAAGCCCTGACCATGAGCGACAGGATTGTGCTCATGAATGGCGGTAAAATCGTTCAGTCTGGCGCAGCGGAAGACCTCTACACCGCACCGGCCGATGCGTTCGCTGCCGGATTTATTGGTAACTACAACCTGCTCGATCCTGAAGCTGCCAGCCGCCTGCTCGCACGCCCAGTCGGCAGCCGCATCGCGATTCGTCCCGAGGCCATCGAAGTCGCGAAAAATGGAGCAATCGAGGCCCATATTCGCAGCCATAGCCTGTTAGGTAACGTCATCCGCTACCGTGTGGAAGCCCGTGGTGTCGAACTGCTGGTGGATGTGCTGAACAGGTCACCATCCGACCTGCAGAGCTGTGGCGAACGCATTACCCTGAATATCGAAGACAACGCAATTTGTGAGGTGGCCTGATGGCCTTGGCAATATTCGACCTGGATGAAACCCTGATCGCCGACGACTGTTCAACGCTTTGGGCGCAGGAACTGGTCAAGCTCGGCTGGGCTGATGCGGGCAGTTACCTTCCCCGCGAGCAGGAACTCATGCGTCAATACGCCAGCGGTGAACTCTCCATGCAGGACTACATGGACTTCACCCTGACCCCGCTGGTAGGACGCACTGCTGAAGAAGTCGCTCACGTAGTAGAGCCTTTTGTAGAAGACGTGATCGAGCCGATCATCTACAGCGATGCCATGCGCTGTGTGGCCAAACATCGTGAAAATGGTGATCGAATTCTGGTCATCTCTGCCTCTGCGCATTTCTTGGTCAGCGCTATTGCCGCCCGCCTGAACATTGAAGAAGTGCTGGCTATCGACATTGCAGAACAGCATGGGCATTACAGCGGCCACACGCAGGGTGTCCTGACCTATCGCGAAGGCAAAGTAGAGCGGCTGAATCAATGGCTGAAAGAACAAGGTGAAAGTCTGCAAGGGGCCTATTTCTATTCGGACTCACGCAATGACCTGCCGATGCTGCAACTGGTCGACAAGCCCCATGTGGTCAATCCCGATCCTGTACTGCTCAAGCATGCAGAGTCTGCCGGTTGGCCCGTTCTGAGCTGGAAATAACGCCCTAAGACTGCCAGTGCTGGACACGCCCAGGGAAAAACAATAGCTTGCTAAGCAATTGCCTGCTCCCAGCACTGGACAGAAACCTCGATGAGCCTGCTCTCCCCCCTTGCCGCCTATCAACAAGCCATTGAACGCGATGGCTTCCATCCTGACCCAGCCCAACAAAAAGCCGTAGAAGTCCTGCAGCGCTGCCAGGACGACATTCATTCAGGCAAGACAACAGTAAACGGCGTGTATCTATGGGGGCCTGTTGGCCGAGGCAAAACCTGGCTGATGGATTGTTTCTATCAAGGCTTACAGGTACCTGCTCGGCGTCAGCACTTTCACCACTTCATGCGCTGGGTCCATATGCGCATGTTCGAACTGACCGGTACGGCTGATCCGCTGCATGCACTGGCAGTAGAACTTGCCCGTGACGTGCGCGTGCTGTGCTTTGATGAGCTGTTCGTCAATGATATTGGCGACGCCATCATTCTTGGCCGCCTGTTTCGGGTGATGTTCGATCAAGGCGTGATCGTGATTGCTACATCCAACCAACCGCCCGAGCAGCTGTATGCCGATGGCTTCAACCGTGAGCGCTTCATGCCAGCAATCGCAGCGATCAAACAGCATATGCAAGTGGTTAGCGTAGATGGCGAACAGGATCACCGCCTACATCCCGGCGCTATTCAAACCCGTTACTGGCAAGTACAGCCAGATCAGGCCAGCGCGCTGGAGGCCGCTTTCAGCGAGCTCTCAGTTGGCCAGAACGTCACGGAACAGCCCCTTCAAATCGGCCCGCGCAGCATCAACGTGGTCAAGCGCTGTCAGGATGCAATCTGGTGCACATTTGCCGAGCTGTGCGAACAGCCCCTGGCCGCGCAAGACTTCATCGAGTTATGTGACCAGTTCAAAGCCATTCTGCTGAGCAATGTACCTTCACTCGGCAGCGCACAGCGTGACGCCAAGATCGCACGAGGCACAGAGGATGCGGCGGTTAAGGTCGAAGCAGGCGATCGCCAACTACCACGCCTCTCCTCTAAAGATGACAGCGTGCGGCGTTTTATTGCGCTGGTTGATGAGTGCTACGACCGCAAAGTGCCGCTGTATATCGAAGCCGCAGTTGCGCTGGAGCATCTGTACACCGAAGGCTACCTCGGCTTTGCTTTCCGTCGCACCTTCAGCCGCTTACAGGAAATGCAGCTTCAGCGTTTCAGCCACGCATAAAAAAAGCGGACACCTCGGGGAGGGATGTCCGCTTGTAAAGGGGTTATTCACCCCTCAATCGTCATCAGGCAAATGACATTCAGTTGTGACGGATCAGGTGATCAAATGCACTCAACGAGGCTTTGGCACCCTCTCCGATCGCAATTACGATCTGCTTGTACGGCACAGTAGTGCAGTCACCAGCAGCAAATACACCCGGCACGTTGGTCTGGCCTTTGGCATCCGTCTCGATCTCACCGAAACGGCTCAGCTCAATGGTGCCCTTCAGCCAGTCGGTGTTAGGCAGCAGGCCGATTTGCACAAAGATGCCTTCCAGCTCAACAGTGTGCAGCGCCTCAGTGGTGCGATCTTTATAGGTCAGACCGGTTACTTTCTGGCCGTCACCAACCACTTCAGTGGTCTGAGCGCTCTTGATCACAGTCACGTTCGGCAGGCTGTACAGCTTTTTCTGCAGTACATCGTCTGCGCGCAGGGTGTCTGCGAACTCCAGCAGCGTCACGTGTGCCACGATACCTGCCAAGTCAATCGCCGCTTCAACACCGGAGTTACCGCCACCAATTACTGCCACTCGCTTGCCTTTGAACAGCGGACCGTCACAGTGCGGGCAGAAGCAAACGCCCTTGGCTTTGTACTCCTGCTCACCCGGCACGTTCATTTCGCGCCAGCGGGCACCAGTCGACAGGATCACGGTTTTAGCTTTCAGGCTACCACCGCTCTCGAATTTCACTTCGTGCAGGCCACCTTCTTCAGCGGCTGGGATCAGCGCGGATGCACGCTGCAGGTTCATGATGTCCACTTCGTACTGACGCACATGCTCTTCAAGGGCGCGAGCCAGTTTCGGGCCTTCAGTCTCTTGTACAGAGATGAAGTTCTCAATGGACATGGTGTCCAGCACCTGACCGCCAAAGCGCTCAGCCGCTACACCGGTACGAATACCTTTACGGGCAGCGTATACAGCTGCTGCAGCGCCTGCTGGGCCACCGCCGACAACCAGTACATCGAATGCTTCTTTAGCATTCATTTTCTCGGCGTCACGCTTGGCAGCGCCGGTATCGATCTTGGCAAGAATCTCGGCGGCTTCCATACGGCCCTGGCCGAATACTTCGCCGTTCAGATAAATGCTCGGCACCGCCATGATCTGGCGACGCTCTACTTCTTCCTGGAACAGTGCACCGTCAATCGCTACGTGGCGGATATTAGGGTTCAGCACAGCCATCAGGTTCAGCGCCTGAACAACGTCCGGGCAGTTCTGGCAGGACAGCGAGTAATAGGTTTCGAAATTGAACTCGCCTTCAATGCCTTTGATTTGCTCGATGATTTCAGGCTCGAGCTTCGATGGGTGGCCGCCGACTTGCAGCAGTGCCAACACCAGCGAGGTGAATTCGTGGCCCATTGGGATGCCGGCGAAAGTCAGCGCGATTTCAGCACCCGGGCGATTCAGCGAAAAGGACGGGATGCGTGCATCAGTACCGTCTTCGCGCAATGTGATCTTGTCAGTCAGGCTGACGATGTCGTGGAGCAGACCACTCAGTTCGCGGGATTTTTCGCTGTCATCGAGGGTCGCGACAATCTCAAACGGCAGAGTGACCTTCTCGAGGTAGGCCTTCAATTGGGTTTTAAGCGTTGCGTCCAACATGATTCAGGTATCCCTTTATACAAATTTCAGGAACAAAAACGCCCGGACGGATTGCGCCCGGGCGTCGGGCACTTGCGGGACTGGGTTACAGCCCTTGAAGCGCGAGTGAATCTAAGCTGCAGTGGTGAGAGTGCCGCAACTGCGGCAGCTCTCGAACCGGCATTTAGATCTTGCCAACCAGGTCCAGGGACGGAGCCAGGGTCTTCTCGCCTTCTTTCCACTTAGCCGGGCAAACTTCGCCTGGGTGAGCAGCGGTGTACTGAGCAGCTTTCAGCTTGCGCAGAGTCTCGCCAACGTCACGAGCGATTTCGTTGGAGTGGATTTCCAGAGTCTTGATAACGCCTTCCGGGTTGATGATGAAGGTGCCGCGCAGAGCCAGACCTTCTTCAGCGATGTGAACGCCGAAAGCGTTGGTCAGCTGGTGAGTCGGGTCACCGATCAGCGGGAACTGAGCCTTGCCAACAGCCGGGGAAGTCTCGTGCCACACTTTGTGAGAGAAGTGGGTGTCAGTAGTCACGATGTAAACTTCTGCACCGGCCTTCTGGAACTCAGCGTAGTTGTTGGCAGCGTCTTCGATTTCAGTCGGGCAGTTGAAGGTGAAAGCAGCTGGCATGAAGATCAGAACCGACCACTTGCCCTGCAGCGACTGCTCGGTTACTTCGATGAACTTACCGTTGTGGAAAGCGTTAACTTTGAACGGTTGTACTTGAGTATTGATCAGGGACATCTCTGGTTCCTTCTTGAGGGTTGGAAAACTTACGGGACCCATATTAACGCCAAAAAATAAAAAAGCTTATTGATTAGCGCCATCACATTGATTGACTAGCTCAATCGCTAGCCATTCAATCGTCTGTAGGGGCGATCCGCAGCGCAAGTTTGCCATTAACTTGGTTACTGGCAAGCGCTGCAAAGGCCAACTCGGCATCCTTGAGCTGATACAGGCGCTCAAGCTTAGGCTCGATTAGTTTCTGTTCAAAGAGCGGCCACACAAATTGCCGCAGTTCGCGAATCAGTTCTGCTTTGAATTCATCATCGCGGTTGCGCAAGGTAGAACCGATCAACTCAATGCGTTTGCCAAGCACCAACGCCAGATCCAGCTCAGCCTTGCGCCCGCCCATCAAACCGATATTCACCCATCGTCCATCACGGGCCAGCAGCTCCAGATTAAGCGCTGCATAGCTGCCACCAACCGGGTCGAGAATCACATCAAACGGGGCAAAATCACGCAAGCCGGATATATGTTCACCATCTCGCAGCACGCCGCCTTGGGCCCCGAGTGACTGACAGTAGGCCAATCGCTCAGCAGAACCGACGCTCACCCAACAGGGGCTGGCGAACGCTTTACACAACTGAATAGCAGCAGAGCCCACACCGCTGGCTCCTGCGTGCAATAACACTTTCTCGCCTGGTTTCAGGCGTGCCAGCTGGAACAGGTTAAGCCACGCTGTGGCATAGACCTCAGGCAAGGCTGCAGCCTCTTCGAGGCTGACGCCGTCGGGCACCGGCAAAACGTGGCGTGAGTCCACCACCACTTCTTCAGCTATACCACCGCCAGGCAGCAGCGCACATACGCGATCACCAATCTGCCAGGAGCTACCGGCGCCAACCTCACTGATCACTCCGGAGCACTCAAGCCCAAGCGCCTCGCTAGCGCCGGGCGGCGGTGGGTATAGACCCGAGCGCTGCAACAAGTCAGCACGATTCAGGCCCGCCGCTATGACACGGATACGGACTTGCCCAACATCACAGGCGGGTGTTGGGTAATCAGCCCACACAACACGCCCTTCAACGCCTTGCAATGCCTTCACACAGCCTCCATAGTTCAAATCTAACGGGCCCGGCTTACCATGCCGGGCGTTTGCATTGCGCCAGATGGAACCCGGCGCCCTTAAAGATGGCCTAATATGCGTTATCAACTCCCAATACGTCGAATCAGCATGAAGCGAACCATCCTCAGCGCCACCCTAGCTCTGTCGCTTGCCCTCAATATTCTCCCAGCGGCAGCTAAGGTTTCCGGGCCAACCACCTGGGATTACCTCCAGCCTGATCGTGATCAGGTTATCGCCAGTCTTAACGTTGTGGAGTTGCTTAAGCGTCATCACTACAACAAGCCCCCCCTCAATGACGAGCGCTCAGAGAAGATCTATCAGGGCTACCTGAAGATGCTTGACCCTGCGCGGGTGTATTTCACTGCATCCGATATTGCTGAGTTTGATCAATGGAGAACTCGTTTCGATGACTTCCTCAGAAACGGCAACCTTGAGCCTGGCTTTGCCATCTACAAGCGCCACTTGGAGCGTTTGCAGAGCCGCCTTGAATATGCTCTGAGCATGCTCGACAAAGGCGTTGAGAACATCGACTTCACCGTTGATGAAGAACTGCTGATTGACCGGGAAAATGCGCCATGGGCGAAAGATGTCGCCGAACTTGACGATTTGTGGCGCAAGCGTGTTAAGGACGAAGTCCTGCGTCTTAAAATTGCCGGTAAAGAGCCGAAAGCGATTCAGGACCTGCTCACCAAACGCTATAAAAATCAGCTGACCCGTCTCTCACAGACCCGCGGCGAAGACGTGTTCCAGGCTTATATCAACGCCTTTGCGATGTCCTACGACCCGCATACCAGCTACTTGTCACCGGACAATGCTGAAAACTTTGACATCAACATGAGTCTGTCGCTTGAAGGCATCGGTGCGGTGCTACAGAGCGATAACGAGCACGTGAAAGTCGTGCGTTTGGTGCCAGCTGGCCCTGCCGAAAAAACCAAGCAGATTTCTCCGGCTGACAAAATCATAGGCGTTGCCCAAGGCAACAAAGAGATGGTTGATGTGATTGGCTGGCGCCTGGATGAGGTGGTGAAGCTGATTCGCGGCCCGAAAGGCTCTCAAGTGCGCCTTGAAGTGATTCCGGCCAGCAATGCGCCAAATGATCAGACCAGCAAGATCGTCACAATCACCCGTGAAGCAGTGAAGCTTGAAGAGCAGGCGGCGAAAAAGTCAGTCATCAACCTCTCCCACGAGAACCGCAATTACAAACTCGGCGTTGTTGAAATTCCCGCGTTCTACTTGGATTTCAAGGCCTACCGTGCTGGAGACCCTAATTACAAGAGCACTACTCGCGACGTTAAGCGCCTGATCAGTGAGCTTGAGAAAGAAAAAGTCGACGGCATCGTCATCGACCTGCGTAACAACGGCGGCGGTTCACTGCAAGAGGCCACCGAGCTGACCGGACTGTTCATCGACCAAGGCCCGACAGTGCTGGTGCGCAACAGCGACGGCCGCGTCGACGTGCTTGCTGATGAACACAAAGGCGCGTTCTATAAAGGCCCGATGGCAGTTCTGGTAAACCGCTTGTCTGCGTCAGCATCCGAGATTTTTGCCGGCGCCATGCAGGACTACCACCGCGCCCTGATTCTTGGTGGCCAAACCTTCGGTAAAGGCACAGTGCAAACCATTCAACCGCTCAATCATGGTGAGCTGAAACTGACTCTGGCCAAGTTCTACCGCGTCTCAGGTCAGAGCACGCAACATCAGGGTGTAATTCCGGACATTACCTACCCGGACATTATGGACAACAAGGACATTGGCGAGAGCGCACTGCCCGAAGCCTTGCCTTGGGACAGCATCAAGCCAGCCATTGAGCCTGAGCTTGATCCGATCAAACCGTTCCTAGCGCAGCTGAGCAAACTGCATGAGTCCCGCACCGCAAGTGACCCGGACTTTACCTTCGCACGTGATCGTCTGTCCTTGTCCAAGAAGCTGATGGAAGAGAAAAGCGTCAGCCTCAACGAAGCGAAGCGCCGCGCTCAGCAAAGCAGCATTGAAGCTCAGCAACTGGCCATCGAGAACGCTCGCCGCAAAGCAAAAGGTGAAGACCTGCTAAGCAAAATCAAGGAAGAAGACGAGGAAGCACTGCCGGTTGAAGAAGATAAGATCAAGCCGGAAGATGATGCTTATCTCACTGAATCCGGGCGCATTCTGATCGATTATCTGGGCCTTAACACACAGATAGCTAAACACTAACCTGCAGCTATCAGCAGTAACCCAATCAACGGGGCTGGCACAAACCAGCCCCGTTTTTCATGCACGATAGAAAATGATCTCAACGCGCGGGATTACGGCGCAATGAGCGCTCCTCTCTCAGCGTCTGCTCCTGCACGTCAGCCAGTACCTCTTGGACATAATCGATATGCCGGTTAGAAAGCGTGCGCGCATCCTCTGCCCGTCCATCGATGATCGCTTGGTACAACTCCCGATGCTGCGTAATCAGCATATCCCGGGTCTCATCGCGATGAGCGTACATCCCACCGATATTGGTTACGACGTTGCGCTTGAGCAAATCAAATAATCCGCGGATGGTGTGCAGTAACACCGCGTTGTGGCTCGCCTCAGCTATGGCTAGGTGAAAGCGCGCATCTGCCGCCCCCTCTTCTGCACGGCTGACTTTTCCCTGACGGTCATAACAATCCTGCAGTGCAGCAAAGGCATCACTCAACCGTTCGCGGTCCACCTCGGTAGCACGCAACGCTGCGTAATAGGCACACGAACCTTCGAGGGTATGGCGCAATTCGAGAAGATCACGCTGAGCTTCTGGATGGCTCTCAAGCAAATGCAGCAAGGGGTCGCTGAACGTCGAGCCCAGAGTGTCAGCCACATAGTTGCCACCGCCTTGCCGGCTGATTAGCAAGCCTTTGGCGACTAGTTTCTGAATAGCTTCACGCAAAGACGGCCGGGATACGCCGAACTGCTCAGCCAACACGCGCTCTGCGGGTAAACGCTCGCCACTTTTGAGGCTGCCTTCGAGAATCATTGACTCGAGGTGCTGAACGATATCGTCGGATAACCGACGTGGCTGAACCTGGCCAAAGCCCATACTCATCTGACTCCATAACTGACGCAGCAATATGCGCTGTGAACTGTAACCAACCTGCGCTGTTGCGGCCATAAGCCCATGCAGCCTGAAGTGCAGGTTAGACAAAAGTCGTAGTGCGCCAAATTGACTCCTACAAAGCAGAGACACTATTCTGGTTTTGCAGTCTGTAAATTGGTATTACCAATTAGATCAGGATTTAATCCATGGTCCGTGCTGAAAACGGACAAATGGTAAAAATGACAAACCAAAATAATCAGTGAGTCCGTGCCCATGCAAACCTGGCAACAACTCTACGCGCCCCTCGGCAGCCTTGGCCTTTCAGCCACCGCTGCCTTGATCCCAATTGTATTTTTCTTTCTTGCCCTTGCCGTTTTTCGCCTCAAAGGTCACGTCGCAGGTACGATCACCCTTGCGCTGTCCTTGCTAGTCGCCATTTTCGCCTTTGAGATGCCCGCCAATATGGCATTCGCTGCAGCGGGATATGGTTTCGCTTACGGGCTGTGGCCAATTGCCTGGATCATTGTCTCGGCGGTATTTCTTTACAAACTGACGGTGAAAAGCGGTCAGTTCGAAGTCATCCGCAGTTCAGTACTGTCGATTACCGACGACCAGCGTTTGCAGGTGCTGCTGATAGGTTTCTCCTTCGGTGCGTTCCTGGAAGGTGCCGCCGGTTTCGGGGCTCCTGTAGCAATCACCGCCGCCCTCTTAGTGGGGCTGGGCTTTAATCCGCTGTATGCCGCGGGCCTGTGCCTGATCGCCAACACGGCTCCGGTAGCGTTTGGTGCCTTGGGGATTCCAATCATTGTGGCGGGCCAGGTAACAGGGATTGATGCGTTCGACATCGGAGCAATGACCGGTCGCCAGTTGCCAATTCTGTCTGTAATTGTGCCATTCTGGCTGGTAGCGATGATGGATGGATGGCGTGGCATTAAAGAGACCTGGCCGGCTGCGCTGGTTGCGGGCGTCAGCTTTGCCATCACCCAGTATTTCACCTCAAACTTCATTGGTCCTGAGCTGCCGGATATCACTTCGGCGTTGGTCAGCCTGGTGTGCCTGGCATGCTTCCTGAAAGTCTGGAGTCCACATCGCGAAGCGGACGCGGTCAACTCCGACGGCAGCATCGCAGGTGGCGGGTTCTCGGGCGCACGTACAACTACCCCGTCGCCTTACAGCTTTGCCCAGATTCTCAAAGCTTGGTCACCGTTCTTGATTCTCACCTTGCTGGTGACCATTTGGACGCTGAAGCCGTTCAAAGCTCTGTTTGCAGCTGGCGGCGCGATGTATTCAACCGTCTTCAACTTCGCGATTCCGTACTTGGATCAGCTGGTGGTCAAGGTGGCCCCTATCGTGGCAGAACCGACGACGATGGCTGCGGTGTTCAAACTTGACCCGATCTCTTCAACCGGCACGTCGATTTTCCTCTCGGCGCTGATCTCGATGCTGGTGCTGAAAATTGATCTGCGTACAGGCCTGATCACCCTTAAAGACACCTTCATTGAACTGAAGTGGCCGATTCTGTCCATCGGCATGGTGCTGGCGTTCGCATTTGTCACCAACTACTCGGGCATGTCCAGCACGCTAGCGCTGGTCCTGGCTGGCACGGGCGCCCTGTTCCCGTTCTTCTCGCCATTCCTGGGCTGGTTAGGTGTATTCCTGACAGGCTCGGACACCTCCTCCAACGCTCTGTTCAGCTCGCTACAAGCTACTACAGCCCAACAAATTGGTGTTGACCAGACTTTGCTGGTTGCTGCCAACACCAGCGGTGGCGTGACCGGCAAGATGATCTCACCGCAGTCCATCGCCGTAGCGTGTGCGGCCACCGGGATGGTAGGCAAAGAGTCTGATCTGTTCCGTTTTACCCTGAAGCACAGCCTGATTTTTGCCACCTTTGTCGGTCTAATCACCATCGTGCAGGCCTATTGGCTAACCGGCATGCTGGTTAAGTAAGCCTCCCGGCGCACCTACACAGGCGCGCCTTTTTACGTATTGTTCGACTCATTTTACGGATGAGAAAACCATGATCATCTCTGCCTCAACCGACTACCGTGCGGCGGCCCAACGCCGCCTGCCGCCGTTTCTTTTCCATTACATTGACGGTGGCGCGTACGCAGAACATACCTTGCGCCGCAACGTAGCAGACCTGTCGGACATTGCTCTGCGCCAGCGCGTGTTGCGCAACATGTCAGAGCTGAGCCTTGAGACCAAACTGTTCAACGAAACCCTGAGCATGCCAGTCGCATTGGCCCCAGTCGGCCTCACCGGTATGTACGCCCGCCGTGGCGAAGTCCAGGCCGCTAAGGCTGCTGCGGACAAAGGCATCCCGTTTACCCTGTCCACTGTCTCGGTTTGCCCAATTGAAGAAGTCGCACCAGCCATCCAGCGACCAATGTGGTTCCAGCTGTATGTGCTGAAAGATCGCGGCTTTATGAAGAATGCCCTGGAGAGGGCCAAAGCTTCTGGCGTCACCACGCTGGTTTTCACCGTGGATATGCCAGTTCCCGGTGCCCGCTACCGTGACGCACACTCTGGAATGAGCGGCCCAAACGCGCCCCTGCGACGCATGCTGCAAGCCTGCACCCATCCACGTTGGGCCCTGGATGTTGGCCTGCTTGGCCGCCCGCATGACTTGGGTAATATTTCAACCTACCGTGGCAATCCAACCGGCCTGGCTGACTACATCGGCTGGCTGGGAGCGAACTTCGATCCATCGATCTCTTGGAAGGATCTAGAGTGGATCCGCGAGTTCTGGGACGGCCCGATGGTGATCAAGGGCATCCTCGACCCGCAAGATGCCAAAGACGCCGTGAGCTTCGGTGCTGACGGCATCGTGGTGTCCAACCACGGCGGCCGGCAGCTCGACGGTGTTCTTTCCAGTGCCCGTGCCATGCCTGCAATTGCAGATGCGGTCAAAGGCGAGCTGGCGATTTTGGCGGATTCTGGCATTCGTACCGGGCTGGATGTAGTGCGTATGCTCGCTCTCGGTGCTGACACCGTGATGCTCGGCCGCGCCTTTGTATACGCGCTGGCGGCAGCCGGTGGCGCGGGCGTCAGCAACCTGCTCGAGCTGATCGAAAAAGAAATGCGCGTGGCCATGGTTCTGACCGGCGCTAAATCCATCAGCGAGATCACCACCGACTCGCTGGTACGTGAACTGCGACACGCCGCATCCTGATTCTGGAGTCTGTATGAGCCTGCCCAGCGCCTTTCTGAGCGCCGTTGAACGCCTGATCCCCAGTGAGCGCCTGTTTGACGATCCGCTGTCCACCTTAGCCTTTGGTACAGACGCCAGCTTTTACCGCCTGATCCCGAAACTGGTAATCCGTGTAGAAGCTGAGCTGGAGGTGGTTGACCTGTTGAAACTGGCCCGTGAGCACCAAGTGCCAGTAACATTTCGGGCCGCCGGAACCAGTCTGTCCGGCCAGGCAGTTACCGATTCGGTCTTGATCGTGTTGGGCGACAACTGGAATGGTCGCGAAATCCGTGACAATGGCCAGCAAATCCGCCTGCAGCCAGGAGTTATCGGGGCTCAGGCAAATGCCGTGCTGGCTCCTTTCCAACGCAAAATCGGCCCTGACCCGGCATCAATCAACGCCTGCAAAATCGGCGGCATGGTCGCCAACAACTCAAGCGGGATGTGCTGTGGGACCGCGCAAAACAGCTACCAGACGCTAGCAGGCATGCGCTTCGTGCTGGCTGACGGCACCGTGGTTGATACCGAAGACCCGCAAAGCGTGGCGCGCTTTCGTGACAGCCACAACGCAGTACTTGAGGAGCTGGCCGAACTGGGCCGCCAAACCCGAGCCAACAGTGCATTGGCAGATAAGATCCGCCACAAATATCGGCTCAAGAATACCACCGGCCTGTCCCTTAATTCCCTGATCGACTTTGATGATCCGCTGCAGATCCTAAGCCACCTGATGGTCGGGTCAGAAGGCATTCTGGGCTTTATCAGTGCAGTAACTTACGACACCGTTCCTGATCACCCACATAAAGCCAGCGCCCTGCTCGTCTTCCCTGATGTGGAGAGCTGCTGCCGTGCGGTCACCGTACTCAAACAACAACCGGTTGCTGCCGTGGAACTGCTTGACCGCCGCAGTCTGCGCTCAGTGCAGGACATGCCCGGCATGCCCGATTGGGTTAAAGCACTATCAGATACCGCCTGCGCCCTGCTAATTGAAATCCGGGCGGCCAGCGCCAGCCTGCTGGATGAACACATCCAGCACGTCATGGCCTCTATTGCAAACTATCCGCTGGAGAAGCAGGTAGCGTTCAGCACCGACCCGCAGGTCTACAACCAGCTGTGGAAAATCCGCAAAGACACCTTCCCCGCCGTCGGCGCCGTACGCCAGACCGGCACAACAGTGATCATCGAGGACGTCACCTTCCCCATCGAACAGCTAGCCGAAGGCGTCAACCGCCTGTTGCAACTGTTCGACAAGCACGGCTATGAAGAAGCAATCATCTTCGGCCATGCCCTGGACGGTAATTTGCACTTCGTTTTCACTCAGGGTTTTGATGATCCGCACCAGGTTTCACGCTATGAAGCCTTTATGGGTGATGTGGCACAACTGGTGGCCGTTGAATATGGCGGCGCGCTGAAAGCTGAACACGGTACAGGCCGTAATATGGCCCCATTTGTTGAACTGGAATGGGGGCATGACGCCTATCAGCTGATGTGGCGAATCAAGCGCCTGCTCGACCCCCAAGGCATCCTCAATCCAGACGTCATCCTCACAGAAGACCCACAGCTGCACCTGAAGAATCTCAAACCACTTCCAGCCGCTGATGAGATCGTCGACAAATGCATTGAGTGCGGCTTCTGCGAGCCGGTTTGTCCATCAAAAGGGCTGACACTGAGCCCACGACAACGCATTGTTATCTGGCGGGATATTCAGGCCAAGCAGCGTGCCGGCATAGACACCCGTGAGCTGGAAACTATTTACCACTATCAAGGTATTGATACTTGTGCAGCCACAGGTCTGTGCGCTCAGCGCTGCCCAGTCGGGATTAACACCGGTGATCTGGTGCGCAAGCTGCGCAGCAACACTGCACAACACCCGAAGCGGGCTGACTGGCTGGCCGATAACTTCCAACGCAGCCTGCAAGGTGCGCGACTAGTCCTGAGCACAGCAGCCTTGGCGCATAAGGCGCTCGGCAGTGCGCGCTTGAGTCGGGTGTCCAGCAGTCTGCGCCGGCTCAGCCAGCAGCGACTACCTCTATGGACGCCGGCGATGCCACAAAGCACCTCAGTTGTACAGGTACCCCCCGCACTCGACGACAGTCGTCCAAGAGTGGTCTATCTGCCTGCTTGCGTCTCACGGGTCATGGGCCCTGCTGTGGGTGATCGAGAGCAAACCTCGCTCTTCGACAAAACCCGCGCACTGCTGGAAAAGGCAGGCTATCAGGTAGTTTTACCCGACGCCCTCGACGGACTCTGCTGTGGCCAGCCATTCGCCTCCAAAGGCTATCCGCAACAAGCCGAGCGCAAGCGTCAGGAAATGCTTAACTCACTGCTTAAAGCCAGTCGCGGCGGCATCGATCCGATCTACTGCGATACCAGCCCCTGTACCTTGCGCTTACTCGAGGACACGGTGCAAACGCGCTTAAAGCTTTATGACCCGGTGCGATTCATCCGCGAACACCTGTTAGACCGGCTGGATATCACACCTCAGCAACAGCCCGTGGCAGTTCATGTCACCTGCAGCACACATCACCTGGGCGAAGCCCAAGGCTTGATCGACATCGCCCGGCGCTGCGCCACTGAAGTTGTGATTCCAGAAGGTATTCACTGCTGCGGCTTTGCTGGAGATAAAGGATTTACTCAGCCTGAACTCAATAGCCACGCCCTACGCAGTTTGAAAACCGCAGTGCAGCATTGCTCAGAAGGAATCAGTACCAGCAGAACTTGCGAAATCGGCCTGAGCCAGCATGGCGGAATCGACTATCACGGTCTGGTGTATTTGCTGGACCGGGTCAGTCGCAGAAAGGAACAGGCTCCCGTCAACTGACGGGAGCTGAGGCTTACCCGCGCCGGGCTGATTGAGTATTAAGGCTCGCGAAATATTCTGCCTGGACTGGATCAGCAGGCACACCCTCTGCGCCGGTGCGGTACAACCCTGACAGCCGGTGAGCCGCTGCTGGATGCCCGGCTTCGGCTGCCTGCATCCACCACTTGACTGCCGCGCTGGCATCCGCCGCTTGGTGTATATCACCCGCCAGACTAAGCACACCGAGTTGATAGGCGGCCTTGGCATCACCTGCTTGGGCCGCAAGCGTCAGCAGACGACGCCCCTCATTGCGCGCAGCTGCACCCTGGCCGCGAAACAGCAAAATATGTCCGTAAAAGCTCTGCGCCTGAACATCCCCCAGATTGGCCATACGGGCAAACTGCCCCTCCATCCATGACCAAGCCTTGGGCTGCTTAACCAACCAGCGCCAGTGGAACAATCGGCGCGCCAGGCTGTAGCTCAGTCGCGCTTTGAGAGCATGAAATATCAAACGTCCTCCGGGTAATTGAACTCGAACACCCTAGCCACTTCAGCCGCATGCCACGAGGCCGCGGCTTGGCCATCCGAGGGGCCGCAAAAACGGTTCAGGCGACTGGCACATTCGAAAAAACCAGACCGAGGCATTCGACTGACCCCCTGACTAATTACCAGGGCACTGCGTAGTGGCCTATCAGCCTTGGCATCTAGCGCGGCTAGATACTCCAGGGCAGTCACTAGTGTTTGCATGGCAGGCGTTGGCAATGCGAGACGTTCAATCAGAGCCCGATAGGTGAGCAGATGGCGACTCTTACGAGCAGACTCCAACTCGGTCAGCAGCGCCTGCCAGCTCTGGCGGGTGATGCGCAGACTCAACTCGCCTGCCTCCATCCCTCGATACCCAGCTGCCAGGCCAGCGCCCGTAGGATTGCAGCATCCGGTTCACGTTCGCCCTGCTCAATCATCCCCAAATAATGAGGACTGATACCGACATTGCGCGCTAACTGCTCAATACTCAGCCCCTTCGCCTCACGCAGACTGGCAAGTTCATCCAAACCAGGTCGGGGAGCTGCAGTCACTACAGGCGGCCCAGCAGTCTCCGCAGGCTTGATCCCTGCTGCGCCAAGCAGGGCCTGGTACTCATCCCACGGCAGGACCGCATACTCAGGCTGACCATCACGCTCAATGACTTGAACCTTCATTTATAGCTCTCCAAACATTGACAGTGCCGCGAACAACTCAACAGCCTTATTAATTGCATCTTAACAGCGAGTAGCACGCCAATGTGCCCCCTCAAACGCTGCCTGCACTTTGATGCAAAAAAGGCACCGCAGGCGCTCAGGTCGATTCAGAATTGGGAATAACTTCCAGAGACTTGATCACATGTGCGGATTGCGCTTCTCGCCACTGCTTGAAAGCCGCCAGCTCGTCAGACCATTTTTTGAAAACCCAGGCCAAAACAGCCAGATCATCAATAAAACCCACTCCCAACAACCAATCAGGTATGGCATCAATCGGGGCTACAAAATACAACAAAGCACCGACTACAGAGAGTAAAGCCTGGGGCTTGATCGCACGATATTCGCCACGGATCCAAGCAATACACAGCGACTGAAATATCTTCAGGTTGTCTTTGAGCTCGGAAAAACCATTTCCGAGGCCCTCACGTTTGCGTGCAACTGAAAACAGCAATGAAGGTAACTTTCCTGCGCTGAGGAAACGCTTCGCGAGTAACTCGTAACGAGGGAAGCTTTTCGGTGCTTTCATCTCAACTCCTTCCAATCCCGCGTACCTACTGGTGTATGGACACTTACCCACAAAGCCTGTGGATAACCCTGTGGGCACTTTTAAGACTATCCTTTAAAACCCCCGTTCTACGGGGCCTGCGCACGGATCGACCAGATTTTGAACATGCACAAAATAGTCTTATTATTCAATAAGATACGAAATTTAAAGAACCCGATCCGAAGGCTGCTACTGTGCAAAGAATGCAGGAACATCGAATGTGCATAACAGTAACACCTACAATCACAGGACGTGGTAGCGACATGAGCCACCCTGACCAAAGTACAGCGCCATGTCGTAAAAACAACAACGCCCCGACTTGCGGGGCGCTGTTGCAAAATCTGGATAAGATTTATTCCTTAGCCTGATCCTTGATGCCAATCAGCTCAAGGTCAAACACCAGCACCGAGTTTGCCGGAATGGCCGGTGAAGGGCTGTTATCGCCATAAGCAAGTTCGCTCGGGATAAACAGCTTGTACTTCTCGCCGACGTGCATCAGCTGCAGACCTTCAACCCAACCTGGAATAACACCGCCAACTGGCAGATCAACCGGGCTACCACGCTCTACAGAGCTATCAAATACAGTGCCATCAGTAAGCTTGCCTTCATAGTGAACAGTCACTACATCAGAAGGTTTCGGCTGGGTACCTTCGGCCTTCTTAACAATTTCATACTGCAGACCGCTTTCAGTGGTCACAACGCCTTCACGCTTTCCATTTTCTTCAAGGAATTTCTTACCCGCTTTGGCCGACTCTTCGTTGATCTTGGCCATGCGGTCTTCTGCGCGCTTCTGAAGGAAAGCAAATGCCTCAATAAGCTCTTCGTCTTTCAGACGCTGCTCTTTCTTAGCGATGGCATCCTCAATCCCCAGAGCCACTGCTTTAGGGTCGAGATCATCCATACCTTCCTGCGCCAGACTCTTGCCCATATTCAGGCCAATGCCGTAAGAGGCTTTCTGTGGTGCAGTTTCAAGTTTGACCTCGCTTGTCTGCGAATCGCAGCCGGCCAGAACCAGTCCTACCAGGGCAACCGCCGCGGCTAAACGATGTTGTTTCATGCTTGTTCCTTGTTCGGTACGCCCAGGGGCACAGTTTTGAATACGCGAGCTTAACAGGCCGCTCTTAATACTGGCTATGGGGTTTGGAATAAGAAAAACCGCATAAGTTCAGATATTTAGCTGAACTTAAGGTTGGTCAATAGAGCGAGGATTGTCACAGGAGGGAAGAGAGAAATGGCGCAGCGGACGGGACTCGAACCCGCGACCCCCGGCGTGACAGGCCGGTATTCTAACCGACTGAACTACCGCTGCGCGTAACCTCTAGAGATTGGTGGGTGATGACGGGATCGAACCGCCGACCCTCTGCTTGTAAGGCAGATGCTCTCCCGGCTGAGCTAATCACCCTTCACTCTCGAAGTGGTGCGCATTGTAGAGGCCACGCCACACCTTGGCAAGCGCTATTTTTATTTATTTTTCCTGTTTTTCCAAAGACTTAGCTAAGACTTGGCCGGATGCGAACACCGATTAATAATGGAGTCCGAATATCATTACGGCACGAAACTGTGGTTCTATCTCACGTTCAAACCGATTGATCACACCCGGCTGCCAGTGCCCCAACCCCCTGCCCCAGGCAGGTTTATAAAGGAGTTTCAAGCTTTTATGTGGTTTCGTAACCTGCTGGTCTACCGTCTCACCCAAGACATTCCTCTCGACGCGGACACGCTGGATCGCGCCCTTGCCACTAAAGAAGCACGACCTTGCGCCAGCCAGGAGCTGAGCACGTATGGTTTTATTCCTGCCCTTGGCAAAGGCGCTGACGCCCCACTGGTTCACCCCAGCGGAGATTTCCTGCTGATTGCCGCACGCAAGGAAGAGCGCATCCTTCCTGGAAGCGTGGTGCGCGACGCACTCAAGGAGAAGGTTGACGAGATTGAGTCCGAACAGATGCGCAAGGTCTACAAGAAAGAGCGCGACCAGCTCAAAGACGATATCGTGCAGACCTTCCTGCCACGTGCGTTTATTCGCAAGTCGGCCACTTTTGCAGCTATCGCCCCCAAGCAGGGCTTGATTCTTGTGGACACGTCCAGCCACAAACGCGCTGAAGACCTGCTCTCCACACTGCGCGAGGCGATCGGCTCCCTACCTGTACGCCCACTGACAGTAAAAATTGCCCCAACTGCCACACTTACTGACTGGGTTAAATCACAGCAGGCTGCTCCTGACTTCCATGTTCTCGATGAATGTGAGCTGAAAGATACCCATGAAGACGGCGGCGTGGTTCGCTGCAAACGCCAGGACCTGACAAGCGAAGAAATCCAGCAGCATATGAGTGCAGGCAAGCAGGTGACCCAATTGTCACTGGCTTGGCAGGACAAGCTATCGTTCGTTCTGGACGAAAAACTGGCAATCAAGCGGCTGCGCTTCGAAGACCTGCTGCAGGAGCAAGCTGAGCAAGATGGTGGCGATGATGCACTAAGCCAGCAGGACGCCAGCTTTACCCTGATGATGATGACGCTCGTTGAGTTTCTACCAGCCTTGTTCGAAGCATTAGGCGGCGAAGACACACCTGAAGGCATCTGAGCAAAACCGGCGAAGGCAGCCCCCTCCCAGCTGCCTTCGCCAGATCCACCTATTCCCGGTCTAGCAAGTGAAAACGCGGCAAGCTGATGTGCCAACGTATTGCTGCCAATCGAATAATCAGCACTGTCAGCATCGCAACGGTGGTGTCCAGCCAGTGGGCCGTGTTCAATTCACGCATTGTGATAAATACAACAGCCCCAATCAGGCAGGCCGTGGCATAAATCTCCTTCTGAAAGATCAGCGGAATTTCGTTACAAATCACATCCCGCATGATTCCACCCGCAACCCCGGTCATAACCCCCATAATTACAGCCGTGCTATAGGGCACCTGGTTCTGCAGCGCGATCTCACAGCCAATCACGGTAAACATGGCCAAGCCAATCGCATCTGCAATCAATAATCCTTTCTCATGTATTGGCCGTGTCATGCGTACCCACAGCACGGTACCTACTGCAGCTAATGAGGCCACGAGAATATACAGGTCGTTTCGAATCCAACTGACCGGGTGGTTATCCAGAATCAAATCCCTAAGCGTACCGCCGCCGAGAGCCGTAACGATAGCAATCACCAATACACCGAAGAGGTCCATCGACTTGCGACCAGCCATCAATGCACCGGTAATTGCAAACACAGCCACGCCAAACAAATCGGTGAAATAAAAAAGCTTTTCCATATGTCGTCAGGCTGAAACAGGTGTACGCATGGTTACAAACTCTTCAGCCGCAGTCGGATGCACACCGATCGTTTCGTCAAATATCTGCTTGGTAGCACCTGCTTTGAGTGCCACAGCGAGCCCCTGGATAATCTCGCCAGCCTCAGGTCCCACCATGTGACAACCCAACACCCGGTCGGTGCCAGCGTCGACCACCAACTTCATGAGTGTGCGCTCCTGGCAGTCGGTCATAGTCAGCTTCATTGGGCGGAAACGACTCTCGAATACGCTGATCTCATACCCCTGCTCTCTGGCTTGCTCCTCGGTCAGACCGACCGTGCCGATATTGGGTAGACTGAATACTGCAGTAGGAATCATGCTGTAATCGACCTTGCGATACTCGTCCGGCTTGTAAAGCTGGCGGGCTACAGCCATACCTTCTGCCAGCGCTACCGGCGTAAGCTGAACGCGGCCGATTACGTCACCAATGGCAAAGATCGAGGGCGTACTGCTGCGGTAGTGCTCATCGACCTTGATAAATCCACGCCCATCAAGCTCAACACCGGCATTTTCCAATCCCAGGTTATCCAGCATGGGTCGCCGCCCCGTTGCATAGAAGATGCAATCTGCCTCCAGCACACGTCCATCCTTGAGCGTTGCCTGCAAGCTGCCATCCACTTGCTTGTCGATACGAACAATGTCTGCATTGAACTGCAACTGCATACCGGACTTGGCCAACTCGTCCTTAAGATGATTACGCACAGCACCATCAAAGCCCCGCAGGAACAGATCACCACGGTAAAGCAAAGTGGTCAGCGCGCCCAATCCGTTGAAAACCGATGCAAACTCGACTGCAATGTATCCACCACCGACCACAAGCACGCGCTTGGGCAACTCCTTCAAGTAGAACGCCTCATTGGAGCTAATGGCCAATTCATACCCAGGGATCTGCGGGATCTGTGGCCAGCCTCCAGTTGCAATAAGAATATGACGGGCTGTATAGCGCTTACCCTCTACCTCAACGCTATTGGCATCCACAATACGCCCATGCCCGTCCAGCAACGTTACACCACTGTTCAGCAACAGATTCCTATAAATACCGTTGAGGCGCTCAATCTCCTTGTCCTTATTGGCAACCAGAGTGGACCAATCAAAGCGTGCCTGAGCATCGAACTCCCAACCATATCCCTTCGCCTGCTGGAAATCTTCCGCATAGTGCGCGCCATAAACAAAGAGCTTCTTGGGGACGCAGCCAACATTGACACAGGTTCCTCCCAAGTAACGGCTTTCAACAACCGCGACACGGGCACCATATCCAGCAGCAAAACGTGCCGCCCGCACCCCACCAGAACCCGCCCCAATTACAAACAAGTCGTAGTCGTAAGTCATTTCAGCGCCTCCAAACAATCACCAAGCATACCCCAATGGCGCCACACATGAGCCCATGCTCAACCATTGATTAAGAAAGCCCCCAAATGCAGACAGCCACCCGAAGGTGGCTGTCTGCTAACACGCACAAGCGGAAGCTTTAAAACGCCTTACCTGTCTTGTACAGGTTTTCATAGCAGAAGTTAGTGGCCTCAATATAGCCCTCTGCACCACCACAGTCGAAACGTTTGCCTTTGAATTTATAGGCCATTACACAACCCCGCTGCGCCTGCATCATCAGCGCGTCGGTAATCTGAATCTCCCCACCCTTGCCGGGCTCGGTTTTTTCGATAAGCTCAAAGATATCGGGCGTCAGAATATAGCGACCAATAATCGCCAGGTTAGATGGCGCGTCTTCAGGCTTGGGCTTTTCAACCATGCTGTTAACCCGGTAGATATCTTCGCGAATCATCTCACCGGAGATCACCCCGTACTTGTTGGTCTCTTCTGGCGGTACTTCCTGAATCGCCACGATTGAACACCTGAACTGCTTATACAATTTGACCATCTGAGTCAGTACTGCATCACCTTCCAGGTTCATGCACAGGTCATCAGCAAGAACCACAGCAAAAGGCTCATCACCAATCAGCGGGCGACCGCATAGAATTGCGTGCCCCAAGCCTTTCATTTCAACCTGACGGGTATAGGAGAAGCTGCACTCATTAATCAGCCGACGAATACCGACCAGATACTTTTCCTTATCAGTATTTCGAATCTGGTTTTCCAACTCGTAACTAATGTCGAAATGGTCCTCAAGCGCACGCTTGCCACGCCCGGTAATCATTGCAATTTCAGTCAGCCCAGCCTCAAGTGCTTCTTCTACGCCGTACTGAATCAGCGGCTTGTTCACAATAGGCAGCATTTCCTTGGGCATCGCCTTGGTAGCCGGCAGAAAACGGGTTCCATATCCTGCCGCAGGGAACAAGCATTTCTTAATCATGTTTAGCCTTGAGTGATGTTGGAATGTCGAGTGAAGTTTATCAGGATGGCAACTACTGCAACCACGAGCGATAAATCTGTCAGCACATCAGAGCATATTTCGCCTCTGCGGTTCCCAAATAGCAAAAAACCGGCATTAGCCGGTCTTTAAATACACTGCTGAAAATAGCAACGTAAGATATATGGTGCCCGAAGCCGGGGTCGAACCGGCACGAGGTTACCCTCGAGGGATTTTAAGTCCCTTGCGTCTACCGATTTCGCCATTCGGGCGGTAGCGCTGCATTGCGGCTCAGGACTATATACAGCCTATCTGCAAGCCGCAAGACTTCCATTTGCTAATAAAAAGCCTCGAAGATCATAGATCTACGAGGCTCTTTAAATGGAGGCTGAGGTCGGAATCGAACCGGCGTTCACGGATTTGCAATCCGGTGCATAACCACTCTGCTACTCAGCCTTTAAACTAAACGGACCGCCTAGACGGTCCGTTGAAACTGGAGCGGGAAACGAGACTCGAACTCGCGACCCCGACCTTGGCAAGGTCGTGCTCTACCAACTGAGCTATTCCCGCATGTCGTGTTGACGGTGGCCATTCTATATCTTCAGAACCATTCGTCAAGCCTTTGATTCAAAAAAGTTTATTTCTTTTCAGTCGTGGCTTGAAGGTGCGGCCAGGCGGCCAAAAGATACTGGACCATTGACCAGAGCGTAAGAACAGCCGCGACCAATAACAGCGCATACCCAATACCTACCCAGAGACTCATAGTCGCAGGATTTGCCAACAAAATGATCAAAGCGACCATCTGCGCAGCTGTCTTCCATTTGCCCAGGTTGGAGACCGCAACCTGGGCACGAGCACCGAGTTCGGCCATCCACTCACGCAATGCAGAAACGACGATCTCGCGACCGATAATGATGGCTGCCGGCAGGGTCAACCACAAATTGGCGTGCTCTTCGACCAACAGCACCAGCGCTACTGCCACCATCAGCTTGTCCGCAACAGGGTCAAGAAACGCACCGAACGGCGTGCTTTGCTGCCAGCGGCGAGCTAGATATCCATCCAGCCAGTCGGTGGCAGCAGCTATTGCAAATACCGCACTCGACGCCCAGTAACTCCAGCCAAACGGGATGTAAAACAGCAAGATAAACACCGGGATCAATAGAACACGGAGTACGGTAAGCAAATTTGGGATATTCATTGGCACAAGCTGGCGGGAAAGTTGGTGAGGATTCTACTCGCTGTGGAGTGCTGCATAAATTGTCTCGGCAAGCTTTTTACTAATGCCCGGTACTTTGGCTATTTCTTCGACACTCGCTCTGGATAGTTCCTGCAAGCCACCGAAATGGTTCAACAACTCACGACGACGCTTCGGCCCGACCCCTGTCACCCCTTCTAGAGTCGAAGTTCTGCGAGCTTTGCCACGTCGAGCACGATGCCCCGTAATCGCAAAACGGTGGGATTCATCGCGAATCTGCTGGATCAAGTGTAAAGCAGGTGAATGACCTGGCAATGTAAATTCATGATTTGCATCATTCAGATAGAGGGTTTCCAGCCCCGGCTTCCTCGTCACCCCTTTAGCAACACCCAGTAGCGTGACATCTGCTACAGCGAGCTCAGTGAGTACCTCCCGAGCCATTGCTAACTGCCCCTTGCCCCCATCCACTAACAAGATATCCGGCAACTTCCCTTCACCGTCTTTAGCCCGACTAAAACGGCGAGTCAGCGCTTGGTGCATAGCCGCATAGTCATCCCCTGGCGAGATACCATCAATATTATATCGTCGATAGTCTGACTTAAGCGCCCCTTCCGGACCAAAGACGACGCATGAGGCCACTGTGGCCTCCCCACTTGAGTGGCTGATATCAAAACACTCAAGTCGCTGAGGCACCTCATCCAAGTCCAAGGCCTGGGCCAAAGCCTCAAAACGAGCCGCGACATGTTCGCGATTCGCCAACCTCGAACTCAGTGCCAACTCAGCATTCGTGACGGCTAATTGCTGCCAACGCGCTCGGGTAGCCCTCACGCGATGGCTGATACTCACATCCTTACCTCGCAACTCTCGGATCGCTGCGACCAAGGTTGAAAAGTCATCGTGCTGTGCATTGACAATGAGTTCTGAAGGCAAATCTCGCTCGGGATTATTCAGGTAATACTGTTCTAGGAACGCCAGCAGAACATCGCTGCCCTTCTCCTCAATAACAACTTGGGGAAAGAAGCTCTTGCTGCCTAAAACCCTTCCACCCCTGACAGTTATTAGATGAACGCACGCCCCTCCTGGGCTAACAATAGCCGCAACAATATCAACATTGCCGGAGCCTCCCTCCATACTCTGCTGATCCTGCACGCGTCTTAGTAACGCAATTTGATCGCGCAACTGCGCAGCCTGCTCAAACTCTAGTTTTGTAGATGCCGCCTGCATAGCACTGGAGAGCTCATCTGCAAGCGCATTACTACGTCCTTCCAGAAACATAACTGAATGCCGAACGTCCTCGGCATACTCTGCCCTATCAACAAGCCCCACGCAGGGTGCCTTACAGCGTTTGATCTGATACTGCAGGCATGGCCTGGTGCGATTTTTATAGAAGCTGTCTTCACACTGGCGAACCTGGAAAGCCTTTTGCAGCAGCCCTAAGCTCTCGCGAATAGCCCCCGCACTCGGATAAGGACCGAAATATTTACCCTTTGATGACTTCGCGCCACGATGAATGCTCAGACGTGGGAACTCATCCCCCGAAAGAATCACATATGGATAGGACTTATCATCCCGCAGCAGGATGTTGTATGGCGGACGCCATTGTTTAATCAGCGTCTGTTCAAGTAAAAGGGCTTCAGTCTCATTTGCAGTGATGGTTGTTTCAATCTGCTGAATACGCCTTACTAGCGCTGCGGTTTTAGGGGCGAGCCCTGACTGCCTGAAGTAGCTGCTCAAGCGCTTCTTAAGGTTCTTGGCTTTACCTACGTAAAGTAACTCGCCAGCTTCACCAAGCATGCGATACACGCCTGGCCGACCACTACAAGTAGAGAGAAAGGCCCCAGAGTCAAAAACAGGAGAGCTGACTTTAGTTTGTGGCATCAATCATGCCGTGCCGCACGGCGAGCAAGGCCAACTCTACATCACTGGTGATCGACATCTTTTCGAAAATGCGATAGCGGTATGTGTTGACGGTCTTAGGGGACAAACAGAGGCGATCGGAAATACTCTGCACTTTCTGGCAGTCAGCGATCATCAGAGCAATTTGGATTTCACGCTCTGAAAGTAAGTCAAATGGCGAACCAGTGCTTTGCGGCTGAAAAGACTTGAGGGCTAACTGCTGCGCAATTTGCGGGCTAATGTAACGCTGGCCCGCGAAGACCATGCGAACAGCTTGCACCATTTCGTCGAGCGCCGCACCTTTAGTCAGATAGCCTGCGGCTCCTGCTTGAAGCAGTCGAGTGGGAAACGGATCCTCCTCACACGCTGTCACAGCGATAATTCTGATATCTGGGTAACTGCGGATTAGCTTGCGCGTCGCCTCAAGCCCACCGATTCCCGGCATTTTGATATCCATGAGGACGACATCAGGCTTGAGCTCGCGGGCTTTCTTGAGCGACTCCTCGCCCGAGCTAGCCTCGCCAACCACCTGTAGGCCGTCGATATCTCCGAGCATACGCGCGATGCCGGTACGAACTAGGTCATGATCATCTACAACCAGCACTCTGATCAAACAAGCCTCCCGCTAAATTCTCCACCCTGGCCGACAAAACTGCCAAGAAAAAAGTTGATACTCATATCAACACAAGCCACGGATGGCTGCCACTTCGCAAGCGCGCAGTGAGATTATGTTAGCGAGTTCAGTCAACAGACGGAAGCGCCGAGCTCAACCAGCGTTGCCCCACCAAAACATGCACGACAGTACTCATAGTAGCCGAATACACGTTTACTTTAGTAAACACCAACCTTCTCTATCCAATCCGAGCCCTAAGCAAAGCAAAAATAAACACAAAACAAATATATTAAAAATTCATTGCATCTGAGACTGCTCACCACCTAGCCCATACAGGCAAATTTAGACACACCACTTAAACCCCAGCAAATTTAGAACAACAGCTCGAATAACACATTTTAGCTAGATAGCCAAAACCATTATTGAAAAATATTTCGCTCAAGACAAAAAGTCAGTAACGCCTGATCATTAGTGACCTCAAGCTTTCTCATCGTTGACATTTTCTGTGCACTAACAGTTTTCACACTACGATTTAACACTCTGGCAATGTCGTTTACCGAAAGCCCACCCACAACAAAATGACGCAAAACCTCATACTCACGCGCCGAAAGCTTTGCAACCCCCATATCATTATCATTCAAACTGGAAGTAACAGCCATTGGTGGCACAGGCGATACCGTTCCACGATAAACACGCTTACGGAGTATGGTTCCAAGCGCAACCAGAATCTCATTAAGGTCACGAGTTTTATGCAATACTCCGGAGACACCAAGCCCATATAGACTGGAAATTAGTGGCGCATTCTTTAGCATTGTGAGGATCAGAACTTTAGTCTCTGGATAATGCCTGAGCAGGTACTCCACCAATTTCATCCCGTCGCCATATCGACTATCGCCTGGCATGTTGTAATCAGTAATAACAACGTCAGGCTTGAGTCTATCATATAACTCAACTAGCTCGCTCGAGCTTCTGGCCTCACCTACAAGCTCGAAGCGGGAATCACGATCCAGAATCTCACGGACGCCCATCAGGACGACGGGGTGGTCATCCGCAGCTACCACTTTAATTTTTTCCATGCACTCACCCAAGCTATTTTAAATAGCACTCAATAAAGAATTTCCAGCTTTTAAAAAACCTCAGCAACTAAAATCACCTGACGAGATTGCATAAAGCCTCCCCACCTATCTTTAGAGAAAGATAGACAATCTTAAAATACATTGATGTAGAAAATAAGGAATAGAACAAGTTCGAAAAATATTACATTTTCAAAACCAGCTCTTAATAGCTTTATTGTTTAATTTCAACCATCTAATCCACACAATTCACGCACAAGCTATTTAGCAATCACAACGTCTGACCGAGAATCTCGAGATCATCAATGCGCGACAATAAGAAATGTCTTAATATGCTTCCGCAGGCATGAAAACTAAGAGCATTTAGATCATTAGATCCGCATATTCTCCCACTACGAGCACAACTCGACCTTGACTGGGGCATTTGCTCATATACTGATGTGCCTCAACCACGTCTTCAAAGCTGAAGACTTTATTGATACATGGCTTTAAAAGCCCATCGACAGTCAACATTCGGATTGCTTCGAGCGCTTTGGATACAGCCTTTGTATTCTGTGGAATACCAACTGACTCATTGCCGGTGAAATTAGTCACCATATTGATATAGAAACGAATATTCTTCTTAAATGCTGCGCATGCAGGCAGAGAGGTCTCATTACCACCATAGAGATCAAACAGTACCAAGCGGCCACCCACTGCAATAGCATCACCCAGCAATCGCATTTGCGGCCCCCCCAACGCGTCCATGATCACGTCGGCACCGCGCCCATTGGTTAGTTTGTTGACGCGACCTACCAGATCCTCTTCGTCAGTCACGATGACATGGTCAGCGCCCAGATTCAGTAGCCACTGCTTGTCAGCCCCAACAACTGTTGCAGCGATGACGTTACCGCCTAAAGCTTTAACCAACTGCAGAATGTATGGCCCCCAGCCACGACTCGCCGCGGTAACGAGAACAGTCTCGCCGGCTTTGAGATCAGCTAGCTCAACCAAACCAAACCACCCCACTAGCGAAGGGAAGTAATGGGCGGCAGCCTGTTCAGGTGTCAGGGTTTCGGGATAACGAACAAGCGATTTCGCTGGCAATACTGTCTCATCGGCATAGCAGCTGTAAGCATTAACACCATGCGCAGGAAAACTCGCCACTTTGTCTCCTGGCTTGAATTCGGTCACAGACGCCCCAACTGCTTTGACCACACCTGCCAGCTCGTAGCCCAAGCCTGAAGGCAGGGTTACTGAACAGGGTGCTAGGTTTTGCCTGCACAGCACGTCAAACCAGCTCATGCCAATTGCGTCGACTGAGATGAGGACTTCATCTGCTGACAAGGGGGCTGTGGGCTGCACTTCAATCTTAAGGACCGAAGGATCACCGAATTCATGAAAACGAACGACACGGGACATCGTGGGCCTCTCAAAACTCAATGCGATGGCGACTGTGAAAAGTACTGCGCAACTATGCTTGATGCGCTCTAATGACCTTATCCGTACTCGGAAGGCATATCCAGTCCTAAAGACTGATACTGATCATGCCCTACGCTAATGGTAATTGGCTTGTATAAGATCTGATCAGCTAAATGTTGATCTGACATGAGGGTTGTATGGATGAACCGAAATGATCTCCGCCGCGTGGATCTCAATCTACTCATCGTCTTTGAAACTCTCATGCACGAACGCAGCGTAACCCGGGCCGCTGAAAAGTTATTTCTGGGACAGCCAGCCATTAGCGCTGCGCTATCGCGCCTGCGTAACCTGTTTGATGATCCACTGTTTGTCCGTACGGGACGAAGCATGGAGCCCACGACCAGGGCATTGGAAATCATGAACCTGCTTGAGCCAGCGCTAGACTCAATTTCTACAGCAGTCAGCCGCGCGTCCGAGTTCCATCCTGAAACCAGTACAGCCGTATTCAGGATCGGCCTGTCCGATGATGTTGAGTTTGGTCTCCTGCCCCCCTTAATCAAACGCATCCGCGCAGAAGCACCAGGTGTCGTCCTGGTTATTCGCCGCACCAATTATCTTCTAATGCCTTCACTTTTAGCCTCCGGGGAGATTTCTGTCGGTGTCAGCTATACCACTGATCTACCTGCGAACTCAAAACGCAAGGTTTTACGCCGCAGTAAAGCCAAATTGCTGCGGGCTGACTCGGCGCCGGATTCGGTTTCACTTGACGAGTTTTGCTTGCGACCGCACGCCATGGTGTCATTCTCCGGTGACCTAAACGGCTTTATTGATGATGAGCTAGAAAGGATGGGGCGTAAGAGGCAGGTAGTGCTGGCTGTACCGCAGTTCCATGGTCTTGCCAGCCTGCTGGAGGGCACTGACATTCTGGCCACTGTGCCGGACTATGCTGCTGCTGTGCTGACCTCGGCGGGCGGGCTGCGCACCGAGGACTTGCCATTTACCACCAATAGTTTCGAATTGCACATGGCATGGCGCGGTGCTCAGGACAATGACCCTGCTGAGCGATGGCTCCGTTCAAGAATTCAAATGTTTTGCGGTGATCCTGCCAGCCTCGAATAATCTCCTAAGACTGGCCATTTCTTGCATCGCCTAACGAGAGTACCGATAGGTACTCAAGGTGCAGGCGTTTTAACAACAGCAAGTGTTCCAACGGAACATTCTTCCGATGCTTGATCAGCTGGGCCAAGTCCTTTTCTGCTGCCTTTCTTGCCGCCCAGCGTTTTCTGCTTTTCTCCAGATCCAACAGCGCAACCTCCACCTGAGGCGTTCCAAAACTATCAACTGTAGCTCTAGCGAAGATGTGCTTGGGATAACAGCAGCCGTGTTGCCATCCTGAGCAGTGTAAACGCGCCAGCATGATGGCCAGCTCTTTGATCAACAGGGCATTAAAGTCTTCGCTGTGCCACTGCGAATACCACGTTTCAAGGTCGACATACCCTTCCAAGGCCTCAGTCACCAACAGCGCCTGCCATTCGCCGTCATGCTTGCGGGCTGCGCTATATATCAATTTTGGTGTATTGATCCCAACGCTAGACAGCGCTTTGTATACCGCCCTCTCCCTAAGAATGGTGGGTCGTCCGAATGGATGCAGTAGCGTACGGTAGAGATGGCCAGTCTGGCGCTTGATATAAACCGGTAACGACTGGCTCTCACGCACCAGTTGGACGCCACTCTCACCACCGCGCCGTTGATTTGGCTCTTCCACCCAGTCGCCCTTTGCACACCACCAGCGCTCAAACTGGAGATTTTGATCCTGAGCATTATCAAGGCTGCCTACCAGGTTCATCTTCAGTGCTCCTTACGCAGCGTATAGGTACGCCACATTGCATAGCCGGGTATGAAGTCTCGGTATTCAACAACCTTCCAACCAGATTTTTCAAACTCTCGTTCCAGATCTGAGCGATTCACAACAAAACGGTTTTTATTTTGTCCGGTATGCCCTCTCGCCTCCCGACGGGCCTCCAATTTCTTCCGCCGCCAGGCTTTGAAGTTGCCATCAATCCACAGAGAGACAATCAGCGTATCGCGACTGACACGGTGGAACTCACGCAACAAGGCGAGACGGTGCTCAGTGTCTTTAATGTGGTGCAACAAGCGCATGCAGAAGATGCTATCGACGGAGTTGTCCTCCAGATCGATATCAAATGCGGAAGTTTGGAAAGTGGTAATGCGTGAAACCAGCTCCTGAGGCTGCGCTGCCTTGGCAACATTTAGCATATCCGCGGAATTATCTGCAGCCAGGATGACCCGGTCTTGCTGTTCGGCTAAAAGCGACCAGAAACGACCTGCTCCACACGGAAGATCAAGAACAACTTTAGGCTCCCCGGCCAGCTTCAGAGATTCGCGGGCAATCTGCTCATCTCGCCAGTGCGAGAGCCTGCGGGCTAGGCTCTCACTGTGTTTGTGCAAATATTGCTGAGCATGAGCCCGGTTATATTTACGGGAAAACTCCAGCTCAATACTGCTCGCCTTCTGCATAGCAACGTGTCCTTTTGGATAGATACGTTGCAGAGCCTAAACAGGTGCAGATCAACACAGCGTCAAGGTGATGTGAAAATTTCGTCAGACAATCAACTCTTTGTACTTAATTTCAAGCTGGAGCCTCCCAGCAGAACCCTGAAGCAGGTGCCTCCATCGCTCAGGGTTGTGACACTGATACTCCAGCCTTGTTTGGTGCAGATACGTTTCACCAGTGAAAGCCCCAGTCCGTGCCCTTCTCCTCGCGCCCCCGGGCCACGCACAAATGGCTGGAAGATCCTCTCCTGCTGATCAAGTGGTATGCCTTTACCACTGTCCTCAACACGCAGAGCCCCATCTTCAAGCACAAGTCTTACAAAACCTTCGTCGGTGTAGTGCAACGCATTGCGCAATAGATTGCTGATCACCACCGCCAGCAAGGTCGGGTTGTAAAAACCTCGATCGCGGCCTTCTTGAAGGTACTGAAGCGTAAGTCCTTTGCTGTTGATGGATTCTTTCCAGCGTTCAATTTGCTCATCGGCAACCGTCGCCAGTCGGCAAGCCGTGGCACACAGGGTTTCATCGCTTTTATCACGTGCCAGTTGTAAGAAGGTCTGTACCAGGTCGTTCATTTCTTCGCTGGCACGACTAATTCGGATGAGATGCTCGCGTTCCTTGGTGCCAAGACTACTTTCTGCAAGCAACTCGCAGGAGCTGGCAATAATCATCAGTGGCGTACGCAGCTCATGACTGACATCACTGGTAAAAAGCCGTTCGCGTTCAAGTGCCATGCGCACCTGCCCCAATGTACTGTCGAAGGCTGCAGCCAGCTGGCCGACTTCATCATCCGGATACTGTGGTCCCAGCGCAGGAGCCAGCGACAACAGCTGATCGCGGTGACTCACCTGCCTGGCCAGACGAGCCACCGGGGCCATTACCTTTCGGGCAACCAGCAATCCCAACCCCCAAGCCCCAATCACAGTGAGCAAGAAGCCGGCGAGCACAACATTGAACAGTACGTGCTCTCGCGCCTCAAAGCCGTGCTGTTCTTGGATCAATGTGTAAACCGTGCCATCAACTTCCTGACTAAATGCGTAATACGCCTCCGGGCCCTTGAGCACCTCGCTAAACCCCAACGGCAAGCTGGCGAATTCTTTAGGTGGTAGGTATTCAGGTAGCGTCGATGCGTAGAAGCGGGTGGATGAGTCCAGCCGAGGTGCTTTGCCAAACATCAGGTCATCGCGGAGGATCTCCTCCAGCTCATGACCAAGCTCGAGGGTAATCAGGTGGTCCTCAATAAAGTGCACAACAGCCACAATGCTGAGTGAGAACACACCGCTGACCAATGTGGTCATCAGAACAAACGAAATCAGGATTCGCCTGGCAAATGGCTGTTTAGACGACATGATTTTGCTCGGCAAGGCGATAACCTACACCATGCAGGGTGTGCAGTAACGGCGTTTCAAAGGGTTTATCGAGTACCTGGCGGAGTTGGTGGATATGGCTACGCAGACTGTCACTGTCCGGACAGTCATCACCCCAAAGCGCTTCTTCCAGCACCTCACGGCGCACAACAGCTGGGCTTTTCTGCATCAGCACTGCCAACAGCTTCAGCCCTAATGGATTGAGTTTAAGAGGCTGCCCCGCTCTGCTCACGTGCAGAGTATCGAGGTCATACACCAGATCAGCTACTTTCAGCTGACGTTTACGTAAGCCCTGGCTACGCCGCAGTATGGCCTCAACCCTCGCGACTAACTCAGACAGCGCAAACGGCTTAATCAAGTAATCATCGGCACCAGCTCGCAGCCCCTTGAGGCGGTCATCCAAAGCATCGCGGGCAGTCAGCATCAAAATAGGCACATCGTTGTTACCGTCATCACGCAGGCGCTGGCAGACTTGGTAGCCATCAATCCCCGGCAGCATGATGTCGAGAATGATGAGATCAAAGTGCCCGGTCGTTGCCAAATGCAGCCCCGTCAGGCCGTCCTGTGCACAGTCAACGGTAAAGCCTTTGAGCTGCAGATAATCCAGCACATTGGCAAGGATATCGCGGTTGTCTTCAATAACCAGAATGCGCATAGGAATCCTATTTACCGGCTCGAGCAGTTACGTTTTTTTCACATACCGATGACGCTTCACTGACAGAAGCTCAGTCAAACTCTGTGGCAAACAAAACCGAATAAGGTTCAACCACGACCATGTTGGGCACACCTCAATTTTTATGCCCTCTCTGGATATCCCTCACGTCACGACTGTGGGCTATTCATCAAATTTACGCGCTCTTGGAGCGCAATGAAATTATCCATGATGTGCCTCCTGATCAACTCATAACGAAACGACTTAAATGCACCGCTGAGCGTTAGTTAAGCGGTAACAAGCCTCAGCTTTCACCTGCTAAAACGGCCCTTCTCCTTGGAGTTCTACATGACTGTAGCCACGTCTCTCAGTCGTTACTTTAATTTTCGCCTGGCTATCGGTATTCCAATGCTAGTAATGGCTGGTTTATTAATTGCTGAACCGACAAAACTTGATTTCACCCTGGCAAATTTCTTTTATCTGCCAGGTCAGGGATTTATCGGCAAACAATATGATTGGGTCGAAACCCTCCTGCACGACCAGGCAAAGCAGGTAGTGATTGCCTTTGCTGTGCTGATCATCATCGGCTTTGTCGTCAGCTTGCTAAATAATCGCTTGAAGCCATACCGGGCGGCTTTAGGTTATCTGGTGCTGGCCCTCTCCATCTCAACCAGCATCGTCCCCCCCCTTAAAGCGATGACGGCTGTGCACTGCCCGTGGAGCCTGAGCGACTTTGGCGGTGAGGAAACCTATACACCCTTGGTCCACGAACGCGCACCTACCGACAAACCGGGGCGCTGCTGGCCGGGCGGGCATGCGTCAACAGGGTTCTCACTGATCGCCGTTTTTTTTGCCTTACGCGATCGTAAGCCCAGGCTGGCACGCGCAGCGCTGGTATTCGCGATTGGATTGGGCACAGTCTTTTCCATTGGACGTATGGCTCAGGGCGCACACTTCCTCTCACATAACGTGTGGACCTTTTTATTTGACTGGCTGATCTGTGTGCTGTGTTACCGCGGGGTGCTTTATCGCTCCAGAGCTGACCTCAATGAGCGAACGCCTGAAGCACTAAAGACGGGATGAGGCAGATACGGCCCTGCACTCAACAATAAATGCCGGGCCGCCAGGGAATTAACTGGCTTGCCCGCAGCTTGGCTGCCCTGCAGCAAATCGGTTATTCGGGCTAACTGCAGCGTTCATTTCTTTGAGTGCAGTTGAGCCGATCAAAAGTGGATATTTGAAGTCACTGCGATCAGTCAGATTGACTTCAATATTCTGCAGCTCATTACCCAGGCAAATGTCCATGGCCACTACCGGACGCTCGGTGTACAGCTGTTCATCACCTGCTTCACGATCTCCAGCGCGGCGTTTGATGTAGCTCATACGCACTAAGGGCTTTTCGATAACCTGCTGGTTGTGCGGGCTATCCAGCCCAAGCTGGAAGCGCACCCACTCCCCACCGTCTTTCTTGAATACTTGGATATTGGTTGCACTCAACGAGGCAGTCTCAGCACCGGTATCCAATTTGGCGGGTACTTTAATTTGCAACTCATGGAGCTTTACATATTCGTGTAAACCATAAATCTGAGGTTCTTCCTCAGCCATTACCGAAACTGGCATCAGCGCAACCAGCGCCATCCAGGCAAAACGATTCATTACTGTCTCCACTAGGTTGATCTAAGGCACGTTGGAACTAGTCAGGAAGCACCAACCACACAGGCGCTCAGAATAATTCACCAAACTGAATTCAAACTTAAACAAAAAACAAAAGACCCGGCAACGCAGAGCGCGGCCAGGCCTTTTGTCGATTCATCAAACTGAAACCTGAGGCTTCACTCAGACCAGATCAAAACGGTCCAGGTTCATTACTTTGGTCCAGGCTTTGACGAAGTCATTCACAAACTTCTCTTTCGAGTCATCCTGCGCATAGACCTCAGCTAAGGCTCGCAGCTGTGAGTTGGAACCGAATACCAGATCAGCCACCGACGCCGTCCACTTCACGCTGCCGGTCTTACGGTCGCGGCCTTCCAGCACACCTTCAGTTGCAGACTTTTTCCATTGCGTGCCCATGTCCAACAGGTTGACGAAGAAGTCATTAGTCAGCGTCTCCGCTTTGTCGGTAAACACACCCAACTTACTCTGACCGTGATTAGCCCCCAGCACCCGCAGGCCTCCGACCAATACAGTCATTTCCGGAGCACTCAAGGTCAGCAACTGCGCCTTGTCGATCAGCATCTCACCCTGCACCGATGCACGTTCAGCACGGAAGTAGTTACGGAAGCCATCTGCAGCAGGCTCCATGGCAGCAAATGACTCGACGTCAGTTTGTGCCTGGGTAGCATCTGTACGGCCCGGTGCAAATGGCACCACCACTGTCTGGCCAGCTTTCTTCGCTGCTGCCTCAACAGCCGCATTACCTGCCAATACGATCAGGTCCGCCAGAGAAACCTTCTTACCAGTGCTCTGCGCCGCATTGAAGGATTGCTGGATGCTTTCCAGCTTAGCCAGCACCTGTGCCAGCTCCGCTGGTTGGTTGACTTCCCAGTCTTTCTGCGGAGCCAGACGAATACGAGCCCCGTTGGCACCACCACGTTTGTCACTGCCGCGGAAGCTGGACGCTGAGGCCCAAGCCGTGCGGACCAATTGCGCAATGCTCAGCCCAGACGCCAGAACCTGTGCTTTCAGCGACTCAGCGTCATTAGCGTTGATCAGTTCATGATCAACCGCAGGAATCGGGTCTTGCCAAATCAGCTCTTCCTTCGGCACCAGCGGTCCGAGATAACGGCTGCGCGGGCCCATGTCACGGTGAGTCAACTTGAACCAGGCGCGGGCAAAGGCATCGGCAAATGCAGCGTGATCCTGATGGAAGCGACGGGCAATTTTTTCGTAGACCGGATCGAAACGCAGCCCCAAATCTGCAGTCGTCATCATCGGAGGGAATTTGCGCGATGGATCATGGGCATCCGGAATCATTTGCTCAGGTTTAGGCTCTTTGGGAGTCCACTGTTTAGCACCAGCTGGGCTCTTGGTAAGCACCCACTCATTGCCGAACAACACCTCAAAGAAGCCACCGTCCCATTGAGTCGGATTCGGTTTCCACGCACCTTCAATACCGCTGGTAATGGTATCCACACCTTTACCACTGCCAAAGCTGCTGATCCAGCCAAGGCCCTGATCTTCCAGAGCGGCTGCTTCAGGCTCGCGCCCAACCAGAGCGGCATCGCCGGCACCGTGTGCTTTACCGAAGGTGTGACCACCGGCAACCAGGGCAACCGTTTCTTCGTCGTTCATGCCCATGCGGGCGAAGGTCTCACGAATATCGCGAGCCGATGCAACAGGATCAGGGTTACCGTCCGGGCCTTCCGGGTTCACATAGATCAGACCCATCTGCACCGCAGCCAGCGGGTTCTCCAGATCACGATCACCACTGTAACGGCTGTTAGGTTTGTCACTGGTCGCCAGCCACTCAGTCTCAGCGCCCCAGTAGATGTCTTTTTCCGGCTCCCAAATGTCTACGCGGCCGCCACCAAAACCAAAGGTTTTGAAGCCCATAGATTCGAGAGCAACGTTGCCGGCCAGAATCAACAGATCACCCCAGGACAGCTTGTTGCCATACTTTTGCTTGATTGGCCACAACAGACGGCGGGCCTTGTCGAGGTTGGCGTTGTCCGGCCAGCTGTTAAGCGGCGCGAAACGCTGATTGCCGGTGCCGGCACCACCACGGCCGTCGTGAATCCGGTATGTGCCCGCAGCATGCCAGGCCATGCGGATCATCAGACCGCCGTAGTGGCCCCAGTCGGCTGGCCACCAATCCTGAGAGTCGGTCATCAGCGCATGCAAATCAGCGATTACTGCATCGAGGTCGAGACTTGCAAACGCTTCGGCATAATCGAAGTCTTCACCCAACGGATTGGATTGGGCAGAGTGCTGATGGAGTGTGTCCAATTTCAGCTGATTTGGCCACCAGTCAGTATTGCTCGGCGCTGTAGCACGCTTACTCCCTCCGGAGAAAGGGCATTTAGACTCGTTTGACATGGTCGACTCCCGTTAGTCATTTTGCTGTTAGGTAAGGTCAGGATGATTGCCCCCCACGGAACACACAAATTAGTTTTTAATATGGCGCTAATAGTGTTTGAGAGAGGCGGCTAAGATTCTGAATATGGCTGCTCCTGACACATCTGAAATGCTGCGCAGAAACGTCTTAATCGCAGTATTGAATCAGAGCTGAGAATCAGAGCGTATAAACATTAATTTGGTTCACACATACCACCTGCGTGTTGACTTAAATCATCTATCCCGATAGCAGGGTTAGTTTTTTTGTACTAGCAGAGCATTAATTAGTTAGCGCCGCTAAACCGGCGAGATCAGTTGATGTCACATACAATCAGTGGAATTTCACCTGCAAGCGGAGCGCGTAATGCAGCCCAAATTTTCCGTCAAACAACTCTTGGTACTTATTGTCATTGCCAGCTACGGCATGCTTGCTGGGGCGCTGGCTCTACAGCACTTTTTGGGATGGGAGCCGTGCACGTTGTGCGTACAAATTCGCCTATGGCTGGTTTGCAGCGGCACAGCCGGGCTGCTGATTTTGCTGACGGAGCAACTCGGCGTGCGCTGGCTCGGTTTACCGTTCTGCGCCGTGCTACTGGCCGCCAGTGGTATGGCGGTGTACGACAACATCCACCTGCTGCTGATTGAAACCGCCCTGATTCCCAGCACCAGTTGCTCGCCGTTCCCTTTCTACGCCTTTTACTTCCCGATTCATGAGTGGATGCCTGATGTATTTATGAGCGCAGGCGTGTGTGGCGAAAACGATTACAAAATTCTCGGCCTGCCGTTCAGCATCTGGACAGCCTTGAGTGTCTCAGCGCTCTTCCTGTTAGTGGCTTACACCCTGCTTCGCGCCCTTCGCCGCTGATCAATGGCGAAAAGTCTGGTTACTGGCTTTGCGTTCCAAGCTGAGCTACATCCCAGCCACCGCCAAGCGCTGCAATCAATTGCACGCTGGCGGTGAGACGACTGCCCAACAGATTCAAGGCCGTGCGCTCATTACTCAACGCAGTGGCCTGAACATTGACCACCGAGTTGTAATCAACGGTCCCTGCCCGGTACTGGTTTTCAACCAGTCGCAAGGACTCGCGTGAAGCGTCCAGCGCCTGCTGCTGAATGTCCGCCTCTTGCGCCATTACACTCAGTTGCACCAGGTAATTCTCAACTTCGCGGAAACTATCCAACACCGACTGACGGTATTGCGCCACTGTCTGGTCATAGGCTGCCTCCGTGCGCTCCAGCTCAGCGCTGCGTGTGCCACCATCAAACAGGGTCAACGCCAGTTGCGGCCCCAGCGACCAGACACGGTTAGGCAGCTCAATCCAATCAGCGAAACTACTGCCGCGATAACCACCTGAGGCAGAGATCGTCAAATCCGGATACCAAGCGGCTTTAGCCACACCAATCTCGGCATTGGCTGCCATGACCCGGCGCTCAGCAGCAGCGATATCTGGTCGCCGCTCCAGCAGTTGTGAAGGCACAGCCCCCGGCACCTGCGGCAGTGCAGGCAACTCAGAGCGCGAAGCAATAGTCAGCTCGCTGGGAGGAACACCGATCAGCACGGCAATGGCGTGCTCCAGCTGAGCCCGCTGCCACTTCAGATCGACAGCTTGCGCCTGAGTACTGCGCAATTGAGTCAGGGCCTGAGTAACATCGGATTTGGGTACGATGCCCGCGTTGTACTGATTCTCCGTGAGTTTCAGTGAACGCTCATAGGCGCTTACGGTGGCGTCCAGCAAGCGTTGCTGTTCATCCATCACCCGCAGCTGCAGATAATTTTGCACAAGCTCTGATTGCAGACTCAGTTTCACCGCAGCCAAGTCCGCCGCACTGGCCTCAAAGCCCGCCTTGCTCGACTCCAGCGAGCGCCGCAGCTTGCCCCAGACGTCCAACTCCCACGCGGCGTTAAGCCCCAGATCGTAGGTTTTGATAACGCCCTCATCCGCTCCCTGACTGCCTCGACTGACTCCAGTACTGCCAGATAGCTTGGGATAGAACGCTGCGCGTGCACCGCGTACCAGCGCACGCGCCTGGCGATACTGAGCCTCGCTGGCGGCCAGATTCTGGTTGGAGACATTCAAACGCTCCACCAGACTGTTCAGATCGGCGTCTTCGTACAGCTTCCACCACTCACCACGCGCCAGCGCGTCAGCCGGTGCCGCCTGTGTCCAGCCCTGCATTTGCTTAAAAGCTGCGGGAGTGTCCAATGTTGGGCGCGCGTAGTCAGGGCCAATTGCGCACCCCGTCAACGCCAGGCTAACCGCCAGCACGGTAGGAAGGTGATTAAAGCGCATCAGGTTCATGTCCTTGTTTCTAGGGCGGCGTCTATCGGTGCCGCGCGCCAGCGGTTGATCCGCCGGGCCAGTCGATCGAAATACAGGTACACCACCGGCGTGGTGTACAACGTCAGCAATTGGCTGAGTACCAGCCCACCGACAATGGTAATACCCAGCGGCTGGCGCATTTCCGCGCCTTCAGCCGTGCCTAACATCAACGGCAGCGCACCAAGAATCGCCGCCAGAGTGGTCATCATGATAGGCCGGAAGCGCAGCAAACAGGCCTGGCGGATCGACTCCTGAGTGCTCATCTGCTGCTGGCGTTCCAGTTGCAGTGCCAGGTCGATCATCAAAATCGCGTTCTTTTTAACGATACCGATCAGCAGGAACAGACCCAGCAGCGAAATCAGGCTGAATTCGATCTTCATCAGCTGCAACGCCAACAAGGCTCCGACACCAGCAGAGGGCAGTGTCGAAAGGATCGTCAGCGGGTGCACGTAACTCTCATAGAGCACACCGAGCACGATGTAAACCACCACCAACGCCATCAGGATCATCAGCGGCTGATTCTTCTGGGTCTGCTGAAATGCGCCGCCGGTGCCGCCCATCATGCCTTGCACCTCAGTCGGCAAACCGAGTCGGGCAATCGCCTTGTTAATCGCTTCAGTTGCCTGATCCAGACTCACGCCTTCAGCCAGAGCAAATCCGATGTTTTCCGCCGCAAACTGGCCCTGATGGCTGACCCTGTCTTCTTCCAGGCTCAACTCCCAGCGGGCAAAACTGGACAACGAAACCCGTCCACCATCGGCGGTAATCAATTTGATCTGATTGAGCGATTCCGGGTGTTCAGCAAACTTGGGGTTAATCTCCAGCACCACGCTGTACTGATTGAGACTGTCGTAGATCGTCGAAACCTGGCGCTGGCTGAAGGCGTTATTGAGCACTGCCGTAATCATCGACATATCCACTCCCAGGCGCTTGGCCTGCTCACGATCAATGACCAGACGGATTTGCTGCGCGCCGTCTACTTCTTTGGCATCGATATCAGTCAGCTCAGGCAAGGCCCGCAGCGTCTCGCGAACTGGTGGCAGCCATTTACGTAGCAGGTCGAGGTCGCCAGACATCAGCAGGTATTCATTTTCCGAGCTGCGCCCTTCCCGCCCGCCGACTTGCAGGTCTTGGTCTGGCATCAAAAACATGCGCCCCCCCGGAACTTTCGGCATGGTCTTGCGCAGCCGTGCGATCACCGCCTGAGAACTGTCTTGACGCTCAGCAATGGGCTTCAGTCGAACGATAAGAAAGGCATTGCTGATACCACCACCGCCACCAATAAAACCAGCCACGCTCTCGACTGCAGGATCTTTAAGGATGGCGCGCCGGTAGATTTCCATCTTCGGCTGCATGACCTTAAAAGACAGCCCGTCATCGCCCCGGATCATGCCAATTAGCTGGCCGGTGTCCTGTTGCGGCATAAAGGTTTTCGGCACGCTGACAAACAGGAAAACGTTAAGCGCAATGGTCGCCAGCAGGCTGAATACCATCAGCAGCGAATGGCGCAGCGCCCAATCCAGCGTCTTGCTGTAAAACGCCAGCACCCGCGTATGTGCGGCTTGGCTTACCCGCTCCATCCAACCAGGCTCACGCTGCTTGTCATCTGGTTTTAACCAGCGGGCGCAGAGCATCGGCGTCAGCGTTAAAGACACGACCAGCGAAATCACAATGGCGACGGCCAACGTGATGGAAAACTCGCGGAACAGGCGCTCAACAATCCCGCCCATAAACAGGATTGAGACGAACACTGCCACCAGTGACAAGTTCATCGCCAGTAAGGTGAAACCGACTTCCTTGGCCCCTTTGAAGGCTGCCGCCACCGGGTTCTCACCCTCTTCGATATAGCGCGAGATGTTTTCCAGCACGACGATGGCATCGTCCACCACCAACCCGGTAGCGATGATCAGCGCCATCAGCGACAGGTTGTTGAGGGAGAAGCCCAGCAAGTACATGACCGCAAACGTGCCAACCAGCGATACCGGCACTGCCAGCGCCGGAATCAGTGCCGCGCGCCAGCGGCCAAGGAAGGCGAACACCACCAGAATCACCAGCGCCACGGCAATCAGCAATGTCTGCTCGGCCTCGTGCAACGTGGCACGAATCACCGGAGAACGGTCCATAGCCACTTGCAAATCGACGCTGCCGGGGATCACGGCACGCATCGCAGGCAACTGCGCACGAATCTCGTCGATGGTCTCCAGAATGTTGGCACCGGTCTGGCGATTGACCACCAGCAGCACGGCTTCCTGATCATTAAAGAAACCGCTGTTGTAACGGTCTTCAACGCCATCGGTGACTGTGGCCACATCGCCCAAGCGCACCGCCGCACCGTTCTGGTAGCGGATGATCAACGGAATATAGTCAGCAGCCTTCTCTAACTGATCACTGGCCTGCACCTGCCAGTGACGTTCGCCATCCTCTACCGAACCTTTGGGACGTTTGACGTTGGCATTAGTGATGCTCTGGCGCACTTCATCCAGGGCAATGCCGTAGTGATCGAGCAAGCGGGGTTCCAGCGCCACGCGCACCGCTGGCAGCGAACTACCGCCCACCTGCACTTCACCAACGCCACCAATTTGCGCCAACTTCTGCGCCAGAATGGTGGAAGCCACGTCATATAGCTGGCCTTTGTCGAGCACCGGGCTGGTCAGTGACAGCACCATAATCGGCGCTTGCGACGGGTTGACCTTAGCGTAAGTAGGCATGGTGCGCATGCCGCTGGGCAACAGCTCGCGAGACGCATTAATGGCCGCCTGCACTTCCCGCGCTGCGCTGTTGATATCCCGGTCCAAATCGAACTGGATCATGATCCGCGTGCTGCCCTGACTGCTGCGGCTGTTCATCTGGCTGATGCCAGCGATGCTGCCCAACGACCGTTCCAATGGCGTGGCAACGCTGGAGGCCATGATTTGCGGGCTGGCACCCGGCAAGCTGGCTTGCACAGTGATTGTCGGGAAGTCCATCTGCGGTAAGGGAGCAACCGGCAGCAGGCCAAAGCTAACGCCACCCAGCAACAAAATCGCCAGGCTCAGCAGCAGTGTTGCCACCGGGCGCAGGATAAACGGAGCAGACAGATTCATGGGTTGACCACAATTCCGGAGGCGCTACGGCCGGTAAAACGCCGCGACCAACGATCGAAGTACAAATAGATCACCGGCGTGGTAAACAAGGTCAGCACCTGACTCACCAACAAACCGCCGACCATTACCAACCCAAGGGGCTGACGTAACTCAGCGCCCGAGCCCGTCGCCAACATCAGCGGGATCGCCCCAAACAACGCCGCCAGCGTGGTCATCAGAATCGGCCGGAAGCGCAACAAAGCAGCCTGATAGATGGCCGCATCCGGCGTCATCCCCTGATTACGCTCAGCATCCAACGCAAAGTCGATCATCATGATCGCGTTCTTTTTGACGATCCCGATCAGCAAAATAATGCCGATAATCGCGATCAGTCCCAGCTCATTGCCGCTCAACAACAAGCCCAACAACGCCCCAACACCTGCAGACGGTAGCGTCGACAGAATGGTGATGGGATGAATGTAGCTCTCGTAGAGCACGCCCAGCACGATGTACATGGTCACCACCGCAGCCAGAATCAGCAGCAGCGTGCTCGACAGCGAGGCGCGGAACGCTTCGGCCGCGCCCTGGAATTGAGTCTGGATTGAAGCCGGTACACCAATCTCCTGCTCAACCTGCTCAATCACCTCCACCGCTTTGCCCAGCGAAACACCTTCAGCCAGGTTGAACGACAGTGTGGCCGCCGGGAACTGGCCGATGTGGTTGATCAACAGACTCGCCGGCCGCTCCTCAATACGCGCTAGGGAAGACAGCATGACCTGCTGCCCGTCAGCCGCGCGGACGTGTATCTGCCGCAGTGCCTGCAAGCCGATGCTGCCTGCCGTCTGGCTTTCAAGCACTACCCGGTATTGGCTGGACTGGGTGTAAATGGTGGAAATCTGCCGCTGGCCAAAGGCGTCGTACAAGGCGTTGTTGATATCAGCCACGCTGATACCCAGACGTCCGGCGATATCTCGGTCGATATTCAGATAAACCTGCAAGCCACGGTTTTGCAGGTCGCTGGCCACATCCGTCAGCTCTGGGCGTTCGCGCAGGGCGTTAACGACTTTCGGCACCCACTCTTCGAGCAGCGCCAAATCTGGCGACTCCATGCTGAACTGGAACTGGGTACGGCTGACTCGGTCTTCGATGCTCAAATCCTGAACCGGCTGCATGTACAGCTCAATCCCCGGCAAGCGCGCAAGCTCCGGGCGCAGCCGTTCAATCACCTGACTGGCCGTTACATCCCGCTCTGCGCGTGGCTTGAGGTTGATCAGTAAGCGGCCGCTGTTGAGCGTTGGGTTATCGCCATCCACACCGATATAAGAAGACAGGCTGGCAACTGCCGGGTCCTTGAGGATCACATCAGCCAGACGCTGTTGGCGCTCGCTCATGGCTGCGAACGAAATCGACTGCGGCGCTTCGGAAATCCCCTGAATGACCCCAGTGTCCTGCACCGGGAAGAATCCTTTGGGTACTGCCAAATACAACACCACCGTCAGTGCCAGCGTTCCCACCGCAACCAACATGGTCATTGGCTGGTGCTTGAGCACCCATTTAAGCCAGACGCCGTAATGCTCAATCATGCGATCCAGCACCGCGCCAGCTGCTTTGTAAAAACGCCCTTCCTGTTCAGGCTGCTCTGGCTTAAGCAATCGGGCGCACATCATCGGCGTTAAGGTCAGGGAAATGACCAGCGAGATCAGAATTGCCACCGACAGGGTAATGGCGAATTCGCGGAACAAGCGCCCGACCACATCCGCCATAAACAGCAGCGGGATCAATACGGCAATCAGTGAAACAGTCAGGGACACCAGGGTAAAGCCGATCTGCTTAGCCCCCTTGAGCGCCGCATTGAGCGGGGTTTCCCCCTCTTCCAGATGCCGTGCGATGTTTTCCAGCATGACAATGGCATCGTCCACCACAAATCCAGTGGCAATGGTCAGCGCCATCAGGGTCAGATTGTTAACGGTAAACCCTGCCAGATACATCACCGCAAAGGTGCCAATCAACGACAAAGGCACCACAATCGACGGAATTAGCGTTGCGGAAAGCTTGCGCAAGAACAGGAATGTCACCAACACCACCAGCGCAATGGCCAGCAGCAATTCATGCTGCACGCCCTTCACCGCAGCGCGGATGGTTTCGGTACGGTCAGTCAACACCACCACATCAAGGCTGGCGGGCAACACCTGAGTCAGATGCGGCAGCAGCTCTTTGATGCTGTCTACCACCTCAATGACGTTTGCACCCGGCTGGCGCTGGACGTTAACCAATACCGCCTCGTTGCGATTGGCCCAGGCAGCCAGGCGTTGGTTCTCCGCGCCATCAATAATCTGCGCCACATCCTTGAGTCGAAGTGCGCCACCGTTTTCGTAATCTAAAATCAGCTCGCGGTATTCATCGACGGATTTGAGCTGATCGTTAGCATCCAGCTGGGAAATCCGTGTCGGCCCATCAAAGTTACCTTTGGGCTGGTTGACGTTGCTGGAGGTAATCAGGCTGCGTACGTCGCTCAGGTTCAGGCCATAAGCCGCCAGCGCTTCCGGGTTGACCCGCAAGCGCACCGCAGGACGTTGGCCACCGGCCAGGCTAACCAGACCGACACCGGAGGTTTGCGCCAGCTTCTGCGCCAGTCGCGTGTCCACCAAGTCGTAAACTTTGGGTAGCGGCATGGTTTCCGAGCTGATTGCCAGCGTCAGCACCGGGGTATCAGCCGGATTGACCTTGTTATAGACCGGCGGTGCCGGCAAATCATTGGGCAACAGATTGCTGGCAGTGTTGATGGCCGCCTGCACCTCTTGCTCAGCCACATCCATGCGCATATCCAGATTGAAGCGCAGGGTAATCACCGACGCTCCACCGGAACTGGTGGATGACATCTGCTTGAGCCCCGCCATCTGGCCCAGTTCACGCTCCAACGGAGCGGTCACCGCGCTGGTCATCACATCCGGGCTCGCGCCAGGGTATAGCGTCATCACCCGAATGGTCGGGTAGTCCACTTCCGGCAAGGCAGACACCGGCAACAAACGATAGGCCAGCAGACCGCTGATAAAAATCGCCAGCATGATCAGCGTGGTGGCAACCGGCCTCAGGATAAACAGGCGCGAGACGTTCATTATGGACGAGGCTCGCGCGGTGAATCTGGCTGACCTGCATCTGCAGCAGGACTGGCTTCGGATTTCACTACGCCATCTTCCACCACCTCGACCTTGTCACCGGAACGCAGTCGGTCGGTGCCCTCCAGCACAACCCGGTCGCCCGCCTTGAGTCCATCAACAACTACCTGAGTCTGGCCATTTCCGGGCCCGACTTTAACCGGGCTCAGCTGTACTTTGTCCTCGCTGTCCACCACATAGGCGAATGTGCCTGTACCTCCAAACTGCAGCGCTGCAGCAGGCATCAGAATTGCGTTATCAAGCGTTTTCACACGCAGGCGCACATTCACAAACTGATTGGGGAACAGGCTCTGCTGGCTGTTCTCGAAGCGTGCTTTGAGCTTGATCGTACCAGTGGCGGTGTCGATCAGGTTGTCCAGGCTCTCTAGCGCACCTTCAGCCAGTTTGTTCAACTCGCTACGGTCCCAGGCCTCAACCACCAGCGTCTGCCCTGCATTGACCTGTTCTGCAACGGCTGGTAACTCCGTCTCAGGCAAGGTAAACAGAATACTGATGGGCTGTGTCTGGGTGATCACCACCAGTGGGTTGGTATCACCGGAACTAACCAGATTGCCCACATCCGCCTGGCGAATGCCGAGCCGTCCTGAGATCGGTGCACGGACTTGGGTGAAGTCCAGATTCAATTGAGCATTGGCGACATTAGCCTGCAAGCTCTGGATGCTGCCCCGACGCTGGTTAACCAGCGCCTCTTGGGTATCAAGGGTCTGCTTGGCAATAGAGTCCTGGGCAAAAAGGTCGCGATAGCGAATCAGGTCTACCTCCGCATTGCGCAACTGGGCCTGCATTTCCTGCAATGCGCCTTTAGCTTGCTGCAATGCAATGGCATAGGGGCGCTGGTCAATTACAGCCAACAAATCTCCGGCCTTGACCTGCTGCCCGTCTTTAAACAGCAGCTTGACCAACTCTCCGTCTACACGTGGACGGACGTTGACTGTGTTGTAAGCCGTTACCGTGCCCAGTGCTTTTAACTCAACCGAGAAATTCCCCTGAGTGACTGGGGCCAGACGCACCGGAATCGGTCCGGCATCGCCAAAGGGGCCACGATGCATACCGCCCTGTGGGGCTTCGGGTTTGGATGGCCAGAACCACCAGAGCAGAAGCAGCAAGATGACCAACGCAAGCGAGCCAAACAGCCATTGCCTGGAAGAGTTACGGGAGAAGTTCGGAGTTGGCATATCAGACAGGGCAGCCGTGAGTAATCTTGGGAGCGTGAACGATAGTAAGAATCAATGTGGCTGCAAAGCCCGCAAGGTCGGATTTACCATTTCCTTACGTTACTAAGCAGCTGATCCACAAATAAAAACGGCCTGCTGGGCAGGCCGTTACGTATACATTTTCAGCTTAGTTCAGGACTGCCAGCGCAGCCGCATAATCCGGCTCATTAGCGATTTCACTGACCAGCTCACTGTGCAGCACTTTGTTATCCGCATCCAGCACCACCACCGCGCGGGCTGCCAGCCCGGCCAGCGGGCCACTGGTAATCTGCACACCGTAATCACCCAGGAAGTCAGCACCGCGAAGGGTGGAAAGATTCACCACATTCTCCAGTCCCTCAGCACCACAGAAGCGCGCCTGCGCGAACGGCAAGTCAGCGGAAATGCACAGCACGACTGTGTTATCCAGGCTGCTGGCCTTAGCGTTGAAAGTACGCACTGACGTTGCACAAGTCGGCGTATCGACACTTGGGAAAATGTTCAGAATCTTACGCTTGGCACCCAGACTGGCCAGGGTGACATCGCTCAGATTGCTGGCAACCAGGGAAAAAGCCGGCGCTTGTTGACCAACTTGCGGCAACTGCCCATTAACTTCTACCGGGGAGCCTTTGAGGGTTACGCTTGCCATGGTGGGTATCCTTCAGCTATCGAATAAACAAAAAATGCGTACCTGCTTGTAGCAGGTACGCAGCGGCATTCATGCCTGCCAGCTTAGCCACTCAAGGCTGATGCCACATCAGTTTTTTGCAAAGTAGTCGCGGGTCAGTTTCACCACAACCGGGCTAAGCAGCAACAACGACAACAGGTTTGGCAATGCCATCAAACCATTGAGGGTATCAGCCACAAGCCAGGCAAAATCCAACTGAGAAATTGCCCCAAACGGTACGGCAATCACCCAGAAAAGGCGGAACGGCATGATGGCTTTAGTTCCGACCAAGTATTCCCAGCAGCGTTCACCGTAATAGCTCCACCCCAGAATGGTGGTGAAAGCGAAGACCACCAGCGCCAGTGTCAGGATGTAACCACCAAAGCCTGGCATGGCAGACTCAAACGCAGCAGCGGACAGAACTGCCCCGCTCTCCCCGCTGGTCCACACACCCGAACAGATAATGGCCAGGCCAGTCATGGAGCAAATGATGATGGTATCGATAAAGGTGCCGATCATGCCGATCATCCCAGAACGCACTGGACTGTTTGTTGTACCGGCAGCCTGAGCGATGCCAGCAGTTCCCAGACCCGCTTCGTTAGAGAAAATCCCCCGCGCCACACCAAAGCGGATTGCCGCGATCACCGCAGCACCAGCGAAACCGCCCGTTGCTGCAATGGGCGTGAATGCATAGGTAAAGATGGTCTCGAATGCGGCTGGAATCTTGTCAGCATTAACGATCAGCACCACCAGAGAGGCAATAACGTACGCCACACACATAAACGGCACCAACGCCGCCGCAACCTTACCGATACGCTTGATGCCGCCGAGGATCACCAGACCGACCACGATCATGGTGACTACACCTGTCACCCACAGCGGAATACCGAATGAGCCCTGCAGTGCTGCGGCCATGCTGTTGACCTGAACCATATTGCCGATACCGAAGCCGGCAAACCCGCCAAACAGGGCAAATGCACTGCCCAACCACAGCCACTTTTTGCCCAGTCCATTCTTGATGGCATACATCGGGCCGCCAACGAACTCACCACGGTCATCTTTTTCCCGATAGTGAACCGCCAGCACGACTTCACAGTATTTGGTGGCCATCCCCACCAACGCGGTACACCACATCCAGAACAGCGCACCAGGGCCGCCCAGAAAAATAGCCGTGGCAACACCAGCAATATTGCCGGTACCGACAGTTGCTGCCAGGCACGTCATCAGTGCCTGAAAGGGACTGATCTCACCGGTAGAGTCATCTCCCTTCTTCCGCCCCTGCCACATCAAGCGGAAACCAGCGCCGATCTTCAGCAGTGGCATGAACTTGAGTCGTAACATCAGGAAGAAACCGGTGCCGAGAATCAGCACCAAAATGGGTGGCCCCCAGATCAAGGCGTTGACTTCATTGACAAGCGTATTGAGAAATTCCATGCATGCTTCCTTATTCTTGTAGTGAACGCGAATGATGACTCGCTGTACCGAATGCCGGGTAGGCATTGCCGCTGACACGTCCTCCTGTAGGCGCAACGTGCTCACAGCAGATCGGATCTCACCTGCATATATACGGCAGTACAGGTTCGACGGCGCTCAGTATAGAAACTCAGCGACAGGAAGGTTCACTAATTAGAATCAATTGCCCAGTGAATTCTGGGGGTTGGAATATTAAAACGCCTTAAGTATCTAGCAATCCAGCAATTATCCTGACTGAGCAGTTAAAAATCGCGTCTGTAGAAAAGATCCAGCGAGCTGGCCAGCCCGCTGGCTGCCTCAAGATACAGCCGCCGAGTCAGCTCATAGCGCAAGGCAATCGTATTGGCAGGTTCAAACACCCCCACGCCGTAACGCAGACTCAGTCGTTCCGACAAGTTTCCGCTAGCAACTACGCTCGTAGTTGCGCCCGAGCCCTGGGTATCCAACTGGAAGTCCTTAATACCCAAGCCCTCTGCAACAGTAGTAAGCACCGGGGCGCTGCCAGCCATACCCAGCGCCAGAGCCGCCTGGGCCAGCATGCTGTTATCACCGGCGTTCTGCCCGATTGGACGCCCCAGGACCAGATAAGAAAGCGCCTGCTCCTGGCTCATGGCCGGTTCGGAGAATACTTGTGTGGTTGGCTGCGCCGCGTTGCCGGTCAGACGCAGGCCTGCGGTGACAGTGTCCACTTTGCGTACTGCTTCAATATCAAGGAACGGCTGGTCAATCGGCCCGGTAAAAAACATCCGTGCCCGGCGGATATTCAAACGCTGGCCATACGCACGAAAGCGGCCATTGTTCAGGCTCAAATCGCCCCGAGTATCCAAGTCGTTACCGATGTGCAGGCGTCCAGCCAGATCGGCGGTCAGGCCAAAGCCTTTGAAGGTAAGGCGCTCCTGCCCCACTTCGACATCGATATCCATGGCGATAGCGGTGGCTGCTGACTGCGTCTGCTCGGCACCAATAACCTGCGCATCAGCAGACACCTGTACGGTTGAAGGCGGCAACTCTCTGACTTCAATTGCCCCCTTAGGAATCTTGACGGTGCCAGTCACAGACAGCTGATCATCCTGCAGACGCACCTGCAGATCAGGCTCGACCTCAAGCGCTGCGTACGGCTCGACGTTCACTGGCAACTCGGTACCTTTCAACCGCACACCGGCAGCCAGACCACTGGCCCAATTGAGTTCGCCCTCAAGCGTCGCTTGGCCTTGTTCGCCACTGCGCCAGCCACCGTCTAAACGCAACTGCTGACCGTTGAGCTGCGCCACCAGACGCAGGTCTTGCAGATCCATTGGCAGATCACCGCCAGAAATCTCACTGTCGACAACCCTCAGCGAGCCATTGACCTGCGGAGCCAGCAGCGTACCGCTGATACTGCCTGAGCCATTCAGTTGCCCGGTAACACGCTCAACCATCGGCACGAAGGGACGGACCATGGCCAGTTGCAGCCCCTTCAGGTCAAAACTGCCGCGAATAGGCTTGCTGTTGCTACGCGGGTCCATCTGGAACTGCAGCAGCATCTGTCCTATTTCCGGACCTTTCAGCTCAACTTTTGCTTCCACTTGCTGCGGTTTGAGCTGAGCGTTGAGGGTGAGATTCTCATAGGTGAAATCAACCCAGCTGTCCGCTTCACGAACCTTCCATACACCACGCCCGGCATCCACCACAATCCGCCCGTTCGGCCCGCTCGCGGGCAGATCGAGTTTAAGATCAGCGTTCAACTCGCCTTGCCACTGAAAATCTTCCGGCAACCAGGGTTTAAGCGTTTCCATCGACAAGTCACGCAGCTGAAAGTCCAGCTTCGCATCTGGCAAAACACGCTGCTTGGCCCCACACAAACTGGCCGGGCCTGAGCGCCAGCAGTGTGCACCCAGCTCCATCCGCCCATTGGCCAGATAGTCAATGCTCAGCGATTGCTGCAAACGCCAGTCTTGTTCGCCGCTGTGAATCCGCCCATTACTGAGGCTGCCGCGCCAGTTACCGTTCTTCATGCTGCCATTCAGAGCCAGTTCACTGTTGAGCAGCGGGCCTTGCAGATTAAATGTCAGCTGATGCTGCGACAAAGTGCCATCCGCATTTACCTCAAGGCGACCAATGTCGCTATCTCCCGAGCGCACACCTTGTGCTTCCAACGCCAGCTGCGCGCGCTCTCCCTGTTGCAGCGCGGCATCAAGCGTCAGCTGCTGAATGTGCTGCCCGTCAACCCCCAGGCGCTGCCCCTGCAGTTTTAGTGTGCTATCTGGTGCTTGTAGTGTGCCCGCCAGGTCAAGCTGACCATTTAGCTGCCCTTGCAGACCAGGCCACAGCTGGCCAAGGCGCGGCATATCGATCTGCAACTGACCGCGCAGACGCTGCTGCAAGGCTGCGCTGCCATTGATACGGTTATCTCCCAGACGTACATCCAGAGCACTCAGTTCGCCCTGCTGTAGGCCACCGTCATAACGCACCAACAGGTTGGCCGGTTGCGCACGCAGACGACCCTGCAGATTAACGTCAGCCTTGAACTGTTGCAGATCACCCCGGCTGTCGATTACACCCGCAAAACTGCCCGGCATTTGAGCCATCCAGTACCCCGGATCAAGCTGGTTGACCTGCAGGCGCACATCCCATTCAAGCTTGTCGGCAAATCCCACACTGACGGGCCCTTGGGCAATCCCCTCGCCCGCCTGCAAGGTCAGATCAGGCAGGTAGACGCGTTCTAGGTTGCCGCTCACCGGGCTTTTCAGGGTGAAGGCACCGGCTGGACCATCCAGAGCGGCGACAAAGTTGCCCAGATAATCACCGTCGCGGTAGGCCACTTCAGCATCTAGGCGCTCAAGCAGCACCTGTGGCGGTGTTTCCATCGGGTACAGCCGCGTCCATGGAAACGCTTGCCACTTCATTTTGCTGTCGATACTAAGGCCTTGGGACCAATCGAGCGTGCCGTCCAGTGTCACGAACTGATCAGCCCCGGCATTCAGAGACAGCGCATCCAAGCGAAGGCCGTCTGCTTTGATTAATCCAGCCAACACCAATGCCACTGGCTGGTTTTCGTCAGCCAAAGCAGAGCGGCCGGCCAGCGTGTAACCGGCCTCCAGATCACCCCTGGCCTGCAAATCGACTCCACGCAGGGTTAAGGTGTCAGGAAGTTCACTATTGGCTTTGAATCGCTCAACTTGCACACGCAATGTGGCAGGCAGGTGCTCGGCCAAAGGCTGGGCGACGCCATTCAGCCGGCCTTGCAAATAACCCTGGCTGTCCGCCTGTACTGTCACCTCACCCTGCAGATGGCCTTTGAGTTCAAGGGTAATGTTCCAGGGCTGTTGTTCCGGCGCAGGCAAGGTCAGCTGGCCCTGCAGCGCCAGCGGCCAGTCACCGGTCGGCGACAATGTGCCTTTGACATCCAGGGCCAGATTGCCGGAGCGCGCTTTCAAAGTTTCAATCTGCATCCCGGCGGGCGTCCAGCTCGCAACCAATTCCGCCCCCTGCAGTTGATCGGATCCATTGAAACGCAGCCCCTGTAGGCTGATATCACCTAACTCAAGCGCAAGCGGCAGATTCAAATCAGGCAGGGAAAACGGCTCGTCACTGGGAGGTTCATCGCTGGGCGGGAAATCAAGCGTAATCTGACCTGCGTGTAAGCGGCCGATGCACAATGTCGAGCGTAATAAACAAGCGGGACTCCACTGCATCTCTGGAGACTCGACCAACACCGAGCTCTCCCCTTGCTGCCAGTGCAAACGCTCAGCACTCCACTGACTGCCTAGACGCCCCTCAAAGGCCTCAACCTCAAGCCCGGGAATCTGCGCCAGCAACCAGCGGCTGCCCGCCTCGCTGTTGATCAGCAACATAACCGCCAGGAGCAGCGTAAACAGCAGCGCCAGCACGCACGACATAATGATCAGGAAACGGCGTTTCACAGCTCTGGCCCCATCGAGAAGTGAAAACGAATACCACCTTCATCGTCCAACGGATGGGCCAGATCCAAACGCAAAGGCCCGAGTGGCGAGACCCAACGCACACCGAAACCAACTGCACTTTTCAAAGAAGGCAAATCCAACGAATTGAAGCTGTTACCGGCGTCATAGAAACCGGCCAAGCGCCATGTATCGGTGAGGCTGTATTGGTACTCCGCACTGGCCGCAACCAAGTAGCGGCCGCCGATCTTGTCACCCTTGCGGTTCTCTGGAGACAAGCTCTGGTAGTCGTACCCCCGTACGCTCTGATCGCCACCGGCGAAAAAACGTAACGATGGCGGAACATTGCCAAAACCGTCAGATTCGGTCCCGCCAACCTCAACCCGGCCCAACAGTCGGTGACGCTCAAACAAGGTCGTCAGGCCTTTAAGCTGCACATTGCCATGCACCACATTGGAGTCAGAGAGCACGCCCTCCGCCGCGCCAGAAAGGCTGAATTGCAGGCGATAGCCATAATTGGGATCGATCTTGTTGTCGCTCTGCAGATATGAATAGCTCACCCCCGGCATCAGCAAGGTGCTCAGGCCGGAGTCATCACCCAAGTAGTACTCTTCATGCAGCAGCTTTAACGACAGTACACGCTGCCAGCCGCTTTCCAACTGACTGTGCCACTCGGGGCCAACCGTTAACAGGCGGCTTTTGCTGTCCGTATCGGCCAGGTCTTCGGCCTGGTAGCCACCGGCAATCCGCAGCTTGTCTGTCAGCGGCGGGTCCAAAGGAATGTCATACCACAGGCCGACGTTCTGCCGCGGTGCCGACAGTTCCAACTCAGCGCCGTAGCTATGGCCCTGCGGGTTAGCGTAATGGCGGGTCCAATTGGCCCGTCCGCGCGGCCCGACGTCAGTTGAAAAACCCAAGCCCAGCCCCATGCTGCGAGGCTTACGCGCTTGCAGCTGAACCTGAATCGGAATTCGCTGTGCGTCAGCAACGGTTGGGTTGGCATCCACCTGTACCGTTTCGAAATAGCCGCTGGAACGCAGCGCCTGGTAAAGCTCGTTAATCAGCGCGGCATCGTAGGGTGTGTCAGGTTTGAACGGCACCATGCGTTGCAGAAGTGATTCATCAAAGGGAGCATCCCCGCTAAAACTGACATCGCCGAGCTGATAACGCGGGCCGCTGTTGTAGACCAGTTCGATATCGGCAACGCCTGCATCCGGGTCAATCACAAAACGCTGGCGGGTATATGAGCCGGAGAAGAACCCAAAACGGGACGCCTGATTGAGGATGTCGCGCTTGGCCGCCTCGTAGGTGCCGTGATTCAGCTGCGCCCCCGGCTTTAGTTCAGGCTCATCCGGTATGCGGAAGCGCTTCAACTCACTAGCGGGTCCTTCCAATCGGATGCTGACATTACGCAGCCGAATCGGCTCACCCGGCTCCACATTCACTGTCAGGCGCGTGGTTTTGCCGCTGCTGACTTCGCTGCTGATCTGCGGGTGGTAATAGCCTAATGCCTGCGCGGCCTTAAGCGCCTGAGCTTCGGCCACCCGGCGGAAGCGCTGCAAATCCTCAGCGTCACGCTCACCGAGGCTACCAATGTGCCCCTCAATATTCTTTTTCAAATCACTATTGGAAGGCGAAACACGAACGCGCAACTGCGATTCAGCCAACACACAGGTGCTGAATAACAGGATCAAGATGGCAGCAGGAAAACGAACAAAAACAGACATTAAGCGATGCTAACACAGGGTTTTGAACGAACTAAGATGGCAGGCCTGCAGGTAAGTTCGTACCAGCAGGCCTGAAACATTAATCGACAGACGAACTCACAGGCTGCGGGTTAGGGTGAAAGAACACATGTTCTAGCACTGGCCCGATTGCCACCTCACCAATCTCAACGTAGCCGTGGCGCTTGTAAAAATCGAGGTAATGGCTATTGCCAGTGTCCAGGACAATCCCCTGCGAGGCTTCATCGGCCGCACACCAGGCGTGTAGATTAGCCAGGAGTTGCTCACCGAGGTGCTTACCCTGAAATTGCGGATGCACTCCAATCAGCGGTAACACGTGGTACTGGCCAGGAGGCAAACACGCCAGCACGGCTTCGTGGTAGTCAAGGTAGCGCTGCGTACAGCGCAGGCCGGTGGACAACAACATACGCAACCGCCAGCCCCAACTTTCGGTGATCCCCAGACGGCGACGTGGAGGTGCAATCAAAACAATGCCAACCAGGCGGTCCTCTATCAACAAGCCAATTGCAGGCAGCTCCTCAGCGAAATGCTGTTGCACTAACTCACGCACCGTTGCCCTGACCCGCTGATCGTACCCTGGCCGTTCTGCCTCAAACAGGTAGGCATAGGTCGGGTCATGGCGATAAGCGTGATACAGCAGTGAACGGGCTTCACGAGCATAGCCGCTGTCTAACATGCGCACTTCTGCGGTGGTATCCGACATTCAACTGACCTCTTTCTTATTTGGATATTTCAGGCCTCAAGCCACGTTAGCACTGCTCTTGCTTGATCGCCACAGACTGGCCGTAAAGCTGTCTGATCAGCTAGGATCAGCGGCTTTCCACAGCACAAGCCAGAGTTGCCGCCCATGAAGATTGTCTCTTTCAATATCAACGGCCTGCGCGCACGCCCCCATCAACTGACTGCGCTGATCGAGAAACACCAGCCGGATGTTATTGGCCTGCAGGAAACCAAAGTCACTGACGAGCAGTTCCCGGAAGCTGAAATCCGCCAGCTGGGCTATCACGTTCACTATCACGGGCAAAAAAGCCACTACGGTGTAGCCCTGCTCTCACGCCAAGAGCCGATCAGCATCACTAAAGGCTTCCCGGATGACGAAGAAGACGCTCAGCGACGCTTTATTTACGGCACTTTTGCTGACGCGAACGGTAAGCCTGTGACGGTGATGAACGGCTATTTCCCTCAGGGTGAAAGCCGCGATCATCCCCTCAAGTTTCCTGCTAAACAACGCTTCTACGCGGACTTGCAGAAACTTCTGAGTAACCAGTTCAATCCCGAGCAGCCGTTGGTAGTGATGGGCGATATCAATATTTCGCCGCAGGATTGCGATATTGGTATTGGCGAACCTAATCGCTTGCGCTGGCTGAAAACCGGCAAGTGCAGCTTCCTACCGGAAGAGCGTGAGTGGCTGGAAACACTCAAAGGCTGGGGCCTGATCGACAGCTTCCGGCACCTGCACCCGGAGGTGAATGACCGCTTCAGTTGGTTTGACTACCGCAGCCGCGGCTTTGAAGATGAGCCCAAACGCGGCCTGCGCATTGACGTGATCCTGGCCTCACTGGCCCTGAAGGACCGCCTCAAAGACGCTGGTATCGATTACGAGCTGCGCGGTATGGAAAAACCGTCTGACCATGCCCCGATCTGGCTCGAGCTGAGCTAAGCCCGCGCTAACACCCATAACAGACAGGTGCTGTCATCGTTCAGTCACCTGCCTGTCTTAATCTGCGACTGCCTACCAACCCTTCAGAAGGTTAATGACGCATGTCGCGTGCTTGTACTACATACGGTGCTGAAACCTGGACTCGCACCATCAGCTACCTGACTCTGGCTTTTATCTGTTACTCCCTGCCTTCGGTCGTTTTTGCAGCTTCCACATCTGCAGACAGCAACAACCTTCTGCGCATCGAGGGCTCGAACACGGTTGGTGCACAACTGGCCCCGGCACTGGCCAAAGGCCTGTTCGAAGAACAAGGGTTCGGTTCAATTCGAATTGAATCCGGCGTGGCTGACAACGAACAGATCGTCAGGGCCCGCAGCCAGGACGGCCGCGAAGTCAGCATAACGGTAGCCGCGCACGGCTCCGGTACCGGCTTCTCTGCACTGAGTACTGGCAACGCCGAACTGGCCGCCTCGTCGCGTCCGATCAAAGACATCGAAGCCCAGTCACTCAGCCGCTTTGGCGATATGCGTAGCTATACAGCCGAGCACATCATTGCACTGGACGGCCTGGCCATCATCCTCCACCCGCGCAATCCGCTTAACAGCCTGAGCACCGCTGAATTGGCCAAGGTGTTTGCCGGTGAGATTACTGACTGGGCACAGCTAGGTGCGCCCGCAGGTGGCATTCGTTTGTATGCCCGCGATGACAACTCAGGCACGTTTGATACCTTTAATGAGCTGATTCTCAGCGGCCATGGCAAAGCTCTGTCCAGCCACGCCAAACGCTTTGAGTCGAGCAACGCGTTGTCCGATGGTGTCAGTCAGGACATCAACGCCATCGGCTTTATTGGCCTGCCCTATATCCGTCAGGCCAAGGCCGTTGCGGTGTCTTCAGGTAGCGCCCAGGCCATGCTGCCCAGCCAGAGCCAGATTGCGACGGAAGACTACCCGCTCTCACGCCGCCTATTCCTCTATCAGGTCCCGGGACAGGAAAGTCCCTGGGCCCAGGCCTTTGTGGCCTTCAGCCAAAGCCCTCGGGGCCAGGCGATCGTGGAACAAACGGGTTTTATTCCACAGACCATTCAGCCCCTCAGCACCGATTTAAATCCTGAAATGCCCGAGAACTATCAGGAATTAGTGAAGAAGGCTAAGCGATTGTCTGTGAATTTCCGATTTCAGGAAGGCAGTGCCGTACTCGATAACAAAGCCCGGCGTGACCTGCTACGCCTTGGCGTCTACCTTAAAGCTAGCGCCACACCGGCCAACAAGCTTGTTCTGGTGGGCTTTGGAGATCCCAAGACAGACCCGCAGCGTGCCGAATTGCTCTCCAAGCTGCGGGCCATGGCGGTACGCCGCGAACTGCAGCACACCGGTGTGAAGGTCGGTAATTTCATGGGCGTGGGTGACGACCTGCCGGTAGCGTCCAATCAGGCCGAAGATGGCCGCATCAAGAATCGTCGGGTTGAAGTCTGGGTCTACTGACAACAGCACATCGATTGCAAAACCTGGGCGTTTTGCAATCGATTGATACATCCCCAATCTGCCAGCACTTGCGAAAATTCCGTGCCGGAAGGATCCTAATTGCCGCGTGACGCCGGGCCCCTCTGGCGGTGAGTTTCCTCACCGTGATGTCGGAGTCACTAGTGACCCCAAAACATCAACCGACACTCAGAGGTGGCTCCAATGGAAAGCCTATTAGGCATCCTTAGCACATCCTTTTTAGGAACTCCCGGCTGGTTCTGGCTAGCCTTCATCGTCATCATCATCGCCTTGCTCGCCCTCGACCTCGGCGTTCTGCACCGTGACCAACACGAAATCGAAATGCGCGAGAGTCTGCTGCTGTATGCAGGCTACTTCAGCGTTGGCGTCGCGTTTGGCGGCTGGATCTGGTTCCAACTCGGTGCCACCAAAGCGCTTGAGTTCTACACGGGCTTTCTGGTTGAACAGTCGCTGTCGATGGACAACGTGTTCGTCATGGCGATGATCCTCAATTTCCTCGCCATTCCCCGGCGATATCAACACCGCGTGTTGTTCTGGGGGATCATCGGCGTGGTCGTCCTGCGCGCCATTATGATTGGTCTCGGAACAGCCCTCGTGCAGAACTTCGAGTGGGTGCTGTACATCTTTGGTGCGTTCTTGTTTATCAGCGGCATCCGCATGCTGTTTACCAAGGAAGAAGAACACCCAGACCTCAGCCAGAACAAGCTGTTGCTGTTCTTGCGCCGCCACCTGCGCATCACTGACCGCCTGCACGAAGGCCACTTTCTGGTGCGCCAGCCGGACAAGACCGGCAAAGTGGTCTTATTTGCCACGCCGCTGTTGCTGGCGCTAGTGCTGATCGAACTTGCTGACCTGGTCTTTGCTGTCGACAGCGTGCCGGCAGTCCTCGCGATTTCTCAGGACCCGTTCATTGTCTACACGTCCAATATTTTCGCAATTCTCGGCCTGCGTTCGCTCTACTTCGCCCTGGCTGCGTTGATGCACCGATTCGTGTATCTGAAATACGCCCTGGCGATAGTGCTAATCTACATCGGAGGCAAGATTTTCCTGCATGAGTTCGTCAAGGTGCCGGCAGCCCTGTCGCTGAGCGTTACCTTGGGTGTTCTGGCAGCAGGTGTGATCCTGTCTCTGATCAAGACACGTAAGACTCAGGACAGCTAAGTAATGCATCAATCGCCACAATCCGTGCAGATTGAGGTTCAACAAGCCAACGGACGCACTCTATGGTGTGTCCGCCTCGGCAGGCGTGCAGTGACTTTCCATGAGGAAAAAGCTGCCCGGGCATTTGCCGCACAGCTGCACATGCGCGCCCAGTGGTTAAACACCCAAAGCAGTCGTTGATAATAGGCAAAACAAAGCCCGCATCTGCGGGCTTTGTTTGTCTCAGCGTCGGTCAGCGACCGCTTTTGAGCAGTTCTTTCGGTACGTACTTACCCAACTCAAATTTGCCGATAGCTGCACGATGGACTTCGTCCGGGCCATCCGCCAGACGCAATGTACGCTGCATCGCATACCAGTAGGCCAGCGGGAAGTCGTTGGAAACACCCGCACCGCCATGCATTTGGATGGCGCGATCAATCACCTTCAACGCGACGTTGGGTGCGACCACCTTGATCTGAGCGATCTCACTGGCTGCGATTTTGTTGCCGACCGTATCCATCATGTACGCCGCATTCAGCGTCAACAGGCGCGCCATGTTGATCTCCATGCGTGATTCGGCAATCAGATCTAAGTTGCCACCCAGACGTGCCAGCGGCTTGCCGAAAGCTGTGCGATTCACCGAACGCTCACACATCAGCTTCAGCGCACGCTCAGCCATGCCGATGGAACGCATGCAGTGGTGAATCCGGCCTGGGCCAAGGCGGCCCTGGGCAATTTCAAAACCTCTGCCCTCGCCTAGCAGCACGTTCTCATAAGGCACCCGCACGTTCTCGAACAGCACTTCAGCGTGACCATGCGGAGCATCGTCGTAACCGAAGACCGGCAGCGGACGGACAATCTTCACGCCCGGGGTGTCGGTGGGCACCAGAATCATCGAGTGCTGGGAGTGACGTGGCGCATCCGGGTTAGTCAGGCCCATGAAGATCATGATCTTGCAGCGCGGATCACAGGCCCCGGATGTCCACCACTTGCGGCCATTGATCACCCATTCATCACCTTCACGCACAGCACGGGCCTGCATGTTAGTGGCGTCGCTTGATGCAACAGCGGGCTCAGTCATGGCAAACGCCGAGCGAATCGTGCCGTCCAGCAGCGGCTTGAGCCACTGCTCTTTCTGCTGTTCGTTACCGTAACGCACCAATACTTCCATGTTGCCGGTGTCCGGCGCGGCGCAGTTGAACGGCTCTGGACCGATGATTGAGCTACCCATGATCTCCGCCAGCGGCGCATATTCGGTATTGGTCAGCCCCGCCCCCAGCTCCGACTCCGGCAGGAACAGGTTCCATAATCCTTCAGCTTTGGCCTTGGCTTTAAGCTCCTCCATGATGACTGTCGGTTGCCAACGGTCACCTTCACTGACCTGGCGTTCAAAAACTGGCTCGGCAGGATAAACGTGGTTCTCCATGAAAGCGCTGACGCGCTCACGCAGTTCCTGGACCTTTGGCGAGTAGGCGAAATCCATAGAGTTACCTTCTGAGTCGGTATGGAATATCCGGTTGAGTAGAAATGATGCTAGAACACAGCATATGATTTACATAATCTATTTGCGTGCACCATGACTATTCACCAACCATATATCAATCATTAATGCCGACCGCATACGGAGCGCACAGAAATGAATCTGAACAAGGTCGATCTAAACCTGTTTGTCGTCTTCGATGCCATTTATACCGAGGCTAACCTGACACGCGCCGGGCAGATTGTCGGCATTACTCAACCTGCTGTTTCAAACGCCCTGGCGCGCCTACGCGAAACCTTTAACGATCCGCTGTTCGTGCGTACCGCCCAAGGCATGGTGCCAACACCAATGGCACAGAACATCATCGGGCCGGTTCGCAGCGCGCTTCAGCAACTGCGCATTTCCGTGCAGGAAAGCCGCGTGTTTAATCCGGCACAAGCTAATAAGGTGTTCCGTATCAGTATGACCGACCTGACCGAGGCCATCGTACTGCCGCCGCTGTTCCAGCGCCTGCGTCGCCACGCGCCAAATGTGAAAATCGAGAGCATGCTCGCCCGCCGCCGCGAAACCACCAAAGAGCTGGCTGCCGGTCGGCTGGATTTTGCCGTAGACGCCCCGCTCAACACTGACCCGCAAGTGCGCCACGTAAAGTTGATGGAAGACCGCTATATCTGCGCCATGCGTCAGGGCCACCCGCTGGCTAAAGAGATAATCAGCCTGGATGAATACCTCGGGCTGACCCACATCCATATTTCCACCCGCCGCAATGGCCTTGGCCATGTTGATCTGGCGCTCGGCCGCTTGGGCTTGCAACGCAACATCGCCCTGCGCTCCCAGCATTACCTGATGGCAACTACGGTTCTGGAAACCACAGACATGGTCATGACCGTCCCTGAGCGTTTCGCCCGCCGCAACGGCCTGCACTTTGTAGAACTGCCTATCAAAGATATGCAGACACTGGAAACCCACCTTTACTGGCACGAAAGCACAGATCAGGACCCAGCCAACCGCTGGATGCGCGAGCAAATCATTGATATCTCCCAAGCTGCCAATAAACAACCTGACTAGCGTGCCTACGCAATAACCCCACCCTTGCCTGCGCGGGGGGTGGATTGACTTCGCCCGATAACAGCTTTACGTTTACGTAAAGGTAAATACAGGCGAATCGTAGTATGTCCGCACCCACCTACTCCATTTCTGAACTGGCCCGCGAGCTGGACATCACCACCCGCGCCATTCGCTTCTATGAAGAGCAAGACATGCTCCACCCCGAGCGCCGGGGTCAGGAGCGCATCTACAGCGCAAAAGACAAAGTCACCCTGAAGCTGATTCTGCGCGGCAAGCGCATCGGCTTCTCCTTGGCTGAATGCAAAGAGCTGATCGAGCTGTACGACCCGGTACATGGCAACCAGAAGCAGCTCAACACCTTTATGCACAAGATCGCCGAACGCCGCGCTCAGCTTGAGCAGCAACTGCTGGATATCCAGCAAATGCAGCTGGAGTTGGACACCGCCGAAGAGCGCTGCCTGGCGGCGCTGGCTGAAATTCGCAAGCAGTAACTCCCCTTCTCATAGCCCTTACAACAATTACGCAGGTGCAATCATGAGCTATCCGTCCCTCAACTTCGGTCTTGGCGAAACCATCGACATGCTGCGCGATTCCGTGCGTCAGTTCGCCCAGGCCGAGCTGGCCCCACGTGCGGCGCAGATCGACCGTGACAACGAATTCCCCATGGATATGTGGCGTAAATTCGGTGACATGGGCCTGCTTGGCATGACCGTTAAAGAGGAATACGGCGGCACCGATATGGGTTATCTGGCCCACGTGATTGCCATGGAAGAGATCAGCCGCGCTTCGGCTTCAGTCGGCCTTTCCTACGGCGCCCACTCCAACCTGTGCGTTAACCAGATTCATAAAAACGGCACCGAAGCGCAGAAGCAGAAATATCTGCCCAAACTCTGCTCCGGCGAGCACATCGGCGCGCTGGCCATGAGCGAGCCCAACGCAGGTTCCGACGTGGTGTCGATGAAGCTGCGCGCCGAGAAAAAAGGCGACCGCTATGTACTCAACGGCAACAAGATGTGGATCACCAACGGCCCAGACGCTAACACCTATGTGATCTACGCCAAAACCGACATCAACGCCGGTTCCAAAGGCATGACCGCGTTTATCGTTGAACGCGACTTCAAAGGCTTCTCCCGTCACCAGAAACTGGACAAGCTCGGCATGCGCGGCTCCAACACTTGCGAATTGGTGTTTGAAGACTGCGAAGTACCGGCTGAAAACATCCTCGGTGCCGAAGGCCGTGGTGTAGCGGTATTGATGAGTGGCCTGGACTACGAACGCACTGTGCTCTCGGGCGGCCCGACAGGGATCATGACCGCGTGCATGGACGTGGTGGTGCCGTACATTCACGAACGCCGCCAGTTCAATCAATCTATCGGGGAGTTCCAGCTGATTCAGGGCAAGGTCGCCGATATGTACGCAGGCATGAACGCCTCCAAATCTTACCTATACAACGTGGCCAAGGCCTGTGATCGCGGCGAAGAGTCTCGTAAAGACGCTGCAGCAGTGATCCTCTACACCGCCGAAATGGCCACCAAAATGGCCCTGGACACCATCCAGATTCTTGGCGGTAACGGCTACACCAACGAATACCCGGCAGGCCGTCTGCTGCGTGACGCCAAGCTGTATGAGATCGGTGCAGGCACCAGCGAAATCAGGCGCATGCTGATTGGCCGCGAGCTGTTTAACGAAACCAAGTAAGACACTGGTTTCGAAGTCTGCACACGCAGAAGAACGCGAAAAGCCGGTGGGTGAGCAAAGCCTCATCCACCCTACGAAAAGACGGATCAATGGAGCCGTTCAATGGCCATCCTGCACTCCCAGATCAATACCCGCTCGCCGGACTTCATCGCTAACACTGCGGCGATGCAGAGCCAGGTGGATGACCTGCGCGCCCTGCTCGCCCGAATTCATGAAGGCGGCGGCGAGAAAGCCCAGCTGCGCCACACCTCGCGGGGCAAGTTGCTGCCCCGTGAACGCATCAACCGCCTGCTCGACCCCGGTTCGCCGTTTCTCGAAATCGGCCAGTTGGCCGCTTATGAGGTCTATGGCGAAGACGTACCAGCAGCCGGTGTTGTCGCCGGTATTGGTCGCGTGCAAGGCGTGGAATGCATGATCGTGGCCAACGACGCCACGGTAAAAGGCGGCAGCTATTACCCGCTGACCGTGAAGAAGCACCTGCGCGCCCAGACCATCGCCCAGCAAAACCGCCTGCCGTGCATTTATCTGGTGGATTCCGGCGGTGCCAACCTGCCACGTCAGGACGAAGTGTTCCCAGACCGTGAACACTTTGGCCGCATCTTCTTCAATCAGGCCAATATGAGTGCCATGGGCATCCCGCAGATCGCCGTGGTAATGGGTTCCTGCACCGCTGGTGGCGCCTATGTTCCTGCTATGGCGGATGAAGCAATCATGGTGCGTCAACAAGCCACCATCTTCCTCGCCGGCCCGCCGTTGGTGAAAGCCGCCACCGGTGAAGTGGTCAGTGCTGAAGATTTGGGCGGTGCCGATGTGCACTGCAAAACCTCTGGCGTGGCCGACCATTACGCCGAGAACGACGAGCACGCGCTGGCCATCGCCCGCCGCTGCATCGCCAACCTTAATTGGCGCAAGCTCGGCAGCCTCAATACGCAAACCCCGATCGCCCCGCTGTACAGCAGTGATGAGCTGTACGGCGTGATCCCGGCCGACTCCAAGCAGCCATTTGATGTACGCGAAGTGATCGCCCGCATTGTCGACGGCAGCGTGCTGGACGAATTTAAAGCGCTGTTCGGCACCACCTTGGTATGCGGCTTCGCCCATATCCACGGCTATCCGGTGGCGATTCTGGCCAACAACGGCATTTTGTTCGCCGAGTCTGCGCAAAAAGGCGCGAACTTCATCGAACTGGCCTGCCAGCGCGGCATTCCGCTGCTGTTCTTGCAAAACATCACCGGCTTTATGGTCGGGCAGAAATACGAATCCGGCGGCATCGCCAAACACGGTGCCAAGCTGGTTAATGCCGTGGCTTGCGCCAAAGTGCCGAAGTTCACCGTGATCATCGGTGGCAGCTTTGGTGCCGGTAACTACGGCATGTGTGGCCGCGCTTACGACCCACGCTTTTTGTGGATGTGGCCGAATGCGCGGATCTCCGTGATGGGTGCCGAACAGGCCGCTGGCGTGCTGGTGCAGGTGAAGCACGAACAAGCCGCCCGCGCCGGACAAACCTTTAGCGCCGAAGAAGAGGCCAGCCTTAAGCAACCGATTCTTGAGCAGTACGAACGTCAGGGCCACAGCTACTACAGCAGTGCGCGCCTGTGGGATGACGGCGTCATCGACCCGGCGCAGACCCGCGACGTGCTCGCCCTCGCCCTCTCCGCCAGCCTCAACGCACCGATTGAGCCGACCACCTTTGGCGTGTTCCGCATGTAAGGCCACAGACCATGACTGACTTCACGACTGTACAACTGGAAAAAGACCCGCGCGGTTTCGCCACCCTGTGGCTTAACCGTGCGGAGAAGAACAACGCCTTTAATGCCGAGATGATCCGCGAGCTGATCCTCGCCATTGACGAAATCGCTGCGGATAAAAGCCTGCGCTTTCTGCTCCTGCGCGGCCGTGGCAAACACTTCAGCGCCGGTGCCGATCTGGCATGGATGCAGCACGCTGCGACGCTGGATTACAACGCCAACCTCAACGACTCCCGCGAGCTGGCGGAGCTGATGTACAACCTCTACCAGCTCAAACTGCCGACACTGGCTGTGGTGCAAGGCGCGGCCTTTGGCGGCGCACTGGGCCTGATCAGTTGCTGCGACATGGCCATTGCCGCGCAAGATGCACAACTGTGCCTGTCTGAAGTGCGCATCGGCCTGGCGCCTGCCGTGATCAGCCCGTTTGTGGTCAAGGCCATGGGCGAACGTGCCGCCCGCCGCTATGCCATGACCGCCGAGCGCTTTAACGGCGTGCGCGCCTTTGAGCTGGGCTTGGTCGACGAATGCTACGCGGCAGATCAGTTGGATCAAGCCGCCGAAGACTGGATCAGCAACCTGCTGCTCAACAGCCCACAAGGCATGCAGGTGACCAAAGACCTGATCCGCGAAGTCACCAGCGGCACCCTGCCACCGGCGCTGCGACGCTACACCGAGAACGCCATTGCCCGCATCCGCGTAAGCCCTGAAGGTCAGGAAGGCCTGCGTTCCTTCCTCGATAAACGCAAACCCAGCTGGCAGGAGCCGTCCGCATGAGCCTGAAGCACATCGATACCCTGCTGGTCGCCAACCGCGGAGAAATTGCCTGCCGCGTGATGCGTACCGCCTCCGCCATGGGCCTGCGCACCGTGGCCGTACACAGCGCCATCGACCAAGGTGCCCGCCATGTGCGTGAAGCCGACGTGGCGATCAACTTAGGCGGTGCCAAAGCGGCTGAAAGCTACCTGCTGGTGGACAAACTAATCGCAGCGGCCAAAGCCAGCGGCGCGCAGGCAATTCACCCTGGTTACGGCTTTCTCTCGGAAAACGCCGGTTTTGCCCGCGCCATTGAACAGGCTGGCCTAATCTTCCTTGGTCCACCCGCCAGCGCTATTGACGCCATGGGCAGTAAATCTGCCGCCAAAGCCCTGATGGAAGAAGCCGGTGTGCCGCTGGTTCCGGGCTACCACGGCGAAGCGCAGGACGTGGAAACCTTCCGCGCCGCTGCCGCTCGCATCGGTTACCCAGTGCTGCTTAAAGCCGCTGCAGGTGGCGGTGGTAAAGGCATGAAGGTCGTCGAGCAGGAAAGCGAGCTGGCGGAAGCGCTGGCCAGTGCCCAGCGTGAAGCGCAGTCCTCGTTCGGTGACTCGCGCATGCTGGTGGAAAAGTACGTACTCAAGCCCCGCCACGTGGAGATTCAGGTATTCGCCGACAGCCACGGTAACTGCCTGTACCTGAACGAGCGTGACTGCTCGATCCAGCGCCGCCACCAAAAGGTGGTGGAAGAAGCCCCGGCGCCGGGCCTGTCGCCTGAACTGCGCCGCGCTATGGGCGAAGCGGCGGTTAAAGCCGCGCAAGCCATCGGCTATGTCGGCGCTGGTACGGTTGAGTTCTTGCTGGATTCACGCGGCGAATTCTTCTTTATGGAGATGAATACCCGCTTGCAGGTTGAGCACCCGGTGACCGAGCTGATCACAGGACTTGATCTGGTCGCCTGGCAGATTCAAATCGCCCGTGGCGAGGCGCTGCCCATCACGCAAGACCAAGTACCGCTTAACGGCCACGCCATTGAAGTGCGCCTGTATGCGGAAGACCCGGACAACGACTTTCTCCCCGCCACCGGCACCCTTGCGCTGTACCGCGAAGCCAAGGCTGGCCCCGGACGCCGCGTTGACTCCGGTGTGGCTGAAGGTGATGAGGTCTCGCCCTTCTACGACCCGATGCTGGGCAAGCTGATCGCCTGGGGCACCAACCGTGAGGAAGCGCGCCTGCGCCTGCTGGCCATGCTTAAGGAAACCTGTGTTGGTGGCGTGAAAACCAACCTGGCGTTCCTGCAGCGCGTACTGGCTCATCCGGCTTTTGCTGGTGCGGAGTTGGATACCGGTTTTATTGCCCGTCACCACGAGCAACTGCTGCCGCCGGTTGCTGAGCTGAGCGATGAGTTCTGGCAACTCGCAGCCGAAGCCATGCGCCAAAGCACTCCCAACACCGTGCGTGCAGATGATGCCAATTCACCTTGGAGCCAGCACAGCGGCCTGCGTTTAGGCCTGCCAGCCGAAACCGATCTGCATCTGAGCGCCCAAGGCCAGCGTCAGGTCGTACGTTTGCGCCATACCGCGCCAAGCACCATTCAGCTCAATGGCGAACAGCTGCAGGTCGATCACAACGGCCTGCGCCAGCAGCATCTGGCCATCCGCCGGGGCGACACGCTGTTTTTGCAATACGCCGGCGAGCTGCACAGCGTGCAGGCGGTTGACCCGATTGCCGAAGCCGAGGCCAGCCATCAACAACAAGGCGGCCTTACTGCGCCCATGAACGGCAGTATCGTCCGCGTGTTGGTGGAGCCCGGCCAGCAGGTGGAAGCCGGTACAGCATTAGTAGTGTTGGAAGCCATGAAAATGGAACACAGCATCCGCGCCCCGCAGGCCGGCACCGTCAGCGCGCTGTATTGCAGCGAAGGAGAAATGGTCAGCGAAGGCACCGTACTCGTAGAATTGGCCGAAACCGAATCAGTCTGACTGTAGGGTGGATAAGCGCGCAGCGTTATCCACCACAAAACGGCAGGTTGAACACTGCCTGCCCACGGAGAAACCAGATGTCCCTACCCAAACAAGTCCGCCTGGTCGAAGTCGGCCCCCGCGACGGTTTGCAGAACGAGAAACAGCCCATCAGCGTCGCCGACAAGGTGCGCCTGGTCGATGACCTGACCGCCGCAGGCCTGAGCTACGTGGAAGTCGGCAGTTTCGTCTCGCCAAAGTGGGTGCCGCAAATGGCCGGTTCTGCCGACGTGTTCGCGCAAATCCAGCAAAAAGCTGGCGTCACCTACGCCGCCCTCGCCCCAAACCTCAAAGGTTTTGAAGATGCACTGGCCGCAGGCGTGAAAGAAGTCGCGGTATTTGCCGCTGCCTCCGAAGCCTTCTCGCAGAAGAACATCAACTGCTCCATCAGCGAAAGCCTGCAACGCTTTGTGCCGGTAATGTACGCTGCCAAGCAACACGGTATTCGCGTGCGCGGTTATGTCTCCTGCGTACTGGGCTGCCCGTACGACGGCGACGTAGCACCGGAACAGGTTGCCGCGATCTCCCGCGAGCTGTTCGCCATGGGCTGCTATGAAGTCTCCCTCGGCGACACCATCGGCACCGGCACGGCAGGCGCAACCCGCACCCTGTTTGATGTGGTGGGCCGTGACATTCCACGGGACAAGCTCGCCGGACACTTTCACGACACCTACGGCCAGGCCACCGCCAATATCTACGCCAGCCTGCTCGAAGGCATCAGTGTGTTCGACAGCTCCGTCGCCGGTTTGGGCGGCTGCCCGTACGCCAAAGGGGCCAGCGGCAACGTCGCCAGCGAAGACGTGGTTTATCTGCTTAACGGTCTGGGCATCCACACCGGGATCAATCTGGACCTTCTGATCCAGGCTGGCAGCCGTATTTGCGACGTGTTGGGCAAGGTCAATGGTTCACGGGTTGCTAAGGCCAAGCTGGCCAGCGCCTAACGCTGTAACGACAGCCTGACAGGCCGTAAACCGCTGCGATCAGGTTCTGCCAGCCAGGCCTGATCATTGGAGCGCGGTTGCTACACAGAGTTCGCAACACCTCTTGTAAGCCCAGCAAAACGGGCTGTCAGGACGACGAAACTAAACGCTAGGCTGCGCAGCCAAACGCCATAACAAGAATTTGAGGATGCGACATGCAACAGCCCCTCTGGACGCCTTCCGCCGAGCGCATTGCCGCCACGCAAATGGATCGCTTTCGCCTGTTCGTCAATCAACGCCACACGCTACAATTGGCTGATTACCCTGCCCTGCACCAGTGGAGCGTCGAACAGCGTGAAGCCTTCTGGCAGGCGGTTGTCGACTTCTTCCAGATTCGCTTTGCTGCGCAGCCCAACCGAGTTCTTCGGGAAGGCAGCCAGATGCCCAGCGCCAGCTGGTTTCCCGGCGCTACCCTAAACTTTGCCGAACACCTGTTGCGCCGACGCGATGATCACACCGCCATCGTTGCGATTGCTGAGGATGGCAGCCGCGAGCAACTCACCTACGCCGAACTGGCTCGCCACGTCGCTGGCCTGCAACGCAGCCTGCAAGCAGCAGGTGTTGGCATCGGTGATCGGGTGGCTGCGTTTATGCCTAATACATGGCAAACCCTGGTCGGCATGCTTGCCACTACCAGCCTCGGTGCCACTTGGTCGAGCTGCTCGCCAGACTTCGGCACCCAAGGCGTGATCGACCGCTTTGGTCAGATTGAACCCAAGGTGCTGATTGCCACAGCGGGCTACCGCTATGCCGGGAAGAATCTGGATACCACGGCCAAGCTCAACGAAATCCTTGAGCGCATGCCCAGCCTGCAACAGCTGATTGTGGTGCCCTACTTCAACACCCACGCCCGCGCCGAAGATTTCACCAGCAGCGCCAACGTCAGCCTCTGGGCCGACTTCTACCAGCCCGGCGGCGAGCCGGAGTTCACCCCGGTACCGTTCGCCCATCCGCTGTACATCCTGTATTCCAGCGGCACCACTGGCGTACCCAAGTGCATCGTCCACGGCACCGGCGGCACCTTGCTGCAACACGTTAAGGAATTGGGGCTGCACACCGACCTGACTGCTGACGACACCCTGTTCTACTACACCACTTGTGGCTGGATGATGTGGAACTGGCTGGTCTCCGGCTTATCGCTGGGGGCTACGCTGGTGCTGTTCGACGGCTCTCCGTTCCACCCTGAACCAACCCGTCTGATTGATCTGATCGACAGCGAACGGATCAGCATCTTCGGCACCAGCGCCAAGTTTATTGCCGCGCTGGAGAAAGCCGGAGCCAAGCCCCGCAAATCCCACGATCTGAGCAGCCTTAAAGCAATTCTCAGCACCGGCTCACCGCTGGCCCACGAGAGTTTTGAATACGTGTACCGCGATATCAAAGCCGACCTGTGCCTGTCCTCCATTTCCGGTGGCACTGATATCGTTTCCTGCTTCGCCCTGGGCAACCCGGTTCTTCCGGTCTATACCGGCGAGCTGCAATGCAAAGGCCTGGGCATGGACGTACAAGTGTGGAATGAAGGCGGTCAGTCGGTGCTGGGCGAGAAAGGTGAGCTGGTCTGCGCCCGGCATTTCACCAGCATGCCGGTGGGCTTCTGGAATGACGCCAATGGCGAAAAATTCCGCGCCGCCTACTTCGAAAACTTCCCCGGCGTCTGGGCCCATGGTGATTACGCAGAAATCACCGGCAACGGCGGCCTGATCATCCACGGCCGTTCAGATGCCGTGCTCAACCCCGGCGGCGTGCGTATCGGCACCGCGGAAATCTACCGGCAGGTGGAGAAAGTTGAGCAGGTGCTGGAATCCATCGCCATCGGTCAGGACTGGCAAGGCGATGTACGTGTCGTATTGTTCGTGCGCCTGCGTGACGGTTTGCAGCTAGACGATGCCCTGCGCGATCAAATCCGCAGCGTCATCCGTGCCAACACCACGCCGCGCCATGTTCCGGCCAAAATAGTGCAGGTGGCGGATATTCCGCGCACCATCAGCGGAAAGATCGTCGAAATAGCCGTGCGTAATGTGGTGCACGGCCAGCCGGTGAAGAACACCGATGCGCTGGCCAATCCGCAGGCACTTGAGCTGTTCCGCGGCTTGCCCGAGCTGCAGGACTGACCGTTACGGCTGAGGCTTAACGCGCAGGCTCTTACCGGCCTGCGCCGCCACCTCCAGCGCCTGACCGTCGCGCTGTTTACCCTGACGGGCCAGACCAACCAACTGCGGAATCAGGTCACCTTCAGTCAGGTGCTGCCAAAAGCGCCCCGGCATATGCTGGCGCATCACTGTCGGATTAAGGCGAGCCGGGTTGAAGATATGCCGGTAATAGGTGCGCCACAGTTCGGCACCGGGATCATCTGCATTTTTCGCCCACTCGCGCCATTCATTAGGGCACTGGCGACGGTAATCGAACTGGCCGTCGTAGCGGACGCCGTCGCGGTGCGTCGCAATCAGCCAGCGCTGCTTACCCAACCGCCCAGCAAAGTGCTCGCAGGCTTCCTGCAAAATATCGTGAGCTGGCTCGTAATAGGCGACCAGATCAAGCTGCAGCCGATCGGCCAGATCCGCAGGCAGTGGTGTAAAGCGCACATACGCATGCAAGTGATGGGCTTCGCGGCGCACCTGTTTGATTCGCCGGTGCAATTCGGAACCCAGGCTGTCACCCGGCAGCATGGCAGTCCTGTCACCATGCGCGACGCGCCAAAGCACCTCATACAACAAACTCCAGCGCTGCTCCCCGCGATAGCGGGCGGCGGTTTCCAGCAAGCTGATCAACTGTGCCGGAACCTGTGTGCGGTATGGCCCACGCCCCTTTGGTAGCGTACCGGGCACCGCCAAAAGGTCGTTGATCAAGCCTTGCGACCAGGTCACCTGAGACGGATCAATACCATGGCTGAGCAGGCTGCGGGCCTGATCACGCCACAACTCAAACGTGTCATCGCAATCCAGCTCGATCATCCCCACAACCCCATTTGCTCCGGCGCTTGCGGATCACGCAGCTGCGCCCGCAACAGATGGCTGGAAACTTCACCGGTAGGCGGCCTGTAATCACTGGTGACGATAAAGGGCCGGGCCTTGTCCAGCACACAGCGCAGGTGGATCAGGTCGTCATAGCGAATTCGCCGTTCACGACGCAGCTCCACCAGGCGTTTCACTGAGCGCAAACCGATACCAGGAATCCGCGCCATTACGGCCGGTTCCGCGCGATTCAGATCAACCGGAAACTGCTCACGATTGGCCAGCGCCCAGGCCAGTTTGGGATCGATGTCCAGTGCCAGATGGTTGTTCTCAGTCACCAGCTCGCCAGCTTTGTAACCATAACCACGCAACAGAAAATCAGCCTGATACAAGCGATGCTCGCGCAGTAACGGAGGAGCGGCCAAGGGCACTGTGTTAGGGCTATCCGGAATCGGGCTGAACGCCGAGTAATACACGCGGCGCAGGCCATAGCCGTTATACAGCGACTCCGCGTTACGCAAGATGGTGCGATCATCCGAACCGTCTGCACCAACAATCATCTGCGTGCTCTGCCCGGCCGGGGCAAAACGTGGTGCCTTAACCTCTCCGGCCACCGCCTGCTGCCCCTGATAGATCGTGCCCATGGCCTGACGAATACTGACCACCTTTTTCTCCGGTGCCAGCCGTTTCAGGCCCGACTCACTAGGCAGCTCGATATTCACACTAAGGCGATCCGCCAGCCTGCCCGCCTCTTCGATCAACAACGGATCAGCATCAGGAATCGTCTTTAGATGAATGTAGCCACGGAAGTTGTGCTCCTCACGTAGCAACCGCGCCACGCGGATGATCTGCTCCATGGTGTAGTCCGCCGAACGGATAATCCCTGAGCTCAGAAATAACCCGCTGATGCAGTTACGGCGGTAAAAATCCAGGGTCAGGCGCACCACCTCCTCCGGACTGAAGCGCGCGCGAGGGACATTACTGGAGCGGCGGTTGACACAATACTGGCAGTCGTAAAGGCAGAAGTTGGTCAGCAGCACTTTGAGCAAGGACACACAGCGTCCATCTGGAGTGAAGCTATGGCATATGCCCATGCCATTGGTCGCGCCCAAGCCATCTTTACCTTTGGAACTGCGCGACTGGCTGCCACTACTGGCACAGGAAGCATCGTATTTAGCGGCATCGGCAAGGATGCCAAGTTTGGCGATAAGTTGCATGAGGCACCAACACTACTGATTATCCATACAGTATTTGGAATTTTTCCCTCACTCAAGTACCAGATATCAGTGTGCGCCAACCGTAAGGCCAATTTGGATTTGATTTGCAGAGGAGAAATACAGATGCTAAACACCGTGATGCCATTTAGATGGCAAGCCAATCAGTCACTCCTACACTTACAAAATAAATAAATGGAGGACGCCAAATGGGACTGTCGCGATGCAGCGTATTTATCGCTGCGAGCTTTGTCGCATCCGTTCATGCTGCCGATCATGTCGAGCTCTATATTCCCGAGGCACCACCTCTGACCTTTCAGCAGTATCACAACGGTCACGGCATTGTGGGCGATATGGCGCTGAAGGCCATCATTGACGCTGGCTTAATCGCCACACTGGTAAAAATGCCCTGGGCCCGGGCTCAGCTGAACGTGTCAGCAGGTAAAGACCTGCTGATCACCCCGCTCTCACGCACACCTGAACGCGAAGACCAGTACACCTGGATTGCCCCCATCATGTCGCTGGAACGGGCCTTCTTCTCCCTCGGACCGCCAGTTAGCAGCTTTGAAGATGCGCGCAAACGCTACAACCGAATCGCAGTCGGTCTTGGCACCCCCCAGGAAACAACACTGTTACAAGCAGGTATTCCCCCGGACCAGATTGTCAGCATCAAGCTCGGAGAAATTCCCATCAATATGCTCAAGCTCGGACGAGTCGATGCTTGGTACACCGGAATTCCCGAAGCCCTTTTTCTATGGCCTGAAGACGGCCCCAGGCTGCAGCGCAGCCCAGTTCTGAATGCTTCGGATATTTACCTGGCCTGCTCCAAAGACTGCAATCCAAAACTGGTGCAGCGTTTGAAACAGGCCATCGAAGGGCTTCATAAGAAAGGAACGCTGGAGGATGTTAAACGCGTCTATCTTCCCGAGCCCTAAGCCTCAGATACCGATACGGCCGGGATCGTCAGCCTGCTGATCGTCTTCAATATCCTCCAGACGCAGCTCCAACCCCCATTCGGGTTTGGCCGGAGCAACCGGAGCATCTGGCGCTTCAGCGGTTGATGCCTCAGCACTGGCCGCAGCCGGACGATTATCCCGATGCAGCTTCAGTTGCAGGCGCACGTTGTTGGCCGAGTCAGCGTTTTTAACCGCCTCTTCTTCAGTGATTGCTCCTTCGTGCACCAGAGAAATCAAAGCCTGATCGAAGGTCTGCATGCCCAGGTTGCGAGACTTCTCCATGATTTCCTTGATCTCGGAGAGTTCGCTGCGCTTGATCAAATCGCGCACAGTCGGCGTGCCCAGCAGAACTTCAACCGCCGCACGGCGTTTACCATCCACAGTTTTGACCAGACGCTGAGAAATAAAGGCCTTGAGGTTGTTACCCAAGTCATTGAGCAGCTGCGGCCGGCGGTCTTCAGGGAAAAAGTTGATAATGCGGTCCAACGCTTGGTTGGCGTTGTTGGCATGCAGCGTAGAGATGGCTAAATGGCCGGTATCGGCAAACGCCAGGGCATGTTCCATAGTTTCGCGGTCGCGAATCTCGCCGATCAGAATCACATCTGGAGCCTGGCGCAGGGTATTTTTCAGCGCAGCATGGAAGCTACGGGTGTCCACGCCAACTTCACGTTGGTTGATAATGGACTTCTTATGCCGGTGTACGTACTCAACCGGATCCTCAATGGTGATGATGTGCCCGCCGCTGTTGCGGTTACGGTAGTCAATCAGCGCAGCCAGCGAGGTCGACTTACCCGAGCCAGTACCACCAACAAACAGCACAAGGCCACGTTTTTCCATTACCGTTTTCAGCAATACTTCTGGCAGCTTCAGATCCTCAAAACGAGGAATCTCCATTTTGATGTTCCGTGCGACAATGGAGACTTCGTTGCGCTGTTTGAAGATGTTGATACGGAATCGGCCAACGCTGGGAATGGAGATGGCCAGGTTCATCTCTAACTCTCGCTCAAATTCCTCTCGCTGGGCGCTGTCCATGACCGAATCGGCAATGGCCGCAACCTCACCCGACTTCAGCGGCTCTGCGCTAAGCGCTTTGAGCACCCCGTTGAACTTGGCGCAGGGAGGTGCTCCCGTGGATAGGTACAGATCAGACCCGTCCTGAGTGGACAGGATTTTGAGCATGGCGTTGAGATCCATAACAAAGCATCCGGCAGAGTGGATTTATTATTTTCGCTTGGTGCAGAAGCTAGCCCGCAGCAGTAACGTTGAAGTGGTTCACTGTGCGGAATAAAACATATCCGATAGTGGCACAATATTCCCATTTAAAACGAGGAGCCTGTCATGCCAAAGGCAATGGCCCGCCATATATTGGTCAAGACCGAAGCTGAAGCAGCCGCTCTAAAGAAGCGTATTGCCGCCGGTGAGGCATTCGATGCTCTGGCCCGTAAATTCTCGACCTGCCCCTCTGGCAAAAAAGGCGGTGACCTCGGTGAGGTCCGCCCCGGACAGATGGTGCGCGCTATTGATCAGGTCATCTTCAAGAAGCCACTGCGGGAGGTTCACGGCCCGGTCAAAAGCCAATTCGGCTACCATCTTGTCCAGGTTTTTTACCGCGACTGACACTACTGATTAAGCCATTCAGGAAACATAGGATGTCTACGAAAATCCGTGTCGTACTCTTGCACGGTGGACGCTCAAGCGAGCACGCCATCAGCTGTGTTACGGCCAAAGAAGTGCTTAAAGCCATTGATCGCGAGCGCTTCGATGTCATCCCGGTCGGCATCACCCAGACAGGCCACATGGTACTGGTGGCCGAAGAGGACATGAATTACGCGCTGATTGCCGGGGCACTGCCAGAGGTTGTCGATAACGGCAGCCGCTTTCACTGGCCGGAGTCTGCTCAGTCCCGCGAGATCAGCGTAACCACCGCCGATGGTCAGCTGCAGGCACTAGGCACGGTCGACCTGGCCTTCCCGTTACTACACGGCCCATTTGGTGAGGACGGTACGCTACAAGGCATGCTGCAACTGCTCTCGATACCTTTCGTGGGTAACGGGGTGCTCTCCTCTGCACTGTGCATGGACAAACATTTCACCAAAGCCGTGCTGGCAGCTGCCGGCCTACGTGTCGCTCCGGGGCGCACGCTCACCCGCGCTCAACTGCAACGCGACCCGACGCTGATCGCACGGTTAGACACTGACCTGAGCTACCCGCTGTACATCAAACCGGCCCGTTCCGGCTCCAGTATTGGGGTCAGCCGTGTGGCCGATGCATCGACACTGCCTGATGCGCTGGCCGAAGCATTCAAGTTCGATGATGTGGTGCTGATCGAGTCCGGTGTTAAAGGTCGTGAAGTTGAGATCGCCGTGCTGGGTGGCCGCTCCGGCGGCAGCCCGCGCACGTCCTCCGTAGTCGGCGAGATCATCTGCAGTGGCCGCGATTTTTACGATTTTGATGCAAAATACCTGGGTGCCGAAGGCGTCACGCTGGAGCTACCTGCCAAGGTCAGCAACAGCCAACTTGAATGCCTGCAAGAGACGGCAATCAGGGCCTTTGAAGCCACCGGTTGCGCAGGGCTGGCCAGGGTCGACTTCTTCCTCACGGAGGATGGCGCGATCGTCAACGAGGTTAACACCATGCCCGGTTTCACCCCGATTTCGATGTACCCGAAGCTCTGGGAAGCCAGCGGTCTGAGCTACACCGAACTAGTCACTGAGCTGATCGAGCTGGCGCTTGATCCGCTGTCCCGCGCCCGTTAAATCCATCAGCCCGGCTTAACCCAAAGCCGGGATACACCAGGAGGTGAAGGATGAATGCCGAGCAAGTACGCGAGTTCTGCCTGAGCCTTCCTGGTGCTCGAGAGGACATTAAATGGGGTGGCGCGCGGGTGTTCTCGATTGCAGGCAACAAAATGTTTGCCGTTCAACACATCAACGGCACTCCGACGCTCGGATTCAAGGTGGATCAGTCGCTGTTTCTCGGCTACTGCGATCGTCCTGGCATTCACCCTGCACCATACTTGGCTCGGGCCTACTGGATCAGCCTGACGGAACCCTATGCTGCTTCGGCCACAGAGCTGACGGAACTACTCAGCCGTTCTCATCAACTGGTAGTAGGCAAGTTGCCCAAACGGCAGCAGATTGGCCTGCTGCTGTAGAACGCTTACATACGTTAAGCGGCGCACCCAATCCTCGGAAAGCGAACCCACGCTGCTCGCCATACCGCTGCCTCCCCAGCTATGAGACAATAACCTTCATGTCTGGCTGGCTCCACACACCTAGTTAAGTAGCCGGACCTCAGGTTCAGCTACTGCCTTTCTACGCACGCTGGCTAACTCTTATATAACTGGGCCAAATACAGGGCCGACTGTTAAGTCGTCAGCCTTGCCCCAGCTTTACCTTGCTGCAAGCCCCCGAGGAATAAAGGCTTTGATCTCCACCGCTAACATCACCATGCAATTCGGGCCCAAGCCCCTGTTCGAAAACGTCTCCGTCAAGTTTGGTAACGGCAACCGTTACGGTCTGATCGGGGCAAACGGCTGTGGTAAGTCCACCTTTATGAAAATCCTCGGCGGCGACCTGGAACCGTCGGCTGGGCAAGTCATGCTTGAGCCGAATGTACGGTTAGGTAAGCTGCGTCAGGATCAATTTGCCTACGAAAACTTCAGCGTGATTGACACCGTGATCATGGGTCATGAAGAGCTGTGGAAGGTCAAAGCCGAGCGCGATCGCATCTATTCCCTGGCGGAAATGAGCGAAGAAGAGGGTATGGCGGTAGCCGAGCTGGAGACCGAGTTCGCTGAAATGGATGGCTACACCGCAGAGTCCCGCGCCGGCGAGTTACTGCTCGGCCTGGGTATTCCACTTGAGCAACACTTTGGCCCAATGAGCGAAGTAGCTCCGGGCTGGAAGCTGCGCGTCTTGCTGGCACAAGCGCTGTTCTCCGATCCAGACGTGCTGCTGCTCGACGAACCGACCAACCACCTGGACATCAACACCATCCGCTGGCTGGAAAACATCCTCACGGCGCGTAACAGCACCATGATCATCATTTCCCACGACCGTCACTTCCTAAACAGTGTGTGCACCCACATGGCTGACCTGGATTACGGCGAGCTGCGCCTGTTCCCCGGCAACTATGATGAGTACATGACCGCTGCAACTCAGGCCCGCGAGCGCCTGCTGTCAGACAACGCTAAGAAGAAGGCACAGATTGCCGAACTGCAAAGCTTCGTCAGCCGCTTCTCGGCCAACGCCTCTAAAGCCAAACAGGCGACTTCTCGCGCCAAGCAGATCGATAAAATCCAACTGGCTGAAGTCAAACCGTCGAGCCGTGTCAGCCCGTTCATCCGTTTCGAGCAGGCTAAAAAACTGCACCGTCAGGCTGTAACCGTTGAGCACCTTAGTAAAGGTTTTGAAGACAAAGTACTTTTCAAGGACTTTAGTTTCACCGTTGAGGCCGGCGAACGCGTTGCCATCATCGGTCCTAACGGTATCGGAAAAACCACCCTGTTACGCACTCTGGTAAACGACCTGCAACCGGACAGCGGCACCGTTAAATGGACCGACAGCGCTGAAGTGGGCTACTACGCACAAGATCACGCCCATGACTTTGAAGATGACTGCAACCTGTTTGACTGGATGGGCCAGTGGACTCAGGGCGGCGAGCAACTGGTACGCGGCACCCTTGGCCGTATGCTGTTCTCCAGCGACGACATTCAGAAGTCGGTCAAAGTTATCTCTGGCGGTGAGCAGGGCCGTATGCTGTTCGGTAAGCTGATCCTGCAGAAGCCCAACGTGCTGGTGATGGACGAACCGACCAACCACTTGGATATGGAATCCATCGAAGCCCTCAACCTGGCGTTGGAAAACTATCCGGGCACGCTGATCTTCGTCAGCCATGACCGCGAGTTTGTCGGCTCCCTCGCCACCCGCATCATCGAGCTGTCCGAGAACGGAGTCAGCGACTTCACCGGCACCTACGACGATTACCTGCGTAGCCAGGGCATCATTGTCTGATCAACACCTAATAAAAAACCGGCCTGAGGGCCGGTTTTTTATTAGCGCCAATTAATCCGTTGATTAACGGAACAGCGTGGAAATCTGCTGTTGAGCGGCGTTGATCGAAGCAGCCCGGGCGTCAGCGCCAAATGCCAGCCCCTCAGCACGCACCACTTGCACATCAGTAATACCGAAGAATGCCAACATCAGCTTTACGTACTCTTCATGGGCGTAGCCGCTAGGCTGTCCGGCATGCTGACCGCCTGCAGAGGTTGCGATAATCACTTTCTTACCGCCAGCCAATCCTTTGGGGCCATTTTCAGTGTAGGCAAAGGTTTTGCCTGCTACAGCCAGACGATCAAACCAAGCCTTCAGTTGAGAGGAAATACTGAAGTTGTACATCGGCGCACCAATCACGACAGCATCAGCCTCCAGAAACTCCTTCATGGTGGTTTCTGAAATCTCAGCTTCGTACTTCAACACCTCGTTGCGCTCCTCCGGTGCAGTGGCACCCGCAGCCAGGGTCAAGGCAGAAAAATGGCTGATTGGCTCTGCAGCCAGATCACGGTAGGTCACCTCGATCGCAGGCTGGGCAGCCACCCAAGCGTCGACCACCGCCCGGCTCAACTGACGTGAAGCAGAGTTATCACCAAGGATGCTGGAATCAATGTGCAAGAGTTTCATATAAGGCTCCGGGTTCGAATCAAGTGAAGAAATCAGGTTGAAGAAATCTTACTGCCTGACTTTCAGATGAATTAGCCGGTTAAACTGCAATACACTGTTCCACCAATAGAACAATGCCGCCATGAACGACCTTAATGACCTATTTTACTTTGCCAAAGTAGTCGAATGTGGCGGATTTGCCGCAGCTGAACGCGTGCTAGGCATTCCCAAATCACGCCTGTCCCGGCGCGTGGCAGAACTGGAGAAACGTCTCGACGTTCGCCTGCTCTCGCGAACAACCCGTATGCTTGCCCTCACTGAGGTGGGTAAACGCTATCTGCTGCATTGTCAGGCCATGTTGCTTGAAGCTGAGCGTGCTGAAGAGGCGGTCGCCAGCCTCACCACTGAGCCGGCTGGACGTTTACGCGTTAGTTCGCCTAGCGGCATCCCTCTCTCGGAGGTCATCAGCCGCTTTCTTGCCCAATACCCAAAGGTTCAGCTGGAACTGGTGCAAACCAACCGACGTATTGACCTGCTCAATGAAGGCATCGATGTCGCCCTGCGCATCCGCTCCAGTGATGATGAAGAGCCTGGTCTCATTTGCCGCCGCCTACAGCCCGCACTGGAATTTATCGTCGCTGCTCCGGCACTACTAAAAGGTGCCCAGTTAAAGACGCCACAGGATCTGCATAGCCTGCCTGCACTTGGATCACAGCGCACCGATAAGAAAATCCACCTGCTGTTTCAGAATGACTCCGGCGAGCAGTACGCCGGTGAGTTCGAAGCCCGTTTGGCCACCGAAGACTTCAACATCCGAAAGCAGGCAGCTCTGGATGCGCTGGGTTTCACCATGCTGCCCGCCGGCTGGTGCCTGAAGGAGCTGAACGATGGGCGCCTGGTCCACTTAGCGCCTGATTGGTTTTTGCCATCTGGTAATTTACAGGCCGTCTATACCCACCGACGCGGCATGCTGCCAGCGGTGCGTGCGTGGATCGATCACCTGATTGACTCATACGCCCAGGGTTACAACACCTTAGGCCCGTTTAACGAATCAACTTGAGCAGAATATCGCCCACCCACTTGCCATCGAATATGAGCCAGTCGATCCAGAACACTTGGTGAGCGCTGATGATTAGCCAAAACACTAACTGGAATGAAAGCTTGCGGGTCTTATGGCGGAATGCCTGCTGAGCAACCAACGCGCCAGGCCATCCACCGGCCAAGTCAACTGCATGCAAGGTGCTCTCATGCGTACGCCATTGCCCCTGGCGCGCCTGTTTTTTGTCATGCCAGTACAAACCAAAGCTGATGAGACTCATCAGTAGATAGGCTAACAACGCCCAAATAATGCCTTTGTCAGCAAACAGCTGATAAGCGCCCCATAGCGGCACGCAACAAAGGCTCAACAGTACCCAAAGTTTGACAGACAGATTGCGGATACCGCCCTGCTCTGATACCACTCGCGGTGTAACCCACTTAGCAGGCTCACGCTGCCCAGTTTTAGCCTTACGCCGTACCGACGGGCGATCAATGCTGAGCTGGTCAGCTAAACGCACATGCTCAGCACGTAAACGTCCGCGTTCGTCCTGTCCCAGCACGTAGATCACCTGATCCCCCTTCAGCAACCGACGATCCCCACGCAGCGCCGAGATATGCATAAAGACATCCGCAGCGGCGTCATCTGGCCGGATAAAGCCAAAACCCTTATCGTCATCCCAGCTACGTAGCACACCGCGACACTCCATCCTATCTCTCCCGGCTGCAAACAACCTTTCGCACAAATAAATACGGCAGGCGTAATGCCTGCCGTCGTCACAACTTAAGCGGATATCAGCCCTGCGCAGTGCTCCAGTCAATCCAGCTGAGCTGCCAGGTCGCCAGTATCAGCAAGCCAAAGCCGATCCGGTACCATGCAAACACTGCATAACTGTGGTTGGCAATGAATTTGAGCAAGGCACGCACAGCGATCATCGCAAAGATAAACGAGGTAACAAAGCCGACGGCAAACACCGGCAAGTCACTCATGACAAACAACTCGCGGTACTTCCAGCCGGAATAAACCGCAGCACCGACCATAGTCGGCATTGCAAGGAAAAATGAAAACTCGGTAGCAGCCTTACGTGACAGGCCAAAGAAAAGCCCACCGATGATCGTTGCACCTGAGCGAGAAGTTCCGGGGATCATCGCCAGACACTGAGCAAAACCGACTTTAAGCGCGTCTTTCCACGTCATATCGTCAACAGTTTCAGCATGTACATTATGACTACGGCGCTCCGCCCACAACATGATCACACCACCGACAACTAACGCAATCGCTACCGTGATTGGGTTAAACAGGTACTCATGAATCTGGTCAGCGAAAATCACGCCCAAAACCGCAGCCGGTAAGAAGGCCAGGATCAGATTGGCGGTAAAACGCTGAGCTGATGGCTGAGTTGGAAGACCTACGACCACATCTAGAATTTTCCGCCGATACTCCCAAACCACTGCCAGAATCGCCGCCAGCTGAATGATGATGTTGAACGCAATTGCCCGCTCACCGCCAAAGCCAATCAAATCCGCAACGATGATCTGATGCCCGGTGCTCGAAATGGGCAAAAACTCGGTAAGTCCCTCTACTACACCCAGAATAAAGGCCTGAAACGCGCCCCAATAATCCATCACACTCCCCAATACGCGCTCTGACCGGCGCGACCTCACACAGTTGAAAGTAAATCCTTAATGATCAGCCCGACAACTTCCACCGCAGTAAACATCACGGCAACCCGGGCGTGAAATCCTACCAGAGATCGTTTCAAGCGTCGGTATGAGATCACCTGAACACGGCATTAATCGAGCCATGCAGAGACTAAAGGGGCTTGAATAAAAGGAATAAGGGGAAGGATGACAAGGAGATTACGAGCCGTTGCAGCTCTTTAGGTTATGGAGGTGACCCCGCCAGCCACACCCCGGCACTCGATGTCACCGCTACGGCTGCTCCCTTCCGGGCCTGACCGGGTTCACGGCTGATCAATGCGAGGGGACCGGCAGGGCCACCATAACGCGACTCACTGTAAGTGAGCCGCGCCATTGTACCGGCTTGATCTGAACTTACAACCGTTTCAAGCACTTAGACGCAAAATAGCGCGGTCAGACCCTGAAGCGTGAAACCAGACCGGACAAGTCTCGCGATAGGTCAGACAAGTGTCTGCTAGCTTGCGCGCTGCGTTCTGATGTGTGCAACGCCTCATTGGACAGGTCCCGAATATCGCTGATGTTTCGCGCAATCTCCTCGGTCACACTGCTCTGCTCTTCACAAGCTGTCGCAATCTGTGCGGTCATATCATTAATGCGCTGAACCGAATCACCGGTTTCAGCCAGAGCAACATCAACCCCAGCAGCCTGTTCAACACTCTGCCGCGCTTTAGCGCTGCCAGCATGCGTGGCCTTCACTGCATCCTGCACGCCCGACTGCAGACGCTCAATCATCTGTTGAATGTCTTTTGTTGAGTCCTGCGTACGTGCAGCCAGTGCCCGCACCTCATCGGCTACCACAGCAAACCCGCGTCCCTGCTCACCTGCTCGCGCCGCTTCAATTGCCGCGTTCAGTGCAAGCAAGTTGGTCTGCTCAGCAATGCCCCGAATAACAGCAAGTACCGCATCAATACTCGCGGCCTCCTGCTCCAACGCCTGAATTTTGAGTGAAGCCTCTTCAACCTCTTGAGCCAATTGACGGATCGTGGAGATGGTTGCCCCCACCACTTGCGCACCATTACGTGACTGATCCTCTGCGTTGCGCGCTGCGTCTGCTGCCGATTGCGCATTACGCGCGACTTCATGTACAGCAGAGCTCATCTCAGTTGCCGCAGTGCTGACCTGATCCACTGCCGCGTGTTCACGACTGATCAGACGATCATTTTCGGCTGCCATATCCGCAAGTTGCTTAGCGGACACTTCGACTTCACCGGTCACCCGTCCGACCTCTTTGATCAGCGGCTGCAGTGTGTCGAGAAAACGGTTGAAGGCAAAACTGACACGCCCCAATTCATCATCGGAAGCGACATCAAGGCGTGTACGCAAATCACCGTCACCATCGGCAATCTGAGAAATACGCTCCAGTAAGCGGTTCAGCGGTCCCGTCACCAGTAGCGGCACACCGATCACCAGTAATAGGCAAATCCCAAGACCAATCAGAATCATCAGCCCCTGCTGCCAGGACACAGACTCTCCCAAAGCGATAGCACTGCGACCTTCTTGGTCGGCAGAAGAGTCCTCCATTTCCCCCAGCTGATCAATGATGTCCCGCGTTGCCTGAAATTGCTCTTCACTCTGGGTGAAACTCAGTTCACGTGCAGCGATTAGGTCTGTGGGTGCAAGTCGCAACACTTCAAGAGAAGTGGCTTTCCAGCGTTCAAAGCTGGCATCAAACGCCTCAACCAGCTTAAGCGCCTCATTGCCTGGCTGCATGGCTGCAAACTTGTGAATACGATCGTAAGCCTGCTGGAGATTCTCGGTATGCTCGGACTTCAGCACTGCGCCGCGCTCGCCACCGCCACCGCCACCTCTGACCAGCAACAAACTTCGCTCAGCGACAAAGGCCTGGTAAAGGTCACGGTCTGCGTTCAACAACACGCTAATACCGGGTAAGTAGCGGCTGGCCAGAACCGTACTGGAGCCTGCGACCTGATTGATGCCACGCATCGCTACAAGCCCCATAGCAACAAATAACACCGCTAACAGCATAATGGGCAATGCAATCTTCCATCTGAAACTCAGATCGGAGAACATCTTTATCATCACAACCCCCAGTTAATGGCCAAATGGCACTACGCTAATCGAGCATACACAAATTCCCCACATAATAGTTACGGCAGAAATCGCGATCTCTATAGCGTTAAATCAACAAAATGGTGATTAGCCGGGGACTCACCCCTTATAAAATTGCAGAATCACAGCCTTAATAAACTTCGATAAGGAATCCTCATGGCAATTACAAAAGATCAGTTGATTGGCGATATCGCAGAAGCCATCGACAGCCCCAAAACGACTGTTCGCGCAGCCTTGGAACAACTGAGCGAGATCGTTGCAGATGCACTTGAAAATGGAGATGAAATTACCCTTCCGGGCATTGGCAAACTGAAGGTCTCAGCGCGGCCCGAGCGTGCAGGCCGTAACCCTCAGACAGGCCAAGCTATTACCATCGCAGCGAAAAAAGTTATCAAATTTGTGCCGGCCAAGTCATTGAATGATGCTGTTAACTAATATTTAGCATCCACTACGAACTTGATGTTTTTTCTGAACAAAATAAAAAACCCGATCAGATACCTGATCGGGCTTTTGGTATAGGTGCTTGACGATGACCTACTCTCACATGGAGAAACTCCACACTACCATCGGCGATGCATCGTTTCACTACTGAGTTCGGGATGGGATCAGGTGGTTCCAATGCTCTATGGTCGTCAAGCAATTCGGTTGAAATGCTGCTTATAGCAACACTTCGATATCTATAACTGTAACTGCTTCTACTTAAAGTAAAACCCCTGATCAGCTGGCTGATCAGGGGTTTCGGTATAGGTGCTTGACGATGACCTACTCTCACATGGAGAAACTCCACACTACCATCGGCGATGCATCGTTTCACTACTGAGTTCGGGATGGGATCAGGTGGTTCCAATGCTCTATGGTCGTCAAGCGATTCAGCTGGGATATCGCGGTTAAGGCGTTATCCCGAATTGGGTATGTGATTGCTTTGTAGTTGCTGCAAATTTTCGGATTGTTGTCGACTTCAACGGTCTGACACCACAAATTGTTTGGGTGTTATATGGTCAAGCCTCACGGGCAATTAGTACTGGTTAGCTCAACGCCTCACAACGCTTACACACCCAGCCTATCAACGTCGTAGTCTTCGACGGCCCTTTAGGGAGCTCAAGGCTCCAGTGAGA
>NZ_LKKK01000015.1 GCF_001446935.1 Pseudomonas sp. TTU2014-080ASC
CGCCAAGACCGGTTTCGTTATTGGTCTCGATCACCGGTGCATCCGGCGCGATCAGGTCAGCCTTGCCGGTAGCCGTTTCACCGCTGACGTTGCCGCTCGGGTCAGTCGCAGTGACCTTGCCTTCTTCGCCGTCAGCCAGTGGGTTCGGTTGCATCGCCCACTTGCCATTGGCGTCAGTCACGGTGGTAACCGTGCTGCCGTCTGGCTTGGTCAGGGTGATGGTGCTACCGGCTTCACCTGTACCGGTCAGGCCGCCCAGGTTGTTGCTCTCTACGATCGGAGCATCCGGAGCAATCACATCGGAGCCACCGGTGTTCACCGGTTTACTGATGTTGCCAGCCTCGTCGGTCACGGTGACGTTGGCGCTTTCACCATCATCCAGTGGGTTCGGCTGAATCAGCCAATGACCGTTTTCATCAACGGTTGTCGTCAGTGTGCTGCCGTCCGGCAGTTTGACCACGATGGTGCCACCTGCCTCGGCACTACCGCCAAGACCTGACTCGTTATTGCTCTCGATCACCGGTGCATCCGGCGCGATCAGGTCGGCCTTGCCGGTAGCCGTTTCACCACTGACGTTGCCGCTTGGGTCAGTCGCAGTGACTTTGCCTTCTTCGCCGTCAGCCAGCGGGTTCGGTTGCATCGCCCACTTGCCATTGGCGTCAGTCACGGTGGTGACCGTGCTGCCGTCCGGCTTGGTCAGGGTGATGGTGCTACCGGCTTCACCTGTACCGGTCAGACCACCCAGGTTGTTGCTCTCAACAATCGGAGCATCCGGTGCGCTGAGGTCGGTCGTATCAGTTTCGGTCGGCTCACTGGTGTTGCCGTTTGGATCGGTGATGGTAACGCTACCCTTCTCGCCTTCGCCTAGCGGGTTCGGGTGGATTTCCCAGTGACCGTTCTCGTCAACAATGGTGGTGACTGTCGATCCATCTGGACGCTCAACCACGATGGTGCCGCCAGCTTCACCACTACCGCCAAGGCCTGACTCGTTGTTGTTTTCCACAACCGGAGGGGAAGGCGGAGTGACATCAGCGGCGCCGGTTTCAGCATAATCCCCCTCGTTGCCCGCTTTATCGGTCGCGGTGACTTTGCCTTGTTCTCCATCCTCAAGTGGATTGGGTATGAACGCCCAATGGCCGTTCTCATCTGCATTAACCGTAACGGTATTACCACCCGGGAGGGTTAACGTGATTGTCGCGCCAGGCTCACTGGTACCTGTCAAACCTGAGAGATTATTTTGATCTACAACCGGCGCATCAGGAGGTGTGATATCAGTCACCCCCGTAGACGTTTTTTCACTTTCATTGGAGGAAGCGTCTTTTGCAGATACATAACCCTGCTCACCTTCCCCCATTGGGTTGGGGTTGAAATGCCAGAGCCCATTTTTATCTGCTTGAGTAACTACTGTCGTACCGTCCGGGCGATACAACGTGACAGTGGCGTTAGCCTCAGAAGTTCCCGTCAAGCCATGCTTGTTATTGAATTTGATTACCGGACGCTCAGGAGCAATCTCATCAGGCATGACTTTAGGACCAGAGCCATAGTTATGCCCTGAACCGCCATCATCACTGGCCAGCGCAACAGCACCTGCAGCTCCAGCCCCACCCAGTAGAAGTAGCGGCACCATTCCGATGCCACTCTCAGGCTCTACTAGCGTGTCCAGCGAATCCAGCTGGACCAAGTCTGCGCCATCCCAAGGCTCTTCATATTCAGCCAGCCACAAGGTACCTCCAGCCTGGTCGTCCTCAATAACCAGATCGCTCTTCGTCCCCTCGTGAACAATGAAGAAATCCGCAAAGGTTAGTACCTCGCCACTTTTCAACTTCACTATAAGCGAGTTCCCTTCCCGGCTAATAGATACAACATCTTTCGGGGAAGCCTTGATTACAACAACTGAACTACTATCCAGCCAGATTTCACTATCAAGCCCAGTTACTTTATTGCCGGTAGACTTATCAATAAGCGTTATAGAAGGCATATTTTCCATTCCATTGAATCCATAGCTGCGCAAACCTGGCACTCTTTAAAAAGACAAAAGAGCACCACAGCCGCACAGCAGAGGCGATTTATTTAATTGACTATTAATTTGAGATCAGAATCTCAATCTGTACTACACATTAAACGTGGGAAATGGCATTACACCTAGGAGAATTCCTAAATGGACGAAAGAACCAAATACGGCAAGTACGAGGAGCAAAAAACAAACTACCGAGGCAACCGCACAATAAAAGAACCGTACAAATTCATTGCAAAAAAACCAAAGCTTTCAGCGCTCTCTCAAGGCTTCTTTGGCACGATTAAGCGGCTTAACCAGATACTCCCAAACTGTTTTACTTCCCGTATTAATATCCACACTGGTGATCATCCCTGGAAAGATTGGAAACTCATCCCCGCCTTTATTATTCAGAACATCCTCAGCCGTACGAACAAACACACGGTAGTAATACACATCACGTTTAACGTCGTCTTGAATCGTATCGGGGGAAATCATCGTTACATACCCCGTCAGCCCGCCATAAATTGAATAGTCATATGCTGTTACTTTGACCGTGGCCGTCTGACCAGGATGAATAAAAGCCACATCCCGCGGCGATATGCGCGCCTCCACCAGCAATTGGTCTTCCATCGGCACAATTGCCATCAATCGACCATTCGGCGGAATCACCCCTCCGACGGTAGTGACAGTCACATCCTTGACTACGCCACGCACTGGCGAAGTGATGGTCATACGCGAGAGCATGTCAGCCCGCCCTTGCATGACCGAGCCCTGGGCCTCTACTTCAGCATTGGCCTTAGCCAGTTCTTCATGGGCTTTCACGTAATATTGGCTAAGCGTGTCGTTGGCCTTCATCTCCAACTCGTTAGCCTGCCGTTTCAGTCGAAGCACTTCGACGTTACTGGCCGCCCCCTGCCTTACCAGCGCTTCAGTAAGTTGCAACTCTTTACGCACCAGACTCAAGGCTTCAGAGAGTCCACTCAGGCTTTTCTCAAGACTTTCTCGGCGCGAGTTGTAGAGCGCGGTTTCTGAGCGAACCAAGGCAGCATCCGCCCGGATCTGCTCAGGAAAAACCAACGGTTCTCCTGTCACCTCAGCTCGTAATCGCGCAGCAGTAGCCAACGCAGAATTAACCCGCGAGGCACTCTCATCGACAGTGGACTTGATCCGTGTCTTGTCCAGCTGAGCCAATATTTGCCCACGCTCAACAACCTCACCTTCCTTGACTTTAAGCTCAGCAATAATCCCCCCCTCAAGGGATTGAATAATTTGCTCTCGCGAAGTGGGAATAACTTTGCCAACTCCGGTTGTTACCTCATCCAAGCGAAATGTGTAAGCCCAGAGGAAAAAAGCCAGTAGGCCTACAGCTATCAGCCAGACCATTACCGATGAACGCGGCATTTGAGCTGCCTCACTACTCAGCCGCGCCTGTGGACTTCCACCAACCGAACCACTAGCCGACATCGCAGCGACAGTACTACCGTGACCACAAACAACACCTGTGCCCTGTTTACTCATGGGACTTCACCTTGTGCTGCGCAGGTGAGCTGCCCGACCTCAGAGACAGCTCCTTAATAACCTGCTCCTTGCTGCCATCCATAACCACGCGTCCTGCCTCAAGAACAATGATTCTCTGCGCCCAGCTCAGTAACGCCGGACGATGTGTAGCGACCACCAAGGTGCGCCCGGCCAACCAAGGTTGAAGTGTCTGAATCAGGTTGCCCTCGGTGACTTCATCCAGCCAAGCCGTCGGCTCATCGAGCAACAAGACATGCGGATTACGAATCAGTGTTCGTGCTAGCAATAACGACTGACGCTGCCCACCAGACAGCCCCTTCCCACCTTCCATCAGCACATGATCAAGGCCGTCCGGCAACACCTCCAGAAGCGTCAGGGAACCACTGAGTTTCATCGCTTTGAGGATTTCATCATCACTGGCCTGAGGGCACCCTAGCGTGACATTTTCACGCAAGGTGCCGTAAAACAGTGTTGAGCTCTGAGACAGCAAGCCAACATCCCGACGGACATCTGACGGATCAATCAAAGGCAGGCTCAAACCATCCAGACTAACCATGCCCTTCTCAGGAGTCGCAAGCCCGGACAGCAACTGAAGCAAAGTTGACTTACCAGCACCGTTACGTCCGAGTATCGCAACCCTTTCACCTGCTCGGATTTCCAGATCGGCAATGTTAAGCGCGACTTCTTTCGACTCCGGATCGTATTTGAAGAGCGCCCCCTTCAGACGGAAATGCCCCCTCAAAACCGGACGGTGTAAACGCTTGCTATGTGCTGGCTGGTCAACTGGGCGCTTCATCAGCTCCTCAAGTCCCTCGCGAGCCACTTTCGCCTGCTGCCAACGCGCCATGATTCCGGATATTTGCGCAAGTGGGGCCACCATCCGAGATGACAGAATCGAAGCACCGATCAAAGCTCCAGTGGTGATATCTCCATTCATCACCATGAAGCAGCCCACTAGGATGACGGTCACATAAACCAGTGACTGAAGCTCTTGTGTCCAGGCAATCATCGCCCCGGTTATGAAGCGCTGGCGCATGCTGAAGCCCGCCGTGACTTCATTGGCATAGTTCCATTGATTCTGAAACTTGGCCTCAGCCCGCAGCAGCTTGATGTCATCAATCCCCTGCACCGCCTCGACCAGCATGGAGTTGCGTAATGAAGATTCACGCATGCCCAATTTGGCCAGCTTGGCCAAAGGCTTCTGCAGAAGCAGCCCTGGAATCACTAACAGAGGAATCACTGCCAACGGAACCAAGGCAATTGATCCGGCCACCATCCACAAAACCACCAGGAACAGGAAAAAAAATGGCAGATCCGCGATAGCCCCTAATGTGCTTGAGGTAATCAACTCCCGCACTTGCTCCAACTCTCGCAGTTGAGAAATAAACGAACCCGTTGATTTAGATCGGTACTCACTGCGAATCCGCAGAGCATGCCCGAACACTCGGTCTGAGATTCTCAAATCGGCACGTTTGCCAATCCTGTCCGAAATATGCGTTCGAGCCAGGCGCATACAGAACTCAAGGACAATGGCCAGCATTACACCGCCAAACAAAACCCACAGAGTGGGCTCCGATTGAGCAGGAATAACCCGATCGTAGATCTGCATAGAAAAAATCATCGAACTCAACGCCAGCAGATTGGCCACCAGCGAAGCGAGCATGATGTCGCCGTAGCGCGGCCAGTCAGACAACGCCAACTTCCAGAACCAACCTGCGTCATAGGGCTTTATATAGTCGTCAACCCGCGCATCAGGCACGGCGATTTGCGGCCTTAGAATGACAACCCGCAGCGTTCTTGCCGCCACATCTTCAAGCGACCAGCTCTGCACAACTGAATGCTCGTCGCCTAGGCGTACGCCAACCTGGCCATCACTGCCCATACTTTCAATAAGGCCGACCCGACCTTGGCCAAAATCAGCAAGCAGCGGTAAGCGCCAAGAATCCAAACAAGACAAGCTAAATGGCTGAACAGAAAAGGAGAGGCCGATATTGCGGGCCATTTGTTCCAGCTGTTGTTCCAACGACTGGCCTTGCCCCCACGAAAGAGCGACACGGATCTGCTCAATTGAAGCGTTCAACCCATAGTGCCGGGCGATCCCCAAAAAACCCTGAATCCAAGCCTCATGAGGAGAAGGCTGAGCCTCCCTGTTCTGCACACTGCTCATTGCCTTGCCTCCGCAACCAACGACTCAGAGAGGTCAAAGACCGTACGCATCTGCCCGGTTGCCTGAACGTAATCGAGGCGCGCCTGTAGCAGATCATGTACGGCGTTCTGCCACTCAAGTTCGGCCTGAAAAATTTCCTGCTCGGAGTTGAGCAAGTCCAACAGCGAACGTGTTCCCAGTGAAAGATACTGTTCACGGTATAAGCGGCGCGTTTCAGTGATGCTCTTCTTACGGGATGCCAACATCGGCAAGCGCGTCTCGAGACCGGCAATTTGATCGCTAATACTCTGCCACCGCTCTTTCAGCCCCAGGCTGACATCGTCAATATTTTCCTGAGCCGACGTGATCGCATGCCCGGCGGCACGCTGTTTAGCTCGGAGCGCCCCCCCCTCAAACAGGCTGTTGGTGACATTGATCATCAGGTTGTAATCGTGATCATTCTGAGTGTTGCGCAGCTCGCCCATATTTTGATCAAGCCCCGCACTTACAGAGATCGTCGGCAATTGATCCGCTTTCGCTCGGTTCAACTGCAAACGGGCAATCTCAAGCTCGAGCAGCGCCACCTGCACCTGAGGCACCTGATTCAAATCGGGCGTAATGAGCTGGGTGGCCTGTAATAGCTCAGGCTCGGGGGAAACGCTGATAGAGGCAGGCAGCGGCTCATTCACCAGCTGCCGAAGCTTGCTCTGCCACTGCAAGAGCTGCGTTCTGATGAAATGCAGTGTCGACTGTGCTGCATCCAGACGTGACCCAGCCTGTACAGGGTCGGCCTGATTACTGGCCCCGAGCGATACCCGCGCCTGAGCAACTTTAAGCAGATCGGTAATTGCATCAATCTGCTTCCGCGCAGCAATTTCCTGCAGCTGAAAACGTCGCACCTCTATGACAGCCTGAGCAGTTTTACGGGCAACGTCATCAACAACTATCAGCACCTGAGCATACTGACGCTGCACATCAGCATTGGCTCGACTCACCTGGCTGCCGACCTTGCCAAAGTCGTAGAGCATCTGTGATGCATTGACTGAAAAGGTTTGACCACTGCCGACGTTGCCCTGACGACCAGCGCTAACACCTGCTTGTACCGTGGGGTAATACCCCGCACGGGCAACATCCAGCGAGCTGCTCTGCTGTTCCAAGGCTGCAATTGCACTGCGGACAGAGGGGTACGTACTCACAGCAGAATGCACCGCTCGCCACAGATACAAACCTGTACGAGCCTTTTGCTCTTTCCCAATACTTTCAGGGCTGAAACTTGCCGCACCTTTAACAGTGGCTGGCGTATCTAACGAGGGCAGGGATTTATATGCGCCAGATGAGTTGGATGAAACATTATGGGAAAGTGAGAACGTATCTCGCCCCATCACTCTGTTATCAACTTCCTTGCACTGGGGATTACACTCGTAGTAAAGACCAGCTTCTACCGACTCCCCAACCAACATAATAAAACCAATAAAAAACCCGGTAAAAATGCATTTAAGCCAAATTTTAACCGAAACCAACAATGAAGACTTAGACATCAGAAAGACCTAACAGAACCCTTAAAAAACAGCAAAAACCCATGAGCCACCAAACGCTAACTCCGTCTCAAAAAAAGCCCGCGAACCCTAGACGCATTCCTCAAACACCTAAATCAGACCATTCCTAATCGACACCAAGAGCAACGCGCACAAAATATAAAAACGCACAAAAACCAATTAAATTTTAATTATTCAAAACAAACACAGCTCAAACTTATTTAAAAATAGAACTAATACGAATTTTCCTCATCGCATAAACAACGCCACCATAAGCAGGTCAGCAATGAAAAATTCTGGACCGAGAAAAAGCTCGGGCAATAAACTTCAACTCTTATTGAACTCAGTTGAAAAGAAAGCCCGGCGCGCCTACAAAGAGGGCCGTTTTGAAGATGCACTCGGAGCATGCCTGCAAGCCACCCGGATCAATCCAGCCCTGGCTCCGGCGTGGATCGATGCCACCGTTAACTGCATCAAACTTGAGCGCTGGAATTCAGCTATTGAGTACGCCAGTCAGGCCGTGAAACTCGGTGCCAGAACACTGCCGCTTTTTGATGCCCTGTCCCACGCCCATGGTGCCCTTAAGCAGTGGGACCAAGTCCGTCAGTTCGGCCGGCAGGCCCTCGAGCTGAGAATGGAACTTTTCTCAAAACCACACCCATTACCCGCACCGCCACCAAGCCCACTGCCAGGCCCGCCGAGTCTGGCAACCCGCGAGCGCAACCTCATCGCCTTTTCACTGTTCGGTGGCAATTCAAAGTACTGCGAAACGGCGGTGATCAATGCCACAGAACAGCCCCGTATTTATCCCGACTGGACATGTCGCTTTTACATTGACGAAAGCGTCCCGCTTGCGGTGGTGAAGCGGCTTGATGAGGCTGGTGCACAGATCATTTATGTCGATGAACAGACGCGTCGCTGGCCCGGCCCCATGTGGCGACTTATGGCGCTGGATGATCCCGACCTTGATCGGGTGATTTTCCGTGATGCCGACTCCGTCATTTCCATGCGCGAGGCCCGCGCGGTCGAACGCTGGATCGCTAGCGACAAGCGCTTCCATGCCATGCGCGATAGTGGCAGCCACACCGAACTGTTGTTGGCTGGATTGTGGGGCTGTGTAGCAGGGTCCTTGCCTTCAGTGCAGGCGCTGCTGGAGGTGTTTGCTCAACAGCCCTTGAGCTCGACGCACTTTGCTGATCAATACTTTCTGCGCCAACTGGTCTGGCCCTATGCCCGCGAGTCTTTGCTGCAGCATGATTCAGTTTTCGGCTTCCTTGATGCTGAACCTTTTCCTGATGGACCCGCTCCGGAAGATTTCCATGTCGGCTATGCAGAAGGCTCTCCCCTCTTCAGTTTGCCGACCCAATTGCCGGATGGGACGGATGTTGACTGGCACTTTTACCAACTGGATAAACACGGGGATGAGACCAAACGCCGACGACTGTGCAGCTATCCTGCGACTGTATGCGATGGGCAAGTTAATGCGCACCTACCGGCCCGCTACGCCGATCTGATTGAACGAGGGCTGGGCAACATTCGCCTGAAAGCGCGCCAAGAGACAGCCTGAATACTTTTTCAGCTAGCATGAAAAAGCCCCGCATTGCGGGGCTTTAAGCTCATTCGATCAGGATGACAGGTACGACGAGCGAGTCAACCCCAGTCGCAAAGCATCCAAGAACTGCGTGCGCTCACGGGCACTGATCTTGGCTCCGGCCACCTTATCTCGGTAATGCGTCATCAGCTCATCCGGAGACAAATGCACATAACGCAGCATGTCCTCAATGGTGTCATGCGTCTCGATACCTGCGTGGTACACCTTGCCGTTGCTGTTCTGGTAAATGTTCACCGAATCGGTATCACCAAACAGGTTGTGCATATCCCCGAGAATTTCCTGGTAAGCCCCAACTAGGAAGACGCCCAACAGGTAATCCTCCCCCTCACGCACCTCATGTACAGGCAGGCTGGTTTCGATGCTTTGCTCGTCTACATACTGGCGAATCTTTCCATCGGAGTCGCAGGTCAGGTCTTGCAACACGGCGCGACGCAGCGGCTCCTCGTCCAGACGGTTGAGCGGGATGATCGGCAGAATCTGGCCGATTGCCCACGTATCCGGCAGGCTCTGGAACACGGAGAAGTTGCAGATGTACTTGTCTGCCAGCTTGTCGTTGAGTTCATCCAAAACCACGCGATGGGAACGCTGACGTGCCTTGAGCGAGTTGTGCAGACGACGGCAAACGGCAAAGTAGCACTGCTCAGCCAGAGCCTTCTCCGGCAGAGTGATCTTGCCATCGGCGTACTGGGTCGCCACATCGCTCATGTAGTGAGTCGCACGCCAGTAGGTCTCAGTGACCATTTCCAGGTCAGTTGGGCCGAGCAGTTCAACCAGGTACTGCACCACCTCCGGCAGGCTGGTGATATCCTCGATTTCCGGGATCTCGTCGTTGTGCTTTTCCACGTCCGTCACTTGCACCACCAACATGGCGTGGTGTGCAGTCAGGGAGCGGCCGCTTTCAGAGAAAATATTCGGGTGCGGCAGTTCCTGGGCATCGCAGAACTCTTTGAGCATCCCCACAACGACGCCGGCGTAGTCGTCCATGTCGTAGTTAATGGAGCTGGCATTGCGCGAGTGGGTGCCGTCGTAATCCACACCCAGGCCACCGCCCACGTCGATGTGGTCCACTGGCAGGCCCAGCCCACGTAGCTCGCCGTAGTATCGGATGGCTTCTTTGAAACCATGCTGGTAGTCCGCCAAGTTGGCAATCTGCGAGCCCATATGGAAGTGCAGCAAACGAATGCCCTGATCCAGCCCAGCAGCACGGAAACGCTCAACCACGGACAACAGCTGCGCCGCTGACAGACCGAATTTCGACTTCTCACCGCCGGTATCAGCCCACTTCGACGACGCCAGTGATGACAGGCGTACGCGCAGGCCGACTTGAGGCGCAACCTTAAGCTCGGCCGCCTCCTCAATCACGAACTGCACTTCGGACTCTTTCTCGATGACGATAAAGACGTTGTGGCCAAGCTTCTGCCCGATCAGCGCCAGGCGAATGAACTCACGGTCTTTATAGCCGTTACAGACAATAGTGCCGCCCTTAGGGGCCAGCGCCAGCACCGCCATCAGTTCCGGCTTGGAACCGGCCTCGAGTCCGATGGAGACGTTCTCAGTGGCGATGATGTTTTCCACCACCGCTTCTTGCTGGTTGACTTTGATTGGGTACAGGGCGGTGTAACGGGCCTGATAGTCCAGACGAGCAATATTGGCGTCAAACGCCCCCGTCAGACGACGCACACGATCCTGCAAGATATCCGGAAAACGCACCAGCAACGGCAGACTCAGGCCGCTCTCACGCAGTTCGGCAACCTGCTCATAAAGATCGATTGGCGTGCTTTGCGGGCCATTCGGACGGACCTCAACACGGCCCTTATCGTTAATAGCAAAGTAACCAGCGCCCCAATGGCGAATACCGTAGACACTACGACTGTCCGCCACGGTCCACTGGCTACCATCGTCCTTGCGTGTGCGTCGTGCAGACATCGGAGTCTCCTGTATGACGTAAGTCCCCCCTGAAGCGGGGCGACAACAGATTAATAGGCAGAAATGACATTTACCCGGTGATGGACATCCATCAAACCGGAGAAGTTTAGTGAGCGAGCAGGCACCCGCAGCACTTGAACCGGCAATCAATTACCCGTCTGGCAGATGCGAACAGCTGCCCCGAGCATTGATTGCGCGGATCTAAGCGCTGCTCAGCCGCCCGACTTTTTGGCTTTGAAACCCCGTTTGACCAGCTCAGCCAGCAGTAACTCAACATGATCGCCCTGAATCTCGATCACGCCGTCTTTGAGCCCACCACCGCAACCACAGCGCTTTTTCAGCGCACTGGCCAACTCTTTTAACGGTTCTTCAGCCAGCGGTACCCCCGTGATGGTGGTCACCGTCTTGCCGCCGCGACCTTTAGTTTCGCGACGCACACGGGCAATCCCATCACCAGCAGGAATCTGGCTTTGTTTGCAGATGCAGGCGTCCACAGGCTGACTGCAGTCCGGGCAATGCCGGCCGCCATCGGTGGAGTACACCAGGCCGCTGAGCGCGGCGAATGAAGAAGCTTTCTTGACCACCGGCTGGTTCCTCGAAGGGGTCAGGATAGCGATTGATCGATGACCGATGGCGCATCGACCGCGAAGCCCCACTCTGGCAGGGGCAGCGCGCCCGGCAGGTGCAGGGCTTGAAGGCGGCGCAGTGTACCGGCAATCGCGGCAAATGCTAAGTGTAAAAATGCGCCATTAAACGGCGGATTGGCGACGCCGTGCAGGATGCTGCACATCAATCCTACTTTTATTGCACAGAATCAGGCCCGATGCGGGCTAGAGGATGGATTCAGACGCTGGCGCAACGGCTCAGATAATGCTTCAGGGCCTGTTGCGAATCCGGGCACCAGTCACGCTCGGACAACTCGCGCTGTAGCTGTTCAAGCGTTAAAAACCGGGCCTCAAGAACCTCCTCTGGCTGAATGCGCACCGGCGCATCCGACACGGCGCGGAACACGCCACACCACAAACGGCTCTCGGCCGAGGCGTAGAAGAAACGCCCGAAATCCTCCAGCGCCACGCCCTCTATGCCAAGCTCTTCCGCCAGCTCACGGCAGGCGGAAGAGCTGTAGCTTTCGCCTTCATCCACCATGCCACCAGCTGCCACATCCCAATAGCCGGGATATAACGCCTTGCTGAAGGTGCGCTGGTGTACACACAACTCCCCGGAGGTGTTGAACAACAGAATAAAGGTGCAACGCCCGATCAGATGCCGCTCGCGCAGCTCACGCCGGGACAAGGCACCTAGCAGACGATCTTGCTCATCTACCCAGGCCACACGCTCGGCATCCGAGGCAGCGCGATGCGCCACCTCGGCATCGGACCAGGCCATCAATCAGCCCTGAGACAGCAGCTGGCGCAGGTCAATCAGACCGGCGTTGGCGCGGGATATGTAGTTGGCCATGACCAGCGAGTGGTTGGCCAGCAGGCCATAACCGCTGCCATTGAGTACCATCGGGCTCCAAAGAGTTTCCTGAGCGGCCTCCAGCTCGCGGATGATCTGACGCACGCTGACAGTGGCGTTTTTCTTAGCCAGTACATCAGCAAAATCCACTTCAATGGCGCGCAACAGATGCATCAGCGCCCATGCCTGACCGCGTGCTTCGTAAAACACGTTGTCGATCTGCATCCAAGGCGTCTCGTAGTTGGAGCCTTCGATCACTTCACTCTGGCTGTTGACCCGCTCAAGCGCAGGATCGACCACCAGAGTGTTCAAACGCACCTGTCCGACACTGGCAGATAAACGCTGGGACAGCGAACCCAGACGGGTCGCGGCATCCCCCAGCCAGTTATTGAGGTTATCGGCACGGGTGTAGAACTGCGCTTCAGAGCGGTCCGGATTGCTCAGGCGCTTCAGGTAGCTGTCCAGCGCCTTAATGCCTTCAGCATATTTGGCTTCGGAAGCAGGCAGCGCCCAGCTCTTATTATCGAAGTGGAACAGCGGCTCAGCTTTAGACAGGTCCGGATCTTCGGTGGACTGTGACTGCGAGCGGGAGAAGTCTTTACGCAGCGCACGTGACATATCACGTACCTGCACCAGCACGCCGTATTCCCAGCTCGGCATGTTATCCAGCCAGAGCCCCGGAGGAGCCAGGTCGTTACTCAGGTAGCCACCTGGTTTGTTCAACAACGTGCTGACCACATGGCGCAGGGTCGCCACGGTGGTATAGCCGTTGACCATTTTCTGCTGACGGGCTTGGGCTAGCTCTTCGGCGCTGCCTTGTACGGAGAACGGCTCAGGCTCCAGACTCCAGTACCACCCCACCAACACCGCACTCAGCAGGTAGAGCCCCAGCAGGCCTCCGACAGTGCGCCCAATCCAACCGCCGCCGCGCTTCGGCTTGGATTCAACTGCGCTCGATTGCGCAGCTCCAGTACGATTCTTCCAGTCCAGCATGGGAGTTTCCTTTATTACTGAAATAGCGATGCAGCACCTTTGACGCCGGCACATAACCTGACATCAGAATGATGTTCGACAGCAACCTGCCAACAGGGTTGCGCATTATACCGATGAGGCGGAGGAACCCCGCATTTCATACGCTGCCTTAGACAACACGTTAGCACGCTTCGTCTATCTGCCCGCGTTTGGAACAGATAGACAGAAATCCGACGCCAATAGATGATCGTACCTAGTAAATTTGTATGACAGTGTTAGCATGGCCACTAATAAGCCATCACTCCAGCGCATGAGCCAATACCCCGCATGACCGAGAGCGAAGACCACAGCCACGATCGACTGAAGCAGCACTTCGCCCAGCGTGTGATCCACCAGGCGCGCCTGGTCCTTGAAGTGTGGCAGCGTCTCCAACTGGCAGAGTGGAGCGAAACCGGGCTGCATGAACTGCGCGATGCCGTACAGGTCCTGCAGCGTTATGCTGAGCGTTTCGAGCAAACGGATCACTTCCTGTTGGCGAAAGACTTGGATGAGTGCCTGCAACAGGTCGGTGACAACCGTGGGCGACTCAACAGTGAACTGATTGTCCAGATCAACCAGCTGTTGCAGCGCCTGTCCCGCACAGGCTTGCGTCATAGTGACCGTCTCGAGCACGTCGTTTTGCCGCCGCTGCGCAAGCCACTGTACTTAGCCCTGCAACACCCGGAACGCGCCGAACAACTGGTACAACGCCTGGAATTCTTTGGCATGCACTCGGTGGTAATGGACAGCGCCAACGCGTTTCGAAGCGCCATGACCGAGCGCCACCCGGCTGCCATTGTGATGGACGTGGATTTCTCCGGCCCCAAGGCTGGCCTGCAACTGGCCCAAAGTATTCAGGAAGGCCGCGAACAAAAGATTCCCATCCTGTTCTTCAGCCTCGAAGACACTGATACCCGCACGCGGCTTGAGGCTGTGCGCGCCGGTGGCCGAGAGTTTTTTACCGGCACCCTGGATGCCTCGAACCTGTTCGAGCGCATCGAAGTACTGACCCACAATGTTCAGTACGACCCTTACAAAGTGCTGATCATCGATGACTCCCGCGCGCAAGCGACTCAAACCGAACGCGTGCTCAACAGTGCTGGCATCATCACCCGCACCTTGACCGAGCCCATTGAAGCCATGCGCCATCTGGCTGATTTCCAGCCGGACCTGATCATCCTTGATATGTACATGCCGGAGTGCAACGGCCCCGAACTGGCTCAAGTGATCCGTCACAACGACCGTTACGTCAGTGTGCCGATTATTTACCTCTCTGCCGAAGATGACCTAGATAAGCAACTGGACGCCATGAGTGAAGGCGGTGACGACTTCCTCACCAAACCCATCAAGCCGCGCCATCTGATCGCCACAGTGCGCAACCGCGCAGCCCGCGCCCGTAACCTCAAAGCACGGATGGTCCGCGACAGCCTGACCGGGCTCTACAACCACACCCACACCCTGCAACTGCTTGAGGATGCCCGCTTCCTAGCCCAACGCGACGGACATCCACTGAGCTTTGCGATGATCGATATCGACTTCTTTAAGAAGGTCAACGATACCTACGGTCACCCCATGGGTGATCGGGTGATCAAAAGCCTTGCCCTGTTCCTCAAACAGCGCCTGCGCAAAACCGATCATATCGGCCGCTATGGCGGTGAGGAATTTGCGGTGGTGATGCCAGGCACAGATGCAGTTTCGGCAGCCAAAGTGCTGGATGAAATTCGTAAGCGCTTTGCCGAAATTCAGTTCTCGGCAGAGCCCCACGATCTGTCGTGCACCTTCAGTTGCGGGGTTGCTCAGCTCCGCGCCGACATGGACAGCAAGCAGCTGTCCCAGCAGGCGGACGAAGCCCTTTATATCGCCAAGCACAGCGGCCGCAATCAGGTTTCGGTGTTTGCGCAGGATGACAGTAGCGTTTAGCCATAACGCCACATTACTGTCATCTGAGCGTCATATAAAAGCAATAAATTCATAGACTTAAATCCGCCCCACCAAGGCGGAACATCCTGCCCGCTGCCGGCTGAGTCTATGCGCCTGAAATCCCTGACCGACCTCAACACTGCCCTCTTACTCACCGTATGTATTGCCCTGGGAGCCTCACTCTGGTGGTCCCAGCGCGCCCTAGAGCGCCCGTACCTGCTGATGTCCAACTACCTGAACCTGTCCCAGCAGTTTCAAAACAACGTCGCCAGCAGCATCCGCACCTACCTGCTCAACGGCGATGCCATGCATCACAGCAGCGCATTGCAAGCGGTTGAGCAGATGGACCAGGCTATCCACAGCCTGCCGACTCAACTGAGCGAAGACCTGCAACACAACCTAAGCCAACTGCAGGCGTTTGCGGTCAGCGACCTGCTCGCTGCGGGCAAGCTCTCAGGTGACCCGCAAGGGCTGCTACTACAGGCAGAACGTGAAGCTGCAGCCTTGCTGGTTCAACTCCGCCAGTATGCCGATAGCGCCTCATCAGCCGACGCCAGCCGCTACAACATGCCGTTGCTGATCACATCCCAACACCTGACCCGGCTGGTACACGCCAGGGACAAACTTGTCGCCACTGGCCGCGATGAACTGGCCAGCGAAGTAGAGCGCGAACTAACCGCACTCAGCCAACAGGCCCACCTGATCAATAATCTGCCCTTGCTGGGCGTCGTGGATCAGACCAACAGCTCGACCAGCAGCTTCTCCGACCTGCTCGGTCTGGAAACTCAGGACAGCAACATCGATACCCAAGACAAAGGCATAACGCTAAAACGCGAGCTTCTCAGCCTGATCAGCCGCTACCCAGCTGAGCTGCAACGGACACGGGATTTGATTCGCCAGCGCCACGAACTCATTAATGTCACCAATGCCCACATCGGGGGTGTGCAACAGAGCCTGGCCGGGATGGAACCACTGGTCAGAGCCGAGCACAGCCGAATCCAAGGCCAAGTCCAGCTACTCTTTGGCCTGCTGATCGGCAGCATCCTGCTGATTGCACTGGTCATCGACCGGATCCAGCGCCGCCTCAACCAAACCCTCAACCATCTGGCACCAGCTCTGTCATCCTGGGCTCAGGGCAACTTCGCCGAGACCATCCACATCAAAAGCCGGGTGCGCGAACTACAAGACATCGAAGAGTCTCTCAACCGCCTGCGTACCTATCTGGTCGAGCTGGTCAGCACCATACGCAGCCACGCCGAGGAAGTACTCGGCTCAAGCCGCACCCTGACCGACATGAGCGGCAACCTGCACAGCAGCGCGGAACGCCAGACCCACGACAGCATACTGATCCACGACTCACTCGGTGAACTCCAGAGCAGCATTGAGCAGGTCGCCACAGACGCCTCTCAGGCCACCGAAGCAAGCCGCAACGCCAGCAACGCGCTGAAGCACGGGCAACAGGTGATCAGCCAGAGCCTGACTGGTTTGCATGATCTGGTTGGCCAAGTTCAGGGCAACGCTCACGCCATTGAGAACCTGGCAGCAGAAACTGCCACTATCGGCAATGTCCTCACCGTGATTCGCGGAATCGCCGAGCAGACCAACCTGCTTGCGCTAAATGCTGCCATTGAGGCTGCAAGGGCGGGCGAACTGGGCCGAGGCTTTGCGGTGGTGGCCGATGAAGTGCGCACCCTATCACAGAGCACCAGCGGCGCCACCGCCGAAATTCAAGGGCTGATCAGCCGCCTGCAGCACGCAGCTTTACAATCGCTTGAAGCGATGCGCAATCAGGTGGTGCATGCAGAAATTACCGCAGGTCACGCCCAAGCTGCCGATGGGGCACTGGATGAGATCGTGGCGGCCATCCACACCATCTCTAACATGGCAGAGCGCATTGCCGTGGCCACCGCCCAACAGACCAGCGCTGCCAGCAGCATCCGCGAAAACAGCCAGCGCATTAACGCCCTGGGTAGCAATAACCTGGAGCGGATTGGCGAGGGCCACCAACAAGGCGAGCACTTGCTCCAATTGGGTGGCAAGTTGCATACCGCCGTACAGGCGTTTCGGGTTTAAAGCATGATTACTCCCCAATAAGAGTGGCGGCGCTGCGGCACCCCGCTGCTGACCGTCCGGCATCCAGACACACCCTCTTGCCTTGTCGGACATGCCACCGGTCGACAGCTCCGCTATCATGGGACAGTTTTTCCCGACCGAGCCTGCTATGCATCGAATTCTTTGCCTGCTCTTACTGCTGTTCGTACTGCCCGCCAACGCCAACCTGTTTGAACGGCCTAGTACACAGTTGCAACTGGGTTCTCCACTGAATAACAGTGCCGACTTCCTCCCTGTTGCCGAGGCCTTCAAGCTGAGCTTGGTCAGCGCCACGGAAAACACGGCGACCATTCGTTTCGTCGCCGCGCCGGGCTACTACCTTTACCGTCACCGTCTGAACTTTGCCAGCGAACCTGCCGATGTCATTCATGCGCAGCCGCCCCTTCCTGCCGGGCTGGCTAAAACCGATGAGTACTTTGGTGACGTCGAGGTCTATTACGAAGTTCTGGACATCGACATCCCCCTGAACAACCCCGGCAACAAACCGTTCAAGCTCAAAGTGGGTTTTCAGGGCTGTGCCGACAAAGGGCTGTGCTACCCGCCCGAAACCAACATATTGGAGATCGGTGAGTCCAGCGCCCAGAGCGCCACAACCAATCCCCCCACGCAAGGCTGGAGCTGGTCGGAGCTGGCCTTGTATTTCCTGGGCGGCCTGGCCCTGACGTTTACCCCATGCGTCCTGCCGATGCTGCCCATCCTTACTGGTGTGGTCCTGCGCGGCCAGCCAGGCGGCGCGCGCAGCCTGGCTCTGTCGCTTGCCTATGTGCTGCCAATGGCTATCAGCTTTGCTGTTCTCGGCGCACTGATGGGGCTGTTCGGCGCAGAACTTAATCTGCAGGCCCGCATGCAGTCGCCTTGGGTTTTGGTGCCGTTTGCGCTGTTCTTCAGTCTGTTCGGCTTCGCTAGCCTGGGCTTTCTGGAACTGCGCCTGCCTGCCTTTATCGACGGCCCGCTGCAACGCATGAACCAGCGCCAGCAGGGCGGCACCCTGGGCAGCGCCGCCATCCTGGGCGTCCTCTCCAGCATTCTGGTCTCACCATGCGTCTCCGCACCGCTGGCCGGCGCTCTGCTTTATATCAGCGCCAGCGGGGATGCCATAGGCGGCGGCCTGAAGCTGCTGGCACTGGGGCTCGGCATGGGCACACCACTGGTCCTGTTCGCCTTGGGCGGCGGCGCTCTGCTGCCTAAGTCCGGCCCCTGGATGCTGATTGTGCGCAACTTTTTCGGAGCCCTGCTCCTGGCGGTGGCCATCTGGTTACTGGAGCGCGTTGTCCCCGGCCAAGTCAGCCTTGCCCTGTGGGGCCTGCTCGCAGCAGGTGTAGCCCTGTGGCTGGGCGCTCTGGAACTGACACCGAAAACCCACCACCAGAAGCTGGCCCACGTCTTTGGCCTGCCCTTTTTGGTTTACGCCGTCGTGGCTTGGGTGGGTGCCCTGCAAGGCAATAGCGATCCCTTGCAGCCGCTCGGGCATAACAGTGGCCAGGTGCAGGCCAGCCAGAGCACTGCTGCACAAGGCCAATGGCAGACCATCACCACCCCAGCCGAACTGGATGCAGCTCTGAGCGCCGCCAAAGCCAGCAGCCGGCCAGTTCTACTCGACTGGTACGCCGACTGGTGCATCAGCTGCAAAGTAATCGAACGTAAGGTGTTCAACTCTCCGACAGTCGGTCCGCTTCTGGCTGACTACCAGCTGCTGCGTTTTGATATCACAGAGAGCAATGCCGCCCAACGCAGCCTTCTGGACCGCTATAACCTGTTCGGCCCGCCCGCCATCCAGATATTCACTAAAAAGGGTGACGAGTTGCAGGATTTACGTGTCGTAGGTGAGGTTGATGCCGCAACGTTTGCAGATCGTCTGCACGCCGCACGGGAACTTCTTTAAGACATGCAGTCATAATCTGCTGCAATCTTCAGTCATCGTGTCGACTTTTGCTGAGAACTGGACACCCGCAGAGCATCGCGGCATAGTCCCGCGCAGCACAGAATAAGGACAACACTTATCATGGCAACCTTTCTGGTCTTGCACGGCCCCAACCTCAACCTGCTGGGGACACGTGAGCCGGGCGTCTACGGCGCCACCACGCTGGAACAGATCAATCAAGATCTCGAACGCCGCGCACGCGAGGCAGGTCACCATTTGCTGTACATGCAGAGTAATGCCGAGTACGAACTGATTGAGCGGATTCACGCCGCGCGAGACGAAAGTGTCGACTTTATTCTGATTAATCCTGCTGCTTTTACGCACACAAGCGTCGCATTACGTGACGCATTGCTGGCAGTGAGCATCCCATTCATCGAAGTGCATCTCTCTAACGTGCACAAACGCGAAGCTTTCCGCCATCACTCCTATTTTTCGGATGTAGCTGTAGGAGTGATCTGCGGCCTTGGCGCCAGCGGTTACCGACTGGCCTTGGAGGCTGCAATTGAACAACTTGAACTTAAGCGCCCCTGACCATTTTGGGAGTTGAATCACTATGGATATTCGTAAAGTCAAAAAACTGATCGAGCTGCTGGAAGAGTCCGGCATCGACGAGCTGGAAATTCGTGAAGGCGAAGAATCCGTACGCATCAGCCGCAACAGCAAGCAAGCTGCTGTTGTTCAGCAGCCGTACTATGCACCTGCTCCGGTTGCTGCCGCACCTGCAGCTGCGCCGGCAGCCGCTGCTGCTGAGGCCGCTGCCCCGGCTGCACCGAAGCTGAATGGCAACGTCGTTCGCTCGCCAATGGTCGGTACCTTCTACCGCGCATCCAGCCCGACTTCTGCCAACTTTGTTGAAGTCGGCCAGACCGTCAAGAAAGGCGACATCCTGTGCATCGTCGAAGCCATGAAGATGATGAACCACATCGAAGCTGAAGTTAGCGGCACCATCGAATCCATCCTGGTCGAAAACGGCCAACCGGTTGAATACGACCAGCCTCTGTTCACCATCGTCTGATGTCCCGGGAGCCTGCAATGCTGGAAAAAGTCCTGATTGCCAACCGCGGCGAAATCGCCCTGCGCATCCTGCGCGCCTGCAAGGAAATGGGCATCAAGACCGTTGCCGTGCACTCCACTGCAGACCGTGAACTGATGCACCTGGCCCTGGCCGATGAATCCGTCTGCATCGGCCCTGCGCCGGGCAACCAATCCTACCTGCATATTCCAGCGATTATCGCTGCTGCAGAAGTGACCGGTGCTACCGCCATTCACCCGGGCTACGGTTTCCTCGCAGAAAATGCCGACTTCGCCGAACAGGTCGAAAACTCCGGTTTCGCCTTCGTAGGTCCGAAAGCCGACACCATCCGCCTGATGGGCGACAAGGTTTCTGCCAAGAACGCCATGATCAAATCCGGCGTACCGGTTGTACCGGGCTCCGACGGCCCGCTGCCGGAAGACGAAGAAGAAGCCCTGCGTATTGCCCGTGAAGTGGGCTACCCGGTGATCATCAAGGCCGCTGGCGGTGGCGGTGGTCGCGGCATGCGCGTGGTTCACCAAGAAGAAGACCTGATCAAATCAGCCAAACTGACCCGCACCGAAGCCGGTGCAGCGTTCGGCAACCCGATGGTCTATCTGGAGAAATTCCTCGGCAACCCGCGCCACGTCGAAGTTCAGGTTCTGTCTGACGGCCAGGGCAACGCCATTCACCTGTATGACCGCGACTGCTCCCTGCAGCGTCGTCACCAGAAGGTGATTGAAGAAGCTCCGGCCCCGATGATCGATCCAAAGGCCCGCGAAGAAGTACTGCAACGCTGCGTCGATGCCTGCATCGAGATCGGCTACCGCGGTGCCGGCACCTTCGAGTTCCTTTACGAAGACGGTCGCTTCTACTTCATCGAAATGAACACCCGCGTTCAGGTCGAGCACCCGGTTACCGAAATGGTTACCGGCATCGACATCGTTAAAGAGATGCTGAGCATTGCCGCTGGCAACAAGCTGTCGATCAAACAGGAAGATGTGAAACTCAATGGCCACGCCATCGAGTGCCGTATCAACGCTGAAGATCCGGACACCTTTATGCCATGCCCTGGCAAGGTCAAACACTTCCACGCCCCAGGCGGCAACGGCGTGCGTGTTGATTCACACCTATACAGCGGCTACAGCGTTCCACCGCACTACGACTCGCTGATCGGCAAAATCATCACCTTCGGCAACAGCCGTGATGAAGCCATGGCACGTATGCGCAACGCGCTGGATGAAATCGTCGTTGACGGCATCAAAACCAACACCCCGCTGCACCGCAACCTGGTGCGCGATGCTGGTTTCTGCAAAGGCGGCGTGAATATCCACTACCTTGAAAAGAAACTGGGTATGGATAAGCACTAAGCTTGGCATTTGCCTGTGCTGTATCACAACAAGGGCTGCCGAAAGGTGGCCCTTGTCGTTTGTTGGCGCTCAACGCTGGCAGGCCCCACCACCTTCAAGTAAGCTGCGCGCCCATCACCCAAGCCTGCTGCTGATCCGCCACCTAGCGCATCAGAATGTCGGCTCTATTTGCTTTAACTGCGCCACGAGGTTTTCCCATGCCCTGGTTACAAGTCCGTCTCGCCATCACCCCGGATCAGGCGGAAACCTACGAAGATGCCCTGCTGGAAGTCGGCGCAGTATCCGTAACCTTTATGGACGCCGAAGATCAGCCGATCTTCGAGCCCGAGCTAGGCACTACGCCGCTGTGGTCGAACACTCACCTGCTCGCCCTGTTTGAGGCAGACGCAGAACCGGAAAGCGTATTTGCTCACCTGAAGCTGCTGACCGGCTCCGAACTGCCCGAGCATCACGCTGAAGTGATTGCCGATCAGGACTGGGAGCGCAGCTGGATGGACGGTTTCAAGCCCATGCGCTTCGGTGAGCGTCTATGGATTGTCCCGAGTTGGCACGACGCACCTGAGCCTGACGCGGTAAACCTCCTTCTAGATCCAGGCCTGGCGTTCGGCACCGGCACCCATCCAACCACCGCACTGTGCTTGGAATGGCTGGATGGCCAGCAACTCGAGAACAGCAGCGTGATCGACTTCGGCTGCGGCTCAGGCATTCTGGCCATTGCCGCGCTGCTGCTGGGAGCGCCACGCGCTGTGGGTACAGACATTGATCCACAAGCGCTGGAAGCCTCCCGCGACAACGCCAATCGCAATGGCATTGCGGCAGAACGCTTCCCGGTTTATCTCCCGGAAGACATGCCGCGCGACCAGGCTGACGTGGTCGTCGCCAATATCCTCGCAGGCCCGCTGGTGGCACTGGCAGAACCAATCACCCGCCTGGTCAAACCAGGCGGACGCTTGGCGCTTTCCGGCATTCTCAGTGAACAGGGAGAAGAAGTCCGCGCCGCCTATGCAGACGCCTTTGAGCTCGACCCAACAGCTGAAAAAGACGGCTGGGTACGCATCAGTGGTGTACGCCGCTGAGTCCCCACCCAGCATCTGATCAACTTGATATAAACTAACCGCCTTGTTTGCCCGGACCTGCGCATGACCCAGAGCTTCATCACCCAGTGCCCCCATTGCCGCACCAGTTTTCGCGTGAGCAACGCGCAACTGAATGCCGCCCATGGAGCAGTGCGCTGCGGAGCCTGTCTGCACGTGTTCAATGCTGCTCAGCAACTGCGCGAGCAAGGCGTCGATCTGAGCCCTGCCACTGCGCCCCGCACACCTGCACCTGCACCTGCACCTGCACCTGCACCTGCACCTGCACCTGCACCCAGCAAGCCTGAGCCCGTTACCCCGCCTCCACCTAGCCCTGTTGCGCCTGTGGAAAAACCGGCTCCGACAACTGACGACACCCTATGGATCCATGACGACCTGGATCTGGGTGATCTCGATCTGGACGAGGAACTGGCCAAACTGCAAGCCGAAGAGCTGGATCTATCCAAAGAGTTTCTCGACCTGGACAAACCAGCCACAAACACCACCCCTCTGACGGCAAGCAAGACCGAAGAACTGGCCGATGAACGCTGGGCCGAGGCACTTCTGATCCAGGAGCAACAGGACGATCCCGAACCTATCCCTGTTCAGGAACCAGCCATCCCATTCGAAGTGGCGCAGCTCGAGCCAGAAAAAGCTGAGCCCTCAATTGGCCCATTAGATGACCCCGAGCCAGAGGTTCAGTACACCCCTATAAACCTACGCGAGCCGCACGAGACAGCACCACTTAAGGCGAAAAAGCTCGAGCCGCAACCTCTCGCCACGGCTAAGACGCCTCGTACGCCACGACTAAGCGATGAGCGCCTGATTGAGCTTGACGATGAACCCCTGCAGCTTAACTGGCAAAAGCCGAAAAAACCCTGGGGACGCTGGCTTGGCTGGGGCCTGCTGAACCTACTGGCCGCTGCAGGTCTGGCCGCGCAATACGTGACCTATAATTTTGCGGAACTGTCGCGCAACGACCAATACCGCCCATGGTTCGAGAAGATCTGTCCAACGCTTGGCTGCACCCTGCCCTCCAAAGTGGATATCGACCAGATCAAGAGCAGCAATCTGGTTGTACGTAGCCATCCCGAATTCAGCGGCGCACTTGTGGTCGATGCGATCATCTACAACCGCGCCTCGTTCTCGCAACCGTTCCCACTTTTGGAAATGCGCTTTGCAGATGTGAACGGAAAACTACTGGCCAGTCGCCGCTTCAAACCCAGCGAATACCTCGCGGGCGAGCTGGCAGGCAATGCTGAAATGCCCACCCAGACCCCGATCCATATTTCCCTGGATATTCTTGATCCAGGCGCTCAGGCCGTGAACTACAGTTTGAGTTTCCACTCGCCGGAATAGCCCTCTCACAGGCATAGCGCGTTTTTGTCGCACAGTCTCGATAGCCGCACAACGAGAGCTGTACATAAAATGTCCAAAACCACCTTTCTCCGGTCTTCCAGAGCGAGTATCATGCCCACCCTTTTTCGCACTCTCCTATTTGTTCAACAGCATGCCTCTTGAACAGGGAAGCCCTATGCCGGCCCTAACCATTGGCCCTTATACACTGCCGAACTCGCTGATCCTCGCCCCTATGGCGGGAGTCACTGACCAGCCGTTCCGTCAGCTGTGCAAACGCATGGGCGCAGGATTGGTAGTATCGGAAATGGTTACCAGCGATGTACGCCTGTGGAACACTCGTAAATCCAGCCTGAGGATGATCCATCAGGGCGATCCTGAGCCACGATCGGTCCAGATCGCAGGTGGCGATCCGCAAATGCTGGCTGAAGCCGCACGCAGAAACGTAGAGCTGGGCGCGCAGATCATCGATATCAACATGGGCTGCCCGGCCAAAAAGGTCTGCAATAAAGCAGCAGGTTCTGCGTTATTGAAAGACGAATTGCTGGTACGCGATATACTCAATGCCGTGGTGGGCTCTGTCAGTGTCCCGGTGACACTGAAAATCCGTACAGGGTGGGACCGCCAGAATAAGAACGGCATCAATGTCGCACGTATTGCTGAAGACTCTGGAATCGTGGCACTTGCAGTGCATGGCAGAACCCGCGCCGACCTGTACACCGGTGAGGCTGAGTACGAAACCATCGCAGCAATCAAACAGGCTGTCACGATTCCAGTACTGGCCAACGGTGACATCGATTCGCCGGCCAAAGCAAAACAAGTTTTAGATTTTACAGGTGCAGATGGCCTGCTGATTGGACGGGCTGCTCAGGGCAGACCCTGGATTTTCCGGGAAATTGAGCATTACTTGCGTACGGGTAACACGCTTCCTGCGCCAACGCTTCAGGAAGTGGAACGAATTCTGCTGGAACACTTGGCTGCGTTACACACCTTCTATGGTGATGTGATGGGCGTAAGAATCGCCCGTAAACACGTCAGCTGGTACTTAGCAACCTTGCCGGGCGCCAAGGAGTTTCGCGCCCAATTCAATCGTCTGGACAGCACGGACGCACAGTGCGCCAACGTTCGAGAGTTTTTCAACGAACGTCATAAAAACGGAGAAGAAGGGGTAGCCGCATGACGGTGTTGACTGAGACTTTAGGAAGTGGAATGGCTCCCGTGAGTGACAACAGCAGCTTGAAGCAGCATCTCAATACGCCCACTGCAGAAGGCCAGACCTTGCGCGGAAGTGTGGAGAAAGCGCTGCACAACTATTTTGCCCACCTTGAGGGCGCTGACGTATGTGACGTCTATAACTTGGTGCTGACCGAAGTTGAAGCACCGCTGCTGGAAACCGTGATGAATTACGTCAAGGGCAACCAGACCAAGGCCAGTGAACTGCTTGGCCTGAATCGCGGAACCCTGCGTAAGAAACTCAAGCAATACGACTTGCTGTAACCCGAACTCCCGAAAAGGGCGGCCCACTCGAGCCGCCCTTTTTTGCTGATATCACCGTTCTGATGGATTCTGAAATGACCGACCAGACCACCCGCCTCCCCGTTCGCCGCGCCTTGATCAGTGTTTCCGACAAGACCGGTATCCTCGAGTTCGCCCGCGAACTGAGCGCCCTTGGCGTGGAAATCCTCTCGACCGGCGGCACCTACAAGCTGCTCAAAGACAATGGTGTTGCGGCTGTTGAAGTCGCCGACTACACCGGCTTTCCGGAAATGATGGATGGTCGCGTCAAAACCCTGCACCCGAAAATCCACGGTGGCATCCTCGGCCGCCGCGCCCTCGACGGCGACGTGATGGATCAGCACGGCATCAAACCGATCGACCTGGTTGCAGTCAACCTGTACCCATTCGCTGCCACCGTGGCCAAGCCAGGTTGCGATCTGGCTGATGCCATCGAGAACATCGATATCGGCGGCCCGACCATGGTTCGCTCAGCAGCCAAAAACCACAAAGACGTTGCCATCGTGGTGAATGCAGGGGACTACAGCGCCATCGTCGAGTCCCTCAAAGCAGGCGGCCTGACCTACGCCCAACGCTTCGACCTGGCCCTGAAAGCCTTCGAGCACACTGCTGCCTACGACGGTATGATCGCCAACTACCTGGGCACCATCGACCAGAGCCGTGAAACCCTGTCCACCGAAGAGCGCGGCATGTTCCCCCGCACCTTCAACAGCCAGTTCATCAAGGCGCAGGAAATGCGCTACGGCGAAAACCCGCACCAGAGTGCAGCCTTCTACGTTGAAGCAGAAAAAGGCGAAGCCAGCGTTGCAACGGCTGTTCAGCTGCAAGGCAAAGAACTGTCGTTCAACAACGTCGCCGACACCGACGCTGCACTGGAGTGCGTGAAGAGCTTCGTTAAACCGGCTTGCGTGATCGTCAAACACGCCAACCCGTGCGGCGTGGCAGTTGCGCTGGACAGCGAAGGCGGCATCCGTCAGGCCTACGAGCTGGCCTACGCCACTGATACCGAATCGGCTTTCGGCGGCATCATCGCCTTTAACCGTGAGCTGGACGGCGAAACCGCCAAAGCCATCGTTGACCGCCAATTCGTTGAAGTTATCATCGCGCCGAAAATCAGCGCAGCTGCCCGCGAAGTCGTCGCAGCCAAAGCCAATGTGCGTCTGCTTGAGTGCGGCGAATGGCCTGCTGAGCGCAGCGCTGGCTGGGACTTCAAGCGCGTCAACGGCGGCCTGCTGGTACAGAGCCGCGACATCGGCATGATCACCGCTGAAGACCTGAAGATTGTGACCAAGCGCGCACCGACCGAGCAGGAGATCCACGACCTGATCTTTGCCTGGAAAGTGGCCAAGTTCGTTAAATCCAACGCCATCGTATACGCCAAAGGCCGTCAGACCATCGGTGTTGGCGCTGGCCAGATGAGCCGCGTGAACTCCGCCCGTATCGCGGCGATCAAGGCTGAGCATGCTGGTCTGCAAGTCGCCGGTGCGGTCATGGCGTCCGACGCATTCTTCCCGTTCCGCGACGGCATCGACAACGCTGCCAAAGCAGGTATCACAGCTGTGATCCAGCCGGGCGGCTCCATGCGCGACAACGAAGTGATCGCAGCGGCTGATGAAGCCAACATCGCCATGGTCTTCACCGGCATGCGTCACTTCAGGCACTAAGTCCGGCCGCACTCGGACAGGCATCTGCTGCGTTGCCCGGCCCTCGCTCCATGCTCATTGCCAGACGGCAACTGCGCTGGATGAAGAACCGGGCGTCTTGCATCTACCTGCCCGATTGCGACCTCAATGATTCAATTAATGGTGTTGAAATGCTGGTTCATCCAACATGATTCACCAGTATTTGTAGGGTGAATAAGGCTCTGCCTATCCACCAATCGGGCCACACGCCCGCCTCCACGAAGGAGCACGCAATGAACGTACTGATTATCGGCAGCGGCGGTCGTGAACACGCCCTGGCCTGGAAAGTGGCTCAAGACAAGCGCGTCGAAAAAGTATTCGTCGCACCGGGCAACGCCGGTACTGCCACGGAAGCCAAATGCGAAAACGTCGCCATCGATGTACTGGCCCTTGAGCAGCTGGCTGACTTTGCCGAGAAAAACGTACAACTGACTATCGTTGGCCCGGAAGCTCCGCTGGTTGCCGGTGTAGTTGACCTGTTCCGCTCGCGCAACCTGCCAGTATTCGGCCCGACTAAAGGCGCAGCTCAGCTGGAAGGTTCCAAGGCATTCACCAAAGACTTCCTCGCTCGCCACAAGATCCCGACTGCTGACTACCAGAACTTCACCGAGGTTGAGCCTGCACTGGCTTACCTGCGCGAGAAAGGCGCTCCGATCGTTATCAAGGCTGACGGCCTGGCTGCCGGTAAAGGCGTGATCGTAGCTATGACCCTGCAGGAAGCTGAAGATGCCGTACGCGATATGCTCGCTGGCAATGCCTTCGGCGAAGCCGGTTCCCGCGTGGTGATTGAAGAGTTCCTGGACGGTGAAGAGGCCAGCTTCATCGTCATGGTTGACGGTGAAAACGTCCTGCCGATGGCCACCAGCCAGGACCACAAGCGTGTAGGCGATGGCGATACCGGCCCGAACACTGGCGGCATGGGCGCTTACTCCCCAGCTCCGGTGGTGACAGCCGACGTGCACAAACGCGTCATGGAAGAAGTCATTTACCCGACCGTTCGCGGCATGGCCAGCGAAGGTAACGTGTATACCGGTTTCCTCTATGCCGGTCTGATGATCGACAAGAGCGGTGCGCCGAAAGTCATCGAGTTCAACTGCCGCTTTGGCGACCCGGAAACCCAGCCGATCATGGTGCGCCTGGAGTCCTCGCTGGTGCTGCTGGTCGAAGCCGCACTGGCTAAGGCGCTGGACAAAGTCGAAGCCACTTGGGATCCGCGCCCGACCGTTGGTGTAGTTATCGCGGCCGGTGGCTATCCAGGCGATATCACTAAAGGTGATGCTATTGATGGCCTTGAGGACGCTGCGCAACTGGACGGCAAAGTGTTCCACGCCGGTACTGCACTGAAAGACGGCAAAGTTGTTACAGCCGGTGGCCGCGTGCTTTGCGCAACTGCAATCGGTCGCAGCGTGTCTGAAGCCCAGCAGCAAGCATACCGTCTGGCCGAGAAAATTCGCTGGAACGGCAGTTTTTACCGCAACGATATCGCTTACCGCGCCATTGCCAGGGAAAACGAAACGAAATAATCGTCAATAATATGTAAACAAATGATTAAAGGTGGCCACAAAGCCACCTTTATCGTATTTCCCACTGAAATAGCATGGCTATAATCCGTGCAACTATTCACGAAGGGAACTCTCTGTGCTTCGGCTGAGGATCGCCACTCATTTTCTTCTGAGTTTTCTGCTACTAGCCCTCACCAACGGGCCGGCCATGGCAGACAACACCTCCTGGTCGATCCTGAAAGACCCGGAAGCCAGCCTGCAGCTCAACGATATCCGTACGCCACAAATTCGCGGGCAATTCACGCCTGTTGATCTGAAGCGCCTCTACACTCCCGGCCGCAATACCGCAATCTGGCTGCACTACTCATTACCGGCCAGCGAACAAGCCCAAATGCTACGGGTGTTTGCTCCCTACCTCGGTTACCTCGATCTGTATGTATTGCACGGCAATGAACTGGTCGAGCAGGTCCACACCGGAACCAACCTGCCCCTGTCCAGCCGCCCGTTACCCAGCCGTGATTTTCTGCTGCCACTGCCCGTAGCCAAAGAACCGCTGGATGTGTTCCTGCGTCTGGCCTCTGAACATTCGTTACGCCCAAGCATTACGCTACAAAGCTCTCAAGAAATGGCCTCTGATGACTCCCGAGCCCTATTGTTCGGCGCGTTGATGGGAGCATTAGTGGTTTTATTGGCCTATAACCTGGCGCGTTTTTTCTATACCCGCAGCTACTGTGGATTGTGGTTAGCAGCCAGTATTGCGTTCCTGCTGGTGGCAGCTAGCAGCGTATTAGGTATCAGCGCACCATGGCTAGGCGAATGGCTGGTGTATCAACCGCAGATCGTCAATCTGTCGATCCTGCTGTGCATGTTTTGCACCCTGTTATTCACCATCAGCTTCTTCCGCAAGAGCCAGACCTACTCCGTTCTCAGCTATCTGCTGGGGGTGGAGGCCGCCGTGACCGCGGGTTTCTGCGTGGTACTACTGGTCATTCCGGGCATCAACTTCAACCAGTTTGTGTACCTGATCAATACCGCTTCCGCCTTTAGCATTCTGGCGCTGTCCCTCAAGCAGTGGCACAACGGCTACGCACCGGCGCGGATTTTTTCCTTTGCGGTGCTGCTCTACAGCATCAGCTTTTTGGCATCAATTCCGGTGTTCTTCGGCTACTGGGAAGTCAAGACCGAGTACGTCAGCTACGCTCTGGTCGGCAGCATGGTGGTGTCTAACTTCATCCTCGGCATGGCCCTGACTGAACGGGAACACCTGCTGGACCTGCAGCGCCTGACCACCAGCCGGGCGCTGGCCGCAAGCTCAGCGGAGTTAAAGGCCAAAGCCGAGTTCCTGGCCAAGATCAGCCACGAAATCCGCACTCCAATGAATGGCGTGCTGGGCATGACCGAACTGCTGCTGGGCACACCACTGTCGGCTAAGCAACGTGATTACGTGCAGACCATTCACAGCTCCGGCAATGAACTGCTGACTCTGATTAACGAGATTCTCGACATCACCAAACTGGAATCCGGACAGATTGAGCTGGATGACGTGCAGTTCGACCTCAACGCCCTGATTGATGACTGCCTCGACATCTTTAGGGCCAAAGCCGAGCAACAGAAGGTCGAGCTCATCAGCTTTGTTCAGCCTCAGGTTCCACGGGTGATCAGCGGTGACCCTACGCGTTTGCGTCAAACCATCCTCAGTTTGCTGGATAACGCCTTTAAACAGACCGAAGAAGGTGAGGTGTTGCTGGTGGTCGCGCTGGACAGCAGCGTGTCACCGCCACGCCTGCGTATAGCTGTACAAGACAGTGGTCAGCCGCTGAATATGAAAGAGCGCGACGCCTTGCTCAACACCGAACTGCACAGCAAGGACTTCCTCTCCGCAACCAAACTGGGCGGTCGCTTGGGCCTGATCATTGCCCGCCAGCTGGTGACCCTGATGGGCGGCGATTACGGCATTCAAACTGGCCGCAGCCGAGGCTCAACCTTGTGGTTCACCTTGCCACTGGACCCAAGCCGTCTCGAACAGCCCAACACCAATCTGGATACTTCTCTGCAAGGTGCACGGCTGCTGGTGGTGGATGACAATGACACCTGCCGTAAAGTACTGGTGCAGCAGTGCAGTGCTTGGGGCATGAACGTCAGCGCTGTGCCGTCCGGTAAAGAGGCCCTGGCGCTGTTGCGTACCAAAGCACATCTGAAAGAGTACTTCGATGCGGTTCTGCTTGATCAGGACATGCCGGGCATGACCGGCATGCAGCTGGCGTCCCGAATCAAAGAAGACGCCAATCTCAACCACGACGTGCTGATCATCATGCTGACCGGGATCAGCAACGCACCAAGCAAGGTTATTGCCCGCAATGCCGGGATCAAGCGCATTCTGGCCAAGCCTGTCGCCGGGTATAGCCTGCGCACCACACTGGCTGACGAGCTGGCCCAGCGTGGTAAGGCTAACTCGCCCATGTTTGTACCGCCGCCAGTGGTTGCCCCGCTGCACGTACCGGACGACTTCCGCATTCTGGTGGCCGAAGACAACACCATTTCGACCAAAGTCATTCGCGGCATGCTGGCTAAACTCAACCTGCAGCCGGACACCGCCAGCAATGGCCAGGAAGCACTGAGCGCCATGAAAGAGAAGCTCTACGACCTGGTCCTGATGGATTGCGAAATGCCGATCATGGATGGCTTTTCCGCAACCGAGCAGTTGCGCCTCTGGGAACAGCTCCAACAGCGCCCGCGCACTCCGGTGGTGGCCCTGACCGCACATATTCTCAGCGAACACAAAGAACGTGCGCGCAAGGTCGGCATGGACGGACATATGTCCAAGCCCCTGGAAATGTCACAGCTGCGCGAGCTGATTGAACATTGGGTAGTTGAGCGAGCCAAACGCCGCCAACGTGACGCTCAGTCCAGCTAACCCATCCAATCAATTAGACGCAGCACCGAACCACGCCGGCCTGCATCGCTGAGCCCAAACGGCATGCGATAACACCCTTAATTCGAATTTTCGAGACGAGTCCCTGCCATGGCCTCTGCGCTATTCAGTATTTATTTGAGCCTTCTGGTGCTCTACAGCCCATTCTTCGTGCTCTCGTGTTTTGTCACTCTTAGCCGTGGCCATACGCCCAAGGAACGCCAGCGCATGGCGTGGAAAGTGGCGCTGGGCGTGCTGGTGGCCAGTGTGCTGCTGTACTTGTTCGGCAAGTACATCTTCACCCTGTTCGGCATCACCATTGACGCATTCCGCATCGGCGCGGGCAGCGTCCTGTTCATTTCCGCGCTGGGCATGGCGCAGGGCAAATCAGCAGTACAGGCTGACAATGTTCAGCAGGACGTAACCATTGTGCCGCTGACCATTCCCCTCACCGTTGGCCCCGGCACCATTGGTGCACTACTGCTGATGGGGGCCAGCCACCCGGAATGGGACGATAAGCTGCTGGCGGTGCTGGGCATTACCCTGGCCAGCCTGACTGTGGGCATTGTGCTGTACCTCTCCAACCAGTTTGAACGCCTGCTCGGCGAACAAGGTCTGCAGATCGTCAGCCGTCTGATGGGCCTTTTTGTGTGCGCCCTGGCTGCTCAGATTATCTTCACTGGCGTACGCAATTATCTGGTGGTCGGCAACTAACAAGCACCAACATGGTGCGAAACAGTAAATACCGCACCATTGCAGTCCAGCCGCATAACAAATGAGAGTCCCAACTCATAGGTTATGCCGGTCTTAGCGCAGTCATCTCTGCCAATGCACTCTTCTGGCGCGATCGGCACGGCTATTGCTCAGTCAGAGCACGCCAATTACTGCGACGTCCCATGAACAGCCCTGCCTCACTCTTTCATCCAGCCTGGCACGCCACCCTGGAGCTGGCCTACACACGCAACGGAGACTGCACCCGCCCCGCCCTGCGCCGCCACAGCGGCCCGCTGCGCGTGCAAAAGCATCTGTACGCCGAAGGCCCCGATGTGTGTCAGCACATCATCGTGCACCCCCCGGGTGGTATTGCCGGAGGCGACACCCTGTCAATCAGCGCCTGCGCAGGCCGCGACACCTGGGTGCAGCTAACCAGTCCTGGTGCGGCCAAGTGGTACCGTGCCGCCACACCGGCGTCCCAGCATCTTCAGCTCACGGTGGAAAACGGAGCGACGCTGGAATGGATGCCGCAAGAAACCATCCTATACTGCGCAGCCCAGGCTCAGCTTAAGACCGACATTGAACTGGCCAACGACGCCAGACTGCTGTACTGGGACATCGTTGCCCTTGGCCGCCCTGCCAGCCAGGAACGATTCGACCAGGGCAGCTATCAAGCCGAACTGAACATTCGCCGCAAGGGACAGTTAATTTGGCATGAACGCCAGCGCATAGAGGGCAACGACGGCCTGCTGGATTCCCCCATCGGCCTCAACAGCCAGCCGGTTATCGCCACGTTACTGCTGACCGGTGAAATCGACAGTGAGTTGCTACAGCGTTGCCGCGAATTACCCAATCCGGTGCAAGGTGATTTAAGCCAACTGCCCGGCCTGCTGATCGCCCGTTGCCTGGCCGCTGAGGCCCTGCATGCCCGAGACTGGCTGATCGACTTGTGGCACTTGCTACGCCCTGCTGCCTTGGGCAGGCCCGCCATTCCCCCAAGAATATGGAGTACCTGACGCATGAACCTGAGCCCACGCGAGAAAGACAAACTGCTGATTTTCACAGCCGGGCTGGTTGCCGAGCGCCGCCTGGCCCGTGGCCTGAAGCTCAACTACCCGGAAGCCATGGCTTACATCTCCGCTGCCCTGCTTGAAGGTGCGCGGGATGGCCAGAGCGTGGCCGAACTTATGCACTACGGCACCACCCTGCTCAGCCGTGAGCAGGTCATGGAAGGGGTGCCGGAAATGATCCCGGACATCCAGATTGAAGCCACCTTCCCGGATGGCACCAAACTGGTGACCGTGCACCAACCTATCGTCTGAAGGAACAGATATGAGCTACAGCATCCGCGATGCCAACGAGGGCGACCTCGAAGGCATCCTTGGCATTTTCAACCATGCAGTGATCAACAGCACAGCGCTTTGGATAGAACGCCTGTCCGACCTGGAGGAGCGCCGCGCCTGGCTGAAACAACGCAATGCCGTCGGCTTTCCGGTCTTGGTGGCAGTGGCTAACGGTGAAGTACTGGGCTACGCCAGTTACGGCACCTGGCGAGCCAACGAAGGCTTCTGCCATACCGTCGAGCATTCGGTTTACGTGCGTGACGATCAGCAAGGCAAAGGTATCGGTAAAGCCCTCATGCAGGAATTGATCGAACGGGCCAAAACAGAAAACCTGCATGTCATGGTTGCCGCTATTGAAAGCAGCAACAGCACATCAATTGAACTGCATAAACGCTTCGGCTTCATCACCACCGGACAAATGCCACAGGTGGGACGCAAATTTGGCCGCTGGCTGGATCTGACCTTTATGCAGCTGATGCTGAATACAACCGTCACACCAACGCCTGCCAGCGGAGAGCAGCCATGATCCCAGGTGAATACAAAACCCAGGACGGCGAGATCGAAATCAATGCCGGCCGCCGCACACTAAAACTAAAAGTTTCCAACAGTGGTGACCGACCGATCCAGGTCGGCTCGCACTATCACTTCTTCGAAACCAATGATGCGCTGATCTTTGATCGCATAGCCGCCCGCGGCATGCGTCTGAATATCCCGGCCGGAACCGCCGTACGGTTTGAGCCAGGACAAAGCCGTGAAGTCGAACTGGTAGAGCTGTCCGGACGCCGTCGGGTGTTCGGCTTTGCCGGTCGGGTCATGGGCGATCTGGATACAAAGGACGACACACAACCATGAAAATATCCCGACAGGCCTATGCCGACATGTTCGGCCCAACCGTGGGCGATAAAGTCCGGCTGGCCGACACCGACCTGTGGATCGAAGTCGAGCAGGACTTCACCACCTACGGTGAAGAAGTGAAGTTCGGCGGCGGCAAGGTTATCCGTGATGGCATGGGACAGAGCCAACTGCTGGCCGCCGAAGTAGTCGACACCCTGATCACCAATGCCCTGATCATTGATCACTGGGGCATCGTCAAAGCGGACGTAGGCTTGAAGGACGGCCGTATCGCCGCCATCGGCAAAGCAGGCAATCCAGATATCCAGCCAGATGTGACCATCGCCATCGGCGCCAGTACTGAAGTCATCGCCGGTGAAGGCATGATCCTTACCGCAGGCGGTATCGACACGCACATCCACTTCATCTGCCCGCAGCAGATTGAAGAGGCTTTAATGAGCGGCGTCACCACCATGATCGGTGGCGGCACCGGCCCGGCCACCGGCACCAACGCAACGACTTGCACCTCCGGCCCGTGGCACATGGCGCGCATGCTCCAGGCCGCGGATGCCTTCCCGATGAACATCGGCTTTACCGGCAAAGGTAACGCCAGCCAGCCGGAGCCGCTGATTGAGCAGGTCAAGGCTGGCGCTATTGGCCTGAAGCTGCACGAAGACTGGGGCACTACGCCTGCCTCCATCGACAACTGCTTAAGCGTTGCCGATCAATACGACGTGCAGGTGGCGATCCATACCGACACTTTGAACGAATCCGGTTTTGTCGAAACCACCCTTGGCGCTTTCAAAGGCCGGACAATTCACACCTATCACACCGAAGGTGCCGGTGGCGGCCATGCCCCGGACATCATCAAAGCCTGTGGCTTTGCCAACGTGCTGCCCAGCTCGACCAACCCGACCCGGCCGTTCACCAAGAACACCATTGATGAACACCTGGACATGCTCATGGTCTGCCACCACCTGGACCCGAGCATTGCCGAAGACGTGGCCTTCGCTGAAAGCCGCATCCGCCGCGAGACGATTGCCGCTGAAGACATCCTGCATGACCTCGGCGCATTCAGCATGATCAGCTCTGACAGTCAGGCCATGGGCCGCGTCGGTGAAGTGATCACCCGCACCTGGCAAACCGCCGACAAGATGCACAAACAGCGCGGCCCGCTGCCGGGCGACGGCGAAGGCAACAGCAACTTCCGGGTCAAACGCTATATCGCCAAGTACACCATCAACCCGGCGATCACCCACGGCATCAGCCATGAAGTCGGCTCGATTGAAGTGGGCAAGTGGGCCGACCTGGTGCTATGGCGCCCGGCATTCTTTGGTGTCAAACCAACCCTCATCCTCAAGGGTGGCGCGATTGCCGCCAGCCTGATGGGCGATGCCAACGCCTCAATCCCGACACCGCAGCCGGTGCACTACCGGCCAATGTTCGCCAGTTATGCCGGTAGCCGTCACGCCACCAGTATCACCTTTATCAGCCAGGCTGCCTTTGATGCCGGCGTGCCGCAACAACTGGGCCTGCAGAAGAAAATTGGCGTGGTTAAAGGTTGCCGGGATGTGAAAAAGACCGACCTTATCCACAACGACTATCTGCCGAACATTGAAGTGGATCCGCAGAACTATCAGGTTAAAGCCGACGGTCAGCTGCTCTGGTGCGAGCCGGCAGACGTACTGCCCATGGCGCAGCGCTATTTCCTGTTCTGAATCTCAGCCCATAAAAAAACGCCGTGCAGTACGCTGCACGGCGTTTTTGTTATCAGCGCCAGCTATCAGGCCGCTTCAGCTTTTTTGTTGCGATGCCGGTCGCGGGCTTTACCAATGGCCAGGCATACGCCGCTGATGATGATGATCGCCATCCCCAGCATGCCGCCCCAATCCGGTACATGGCCGAAGATGATCATGCCCAGCAGCGTGGCGAAGATAATCTGCGAGTAGGTAAACGGAGCCAACGTAGCCGCACTGGCGTGATGGTAGGCGTTAGTCAGGCACAGATGCCCCCCCATGGCCAAAGCCGCCAGAGAAACAATTGCCAGTGCATGCTCAAAACTCGGTACAACCCATACCCACGGCAGGAAGACGCTCATCACCAATGTACCGATGATGCTGCTGATGTAGTTGCTCGCAACCGGGTGATCAATCCCACTCAGACGACGGGTCAGAACGTGGTATGTCCCGAAACAGATCGCAGCGGCAACCGGTAACAGAATTGCCGGGGTGAACAGATCGCCGCCCGGACGCACGATGATCATCACGCCGAGCAGTCCACCCGCCACCGAGGCCCAAACGCCAAGGCTGATTTTCTCTTTGAGCACAAAAGCCGAGATCAGAATCACCACAACTGGCGACAGGAAGATCACCGCAGTCGCTTCACCCAGCGGGATGAACATCAGCGCACTGAAAATAAACAGGCTAACCCCAACCAGGCACATTGCTCTGGCGAACTGCAACTTGGGTGCCTGCGTGGTGATCAGGCGTTTGCCCATACGCGGGGCAAACATGGCCGTCATCATCACCGTCTGCGCCAGGTAACGCGCCCAGACGATAAAGAAGACCGGATAAATTTGTGTCAGATATTTGGAGAGGCCATCATGACTGGCCAACAGTAAGCCGGAAGCAAGGATCAACAGGATCCCCAAGCCAAGGCGATTGGTAGTGGGCACTTCGAAACCATACGAATAATTAGCAGGCTAAGAATGTTACCCGAGTGTCACTTTAAGTAACAGATTGCTACACACCTGTACGAACGTCACCGGGCGATTACCGTACAACAATCGACTTGATCACACTTCTGGCCTGCCTCCCCTCTGGGGTCGGCAGCAGCGGCCAGACATGAATCATCTCCGGTTCAACGTGTAGATCCAGCGTACCGCCCTGCTCCCGCACACGCTCAGCCAGACGCAGCGCATCGGAGCCAATCAGATCGTTACCAGCACTCCACACCGTCATGCCGGGCAAGCCCTGAAAATCACCAAATATAGGGCTGACCCAAGGATGCTCAAGAGCCAGCGCACCGGCATATAGACGCGCCGCCTCAGCCGCTCCGTCGCGCGCCAACATTGGATCACGCCGCAGCTGGGCGGCGCTGTGCGGCTCGCGCAAGGTCAGGTCAAGCCAGGGGCAGATCAACAGTAAATGAGCAGGCCGCGGTCTTGCCCGCTCACGTAAATCCATCGCCAGGGCCAGCGCCAGCCCGGCTCCTGCAGAATCCCCCGCGAGTAACAATGCCTGTGTGCCGACGCGCTGTTGGGCACGATCCCACGCCTGTCGGACAACATTTAGCGCCTGCTCGCAATCACCCTCTGGCGCCAGCGGATAGAGCGGTACGCTGATGTGGCAGCCGGTATCCAGCACCAGCTCCCGTAACAGCCGCCAATGGTGACGGGTAATCGGGCGCACATACGCACCGCCGTGTAGATAAAACACCTGTGGAGCCTGAGCACGTGGCTGTTTGGGAGCTAGGTGATAGACCGGGTGAGTCCCGACCAGCTCGAAGGTCACATCCAGCTGCGCGCACATACGCCGCCCTGGCAGGGCCGGCCCGGCGCGGCGGGTCTGGCGGATACCGGAATGTAAACCCTCAATGCTGGCGTAGATGCGCTTGCGCCTGCTTAGCCGAAGCCACAAAACCACCAGACGATGCTGCCAGCTGGGCATGTGTGGCCACCACCCTCAGCGCAGCTGACTATCTTTACTGCCGCGGCGGTTGTAGCCACTGCTGGCCACCTGCTGACGATCCTGCTCCGCCTGGCAACTAACGCATAGCCGCACACCGGGAACGGCCTTACGCCGGGCCTCAGGAATTGCAGCGTCGCAAGCCTCACAGTGAGTCAGGCTCTCACCCTGAGGCAACTGGCTGCGAGCGCGGGCTACAGCATCTTCAATGCTGCTGTCGATCTGCTCCTGAACCGCGCCATCACTTGCCCAACCGCCTGCCATGCGACACCTCCCCGCCCCACAGTCATGATCTGCTAGGTATGCATGAGCTTAGGAAAAAGCTCAAGTCCTGCGGTTTACTCGCGAACTTTCATAAAGGCGTCGGCCCATGATTTGTAGGCCTCGGGCAGGCTGTACTTTTTAGCCAGCTCGGACGCGCTCAGCTCGCTGGCATCAACCCCACGCTGTTCACGCAGGCAGTCGTAGGTGGCTTTGATAGCCGCAAAGTAAGCCGCATGCCCATCCACCACGACCCGCACCCGTAACGCGGCCAGGCGCTCAGGATCACGCAGTTTGGGGTTACCGTAGGTGACCAGCATCAACGGCACATCTACTGTTTTGGCGATCAACTCAAGATGCTCGAAATCTTCGATACCAACCATGCAGATGGCGTCGGCGCCAGCTGCGGCATAAGCCTGAATCCGCTCAATCACCTCTGCCGTGCTCAACACCCCGGCGTGAGTCCGCGCAATGATGGCCAAGTCAGGATCAATCCGCGCCTCGACTGCCGCTCGAATTTTGCCAACCCCTTCGGAAATGCAAATCAAATCAGTGGACTTGCCCTCAAACTGAGTCGGCAGCAGCGTGTCTTCAATGGTCAGCGCAGCAACACCAGCCCGCTCCAGCTCAACCACCGTACGCATGACATTCAGCGCATTGCCGTAGCCATGGTCAGCATCGACTATCACCGGCAAGCGGCTGACCCGACCGATGCGGGTAGCCTGTTCGACAAACTCACTCAGGGTGATAAGGGCAAAGTCCGGAGCCGCCAGCACCTGTAAAGAAGCAACCGAACCGCCCAAAATACCGACTTCAAAGCCTAAGTCAGCCGCAATACGCGCAGCCATTGGGTCGAAAACAGACGCAGCACTGTGACACCGATTACCCGCCAGCAACGCGCGAAACTGCGCACGAAGTTGATGGGGAGAAATTTTCTGCATGACATACACCCTAACGCAAGGACGCGCCGGACTCAGGCTAGCCGGACGACATTTTTTTGATATGTAGTAAGACTACATAATCCTCCACTTTGCTTACTCGCGCCTTTCATAGCGGCGCAATCCCGACCGCTGACCGAATTTATGGTCAGCTTTGACGGGGCATGGACGATCAAGGTGGAGCTAGCGGCACCAGATAGGGTTCAGTGAACCAGCGGCGGTGGATGCGCTCCAGCGTGCCATCACGATTAATCTGGTCCATTGTCTTCTGCAAATGCTGGATCAGTGCAGGACTGGTATCCAACGAGAACGCAATATAGGTGTACGAATCGAGAATATGGAACTGCAGCTCGACTTCGTCACGACTCATGCCCTCCTCAGCGAGCAGGTCATCCAACACCATATCCGTAGTGACTAACACGCCGATGCGGCCATGTTTGAACATCCGCGCCACGTGACGCGGCGTAGGCACAGCGTAAAGACCTTTAAGACCAATATCGGACAGGTACTCATAGGTGTACCAAAGTTTGGGGACAGCGGTGACACCCTGATCCTCTAGGTCTTGTAGGTTTCTCAAGTGCAGACCGCTGTTACGTTTGGTGTAGACACCGGTGCGACTCACCGCGATTGGACCGACCCAAGTGAACTGATCTTCGCGCTTGGCCGTACGGGCAACTGGGAACAGAGCCAAGTCGCTTTCGCTTTGCACCTGGTGGTAACCGCGCGTCCAGGGCACCAGCTCGATTTTTCCGGCAACGCCAGCGCGCTGCAGCAGTAACTCCACCACCTCAACCGCCATACCTTTGAGCTGACCATCCTCGGTGTAACTCAGTGGCCGGTATTCCTCTGTAAACAGGCGTAATTCTGCAGCCGCCACCGAGCTTGCGCCGCTAACCAGCAGCAATAAGCCCAACCCGGTCAGTATGCTTGCCGCCCATCGACTAAGACACCTATCCAACACGTAACCCCACCAAATTCGTATGAAATGTCCTGGAAGAATGCAGATATGGAACATCTATACGCGTTCAATCTAACATCAGCGACTTCAGATGAAGCCTGACAGATTAACCGTTCATCCGTTTTGCAGGAGCTACTCAGATCAAAGTATGGTCTAAACAACCTTTTTAGAACTCCAATAACTGTCGGGCTGGCAGATACATCCCGATCAAGCGATCATCGCCCCCCCTTTACCGCCATTTGACTAATATGACCGAAACCACTCCCAGCAGCACACCGACCCACAAACCACGTCCGATGATGGATTTGCTGATCAGCATCCTGATTCCATCCGTGATTCTGATGAAGCTCAGCGGCGAACAAAACCTCGGTGCCGATGGTGCTCTGGTTTTGGCTCTGGCATTCCCGCTTGGCTGGGGCTGCTTCGAACTGGTCAAGTACCGCAAGTTCAACTTCATCGCCCTACTGGGCCTGATCAGTGTGCTGATGACCGGCGGTATCGGCCTGCTCAAACTCGACAATCAGTGGCTTGCCATCAAAGAGGCCGCGGTACCTGGCCTGATCGGTATCGCCGTACTGGTATCCACCTACACCCGGTATCCCCTGATCCGCACCATGCTGTACAACAAGAACGTACTGAATGTAGACAGGATCCAACAGCGCCTGGAAGAAACCGGCAACACCGCACAGTTTGAAAACCGCCTGCTTAAGGCCACCTACTGGCTGAGCAGCACCTTCTTTTTCTCCTCGGCCATGAACTACGCGCTGGCCAAGTGGATCGTGATCAGCCCGGCAGGAAGCGAGGCGTTCAACGAAGAACTGGGACGTATGAACCTGCTCAGTTACCCAATGATCGCTATCCCGTCCATGATTATGCTGATGGGCATTTTTTACTATTTGTGGCGCACCATCAGCGGCCTGACCGGACTCAAGCTGGAAGAAGTAATGGCCAATCAGGATCAGCATCCAGACTCAGAGCGCTAAGCACTCGCCCAAGCAGCCTGACCAGTGCTGATCTTTTCCGCCTACGCGGGCCTATTCCTCTCTGCGCTTGCAGCCGCCAGCCTTCTGCCTCTGCAGTCAGAAGCGGTGCTAGTGGCCATGCTGCTTTCAGAGCAATACAGCGTCTGGCTGCTGGTGGCCGTTGCCAGCCTTGGCAACACTCTCGGCTCACTGATCAACTGGGGGCTAGGGTGCTACCTTGAGCGCTTTCGCAACCGCAGCTGGTTTCCAGTCAGTGAAGAGCGCCTACTTAAGGCACAGCGTTTTTATCACCGCTTCGGCCGCTGGTCACTGTTACTAAGCTGGATGCCAATCTTCGGCGATCCGCTGACACTGGTAGCCGGCCTGATGAGGGAACGTCTGGGAATTTTTCTGCTGCTGGTTGGCGCAGCTAAGACCACCCGCTATATCGCGCTGGCCCTGATTACGCTTGGGATGACATGAATCATCTCGTTGTAAAAAGACACACTCCGTAACGCCATTACAAACACAGGAGGTTGAGCTGACGCCGCGTCTCCGGGATACTGCGCCCCTCGCGCGAAATCAACGCAAGTCTATGTTTACAAGTACGGCAGCGATTTTTACATCCAAGGCAAGCGCTACACCTCCCTCTATACGCCGCTTACCTATCCCTTCCGGAGTTAACAGTTCGGGAAGCAATGCTGCATGCAATGATCGCCACCCTGTTAAGGAGTTACGCCAGTGATGAAAAGGAGCGACCTGATCTGGACCCTTGTGGGTCTCGGTGCAGTCCTGCTGTCGTGCTATCTCCTGTATCACGAAGTCCGCAACATCTCCCTTGAAGAAATCGCCGACAGCCTGCGGGCCATTCCCCGTCATAACTGGATTCTCGCAGCAACAGCCACACTGGGTGCTTACTGTGCGCTGGCCTGGTATGACCGCATAGCCTTGTCCCATCTGGGCAAAAAAATTTCCTGGCGCTTTATCAGTCTCTGCTCGTTTACCACCTACGCCTTGGCACACAACATCGGTGCTTCAGTCTTTTCCGGCGCACTGGTCCGTTATCGCGCATACCGCACCAAGGGCCTGACGCCGCAGGAAATCGGCATTCTGATCGTTTTCTGCTCATTTACTTTTGCCCTCGGCACGATCCTCGCGGGTGGCTGCGTCCTGGTTCTTGAGCCTGATCTGATCCAGCGCGTTGCCGATATTTCACCGCGGGTTTCCGAAGTCATCGGTGCCATATTGCTCCTGCTGGTAGCCCTCTACGTGCTCGGTTCCTGGCTGCAGTTCAAACCCTGGAGCTGGAAAAAGTTCCACCTGGAGTACCCGCGCCTGAGGATCGTCAGCCGCCAATTGCTCGCGGGCCCACTGGAGCTTGCCTGCGCAGCAGCGATCATCTACTACGCGCTACCCGCTGAAACCAATCCCGGCTATCTGGTCATCTTCGGGGTGTTTTTGGCATCGTTCTCACTCGCCCTGCTGTCGCACGCACCGGGCGGTCTCGGTGTCCTGGAAGTCACCTTCCTGGCCGCTCTGCCAGAGATTCCGACCTCTGACGTGTTGGCCGCCCTGATCGTCTTCCGAGGCTTCTACCTACTCCTGCCGTTTGCTCTTTCCTTGCTGGTGGTACTCGGCTTCGAATGGTCGCAATGGCAGGTACGCCGCCATTCGCCAGAAGGGAAATAACACCTCTCAGGCGATAATAGGGGCAGCATTACGCGCGGCACTCGCATAGAATGCGCGGCCGTTTTTTCAGGATGCGTTGCATGCCCCTCAACCTCCCAGCCCGCGCCTGTGGGATCGACTTCGGCACCTCCAACTCCACCGTTGGCTGGCTGCGCCCAGGCGAAGAAACCCTACTTCCACTCGAAGATGGCAAGATCACCCTGCCCTCCGTAGTCTTCTTCAATACCGAAGAACGCCGCCCCGTATTCGGCCGTCTGGCTCTGCACGAATACCTGGAAGGCTACGAAGGACGCCTGATGCGCTCACTGAAGAGCTTGCTGGGCAGCAAACTGCTTAAAAGTGAAACCACCGTTCTGGGCAGCGCCCTGCCGTTCAAAGACCTGCTGGGTTTCTTCATTGGCGAGCTCAAAGCCCGTGCCGAAGCCATTGCCGATCGCCCGTTTGAACAGGTCGTACTGGGGCGTCCCGTGTTCTTTGTGGATGACGATCAAGAAGCGGATCAGGAAGCCGAGAACACGCTGATCGCGGTCGCAAGCAAGCTCGGCTTCAAAGATATCTCCTTCCAGTACGAACCCATCGCGGCTGCCTTTGACTACGAGTCCGGCATTGAGCGTGAAGAGTTGGTACTGATTGTGGATATTGGCGGCGGCACGTCTGACTTCTCTCTGGTACGTCTGGCCCCGGAACGACGCAGCGTAGCCGATCGCCAAAGCGATATCCTCGCCACCGGCGGTGTGCATATTGGTGGTACTGACTTCGATAAACAGCTGTCGCTTGCTGGCGTCATGCCGTTGTTCGGTTACGGCAGCCGGATGAAAAGCGACGCTCCGATGCCAACCAGCACGCACCTGAACCTGGCCACCTGGCACACCATCAACGCAGTATATTCCGCACAGTCCCAGCGCCAGTTGCAGAGCATGCGTTACGACATTGTCGACCCGACCGGCATCGATCGCCTGTTTAAGCTGATCGAGCGCCGTGAAGGCCACTGGCTGGCAATGGAAGTGGAAGAAAGCAAAATCGCCCTGACCGAACAAGCGACCCGACCGATAGACCTGGGGCGTATCGAGAGCAATCTCAGCGCCGACCTCACTCGCCCGCTGTTCGAGAACGCCATCGAACCCTTGCTGGAGCGCGTTCGTGCCAGCATTACCGATTTGCTCAAGCAGGCGGGTGTCGGCCTTGAGCAGGTCGATACCTTGTTCTTCACCGGCGGTTCCAGCGGTATTCCAGCTCTGCGCCAGAGCGTGGCAGCTATGCTGCCCAATGCCCGTCATGTTGAAGGCAATACATTCGGCAGCATCGGCACTGGCCTGGCCATTGAAGCCTACAAACGCTACGGCACAGTCTGAGAGAGTAATACCCAATAAAAAACACCAGCTCAAGGCTGGTGTTTTTTATTGTCTCGATAATCAGCGTGGAGCGACGGGCTTACGGCTCGGTTTCTTGCCCGTTTTCTTACCAGCCCCTGCACGCTCCCTCGCAGCCTGCTGATTACGCGCCTCAGCGGCGGCCTTGGCCTGCTCACGCTTATCCCACGGTTTACTGCCATCACTGCCACGCGGCGGCAGGCCGGTGTGCTGAGTCAGGATACGGGTAGTGTCCTTACCAACCTTCTTGCTGCCTGCCGGTGTGGAGTTCTTGCGACGGGCACTCTGATAGCTGTCAGTAGCAGGCTGATGCAGCGGAATCAGTTGATGCTTGCCTGAGCCAATCAAATCCCCACGCCCCATGCGCAACAAGGCTTCACGCAGCATCGGCCAGCCTTTAGGGTCGTGATAACGCAGGAAGGCTTTGTGCAGACGGCGCTGAGCCTCACTCTTAACGATGGTCACACCGTCACTCTTATACGAAACCTTACGCAGCGGGTTCTTACCTGAGTGATACATCGCAGTAGCTGTGGCCATCGGCGACGGATAGAACGCCTGCACCTGATCAGCGCGGAAGCCGTTGGACTTAAGCCACAGCGCCAGGTTCATCATGTCTTCGTCAGTCGTGCCCGGATGCGCAGCAATAAAGTACGGGATCAGGTACTGCTCTTTGCCGGCCTCTTTCGAATACTTCTCGAACATGCGCTTAAAGCGGTCATAGGTACCGATGCCCGGCTTCATCATCTTGGTCAGCGGGCCTTCCTCGGTGTGCTCCGGCGCAATCTTGAGGTAACCACCGACGTGGTGGGTCACCAGCTCCTTCACATACTCCGGCGACTCAACTGCCAGGTCATAACGCAGACCGGAGGCAATCAGAATCTTCTTCACACCCGGCAATGCACGGGCACTGCGGTACAGCTGAATCAGCGACGAATGGTCGGTGTTCAGGTTCGGGCAGATGCCCGGAAAGACGCAGGACGGCTTACGGCACGCGGATTCAATCTCCGGACTCTTACAAGCGATGCGGTACATATTCGCCGTAGGCCCGCCAAGGTCGGAAATGACTCCAGTAAAGCCCGGCACCTTGTCACGGATTTCTTCGATCTCGCGAATGATCGACTCTTCCGAACGGTTCTGAATGATCCGGCCTTCGTGCTCAGTAATAGAACAGAAGGTGCAGCCGCCAAAACAACCACGCATGATGTTGACCGAGAAACGGATCATCTCGTAGGCCGGAATCTTCTCCTTGCCGTACGCCGGGTGCGGCACACGCTGATAAGGCATGCCAAACACATAGTCCATTTCTTCAGTGGTCATCGGCACTGGCGGCGGGTTCAGCCAGACGTCCACATCACCGTGCTTCTGCACCAACGCACGAGCGTTGCCAGGGTTGGTTTCCAAGTGCAGGACACGGTTGGCGTGGGCGTACAGCACCGCGTCATTACGTACCTTCTCCATGGATGGCAGGCGGATAACGGTTTTGTCGCGGGTCATGCGCGGGCTTTCCAGAATCTGCACAACCTTAGCTTCGTTAGGGTCCTCCTGCGGACCTTTTTCCTGTTCGATGGCGCAGGCCGCAGTGTCCTGAGTATTTACATACGGGTTGATGATTTTATCGACCTTGCCCGGACGATCGATGCGGGTCGAATCCACCTCGTACCAGCCCTTCGGCGTGTCACGACGAATAAACGCAGTACCGCGCACATCGGTGATGTCCTCAACCTTCTCGCCCCAAGACAGGCGCTGCGCCACCTCAACGATTGCCCGCTCGGCGTTGCCGTACAACAGAATATCGGCGCAGGCGTCGATCAGAATCGAGTTGCGGACTTTGTCTTGCCAGTAATCGTAATGAGCGATCCGGCGCAGCGAAGCCTCAATACCGCCCAACACGATTGGTACATGCTTGTAGGCTTCTTTGCAGCGCTGGCTGTAGACCAGGCTGGCGCGATCCGGACGCTTACCGGCCAAACCGCCCGGCGTATAGGCATCGTCCGAGCGCATTTTCTTGTCAGCGGTGTAGCGGTTGATCATCGAGTCCATGTTGCCGGCGGCCACACCGAAGAACAGGTTCGGCTCACCCAGCTTCATAAAGTCGTCTTTCGACTGCCAGTTCGGCTGAGCAATGATGCCCACACGGAAGCCCTGAGCCTCAAGCAAACGCCCGATAATGGCCATACCGAAGGATGGATGATCAACGTACGCGTCACCGGTCACGATGATGATGTCGCACGAATCCCAGCCTAATTGATCCATCTCCTCCCGGCTCATCGGCAGGAACGGAGCAGGACCAAAGCACTCGGCCCAGTACTTGGGATAATCAAACAATGGCTTGGCGACTGGCATGGACATGGGGAAGTGACCGGCGATAACAAACAAGGAGGGAAAAAGCGGGCGCGGAATATAGCACAAATTTTGACCAAATCCGACCTTAACACTTGGATAAGTCTAGTGCTTGTTTCAGATCAGGGGAGAACTAGGGGATTGGCCTTGGAGAGCCAGCAGCAGGCCAGTAGAGGGCCCAGCGAAGGTAAACGGAGAGTCTGCAGTAGGCGGGGCGCTAGGCCCCACCCTCACACCAATCAACGAATATTGTTGATGGTGCCTTTGTTACCGGTCACGGTTACGTCAACTTTCTTGAAGATGAAGTAATCCTTGACGTTGACCTCGTAGCGCGGCGCTACGATCAGGTCAGCATTGGAACCTTTAACGGCTTTGTAAGCAGCAGCCGACTTAACCGAGGAAACCGGATCAAACGCAGCCAGGCTCATGCCGCCACCGCTTTCAGCGCCGTAAGTTACGCCGTCAGCAAACTGGCTGTCGCCACCGAATTTCAGAACACCGAACAGGATGTTGACCTGAGACTGACCACGGATGGTCTCACCAACAGTCACGTCTGCTTTCAGGTCAGTTTTTACAGCGCCGGCAACCGGGGCGATCGGCTGGCTGACGTTGAGGCTGGTGCAGCCTGTAGTCAGAGCCAGAGCGGAAACCAGTGCTGCTGTAGACAAAATGCTTTTCATGCTTACTCCTTAGCGTGCATTTATGGCCCAAATTGGGCGCAGCGAATCTAGTCTGCTCGCCGGAGTACCTAAACCCCACACTCACTCTAAATGGGACGCTCCCCACACCCTGACAACACGACCCAGCCAGTAATTCGTGCCAGGTCTTAAATCGGGACACTTAGGAAGTTTCCCATGCAGCACTCAATTGATGCCCGCTACTCAGTTCGCAAAATAGCGCCGCGTGACACGCGAAGTGACTTTACTCAACAACTCATATCCAATGGTTCCGGCAGCTCTGGCTACCTCGTCTACTGACAGATGCTGGCCCCACAGCTCAACCGTGTCACCGACCTGCGCATCAGGTGCATCAGTCAGATCCACACTTAACAGATCCATCGAAACCCGCCCAACCAGCGGCACACACTGCCCCCTCACCCACACCGGCGTGCCTGAAGGTGCATGGCGGGGATAACCGTCAGCATAACCGCAACTGACCGTCCCGATTCGCGACGGCCGCTGAGCTTTCCAGATCGCGCCATAACCGACTGACTCGCCAACCGACACATCCCGACAACCCAACAGCTCGCCTTGCAAGGTCATTACCGGACGCAAACCCAGTTCGGCTGCGGAGATATCTGCAAACGGGCTGGCCCCATACAGCATGATCCCAGGCCGCAACCAGTCCATGTGCGCAGCCGGAATGGTCAGAATGGCTGCCGAGTTGGCAAGGGAGCGCTGTGCAAAGTTCAGATCAAGCAGACCTAGAAAAGCCTCCAGCTGATCCTCAGTCTGCTCACAGCCGCGCTCATCGGCACAAGCTAAGTGACTGATAAGATTCAACTCAGCCACCTGCTCCGCCGCCTGCATGCGCGGATACAGCGCACGCACCGCCTCCCCGGCAAAGCCCAAACGGTGCATGCCACTGTCCAGCTTCCACCAGACATTCAGCGGGCGCGGTAACTTACTCTCGAGCAACTGCTCAAGCTGACGCGGGCTGTGCACCACCACATCCAGGCCAAGCTGGGCCGCATACTGATATTCCGCCGCAGCAAAGCAGCCCTCCAACAACATCACCCTGGCACCGGCATGTAGCGCCCGTACCTCAGCGGCCTCCTCCAGGCTGGCAACAGCAAACCCTTCCACATCATCATGCAGTGCGGTGACAACCTCCCGTACACCATGGCCATATGCATTAGCCTTCACCACCGCAAAAATCTTCCGTCCTGGCGCACAACGCCTGACGACCGAAGCGTTATGACGGACTGCAGCAAGGTTGATGGTGGCGGCTAATGGGCGCATAAATACTCATCCTCAAAGCAAACGGGCGACCAGTTTAACCACTGGTCGCCCGTTTTCATTGATCTGGCACGGTATGTTTGGCCCCGCCGATCAGTCCTCATCAAACTGATAGATGCCCGGTGCAAGGTTCTCGAAACGCGAGTAGCGCCCCAAGAACGCCAACCGGGTCGTACCGATCGGGCCGTTACGCTGCTTACCGATGATGATTTCAGCCACCCCCTTGTATTCGGTCTCGGGGTGATAAACCTCATCCCGGTACACAAACATAATGATGTCGGCGTCCTGCTCGATCGCACCGGATTCACGCAAGTCGGAGTTGACCGGACGCTTGTTTGGGCGCTGCTCAAGAGAGCGGTTTAGCTGCGACAGCGCAATCACCGGGCAGTTAAATTCTTTAGCCAGTGCCTTTAGGGAGCGGGAAATCTCAGAGATCTCGTTTACCCGACTGTCGCCGCTTGATCCCGGGATCTGCATCAGCTGAAGGTAGTCGACCATGATCAGAGCGATCTCACCATGCTCACGCGCCAGGCGTCGGGTACGTGCACGCATTTCTGATGGCGAAATACCCGCGGTATCGTCGATAAACAACTTACGGTCATTAAGCAGGTTAACTGCCGAAGTCAGACGCGGCCAATCGTCATCATCCAACCGCCCCGCACGCACTTTGGTCTGGTCGATCCGCCCCAAAGAAGCCAGCATACGCATCACGATAGAGTCGGCGGGCATCTCCAGTGAGAACACAACCACCGCCTTATCAGTACGCAGAACGGCGTTTTCCACCAAGTTCATGGCAAATGTGGTTTTACCCATCGAGGGACGACCCGCCACAATAATCAGGTCGGCGGGCTGTAGGCCGCTGGTCTGTGCATCCAGGTCAGTAAAGCCGGTAGACAAACCTGTAATCGCATCCCCTGCATTGAACAGCTCGTCGATGCGGTCGATGGTTTTCACCAAGATGTCATTAATACCAACCGGACCGCCTGTCTTTGGACGAGCCTCGGCAATCTGGAAAATCAGTCGCTCGGCTTCATCCAGAATTTCTTCACCGGTTCGCCCCTGAGGCGAATAGGCGCTATCAGCAATCTCACCACTGATACTGATCAATTGGCGCAACGTGGCGCGCTCACGAATGATCTGCGCGTAGGCTTTGATGTTGGCAACCGAAGGGGTGTTTTTTGCCAGCTCACCGAGATAAGCCAAACCACCGACTTCCGCCAACTGCCCTTCCTTGTCCAGCTGCTCGGACAAGGTCACAACGTCAAACGGGTGGTTACGCTCTGCAAGCTTGAAGATGGCACGGAAGATCAGCCGATGGTCATGCCGATAAAAATCACCATCAGACACTGCATCCAGCACCCGCTCCCAGGCATTGTTGTCGAGCATCAGACCGCCCAGCACCGCTTGTTCAGCTTCGATCGAGTGCGGTGGCACCTTCAGCGAAGATGTTTGCAGGTCGTACTGTTCCGGCAGATTGATCTCGTTCATAAGGTCCTGAATAACTTACTGCTTAATAAAAACAAAGGGCACGGCATCACTCTCGCAATGCCGTGCCCGATGTTAGCGGGCTCACACCTGAGTGCAAGCCCAGACTGCGGTTTGCTTAGGCAGCAACCACAACAACCTTAACGGTTGCTTCAACGTCGCTGTGCAGGTGCAGAGCAACATCGTATTCGCCAACTTGACGAATAGTGCCGTTCGGCAGACGCACTTCAGCTTTGGCCACTTCAACACCGGAAGCAGTCAGAGCGTCAGCGATGTCGTGAGTACCGATGGAGCCGAACAGTTTGCCCTCATCACCAGCAGTAGCAGTGATGGTGACTTCCAGTTCAGCCAGCTGAGCAGCGCGAGCTTCAGCAGCGGCTTTCTTATCGGCAGCCAGTTTTTCCAGCTCAGCGCGACGAGCTTCGAACGCAGCAACGTTTTCAGCGGTAGCGGCGGTGGCTTTGCCTTGCGGCAGCAGGTAGTTACGGCCGTAACCAGCCTTAACTTTTACTTTATCGCCCAGGTTGCCCAGGTTGGCGATTTTTTCCAGCAGGATCAGTTCCATTTGGTATTAACCTCTTAACTTTTAACCTTCACCGTTCGTGGAGCCAGGGCGTTGTTGGCGCTCAAAACGACCACGAAAATCAAGCAGACTGTCGACAATGGCCAAAACCACCAGTAACGGATAAGTCAGCTGTCCAACCAGCAACAGCGTGATGTACATCCCCACCAACCAGAACCTTGCCATTCGGCCCTGCGCAACCAGCCCATGCATCAGGGCGGCACCCGCGAAGGCCAGCGGCACGGTACTCAGCGGCGTCAGCATCGCCAGTTCGGGGCCGATGTTCGGTCCCACCAGCATGCACACCAACAGCAGTACAGCAGCTGCAGGAGGGAGGCGCAGCTCGCGAAACTCGCGACCAAAACCTCCCGGGTTGTACAACTCCGCCTGCCAGAAGCGCCCGAGCACCAGGCACAACAGGCTGACGACCTGCAACAACGCCGCAATCAATCCGGTCAGCACCGGTGCAATCAGGCTGTCTAAACGGGCTCGCTCTTCCACCGACATCTGTTGGTGAATGCCATCCAGCATCTGCGGTACATGCTTCTGCAACTCTACCGCCATCGCATCGATGGGCTCACGAAACACCGAGTTAAGAATCAACCCGTACACCAGGCCAAGCGCTAAGCTGCAGAGCAGCACACGGTTCCAAGACATGCTGGCGCGTAACAACATCGCCAGCCCCAACGTACCCACCAATACCAACAGGGTGCGTGGTTCCCCGAAATACAACCAGCCAATGGCTGGCAACAGGGCCCAGACGAGGATGCCTGCAGCATCTCTCCAACCGCGCCGCAGAAGCACCAGGCTTCCGGCGGCAGCACTTAACCAGAACAGCAGCGGCAATGCCGCAGAAACTACAACCACCAGAGTGGCCTGCATACGGCCGCGCATAATGAACTCAGCTAAAGCGCGCATGCATGTTATCCCTTACTACTTTGTCGAAAGCTGGTCTCAGCGGCCGTGGCTGTCGGTGTAAGGCAGCAGGGCCAGGAAGCGGGCACGCTTGATAGCAGTGGCCAGCTGACGCTGATAACGAGCCTTGGTACCGGTGATACGGCTTGGAACGATTTTGCCGGTTTCCGAGATGTAGGCTTTCAGGGTGTTGAGATCTTTGAAATCGATCTCTTTCACGCCTTCAGCGGTGAAACGGCAGAATTTACGACGACGGAAGAAACGTGCCATGACAGTGGCTCCTCAATAGATCCGTGGATTACTCGTCAGCGTCAGCGTTGTCGCTGTCGTTGCTGTCGCTGTCATCGCCGTCTACAGAGTCGGCATGCTCAGGACGCTCACGACGCTCACGGCGCTCGCTGCGGTTTTCTTCGGCCTTCAGCATCTCGGACTGCTCAGTAACAGCTTCGTCGCGACGGATGACCAGGTTACGGATCACTGCATCGTTGTAACGGAAGTTGTCTTCCAGCTCGGCCAGAGCCTTACCGGAGCACTCAACGTTCAGCAGGACGTAGTGAGCTTTGTGGACGTTGTTGATGGCGTAAGCCAGCTGACGACGGCCCCAATCTTCCAGGCGGTGGATTTTGCCGCCGTCTTCTTCGATCAGCTTGGTGTAACGCTCAACCATGCCGCCGACTTGCTCGCTCTGGTCCGGGTGAACCAGAAAGATGATTTCGTAATGACGCATAAATGCTCCTTACGGGTTGTAGCCTGCCACGTGATTGCGGTCAGGCAAGGAGTGAATGACTCTGTATGTCTTGCAGAAATAACAGGGCGCAAAAGCGCCTGCCATTACGGCAAGGGGCGACATTCTAGTGAAGCCCCCTGTCGCACGCAAGGAAAACTGGCGATTATTTGTACAACTAAGCGCGATACTCAGCCCTTAGAGCTGAGTTTGCGTTGGCGCACCGCCTCAAACAGGCAAACCCCTGTTGCCACCGAGACATTGAGGCTACTGACGCTACCCGCCATAGGCAGCTTCACTAGGTAGTCACAGTGTTCACGGGTCAGACGGCGCATGCCTTTGCCTTCAGCCCCCATGACCAGCACTGTCGGCCCGGTCATATCCTGCTGATACAACTCCCGCTCAGCCTCACCAGCTGTTCCGACAATCCACAGACCGCGCTGCTGAAGCTTCTCCAGCGTGCGCGAAAGATTAGTCACTGCCACCAGAGGGATCACCTCCGCCGCACCGCACGCCACTTTACGCACAGTAGCATTCAGGGTGGCCGACTTATCCTTAGGCACGATGACCGCATGCACGCCCGCCGCATCAGCGGTACGCAGACACGCACCAAGATTATGCGGATCAGTCACACCATCGAGAACCAGCAACAGCGGCGCGCCAGAAGTGCGATCCAGCAACTCATCGAGCATGGCCTCACCCCAGACTTGGCTCGGACTAACCTCAGCCACCACCCCCTGATGCACACCCTCGACCCAAGCATCCATCTCACGGCGCTCGCATTGCCCCACAGCAACCCGCGCTTCACCCGCCAGCCCCAGCAAGGCCTGAACACGTGGATCATTGCGCCCCTCAGCCAGCCAAATCTGCTTAACCCGCTTGGGATGATGACGCAGCAGAGCCTCAACCGCGTGCACACCGTAAATCTTTTCCAACTGACTCATGACTTCGCCTTACGTTTACGTGCACCACCCGCAGGCGCTGCAGCAGCACTGGAACCCTTACGGTGACCACTGGACTTGCCAGCTTTGCCCACACGCTTGCTAGCTCCAGTGCCTTTCTCTGCACTGTTCTTCTTCGCACCCTTGCCTTTGGACTCATCCAGCAATGACTTCTTGATCGCCCGACTCTTCTCAACATCGGTATTCGCGACAGTCTTACGCTCCTTGCGTCGCGCATCACGATCCTGAGCTGACTCAAAACCACCGCGGCGCGCCCCTTTTTCAGCAGGCGCGGAAGTACGGCTATCCGCGAGTTCGAAGTCAATCTTGCGCTCATCCAGATCAACCCGCATGACCTTGACCTGCACACTGTCGCCCAGACGGAAACTGCGCCCATTGCGCTCACCCGCCAGACGATGATGCACGGGATCAAAGTGGTAATAGTCTGCAGGCAGCGCCGTTACGTGCACCAGGCCTTCTACATAGATGTCCTGCAACTCCACAAACAGACCGAAACCGGTTACTGCAGTGATGACACCCGCAAAAGTTTCTCCCACCCGGTCGCGCATAAACTCGCACTTGAGCCAGTTCACGACATCTCGAGTAGCCTCATCGGCCCGTCGCTCAGACATTGAGCACTGCTCACCCAACTGTTCCAGAGACGCATCATCGTATGGATAGATACGCGCCTTCGGCATGATCGCAGCACCGGCGCGCTGAACATGCGGAGTCTCGCGCTTGGAGCGGATCACACTGCGAATCGCCCGATGAATCAGCAAGTCTGGATAACGGCGAATCGGCGAGGTGAAATGGGCATACGCTTCATAATTGAGGCCGAAGTGCCCCTGATTGTCCGAGCTATACACCGCCTGACTTAACGAGCGCAGCATAACAGTCTGAATCAGATTGAAATCCGGACGCTCACGAATGCTTTCCAGCAGCAACTGGTAGTCCTTCGGCGAAGGGCCATCGGTTGACTTGCCACGATGCAGGCTTAAGCCTAACTCACCCAAAAACGCGCGAAGCTTCTCTACACGCTCAGCCGGCGGTGCATCGTGAACACGATACAACGCCGGAATCGAATGCTCCTGCATAAAGGCAGCAGTCGCGACGTTGGCCGCCAGCATGCATTCCTCAATCAGACGGTGCGCATCGTTACGCTGAGTCGGCCGAATCTCCGCAATCTTGCGCTCGGAGCCAAAGATGATCCGGGTCTCCTGGGTTTCAAAATCAATCGCACCGCGCTCATGACGAGCCGCCAATAACACCTGATAGAGCGAATAAAGCTGCTTGAGATGCGGCAGGACCTCTTTGTATTCAGAACGCAGCGCCTTGCCTTCAGTACTCTTAGACTGCTCCAGCATGGCGCTGACTTTGTTGTAAGTCAGGCGCGCATGGGAGTGGATAACCGCCTCATAGAACTGATAGCCAGTCATCTTGCCGGTCTTCGAGATTGTGATCTCGCAGACCATAGCCAGACGATCAACATGCGGATTAAGCGAGCACAGGCCGTTGGACAGCTCCTCCGGCAGCATCGGAATGACCCGCTCAGGGAAATACACCGAGTTACCACGCTGCTGCGCTTCAGCATCCAGCGCCGACCCCACTTTCACATAATGGGAAACGTCAGCGATGGCCACATACAGCTTCCAACCACCTGACAGCAACCGCCAGCTACGGCCGCTCTTCTCGCAGTAGACCGCATCATCAAAATCGCGAGCATCTTCACCGTCGATGGTTACAAACGGCAGGTGACGCAGATCGACGCGCTTCTCTTTGTCCTTCCCTTCAACATAGGACTTGAGTTTGCGCGCTTCTTTGATCACTGCCTCAGGCCAGACATGAGGAATGTCGTAGCTGCGCAGAGCCACATCAATCTCCATCCCTGGCGCCATATAGTTGCCAATGACTTCGACCACATCGCCCTGCGGCTGAAACCGCTGAGTCGGCCAATGAGTAATCTTCACCTCAACGAACTGGCCGATGCGTGCGCCACCATTGCGCCCTGCCGTTACCAGCACCTCTTGCTGAATTTTTGGATTATCAGCTACGACATAGCCGATACCGCTTTCTTCGAAGTAGCGACCGACTATTGTTTCGTGGGCACGGGAGATTACCTCAACCAGCACCCCCTCACGACGCCCACGGCGGTCCAGACCGGAAACACGCGCTAAAGCGCGATCACCATCAAACACCAAGCGCATTTGCGCCGGACTCAGGAACAGGTCATCCGAACCATCATCCGGAATCAAAAAGCCGAAGCCATCGCGATGACCGCTAATTCGCCCCAGAATCAGATCTAACTTGTCCACCGGAGCATAAGTGCCTCGGCGCGTATAAATAAGCTGACCATCACGCTCCATCGCTCTCAGGCGACGGCGCAAGGCTTCAAGTTGGTCATCACTGACCAGGCCAAACTCTTCTGCCAGCACTTCGCGGGCTGCAGGAGAGCCTCGGTCAGACAAGTGCTGCAGAATCAGCTCACGGCTGGGGATAGGGTTTTCATATTTTTCCGCTTCACGAGCGGCCTCGGGATCGAGGGATTGCCAATCGGCCATTAGAAAGGATTCACCTGTTTATAAGATCGGAATGTCTTGTCTCTATTGAAGCGCGAAAACCCATCGGGGTCAGCTTTTTAAGAATAATTTTTTTATCTTCAGGGGTTTACAAGATATCGAACCCCCCGTATAGTTCGCGCCCACAGCGTCACACAGACGTTGTAACACGAAACAGATGAACACTCATCGGTTTCAGTGCCCAGGTGGCGGAATTGGTAGACGCGCTGGTTTCAGGTATCAGTGGTGGCAACACCGTGGAAGTTCGAGTCTTCTCCTGGGCACCAAATTCAACGAAACGATTTTAATCGGTTCGTCGTTTAAACGGACGCAAATACTCCGGTCGTTTTTGACAAAGATTGCATGCCCAGGTGGCGGAATTGGTAGACGCGCTGGTTTCAGGTATCAGTGGTGGCAACACCGTGGAAGTTCGAGTCTTCTCCTGGGCACCAATTCATAAAAAACCGAGTTTAGGCTCGGTTTTTTATTGCCTGCGATTTTTAATCTCCCCTGCCGATTAAATTACAGCCAATAAAAAAGGCCGCTATTCAGCGACCTTCTTTATTACAGCTGCAATCAGGCAAACGGATGGCGCAGCACGATAGTCTCGTTACGATCCGGCCCAGTGGAAACGATATCGATCGGCGCACCCACCAACTCTTCCACACGCTTGATGTAGGCCAAGGCATTTGCCGGCAACTCATCCAAGCTCTTGATACCCACAGTTGACTCAGCCCAGCCCGGCATTTCTTCGTAGACCGGCTGCAGGCCGATATAGCTATCCGCATCTGTTGGCGCATCTTTCAACAGGTTGCCGTCAGCATCTTTATAGCCAGTACAAATGTGCAGAGTTTCCAAACCATCCAGCACGTCCAGCTTGGTCAAGCACAGACCGGAGATGCTGTTGATTTCGATGGCGCGACGCAGAATCACAGCATCGAACCAGCCGCAACGACGCGCACGACCAGTCGTAGAACCAAACTCATGCCCCTGCTTAGCCAGGTGCGCACCGATGTCATCAAACAACTCAGTCGGGAACGGACCAGACCCCACACGCGTGGTGTATGCCTTGGTAATACCCAGGATGTAGTCGATATACATCGGACCAAAACCGGAACCCGTGGCAATACCACCAGCAGTGGTGTTTGAGCTGGTCACAAACGGATACGTACCATGGTCGATATCCAGCAGCGATCCCTGCGCACCTTCGAACATGATGTCTTTACCCTCACGACGCATGTCGTGCAGAACAGCAGTGACATCACCCATCATCGGGCGCAACTGCTCAGCGTATTCCATGCACTCATCCAGTGTTTTCTGGAAGTCGATAGCAGGCTCTTTGTAGTAATTAACCAGTACGAAGTTGTGGTAGTCCAGCAGCTCACCGAGCTTGGAGGCAAAACGCTCACGATGGAACAAATCACCAACACGCAGACCGCGACGAGCAACCTTGTCTTCGTATGCTGGGCCGATACCACGACCTGTCGTGCCGATTTTGGCGTCACCACGCGCCTTTTCACGAGCCTGATCCAACGCCACGTGGAAAGACAGAATCAGTGGGCAAGAAGGACTGATGCGCAGACGCTCACGCACCGGCACACCCTTCTCTTCCAGCTTAGCGATTTCACGCATCAGCGCGTCCGGCGCAACAACAACGCCGTTACCAATCAAGCACTGCACGTTTTCACGCAAGATACCGGAGGGAATCAGGTGCAAAACGGTTTTCTCGCCGTCAATTACCAGCGTGTGTCCCGCATTGTGGCCGCCCTGATAGCGCACAACAGCAGCAGCCTGTTCAGTCAGCAGGTCGACGATCTTGCCCTTACCCTCGTCACCCCACTGAGTACCCAGAACCACGACATTCTTGCCCATTACACTAACCCTCTTCACAAACTTGATGCCGGCCGCAGCCGGCGGAAACTTTCGCCACGCGGCTCAGGCCGACAATTCAGCCAACTGCCAGCGACCATCACGCAACAACAACTGACGATCACAACCAGCAGCCTTCGCATCCGCTACATCCTGCCCCGGCAATGCCTGGACGACACGCAGCCCCTCAAGACGCAAACGCTGAATCGCCTGCCACAAAAACACATCATGATTATCCGGTGCCCACACACCCGCCGGCTCTTCGTCCAGCGACATTTGACCGAGACTAACCAGCGTCTTCAGGTCAGTGGAGAATCCTGTGGCCGGACGCGCGCGACCGAAATCGGCCCCGATATCGTCGTAGCGACCACCCTGGGCAATGGCATAACCCACTCCCGGAACAAACGCAGCAAACACCACACCCGTGTGGTAGTGATAGCCACGCAGCTCGCCCAGATCAAAATACAACGGTAATTCCGGATAACGCAGACTAAGCGCATCAGCAATCGCCATCAGCTCATCCAGAGCCTGGTGAACATCTTCGGGCGCCTCAACCAAGCAGGCCTGAGCCAGATCCAGCACTTCGCGACCGCCACACAGATCACTCAGGGCGCGAATCATCTTGCCCAAATCGTCCGGGAGCGAAGCGGTCAGCTCAACAATTTCATCAATCGCTTTGCGCTGCAGCGCATCGAACAGTTGCTGCTCGACCTCGCGGGACAACTTCGCAGCACGGGCAAGGCCACGGTAAATACCGACATGCCCAACATCCATATGCACATCAGGCACTGCCGCCAGCTCCAAGGTGCTGACAAGCAGACTAATAACTTCCACGTCACTAGCCGGACTGGCATCGCCATACAGCTCTGCACCCAACTGAATAGGACTGCGTGAAGTCGTGAGCGGGCGAGGTTTGGCATGCACGACACTGCCGGCATAGCACAGACGGCTCGGCCCTTCGCGACGCAGGGTATGAGCATCAATACGCGCCACCTGCGGCGTAATATCCGCCCGGAACCCCATCTGCCTGCCAGACAGCGGGTCCGTCACTTTCAAAGTACGCAGATCAAGATCCTGGCCTGCACCAGTGAGCAGCGATTCCAGGTACTCGATATGAGGTGTGACTACAAATTCATATCCCCAGCGCTGGAACAAATCCAACACCTGACGACGCGCCACCTCAATACGCCCTGCGTACGGCGGCAGTACTTCTTCGATGCCATCTGGCAGCAGCCAGCGGTCTACCGTTGCCATTTCGCCATTCCCCTCTTCAACCGGGCGGCACAAGCCTTCAGTGAAGCCAATATAGAAGAGCCACTCCCAGCAACATGCTGGTCAGCCCCATGATACGCAGTTGCCGATCGGACAGCCGAATCAGCTGCCACAGCGTTGAACGCCAGCCCCGCGGGCTCAGGAAGGGCAGGATGCCTTCCAGCACAAGCACAAGACACAGCGCTATGCCCAGTTCCTGCCACATGCTTCCCTCAGACGCAAAAAAGCCGGGATTTTCCCGGCTGCCGCATGATAACACGTTTTCAACAAGGATCACCCCGGCGGCGAACCGCCGGGGACAATCATCTTATGGATTGGCTTTTTTCAGGAAACGGAAGAAATCGCTCTTCGGATCCAGAACCAACACGTCCTGCTTGCTGGCAAAGCTCTCACGATAAGCCTGAAGGCTGCGGTAGAACGAATAAAACTCCGCATCTGCACCGTAAGCTTTGGCATAGATTGCAGCCGCTTGGGCATCACCCTCACCGCGCAACTCCTCAGCCTTACGATAGGCCTCAGCCAACAGCACCCGGCGCTGACGATCAGCATCAGCACGAATACCTTCAGCCAGCTCCTTACCTTTGGCGCGATGCTCACGAGCCTCACGCTCACGCTCGGAACTCATTCGATCGAATACGCTGCGGTTGACTTCCTTCGGCAGGTCAATGGCTTTGACACGCACGTCCACTACCTCAATACCCAACTCACGGTGAGCGGCACGATTGAGCGAAGCGGTTACATCAGCCATCAATGCATCGCGCTCACCGGAAACCGACTCATGCAGAGTGCGCTTACCAAACTGGTCACGCAACGACGCCTCAAGACGACGCGCAAGACGCTCATCAGCGATCTGCTTCATGCCCGATGTTGCGGTGTAGTACGCCTCAGCATCCATTACCCGCCACTTGGCGAACGCATCCACCATCAACGCCTTCTTCTCCAACGTCAGGAAGCGCGAACTAGTCGAATCCAGCGTCAGCAGGCGGCCATCAAACTTACGCACCTGGTTAACGTAAGGAATTTTCACATGCCAGCCAGGCTTGACGTCCGGTTGGACAATCCGACCGAACTGCAGCAAAACTGCACGCTCAGTTTGCGAGACGATGTAGAAACTGTTCCAAGCAACGATTGCCAGAACAACTGCAACAATCAGGGCAACCAGAGATTTATTGCTCATCAACGGCTCTCCCTTGTACGCAACTCAACCTGACGCGGATCAATGGTCACACGCGACGGCACCTGATCAGCACCACTAACAGTCGAAGGCGCTACACCAGCAGAGGAACTGCTACGGCCATCAACCATCTTGTCCAGAGGCAGGTACAACAGGTTGTTCTGACCGTTTTCACCTGTCACCAACACCTTACTGGTGTTGCTCATCATCTCTTGCATGGCGTCCAGATACAGACGTTCACGGGTTACTTGCGGGGCCTTACGGTACTCCGCCACCAGAGCAGTAAAGCGATCAGCCTCACCCTGAGCGCGAGAAACGACTTCATCGCGATAACCACTGGCATCCTCGATCAAACGCTGAGCCTGACCACGCGCTTCCGGTACCACACCGTTGGCATAGGTTTCAGCTTGGTTTTTCTCACGCTGCTCGTCTTCACGGGCACGGATTACATCGTCAAAGGCTTCCTGCACCTCACGCGGTGCCGCGGCACTTTGCAAGTTCACCTGAGTTACAGAAATGCCGGTGCCATAGGTGTCCAGGAACCGCTGCAGGCGCTCCTTAACCTCAACAGCCATTTGCTCACGACCTTCCGTCAGCACCTGATCCATCTCAGTCGAACCCACGACGTGACGCACCGCACTGTCAGTGGCGTGCTGCAAGCTCACCTCAGGCTGATCAACATTGAGGACAAAGTCTTTCAGGTTGTTGATCTTGTACTGAACCGTCAGTGGCACCTCGATGATGTTCTCATCCTCGGTCAGCATCTGCCCCTGCTTGGTATAAGCACGCTCACGGGTGACGTTTTCCTGGAACTTGCGATCAAACGGCGGGAAGTAGATATTCAGGCCCGGACCGACTGTTTCGTAGTACTTTCCAAGACGCAGAATGACTGCCTGCTCCTGCTCGTCAACGACGTAGATTGCACTGTACAACCACATCACAAGCAGAATGCCCAAACCCACAAACAGCATGCCAAAGCCACCGCCCTTGCCAGAGCTGGCTTCGCCGCCACGTTTTTTACCGCCGCCGAACATACCATTCAGGTTGTCCTGCAGCTTGCGGAAGGCCTCATCAATATCCGGCGGCCCCTTGCGGTCACCGTTATTTTTGCGGCCACCCCATGGATCCTGGTTATTCGAATTGCCACCCGGCTCATTCCAAGCCATAGCGCTCTCCATCTAATAAAGCAAAGACGCACCCACGGCGCGCCCACCAATGCTACAGAATGCATGCAACCAGCGCTAAATTCGCTGGCATGGGCTTTATTGCAAAGTGTGTTGCTCAATAAAATCCGGCGGACTAAACCCTTCACGACTTACCAGTCGATTCAGCTCAGTCGTCGGCAACCGCACTTCTAACAGGCTACTGCCATCATCAGCATGGGACTCACGCTGCACAGCCCCCAGTGAAAACAACTGCGCACGCAACCGCCCCATACGCTGCGGAAGTTGCAATGTACCGACAAAGAGATCATTACCCAAGAGCTCTGCAATCGCCTGGCGCAACAACGGCAACCCACGCCCATCACGAGCCGAGAGCCAAACCCGTTGCGGCTTACCATTGGCATCCCGCTGAATCTGTGGCTCAACACCCTCCAATAGGTCCAGCTTGTTGTAGACCTCTAAAATAGGCAGCTCATGAGCGCCGATCTCACCCAGCACAGCCAGCACCTGCTCGATCTGCTGATCACGCTCCGGCTCATGCGAGTCAATCACATGCAGCAGCAAGTCCGAGTTACTGGACTCCTCAAGCGTAGCGCGAAATGCCTCAACCAGCTTGTGCGGCAAATGGCGGATGAAGCCCACCGTATCAGCGAGCACGACTGGTCCCAGATCATCGAGTTCCAAGCGGCGCAGCGTCGGATCAAGGGTCGCAAATAACTGATCTGCTGCGTAAACCTCGGATGTTGTCAAAGCGTTGAACAACGTTGACTTGCCGGCGTTGGTATAGCCAACCAGAGAAACCGAGGGAATATCTGCGCGCTGGCGACCACGACGCGCCTGCTCGCGCTGGCTACGAACCTTTTCAAGTTTCTGCTTGATCTGGCGCATGCGAACACGCAGAAGGCGGCGGTCAGTTTCGAGCTGGGTTTCACCCGGCCCACGCAGACCGATACCGCCCTTCTGTCGTTCAAGGTGAGTCCAGCCACGAACAAGGCGTGTACTCATATGATCGAGCTGGGCCAGCTCGACCTGCAGTTTGCCCTCATGGGTACGGGCGCGCTGAGCAAAAATGTCGAGAATCAGACCGGTACGGTCCAAAACCCGACATTCGAATGCACGCTCAAGGTTACGCTCCTGACTGGGAGTCAGAACGTGATTGAAGATGACCAAGTCAGCCTCTGTGGCCTTGACCTGCTCACGCAACTCTTCAACCTTACCGGTACCAATAAGATACTTAGCCGCCAGCTTATTACTCGGGATACTGAAAAACGCTACCGTTTCAGCCCCAGCGGACAGCGCTAACTCCTGGAACTCCTGCGGATCCTCGCTCGCCTCGGAATTTTGACCATCCAGATGTACAAGGATGGCCCGATCTCCACCTTCATGGCGTTCGAAGAACAATGCAGCCCCCTAAAAGTCAGGCGTTACCAGCGTCAGCATCAGACTGTTCGGTCTCACCGGCGGTAGGCAGGCGTACCGGACGGCTTGGCACTACGGTAGAAATAGCGTGTTTGTAGACCATCTGGCTGACAGTGTTTTTCAGCAAAATCACGAACTGGTCGAAAGATTCGATCTGGCCCTGAAGCTTAATGCCATTAACCAAATAGATAGAAACCGGTACGCGTTCCTTACGCAAGGTATTCAGGTAAGGGTCTTGTAGCGAATGCCCTTTTGACATGTGCCGCACTCCTTTAAGGATCAATTTTCAATAATTTATATAAACCAACAACGGCATAGAGCTGTCTAGCACAATGGCTGACAGCAATCGGCAGGGTCCTAATGCAATATGGAGACGCCGGCCAAGTATTTCAAGGCTCGCGACAGATTGTCGCAATCACTGCTATCCAGCCAGTGAACATTCTGCCAACTGCGCAACCAAGTGAATTGACGCTTAGCTAACTGCCGCGTAGCAATAATTCCACGCTCACACATCAGCTCTTCACTTAGGTCGCCATCCAGATATTCCCACACCTGGCGGTAGCCTACTGCTCTTATAGACGGCAATCCGGTATGCAAGTCACCTCTTTGCCGCAATTTTTCGACCTCAGCCACGAGCCCCTGTTCCAACATGAGTCTAAATCGCAGTGCAATTCGCTCATGCAGCAGCTGTCGCTGGGCCGGTGCAATGGCTATTTGGGCGACAGTATAGGGGAATTGTGCCGAGCTCGACGCATTTACCGCTGTATTTTCCTTTACTTGACGTAACCGATGCTCGGTCATGCTCAGTCCACTTACATGATAGACCTCCAGCGCACGTATCAAGCGCTGGGGATCATTAGGGTGGATTCGCAGTGCCGATTCAGGATCAACCTGCTGTAACTCATGATGCAATGCTTCTAGCCCTTGAGCCTGAGCTAGGGCCTCAAGCCGGGCGCGAACAGCTGGATCGGCGCTGGGCATGTCAGCCAAACCTTCCAGCAATGCTTTGAAATACAACATGGTCCCGCCCACCAGCAGCGGGATACGACCTCTAGCGGTGCTGTCAGCCATGGCGACTAGCGCATCCGTACGAAATTCAGCAGCAGAATAGCTTTGCGCCGGGTCGCGGATATCAATCAGCTGATGCGGGAATTCGGCCAGAGTCGCCTTGTCCGGCTTGGCTGTACCAATGTCCATCTCGCGATAGATAAGCGCAGAATCGACGCTGATCAGATCACAAGGCAGCACTCGCGCTAGCTCTATGGCCAGATCGGTTTTACCAGCCGCTGTTGGCCCCATCAGGAATATTGCAGGCGGAAGGGCCTGGGTCATACAAAAAATCTCTGGATAAAAAGATGCAACGACCTAGCGGCCGCGCATAAACAGCTTGTCGAGGTCATCCATGCCCAGTTGCGTCCAAGTCGGACGACCATGGTTGCACTGACCACTGCGTTCAGTGCTTTCCATATCACGGAGCAACGCATTCATTTCAGGAATGGTCAGGCGGCGATTGGCGCGCACTGCACCGTGACACGCCATGGTTGCCAGCAACTCATTCAAATGCGCCTGAATCCGGTCTGTGGTGCCATATTCCAGTAAATCACCAAGGACATCCTGCACCAGTCTGGTCGCTTCAGCCTGTTTGAGCAGGGCCGGAATTTGTCGGATGGCTAAGGTTTCCGGGCCAAGGCGCTGAAGTTCAAAACCCAGCTTCTGGAACCACTCAGCGTGCTCCTCAGCACAGTCGGCCTCTCGCTGGCTGACTGCAATCGACTCAGGCACCAGTAATGGCTGGCCTCGCAAGCCCTCGCTAGCCATAGCCAGCTTGAGGCGCTCATAGGTAATTCGCTCATGAGCGGCATGCATATCCACTAGCACCATGCCCTGGACATTCTCAGCCAGGATGTAGACCCCCTTCAGCTGCGCAATGGCATAGCCAAGTGGCGGTACATCGCCCTGCGCCTCAGGCAGAGCGACAGGTGCTGCCTGAGACGAGGAAGGCGTATTGAGCGGTGCATAAAACTCACGGTAAGCCCCTCTACTTTCCTCAACCGGCACTACAGGCGCCGGACGCGGTGCCTGATAGCCAGCTCCCGCCGAGCGCCAGGCAGGCTCGGGCGAAGGTGAAGATTCGAGCAGCGTTGCCGACAATCCAATCTCACCTTGCGGACCGAACTCACCAGCCGCTGCACCAGTGACCCTGACCACTTCATGCACAGCAGCGGGCGGTGCCAGTTGATCTTCCGGACGAACCTCGCCCAAAGCACGATGCAACGTGCCATACAGGAAGTCGTGGACCATTCGACTGTCACGGAAACGTACTTCATGCTTGGTCGGATGCACGTTTACGTCGACCACGCCCGGATCAATTTCCAAAAACAGCACAAAGGTCGGATGCCGGCCATTGAACAGCACATCACGGTAGGCCTGACGCACCGCATGGGCGACTAGCTTGTCGCGCACCATGCGCCCATTCACATAGAAATACTGAAGGTCCGCCTGGCTGCGGGAAAAGGTCGGCAAACCCACCCACCCCCACAAATGCAGGCCATTACGCTCAATATCGATAGGCAATGCCTGCTCAAGAAATGCCTGACCACAGACCGCAGCCACCCGACGCGCCCGGCTGACTTCGTCCCGCGCCTCATGCAGATTGAGGATGGACTTGCCGTTATGGCGCAGGTTGAACGCCACATCAAAGCGGGCCAGCGCCAAACGCTTGATGACTTCCTGCAGGTGATCGAACTCGGTTTTCTCGGTCTTAAGAAACTTGCGTCGCGCCGGGGTGTTGAAAAACAGGTCGCGCACCTCTACCGAGGTGCCCACCGGGTGAGCTGCAGGCTGAACCCGCGCCTCCATTTCCCGCCCTTCAGTCTCAACCTGCCAAGCCTGGTCTGCCTCAGCAGTACGCGATGTCAGAGTCAGACGCGAAACTGAACTTATGGACGCTAGTGCTTCGCCGCGAAAGCCCAGGCTCATCACATGTTCCAGATCCTCAAGATCACGGATTTTGCTGGTGGCGTGACGCGCCAGAGCAAGCGGCAGATCGTCTGCCGGTATGCCACCACCATCGTCACGCACCTTGAGCAGCTTGATGCCACCCTGCTCAACATCCACCTCAATGCGCTTTGCGCCAGAGTCGAGACTGTTCTCCAGCAACTCCTTAATGACGGAGGCAGGCCGCTCAACCACCTCGCCCGCAGCAATCTGGTTGGCCAAGCGCGGGCTGAGTAACTGAATACGAGACACGTCACTCATGGCTGTGCCGCCAGAGAAGTTGCCGGAATCTGCAACTTCTGCCCGACTTTGATCACGTCATTCTTCAGCGAGTTAGTCGAACGCAAAGTGGACAAAGGCACCTGATAGCGTTGAGCAATCAGAGCTAGGCTTTCACCGGAACTAACCACATGCTCACGCGGCCCCATGGCGATCTGGCCACTGTCGCGCAAATAGGCGATGTAAGTGCCAGGCGGTGGGTTCTCATGGAAGAACTGTTTCACACCGGTGACGATTGAACGGCTCAGAGCCTGCTGATGACTAACAGTAGCCAGCTTTTTTGCCTCGTTCGGATTGGAGATAAATCCAGTCTCGACCAAAATTGATGGAATATCCGGAGACTTCAGCACCATAAAGCCAGCCTGTTCGACACGTCGCTTGTGCAGCGAGGTCACTCGCCCCATGTTGCTCAACACTTTGTTGCCAACATTGAGACTTGAGGACATGGAAGCGGTCATCGACAGATCCAGCAGCACCCCAGCCAACATACGGTCTTTGTCGTCCAGGCTCACGTTACCGACACCACCAATCAAGTCAGACTGGTTTTCGGCATCAGCCAGCCAACGGGCGGTTTCGGAGGTAGCGCCTCGATCCGACAGCGCATACACCGATGCTCCAAAGGCTGATGAACGCGGGGCCGCATCCGCATGGATGGAGACGAACAGATCAGCACCTTTTTTGCGGGCGATCTCAGTACGTTTGCGCAGCGGAATAAAGTAGTCACCGGTACGCACCAACTCACCCCGGAAGCCGCGCTCGGCGTTGATCTGACGCTGCAACTCGCGGGCAATGGCCAGGGTGACGTGCTTTTCATACTGTCCTTTAACCGGCGACAGCGCGCCCGGGTCTTCGCCGCCGTGACCGGCATCAATCGCGATGACAACGTCACGCTTACCGTTAGGCACAGGAGTGAGCTTTTGCGGGGCCTGAGTCGGCGTCACCGGAACCGGCGGTTTGCTGGCCGCACTGGCAACAGGCGTGGACGGTGCCGGCGCGTCATCAAACAGATCGACCACCAGGCGGTGTCCGTACTGCTGGTTAGGTGCCAAGGTAAAGCTCTTCGGCGAAACGGGCTTTGCCAGGTCGATCACCACCCGCAGCTCATCGGCGGTGCGCTGAGCCGAACGTACACCGGTAATTGGGGTATTAGCCAATGCCAACTGATCGAGACGCGTTGCCAGTTTGGCGCCTTTAACATCGATCACAATGCGATTGGGCGCTGCCAGCTGGAACACGCTGTGCTGAACCGGGCCCGACAAGTCAAAGACCAGTCGAGTGTTATCCGGTGCACGCCACAGACGCACACTGCGCACATCCGATGCAGCAACGGCCTCAAATGTCAGACACAGCAAGGCCATTGCCAAAGCAATGAAACGTGCGCGTTTGCGCATAGGCAACCCCATCATCAATTAGCCTCTACAGCCAAAGCACTGCACCATGCAGCGCCACGCTCACCCTGAGCTTGCAGGTGCAACCTGCGCCCTGCGCCATGCGGGGTAATGGTAATGTCCAGATCTGCCTTTGGCAAAACGCCCGCTCCACGTTGCGGCCACTCGACCAGACACAGGTTGTCGGCATCGAAATAATCACGAATACCCATAAATTCGAGCTCTTCAGGATCGACCAGTCGATACAGGTCGAAGTGAAAGGCACGCACTGAGCCAATCTCGTACGGTTCAACCAAAGTGAAGGTCGGACTTTTCACCGCACCGGTATGGCCCAGCCCGCGGATGATCCCACGGGACAGGGTGGTTTTACCGGCCCCAAGATCACCGTGCAGATAAATCACCCCGGCACCACCTGTCACTTCGGCAATTTTTGCCCCAAGCACCAACATGGCCGGCTCGTCAGCTGCAAACAGCTCTATTTCAGACACGCAGAATGCTCCTGCATTAATTCTCTTATCACCACACACAGATCACTCGCTGCCAAACCACGGCCTAAAGACGACAAACGCTCACCAGCGCAGGCATGCAGATAAACCGCCAAGCGGGTAGCATCAACCGTGGACAAGCCCTGCGCCAGCAGACTGCCAATCAAACCACTCAACACGTCACCTAACCCGGCCCCGGCCATAACCGGATGCCCCCGTTCACACAACCACAGCTGGCCACAGGGGGTTGCTATGAAGCTGCCAGCGCCTTTCAGGACACATACCTGACCGTAGCGCACCGCCAATGCCCGGGCAGCACCGGGACGATCTGCCTGCACACGGGCACTGCTAATGCCCAACAAGCGTCCGGCCTCCCCCGGATGAGGGGTCAGTACCGCGCGCTCAGGCAACCTGACAACACCCTGCGCTAACAGGTTCAATGCATCAGCGTCCCAGACTTGCACTGCTGAACTGATCGACGCAGCCGACAACAAGCTCCGCGCCCATGCGCCCTGCCCCAGCCCAGGACCGACCACCCACACGCTGGCAGCTGCTCCCAGCGCCAGCAGTTGGTTGGCCGACTCCACCCCAATCGCCATCACTTCAGGCTGACGGGCTTGGGAGGCCAATACATGCTCACTGCGTGTCGCCAGGCTGACCAACCCTGCCCCAGAGCGCAACGCACTTTGTGCGGCAAGCAAGCCTGCGCCGCCATATCCGCGCTCGCCAGCTACAACTAACACATGGCCCAGCTGCCCCTTATGCGTCGTAGCCTTACGCGGCGCCAACGCAGGCAGACTCTGAGCGTTTAAACGCAAGGCTTCATAAGCATGACTGGTCACAATGGAGGGATCAGCCCGCAAATCGGCAAAGTGCAAGTCACCGATATAGTCAGCCGCCTGGCCCGTAAAAAGACCAAGTTTCAGACCGATCAGGGTTACGGTCAATTGCGCCTGCACAGCAATACCCAGCACATTCCCGGTATCGGCGCAAAGGCCTGATGGAATATCTACAGCCACCACTGGCAGGCCAGACTGATTAACCTGCGCGATGGCCTGAGCATAAGGCTCACGTACCGTGCCGCTGAGGCCAGTGCCCAGCAATGCATCAACCACCACACCGCGCAACTCGATACTTGCCTGCCAAGGCTCAATGCTGATTCCGGCTGCAACGGCCTTTGCCCGCGCCAGGGCTGCATCACCCTGCAAGCACAAGGGATCGCCCACCGCCAGCACACGCACCTGCCAACCGGCCTCACCCGCAAGACGAGCTATCAGATAACCGTCACCGGCGTTATTGCCTCGCCCGGCCAGCACTGTCATTTCCCTAACACGAGGCCATTGCTCGCGCAGCAGCTCCCAAATGGACTCAGCTGCTCGCGTCATCAGCTCAAAACCGGGAGTACCGGCTGCAATCAGACGCGCGTCCAGCTCGCGTACCTGAGCAGCGCTATAAAGGGGCAAGGGAAGATTGTCTGGAGAATGCGTCATGCGTTGGCTCCGTTGTCTGGCAGAATTATACGCACCTCCGCCGCGCTTACCCGAATTGTATGAACACTCCAGCACTCAACCTCGACACCCTCGCCCAATCGATCAAGGACTGGGGCCGCGAGCTGGGCTTTCAACAAGTCGGCATCAGCAGTGTTGATCTCGGCGAGCACGAGCAACACCTGCAACGCTGGCTCGAGGCCGGCTATCACGGCGAAATGGATTACATGGCCGCGCACGGCACAAAACGCTCGCGCCCGGCCGAACTGGTGCCAGGCACCTTACGTGTGGTGTCACTGCGCATGGATTACCTGCCCGGCGACACCCAAATGGCTCAGCGCCTGACCGAGCCGGATAAGGCCTACATCTCTCGCTACGCCCTGGGCCGCGACTATCACAAACTGATCCGCAAGCGCCTGCAGCAACTGGCCGAGCGTATTCAGCAGGAAATCGGCCCTTTCGGCTATCGCGCTTTTGTCGACAGCGCGCCGGTTCTGGAAAAAGCCATCGCACAACAGGCCGGACTCGGCTGGATCGGCAAAAACACACTAGTGATCAACCGTAAAGCAGGCAGCTACTTCTTTCTCGGTGAGCTGTTTGTCGATCTGCCACTGCCAATAGACGAAGCGCACACCAGCGAACATTGCGGCCGCTGCAGCGCCTGCATGGACATCTGCCCGACTGAGGCCTTTGTCGGCGCACAGGTGCTGGACGCCCGCCGCTGTATTTCTTATTTGACCATTGAGCTGAAAGGCCCAATCCCGGAAGACCTGCGCAAACCGATGGGCAACCGAGTGTTTGGTTGCGATGACTGTCAGATTGTCTGCCCGTGGAACCGCTTTGCCAAACCCACGGAGCAAACCGACTTCCTGCCCCGACACAATCTGGACAATACTGAGCTGGCCGAACTGTTTTGCTGGAGCGAAGAGGAATTCCTCAGCCGCACCGAAGGCTCACCACTGCGCCGAGCCGGTTATGAGCGCTGGCTGCGCAATCTGGCTGTCGGATTAGGTAATGCCCCGTCGACAATTCCAGTGATCGAAGCACTCAAGTCACGCCTCAACTATCCGTCAGAGCTCGTGCAAGAGCACGTGCAGTGGGCATTGGCGCAACATGGGCTGTGAGCAAGCCTAAAACCTGCTTACCTCACACTCAAAGGCACCTCCAAACGCCCCTTCGGCCCCGCAGCCTGGATTAGCCGCAGGCGTAATCCGCCCCACAGAGAAACGCTCGCCCAAACAAAAGCCCGCATCAGCGGGCTTTTGTTCATCCAATCACACTTTAAGAAAGTGCTGCCGGTAATGCTTAAGCTCGGCAATCGACTCCCGGATATCGTCCAGCGCTTGGTGAGTGCCTTGCTTCTGGAAGGAGTCCTTGACCTGCGGGGCCCACATGCCAGCCAGAATCTTCAAGGTCGACACGTCCAGATAGCGATAGTGGAAATAGGCTTCCAGCGCCGGCATGTACTTATAGAGGAAGCGACGGTCCTGACCGATGCTATTGCCGCAAATCGGCGACTTACCTTTCGGCACCCACTTTTCCAGAAACGCGATGGTCATTGCTTCGGCTTCAGCCTGGCTGATCGTGCTCTCACGCACACGCTGGGTCAGGCCGCTTTCACCGTGGGTGCGGGTGTTCCACTCATCCATGGCTGCCAGCTTCTCATCGCTCTGATGCACAGCGATGACCGGCCCTTCGGCCAAAATGTTCAGATCACTGTCAGTGACGATAGTGGCCATTTCGATGATGACATCGGTCTCCGGCTCCAGACCGGTCATTTCCAGATCAATCCAGATCAAGTTGTTTGGATTCTGCATGCTGTGCTCCTCGGCTAAGTCCGACAGTTTAGCGAAATAATCAGCCCTGCATCTGCCAGATCAGCAGACGCGAGCCACGCCAATCACCCACTTCAATGACCTGCTCAGCCGGTTGCTCCGGTACCTCAAAGCTATTACTGACGAGCAGGCTACCGGGGCGCATCTGCGCCTGCGCCTTGTCCCAGAGCCGCGCCATCGGTGCTGGGGATAAAAAGCAGTACACCACATCGTATGTGGATAAATCGGTACGCCAAAGGTTTTCCAGGCGGACCAGGCAGTTCGGCTGGCGCAAGGCCCGCAACCAGGCCAGTGCAAAAGACAGTGGCGCGGTTTCCACCCCCACAAACTGCGCCTGCGGGAACTGCCGCGCAAGTGCCAGCAGGGCACTGCCTGGGCCACAGCCAAGATCAATAAAACGAAAGTCAGCTGGCTGTTGCTGCAATAAACCGATCAGAGCCTGCCGACTCGGCGCACCACTAAGGTACAGCGGCACCCGCTCACTCACGCTGTTCCAGTTAAGCAGTAGCACCAGCACAAAACCGAGCAGAAACACCCACGCCGGCAGCTCGCTGCCACGACCCAGCAGCAATGCAGGGACAAACAGCAAATTCAGGCCGAACCACCAGCGCGACAGCCCCAAGTAGCGCCCCAGAGTGGCTGCCAGCAGGCCTTGGGCAAGCCCTGCTGCCATAATTGGCGGACGCCAGGACGACAGCTGTGCGGTTAAGTAAACCAGCATGCCGACCAGCACAAGCGCCACACTTTGCGCAATCAGTGCCCGCGCTGCCGGGTACTGCCTGATCCGGTTGACCATCTGAGCGCCCCATCGCACTGCCAATAATCCGCGCAGTGTAGCCGCAGGACAGCGCAACAGGCAGCCCGTGCTAGACTCGCGTCTGTTTATTGCGCATCCAACCTTTCGGAATCTCCATGGCCAAACGCCAACTCAACCGCCGACAAAACTGGCGCATCGAAAAAGTCCAGAGCGAGCGCGCTGCACGCGCCGCCAAGCGCGAGTCACAAGCGCTGCAAATTCTAGAAGGCGGCGATCTTGGGCCGGAGCAGTTCGGCTTAGTCATCGCCCACTTTGGCGTGCAAGTTGAAGTAGAGGCACTGGACGGCGAGCTTGCCGGCCAGGTCTTCCGCTGCCACTTACGCGCCAATCTGCCCAGCCTGGTAACCGGCGACAAAGTCGTGTGGCGCGCTGGCAACCAGGGCATTGGCGTGATCGTCGCGCAGCTGCCGCGCGACAGTGAATTGTGTCGTCCGGACATCCGTGGCCAGCTCAAACCGGTAGCGGCTAACGTCGATTTGCTGGTGATCGTCTTCGCCCCGCTGCCCGAGCCCCACGCCAACCTGATCGACCGCTATCTGGTCGCTGCCGAACACGCCGGCATCCGCCCGTTGCTGCTGCTGAACAAGGCCGATTTGATCGACGAAGAGAACGGCCCGGCGTTGCATGAAATGCTCGGCGTGTATCGCCAGCTCGGTTATCCGCTGCTGGAGGTGTCCGCCCATCAAGGTGACGGTATGGAGCAGCTGAAGAAACGCCTGGACGGCCATGTCAGCGTATTTGTCGGCCAGTCCGGTGTGGGCAAGTCGTCCTTGGTCAACAGCTTGCTGCCGGGCGTAGACACCCGTGTCGGTGCGCTCTCGGAGTTAACCGGCAAAGGTACCCACACCACCACCACAGCGCGTCTGTTCCACTTCCCCGGCGGCGGCGAGCTGATCGACTCCCCCGGTATTCGCGAATTTGGTCTGGTGCACGTAAGCCGGGATGATGTTGAAGCGGGCTTTATCGAGTTCAGCGAACTGATCGGCCATTGCCGCTTCCGCGACTGCAAGCACGACCGCGAACCGGGCTGCGCACTGCTCAAAGCGCTGGAGGAAGGCCGAGTGCATCCACAACGGATCGCCAGCTACCGACATATCGTAGCGAGCTTGCCGGAGCCGGATTACTGATAAAAAAGGCCGCGTCAAACGCGGCCTTTTTTATCAGGAGGGCTAGCTCAGTTGAACTTCAACACACCCTCTTCAAAGATATTCAGCTTCTCCCTCAGCTGATCTTTTTGCAGCGGCTGATCGCTTGCGGGCGGCGCTGCATTCTGCTCAGCTGAAGGCTCATCAGTGCGACCGTGCTCACCATCGATGGCACGCTCAGCCTTTTTGGTCAGCACCACAATATCAATGCGGCGATTGATGGGATTAAGCGGGTTTTGGCGGTCGAACAAGGCCGACGAACCATAGCCAACCACACGCGCCACCTGATCATCGTCATAGCCACCGGCGACCAGCACACGCCGCGCAGCATTAGCCCGATCTGCCGACAAGTCCCAGTTACCGTAGCCGCCTCGGCCCGAGTATGGCTGCGCATCGGTATGCCCGCTGATGCTGATTTTGTTTGGCACAGCCGAAATCGTATCGGACATGGCCAGCAGAATATCCTCGAAGTACGGCTGTAACTGTGCACTCCCGGAGGCGAACATCGGCCGGTTATCCGCGTCCATGATCTGAATACGCAGGCCGTCCTGGGTAATCTCGAACAGAATCTGATCTTTAAAGTTCTGCACCTGCGGGTTTTCATCCACTTTGGTCTGCAGTTCTTGCAACAGCAACTCCAGACGCTCGCGCTCGATCTCTTCAGAAATGGACTCAGCCTGCTGCTTATCGATGTCACCCGGATTGCTCTCGGACGCGTCGCTTGGCTTGATCTCTGGATTGAGGGTGCGATCAGGCGACGGTACAGGGGTGCCGCCCAGATCGATCACGTGGGGGCTGGCGCTTTCAGTGAACCCGATAGGGTCCTGAAAGTAACCGGAAATGAGTTTCTTCTGCTCCGGAGTGGCCGAGGACATCAGCCACATCACCAGAAAGAAAGCCATCATCGCCGTGGCGAAGTCGGCAAACGCGATCTTCCAGGCACCACCGTGATGGCCACCAGCGCCCTTTTTGACCCGTTTAACGATTATCGGCTGATTATTTTCCATGCTCAGCCTCAGCCTCCACGCATTGCCTGTTCAAGCTCGGCAAACGTCGGGCGGTGAGCGGGGTACAGCACCTTACGGGCAAACTCGACAGCCAGCGAAGGCGGCATGCCGGAAGCAGAAGCAACCAAGCCTGCCTTGATGGCCTCATACACGTTCACTTCTTCTTTTGCGTCATGCTCCAGAGCGCCGGCCAGCGGTGCAAAGAAACCGTACGAAGCCAGAATACCCAAGAACGTACCAACCAGAGCCGAGCCGACCTTCTGACCAATCTCAGCGTTATCCGCCTCAGCCAAAATCGACATGGTGATTACGATCCCCAGCACGGCCGCCACGATACCCATTGCAGGCAGACCGTCAGCAATTTTGTTAACCGCATGGGAGGGATGTTCCAGTTCCTCTTTGAGGCTGGCGATTTCCATATCAAACAGCCCTTCCAACTCATGGGGAGCCATGTTGCCGGAAGACATGATGCGCAGGTAATCGCAGATGTAAGCAGTCATCTGCTGATCTTTAAGAATGCCGGGGTACTTACTGAAGATCGGGCTGGCCGCTGGATCTTCGATATCCGCTTCGATGGCCATCATGCCTTCACGGCGGCTCTTGTTAAGAATCTCGTAAAGCAGTTTCAGCACATCAAGATAGTACTGTTGAGTGAAACGCGAACTGAACATGCTCAGGGACTTTTTAAAGACCCGCATAAACATGCTGCCAGGGTTCGCCTGCAGGAACGCACCAAGTGCCGCGCCCCCGATGATCATGATTTCGAATGGATGCACCAAGGCCATGAAATGACCACCCGAGAGAACAAAACCCCCGATGACGCACACGAAAACAACAACGATGCCGATGATTTTTACCATAGGGAAACAACTTGCCTAAATGAAGGACCAAGGCGAATAGCCAAACAACCCTTCTATTTATCGGGAGTTTTGCGCGAGACTATAGCCAGTTAAGATCAAAAAGCCAGTCTGTGACACTTGTATGCCAAATTCCCCCCATACGCAGCGCACATTGAACGACTGGCTGAAGCAGCTGGATAGCCCTCTTCTTCCTGCCTCCAACGACAGCGTGCAGAAAATGCGCCGAGGCCTGCTCAACAGCAACTGCTCAATGCGCGAGCTGGCCGACCTGATGAGCCACTGCCCTGCACTCGCACTGGCGGTCTTGCGTGAAGCCAATCGCAACACCAGCGCCCTCAGCACTAAAACCGAAAGCCTCGAAGCAGCGCTCAACCGCCTTGGCCTCAAGCGCGCCGAAGAGCTGCTGAGCAAACTCCCCAGCCTCGCAGAAGAGCAGCTGCCTACAGCCCTGCGCCAGATGCAGCTGATCAGCCAGCATGCCAGTCAGCAGGCCAGCGGTTTGTTTTCAGCCCGCCTGGCCCGTCTGTGGCAAGAGATTCACTGGGGCTCACTGCTGTTTCTGTCGCCGATCTGGACGCTGGTTACAACCGAGCCTGAGCTGTTCAACGCATGGGAGCAGCGGGTACTGATTGGCAAAGAATGCAGCCAGCGCGTTGAGCAGGAGCTGCTCGGCATGCCCTTACTTGAGCTGTGCCTGGCCCTGAGTGAGTGCTGGCAGTTGCCAGACTGGATCATTCAAGGCTACCGCCTGCTGCTCAACGACCGTCGCCTGCTGGTCAAAGCCCTGCACTTGGCCCGCGATAACGACAACCCGCTACGCCAGCAGCAGCGCTTGGATGAAGATCCTGTACTGTTGCGCTGGCTGACCCAACCGGCCAACAGCATCCTGCTGGCCAACGGCCTGGCGCTTTCCGCGCACTATGCCTGGAACAGTGACCATAACCTGCGCTGGCAACGCCTGAGCAGCCTGTTTTTGAAGCTGCCGATTGCCGAGTTGCAGCAGTTGATTCACCAAAATGCCGTCAACAGCGCCCGCGAACATGCCCGCCCGGGCATCTGGCATCCGGCCGAATCGCTGCTGTGGCCTTGGGATGAACGTCGCCTGCAAGCCGTCGCCCAACACAACAAAAACGAGATGAGTAAGGAATGGCGCGAACTGTGTCTGCAACTGCTGGCCAGCCCGAGCCGCTTCAGTAATGTCCTGCAACTGACCGACTGTGCCAACCAAGCCTTAAAGGCCTGCGGTTTCACTCGTGTTCTGTTGTTTCTCGCGGATCGCCAGCACTCCCGCCTGCAAGCCCAGCAGCAAACCGGCCTGGATAAAGCCAACGTCGGCATGGCTCTGGCCCCACAGCAAAGCCAAGTGCTACGCAGCATGCTAGCCGAGCCACGACAACTGCGCCTGACACCATCCAACGTAGCCAAGTTCTCTGCCCTACTACCGGGCTCACTGAAGAGCCTGTTCCCCAGCGAGCACTGGCTGCTGCGCTCAGTCGCGACCAACAACCGGGTGGTCATGCTGATTGTCGCCGACCAAGATGGCCACCCCATCAGTGATTCAGACCTGCAGACCTTTGGCAAAACCGTGCAATGCATTGAGCGGGCATTGGGGAATTTTGCCAACCGGGGACACTAGTCTTTCCGTTACAATCCGCCTCAGCCACTTCCCGAATACCATTGAGGCCCGGCATGACTGACTTTGCTGACCAGCCATTACTGATAGAGCCTGCGCAACTGGCCAGCCGACTGAACGCCCCGGGCCTGATTTTGGTCGACCTGACCAATGCGCAGCGCTATGCCGAAGGCCATATTCCCGGCGCCCACTTCGTTGAGCCCAAACGCACGCAGTTTGGCCAACCGCCAGCGCCCGGTCTGCTGCCAAGTAAAGAGCAACTCGAACAGCTATTCAGCGAGCTGGGTCATCACCCGGACGCCACCTACGTTGTGTACGACGATGAAGGCGGCGGCTGGGCCGGCCGCTTTATCTGGATGCTGGATATGATCGGGCACACGCGCTACCACTTCCTCAACGGCGGGCTGATTGCCTGGCTGGAAGATATCGGCACTCTGAGCACAGAGATACCGCCGGTGGCTCAGCAGTCGCTCAGCCTGACCCTGCATGAGACACCGAACGCCACCCGTGAGTACATCCTCAGCCGTCTGGGCGCAGAGGATCTGGTGATTTGGGATGCCCGCTCACCAGAAGAATATCGCGGAGAAAAGGTTCAGGCGCAGAAAGCCGGACACATCCCCGGCGCGGTCAACTTCGAATGGACTGCCGGCATGGACCCACAACGCGGCATGCGCATGCGCAGCGACCTGCAACAACAGCTCACTGCTCTGGGCATCACCCCGGACAAGGAAATCATCACCCATTGCCAGACCCATCGCCGCTCCGGTTTCACCTATGTGGCCGCCAAGGTGCTGGGCTACCCTCGGATCAAGGCCTATGCCGGCTCCTGGGGCGAATGGGGCAACCACCCGGACACTCCGGTCGAGCGCTGAAACACAGCGTCAATTAAGGAAAACACATGAAAGACCGTCTGTTTATCATCAGCCAGTACCTGCTGCCTCATCACCTGCTGTCGCGCCTGATTGGCTTCGTCGCTGAGTGCCGCATTGAGTGGCTCAAGCGCCCGCTGATCAACTGGTTCGCCAAACAGTACCAAGTGAACATGAGCGAAGCGCAGGTTGAAGACCTCAACGCCTACGCGCACTTCAACGACTTTTTCACCCGCGCCCTCAAAGACGGCGCCCGCCCGCTGGACACAACGCCCGGCGCAATACTTTGCCCTGCCGACGGAGCAGTTAGCCAACTGGGCAAAATTGAGCAAGGCCGTGTGTTCCAGGCCAAAGGCCACAGTTTCAGCGTGACCGAACTGCTCGGCGGCGACAGCGAACGGGCTGCAGCGTTTATGGGCGGCGACTTCGCCACTATTTACCTATCGCCGAAGGACTACCACCGCGTACACATGCCCCTCACCGGCACTCTGCGTGAGATGGTGTATGTACCAGGTCGCCTGTTCTCGGTTAACCAGACCACCGCCGAAAACGTGCCTGAACTGTTTGCCCGCAACGAGCGCGTGGTTTGCCTGTTCGACACCGAGCGCGGCCCGATGGCCGTTGTGCTGGTCGGTGCGATGATCGTGGCCTCCATCGAAACCGTCTGGGCAGGTCTGGTGACACCACCTAAGCGCGAACTGAAAACCGTGCGCTATGACGAAGCCGCACGCGGACCAATCACGCTGGAGAAAGGTGCCGAGCTGGGTCGTTTCAAACTTGGTTCAACTGCAATCGTTCTGTTCGGCCCTGAACAAGTCACTTGGGCCCAAACATTGGCCGCTAACAGCCCTGTGCAAATGGGCCAACTGCTAGGCACTGGAAACTAACCATCCGCCCCAACCTGGCGGTCAAACGACCGCCAGAGCCCTCTTCAGATTCGCAGACATCACCTGCCGCTGCCTTAGCGGCTGCCATGAAGGCAATATGATGCTACAGTCACCCAAACACTGATTTCCCAGCCATTATTGCTGGAGCAGCCGGTCGCAATGGATAAACAAAACGCGCTTTCCCGTCTACGAACCACAACCCCCAACAACCCCTTCCTCACCTTCTGCGAGGCTTCGCCCCGCCATGTGAAGAAGTGGATCGAAGGCTTACCCAAAGCCAATGTGGGAGAAAGCGCCCGTCAGCTCTACCAAGCCCTTCTGGAAATCAACCAACTGCAAACCAGTGCTGAAAACCGCCTGCAGATGCTGGAGCTGCTGCGCCCGGAAATCTTTTTTGTCTGCAATCAATTGGAAAAACACTTCGTCAACCTGGCGATTGTCCTGGACGAGCGCCCGCGCAAAGTCGCCAACTTGTGTCAGGCCCTGCAACACCATCTGGCCATTGGCTACAAACTGATTGTCACGGCCCTGGGTAGTCAACCCACGCGGGATGAACAGAATCTGCTGGCCGCCGCACTGCAGCGCTCCATCCATAGTCTGTGCGGTCCGCTGATCCGCTCCAGCCAGCTGTATTGCCCGGTTCCTGAAGGTTTATGGCTGGAGCTGCACCTGCTCTACCAAATCGCCCGCGCCCACGGGCTGCACAAAACCTCCATTCGCGACCCACAAGCCCACCACACCCAGGGTTTGAGCAGCGAACAGTGCTACCTGGTCGCACTGCTGCTGGGCAGTTCGCGCTGCAACCAAATGCGCCAGAACACCATTGCTCAGTTGGCCAAAATCCTTGAACTGTGGGCCAACCTGGTAACGCTGAATCCAAAGGATGCCAGCACCTGCCTCTTTGCGGTCAACCCAGCCCAGGATGCACCACCGCGCTACACCACCCAGTTAAGCCCGCAAGACATGCAGGATGCATTGGGCATTGATCCCTCAGTGCTGGCTCATGCACTAAACGACTATTTACAGAGCAAAGACCCTTCACACCTGCACGTTCCCACAAATTTCAGTCAGGACATGCTGCAACATTTGACTGCTGCCTGGGGCGACATTGCTGAGCGCACATTTCAGCGCACTCAAAGCCAGGGCAACCTGACCCTGAGCCTGGGGATGAGCGCGGTGCACTATTACCTCGCCGGCCAACGCCTGTTTAACGATGTCCTACGCCAATCAAGCCAGAGCAACGCGGCGGTGTTCAGCGTGCAAAGTGGTGACGCGGACATCTGGTCCGGTGCCTTCGATGCGAAGAAGGGCGAAAACCAGGAAGACGTTCTGCCGTTCGAAGAAATTCAGTACAGCCGACCGGATGACGAAACCCAGCAGTCAGCGCTGTATCAGCAGCACACCGCCAGCTACCCAACTTTCGAGGTCTCCATCGTCAACATCAGCCCCGGCGGTTACTGCCTGTCCTGGGGCCGCGAAGTGCCCAACCAGCTTCAGGCTGGTGAGCTGCTGGGCGTACGCAGCCAGCAACAGGACAGTTGGAGCATCGCCGTGGTGCGCTGGATTCGTCAGGTACGCGGCGGTGGCACACAGATGGGCATCGAGCTGATTGCCCCACAAGCGCAGACCTGCGGCCTGCAATTGCTGCGCAATGGCGATCAGAACAGCCAGTTCATGCGCGCCCTGCTACTGCCGGAGATCAGTGTTATTTCACGGCCTTCAACCCTGATTACCCCACGCATTCCGTTTCAGGAAGGCAGCAAAGTCAGCATCAACATTAATGGTACCGAACATCGCGCAGTGCTCATGAAACGCATTAGCAGCACGGGCAGCTTTAATCAGTTTGAGTACAAACTGATTAAAGAGGTTGAAGAGAGCCCGGATTACGGCGATACGATAAAAGTCAGCAACAGCAAAGCAGGCGCGGAAGATTTTGACTCACTCTGGAAGTCGCTGTAGATTGCCCAAACCTTACCGTTTGTCGCCTTTTAGCGGCAGCTTGGCGAAGAATTGATATCAAAATGCCTCTCGAAAAAAAAACCATCCGCCTCTTAATTCTCGAAGACTCGCAGAACGAAGCTGAGCGTCTGGTTAATTTGTTTCGCAACGCCGGACAAGCTACCCGCGTCCATCGCCTGAGCGCAGCAGATGATCTCAATGAGGTTCTTCAGCACAGCTGGGACCTGCTGATTTGTGCGCCGCACAGCGAACATGTCGCCAGCAGCGAGGTGATTGCCAGCATCCGCCGTCAGGCCAAAGACATTCCTGTTATCCAGCTACTCGCTGACAACGACTCCGACAGCATCACCGAAGCTCTCACTCTGGGCGCGCAGGATGCCCTGCCGCAAAGCGAGGATGAACGCCTGATTCTGGTGGCCAAGCGTGAACTGGCCAACCTCGAGCAGCGCCGTGCACGTCGCGCAGCCGAAGTCGCTCTGCGTGAAGCAGAAAAGCGTTGCCAACTGCTGCTCGAAAGCTCCGTAGACGCTATTACCTACGTTCATGATGGCATGCACATCTACGCCAACCGCTCCTATCTGGAGCTGTTTGCCTATGAAGATGCTGAAGAATTGGAAGGCATGCCGATGATTGACCTGATCGCCAGTCAGGATCAGTCCAGCTTTAAAGAGTTCCTCAAGAGTTACCACAGCGGCGAAGGCCATGCCGAACTCAAGTGCACGGGCGTTAAAGCCAGCGGCGAAACCTTCACCGCACAAATGAGTTTTTCACCGGCCACCTACGACGGCGAACCCTGTATCCAAGTTGTCATTCGAGCCGAAACAGACAATGCCGAACTGCAGGAAAAACTCCGCGAGATCAGCAGCCAAGATCTGGTCACCGGCCTGTTTAACCGCAGCCACTTCCTTGAATTAATGGACGCGGCAGCCGAGCGCGCAGTCAACTCGGGTCAGCCTTCGACCTTGGCTTATATCCGCGTTGACCACTACGCCACCCTGCTGGCACAAATCGGGCTGGCCGATATCGATATTCTGCTGACCGATCTGGCTAACCTTTTGCGTGGCCATTTCTCGGCCGAAACCCAGCTTGCACGCTTTGGCGATGACGTCTTCGCTGCACTGATTCCTGCGGCAACACCCGAGGCGGTTCAGGAAGATCTGGAAAAACTGCTGAAGAAAGTTGAAGGCAACCTGTTTGATATCAGCTGTCGCACCGTCCAGACCACACTGACCATTGGTGTCGCGGGCTTGAACGAGACCACAGCCAAAGCTCAGGAAGTGGTCGACCGCGCGCATCGCTGTGCCGACGAGCTTAGCAACGGCAACGCGATCAAACTCTATGACCCAGCTGAAGAGCTGGCCGCTGCAGCCAGCCGCGGCAATATCATCGCAATGATTCAGCAGGCGCTGGATAACAATAGTTTCACGTTGTTGTTCCAACCCATCATCAGCCTGCGCGGTGACAACTACGAACACTACGAAGCCCTGCTGCGCCTGCGCAGCCCACAGGGTGAAGACATTCCGCCGCTTGAGCTGTTCAAGTCTGCAGCGGAAGCAGGAATGGCGGAAAAAATCGATCGCTGGGTGATCCTGAACTCGATCAAACTGCTCACTGAACATCGCGCCAAAGGCCACAACACGCGCCTGTTTATCCACGTCTCGGCCAGTAGCCTGCAAGACCAAACCCTGCTGCCCTGGCTCAGTGTGGCCCTCAAAGCAGCCCGCCTGCCGTCCGATTCGCTGGTATTCCAATTCAGTGAGCCCGACGCAATCGCTTACCTCAAAGCGGCCAAAGCCATGACCCAGGGGTTGAACGAACTACACTGCAAAACGGCCCTGACTCAGTTCGGCTGCGCGCTTAACCCGTTCAATACGCTGAAACACCTGCATATCGATTTCGTCAAAGTCGACAGCTCCTTCTCTCAGGACCTAAGCAAACCAGACAACCAGGAAGCGCTGAAAACGCTGCTGGCCAGCCTGCATGCCCAAGCCAAGTTGACCATCGTCCCATTCGTCGAAACCGCCAGCGTGCTTGCCACCCTGTGGCAGGCCGGCGTCAATTACATTCAAGGCCACTACCTACAAGGCCCTAGCCAGACGATGGATTACGACTTCTCGGCTGACGACGAATAAGTAAAAAGGCCGCCTAATGCGGCCTTGTCTTAGCGCCCAAATACGTTGACAGCTCTGCGAACCACGCCCTAAGTTCGACCTAGGTTCTCGTCAACAGGGGTTATCGCCATGGGACTGGCACTGGTCACCGGCGGCAGTCGCGGCATAGGCGCAGCTACAGCATGCACACTTGCCCGCCTCGGCTACAGGGTTTATCTGACCTACGAGCGTGACAGCCATTCGGCAGACCACGTCGTTCAATCCATCACCCAGGCAGGCGGCTCAGCTAGAGCCTGGCAACTGGACGTCTCCTCCGAAACAAGCATTCTGCGTATCTTTCAGGCACTTGATCAGGAGCCTCAACCCCTATCATTACTGGTCAATAACGCCGGTATCACCGCAGGTTTCAGCCTCCTTGAGGAGCTATCACTAGAACAGCTTGAGCAAGTATTCCGGGTCAACGTCTTCGGAGCCTTTATATGTGCACGCGAAGCCGTGCGCAGGATGGCACGCTCACAGGGCGGCAATGGCGGGGTCATCATCAATGTGTCTTCGCGAGCCGCCGAACTGGGCGGCAGTGGCGAATGGATTCACTACGCGGCGACCAAAGGCGCACTGGACAGCATGACCCGTGGTCTAGCTAAAGAAGTTGCCGACGAAGGAGTCCGAGTCAACGGCGTAGCCCCGGGGCTGATCGAAACGGATCTGCATGCCGCTGCGGGTATGCCTGAACGTACGGTGCAAATGGCAGCCACAGTACCGCTCGGGCGGGCGGGACTTCCTGAAGAGGTTGCCAACTGCATCGGTTGGTTGGCCTCGCCGGAAGCGAGCTTTGTAACGGGAGCGATTATTCCGGTCTCGGGAGGCAGGTGAGGATGCGCTGCATCCTCCCCCCTAAAAGCAAGCCCGTCAGACTTGGCCGTCGCGGTCGCGAAAACCCAGCAGATAGAGCACGCCATCCAACCCTAGGGTGGAGATGGCTTGTTTGGCAGACTGTTTAACCAGTGGCTTAGCGCGGAAGGCCACGCCCAGACCGGCAATTGCCAGCATTGGCAGATCATTGGCGCCGTCACCCACCGCAATGGTCTGTTCCAGACGCAGCCCCTCTTTTGCGGCCAGTTCACGCAGCAGATCAGCTTTACGCTGCGCATCCACAATTGGCTCGACAGCAACACCGGTTACCAGACCGTCAACAATTTCCAGCTCATTAGCGAACACGTAATCGATGCCCAGCTTGGCCTGCAGCTGCTTGGCAAAATAGGTGAAGCCACCGGACAGAATCGCCGTCTTGTACCCCAGACGGCGCAGCTCGCTAAACAGCGTTTCCGCGCCTTCGGTCAAACGCAGGGATGCGCCGATATCCGCCAGCACGGTTTCCGGCAACCCTTTAAGCAGTGCCAGGCGTTCACGGAAGCTGGCCGCGAAATCCAACTCACCGCGCATGGCGCGCTCGGTAATCTCCGAAACCTTATCGCCTACGCCGGCAGCCTTGGCCAACTCGTCGATAACTTCAGCCTCGATCAGCGTCGAGTCCATATCAAACACAGCCAAACGGCGGTTACGGCGGAACAAGGAGTCAGCCTGGAAGGCAATATCCACATTCAGCTCCTGCGCCACACTCAGGAACTCGGCACGCAACGCAGCAGGGTCTGCAGGTTCACCGCGCACGGAAAACTCGATACAGCCCTTGCCTTGCTCGGCCGGCATATCCAACGGCATCCGCCCGGACAAACGATCAATATGGTCGATATTCAGGCCGTAGCGGGCAGTAATAGTACTGACACGCTGCAACTGCTCAGCCGTAACCTTGCGGGTCAGCAGAGTCACGATATGGCGGGCCTTGCCCTGACCATTGACCCACTGCTGATAATCCTCCTCTGACACCGGCGTAAAACGCACCTGCTGGTCCAGCTTGTAGGCGGTAAAAAGAATGTCCTTAAGTACAGAGGACGCCTGCTCAGTGTCAGGAATCTCGACCAGAATGCCGAATGACAGCGTGTCATGAATCACCGCCTGGCCGATATCGAGGATGTTCACTCCTCCCTGCGCCAGCACACCTGTGATGGCGGCAGTCAAACCGGGACGGTCTTCACCGGTGATGTTGATCAGGACAATTTCGCGCAAGGCGCACTCTCCGGGAAATGATTGATCGCAAGCGACCTGAAACAATGACAGGGTTAACTCAGGCTGTGGCGGGCCGGCTGCAATGCCCGTCAAAGAACCGATCAGAGCAGTTGATCGGCCAGGGCACCGTGATTGGAGCGGGTTCCACGCTGTATTCAGCCTGAAAGGCAACCATTCTACCTACTTTCGCATGACAACACTCACGGACGGTGCTTTGCCCACAGACGGTGCATCGTTATACTGCGCGGCATCGTCAGTCGAAAAGAGCCGAGCTCTGTGAACCGGCCCGCCCCCGTAAAGCCCGATAATTTCTTTCTCCTGCTGTTCCAGGCCTTGCGGCAACGCCGCATTCCACTGGCGCTGCGCATTGTCAGTCACAGCCTGCTGCTGGTTGCTCTTGCCCTGCTGATTTATGGCTGGGTCATTGGCATGCAGTTCAAGCATGCGATGCAGCAACAAGCCGAAGCGCTGGGCAGCAGCCTGATAACCCAGACAGCCGCCTCCGCTACTGAGCTGCTGGTGTCTAACGACATCCTCAGCCTCAACGTGCTGCTCAATAATCTGGTGAAGAATCCACTGGTGGCTCATGCCGCTATTTACAGTGTGGATAACCGCATCCTCGCTGAGGCAGGCTCGCGCCCCAGCCAAAACATGCTGGGTGAAACCGACGGGCTGTACTCCACGCCCATCACCTTTCAGGAGGTGATCGCCGGGCAACTGCGCATCAGCCTAGATATGCAACAGTTCCAGCAGCCCATGACTATCAGCCTGCAGAGCATGGGCATCCTCAGCCTGATTTTGCTGGCCCTGACCCTTTCCCTGAGCATGCGTCTGGGGCGGCATATCTCTACACCGCTGCTGCAATTACGCGTCTGGCTGCGTGACCCGGATGATCCTGCTCCAGGCGCCGGACGTCAGGACGAAATCGGCGACCTGGCTCGCCAGCTGCAACATCGTCTGGTTCCTGAAAAGCCGGCCCCGGTTGAAGAACCGGAAGCCTTTGACGATTTGCCAGTCGAACTACCGGAAGACGATGAGCCGGCCGTTTCTTCCCGCATTGAACCGGGATTTGACGTACCCAATCTGCGTGCTGAACGCCATTACGATAACGCTGACGACTTCGACGACCTGGACGAACTGGAGCCCGCCCCTAGCGCCCAACGCCCAGCTACAGTAGTGAAGCCAACCCATTACGACGATGATCTGGACGATCCGTTTGCAGACCTGCGTGACGATGAGGACCAGCCTCAACCAGCACCTGCAGCAGCACAGACGACGCAGGAAGCAGCACAGACCAGCGCAGTTCTGGCCATTCAGCTGGGCGCACAGGAACAACTGCGCCGCCTGCCCCGCGCACGCCTGATGGAGCTTCTTAACCGTTACCGTGATTGCCTTGAACAGGCTGCAGAGTTGTATGAGGGTGAATTGTTTACCCTCAGTGATGGCAGCAGCCTGATTCTGTTCCATGAGCAGGGATGTGGCGAAGACTACCTGACCCACGCCATCTGCTGTGGCGAGCTGATGCGCGCCCTGGGCCATGCCTTGCAAATAGAGGTAGCCGACAGCGGCATCACCCTCCAGCTTCAACTGGGCCTGTGCCTGGGTGAGGAACTGGCGGGGCTGACACAGGGCGACCTGTTGCTGAGTGAGACTGCGCAGAATGCGCTGGCTTTGTCGCAACATAGCCGCAACCTGTTACTGGTTGAGCGCAGCATTGCTGATGACGAGTTGGTCAGCCAACGCGCGCGCATCCGCGCCATTGCCAGCCCACAAGGTGCGTGCTGCGTCGAGCGCCTGCTTGAGCCATACCCATCACTTCTTGAGCGCCAACTGGCGCGTATGCACTGACAGACAGCAATGAGCCGGGCATGCCCGGCTCATTTTTAGCTATGTCATGCATCCCGATCCAGGACTGCCCGGCACTTGCCGGGCATTTTGCTTAAAAGCGGAAGACTTCGCTTTCGCGAATCGGCTCAGCCACCGGAATGCTCGGTGCTGTCTGTACTGGAGGCTCTACAGGCCTGACCTGAGGAGGCTTAGGACGTGGCCGTGGGGTGACCTGCTGCGCTTGCACAGGTTTGTTCTCTTTGATCGCAACCGCCATTTGCTCCACCAGTTGCTGGATCAGCAAACTCTGGGCACGCACCTGATCACTGATGCTACCGTCATGCAGCTCCTGCAAACTGACCAAACGGCTGTCGACCAGCTTGCCGTCGCTGCCAGACAGACGCCACTGCCCTTCAAGGACCGCCGGGCGCTGCGGACCAGAATCCAAACGGGTGAGGGTCAAAGAGACCCGGGCTTCGGGCACAAAGCCTGCGGTTGCAGGTGCCAGCACGACGCGTTGTGTATCCAGTCGCGAGGCCAACTGACGAAGCAGCTGCTGATCGATATCTGCCGCCAAGCTTCCCGCCCAACGAGCGTCTCGGGCTTCAGATAGGGTGCCGTCGAGTTGGCGCTGAAGGAGTGTGTCACGCTGCAGGTAATCTGCCACCGAAACAGGGCCAAGCAACACTGCTACACCCTTTTCAGCCACAGGAACCGTAATGGACCCGCCGTCGAGCTGATACAGGGAAACAGGCGTGGTATGCATGCACCCGCCCAGTACCAAAAACCCGCTTAACAAAACCCCAGATACTCGCAGTCGCATCATTCTATTCAATCCCGCCGGCAGACCACCGATTCACATGCTCATCCTTGCAGGGAGCTACGCGCCCTCCTGAGGGCGCGTATCATCCTTGAAACCGGCCTGAGACACCAGTGCATACATACCGTGCGAGCGTCTCAATTATCAGCTTTGAGACTCGACCAAAAGCCCATCAACCCGCTGGAAGCCCCGTGGTAGCTTGTTGCCGCGACGACCACGCTCACCCTTGTAATGTTCCAGGTCATCTGGTTTAAGCGACAAAGTGCGCTTTCCGGCCTGCAAAACCAGCGTTGCACCGACAGGCAAAACTGCCAGATCGGTCAGATATTCCTCTCGGGAAGCGACACGTTCCCCCGGAATTCCGATGATTTTGTTGCCCTTGCCTTTACCCAACTGCGGCAGATCGCGGACCGGGAACAACAAGAGGCGACCCTCTGTCGTCACCGCCGCCAGCCAATCTTCCTCACGGTTGCTCAGCGGCTTAGGTGCGATGACCTGAGCGCCTGTCGGCAGAGTCAGCAATGTCTTGCCGGCCTTGTTCTTAGCCTGCAAGTCTTCACCCTTGACCACAAAGCCGTAGCCGGCGTCAGAGGCGATCACATAGAGCGCGCTGTCATCAGGCATCAGCACGCACTCAAACGTAGCGCCTGGTGGCGGCGTCAGACGGCCGGTCAGAGGCTCGCCCTGCCCGCGCGCAGAAGGCAGCGAATGCGCTGTCAGTGAATAGCTGCGGCCAGTGGAGTCGATAAACACTGCAAACTGGTTTGAGCGCCCCGGTGCGGCCGCTTTGAAACCATCGCCGGCTTTGTAAGACAAACCAGTCGCATCGACATCGTGGCCTTTGGCACAACGCACCCAGCCCTTCTCGGACAGCACCACAGTGACAGGCTCAGTCGGCATCAGCTCCGTTTCGCTCAGGGCGCGTGCTTCGGCACGGGCCACAATCGGCGAGCGACGGTCATCGCCGTACTTCTCGGCATCTTCGAGAATTTCCTGGCGCACCAGCTTCTTAAGCTTGGCCTCACTGCCCAGCAGAGCCAGCAGCTTCTTCTGCTCTTTCAGCAGTTCGTCCTGCTCGCCTCGGATTTTCATCTCTTCCAGTCGCGCCAACTGACGCAAACGGGTATCGAGAATGTAGTCAGCCTGGATCTCGCTGAGTTGGAAGCGCTCGATCAGCACCGGCTTGGGCTGATCTTCAGTACGGATGATGTGGATAACTTCATCCAGATTAAGAAACGCGGTGAGCAAGCCCTCCAACAGGTGCAGGCGCTTCTCGACCTTATCCAGACGGAACTGCAGGCGGCGGCGCACCGTGTTAACCCGGTACACCAGCCACTCGGTCAGCATCTCGCGCAGGTTTTTCACCTGCGGTTTGCCGTCCAAGCCAATCACGTTGGTGTTAACCCGATAGCTGGATTCCAGATCGGTTGTGGCAAACAGGTGCTGCATCAGCTCATCGGCATCGACGCGGTTGGAGCGCGGGATGATGACGATGCGGCAAGGATTTTCGTGATCGGATTCATCACGCAGGTCAGCCACCATCGGCAACTTCTTAGCCTGCATCTGTGCAGCAATCTGCTCCAGCACCTTGGCCCCGGAGACCTGATGCGGCAGCGCGGTCACCACGATGTCGCCATCTTCAACACGGTACACCGCCCGCATGCGCACGGAGCCGCGGCCGGTTTCATAGACTTTCAGCAGATCCGCCTTAGGCGTAATCACTTCCGCTTCGGTGGGAAAGTCCGGCCCGAGAATGTGCTCACAGAGTTCTTCAACCGTGGCATTCGGCTGATCCAGCAGGCGCACACAGGCGGAGGCGACCTCTCGCAGGTTGTGCGGCGGTACATCGGTGGCCATGCCCACGGCGATACCGGTGGTGCCGTTGAGCAGCAGGTTGGGCAGACGCGCCGGCAGGGTTGCAGGCTCATTCAGGGTACCGTCGAAGTTCGGCACCCAGTCGACAGTACCCTGGCCCAATTCGGTGAGAAGCACTTCGGAATAACGTGACAGACGCGCCTCGGTGTAACGCATGGCCGCGAAGGATTTGGGATCATCCGGTGCACCCCAGTTACCTTGACCATCCACTAAGGTGTAGCGGTAACTGAAAGGCTGGGCCATCAACACCATGGCTTCGTAGCAGGCAGAGTCGCCATGCGGGTGGAACTTACCTAACACGTCACCGACCGTACGGGCCGACTTCTTATGCTTGGAATCGGCATCCAGGCCCAGCTCGCTCATGGCGTAGACAATGCGTCGTTGCACAGGCTTGAGGCCGTCGCCGATATGCGGCAGGGCACGGTCCATGATTACGTACATGGAATAGTTGAGATAAGCCTGCTCAGTAAACTCAGCTAAGGAGCGGCGCTCAACGCCGTCCAGGCTCAAATCGAGGGTTTCGCTCATGCGGGCCTCATTGCAAAGTGGAATGTTGCGTAATCGACTGGCGCAACAGCAACTTGCCGTCGCGCTGGGTAAATTCGAGCTGTTTCAGGGCGCTCATCCCCAGTAAAACGTCATCACTCTGCATGCCCGGCGCTATCAACGCCGGTACATCCTGCAGAACAATCGCCCCCAGCTGTAACCGCTGAAGACGGGTGCGATGGGCAACTGCACGCCCATTCGCGGTGTTAATCATGATCTGCGCACCTGGCTCCAGGCCAAGACGCTCGGCCACTTGAACCGGGACTGCCACCTGAGTCGCGCCGGTATCCAACAGGAATGTTACGGCCTCGCCATTAATCTTCCCGCCTGCCAGATAATGGCCCTGGGCACCGCTATTAAGCAGCACCTCCACATAGCCGTCACGCTGCACAGAGTCCGGGTTGGCATTAGGGTTGCGGCGGTTTTCTTCCCAGTCCGCAAAAAAACGCGTGGCCAGTAGCAACGCAGCCCCCCAGGCCAGCACCAGCATCACCCGGCCAGCCCGTGTCCCCGGTGCCTGTGCGCTCAAGGCACGCTACTCCAACCGCCTTCAGGCGCAGCAAAACGCCAGATGATCGGCCGAGTTTCACCATCAGCACGGGTATAGCTGCCGTTATCGATGCCGATCCAGGCGCCCGTCTCATCCACCCAGAGCGCCTCTGCCATGCCGTGCTCAGGTGAGTAGCGGCGCGGCTCAGTCAGGCCCTCATCTGCAAATGACCAACAGCGCTCAACCTGGCCTTTCTCCAGATCGCGGCGGCAAATCTGGTAGGTCTGACGTTCGAGGGTGAACAGCTTGTTGTCGAAAAAGGCCAGATCGGAGAAATCCCTTGGCTTCATCTGATCCGTACCCAGCTCCAGTGGGCCCAGCACGCTGCCGCCCTCACTGAACAGCACGCAGCTTTCCACACAGCGCCAGGCGTTGTTTTGCTTGAACAGCACCAGCACGCCACGCCGCTTGCGCTCTGCGGCCAGGTATAGGCGACCGCCAGCCGGATCGACCGCAAGCCCCTCAAACAAAGAGTTGAATTGCAGCAGCATGCCGCTGGCACGGGCCTGACGTATCAGTTCGGCAGGCAGGTCCAGCCATTGGGGCTCACCCTCAGGCGGAAAGTGCAACACGCTCAGGGTCGACTCGCTGACCAGATAGCGGTTGCCTGCGGTATCGCAAGTCACCCCTTCAAAATCCAGCTCACCGCCACGGGCAAACCCCGCCAACTTGGCACTGGTACGCATACCCCACGGCAATCCGGCATCCGGTGCGGGTGGTGCCACAAACGGCTCAGCTTCGGCTTGCCAGACGCCATCTTGATCCTGAAAACGATATAACTGCTGGTCATCGCGGTCAGACACACCCCACAACGCACCATTACACCAGGCAAGACCAGACAGGTTGCCACCTGTCATCCCGTCCACCGGGCGCTCCTCCAGCAGTTTCAGGCTTTCAACAGGTGCCAGACTCTCGGGCTCATCAGGTGCAGCAAACAGACTCTGCGCAAAAACCAGCGCGCAGACTGCAGTCAATTTGTGCATCAGAGCATTACCTCAGCCAGATTACCTTTTGATTCCAGCCACGACTTGCGGTCGCCCGCACGCTTCTTCGCCAGCAGCATGTCCATGATCTCGCGGGTGCCGTCGAAATCATCCAGCGTCAACTGCACCAAGCGGCGCGTATTCGGGTCCATGGTGGTTTCACGCAGCTGCGGCGGGTTCATCTCACCCAGCCCTTTAAAGCGCGTGACCTGCGGTTTGCCGCGACGTTTTTCAGCCTGCAGACGATCAAGAATGCCGTCGCGTTCAGCCTCGTCGAGGGCGTAGAAAATATCTTTGCCGCAGTCAATTCGGTACAGCGGCGGCATTGCCACATAGACGTGCCCGGCGTCCACCAGCGGGCGGAAATGCTGCACAAACAACGCGCAGAGCAAGGTAGCGATGTGCAGACCATCCGAGTCAGCATCCGCCAGAATGCAAACTTTGCCGTAACGCAGCTGGCTCAGATCACTGGATCCCGGATCAAGCCCAACCGCCACAGCGATGTTGTGTACTTCCTGGCTGGCAAGGACTTCACCGCCATCGACTTCCCACGTGTTCAGAATCTTCCCGCGCAGCGGCAGGATCGCCTGAAATTCTTTATCCCGTGCCTGTTTGGCCGAACCGCCCGCAGAATCACCCTCCACCAGGAACAGTTCGCAGCGCATCGGCTCCTGCCCCGCACAGTCGGCCAGCTTGCCGGGCAGCGCCGGGCCCTGAGTAATTTTTTTGCGCTCAACTTTCTTCCCGGCCTTCAGACGGCGACCAGCGTTGCTGATGGCTAGCTCAGCCAGGGCCAGGCCGGTTTCGGGGTTGGCGTTGAGCCACAGGCTAAAGGCATCTTTGACCACGCCGGAGACAAATGCCGCTGCCTCACGGGACGACAGACGCTCTTTGGTCTGCCCGGAGAACTGGGCATCCTGCATTTTCATTGAGAGGACGAACGCGATCCGCTCCCAGACATCTTCCGGGGCCAGCTTCAGGCCACGCGGCAGCAAGTTGCGGAACTCACAGAACTCACGCATGGCATCCAGCAGGCCCTGACGCAGACCATTCACGTGAGTGCCGCCTTGCGCGGTGGGGATCAGGTTAACGTAGCTTTCCTGAACCGACTCGCCGCCTTCCGGCAGCCACAGCAGGGCCCAGTCTACAGCTTCCTTATCACCCGCGAGGGAGCCGCAGAACGGCTCATCCGGCAGGCGCAGGTACTCACTGACGGCATCCTGCAGATAGGAGCGCAGGCCATCTTCATACATCCACTCGATGCGCTCGCCGCTGGCTTTATCCACGAAGGTTACGGACAGCCCCGGGCACAGCACAGCTTTGGCTTTGAGCACATGCTTAAGGCGGCTGACGGAGAATTTGAACGAGTCGAAATACTTGGCGTCCGGCCAGAAATGAACGCTGGTGCCGGTATTGCGCTTGCCAACCGTGCCGATGATTTCCAGATCAGTCGCCTTAAAACCATCGGCAAAACTCATCTGGTACTCATTGCCATCACGCTTGACCGTGACCACCACCTTGGTCGACAACGCGTTGACCACGGAGATACCCACACCATGCAAACCGCCGGAGAACTGGTAGTTCTTGTTGGAGAACTTACCGCCAGCGTGCAGCTTGGTCAGGATCAGCTCTACCCCAGGCACTCCTTCTTCAGGATGGATGTCCACCGGCATGCCACGGCCATCATCAATCACCTCCAGCGAGTTGTCCTCGTGCAGGATCACCTGAATGGATCTGGCGTGCCCGGCCAGGGCTTCGTCGACGCTGTTGTCGATGACTTCCTGGGCAAGGTGGTTGGGGCGGGTGGTATCGGTATACATGCCCGGGCGTTTACGCACCGGGTCAAGACCGGAAAGAACTTCGATGGCGTCTGCGTTATATGCGTTCTGCTGGGCCATGGGTCTCTGATTCATCAATTGAAAACGGAAAAGTCGATATCCTGCCATAGCGAGCGCGGGATACCGGCGAAAGCAAAGAGCATCGGTAAGCGCTGGGCAAACCCCTGAAATCCATGGTCGCCTCCGGCTTGGATGCGCAATGCGCAGTGCCGGTAAAATGCCTCGGCACGTCGGTAATCCAGTGTCTCGTCAGCGGTCTGCAACCACACTTGGTAGCGCGCCGAATCCATCGGTGCCGGCACATCAAGTTCTGCCAACGCAGTCACATGATCTTGGGTCAGCTGCCAAATTTCACCGGTGTAATGATTGGTCTGCTGACCGAGATAACCGTCAAACAGCTTATGTGGACGGACCGCAGGATTGATCAGCAGCGCCGACAATCCATGCGTATGCGCCAGATGGGTCGCATAGTAGCCGCCAAGGGAACTCCCGACCAGCAAGGGCTTGCCCAATTCGTCGATCAACGCCTCCAGCTGCGCAATGGCCTGGCGGGGATGATGATGGAGTGCAGGCACCCGAAGCTGGCCCTCAAGCCCAATGTGCGCCATAGCGCGACTCAGCTGAGAAGCCTTCTGGGAGGTGGGAGAGCTGTTAAGCCCATGAATATAGAGAATAGATGCTGTCATGGACGGCAGGCTAACCGCTAGCGGCGACAGGCTGCAACCGCTTGCATGTTCAGCATTCAGGCCTAATAACCCTGAATGCTGTCATCAACCTCAAAGGCGAAGTCGGTGAGGCGCGACACACCCGTTTCAAGGTGGCCATCATCAAACAGTCGTAACCAGCGATAACCTGGCGAACAGGTGTCCACCCGAAAATCCTCACTGCCCGGCGCGAACTGCACACAGGTTGAGGGCGAGGCCAGCAAGCGAACTGACCGGCGGTGTTGATCGAACTCCTGGTGAACGTGCCCCCAAAGCACCGCCCGCACCTGAGTGAAGCGGTCCAGCACCTTGAACAGCGCGTCAGGGTTGCGCAGGCCAATCGGCTCCATCCACTGGCTGCCGATTGAGACGGGATGATGGTGCAGACAAATCAGGTGATGGCGCTCAGGTGCCTCGCTAAGGGCCCGCTCGAGCAACGCCAGCTGGGCATCACTCAGATAACCCGGCACGGCACCCGGGATGGTCGAGTCAAGCATCGTTACCCGCCAGTTGCCGATATCCGTAACCGCACGCAACAAGTCGGAACCGACACAAGCCGCCTGCATCGGAGAAAGCTCATCGTGGTTACCCGGCAGCCAGCGGGCAGGCGCAGAGATTGGCGCTGACAGATCGCGGAAGCATTGATAGGACTCCACACTGCCATCTTGGGAGAGATCGCCGGTACCGAGTACCAGATCGACTTGCTCCTGATCCTTCAGGACCAGAGCCACGACCTGTTTCAGACTGTCCTGAGTGTCCATGCCCATCAGACGACCTGTCGAATCAGCAAACAAGTGACTATCAGACAGCTGAACAACCAAAACTGAATTATCAATAGCAGAGGTTTGAGTCGACACGTCGGGCAAGCCTTTTCCTTCAGCGGATGCACGGATTATGGTAGCTGCTTGCGTGATCGGTAAGACGTTTAGAGTGTTTCAGTTCACATAAAATCGGCCACAGACAACATTCTTTACAAACTCGCGCACATCTCAGCGTGAATGCTTCTGCGGTTTTCAGCGCACCGGCAGGAGCTCGTGACCGCAGTTCAGACAGTGGCTCAGCCACTCTCCCAGAAACACGTTGAGCTGAGTCTTCTCGTCCGGGTGGTGCATAGCTGCATTGGGATAGGGATAGATGCCACGGAAACGCCGGGCATTCTGCGCACTGATGACCTCAGCCATGCGCGCATCGTGATAAACCCGCACCTCCATACGTGAGCTTGGTAACCAGTCCAAGCGGGACTCCTGACACACCTCGATGGTGGAGGTATACGGGCAGGTTTCCAAAACCTTGAGACTCAAAACGCCGTAGGCATAATCGCCCTGACTCAAGGCCACACGGCGCACCTCGACGGTTTCACGCATGCCTGGCAGCAGGCGCATCAGGCGTGCGTAATTAGCCTCGCAAGCGGCCTGCAACTCGATCAGGTCGACCCGGTAACGCTCGCGAACCAGACTCACGACCATGCGCTCCGCAATTCATCGCGGTTCAGCGCCAGCCACTGCAGGGCGATAATGCTGGCGGCATTGTCAATGCGGCCGTCTTTAACCGCCGCCAGCGCTTCGGCCACTGACCAGACGTGCACACGGATATCCTCGCCCTCTTCTGCCAGACCATATACACCGCCCACACCGTCGCTATCGCAGCGTCCTACATATAAATAGACGCGCTCGTTGGAGCCACCGGGTGACGGGTAATACTGGGTAATCGGATGCAGCTCGGTGAGGGTCAAATTGGCTTCTTCCACCGCCTCGCGGCGCGCCACCTCTTCCGGCTCTTCGTCCTTATCAATCAGTCCGGCCACCAGTTCCAGCAACCAGGGATTTGCGCTCTTGTCCAACGCGCCAACCCGGAACTGCTCAATCAGTACAACGCGATCATTAACCGGATCGTAAGGCAGCACGCACACCGCATCATGGCGCACAAACAGCTCACGATTCAGTTCCGGTCCCATACCGCCGGCAAATTGCTCATGGCGCAGATTCAGCCGATCGACACGATAAAACCCTTTAAAACAGTTTTCCCGGCTCAGCAGTTCAACATGGCGGGGGCTGGAGTTGGCCGTCATAAATTCCTCAAAAACAGATGCTTGGCGCAATTAAACTGGGCATAAGGGCCATCCTATCGCGCCCCGATGCAGGCACATAATCCTATGTGACAGTTGGTGGTCCAAGCCTGCCACACCTACTCTATACAACCGAGCCACTAGCCGAGAACTCGCAAACCTTACGGTAGTCGAACTCAGACTGACGTTTCACACTTTCAAGGATGCACATGCAGCTCGTTAAACCAGCCTATCTGATCAGCCTCTCACTGCTCCTTGGCGCTTGCCAGAGTAGCGGCACACAGGGCCCTGACATTCCATACACCCGCCATGCTACTGAAGAGATTAAAGCGGGTTGTCAGGGCGAACAGTGCCCGTTGGTCAATATCGACACACTGGAATTCCCAAGCGAACCGCAACTCAATGCGCTGATCGAGCACCGCCTGCTGGAAATGACCCGGCTCACTCCTGAGCAGCAACTGGCACCGTCGCTTGCTGCCTATACCAGCGAGTACCTGCGTAGCGCCCCGGATCGCAACAGCACCTGGCTGCAAGCCAAAGTACGCGAGCAGCATGACGACTTGGTGGTGATCGAGTTTGCGACTTATCTGGATACTGGCGGTGCCCATGGCATGCCGGGCCGTGGCTTCATTAACTACTCGGTTTCTGAGGATAGAGCCCTGCACCTTGCAGATATGCTGCTGCCCGGCCAGGAAGAGGCGTTCTGGAATGCGGTGAAAGTGGCGCACAACAGCTGGCTGATCAATACACGCCTGGACCGCGACCCGGAGTTCGTTAAAGACTGGCCTTTTGTGAAGTCGCCGAACGTAGCCTTCCTCAAGACAGGTGTGCTGGTTAAGTACGACGTCTACGCCATTGCACCCTATTCGATGGGCCACATTGAGCTGCTGGTTCCGTACAAGCGCCTGACCGGCATCCTTAAACCTGAGAAGTTTCCCGCTCAAACTGATTAAGCAAGCCGCCAGACCGGCAGCGGTCTAAAACACCGCGCCCGGAATACATCCGGGCGCGGCAGGCAGGTTTAAACCTTGTGATACAACTGGCTGCCTTCGTGCTTAAAGCGTTCAGCCTGCTCGGCCAGGCCCTTTTCCACATCCACATCGACCGTCTCGATGCGCTGGCTGGCCGCATAATCACGCACTTCCTGAGTGATCTTCATCGAGCAGAATTTCGGCCCGCACATGGAGCAGAAATGCGCCACCTTGGCTGAATCCTTCGGCAGCGTTTCATCATGGAAGGCCCGCGCAGTGTCCGGGTCGAGCCCTAGGTTGAACTGATCTTCCCAACGGAATTCAAAGCGCGCCTTACTCAGGGCGTTATCGCGGATCTGCGCGCCCGGATGACCTTTAGCCAGATCAGCGGCGTGGGCTGCGATCTTGTAGGTAATGATGCCGGTCTTCACGTCATCCTTATTCGGCAGGCCGAGGTGCTCCTTCGGCGTGACGTAGCACAGCATGGCGCAACCGAACCAACCGATCATGGCCGCACCGATGCCCGAGGTGATGTGGTCGTAGCCCGGCGCAATGTCCGTGGTCAACGGGCCAAGGGTGTAGAACGGCGCTTCGTCACAGCATTCCAACTGCTTGTCCATGTTCTCTTTGATCAACTGCATCGGCACGTGCCCAGGGCCTTCGATCATGGTCTGCACGTCATGTTTCCAGGCGATTTTGGTCAGCTCGCCCAAGGTCTCCAGCTCACCGAACTGCGCAGCATCGTTGGCGTCGGCAATCGAGCCCGGACGCAGACCATCACCCAACGAGAAGGACACGTCATACGCCTTCATGATTTCGCAGATGTCGTCGAAATGGGTGTAGAGGAAGTTCTCTTTATGGTGCGCCAGGCACCACTTGGCCATGATCGAGCCGCCGCGACTGACGATGCCGGTGACGCGCTTGGCGGTCAGCGGCACATAGCGCAGCAATACGCCGGCGTGAATGGTGAAGTAATCCACGCCCTGCTCGGCCTGCTCGATCAACGTGTCGCGAAACAGCTCCCAAGTCAGGTCCTCAGCGATGCCGCCAACTTTTTCCAAGGCCTGATAAATCGGTACGGTGCCGATTGGGACTGGCGAGTTACGGATGATCCACTCTCGGGTTTCGTGAATGTGCTTGCCGGTGGACAGGTCCATTACCGTGTCCGAGCCCCAGCGAATACCCCAGGTCAGCTTGGCCACTTCCTCTTCGATGGACGAACCCAAAGCGCTGTTGCCGATATTGCCGTTGATCTTCACCAGGAAGTTACGGCCGATGATCATCGGCTCCAGCTCGGTGTGGTTGATGTTCGCCGGGATGATGGCGCGACCACGGGCCACTTCATCGCGAACAAACTCGGCGGTGATTTCTTTCGGGATCGACGCGCCGAAACTGTGCCCGGCATGCTGCTCGGTGAGCAGCCCGGCTTCACGGGCTTCCTGCAGCTTCATGTTCTCGCGGATGGCGACGTATTCCATCTCAGCGGTGATGATGCCTTTGCGCGCGTAATGCATCTGCGTGACGTTCTGCCCGCTCTTGGCGCGGCGCGGGTTGCGCACGTGGGCAAAACGCATAGCGGTCAGTTCGGCGTCATTGAGACGGCGCTGGCCGAACTCGGAGCTCAGCCCCGGCAGCTTCTCAGTGTCGCCTCGGTCCTCAATCCAGGCGCTGCGCACGTCAGCCAGGCCTTTGCGCACATCAATGGTGACATTCGGGTCGGTATACGGACCGGAGGTGTCGTATACCAGCACTGGCGCATTGATTTCACCGCCGAAGTCGGTGGGTGTCACATCCAGAGAAATCTCGCGCATTGGCACGCGGATATCAGGACGCGAGCCCTGCACATAGACTTTCTGCGAACGCGGAAAAGGTTGAATGGATTGCTGATCTACCTGGGCGCTTTCGCTCAGATTTTTTGATTGTTGCAGGCTCATCGACAGGCTCTCCGTGACTGAATGTCGGAGTGAACCTGAGGAGTCGGACAGCGCAAGACGCACCTATAGCGGTGCCAGAACACACACCCGGAACGGGTGGTACATCTTGTTCCCTACGCAGGCTTTAACCTGATCAGGTTCAACGGGATCCGGCAACTGCCAATCTCAGCCCCTCAGTTAGGGCACCCCGACAAGAACCCGGGCAGTCTAATCAAGGCAATCTCAGAACACCAATAACCTTTTCTATTTGTCTGACCGGCGAGTCAGCCCCGGCCCTGCGGACTCCACTCCAAAACAGCCCTCAGGCCAAGCAAACTCAACTGATGACAACTAGACTACCCTGAACCGTATGAGCCTTGACCCTCAGGCCCCGGCCCCCTTAGCCTTTACCGATTATCGCCCAATTCAGGACACGCTCCATGTTGCGAAAACTCTCTCTGGCTCTAGCCGTCGCCACTGCTACTTGCAGCTTGGCGTGGGCTGAACAGGCCCCGCTGTCTACCAAAGCCAGTCTGATTTCCGTTTATCAGGAAGCTGCTGCCAACAACGCTGATCTGGCCGCGGCCCGCGCTGACTACAAAGCACGTAGCGAGGTTGTCCCGCAGGCTCGCGCCGGGCTGTTGCCCAACTTGTCAGCAGGCGCTGAACTGGGTAGTACCCGCACCAGCCTGGACTCACCATCCATGGCCTCCAACCGTAACGGCGTGGTCTATCAGGCTAACCTTAGCCAGCCCCTGTTCCGCATTGACCGCTGGTTCCAGCTGCAAGCAGCGGAAGCGGTCAACGAGCAGGCTGCCCTGGAGCTGTCTGCGACCGAACAGAATCTGATCCTGCAAAGTGCCGAAGCTTACTTCGCCGTGCTGCGAGCTCAGGACAATCTGGCCTCGACCAAGGCTGAAGAAGCCGCCTTCAAGCGCCAGCTGGATCAGGCCAATGAGCGCTTTGACGTTGGTCTGTCCGACAAGACCGATGTATTGGAATCCCAGGCCGGTTACGACACCGCCCGCGCTAACCGCATCATCGCTGAACGCCAGGTTGATGATGCCTTCCAGGCACTTGTCACCCTGACCAACCGCGATTACAGCGCCCTTGAGGGGATTGTCCACAGCCTGCCAATTCTGGCCCCAACCCCCAACGATGCCAAAGCCTGGGTCGATACAGCCGCTGCGCAGAACCTCAATTTGCTGGCCAGCAACTATGCTGTCGATGCTGCTCAGGAAACCCTGCGCCAGCGTAAATCCGGCCACGCACCGACGCTGGATGCGGTTGCCAGCTACCGCAAAGGCGATAACGACAACATGGGCTTCACCAACTCCGGTATTGCGACAGCCCCGCGCTACAGCGGTGATGTTGAGCAGAGCAGTATCGGCGTGCAGTTGAACATCCCGTTATACAGCGGCGGCCTGACCTCAAGCCAAGTGCGCGAGTCGTACCAACGCTTGGATCAAACCGAGCAGTTGCGTGAGAGCCTGCGCCGTCAGGTGGTGCAAAACACACGCAACCTTCACCGCGCGGTCAACACTGACGTGGAAACCGTACAGGCACGTAAGCAGTCGATCATCTCCAACCAGAGTGCCCTGGAGGCCACAGAGATTGGCTATCAGGTCGGTACCCGTAACATCGTTGACGTACTGGATGCCCAACGCCAGCTGTACAGCGCCGTGCGCAATTACAACAACGCGCGTTACGACTACATCCTCAACAATCTGCGACTGAAGCAGGCCGCCGGGACGCTAAGCCCCGATGACCTCAAAGCACTGGAGCAGTACCTGAAGTCGGACTACAACCCGGACAAAGACTTCCTGCCGCCAGATCTGGCCAAAGCTGCCGAAGCCCAGCTGCGGGGCAAAGCACCGTACTGAATGATCAAAAACAACAAGCCCGGCACATGCCGGGCTTGTTGTTTGGGGATGCCTTAGATCTAGGCTATCGCCATAACAGTGACTTTGTAGGAGTGGCTTCAGCCACGAATCAGACGACCCAGCCCATCCAGCAGCTTTGCCAGCGCACCTTGGTTGGTCTTCATAACCCCTGCGCCAGCTTCAGCCATGGATTTAGCCCGTTCAGGATGGCTCCACAATTCAGCCAGAGTTGCGGCAAGAGCCGCGCTGTCCACCGGCTCGCGTAGCGCCCCGGCGTCTCGCAGCATGGCCGCGATTTCGAGGAAGTTAAAAGTGTGCGGGCCACTCAGCAACGGCTTACCCAGTGCTGCAGGCTCTAACAGGTTATGTCCGCCATGGGGCACCAGACTACCGCCGACAAAAGCCACATCAGCCAGGGCATACATAAACAGCAACTCGCCCATGGTGTCGCCCAACAGCACCTGATCGGTTGGCTGCACGTTTTCCCCAATCGAGCGGCGGCGGGTGGTAAAACCCTGGTTCTGGCAAAGCTCGTAAACCGTGCCGAATCGTTCTGGGTGCCGCGGCACCAGAATCAGCAATGCATCCGACCACTGCTGCAACAGCTGTTGGTGTGCCGCCAGAATCTGCTCGTCCTCTCCCAGATGGGTACTGGCCGCGATCCATACAGGGCGCGCCGTAGCCTGCCACTGATCACGCAGCTCAGCGGCCCGTACCGGCAACTGCGGGTCGATGTTCAGATCAAACTTGATCGAACCGGTCACCTCGACACATTCAGGGCGTGCCCCCAGGTTTCGAAAGCGTTCAGCTTCAGCTTCTGTCTGAATCGCTAACAGAGACATTTCCGCCAGCATCGGCGCAGTCAGCTTGCCGAACCGGGCATACCCCCGCGCTGAGCGCTCGGACAGGCGACCGTTGGCCAGCGCCACCGGAATTCGACGCTTAGCGCACTGATGAATATGGTTGGGCCACAGCTCGGTTTCCATAATCACCGCCAGGCGCGGCTTGATCTTATTGAGGAAGCGCGCCGCAGCCCACGGCAGGTCATAAGGCAAGTAACAATGCTGCACGCGCCCAGCGTATTCAGGGCCACCAAACATTGCCTGAATACGCTCCGACCCGGTGGGCGTCATGCAGGTCATGGTGATGGGCAAATCTGGGTAACGCTTGAGCAGTTCGCGCACCAGCGGCGCAGCCGCGATGCTCTCGCCCACCGATACTGCGTGCAACCAGATACCACCGGACTTAAGGGGCGGCATGCCGAAGGCGAAACGTTCTCCAATGCGCTTGGCATACGCAGGAGCTTTCCAGGCGCGCCACGCCAAACGCAGCGCCACCAAAGGCAGACCGAGGTGAAAAAGCAGGGTATAGAGGGTTCTGTTCATAGGCGCGCAGCTTAGCAGACAGCGTTCAAGGCTTCAGCCAATCGCCCGCAGACGTTCACCCAGGCAATCAGCCAACCAGCGCGCAGCTGGGCCGAGGCTCTCATCACGTCGACAGACCAGCTCAACCACCAGTGATGGCGGACTCCAGTCACTGGTGAGCTCAATCAGGTGATTGCGATAGGTTGGGTACTGCACCACATGCCGTGGTAACCAAGCCCACCCCAAGTTACGCATCAGCAGTTCGGCCATTTGATAGAAACTGTCCGTACGCCAGACTTCAGGGCTTAGCTGCTTGCTGTCGGGATGCTGATTGTCCTGCGGCGGTAAAAGCAGTTGGCGGTGCCGCGCCAACTCACGCAGGTCCACATGGCCAAGCGTGGCCAATGGATGACCAACACCACACACCGTCACCATTTCCACCAGTCCCAAACGCTGCCGTTCCAGCGAGCCCGGCATTTCTCCGGAGCGAAACAACAGCCCCAGGTCAGCACGTTTCTCCACGACCTTGAGGGCAACATCGCCCTGAGAGACGTTGGTCAGTTGCATTTCGACCATGGGAAAAACCCGCGCCAGATCCTCCAGGCTGTCCAACACGGGCTGATAAGGCATCGCTTCATCCAGCGCCAGACGCAGGCGTACCTCCTCACCCCGCACCAGCCCCTTGGCCCGTCCATCCAGCCGCTGACACTGGCGCAATACCTCCCGCGCTTCCTCCAGCATGGCAGCACCGGCCTCGGTCAATTTGGGCTGTTTGCCGCTGCTGCGCTCAAACAGAACCACGCCGAGATCATCTTCCAATGCCGCAATTGCACCACTGACAGCGGACTGCGCCCGGCGCATCTCGCGCCCAACGGCAGAGAAGGAGCGCCCTTCGGCAACACTCACAAACAGGCGGATTTGCTCGAGGTTCCACTGCACAACCTATCTCCTATTCAGATAGGTATTCACTTTACCTCATCCACGACAGCCCTAAAATGCCCGCAGATATTAAGGAGATTCTGATATGGGCGGCTTTCTCTATCTTTCCATCGCCATCATTGCCGAAGTGATTGCCACCGCCTCAATGAAGGCGCTGGATGGTTTCAATAAACCCTTGCCGCTGTTTCTGGTGGTAACGGGCTACCTCATCTCGTTCTGGATGTTGAGCCTGGTGGTCAAAACGATCCCGGTCGGCATTGCCTATGCGATCTGGGCAGGGATGGGCATTGTGCTGGTCAGCATAGCCGCCGTTTTTCTCTATCAGCAGCGCTTGGATCTACCGGCCATCCTCGGTATGGGCCTGATCGTCAGCGGTGTGGTGGTGATCCAGCTGTTCTCCAACAGCACCGGACACTGACGCAAGGCAAGCGCACGCTCACCAGCGGGTTATACTGCGCATCTGTTTTCCCGGTGAGACCCCTGCATGACCCAGGCACTAAGCACGGATGTATTGATCGTTGGCGGCGGCGTTGCCGGACTCTGGCTCAACGCCCGCCTTCGCCGCAAAGGTTTTTCCACAATTCTGGTGGAAAGCGCCACGTTAGGCGGCGGCCAGAGCATCAAATCTCAGGGAATCATTCACGGCGGGGCTAAATACGCCCTGCACGGCGCTCTCACCGGCGCTTCCGAAGCGATTGCCGATATGCCGCGACGCTGGCGTGAAGCGCTGGCTGGCTCGGGTGAGCTGGACCTTTCTGGCGTGCGCCTGCTGTCCGATGCTCACTATCTGTGGTCCCCCGGCAGTCTGGCCGGGAACATCACCAGCTTCTTCGCCAGCAAGGCGGTACGGGGTCGGGTGGATCAGGTCAAAGGTGATCAGCTTCCCCCGGCCCTGCAAAACCCACGTTTCAAAGGCAAAGTCTATCGTCTGGCCGAACTGGTGCTGGATGTGCCCAGCCTGATTCGCCGACTGAGCGATTTGGCCGCTGATGGTCTGCTCGCCGGACAAGACATCACTCCACTGCTGGAGAATGGCCAACTGGTAGGCCTGAACGTCGACGGACAAGCTATTCTTGCCCAACGTATTGTCCTCAGCGCCGGCCGCGGCAATGCCGAACTGCTCAGCCGCCTTGGCCTCAGCCAGCCCGCTCAACAACTGCGTCCGCTGCACATGGTGCTGGTGAAGAGTCCCAACCTGAAACCTCTATACGCTCACTGCCTCGGCGGTGGTCCAAAGCCCCGAATCACCGTCACCACACACCCGGCAGCGGATGGCCAGTGGGTCTGGTATCTGGGCGGTGACTTGGCCGAAGCCGACGGCGTGGCCCGCGAGCCTCAGCAGCAGATTGCGGCAGCGCAGAAAGAACTGGGCGACCTGCTGCCCTGGGTGGATTTATCCACAGCGCAGTGGGCTACGCTGCGGGTCGACCGAGCCGAGCCAGCGCAATCTGGCCTGGTACGCCCGGACAATGCCTTCCTGCACGAAGACAATACACTGCTGGTGGGCTGGCCGACCAAACTGGCCCTCGCGCCAGACTTCGCTGACCGCGTGCTGGCAGCTTTCGAGCGTGATGGTATCCAGCCTCAGCAACACCCTGCTCTGCCTGACCTGCCACGCCCGGCAGTGACGGCCCCAGTCTGGGAGGAGTTGTTCTGATGAACTCACTGCACAACCTATACCGCCCACTGGGCAGCACTGGCCTGCTGGTCTCCCCTATTGGCCTGGGCACCGTGAAAATCGGCCGCGACCAAGGCGTGAAATACCCCAACGGTTTTACCATCCCGGATGATGCCGCGGTGCGCAATCTGCTGGCACAGGCGCGGGACTTAGGCATCAACTTGATCGACACGGCACCGGCTTACGGCACCAGCGAAACCCGCCTCGGCCCGCTGCTGCGTGGCCAGCGCGACGCTTGGGTGATTGTCAGCAAAGTGGGTGAAGAGTTCGAAAACGGCCAATCCAGCTTCGACTTCAGCCCGGCTCACACCCGTTTCTCGGTGGAGCGCAGCCTCAAGCGTCTGGAGACGGATTGCATCGACTTGGTACTGGTGCACTCCGATGGCAACGATGTGGCCATCCTGCGTGACAGCGGCGTCTACGAAACCCTGCAAGACCTCAAGCGTGAGGGCAAAATACGTGGTTTCGGCTTGTCGGGCAAAACCGTTGAAGGCGGCCTGCTTGCCCTGGAAAAAGGCGACTGCGCCATGGTCACCTACAACCTTAACGAACAGGCTGAAGTACCGGTTCTGGACTACGCCGAAGCTCACAGCAAAGGCATTCTGATCAAAAAAGCACTGGCCAGTGGTCACGCCTGCCTTGCCGGCGAAGACCCGGTGCGCGCCAGCTTCGAGCTGATCTTCAGCCACCCGGCGACCAGCAGCGCCATTATCGGCACCATCAACCCACAGCATCTGGCCCATAACGTGGCCACTGCAGCGGCTGTGCTGCAGGATATCGCCTAGGCAGCAGTGCGTTCGTCAGCAAGCGGCTCTACACAGCGCATTTTTGTGTGCCAAGCTGTCTGACCTGAACGCACAGATGGGAGGCACCGCCCTATGCCGAAAACCCTGATTCGCAAAGAACCCGGACACTTCAAAACCCGCCAACTGTTTGTTGAAGCGACCCCGGAAAGCCTGGTGTATCAGGCCGTGGGCATGCCTCTGAACTTCCCCCAGATGCTGGAAAAGCGAAAAACAGTCGAAGTTGCCGATCCCCAGCGCTTTGCCTTACAGCTGGCCAACCTTGGAGTATCCGTGCGTCTCACGCTGAGCTGGCAGGGACGTGAGTACTGGGTGCTGGTCCGCCAGCGCCGGGCGGATCGCGGCGATATCGTGCTTAAGCTGATCTCCGGCTACGTACCCAGCCATGAACTGAATCTGCCTCTGCACACGGCCCTGCAGGAAGTCGCTGAAGAATGCCTGCTGGAAACCCCGGAAGGCTGGCTCAGCGGTCGCTTTGGTGAAACCTGGCTACATACGCCTTACCAGAAAACCCTGCGTTACCGCGAAACGGCCCACTTCAGCCTGCATACGCTGTCCGGCTCAGCCCGCCCGGTGCAGTGTGAAAACCTCAAGCTGCTGGAACGCCCGCGCGCCTACGTGCATTTGCCGACAGCCTCACTACAGTTGGTCTACGACTTGCACCTTGAGCTGCCGAAAGAGGTGCGCCAACTGACCCTGCTGCATGTGGATGAGCAGGTCGAAGACGGTCAACTGATCGCCCGCCTCAACCGTACGCGGCCTGATTTATTCCTGATCCCTCTGGAAAACGGCCGCCCACGCCCCGAGTTGCTGACGCTGAAGAAGGGCCAACTGATCCCGGCAAGTACTCGGGGTATTTGGCTATCCGAAGGCTTTGCCGCGCAGGAAGGCTGGGTGGTGGCAGAAGAGCGTATCCGCTGGAAGGACTGGATGGCGGGCCTCTGTATCTAAGGCCGCCGTCACTACTTCAGCTCACTGGAGCTCTTGCCCAGCAAGCGCCTGGCCACAATCAGCAGCTGGATTTGCTGGGTGCCTTCAAAGATGTCGAGAATCTTCGAATCCCGCGCCCACTTTTCCAGCAGTTCATCTTCGCTATAGCCCATCACCCCGGCCAACTCCACACACTTGAGCGTCACCTCATTAGCGACCCGCCCGGCTTTGGCCTTGGCCATGGACGCCTCTTTGGAGTTGGGCATTTTGTTGTCCGCCATCCACGCCGCCTTCATGGTCAGCAGGCGCGCGGCTTCCCACTCTGCCTCAAGGCGATACAAGGTCGCTTCGGCATGACTGACGCTGAGCAACGGCTTTTTGTAGTCCATCGCACAGTGTTTTTTCAGTAACTGACGAGTACGGTCGAGTGCCGCCTTAGCCACGCCGATTGCCATGCCGGCTACCAGCGGGCGGGTGTTGTCGAAGGTTTCCATCACCCCGGCAAAGCCTTTCTGCACGTCGATTTCAGGGTTGCCCAACAGGTTGCTGGCAGGCACCCGGCAATCGTTGAAGCTAATGGAGGCTGTGTCCGACGCTTTGATCCCGAGCTTCTTCTCCAGCCGCGTCACCGTCATGCCCGGCGTGCCGTGCTCAACAACGAAGGATTTGATCGCCGCCCGACCAAGCCCCTTGTCCAGCGTTGCCCATACCACCACCGCCGAAGCCCGTTCGCCAGAGGTGACGAAGATCTTCTCGCCATTGAGGATGTAGTGATCGCCATCTTTGGTCGCGGTAGTACGGATCGCCGCCGAATCAGAACCACAGCCCGGCTCAGTAATCGCCATGGCCGCCCACTGACCGCCAAAACGCTGCAACTGCTCATCGTTGGCCACCGCAGCAATCGCCGCATTGCCCAACCCCTGCCGCGGCATGGCCAGCAACAGACCGACATCGCCCCAGCACAGCTCCATTACCCCAAGCAGTGCCGACATATTGCCGCCATTGCGCACGCCCGGTGCTTCATCGCGGGCCGCACCACGCTTACTGGCAGAGCCTGCGCCCACAGCATCCGGCGAGCCGGCATTCATGCCGTCCAGCAGCGCCGCGAGCATGTCCAGCTCCTTTGGGTACTCGTGCTCCGCCTTGTCGTACTTACGGGAGATCGGGCGAAAGAAGTGCTCAGCCACTCGATGCGCCTGACCGACCAAACCACGGAATTTGTGTGGCGACTCCAGATTCATCTCCGCCTCCTTAAAGCTGCAAACCGCCGGCCATCACCGACAGCGCACGTAAATCGCGATACCAGCGTTCAACCGGATGTTCTTTGGTAAAACCGTGGCCGCCGAGCAGCTGCACGGCGTTGGTGCCGATCAGCATGGCCTTCTCATTACACAGCAGCCGCGCCAGATAGGCCTCGCGCTGAAAACTCAGGCCCATTTCAGCCCGGGCACAGGCGCGCCAGACCATCAGGCGCATGGCCTCTAACTCGATCCCCATGTCCGCCACCATAAAGGCCACGCCCTGACGATGGCTGATCGGCTCGCCGAACGCTTCGCGCTCATTGCAGTAGGGAATCACATAGTCCAGCGCAGCCTGCGCGGTGCCCACCGCCAGCGCACACCAGGCCAGACTGGCGTAATCAACAAACTGCTGGTAGTTGAACCCCTTGCCATTCAGGCGTGCATCACGGTGCACCTGAACATTGTGCAGACGCACCCGGACGGTCGCCCCCGCCTTCAGTCCCATCGCGGGCTGGGCGCTGAATTGCAGGCCCTTGGCCCCGGCATCCACCATAAACAGGGCCGGCCCACCGGAGGCCTGCGCGGCCACGATCAGCTGGCGGGGCTCAAGGCCACCGAGTACCAGGCACTTCTCGCCGCTGAGCACATAATGATGGCCACGCTTACGGGCGCGGGTAGCGAGCTGATTAACATCGAACATCACCCCCGGCTCTGCCACCGCAATACTCATCGCCGGTGCTGCCTGCTCGCCGACAAACGGCGGTAGCCAACGCGCTTGCTGAGCATCGCTGCCCCAGCGACGGATACAGTTGGCCGCTGCCAGCGGTTGCAGCAAGGTCGCCGCAAGTGACAGATCACCCTTCCCCAACGCCTCAGCAATCAGCGCGTTGGTCACGGTGGTGCGCTCACCGGCCATACCACCCAAGGCTTCCGGCACAGCGTAATGAGTCAGGCCCAGCTCGTGGACTTGCTGAACAAGCTCAGACGGCGTGCATGCGGCTGCATCCGCTTGCTCTGCCAGCGGATGCAGCGCTTCGCTGGCGAAGGCCTCAAGCATCTCCACCAACATTTGCTGATCATCTGAGAGAGTCAGGTCAAACAGGCCATCGGGGTTTGCAGCACGGGGCGTCTTACCGGTCTTCCCCGAACGCTGTGCCGCCGCACGAAAGCCCGCGCGACTGCCGCGATAAATCAGATTTTCGAAACGCTCACGCAGTTTGAAGCGGTCCGGCCAGTCTGACTGAGCAACCCGGCTCAGCAAGGACAGCGCACGGCCCTGAACATCGGTCCTCATGACATTCGCTCCTTGAAGGAATGTCACGATGATGCGCCTGAGCGTAAATCAGGCCAATGACCGCTCCGCCAAGCGTGGCTGGCGCACCAGCCACTTGTCAGCGCGAGGAAGGCTTACTGCTTGCGGATTTTGTTGACGATGGCCGTGGTCGAGCTGTTTTCCACCAACCCGAGCACCCGCACTTCACCACCGTATGCACGAACGATGTCGGCACCGACGACCTGATCAATACCGTAGTCGCCGCCTTTAACCAGAACGTCTGGCTTAATTGCGCGCAGCAGGTTTTCCGGGGTGTCTTCGCTGAAGCTCACCACCCAGTCCACAGCCCCTAAACCGGCCAGAACCGCCATGCGTCGGTCGACACTGTTGATCGGGCGCTCCGGGCCCTTCAGGCGGGAAACCGAGGCGTCATCGTTGACCGCCAGCACCAGGCGGTCACCTTGAGCGCGGGCCTGTTCAAGGTAAGTCACGTGACCGGCATGCAAGATGTCAAAGCAACCATTGGTGAAGACGATTTTCTCGCCATGGGCGCGGGCATCTTCAACCGCCAACAGCAGCTGATCCAGCTCCAGCGCACCGCTTTGCGAGCCGGCTTCACGATGGATGGCGCGGCGCAGTTCAGGCGCACTGATCGCCGCAGTTCCGAGCTTTCCCACCACGATGCTGGCGGCCAGGTTGGCCAGCGCCACCGCATTTTCAAGGCTTTCACCCGCAGCCAAGCTGGCCGCCAGGGTAGAGATCACCGTATCACCGGCACCGGTCACATCGAACACTTCACGAGCCTTGGCAGCCAGATGCAGCGGCGGATGTTCCGGGCGCAACAGGCTCATGCCGTTTTCGCTGCGGGTTACCAGCAGCGCGCCAAGTTCCAAATCGGCAACCAGTTTCAGGCCCTTACTGACCAGTTCTTCATCACTATTGCAACGGCCAACAATGGCTTCGAACTCGCTGAGATTTGGGGTGATCAGGCTGGCACCGCGATAGATCGAGAAATCTTTGCCTTTAGGGTCCGCCAGAACGGTGATGCCCTTCTTACGAGCCAGCTGCACCAGCTCCTGGTGATTCTGCAGGGCACCCTTGCCGTAATCAGAGAGCACCAGAACCTTAACCCCGTCCAACTGCTCATCGACACTGCTGGCAAGTGCGGCCGCGTCGGTGCGGAACATTTCTTCAAAGTCCATCCGCAACAGCTGCTGATGGCGGCTCATGATCCGCAGTTTGACGATGGTGGGTTGATCTTTGATGGTCTGGAAACGGGTCTTGATTCCGACTTTTTGCAGACAGGCGCTGAGGCTTTGCGCGGCTTCGTCATCGCCCGTCACACCAATCAGGGTGGCCGAAGCCCCTAATGCTGCAATGTTCAGCGCAACATTCGCTGCGCCGCCCGGACGGTCTTCCATTTCCTCAACCTTGACCACCGGGACCGGGGCTTCAGGCGAAATCCGTGACGTGCCGCCATGCCAGTAACGATCCAGCATGACATCGCCCACAACCAGAATACTGGCCTGATCGAAATGCGGCATGGACAACTTCATAAGAACTCCGAGGCTTACAATGTGGCGGGCGCGTAGTTTATCAGGCGATATTCACCGGTGTGTCTTCATCAAGCCCCATGGCATGCAGACGCGCGTAATAACCGTTTTGCTCCAGCAATTGGCTGTGAGTACCGCGCTCGACAATATGCCCCTGGTCCATGACCAAAATCATGTCAGCCTTCTCAATGGTCGACAGACGGTGAGCAATCACCAGCGTCGTACGGCCTTTCATCACCCGATCCAGCGCTGCCTGAATGTGCCGCTCAGATTCAGTATCAAGGGCTGAAGTTGCCTCATCCAAAATCAGGATCGGCGCATCCTTGAGCAGTGCCCGGGCAATGGCCAAACGCTGACGCTGCCCACCGGACAGCAGCACACCGTTTTCACCCACCTGGGTATCCAGGCCATTGGGCAGCTTGTCGATAAACTCTTTGGCGTAAGCCGCTTCGACTGCCTGCTCAATCGCTTCGCGCGGCGCTCCAGCCAAGTCACCATAGGCGATGTTGTTGGCCACGCTATCGTTGAACAGGGTGACCTGCTGAGTCACCAGAGCAATGTGACTGCGTAGATTGCGCAGCGTGAACTGCTCAATGCCCACGCCATCAAGCAGAATGTCGCCGTTCTCATGGTGATAAAAACGCGGAATCAGGTTAGCCAGGGTCGACTTACCGCTGCCCGAACGGCCTACCAAGGCAACCATCTGGCCCGGCTCAACAGTGAAATTAATATCGTTGAGCACAGGTTTTTCGGTGTCCGGGTACTGGAAACTCAGGTTACGCACCTCAAGCCGCCCGCTGACGCGCTTCTGCTCGAAGGTGCCCTTGTCCTCTTCAGGCGCTTCATCAAGTTGCTCAAAGATGCTTTCTGCACCGGCCACGCCTTTCTGAATCGTCGAGCTGACTTCAGAAAGTTGGCGGATCGGCTTCGGCAGCAGGCCTGCAGCCGTGATGTAAGCGACCATGTCACCGGCGGTGGCATCGCCCCGCAGCAGCAGCACCAGGAACATCAGTACGGCCATAGCGCTATAGATCACCAGTTGCAGCGTCGGCGTGTACACCGCGCTGGTCTTGGTCATGCGCAGTTGCTTTTCGGTGTTGTCCTGACTCGCCTCTTTAAAGCGCTCAGACTCATAGGTTTCACCGCCGAAACTGCGGACAACGCGATAGCCCTGGATGGTCTCGGAAGCGACATGGGTCACATCCCCCATCGCCACCTGAATCTTCTTACTTTGTTTACGAAACTTTTTACTGGTGCTGCTGACCATCACTGCGATCACCGGAAGAATCGCAAGCATCACCAGCGTCAGTTTCCAGTTCATCCACAGCAAGTAACCGAACAGGAAAACAATCGTCAGCCCCTCACGGATCACCACTTTGATCGCATCAGTTGCCGCGCCGGTAACCATGGTGACGTTAAAGGTAATGCGGGAAATCAGGTGCCCGGAGTTGTGGCTGTCGAAATAGCGGTTCGGCAGTACCATCAGGCTGTTAAACAGGGCGATACGCAGGTCATGTACGAGGCCCAATGAAACCCTGGCCAGAAAATAGTTACCCAGGTAGGAACCAACCCCTTGCCAGGCGGCGATGGCGACAATCAGCAACGGCACCGCCTGCAGCAGCTGCATATCACGCAGATAAGGCACTGTAGGAAACAGCACGGCTTCAGGATTGGAAAGACCGTCGACGAAATACTTGAGAATGCCTGCCAACATTGGCTGGGTAGAGGCAAAGATGATGTAACCCAGAATACTGATCAAAAACATGCCGATATATGGGCGGATGTAGCCCAACAAGCGGAAGTAGATTCTTAGACTGGATGTCTGTCCAGACTCAGGTGTATTCATGCAATGCTGCTCGCTATCTGATAAGAGCCAAAGCTTAACATAGCTACCTGACCTCCTACCGGCCAATCGGGTAGACTGCTGCCCCCTGTGTGCAATTCAGATTTTTGATATGACCCCCATCACTAATGAACAGTATCTGTCACTTCGCCAGAATGCCGAGCTAATTGAAGCCGATCATTGTGGAGAGAAGGTGCTGAAATTAGCTGATGGAAGTTTTCTAAAACTGTTTCGCCGCAAGCGTTTGATCACATCGGAACTGTATCGCCCTTACGCCCGCCGCTTTGCGCTAAACGCCAAGCGTCTGGCGAAATTGCAGATACCTTGCCCGACTATTATTACGACTTACAGCATTCCAAGTATTGAACGGACCGCCGTCCATTACTGGCCTCTGCCCGGCACCACGCTGCGGTATGAGTTCCAGAACATCGACGGCGAATTGCAGGATGCTTTATGCACTATGCTTGGTGCATTCATCGCTAGGATTCATGACTCGGGCGTGTATTTCCGCTCGCTTCACCTGGGAAATATCGTACAAACCCCTGACGGACAACTCGGACTGATCGACATTGCTGACATGCAGGTCTTCCGCGGTCCAATTGGTAGGTTGCGGCGCAAACGCAACTTCCTGCATCTGTTCAGATACAGCAACGATATTCAGAAACTTGTCTTGCACAGCGACGCATTTATCAATGCGTACTGCAAGGATCTGAATACCAGGCAAAGAAACAGTCTGTCCGAGTTTCTGCAAAACCTGTTCACCAGAGCCAGTCAACTCCGCGCCGGACAAGAGCAGATATCATGAACACACTGAGCGTGCTGCTTCCCGTTTACAACGCAGCACCCTATTTGAGCGAAGCCATCGAGTCGTTGCTGGGACAAACCCGGCAAGCCGACCAGATCGTCATTATCAATGACGGCTCAACCGACCATTCCCTTGAGGTCATCGAACAGTACCGCAGGGGCGAAAGCAGGATACAGCTGATCTCGCAGGATAATTCCGGCGTGTCCTCAGCCCGTAATATCGGCCTGAGCCATTGTGAAGGTGACTATGTCGCCCTGATGGATGCGGACGACATCTGCCAGCCAAACCGTTTCGAAGTTCAGCTAGAAGCCATGGACCGCAAGTCTCTGGACCTGTGCGGCAGCTGGATCAGAACATTCGGCAGCAAGGTCAGGGATGTCAGATACCCCACTTCAGATACCGAGTTGAAGTACAACTACCTGTTTCTCGGCAGAACCATTGCCAATCCTGCGGCCATGATCAAGCGCAGCATCATTGGCGACTTGCGTTACAACGAACGCCTGATCTTCGCGGAAGACTTCGGCTTTTTCTTCTCGCTCCTGCTGGCCAACCCGACGTTACGTATGGGCAACATTCCGCAGTTTCTGTTGAACTACCGCACCCATTCAGCACAAGCCTCACAGCGTCACGCTGAGAAGAACCAAGAGTGCCTGAAGCTGCTGTTTATCGAGAAGTTTAATGAGGCCGGACTAGCCGTCACCGAACAACAGTTCGAAACGCACTACCGCATCTGGAAGAGCTACCAAGCCGTCTCCCATGAGCAGTTGGCTGCGTACCTGCCACTGATGCGAGAACTGATTGGCTGGATTGAACAGGCTCCAGACGCGCAAGCCATCGCCAATACGTACTGGAACCGGCTGCACAAGCAACATGCAGCTCTGGGCAAAGACACAGCGCAACTGATCCGAAGCTATTCGGGGGAACCCCAATCCTTACTGCAGCGGCTGTTCCGACGTTTTACCTAAGCGCCACAACACCAGCGCAAGCCCCAGAGGAATCCAGGTGATAAACCAGATATCCCGGGGCTTATCCCACACGTAAAAACCGTCTGAAAGAAACGCCACCGAGGCAAACACCCACACGGCCATCACCACTGAGCCTAGCTTCAGACGCCGGAACTGCCAGGCTGTCAGGGCCACACAGCCCCACATCAGACACCACAGCACAAAGCCCACCGCACCGACCTGAATCAGAATATTCAGGAACAGGTTATGCGGATGGTCAAACTCAGCCCCCAACGACTGCACCGACAGCAAATAGTGCTCGCCCAAGCCAAGGCCCAGCCACTTGTTGCCGCTCAAATACAACTGCAGGCCCTGCTCGAACAATTCGGGGCGATAAGACATGCCGCGCTGGGTCAGCACATCTGGCGCAAACAGGTAGGACACCACAACCGCCAGGACACTTAAGGCGGCCATGACTCGATAGAACGGCTCACGCCGCCACAACGGCGTCAGACAGATTGACACCAGCATCGCCAGCCAGATGCCTTTGCTCTGGGCAAACAGTAAATAAGCGGCAAAACCGCAAATCACCAACAACCAGCCGCATTGCGCCAATCGCCGTTGCGGCATCAGGTTATAGAACATCAGCATAAAGACGCCGAATACCTGAGCAGCCAGAATCGAGTGATCCAGCTGGCCACCGGCGGCAATCCGAAAACTCCAGGGCATTCCCTGCACCAGGTAGGTATTCACCCAGGCATAGCTGGCAACCACCCCCATCAACGCAGCGGCCCCGGCTAAAAGCCTGAGCCAGACGCGCTCAGGTAACCCACCCAGCAGCATGAATGTCCACAGCGACAACGCGATCAGTAGTAGGTATTTAGCTCTGCGCAGCTCATCGCCAGCGGAGGACCAGGTAGCGCTCAGCGCAGACCACAGTAGAAAACCCAAGGCTGCGTACAACATGACACAGCCCGAAAAATGCCCTGCTTCTTTGCGGTAACGCCAGAGTAAAACCAGCCCCGGCCCCCACAGAAAAACGCCAACGATCTGGTGATACAGCTTGTTCGACGGCAACAGCATCCCCAGCAATAAGCAGAGGATGCCGGGAATCAGAAGCTGTCGCGCCTGCACTGACTCAAGAAAATTAGGCACTCTTGACCGTAACCCCATCCAAGAGCGCCATGTAGGCACGGCGGAAGTCCTCGATCGCATGCGCGCTACGCAGGTACGCATAGGCACGCTCGCCCTCAGCCACCCTCGACGCTTCATCCAGTCCCATCAGCTCACCCAGCTTCTGCGCCAGAGCATCGACATCACGCACCGGAAAAATACGTCCGCCGCAGTCCTCAAGAATCGGCCGCAAACTGTCAATATCTGAGCCCAGTACCGGCAGGCGGGCGCTCATGCCTTCCAGCAAAGCCAAGGGCAGCCCCTCACTGAGCGACGGCATCACAAACGCATTAAAGGCCCGCACGTACTGTAGGGCATCATGCTTGGCCCCCAACAGCACAACACGGTCCTGTATACCCAGCTCGGCAATCAGGCCTTCAAGCTCTGCACGGGAGCGCCCTTCCCCGATGATGGCCAGCAGCGCCTGCGGGTTAAGGTCCTTGATACGGGCAAAGGCCCTGACCAGATCAACATGCCCTTTAACCGGCACCAGCCGTCCGATCGTGCCAAACACAAAGGCACCAGCAGGCAGGCCCAGCAACTCGCGGGACTTCTCCCGGCTGTGCTGCAGTTTTTCTGCCCGATCAATATCGATGGCGTTGTTGATCTGGATGGTGTTGCCTGAGTTAAACCCGGCACCGCAGCCAATCAGATAATCACGTACTGCGCGCGATACCCCGACAATTCGCCAGTTTTCGCGTAACAGGCGACGCGACTCCCAGCGCCGGTAAGCCCGATCGAAGTCACCAATGCCATGTTGAACGCCAATGCACAGTGGGATCTGCAGAATCCGGTTAAGGATCATCAGCATGTTCATGGGTTTGAAGCGATGGGCAATCACCACATCAAAACGCTCAGCACGAATCAGCCGGCACAATTTCAGCAGTGCGCGCAGACGTAAGCCTTTGAGATCGCTCTGGCTGAACTCCAGGTAAACCGAGCGCGATGCGCGGCTGACTGGCTCACCTTCTGCAGGTTTACCCCGCAAAAATAGCGTGGTGACCTCAAAACGGTCTTCGGGCAATCCCGCAATCACCTGTTCGGCAAGGTCAGACGCGTTGACGTTGTAGCGATTCTGCATCTGCAGAACTTTGATTTTCCGGCTCATACAGCCAGGCCCAGCCACAGGCGAACAGCTTTTCGCATATACGATCCTTTGAACACCACTCGCCAGTCACAACGGCAAGCTTGTCGAAAAAACTCTTTTGCAGCCTCAGCATCCCCTGCCAGATATGCACTGCGAAACAGAGACAAACTGCGCTGCACGTAAAACTCAGACTTAAGCACATGGAATTGCGGGTCCAGGCGACGCGACGAAAAAACCTCATCAACCAACGCTAAACCGCCAGCTTTGGCGTGAGAAAACTGGTGCCTCAAGCTGTCATCGTGCTTGTGCACCAACACCAGAGGCCGAGCGATCACAGAGCAGGGATATCCGGCCACCGCCTGGGCGAATACAGGAATGTCCTCTGCACTACGAAACTGCTCTGGATAATCGCCCCGTTCAAAAATCTCGCGGTGCATCACACAGGCACCATTGGAGAGTGCAAGACGTTTATCTAAGAGATAAGCACGCAGGCGCTTCATCGGATCATCTGGCAGCACTTCAGGCAGGTGCTCACGGCGTTTGCCGTCGGGCGAAACGCCAATATGACCGCCAATTACCAAACGCGATTGAGGATGTGCAAGCAGGTGCTCATCTATTGCCTGCAGTGCACCTGGGGACAACTCATCATCTGCGTCCAGGAACAGCAGATACTCACCCTGAGCCTCGCGTATACCTAAGTTGCGAGCCGAGGAGGCACCGCCGTTAGGCTTGCGCAGCGCACGAAAACGCCCGGGATTGCGCTCCAGCAGTTGATCCAGCACTGCAGAGGTCGAATCAGTCGATCCGTCATCAACCACAAGCAGCTCGGCGTGGCCCAACGGCTCAATCTGAGCCAAAACAGATTCCACCGCACGCGGCAAAACGGCCGCATAGTTATAGGCGGGAATCACGACCGAAAGCCTTATACCTGAGCTGTTAGCAGTCATATCAATCAAACTCTCACCTTACTCAGAATGGCCAACTGTCTGAAGGTCCAAAGCCCGCTCTCAATACTGAGAGCGAGACGCCTAGCGCTTGCAATGGTCCGAGGGACCTGTGCAGACACACCATCCTTTTTATGTCTCGACACGGTCGCGGCAAAAACACCTTAGGTTTGGGAGTTCATCAGAACCTAACTGCTTAAACCTGCATCCCGATTCAGCACAGCCTGACACTGTGGCAGTTGAAACGTCAGAGATGTGCTCCAACGCTTGCCAGAGCACTCCCCCTTTAGATGTTCAACTGTCCGCGTGCTGACTACTCTTTAACCACCAAAATGTCTTCCATGATCAGATATTGCAGGTCTGAACCGTAGAACATGTTCAGCGCATCGGTAGGAGAACAGATCATCGGCTCACCACGACGGTTCAGCGAGGTGTTCAGCGAAACCCCGTTGCCAGTCAGTTTCTCAAGCTCAACCATCATGTCGTAATAACGTGGGTTGTACTCACGCTTGAGCACTTGCGCGCGCGAAGTCCCGTCCTCATGCACAACTTCAGGCACACGGGTTTTCCACTCTTCATTAACCTCGAAGGTGAAGGTCATGAACGGGCTTGGGTGATCGACCTTGAGCATTTGTGGGCCAACGGTATCCAGCATGGACGGGCAGAAAGGTCTCCAGCGTTCGCGGAACTTAATCTGCTCGTTGATGCGATCAGCCACGCCCGGCACGCTCGGGCAACCGATGATGGAACGGCCGCCCAACGCACGCGGACCAAACTCCATACGGCCCTGGAACCAAGCCACCGGATTACCTTCCGCCATGATTTTGGCAATGCGCTGAGGCATGTCATCAATCTTCTGCCAGTTCGGCTTGTTCGGATGACGGGCGCAGGCTGCGATCACATCTTCGTTGCTGTAAGACGGGCCGAGGTAAACGTGCTCCATCTTCTCCACAGGCACGCCGCGCTGGTGCGAAACATACGCAGCCGCGCCGACCGCCGTACCGGCATCGCCGGACGCAGGCTGGACAAACAGCTCTTTAACTTCGTCGCGGGCGATAATCTTCTGGTTCAGCTTAACGTTCAGCGCACAGCCACCGGCGAAAGCAATTTTGCCGGTCTGCTTGATGATGTCACCCAGGTAGTAATCCATCATTTCCAGCGCCAGCTTCTCGAACAGCGCTTGCATGCTGGCGGCGTAGTGAATGTACGGATCATCGGCGATATCGCCTTCACGCTTCGGCCCCAACCACTCGATCAGCTTGGGTGAGAAGTAGAAACCTTTGCCCTTCTCTTTGTAGCGGCGCAGGCCGATGACGTTGGCGTAGTCGGTGTTGATCACCAACTCACCGTTTTCAAACTTGGCCAGGCGCGAGAAATCGTATTTGCTGGCATCACCGTACGGTGCCATGCCCATGACTTTGAACTCGCCATCGAGCATTTCGAAACCGAGGAACTCGGTGATTGCACCGTACAGACCGCCCAGTGAGTCCGGATCGTAAAACTCTTTGATCTTATGAATCTTGCCGTTCTCGCCATAGCCAAAGAAGGTCGTGGCGTACTCGCCCTTACCGTCGATGCCCATGATCGCGGTTTTCTCAGTGAAACCGGAGCAGTGATAGGCGCTGGAGGCGTGGGCCAGGTGGTGCTCGACCGGCTCGATTTTGATCTTCTTGGTGTCAAAACCAAGCTGCTCCAGGCACCAGACAATCTTCTTGCGGTAGCGCTTGTAGCGGCGGTTGCCCATCAGGATCGCATCAAGAGCGCGATCAGGCGCGTACCAGTAGCGCTTGGCGTAGTGCCAGCGAGCTTTGCCAAACAGGCTGATGGGCGCAAACGGGATCGCTACCACATCAACATCCGACGGTTTGATACCAGCCTGTTCCAGACAGAACTTGGCCGACTCATACGGCATGCGGTTCTTCGCATGCTTATCGCGCACAAAACGCTCTTCTTCTGCTGCGGCAATCAGTTTTCCGTCGATATACAGCGCGGCGGAAGGGTCATGGCTGAGCGCGCCGGAAAGGCCGAGAATCGTCAATGCCACAGATCTAACCTCTTTTAAACAGGCTCACCGGCCACAGGTGCCAGCGGTAAACGTTGATCAAGCAACTGATACAAGGCCGAATCAGCCGGCCAGTTGCGCAGAAAACGCGCGCGGTCACGGGCGTATGCCCTAGCAAAACCGCTCGCACTTTGATGATGTTGCATGGCATCCAAGTCAATCAGCGACCAACGCGCCAATCGCTCGTCCCAGAACAGATTGCGCCCTTTGAAATCACCATGGCTGATTCGCTCTCTGAGCAAAGCGGCAAACAGGTGATCCAGCGCTACCAGCTCTGCCTCCGGGGGTAACTCCCCGCCATCATTGTCGGCATAGGGCTGAAAACGGTCGATTATATCCTGCCCATAGCAATAATCGGTAATCAGGTAGGCACGCGAGCGCAACCAGAACCAACGGCGCTCAACCACAGCCAATTGGCGAGGCGTCGCAATACCCAACAGCTCCAGGCGATGGCCTTCAACCCAGCTGTGCCAGGCCCGGCTGGGTCGCCAAAAGCGCTTGAGCCAGTGCAGTACGCCTTTGATGTTGTAGCGCTTGATGATCAGGTCGCGGCCCTGCAGCTGGACTCTGGAAACCGTTGCCGAAGCACCAGCCTTGTACACCTGGCCTTGCTCGGTAAAGACATCAAGATTGTTCAGCAGCGACTGCAAAGCCTGCTCTTCCTCACGCACGACCACTTGCAGTCCGAAGGCGCTGACTTTTGCAGCGAACAAGCTGCAATCACGGCCAATTTTGCGCAGATAGTCACGTAAACGCCATTTACGGACTTTTTCCGTTTCTTTCAGCAGCGCTTCAAGCGGCAAAGCATGCTCACCGTTCGCCAGCAGATAGTGAACCGACAGCTCTTCAACAAACGGCGTCAGCTCAACCGGCAACTGGGCGAAAAACACGCCCAAATTGCTCAGCACCTTGTCTCTGGACAACGGCTTACCCGGTTCCTGCGCCTCAACTCCGCCACCATCGATGATGTACAGCTGGCCGTTGTGTCGCATCAGGTTGTCCAGGTGCAAGTCGGACTGCCACAAGCCTTTGCTGTGCATGTTCGCAATGGCAGCCAGCGCCTCACCCAGCACAGTCTGTTGAGCATCGCTGAGCAGCGGCTCGCCTTCCACCGCATGCCAGGCATCCCACAGGCTTTCGGCACCGTCAAGATACTCAAACAGCAGCCAGCCGCCCTCACCTTCACGCAGACCGTCCGCCAGCAACAGCGGCGTGGTCAGTTGCTGCTCAGCGAGCAAACGTGCCCCCTGCAGCTCGCGCTGAAAGTGGCGGGCGGCCTTGCTGCCCACCAGCAGTTTGGCCAACACCGGACGCCCACGCCACAGCGCCTGCCCTACATAGCGCTGCCCCGGCAGCACACGCAGCCAGCGCTGGACAGTCAATTGCGCCGGGCCTGCGGCATCCGCCAGTTCCAGTTGCAAAGGCAGTTCAGGGGTACGACCAGCAGCAGCCAGATCGGCCAATTTCATCAGCGGCCCTCCTTATTTCGGCGGCGAGCGGTCAAACGACTCAGCCACGGGCTTAACTCTGCCGGGTCGCTCAGGTAGGCGTCCAGAAAATGCCTCAGATCAGCCTCATCCCACACACTTGCACGCCGCACCAGCGGCTCAATGTCTTTGATCCGATCACGGCGACCCAGCAACAGCGGACGGGTCTTCTCAAGATCGATCAGGCATGCCTCGAAGCGATCGCCCTGTGGACGCAGGAAAATATGCTTGGGATAGAAACAGCCATGCATTTGCCCGGCCTGATGCAGCTGACGAGCCAAGTCACCGCAGGCAGCGAGAATTGCGATCCGGCGAGCGTCATCCAGCTCACGCCACTCAGGCAGGTAAGAATAAAGATCCTGCCAGTCATCCAACGCTCGGGTCAGCAACACCGCGCGCTGCTCTCCGGGCACCCGGCGCTGGGCGAAAAACACCGCCTCAAGGGCCGGAATTCCCAGTTCGGCGTAGCGCTGAATATTGCGAAACTCACGGGCAAACGTCGGCTCGCCCAGTGGATGCAGCAGCGTACGGGTCAGGTGGTTGCTTTGCCGCTTGAGGTAATACACCGCCTCGCCCAAATCCAGGCGATACACACTGCTCCAGCCACCGCGTTCGGTGTTGGGTTCATCCACCGCTTCCAGCTTGAGTGCCCACAGCGCATCAAAGTCGTTCAGACCATGGCGCTGCAAGATCGCCTGGTCAGCGGCGGCCACAAAATCACTCATTCCCTGCCCTCAAAGAATCCAACAATGCGGCGGATTTGTTTTTTCTGCCCGGCACTCAGGCGCTTGCTCTGGCTGTACTGCAGATAGAAACGCAAACGCTGGGTGCGGCTCAGCTGGTACTTGGCCACCTTATCCAGACAGGCCAGATCCTTAATGATCCGGTATTGCAGGAAGGGTCCCCACCAGAATGCGCCGGTCGGGCAGTCAATCAGGAACAGCTCAGCCCGATCATTGACCAGCAAATTTCGCCACTTCAGATCGTTGTGAGCGAAGTTCTGATCATGCAAAGTCCGGGTCGCCTGGGCCAATTGCAAGCTGACAGTCTGCACCCAGGCCGGATCGTTCAGGCGCGAGTCCTGGTTCGCCACCATCTGCGCCAGATCCTGGGTATTAATCAGCTCACGGGTAATCAACGCACCGCGCAGAAATGACCCGAAGCGCCGCTCCAGGCCGTAGGCCACAATCGGTGCCGTTGGAATACCCCATTTGATGAAGTTCTTCAGGTTCTGCCATTCAGCCTTAACCCGCGGGCGGCCGACATACCGGCGCAGGCCCTTACCGCCCCCCCAGTAACGCTTGACGTAATAACGCACCCCAGCACGCTCAAGCAGGATCACCTCGGATAACGGGTCCGAGGTCAACCGCTCCCCCTGCAAAGCAAAAACAGCATCGAGACTGCCAAACTCTTGCTGCAAACTGGCGTATTCAGGCTCAAGCCGCCAATTCGACATTAACTCGCTCCACCTTTGTAGCAGCGAACGGTTCCAAGCCGCCCTACCTCTGCTGCACATCGTGCAACGCACAGGTCAAAAGCGCCGGACACCCTCACCGGACCACTAAAAAACAAAAGGCCGGCACAAAGACCAGGCCTACATAATTCAACACGACTCGCCGGGCCGCCCCAATGTGCGCCCCGTTTTCTATCTTGCCGTAGCGGCAGTACTGCTTACAAAGCGCCACCATAGCGCACTCGGCGCGCATACAGCTTATCCGCTTTGCGCTGCAGCCAGCCCAACAGTGCCTGCTCCTCGCGCAATACCTGACGCAGAGGGCGCTGGAAGTAATGACGTAAGAAACGCAGCGTGTCGCGCTTACTCAGGCCAATGTCCATCACCGAGAAATACAGGGCGGCCAAGTCTTTATTGCGCCAGCGCAATGGCGTTTTTTGGCGCACCTGGGCGCGATGCAGATCAATCACCGACAGACGCAAATCATCGGCATCGATGGGCTTATCGGTATGCAACATGAAGTGACAGATGTAGCAATCGCGATGGTTAACGCCCGCGCGGTGCATGCCTCCGACCATATCCGCAACACGGCGGATCAGCGCCCACTTAAGGCGGGGCTCTGGCGGTTGTTCCCGCCAGTTCATGGTCAGCTGCTCGAGATCGATCGTCGGCGCCAGTTCTTCGGTGATGATGAATGAGTGCTGAGCCGCCGGATTGCTGCCGCGCTCACCAAACGCTACCGCCGTCATGGTCGGGATACCGACTTGCTTCAAGCGCTGAATCGCCAGCCACTCCTGCTCGGCACCGAGCACCGGTAGCTTGGCCGTCAGCAGGTTCTTGGCGATTTCGCGCCAACCAATGCCACGGTGGATTTTGACGAAATAGCCGCGCCCTTCCACTTCGGTACGCAGCGTGCGGCGGCCTTCCAGCTCGCGGTAGACCTTACCTTGCAGGGCCTCTACCGCTTCGAAGGGATCACGCCCGGCCCACAGTGAGGCGAACGGTTGCGCTAACTCAAGCTTCATGGTGACCCGCCAGAATGATGTCGGCCGCGTGCTGCGGCATCGAATACAGATCAGCTGTCTCAGCATAAGCCAGGCCGTTACGTGACCAAGCCTGACGCTGCGCCGGATCAACCAGCATTTCGCTGAGTACGCGATCCAGCTTGGACTGCTCGAACGGGCTGTCCAGTACCCGCCCGGCATCCGCTTCAGCGATGTAATGGGCGTAACCGCATACATCGGTCACCAGCACCGGCAGCCCGGCGACCAGCGCCTCCAGCAGTACCGTACCGGTGTTCTCGTTGTAGGCCGGATGAATCAACAAATCAGCCCCCAGCAGGAAGCGCGGAATATCGCTGCGACCTTTGAGGATATCCACCTGCCCGGAAATCCCCAGCGCCTTGGCTTGCAGCTTGAAGGCACGGGGATCATCCGCACCGATGGCGATCAGGCGGGTGCGTTTTTTCAACTCAGCAGGCAGAGCAGCCACCGCTTTCAGGCTGCGATCCAGGCCCTTGGTTTTGAAGCCAGAGCCGATCTGCACCAGCAACAGATCATCCTCTGCCAGCTTGAACTCACGACGGAACTCGGCGCGAATTTCAGCGGCATTTGCCGGAGCCCGACGGTCCAGCGCGATGCCCGGCGGCAGCAGATGAAAGCGCTCCAGCGGCGTGTGGTAATGCTTGATAAACAGTGGCTGCTGCACTTCCGAGATCATCAGAATCTCGGTTTTGGACTCCGGCGCAAACACCGCCCGCTCATAATCGGCAAAGTGCCTGTAGCGCCCACCCAGCTTGTACAGTGGGTTACGCAGGGTCTGAGCCTTGTCTTCATAGCAGCCATCGGCGGCGTAGTAGACATCCAGGCCCGGCATCTTGTTGAAACCGATCACCCGATCCACCGGGCGCTTGGCCAAATCGGCCTTGATCCACGCAGTCAGCTTCTCATTGCGCTTGTGGTTGAACAGTGCCTTGACCGGCACCACCACCACATCAAAGCCCTCCGGTACCTCGCCTTCCCAGATCGGGGTATAGACCCGGATAGCATGGCCGCGCGCCTGACACTCCAGAGCGATACGCATAAAGTCGCGCTGCAGACCACCAAAAGGGAAGTACTTATAGAGGATAAAAGCCAGCTGCATCAGATAACGCCCTCTGCCAACAACAACGCCTGCAACTCAGTTGCTACACGTTGGGCCGGCAGGCTCTCAAAACAAGGTTTGTTGCGATCCCCCAGACCGGCATTCGGCCCGGTGGCACACAAATGAATTTGCGAGCGCCCGTAAGCGCCCACGCGGCCCGGCAAGGTCGGGCCGTACAGCGAAATGCTTGGCACATCCAGCGCTGCCGCCAAATGCCCCAAACCGGTATCCACCGCCACGCAGGCGCTGGCTCCGGCAATCACTTTGGCCACACCCGCCAGGTTCAGCTTAGGCAGCACCACTGCATTCGGGATGCCGGCAGCAATGCGCTCAGCGCGGGCTTTCTCAGCTTCACTGCCCCAGGGTAAGCGAATGCCCCAGCCCTGCTCGCTCATGGTCTCGGCCAGCTCGCGCCAGTTTTCTTCCGGCCAGTGTTTGCTCGGCCACGTAGTGCCATGCAGGAACAGCAGATAAGGCTCCTGCCCGCCCACCGCCAACTGCTCCCGGCTCAAACCGTAATCCGCCACAGTCGTCGGCTGCGGATAATCCAGCGCCTGGGCGAACAGCTGACGCAGACGCTCCAGCGCATGCTGTTCTTTCGGTACCGCGTAAAGTCGGTCGTAAAAGCGGCAGGCGGCCGGTTCGCGGGCCGAGTTTTTATCCAGCCCGGCAATCGGGGCGGAGACATAACGGGTCAGCAACGCACTTTTGAGCAGGCCCTGGGCATCAATCACCAGATCATAACGGCGCTCGCGCAGACGCTGTTTAAAGCGCCGCCACTCGCCGGAAATCAGGGTCTTGATGATGTTCTTGCGCCAACGACGGATCGCCACCGGAATCACCTGCGCGACCGCAGGATGCCAGGCTGGAATCTCGGCAAAACCTTCCTCGACCACCCAGTCGAACTGAATCCCCGGAATCGCCCGGGCGGCATCAGTCAGCGCCGGAAGGGTGTGAACCACATCGCCAAGCGAGGAGGTTTTGATCAGTAAAACGCGCAACTATCGGACCTCGACCGGATCAACAACCAGGCGGCTCAGCGCCTCAATCACCGCCCGGGGTTTAAGTTCACCCAGACAGTTGTAATGGCCGAAACGGCAAGTACGTTCAAAACACGGACTGCACTCGAGCCCCAGACGCACCACTTCAACCTGTTCCGCCAGCGGCGGCGTGAAACCCGGCGAGGTGGAGCCGTACACCGCCACCAGCGGGCGGTTCAGCGCTGCGGCCACGTGCATCAGGCCGGAGTCATTGGATACCACAGCATCGGCACAAGAGAGCAGATCAATCGCCTCAGCCAGGCTGGTTTCGCCGGCCAGGTTGTATGCTTCTTCACGCAGGCCCGGAATCAGACGGGCTCGAATATCCTCACCCACCGGGTGATCATTCTTCGAACCAAACAGCCAAACCTGCCAACCCTCGCGGATTTTTAGCTCAGCGACCTTGGCGTAGTGCTCGCTAGGCCAGCGTTTGGCCTCACCGAACTCAGCGCCCGGGCACAGCGCCAGCACCGGGCGATCCAGGCTCAATCCGAACTTAGCCAGTGCAGCTTCACGGCTGGCCGGATCAATCTGCAGACTGGGGCGCGGATATGGCTTGGGCAACTCGGCGTTAGCGTCATAGGCCAGCGCCATAAAGCGCTCGATCATCAGCGGATAGCGCTCTTTGTCCAACACGCGGATATCGTTGAGCAGACCGTAACGCAGCTCGCCTTTCCAGCCGGTGCGCTTGGGAATCCCGGCAAAGAACGGCACCAGCGCCGACTTCAGCGAGTTGGGCAGCAGGATGGCCTGGTCGTATTGCCCGGCCAGACTTTTGCCGATCTTGCGCCGCGTGGCCAATTCCAGCACACCGTGGCCGAGCGGGAAGCTCAGCGCCTTGCGTACTTCCGGCATCCGCTCAAGGATCGGCCGGCTCCAGTCCGGCGCCAGCACATCAATTGCGCAGCCGGGATGACGTTGCTGCAGGCACTGAAACAGTGTCTGCGCCATCACCATGTCACCCACCCAACTCGGGCCTACGATCAATATATTCATGCCACTTCCAGAAACGACCAAGGAGGCTTGCGCCCCCTTGTTGTTACATAGCTAAGTTTTTAGCAGCCAGCAACGCGCCAAAATGCTGCGCCTTACTTGACCAGCGTACGCCATTCGGCGTGAGCGTCAGTCTTGCCGGTGACCAGATCGAAGTAAGCAGTCTGCAACTTCTCAGTGACCGGACCACGGCGGCCAGCACCGATCTGACGGCCATCCACTTCACGGATCGGCGTTACTTCAGCCGCAGTACCAGTGAAGAAAGCTTCATCAGCGATGTAAACCTCATCACGGGTGATGCGCTTCTCAACCACTTTCAGCCCCAGCTCTTCAGCCAGCGTCAGGATGGTGCTGCGGGTGATGCCGTTCAGGCAGGAAGTGACTTCCGGTGTGTAAACCACGCCGTTCTTCACGATAAATACGTTTTCACCCGAACCTTCGGCCACGTAGCCTTCCGGGTCCAGCAGCAGGGCTTCATCAGCACCACCGGAGATGGCTTCTTGCAGGGCCAGCATCGAGTTGATGTAGTTACCGTTGGCCTTGGCGCGGGTCATGGAGATGTTGACGTGGTGACGGGTGAAGGAGCTGGTGCGCACCTTGATCCCGACTTTCAACGCCTCGTCGCCCATGTAAGCGCCCCAGTGCCATGCTGCCACGATCACCTGAACTTTCAGGCCGGTGGCGCGCAGGCCCATGGCTTCAGATCCGTAGAACACCATCGGGCGGATGTAGGCGCTTTCCAGGTTGTTCTCACGCACCGCAGCACGGGTCGCTTCGTTGATTTCTTCTTTGCTGAACGGAATCTTCATACCCATGATGTGGGCAGAGTCGAACAGACGGTCGGTGTGCGCTTCCAAACGGAAAATCGCGGTGCCTTGCGGCGTGTTGTACGCGCGCACACCCTCGAACACGCCCATGCCGTAGTGCAGTGTGTGGGTCAGAACGTGGGTTTTAGCCTCACGCCACTGCACCAGCTCGCCGTCGTACCAGATCACACCATCACGATCGGCCATAGACGCTATCGACATAGTTCCTGCTCCTCAATTCGTTATTACCGGGTTCACCAGCCTGCATCAGGCCAGCACGAAAGTCTTCAGTTAAGCCCCAATTCCTGCCAGATGCGCATCACCGTGCGCCGCTCGCTCTCGAACTGGTCTCCACTTACCACCCCAGGTTGCTTCTGCAAGGCCTGGCGATGTGCCACCGAACGGTAGGCTTTATAAATATCCTGCAGCAGACGGGCATCTTCACCCGGCAGCAGCCCGACGCGCTCCAGCCCTTCCAGAATGCGAATATTGTCGGTGAACTCGAGCAATTCCGGGTACTGATGCGACCAAGCAAGAGCCGCGTATTGCACCATAAATTCAATATCGACGATACCACCGGCGTCCTGCTTGAGGTCGTAGCTGGTACTGGCGTCAAAGGCATTGGCTGCGGTGCCCGCTGTAGTGGCCTTGGTCCCGAGGTTGTCGCGCATCTTCGCACGCATCTCGCTGACCTCAGTACGCAGCTTGTCCAGGTCGCGCTCACGCCCCAGCACCTGAGCCCGCACGACCTCAAAGGCCTTACCAACCCGATCACTACCGACCAGCACCCGCGCCCGCACCAACGCCTGATGCTCCCAGGTCCAGGCTTCACTCTGCTGATAGCGCTCAAACGCCCCCAGCGAACTCACCAACAGCCCTGCTGCGCCGGATGGACGCAAGCGCATGTCCACCTCATACAACTGACCGGAGTTGGTCTGCGTGGTCAGCAAATGGATGATGCGCTGACCAAGACGATTGAAGAACTGCGCACCATCAATCGACTTCGGCCCGTCCGTTTCAGCCTGCGAATCACCATCATGGATAAACACCAAGTCCAGATCGGAGCCATGGCCCAGTTCAAGGCCGCCCACTTTGCCGTAGCCGACCACAATAAAGTCCGGGTCACACAGGCTGCCGTCAGCCCGACGCGGCGTACCGTACTTGCTGACCATATGCCGCCAGGACAGCGCCAATACCTGATCCAGAATCGCCTCGGCCAGCCAGGTCAGGTAATCGCTGACTTTCATCAGAGGCAAGGTGCCGGTGATTTCCGAAGCAGCAACGCGCAAGCCGTGAGCCAGCTTAAAGTGGCGCAGGGCCTCCATCTGCTGTTCCAGGTCTTCTTCGGGAATGCGCATCAGCCGCTCACGCAACTGCGCAGCCAGCTCCGGCGCTAACGGCGGCTTGAACAGGCGACCTTCATTAAGCAGCTCATCAAGCAGCAGCGGGAAGCGCGCCATCTGCTCGGCGATCCACGGGCTGGCGGCAAACAGCGTTAGCAGACGCTGCAGCGCGTTAGGGTTTTCGGTGAGCAGGACAACATAAGCCGAACGCCGGGCAATGGCCTCGATCAGCGGCAAAACCCGCTCAAGCACCAGATCAGGATTATCTTGCTCGACGATTTTCGCCAACAGACGCGGCATAAACACATCCAGCCGTTCACGCCCCAGTCGCTGCATGGTGCGCACCTGCACGCTGCTGCGCAGGCCCATCAGGCGCTGCCAAGCCGACTGCGGCGACTGGAAGCCCGCCTCCTCAAGCTGACGACAGGCGTCTTCCTCTTCCTGACGATCCTCCCAGAGCGGCAGCCATTCGCCACCTACGATGTCTTCGGAGTCTTCGTCTTCATCCGGGTCCGCAATCACACCGCGGAAGTGCCAGTCCACCCGACCACGCCAGAACATCAGCTGATCGTGGAACGCCTGCCAGCTGTCGAAACCCATGATGAACGCGACACGGGCGCGAGTCAGGTCATCCTCAGGCAGCATTTGCGTCTGGCGATCATCAATCGCTTGCAGCGCGTGCTCCACATAGCGCAGGAAGATGTAGCCTTCGCGCAGCTCGTCGGTCACCTCGCCAGACAGATAACCCTGCCCCTCAAGGGTATGCAGCACAGCGAACAGCGAGCGCTGCTGCAAACTGAGGTCACGGCCACCGTGAATCAGCTGAAACGCCTGCGCCACAAACTCCACTTCGCGGATGCCGCCGGAACCGAGCTTGATGTTCTCGGCCATGCCCTTACGCCGCACTTCCTGCTGAATCAGCTGCTTCATTGAGCGCAGCGCTTCAATGGCGGAAAAGTCCAGATAACGTCGGTACACGAACGGCCGCAGCATATTGAGCAATTGCGCGCCGGCCTCCTGATCACCGCCCACCACGCGGGCTTTGATCATGGCGTAGCGCTCCCAGTCACGGCCCTGATCCTGGTAATACTGTTCCAATGCATTAAAGCTGTAGACCAACGGCCCGGCTGAGCCATATGGCCGCAGGCGCATATCAGTACGGAACACAAAGCCGTCTACAGTGATCACATCCAGAGCTTTGATCAGCTTCTGGCCAAGCCGGGTGAAAAATTCCTGGTTATCCAGCGAGCGTTTGACCCCTTCGGTCTCCCCGCCTTCGGGATAACCGAAGATCAGGTCGATATCCGAGGACAGGTTGAGTTCATGCGCCCCCAGTTTGCCCATCCCGAGAATGACCATGTGTTGCGGTTGCCCGCTGCGGTTGCCGATGGGGGTTCCGCTCTGCGCACACAGGCGCTGATACAGCCAGTGATAGGCCAGATCCACGCAGGCATCGGCCAGATCAGACAAATCGCGACAGGTTTCCACCAGATCGGCTTGGCGGCTGATGTCCCGCCAAATGATGCGCAACTGGTGACGGTTGCGAAAACGCCGCAGCCGACGCCCCAGCTCATCTTCGTCATCGCAGCCATCCAGCGCCGCTTCCAGCTGAGCACGCAGGCTGCCGCTGCTCAGGCTGGACTCCAGTTCACCGCTATCCGCCACTTGCAGAAACATAAGAGGATCACGCTGAGCCTGCTCCAGCACAAAATCACTGGCCGCCACCACTCGTCGCAGGGTCTCGCGACGATGCTCCGGCCAGTTGTCGAAGCGTTCAGCCGCTTCAGGAGAATGCGCAGCAAACGCTTGCTGCAAAGACTGCTCGCCACGGGCGACAAGGGGGAGTAACGCAGCAGGTAAAGCGGCCAGCACGGGCAGGCTCATGGTCTATCCTTTTTAGCGTTCTGCAAGCGCCAGGGACACCTCAGGAAGGGATACGACTGATGCGATTAACCTGGAACTAACTGATTGATATGTAGTGTAACTACTAACATTTGTGTCTAAAGGGCTGAAATTAGCGTCGGAATGTAGTAAAACTACAACCAGCCGCTTATACCCGGCCAACCCAATAATTTGCGCAGCCGCTCACAAAGCTGGCTGCGGTATCTGGCCTCCGATTCTGGAAGCCTTTGAGCCCTGGAGCAAGCCATGCAAGACCTCGATCCCGTCGAAACCCAGGAATGGCTGGACGCCCTTGAGTCAGTCCTCGAAAACGAGGGTGAAGACCGCGCACATTATCTGATGACCCGCATGGGTGAACTGGCTACACGTAGCGGCGCACAATTGCCATACGCAATTACCACGCCCTACCGCAACACCATCCCGGTAACTCACGAAGCACGCATGCCGGGTGACCTGTTTATGGAGCGCCGCATCCGCTCCCTGGTGCGCTGGAACGCACTGGCCATGGTGATGCGTACCAACCTTGAGGATTCCGACCTCGGTGGTCACATTTCCAGCTTCGCCTCCTCCGCGACGCTGTACGACATTGGTTTTAACTACTTCTTCCAGGCTCCAACTGAAGAGCACGGCGGCGACCTGATCTTCTTCCAGGGCCACGCCAGCCCAGGCGTTTACGCCCGTGCCTTTATGGAAGGCCGCATCAGCGAAGACCAAATGAAAAACTTCCGTCGCGAAGTCGACGGCAAAGGTCTCTCCTCTTATCCACACCCATGGCTGATGCCGGACTTCTGGCAGTTCCCGACCGTATCCATGGGTCTGGGCCCGATCCAGGCCATCTACCAAGCCCGCTTCATGAAGTACCTGGAAGCGCGTGGCTTTATCCCGGCCGGTAAGCAGAAAGTCTGGTGCTTCCTGGGTGACGGCGAGTGTGACGAGCCGGAATCCCTCGGTGCCATCTCCCTGGCTGGCCGCGAGAAGCTGGACAACCTGATCTTCGTCATCAACTGCAACCTGCAGCGCCTCGACGGCCCGGTTCGCGGCAACGGCAAGATCATTCAGGAACTGGAAGGCGTCTTCCGCGGCGCTCAGTGGAATGTAAACAAAGTCGTTTGGGGCCGCTTCTGGGACCCGCTGCTGGCCAAAGACGTCGACGGCCACCTGCAACGCCGCATGGACGAAGTAGTCGACGGCGAATACCAGAACTACAAAGCCAAAGACGGCGCTTACGTTCGCGAAAACTTCTTCAACACCCCAGAACTCAAGGCCATGGTCGCTGACCTATCCGACGACGAGATCTGGCGTCTGAACCGTGGCGGCCACGACCCGTACAAGGTCTACGCGGCCTACCACGACGCGGTCAACCACGAAGGTCAGCCGACCGTAATCCTGGCCAAGACCATCAAAGGCTACGGCACCGGCTCCGGTGAAGCGCAGAACACCGCGCACAACACCAAGAAAGTCGACGTGGAAAGCCTGCGCCAGTTCCGCGACCGCTTCGACATCCCGGTCAGCGACGACCAGCTCGAGCACCTGCCCTTCGTTAAACCGGAAGAAGGCAGCGCCGAAGCCCGTTACATTGCCGAACGCCGCGCCGCGCTGGGTGGCTTTGTACCGCAGCGTCGCCGTAAGAGCTTCAGCATCCCGACACCGCCGCTGGAAACCCTCAAGGCCATCCTCGACGGCACCGGCGAGCGCGAAATCTCCACCACCATGGCCTTCGTACGCATCCTCGCGCAGTTGGTGAAGGACAAAGACATCGGCCAGCGCATCGTCCCGATCATCCCGGACGAAGCTCGTACCTTTGGTATGGAAGGCATGTTCCGTCAGCTAGGCATCTACTCCTCCGTAGGCCAGCTGTATGAGCCTGTGGATAAAGACCAGGTGATGTTCTACAAAGAGGACAAGAAAGGTCAGATCCTCGAAGAAGGCATCAACGAAGCCGGTGCCATGAGTTCCTTCATCGCTGCCGGTACCTCGTACTCCACCCACAACCAGCCGATGCTGCCGTTCTACATCTTCTACTCGATGTTCGGCCTGCAGCGTATCGGCGACCTGGCTTGGGCCGCTGGCGACAGCCGCACCCGTGGCTTCCTGATCGGCGGCACCGCTGGCCGTACCACCCTGAACGGTGAAGGTCTGCAGCACGAAGACGGTCACAGCCACGTACTGGCTTCCACCATCCCGAACTGCCATTCCTATGACCCGACTTACGGCTACGAGCTGGCGGTGATCATTCAGGACGGCATGAAGCGCATGACCGAACTGCAGGAAGACGTCTTCTACTACATCACCGTGATGAACGAGTCCTACCAGCAGCCAGCAATGCCAGCCGGTGTAGAGCAAGGCATCATCAAGGGCATGTACCTGCTCGAAGAAGACAAGCGCGAAGCTGCCCACCACGTACAACTGCTGGGCTGCGGCACCATCCTGCGTGAAGTCCGCGAAGCAGCGAAGATTCTGCGTGACGAATACAACATCGGCGCGGATGTCTGGAGCGTCACCAGCTTCAACGAACTGCGTCGCGACGGCCTCGCTGTTGAGCGTTATAACCGCCTGCACCCCGGCCAGAAACCGAAGCAGACCTACGTGCAAGAGTGCCTCAGCGGCCGTAACGGCCCGGTTGTAGCCAGCACTGACTACATGAAGGTCTTCGCCGAGCAAATCCGCCAGTGGGTACCGAGCAAGGAATACAAAGTGCTGGGCACCGACGGCTTTGGCCGCAGTGACAGCCGCAAGAAACTGCGCCACTTCTTCGAAGTGGATCGTCAGTGGGTTGTTCTGGCTGCTCTGGAAGCCTTGGTTGACCGTGGCGAAATCGAAGCCAAGGTCTTGGCCGATGCCATCGCCAAGTTCGGCATTGATCCTGAAAAACCAAACCCACTGGACTGCTAAGGAGCGTCGCAATGAGTGAATTGATTCGCGTCCCCGACATCGGCAGCGGTGAGGGTGAAGTAATTGAACTGTTCGTTAAGGTCGGCGACCGCATCGAGGCTGATCAAAGCCTGCTGACGCTGGAGTCGGACAAAGCAAGCATGGAAATCCCGGCCCCGAAAGCCGGTGTGATCACCGCACTGAAAGTCAAACTGGGCGACAAGCTCAAAGAAGGCGATGAGCTGCTTGAGCTGGAAGTCGAAGGCGACACCCCAGCCGCAGCGCCAGCCGCCGAAGCACCTGCAGCCGCTCCGGCAGCTGCAGAGCCCACGCCTGCGCCAGCTGCCGCCCCTGCTCCGGCCCCAGCGGCCGCTGCCAGCAGCGTGCAGGACATTCACGTCCCGGATATCGGCTCCGCTGGAACCGCCAAAGTCATCGAGATTTTGGTTAAGGAAGGCGACACCGTTGAGGTTGATCAATCCCTGATCACCCTTGAGTCCGACAAAGCCAGCATGGAGATTCCATCTCCGGCTGCGGGCGTGGTGGAAGAAGTGCTGGTTAAGCTGGATGCCGACGTCGGCACCGGCGACCTGATCCTCAAGCTCAAAGTCGCAGGCGCTGCACCGGCCGCCGCTGAGCAACCAGCACCTGCCGCCGCTCCGGCTCCAGCTGCTGAAGCGCCAGCCAAGCGCGAAGTGCATCGCGTGCCGGAAGGCGCAGCCCCGCACATCGCCGCAGAAGTGCGCGCCATTGCCGCCCTTTCCGCTGCAGCTGAAAACGCCGGCATCGCCAAGCGCGAAGGCGTCAAAGTGCACGCTGGCCCGGCTGTACGCCTGACCGCCCGCGAGTTTGGTGTCGACCTGGCAGACGTGACCGGCACCGGTCCGAAAGGCCGCATCCTCAAAGAGGACGTGCAAGCCTACGTCAAAGCCATGATGAGCAAGGCCAAGGCCGCGCCGGAAGCCGCTGCAGCCACTGGCGGCGCAGGCATTCCGCCGATCCCGACCGTGGACTTCAGCAAGTTCGGTGAAGTTGAAGAAGTACCGATGACCCGCCTGATGCAGGTCGGTGCTGCCAACCTGCACCGCAGCTGGCTCAACGTACCGCACGTGACTCAGTTCGACAGCGCCGACATCACCGAGCTGGAAGCCTTCCGCGTTGCGCAGAAAGCCGTTGCTGAAAAGGCTGGCGTTAAGCTCACCGTACTGCCACTGCTGCTTAAAGCCAGCGCCTTCCTGCTCAAGGAAATGCCGGACTTCAACAGCTCACTGGCCCCAAGCGGCAAAGCGCTGATCCGCAAAAAATACGTCAACCTCGGCTTCGCCGTGGATACCCCTGACGGCCTGCTGGTTCCGGTGATCAAGAATGTGGATCAGAAGAGCCTGCTGCAACTGGCTGCCGAAGCCGCTGAGCTGGCCGACAAGGCCCGCAACAAAAAGCTCTCGGCGGACGACATGCAAGGCGCCTGCTTCACCATCTCCAGCCTCGGCCACATTGGCGGCACCGGCTTTACGCCGATCGTCAACGCGCCGGAAGTGGCGATCCTCGGTGTCAGCAAAGCCACCATGCAACCAGTGTGGGACGGCAAAGCCTTCCAACCACGCCTGATGCTGCCGCTGTCACTGTCCTACGATCACCGCGTGATCAACGGCGCCGCCGCCGCCCGCTTCACCAAGCGCCTGGGCGACGTCCTAGCCGACATCCGCACCCTGCTGCTGTAACGATTTCGAGCTGCCACGCTCGTTAACCTCAACCCCGCCAATTGGCGGGGTTTTTTTGTGTGCGCTTTAAGAAGGAAATGGCTAGTGATTGCATTGGTCTGCTATATGCAGTCGATGCAGGGTTAGCTCTGATACCAAGCAGAATTTGGCGTAAGACCGCTATCGGCCAGGAGCAGTCGCTTAAGGGAGCAGAGGCAGCTTTGGATTCCCCACGTCAGTATCAATATCGTGGTCTGTCCCCGGTTATGCAGCCTCTTAACAGCTTCCTCTGATGGGCCAGAATCGATAGCCAGATAAGCGCAGCGTAAGCTATGCATGACGCTCATTGGGCTGTCTTCGAGAATTGCTTGAACATGGCCGGCGGCGGTATCTGCGTCATGCAACTGCTGAGACCTAATTGGTCTTTTCAAACGCCAATTCGAATCGACTCGGCAGGCCATAGGCGAACAGTATCCATGATTTCGTGAATAGATTCAGTTTCTTGGCGAGATTGTTCAAATGGTCTAGTGAAGACGACAAGATCATTGGCTTCACCGATATAGATAGATGCCTCTGTGCCCATGTGCTCAAGCCCTGGCTCGGTTCGGGGATAGAGATGAGCCACTAGGCCATTAAAGTAAATTCTATAGAATCGTATCTTTACCGAGGCTTCACCCTTTTCAATTTCCATCTCTTGAATAGTAGGCGAGTGGTTGTGAGTAAAGCCGCGGGTGACATGTTGATGGAGGCAGATCAAATAGAGGCCTTTTCCGGGGGCTGTTTGGGCTCTGATATGACCTGTCAACTCATTTAAATCAATGCCTATGTTCTCTAAATAGGAGAACTCTGGACGCTTGCTTGAAAGGAATCGCCACAAAATGCTCAGATAAAAGATCTTCAGTCGTGTAGCGTCTTTTTCCGCTAGCTGAAAGCGTCGGAAGTTCATGAGCGCCGGGTTTGGAGGGGCAACGTAGTCCTCAAAGGCGATAGAGCTCTTTTTTGGTGGCCAACTGTTCCAGATAAGTTTGTGTTTCCTGAGTATCGATATTCCATGATTGTCGATATCTCTAAGGATTAACTCGCCAGCATGGGTGCATAACTCGGAATCGTACCAACTGGTAGGGCGGCGGATCGGTCGCATGCCTCGGCCTGCCTCGATGAATTTTGATCCTTTTTGCTCTGGGGAGGTGAGTGCTAGAGGGATTAGATGCGATTTCGCATACGGCCCCTCTGTTGACAGAAGAGCACAAATACCGGTAGCTGGATGTTTAGTCTTTTTCTGTTTTTTCTTCGTCATGCTTCTTGCCCCATATAACTGATCTCTCGGTTCGCTTCCGAAGGTTGCGGCCAGGAGCAGTTGCTTACTGCCGGCAGAGGCAGCTTTGGATTCCCCACGACAGTATCAATATCGTGGTCTGTCCCCGGCTACGCATTTCAGTTAGCGGCTGGATCGGTGAAATAGAGTTGGGCCGTCACGTTGGTTTGAATCGCCTCTGGTTTTGTAGACGTCCAATGAGCGCTACTGGCCGTATGCGGCCTGCCGAAATGCTGCAAACCAACCACAAAGCCCCTCACCCCTTCTGCAAATTCCGAATCAAATAACTCAACGCCTTAGCCAACTCACTCGCGCCTTTATGGTCACGGACGATTGTGAGCAGTGTGCTGCTGCCATCGCCCGGTGTGCGGAGGGTGCAGGTGATGCCGGAGTTGGGGCATTCGTAGCGGACGAAGGGGTCTACGCCGAATAGCGGGACGACGCGGTTGCTGACGGACAGGGTGTGGTTTTGCGGGTCGCGTTTTTCTTCGCGCAGGAGCAGTTCGCCGCTGTCGCCTTCGCGCAGTTGGTAGGTGAGGTCTTCGCGTTTGGCCTGGCCGACTTGGTAGCCTGCGGTGAGTGCGTAGGTTTTCAGCAGTTGGTTGCAGTGGGCGAGCAAGGCCTGGCGTTCGTTTTGGGTTTGGTAGGTGCGCTTCAGCTCTTGCAGGTACTGGCCTTGTTCATTGCTGCTAAGGATGGGCGCGGGATCGGTGGCAAAGGCCAGTGGCGCGGCCAGCCAGCAACTCAGGATTAACGCCGATAGTCGCGATCTTGTCTGTCGTAGTTGCATGATCCACCTTTCCCCTTAGGCTAGTGCTGTTATAAGACTTATCGGGTAGCCCGCTTACTGTAAGCCGTACCCGCGTTGAAATGCGGCTCCCTGCCCTTATCATCTTCATATCGAAACATTGGTACCAACTTATCCGGCAAGCCTAGTTGGTGTTGAACCCTTTTGAATAGCCAGACAAGGACACCTTTATGGTTCTGCGTTCACAAATTCTCACCGAAAAAAGCCATCTGCCTAGCGCTGAGCAGGCGCTGCCAGGTCGTGCTGAAGCCATGTCTGTGCCTGCGCAGCACTATGTAAACGGTAATCCGCTGAAGGGGCCGTTCCCTGAGCATCTGCAACAAGCGGTATTTGGTCTGGGTTGTTTTTGGGGTGCTGAGCGCCGTTTCTGGCAGCAGGAAGGTGTGTGGAGTACGGCGGTGGGTTATGCCGGCGGCTTTACGCCTAACCCGACGTATGAGGAAACCTGCTCAGGCCTGACCGGCCACACTGAGGTGGTGCTGGTGGTGTTTGATCCGCAGGTGATCAGTTATGAGGATTTGCTCAAGCTGTTCTGGGAGGTGCACAACCCGACTCAGGGCATGCGTCAGGGCAACGACATCGGCACCCAGTACCGCTCGGCTATTTATTGCACAACGGATGAACAACTGGCTGCCGCGGAAGCCAGCCGCGAGCAGTTTCAGCAGGCGCTGGAGGCTCAGGGCTTTGGTGCGATCACTACGGAAATCAGCATGGCGCCGACCTTCTATTACGCCGAGGCTTATCACCAGCAGTATCTGGCGAAAAACCCCGGCGGCTATTGCGGCCTGCGTGGCACGGGCGTGTGTTTGCCGGTTTGAGTTATCCACAGCGGCAAGTACGTGTCCCCATAAACAAACATGGGCCTGAAATGTTTCAGGCCCATGTTTGCGTTTAACTGCTCTGTATCAGACAGGCAGTTAGTTACTCCAGCCCACTACGCCTTTGATTTCGAGGAAATCGTGGATACCCCAACCGGCGTATTCACGGCCGTTACCGGACTGTTTATAGCCACCAAACGGCGCGAAGGTGTCCCAGTCCGGGTAGTTCAGGTACACGGAACCAGCGCGCATGCGGCCTGCGACTTTGCGGGCATGCTCGATATCGGTGGACTGCACGTAAGCGGCCAGGCCGTATACGGTGTCGTTGGCGATTTCGATGGCTTGCTCTTCGCTGTCGTACGGCAGGATGGACAGCACTGGGCCGAAGATCTCTTCGCGGGCGATGGTCATCTGCGGAGTGACGTCACCGAATACGGTGGGTTTCACGTAGTAACCAACTTCCAGACCTTCAGGGCGACCCAGGCCACCGGTAACCAGAGTGGCGCCTTCTTCGATGCCTTTGGCGATCAGGCCCTGAATCTTCTCGAACTGGGCTTCGCTGATAACCGGGCCGAGGTTGGTGGTGCTTTCCAGCGGGCTGCCGGTGACAATCTTTTCAGCGGTGGCTTTGGCGATTTCCAGCGCGCGGGCGTGTTGCGCACGCGGCACCAGCATGCGGGTCGGCGCGTCGCACGACTGGCCGGTGTTGGAGAAGCAGCCCTGCACACCTTTGGCCACTGCGACGTCAAAGTCTGCGTCTTCCAGCAGGATATTGGCCGACTTGCCGCCCAGTTCCTGCGCTACACGCTTAACAGTATCGGCAGCCGCTTTGGCGACGATAATGCCGGCGCGGGTAGAGCCGGTGAAGGAGACCATGTCCACTTTAGGGTGGCTGGCCATGTGTTGGCCAACATCCGGGCCGGTGCCGTTTACCAGGTTGAACACGCCAGCCGGGACGCCCGCTTCGTGCATGATTTCAGCGAAGATGATGCCGGTCAGCGGAGCGATTTCACTTGGCTTGAGCACCACGGTGCAGCCTGCAGCAATGGCCGGAGCGACTTTGCAGACGATCTGGTTCAGCGGCCAGTTCCACGGAGTAATCAGGGCGCAAACACCGATGGCCTCACGCACCACATGGGTGGTGCCGTGGTCTTCGCTGAACTGGAATTTTTCCAGCGCGGCAATGGTGGATTCCAAGTGAGCGCGGCCACTCCAGATTTGCGCGTCACGGGCGAAGTGCAGCGGTGCGCCCATTTCCTGGCTGACAGCCTGAACCAGGTCTTCATAGCGCAGGTTGTATACCCGCAGAATCTCTTTGAGCAGTGCCAGACGCGATTCAACGCTGGTCACGGAGAACGCCGGGAAGGCTTTGGCGGCCGCTTCAACTGCTGCGTCCACATCTGCCGAGTTACCCACAGCAATGCTGATGAAGGCTTGCTCAGTGGCCGGGTTGATTACGTCCAGAGTGTTGCCCGAGCGGGAATCTACCCACTGGCCGTCGATATAGAATTTATGTGCATTGTTCATGCTTATTCTCGCCTCTGATAAGGGACGCCGGACGGAACGCTCTGCCCCGCCCGGCTGCACGGGTTAACTGTTGCTTGGGAACGCGAACTGCGCAGCCTCGTGGCTGGCGCGCTGCGGCCAACGCTGAGTAACTGCTTTTTTCTTGGTGTAGAAGCGTACGCCGTCCGGGCCGTAAGCGTGCAGGTCGCCGAACAGAGAGCGCTTCCAGCCGCCGAAGCTGTGGTAGCTGACCGGTACTGGCAGCGGTACGTTGACACCGACCATACCTACTTCGATCTCGTCGACAAACAGGCGCGCCGCTTCACCGTCGCGGGTGAAGATGCAGGTGCCGTTTCCGTACTCGTGATCGTTGATCAGCTTCATCGCCTCTTCCAGGCTACCGACGCGCACGATGCACAGTACCGGGCCGAAGATTTCGTCGGTGTAGATGGTCATTTCCGGGGTTACTTTGTCGAACAACGTGCCGCCGACGAAGAAGCCATCTTCGTGACCGTCAACCACCAGGCTGCGACCGTCTACAACCAGCTCAGCGCCCTGCTCTACACCAGCGTCGATGTAGCCTTTAACTTTGTCACGGGCAGCGGCGGTCACCAGCGGGCCCATGTCCAGACCGCAGGAAGTGCCAGCACCGATTTTCAGCGCTTTGATCTGCGGAACCAGTTTTTCTACCAGCGCGTCAGCAATCTGATCGCCTACGCAAACGGCTACGGAGATGGCCATGCAGCGCTCGCCGCAGGAACCGTACGCTGCGCCCATCAGTGCGCTTACAGCGTTGTTCAGGTCGGCATCCGGCATCAGTACGGCGTGGTTTTTCGCGCCGCCCAGAGCCTGTACGCGCTTACCGCGCTTGGTGCCTTCGCTGTAGATGTATTCGGCGATTGGAGTCGAACCAACGAAGCTCAGGGCTTTAACTTCCGGGGCTTCGATCAGCGCGTCTACCGCTTCTTTGTCGCCGTTGATCACGGTCATTACGCCCTTCGGCAGACCGGCTTCCAGCAGCAGCTGAGCGATAAACAGCGTGGAGCTTGGGTCACGCTCGGACGGCTTGAGGATGAAGCAGTTACCGCAAACGATGGCCAGCGGGTACATCCACAGCGGCACCATCGCCGGGAAGTTGAACGGGGTGATACCGGCAACAACGCCAACTGGCTGCAGGTCAGTCCAGGCGTCGATGTTCGGGCCGACGTTACGGCTGTAGTCGCCTTTGAGGATTTCCGGCGCGCCACAGGCGAACTCGACGTTCTCGATACCACGCTTAAGTTCACCAGCCGCATCTTCCAGAGTTTTACCGTGCTCTTCGCTGATTAGCTGGGAGATTTTGGCTTCGTTCTGCTCCAGCAGTTGCTTGAAGCGGTACATGATTTGCGCGCGCTTAGCAGGCGGCGTGTTACGCCAAGCCGGGAAGGCAGCTTTGGCCACGTCGATGGCCTGCTGGATGGTGGCGCGATCGGCCAGCGCGACTTTCTTGGTCACAGCGCCGGTGGATGGGTTGTATACGTCAACGCTGCGGCCAGTACCCTGAACCACTTCGCCGTTAATCAAATGGCCAACAATGCTCATAAAACTCTCCAGTGCCGGGTGCAGCCACGCCGCCCCGGCCTTTTACTAATGGCGAAACGTCTTAGGCTTTTACGGCGGCCTGCAGGGCGATTTCCACCAGAATATTGTCAGCAGCCATGTTGGCTTCGACGGTAGCGCGGGCCGGTAGTGCGTCCTGCGGAATCCACTCACGCCATACGGCGTTCATGGCAGCGAAATCTTTCACCGCGTGTTTCAGCCAGATTTGCGCAAACAGGATGTGGGATTTGTCGGAACCGGCTTCGGCCAGCAGCGCATCAATGCGCTCCAGCACCTGAGCAGTCTGCCCGGCGACATCCTGAGTGCGGTCAGCAGGAACCTGGCCGGTGATGTAAACGATACCGTTGTGTACCAGTGCGTGGCTGAGCAGACCCGGATTAGGTTGCAGGCGAGTGATGGTCATAAAGTGACTCCTGTTAAGGCAAAAGTGATCAGGCAATTTTCAGCACGGTGCGGCCAACCAGCTGGCCCTTGCGCATGCGCTCAAAGATGTCGTTGATGTCGTCGAGGCTTTCCAGGCTGACCTGGGCTTTAACCTGACCACGGGCCGCGAAAGCGACGGCTTCGTTGAGGTCCTGGCGGGTGCCGATGTTGGAGCCGGTGATCGACAGCTCCCAGCCGCTGATAGCGGAAATCGATGCGCGCACGGTGTCAGCGTCACCCCCCGGCAGGCCGATAAATACGGCGGTGCCACCCGGACGCAGCATCTTCACCGACTGCTCAAAAGCAGCATTGGCAGTGGCAGTCACCAGCACCGCGTGCACGCCACCGGGGATTTTCTGCTTAAGGGTTTCAACCGGATTGTCGAGGGCGTTGATCAGCACCTCGGCACCGTAACCGCGAGCCAACTCCAGCTTCTCTGGATCCACATCAATAGCGGCAACACGCAGGCCCATGGCAATCGCGTACTGCACGGCCACGTGACCGAGACCACCAATACCCATGACTGCAACCCACTGACCGGCGCGGGCGCGGGAGCGCATCAGGCCACGGTAAGTGGTAACGCCGGCGCAGAGGATTGGGGCCAACGAGTACAGATCAGCGCCTTCAGGGATGGTGGCAACAAACGCTGCCGGAGCGACCATGTATTCAGCATAACCACCTTGCTTGCTGTAGCCGGTGGACTCACGGCGCTCACAGATGGTCTCCATACCCGCCAGGCAGTATTCGCACGTGCCACAAGCGCTGTACATCCACGGCATACCGACAGCAGTACCGATAGCAGGCTCAGTCACACCCGCGCCGAGGGCAGCCACGTGGCCGGTGATTTCGTGGCCGGGAATCAGCGGCAGCGTCGGCAAGGCCGACCAGTCGCCATCAATGGCGTGCAGATCACTGTGGCATACGCCGCAGGCCGCAATACGGATCAGCACTTCGCCCGGGCCGGGTTGCGGGATAGGTACTTGCTCAATACGCAAGGGTTCGCCTACGGCGTGTAGAACAGCGGCCTTCATTGTTTGACTCATTGCGCTCTCCAGATACAGAGGCCCGTTAGCGGGCAAAAAGAAACCTATACCGCAAGCCTTGGCTCGCAGCAGTTTGATTAGGGGGTGGATATCCCCGGGCTGTTAACTCACGGGGCGTAAGCTTCGCGTAGCGCTGGCGATGGTTCGTGCCGTGTTGATCACCTTGGGCGCCAAATACTTACGGGCATCCTCTAAGCTCCAGCGGCTGATCGGCACTGAGATACCCACGGAGCCCAGCGGGTAGCCATCGGCATTAACCACAGCTGCGGCCACACTGATATCGCCAGCAAAATATTCTTCCCTCGCATAGGCGTAGCCATCACTACGCGCCTCAGCAACGATGGTCTGCAATGACTCCAGTTGCGTGACGGTGTTTGAGGTGTAACTCCTGAGCTCAGAGGCACGCAAGATTTCATCAGCTTCAGCGCGTGGCAGTACGGCCAGATATGCACGCCCTGCTGCCGTGCAGTACATCGGCAAGTGACGGCCCAATGGCATGTGGATGGAAATCTGTTTGTGGCTGGGGAAGCGCGCTACGTAGAGCATGTCCAAACCACAGGGTTCCAGCAGGTTGCAGCTCTCCTCCACATCACGGTTGAGCTCGTGCAAATACGGATTGGCGCGCTCGATAAGCTCGCTGGTCTGTAGGTAGCCGGCACCCAAATCAAGGGATTTGGGTGCTAAACGAAAGCGCTTGGTCACTGGGTCTTTGTGCAGGTAACCCAGCGCCTCAAGGGTGAAAGCCGAGCGCTGCACAGTGCTTTTATTCAAGCCCGTAACCTCAGCAAGCTCGACAAGGCTCATGCTGGGGCGTCCGGCCTTAAATGCCGTAATAATCGACAATCCTTTGCTCAAGGCCGTGATAAAGAGTGGCGAATCTTCTAGGGAACTCATGGCGCTATCCTTTTGTTGCCGCGAGAAGCTCGCAGATCTCAGTGCAGTTCAAGCTGTCTTTCATTCGAAATGGCTCAAGACAATACCCGGCTCTACGACCGGTTGGTTGCGTTCAAATCGGTCTACGGCAAACGGCCGCATGCGTTCATCCACGATGCCACTGACGATAGCTTTGGCCAGTAGTTCACCCGCTGCCGGTGCCCCCGCATGGCCATAGCACCAACCAGCGCTCACGAATAAACCCGCTTGCTGAGGATGCGCTCCCAGCAACGGTCCGAAGTCTTTGGAGATGTGCACAAGCCCCGCCCACTGACGCAAAATACGTGCGTGACCCAGTTGCGGAAACATCTCCAGATAAGCCTTAGCTGTTGCCGCCATCACCGGCACATCAGCATTCAATGTGTGCTGCGGGCGCTCCGCTACTTCAGCCCCACCGACCACTTCACCCCGCGCGGTCTGGTGCATATAACAGAGGCGATCAAGCAATGCCACTGCCGGGCCGATTAAAGGACGAGTTGGCTCCAAGGCCATCGCCTCAAGGCGCATTGGGTAACCGTCCAGGGCCACGCCGGCCAGTTGTGCCAGACGATTGCTTTCTGCACCACCTGCCAACACCACAGTGTCCGCCGCGATGTGCCGGTTACCAACCTGCACCCCGGAAACTCGCCCGGCGCTGTGCTCGATGGCGGTGACTTCTGTGCGGTAGTGAATGGCGACTCCACGGGCTTCACAGGCCTTGCGGTAGGCGTACATAGCAGCATGGTGCGGCGCCACGCCACTGTCTGGCAGATGCAAAGCAGCGCTGACCCGTTCATGGGCAATAGCTGGCAGCACCTGACGCAGTTGCGCTGGCGTCAGCAGGCTGGAGTTGATACCGCAGTCTTTATGCACGGCCAGCGTGCGGTCCAACAACTGCGCGGTGGCGCTGCGCTCGCCGACCATGGTGTAGCCACGGCGCGAATACATAACGTTTTCGCCCAGTTTTTTAGACAGTCCCTGCCACAAGTGGCAGGAATGGGCAAAGAACCTTGTCCACTCAGGTGAACTGAACGCGCCGCGAATTAACGTGCCGTTACGGCCCGACGCGCCGCCCTGCCAGTAGCCGGCATCCAACACAAGGATGTCGCGCACGCCTAGCTCAGCCAAGTTAAATGCCAGCGACAGGCCCTGTATGCCGCCGCCGACGATAATGATCGATGCCTTGCCAGGCAATGGCTTTAGCGTATTCATTGCAACGGTGCCACCACATCACCCAAACCGGCAGCCTGCGCCACGCTAAGGGCGCGGCGTGGCGGGCGCAGCGTCGGTCTGGGCAGGTTTTCCAGCGCGATACCGCTGCGCACGCTGACCAATGCGCGCAGTGAATCCCAGCAGGGCTGTCCCTGACACGGTCCCATCCCGCAGGACGTCAGGCGTTTAATCACTTCCAAATCCGTAATGCCCTGTGCAATCAAGGCTTCCACCTCATGGCAGGACACATCAAAGCATGGGCATAGCAAAGCCTTGTGCCGCGAACGGGCGGCCACCGGCAGTAGCTGATCAGCGTCAGCCGCCGAGCCCACTGTTTGCAAACGGCTCGGACGTTGCTCGCGCAATTGCAACAAGCCTTCCGCACGGCTTTGAAAAGTCAGACTGGCTTCACTCAGCCATGCGCCTGCATGCACCACCGCGTCACAACTGACACGCTCGCCAAACTGTGCAGCGCGTACCTGATTGCGTCCGATTACGCGTTTCAAATCTGCCATATAGCGTGCAGCCACCACGGTCACACCCAGCTCACGCAGGCGTTTGGCCACAGCTTCCTGTTCGCCATTGCCCACCACCACCACTTTCGCTCCCGGCGCTACGGCCTGTTGATGAGCCATGATCAAGGCGGTGCGTACATCCATCACTCCGGGTAACCACATACCCGGAACAACCGGCGGGCAAGCGCGGCGGCCAGTGGCGAGAATCACCTGTTCGGCCTCCAGCGCCAGCGCACCTTGTGCAGGATCGTGAGGAGCGCCCAACAGCAGTTCACCCTCGCGATATGCACCAAAAACCTCCACTGCGGTGACCAGCTGTACACGCTGATCAAGCACCGGCTCGGCCAGGCCGGCCGCCCGGGCATAGCGCGCGAGGCTTTGGCCGCGGGTTACCAGCACCACACTGCGCCCCGCTGCAGCAGCGTCGTTGGCTGCGGCGCAGCCCGCCGGGCCTCCGCCAATAACCAGAACGTCGGCACTTAGGTAACGCCCCTCAGGCACCGCAACTTCACCCGTCGGCTCAGCCGGTTTGGCAACGCCAGCGAGGAATGCCAGAAAAGCTTCCCAACGCTGGAACAGCGAGGTCCCGCTGGGCACCAAATTGGTGTGCTCGAAGCCACCTTGTATCCAACCTGCTGGGATCAGCCGCGACAGACGCAGCACATCAAACCCAGGAAACGGCCAGCAGTTTTGCATCTCAACCCGAGCCCCAGCACTGACTGGCACTAGATCCAGTCGCACGTTGGGCACCCCGTTGACCCTGGCCAATACTCCACTCACATAGCTGCCGGAATAGCCCAGCGGGCGGTGCGACTTACGGGTCCAGGCCAGGGTGCGAATTCCATTGGCGAGCAACGCAGTAGCCAGGCTTTCACCCTCTCGTGCCCTCAGCCGGCGGCCGTTCCAGAAGAACTCGACCACCTCACGGCTGGCATGGGCCAGACGCAGGTTGGCGTTGCTCATGCAGCGTTCCTCTTAGCTTTGCGCTGAGCCACGATGCTGATGCCCAGCATGATGATCGACAGCGTCGTCATCAGAGTGGCAACAACTGCAATCAGTGGATCGATCTCTGAGCGCAGCGAGGTAAACATGCGCTTGGTCAGCGTGGCGCTATCACCTCCACTGATAAACAGCGAGATCACCGCTTCATCCAGAGAAATGGCAAACGCGAACATGGCACCGGCAATCACTGAGAAGCGGATCTGCGGCAGCGTCACGTCGAAGAAGGCCCGTAGGCGGGAAGCCCCGAGAATGCACGCTGCGTGCTCTTGCGTCATGTCATAACTACGCAGACCGGCACCTACGTTGATCACCACATACGGCAAAGCCAGCAACGTATGCCCCAACACAAGACCGGGAATGGTGTTGTTCAGATCAAGGCGCGCGTAGACAAAGAACAAGCCAATGGCGATGAAGATGGTCGGCACAATCATCGGTGCCATCATCAGCCCGCGCATAAAGCCTGAGAAACGCGACTGGGTCACATGCAGGGAATAGGCTGCTGCGGTGCCCAAGGTGGTGGCCAGCAGCATGGTCAGCGTGGCCGTGATCAACGACACCGTGGTTGCTGCACGCCATTCCAAAGAAGCGAAGTAGTTAAAGAATGGCTCAATGCTCAGCGACTTGGGCGGGAAGCTCAGGTAGCGCGCATCCGACAACGACATTGGAATCACAATCAGCGTGGGCAGTACCAAAAACAGCATGGTCAGGATCACCAGCCCATACAGCCAGGAGACACGCACTGATTCGATCAGAGTTTGTTTGATTCGAGCCATGGTTTACTCACCACGCCGGCCGAGGCCAGCCCCTTTCTTGACGATAAACAGCATGAGTAATGTGGCCACCAGCAGCACCACACCCAGCGAGGAAGCAGCCCCCCAGTTGGCGTACATGGACACGTCGCTCTCGATTCGCATTGAAATCATCTGCACCTTGCCACCACCGAGCAGTGCCGGCGTGACGTAGAAGCCCAGGGTGATAACGAACACCAGCGTGGCCCCAGCCGCCAAACCTGGCAGCGACAGCGGCAGAAACACATCACGGAACGCCCGGGCCGGCGACGCACCAAAGGTGGCAGCAGCCTGGTTGTAGATCGGGTCGATGCTTTTCATTGCGGCGTACAGCGGCAGAATCATAAACGGCAGCATGATGTGCACCATGCCAATTACCGTACCGGTGAGGTTATGCACCAACGGCAATGGCATATCCGTGATCCCCAGGCTCATCAGCAAGTCGTTGGCGATGCCCCGGCGCTGCAGAATGACCAGCCAGGCGTAAGTGCGCACCAACAACGAGGTCCACAGCGACACCAACAGCAGTGCCATCGCCAAGCTGCCCAGCCAACGCGGGCCTTTAACCATGAAGTAAGCGTAGGGATAGCCGATCAGGACGCAGACTAAGGTGACGATGATGGCGATCTTGAATGTCTGCACAAAGGTCAGCACATAGATAGGCTCCAGCAGACGCGTGTAGTTGGCAATGGTCAGTTGACCATTGGCATCGAACAGCGACAGCCAGAACAGCCAGCCAATCGGCAGCACAAAGGTCAGCAATACCAACAGCAGGGCCGGTATACCGGAACCCACCAGGTACCAGCGATGCAGCCGCTCGGCACGTTGCAATTCACGTGCGTTCAACGCACCCAGACCGGCGCTACTCATTGCCCGTCTCCCACCACCAGGGTGTCTTGCACATGCAGCCCCAGCACCACACTTTCGCCACGAGCGGGTAGGCGGCTGCTTTCTGAGCTTCGGGTCGGGCGGCGGATGGCCACGTTCATGCCCTCGCCCAAATCAACCTGCACCAGTTGGCTTTCGCCCTGGAAGATCACATCCGTGACCTGGCCGTGCAGGTGGTTATAACCGAGGGTATCGGCGGTAATAAATTGCAGTTTTTCCGGACGCACCACCAGGCTCGGGTTTTTCATGTCGTTGGTGACATTAGCGCCTTGCAGCGCACGGCCCTGGAAGATCGCCTGACCATTGTTCAGGGTGACCGGCAAGCAGGACGACTCACCGACAAACTCGGCAATAAAGCGGTTAGCCGGACGCTCGTAAAGGTTGACCGGCGTGTCGATCTGGCAAATCTTGCCATTGCTCATCACGGCAATGCGGTCAGACATAGTCAGCGCTTCACGCTGGTCGTGGGTCACATAGACCACGGTCATACCCAGGCGCTCGTGGAGACGACGCAGCTCCAACTGCATGGTTTCACGCAGGCGTTTGTCGAGGGCCGAGAGCGGCTCGTCCATCAACAGAATCTTCGGTTCAAACACAATGGCCCGGGCAAGGGCAATGCGCTGACGCTGACCACCGGACATTTCGGTGATATTGCGTTCGATCAGGTGATCCAGCTCTACCATCGCCAGCGCCTCTTGCACGCGCTTGCGGATATCGGCCCGGTTGTAACCGCGCAACTTCAGTGGGTACGCCACGTTCTGGAACACGTTCATATGCGGGAACAGCGCATAGCTCTGGAACATCATGCCAACGTCACGCTTGTGCGGCGGCTCGAAGATCATCTCACGACCACCAAAACGGATGCTGCCAGCATCAGGGCGAACAAACCCTGCCAGGGCCATTAACAGCGTTGTTTTCCCGGAACCGGAGGATCCGAGCAAGGACAGAAATTCGCCGCTTTTAATCGACAGCGAAACATCATCCAACGCAGCAAAGCTGCCGTAGGTCTTCGTCAGGTTTTCAATGTCGATGGACATTGACAGTTTTTGGTCTTCGGACATGATCACACTCGGCACACATCGGACGTCGAACGTCCTTTTTGTCGAAGATGAGGCGCTGAGCGCCTCATCCCACTTTTTCAACCAGGTATTCCGATCACTCAGCCAGGAACAGGGCGAAACGCTGACGCACGGATTCCTGATTCGCTACCCACCACTCAGGCGACACGGTGACTACCTTGTCGATGTTCTGAGGTGAAGTCGGCAGGCGGGCTGCCAGCTCTTCGGTGATGATCGGCAGCTCATACGCCTTGGCATTCACCGGGGAGTATGGGATCAGCGTGGCGAGCGTGGCTTGGCTTTCCGGCTTCATGATCTCAGCGATCACTTTCATGGCCAGATCTTTATTAGCCGCGCCTTTTGGTACAACCAGGCAGTCATGGCTGAGCAGTGCACCATCGAAGGTGTAATCAACTGTATCGCCGCTGGACTTAACCTCGTTTACACGACCATTCCAAATGGCTAGGAAGTCCACTTCACGGCTGCGCAGCAGCTGCGCGGAGTCTGCACCAGCACCCCACCAGTTAGACACTTGCGGCTTGATGCGCTCCAGCACTTTGATGGCGCGCTCAACGTCCAGCGGGTAAATATCTTTAGGAGCAACACCGTCACCGAGCAGAGCCGCTTCCATGGTCAGCCATGGTTGGCGATACAGTGCACGGGCACCTTTGAACTCAGGGTCAAAGAACTGCTGCCAGTTTTTCGCAACAGGCGCCCCGGTGTCTTCAGCCCAAGCCAGAACGGTGGCGTAGGCATGGCTGGCGATCCAGTGGGACGCAACCACGCTCTGATCCACGTCTTTAGCATCGATTACCGAGTAATCCAGCGCTTCAACCAGGCCCTCTTGCTGGGCTTGCGCACACTCGGTGCTGCCCAGCTCTACGATGTCCCACTTTGGCTTACCGGACATCACTTGGGCGCGGACCGCAGCCAGGCCATCCATGTTGTCTTCTTTAATGGTAATGCCCAGCGTCTTGGCCGCAGGTTCCAGGTAGGCTTTTCGCTCAGCATCCTGCAGGGCTCCGCCCCAACCAGCGAATGTCACGCTATCTGCAAGAACGGTAGTACTGGCACCCATAGCCAATGCTGCGACAACTGCACCTTTGAGCAGGTTAATCTTCATGCACTTCATAGGATCTGCCTTAAATTAGTTCTGGATAAACAGGTCAAAACGGCGTTGCACTTCTTCTTGGTTGGCTTGCCACCAAACAGGATCGAAGAACACAACTTTGTCTAGGTTTGCCGGAGCAGTCGGAAGGGTTGCCGCCAATTCGGCCGGAATAATACCGGTGTCGTAGGCTTTGACGTTGATCGGCGGGTTAGGGATCAGGGTAACCAGTGTGGCCTGACTGTGTGGCTTCATGATTTCAGCCACAAGTTTCATCGCCAGCTCTTTGTTAGGTGCGCCTTTAGGCACTACCAAGCAGTCGTAGTCGACCAGCGCCTGATCGTAGGTGTAGTCAACCTGATCATCGGACTTTTTCAACTCGTCTACACGCGATGCCCAAATCGACAGCGCATCGACTTCACGGCTGCGAAGCAGTTGGGCCGAGTCAGAGCCACTGCGCCACCAGTTCACCACCTGCGGCTTGATGCGCTCGAGCACTTTGAACGCCCGGTCAACATCCAGTGGGTACAGTTCTTTTGGCGACACGCCATCAGCGATCAAAGCCAGCTCAAGGGTGGTGTAAGGCTGACGGTACATCGAGCGGGCGGCTTTAACTTCCGGATCGAAGAAGGCCTTCCAGGTTTTCGGGGTATTAGGGCCTGCATCATTGGCCCATCCCAGTACGGTGGAATAAGCGTTGCTGGCGATCCAATGGGTACCGTAGAAATTCGCAGCCACACCCTCGGTACTGATTACCGAATAGTCCAGCGGCTCGGTCAGCCCCTGTTCTTGCGCCAGCACGCAGTCGTTGGAAGCCAGCTCGACCACATCCCACTTCGGCTTGCCCGACATCACCTGAGCACGAACAGCAGCCAGGCCGTCCATGTTGTCTTCTTTAATAGTGATGCCCAGCGCTTTTTCCGCAGGTTTGAAATACGCCTTGCGCTCGGCGTCCTGCAACGCTCCACCCCAGCCAGCAAACGTCACAGTGTCTGCTGCCTGAACCTGAGCTATCGAACTTAAGGCCATGGCGATAGCCAGGCCAGTCATCCGCCATCTTGTTGATCGCATTTTCAACTCCTGAGGTTGTTGTAATTAGTCAGTTGAATCGAACGCAGGGCGATGCCCATTTTGACGCTGTGTTACCGAAAAACTTAAAGCCGCCTCCTCCCCTAGCCCTGCTAATGCAGATCAGCCTTTTAAAGGTGCATTGGTTGATTTATTGAGCATCTTTGAAGCGATACCAGGCATAGGCCAAGCGTTGCCCAATGCGCAGGAAGGGCTGAAACGGAAAACGCTTGGGAACCTGATGGAGAAAATCGATCGCCGTGGGCTGAGCCTCACCTGCTGCCATTTGTGCCAGACGCTTACCCGCCTGCACCGAGAACGACACACCGCTACCTGCATAACCACCGGCTGAAAACACGTTATCCAGCCCCGGCACCTTACAAATAAAGGGCAGCGAGTTTTCACTGACGGCGACCCAACCGCCCCAGTTGTAATCCACCTCAATGCCGGCCAAAGCCGGGAACTTGCGGCACATTGCGTCATGCAGGTTCTGCCGGTGCTGCGGGTTCTCCGCATCGCGGCCAGTGATGGCGCTGCGACCACCGAACATAATGCGGTCATCCGGCAGACGTCGGTAATAGGAGAGCAAGTTGCGGGTATCGAACATGCACTCGGAACCCACCAGGCTCTGACGCTTTTCTTCAGCTGTCAGCGGGCGGGTAACGATGATTTGCGAATGCACCGGCAGCACACGGCCAGCGGTGGCTTTATTAAGCGCGGGAGAGGTGTAGCCGTTGGTGGCCACAACCACACGGCGCGCGGTCACCACACCACCGGGCGTGACCAGACGATGACTGCCATTGCCGCTGTGCCATTCAGTCACTGGCGAGCGGGTGTGCACCTTGGCACCGGCAGCACGCGCCTGACGATGAATCCCCCAAGCCAGCTTCAGCGGGTGCATGGAGAAACCATCCGGCATATACAGCGCACCGAATGCTTCAGCGCCGTTGTGTACAGCTTTTACATTATCTGCTTCGACAAACTTGGCGCCGTACTTCAGCACATCGTTGTACAGACCGACTTCACGCTTCAGCCCTTCAACATGCGTGGCATGGCTGGCAACTTTGAACACACCATCAGGTTGTGCATCACAGTCGATCTGACCGTCAGCAATCAAGCCACGCACGGTATTCAGACCCGCTGTCATTTCATCGAAATAGGCTTTGGCCGTGCTCGGCCCATAGCGCTTGATCAGCTCAGCAAGCGGCACCCGGCCACCGGAAATACGCGCAAAGCTGCCATTACGACCGCTGCAGCCCCAAGCCACTTGGTTGGCCTCCAGCACGACCGCACGGATGCCGTGCTCACGAGCCAGGTGCAGCGCACAGCTCAGACCGGTGTAACCAGCACCAATAATTGCGACTTCAACGTCCATGGCCCCATTAACCGGACCGTCATCCTCCGGCGCAGTACCAGCAGTGTCCACCCAATATGAGGGCGAATGCGGCGCACCGACGCCGGGATGAGCATTGACAAGCGGATCGTACAATTTATGCTCCGTATCGCTGTGCGATTTATATTTATCACATACGATTAATCCTTATTAATTTTTTGATTTATGTCAATCGAATAGTTAGCTCCCCCTGGCCACGTAGCCTCACTGAGGCTATCCACTCATTTGAAGGGCTAATACCTCTGCAGCGGCGCTAAAAAGCGCTGAGATAGCAAGCGGATTTAGCACAGGGAAATCTACGGATGCGCCATGGCACTAGGCACAGAAGATGCCCGGACGTGACTCTTGAAGCGCGATCAGGCAACAGCCATCCCGCGGATGAGCGAATGCGGGCTGCACGAATAAAAGTGCAGCTGAAATCAAAAGAAATATTTAATTCCAAAGCCACGGAATGAGTGGGCCGTGTAGGAAGCCAGCCCGCAGTCATACCAGCTAAAGCAGACTGTGTTGCAGTGGATTGATAGAGCGGTAGAAACCCGCCGCCAATCGCAGCGCCCGTATGTCACAGGCCATCAGCGGCGGGTGGTGTCAGGACATCAACTGATAGGTAGCGGTGAAGCCAGCCTGTGGACAATATCTGGCATCACATTACAGACACGCCTCACGCCACCTCCGCAGGCTCAAACGTGTGGCTTTGCGCCGCTTTCCACATACGTGAATAGAACTCGCCGGACACGCCGCCGTTAAGCAAGTCACCCGGCTTGAGGAATACGTGCAATTGCGAGTACAGCTTGATCTCGCTGGCGGACATACGCCGCACCAAGTGCTTAGCTTCGATCTGCTCAGGGTGTTTCAGGCCCGCTGCAGCAAGCATTTCTGCCAGAGCCTTGAGGGTGTTGGTGTGGAAGCTGTAGACGCGCTCGGCTTTGTCCGGCACCACCAGGGCGCGCTGGCGTAGCTCGTCCTGAGTAGCCACGCCGGTCGGGCATTTGTTGGTGTGGCAGGACTGGCTCTGGATACAGCCGATGGCAAACATAAAGCCTCGGGCCGAGTTGGCCCAGTCAGCGCCCAGCGCCATGACGCTGGCAATGTCGAATGCGCTGACGATCTTGCCGCTGGCACCGATGCGGATTTTGTCGCGCAGGCCTACGCCAACCAGGGTGTTGTGGACAAACAGCAGGCCTTCACGCAGCGGCACGCCGATGTGATCGGTGAACTCCAGTGGAGCTGCGCCGGTGCCGCCCTCTTTGCCGTCCACGACGATAAAGTCCGGGAGGATGCCGGTTTCCAGCATGGCTTTGGCGATGCCCATAAACTCCCACGGATGGCCCAGGCAGAATTTGAAGCCGACCGGTTTGCCATCTGACAGCTCACGCAGGCGCTGAACGAATTGCAGCAGCTCGGTGGGGTTGGAGAACTCGGAATGGCTGGCCGGTGATACGCAGTCCTGCCCCATCGGTACACCACGGGTGCTGGCAATTTCCTGGGTGATCTTGTGCTTAGGCAGGATGCCGCCGTGGCCCGGCTTTGCGCCCTGGCTGAGCTTGATTTCGATCATCTTTACTTGCGGGTCGGCGGCTTGCTCGGCAAAGCGCTTAGGATCAAAACGCCCGTCTTCCGTGCGGCAGCCAAAGTAGCCGCTGCCCAGTTCCCAGACCAGATCGCCACCGTTTTCACGGTGATACGGGCTGATGCTGCCCTCGCCGGTGTCGTGATAGAAGCCGCCCATTTTCGCGCCACGGTTCAGCGCACGGATAGCGTTGGCGCTAAGCGAGCCGAAGCTCATAGCGGAGATATTGAAGACTGACGCGGAATACGGGTGCTTACACTGCGGGCCGCCAATGGTGATGCGGAAGGTGGCCGGGTCACAGTGCACCGCCGGGGCCATGGAGTGGCCAATAAACTCAAAGCCGTTCTCGTAGACATCCGCCAGCGTGCCGAAGGCTTTTTCCGAGCTTTGCTTTTTAGCGCGGGCGTAAACCAGTGAGCGCTGAGCCCGGGAAAACGGCAGCTGCTCTTTATCGTTTTCTAGCAGATATTGGCGAATTTCAGGGCGAATCGCTTCGATCATGTAGCGAAAGTGGCCAAGTATCGGGTAATTGCGTAAAACGGCATGCCGCTTCTGGGTCAAATCACGCCAGCCCACCACGCTCAGTACCGCTGTAATCAGGGTGATAACCCACAGCCATTCGTGTGCGCCGAGAAACGGCAAGCTGAACAGAGTGAAGAGAACGCAAAAGCCGAAAAAGGCATAGCGGTTTAACAATGAGAAACTCATACAGACTCCTAAATACACGGGCCATCAGGTTTGCTCCGGCAGCGCTGCCCTCCCCATTGGGCATGGCGCAACCGCAACTGCGTTGGCTGCGGCGAATCTAAACCGAAAGCAGCGAGGCGATTCGAGCTTACTGCAGGAATCGCCCCCCAGCTTGGGCCTGTGTTAATGCCGTTGGTTCAACCCCTATCACATTACATTTCTACACCCAGTCGGGCTAATGCGCGCGCTGGGTTGATCGCAGCGAAGCCACCTCACCAGCGTTGACCCGCGTAGCCTGATTGCCCCACTGACTGCGCAGGTAGTTGGCCAGACCAGCCAGCTGCCCATCATCCAGCGTCCAGCCGTAGCCGGGCATGGCATAGCCCATATGCTCCAATGTTCGCGGACTGTGCGAGCCTTTCAACAGCACTTGCAACAGGCTGCTGGGGTTATCCGAAATCACGGTTGGGTTTCCGACCAGTGCGGGCACCACGTAGTCCACGCCCTGCCCTTCATTTCCGTGGCAAACCGAGCAGTAACTTGCATACAGGCGCTGCGCCTGCGGGTCGGGCTCAGTTGGCGGAGCAGAAGCGCGTGCCGACTTTGGAACGCGACTGTTAGCCAGCAGGTATTCAGCCAACCCGGTAAGGTCCTCTTGGGTAAAGTACTGACTGCTGTGACTGATGACATCCGCCATCGGCCCGCTGACGCTGAAGTCTTTAGATCGGCCTGTGCGCATCAGTGACTGCAGTTCAGCAGCCTCAATATTGAGACTACGCAGATCGCTGGCGTACCAACCATCCAACTCGGCACCGGCCAGATAACGCTCGTCGCCTTCATCCATGGCCAGCTCCTGCATCGCCCAGCCGCGCGGAGTGTGGCATGCGCCGCAATGGCCAAGGCCCTGCACCAGATACGCACCGCGGTTGTATGCAGCACTCTTGTCCGTGTTGGCGACATATTCATCAGTGTCGTGGAACAGCCACTGCCAGATGCGTAACGGCCAGCGCATGGACAGCGGCCACGGAATGTCATTGTCACGGTTGGCTACAGGTTGCGGCTGCACCTCTTTCATGAAGTAGTCATACAGCCCGCGCATGTCTACTTCAGTGAGTCTGGCGTAACTGGTGTAAGGCATCGCCGGGTACAGCGCCTGCCCTTCGCGGCCGATACCCTGACGCATGGCGCGGTCAAAGTCCTCAAAGGTGTAAGCACCGATGCCGTTTTCCTTATCCGGTGTGATGTTGGTGGAGTAGATTTTGCCCAGCGGCGTGTCAAAGGCGACACCGCCCGCCATAAAGGCTCCGTCTGCAGAGGTGTGGCACGCGGTGCAATCGCCCACGCGAGCGAGATACTCACCCTGACTGGCAACAGCCGGGAGCGATACGCCCAGAAGCGCGGCAATAAGAATCAGACTGCGCATGATCACACCTCCCCGCCAGACAGTTCGGAAACCGCCCGCCAAGCCTGATCAATCGCGGCATGGGCATAGGGATTCCAGTCCGAGTCAGAGTTGGCAATGGTGATATTGCCAATGGGCTGACGCGCCCGCTCGATGATGCGGTCGGATTCATCCTCGTCATCGAACATGCCGTTGAAGAAGTAGGAATAGCCGTGCGCCCAGCGGTTGACGGTAATCTCGGCGATATCGCGCTGGTGATCAAAACCGCCGGGGCCGAACATGGCCTGCAGCTGCTCACGGGTCTGCCGCTCAATTTCTGCAAACGGCGTCCCCAGCAGATACGCCCGGCCTTTGCGGGCCTGATCGCGGGCACTAAGACCACTGCCTGGCATGACCGGCACCATGATCATATGCAAACCGATGGGCTGGCCTGGGTCTCGGGAATGTGTGTAGCCGCCCAAATTGACCGGGTAATCCAGCTTGACCACACAGTACGGTGCGGTCGGGCAATACACATCATGCACGCCCAGCTTCTTCACGGCTTGCCAATTGCGGATCACCACCTTGGTGTACACCAGTGGCAGTTTGACGTTTTGCGCCAGTGCGTCTTTCTGCGCCTGTGGCATTTCCGGAACCATGTACGGGATGAGCATGTTGTACCCCGCCATCACCACATGCTTAGCGCGAACACGGGCCAGTTTGCCGTCGCGCACATAACCCAGATCAACCCGACTCTGGCCGTCAGCCTGAATGTTCTGTGCTTTGACCGCCGTGCTATTCAGGCGCAGGCGCACCTTGCTACTGTCTTCATCCAGCTTGGCGTAATCGAACTGAGCCAGCTGTATGTCCTCCATGCTGTGCCCGGGGGGAGCCACCTGAGGGATCAGTTTGCGCACCATCAAACGGGCCAGCGTGGCGTTGCCGTCAGGGAAATGGAAAATGTACGGATCATCCAGCTCCGCCTGCTCTTCTGCGCTCATCGGCGGTAAGCCCAAGCCCTGAAAGCCCGGCAGGCCGCACAGGCGGGCATCGGCACAGGAGGTGGCATCAATGCCAACGGCCTGAAAGTCGTTGGTCTGCTGCTGAAAATAACGGATAGCCGAAGGCGGCAGACCCACTTTGTCACGCAGGAAGTCACGGTAGCTGTTGCGCTCGCACCAGTGCGTTTTCTCCTCCGTGCTCATGCCGGCGAGATAGTCTTTGGCCTCTGTATGCAGGGCAATCAGCGCCTTGCGCTCAGCCTCAGGCAGCGGGAAGTCGCTGATAAATTCCGGGTAAGGTCGGGCATTCATGCGGTCTTTGGGGATGTCGTCCGCCACTTTGCGGGTGGGCGAGCCGGTGACCAGTTTGTCTACGCCGAAGTTGGCGCGGTCGAAGAACACACCGCGAGACAAGCCAAGATCCGGGTAAAACTGAGTGTCGAATGCAGCTTCCAGGCGATCGAGGTTCACCCCCAGATCCTCCAGCATCTGCAACGCCCGCTCACTCCAGATGGAGCGCGGTGATTGCAGCGATTCACTGCCGCCGTATTCCAGCACCAGGCTGTTTTCAGTCTTACATTCGTGGCGCTTGGCGTGGCCGCCAAAGTCGTCGTGGTTGTCCAGAATCAGGATGCGCTGGTCGTTACCAAAGCGCTGCTGATAGTACATAGCAGCTGCCAGCCCACTGATCCCGGCACCGACTACGATCAGATCGTATTCAGCTTCGAGCTTAGCGCTGTCGATGTCGTACTGTTTGCCGCCACGGGCCAAGCCATGTGCGACCTCAAAAGAACCGTCGTGGTTGCCGCGCATGCCGTCCAGAGTCGGCGGGTAATACAGCGTACGGTCCTGCAGTTGCGTACTGGCCTGAAGAAGGGAGCCGGGCAGCATGCCGGCAGCGACACTGATGGCCACTCCATTGAGAAAATCACGGCGGGTTATTTCCATGTCTGCACCTTGTCTGGTCCTGTGGGCAACTGGCGTTTACACGCCAGCTCCATCACTCGGCCAGACAGGACTGCGTCCGTTAAGGAAAATAATCCCGTAAGGGCTCTATCGTTAAGCCGAAGTGTCCGACAAAACTATAGGCACACTTGACCAATCCTGCCGCAGACTTACTCGGCGATCAGCCAATCCAGACGCCAGCCGCCCTGCGTCTGGCCGAGCAAGTTGGCCAGCCACGGCAGCACTTCGCGCAGCTCATCCTCCAGCCCCCATGGTGGATTGCTGATAACCAGACCGGAACCATTCAAGCGCTGTGCATCATCGGTCGGATGCACGAACAACTCGACGCGCAGCAGTTTAGGTGCGCTGCTCTTTTCCAAATCGCTGTAGAAGCGCTTGAGCTGGCGCTCATCCTTAATCGGATACCAGATAGCAACGATGGCCTGGCGCATGCGGCCGATGGCTTCGTTGAGGGATTCGACACAGCGTTTCAGTTCATCAGCCTGCTCAAACGGCGGGTCGATCAGCATCAGCATGCGCTTTTCGCGGGTCGGTAGCAGCGCCCGCGCCACATGCCAGCCTTCACCACGGTGCACGGCAACACGCGGATCGCGCGCCATGTTTTCCTTGAGCAGCGCGCCGTCTTCCGGGTGTTTTTCGTTGAACTGCAGGTGATCCTGATCACGCGCCAGACGCCGCGCCAGCTCCGGTGAACCGGGGTAATGACGGAGCACGCCGTCCTTATTCATGCGCCGGAGGATGTTCAGGTAATCGCCGAGCGCGGCCGGCACATCTTCAGCCTGCCACAGGCGGCTGATGCCTTCCAGATATTCGCCCGTGCGGCTGGCCTGATCGCCCTGCAGGTCATACAGACCAACGCCTGCGTGGCTGTCGATGTAGGCAAACGGGGCCTCTTTGCGCGACAGCAGACGAATAATGCTGCTAAGGACGTAATGTTTGAGAACGTCGGCGTGGTTACCGGCGTGGAAGGCGTGGCGGTAGTTCATTGGGCAGGCTCCTGTGACCGCATAGTTTACCCGTTTGGATTAGAATTCCGCAGCCGCAACGCGCCCTCCTTCCATTTCGGCTTGCGTGTGCGAGCCGAATGTCATTGCCGGAGTCCCCCGATGAGCCTGAAAGACCTGCTGCAAATCGACATTCCACTGATCCAGGCACCGATGGCCGGTGTGCAACTGCACGAGCTGGCCGCAGCTGTTTCCAATACCGGCGCGCTGGGCTCCCTGCCCTGCGCCATGCTTGATGCCACCGGGCTTGAGCGCGAGCTGACGGCGCTGCGCAGCAAAACGGACAAACCGTTCAATCTCAACTTCTTCTGCCACACACCGGCCCAGCCTGAAGCTGAACGCGAAGCGGGCTGGCGGGCGGCGCTGGCACCTTACTACGCTGAACTGGGCATCGACCCGGCCAGCATCCCCAGCGGTCCTGGGCGTCAGCCGTTCAGTGCAGAGCTGGCGGAAGTTCTGGAACGCTTTAAGCCTGCGGTGGTGAGTTTCCATTTCGGCCTGCCAGCGCCGGAACTGCTGCAGCGAGTCAAAGCCACCGGCGCAAAAGTGCTCAGCTCTGCCACAACGGTTGAAGAAGCCATCTGGCTGGAGCAAAACGGCGCAGACGCCATCATCGCCCAAGGCCTTGAGGCCGGCGGCCATCGCGGTATGTTCCTGACGGATGACATCACCAGCCAGCTCGGCACCTTCGCCCTGCTGCCGCAAGTGGTGGCCGCCGTGAAGGTGCCGGTGATTGCCGCGGGCGGCATCGCCGATGCAGACGGCGTACGCGCAGCCATGAGCCTCGGGGCCAACGGCGTACAGATCGGCACGGCCTACCTGTGCACCCCCCAGGCCAGCACCAGCGCCATCCACCGCGCGGCGCTGCAAAGCCCGGCAGCCCGCCATACCGCGCTGACTAACCTGTTCAGCGGCCGCCCGGCGCGTGGCATCGTCAACCGCGTGATGCGTGAGCTGGGGCCAATCAGCAAGGTGGCTCCGGGCTTCCCGCTGGCAACCGCCGCCATCACGCCGTTGCGCAGCAAGGCAGAAAGCCAGGGCAGCGGCGATTTCACCCCGCTCTGGTCGGGCCAGAACGCCAGCGGTTGCAAGCCGATTGATGCCTCCGAGCTGACCCTGGAGCTGGCGCAAGGCTTCACCCGTTGACCGCGTATCACGCTTATTAATGATGCTGGGAGGGCTCGGGCAGGCTGTTTAGACTCCACGGATTGATTGTGGAGATCACCCATGCCCGAGACCCTGCTCTGCTCACGTAACCTGGCGTTTGAACTGTATGAAGTCCTCGACGCTGAAAGCCTGACCCAGCGCGAGCGGTACGCCGACCACAGCCGCGAAACCTTTGATGCCGCACTGAGCACTGCCCGCAGCATTGCGGAAAACCTGTTCGCTCCGCACAACCGCAAAAACGACGAGCACGAGCCGCAATATGTCGACGGCGCTGCGGTGTTGATCCCGGAAGTGAAACCAGCAGTCGATGCCTTCCTTGAGGCGGGCTTTCTCAACGCAACCCGCGACTTTGGTGTCGGCGGCATGCAGCTGCCCACACTGCTGTCACAGGCGTGCTTTGCACACTTTCAGGCCGCCAATACCGCCACCACGTCGTACCCGTTCCTGACCATGGGCGCGGCCAACCTGATTGAAAACTTTGGCAGCGAAGCGCAGAAACAGCGCTTCCTTCAGCCGATGCTCGAAGGCCGCTTCTTCGGCACCATGGCCCTGACCGAGCCCCATGCCGGTTCGTCCCTCTCAGACATCCGCACCCGCGCCGAACCAGCTGCGGACGGCACCTATCGTCTTAAGGGCAACAAGATTTTTATCTCCGGCGGCGATCACCCGCTGTCGGAGAACATCGTCCATCTGGTGCTGGCCAAGCTGCCCGATGCACCGGCAGGCGTTAAGGGCATCAGCCTGTTTATCGTGCCGAAGTTTCTGGTTAATGAAGATGGCAGCCTTGGCCCGCGCAACGATGTAACCCTGGCCGGCCTGTTCCACAAGATGGGCTGGCGCGGTACCACCTCAACCGCGCTCAACTTCGGCGATAACGGTGAGTGTGTCGGCTATCTGGTGGGCAAACCGCACCACGGCCTGGCGTACATGTTCCAAATGATGAACGAGGCGCGTATTGGTGTCGGCACCGGCGCGACCATGCTCGGTTATGCCGGATACCTGTACTCACTGGAATACGCCCGCCAACGCCCGCAAGGTCGTCAGCCGGATGGCAAAGACCCGACTGCACCACAAATCGCAATCATCGAACACGCCGACGTAAAGCGCATGCTGCTGGCGCAAAAGGCCTATGTAGAAGGTGCATTCGACCTGTGCCTGTACGCTGCCCGCCTGTTTGATGACACCCAGACGCTGCCGGAAGCAGAGCAACGCGCCAGCGCCCTTGAGCTGCTCGACCTGCTCACGCCCATCGTCAAATCCTGGCCTTCAGAGTTCTGCCTCAAGGCCAATGAGCTGGCGATTCAGATTCTCGGCGGCCACGGCTACACCCGCGAATACCCAGTTGAGCAGTACTACCGCGACAACCGCCTCAACCCGATCCATGAAGGCACCCATGGTATTCAGTCGCTGGATTTGCTCGGGCGCAAAGTCACCCAGAACGGCGGCGCGGCACTGAAACAGCTAGTGAAACTGATCCAGAGCTGCTGTCAGCGCGCCGAAACGCATGAATCCCTCAACGCACTGCGCCTGCCGCTGGAGCAGCACCTGGCGCGCCTGAGCAATGTAACGCTGGCGCTGATCGGCGATTTGATGAGCGGTCAAATCAGGCAAGGGCTGGCCAACTCGGCTTTGTATCTGAAGGTATTCGGCCATGCGGTGATCGGCTGGCGCTGGCTGGAGCAGGCCATTCGTGCCGCTGAAGGATTGACCAACGGCAATCCGGCCGATGCGGCCTTCTATCAGGGTAAATTGCAGGCAGCACGTTATTTTCTGACGTGGGAAGTACCGGCCTGCCAGCACGAACTGAGCCTGCTGGAAGCCCGGGACGATACCTGCCTGAATATGCAAGATGACTGGTTCTAGACGCCCGGCAGGCCTGAAGTGAAAGGGCCTGCCGCCCACCTGAAACAGCCGGGAAAACCCTGTAGAAACACTAAGTTGTGCTTTTTTCCAGACGGATAACCGTCACACCCGCTAGAATCAGCTGTTGCATTCGGCGCTAAACCTGTATAGCGCCTGAAGATTTTCTTGTCCGGGAGTAGACGATTTGGATGCCAGTGCTATCAACAACCTGTTTTTGATTGGGGCACTGTTGGTTGCGCTCAGCATTCTGGTCAGCCCACTCTCAAACCGAGTCGGCGTACCGATTCTGGTGATCTTCCTCGGCGTCGGCATGCTGGCGGGCGTTGACGGCATCGGCGGGATCGTTTTCGACGATTACTCACTCGCTTATCTGGTCAGTAACCTCGCGCTTGCAGTGATTCTGCTCGACGGCGGCATGCGCACCCGTGCGGCTACCTTCCGCGTAGCGCTATGGCCAGCATTATCCCTGGCCACCGTTGGTGTGGTGTTGACCGCTGGCCTGACCGGCATCGCCGCCGCCTGGTTGTTTAACCTGAGCCTGATCGAAGGCCTGCTAATCGGTGCCATCGTTGGTTCCACGGATGCTGCTGTGGTGTTCAACCTGCTTAACGGCAAAGGCCTGAACGAGCGGGTCGGCTCCACGCTGGAGATCGAATCGGGCAGTAACGACCCGATGGCGATGTTCCTCACCGTGACCCTGATCGCGATGATTGCTGCCGGGGAGAACAGTTTCAGTTTCAAGATCCTCACCAGCCTGCTTGAGCAGTTCGGTATCGGTATCGCCCTTGGCCTGGCTGGTGGTTGGTTGCTGCTGCAACTGATCAACCGCCTGAGTGCTGCTGACGGTTTGTACCCGCTACTGGCACTCAGTGGCGGCATTGTGATTTTCGCACTCTCCGGGGCGGTCGGCGGCAGTGGCATTCTCGCGGTGTATGTCTGTGGTTTGGTACTGGGTAACCGCCCGATTCGCAACCGCCACGGCATTCTGCATATGTTTGACGGCCTGGCCTGGCTCAGCCAGATCGGCATGTTCCTGGTCCTCGGTCTGCTGCTGACGCCGAGCGAATTGTGGCCGATTGCGGTGCCGGCACTGCTGCTGTCGCTGTGGATGATTCTGTTTGCACGCCCGCTATCGGTGTTTATCGGTTTGCTGCCGTTTAAAGGTTTCAACCTGCGCGAACGCACCTTTATTTCCTGGATCGGCCTGCGCGGTGCGGTACCAGTGATTCTGGCGGTGTTCCCGCTGATGGCCGGGCTGGATAACGCTCAGCTGTTCTTCAATGTGGCGTTCTTCATCGTGCTGGTGTCGCTGTTGCTGCAAGGCACCACCCTGACCTGGGCAGCGAGCAAGGCGCGGGTTGAAGTGCCACCGATTCCCTCGCCGATCTCCCGCGCAGGGCTGGAGGTTCACCTGACCAGCCAGTGGGAGCTTTTCGTCTATCACCTCGGCCCGGAAAGATGGTGCATCGGCGCCCAGCTCAAAGAGCTGAAAATGCCCGAAGGCACCCGTATCGCGGCGCTGTTCCGTGGCAAAGAACTGTTGCACCCGTCCGGTAGTACCACGCTGGATGAAGGCGACATCCTTTGCGTAATCGGCCATGAGTGCGACCTGCCAGCGCTGGGCAAACTGTTTAGTGAACCACCCAAACGGGCTCAGGATCTTCGCTTCTTCGGTGATTTCGTGCTGGAAGGTGATGCTGAACTGGCGGCGATTGCCGCGCTGTATGGTCTGAAACTCACCGATGAAACCGAGCACGGCACCCTCGCCCGCTTTATTGCCTCAGAAATCGGCGGTGAGCCGGTTATCGGTGACCAAGTCGAATGGCAAGGCCTGACCTGGACCGTGGCCACTATGGAGGGGAACAAGATTCGCAAGGTCGGCGTCAAATTCCCCGAAGGCAACCGCCCAGGCCCCGCACTGATGCTCTGATCCCCGGATACATGGCACAAATAACGGGCAGCGAACGCGTAGCTGCCTGTTAAACTCTGCTTACCTTTCAGGTCCTGCGATTACTGCCATGACGCGCCTACGCCTCCTTCTGCCGTGCCTCTTTTTCTGCCTCTCTCTGACTACTCTGCACACACCTGCCGCAGAGACGCCTAAAGCTGAGGCGATCCAATCCAGCCTTGCGCAGTTGCCTGACCGCAAACTGCCCGAAGCCGAAGCGCTGGTGGCTAAGCAGGCGCTGGAAAAAGCCCTGTCACTGCTGACCGACCGCGACGCGACTCTCAAACAGCTGGCCGAGCTCGAAGCTCTGCTGAGCAAGGCCCCTGCGCAAATCCGCGAAGCCCAGCTGGAGCTTGACCGTCTGCAGGAAACCAAGCCGACGGATGTCCGTAAGCAGTTCGCTGAGGCATCTCTGACCACGCTGGAGCTGCGTTTAGCAGAGCGCAATGCGCAACTGGGTGACTGGCAGCAACTGCTGATCGAAGCCAACAGCCAGCTCATTTCCAGCAAGACCCGCCCGGAGCGCACTCAAGCTGAACTGAGCAATGATCAGGCACGCTCGCAAGCAATCATGGTCGCTCTGAAAAGTGACCGCGATGCAGGCAAACCCCTGACCAAAGAACGCCGTGACCAACTTAACGCCGAGCTGGCTCTGCTCGACGCCAAAAACCGCCTGAGCCGCCAGGAGCTCGCGGGCAACAGCCTGCTGCAAGATCTCAGCAACAGCCGCCGCGCGCTGCTCGAGGAGCGCATTGCGCGGATTCTGGTTGAGCTGCAAGAGCTACAGAGTCTGGTCAACGACAAGCGCCACGAGATTTCCGAGCAAACCCTGGCCGAGCAATCCAACGAGGCAAAAAAAGCCGGTAAGGACAGCCTGCTGGCCCAGGCAAGCAAACTGAACCTGAAATACTCCGACGATCTGCTGCAGGTAACGGACCGCCTCAACCGGCTAACCCATAAAAACCTGGAAACCAAACAGCAGCTGGACAACCTCAGCCAAAGCGATCAAGCCCTGGAAGAGCAGATCAATGTGTTGCAGGGCAGCTTGCTGCTGTCACGCATTCTCTATCGCCAGCAACAAGCTCTGCCTCAGCTGAAGCTGGACAGCGACCTGACCGAACAAATTGCCGACCTGCGTCTGAATCAGTTCGAACTCAGCCAGCACCGCGACGAAATCGCCAACCCGGAAGCCTATGTCGACAAACTGCTGGCCAGCTCAACCGAAGTAAACGCGGATAACAGCGAGCTGCGCGGCAAGCTGCTCAGCATCATCAACAGTCGTCAGGACCTGATCGACCAGCTCAACCGTGAGCTGAATGCGCTGCTCAATGAGTCGATCACCCTGCAACTGAACCAGAAGCAACTGCAAGTCACGGCTAACACACTGCGTAAAACCCTCGACGAGCAGATGTTCTGGATTCCCAGCAACAAGCCGCTGGACCTGGAATGGCTAAAGAACGCGCCGCAGCGCCTGGAACAGCAGATTATGGAACTGCCTTGGGGCTCCAACCTCAAGCAGTTGGCCTCAGGCCTGACCGGCCGCCCGCTGATCTTCCTGCCACTGCTCCTGCTGATCGGCCTGTTGCTGTGGAAACGCACCTATTTGCAGACCAAGCTGGACGAACTGCATAAAGACATCGGCCACTACAAAAACGACAGCCAGTTGCACACACCTCTGGCCATCACCCTGACCATTTTGCTGGCCCTGCCCGGTACTTTGTTCTTGGCGTTGTGCGGTTATGCCTTGGAACTGGATGCCCGCGGTCAGAACGCCAACCTGAGCCAGGCCTTCTACCAGATGGCCGAAGCCTGGTTGGTGTTCTACACCCTGTACCGCATTCTTTGCCCCAGTGGCGTGGCAGAACTGCACTTCCGCTGGGCACGTCAGAATGTTGCCTACTTGCAACATTACGTACGTCTGCTGGGCTTGGTGGTGCTGGCGATGGTGGCGGTAGTCAGCATTGCTGAACATCAACCGGCCAGCTTGGCTGAAGACGTGATCGGCATTGGCATTTTGCTGATCGGCCTGGCGGTAATGACCTGGCTGATGGGCCGCCTGCTGCTCGCTGGTCCCCTGCGTGAGCACGGTACTCGTCTGACCCAGCTCGTGGGTCTTGCCTTTACCGCCACACCGGTGATCCTGATCCTGGCTATTGGATTCGGTTACTACTACACCACGCTGAAACTCACCGACCGCCTGATCGACACCCTCTACTTGCTGATCCTCTGGTTGATTCTCGACAGCGCTTTCGCTCGCGGCCTGGCGGTCGCAGCGCGGCGTCTGGCCTATCAGCGGGTGCTGGCCAAGCGTCAGGCCCAGATCAAGGAGGCCGAGGACGGCACTGAGATTCCGGTGGAAGAGCCCAAGCTGGATATTGAGCAGATCAACCAGCAGTCTCAGCGCCTGATCCGCCTCGCCCTGCTGGGCTGTTTTACCGGCGTGCTTTACCTGATCTGGGCCGACTTGCTCAGCGTGCTGACTTATCTCGATGGTTTTGTGCTCTACGAATACACCAGCGGTACTGGTGCCGATACGTCGATGGTGCCAATGAGCGTACTGGACGTACTCGGCGCGCTGCTGGTCTCGGCCATCACCATCATCATGGCGCGCAACCTGCCGGGCCTGCTTGAAGTGTTGGTGCTGTCACGCATGCAACTGGCCCAAGGCAGCGCCTACGCCACCACCACCTTGCTGTCTTACGCCATTGCCGGTCTGGGCATCGCCAGCACCCTATCGATCCTCGGGGTGAGCTGGGACAAATTGCAGTGGCTGGTCGCCGCCCTCTCCGTCGGTATCGGTTTCGGTATGCAGGCGATCTTCGCCAACTTTATTTCCGGCCTGATTCTGCTGTTCGAGCGCCCGATCCGCATCGGCGACACCGTGACCATTGGCACCGTAACCGGCACGGTTAACCGCATTCACATCCGCGCCACCCACATCACCGACAGCGACCGCAAAGCCGTGGTGGTGCCTAACCAAATTTTGCTGACCAGCCAACTGATCAACTGGACCCTGACCGACACCGTAACCCGCGTAGTGCTGACCTTCAGCGTCAGCCGTGGTGCCGATCTGGATCAGGTTAAGGAGCTGCTCCTGCAAGCCGCTCAGGAAAACTCCCGCGTTCTGCGCGAGCCGGGGCCATCCGCACAGCTAACGCTGTATGGCTCAAGCCAAAACTTTGAGCTGAAGATCTACGTGCGTGAATTGGGCGACCGCAGCCTGGCCACCGATGAGTTGAACCGCCGGATTGACCAGTTGTTTGCTGAGAACGGTATTAACCTGTCCAGCCCATCCAAAGTGGAAGTGACCTTAGCCAACAGCAAAGGCCAAACCCACACACTGGAAAAAATCATCGAACAGCAGGCGGATGACCCCGCCTGATTGACCACCGCGGGCTATGTACCCGGCGGATTTAACTAACTTGCGTGCTGGAGACCAGCAGTGAAAGACCTCGACGAGCTGATCTTCGATAACCGCTTCGCCCGCCTGGGGGATGACTTCTCCACCTATGTGCTGCCCGAGCCAATCGAAGCACCGCGTCTGGTAGTAGCCAGCCAATCGGCGCTGGCACTGCTTGACCTGGACCCTGCAGAAGTAGAGAGCGAGCTGTTCACCCAGCTATTCAGCGGCCACAAACTGTGGGCTGAAGCTGCGCCACGGGCGATGGTTTATTCCGGCCACCAGTTCGGCGGTTACACGGCGCGGCTGGGCGATGGCCGTGGATTGTTGCTGGGCGAAGTGGTGAACAACGCCGGTGAACACTGGGACCTGCATCTAAAAGGTGCCGGGCTGACCCCTTACTCGCGCATGGGCGATGGCCGCGCTGTGCTGCGCAGTTCGATCCGCGAGTTTCTTGCCAGCGAGCACCTGCATGCACTGGGCTTCCCGACGTCCCGGGCGCTGTGTGTGATCGGTTCCGACACCCCAGTGTGGCGGGAGAAGCAGGAACGCGCCGCCATGCTCCTGCGTCTGGCACCGAGCCATATCCGTTTCGGCCATTTTGAATACTTCTATTACACCCGCCAGCACGATCAGCTGAAGCAGTTGGCGGATTACACCCTGAACAATCACTTTTCGGCATGCCTGGCTGAGCCCAAACCTTATCTGGCCATGTTTCGCCAAGTGATCGAACGCAACGCCGAAATGATCGCCTACTGGCAGGCTTACGGCTTCTGCCACGGCGTAATGAACACCGACAACATGTCGATTCTGGGCATCACCTTCGACTTCGGCCCGTACGCCTTCCTCGACGACTTCGACGCCAACCACATCTGCAACCACTCGGATGACAGCGGCCGCTACAGCTTCAGCAATCAGGTGCCTATTGCCCACTGGAACCTCAGCGCGCTGGGCCAGGCCCTGGTGCCTCTGGTTGAAATCGACGACCTGCGCGAAGCACTTGGCCTGTTCCTGCCGCTGTATCAGGCGCACTACCTCGACCTGATGCGTCGCCGCCTCGGCCTGCTAAGCGCAGAAGACGGTGATGAAGAATTGGTACAACGCCTACTGCTACTGATGCAGGGCGGCGCGGTGGACTACACCCGCTTCTTCCGCGAGCTGGGCGAAAAGCCTGCTGCTGAGACCGTGGCACGGCTGCGTGATGACTTTATCGACATTAAAGGCTTCGATGCCTGGGCTGCTGATTACGTTAGCCGCAGCCAGCGTGACGGGGATGATCAGGCAGCGCGACAGACTCGCATGCACGCAGCCAACCCGAAATACATCCTACGCAACTACCTGGCCCAGCAAGCCATCGAAGCCGCCGAACAAGGCGATTACGCTCCGGTGCGTGAACTGCATCAGGTGCTGTCCAAGCCCTTCGACGAGCAACCCGGCTTCGAACGCTACGCCGAGCGCCCGCCGGAGTGGGGCAAGCATCTGGAAATCAGTTGTTCGTCGTAACTGCGTACGCCTCACGGGCCAACAGGGCGCACTGAATTTGCAGGGTAGGCAAGACTGCAAAGCAGCTTATCCAGCCGTGGTGTTTAAACAGTTCGATGATTGTGAACACGCCACTGACTACTCGGTAGTGTCGAATAAGAAACTCGTAAATAGCCCTACTTTGGCTTGTAGATACCTACTAGTTTTCCGCAATACCTCTAGCTAACACCGACTATTCCTAAGTAAAAAAGCACTATCCAAATAGTGCTTTTTGCCAGTGTTCCTCACTGATTATGGATATATTCCCTCCAGCCTCTCGGATCTCCACCGCCTTTTTAATTTTGGTGCCATAAGTACTGTGAAGCCACTGTTCATTGCCTACACCACCTACCACCAAGTAGCTAATCTTCTTACTGACACTAGGAGCAATCCTCCCACCACGCTCAGTGACTAGAGCTTCACAATCCTTACGAGGACCGTAGGCCATAACACCGGTGAAAACAAAAAGTCTGCCCTCCCACTCCAGCTCTGGCGCAGGAACACAAAGAGGCAAATTTGTGGGTGGAGTGAAAGAGTTATCGGCAGCACGAGGCTTACCAGCACCAAGACCAGCAAAACTACGAAGCGTAGAAAGCAATTCACTTGCCTCCTCAGCATCGAGTACGCCATCAGCAAGCATGTCAGAAAGACGCCGATACAAGAGGTTAATTACGGGATCATCTAGATGAGCAAGATTGGATGAAATCCAGTCCCTTAAGAACTCTGCTTCCTGCTGATTGACTTGCCCGTCTGCGGTGATACCAGCTGAAAGGCCAATCAGTGCATCGGCTGAACGCCGATCAATCCGGGCCTCATGGTAAAAGCGGCTGTTGTTAAACTCTCCATATAAATCAACCATCCCCATCCACCTCTTCTGCGCTGTTCTGCTGATCTGCCAACTTGGACAAGTCGGTAGTAAAGGTAACTATCATTCCAGTTACCGTGCAGGTCATTGTGAGCTCGGAGTCCAACTCGATGCGGAGGTCGTCGCCCCGCAGCCCTTGCCACTGAGCTAGATACTGCATAGCTCCAAATTTCTCTTTTTTCTTTAGTGTGCGGGAGTTACCACCTTTCCAGTTAAGGGGCGGCAGAGCTCCATGCTTACAGCGCTCCGCAAGCTCACTGTCTTTAAGAGCCCGCTCCCGTCCGATCTCCCAGCACTTGATAAGCCCCTGATCAAGGCCTTGCCAGGTTTCTTCCCAAGTCAAACCTTCTCTGCAAGGCACGGAGATACTTCGCCAGATGCGCCGCGGTGTTGGTGTTGGTGTTGGTGTTGGGACAGCCTGCACCTCATCTGGCAAGAACCAATTGCTGCTCTTGGCATAGGCTAAGGCTTGCTTTTGATTTTTCGCCCATAACACCAGCGCCAAGCTTTCTTTTGCGCGGCTACACGTGACATAGAGGAGACGCAAGGTGCGATCAATCGACGTCTCCTTCTGCTCCAGAATGTTCTTGTTATCTGTTTCCCCTAGAGGGGCACCAAATAATTTGTCATAGGAAAACAGATTTCCAGCAGCCTCCTCATCGTCCATCACCACCATCACATGATCAAACTCAGAGCCTTTGACCACCTGATGCGTAGCTAGCTGCGACTCGCCTTGCAGGTACAATTTGAACCGTTCTAACTGACACCAAGGTGCCTTGAACAGTGCATGCCAACCTCTAGCTATTCGACTCTCGGAACTTTCTTTCTGCCTAGAGGCTGGAGGCTCCGGAGGTGGCGCGGTGTTATGAAAAGCCGCCGTGAGACGTGCGTCGACCTCAAATAGGCGGCTATGGATTATTGGTTCAAGCACATCTCGAACAGTGGCCGTAGCACGGCCGCATGCTAGGGCAAATTCCTCAACACCAAGCTGGTAAGCCTTGAGTTGCGCTAATCTCGCAGTGTCATCCCCTGGCAGGTGTTGGAGTCGGTCATAGCGGTGGAGCACCTCTGTGACAGCGAAATCCGAAACAATCAGGCCAGACTTAACACAGCCCGCCAAGTCCATCATCTCTCGCAGCAAAACCCTGATGACTGCGGGGCCTGAGCTATCTCCACTGATATCTGGGCGAACTGCGTCAGGATCAATGAGGGCTATGGCATCGTAGGCTTCTGCAAAATTCCCTCTCCGAGCAGCCAGTCGATGCTCTAAAGCCAGAACTTTGAAACCCTTACCCGAAGGGTTCCAATCTTCACTTTTCGTGGCCGACTCCATCGCCACAGCACACAGTGCCTCGCGACCAATCTTCTCCTCAGAAGAGAGAGCACTATCTCCGATATAGAGACGCACAAGACCTTGAGACTTCTCCGAACGAGGATGTTGCCTTACACCGGTCTTTGCCTGAGTACGGCCTTCTAAGTCGGCATCCCAAATATCATTTATCAGATCAACGATGCGCCGCTGACTACGGTGATTCATCTCAAGTTTTGGTGTTGCCCAATCCATGGGAACAGCACTGGGAAGATCGGCATGCCCATCTAGGTATATCCGCTGGCGGTGATCACCAATCAAACCGAGTACTAGTTGAGTGGGTGCCTCGGCTGCGACATGAAGCAATGCTTCCAGAACACCTTTCATCGTGTCCTGAGACTCATCAATCAAAATAACCGGATGTTGATCTCGAAGAATCTTCCGTAAGGAGGGTTTTTCCTTGAGCAACCAGGCCGCCACCTTAAGCACCTGATCGTGGCTCAGAGCTCCCTCTCCAAATCTGTTGCGATCAGGGTTGTATCGGAACTCAGGGGTTTCACGTATAGACTCGGCCTTGGCCTCAAGCGCTGCTATTTTCTCTTGATCCTTCTCCGTCCATCCCTTCTTCCGACCGTTAGCCTCTGCAAGGACCTTCTCCAACTCTAGGGCATTTAGCTGAAGCAACGCCTGGCGGATGTCGTCGTCAAATCCTTGGATAAGATCCCAGCAAAAAGAATGGATCGTTGCAACCTGTGTGAGGTCGTTAAGCCCTAAACGACCAGTGATTACCAAAGCTGCGTTCTTTGTATAGGTGATGACCCGAATCGTTTGTGATCGTGCGCGGAGCCTTTTAGCAAATATCAAGCCTGGGGCGTTCGGTTCTATTCCCGTCAACTTGCGAAGGACAGAAACCAAGGTTCGGGTTTTGCCTGCACCGGCCCCGGCAAATAGAAAAAAGCTTCTTGCGGGCGTAGCAGTGATGTAACCGAATATCTCATCTACGACGCCTGCATCACGGTTATTGGCAGCAGAAACAGCCCCTGTCATTTTGGCGCCCCTTTCAGGGGGTTAATCTCTTTATCCAGCCAAGCGAGTGCTTTAGCGATGTAACCTGGGCAGACAATCGAATTGTCCATACTTGCCCGCTCGAACATGGTGGCCGCGAACTCTCCTTTCTTGAAATTCTTGCGCAACAACTTATGAAGCTCGTTGCATAGAGTTTTATCATCGGGGTTTGCAGCAACGACTTTAACGACCGCTGCAAGTGGTCCAGACAGTTTTTCTACCGCCTCCTCTCCCTGCTTCGCAGTCTTACTCTCCTCAGCCAGCCCCCTGAACCAGCCAATATTGGACAACACTAGCGAGTCCTCAAAAGAGCTTGGCCAAGGACCATCATCGGTAACAGGGAGCTGCCATGCAAAGCGCACTCGCCCCCCTTTTTCGCTGCTCCAGATAAGGTCTGCCTCTTTTGGCGCAGACATTAAGTGAAGCTGTTTCAGTCCTGGATGCCACTCATTCAGAGTGTCATTACCGCATTCTAAGTTGGCTGGGTCGTCTATCGGCGCAGCCTTCCGTACAGGCTTACCACTCTCGGATGTGGTCAACTGGACTGGATCAATGTCAGTGATTACAACAGTTGGAACTCCCAGCTTCTCAACAAGCGGTCTCAGCCGGTGAGCGTGACGTCCTCCGATATCAAGGAAAGATAGGTATCGTTTGTTCAGTTCAGGAAATTCACGCTCGATAAATAGAGGCACAAGCATGCGCTCGGCTGTGCCTTCGACGAAAATTGCTGCATCAGCAAATAACAGATCGGAGTGCTGAACTCGAAAATATCTCTCAGCGAAAATTCGCGTTTCTCGATCCTCACCAAACGCATCTGCAAGGCTGACTACGTCAGAACTATGCATGCCGCAAGCGCTATTGGTAGGAACTCTCCGGATATACCGCAAGCGATCAAAATTTTCAGCGTGAGCAAGATGGCTCGCATGCGTAGTGATAATGAGCTGACTGCTGAGATGCTTGTATTCGTCGGCAGTAGGTGTGATCAACTCCGCTGCACGATGCGAAAAAGTTCGTTGCACCTGGACATGCAAGTGTGCCTCCGGCTCCTCAATCATCACCAGATGCACAGCAGCAGGAGCACCTTCCACAGGCTTCAATCTGGATTCGCGGAAAGAGACGAGCTGATAGCTGAGGGACTGCAAGTTCTGGTAGCCCAAGCCAATTGAGTGTTCAGGCAAGAACATGTTTTCGCTGGTGTCGTATAGGCGGTATTGCACAGCCGTACTGTGGTCAAGCAGATCCCCCGTTTGGATTCGTGTTCTGAAGCTAATTTCCTGTGGATCATGAAGACCTGGATAGCCGAGCGTTTTCACTTCTTCGATGGAGGTAGATAAAGCGTCCTTTATTCGCTGATCCAGGTCTTGTTGGGCCTCAGCTATTGCTTTGACTAGCTCAGGCTGGTTGCCCTGTCCACTCGTAGCGATATTCAGGTGTTGACGGGCGTACTTCAGTAGTTGGTTTGAGAATAGACCAACCCGATGAGTACCTGTGCTTGAGCGTGACTCGGCCTCTTCTGCTCCAAAGCCACGTTGAGCGGCCACAAAATCTACTCGGAACAACCTCGAAAGCTTGGCACGATCTATTGGCGTAGAACCTGGCGGGAGGGGCTGTGGTGTTGTCTGAGCAATATTTGGCAGCGGCCCTTGCAGCGGATCTAGCTTATAGATCAGGACACGACCAAGGTCAGAGGGATATCTGAGCCAGTAGTCAAGAAGATCCACAGGCCATGCTTGCGCTGCCTTATCAAATTCTTTTACAGGATCCCTTGCCTCTCTATAGCGCCAAGCTAAGCGCTGGAGGTCTTCAACTGATGAGGCTGGCTCAAGCCGCAGGCGTATACCAACAGGTCCGCCATCCCAACTAAGAGAAGTGATAAATGGAGAAACTAAGTGATAAGAACCAAGTTTTGCATCAAACCAAAGGTCCAAAGTTGGCATGCAACCAAGCAGCGTATCCAGTTGAGTTTGCCATTGCTCAATACTCGAACCATCAGATGCTGGGTCTTCAGTTAACGCGTCCCACTGCTCCCCCAAGTCTCGCAGTTTTTGCCATTGGTCGAGGCTGATATCAAAAGGGCCGAAGCTGCTTGAGTCTGAAAGAAAGTTTCGGATTGCGAGAAAGATAGAGGTTTTACCGCTGTTGTTCGCGCCGACTAGAACTGTCGTCTTTTGATCAATGTGCACTCGAGTTTGAGCAAGACGTCGAAAACGACTGATTTCAATACAGGAAAGGCTGAGGCTTACTGATGGACAAGGCTTAGACGTCTTAACGCTCATCGATACCCCTTATTTGTTCGCGAGATTTCAGCGCTGCCGAGTGGCTTAATGATTGGTAGGCAGATAGATAAACCTGCTATCACTCCTATTAATGGCTTGCCGCTTTCAATGAGCAATAAATGCCTCGCCCAAGAGATGGCATATAGCCATAGATAACGCTTCGAACGAGTTCCCGCAAGAGGGACTTAACTCCTATATCTATTCCGCTCATTGCCATTACAGGACACTGCTGATCGCCCAAAAAACTAGGGCCTGTACTCAGACAGGCCCTAGTCACTCACTACCGCGCGCTAGCGCTCAAACACATTCATCACCCCAGGCGATGTGCCCACGGCATGCCAGTTCGGCCGGTACATGGATTCAACCTGCGGTGGCGGCACGCGGTAGCTGCCCGGCGTTACTGCGCGGGCCAGGTAGAGCAGATGGGTGGTGTCGTAGCTTTCTACATCCACCGCAGCCACATAACGATCGGCGCGGAACTCCTGATGCTTGATGTTGGCTTCCTGCATTTGCTGCAACGCTTCTTTCATGGCGCTGCTGGCGTCTTCCAGGCTGGCGGAGCTTTGCGCCAGATTCTGGTTTTCCAGTTCAAGGCCTGCGGGCAGCAGGTCCACCACCAAGGCATCCGGCACGCGCTGGTTGGCGCGGACTGTCAGGTGTACCAGCACCAGCTCGCCGCTGCGCAGGTTGCTGATATCCAGCGCATTGCCCTGCATATCCAAATAGCGGCGGCCGATGGACAGGTTCTGCCCGGAAGCCGCCGGCGCATGGGTCGGATAGCCGGACAGGGTGAGCTGCTGGTATAGCGGCGTTTCCGACGGGTTGGCCGAGGTATTGGTGACGGTGAACGGCGCGACCAGATCCTTGCCATCCAGCTTCACACCGCCCTGCTGATTGCCCAAATCAAAACTCAGGCTGCCGCTTTGCAGGCTGGCGCTCCAATTCGACTCTGGTTTGTTGATCAGGTTACGACCGGCGAGGAACAGCGCGTTGCTTTCCTGCGTGGACAACCAGCGCTGGCTGGCGACTTCATCAGACAGTTCAAATAGGCGCTGTTCGCGGCTGTTCGCTGCCAGATTGTTCTCCTCCAGCAGGGCCAGAATCAGGGCCTGATCGCGCAGTGCGCTGCCGTAATCCCCCAGCCAATCACGGGTATTACGGCGGGCATTCAGGCCTTGCTGCAACACTTCATCGGCGCGAGGCTTATCGCCCATTTTCTGCAGGGCAATCGCCAGCTGCACCAACGGCAGGCCAGATGCGCTCTGGTTGCGGCGCTCATACAAGCTACGCAGGGAGCCAAGCGGTGCTTGTTGGCTGCGCGACAACACATAACCGGCGTAAGCCTGCAAGGCGAAACGGGCGTGGGCGTTGTTGTCGTTGTAGCCGAGATCAACCACGCTGCTGTCTTGCAGATAACGCAGCAGCCGCTCGCTGGCTTTTTTCAGCGCCTCTTCTGGCACACCAAAGCCCTGCTCACGGGCACGCAGGAGGAAATCGGTGACGTAAACCGAGACCCACGCGGCCTCTTCACTGTCCGCGCCCCACATGCCAAAGCTGCCGTTGTGGCGCTGCATGCCCAGCAGGCGGTCAATACCAATCTCAATGGAGCGCCGGCGTTTTTCTTCCGGCTCGCCCTCTATGCCGAGGCGCTTCAGCGACGCATTGTCCGCGTACAACGACGGATACAGGCCGCTAGTGGTCTGTTCAGCACAGCCATACGGATAGGCTTTCAACGCCCGGATTTGCTCGCCGATGTTCAGCGGCGGACGGCTGGACAAGGCCAGACGCGCCTCCAGCCCGGCCGGTTCGAATGACTCCACAGCACTGTGCGGCAGCGTCCAGTTTTCGTCTTTGATCACGGCGCGGAACTGCTGCAACTGCGCCGGGAACGCCGGACGTACACCGATCTGCCACTGACGGCTGAACGGTGCAGCGCCCTCCGGCAATTGCAGGCCCTGCACGTCCACCTTGATCACACCTTCGCCGTAACCGCCGTGGGCCCTGACCGGGATTTTCAGGGTATTGCGCTGTTTATCTTTCAGGGCGACCGACAGGCTCTGAGTGGCCTGGCCGTTTTCCAGCGCCAGCTGGCCTGTGGCCGAAACCAGAACAGTCAGGTTCTGCGCCTGCCCGGAGAGGTTGTTGAGGTCGAGCGCGACGCGGGTCTGGTCGCCACCGGCCATAAAGCGCGGCGCAGCCAGTTCAGCCACCAGCGGTGCGGCTACAACGGTCTTAGCTTCAGCGACGCCAAATTCTTCTTCGTCCCACACCTGCGCCATCAACCGCAGCTCGCCGTTGAAGTCGGGGATGTTCAGGGTGACTTGCGCCTCGCCCTGTTCATTCAACGTCACCGCCTCGCTTTGCAGAGCAACGATTTGCACCGTGGTATTGGGGCGTTTGCCACCGGCAGCCATCTCGCCGTCACCACCGAAAGCCAGCGAAGCCACTCGGCCCTGACCGGCTTCGATCAGTTGCCCGTACACGTCGAACTGATCTGCACCGTAGGCCTTGCGCCCGAAGAAACCGGTGAACGGGTCAGGCGTTGCGTATTCGGTGATATTGAGGATGCCTACATCCACCGCCGCAAGCAGTACGCGGGCTTTTTCAGCGGCGCTGCCGTCAGCCTTCTGCGCTTTGACGCTGACTGTCAGCGGCTGATTCGGACGGATGCGCTCAGCCGCGTTCAGTTGCAGCGCCAGCTTGCGCTCGTTGCGATCCAGCGGCAGATGCAGCAGGCCCACGGCGCGTTTAGGCGTGGCATTGCTTTTGCGCTCGCCGGGACGAATCACCAGTGCGCTGATGTACAGATCATGCCGCGCCCAGGCTTTATCCACAGGCACAGAGAAGGTTTTGCCTTCAGCCGGTACGTCGATCTCTTCCCACCACAGCGGCCCTTCGCTGGACTCCACCATCAGGTAGCCCTTGCCTGCTGCGGGCGGCGTGACCGTAACCTGAGCTTTTTCGCCATCGGCGTAGGCCGGTTTATCCAGCGCCAGCTTGACCTGATCCGGGCGTACCGCGCCGCCTTCGGCATTGTCCTGCCAGCGGTAACCGGCCCAGAAACGCAGGCTGCTGAGCAGGCCGGTCTGGCTGTCGATCACTTCAACGCGGTACGGCCCCCACTCCACCGGGAAGCTGACTTTGGCCGTGCCGTCCTTCTGCACAGCAACAGTTTCTTCCGCCAGATTCAGGTACTTCTCGGTGTAGCCGTGGCTCCAGCCATCGCTCTCGGAGTAGTTCCAGTAGTAGTCGCGGCGCTCGCGCACCAAGCGCACTTTCAGCTCATTGGCAGCCAGTTTGTTGCCGTTGATATCGGCGACTAGCACTTCGAATTCGGCCAGACCGTCGGCATCGACTTCTTCGCCATCGAACAGACCACGCACACCCGGCAGGCGATCCGCAGGCCAAACCGGCTGGGTAACACGACGGGTAATGGCACGGCCGCCTGACTCCTGCAGGCTGGCCTGTAGGGTCAGATTCAGCGGTGATTTAACCTCGCTCCAGCGGCTCTCCTGATAGATCTGGCCGTGGCCGTCGTCATCCAGTTTGATCTCGTCCAGTTCGATGTCTTCGCTCAACTCGCCTTCGGTTACCGAGCCGAATTGATAGCCGGGCAGTTTTTCCACGGCCTCGCGGGCCGGGCGCACATACAGCTGGCCGCTCAGGCGATTGCCCGAGGCAGGCGCGCCGTACAAATAACGACCTGTGACGTCGAAGGTGACGCTTTCATCGGGGCGATACGCAGCGTCTTCGCCACGGCTTTTCAGCTCCAGCGCCATGCGCTCAGGGAGGAAGTCTTCAACGGAGAATTCGTACAGCTGCGGCTTGCCGTCACCCAGATCGAGCAGCAGCTTCCAGCGGCCAGTAGGCGCTTCATCAGCCAGTTGCAGCTGATATTGATAGAAGCCGGACTCGTCCGCCTGCCAGACAAACTTACGGCTGACCTGCTCATCCGGCCGACGCACTTCGACATTGACCGGCTGGTTGTTGACCTTGCGACCGTCAGCGGTGCGCAGCAGGCCATTGAGCAGCACGGTTTCACCGGGGCGATACAAGTCACGCGGGCCAAACACAAAGAACTGCAGCGGGTGAGCTTTCGGCCCGGTGATATCGAATTCGGACAAATCCAGCGCAGCGGTGTTCAGGCGCAGCAGGCTGGTCTGGCCGTCTTTATGGGCAATGACCAGCTCGGCCTTGGCAGGCAGCGGCAGCTCGGCGTGGCCGTCGGAGTCGGTCTTGGCTTCGGCCAGCAGTGCCCCTTTGTTATCCACAACCTCAAGATTCACACCGCTGATGGCGCTGCCACCTTCAAGTGCTTGAGTGAACACATCCAGGCGATCCTGATAGCGACGGGCCGACAGGCCGATATCGCTCAGACTGAACAGCGTGGCGGGCTGGGAATAGTTGTAGGTCCCGGCCTGACGCATGACGGCCAGATACAGGCCCGGCTCTTTAAAAGCCTCAACACCGCCAATCGGCAGCAGCAAGGTTTCGCGGGTATTGCGCTTGGGGTTCAGGTCAAAGCGGCCGGTGTAGACCAGATCGGCCATAGGCAGCAATTCACGGGACTCCCAGTTATCCAGCATGCCGGACTGATTCCAGCGGTTAAGGAAGCTCGGCAAGGCATCGGATTTGATGCGGAAGAACTCGACGTTGACCTTATCCACATTCAGCGCGATTACCGGCAGGCCTTCGGCAAGGCGTGCAGGCAGCAGCGAGCCACGGCTGGCAAAGCCAACGGTGGGTTCGATATCCCGGGTTTCCAGACGGGTCACGTGCTCGCTAGCCAGACTCTCGCCATTCACGGCCTTGAGCCCGGCATCCACGGTCAGCACCAGCTTACGCTTGGGCTCCAGATGGCGCATGCGCACTTCCATCCGGTTATCGGACAGCTCCCAGGCACCGTCCACTTTGCCGTCCTTGCTGTCGACCAGATGCAAGCGGTCTGCGAGTTTCTGATCCGCGTCCAGCGGCACCGAGAAGGTCACCGACAGCGTGCTGGCACCGTCCAGCTGGACCTCGGAGACGTCGATCACAGAAAGGTCACGACCGGCATAACGCTCGGCCAGTGCCTTGCTGTCCAGCTTGGGTTTGGCAGCCTCGGCTACCACGGGTGCAGCGGTTGTTGCAGCGGCCTCCGTGGCTTTGTCTGTGGATGAGTCACAAGCACTGAGCAAACCCAAAACCAGTGCCAGAAGTATTCCTTTCTTCTGCATCGCTACGAACTCCGCCGAGGCTCTAAATAAAGTGACGACACTATAGTCGAGTCAAGTTGCACTTTTACAGTGCAGCGGCACGGCAGTACTGGGCATCACAGGGGTGACAGTAAAACTTCAGGCTGGGCATTATCTGCCCGGTATATACGCGAGATGGACGGCATTTCACCCCTGATTGCACACAGGTCACATCATGAACAGCACCGATCACCTGCTTTTGCTAGCCAACTACAACCAGTGGATGAACCAGAAGCTCTACACCTGCGCCGCTTCATTGAGCCCAGAGCAGCTCATGGAAAATAAAGGTGCGTATTTCAGCTCCCTGTTCGGCACGTTGAATCATATTGCAGTGGCGGACACTATCTGGCTCAAACGCATGGCCAACCATCCCGCCTGCGCACCATTGCTCAACGAGCTGTCGGGCATTACTGCGCCATCCCGCCTCGACGCCTTGCTTTTCCCGGATCTGGAAGGGCTGCTGGAATACCGTCAATGGTTGGATCAGCTGATCATCCATTTTGTCGGGAACCTGCCTGTTCAGGCACTGAGTGAGGGGCTGAGCTACGCCAACATGAAAGGCACCCGCTCAACCCGCAACCTGTATGCGCTACTGACGCACGTCTTCAATCACCAAACTCACCACCGTGGCCAAGCCACCACCTTGCTGTATCAGCTGGGGATTGATCCGGGCAGCACAGACTTGCTCAACCTGATCCCAGAAGTCGATTAAGCCTGAGCAACAGCGATCAAGGCGCGCGCCGGATAATCCGCAAAGAGTGACAACCGGCTCACAGAGCACGCAGACAAGGACTTACGTACCTCCCAATGAGCTATTTTTCAAAGTGGCGGCACTGATCGCCCGACCACCTCTGAATTAGGCTCAAACTGCCGGGGAACTCATACGATGTTCGATTCATTGACCACAATGATGTCTCGTGTCATCGCCGCCACACTGCTGTGCAGTTTCACTGGCCCGGCCTTGGCACAAGTAAAGTCACTGGCAACCGTACCCGTAACAGGTCATGCACCCGTGGCGCTCAAGCCTGCGCTGATCTACCTGATTAGCGATACGGATAAAAACGGGCTTATCACCGCTGGCGACAGGCTGCAGATCCAATGGAAAATCACCACCGAGGTGAGCGATCCAGACGGTGACACCATCAAAAGCGCCCGTTTTGAATGGTTTGCAGACGGAGAGCTGATCAGCACCCATCACACGATCACAATCGAAGAGGCCTATGAGGGCAAGAGGATCACCGCCAACGCTTACGCCCAGACCGACCCGAATATCACAGAACCGTTTGAAAGCCTCGATGGCCCTGCAGGTATCGCCCCGGCGCTTGGCCTGTCAGAAATCATTGTGCAGCCCGGTACCACGTTAACCCATCTGTCCCTCAGCGGACTGGTGGATGGCTATCCCAACGTCGGCCAAACCCTTACGGCAAACGTCAGCTGTGTCAGCACCTGCGCTGAGTTGGTTTACACCTGGAGTATCGAGAGCGCCGTCGGCAGCAACACCTATACCGTGATCACAGGCGCAACCGGGAAAACCTACACCCCGCTCAAAGGTGATCAAAAGCGCCGCATCCAGATCGTCGTCAGAAACAAATAACCCGCATTCACTGGACCAGCAAAAAGTGTTCAAGGTCGATTAATCCCCCGTTCGTCATCTTGCCCCTCTAAACTGGCGCTTTTACGCTCCGAGCAGACTGGATGAACGCCCTTCGCGAAGCCTGGCAGCACGCTCCCACCCACAGACGGGTCTGGGCGCTGGCTGCACCAATGATTTTGAGCAACCTTTCTGTGCCCATGGTGGCGCTGGTGGACAGTGCAGTGATCGGCCGCCTGCCCCATGCCCATCAGTTAGCGGCGGTGGCGGTAGGTGGCAGCCTGTACACCCTGCTGACTTGGGTGGTGGGCTTTCTGCGCATGGGTACCACGGGGTTCAGCGCTCAGGCGGCGGGACGTGAGGACGGCAGCGCACTGCGTCAGGTGCTGGTGCAGGGTTTGCTGTTGGGCGGGCTGTTTGCCGCGGTGTTGATCCTGCTGGCGATGTTGTTCAGCAGCTCAGCATTGAGCCTGATGAATCCATCTGCCGATCTGGATGATCAGGCGCGTACTTACCTGCATATCCGCCTGTTCGGCCTGCCTGCCGCGCTGACTACTTTCGCCCTGGTTGGCTGGTTGCTGGGCACGCAGAACTCCCGTGGGCCGCTGGCGATTTTGCTCACCACCAACCTGATCAACGCCGGGTTGGATGTGTTGTTCGTACTCGGTTTCAACTGGGGCGTAGCCGGTGCGGCCTGGTCATCGGTGATTGCTGAATGGAGCGGCATGCTGCTGGGGCTGTGGCTGGCCCGCAGAACGCTGCGCAATTACAGCGGTGCATTGGATGCCACAGCATTAAAACGCTGGCTTAACTGGCGGCCGCTGCTGTCGGTCAACCGCGACATTTTTATCCGCAGCCTGGCGCTGCAGTCAGTGTTCTTTCTGGTCACCGTACAAGGTACCCGGCTGGGCGATGCAACCGTGGCAGCCAACGCCCTGCTGCTCAACGGTCTGATGCTGACTGCCTATGCACTGGATGGTCTTGCCCATGCGCTGGAAGCCCTCTGCGGGCACGCGCTGGGAGCCCGGGACCGGGCAGGGTTACGCCGCACGCTGATCGTCGCGGGTGGCTGGGCAGTACTGGCCAGCGCTGTGTTTGCGCTGTTCTTCATGTTTGGCGGGCAGTGGTTTATCCAGATGCAGACGACCATGGAAGACGTACGCGCCACCGCCTATACCTACCTGCCATATCTGGCCGTGCTGCCGCTGATTGGCGTGTGGAGCTATCTGCTGGATGGGCTGTTTATCGGTGCCACCCGCGCCCGGGAAATGCGCAATGCCATGGTCCTCGCCCTGCTGCTCAGCCTGCCGCTGGCGCTGGTCCTGCAACCCCTGGGCAACCATGGCCTGTGGCTGGCATTTCTCAGCTTTATGGCACTTCGCAGTCTAACCCTCGGGGCTTATGCTTATCGCCTGACCCGGCGCGATCAGTGGTTTGCGCCGGCTGGAACGGCATAACAATAAGGAGCCGAAATGGGCCAGTCAGTCGCAGCATATTTGCACTATTTTTCAGTACTCGCGCTGTTTGCTCTGCTGGTCGCTGAATATGTGCTGTTCAGCAAGCCACTGGATCTGAGCCGGGCGCGCCGGCTGATCATCACTGATCTGTCCTATGGTGTAGTGGCCGGGCTGGTGCTGATGACCGGGTTGGCGCGGGTGATATGGTACGGCAAAGGCCTGAGTTACTACCTGCACAACAGCCTGTTCCTAACCAAGGTCGGCCTGTTTCTCGTTGTCGGGCTGATCTCCGCCCTACCGACGTTCGTGTTTATCAACTGGCGCAACGACCTCAAAGCCGGGCGTGTACCCCTGCTCGAACCGCGCATGGCGCTGGCGGTGAAATGGGTCATCCGCGTTGAACTGCTGGTATTACTGTTCATCCCCGTGCTGGCCGCGCTGATGGCGCGCGGCTACGGCATGTTCAGCTGATGGTCTGATTTGCCCGTGTGGTACGGCTCTGCTAGTGTCGCCCGGTTTATAATCTGCTGAATTCCTTTCCCGAGACGTCTGTTATGGCCCGCAAAAAAGCCGCGCTCGATTTCGAGCAATCCCTGACCGATCTGCAAGCGCTGGTCGAACGTCTGGAAACCGGCGAACTGTCGCTGGAAGACTCCCTGACCGCCTTCGAACAAGGCGTGCGTCTGACCCGTGAATGCCAGACTGCACTGGCTCAGGCTGAGCAGAAAGTGCAAATCCTCATGGAGCGCAACGGCGAGCTGGAAGAAGCCCCTTTTGATGCGGATCAGCAGGCATGATTGCGGCGTACCAAACCCTCTGCCAGACCCGCGTTGACGCGGCCCTCGAACACCTGCTGCAAAGCCCGCGCAGCGAGCTGGACCGCCTGTATGCGGCTATGCGCTACAGCCTGTTTAACGGCGGCAAGCGCGTACGTCCGCTGTTGGTTTATGCCGCCTGCGAAGCCCTCGGCGGTCAGCCGGAAAAGGCCAATGCAGCAGCCTGCGCAGTGGAGCTGATTCACGCTTACTCGCTGGTGCACGACGACCTCCCGGCCATGGACGATGACGACCTGCGTCGCGGCCAGCCAACCACCCACATCGCTTTTGATGAAGCCAGCGCGATTCTTGCCGGAGACGGCATGCAGAGCGTGGCTTTTGGCGTGCTGGCAGATGCTGCTGCCAACCCACATGACGCCGAAGTGCGCCTGTCCATGCTCAGCACCTTGAGCCACGCTGCCGGCCCAGCCGGAATGGTGGGAGGACAGGCGATTGATCTGGGTTCAGTCGGCATCAAGCTCGACCAGAGTGCGCTGGAAGTGATGCACCGGCACAAAACCGGCGCGCTGATTGAAGCCAGCGTACGCCTCGGCGCACTGGCCAGCGGCGTGGCCAGCGAGCAATCCCTCAGCGCACTGCACCGTTATGCACAGGCCATCGGCCTGGCCTTCCAAGTACAGGACGATATCCTCGACGTGGAAAGCGATACCGCCACGCTGGGTAAAACCCAGGGTAAGGACGAGGCCAACGACAAGCCCACCTACCCGGCACTGCTTGGCATGCAGGCGGCCAAAGCCTACGCGCTGGAACTGCGCGATCAGGCGCTGGATGCCCTCAGTGGTTTTGATGACAAGGCCGAGCCATTACGCGCGCTGGCCCGCTATATCGTCGAACGCCGCAACTAGGCCCTGCACTGCAGGGCTTCCCGCCTTTTATCGGTCCACCCGCCTGGGTGGACACTGCAACCTGAGCCTATTCAGATTGTTCTCGTACGTGCAGTGACCGCGGCTGATTAGGGTGTCCGGACGTTTCAGTTCCGGGCCTTGTAGCAGTCGCACCTGATCCGTGCAGGAAACACCGGGAGCTGGAATTCCAATCCATAACAAAAAGGCTCCCCATGATGAAAGCATTCACCGCACTGCCCCTGCTCGCTGCCCTCAGCGCCGTCAACAGCCTGGCCCAGGCAGATGACAATTGGGTCAAACAGGCCGCAACCGCACAAGCCGATCAGGTCATTGAATGGCGTCGCCACCTGCACCAGCACCCCGAGCTGAGCAATCAGGAGCACAATACTTCCGCCTATGTCGCCAACCACCTGCGCAAACTGGGGCTGAAAGTACACACAGGCATTGCCGGAACCGGCGTAGTCGCCGTACTCAAAGGTGATCTTCCCGGCCCGACCGTGGGCCTGCGCGCCGACATGGACGCCCTGCCGATCAAAGAGGCCACCGGCCTGCCTTTCGCCAGCAAAGCCCAAGGTGATTACTTCGGCAAGACCGTAGATGTGATGCACGCCTGCGGCCACGATGCCCATACCGCAATGCTGATGGGCGCAGCCCGGCTGATGAGCCAAAACAAAGATAAAATCCCCGGCACAGTGGTGTTTGTCTTCCAGCCGTCAGAAGAAGGCCCCTCCAACATCGACATCTATGCCGACAACGCCCCCAGCTGGGGAGCCCGGCGCATGGTCGAAGAAGGGATCATCGAGCGCTTCGGCATTCAGGCTATGTTTGCCATGCATGTAACCAGCGACAGTCACACCGGCGAAATCGCTTATAAATCTGGCATCGCCTTTAACAGCTCGGACAGCTTCCGCATTCGCCTGCTTGGCAAACAAGCCCACGGATCGGCCCCTTGGGATGGTGCTGACCCGATTGTCGCCTCCGCCAACGTAATCAATGCCATGCAGACGCTGGTTAACCGCCGCGCCAAACTGACCTTGGGTATGGGCGTTGTATCCGTAGGCAGCATCCATGGCGGCACGGCCAACAACGTCATTCCTGAGGAAATCATCATGAATGGAACCATCCGCTCCGACTCTGCGCCGATCCGCGAAACACTCACCACTCAGCTTGCCGAAGTCGTCAGCAAAACGGCTGAGGCGCAAAAGGTAAAAGCCGATGTGAAGGTGGTCGAAATGATGCCACTGACCATCAACAACCCGGACCTGACCCAGGCCTTGGCTCCGGCCATGGCACGAGCCTCTGACGGCCATGCGGAAGAAATCGCCAACCAGCGCTCGGGCAGTGAAGACTTCGCCTACTTCGCACAAAAAGTCCCGGGGCTATACGTGTTTCTCGGGCAAACCCCACAAGGGCGAGACCTCAACACAGCGGCCAACAACCATACGCCCACCGTTTATCTGGATGAGGCGACCCTGAATACTGGCGTGCGTGCCCACGTGGAATTTGTGCTGGGCTATGCCGATTACGCCAAACAGCTGAAACAGTGATCTACCCCTGAGCGCACGGTGCATGCCGTGCGCTCAGGCTTGCTCTCGATGACTCCTGCGCGCCAACTCCGCGACCTGCTCGCGCAACCAGACTCCCGCCGCATCGCTTTCACTCTGCCGCAGCCAATACATGCTCAGGGTGATCGGCGGCAGCGCCAGCGGCAAAGGCAGAACCCTGTTATTGCCACCCTGATTAAGCAGCTGTGCATAACCCCGACTGAGCGTCAGCAACATCCCACTCTGGGCCACCAGCAAAGCGGCGGACAGATAATTGCGACAGTGCTGACGTACATTGCGAGTCAGACCCAAATGCCCCAGCGCCAAGTCCTCAGCACAGATACCGCGCCGCTGCGAGGTAATCGCCACATGCTCCGCCGCCAGATAGCGCTCAGCCGTCAGTTCACCTTCAAACTCCGGCCCAGCCAGCACACAGAACTCATCCGTGAATAACAAGCGATGACGTAGTTCGTTATCAGTCGGCCGGGTGATTTCCACCGCCAGATCCACCCGCCCCGCCGCCATTTCCCTTGGCACATCCGCCCAGTGTAGGCTGCTGCAACGCAGCTCCACCTGCGGCGCTACCGTGCGAAAGTGCGCCAGCAAGCGCGGTAGCAACAGCGGCTCCATCTGCTCCGGCATATTCAGGCAGAACGTCCGCCGATCCCTGTGCGGATCAAAGCCCTGCGTGCTGCCCAAGCTGCGGCGCAGGCCATTGAGTGAATCCTGAATGACCGGTGCCAGTTGCTCAGCCAGCGCAGTGGGCACTACGCCGCGCCCTTCGCGGACAAACAGCGGATCGCCCAGCTGTTCACGTAGCCGTGCCAGCGCATGGCTGACCGCCGACTGGCTCAGGTGCAGCAGGCTGGCGGCGCGGGTCAGGTTGCGCTCGCGGTACACCACCTCGAACACCCGGAACAGGTTGAGATCGATGCGGTTGAGTGCAGATGATTCATGCTGTCTATTCATGGAATGCGTACCCGATACGGCATCAGCTCGCAGCCTAGCAAAGCCAGACAACAAATAGACCATGCATAGCATTCATGGATGATGATGAATAAGCGTCAGTTCTGAGGCGAAAGCAGCCTGACTATGATGCGTGCAACAAGAACAACAACGAGCGCACGCCATGCCCCTCGACAGCTACCTGCAACAACTGGACGCCCTGCACGCCGCCGCATGGCCGGCTGGCAAACCCCGCGAGCCGCAATACCCCCATGGTCAACAGCCCTTGCCGGGCTACCTGCGTGCCTGGGCGCAGAGTCAGCCCGAAGCCATTGCTCTCGATTTTTACGGCTACAGCCTGAGCTGGGCCGAGTTGAACCAGCTGGCAGACCGCTGCGCCAATCTGCTGGCTGAACTGGGCGTAAAAGCCGGCGACCGCGTAGCGGTGTACATGCCCAACTGCCCGCAACTGCATATCGCCTTCTACGGCATTTTGCGCAGCGGTGCCGTGTACGTGCCGGTCAGCCCGTTGGCGCGCGGACTGGAGTTGAGCTACCAACTGAACGACAGCGGTGCACAAACCCTCATCTGCTTCGACCAACTGCTGCCACTGGTGCGTCAGGTACAGGCCGAGACCGCCGTAAAAACACTGATCGCCACCAGCTTCAGCGAGTTGCGCCCCGAGCAGCCGACCATTCCGGTGGCCGATCTGCTGATGGCCCCGAAGATCACAGGCGATGACTTTATCGATTTCCTCCCAGCGCTGAATAACTGCTCAGCCAGCGCGCCGCAGCACAGCATCCAGCTGGATGACATTGCCGCACTCAACTACACCGGCGGCACCACCGGCCTGCCCAAAGGCTGCGTGCACACCCACGGCGATATGCTCTACACCTGCGCCAGTTTTGTGCCGGTAGCGATGGGCCTGAAACCGGACGACATTCTTCTCAACTTCCTCCCGGAGTTCTGGATTGCCGGGGAAAACTCCGGCCTGCTGTTCCCGGTGTACAGCGGCTGCCGCCTGGTGCTGCTGGCGCGCTGGGATGCCGAAGCCTTTATGGCTGCGGTGCAGCACTACCGCGTCAGCCACTGCGGCGTGCTGGTGGACAGCGCCGCCGAAGTGCTCGATCACCCCAAACTTGGCCAGTACGACCTGCGCTCGCTAAAAGGGGTCGGCAGCATCTCCTTTATCAAGAAACTGACCATCGACTATCGCCGCCGCTGGCACGAGCTGACCGGCACCACCCTGTTCGAATTCAGCTTCGGCATGACCGAAACCCACACCTGCGACACCTTCACCGCCGGTCTGCAGAACGACAACTTCGACCTCAAAAGCGCGCCGACCTTTGTAGGCCTGCCGGTGCCGGGTACCCAGTTCAAAGTCTGCGACTTCGAGACTGGTGAGCTGCTGCCCTTAGGCGCGGAAGGCGAGCTGTGTGTACGCACACCATCACTGCTGCACGGTTACTGGCAGCGCCCGGAAGAATCCGCCAGCGCCCTGCGCGACGGCTGGCTGCACACCGGCGATCTCGGCCAGATCACCGAGCAGGGCTATATCCGCTATTTGGGACGGCGCAAGGAGATGCTCAAGGTCAACGGCATGAGCGTATTCCCCAGCGAGTTGGAAGCCATGCTCGGACAGCACCCGGACATTCTCGCCAGCGCCGTAATCGGCCGTACCGATGAAAAACGCGGGCAGCAGCCCGTGGCCTTTATCGTGATCAAACCGGGTAGCGCCAGCAGCGCGGAGAGCCTGAGTGCCTGGTGCCGCGATTCCATGGCTGTGTACAAAGTGCCGGAGATCCGGCTGGTCGAGGCTCTGCCCATGACTGCCACCGGCAAAGTGAAAAAGAACGAGCTGGAGGCTCTGCTGTGAACGTACTGTTTACCAAGTTGCTGATCGCCAACCGCGGCGAAATCGCCATCCGCATTGCCCGCGCTGCTGGCGAGCTGGGCATTCACAGCGTGGCGGTCTACGCCGAAGATGACGCCCAATCCCTGCACTGCCGGGTCGCCGACAGCGCCGTTGCCCTGCAAGGTCGTGGCGTACCGGCTTATCTGAACATCGACCAGCTGATCGAAATCGCCCAGCGTGAAGGCTGCGATGCTGTCCATCCCGGCTACGGATTCCTCGCGGAAAACCCGGGATTTGCCCAACGCTGCGCTGAGGCCGGCATCCGCTTTATCGGCCCAGATGCCGAGGTGCTGCGCCTGTTTGGCGACAAAGCGGCTGCTCGCCAACTGGCCGAGCAATGCGACGTACCACTGGTGGCCGGGATCAATCAGGCGATCACCCCGGAGCAGGCCCAGGCATTTCTCGCCGAACATGGCGCGGTGATGCTCAAGGCACTGGCCGGTGGCGGCGGGCGCGGCATGCGTCCGGTTTTCGACGCGGCAGAGCTGGATGAAGCCTTCGCCCGCTGCCAGTCCGAAGCACGCGCCGCGTTTGGTAACGATGCGTTGTATGTCGAACAACTGGTGAGCAATGCCCGCCACATTGAAATTCAGGTGCTGGGCGATGCCGACGGTAACGTCAGCCACCTGTGGGAGCGGGATTGCAGCCTGCAACGACGCCAGCAAAAACTGGTGGAAATCGCCCCCAGCCCGGACCTGCCCGCCGACACCCGCCAGCGCATGATCGACGCGGCCCTGCGCCTGGCCAAAGCTGCCAATTACCAAGGTCTCGGCACGTTCGAGTTCCTGCTGGATGGCAAAAACCCGCAGCGCTTCTACTTTATGGAAGCCAACCCGCGCATTCAGGTGGAACACACCGTCACCGAACAGGTCAGCGGTGTCGATCTGCTGCACACCCAGCTCAAACTTGCCGCTGGCCACAGCCTCGAATCCCTTGGACTGACTCAGCCGCCCGCACTGAACGGTTTTGCCGTGCAACTGCGGATCAATCTGGACAGCATGAACGCCGACGGCAGCACCCGCCCGGCCATCGGCACTTTAAGCGCCTATCAACCACCCAGCGGCCCCGGCCTGCGTGTGGACGGTTACGGCTACGCCGGTTACAGCGTCAGCCCCAGCTATGACTCGCTGCTGGCCAAGCTGATCGCCCAAGGCCCGGATTACCCGAGCGCACTGCGCCGTGCTTACCGAGCGCTGTGCGAATTTCGTCTGGAAGGCGTCAACAGCAATATCTGCCTGCTGCAAAACCTGCTGCGCCGCCCGGAAGTGGGAGGCTACGCGGTCAACACCCGCTTTGTGGAAAGCCAACTCGCCAGCCTGCTGGAGACGTCCGCAGATTCGCATCCGCATCGCTACGTGGCAAGCAATCAGGCACAGGCTCAAGCCGTGCAGCAGAGCGCCGTTATCCCTGAAGGCTATCTGCCGCTGAACACGCCCAGCACCGGTGTGGTGGTGACGCTGGAGGTGGCTGAAGGTGACGCAATAGCCGTCGGCCAGAGCATCGCCGTGCTGGAAGCGATGAAGATGGAATTTGTGGTCAAAGCCAGCCACAGCGGTATCGTCCGCACGGTCTTGGTCCGGCCCGGTAGTAGCGTTGGCGAAGGCCAGCCACTGGTATTTATCGAACCTGCTGAAGTTGCTGCAGACCACGGTTCCAATGAGGAAAGCATCGACCTCGACCACATCCGCGCCGATCTGGCCGAAGTGCTCGAACGCCATGCCATCACCCGCGACGAGCGCCGCCCGGACGCCGTAGCCAAGCGCCGCAAAACTGGCCAGCGCACCGCCCGGGAGAATCTGGCGCAGCTGCTGGATGAAGGCAGCTTCAGCGAATACGGCGCACTGGCGATTGCCGCCCAGCGTCGTCGCCGGCCGTTGCAGGAGCTGATCGAGCAAAGCCCGGCAGACGGGCTGGTAGCGGGTATCGGCACAGTCAACGCCTCCACCTTCGGCCCGCAAGCGGCGCGCTGCATGGCGATTGCCTACGACTACACCGTGTTCGCCGGTACCCAAGGCGTGATGAACCACAAGAAGACCGACCGCATGCTCGGCCTTGCCGAACAGTGGCGCTTACCTGTGGTGCTGTTTGCCGAAGGCGGCGGTGGTCGCCCAGGCGATACCGACTGGGTCGGCGTAGCCGGGCTGGACTGCCACACCTTTGTCGGCATGGCCAAACTGTCCGGGCTGGTGCCACTGGTGGGCGTGGTCTCCGGCCGCTGCTTTGCCGGTAACGCCGCCCTGCTCGGCTGCTGCGACGTGATTATCGCCACGGAGAACGCCAGCATCGGCATGGCCGGCCCGGCGATGATCGAAGGCGGCGGCTTGGGCAGCTTCAAACCGGAAGAAGTCGGCCCGAGCAGCGTACAGGGCCCCAACGGCGTAATCGACGTGCTGGTCGCCGATGAAGTGGGAGCCGTACGCGTGGCTCAGCAATACCTGAGTTACTTCCAGGGCGCGACCAGCGACTGGCACTGCGCTGACCAACGCGAACTGCGCCACCTGATCCCGGAAAACCGCCTGCGCGTTTACGACATCCGCAGCGTGATCGAAACCCTGGCTGACAGCGGTTCCGTGCTGGAGCTACGCCGACAGTTCGCGCCGGGGCTGATCACCGCGTTTATCCGCATTGAGGGCAAACCGTTCGGCCTGATCGCCAACAACCCAGCCCATTTAGGCGGGGCGATTGATGCCGTGGCAGGCGACAAGGCCGCACGTTTTATGCAGCTGTGCGATGCCTTTGATATTCCGCTGTTGTCGCTGTGCGACACACCCGGTTTTATGGTCGGGCCGGAATCGGAAAAGCAAGCCACGGTGCGCCATGTCTCGCGCATGTTCGTCACGGCGGCAAGTCTGTCGGTGCCGTTCTTCACCGTGGTGTTGCGCAAAGGCTACGGTTTGGGCGCGCAGGCCATGGCAGCGGGCAGCTTTCACTCACCGATGTTCACCATCGCCTGGCCCAGCGCCGAATTTGGTGCCATGGGGCTTGAGGGCGCGATACGTCTCGGTTTTGCCAAAGAACTTGGAGCCATCGAAGACCCCGCCCAACGTCAGCAGTTGTTCGACAAACTGGTGGCCAAAGCCTACGAAAACGGTAAAGGCATCAACATGGCCAGTTTCCTGGAAATTGATGCAGTAATTGATCCGCTGGAAACCCGTGGCTGGCTCCTACGTGGACTAAATGCCGCACCCCGACCGGCTGCACGGGAGGGCAAGAAACGCACTGTAGATAGCTGGTAAGCGAGCCCGGTGCCGTTCGTCAGCAACGGCACCGGTTATCCACTAATGACAAGTCGTAACACGGCAGGTTTGGGCAGTTCTCAACGCTTCGGGTAAACTTCTTAATTCTTATGAATTTATAACGATCCGCCTGATGCCGACGACCTTCCACGAGATCCCCCGTGAACGCCCGCTGACGCCACTCCTTGACCGTGCCAGCACGCCTGACGAACTGCGTCGTCTGGGTGAAGCCGAGCTGGAGACGCTGGCCGATGAGCTGCGTGAGTACTTGCTCTATACCGTTGGCCAGACTGGAGGCCACTTCGGTGCAGGCCTGGGGGTCATTGAACTGACCGTAGCCCTGCACTATGTCTTCGACACCCCGGATGACCGCCTGGTGTGGGACGTAGGCCACCAAGCCTACCCGCACAAGATTCTCACCGGCCGTCGTGAACGCATGTCGACCCTGCGCCAGAAGGACGGCATCGCCGCCTTCCCGCGTCGCAGCGAAAGCGAGTACGACACCTTTGGTGTCGGCCACTCCAGCACCAGCATCAGTGCCGCACTGGGTATGGCCATTGCCGCACGCCTGCAGGGCAGCAAGCGCAAATCCGTGGCCGTAATCGGTGACGGCGCGATGACTGCCGGCATGGCCTTCGAGGCGCTTAACCACGCCACCGAAGTCAACGCCAACATGCTGGTGATCTTGAACGACAACGACATGTCGATCTCCAAGAACGTCGGCGGCCTGTCCAACTATCTGGCCAAGATTCTCTCCAGCCGCACCTATGCGAGCATGCGCGAAGGCAGCAAAAAGATTCTGTCGCGCCTGCCCGGTGCCTGGGAAATTGCCCGTAAGACCGAAGAGCACGCCAAAGGCATGCTGGTCCCCGGCACGCTGTTCGAAGAACTGGGCTGGAACTACATCGGCCCCATCGACGGTCACGATCTGCCGACACTGCTCGCCACCCTGCGCAATATGCGCGATCTGGAAGGCCCGCAGTTCCTGCACATCATCACCCGTAAGGGCAAAGGTTTCTCCCCGGCCGAGGCTGACCCGATCGGCTATCACGCCATCACCAAGCTGGAGCCACTGAAAGCGGATAACGCCGCAGCAGCGCCAAAAGCCAGCAGCGGGCCGAAATACTCCAGCGTATTCGGCCAGTGGCTGTGCGACATGGCTGCCGCCGATCCGCGTCTGATCGGCATTACCCCGGCGATGAAAGAAGGCTCCGATCTGGTTGCCTTCAGCGAAAAATTCCCGGAACGCTACTTCGATGTGGCGATTGCCGAGCAGCACGCGGTCACCCTTGCTGCGGGTATGGCCTGTGAAGGCAGTAAGCCGGTGGTAGCGATTTATTCGACCTTCCTCCAGCGTGCCTACGATCAGCTGATCCACGATGTGGCGGTGCAAAACCTCGACGTGCTGTTCGCCATCGACCGTGCGGGTCTGGTTGGTGAAGACGGCCCGACTCACGCCGGTAGCTTCGATTTGTCTTACCTGCGCTGCATCCCCGGCATGCTGGTGATGACGCCGAGCGACGAAAACGAGCTGCGCCGTATGCTCACCACCGGCCACCTGTATAACGGCCCGGCAGCGGTGCGCTATCCACGCGGCACCGGCCCGAATGCGCCGATTGATGCAGAACTGACGCCGCTGGAAATCGGCAAAGGCGAAATCCGTCGCCAGGGCAAACAAACTGCTCTGCTGGTGTTCGGCGTGCAACTGGCCGAAGCCCTCAAGGTGGGCGAGCAGCTGGATGCCACAGTGGTAGACATGCGCTTCGTCAAACCACTGGACGAAGCTCTCGTGCGCGAGCTGGCTGGCAGCCACGAACTGCTGGTGACCATCGAAGAGAACAGCATCATGGGCGGCGCTGGCAGTGCAGTCAGCGAGTTCCTGGCGCAAGACGGCCTGATCAAGCCTGTCCTGCATCTGGGCTTGCCGGACTATTACGTTGAGCACGCCAAACCCGCGCAAATGCTGGCGGAATGCGGCCTTGATGCCAGCGGCATCGAGAAAGCGGTTCGCCAGCGTCTGGCTCAGCTGAATCTGTAACTTGTATTTGCAGTAACCGCGCATTAAGGTGCGCGGCGTTTTACTTCCGCCAGGGTGCGCCTCACTTCTTACGAAGCGGCGTTAAACGGGAAGCCGGTGCGTCATCAGACAATCCCGGCACTGCCCCCGCAACGGTAATCGACAGCAGCCTTGTGCTGCACGCGCCTCAACAGCCACTGGGTTAAACCGGGAAGGCGAGGTTGCGCAGGTCGAGAGTCCGGAGACCGGCCCTGATGGATGCGACTGGTGTTGCGGAGGGCATCACCGTCAAGCTCGGGGCGCGTCTGCCCGCCCCCGTTCTTGTCCCTGCCCTCCTCAAAAGTCTTTCTGACCTTTTGAGGATTATTCCTAATGAAAATCTCCCGAATTGCCCTGGCTGTTGCCCTGGCACCCTGCTTGCCGTTGGCTGAAGCTGCATCGCGCAATGATGCTCTGCAGTTGTCCGACACCCTGATTACCGCCAACCGCGACGTGCAAAAGCGCGCCGATTCCACCACCGCCAGCAGCGTGTTCACCCGCGCTGATATCGAGCGCCTGCGTCCAACCAACGTGTTGGAGTTGCTGACCCATGTGCCGGGCGTGCAAGTCGCTAACTACGGCGGCCGTGGTGCCAATTACGGTCTTTACATTCGCGGCACCAGCACCGCCCAAAGCCTTGTGCTGATTGACGGCGTACGGGTGGGTTCGGCGACCATCGGCGGGGCCAGCCTGCAATACCTGAGCGTGGATCAGATCGAGCGGATTGAAGTCCTGCGTGGTTCTCGCTCTGCAATTTACGGTGCTGACGCCATGGGCGGCGTGGTGCAGATCTTCACCCGTCGCAGTAGTGGATTGGGCTTGAACCCAACCGTGCGCATTGCCGGTGGCAGCGACGGCACCTGGGAGCGCTCACTGGGCCTGTCCGGCGGCGACGAGCGCACCCGTTTCAACCTCACCGCAGCACTGGAAGAAACCCAGGGCTTTGACCGTACCCGCACGTCCTACCCGGAAGATGCCGATCACGACGGCTATCGCAACCGTTCGCTGTCTGGCACCCTCAGCCACCAGCTGACGGACGACATTGAAGTCGGTCTGTCAGTACTCGATCAGCGCGGCAAAACCGAGTTCGACAACCCATTCGGTCGTTGGGACAACACCACGTTCACCAGCAACCCCAGCAAGCCCTACGACGAATACAGCGTCAGCAGCAGCTCGGCTTATCTCGATGCACGCATCAATGACCTGTGGAGCAGCCGCATTGAGCTGGGCCACAGCGAAGACAAGCAAGAGAACTTCGACAAGCTCTACGCTGGCAGCACCGTCAACAACACTTACCGCGACACCGTCAGCTGGCTCAACACACTGTCACTGGGCAACGGCCACAGCCTGCGTGCCGGTGCCGAATACCTGAACGACAAGGTACGCAGCAGCAACAACTTCGCCCAGAACGACCGCGACAACCAAGCGCTGTTCGCTCAGCACAGCTTCGAAGGTGAGCACTTCTCCACCGAACTGGGCATGCGCCACGATGACAACGAGCAGTTCGGCAGCGAGAACACCTTCAACGGTGCACTGACGCTCCCCGTGAACGCCGATAATCAGTTGATCCTATCCTACGCCGAAGGCTTCCGCGTACCGACCTTCGCTGATCTTTACTGGCCCTACGACAGCGGCTACCAAGGCAACCCCAACCTCAAGCCGGAAACCTCCAAAAGCTACGAGCTGCAATGGCGCAGCCAGCTCAGCGAGACCGCAACGTTGGAGGCTTCGCTGTACCGCACTGACTTCCGCAACCTGATTGCTTACGTCAGCGACCCGGTTACTTGGGAAAGCACCATGGATAACGTGTCCCGTGCGCGCATCCACGGTTTTGAAGCGAGCCTGAAACAGGAGCTGTTCGGCTGGCAGACTGATCTGGGCATCAGCATCATCGACCCGCGTGACCGCGAAACCGGCCACACTCTGCCCAACCGCGCCCGCCGCACCCTCAACTTCGATGTGGACCGTCAGTTCGGCAGCATCGGCGTCGGTGCCAGCTTCAGCGCGGTCAGCAGCAGCTATGCCAATGCTGCTAACAGCTCCAAACTGGCTGGCTACGGCGTGCTGGATCTGCGCACCAGCTGGAAGGCCAGTGACGAGCTTAGCTTTGATTTGAAGTGGAACAACGCGCTGGATAAAGACTACAGCCGCTTGGTCTACAGCTATCAGGGCAAAGAGTATGGCTATCAGGAAACACCGTCTGCCGTCATGCTTGGCATGACCTGGACACCTTCGCTGTAATCCACAGGCTCCGCACTCAGGGCGGAGCCACTTATTCACAGGCGGAGGCCAGCCTCCGCTATTCAGGGAGCTGATGTGCGCCTGCTGACACTTCTGTTTATTGCCCTGTTGAGCCCCGCGCTGCACGCTGCGCCGCAGCGGGTGGTGTCGCTCGACCTGTGCATGGACTGGCTGCTGGCGCACTACGCCCCGCCTGAACGGGTAGCAGCGTTGTCATCCCTACACAAACGCTACCCAGTTGAGTGGATCGGCACGCACTGGCCCAGCCACGACGGCAGTCTGGAACAGGTCTACGCACTGAAACCTGACAAGGTGCTGGTCGGTCAATACGCGGCCTCACTGCTACGCAAGCGTCTGGCCGAACTGGGGATAGACGTTGAGATCCTGCCGCTGCCGCAAACCTTGGAACAGGTGACAGCCTACGAGCAGCAATTCCTCAAGGCACTCGATCTGCCGCTCAGCCTGACCGAGACAGCCCCTGCAGCCCTGTCAGCACCGTCGCATCCGCAACGCCTGCTGTTGCTCGGCGCCAACGGCATCGGCACCGGGCGCGGCACGCTGGAGGATGAAATTCTGCAGCGGGCCGGCTGGACCAATTACCTGCAAGGCGAAGGCTATCTGCGTCTCGATCTGGAGCAGATCGTGCAAGATCCGCCCGATGCAATTCTTTGGGCTGCACCGGAGAATCAGGCGTTGGCCAACCAGTTCGCCGAACACCCGGCCTTGCAACAGGCCGTGCCCGCCGAGCGCTGGCTCACCACCGATTACTGGCGCTGGCAATGCCCCGGCCCCTGGACATGGGAACTGATAGGACAACTGCATCAATGGCTCGACTGATCACTCCCCTGCTCGGCGTACTGCTTGTCGCGCTGGCCCTGCTGTCGTTAGGGCTTGGCTCGACCAATACGCCAGTGCTCGCGGGCCTGCATGACTGGCTGAACGGCGTGCACAGTCCACAGGCGATCGTGCTGGGTGATATTCGCCTGCCCCGCACCCTGCTCGCCCTAGCAGTCGGGGCCGCGCTCGGGCTGGCAGGCGCGGCGCTGCAAGGGCTGTTGCGCAATCCGCTGGCTGACCCGGGCCTGACCGGAGCCAGCCAGGGCGCTGCACTGGGTGCCGCCAGCGTGTTTTATTTCGATCTGCTGCCTTGGGCCGGCGCACTGGCACCGGCTCTGGCGGGCCTATCCGGCGCAGCCATCGCCCTGCTGCTGATGGTGCTGCTGGCTGGCAGCCGCGGTACCGGTATGGTGATCATGGCCGGCCTTGCGATCAGCACCCTCAGCGGTGCCCTTCTGGCAGCAGTACTCAACTTTGCGCCCAATCCGTACGCCATGCAGGAGCTGGTGTTCTGGCTACTGGGCTCGGTGTCTGAGCGCGGCCTTTATCATTTACTGGTAATCGGCCCGGCACTGCTGCTGGGCTTTAGCCTAATCTACAGCCAACGCCGCCTACTGCTCGGCCTGAGCCTTGGCGAGCAAGTGGTGGACAGCCTGGGCCTCAATCACAAACGTGGCAGCCGCCTGATCGTACTGGGCTGCGCCATTCTGGTCGGTGCCGCAGTGGCAGTCGCGGGCGGCATCGCCTTTGTCGGCCTGCTGGTTCCGCATCTGATCCGGCCGTTCGTGCATCAGCGGCCCGACCGCCTGCTGATCCCTTCAGCACTGGCAGGCGCGTGCCTGGTGTGTCTGGCCGATATCTGCATCCGCCTGCTGCCAGCCGGGCGTGAACTGAACCTGGGTGTGCTCACCGCGCTACTCGGTGCCCCACTGTTTATCTGGTTGGTGTGGAAGGAGCGCAAGCAATGGATCTGATTCAGGTGGAAAACCTGAGCGTCAGCGGGCGCTTGCAGCCGATCAGCTTCACCCTCAAACGCGGGGAAATGCTCGGTGTGATCGGCCCCAACGGCGCGGGTAAATCCACCCTTTTGCAATGTCTGGCCGGCATTCAGCCGTATAGCGGCCGTATCGAATTTGAAGGCCGCAACCTTGCAGAGCTGAAACAGCGCCAGCGCGCCCGCCTGTTTGGTTATCTCCCCCAAGCCCAACAGAGCGCCTGGGCCTTGCGTGTAGAGGATGTCGTCGCCCTTGGCCGCCTGCCGTGGGGCGATGAGGACACACAGAAAATTGAAGCCGCTATGCGCCTGGCCGATGTCACCCAGTGGCGCAAACGCCCGGTGGCGCAGCTCTCCGGCGGCGAGCAGGCGCGGGTCTGGCTGGCGCGGGTACTGGCTGGCGAGCCCAATGTGCTGCTGGCAGATGAACCCATCGCCAGCCTCGACCTGAAGCACCAGCGAACCATCATGGAATTACTGCGCAGCCACTCGCACTGGCAACAGGCGACCATTTTGTCTCTGCACGATTTAAGTCTGGCAGCACGCTATTGCGACAAGCTGTGCCTGATGGCTGAAGGCCGGCTGCTGGCATTCGGCAGCGCAGCAGAAGTGCTGACGCCAGAGCACCTGAGCCTGGCCTTTGGCGTCGATGTGCACGTAGACCTCGACAGCCAGCCGCCCATCATCCTGCCACGGTGAAACCATGCCCCTGAAGCTCAGCAAAAATCTGGACGAAGTCTGCTATCCCTTTATTCAGGAAACCTCGTACCTGTGTGATTTCGAAGTGCTGACCGATGAGCTGTGCGCGCTAATCGGTGCTGTGCTGGCCTATCTGCCGGAAGACATGGCGGACATCCGCGAGGATCTGCAACAGCTACAACCGTTGGCTTTCCACCTAAACGGTTCAGTGCGCGGCAGGCTGGCGGTCGAGGAAAGCGACCTGAACTGGCTTAACGCTCGTTTGGAGCATTACCGCAGCGAGTTACAGGGCCAGCAGCACCGCTTCGTTCTACCGCGTGGAGATGTGCCGGTGCCACAACTGAATCAGGCCCGCTCATCTGCAAAGAAGGCGATCCGGGCGTTGGTGCGGGTGGATGAAGAAGGCATTGAAGTGGCGTCGATTTTGCCGCGCCTGTGCAACCTGATGTGCAACTTCTTCTTTTACCTGACGCTGGTGGTGAACCAGCGCCGGGGTTTTATCGAAACCGAGTTTGTCAGCAAGAGCTACGGCCCGCTGCGCTAGGGTCTATACGCAAAGTCTCCGGGCGAAATTCAGGCGAGCTGACGGGGAGTCTTGTACAGGTACAGGATAACCAGACTGGAAGCAGTCAGAAGAATCAGCGGCACGGCTTCAAGCCCGGCAAACACCGCAACTGCAGCAATCCAGGCGGGCAATGCGCCAACCAACGCTGCTTTGCGCCGCACCTGAGCCAAGGTCTGCCAGGCAGCGGACTCAGCATCCGTATCAAAGGCCTTCTCGGTGGCGATCAGTGCGTGTTTGTAGCGGTGGAACATCGGCAGGCTGAAGAACATAGAAATCAGCCCAACCATAAACACCGGCATAGTCAGTTTGCCGTGCTGAAAACTGTCACCAAACAGCGTGTTCAGTACCAGCACCGGCAACACGATGGCCACCAGCAGCAGCCACCACTCAAGCGCCAGACGGCGACGTTGTTGCAAACGTGTCACAGCTTACCCTCGACCTCGCCCTGATGCAGGCTGCCAAGCATGTGCCCGAGTTTGCCGGCTTTGGTCGCCAGGTATTTTTCGTTGTACACATTCAGGCCCTTCTGCAGCGGCACGCGGGATGCCACATTGATGCCCATTTCACCCAGCGCTTTAACCTTGCGCGGGTTGTTGGTCATCAGCTTCAGCTGGGATACGCCCAAGTGTTCAAGCATCGGCAGGCAGATGGAGTAATCACGCAGGTCGGCAGCAAAGCCCAGACGCTCATTGGCCTCAACGGTGTCAGCCCCACCGTCCTGCAACTCGTACGCGCGGATTTTATTCAGCAGACCAATGCCGCGGCCTTCCTGACGCAGGTATAACAGCACACCGCGGCCTTCTTCAGAGATCGCACGCAATGCCGCTTCAAGCTGGAAGCCACAGTCACAACGCAGGCTAAACAGCGCATCGCCGGTCAGGCACTCGGAGTGCAAGCGGCCCAAAACGGGTTCGCCATCCGCCACATCACCCATGGTTAACGCGACATGCTCCTTGCCCGTGCCTTCTTCCAGGAAGCCATGCATGGTGAATACACCAAATGGCGTAGGCAATTGGGATGCGGCCACAAACACAACGGACACCGGATGCTCCTAAGATCAAAGACGGAACGAATAAGGGCCGCATTGTAACAGCAGGCCCCGGCAGCCGGTCAGTCTGAATTTTTGATGTAAATGATCAATGGTCTGAGTGGAAGTCGAAAGCAAACGGCTAGTACTTAGACTCCAGCACCAGCGCATCCTGCTCCAACTTCCAGCTCACCCGATTGAGATAGCTCATGCCAAGCAGGGCTTCTGCAGGCGAGCCGCCCTCCAGAATCACGCCTTCTACACCCAGCACTTCAATCTCACCGATTTTGACGCGATCAAGGTTCACCCGCCAGCCATTGGTTACACCTGCGGCGGTACTGACCTGCAAAGGCTGGCCGCTGACACGATAATCAATGCCCAAACGCCGCGCATGGCCCTCATTAAGCGCAATCGATGTGGCACCGGTGTCGACCAGAAAATGCACCGTGTGGCCATTCACCGAACCCGGCACCCAATAATGACCGCCCATTCCTTTAGCGATGCTAAGCTGTTTTTTCTGCGACTCGGCATAGCCAGAACTGTAATCGCGGCTCAGGGTGTAATTGCGCTCGACACCATCAACCCGCAGCACCGCTCCACGACTGTCGGCACTGACCACCTGCACGCCACCAGGCCCCGTCTGCCCGACCTTTACCAACTTGCGCTGGCCATCGACGTTAATCACCGCCGCACCGGGAAACAGCCCCACCACTCGAACCTGAGATGCCGCATAGGCCCAGTCAGCAAAAAGCAGCGGCAAACTCATCAATGCACTACGCAATACGGACATGCAGGTACTCGCGGCTATCAATCGAAGGGGTAAGCGCGCTTCCAGCGCTCAAAAACTGGCCGTAGGCTACCATCGGCTATCAGCACTTTCATCCGCTCATCAAACACCTCAGCCAGTTCACGCCCTTTGGGCGTGTCCGCAAAACCGACATAAACAGGCAGTTTCACCAACGGCGTGAGCCTGTAATTGTCTCGGTCTGTGGTCTGCATCAGAACCTGCTGCAACTCTGTCAGGTCATCCAGGTAATAGTCCGCATGGCGCAGTTGCAACATGCTGAGGACGTTACTGGTACGGGAGATTTCCCGGTAGTTTCTGGATGTCGGCAGATAGCGATGGAACTGGTAGCCATGCAGCCAGGCCAGACGGTAGTCCTGCAAGGTCTGAATCTGCGGCACGGGAGCCTCTTTGAGGCTGAGCGCCGCGACCAGATCCTGATCGTAATGGTTTTGGGGATAGAAAATACCCTGACGGACTTCGTAGTAATACGAACCGGCAAACGCATCCACTTCACCGCGTCGGGCCAAGCCAGATGCCCGTGTATACGGCACGCTGTGAATAACCAGTTCAATACCTGCCGGCGCATAGACCAAGCGCAGGATATCCCAGGCCAGCCCCTCGCCATCAGGTTGCGTGTAATGTGTCCAGTTCTCGCTGGCCACAGTTATTTGCTGCACAGGATCGGCATATGACAACGGCAACTGCCCTAGCAGCAGTGCTAATACCCACCAAGCCACGCTCCGCCGCATACACAACTCCCGCCGTTTAGAACCCCAGCATTGCCCCCAGCCGGGTCTCCCAGAACCACACCACCCCGTGCAAGCTGGCCCAGGCGAAAACGCCAGCCAGAATATCATCCAGCATGATGCCGGTTCCGCCGTGAACCTGACGGTCGATCCAGCTTATCGGCCAGGGCTTAAGAATATCGAACAGGCGGAACAACAAAAATCCCACAATCAGCCAGCCCCAGCCTTCCGGCACCAGCCAGAATGTAATCCAGATACCGACAAACTCGTCCCAAACGATGCCCTCATGGTCGTGCACGCCAAGGTCGCGGGCCACTTTGCCGCACAACCAGCAGCCAAACAGCATGCTCAGCACCAGCACCAGCACATACCCCCAGCCCGGCAACAGTTGCAGCAGCGGCACAAACGGCAAAGCCACCAACGAACCCCATGTCCCCGGTGCTTTGCGCAGGGTCCCTGAGCCAAAGCCAAAGGCGAGAAAATGCCAGGGATTGCGCCACACCTGATGGGCTGCGATGGGGGCAGTTTTTGCTTTGATCTGATCAGTCACGAGGGTTTCCAAAGTGTTGATAACCATGTTCTGGCAATGGCAGTGAACGTCCCTGCTCATCCAGTAGTGTAACGCCCTCACCGGCTTCAACCCGGCCAATTACCCATATCGGTAGGCCCGCCTGCTCAAGCGCGGACAGATGCTGCTCTGGCAAGGTGAAAGCCAGACGGTAATCGTCGCCGCCACTCAGCGCACAGCGTAGCGCCTGCGGCCCTCCAGCCACGGCTCGCAACGCCTCAGACAAAGGCAGCCGCGCCTGCTCAATCAGCAGTGCCACAGCCGACGCTTTGGCAATATGGCCGCAATCAGCGAGTAAGCCATCGGAGATATCCAATGCCGCGCTAGCCTTACCACGCAGCGCTTGCCCCAACTCCAGTTGCGGCCGGGGCGACCAGTAGCGCGCCAGCAACACTTCAGCAGCAGCGCTCAGAGGAGTGGTTGGCTCAAGCACCAACGGCAAGGCCCCCGCCGCATCGCCCAGCTCGCCGCCGACACACAGCAGATCGCCGACCTGAGCGCCACTGCGGGTCAGCGCCTGCCCTTGTGGAACCTGGCCGAAAACCGTCAGCGTCATGCTCAACGGGCCGCGCGTCGTGTCGCCGCCAATCAACCGAATAGCGCAAGACTCGGCCATTTGATCCAAACCACGGGCAAAGCCCTGCAGCCAATTGGCGTCCGCAGAGGGCAACGTCAGGGCAAGGGTGAAAGCAACGGGCTGCGCGCCCATTGCGGCTAGATCGCTGACTGACACGGCGAGCGCGCGCTGGCCGAGAAGATAAGGATCAGCCTGATGCGGGAAGTGCACACCTTCGACCAGTGTGTCAGTGGAAACTGATAATTGCTGGCCGACCGCTACGTCCAGCAAAGCACAGTCATCCCCGATGCCCAGCACAATACCTTCGCCACTGCGGGCGCAGGCTGCCGAGGCAAAGTAATGACGGATTAATTCGAACTCACCCAAGGCTGGTCACACCAATTAAGGCTTCAGCTCATGGGTTGCCGCGCTGGCCGGAACAGCCAGCGGCATGCACAACAACTCCGCAGAGCGGGCGCCAGTGAATAAGACAGCTGCCGCAGCAGCCTGCACGAAACGCGCATGGACCCTGAAGTCCGGGTTTACCCTGCTCCCTGACACCCGTACGGAGTAGCAGCAATCAGCGCTTGTAAGCGCTGACTTCAGCAGCCCGAAGGCTCGGTGCCAGCTTGTCCAGAACGCCGTTGACGAACTTGTGTCCGTCGGTAGCTCCGAAGACCTTAGCCAGCTCGATACCTTCGTTGATCACCACGCGATACGGAATATCAACACGGTTCTTCAGCTCGTAGGTGGACAGACGCAGAATCGCCAGTTCAACCGGATCGATTTCATCCAGCGGACGATCCAACAGCGACTCGAAAGCACCGTCGATTTCACTCTTCTGGCGCGGCACGCCGTGCAGAATCTCGTGAAAGTAGGCACCGTCGACAGCACTGAAATCGTTATCGACGCGGAACTGCGCTTCGATCTCGTTCAGCGGCTGGCCGGCCATGTGCCAGGAGTACAGCGCCTGCATAGCCAGAGCGCGCGCCTGACGACGCGCCGAAGTTTTACCGCTTGGTGCTTTCGGGCCTTTAGCCTTTTGTGGCTTCTGGCCGTTTGTATCGTTACTCACTTGGCCTCCAACTGCGCCAGCAGGCTGACCATTTCCAGGGCAGACAGCGCAGCTTCAGCACCTTTGTTACCTGCTTTGGTGCCGGAACGCTCAATGGCTTGCTCGATGGAGTCAACAGTCAGAACACCGAATGCAACCGGCACACCGAACTCCATGGAAACCTGAGCCAGGCCTTTAGTGCACTCGCCAGCAACGTATTCGAAGTGCGGAGTACCGCCACGAATGACCGCGCCCAGGGCGATGATGGCTTCGTACTCGCCACGCTGAGCGACCTTCTGCGCAACCAGCGGAATCTCGAACGCGCCCGGCGCACGGATGATAGTGATGTCGCTTTCGCTCACGCCGTGACGAACCAGCGCGTCTACTGCGCCACTTACCAGGCTTTCAACAACAAAGCTGTTGAAGCGGCCCACGACCAGGGCAAAGCGGCCCTTCGGGGCGATAAAAGTACCTTCAATGGTCTTCAGGGTCATAACGCATCTCGTCTATGTTAAAGAGCCAGACCGCCAGGGCGGCCGGCGGAATCAGTTAGAGGGCAGATATTCTACAACTTCCAGATCGAAACCGGACAATGCATTGAACTTCATCGGCGAACTCATCAGGCGCATCTTACGCACCCCCAGATCACGCAGAATCTGTGAACCGGCCCCTACAGTGCTGTAAGTGGTCGGCGTCGCCGCCTTAGCCTCGCCAGCCAACTGGCGCTGCAGGCTTTGCATCAGTTCAGCACCGGTCAGGGCATTGCCCAGCAGCAAGACAACACCGGTACCAGCCTTGGCCACTTCAGCCATCGCCGCACGCATGCTCCAGCGACCAGCCAGATTGACCATAAACAGGTCACGCAGCGGGTCCATGTTGTGCACACGCACCAGGGTAGCCTCTTCCGGCTTGATCTCACCCAGGGTCAGCGCCATGTGCACAGTGTTTTCCACTGCATCACGATAAGTGACCAGTTTGAACTGTCCCAGCTCGGTATCCAGCACCTGCTCCGAAGCGCGCTCAACGGTGCGCTCGTGGATCAGGCGGTAGTGGATCAGATCAGCAATGGTGCCGATCTTAATGCCATGCTCAGCAGCAAATACTTCCAGCTCAGGGCGACGGGCCATGGTGCCGTCGTCGTTCATGATTTCGCAAATCACGCCGCTGGGCTCAAAACCGCCCATGCGCGCCAGATCGCAGGCCGCTTCGGTGTGACCGGCACGAGCCAGAACACCGCCTGGCTGCGCCATCAGCGGGAAGATGTGGCCGGGGCTGACGATATCGTCGGCAACCGCATCTTTGGCCACGGCAGCCTGCACGGTGCGGGCACGGTCAGCGGCGGAAATACCGGTGGTCACGCCTTCAGCCGCCTCGATGGAAACGGTGAACTTGGTGCCGAAGCCGGAGCCGTTACGCGGCGCCATCAACGGCAGCTTGAGGGTTTCGCAACGCTCGCGGGTCATCGGCATGCAGATCAGACCGCGGGCAAAGCGCGCCATAAAGTTGATGTGCTCGGCGGTAACACACTCAGAAGCGATGATCAGATCGCCTTCGTTCTCGCGGTCTTCGTCATCCATGAGGATGACCATTTTCCCGGCGCGGATGTCTTCAACCAATTCTTCAATGCTGTTAAGAGCCATGCTGACAATCCTTAATTCTTCAGGTAGCCGTGTTCGGCCAGGAAACTTTCAGTGAGACCGCTGGCCTTGCCGTCGGCGGCCTTGTCGCCCAGCAGCAGACGCTCCAGGTATCGCGCCAGCAGATCAACCTCAAGGTTGACCTGACGCCCGGCTTGGTAATCAACCATGATGGTTTCAGCCAGAGTGTGCGGCACGATGGTCAGCTCAAACTCGGCGCCATTCACCGCATTGACAGTCAGGCTGGTGCCGTCAACCGTGATTGATCCCTTGTGCGCAATGTATTTGGCCAACTCACGCGGAGCACGAATGGTGAATTGCACCGCACGGGCGTTATCGGCACGGGCGATCACTTCGCCAATACCGTCAACGTGGCCACTGACCAGATGCCCGCCCAGGCGGCTGCTGGGGGTCAGGGCTTTTTCCAGATTGACCTTGCTGCCCGCTTTCAGATCAATAAAGGCTGTACGTGCCAGGGTTTCACGGCTGACATCCGCCCAAAAACCGTCACCCGGCAATTCAACCGCAGTCAGGCACACACCGTTCACGGCAATGCTGTCGCCGAGTTTGACATCGCTGAGGTCGAGCTTGCCGGTCTGCACATACACCCGCACATCGCCCCCTTTGGGCGTCAGCGCGCGGATACTGCCAATGGCTTCGATTATTCCGGTAAACATGCTACCCCCTGAGTATCGCGCAGCATTAAGCACTGGCCAGTCGGGCCAGATCGCCAATGCAGATAAGGACAAACAAACATCTGTAGCAACTCCTGTTTTGTAAAAAACAGGGCGTGTTTGATCGATAGGGATTTCGGGGCACGTGACAACGCGCCGGATACAGGCAATCCCGCTCTCTCTTTATCCGGACTTTAACCGTCGGCCCCGGAATCACACCGGGTCTGCTGTCCTTGCTCACTCGACAAGCTGAACAAGCGCTCGCGGGCTAGACGCTTTGCGCATCATTACCGCCGGTGGGGAATTACACCCCGCCCTGAGAACGTTGCGGCCATCACAGAATGGCCGAAGCGCTTTTTATCACAAATTACCCGGTGGCTGCACTGGCCGACGGGCACTTTGCCTAACCATTCATCACGCGTCGGGGCTCGGCACGGCCACAATCAGCCAGTCCTCACCCACTGCACGCATATCAACAATCTTCAGTGATGGTGCTTCATCCATGCGCGCCAGCGGCAGGTCCATCAGTGGGCGCGCTGTAGAACCGAGCAGCTTGGGGGCCATGAATATCTGGTACTCATCAACCAGCCCCACTCGGGCAAACGCACCGGCCAATCGCGGACCGGCCTCAACCAAGACTTCGTTCACGCCCCGCGAGGCCAACTCCACCAGTAGCTTGCGCAGGTCCACATGCCCATTACTACCGGGCACCGCCAGCAGCTCGTGGCCTTCCGCCTGATAACGGTCTCGGGCCGTTGCCGCGGCACAGGTCGCCACCAGCGCAGTACCTGCCTGAAAAAACGGCACATCCAACGGTACCCGAAGTCGCCCGTCAATCAGCACCCGCAGCGGCGGACACCCCAACGCCAGCGCACTTAACTCTGCGCCCAGACCCAGCTCTTCGTTACGCACCGTCAGGCGGGCATCGTCGGACAAGACCGTATCAGCCCCAGTCAGCACCACACTGGAACGCGCCCGCAAACGCTGCACAGCTGAGCGCGCTGCGCTTCCGGTGATCCACTTGCTCTCACCACTGGCCATAGCGGTGCGCCCATCCAGGCTCATCGCCAGTTTGACCCGGACAAACGGTAAGCCCGACTCCATACGCTTGATAAACCCGGCGTTCAACGCGCGGGCTTCCGCCTCCAGTACACCACTGAGCACTTCAATTCCAGCCTCGGCCAAACGACGCAATCCGCTGCCTGCAACCTGCGGATTGGGATCCTGCATCGCGGCCACCACTCGGGCGACACCGGCCGTGACCAGTGCATCAGCGCAGGGCGGCGTACGGCCGTGATGGCTGCAAGGTTCAAGCGTGACGTAAGCCGTCGCGCCACGGGCGCGCTCACCTGCCTGACGTAACGCGTGCACTTCAGCGTGGGGCTCGCCCGCTTTGGCGTGCCAACCCTCGCCGATAATGCGCCCATCCTTGACGATGATGCAGCCGACGCGGGGATTGGGATGTGTGGAATAAAGCCCTTTACGGGCCAATTCGAGGGCACGCGCCATAAAGGCGTGATCTGAATTCATCGCTGACCTTTCGCGGGTTCACGGGACAGACGTTCGATTTCTTCGCGGAACTCGTTGAGGTCCTGAAAGCGCTTATAGACTGAGGCGAAGCGGATATACGCCACTTCATCCAGCTTTTGTAGCTCGGTCATCACCAGTTCGCCCAGCACCAGCGACTTCACTTCACGCTCGCCGGTAGCACGCAGCTGGCTTTTGATATGGGCGATGGCCGCTTCCAGACGCTCGACACTGACCGGGCGTTTTTCCAGCGCCCGCTGCATGCCAGCGCGCAGCTTCTCTTCATCGAAGGGTTGACGGCTGCCATCCTGTTTAATCAGACGCGGCATGACCAGTTCGGCGGTTTCAAAGGTGGTGAAGCGCTCACCACAGGCAACGCATTCACGCCGACGACGAACTTGATCGCCCTCGGCCACAAGCCGCGAGTCGATCACTTTAGTGTCGTTGGCAGCGCAGAAGGGACAATACATAGTGATGGCCAGAAAGAACGGAAGCGGCCATGGTAGCGCATCCCTCTGGCAAGACAAGTCACGACCTTTACGGTATATAGGCGGCCGGAAAAAATGCTCATCGGATGACACCCATGAAACACGCGACACCTGCAAAAAGCTTTGTTTGCGCGGCCCTTCTGGCTCTTCTCAGCGCCTGTGCGAGCGACGCACCTGAGCCGACTGAACTCAGCCCAGCGGCCTCTGCGCCGGTCGTGGAAGAACCAGCCGTAGTGCCTGCTCATCTGCGAGAACTGTCAGGCAGCCTGCTAAATGTACCGGCCTCTGCCGAGGTGGAGATGGCCCTGCTGGCAGTCGATCTACGCGGTCGCCCTCACGCGCTGCTGGGCGATATCCGCCTGCGCGGTACCGGCGAGCCATTGCCCTTCAATCTGCGTTTCAACCCGGAGACCTTTACGCGCTACCAGAAGGTCGAACTGCGGGCCCGCGTTAACCAATCCGGCCGCCTGATTCTGCGCCTGCCAGCACGCACCATTATGCAACCCGAGTCTCAGACACTGGGCTCCCTGTCACTGGTACCCGCTCCGTGAAAACACCTGCTGCCTTGCAGAACGCCCTGAACAGCCTGCTGGGCGATGCCAGACTGACTGCAACCGAACTGCCTGGCACAGAGATCAAATTGTGGCTGATTGATGCGGACAATATGGACCGCGCCTTCAGCCCGGAAGAAACCCGACTGATTCTGGAAGAGCCTCCGTACTGGTGCTTCTGCTGGGCCAGCGGGTTGGTACTGGCGCGCTGGCTCGCTGAACGCCCGGAGTGGGTGCGTGGCAAGCGCGTGCTGGACTTTGGCGCAGGCTCCGGCGTCGCCGCAATCGCTGCAGCCAAAGCCGGTGCCGCGGAAGTGGTGGCATGCGATCTGGACCCACTGGCCCTTGAGGCCAGCCGCGCCAATGCAGAACTCAATGGTGTCAGTCTCAACTACTCGACGGACTTCTTTCAGGAAGCGGACCGTTACGACCTGATCATCGTGGCCGACGTGCTGTATGACAGCGCCAACCTGCCTTTGCTTGATGAGTTCCTCAGCCGGGGACGTGAAGCGCTGGTGGCCGATTCACGGGTGCGTAATTTTCAACATCCGCTGTACCAACGCCTGGATGTGCTGGAGGCCAGCACCTGGCCCGATCTGGCCGAGCCTGCCGAATTCCGCTACGTCAGCCTGTATCATGCGCAGCGCGGGTGAGGCCGGAGGTAACGTGACTCTGCGACCGGTAAACCCATCCAAACGCGTGCACCCTTGTATCCGGGCCGTGCGCCCGCATTTATAGTGCAACCGTATTTCGCCCAGCCGAGACTGACCATGACCGACAGCCCTTATATTTTTGATGTTTCCGGCAGTGCTAGCTTTGAACAGCTGGTGATCGAAAACTCGTTTCACAAGCCCGTGCTGGTGGACTTCTGGGCGGATTGGTGTGCCCCGTGCAAGGCCCTGATGCCGATTCTGGCCAAACTCACCGAGGAGTACCGTGGCGAGCTGCTGCTGGCCAAGGTCAATTGCGATATCGAACAGGACATCGTCGCCCGCTTTGGTATTCGCAGCCTGCCGACCGTGGTGCTGTTTAAAGACGGTCAGCCTGTCGACGGTTTTGCCGGCGCACAGCCGGAATCCGCTATCCGCGAAATGCTCAAGCCCCACGTCGCTGAACCGGCAGCCGTTGCCGAAGACCCGATGGAAGCCGCTCAAGCTGCCTTCAATGATGGCCACTTCGCCGAAGCCGAAGCGTTGCTCAAAGCAGTCCTGACTGAAAACAACGAAAACGCCGCCGCACTCATTCTCTATGCCCGCTGCCTGGCTGAGCGTGGCGAGCTGGGCGAAGCCGAAGCTGTGCTCAATGCCGTCAAAGGTGATGAACACAGACAAGCTCTGGCCGGTGCCCGTGCGCAGCTAACTTTTTTGCGTCAGGCCGGTGAGTTGCCAGACAGCGCCGAGCTGAAATCCCGCTTGGCACAAAACCCTGAAGACGATGAAGCCTGTTACCAGCTGGCCATCCAGCAACTGGCCCGCCAACAGTACGAACCTGCGCTGGAGTCGCTGCTAAAGCTGTTCGTGCGTAATCGCAACTATGCCGACGGTCTGCCGCACAAAACACTGTTGCAAGTGTTTGAACTGCTGGGCAACGATCATCCGCTGGTGACGACCTACCGCCGCAAGTTGTATCAGGCCATCTACTGAGTTCAGTGCAGCGGGTGGCTCATACAGGTGCCCGCGCTCAGCCAACCCAGTGATAAACCGGTGCATCTGCGCCGGTTTCCATCCGCACCAACGGGCTGTGCCGCAAGCGCACCAGCAAGCGTTTACCCGCCGCCTCACCTCCCGCCAAAGCCGCCAGCTGGCTCATTAGCTGAGGCCCCTCGACACTACCGGAACTGCGCAACAACTCCAGCGTGGTTTGCCAGACCTGATCGTCCGCTGCAGCAGGTTTGGGGACAGCAGCATCGGTAACCGTCTCAACACTCACCTGACTGGCCAACTGCGCCCAATCCTGAGCATCCATTTCAATCGTCAAATCAACCGGCCACTGACCGATCTGCCCACGAATACGCACCATTACTCATCCCTCGAACACCAATGCGTAATGCTCCCATGCCCGGGATCGCCCGCCAAGCAGCCCTAGCCAGCCCCAGCAAAACCCTGTTATAACATAACGATAAATTGCACTCTGGAGAGTCCCATGCGCCGCTTTTTATTCGCCCTGCCTGTCGCACTTCTGCCCTTAGCCTGCGTCGCCCATGATCATGCCGAGCACGACCATCAGCACGAAGAACACGGCAGTCTTGGCGCACACGTTCATGGCTTTGCCGAATTGGATGTGGCGCTGGACGGTCAGACTCTGGAACTGCAATTGAACAGCCCGGCGATGAACCTGGTCGGCTTTGAGCACGAAGCCAAAAGCGCCGAAGACAAAAGCAAAGTGGCATCGGCCCAGAGCGAACTCGGTAAGCCCGTTGAACTGTTCGGCATCAGCCAAGGCCAATGCAGCGTGACCGCACAGGAACTTGAAAGCCCGCTGTTTGCTGACGCCCACGCACACAATGCGCACGATCACGACGACCACAAGCAGGCACACAATGACATCCACGCGCATTACACCCTCGCCTGCGCGGAGGCGGATAATTTGAAACAACTTGACCTCAGTGAGCTGTTCAAGCGTTTCCCAGCAACCGAGAAAATTAAGGTACAACTGATCGGCCCGTCTGGTCAGAAAGGCCAAGAGCTGACAGCCGACAGCCCGACCCTAAGTTTCTGATAGCGGCGCACACCCATTCGCACAAGAACGGCCGGGGCAACCTGGCCGGCTAGGTTATGACGCAAACGCTGATCGAACTTTCTGAACTGGGCTTTGCCTGGCCCGGCCAGCCTGAACTGCTGGATATTCCTGCATTCACCCTTAGCAAGGGCGAAACGCTGTTCCTTAAAGGCCCCAGCGGTAGCGGCAAGACCACCTTGCTGGGGCTACTTGGCGGCGTACAGAAACCTGGACGGGGCCGTATCCGCCTGTTGGATCAGGAGTTAAGCGCACTGCCCGCGTCGGCGCGGGACCGCTTCCGTGTCGATCACATCGGTTACATCTTTCAGCAGTTCAATTTACTGCCCTTTCTTTCGGTACAGGAAAACATCGAGCTGCCTTGCCACTTTTCCGCAACCCGCGCCAAGCGGGCCGCTCAGCGTTTTGGCAGCGTGCAGGACGCCTGTAAAGCGCTGCTTAATCATCTTGGCCTATCCCAAAGCGAACTGCTGCAACGCAAGGCCGGGGAGCTTTCCATCGGCCAGCAACAGCGTGTCGCTGCGGCGCGTGCGCTGATCGGCCAACCGGAGCTGGTGATTGCCGATGAACCCACTTCGGCGCTGGATGCAGACACCCGCGAAGCCTTTATCAAGCTGCTGTTTAGCGAATGCCGCAGTGCGGGTTCCAGCTTGCTGTTTGTGAGCCATGACCAGAGCCTCGCTGGATTGTTCGATCGCAACGTCTCATTGGCGGAGCTAAACCGCGCCAGCCGCGTGACGGAGATTTAAGGCATGTACTTATTGCGCCTGGCCCTTGCCAGCCTGAGCAACCGCCGCTTCACTGCTCTGCTGACGGTATTCGCCATTGCCCTGTCGGTGTGCCTGCTGCTGGCGGTAGAACGGGTGCGTACAGAAGCGCGCAGCAGCTTTGCCAACACCATCAGCGGTACCGATCTGATTGTCGGCGCGCGCTCTGGCAGTGTGAATTTGCTGCTGTATTCGGTGTTTCGCATCGGCAACGCGACCAACAATATCCGCTGGGACAGTTATCAACAGATCGCCGCGCACCCACAGGTGAAGTGGGCGATTCCGATTTCCCTTGGCGACTCTCATCGCGGCTATCGCGTTATGGGTACCAGCCCCCAGTATTTCGAGCATTACCGCTATGCCCGCAGCCAGTCCTTGATGCTTAAGACAGGCCGACCGTTTGCTGATGACCCTTTTGAAGTCGTGCTGGGTGCCGAAGTAGCGCAAGCCCTGAACTATCAGATTGGCACCGAACTGGTTCTGGCCCACGGCGTCGCTACAGTCAGCCTGGTGAAGCACGATGACAAACCCTTCAAAGTGGTCGGCATCCTTGAGCGCACCGGCACGCCAGTCGACCGCACTCTGCACATTTCTCTGGCGGGCATGGAAGCGCTGCATATCGACTGGCAGAACGGCATGCCTGCTCGCGGGGCTGCCCGGGTAAGCGCCGATCAGGCTCGCCACATGGATCTTGAGCCGAAACAAATCACAGCGGTGATGCTCGGCCTTAAAAGCAAGATCGCAACCTTTACCTTGCAGCGGCAGATCAATGAGTTTCGCGGCGAACCACTCTTGGCCATCCTTCCAGGCGTTGCCCTGCAAGAGCTGTGGAGCCTTATGGGCACCGCCGAACAAGCGCTGTTTGTGATCTCCCTGTTCGTCGTGCTGACTGGCCTGATCGGCATGCTCACAGCGATTCTCACCAGCCTCAATGAGCGCCGCCGGGAGATGGCCATCCTGCGCTCAGTCGGCGCCCGCCCCTGGCATATTGCATCCCTGCTAATTCTGGAGGCCTTCGCCTTGGCATTGGCCGGTGTCGTGCTCGGTTGCCTGTTGCTTTATGCCGGGATTGCCGCAGCGCAAGGCTTTGTTCAGGCCAGTTACGGATTGTACCTACCCCTGAGCCTGCCAAGCCCCTATGAGTGGACGCTGCTCGGCGCTATTCTGCTGGCCGCCTTGCTGATGGGAACCCTACCGGCCTGGCGGGCGTACCGCCAATCGCTGGCGGACGGTTTGTCGATTCGTTTATGAGGCCGTCTATGCACCGCTCCCTGCTCGCCGCGCTGTTGGCGCTCGTCATTCCGCTGGCCAATGCCGATGTGCGTCAACTGTCCTGGGAGGAAATGGTTCCGCCAGAGGCTCCACCTCAGGTGGTCGAGCCCACGCCGCTTCACGATCTCAGCCAACTGGCCAATGCCCTTAGCGAATCCGGCCCCGCCGCCCTGCAGCAATCACCTGACGCACCAGTGGTACAGGCGCTGGACGGACAGGCGGTGAAGCTGCCGGGCTACATCGTACCGCTGGACGTGACCGAGGAAGGCCGGGTGATTGAGTTCCTGCTGGTTCCGTATTTCGGCGCCTGCATTCATGTCCCGCCGCCACCCTCCAACCAGATCGTGCACGTAACCAGCGAGCTGGGCGTCCGCCTCGACGCGCTGTATGAACCGTTCTGGATCGAAGGCCCACTCAAGGTCGAACACAGCAGCAGTGAACTGGCCGAAGCCGGCTACAAGATGAACGCAGAAAAAATTTACCCCTACGACCTGTCGTCAGAATAATTTCGTAAGCCTCTGATTTGCCGGTAAGCGCACATTAATTTTGGACGTTCGTTGCAAAAGTTAGATAGCTAGCTACTTTATTGAGTTAGATCAACTGCGACCTTCGTTCACCCTACTAATATCCAAATCAGCCAATACGAACCGACGTTTTACGGGAGTCAACCATGCGTACTTCTCTTTTCACTGCCTCACTGCTGGCTCTTGCCGTTGCCGCCCCGCTGGCACAGGCTCACCAGGCGGGCGATATCATCGTGCGCGCCGGTGCTGTCACCGTTGACCCGCGCGAAGACAGCGGCAACATCTGGGTGGGTGCGCTGGACACTGCCGTACCTGGCACCAAAGCAACTCTGGACAGCGACACTCAGCTGGGCCTGAACTTTGCCTACATGATCACCGACCACGTCGGCATCGAACTGCTGGCCGCCACTCCGTTCAGCCACAGCGTTGGCGTAAAAGGCATGCCGGGGGCGTTCGAAGGTCTGAACGGCAAACTGGGTGACATCAAACACCTGCCGCCAACCCTGAGCGTGGTGTATTACCCGCTGGATGCCAAATCCGCCTTCCAACCTTATGTCGGCGCAGGCATCAACTACACATGGTTCTTTGACACCGAGCTGACCAGCGCAGCCGAAGGTAAAGGTTTCAACGGCCTGGACATGCAGGACTCTTGGGGCATGGCCTTCCAGGTCGGCGCGGACTACATGCTGACTGACAACATCATGATCAACGCCCAGCTGCGTTACATCGATATCGACACCAAAGGCACCACCAGCTACGGCGGCGAGAAAGTTAAAGTCGACGTGGACGTAGACCCAATGGTGTACATGGTTGGCCTGGGCTACAAGTTCTAAGCCCAACCCCATAAAAAAACCGGCCTAAGGCCGGTTTTTTTATGGGCGAATACATTAGCCATTAACCGCCAACAAGCGGCGTAAGCCTTCTTGTACAGGCGTCTGCTCCGGCAGCTTATAGCTTGCCTGCAGGCGCTGATTATCGGCCCTGGAATGGCGAATATCTCCGGCACGCGCCTGTTGATAACTCACCTCTGGCAAACCACCGCACAGGGTCCCGATCTCAGCGAGCAACTGATTCAGACTGACAGCCTGACTCCACCCCACATTCACCGCCCCCTCAACCGCCTCAGGCGCATCCACAGCCTGCAGCAGCAGTTGCACCAGATCTTCGACATAGAAGAAATCCCGGGTCTGCTCACCATCGCCGAATACCTGAATCGGCAGCCCCTGTTGTGCCCGCTGAGTGAAAATGCTGATCACTCCCGAGTAAGGCGAGGACGGATCCTGACGCGGCCCGAAAATATTAAAGAAGCGGAAAATCGCAGGCGTCAGCCCGTGAGCGCGCCGGTAGAAATCCAGATACTGCTCACTGGCCAGCTTGTCCGCTGCATAAGGCGTCAATGGCGCTTTATCCGCATCCTCAGCCACAGCAGTGCCTTCGCCATTGTTGCCGTACACCGCAGCGCTGGAGGCAAATACCACACGTTTTACACCGTGTTGACGCATCGCCTCACAGACATTCAGCGTGCCGATAAAATTACTCTGATGGGTGCCAACCGGGTCATCCACAGAGGCCTGCACTGAAGCCACAGCTGCCAGATGGACAACCGCTGTACACCCGGCCACCGCACGGCTGACCAATTGCGCATCGGCAACATCACCCTGGATAAACTGCAAACGCGGGTTATCCACAGGCAGATTAGCGACCTTCCCCATGGACAGATTATCGAGAACACGCACAGTCCGACCTTGAGCCAACAGTGCATCGACCAAATGGGAACCGATAAAACCAGCTCCACCGGTCACAAGAACAGTTTGAGAATCAGACATGACGGTAATAACGATCCAATAACGATGGCAACCCCGAACGCCAGGCGCGCGGCTTAATGCCAAACGTGTGAAGAATTTTCTTGCAAGCCAGCACGCCGTGCTGAGGCTCTTGGGCGGCATCCGGACGCGCACTGTGCGCCTGAGGATTAACCTCCTCCAACAGATTGCTCCTGAAGTTGCGAGCCTCACTGATCACAGCTTGCCCCAGTGCCAGTGATGTCGTCGCTTCGTGTCCACCGTAGTGATAGGTGCCCCAAAGCGGCGAATCGCAATCGAGCTGTTTGAGCACAGCTAGAATCACTCGCGCGGCATCATCAACTGGGGTCGGATTTCCGCGCCGATCGTCCGCCAACAACAAAGGCTCAGAACGTGCCGCACGGGTGAGAAAACGACCAAGCAGCCCATCCGGACTGTCATCCATCAACCAGCCAAAACGCAGCAAAACGTGGCGAGGACAAATCGACCGTACCGATTGCTCAAAGCGCCACAACGCCTGACCACGGCCTTCCAGCGGCTGAGCATCTTCTTTTTCCGAATAGGCCGTCGCACGCGCGCCATCAAACACACGATAGCTGGAAGGCTGCACCAGGCGAACTTCATGGTACTGGCAAAGCTCAGCCAGACGATCAACAGCCCGCTCCTGAATTGCAAACTGCTCTGCGCTGACAGACTCAGCCTGAAACCAGTCAAAGTAATAGGCGAGGTTAATCACTACGTCTGGACGCGTCTCATCAATCAAGGCAGTCAGACTAGCAGGATCCCAGCCAGACTCCGGAGGCCTTGGCGCCAGAAAGCCGATGTCCTCCTCCGCGCCCAAGCGGATCAACGCCTGACCTAATGAATTACCACCACCTAGCAGCATGAGCCGCATACGCATAAATCTTAACTCTGAGAAATAAAACGGGTAGTTAACACTTACTGTAGAGCAGCATAAGGCGTGTACCCACCAGACCGCTCGGATACGCCCCTGTATGAAATCGGAGACTTTCGTACAGAGCCCAGTCAGAAGATACAGTGCTGAAAATGTAATACTTTCGCAAACCATGCAGGCATGGGCATGCTTTATCACCGCACTATGCTACCACTGGCAGCTTTCATACCAAACCCACGGCCAGTTGCATTGAATCGCCTTAGCGCTACACGATCTGCAAGCGGCCTGCCGCCACGCGACAGAAAACGTACCCTCCAAGCCTGGTTACGCTAAAATAGCGCCCCAACGACGGCGACGGAAAAGCCTCTGAGCCACCCAGCGATGGACTTTGTATTTCCATAACAAATACCATTGCGTTTAACAGTCACCTTGGACAATTTAATTGCCCCTTGGACAAAATAAATTGCCTCCACTTAACAGGAGAACGATATGGCCCGTGGGGTTAACAAAGTAATTTTGGTCGGGACCTGCGGCCAGGACCCGGAAACCCGCTACCTGCCTAACGGAAATGCGGTGACCAACCTGAGCCTGGCAACCAGCGAGCAGTGGACTGACAAGCAGACCGGCCAACGTGTTGAAAAAACCGAATGGCACCGTGTCGCTCTGTTCGGCAAGGTTGCCGAGATTGCCGGTGAGTACCTGCGTAAAGGCTCGCAGGTCTATATCGAAGGCAAACTGCAAACCCGCGAGTGGGAAAAAGACGGCATCAAGCGCTACACCACTGAAATCATTGTGGACATGCAAGGCACTATGCAATTGCTCGGCGGCCGTCCAGACAACGCTGGCGGTGACTCAGCTCCGCGCCAAGCTCGTCCGGCAGCGCCTGCCCGCCCTCAACAGCAGGCCGCTCCGCGTCCGGCACCGCAGCCAGCCGCACAACCCGCGCCGGACTACGACAGCTTTGATGACGACATTCCGTTCTAACGGTCTGCGTTAAAGCTGCACTGCTTACCCAAGAACCCCGCATGCGGGGTTCTTGCATTTTGGGATAACGGTACCGCTGCGCACGGCCGCCACACCTATATCTCAGCGCTCACGTAACGCCTCGCGGGCTTTATTGAGCGGTGATAACAGATAGCTAAGGACTGACTTCTTGCCAGTGTGGATATCAACTGTCGCCACCATCCCCGGCACAACCGGCATTTCCTTACCACTTTTAGAAGTCAGCTTGTCTGAGTCAGTCAGTACGTAGACCCGGTAGTAGTAAACATCAGGATGCACTTCATCCTGGATCGTATCAGGTGAGATCATCATGACCTTGCCGGGCATGCCGCCATAGACCGAGTAATCAAAGGCAGATATTTTCACTGTCGCTTCCTGCCCGGGATAAATGTAAGCAATATCCTCAGGATAGATTCTGGCCTCCACCTGCAGCTGATCTCCCAACGGGACGATTGTCATCAATAGCCCATTCGCAGGAATAACTCCGCCGATAGTCGTGGTCGTAATGTCCTTTACGATTCCCTTAACCGGAGATATCAGCGTTGTACGACTCAGAGAATCACTACGGCCTCGGGTGATGGAAGCCTGGGACTCTATCTGCTCCCGGACTTTAGCCAACTCCTCACGGGCCTTGATGATGTACTGAGCCTTGATATCGGCATGCTTGATTTCGAGCTCATTCAGCTGTCGCCTAAGCCGTAAAACCTCCACATCACTGGCAGCTCCGCGCGAGACCAAGGGCATCGTCATGGCCAATTCGCTTTTGATCAGAACCATGCCTTTTTCCAAACCCGCCAGCGACTGTTCTAGACCTTGTCGCCGGGACTTATACAGCGCTGTTTCAGCGTTTATTAAGTCGCGCTCCTGGTAGAGCTCTTGAGGAAACTGCAACGGTCCGCCATTAAGTTCTGCGCTTAATCTGGCAGCGGTGGCCTGAGCGGCTCGGACCTTGGACGCGACCTCCTCGACAGATGACTCAATACGGGTTCTGTCCAGTAAGGCAAGCACCTGGCCCTTCTGAACAATTTCTCCTTCTTTAACCCGGAGATTAATTAAAACGCCGCCCTCCAACGACTGAATAAACTGTTCCCGCGAAGAAGGAATAACTTTACCGGTCCCGGTTGAAACTTCGTCCAATACAGCAAAATAAGACCAGAGAAAAAAACAAGTGATGGCTAAAAAGAACAGCCAAACCAATTTAGTGGACCACGATAATTCATGGCGCAAACTTTCATCTGACATATTTAAGACATGCATAACCACCTCACACAAAAGCTCTTAATCAAGAAATTTGAGCAAGCGAAACCATGTAACTCACGAGACAAATAAAAAATGCTCTACAGAAATTTGGCCTACCTGATGTCATGCTTTGGCGTTAGTTTTGCGCGATTCTTTAGCAGCCAAGCTGCCAAGTAGCTCATCCTTATGCCCGTCCATGATGACCTTTCCAGACTCCAAAACAATGATCCGATCAACCAGTTTTAAGATCGGAAAGCGGTGCGTGGTAAGTATCAGAGTTCTGCCTTTAACCCACTCCTCCACGCCATCAATGAAGGAATTTTCCGTCACATCATCAAGAGATGAAGTGGGTTCATCCAACAACAGAATGTTTGATTTACTGATTAATGTTCTGGCGATTAATAAGGCCTGTCGTTGCCCAGCCGACAATCCTTTCCCACCCTCTTGAACGACATAATCAAGCCCTGAGCGGTTAGCGCGAACAATCGAGCCGGCCCCAGAAATTTCGAGCACCTGAATAATTTCGTCATCGGAAACCAAAGGGTGGCCCAGGGCGATGTTTTCCCTCAGCGTTCCATAAAATAGTCGTGAGTTTTGGGTGAGCAGTGAGACATCGCGCCGGACATCACTGGGATCAATCTGTGACAGCTCAAGACCATCCAGCGTGACGCTGCCCTTCTGCACGGCATACATACCGGCCAGCAACTGCAAAAGCGTGGACTTACCTGAGCCCATTTTCCCAAGTATGGCAACACGCTCGCCAGCCTTGATCTTGAGCTGCTCAATATCAATGGCAGCTTTGCTAGTACCGGCATAAGTGAAGGAGGCCTTATCGAGTACATAATCACCACGTATCACTGAACGGTGGAGCATTTGCCCTTCTGTTTGCTCAACGGGCAACCTCATAAGCTCATCCAGCCCCTGTTTGGTGACTTTGGCCTGCTGCCAACGTACAAACACCCCCGCCAGTTGAGCGACCGGAGCCATCATTCGAGATGCAAGAATTGACGATCCGACCAAAGCCCCTGTCGTCATATCGCCCTTCATTACCTGGTAACAGCCGACCAGAATGACGCCGGCGTAAACGGCCCCCTGTAATTCCTGTGCCCACGTCAGCAGCCAGTTAACCGCTGAGCGTTGCTTCATGCTCAGCTTGGCATGCTCAGCCGTGAGCTCTGTCCACTGGCTTTGGAACCTAGGTTCGGCACGCAGCTGCTTAATATCATCACGCCCCTCCACCGCCTCCACTAACAAAGCGTTGCGAATTGCAGCAACCCGCATTGACTCCCTGGACAAACGGGCCAATGTCTTCTGCGACAACCAAGTGGGGACAATAAACAGAGGCAGAGCGGCCAAGGCGACATACACAACCGGGCCGCCTGAGAAATACAGAATGACAATAAACAGCAATACGAATGGCAAATCAGCCATGGATCCAATAGTGGCCGATGTTATGAGCTCTCTGAGCTGCTCCAACTCACGTATCTGAGCAATAAAGCCACCTGCAGATTTAGAACCGTATTCGCTACGAACCTTCATCATGCGCCCGAAAACCACATCACTGATTCTTAAGTCGGCGTGTTTGCCTAAAGCATCGGATATTTGTCCACGGGCGACTCTCAGGAAAAATTCAAACGTAATCGCCAACATCACGCCAAAGAAAAGAACCCACAAGGTTGACTCAGACTTTGCGGGCACAACCCGGTCATAGACCTGCATCGAGAAAAGCACGACCGCCAATGCAAGAATATTAACCAGCAAGGAAGCGACGGATATCTCTACAAAACGACGCCAATCCGCAAATAGGATTTTCCAGAACCAATCCTCCTTATAGGGTTTCATGTACTGGTCAATCCGCGCATCACGGATTGCTGCCTCAGGCCGGGCTATCGCGACACGCGTAGCACGACGGCACAGCTGCTTATAATCAAGGACTGTGGGTAGCCCCTGATCACCCGCAATTAACAAGCTCATTCGCCCGTTTTTATCAACTTTCTGAACGACCCCAACCTGGCCATTTTTCATTTCAACTATCAACGGCTGACGCCAAGGATCAGCAACTTCAGGTGAAACCTCCTCAAAGCGGAGCGCCAGTCCAAATCGGGCAAATATATCTTTCAGGGCCGTGTCCAGATGGCCCTTCTCCCAGAGCAGAGAAAGTCGGACGCTTTCTTCAGATACGCTCAGGCTGTAATACCGGGCCACGTTAATCAGTGCTTCAGCCCAATAATTTATTTGCTTGGTTGTGCTCATTGCTGACCCTCCATGTCCCACAAGGCTTTATCGCTGATACCGTAGACTTCCCTACTTTTCCCCGATGTAGCGATGTACTCCACTACCCCAAATAAATAAGCGTACTTAGAGTCCTCACGGTCGGTGGCAGCAAAATAGGCCTCTTGCTCAGCGTTAAGCAGGTCAAGGATGGAGCGTTTTCCTAATGTATATTCCTCTTGATATAAAGAAGCGGTTTCCAGGATGCTGCTGTAACGCTGCTCTAATATGTGCAAGCGTCTTTTCTCACCTCGCAATTCTTGCAGTGTCTTCTTAAGACGCTCGTCAACTCTTAGCCGAACATCTCGGATTAATTCATCCGCAGCGGAAACTTTTGCATAGGCAGCGCGTATTTGTGCCGACACGGCTCCACCTTGATAAAGCAATGCAGTGCCTTTGAGTTGGATGGAATTAAAACTTCCGTGATCGTCGCCGTTGTTAGGATTGACGCCAGAAAGGGCATGATTTGAAGAAGCCTCCAGCGTTAGCGTCGGATAGCGCTGAGCTTTTGAGTGTTCCAGAAGCGAAACAGCCACCTCGCGCTCAGCGTTCGCCTCAAGCAGCTCTGGGATAGTTTGATAATCAACCGGCGCCGCAAAATTCACGGACGACTCAAGGTCGGAAGGTAGTTGCCCGATCGTTAAGCCAGAGTCCTGGCCGATTAACAGACCAAGCTGCTCAGTCCATTGCGCCAGTAGAGTCTCCATCTCTACCTTACTGGCTTCGGCACTCTCTAATCGGGATTTGGCCTGAATGGGATCGGACTGCGTGGCCAGACCAGAACCCGCGCGCAATAGTGATCGGTCATAGACATCACTCAGGGCCGTCACCTGTTTTTCTGCGACAGCCAGCAGGGTTTGGTATCGGTGCACATTGATGTAGGCCACAGCCACTCTATAGGACACGTCATCAATCTGCTTGATCAGACTGGCGACACTTTTGGCCCTTTGGTTTTGAGCATGCCCTACTTTGCTTCTGGTTTTACCAAAATCATAAATAAGCTGCGAGAGCGTGATGGTGGCCAGTTGAGCATTACCATGTTCACTTAAGCGTCCGGAACTGATATCGGCGGATAACCGCGGGTAGTACCCCGCTTGCGCCGAATCAATCATGTTCTTCTGCTCCAATACTGCGTTAATTGAAGCCTGAACGGCGGGGTGTACCTCAACCGCCATTGCTACAGCGCGGTATAAATCAATTAAATCTCGGGACTCCAAGCCCGCCTGTTGCCCGTAATCAGCGACTTTGGCAAACAATGAAGACTTGGAAGCAAGCCCAGGATCTTCGTTTAGCCAGGGTACAGCTGGCTGATCAGCAGACACATATGTAGAACTCAGTAACACAATGAGAGCAAATTTTGGCAGCAGCAAACCCCAACGATACATTAACTTCATATCGTTACTCCTAGGCAAAGTTCGTCCAAAGGAGGCTCAGCAGAGCCTCCTTATTTGGCGATATAGGTCACTACATCAAACGACTACTTGGTGGTTTGCTAAGAGTGTTAGCAAGTCAACCGTTACACCTTGAAGATTGGCTATCGGGGTGGAACTGAATTCACCTGCGGTACCATCCCTATCGATATTAAGTATCGTATTACCGCCACTATTAACTACCGAGAGATAATCCATAATCGTCTCACCAGGATCTAAGGTAGCGACACCGTTTATATAGTGTGCTGCGCCATCCGCATCGGCGACATAACCAATAAACAAACCGGAAACGTCAATACGATCCGCATTGGCTGTTGCCTCATACGTACCAACGGTAAAACCATTAACGATATCGGCACCGTTGCCACCCGTTGCGTCATTGGCTAGCAATTCATAGATCAACGTATCCTTGCCGCCATGCAACAAGTTAAACGTATCGGCTCCACCACGACCGTTGAATACGTTGTTACCGGCATTATCTGTAAAGGTATCGTTACCCGCGCCGCCGGCAATACCTTCAATATTTGAGAATGTAGCAGTACCAAACCCGGTATCCTGAGGTGATGTATTGCTTAGATCCACAGTGATAGATACGCCTGCTCCGGCAAGCTTATAGTCAACTATGTCCATACCTCCGGTATTGCTCCAGACTTTCACACCGGAAATGGTTTCAGTGCCGCCAGCACCTTCATACTTATCGGTGCCCAGGGTGGCAAAAAATGTATCGTTATACCCTGTACCGACTATTCCGTTACCAATATTGGCATTAGCAGCGTTAGTTCCGGACTCTGCAGTTAATACATACGCCTCATTGGAAGCGCCCGCTTTCAGCCCTGACCATGCAGCATTTACATGTTCAATTGAGACACTGCCGACAACTGCTGCGCCCCCCACATCAGCAGAGGAACCGTTAACACTCCTCAGCAGCACCAAACTGTAGGTTTCATTGGCATCCAGACCATAGAAATCCACAATGGCAGAACTATCATTGGTCTGATTGCCTGACTGGGGATTGAGTATCTGCACGGCTACCAGTACACCCAGCGAGTTGTACAGTTGAACTGTATTACCATATAGGCTGTTGATGCCCTGTGCATCCAGTATCCGGAAGTGTAGTGATGTACCATCAGCAATGGTGGTGGTATTGGCTATATATTTGGTATTTCCTTTCTGGGTGAATACAAGAAGATCTCTATCTCCATCCCAGTCTATGTCAGCGGCAATGGCACCAGTAACGGCATCGTTAGTATTAACATTACCTGTCCAAATACCAATTGTATTAGTACCGCCCAACATATTCGATGTCGTAAAGCTATTAACACCTCCCGCCGTGGTATTTGTATAGAGATTAATTGGGCCGGTATTGCCTGCCGCGGTCATGCCACCAGTATTACCTATACCTGGAAGCTCAATAATATCTACTTTTCCATCTGCGTTCCAATCCACCGCCAATGACGCGCCACCGGCTATATCATCGCCAAACTTATATACTCCAGCCGCCGTACCAATACCATCACTATTCGGATCATCCATCTGCAGCTTGCCAGCACCATCATTATATAAAACCTTACTTTCAAATGCCGCCGGAGTAGTTGGTGCACCCGCACCAGCAAACCCTCTCCCTAAGAACAAATCCATATATCCGTCACCATTAAAGTCTCCCCACGTCATAGAGACTCCATTGGCCCTGCTTGGATCTACAGAGTTTCGCTGAAATACCTCATCTACAATCTGTGTATTATTCCAGGTTCCATCTCCATTATTAGTCGCAACCACTAACCGGTGCGGTTCTGTACTTATTGGGGTTGTTGCTCCAGCCCCACCAATTTTACTTGACCCCACTGAAGCATGATAAACAAGATCAACGTTGCCATCATTATTCAAGTCAACACCAGATAGCTCCATATCAAATGTAGCGTTCCCAGTATTTGTTGAGGCAGGACCTCCATTTGCCGTAGCCCCCTGCGTATAGGTGTGATCTTTGATTAGCCCCAGGATTGTTCCATCCACGTTAATCACAATCTGGCTATCAACCCCGCCGCCTCCCGAAGCATCATTCGGCGTTTGATCTCCATAGGCTATGTCGACATAGCCGTCACCGGTTTTATCAAACGCAACAATGCCTCCAAACCAGTTCCAAGTGTTAGCACTACCTCCAGTTCCCCGGTCACCTCCAACGGCTGGCGGAGCACCGACCTGGTCAGCAGTATATGATGCACCGTCATATAGAAACATCTGCTGCCCATCTTGGTAGTTATTGTCTTCAGCAAACAAATCCATATATCCGTCACGATTGATATCAATAAACGTAGCACTGCCAACATAATTCTGGGCGTTATATCCACCACCGCTATTACTCACTAGCGCGGTCTGAGCAAAACTTCCCAACGTGGCGTTATTGGTACCATTCGCATCCAACATTGTTTGATTGGTATGAATACGCCACATCCCGTTTTCACCAATTGTATAAGCGGTACCTTTCTGGGCCTCATCACTTGCGTTTGAGCCAATTTCTACGACAGGCTCTGGCGCTACGATTAACTCATCAAGCGTTATATCCGCTGCAATAACAACCCCATCCGCATCTTTGACAACGGCCTCTACATCATATGTAGCCAGTGCAATTTGGCTGGGTATCTGCAGGTACCATGTGGCATTGATATTATCAATAACCACATCTCCGGCCTGGGAACTATAAGTGACGCCATCCACAGTCACTTCAAGATACTCTCCAGCCTGAAGTACAAACGGCATAACACCTGTAATCAGCGGGGTATCATCTATTGTTTCTTGCGAGTTAACAGTGACAACAATTTCGACTGTAAGGTTGAAGACCTCTGAAGCTACGCCTTCGTTACCTGAGGATTCTGCAACTACTGCCTGATAGTTATGCACACTTCCGTTTTCCAGATTACCTGGATCAAAACTCCAGCTTGTGCCGTTTACAGTGGCCACCCCAACCAAAGTCGAGCCGTCGTAAATCCGTACTTCTTCCCCCGGATTCAACTCAGCACTAATTGTTCCATTCAATATCGGGTTTCGATCATCGGTTGTGGTGTTATTACCGAACTCGCCTTGGTCGGGCCCAATATCATCCTGATAATTATCTATCGTCACAGTTTGACTAGGTGGCGCGGTGTCCACGGTCAAAGCCTGACTATCCGTTGCGCCGACGTTACCGGCCACGTCGATCACCCGCACATCCACGGTGTAATCACCATCAGTCAACGTCGTGCCGCTGTGGTCGTAAGTCCAATCGGTACCGGTCACGCTGGCTTCAAACCAAGTCACGCCACCGTCCAGACTCAGTTCAACCCTCTCATCTGCGCCCAACTCTGCTCCTAGGGTACCGTTGAAGATGAGTGTCGGGTCATTGGTAATAAAGTCGCCTGCCACACCGCCGTCATCAGTGATGCTGTCGATACTGACGGTAATACTTGAAGACGGTGGAGTGGTATCCACAGTCAAAGCTTGGCTATCAGTTGCGCCGACGTTCCCGGCCACGTCGATCACCCGCACATCCACGGTGTAATCTCCATCAGTCAACGCTGTACCACTGTGGTCGTAAGTCCAATCGGTACCGGTCACGCTGGCTTCAAACCAAGTCACGCCACCGTCCAGACTCAGTTCCACCCTCTCATCTGCGCCCAGCTCTGCTCCCAGGGTGCCGCTGAAGATAAGGTTCGGGTCGTTGGTGATAAAGTCCCCTGCCACCCCGCTGTCGTCAGTGATGGAATCGATGCTGACAGTGATACTCGAGTCCGGCGGCGTGGTGTCCACTGTCAGAGCTTGGCTATCCGTAGCGCCGACGTTGCCTGCTAAGTCGATCACCCGTACATCCACGGTATAATCACCATCAGTCAGCGCTGTGCCGCTGTGGTCGTAACTCCAGTTGGTGCCGGTCACAGTGACCTCGAACCAGGTCGCTCCGCCATCCAGACTCAACTCGACACGTTCACCGGTGACAAGCTCAGCCCCCAAACTGCCACTGAAGATCAGCGCTGGGTCGTTGGTTATAAAGTCATCTACGACGCCGCTGTCGTCAGTAATGGCATCGATACTGACAGTGATACTCGAGTCCGGCGGCGTGGTATCCACAGTCAGGGCTTGGCTATCAGTAGCCCCGACGTTGCCCGCCACATCAACCACCCGTACATCCACGGTGTAATCACCGTCGGGTAAGGTTGTTGCGCTGTGGTCATAGCTCCAAGTGGTACCGGAGACGCTGACCTCAAACCAAGTTACGCCGCCATCCAGACTCAACTCAACGCGCTCATCCGCCAACAGTTCTGCGCCCAAGCTTCCGCTGAAGATCAGCGCTGGGTCGTTGGTTATAAAGTCATCCACCACGCCGCTGTCGTCAGTAATGGCATCGATAGTGACAGTGGTTGTAGATTCAGGCGGCGTTGTATCGATTTGCAGCGCTTGGCTATCGGTTGCGCCCACGTTACCCGCCACATCAATGACCCGCACATCAATGGTGTAATCACCGTCAGGCAAGGTTGCTGCGCTGTGGTCATAGCTCCAAGTGGTACCGGAGACGCTGACCTCAAACCAAGTTACGCCGCCATCCAGACTCAACTCAACGCGCTCATCCGCCAACAGTTCTGCGCCCAAGCTTCCGCTGAAGATCAGCGCTGGGTCATTGGTAATAAAGTCATCTGCGACGCCGCTGTCATCAGTAATAGTGTCGATGGTGACAGTGGTTGTAGATGCAGGCGGCGTTGTATCGATTTGCAGCGCTTGGCTATCGGTTGCGCCAACGTTACCCGCCACATCGATTACCCGCACATCAATGGTGTAATCACCGTCAGGCAAGGTTGCTGCGCTGTGGTCATAGCTCCAAGTGGTACCGGATACGGTGACTTCAAACCAGGTTGCTCCGCCATCCAGGCTCAGCTCGACGCGCTCATCCGCCAACAGTTCTGCGCCCAAGCTTCCGCTGAAGATCAGCGCTGGGTCGTTGGTTATAAAGTCATCCACCACGCCGCTGTCGTCAGTAATGGCATCGATAGTGACAGTGGTTGTAGATTCAGGCGGCGTTGTATCGATTTGCAGGGCTTGGCTGTCCGTTGCGCCAACGTTACCCGCCACATCGATGACCCGCACATCAATGGTGTAATCACCGTCGGGTAAGGTCACTGCACTGTGGTCGTAGCTCCAGGTTGTGCCGGATACGGTCACTTCAAACCAAGTTGTACCGCCATCCAGGCTCAGCTCGACGCGCTCACCAGTGACGAGCTCAGCCCCCAGACTTCCGCTGAAGATCAGCGCTGGGTCGTTGGTTATAAAGTCATCCACCACGCCGCTGTCGTCAGTAATGGCATCGATAGTGACAGTGGTTGTAGATTCAGGCGGCGTTGTATCGATTTGCAGGGCTTGGCTGTCCGTTGCGCCCACGTTGCCCGCCACATCAATGACCCGCACATCCACGGTGTAATCACCGTCGGGCAGGGTTGTTGCGCTGTGGTCATAGCTCCAAGTGGTGCCGGATACGCTGACCTCAAACCAGGTTGTACCGCCATCCAGGCTCAGCTCGACGCGCTCACCAGTGACGAGCTCAGCCCCCAGACTTCCGCTGAAGATCAGCGCTGGGTCGTTGGTAATAAAGTCATCTGCGACGCCGCTGTCGTCAGTAATGGCATCGATAGTGACAGTGGTTGTAGATTCAGGCGGCGTTGTATCGATTTGCAGCGCTTGGCTATCGGTTGCGCCCACGTTGCCCGCCACATCAATGACCCGCACATCAATGGTGTAATCACCGTCGGGCAGGGTTGTTGCGCTGTGGTCATAGCTCCAAGTGGTACCGGATACGGTGACTTCAAACCAGGTTGCTCCGCCATCCAGGCTCAGCTCGACGCGCTCATCCGCCAACAGTTCTGCGCCCAAGCTTCCGCTGAAGATCAGCGCTGGGTCGTTGGTTATAAAGTCATCCACCACGCCGCTGTCGTCAGTAATGGCATCGATAGTGACAGTGGTTGTAGATTCAGGCGGCGTTGTATCGATTTGCAGGGCTTGGCTGTCCGT
>NZ_LKKK01000016.1 GCF_001446935.1 Pseudomonas sp. TTU2014-080ASC
CTCTCGGCGGTGATCCCGCTGATGAAAAAGGCCAAAGTATCGGCCCTGCTGCTGCCCGGCATCGGCACAGTCGATCACCTGAAAATGGCTCACGATCTGGGGGTTAACACCATCCGTGTTGCCACGCATTGCACCGAAGCGGATGTGTCTGAACAGCACATCACCTTCGCCCGCAAGCTGGGCATGGATACTGTCGGATTTCTGATGATGGCGCACATGAACAGCCCGGAAGGTCTGGTCAAACAAGCCCTGCTGATGGAGTCCTACGGTGCCAACTGCGTGTACATCACCGACTCCGCTGGCTACATGCTGCCGGATGACGTGAGCGCCCGCGTAGCCGCCATTCGCGCTGCGCTGAAGCCTGAAACTGAAATCGGCTTCCATGGCCACCACAACCTGTCCATGGGCGTATCTAACTCTATTGCCGCCATCGCCGCCGGTGCTACCCGCATCGACGCAGCGTGTGCGGGCCTGGGCGCCGGTGCCGGCAACACCCCAATGGAAGTGCTGGTCGCGGTATGCGATCGCATGGGCATTGAAACCGGAGTGTCGGTATTTGGCATCCAGGACGTGGCTGAAGACCGGGTTTTCCCCATCATGGACTTCCCTATCCGCAGCGACCGCGACGCCCTGACCATGGGCTACGCAGGTGTGTACGGTTCCTTCCTGCTGTTCGCCAAACGTGCCGAGAAGAAATATGGCGTATCCGCACGGGAAATCCTTGTGGAGATGGGCCGCCGCGGCATGGTCGGTGGTCAGGAAGACATGATCGAAGATACAGCCATGACCCTGGCCAAGCAGCGCGCCAACGCCTGATCAGCCACGCCAGAAACACCAAGGCCGCGCATTGCGCGGCCTTTTGATTTCAGCCCACTCTCCCCCGTGGGACCGGCTTTAGCCGTGAATAAACCCACTCAATCCCATCAAGCTATTTGCGCTTAGCCCGGGCAGCATAGAAGCCCTCTACGGCCTGAGTGAATTCAGGACGCGCTACACAATCCACAAACGCGTCACGCTCTGCGTCCAGTTGCTCTTCCTGTGTCGCAGCCAGCGCACTGCGCATCAGCCTCTTCAAATTAGCCAGTGCAATATGCTCACGCCCGGCAAGGCGCTCAGCAAGCGCTTGAGTGGCCTGAGCCAGCTCATCAGCCGGAAACACCTTGCTGATCAATTGCAGCTCAAGCGCCTGTTCCGCCACAAATGGCTCAGCCAACAGGGCAATCTCTAATGCTTTACGCAGCCCGACAATACGCGGCAACACCCAAGATGCCCCACCATCACAGCTGACTCCGATATCGGTGTAAGCGAAATTAAAACGTGTGCCTTCTGCGGCCACGGCAATATCAGCGGCCATCATCAGGCTCAAGCCTGCTCCGGCAACAGCACCATGCACACTGGCAATCACGATAGCGGGCATCTCGCTAAGCAGTTGAATGCTGGCGTGCATTGGCTCAATGATGCCCTGCGCCACAGCAACGGGCTGTTGCAACATCTCAGCCAAATCCCCACCGGCCATAAACGCCCGACCTTCCCCACTGATCACCAGCACACGAAGCTCAGGATCAGCCGCCAGCGTCTTGCAGGCTTCGTACAGCTGACAAGCCAGTTCAACATTGAGGGCATTTAGAGACTGCGGTCGGTTTAAGCGCAAATGGGCAATGCCTGCGCTGCGCTCAAGAATCAAAAAGGTGTCAGCCATTACGCACTCCAGACAGGTAAAAAAATGCCAGGGGCAGTCTCCCACCCCTGGCATTGGCAAAACGTAGCTCGCGGACTACGTCGGGGACATTACTTCGGTCCTTCAACCGTCACGATTTCGCGGCGCTCAGCCATGCTGGCTGGCACTTGGTCCTCGTCAATGAAGAACTGGCCGTACCACTCGCGCAGTTGGTAAACCGGGCCGTCGGTCTCTGCCAGCACGGGCTTATCAATGCGAATCTTGTTTTTCCAGATCACCACGTCCTGATAGAACGAATCGCGGTTGCCATCGACGTAGCTCTTCGCCAGTTGATGGTTCTGCTCTTCGCTGTAACCCGGTACTCGCTTAACCATGCAACCAAAACGCAGCAGGAAGCTATTGGGCGTAACCGGTACATGGCTGTTGAGCAAAATGGCGTGGATTTCCTGGCCGCCGAAATCTGAGCTGATGCGTGTGAAGTGAGTGGCCGGGCCGTAATAGGCAGAGTCCGCCTTCAGTGAGCCACCCAGACGAACCGAATCACCACGGAAGATTTGATGGCCGATATGGCCCTCAAAAATATTGGAGAAATGAGTCGTCGGTGTGCCGTGTACCGGGCCGAAGTGGTGGGCATCAACCAGGTTGTCGACCAACTCGCGCGGGTTGGTTTCGATCAGCATGGTGTCGATGTTCCATTCATGGATCCATTCATCGTCGTCCATTTCCGGCAAGTGCGGAATAACGACACCTTCACGCGGCGGATTGCCTTCCGGGTTGTTCCACACAAACAGCAAATTGTTCTCTTCGCAGGTCAGCCACTTTTTAGTTTTGGCTTTCGGCGGGATGCGTTTGCAGTACGGGATTTCAACGCACTTACCGCCCGCGTCGTATTTCCAGTGGTGGAATGGGCAGACGATGCGATCACCGTCCACAGTACCGCTGGAGAGGTCTGCACCCATATGTGGGCAGTAGGCATCCAACACATGAATCTGGCCTGCGGTGTCAGCGAACGCTACCAGGCGTGTGCCAAAGATATCCAGCGTGTGCGGCTTACCATCACGGTATTGCGCAGCGTCACCCAGGCAGTGCCAGCCACGGGCATAGCGATATTCTTCGAGCGCATTTTCGAGCTTTATTTCAGCGAGTTTCGTCATCTTGTTGTTCCTCTTTAGAAACCCATGATTTGCTCACCCTGGCTAATGACCTTACATAAAGAGGGTGATCCTACCCACACATCTTCATGCACCCGGGCGCGGCGCTCATCCTCCGCTTGGACTAGTCAAAAGAAGAGCCATTCTCACCTTCACGATGGGCAGCTGACGACCTGGATTCGGGTGGCCCCGCCCCCTGTTAGCGCAGCAGCAAAAGGCTCTGGCAAAGGGCTCTCAGACATCAACAGCGCGGCATAGGGGAAACGCTCACAGTAGTAAGGTTCAAGGCTGTACAGCGTCGCCGGGCTTGTGCAGCCTGCATCTGCCTGTAGCTGTGCAAATAGCGCCAGCAATTGCTCATTCAGATCGGATTGCGCCTGATCGCCATGCGCGATCAACCACAGTTCTCGCTCGCGCATGCCCTGCCCCTCGGTCAAATGACGGGCCAACGGCAAAGCCTTGGCAGAGCACACGCTGCTGCGGTCCATAAAATTGCTTTCATCTTCAGCCAGGCGAGGGCCAGCCTCCGTCTGCAACACCGACAGCGGGTCAAAATCATCGGCGTAATCAAACTCACTGAGACAGTCGAACGGCACAACGGCGTCCGGCATGTTCAGGTGGTTGCGCTGGTACAGTTGCGGCGGGAAGAACGTTAGCGCCAACGGTGCATGCCGCTGCTCGTAATAGTCCCGAAAGGCCTCGCGAGATAGGTCCTGGCGACGGCTGATTAGACTGACGTATTTCATACTGATTACCTTTATCTGGAGCCAAACCCACCGGCAGAAATAAAACAGCCGCCCCCTGAAGGAGAGCGGCTGCAGTAAAGCGCTTACCGTTGGCGTGCTTATCGACCCAAGCGGCGAGCGGCCTCCGGACCGAAGTCACGAGGTGTGAACTTGCCTTCGTTGAGGATGTAGCCTTTTTCCTGCTCGTTGATCAGGTTGAACGCCAGATAAGTACCCGCGTTAAGATCGTGATACAGGCCTACACCCGCCTGCGGGCTTTGCATTTCATAGGCGTAGTAGTAGTTGATCATCGAGGTGCGCCACAGCTCGCCACGGTTGTCGTAGTTGTCGCCAACAATCGGGAACCAGGTGTCCTCGTCGATGTACATACGGCGCTTGCCATACAGGTGACGGTTGCCTTCCTTCAGGGTGCCTTCCAGTACCCATACGCGGTGTTTCTCATAGCGCATGACTTTCGGATTGATGTGGCCTGGAGTCAGCATGTCTTCGTACTTCAGCTCAGGGCTGTGAATGCCATAAGCGTTGTACGGAATGTACAGTTCTTGCTTGCCGACGATGGTCCAGTCATAACGCTCACCTGAGCCGTTAAACAAACGCACTTCGTCCACAGTGATGGTGCCGCCAGTACCCGGGAAGGCCATGTCAAAACCGTAACCTGGGGACTGACGCACGCGGCGGGTACCTGGGTCATAGCGCCAGCTTTGGCGTGGATCAGTCTTGTCGTTCCAGAACTCAGTCCCGGTGTTCACTTCACCTTTGTCGCGTTGCGGCAACAGTGTTTCGTTCAGGTAATACGCCGAGTTGCCGACGGTGTCGCCAACGTAGCCAGGCTTAAGGTGTGGCGCAAGATTGCGAGACTTAACACGCCCCCAGTTGACCTTACCGTCTTTCAACACATAGGCGTTGTCGGAGACGTACTCTTCGGTCCACGAACGCAGTGTGAACAAGGAGGCGTTCTTCAGCAGTTCGATACCTGTGGTTGGCATCGGGAACGCAGTGCCGCCGGTCTTAGCTACGACACCTTTACCGTCATCGACGATCTTGGCATAGCCAACGTTGGCACGGGTGGCTTCGCAGATGCTGTCGCGCAGCCTGAAATCGCGGTGCGAAGGATAGATTGGCATCTGAAAGGTTTGCGGGTAGAGCTTGAACAGCGCCTTCATACCATCGGTGAGATAGTCAGCGTGCTCATTCATGTTTTGTGCAGTGATGATGAACAGCGGTTCTTCACCCGCATACGGATCAACCGGATGATAGCCTGTGCCTTTGAAGTCCACGTGAGGTGGAACCCCCTGCCATTTACCACTGAACGGCGGAATGCTGCCATCTGCATTCCCTGCCTTTTCAGCCCCCACACAGGTCAGATCCTGCCCCAGACGCGCCGCGTCTTGAGTCGCATCAGCCATGGCTAGGCCACTTAACCCTTGCAGAACAGCAGTTACGGCCACACAAGCCGCAATATTTTTACCCACACGCATGCTCTCTCTCCTGGATCTGAAGTGCCGACACCCTAGGGTTTAAAAGACGACACCAACGAGTACTGACAAACGACAGTGAGACCGCATGCCCCACTGCGATTTACATCAATGGGACTCAAAATGCGTTGCGCAAAAACTCCTGCCAATACACGCCTTGGGCATGGACAGCACAACGGTTGAAATCATGATCGAGAGCTGGAGGTTGGATACGTCGCATATATTGTTCTCCTTATTAAAGTCGACGCTCTGAAGCACCACTGGCAGTGGCACATCAGCATATTCGGAGGGCTCAGCCCCCCCACCAACACGTTCGCCTGTGCGCAACGTGCGTTGGGGTCAGCGCCGTCAAAATCGCTTAACGCTGCCGCCCTAATCGGGTGGTGACTGAGTATCGTAAGGAGGGCAACTCTGAAACATCGTCCGCTCGGACTATCATAAAAAAACGCCCCCAAATTCTGGGGGCGCCTTTTGTTTTAACTGGCGTTACGCGACAGTGAACCTGTCCCGCAATGCGCGTCTCGCGTCTCATCCACGCCCCCCAGAGCGACCACACTGTTGAGCATGATCCGGACCAACTCTGTCTGACGGCGAACACCTGTTTTGGAAAAAATAGAGCGCAAATGGGCACGTGCCGTATTACGACGTATGTTGAGTGCCTCGGCCGCTTCCTCAAGCGACAGCCCATTGGCCAGCTCCATTGCCAGCGCGGTTTCTGCGGGAGTCAGGTTGAACAACCGCTTGGTCATGATGGTACTGGCCAATGACTTGCCGGCAGCATCGCGGATATACACCAGCGTGCAGGGGCGGCCCTTGCCACGCACCAGCTCTTGGGAAGGAATACTCTCGACCACAACACCCAGACTAACCTGCCCGGAAGGGCGTGAAATGGACACTGCTTCAGTCATGCTTTCGCCGCTGCTGCTATCGGTGCTGGCAGCATTACGCAACACCCGTTGCAACTCTCGGTTGTCACTTGGATAAATCGCCTCAAGACGACCGCCCACAAGCTTCAGCCCGTCCGAGCTGTTGAGAATCGCTTGGGCAACGGGGTTCAACTCAAGCACGGCACCGGTTTCATCCAACACCATGGTCGCTACAGACAATCGAGCAATCGCTTGTGAATAGAGGCTGCCCAAAGACTCGCTGCGATCAAACTGTGTGTGGATCTCAGTACAGCGGCGTAAGTGCGGCAGTAGCAGGCGACACCATTCACGATCCGTCTCAGAAAACATCGGCGCAGAGCGCGGGCGGCTGATACGAAAGCGCAACAGACCACCGTCGGCCATGGTGATATTGGCACCCAGGCTGTGGAATACGTCATACGGGTGGCAATACATCAGGTAATAGGTCGAGCTGACCCACTGCTGTTCAGTCATGATGTCCTGAACAGTAAAAACCTTATCGGGTTCGTGATGGTTGAAAGGCGAGGTTTCATCGCCATAGCTGAGGTAGACCACCTCACCGTCGGGATCGCCACGGCCGGCAATGTCACCCGAGACGAGCATCGGAACGTTATAGGTACCATCTTCGGCCCGCATGATGAGGGTGACGTAATTGGCCTTAAACAGCTCTCGGATTTTTTTGAGCAGTCGCCCCAGTTGCCCGGTCTCCAAGACTGCGTCGTACATGCTGCTGATGATCTGGTCGTATTGGGCAAGAGTCATGCCCGGATCTGCCAGCTCTTGGTTTTGCTGTGTCACAACTCCCACAGTTTCATCCTCGCTGGGGAACAGGCTCGTGGCCCGTCCAAATTATTTTTATTAGTGAACCCCGCGAATACATCTGAGCCTGTGAAGGCAATAAACGAATTGGCGGGGCAAACTTACTCAAGCAAATACTTAAGTAAGCGTACGCAAAGCACCCACCCACACCTCAATGTGATATCAAAATGAGGGCAGATTTGACTTCAGCTTCCCTGCCAAATGCTCAGTGCACAACAACGGTGCACAAAACACATCAAACCGCTCTAGGACGGTAGATTGCCGTATTTTTAACACGATGCAATGAGGCAGGAAATACCTCATTGCACAGTGCGTGAAATAGCTAACGGACATTGTATGAAGCAGCTATTTCAGGGCTATCAGACTTAGGTTTGAAAGCAACTAAAGCACGCCCTTGGTTGAACCAAGCCGCCAACGCTGGCAGCAAGAAAATTGCACCAAAAACATTCACCAGGAACATAAACGCCAGCAGTACCCCCATGTCGGCCTGGAACTTCAGCGGTGCAAATGCCCAGGTGCAAACCCCGATCGACATAGTTATGGCTGTAAACACCGCAGCAGTGCCGCGCTGACACATGGCCTCATAGAAAGCGTTGCGCAAGTCTTTACCGTCAGCCATCTCATGCTGGATGCGCTCGTAGAGGTAGATACCGTAATCCACCCCGACCCCCACCCCCAATGCCATGACCGGCAAAGTGGCGACCTTAAGGCCGATACCCAGCGAGGCCATCAGGGCATTGCACAACGTGGCCACAATCCCCAGAGGAATGAGGATGCACAGCACAGCGCGCAAGGAGCGGAAGGTCAGTAGGCAGAACAAAGCGACAGAGGCGAACAGTGCAGCCAGCATCACCACTTCTGCGTGCTTCACCGCCTCGTTTGCAGCAGCCATCACACCGACGTTACCGCCTGCCAGCTTGAACTCGACCTCCGGCACGTTGATGGCTTCAATGATGCGCTTGGCTTCATTCACCACATGGAAAACAGTGGCGCCTTCATGGTCACGCAGGAACACCAAGATCTGCATACGCGAACAGCCATCGACTACCAAGCCGTGATCCGGCGCGTAGGCAAATGAGCCCTGCTGCAATCCACGTGACGAGCCCGGAATCGCAGCCCAGCGCGGGTTGCCTTCGTTATTACCGGCGATGACTTCCTTGCCCATACCAGCAACGCTCTGCACCGACTGAACGCCGTCAACATTACGCATCTGGAAATCGAAGTTTTCCACAGCCCGCATCACGGCAGGGTTCAGGCACGCCTCTTCACCGGCTTTGGTGTCGGCAAACACTGCCAACACATCCAGACCGATTGAGTAGCTGGAGATGATGCTGGCGTTGTCCAGGTTATAGCGTGAGTCCGCCCGCAACTCCGGCGCACCACTGCCAATATCCCCCACTTCCAGCTGACGGGCCTTAACTACACCGAGCCCAAGCAGCACCAAGCTCAAAGCAAACACCACCAATGCTGGACCCGGCAATGCCAGTGCCGACAAACGCCACCACAGCGGGTGCTTGGCGTGAGCCGTTGAATAACCGCCTTTGCGGGCGTTGGCCTCAAGACTCAGGTGAGAAATGATGATCGGCAACATCAGCTTGTTGGTGATGATCATCAGCATCACCCCAATGCAGGCGGTCACCCCCAGTTCATGCACGATTGGGATATCAATCAGCATAATCACCGCAAAGCCCAAGGCATTCATCAGCAACGCCAGAGCACCTGGAATGAATATCTTGCAGAACGCCCCACGAGCAGCGGTCACGGAGTCCGCACCGGCCAGCACATCCTGTTTCCAAGCGTTAGTCATCTGAACGGCATGGCTGACACCGATGGAGAAGATCAGGAAGGGCACCAAAATCGACATTGGGTCGATTCCCAGGCCCATCAGTGGCAGCAGGCCCAGCAGCCACACCACAGGAAGCAGAGCAACCAGCAGCGAAACCACGGTCAGCTTGAGCGAGCGGGCATACAGCCAAAGCAGAACAGCCGTGATCACGAATGCAACAACGAAGAAGCTGATCACCGTTGCCAGCCCCTCAACCACATCACCGACTAACTTGGCGAAGCCCACCACATTGATTTCGATATTGTCGCTGTTGTACTTGGCACGAATCGCTTCAAGGCTCTCGGCAATATCGGTATAGGACACAGCCTTGCCCGTTTTGGGGTCGGTGTCTTGTAAGTCAGCTCTGACCATCGAGGCTTTCAGGTCATTGGCCACCAAGCTGCCGACCATCCCCGCGCGCATGGCATTGCCACGCACCAACTCCAAATCTTCAGGGGCTCCGTTGTAATGCGGCGGAACAACCAGATCACCGACATAACCTTCCTCGGTGATCTCGATATAGCGGGAGTTGGGTGTAAAGAGCGAGGTGACGCTGGGGCGGCTGACGCCTGAGATGAAGAACACATCGTCAGTCACTTTTTGCAGCGTTGCCAGGTATTCCGGGTTGTAGATATCCCCTTCACCTTTCCACTTCACGCTGACCAGCAAGCGGTTAGCACCGGTGAAAACCCGGCTGAAATCGAGAAAGTTGAGCATGTATTCATGCCGAACCGGGATCTGTTTATTGAACCCAGGATCAAGCCTGACCTGCGTGGCGCTGTAGCCCAGCCCCAGAGTGATCAGCATAAACAGCACCAGCAGCGCCTTACGCTTGGCCATCAACAGGTCGGCACAGACTTCGACCCAATGGTCGACTTTGCTTTGATTGGCTTTCATTGCGCCCCCTTAATGTCCGACTGCCAGAGCACTTTGTGCTCCCTGAAAGACGCCGTGCTGGCCACCGACCAACAACGTTCGCGCCGTTGGGGCGACCACTGAAGTCAAGGTCCCCAGGCCACTACGGCGGCCGGTTTGAATCAGCGTGCCGTTGGCATCCAACTGATCGACTGTTCCGTCTGCCCCCACCAACACCAAGCCAGCATTTTCAGGCAGTAATACATGGCCATAGAGCGGGTTGCTGTGGTTCAGCTCGATGCGCTGCCAAGAGTCCCCGGCGTTTTTGCTGATAAAGACGTTGCCGCGCATGCCATACGTCAGCCAGTTCTGCTCACTCAGCCGCACAACGCCGAACAGTGAACCGTTATAAAACGGCTCCAACGTTTCCCAGCTCTGGCCTTGATCACGGCTGCGCATGACCAGCCCTTGTTCGCCCACCAGAATCTGTAAACCTGTCGCGCTGCCGTCCATGCCATTGATGTGGTAACCGTCAGGGTTAACCTCGCGGGCGGCCCAGGTTTTACCGGCATCTGCTGACTCGAAATATTTGCCGTAACTGCCAAATGAGGTGACATGCACACCATCCAGGCTCCAGGCGCCCAAAAGCGGCTCACCCAGTTCGTTGTCATAAGCGACTTCGTGCCAGTTGCGGCCACCGTCTTCAGAGCGCACGACCCAGCTGTCATGCCCTACGGCCAGCAGCACCTGCGGACTTACGGCCGTGACCGCCGTCAGCGTGACTGAGCGCTGCGGGTGCACCTGTGCAGGCTGCCAGGTCAGACCGTTGTCAGCGCTATTAAGGATGGTGCCACGCTCACCCACCGCGACCAGAAGCCCACTATTGGTCAACATATCGTTGATCTGCACCCTCTCGGCGTGCAGCTCTGTCTCAGCCAGAGGTGCTGGATTGCGCGGAGCAAAGGCATAGCCCACAGTGCCCAACACCAACAGGCTCATCGCATAGCCAATCAATTGGCGCATAACAACTCCCTACGACTCTTCATCGCACGCACAGAGACAGGCATTTTTTATCCTCTTGTTATTACGACTCACCACATTGAAGCCCAGGGATTACCTGGAGCAATTGGCGGAGTCTGACGAGCGTATGCATCTGCCCGAAGCGACTGTTTGTAGGCAGTCTCGATCAGGTTGAGATCAGATAGCTCAGAGAGCACCATCAGCAAGAGGCCAAAAACGGCAACCCAGCCGATGATCAGGCGGCAAAGGCCACTCAGCAGGGCCGCTATCGAAACAGGCACGTTGGTTAACATGCTGCGTCCTCATTTTTGTTCTTGTTTTGTGCAAATGCCTGATCCAGAGCCCTGGAATGATGCATTTGCAGACGTTCGAAGCGATCATCTGATCAGCACCGCCTCGCAACATCGTCCAAATGAAGTAGAAGCGACATATGGCGAAAACCCCCATGCCAGAGCGGAATGGGGGCAAAAATTATCTGCTGGCCGGCATCAGGACAGCTCAAACAGCCCAGCTGCGCCCATGCCTCCACCGATGCACATGGAGACCACCACGTAACGCGCACCACGGCGACGGCCTTCCAGCAACGCGTGACCGACCATGCGCGAACCGGACATGCCAAACGGGTGGCCAATGGCGATTGCGCCGCCGTTGACGTTCAGGCGATCGTTATCAATACCCAGTGCATCGCGGCAATGCAGAACTTGAGCAGCAAAGGCTTCGTTGATCTCCCACAGATCGACGTCATTGATGCTCAGACCAAAACGCTTAAGCAGCTTGGGTACCGCATAAACCGGGCCAATGCCCATCTCTTCCGGGGCGCAACCGGCCACGGCGATACCGCGATAGATACCCAGGGGTTTTAATCCACGGCGTTTGGCCTCAGCACTGCTCATCAACAGACAGGCACTGGCACCATCAGAGAACTGCGAAGCGTTACCTGCGGTAATAAATTCGCCCTGCTCAATCCACTTGCCGTCTTTCCAAACAGGCTTAAGGGCTTGCAGGTCTTCCAGGCGAGTACTCGGGCGGTTGCATTCGTCGCGCACAGCTTGCACGTCTTCGTGCCCTGTAACGGTGCCTTCCTTATCAAATACCAGCTTGCGTGCAGCCAGCGGCACGATCTCATCGGCAAACAGGCCCGCTTCTTGTGCAGCGGCGGTGCGCTGTTGGCTTTGCAGGGCGTAAGCGTCCTGCGCTTCACGGCTGACGTTGTAACGGCGCGATACAATTTCTGCCGTCTCAATCATCGGGATATAGGCACTGGGGGCGCACTCGAGCACCGCCTGGGACTGCGCACGGTAAGTGTTCTTGTGCTTAGTCTGGGTCAGCGACAGCGACTCAACGCCACCGGCGATGGCGATCTCCATCTCCCCCGCCATGATGCTTTTAGCAGCAACACCAATAGTCATCAGACCGGATGCGCACATGCGATCCAGAGCCATGCCCGGCACAGTGTCCGGCAGGCCGCCGGTATAAGCGCACAGACGACCGATGTTGTAAGCCTGGGTACCCTGCTGCACCGCTGCCCCCATGATCACATCTTCTACTGCGCCTGGCTCGATACCAGCGCGCTCAACCACAGCACGCACAACATGGCCGCCCAGCACCGGTGCTTCAGTGTCATTGAAGGAACCACGGAAGGATTTGGCCAGGGCGGTACGCGCCGTAGCAACGATTACGACTTCGTTCATATTCATGCTCACTCAGAAACAGGGTTGAAGGTGTAACGGCTGACGGTATCCACCACACAGCCCGGGCGTTCGCTGCCCTCGATCTCAACGGTGACGCGGACGGTCTGCTGAACGGCTTCGCCGATTTGCTCAACCTTGATCACCTCGCCACGCCCCCGCACAAGGGAGTTGACCCGTACAGGTGCCGGGAAGCGCACCTTGTCGCAGCCGTAGTTCACCCCCATCAGCATGTTTTCCAGGATGATCAGTTGCGGCAGAAACAGGTTGGCCAGGCTCAAGGTCAGGAAACCGTGAGCCACGGTGCAACCAAAGGGCCCGGCGGCGGCTCGGGTTTCATCGACATGAATCCACTGATGATCACCGGTAGCCTCGGCGAACAGGTTGATGCGGGCCTGGTCGATCACTACCCAGTCGGTGACACCCAGGTCCATGCCTGTAGATGCGAGCATTTGCTCGGTACTTTTGAATACAGTGCTCATGACCATCTCCTTAGGCGTGCTGCGAGCTGACCGAGAGCACTTCACCGACCATGTAGGAGGCATAGTCACTGGCGAGGAATACCATGACGTTGGCCACTTCCCACACTTCAGCAGCACGACCGAAAGCTTCACGGCTGGCCAGTTGCTCCAGCAGCTCAGCGCTGGAGGCCTTCTTCAAAAAGTCATGCAGGGCAATCGACGGAGACACCGCATTAATCCGCACGCCATGCTCGGCCGCCTCAAGAGCGCTGCAACGGGTCAGGGCCATCACCCCGGCCTTAGCTGCGGCGTAGTGGGCCTGTTCTTTCTGCGCACGCCAGCCAAGTACCGACGCGTTGTTTACGATGGCGCCCGCGCCGCGTTTTTCCATGTGCGGGAGCATGGCGCGGGTCATGCGGAAGGTGCCGGTGAGGGTGATGTCGATCACCCGCAGCCACTCTTCGTCGGTCATTTCGGTGACACGCTTCTGCCCACCGAGACCGGCGTTGTTGATCAGCACATCCACGCCGCCGAGTTTTTCTTCAGCGACGCGCACCAATTCCTGCACCTCAGCCTCTACGGTGACGTTACACAGCTGACCGTAAATCGCTTGCAGGCCCGTTTGCTCTTTGAGACTGGCGACGGCCTCTTCAAGACGGCGCGGATGGATATCGGAAATCATCAGCGCACGGCAGCCTTCCTCAGCGCAGCGTTTAGCCGCAGAGAAACCAATACCGGCACCGGCTGCTGCGGTAATCAGAACGGATTTGCCAGCCAACAATTGATGGCCAGGCACATAGGCAGGGGCTTGTCTCACGGTATGTCCTCGATAGAAATAAATTCACACTTCTATCGAACCGCAGGGCTGCTCCCGGCACATCGTCAAAACGGACGTACCGGGCGCAGTTCAAGCCTGAGCAGAAACGGGCTGATGCTGACCACACACCTCTGCAATCACGGTCGACTTACAGGCGACGATCTTCCACTGCCCGTCAATGCAGCGGTAACGGTCGTGATAGATCACCCCGAGACGCCGCGTAGCACCGGTTTCAGCATCCAGATTGAAATAGCTCAGTGCCCAGCGCCCCCGGGCCTCGCTTTCGCTAAGCAGATCAATCTCCGGGTTGGCCCCGTGATGGCTGTCGATCACTCTGGGTTGGCAAGCCAGACGGCTGTACATCTCGATGAAGTCATCACGATGGCGATAACGCCCCAGCGGACCAAAGTCGATATCCACCTCGCCGTCGGCAAAGCAGTTGCGAATCTGCTCCACATCCTTCAGATCGCAACTGTTGAGATAGCAATGTTTCACGCGCCGGATAGCCTCCAGCGCTTCAAGCCTGGCAATACGTTGTGAGAGGTCCATAGCAGTTCCTTGTCATGCGGATAATCAGCCAATACGGGCAGGATGGAACGGCCGCGGACCGCCCAATTGCTCACGCCAGGAAATGGGCTGGCGCTCGTCGCGATCACGCACGCCATAACCCTGCGCCAGCTCTGCACTGACCAGCGTCTGTCCACTCAAGCGCTGCCGCTCAGGATCACGCCATAACGCCGAGATCAAACGCCCGTTGAAGTGTGGCGTTTCCGCCACCTGCCGGAATTGCTCATAGGTGCCTTCATGGGCCTTGCTGGCCAGCTCACTGCGCTGGGTCAGCTGCATACCCAGCCACAGCGACACAACCGTCACCTCATGCGGCTCAAAATCCACCGCCATGTCGCTGGCCATCTTGTCGCCACCGGCTTTCTGCGCACCATAGGCTGGGCCGTGCATGTAACACCCGGCACCAAACGATGAGGTAAACACCACTAACCCTTTGCGCCGGATTAGCAGTGGCGCTGCGTAATAACTGGCGACGTAAGAGGAACGCAGGCCAACATCCAGCATACGCACCAGGCTGAGCGGTTTGCTCCAGAAAGGCCCGGGCTCGGTCAGGCTATCGTCAATGGTCAACGCATTGTTGACCAGAATATCCAGCCCGCCCTGTTCCTCTTCTATGCGCGCCATTAAGGCGCGCACCTGCTCATCATCGCCATGATCACAAACCACGGCGATGCCATGACCACCTGCTGCGGTAATAGCTTCGGCGGTCTCAAACACCGTGCCGTGCAATGCCTCCCCCCGGAACAATTGCGCACCTGGTTTGGCACTGCGCCCCGTGACGTAAACGGTCATGCCGGTGGCGCCGAGCGCCTCAGCGATACCCTGCCCTACGCCACGGCTGGCACCTGTTACGAGGGCAACACCTGTCGTTTTTTTCATTGTTGTCAGGCTCCGACGGGGGAATCAATTAGCTGCCGTACACCTTCTGTGCGGGCACTTCAGCGGCCAGTAACTGCTCAATCGCCTGGCCCACTTCTGCCGGTTCCCAGCGAGCGCCCTTATCGACACCAGCCGTACTGCGCCAGCCATCGGCAATCGAAATCTTGCCGCCTTCGGACTCAAAAATGCGTCCAGTCAGACCTGAGGACTCTTCACTGGCCAGCCAGGCCAGCAGCGAGGAGACGTTTTCCGGGGCCCAGTAGTCGAAGCTGCCGTCTTCCGGTTTGGCCATGCGGGTTGCCATCGACTCCACAGCTGTGGTCATCCCGGTACGCGCAGCCGGAGCAACCGCATTGGCGGTAATGCCATAACGGCCCAGTTCAGCAGCTTGGTTCAACGTCAGCGCAGCAATGCCTGCTTTGGCAGCGGCATAGTTGGACTGGCCGATGGAGCCCTGCAAACCGGCACCTGAGGTGGTGTTGATGATTCGCGCATTAACCGCTTTACCGGCCTTGGACTGGTCACGCCAGTACTGCACCGCATTGGAGGTGATGCAGAAATGCCCTTTAAGGTGCACCGCCATGATGGCGTCCCAGTCGGCTTCAGTCATGGAGGCGAACATACGGTCGCGGTTGATCCCCGCGTTGTTCAGTACCACGTGCAGATCGCCATAGGTTTCAATCGCCTGACGCACCGCTTCCGCACTGCTGGCGTAGTTGGTGATATCTGAGGTGTTGACCACGGCACGGCCGCCCTTGGCTACGATGTCATCCACCACAGCCTGAGCCGCAGCTTGGTTGATGTCGTTGACGATGACACATGCACCTTCAGCCGCAAACACCCGTGCGTGTGCCGCACCCAGCCCGCCACCCGCGCCGGTGATAATCACCACGCGATCATTCAAAATACCCATCAGTTACTCCTAGAATTATTGCTGCGCCCTGCGCGCACCGGGTACGCGCAGGCCGTTATCAAAGACGTTCGATAATGGTGACGTTGGCCTGACCGCCGCCTTCGCACATGGTCTGCAAGCCATAGCGGCCACCACTGCGCTCAAGTTCGTGCAGCAAGGTGGTCATCAGGCGGGCACCGGTTGCGCCCAGCGGATGGCCAAGCGCAATAGCACCGCCATTAACGTTGGTTTGCGCCGGGTCGTAATCCAGCTCCTTGGCCCAAGCCATCACCACCGAAGCAAAGGCTTCGTTGATTTCCACACGATCAATGTCAGCCATGCTCATGCCCGCTTTTTTCAGGGCAAAGCGCGTGGCTTCAATAGGTGCGGTGAGGTGCCAGATCGGGTCATCGCCCCGCACCGACAAGGTGTGGATACGCGCCCGAGGCGTCAGGTTGTAGCGCTTGAGCGCCGCTTCACTGACCACCAGCAAGGCCGCCGAAGCGTCACAGGTCTGGCTGGAAACTGCCGCCGTAATGCCTGGGAACGCAGGGTCGACCGGCTCCAGACTGGCCATTTTTTCCAACGAGGTCGCACGTGGCGTTTCATCCACCTGCAAGCCCTCACAAGCGACGATCTCACGGGCAAAGCGGCCCGCCTCGATGGCAGCCAGAGCGCGACGATGGCTTTCCAGAGCAAAGGCTTCCATCTCGGCCCGGCTGATCGACCAGTGATCAGCAATACGCTGAGCTGCATAGAACTGGTTCACCGGTTGATCGGCAAAACGCGCCTGCCAACCCTTGCTGCCGGAGAACGGATCACTAAAGCCCAACGCCTGCCCGGCGACCATCGCCGAAGAGATCGGGATCTGGGTCATGGTCTGCACGCCGCCTACCGCGACAACATCCTGAGTCCCGCTCATTACAGCTTGAGCGGCAAAGTGCAGCGCCTGCTGGGATGAGCCGCACTGGCGATCGACCGTAGTCCCCGGCACACACAGTGGCAGGCCTGCGGCGAGCCAACTGGTGCGGGCGATATCACCGGCTTGGGAGCCAATGGTGTCAACGCAGCCGAAGATCACATCATCGTATTCATCGGCCGGAATACTGTTGCGCTCCACCAGCGCCTTGAGTACATGGGCACCCAGGTCGATGGCATGAACGTGGGCAAGGCTGCCTTTGCGCTTACCGGTGGGCGTGCGCAAGGCATCAACGATATAGGCTTGGGTCATGACTTACTCCCCGAACGTAAGGCCAGGGCCGACTTCAGCAGTCAGCACATGGTGGGCAATGCGGTTTTTGTGCAGCCCACGGTCACCCCAGGCACTGTCCAGTGACCAAGCGCGCTTCATGAACATTTGCAGGTCGACTTCCCAGGTGTAGCCCATGGCACCGTGTACTTGAATACCGTGGCGGGCGGCCAGCCACGCGGCTTCGCAGCAGGCCAGCTTGGCATGGGAGACACGCACATCGACCTGCGACTCACCGTGAGCTAACGCATAGGCCGCGCGGTACAGAACGGGCTTGGCGAACTCAATTTTGGTGGCGACATCAGCCAGGTGGTGTTTGACCGCCTGGAAACTGCCAATCGGCTTGCCGAACTGTTTACGCTGGGCCACGTAATCCACCGACAAATCCAACATGCGTTGAGCCAGCCCCAACAGTTGTCCGGCTGTACTCAAGGCACCACGGTTCATGGTCAGCGCCTGCAAAGCACGCCCCTGCTCGCCGCTGGCCAGAAGCGTTTGTGCAGACGGTTGCCACTGCACTTCATAGAGACGACGCGAGGCGTCAATGCTCGGATTAACCACGGATTCCACCTGACTGTTACTGAGCCCGTGGATCTCATCCCCATGGTTTAACAGCAACAGATCAGCGTTCTTGGCATCAGCGACCAGTGGGTTAACCGAATGCCCCACAGCAACGCGGATGCTGCCTTCGGCGATCTGCCCCAACCATTGATCACGTTGCTCCGAAGCAGGCATTGCACTGAGCAGGCCCGCTGCGACGTAGGCCATATCCGCCATGGAGTCGGGAATCGCGTAGTAACCCAACTCCTGTGTCATCAAAGCCCAGGCCACATCATCCATGCCCAAGCCACCGCACGCTTCTGGTACAGACAGCGCGGTCAGGCCCTGCTCGGCAATTTTGGCGCGCAGGTCTGGCGAGCGCCCGGCATCGGTTTCCCAGATTTCACGGAGCATTTCCGGGGCGGCTTCGGTCATCAGGAAGCGGCTGATCGCTTCACGGAAAGCCAGTTGGTCTTCAGTAAATGTGAAGTTCATCGCCCGCCCCTTACTTCGGCAGACCGAGCATGCGCTCGGCAATGATGTTGCGCTGGATCTCGTTGGTACCAGCGTAAATCGGCCCGGCCTGAGCAAACAGGAAAGCCTCCAGCCAGCCCTGGTCATCCCCCAGCAACGGCGCTTCGTTACGCAGCTCCGCACGTGGGCCAAGGATGCGCATGGCGGTTTCCTGGATCAGCAGATCCAGCTCGGACCAGACAATTTTGTTGGTTGAAGCTTCCGCCCCAATTTTCTCGCCCGCATTGAGGCGGCCCACGGTGTTGTAAGCGCCCAAGGCATAGGCCTCGGCATCCATCCAGCACTTGAGCACGGCTTCACGGATCGCCGGATCGCGGTCCGCCGAGTCCTGATGCTTGCGGTAGAGTTTGACCAGCTCACGTACCGGTGCCTGAAAGCGAGCCGGAGAACGCAGCAGCAGACCACGCTCAAACCCTGCGGTGGCCATTGCCACGTGCCAGCCCTGCCCCTCATCGCCAATACGATTGGCCACCGGAACGCGCACGTCATCGAAGAAAATTTCGGCAAACGCGTCTTTACCGTTGAGTGCCTTGAACGGGCGGATAGACACACCCGGCGTATCCAGCGGCACCATCAGGTAGCTCAGACCATGGTGGCGGCTGGAAGCCGGATCACTACGGAACAAACCGAAAGCCATGTCAGCAAAGCTGGCGCGGGTCGACCAGGTTTTCTGGCCGTTGAGCACATAGTGGTCACCATCGCGGATGGCTTTGGAGCTGATCGCGGCCATGTCCGAGCCTGCGTTAGGCTCCGACCAGGCCTGCGCCCACATGATCTCGCTGGACGCGGTGCGTGGCAGGAAGTCACGGCGCTGTTGCTCTGTGCCGAACTCCATCAGGGTCGGCCCCAGCAGCAGCTGGCCGTTCTGGTTCACGCGCATGGGCGCGCCTGCACCGTAATACTCTTCCTCGAAGATCAACCACTCGATCAGGCCACAGCCACGGCCGCCCAAATGCTCTGGCCACATGACCATCGACAGGCGAGCATCAAACAGCTTGCGCTCCCAGGCGCGGTGCTGCTCAAAACCTTCACGGGTGTCGTAACTGGCCAACGCAGTGGCCGGTACGTTCTCAGCCAACCAGGCGCGGACTTCTTCGCGGAAGGCTTGTTGTGTTGCGCTATAGGTCAGTTGCATGCTCGGCCTCAGAAGCTCACGTCACGTTTTTCGACAAAGGCACGGCGCGTCTCAGACGAATCCGGACTGGTATAGGCTTGCAGCGTAAAGCCCTGCTCCCAGCGGTATTTGTCTTCCAGGTTGCCGTCTTCGATACCGTTGAGTGCCTCTTTGGCAATGCGGATCATCTCCGGGCTCTTCGCGGCAATCTTGCGGGCAATTTCCAGAGCAGCCTCAGGCAGTTCTTCTTTGCTCACGATGCGTTCGATAAAGCCGTACTGAGCCGCCTCACGGGCACCAATTTTCTCGCCGGTAAAGAACAGGTAGCGCACCTTTTGCACCGGGAACAGGCGTTGCAGATGCGCACCACCGCCCATTGCGCCACGGTCAACCTCAGGCAGGGCAAAGGTGGCGCATTCAGAGGCCAGCACAATGTCCGCTGCACCGGTAATGCCAATGCCGCCACCAAGCACAAAACCATGCACCGCTACGATGACCGGAACCGGGCAACGGTGAACGGCTTTGAAGGTTTCATAGTTGCCCCGGTTAACCAGAACAATGCGCTCAGGGTGTTGATCCAACTCTTTGATATCGACACCGGCGCAAAAACCACGGCCTTCAGCACGAATGATGATGACGCGGGTTTCAGGGTTGTTACCCAATTCGTTGATGGTGGCCGCAAGCCCCATCCACTCCTGACTGTCCAGTGCGTTGACCGGCGCTTTGGCGATCACCAGCTCCGCAATACCGTCCTGCAGACGGGTAGTAAAAGCGCTGCTCATACGGCTCTCCTGCTCTGCTCAGCCTCTGGCTGGCCCTGTTTATTGTTTTGATAAAGCGCGTTGAGACAGGCTTCAGCCTGCTCGACAATCTCTTGAATAATCTGCTCGCAACTGGCGAGTTCATTGATGGCGGCAGCCACCTGCCCAGACGGCAAAATGCCCTCATCCGGCAGGCCGTCCTGCATGGACTTCTGCAGCAGTACCGGTTGGTTGGAGGCCATCAGCGTCTGCGAGAGCGCTTCTGGCTCCTCTTTGAGTACCTTGAACAGGATGCTCAGCATGTGCGCGCTGGACATGCCGGTTTGTTGCTTCCAGCTCCAGGCACTGCGCATGGCGATCAGCAAACGGCCAAGGCCGCTGGCTTTTTCCAAACGGTTGATGAAGGCGTTTTCAATCATGCGGTGACGCATGCCATCCACCGCCAAGGTGACGCGTACCTGCTGCGGGTCGTTCACTTTCAGGTAGCGCTCAAGCGTGGCAAGTGGCGTCGGTGACTCCTTGCTCATCAGAAAGCGCGTGCCCATGGCAACCCCAGCCGCACCAGCAGCCAGTGCCGAAGCCAGCCCCCGCCCTGTGCTGTAACCACCGGCAGCAATAACCGGCACTTGCACCGCATCCAGCACCTGTGGCAACAGGATGGAACTGGGCACGCCACCGGTGTGACCACCGCCCTCGCCGCCCTGAATGGTGATCATGTCGGCGCCCATCTGCACGGCCTTGACCGCATGCTTGACCGCACCCACCGTCGGGATACACAACACACCGGCATCTTTGAAGCGTTGTACGGTTTTCGAGTCCGGCCCACGACCGTAGCTAACGGCTTTAAGGCCGTAGTCGATGGCCATGTCTACGCAATCCGCAGCGTTCTCCTGAAACATATGAAAGTTCAGGCCAAAATTACGGCTGCCCGTGGCGGCAATAATTTTTTCGATCTCACTGCGCGTCTGCGCGGTGTTGAGCGTGGCAGCAGCCAGAAAGCCAAAGCCACCGGCACGGGTTGTACCGATCACCAGATTGGCATCGGCCACCCAGCCCATCGCCGTTTGCACCACCGGGTGACGGCAGCCCAAACGACGTGTCAGTTCGGTTTCCAGCCATGCACTCATCAGGCTTCTCCCGCTGATTTTTTGTTGGCAGCGGCCATCGCCTTGGCGTCATAGCCGCCCAGTTTGTCCCCAGACAACAACTCGTTATGAGTGTGAGCAAAGTGATGCCAGGCAAACACCGCATCCATGGCGGTACGCTTACCGGCAAGATCCTCAACGTGGTTGATCGCTTGTTTGGTCAGCGCCAGGCCCATGCGCGGTTGCAAGGCAACCTTGGCCGCCAGCGCGTAGGTCGCGACTTCCAGCTCAGCACGTGGAACCACGCGGTTGACCATTCCAACCTCATAAGCGCGGGTGGCCGACATGCGATCCCCGGTCATCAGGAACTCTTTGGCAATGCGTGGATTCATCTCGTAGGGATGAGCGAAGTACTCCACGCCGGGAATGCCCATGCGCACGACCGGGTCCTGGAAGAATGCATCATCACTGGCCACAATCAGGTCACACACCCACGCCAGCATCAGGCCGCCAGCAATACAGGCACCCTGTACCATGGCGATGGTCGGCTTGGGCATCTCGCGCCAGCGACGGCACATGCCCAGATAGACTTCCTGCTCACGTACATAGAGGAACTCGCCACCGGGCTTGTTGGTGTGATCCCAGAGCAGATGAGCGCGTTCGAACTCTTTGTTGATGTCGCGCCCCGGCGTGCCGATGTCGTGCCCCGCAGAGAAATGCTTACCTTCTCCGCGCAGCACGATGACTTTCACGTCATCGTCGCTGATAGCGCGCTTAAACGCGGCATCCAGGGCATAGGTCATCTGCGAGTTTTGCGCGTTATTGAACCCTGGCCGACTGAAGCTGACAGTGGCAATGCCTTCCGACACGCTGTATTGCACCGGGTTTTCGGTCTCGTAGACGCTATTGTCTTCACGCTTGATAAATTCGCTCATATCGTTCTCCCCATCAGGCCTGACGAATGCCCGGTGGATTGCCCTTCAACTGCTTGCTTCGCAGGTCATGGGGATCAAGGCGGCGAATCACAGCTAACTGCTCTTCAGTCGGATGCGGTGTCTCGCCCATTCCCGGCGCTTTAAGCAATTCGAATCCGGTGTTCTCCTGAACCTGCTCGAAGCTCACACCTGGATGCAGCGACAGCACCTGAGCGGCGTTGTTCGGGCCGTTGAAATCCATGACGCACAGGTCAGTGAGCACGATGCCAACCGACATCAGCGAAGCATCCATGCCCTTTTCCCAACGCTCGGGGTTGAAGCCGACGCCAGAAACCATGTCGACTTCATGCACCAGCGAACGCTTGCTGTGGCTCGGCATAAAGAACGAGTTTTTATGGTTGATGCTGTTACCCGGCAGACCACGCACACCCAGCATGGCAATCTTCGGCTGGTAGTAATCATCGCCAACCACTGACAAGTTGCTCTGGGCAAAACGGTCGATCTGAGTAGGGCCGATCATGGCGTGGCGACGGCCACCCCACACACACTCAAAGACACGCTCAAAGCCCATATAACCGGAGTACTTCGGCACGTAGTCGCCACGCGGGCCGACCGGAATCGGCTCCTCGACCAGGAAGCATTCACTGTCGGTCATCAACAGCTCAGGGCTGTGAGTCATCTTGGCTAAGCCTGCACCCAAGCGCGGCAGGATTCCCAGACCGGAGGCCAGCACTTCACCATTGCCCCGCCAGGCTTCGCTGGCGGCAACAATCATCAGTTCTGCTAGAGAAAAGTCTTTGGCAACACTCATGGTTTTCTCCTCAGAACACCGGTTGGGCAAGGGTGGAGAGACGGTCACTGCCGCCATTTTTGGCCTGATACTCGGACTCACTGCAGAGGACGAACTCCTCCATATAGGCAGCCCAGCCGTTCTCGGCCTCAGCAGACTCGCTGTAGCGCTTCATATGGCTGAGATCCCAGCCGTAGTCAGGGGCGCAGGTAGTCGGGTGCGCACCAAACGGCGCATGCACAACCCCCGTTACCAGATAGCGTTCAAACAGGTTGAAACGCGCCTGTTCAGCCGTCAGCTCAAAGCGCTCGCTGATACGCTCGCACGACACCACACACTGCTTTGAGGCGCGGGCCATCAAGTGGTCGAAATAAGCGTCATTGCCGGTAATCAGGGTATTACCCAGACGGTCAGCCTCGTTGACGTGCAGGAAGCTGATATCCAGATTCAGCGCAGGCATCGCCAGTAGCACTTCACCATCCTCATACGGCGATGTGATGGTTTTGATCTCCGGGTTGAGACGGGTGACATCCGTCGCCAAACCGCAGCGGGTTGGCAAAAACGGCAGACGCATACCCGCTGCGCGCAGGCCCCACTGATACATGCCCTCATCCAGCTCCATCAGCTCCTTTATTTGCCCGGCCTGACGGCATTTGCGGAACCACGGCTCCAGAGGGATCGCATCCATCGTGGCAAAGCCGAAAATCAGTTTGCGAACCTTGCCAGCGGCACACAGCATGCCCATTTCCGGGCCACCGTAGCCGACCACGGTCAGGTCTTTGACATCACTGCGCAATATCTCGCGCACCACAGCCATAGGCTTGCGCCGTGGGCCCCAGCCACCGAAACCGACGGTCATTCCGTCTTTGAGCAACGCTACGGCGTCTTGGGTTGTCATCTGCTTGTTCATGGCAATTCCTTACTACTGGCGGCCGACAGAGAAGTCGTGGCCCCAAATGCTGACGCGGGTAAATTCAAAAGCGCTGTGCTGATCCCAATCCACTTGCAGGCCTCCATAGCCGTACTCCAGATCAAAGCCGGAAGGCGTCTTCATATAGAAGGAGGTCATGCGGTCGTTCAGGTGCTCACCCAACGTGGCCGACAGCGGCACATCGTGAGCAATGCGGCGATCATGGGCCCGACCGACTTCGGTCATGTCATCCACCTCAACCATCACGTGGATACAGCCGCTTGGAACCGGGTACTCACCCAGCGCCAGGCTGTGGTGACGGGCATTGGCACAGTGCAGAAAATAGATGCGCGTGACCGGCGCATCGGGAGCCGGACGGAAGTTGAAAATGTCTGAGATCTGGAAGCCCAACACATCCCGCGCAAAAGCCACAGTCGCATCGAAGTTCGGCGCAGGCAGTACGGTATGCCCCAGCCCCATGTCGCCGGTGATAAAGCGCGGCACGCCCTGCGGTGAGATAAAGGGCAAGCAGTCGGAGCGATGTCCCCAGCTCAGCTCATGACGATTACCGGATGGGTCGATCACGCTGACCATGGCTTGCACGCCACGCTGATCAATCTCCTCAGGGGTACCTGTCTGGTACTCAATCCCTTTTTCTTTGAAGACGTCGATGGCATGCAGGAATGCCGCTTCGCTGGCCAACTCCCACCCTGAAGCCAGGTAGCGCTTCTCACTGCCTTCGACAATCAGCATGCGGAACGGGCGCTCGTCCATTTTCACGTACAGACCGCCACCCGGCGCAGGGCTGACCTGCATACCCAGCACGTCCTCGGCATAACGCTGCCAGGCGTCTAGGTTTTCAATTTGTGCGACGAAATAGCTCAACCCATGGATCTTGATCATGGCTCTGCTCCTTTTAATGGTCGTCTCATGACTGAGTGCCATTGTGCGAAGCCCATCTGGTGCCATCATCGTCCGTTGAGACTAAAGCCCCCCTGCCCTGCCTAAGCCATTGAATAGTCCTTTTTGAGGATTCGCCGGTCACAGCCCCCACTCAGACTTAGCCCCCGTATGTGTCGGCCTTTGGGGAACCTGCTGATGGATTTCGCGTTCAACGACGAACAACTGATGATTCAAGAAAGCGCTGCCAACTTCCTGGCCAAGGCCTCGGACTCGGCAGCCGTACGGGCAGCCATGAGCAGCGAACAGGGTTATGACGCCTTGCTGTGGCAACAGATTGCTCAGGAGTTGTATTGGCCTGCTCTGATCATTCCGGAACAGTACGGTGGGCTCGGTCTGGGATTTGTCGAGCAAGCAATACTGCTTGAACAAATGGGCCGCAGGCTGCTCTGTTCACCATTCTTGGCCAGCGCCTGCCTGGCGACACCAGCCTTACTGCTGGGTAGTAACGAAGCCCTGCGCGAACAATGGCTGCCGGAACTGGCGAGCGGTAATCTCATCGCCACACTGGCGTTCGCCCATAGGCGCAACGAGTGGCGTCAAAGCACTCAACCACACGCGTCACAGACCGATGGCGGCTGGTTACTTAATGGCCAGTTTGAATCGGTCCTGGAGGGTGACAAGGCTGGGCTTTTGATTGTTTGCACCCAACAGGCCAACGGTGAACTGGCGCTGTTTGCAATCAACAGTGACCAGCACGGTGTCGAACGTGTAGCGCTGCCAACCCTGGACCAGACCCGACGCCTGGCGAAGATCACCCTGAATCAAGTCAGCGTGACCTCTGAACAGTGCCTCAACCCTGCAAGCAACGGTGCCGAGCTGCTGGATAAAGTGTTGCAAATCGGTGCCATTGCGCTCGCCTGCGAGCAAGTGGGCGGTGCCCAGCAAGCTTTGGACCTGACGCTGGCCTATGTCGCTGAACGCCGCCAGTTCAATCGCCCAATCGCCAGCTTCCAGGCCATCAAGCACCGCTGCGCCGACCTCATGCTAGCCATCGAGAACGCCCGCTCCGCCTCTTACTACGCAGCCTGTGTTGCCCAAGAAGCGCTCAGTGCAGAAGGCGATCTGCAACTGGCCGCAGAACTGGCATTCGCCGCCCCGACGGCCAAAAGCGAAGCCAGCGAAGCCTTTATGCAGTGCACGGCGGAGTCCATCCAACTGCATGGCGGTGTTGGCTTCACCTGGGAATACGACCCACACCTTTATTTCAAACGCGCCCGAGCCAGCGAGCAGTTGCTGGGAACCCCCGCCTGGCACCGCGAGCGTCTGGCCACCCTGATTCTGGAGTCCCGCCCATGAAAATAGGATTCAGCCCTGAGGATGAAGCGTTCCGCCAGGAGATCGCACAATGGCTTGCTGATCACCTGCGCGGTGAGTTCGCCCAACTACGCTTTCGCGGCGGGCCGGGTGACGAGCATATGTTTCCCGAAGAACGTAAAGCCTGGGAGCGTGAACTGGCCAAAGGCGGCTGGATTGGCATCGGCTGGCCCAAAGAATGTGGCGGGCGCGGTCTGTCGATCAGCCAACAGGTGATCTTCAATGAAGAGTACGCCCGCGCAGGCGGCCCTGGGCGCATGGGCCATATTGGCGAAGGCCTGATCGGCCCAACCCTGGTCGCGATGGGAACGAAGGAACAGCAGCAACGTTTCCTGCCCGGCATTCTGCAAGGTGAAGAGTTCTGGTGTCAGGGTTATTCCGAACCCAGTGCTGGCTCTGACTTGGCGGGTGTCAAAACCCGTGCACAACTGGATGAGAGTGGGGAAAACTGGCTGATCAATGGCCAGAAAGTCTGGACCTCATTGGCCCACGAGTCGCAGTGGTGCTTTGTTTTAGCACGCACCACACCGGGCAGTGTCGGTCACCAAGGGCTTAGTTTCCTGCTGGTGCCCATGGACCAACCGGGCATTGAAGTACAACCGATCCAGCAACTCACCGGAACCAGCGAGTTCAACGAAGTCTTCTTTGCAGATGCCCGCACCCCAGCCGACCACATCATCGGCCAGCCCGGTGACGGCTGGAAAGTGGCCATGGCGTTGCTTGGGTTTGAACGTGGGGTTTCCACCTTGGGCCAGCAAATGCAGTTCAAGAACGAACTGGATGAGATCATCCGCATCGCCAAAGACAACGGCAGTGCGCAGGATCCACTGATTCGTCAGCGTCTGGCGCAAGCCTGGGCTGGGCTCAAAGTGCTGCGCTATAACTCCCTGCGTATGCTTTCTGGCAGTCAGGACGGCAGTCTGCGTCGGGAAGCTATGATCTACAAATTGGCTTGGTCGAATTGGCACCGGGATCTGGGCAAGCTGGCCATGGATATCCTTGGCCCAGAGGCGGAAGTGCTTGAGGGCGGGCCTTACGAGCTGTCACGCTTACAGTCGCTGTTCCTGTTTACCCGCTCAGACACCATCTACGGCGGCAGTAACGAAATCCAGCGCAACATCATCGCTGAGCGAGCACTGGGTATGCCGCGCGAACCTAAGCTGCAACTGTAAGCCCATACAACGGGCAAGAAAAAACCGCTGCCGTTATCCGGCAGCGGTTTTTTTATACCGCATCAAAGGCCTTTCAACGCATCCAGCAATGCCTGATTCTGCTCCGGCGTGCCGATGGTGATCCGCAGGAATTGAGCAATACGAGCCTGCTTGAAATGGCGCACAATCACACCCTGCTCACGTAAACCCGCCTGAAGCCCTGCCGCATCCTTTTGTGGATGACGAGCGAACACAAAGTTCGCGGCTGATGGCAGCACTTCAAAACCCAGCTCTTCCAGCCCTGTTACCACAACAGCTCGGCTTTCGATCACCTTTTTGCAGGTTTCATCGAAATACGCCCGATCTTCGAAAGCAGCCGCGGCTCCTGCAATGGCCATACGATCCAGCGGATAGGAGTTGAAGCTGTTCTTAACCCGCTCCAGCGCCTCGATCAAATCCGGGTGCCCCACGGCCAGCCCGACACGCAGACCTGCCAGCGAACGGGACTTGGACAATGTCTGGCACACCAGCAGGTTCGGGTACTTATCCACCAATCCAATGGCAGTCTCACCACCGAAATCAATGTACGCCTCATCTACCAGTACCACCGTGTCCGGGTTGCCCTTGAGCAGTTGCTCAATCGCATCCAGAGCCAGAGCACGGCCAGTTGGCGCATTCGGGTTAGGGAAGATAATGCCGCCATTGGGGCGCTGGTAATCAGCCACGTTGATCTGGAACTGCTCGTCCAAGGCAATGGCTTCGAAGTCGATGCCATACAGGCCGCAATACACCGGATAAAAGCTGTAGGTCACATCCGGGAACAGCAGCGGCTTGCCGTGCTGAAACAGCGCATGAAACGCATGGGCCAGCACCTCATCGGAACCATTGCCGACAAACACCTGGCCGGTTTTCACGCCGTAATAATCTGCCACGGCCTGTTTCAGCCGGTCGCTGTTCGGGTCCGGGTACAGACGCAGATTTTCGTTCAACTCAGCCTGCATGGCAGCAATCGCCTTTGGCGACGGCCCATACGGGTTTTCATTGGTGTTGAGTTTGACCAACTTGGTCATTTTCGGTTGTTCACCCGGCACATACGGCACCAGGTCCTTAACGAAGGGGCTCCAGAATTTGCTCATCTGCCCTTCACTCCTCAGAAACTTGGGGATTAGCGGGCGACGTAAACGCCGCCCAACTGACAATTAGCCTTTAATGCGGTACTCAGCGCTGCGGGCGTGGGCAGTCAGCGACTCACCACGGGCCAGCACGCTCGCCACTTTACCCAGCTCAGATGCACCGTCTGCCGAGCACTGAATGATCGACGAACGCTTCTGGAAGTCATACACCCCCAGCGGCGAGGAATAACGGGCAGTACCGGAAGTCGGCAACACGTGGTTCGGCCCGGCACAGTAATCGCCCAACGCTTCGGCGGTGTAACGACCCATAAAGATGGCGCCCGCGTGACGGATCAGCGGCAGCAGCTCCTGCGGGTTCTCCACCGACAACTCCAAGTGCTCCGGTGCAATACGGTTGGCCACTTCCACAGCCTGAGCCATGTCGGCAACTTGGATCAGCGCGCCACGACCTTCCATAGAGGTACGGGCAATTGCCTCACGCTCCAGAGTCGGCAGCAGCTTGGTGATGCTGGCGGCAACGCGGTCAAGGAACTCGGCATCCGGGCTGACCAGAATCGCCTGGGCGTCTTCGTCGTGCTCTGCCTGGGAGAACAGGTCCATAGCAATCCAGTCCGGATCGGTCTTGCCATCGCAGACCACAAGAATCTCGGACGGGCCGGCAATCATGTCGATCCCGACCTTACCGAAAACGTGACGCTTGGCCGTCGCCACATAGATGTTGCCTGGGCCGACAATTTTGTCCACAGGCGGGACGCTCTCAGTGCCATAAGCCAACGCAGCAACCGCTTGGGCACCACCCACGGTGAACACACGGTCAACACCGGCGATGCAGGCAGCAGCCAGCACGATCTCGTTGATCTCACCGCGAGGGGTTGGCACCACCATCACCACTTCCTGAACGCCAGCAACCTTGGCTGGAATGGCATTCATCAGCACAGAGGACGGGTAAGTTGCCTTGCCACCCGGCACGTACAGACCGGCACGATCAAGCGGCGTCACTTTCTGCCCCAGCACAGTGCCGTCGGCTTCGGTGTAAGTCCAAGAGTCCTGTTTCTGGTGTTCGTGGTATTCACGCACGCGTTTGGCCGCAATTTCCAGGGCTTCACGCTGCTCCGGGCTGATGCGGGTCAGCGCCAGCTCCAGACGCTCACGGGGCAGGATCAAATCGGCCATAGAGCTGGCGTTTAAACCATCAAATTTGTTGGTGAACTCGACAAGTGCAGCATCGCCACGCTGGCGGACAGCCTGGATAATTTCCAGAACGCGATGGTTGACCGCATCGTCCGACACACTTTCCCAGCTCAGCAGATGATCCAGATGCTGGGCAAAGTCCTGGTCTGCGGCATTGAGTCGACGGATTGCAAGTGAAGCGGTCATAGCGGGCCTCATTGTTGGCTAATACTCGGACGTCGATAGGCTATCAAGCCCACCGCATGGACGCCCGAGATATTTGGCTATGACACGGATAGGCAAACGCGGCGTTTTGCCGCGTAATGGGATCAGATAGGGTGTCGTGCCTCGACCGCTTCACGCAGCGTGTCGATGAGTGCCTGAATGCGGGCGTGCTGAATCTTCATCGACGCTTTGTTCACGATCAGACGAGAGCTGATGGTAGCAATCAGCTCCTGAGCCTCCAGGCCGTTGGCACGCAGCGTGTTGCCGGTGTCGACAACGTCAATGATCTTGTCAGCAAGCCCTACCAGTGGCGCCAGCTCCATCGAACCATACAGTTTGATGATATCGACCTGACGGCCCTGTTCGGCATAGTAACGCTTGGCCACGTTGACGAACTTAGTGGCTACGCGCAAACGCCCCTTGGGCTCCGGCGCACCGACAGCACCCGCCGTCATTAGCTTACAGCGGGCAATACGAAGGTCCAGTGGCTCGTACAAGCCCTGACCACCGTACTCCATCAGCACATCCTTGCCCGCCACGCCGAGATCGGCAGCCCCGTGTTCAACGTAAGTCGGCACATCCGTGGCACGCACAATCAGCAAACGAACATCGTCCAGTGTTGTGGGGATGATCAGTTTGCGGCTTTTTTCCGGATTCTCGGTCGGCTCAATCCCTGCAGCTGCGAGCAGCGGCAGGGTGTCATCAAGAATACGGCCTTTGGAAAGGGCAATAGTCAGCATGGTCTTAACCCGGTACCCGACGAATCTTGGCGCCCAGCAACTGCAGCTTCTCTTCGATGCACTCGTAACCACGGTCAATGTGGTAGATGCGATCGATGAGCGTGTCGCCCTCAGCAACCAAAGCAGAAATCACCAAGCTGGCAGATGCACGCAGGTCAGTCGCCATCACAGGCGCGCCTTTGAGCTTCGGCACACCGGTGACAATCGCGGTATTACCTTCAACCTGGATTTGAGCCCCCATACGTAGCATTTCGTGAACGTGCATAAAGCGGTTTTCGAATACGGTCTCGATGACCGTACCGGTACCTTCAGCGACTGCGTTCAGGGCAATGAACTGAGCCTGCATATCGGTTGGGAATGCTGGGTACGGCGCAGTGCGCAGGTTCACAGCCTTCGGGCGTTTGCCCTTCATGTCCAGCTCAATCCAGTCTTCACCGCAGGTAATTTCAGCACCCGCTTCCTGCAGTTTGGACAATACGGCCTCAAGAGAGGTCGGATCGGTGTCTTTAACCTTCACACGGCCGCCAGTGACCGCAGCAGCCACCAAGTAGGTGCCTGTTTCGATACGGTCAGGCATCACGCTGTAGGTCGCACCGGTCAGACGCTCAACACCCTCGATGGTGATAGTGTCGGTACCGGCACCGGAGATTTTCGCGCCCATTGCGATCAGGCAGTTAGCCAGATCAACCACCTCAGGCTCGCGGGCAGCGTTTTCCAGTACAGTCCGACCTTTAGCCAGAGTGGCCGCCATCATGATGTTTTCGGTACCCGTCACACTGACGGTATCGAAGAAGAAATGTGCACCGCGCAGGCCGCCTTCAGGGGCCTTGGCCTTGATATAACCGCCTTCAACATCGATCACAGCCCCCATGGCTTCGAGGCCACGGATGTGCAAATCAACTGGACGAGAACCAATGGCACAGCCACCTGGCAGGGCGACTTCGGCCTGACCAAAACGGGCAACCATCGGGCCAAGAACCAGAATAGAGGCGCGCATGGTCTTAACCAGCTCATAAGGCGCCACCAAGGTTTTGATCGCACGGGCGTCGACTTCAACGCTGAGTTTTTCGTCAATAACCGGCTCAACACCCATACGACCGAACAATTCGATCATAGTGGTGATGTCATGCAGGTGCGGCAGGTTGCAAATAGTCACCGGCTCGTCGCCGAGCAGCGTTGCAGCCAGAATCGGCAAGGCAGAGTTCTTGGCGCCGGAAATACGGATTTCGCCGTCAAGACGAACACCGCCGGTAATAATCAGTTTATCCATGAGTCTCTCGATTTAGGAGCGCGCGGCCCAATCGGCACGGCTGAAGAATTTCATGCTCACTGCGTGAATGCTGCCATCAGCGATCCAGGCATTCAGATGGGCATAAACCTGCTGCTGACGTTTTACCGGGCTCAGGGCAGCCAAGTCATCGCTGATCAGGTTCAACTGGAAGTTGCAGCCTTCTCCTTCGACTTCAACCTGAGTATTCGGCAGTTTAGCCTCAAGGAGACTCTTTACTTCTAGGGCCTGCATGCTCAACCTCGATCAGAACAGATTTAAACGACAACAGAGCCGAGGCTCGCAAAGCGCGACATCATACAAAAAAGCCCCTTGCCTGCGAACCCCGCATCTTGCACCAACTGGCAGTTATGCCTGCCTCAGGCCTGCAGGGGCAGTACGTCAGACAAACCACTGACACCTGCAATTTCCTGCATGTCCTTAGGCATTCCGCGTACCACCAACTGTTTGCCTGCGGTTTTTGCGTCCCGGGTAAAAGCCAGTAATAACGACAAACCGACACTGCTGGACTTGGTGACCGCAGAGCAGTCCACCACAAATGCAGCTGCCGAGCTGGACTTAATCAGGCCTGCACCCTGCTTACGCAGAGCCGGACCAGTGAGATAATCCAGTACACCGCTAAGCTCGATTACGCCTGAAGTCGTCTCGCGGATAGCAGCCTGGCTCACGACTGGCCCGCCCCTTGGCGCGCCTTGGCCACGGTATCCACCCAGTTTTCAATGACCACATCCAGCTTATTACCGTTGGATTGCATGGCCTGAGCGAACTGATCACGGAACAGTTTGCCAATGTTGATTCCATTGATAATCACGTTACGCATCTTCCAGGTGCCGTTCTGGCTGACCATGGTGTAAGACAGCGGATAGACCACGCCATTGCTGTCTTTGATCTCCATGTTCACCGCAGTGCGCTGCGGATCCTGCTGGCCTGCGGCAGGCAAAACGCGGATATCCTGATTGTCATACTCAAGCAAGGCGTTGCCATAGAACTGCATCAGGCTGCGCTTAAAATTGTCCTGAAAACGTTGCATCTGCTCAGGAGAAGCCTGACGCGAATAGCGCACAGTCATGACCCCACGGGAGATACCATCAACGTCTACTACCGGACCGAGAATGCGATCCAGCGCAGCGTAAAACGCCGCAGGGTCGGTGCGATACAACTCTTTATTGGCCTTCAGATCAGCCAGGAGTGTGTCAGTAGTTTGCTGAACAACCTCAGTGGCAGTCGGAGCCGCCAGCACAGAGACGGAAAACACAGCCAGGCACACAAGCAGACTGTTACGCAGCATCTTGATCATTTTCATACCCTTATTTGCCACTCTGGTCCTTGTTGACCGAGTTAAGCAGGAACTTACCAATCAAATCTTCCAGCACTAGTGACGACTGGGTGTCCGAAATATGACCACCCTCAGTCAGCACCTCTTCATCCCCACCGACACTGATACCAATGTACTTTTCGCCCAATAGGCCAGCAGTAAGAATCGAGGCTGTTGAGTCCACCGGCAGGTTATCGACAGCCTGATCCAGCTGCATCGTCACTCGCCCAGTGTAGCTGTCACGATCCAGGTCGATTGCAGTCACTTTACCAATGGTCACCCCCGCCATCGTCACCTTGGAGCGGACAGTCAGGCCTGCGATGTTGTCGAAGTACGCATACACCTTATAGGTATTGTCTGCACTGCCGACTGTCAGGCCACTGACCCTCAGGGCAAGCAGCAACAAAGCCAGCAAGCCAGCCAGCAAGAACAAGCCGACACCTACTTCCAGCGCGCGGTTTTGCATTAGAAATCTCCAAACATCAAAGCTGTCAGAATAAAGTCGAGCCCAAGTACGGCAAGCGAGGCATAGACCACTGTTTTAGTGGTGGCACGACTAATCCCTTCCGAGGTTGGCTCGCAATCGTACCCCTGATACACAGCAATCCAAGTCACGACAAAGGCAAAGACAATGCTTTTAGTCACACCATTGAGCACGTCTTCACGAAATGAAACACTGGCCTGCATGTTGGCCCAGTAAGACCCCTCATAGACGCCCAGCCAGTCCACCGCGACCATGGCGCCCCCCCAAATACCTACCACGCAGAAGATCACGGCCAGCAGTGGCATCGAGATAAATCCGGCCCATAGGCGCGGTGCCACGATGTATTTCAGCGGATCAACACCAATCATCGAGAGGCTGGATAGCTGTTCAGTGGATTTCATATTGCCTATTTCGGCCGTCAGAGCAGACCCAGCACGCCCAGCGAACAGCAAAGCGGTAACAACTGGCCCAAGCTCACGCAACAGCGTCAGTGCCACCATCTGTCCGACCGCCTGCTCAGAGCCGTAGCTGGAGAGGATGTTAAACCCCTGCAAAGCCAGCACCATCCCAATGAACACACCTGAGACGACAATAATAGGTAATGACAGCACACCGACTGAGTGCAGCTGCTTCACCAGCAGCTGAAAACCATTACCAGCCTGGCTACGCCCAACCAGAGCATGCAGTAGAAAGAGCCCTGAGCGCCCCAGGGACATCACCACATCAATTCCGGCACGGCCGAACAGGCGCACCCGTTCAAGCACGGAAACATTGCGCATCAGCTCCCCCCCAGAAGATCGGCAGCGTAATCGGGTGCCGAGAAATGAAACGGCACCGGCCCATCAGGCAGGCCCTGCATGAATTGTCGAATCCGTGGGTTATCAGAATTCATCAGCTCGTCCGGAGTTCCCTGGCCCAGCACCTGGGTGTTGCCGACTACATAGATGTAATCCGCGATACTCGCAGTTTCGGCCAGATCATGGGAGACCACGATACTGGTGATACCGAGTGCATCATTGAGAAGACGGATCAGGCGTACCAAAACACCCATTGCTATTGGGTCTTGCCCCACAAAGGGTTCGTCATACATCAGAATCTGCGGATCGAGCGCAATAGCACGCGCCAGAGCCACTCGGCGTTTCATCCCGCCTGACAACTCATCCGGGCGCAAATCGATCGCACCACGCAGCCCTACGGCCTGCAGCTTCATCAGTACGATGTCGCGGATCATCTCTTCAGGGAGCTTGGTATGAACCCGCAACGGGAAGGCGACATTCTCGAACACATCAAGATCGGTAAACAGCGCACCGCTCTGGAACAGCACGCCCATCTGCTTACGCACATCAAACAGCTCGCTTCGCGAAAGACTTGGGAGATTGACGCCATTAACCCAAACCTCGCCCTGGCTGGGCATCAGCTCAGCAGCGATCAGGCGTAGCAAAGTGGTCTTACCGCAACCAGAGGGCCCCATAATGCCCACAACCTTGCCGCGCGGAATATTGATGTCGATGTTCTTAAAAATATCCCGTTCACCGCGCTTGAAACTCAGTTGTTTCAGTTCGACTACATACGGGGTCTCGGCGCTCATTTGGACTCCTTGTTCAAGCTTGTCGTCAATGACGCGCATTGAGGATAAAAGGACACGCCACGTTCAGCGCGACCCAAAACGACTGCAAACTATACCACCGAGGCCGGATCACCAACCAATTGAACTTGCTGCATAGGTAATGAATCAATTGTGCACTGCTGTAACAGAGATGCGGAAATGCTGGGCAGTTGAGACATTCCCGTTATAATCCTGAGTTTAGTCTGCACGTTTCAGAGATACGATGAACCAGTCAACCGACCTGATCCAGTCCGCGCAACGCACCATCCGCCTTGAAATCGAGGCCATTCAGGATCTGTTGCAACGTATCAATGCTGATTTCGTTCGTGCCTGCCAGCTGCTTCTTAACTGCAAAGGCCGCGTGGTCGTGGTTGGCATGGGCAAATCCGGCCACATCGGCAACAAGATTGCCGCGACACTGGCCAGCACCGGCACACCGTCATTCTTCGTACACCCAGCTGAAGCCAGTCACGGCGATATGGGCATGATCACCCGCGAAGACGTTGTCTTAGCCCTGTCTAACTCGGGCAGCACAGCTGAAATCGTGACACTACTGCCGCTGATCAAGCGCTTGGGCATTACCCTGATCAGCATGACCGGCAACCCCGACTCACCACTGGCCCAAGCTGCCGAAGTCAACCTTGATGCCCGCGTCGCGCAGGAGGCCTGCCCACTGAATCTGGCCCCCACCTCCTCCACCACTGTGTCTCTGGTACTGGGCGACGCCTTGGCCATTGCCCTGCTTGAAGCACGTGGCTTTACTGCTGAAGACTTCGCCTTCTCCCATCCGGGCGGAGCCTTGGGTCGCCGTTTGCTGCTCAAAGTCGAGAATGTCATGCACCACGGCGATGATCTGCCCAACGTCAAACGTGGCACCTCACTGCGCGATGCCCTGCTCGAAATGACCCACAAAGGTCTGGGGATGACGGTTGTGACCGAATCAGACGGCACATTGGCCGGAATTTTCACTGACGGCGACCTGCGCCGGACCTTGGACCGCAATGTAGACGTGCGCCTGGCGACTATCGACGAGGTCATGACCGTCGGCGGCAAGACCGCCCGCCCGGAAATGCTCGCAGCTGAAGCCCTGAAAATCATGGAAGAGAACAAAATCAGTTCTCTGGTCGTGATCAACCCGAACAATCAGCCAATTGGCGCCTTCAACCTTGGCGATCTGCTGCGCGCAGGAGTTATGTAATGAATCACGACCTTCTGCAGCGCGGAAAAAACATCAAGCTCGCCGTGTTTGATGTCGATGGCGTACTGACTGATGGAAAGCTTTATTTCCTGGTGGATGGCAGTGAGTTCAAAACCTTTAACACCCTGGACGGCCACGGCATCAAGATGCTAATCAACTCAGGTGTGCGCACCGCCATCATCACTGGCCGTACTACTCCGGTCGTTGAGCGACGCGCGAAGAACCTAGGCATTCAGCACCTCTATCAAGGCCGTGAAGATAAGCTGGTGGTACTGGATGAACTACTGAGTGAACTCGGATTAGACTACGACCAGGTCGCCTACCTGGGCGATGACCTGCCAGACCTGCCAGTAATCCGCCGCGTAGGCCTCGGCATGGCAGTTGCCAATGCAGACGGATTTGTCCGCCAGCATGCACATGGCACCACCCAAGCCCGTGGCGGAGAAGGTGCAGCCCGGGAGTTCTGCGAATTGATTATGAAAGCCCAAGGAACATTGGAAGCGGCACAGTCCGCTTATCTATAGGTCTTCCATGCAAAACAAAGCCGTAAACTACGCCATATTGGTAATTGCTGTGCTGCTGGTGGGCGCGTTTGGCTACTGGAAAAGCCCCGGCAAGAACACCGACCCGGCCGTGGCAGGTACTGCTGAGCAAACCATTGATTTTTATGCCACCAATACCTACACCATTGAATTTCAGGAAGATGGCACGCTCAACTATGAGCTGACGGCAGATAAAGTTGAGCACATCAAGGCCACCGACATCACCTTGGTAAGCAACCCATACATGGAGCTTTACCAAGGTAAGGAACTGCCTTGGAAGATCCGCAGCCTACGCAGTGAAGTGTCACCTGGCGGCAAGGAAATCGAGCTGATCGACAATGTTCACGTCGAACGCATCGACGCTAAAAATCGCCCAACCACCCTCACCACCACGAGGCTGACTGTCTTCCCCGAGAAGGAATTTGCGCAGACTGCGCAAGCCGTTAAAATCGACACAGCCAACGGGGTGACAACGGCTGTTGGAATGAAAGCGTACTTGAATGACGGCCGGATGCTCCTGCTGTCCAATGTAAGAGGTCAGCATGAGGCTCGTTAACACCCTCCCCATTCTTTTCAGCCTCAGTGCCGCTCTGACTTGCATGACGGCACTGGCTCTTCCGACGGATCGCGATCAAGAGATCCGCGTCCAGGCTAACAGCGCAGAACTGGATGACAAAAAAGGCGTTGCCGTATATCGCGGGGATGTAATCATTACCCAAGGTTCCATGAAGGTAACTGGCGACACCGTAACTGCGACCCAGAATGCCCAGGGTGAATTCGACGTATTCACCTCCGTAGGCCGCCCAGCGTATTTCGAACAGAAGCCAGCGGCTGATAAAGAGGTCGTCAAGGCTTACGGGCTGACTATTCAGTATTTCATGTCTAACGACAGGGTCATTTTGATTGACCAAGCTAAAGTAATTCAGGAAGGCAACACCTTCGAAGGCGAGAAAATCGTTTACGACACCCAACGTCAGATTGTTAACGCTGGCCGTGCCACTGGTACCAACGTCAGTTCGCCACGCCCACGGATCGACATGATCATCCAGCCGAAAAAAAATAAATCCGGACAGCAGGGCCAGTAATAATGGCGACTTTGAAAGCCCAACACCTAGCTAAAAGCTACAAAGGTCGCCAGGTAGTACGCGATGTCAGCCTGAATATCGACAGTGGCCAGATCGTTGGCCTGCTGGGCCCTAACGGTGCGGGCAAGACAACCTGCTTCTACATGATTGTCGGCTTGGTTCAAGCGGATCAGGGTCGCGTTATGATTGACGATCTGGACGTCAGCTTTGAGCCGATGCACGGCCGAGCCCGTGCGGGTATTGGCTATCTACCGCAGGAAGCCTCCATTTTCCGCAAGCTGACGGTGTCCGATAACATCATGGCCATTCTGGAAACCCGCAAGGACCTGAATGCAGCCGGTCGTAGGGATGCACTGGAAGCTCTGCTACAGGAGTTCCACATTACCCATATCCGCGACAACCTGGGCATGAGCCTCTCAGGCGGTGAACGTCGCCGAGTGGAAATCGCCCGTGCCTTGGCCACCAACCCGAAATTTATCCTCCTGGACGAACCTTTTGCAGGTGTTGACCCGATTTCGGTTGGTGACATCAAACAGATCATCCACCACCTCAAATCCAAGGGCATCGGTGTTCTGATCACTGATCACAACGTGCGTGAAACTTTGGACATCTGCGAAACCGCGTACATCGTCAGCGACGGTCAGCTGATCGCCGAAGGCGACGCCGAAGCCATTCTGGCCAACCAGACTGTTAAAGAAGTCTATCTGGGCCACGAGTTCCGCCTCTGACACCGGCCTTTTACTGACCAGCCCCTTCCAGTGCTGGTCAAACGCCTTATAATCGGGCATATAATTTGCTTCCATAGTGGCACCGCTAAGGTGCTCTTCAATATGGATAGCACACAGACGCCGGTAAATAAGGTCTGCAATGAAACCATCGCTAGTCCTGAAGATGGGCCAGCAGCTGACGATGACGCCGCAGCTGCAGCAAGCCATCCGCCTCTTACAACTGTCTACCCTTGACCTCCAGCAGGAGATTCAAGAGGCCCTGGAATCCAATCCGATGCTCGAGCGCCAGGAAGATGGCGACGACTTCGATACCTCGGATCCCATGGCCGATGGTGCAGAAAGCGCATCCCCCAATGAGCAGCAGGAAGCAGCCCACCAAGAATCCAGTTATCAAGAGCCATCCCAGAGCATTGATAACCTGGAGGATGGGGAGTGGAATGAACGCATCCCCAACGAATTACCCGTCGACACTGCCTGGGAAGACATTTACCAAACCAGCGCCAGCAGCCTGCCAAGTAGCGCAAGCGACGATGATGAGTGGGACTTCACCACCCGCACCTCCTCAGGAGAGAGCCTGCAAAGTCACCTGCTTTGGCAGCTTAACCTAGCCCCGATGTCCGACACCGATCGCCTGATTGCCGTCACTCTGATTGACTGCATCAACGATCAGGGCTACCTCGAGGAATCCCTCGAAGAGGTGCTGGAATCCTTCGACCCAGAGCTGGATATTGAGCTGGACGAGATCGAAGCCGTTCTGCATCGCATCCAGCAGTTTGAGCCTGCCGGTATCGGTGCCCGAGACCTGAGCGAATGCCTGCTGCTGCAACTGCGCCAGCTGCCGGCCAAAACAGCTTGGCTGGAAGAAGCTAAGCGACTGGTCACTGACTATCTCGACCTGCTCGGAAGCCGTGACTACAACCAGCTGATGCGACGCATGAAGCTCAAAGAAGATGAGCTACGCTTGGTGATCGAGCTGATACAAAGCCTGAACCCGCGCCCTGGCTCACAGATTGAATCGAGCGAGCCGGAATACATTGTCCCGGACGTGATCGTGCGCAAGCACAACGAGCGCTGGCTGGTAGAACTGAACCAAGACGCCATGCCGCGCCTGCGCGTCAACCCGCAATACGCTGGTTTTGTTAAACGCGCCGACTCCAGTGCTGACAACACCTTCATGCGCAACCAGCTGCAGGAAGCACGTTGGTTCATTAAGAGCCTACAAAGCCGCAATGAAACATTGATGAAGGTGGCCACGCAGATTGTCGAACACCAGCGAGGTTTCCTCGACTATGGCGACGAGGCTATGAAACCACTGGTTCTGCATGACATTGCAGAGGCCGTCGGTATGCACGAATCGACCATCTCCCGGGTCACGACCCAGAAATACATGCACACCCCGCGCGGTATCTACGAGCTGAAGTACTTCTTCTCCAGCCATGTCAGCACATCCGAGGGTGGCGAATGCTCGTCTACCGCCATTCGGGCGATCATCAAGAAGCTAGTGGCAGCCGAGAACGCTAAGAAGCCATTGAGTGACAGCAAGATCGCTGGTCTACTGGAGGAGCAAGGAATTCAGGTAGCACGCCGGACGGTTGCCAAGTACCGCGAATCGCTTGGCATCGCACCCTCCAGCGAACGCAAGCGGCTGGTTTGATTCACACTCCGTGGGGATGATGCAGAACACTATTTAACAAATATCAGGCTTCAAGCCTTGCTAAATCGGCCATACTCAACCGTAGCAATTGCAAGCCTGTCAGACTCAGACATTTAGTGACTTCAGCACAGTGTTTCGCTGGCAGGCTCTCCAGCCTGCCTACAATCACGGCAATAAGGAGAAAGTGGTATGCAAGTCAACATCAGTGGGCATCAGCTGGTTGTGACCGACGCTTTACGCACTTACATCACCGAGAAACTCGGCCGATTAGAGCGCCACTTCGACAAGATCACCAATGTTCAGGTCATCTTGGAAGTCGAAAAACTGAAACAAAAAATTGAAGCCACCCTGCACATTGCAGGGGGCGAGGTGGTCGCCAATGCCGAACATGAGGACATGTACGCGGCCATTGATTTGCTGACCGATAAACTCGATCGACAACTCATTAAATACAAGGAAAAGCAGCTCGACCGTCAGCAAGGCGTCACGGCCCGCTGAGATCGACTTACTCCTATGATCCAACTTGAATCCATCCTGACCCCCGGCCGTTCCCTGGTGAACGTGCCGGGAGGCAGCAAAAAGCGTGTCCTCGAACAGATCGCCAATCTGGTTGCCCGGGACTTACCCGATATCGACGGCCAGGATATCTACGAAAGCCTGATCGCCCGGGAAAAACTCGGCTCCACAGGCTTCGGCAACGGCATCGCCATTCCTCATTGCCGACTGGCAGGCTGCACCTCCCCGATCAGTGCGCTGCTGCGGTTAGATGCGGCAGTGGACTTTGACTCGATTGACGGTGCGCCAGTCGACTTGCTTTTCGTCTTGCTGGTTCCGGAAGCGGCAACAGACGCTCACCTTGAGCTACTGCGCCAGATTGCCAGCATGCTGGACCGCAGCGACGTGCGCTCAAACCTGCGCCATGCTGGCTCCAGTGAAGCGCTCTATCAGGCAGTAGTCGACGCCCAGAGCCTGATCAACAAGGGTTAAGCATGCGCCTGATCATCGTCAGCGGCCGTTCCGGGTCGGGAAAAAGTACAGCCCTCGATGCCCTCGAGGACAACGGCTTTTATTGCATCGACAACCTGCCGGCAGGCCTTTTGCCTGATCTCGGTGAGCTGGCAATGATGCATACCGAACTGCTGCATCCGCTGGTCGCTGTGTCGATTGATGCGCGCAACCTGCCCAGCCACCTGCAACGCTTCCCGGAACTGCTCGAAGAGGTGCGAGCGCGGCATATCAACTGCGATGTGATTTATCTTGACGCCGACGATGAGACGCTGCTCAAGCGCTTCTCGGAAACCCGCCGCCGTCACCCGCTAACCAGTGACACCCGCTCCCTGGCCGAAGCCATCCGCGATGAAACCCAGTTACTCAGCCCGATCATTGATCTGGCCGACCTGACCATCGATACCACACACCTGAACCTGTATCAGCTGCGTGATACGCTCAAACTTCGCCTGCTAAACAAACCAGAACCTGGCACTGCATTCCTGTTTGAATCCTTTGGTTTCAAGCGCGGGATGCCGGTGGATGCTGATGTGGTGTTCGATGTGCGTTGCCTGCCAAACCCATACTGGAAGCCCGATTTACGGGAGTTTTCTGGCTTGGATCAGCCGGTGATTGAGTATCTGGATGCTCAGGTCGATGTCGAAGAGATGTACCAGGACATTTTCAGCTACCTGAACAAGTGGCTGCCCCGCTTTGCAGCCAGCAATCGCGCCTATGTCACCATAGCCATCGGCTGCACAGGCGGCCATCACCGTTCGGTCTACCTGGCCAACCGCCTGGGTGAAGCCCTGAAACCGATTCTTAAAAACGTCCAGATCCGCCACCGGGATCTCTCATAAGGAATTGCCGCGATGCCATCCTGCGAAATCACCATCATCAACAAGCTCGGCCTGCATGCTCGCGCGGCTGCCAAGTTTGTCGGCGTTGCAGGACGCTTCCCGTGCCAGGTCAAGGTTGGCCGCACACCGGAAAGCCTTGTCGACGGAAAAAGCATCATGGGTGTAATGATGTTGGCAGCTGGTAAAGGCACCACGCTGCACTTGCAGACAGAAGGGGCACAGGAGCGAGAGGCGCTTCAGGCGATCTGCGAGCTGGTTAATAACTACTTTGATGAAGGCGAATAAGTCGCGCCACCGCTCACTAAAAAGGGGCTGATTACTCGCGTAGTCAGCCCCTTTTTTCTTTCACATTGCTCAGCTGCCAGCGACTGTCATTCGCTCAATCAATACCGAGCCGGTACGCACGTTGCCGCGCAGCTCCAAATCGCTGCCCACTGCCACAATCTGCTTGAACATATCGCGCAAGTTACCTGCGATGGTGACCTCCTGAACCGGGAACTGGATTTCACCGTTTTCGATCCAATAGCCCGCCGCACCACGGGAATAATCCCCTGTGACCATGTTCAGGCCATGTCCCATTAGCTCAGTGACCAGCAGACCGCGCCCCATACGCTTGATCAGTGCCTGCTGATCCTCATCGCCATGGCTGACGAATAAGTTGTGTACGCCACCTGAGTTTGCGGTGCTTGGCATGCCCAGCTTGCGACCGGAGTATGTACCCAGCACATAGGAACGCAGCTCGCCCTGCTCAACGAAAGACTTAGCGTAAGTCGCCAGACCGTCACCGTCGAACGATGCACTGGCCATGGCGCGCGGAATATGCGGGCGCTCATCGATAGTCATCCACTCCGGGAACAGTTGCTGCCCCAGCGTGCCTTCGAGAAAAGACGATTTGCGGTATAGATTGCCGCCAGAAATCGCGCTGATAAAGCTGCCGAACAATCCCGTCGCAAGCTCTGCTGCAAACAACACCGGCACTTCACAGGTTGGCACAGGACGCGCGCCCAAGCGACTGGCGGCACGCTGCGCAGCACGCCGGCCAATACTCGCAGGATCAGCCAGCAACTGGCCCTGACGGTTCACGTCATACCAGTAATCGCGCTGCATCTGACCTTCACCTTCAGCAATCATCACGCAGCTGAGGCTGTGCCGGGTGCTGGCATAACCGCCGATAAACCCGTGGCTGTTGCCATAAACGCGGCAACCTTCGTGAGTATTCAGCGTGGTGCCATCGGCATTGCTGATGCGTTTATCCGCCGCAAAGGCTGCAGCTTCGCAGCTCAACGCCAGCTCAATGGCTCGTTCCGGGGCAATATCCCAGTGGTGATACAGATCCAGTTCGGGAAACTCAGTGGCCATCAGACCTGAATCTGCCAGACCGGCGCACTCGTCTTCAGAAGCGTGTTTGGCAATTGCCAACGCTGCCGCCACAGTCTCGCGGATAGCCGCTTCGCCGGTGGCCGACGTGCTGGCGGAGCCTTTGCGCTGTCCCACGTAAAGGGTAATACCGAAGCCCTGATCGCGGTTGAACTCAACCGTCTCAACTTCGCCCTGACGTACCGATGTGGACAAACCTTGCCCCGCAGAAACGGCTACTTCGCAGGCTGTAGCTCCCTGTTTTTTCGCCTCAGCGAGAATTCGCTCAACCTGCTCTTGCAATTGCGGCACGGCCTGTGGGCCGATGCTATCTACTGCACTCATAAACACTCCTGACGTGTAGCGGCCAAGTGCGGCACTCAGGCCAGACACTTGCAGCTGGTAACTTGCTGCTATCATGTCGGCGTTATCCACTGGAACACCGACATGTCTGAATATTTCGACGACGACTTCTCCGGCGAGAAAAGCAAAACCCAGATCAAGCGTGAACTGCACGCACTTCAGGAACTGGGCCAGCGTCTCACAACGGTCAAACCGGACCTGCTCAACAAAATGCCTCTGACCGACGAGCTGCGTCGTGCGCTCGCCGAGGCTCCCAAACACACCGCCAATGCAGCCAAAAAACGTCATGTCCAGTTTATTGGTCGCTTGATGCGTGATCAGGATGCCGAAGCCATCCTCAACATTCTCGATCAGGTTGATGCCTCAACCCGTCAGTACAACGAGCGTTTCCATAACCTGGAACGCTGGCGTGACCGTCTGATCGCGGGCAATGACGAAACGCTTGAAGCCTTCGTCAACGATTACCCCGAAACTGACCGCCAACACCTGCGCGGCCTGATCCGCCACGCCCAACACGAACTTGCCCACAACAAAACGCCAACTGCTGCGCGCAAGATCTTCAAATACATCCGCGACCTGGATGAAACACAGCGCGGCTTACGTTGATTGCGCAACCATGGGGAACGCCGCTCCCCATGGTTCAAACCCTTCCTTAGGCGCCTGTTCCGCCAACCGTAATGGCGTCAATCTTCAAAGTCGGCTGACCAACGCCCACCGGCACCGACTGGCCATCCTTACCGCAGGTGCCAACACCGCTGTCCAGCGCCAGATCAGTGCCGACCATTGAGACCTTGCTCATGGCTTCCGGGCCGTTACCGATCAGGGTTGCACCTTTGACCGGTGCGGTGATTTTGCCGTCCTCGATCAGATAAGCCTCACTGGTGGAGAACACAAACTTGCCGCTGGTGATATCCACCTGACCGCCGCCAAGATTGGCGCAGTAGATTCCTTTTTTCACCGAGCGGATGATTTCTTCCGGGTCGCTTTCACCCGCAAGCATGTAGGTGTTTGTCATGCGCGGCATCGGCAGATGTGCGTAGGACTCGCGGCGACCGTTACCCGTGGCGACTACCCCCATCAAACGGGCATTAAGCTTGTCCTGCATATAACCTTTAAGCACGCCGTTCTCGATCAGTGTGGTGCACTGAGTCTGGGTACCTTCATCGTCCATGCTCAATGAGCCACGACGGGATGCGAGAGTACCGTCATCAACAATGGTGCACAGACTCGAAGCCACTTTCTCGCCGACACGGCCGCTATAAGCAGAACTGCCCTTGCGGTTGAAATCACCCTCAAGGCCATGACCAACCGCTTCATGCAGCAGAACGCCGGACCAGCCTGCACCCATCACCACCGGCATAGTGCCTGCCGGGGCGGCGATGGCCTCCAGATTAACCAACGCCTGACGCAGAGCTTCGCGGGCGTAGCCCATTGCGCGCTCTTCGTTGTTCGCCGTTTTTTCCAGGAAATAGCTGTAATCAGTACGGCCACCGCCGCCATGTCCGCCACGCTCACGACGACCGCTCTGCTCAACGATAACGCTGACATTGAAACGTACCAGCGGACGTACATCAGCCCCCAACGTGCCGTCATTGGCCGCAACCAAGATGCGCTCCCAAACACCAGCCAGACTCACCGTAACCTGCTTGATACGCGGGTCCAGCGCGCGTGTAGCCACGTCGATGCGTTTTAGCAGTTCAACTTTTTCTGCCCGACTCAGAACATCCAGCGGGTTGTCTTCGCTGTACAGCGGCGCATGAACACCTGCTGAGAAAGCCTGCACGCGGCCTTCCTGCCCGGAGCGGGCAATCGAACGGGCAGCACGGGCAGATTGAGTCAGTGCATCCGCGGTGATGGCGTTGCTATAGGCAAAACCAGTCTTTTCACCGGATTGCGCACGTACACCCACGCCCTGATCGAGGTTAAAACTACCTTCTTTAACGATGCCATCTTCCAGCACCCAGGTTTCCGATACCTGACTCTGGAAGTACAGATCTGCGGCATCAATGCCCGGACCAGCTAACTCGCTCAGTACGCCCGGCAACTGCTCGATGCTCAAACCGCCCGGGCCGAGCAGATGCTCACTCACGGACACCAACATTGTGCTCATACCTTCTCCATAGCTGGCAGCCTAGGTTCGGCTGCTGCAAAAAATCGTCTGTGTTGGGCCACCGGCATACGCTGGCGGATCGCTGCCTGCTCTGCAGCATCGCGCTGCCCCAACAAAACTCCCGGCCCGCCTGGCAGCTCCGTTAGTACTCGGCCCCATGGATCAATCAGTGCCGAGTGACCAAATGTCTGCCGCCCCCCCGGATGCGTGCCCCCCTGACCGCAGGCCAGCACATAACACTGGGTTTCGATGGCGCGGGCGCGGGTCAGGACTTGCCAATGCGCCTGTCCGGTGACCGCTGTAAATGCGGCCGGAATGCTGATCAGCTCAGCACCGGCTTCGCGCAAATTGCTGTACAGCTCCGGGAAACGCAGGTCATAACAAACCGTCAGCCCTAACTTGCCCACTGGCGTATCGGCGACCACCACCTTGGCACCAAATGCGTAATCATCCGATTCACGGTAACGACCATGACTGTCACTGACGTCCACATCAAACAGGTGCAGTTTGTCATAACGGGCTACTCGCTGCCCCTGATCATCGATCAGCAACGAACACGCATTGGGTTTGGCGTTCGGCTGGCCATCCGGCGGCAACGGCAGGGTTCCGGCCACAATCCACAGGCCAAGTGTTTTAGCGGTCTGCTCCAGCCAGGGCAAAATAGGCCCTTCGCCCAGCGCTTCAGCGCGCCCCAGCACGGCCAGATCACGCCGCCCCATGGCAGCAAAATTCTCCGGCAGTACCGCCAGCCTCGCGCCTTGCTCGGCAGCGTCTGTTAGCAAGCGGCGCGCCTCAGCCAGATTGGCGAGAACATCATCTTGGCTGACCATCTGAATCACAGCAAAGCTCATAGCCGTTCAATCTCATTACAAGACAGACGCCAGCTTACCCGGCAGACCGCAAGACTGCACGGGCCTACTGACATGACGCTTATCGCGGCTTTTCGAAGGGCTTGTCAAAGGTGATCTGCGGATCCTGCCAGGGGCCTTTGACGTCGTACTGAACACTGGCGAAACGAGCTACATGATCACCCAAGAGCTTATCTACCACAAACAACGCACCACCAATGGCCGGGGCACCGACAATCAGAGCGGCGATAGGCAGGTTGTTACTGACCGGCAGGGTCACCAGCAGTTTGGCGTTGATCTGATCATTAACCAAATCCAACGTGCCATTCATTTCCAAATTGCTGGAAGGCCCTTCAAGCGTGATTGGCTCACGGGTGACATACACGCCATTACTGGCCGCCAACACACCTTTGAAGCGGTCATAACTCAACCCCTTGTCCAGCAGATCCGAGAAATCCAGGCGCAAGCGGCGGCCGATGGAGTTGAAGTTAAGCAGACCAAATACGCGCAGAGCTGAGGCCGTACCGTCGACCTCAGAGAACTGGCCTTTACGCATGGAAGCATCAAGGCTGCCGCTGTAACGCTTGAGGCTGAACCATGCCGGTGAACCGGGCCAGTTGCCCTCCACATACAGACGGAACGACTCACTGGTGGCGCTCGGAGCAAAGCCCCAGTTAATCAGAACCTTCCCGAGGTCTTCGCCGCCGACCCGCCCCTTGAAGAGCGTGCGAGTGCCCTGCGAACCCAGATCCCAGCTGGCCTCGCCACCAATCTTGAGGCCCATCAGGTTCAGGTCCAGCTCAGAAAACTGCACACCGCTGGTACTTGGCCGAGCCTTCAGCGTCCAGCTGCCAAGCGCTTCAGTGCCGAGATAGACCTCCGCCACCTTCACATCCAGTGCGGGAATACTGCGAGGATCTACCCCCACAAGCGGATCAGGACTGTCTTCTTTTACTGACTTAACGTCGTTCTTAATGCGCGCGGGCATTCGCAGACGATCGAGATTGATGCCAATCGCCGCAGTATTATTATCTGGCAGAGTGACCCGCCCCTTGACCTGAGTACTGTCCAAATCCAGCTGCCAGTTAGCTGAGCCTCGCGCCAGCCCAACCTCAATATCATTCAGACTCACACCAAAACCGTTGAAACGCGCCAGGCGCACCTGAGCGTCCTTGAACAGTTGCAGCGGTTCAGCACCGGCGGCCTTCATATAAGGTTTGAGCGCTGCCTGCCATTGCGACCAGTCCAGCTCCGACAGCCGCCCGCGCACCTGTAGCCCTCGGCTTACCGGCAAACGGGCCGGGCCATCGGCCAGGCGCAACTCACCCCGCCCCTGATTAAACTGCCCCGGACTGGCCGCAAATGAAAGACTGGCCACTTTGGCGTAGTCAAACCAGTAACGGCGCTCGGCCCCACCCAGGCTCATGCGCCAGGTAGAGGCACGCTCTTCATCCGCCAGTTTGCCAAACGGCGCGGGCAGCTCAACCTTCAGCCCTTTAAGTGATGAATTAACCCTCAGCTGGCTGTCCGGGCCGTCCAAGGTGAGATTCAGGTAATAGGGAATGCGCCCGCTCAAAGGCAGTGACTGTTGCAGCCCAAGCCATCCGGTCAGCTGATTCAGCGCAATTTGGCCATTCGCTTCAATGCGGCTGCGGGCTTTGCCACCGCGGCCTTCAGCCAATGCCTTAGCGCGCACAGCATGCCCCAGCACTTGGGCACGGATGTCAGGCGCGCTCAACCCCGTCCGAGTGTCGTAACGGAAGGCACCTTTAAGGTGAGCAAACTGCAGCAAAGGCTCTGGAACTTTCAGCTGGGCATCGTCAGCAGCGAAATCAACCACGACAACCGGTGCCTCCCCCTTTTGCAGTGGGATGTCCAAATTCAAACGCCCATCCAACGCGCCTTCGCCTTGCCAGCCCTTAAACACCGATGCGGTGCCGATGGGTGCCTCCTGCAAAATCTTCAACGCATCCGGCAGGCTACTGGTCAGTCCGGCATAGATCTTTAAATGCGGGGTTTGCCCCGGTTTTGCTGAGGCCACCTGTGCGCTGGCCTGCTTAACCTGACTGTCGAGAATCTGCCCAGACTCCAGGGCGATACGCACGCCGGTGTCCTCAATAAAAACTGTGCCACGTCCCTTTTGCAGAGGAGGCCAGTTGGGCTGAAACGCCAGCTCCGCATCATGTACCGCGAAGAACAGACTGATGCTGCGCGCCTCCGGGGCTGCACCCTTGTTTAGCGAGCCTTGATACTGGAAGAAACCCTCATCTACTGCCCCGCCTTGAATCGCGGTTTTGAGCCAGTGATCAAGCCCCTTGCTCAGCCCTGGTGACAAACTGGGCAGATATTTCTCGGTGAAGCGCGCATCACCATTGCGCAAGCCCACACGCAGGTCCATGTAATCTTCCAGGGCAGGATCTCGGCGCAAACGAATCAGAAAGTCAGCCGCCGCCGGCCCCTCATCACCCACCACCTGCACGAATGGTGAACGGAGGGTAAAGGCATCAGCATTCAACTCCCACGTCAGCAGGCCTTTGGCCGTCTGGTAATGCCAGGGCTTAGGAAACAGTGTGTCCAGATGCAGAGCAAAATCCTGGGCATCTACCCGCAATTCACCACTGCCCAGATCACCAGCGATGCTGCCACTGACATTCTCTGCCGCTGGAATCCCGTGTGACGCTGAAATACTGATGCGTTTGAGATTGGCCGCGAAATTGAAGCGCTCATTACCCGCAGCAGTGGGCCGGTAGTTCAGCTGGATATTGCGCAACTCCCCCCGTGGAGCCAGCGTTTTGATTCGCTCAACCTGCTCGTCTGGCAACGGCGCCAAGGCAACAACCAAAGGCTGCAGCGGTGCCAGATCAAAGCGGTCTATACCGACCTTCCAGAGTTCGCCTGTATCGCCCGATGCCAATTGTTGGCGCAGGCTGATATCTACATCTCCCCAGCGCACATCGCCCTGGCTGAAGGCCAGATTATCCAGCAGCAGACTGCTGCCTTGCTCTGTACGATCGTAATACGCATTCAGACTTAAACTGCTTAACTCAACCGGCTTGCGCTGCCCAAAACCTGCCTTCAGCTCCTGCCCGTGTAAGTGGCTGGCAGCACGCGTAAGGTGACCGTCAGCAGCAGACAGCCAGATCTCCCCCCCCATCTGAGCACGCCCTAAACGCCACTGCCCCAGTAAGGACTTGGGCAGCCATTGGGCCCAGTCGCTCTGGGGCAAGCTGACGTAGAGATCAGCCCGGGACTCCAACCAGCGCTCAGGGTTAAGTGAGGTTTTCAGCTGAAACGCCAGCGGCTGGCCATCCGGCAAACGTAACCGCCCGTCCAGACGCTGTCGGTTGCCGTTGGTGAGCATCAAATTGGCGTAGCTAAGAGTCAGCGGCTCCTGCCCGTGCTGCAGGACGCTGAACTGACTATTGGTCAGGGAGATACGTTTGATGCTCTTCAGCTGAGCGAAAACTTTCGGCAGATCCAGCGGTTCAGCATTTCTGCGCTTGGGCAGCCCCTGTAGCGACCACTGACCGCCCACATCTTGCTTGAGGACCAGATTCAGCCCGTCTAACTCGATACGAGCAATGTGCAGTTTCATTTCCAGCAGAGAGGCCAGAACATCAGGCACAACCCTGACGCGATCAAGATGCAAAACATCCTGCTCTTCGCCAATTTCTACGTGATTTACGCTAATAACCGGCGAAAGCCGCTGCCAACTGCCTTCCAGTTCACCAATGCGCAGCGGCATGCCCAGCAACTGCTGGGCACGAATTTCTGCGTCGGCCCGGTATTCCGCAACCAGCGGAACCAGCTCGCGGCCCAAGCTGACGTACAGTGCTGCCAGAACCAGCACTGCGACGCCCGTCCCCAGCACCGCACGCAAGAGCTTACCCACACCGCGCGCCAACCCACTCACTCAGGTAAAGGCCTGGCGCAATGCGCCTTTTTAAAGCAAAACCACATCGTACTGATCCTGTGCATACATGGTTTCAACCTGGAACTTAATCGTCCGTCCAATAAAGGCCTCAAGGTCGGCCACATTGCCGGACTCCTCATCCAGCAGGCGGTCCACCACCTTCTGGTTGGCCAACACGCGATACCCTTCTGCCTGATAGGCCCGCGCTTCCCGCAGAATTTCACGGAAAATCTCATAGCAGGTGGTTTCGGCAGTCTTCAATTTTCCCCTGCCCTGACACGCACTGCACGGCTCGCAGAGAATCTGCTCCAGACTTTCGCGGGTGCGCTTGCGGGTCATCTGCACCAGCCCAAGCTCGGTGATGCCGATGATGTTGGTCTTGGCATGATCACGCTCGAGTTGCTTCTCCAGCGTACGCAGAACCTGGCGCTGATGCTCCTCATCTTCCATATCAATAAAGTCGATGATGATGATTCCGCCAAGGTTTCGCAGTCGCAGCTGACGGGCGATCGCCGTCGCCGCTTCAAGATTGGTCTTGAAGATCGTCTCCTCAAGCGTCCGATGCCCGACAAATGCACCGGTATTGACGTCAATGGTGCTCATGGCTTCAGCCTGATCAATGATCAGGTAGCCACCGGATTTGAGCGGGACCTTACGTTCAAGTGCCTTCTGGATTTCATCCTCAACGCCATACAGATCAAATATGGGACGTTCACCGGGGTAGTGCTCAAGGCGATCTGCGATTTCCGGCATCAATTCATCCACAAACTGGGTGATTTTCTGGAACGTCTCGCGTGAATCGACGCGAATTTTCTCGATCTTCGGATTCACCAAATCGCGCAAAGTTCGCAAAGCGAGGCTGAGATCCTCGTAGATCACCATTGGCGTGGGGCCAATCTTCATTTGCGTGCCGATTTGCGTCCAAAGCCTGCGTAGATAGCGGATATCTGCAAGAATCTCATCGGCCCGCGCGCCATCAGCTGCGGTGCGTAAAATAAAGCCACCGGTTTCTTCAATACCTTCGGCAGCAATACAGTCAGCAACCACCTGTTTGAGGCGTTCACGCTCGGCCTCGTCCTCAATCTTCAGCGAGATCCCCACATGACTGGTGCGCGGCATGTACACCAGATAGCGCGAGGGGATCGACAGGTGCGTGGTCAAACGCGCACCTTTGCTGCCGATAGGGTCTTTGGTCACCTGCACCACAAGGCTCTGCCCTTCGTGCACCAGCCCGCTGATACTTTCTACCGCCTGGCCCTCGCGGGTGGATATCTCAGCGGCATGGATAAACGCCGCACGCTCCAGCCCGATATCAACAAACGCGGCCTGCATGCCCGGTAACACCCGGACAACCTTACCTTTGTAGATATTGCCGACGATGCCACGCTTCTGCGTGCGTTCGACGTGCACCTCCTGCAATACGCCGTTTTCCACCACGGCAACGCGTGATTCCATCGGCGTGATATTGATCAGGATTTCTTCACTCATGGCCCATCTCTTCAGAGTAAAGCTGACATCGTCCGCCCCGTAGTTAGGCGTCGATGTACAACCTCTTGGCTAATGACCCGCCACTTGCCAGCACGGAATTGCAAACTCGCCGAGCAATGCAGCCGTTTCACATAGCGGCAAACCTACCACCGCCGAATAGCTGCCTTGCAAGTGACTGACAAATACTGACGCCAGTCCCTGAATAGCATAACTGCCCGCCTTGTCCCGTGGCTCGCCGCTGCTCCAGTAGGTTTCGATTTCAGCTGGCTGCAACACCCTGAAACTCACCTCACTGACCACGACTTTAGAAACCAACCGTTGGGCGTTGATCAGGGCCACCGCCGTCACCACCTGATGAGTCCGACCTGACAATGCGGCTAGTGTCTGCAGCGCGTCTTCGCGGTTGGCTGGCTTACCCAGGATTCGTCCATCCAGCACCACAGCGGTGTCAGCCCCCAGCACCACGGCGTCAGACGCTTGATCAAGCTTCGCCAAACCAGCCGCAGCCTTCTCCCGGGCTAACCGCTCAACATAGCCCTGCGCAGACTCGCCGGGCTGAACAGATTCATCAATCTCGCTGATTAGCGGGAGAAAAGGCACGCCTATCTGCGTGAGTAACTCACGGCGGCGCGGTGAGCCAGAGGCGAGGTATAAGGTCGCCATGAGACGTCTCCCTGTCAGAAAGTTGAAAGGTTTTACCTCAACCTAATTGACGCCAAGGCGGATGTGCAGACTGCGTAGAAGCACACAGACCCACGGCCACAACAGCGAACTAACCAGTGCAGGCAAAACAAATTCCACGGTTGGCGGGCGACTGCCAACCAGAGCATTGAGCCACAGCTGAACCAGCTGAGCGAGGCCGAATACGATCAACAACACCATGCTCTGCTGCCACATGGGGAACATGCGCAAGCGTTGGTGCAGGCTCAATACCAGAAAGCTGATGAACATCAGGGCCAGAGCATTCTGCCCGAGCAAGGTGCCATTCAGCACATCAGCCAGCAGACCGCAGCACCAGGCTGTTGTCATCCCAACCCGATGCGGCACAGCCAGCATCCAGTAAGTCAGGAAAAGAGCAAGCCACATAGGGCGACCAGGCTCCGCCCAAGTCGGCAACACAGAAACACTCAGCAGCAGTGCAACTGCCAAGGTCAGCCAGATAAACCAGACGTTACTCGATCGAGCAGCCATTATTGCGCAGCCTCGGGTGTTGTAGCCGGTGCAGCGGAAGCAGGCTCTGCAGCCTGGGTCTCCGCTGCCGGAGTATTCGATTGCGGCGTCTGCCCGGCTTGCTGAAGTATTTCCCGATCCAGCGCTTCCTGCGCTTGTGCCGAGTCGACAGCACGCTGCTCAGGCGTGCGTGTATCCGAAAAGACCAAGAGCATGTAGCGGCTGCGGTTGAGCATGGCAGTCGGCACAGCGCGGACAATGGCAAAAGGCTGGCCAGAATCGTGAATCACCTCGCTGACCACCGCCACCGGATAGCCCGCTGGGAAGCGCTGACCAAGGCCTGAGCTGACCAGCAAATCGCCTTCTTTAATATCGGCAGTGTCAGCCACATGACGCAGCTCAAGCCGCTCCGGGTTACCAGTGCCCGTGGCGATAGCGCGCAGGCCATTGCGGTTGACCTGAATAGGAATGCTGTGAGTACTGTCTGTCAGCAACAGCACGCGGGAGGTATAAGGCAGCACTTCAACCACCTGCCCCATCAGGCCACGTGCATCCAGCACAGGTTGGCCCAAGACAACACCGTCTTTGGAGCCTTTATCAATCAGGATACGGTGGCTGAACGGGTTAGGGTCTACACCAATCAGTTCGGTGGCCAACACCTCTTCATCCACCAGCGCCGCCGAATTTAGCAGTTCACGCAGGCGCACGTTTTGCTCTGTCAGTGCCGCCAGCTTTTGCAAACGACGCTGCATGATCAGTTGCTCGGCCTTGAGCCGCTCATTTTCAGCCACCAACTCGCTACGCGTGGTCAGCTCAGCCGTTGCATCCTCCCAAAGGGTGACAGGCAGACGCCCAAGCACATAAACCGGCTCAACAATCAGCCCCAGTTGCTCGCGCAGGGGTTTGACCACATTAAAGCGCGCATCGCCCACCATCAGCGCTACCGATAAAACGGTGAACACCAACAGACGCACACTCAGCGATGGTCCTTTGGCAAATAGCGGCTTAATGGGCAAATCCTCGTGACGTCAGCTGCAACAAAAAGCTGCAAGCGGATCAGTGCCCGGCTTGCAGCTCAGTGGTTGTACACAACTCTGTGCATGGTTGTCATTGGCAGCAGTAGGCCATAAAAGTTTTATAGCCTTGCTCAGCGATGAGCCTGTGCCTCACAACCATGGAGTGGATCTTACTCCGTGGACAGAAGGTCCATGGCGTGACGATCCATCATCTCCAGCGCCTTACCACCGCCACGAGCCACACAGGTCAGCGGGTCTTCGGCGACGATAACCGGCAAGCCGGTTTCCTGGGACAGCAGTTTGTCCAGATCACGCAGCAGTGCGCCACCGCCGGTCAGAACAAGGCCGCGCTCAGCGATATCAGATGCCAGCTCAGGCGGAGACTGCTCCAGAGCGCTCTTCACAGCTTGAACGATGGTTGCCAAAGACTCCTGCAGAGCCTCCAGCACTTCGTTGGAGTTCAGAGTAAAGCTGCGCGGTACGCCTTCAGCCAAGTTACGGCCACGCACATCAACTTCACGCAGCTCGCCACCGGCATAAGCGGTACCGATTTCCTGCTTGATGCGCTCAGCGGTGGACTCACCGATCAAGCTACCGTAGTTACGGCGCACGTAAGTGATGATTGCTTCGTCGAAACGGTCACCGCCGACGCGTACGGACTCGGCATAGACCACACCGTTCAGGGAGATCAGCGCGATTTCAGTGGTACCACCACCGATATCGACGACCATCGAGCCACGTGCTTCTTCAACCGGCAGGCCAGCACCGATAGCAGCAGCCATCGGCTCTTCGATCAGAAATACTTCACGGGCACCAGCGCCCAGTGCGGATTCACGAATGGCACGGCGCTCAACCTGAGTCGATTTGCACGGGACACAGATCAGCACCCGCGGGGACGGCTGCAGGAAGCTGTTTTCATGAACCTTGTTGATGAAGTACTGCAGCATCTTTTCACAGACGCTGAAGTCAGCGATCACGCCGTCTTTCATCGGGCGGATAGCGGAAATATTGCCGGGAGTACGGCCCAACATGCGTTTGGCTTCAGTACCTACAGCCACAACGCTCTTCTGGTTGCCATGGGTACGAATGGCAACAACGGACGGCTCGTTCAGGACGATGCCACGCTCACGAACATAAATCAGGGTATTGGCAGTGCCCAGGTCGATGGAAAGATCACTGGAAAACATGCCACGCAGTTTTTTGAACATGGGAATAGGGACCCTAGACAAAGCGTGGGTAAAAAAGTGCCGCAAACTCTAACAACGGCAGGGATTTTGAGCAAGGCACCATTGTGGTAGATTGCCGCTCTTTACCGGCTAATAAAGCCATCATCGCGGCCTTTGACCGCCACCTGTCGCAATACGTTCCCTGCAATCCGAGCGGGCGTACGGTTTACTTGTCCAATGGCGGCCTCTATCTGCGCCGCTCTATATAGGGAGAATTCTGATGGCGCTTGAGCGCTCCGACGTGGAGAAAATCGCCCATCTGGCTCGTTTAGGGCTGAACGAGGCGGAAATTCCCTCCACAACCGACACCCTTAACAGCATTTTGGGTCTGATCGACCAAATGCAGGCCGTCAACACCGATGGCATCGAGCCGCTCTCTCATCCGCTGGAAGCCACTCAGCGTCTGCGCGCCGACCAAGTAACAGAAAGCAACAATCGCGACGCTTATCAGGCCATCGCTCCCGCCGTTGAAAGCGGCCTGTTCCTGGTTCCGAAAGTCATCGAGTAAGGGAAAGACACGCCATGTATCAATTGACTCTGGCCGAGATCGCCCGCGGACTCGCCGAGAAACAGTTTTCGTCTGAAGAGCTGACCCGCAACCTGCTGGCTCGCATTCAGCAACTGGATCCACAACTGAATAGTTTTATCAGTGTGACCGAGGAGCTGGCCCTGACTCAGGCCAAAGCCGCCGACGCCCGCCGCGCTGCCGGTGAAACCGGTGCACTGTTGGGTGCCCCTATCGGGCACAAAGACCTGTTCTGCACGCAAGATGTACTGACCACCTGCGCCTCAAAAATCCTCTACAACTTCAAAGCGCCTTATAACGCCACGGTTGTTGAGAAACTGGCCGCAGCCGGCACTGTAACCCTCGGCAAGCTGAACATGGACGAATTCGCCATGGGTTCGGCCAACGAATCCAGCCATTTTGGCCCGGTGAAGAACCCGTGGGACCTGAGCCGCGTACCTGGCGGCTCCAGCGGCGGTTCCGCGGCAGCTGTTGCCGCACGCTTGTTGCCAGCAGCCACCGGCACTGACACTGGCGGCTCGATTCGCCAGCCAGCTGCACTGACCAACCTGACCGGCATCAAGCCGACCTACGGTCGTGTTTCGCGCTGGGGCATGATCGCTTACGCCTCCAGCCTGGATCAGGGCGGTCCACTGGCTCGCAGCGCAGAAGATTGCGCCTTGATGCTGCAAGCTATGGCCGGTTTCGACAGCAAAGACTCCACCAGTGTTGATCAGCCGGTCGACGACTATCTGGCAGCACTGAGCCAACCGCTGAGCGGTCTGCGCATCGGCCTGCCGAAGGAATACTTTGGCGCAGGCCTCGACAGCCGCATTGCCGACAAAGTGATGGCAGTTGTTGAAGAGCTGAAAAAGCTCGGCGCTACCGTCAAGGAAATCAGCCTGCCGAACATGCAGCACGCCATCCCCGCTTATTATGTGATCGCGCCTGCTGAAGCCAGCTCCAACCTGTCGCGCTTCGACGGCGTTCGCTTTGGCTACCGCTGTGAGAACCCGGTCAACCTCGAAGACCTGTACAAACGCTCCCGTGGCGAAGGCTTCGGCGCCGAGGTTAAACGCCGCATCATGGTCGGCACCTATGCGCTGTCCGCTGGCTACTACGATGCCTATTACCTGAAAGCGCAGAAGATCCGTCGCCTGATCAAGAACGACTTTGTCAGCGCGTTCAACGAAGTTGACGTCATTCTCGGCCCAACCACGCCAAACCTGGCGTGGAAACTGGGCGAGAAGAACAACGATCCGGTCGCGGCCTATCTGGAAGACATCTACACCATCACCGCCAACCTCGCCGGTATTCCCGGCCTGTCGATGCCAGCTGGCTTCGTCGATGGTTTGCCGGTTGGCGTGCAACTGCTCGCGCCGTACTTCCAGGAAGCCCGCCTGCTTAACGTGGCCCATCAGTATCAGTCGGTCAGCGACTGGCACAAACAAGCCCCAACCGGATTCTGAGGAAGACTCATATGCAATGGGAAACCGTGATCGGGCTGGAAATCCACGCACAGCTCAGCACTCAATCGAAGATTTTCTCTGGCAGCGCTATCGCTTTTGGCGCCGAGCCGAACACTCAGGCCAGCCTGATCGACCTCGGCATGCCCGGCACCCTGCCGGTGCTCAACGCCGAAGCCGTACGCATGGCCTGTAAGTTTGGCCTAGCGATTGATGCGGAAATCGCACCGCAGAACGTTTTCGCCCGTAAGAACTACTTCTACCCGGACCTGCCCAAGGGCTACCAGACCAGCCAGATGGATCACCCCATCGTTGGTAAAGGCCATCTGGACATCACCCTTGAGGACGGTACCACCAAGCGCATCGGCATCACCCGTGCTCACCTGGAGGAAGACGCAGGCAAATCCCTGCACGAAGACTTCCAGGGCATGAGCGGTATCGACCTGAACCGCGCCGGTACGCCGCTGTTGGAGATCGTTTCCGAGCCGGACATCCGCAGCGCCAAAGAAGCCGTAGCCTACGTTAAAGCCATCCACGCGCTGGTGCGCTATCTGGGCATCTGTGACGGCAACATGGCTGAAGGTTCGCTGCGCTGCGACTGCAACGTCTCCGTTCGCCCGAAAGGCCAAGCTGAGTTCGGCACCCGCGCCGAGATCAAGAACGTCAACTCGTTCCGCTTCATTGAGAAAGCCATTAACTATGAAGTGCAGCGCCAGATCGAGCTGATCGAAGACGGCGGCAAAGTGGTGCAGGAAACCCGCCTGTACGACCCGAACAAAGACCAAACCCGCTCCATGCGCAGTAAGGAAGAAGCCAACGACTACCGTTACTTCCCCTGCCCTGATCTGCTGCCCGTGGTGATCGAGCAGAGCTTCCTCGACGAAGTGCGTGCCAGCCTGCCGGAGTTGCCAGTTCAGAAACGCGAGCGTTTTGAGTCGCAGTTTGGCCTGTCCAGCTACGATGCCACTGTTTTGGCAGCCAGCCGTGAAATGGCTGACTACTTTGAAGCCGTGCAACAGGCGTGTGGCGATGCCAAGCTGGCTGCCAACTGGGTGATGGGCGAACTGTCCAGCCTGCTCAACAAAGACAACCTGGATATCGACCAGTCTCCGGTCAGTGCCGAGCAACTGGGCGGCATGATCCTGCGCATCAAAGACAACACCATCAGCGGCAAAATCGCCAAGATGGTCTTTGAAGCACTGGCTGCTGGCGAAGGTGCAACAGCTGACGAAATCATCGAGAAAAAAGGCCTCAAACAAGTCACCGACAGTGGCGCGATTGAAGCCATGCTTGATGAAGTCCTCGCAGCCAACGCTGAGCAGGTCGAACAATACCGCGCCAGCGATGAAGCCAAACGCGGCAAGATGTTCGGCTTCTTTGTCGGCCAGGCCATGAAAGCCTCCAAAGGCAAGGCCAACCCGGGACAAGTGAACGAACTTCTGAAGAAGAAGCTCGAAGGCTAAGCCGTAGCGCTATACACAACGCCGGGTTTTCCCGGCGTTGTGTTATCTGTGCGGCGACAAATCATCAGCCACAATGGAGTCTCCATGCGCCTGATCTTGCTCACCCTGCTCAGCCTTACCCTTACGGCCTGTTCCACATTCGGCCCAGGCTCATCAGATGAAGGCCTGGCCTCTTACTACGGCTCCCGCCACCACGGCAAAAAAACTGCCAGCGGCGAGCCTTTCAATCAATACGCATTAACCGCAGCACACCGAACCCTGCCCTTTGGCAGCAAGGTACGAGTGACCAACTTGCGCAACAATAAAAGCGTGGTTGTGCGCATCAATGATCGCGGCCCGCACGTGCGCAAACGCATCATCGACCTCTCTTTTCAGGCAGCCAAAGACTTGGACATGTTGCACGATGGCGTTGCCCCCGTACGCCTGCAACCCCTGAATTGAAAGCAGTTCTCTGACCCAACCCCCCCGAGTAAAGGAAAACCGAATGACGACAATGACCTTCATTTACCTAATCGCCGGCATCACCTTGCTGGTTATGGGTGCCGAAGTGCTAGTACGCGGAGCGGCTAGGTTGGCAGCGCAACTGGGGATCTCGCCACTGGTCATTGGCCTGACGGTGGTGGCATTTGGCACCAGTGCCCCGGAAACAGCAGTCAGCGTGCAAGCAGCCTTTGAAGGCAGTGGTGACCTGGCCATCGGCAATGTGGTCGGTAGCAACATTGCCAACGTGCTGCTCATTCTCGGGATCACCGCCCTGGTAGCCCCGCTTCTCGTCTCCCGGCAACTGATTCGTCAGGATGTGCCAATCATGATTGGCGCCAGCCTGTTGACATACGCTCTGGCCTTCGACGGCGGACTGAGCAAAATAGATGGTGCTGTTCTATTTGCCTGCGTAGTCGGCTATACCGCCTTTTTGATCTATCAAAGCCGCAAGGAAGGCAAACAGGCAGACGACGAGTTTGATGATGAATTTGGCCTGAAAGAAGCCAACCGCCCTTATGCTTGGGCCCATCATCTTCTACTGATTACCGTCGGACTTGTCCTGCTAGTCTTGGGTTCCAACTGGCTGGTAGAAGGCGCAACAACGCTGGCCCGCGCATTGGGCATATCAGAGCTGGTCATTGGCCTCACTGTTGTAGCGATCGGCACGTCTCTGCCTGAGCTGGCGACCTCCGTTATTGCCGCAATCAAAGGTCAGCGCGATATCGCTGTGGGCAATATCGTCGGCAGTAACATTTTTAACCTACTGTGCGTGTTGGGCCTTTCCTCACTGGTTTCACCACTGCCGATCAATGTTTCTGCAAACGCACTGGCCTTCGACTTTCCGGTGATGATTGCTGTCGCCATCGCCTGCTTACCGATCTTCTTTGCCGGCTACTGCATCAATCGTTGGGAGGGACTCCTGTTCCTAGCGTATTACGTGGCCTACACGGCTTATCTGGTAACCAGCACCACCGGACAGGCCTTTGCCACGACCTTGTCACATGCAATGCTCGGCTACGTCCTGCCGCTAACCGCCGTCAGTTTGGTGGTCATTGCCAGTCGTGCTTGGCGAAAACAACGCAATTAGGAGTTCGCGTCATGAGTAACAACCAACAACAAGGCTTAAAGGTACGCCGTGAGGTGATGGGCGATGCCTTTGTTGACCGGGCGCTGGGTAATGCGACTGCTTTCACCCAGCCCTTGCAGGATTTCGTTAACGAACACGCATGGGGCGGCGTGTGGACCCGTGAGGGGCTGGACCGCAAAACCCGTAGCCTGATCACACTGGCAGCGCTGACCGCGCTCAAGTGCCCGCAGGAGCTCAAAGGTCATGTACGCGGTGCGCTGAATAATGGCTGTAGCGTGGAGGAGATCCGCGAAGCACTGCTGCATTGCGCAGTCTACGCCGGTGTACCGGCTGCCATAGATGCCTTCCGCGCTGCCCAAGAGGTTATAGAGGACTGGCAGCAAGCGCAGGCAGCCTCGTAAACCTACACGCTAAACCGTCTGATCGCCGTGAACATACGGCGATCAGATCCAGCCGCCCCATTGCAGAATCAGCAGGCCAATATTGGTTGATATCGCCGCCAGCAAGGTGGTCAACACAATAATCGCGGCAGCCAGCTGGTAGTTACTGCCCACAGCCTTGGCCATGACAAAACTGGCCGCAGCCGTCGGGCTGACGAAAAACAGAAAGAGAATGCCGAGCTCAGCACCGCGAAAGCCAAATGCAAAAGCTCCGGCTGTGCCCAACGCAGGCAACCACAGCACCTTCATCAGGCTGGCACTGAGCGCCAACACACCGCTCTCGCGCAAAGCCGCCAGTGAAAGGCTGGCACCAATACAGATCAATGCCAGTGGAAGAGTGAGCTGGGCCAGATACTCACCTGAGGTAGTCAGCCAGTTTGGTAAGCCAATTTTCCAGTATGCAAAAGGAATAGCAGTAACCACACCAAGAATCAGTGGATTGGTAATGATGCTCTTGCTGATACTCCAGACATTGGCCTTTCCTTGCGGGCTGTAAACAGCCAACACCAGTGCCGAGAGGGTGTTATAGCTGAGTATGACAACCCCGCCCAGCACACCGCCCAGCGACAGCCCGTAGTCGCCATAAAGACTGGTTGCCAGCGCCAGGCCAATAATCCCGTTGTTGCCACGAAATGCGCCCTGAACATACACCCCGCGATCGGCTTGAGGCACCCGCCAGATAGCCCACCCCCAAGCCAATAGAAAGCCGACCAGCGTCGCCAGAAGAAAATAGCCCAACAGTTTGGGCTGCAACGCTGTGTTCAGATCAGCATGCAGAATCGCCAAAAACAGCATCACCGGCATGCTGACATTGAACACCAGCGCCGTTGCGGTGCTGATAAAGGCTGCATCCACCTGCCCCAAGCGCTTTAGCAGAACACCCAGAAACAACATCGCGAACACCGGCGCGGTGACCGCGAAGGTATCGGAAAAAATCGAAAACATGATCAAAGCCACGGGCCAGAGGGGTTCGTCGATGATATCAGGGCCCGCATGGCTTTCGCGCGCTTACAGACGACAGAAGGCTCCCGACAAAAAGCTTGTACGGCAGTCGGACTGAAAGCTGGATGAAAGATTCTCTCCGTAGATTCAGGCGCGCCGGCTCGACCCGGCACGGCAACTGCCAGTCAATCCCTGGCAGCCGAAGACAAAAACAACGGTGACAGCAATGCCTTATAACCAGCCTGGTGCCCTCAGAGCCTCCAATCTCTCCGACACCCTGCCTCCTCCCGCCATAAGGCTTTGATTCGCCTGACTGTCGCCGCCCGTTTCAGCAATTCGGAGAACCATAATGCTGACGTTCCTTGGCTTCGCCATGGTCATTACTTTTATGTACCTGATCATGAGCAAGCGCCTTTCCGCCCTGATTGCCCTGATCATCATCCCTATTTTATTTGCCCTGTTCGGCGGCTTCGCCCACGCGATCGGTCCGATGATGCTGGACGGCATCAGCAAGCTCGCCCCCACAGGCGTCATGCTGATGTTCGCCATTTTATATTTCGCTTTGATGATCGACTCGGGCCTGTTTGACCCGGCGGTTCGGGCGATTTTGCGACTGGTCCGGGGTGACCCACTGAAGGTCTCTGTCGGCACCGCTGCCCTCGCCCTGATCGTCTCTCTGGATGGCGACGGTGCCACCACCTATATGATCTGTGTGGCCGCCATGCTGCCACTGTACAGCCGCCTGGGTATGGACCCGCGCATCATGGCCGGCCTGATCATTCTTGCCGGCGGCATCATGAACATGACGCCCTGGGGCGGCCCAACCGCGCGGGCGGCCAGCGCCTTGCATGTCGACCCTTCAGAAATTTTTGTGCCGATGATCCCGGCAATGATGGTCGGTGCCATTGTCTTGTTTGGCATCGCCTGGTGGTATGGCAAGCGTGAGCGAGCTCGCCTGGGCATCATCCGCCTGGCCGAAAACAACACCCATTACGACAGCGTCAGCGTGTCCCAATACCCTGAGGCGCGTCGCCCGAAATTACTGTGGGTAAACGGCGCACTGACACTCACCCTGATGGGCTGCCTGATTGCCGGTCTGCTGCCATTACCGGTGCTGTTTATGATCTTTTTCAGCCTGGCGATGATCATTAACTACCCCAATCTGCAGCACCAAAAAGAGCGTGTCGCCGCACATGCCGGCAACGTACTGGCAGTTGTCGGGTTGATCTTCGCAGCAGGTATTTTTACCGGGATTCTCAGTGGTACCGGCATGGTTGATGCCATGTCCAAGAGCCTGCTGAGCGTGATTCCGCCGTCAATGGGGCCTTATCTGGCCACCATTACCGCCATCGTGAGCATGCCGTTCACCTTCTTTATGTCCAACGATGCGTTCTATTACGGCGTGCTGCCGGTGCTGGCGGAAGCGGCCTCTCATTACGGCATCAGCGCCGTGGAAATGGCTCGCGCTTCGATTGTCGGCCAGCCGGTGCACCTGCTCAGCCCGCTAGTGCCATCAACCTATCTGCTGGTTGGCCTGGCTAAAATTGAGTTCGGCGAGCATCAGCGTTTCTCCCTGAAGTGGGCGATTCTGATATGCCTTGCGATCATGCTGGCTGCTCTGCTGATGGGCGTCTTCCCGCTGATCGGCGAAGCTCATCCCTAAGCGCTTAATAAGGTGTTCGTTGCGGCGTCAGGCAACGAACACCTTCGCGATTAACGGCGAACCGGGCGCTTCTGCAGTTTGCGCTGCAACGTCCGGCGATGCATGCCCAGCGCGCGGGCTGTCGCCGAAATATTCCCTTCATGCTCACTGAGCACGCGCTGAATGTGCTCCCACTGCAAGCGGTCCACCGACATCGGATTTTCCGGGACCAAGGTGTCCAGATCAGCATGTTGAGTCAGCAAGGCCGCCAGCACATCATCGGCATCCGCCGGCTTGCACAAATAGTTGCAAGCTCCGCGCTTGATCGCTTCAACCGCCGTGGCAATGCTGGAATAACCGGTGAGAATCACCACCCGCATTTCTGCGTCCACTTCCAGCAGTTTGGGTAACAACACCAGCCCGGAGTCACCGGCCATTTTCAGGTCAACCACGGCATAGTCCGGGACATCCTGTTGCGCCAGCGCCAGGCCTTCTTCTGCTGAACTGGCAATCGACACGCGTAAGCCACGACGGCTCATGGCACGGGCCATCACGCGGGTAAAGGTCGGGTCATCATCGACCAACAGCAAATGCGGTTGCTCATCACCGTCAAACAGGAGTTCGTCGCTCATACAGAGTTCCCTTATGCTCGGCTATAGGCTCGCGGCAATTTAAGCTCTGTGAGCGTGCCGCCTTCTTCATGGTTGTACAGTTTAACCGTCCCACCAGCACGATTGACGCTGGCCTGACTCAAAAACAGGCCCAGACCGAAACCTTTGCCCTTGGTTGTAAAAAATGGCCGCCCCAGTTGCTCGGCGATCGCCAGCGGCACACCGGCACCGAAATCACGAATATTCAGCGTGACCCACTGGTGATCCCAATTCAGGCGAATATCCAGATTATCCGGACAAGCATCAGCGGCATTATTCAGCAGATTCAGCAATGCCTGGGTCAAGTCAGCAGGCGGCATCAGCCGTGGCGGCTGCCCTTTGCCCATACACTGATAACGATAGCTCGCCTCAGGCCGCATCAGATGCCAGCGGTTCAGGGTCGACTCCAGCCACTCTACACAGGTCTGGTCCACCACCGCTTGACGTCGATCAGCCTCCGCCGCACGCACCAACTGCTGCAGGGTTTCCTTGCACAGCTTGACCTGCTCCTGCAGCACCGCAAGGTCTTCCTGCAGCGTCGGCTCAGGATGCTCGCGGCGCAATTCCTTGATCAGCACGCTCATGGTCGCCAAAGGCGTGCCCAACTCATGAGCCGCCCCCGCAGCCTGAGTCGCCACAGCCAGCAACTGCTGATCGCGCAGACCTTCCTCGCGGCGTTCGGCACGCATTTCTTCCTGCTGACGTAACTCTTCTGCCATTTTGGCGACGAAGAAGGTAATCAGCCCGGCTGCCAGGGCAAAGCTCAGCCACATGCCGTAAATCAGCAGGCTTTCACGGGAGCCGGTTGGCAAGTTCAGTGGATGCGACCAAACCAGCAACAAGGTGTAACCCGCCAGGGCCAGCCCGGACAATGTCAGGGTGTACATCCAAGACAGAGTTGCTGCAGCAATCGTCAACGGCACCAGGTAATAGGAGACGAACGGGTTGGTCGAACCGCCGGAGTAATATAAAAGCAGACTGTGGATAACCAGATCGCAGGCCAGATGCAGTGCATACTCAGCCTCGGTGACAGGCCACGGGCCGCGTAAACGCAAGGCAGTGATCAAGCACAGCACCAGCGAAATACCCAGCGTAATGCTCAGTTCAAACCAGGGCAGTGGCAGGATGCCCGAGTTATAGGCCAACCCCACCGACCCGGCCTGAGCGGCCAGCACTAGAATTCGAATAAAGGTCAGACGCCAGAGGTTCTGCCGGCTCGCCGACAGCAATTGCACAGGTGCGAGCATAAATTCTCCAAAATGCTCCGAATGCTCGTTCAGCGAGCGGGGCGAGTATAACCAAGGGTGCAACTGACGATCTGCGGCAACAAGCCGCAGAGAACTGAAACTGCTGGTTTGAGAGGGATTAACCCGTATCTACAGCCAACACCGTCTAACCTCTGACAAGTTGCATTTCACTTCCCGGTCCAACCAATAGGATTACTCACAATGCCAGTCAACCGTCTTGCCACAGCCATCCTGCTCAGTGCCAGCGCCTTGCTCACAGCAGTCGCCCACGCTGACGAAGCCCGCTACAACCAGATATCCCTGAGCGCAGAAGTCAGCCAGGAAATTGCCCACGACCTGATGCACGTCACGCTCTACAGTGAAGACCAAGGCAGTGATCCTACCGCTCTGGCGGCAAAGATCAGCAAAACCATGAACGATGCCATCAATCAGGCTCGAAACGTCAAAGGTATTACTGTCAGTTCCGGTAGCCGTAACAGCTACCCGGTGTACGACGACAAAGGCCGGAAAATCACAGCCTGGCGCGAACGAGCAGAACTACGCCTGGAAAGTGCCGACTTCGCTGCATTATCCAAGCTGACGGGCGAGATGCTCACCACACTGAACATGGCTGGAATGAACTTCAGCATCGCCGATGCCACCCGTAAAACCCAGGAAGATGCGTTGATCAAACGCGCCATCGAAGCCTTTAAGGCACGCGCCCAGATTGCTACTGAGGCCCTAGGTGCGAAGGACTACAAGATCGTTAATCTGAGCCTCAACAGCGGTGGATATAACCCACCCGTATTCCGCTCCAACATGGCACTGGCCAAAGGCGCAGCCATGATGGCTGATGCGGTTCCTGAGGTTGAGGCCGGCACGAGTCAGGTGAATGTATCAGCCAGCGGCACAATCGAAATCCAGCCACTCTAAATCAGGCACTTTGACAGCATACCACTTACAAAAATGCGACACTGATATATAGCCGCGTTCTTATTACGGGGTAGTAACCTTTTTGTCTATTGCTTGAGTTCAGGGCCATGCCTAGCCTGATTGCACCCCAAACGGGTGCCTCAAGATAAACCAATAAGACATGAGGTCTTCATGGATAAGAACGCCTTTATCAGGGCCGCAATAGCAATTGGATTGATTGCTTCCTTCGCCAACGCTCACGCAGCAAGCAACCTGGTGTACTGCTCAGAAGGCAGTCCGGCGGGCTTCGATCCAGGTCAATACACGACCGGCACCGACTTTGACGCTTCAGCTGAAACCATCTTCAACCGTCTGGCTGAGTTCGAACGCGGCGGCACCCAGGCAGTGCCGGGCCTTGCCGAAAAATGGGATATCAGCGAAGACGCCCTGACCTACACGTTCCACCTGCGCCCCAACATCAAGTTTCATACCACGGCGTATTTCAAACCCACCCGCAACTTCAACGCCGATGATGTGCTGTTCACCTTTCAGCGCATGCTCGACAAGAATCATCCCTTCCGCAAAGCCTATCCCACTGAGTTTCCCTATTTCGTAGACCTGGCGATGGACACCAATATCGCCAAACTGGAAAAGCTGGACGACATGACCGTCCGCTTCACCCTCAACAGCGTGGACGCGGCCTTTATCCAGAATCTGGCGATGCACTTTGCCTCGATCCAGTCAGCTGAATACGCCGACAAATTGCTCAAAGAAGGTAAAGCCGCCGATATCAACCAAAAGCCCATCGGCACTGGTCCATTCGTCTTCGGCCGCTACCAGAAAGATGCCTTTATTCGCTTCAAAGGCAACAAGGACTACTGGAAGCCTGAAGATGTGCGACTCGACAATCTGATTTTTGCCATCAATACCGACGCTTCAATCCGGGTGCAGAAACTCAAAGCCAACGAGTGCCAGGTGACACTATTCCCCCGCCCGGCTGATATCAAAGGCCTGCAAGAAGACTCCAACCTGAATGTTCCGACCCAGCCAGGCTTCAACCTGGGTTTTATCGCCTACAACACTCAGCGTGCACCGTTTGACCAGCTACCGGTACGGCAAGCACTGGACATGGCGGTAAACAAGCAGGCCATCATAGATGCGGTTTACCAAGGTGCCGGGCAGCTCGCAGTGAATGGCCTGCCGCCGACTCAGTGGTCATACGATGACAGCATCAAAGACGCACCGTACAACCCGGAGAAAGCCAAGGAGCTGCTCAAGGCCGCAGGTGTCAAGGAAGGCACCGAGATCACCCTCTGGGCCATGCCGGTACAACGCCCCTACAACCCCAACGCCAAACTGATGGCCGAAATGCTCCAGGCTGACTGGGCCAAAGTTGGCATCAAAGCCAAGATTGTCAGCTACGAGTGGGGGGAATACATCAAACGCTCCAAAGCTGGCGAGCACGGCGCCATGCTGATTGGCTGGAGCGGTGACAACGGCGACCCCGACAACTGGCTTGGCACCCTGTACGGTTGCGATGCGGTCGACGGCAACAACTTCTCAAAATGGTGCTACGCCGACTACGACAAACTGATTCAGGCAGCTAAACGCACAACCGATGTTGATGAACGCACTAGGCTTTATCAGCAGGCACAGCACATCCTCAAGCAACAAGTCCCAATCACCCCCATTGCCCATTCGACGGTTTACCAGCCGATGCGCAAAAACGTGCTCGACTACAAGATCAGTCCTTTTGGTCTGAACTCGTTCTACGGAGTCGGCATCAAGCCCTGATTATTAAACCGGCACACACAGGCCAGCCCCTCAGCCAATGAGGGGCTGGCTGAGACCGGCACCAGCAGTCAGCAGTCGTTTAAACCTCTCTGCCTCAGTTGCAAAGCTCAGCTTTGCAGGACTTCGTGCGCCTGCAAGTGGGTCAAGGATGATTCGCATACCAGCCAAAGGAACGCCTAATGAACACAACAACAAGGTATTACTCGACCCTTGCACTGGCCCTGGCAGTTGCCAACACCAGTTACGCGGGCGAGTCCCGGCACCAGGCCGATGCTACGGGTTTTATCGAAGGCCAGAGCCTGGACGTTATTGCCCGCAACTTCTATTCGCACGAACGCGCGGAAGACAACACGAGCTTCCGCATCCCCAAAGAAAACGGCAGTGAACGCACCCAGGATCGCTATAGCTGGGTCCAGTCAACCCGTTTGAAATACAGCTCGGGCTACACCCAAGGCACCATCGGTTTCGGCTTGGACCTAGCGGTGTTCAACGCCATCAACCTTGAGCAAGGCAAAGGACGTATCGCCGGAGGCGGCAACCGCACCCTGGCCAACAGCGAGGGAGAAGCCGAAGAACAGTGGTCCAAAATGGGCATTGCCAATGTCCGCCTGCGAACCTCAGCCACCGAGTTAAAAGCGGGGCGTTTCCAGGTTGAAACCCCGGTGTTCAACTCAAACGATAACCGGGCTCTGCCAGCCAGTTTTACTGGCTATGCACTGACCAGTGATGAAGTCGAGCACCTCACTCTTCAGGCCGGTGACTTCCGCCGTGCCAGCCCGCGAACCGGTGCAGGCGATGAGCCTCTGACCACCGAATACGGCACCCGCCAGGTCAAGGGAGACCATCTGCGCTACCTTGGTGGCGATTATCTGGCCTCCGACACCCTGATGCTGTCGCTCTACACCGCGCATTTTCAAGACGTGTGGAACCAGTATTACTTTGGCCTGGGGCATGATCTTGGAGACCGTAAAACACTGGCTCTGCACACGGCCTTCAATATCTACAACACCCGCGACACCGGTGCCCGTGAAGCGGGTTACATCGACAACAACATCTGGAGCCTGGGCTTCACCCTGAGCCACCAGGCGCACTCACTGACCCTGGCTTGGCAGCAAGTGGATGGCGACGAGTACTTCGACTACGTCCACGAAACCGCTGCAATCTACCTGTCCAACTCCCTGTACTCCGACTACAACGGCCCTAACGAAAAGTCCGCGCAGATCCGCTATGACATCGACTGGAGCTATTACGGTGTTCCCGGCCTGACAACTGCCATCTGGTATGCCAAAGGCTGGGACATTGACGGCACTCACTACGATGGCGACCGCAACGGTGCTTACGGCAACTACAGTGAGGTCAAAACGCAGGATGACGAACGCCATCGTGAATATGCACTCTCCGTTGGGTATAAGGTTCAAAGCGGCCAGATTAAAGACACCACTTTTAAGCTCCTGTACATGTCACACCGAGCTTCAAAAAACCAGGTCGACGGCAGCGCCGATGAACTGCGTCTGGTAACCACACTGCCTTTCAATCTGCTTTAAAACCCTGACAAGCTGCCGACCACAAGTCGGCAGCCGGAGATATCCCATGAAGATGCGTCCTCTACTGTCAGCCCTGGCCATGACATCCATCGTCAGCCTGGCCCAGGCCAATAGCCTGATCGTATGCACCGAAGCTAGCCCAGAAGGCTTTGACCCAGTGCAATACATTGCCGGTGTAACCTTTGATGCCACCACTGAAACCATCTTTGATCCGCTGCTACGTTTCAAACCCGGCACATCCGAACTACAACCTGCCCTGGCCACCCATTGGGATATCAGCGAAGACGGCCTGACCTACACTTTCTACCTGCGGCCGGATGTGAAATTTCACAGCACCAGCTACTTCACGCCGACTCGAGCATTCAATGCTGATGATGTGCTCTGGACCTTCAAACGTCCCATGGACCGCAACGGCCCGTGGTACGACAGCGCCCTGCGCGGTTACGCGTACTTTGACAGCATGGCAATGGGTGACCTGATTAAGTCCGTCGAGAAGCTCGACCCGATGACGGTACGCTTCACCCTCACGCGTCCGGACGCCGCCTTTCTTGCCGACATGGCCATGGGGTTTACCTCCATTTACTCCGCAGAATACGGTGATCAATTACTGGCTGAAGGCAAAACCGGCCTTATCAACAGCCAACCGATTGGCACGGGGCCGTTCATATTTAGCCGCTATATCAAAGACGCTCAGGTTCGTTTCAAGGCCAATCCAGACTATTTCGGCGGTAAGCCTAAAGTTGACCAACTGATTTTCGCCATCGCCGTGGATGCCAACGTCCGCCTACAAAAACTGCGAGCTGGGGAATGTCAGATCGCACAACGCCTCAAAACCGAGGACATCCCCAAGCTACGTCAAGACAGCAACCTAAAAGTTGAAGAAATCAACGCACTGGCAACCTCCTATTTGGCTATCAACACCCAGCACCCACCGCTGAATGATGTGCGGGTTCGCAAAGCCATCAATCTGGCAATCGACAGACCCGCCATCCTCAACGCCCTGGCCGGCGGGCTGGATCTGACACCGGCAGCCAACCCGTATCCGCCTGGAATGCTCGGCTACGACGACAGCGCCACACCGTTGCAGCACAACTTGGAAGAAGCGAAACAACTCCTCAAGGAATCCAGTGTCGAAAACTTGCAGATCAACCTATTTATCCGCAACGGCAGCTCCGAGATCATTTCTAACCCAGTTCTGATTGCCCAGATGCTACAGGCTGATCTGGCTGCAGCCGGTATTACTTTGAATATCCGCATGCTGGAATGGGGCGAACTGCTCAGACGTGCTAAAGGCGGGGAACATGACATGGTGGCCCTAGCTTGGAACAGCGACAACGGTGACCCGGACAACTTCCTGGCCCCCAACCTTTCCTGTGCCGCAGCTGAATCCGGTGAGAATCAGGCTCGTTGGTGTAATCAGGAATTCGATTCTCTGATCCGCAAAGCCAAGATCGTCACGGACACTGCTACCCGCGCGGACCTGTACAAACAAGCTCAACAGGTCTTCCGCCGCGAATTACCGTGGGTTCCATTAGTCCACCCGAAGTCCTTTGTAGTGCTTCGCAAAAACATCAGCGGTTACACCATCAATCCGCTCGGTACCCACAACTACGCAACCACGGAAATGAACTAAGCCCACACAACATCTGACTGTGTGTAGGCTAGCCTCCTGCCCGGTAGAGCAGGTTGAGAATAATGAGGAGTCACCCGCCGAGATGCTGAGTTTTATCCTTCGCCGTTTGGGGTTATTGATCCCCACTTTCTTCGGCATCACCCTATTGACGTTCGCCCTGATTCGCATGATCCCCGGTGACCCGGTGGAAGTCATGATGGGCGAGCGTCGCGTCGACCCGGTCATGCATGCCGAAGCCATGGAACGCCTTGGCCTGAACAAGCCGCTTTACGCCCAGTACATCGACTACATTGGTCAGCTTGCCCACGGCAACCTCGGCGAGTCATTGCGCACCCGCGAGGGGGTCTGGAGCGAGTTCACCACGCTGTTCCCGGCCACCTTGGAGCTGGCGCTGGCGGCCTTGCTGTTTGCCGGGACCATTGGTTTGATCGCCGGTGTGATCGCAGCCCTGAAGCGGGGCTCGCTATTTGACCACGGCGTTATGGGCATATCCCTGGCAGGCTATTCCATGCCGATTTTCTGGTGGGGCCTGCTGTTGATCATGTTCTTCTCCGTCGGTTTGGGCTGGACGCCGGTATCTGGGCGGCTCGACCTGCTGTATGACATAGAGCCGGTAACCGGTTTTATGCTGATCGACACACTGTTATCGGAAGAAGAAGGGGCGTTTCTGGATGCCCTGCATCACCTGATTTTGCCCGCCATCGTCCTGGGCACAATCCCTCTGGCAGTGATTGCACGCATGACCCGCTCGGCCATGCTTGAGGTACTACGCGAAGACTACGTGCGCACTGCCCGCGCCAAAGGGCTGTCACCTGCCCGCGTAGTGTTTGTGCATGGCCTGCGTAATGCGCTGATTCCCGTGCTGACGGTGATCGGCCTGCAAGTCGGCACACTGCTGGCTGGCGCCGTGCTAACGGAAACCATCTTCTCCTGGCCGGGTATCGGTAAATGGCTGATTGAGGCCATTGGTGCCCGGGATTATCCGGTGGTGCAGAACGGCATCCTGCTGATCGCCTGCTTGGTGATCTTGGTCAACTTCGTGGTGGACATCCTTTACGGGCTGGCCAATCCACGCATTCGCCATCAGCGCTGAGGAGCCTCTAATGAATACGACTACGCATGCCTCCGGCGTCGATCAGGCGCTGCTCTACCCGTCCCCGCTCAAAGAATTCTGGCAGGCCTTTGCCCACAATAAAGGCGCAGTAGCCGGGCTGGTCTTTATGCTGATTTTGGTGTTCTGCGCCCTCTTCGCTCCTTGGGTAGCTCCGCATGACCCAAGCGAACAATACCGGGACTTCCTTCTGACACCTCCGGCCTGGCTGGATGGCGGCCAAATGCAGTTTTTGCTCGGCACTGACGAGCTGGGTCGTGACCTTCTCTCTCGTCTGATTCACGGCGCACGCCTGTCGCTGTTGATCGGCCTGGCGTCAGTAGTCATGTCACTGATCCCAGGCATCTTCCTCGGACTGGTCGCGGGTTTCTTCCCGCGCCTGATTGGACCGGTGATCACCCGTTTGATGGACATCATGCTGGCTCTGCCTTCATTGCTTCTGGCAGTGGCCATTGTCGCCATCCTCGGCCCTGGGCTGATTAACACCATCTTCGCCATCGCCATCGTCTCGTTGCCCTCGTATGTGCGCCTGACCCGCGCGGCGGTGATGGGTGAGTTAAACCGCGATTACGTAACCGCTTCACGCCTGGCCGGTGCCAGCCTGCCGCGCCTGATGTTTATTTGCGTACTGCCCAACTGCATGGCTCCACTGATCGTGCAGGCCACTCTGAGCTTCTCATCAGCCATTCTCGATGCCGCCGCACTGGGCTTTCTTGGCCTCGGCGTACAGCCGCCTACACCGGAATGGGGCACCATGCTGGCCTCAGCGCGGGATTACATCGAACGCGCCTGGTGGGTCGTGAGCCTGCCAGGCCTGACCATTCTGCTGAGCGTGCTGGCCATCAACCTGATGGGAGATGGCCTACGCGATGCACTTGATCCCAAATTGAAAAATGCGCAGTAAGGAGGCCGCCATGAATCTGCTGGAAATCAAAAATCTCAGCGTGCGCTTTGGCGGAGCCACCGCCGTACCTGTGGTCGACAGCCTTGACCTGAATGTAAGTAAAGGCGAAGTGCTGGCCATTGTTGGCGAGTCGGGTTCAGGCAAGTCCGTGACAATGATGGCCCTGATGGGACTGATTGACGCCCCCGGCATCGTCACAGCCGATAGCCTGTTTTTCGATGGCACCGACATGCAAAGCCTTAAAGGCAGACAGCGCCGCCATATCATCGGCAAAGACTTATCGATGGTCTTTCAAGACCCAATGACCGCCCTGAATCCAAGCTTCACCGTGGGATTTCAAATTGAAGAGGTCCTGCGTCAGCATCTGGGGCTCAAAGGGCGCGCCTCACGCCAGCGTGCTCTGGAGCTGCTGGAAAAAGTCGAGATTCCGGCTGCTGCCAGCCGTCTCGACGCTTATCCACACCAACTATCCGGCGGTATGAGCCAGCGCGTAGCAATTGCCATGGCCATCGCTGCTGAGCCTAAACTACTGATTGCAGACGAACCCACCACAGCGCTGGATGTCACCATTCAGGCACAGATCATGGACCTCCTCATCGCCCTGCAGAAGGAACAGGGCATGGCCTTGGTGTTGATCACCCATGATCTAGCCGTTGTTGCCGAAACCGCGCAGCGCGTATGTGTGATGTATGCCGGACAGGCGGTTGAAATTGGCTCAGTACCGCAGCTGTTCAATGGCCCCACCCATCCGTATACAGAGGCGCTGCTTAAAGCGATTCCCGAGCACAGCTTGGGCCAAAGCCGACTGGAGACATTACCCGGCATCGTGCCGGGCCGTTACGACCGCCCCCAAGGCTGCCTGCTTTCGCCACGCTGCCCGTATGCCGACAACCGCTGTCACGCCCAGCAACCCACTCTGACCTCACACACGCATGGCGCCGTGCGCTGTTTTCACCCGCTTAATCTGACTGCGGAGGTGGCCTGATGAGTGCCGTACTCACCGCACGGGACCTGACCCGTCACTACGAAGTCTCCCAAGGCCTGTTCAAACCCAGCGCACAGGTTCAAGCCCTCAATGGAGTGTCGTTTGAGTTACAACCCGGAAAAACCCTCGCTGTGGTCGGCGAGTCCGGTTGTGGCAAGTCCACCCTGGCCCGCGCCCTGACCTTGATTGAAGAGCCCACCTCAGGCTCCCTGCAAATCGCCGGACAGGAGGTCACCGGGGCCAGCAAAAGCCAGCGCAAGCAATTGCGCCGCGATGTGCAAATGGTGTTTCAGAACCCCTATGCCTCTCTTAATCCACGGCAGAAAATCGGTGATCAACTGGCCGAACCGCTGCTGATTAACACCTCGCTGTCGGGCAGCGAGCGCCGCGAAAAGGTCCAGGCCATGATGCAACAGGTAGGCCTGCGCCCTGAACATTACCAACGCTACCCTCACATGTTCTCCGGTGGCCAACGCCAGCGCATCGCTCTGGCCAGGGCCATGATGCTGCAACCGAAAGTGCTGGTGGCAGACGAACCAACCTCTGCGCTGGACGTCTCGATTCAGGCTCAGGTACTCAACCTGTTTATGGACCTGCAGGAACAATTCAACACCGGCTACGTGTTCATCTCCCACAACCTGTCAGTAGTACGCCATGTGGCCGATGAGATTCTGGTGATGTACCTGGGCAGACCGGTGGAAATGGGTAACAGCGAACTGATCTATGAGCGCCCGATGCACCCATATACACAAGCACTGCTCTCGGCGACCCCGGCGATACACCCGAACCCGGACAAGCCGAAGCTCAAGCTCAGCGGCGAGCTCCCCAACCCGCTATCCCCGCCCAGCGGTTGTGCCTTCCACCAGCGCTGCCCACATGCCAGCGAACGCTGCCGCAGTGAACGCCCGATCCTGCGCGAACTGGATAACCGCCAAATAGCCTGCCATCACGCAGAAGACATCACGCATTAGGGGGAACTGGAATACAGCAATAGAGGGGGCTCGCCGCAGAGGCGGCCCCGCAACGAATCAGATATGGCTCTCAGCGCGGAATATCTGCGAGCCGCACCCCTGGCAAATCTGCACACCCAGCGCCCGCTGCCACTCGCACCTTTTCCCGCAAATAGCGCAGCACAAGCTCAGATTCAGAGACTCATATGGGGGCTGAACCGACTCCGCTTGGTCCTGAGCAAGCGGCAGCTGCAACTCTGACCGAACCACAGAGTCTGGTGGCGTATCGATCTCGGCCTCCCTGGCCGCAGAAAGCCAACCACTCAATCCTTCCACATCCCGTTCCAGATAGGCCTGGATCAACCTCAGCTCCGACCCGGTTAAACCTCGTAACTCCAATTCCATTTGCGGTTGTTCGGTGACGACTTCCATTTCAATGGCTTCATCCAGCGCAACACTCAGGCGCTGTAACAAATGCTCATAGGGCCCATCAGCAAATCCCTGCCGTTTTATCTCGCCCATCCCAACCTCACTCTGAACACACGTTCTACCTGAATAGAGTTTAGTTGCGACCGTTAGCCCAGTTCGGCACCACGACAAACGGCTCAGCCACGTCCACAGCCCAGATCGTCAAACAAGGTTTCCCTCAGTAAGCGGCCCTCATGTATGCTACGGCGTTTCCCGCAAGCCCTTATTAGCAGCGCCGGTAACCATGCAAGAACAGTATCAGCCACGTGAAATCGAAGCCGCCGCGCAGTCCCACTGGGACGCGCACAATTCCTTTGTAGTGAGCGAGCAGCCAGGCAAGGACACGTTTTACTGCCTGTCGATGTTCCCCTACCCAAGCGGCAAGCTGCACATGGGCCATGTGCGTAACTACACCATCGGCGACGTAATCGCCCGCTATCAACGCATGCAAGGCAAGAACGTCCTGCAGCCAATGGGCTGGGACGCATTCGGCATGCCCGCAGAAAACGCGGCGATGAAAAACAACGTAGCTCCCGCCAAGTGGACTTACGAAAACATCGAGTACATGAAGACCCAGCTGAAAAGCCTGGGCCTCGCAATCGATTGGACTCGTGAAGTCACCACCTGCAAGCCTGATTACTACCGCTGGGAACAGTGGCTGTTCACTAAGCTGTTTGAAAAAGGCGTGATCTACCGCAAAAACGGCACCGTGAACTGGGACCCGGTGGATCAGACCGTACTGGCCAACGAGCAGGTGATCGACGGTCGCGGCTGGCGCTCAGGCGCGGTGATCGAAAAACGCGAAATTCCGATGTACTACTTCAAGATCACCGCCTACGCGGATGAACTCTTGAGCAGCCTTGATGAGCTGGATGGCTGGCCTGAGCAGGTCAAAACCATGCAGCGCAACTGGATCGGTAAAAGCTTCGGTGCCGATATCGTCTTTGACTACGACGTAGCCAGCATCGGCCGCGAAGGTCAACTGAAGGTCTACTCGACCCGCCCGGACACCCTGATGGGTGCCACCTACGTGGCTGTCTCCAGTGAGCACGCACTGGCGCTCCAGGCCGCCGCCAACAACCCGGAACTGCAAGCATTCATCGCAGAATGCAAAGCGGGCTCCGTGGCAGAAGCCGACATGGCGACTATGGAGAAGAAAGGCATCGATACCGGCCTGTTCGTCATCCATCCGCTCAATGGCAATAAGCTGCCGGTTTTCGTCGCCAACTATGTACTGGCTGGTTACGGTGAAGGCGCAGTGATGGCTGTTCCAGCTCACGATGAGCGCGACTTTGAATTCGCCACTAAGTACAACCTGCCGATGATTCAGGTTTACCAAGGCAACGCTGAACAGCAGTTCGATGCCAGCCAATGGCAGGACTGGTACGGCGACAAGCAAGGCCTGACCACCATCAATTCCGGCAAGTACGACGGTAAAGACTTCAGCGCAGCCTTCGACGCTATCGTCGCAGACCTGGAAGCATGCGGTCACGGTGCACGCAAAACTCAGTTCCGCCTGCGCGACTGGGGTATCAGCCGCCAGCGTTACTGGGGCTGCCCGATCCCAATCATCCACTGCGACAGCTGTGGCGACGTACCAGTCCCGGAAGACCAGCTGCCAGTCGTATTACCAGAAGATGTTGTGCCGGACGGTGCGGGCTCGCCACTGGCGAAAATGCCTGAGTTCTACAACTGCACCTGCCCGAAATGCGGTGCTGCGGCCAAGCGCGAAACTGACACCATGGACACCTTCGTGGAAAGCTCCTGGTACTTCGCCCGCTACGCCTCGCCAAACTACGAAGGCGGTATGGTTGACCCGCAAGCAGCCAACCACTGGTTGCCGGTTGATCAGTACATTGGTGGTATCGAACACGCCATTCTGCACCTGCTGTATGCGCGCTTCTTCCACAAGCTGATGCGCGACGAAGGTCTGGTGTCCTCGAACGAGCCGTTCAAAAACCTTCTGACCCAAGGCATGGTGGTAGCAGAAACTTACTACCGCACCCTCGATAACGGCGGCAAAGACTGGTTCAACCCGGCTGACGTTGAAGTTGAGCGTGATGCTAAAGCCAAAATCATCGGTGCCAAACTGAAGAGCGACGGCCTGCCAGTTGAAATCGGCGGCACCGAAAAGATGTCCAAGTCGAAGAACAACGGCGTAGACCCACAGGCCATGATCGACGCCTACGGCGCCGACACCTGCCGTCTGTTCATGATGTTCGCCTCGCCGCCCGACATGAGCTGCGAGTGGTCCGACTCCGGCATTGAGGGCGCCAACCGCTTCTTGCGTCGCGTCTGGCGTCTGGCTCAAGCCCACGTCAGTCAGGGCTCTGCAGCGGCAACAGACGTTGCCAGCCTCAACGACGAGCAGAAGGCCGTACGCCGCGCCATTCACTTGGCTATCAAGCAAGCCAGCAATGACATTGGCCAACACCATAAATTCAACACCGCCATTGCTCAGGTAATGACGCTGATGAACGTATTGGAAAAAGCACCGCAAAGCACAGCCCAAGACCGAGCTCTGCTGCAAGAAGGCCTGGAAACCGTTGTTCTTCTGCTGGCTCCGATCACACCGCATATCTGCCATCAGCTGTGGATTGAGCTGGGCCATACTGATGCAATCATTGATGCACAGTGGCCGAAAGTAGACGAGTCAGCACTGGTGCAGGACAGCCTGACATTAGTGGTGCAGGTCAACGGTAAGCTGCGCGGCCAAATCGAAGTGCCAGCCAGCGCCAGCCGTGAAGAGATCGAAGCCAGCGCTCGCAATAACGAGAACGTCCTGCGTTTCACTGAAGGCCTGAGCATCCGCAAGGTCATCGTGGTTCCAGGCAAACTGGTCAACATCGTCGCCAACTGATAAAGCCCGGCGCGCCTTCACGGCGCGCCGTCAGACATGCCAAGGGGATAAAAATGATCAAACGGAATCTGTTGGTAATTGGCCTGGCTACCCTGCTGAGCGCCTGCGGTTTTCAGCTGCGCGGCACCGGCGACGTCCAATTCGCACTAAAAGAACTTGACGTCAGCGCCCGTAACGAATACGGCGATACAGTCAAAGAGCTGAGCCAGTCCCTGACAAACAATGGTGTCCGCGTTTACCCTGGCGCTCCCTATCATTTGGTGCTGACCAACGAACGTGAAGATCGCCGCGCAGCAACCTTCACCGGCGCAGCCCGTGCAGCCGAAATCGAACTGAAGAAAACCCTCCATTACGAAGTCCGCGGCAGCAAAAACGCAGTACTGCTGAAGGACAAAGTCGAAACGACCGGCTTCTTTAACCAGGACGGCAACAACCTGGCCGGTGGCGATCAGGAAGCCAATCAGTTGCGCAGCGAAATGCGCCGCGAGTTGATTCAGCAACTGATGCTGCAGCTGCGCTTGGTCACCCCGGAAAAACTGGATGAACTGCAGCGCATTGCCGATGCCAAAGCCCAAGCTGAAGCCGAAGCTCTGGAAGCCGCCCGCCAGCGCGAGGCCGCCGAGCCGCAGCAGTCACCACTGCAACTGCCGATCCCGATTGAGTAAACCTAATGGGCCGCGCAAGCGGCCTGTTTCATTCCCATGAAGCTCAATCCTTCACAGCTCAGTAAACACCTTCAGGGCAACCTGAGCCCCGTCTATGTTGTCAGCGGTGACGAAGCCCTGCTCTGCCAGGAAGCTACCGATGCCATTCGCACGGCTGCGCGCCAGCAAGGGCACAGTGAACGCCAGGTGTTTAATGCTGACACTAATTTTGACTGGGGCACCCTGCTGCAAGCCGGTGCAAGCCTGTCGTTGTTTGCCGAAAAACGCATCCTGGAACTGCGCATCCCCAATGGCAAGCCCGGCGACAAAGGCACTGCCGCTCTGCTCGAGTACCTCACTCGCCCGGCCGAAGACACCATTCTGTTGATCAACCTGCCAAAACTTGACGGCAGTACGCAGAAAACCAAATGGGCCAAAGCCCTAATCGATGGTCCGGACTGCCAGTTCATTCAGATATGGCCGGTTGAAGTCGCTCAATTACCTCAGTGGATTCGCCAACGTTTGGCCTCTTCCGGGCTCACGGCCACTGCAGAAGCTGTCGATATGATTGCCGTGCGGGTAGAAGGCAACCTGCTGGCGGCCGCCCAGGAAATAGAAAAACTGAAACTGCTGGCAGACGGCAATCAGATCGACATTGACACCGTCCAGGCAGCTGTAGCCGATAGCGCCCGTTTTGATGTGTTCGGCTTGATTGATGCGGCCCTAAATGGTGAAGCAGCCCACGCCCTGCGCATTCTAGAAGGGCTGCGTGGCGAGGGCGTCGAACCACCGGTGATTCTCTGGGCGCTGGCCAGGGAAATCCGCCTGCTGGCCAGCATCGCTCAACAATTCGCCCAAGGTATTCCCCTGGAAAAAGCCTTCAGCTCCGCTCGCCCGCCGGTCTGGGATAAACGCCGGCCATTGGTTAGCAAGGCCCTGCAACGACTGTCAGCCCCGCGCTGGGCCGCCCTACTGCAGGATGCACAGCAGATCGATGCACAAGTAAAAGGCCAAGCCCCTGGCGACCCTTGGAGCGGCCTGAGCCTGCTGACACTTAATCTGTGCGGCCAACGCTTCGGCCTGGTGAAATCCGGGGCCTGACCCGCACTGGACATTCTTTGCGCTGCGGTCCATGCTTTGCCCGCTTGCAACTCCGCAAGCACTCAGCGAGGAACCGGACATGGTGAAAAAAAACCGGCATAACAAGGCCAAATCCATTGTTGCTCAGCCACTGTTCCGCAGCCGTCAGGAAAAGCCCGGCAAAGGAAAAGGTAGCTACCGCCGTCAAGCCTCCCAGCAAAACTGGGAGGCTTTTTGTTTATTGGCCGCGTAAAAACCCTCAACGCCCTTGGTTGACCTTTCATGCTAAGGTTACGGCCTGCGAAATGTGCCGAGATCACCATGCCTGACCTGCTTATCCGTGGCCTTTACCATAGCGCCACAGCCTGCACCCTGATGCTTCTCATCGCCTGTGCAGAGGCCCCAGCACAGACTTATGCGGCCCCTGTAACAGCGCCTGTCCCATCTCCGGCGGCCACAACCACGCCTGTTGCCTTCGAAGCCCCTGCCCCCTTGCTGACCTTCGAAGAGTGGCGTTCTCTGTTGCGCAGCGATGCGATCGCGGCTGGAATCAATGCCCAGCTGTTTGACCGTACCTTCGCAGGCATCACCCCGGACCCTAAAGTCATTGCGGCTGACCGCAGCCAGCCAGAATTCACCCGCCCAGTGTGGGAATACATTGACGGAGCCGTATCGGTCGCCCGCGTTGCCCAAGGCCGCGTGCTCAAGACTCAACACCGGCCAACACTCAAGGCGATTCGCTCTGCATATCGGGTCGACCATGAAGTGCTGATTGCAATTTGGGGCATGGAGAGCAACTTCGGCAGCAATATCGGCAACAGCAATGTCATCCGTTCCCTCGCCACTCTGGCCTTCGAAGGCCGTCGCCAGGCATTCTGGCGCGGCCAGTTACTGGCCGCGCTGCAAATCATGCAGGCCGGTGACTATCACGGTAAAACCCTGATCGGCTCTTGGGCCGGCGCCATGGGCCAAACCCAGTTTATGCCCACCACATTCAACGAACATGCCGTCGACTTTGATGGCGATGGCCGACGCGATCTCTGGGGTTCCATCCCCGACGCACTGGCCTCGGCCGCTCATTACCTGAGTAAGTCCGGCTGGATCAATGGCGAATCCTGGGGTGTCGAAGTCACCCTCCCGAAAAATTTCGACTACGACCTGGCCGACCCGGAAATCCGCCGCAGCATGGCCCAATGGCGTGAGCTGGGCGTTCGTCCGGTCCGTGAAATTCGCGCCACCGACGAAAGCCAAGCGACGCTGTTCCTACCAGCGGGCTATCGTGGCCCGGCGTTCCTGCTGCTGAATAACTTCCGTGTCATCCTGCGCTACAACAACTCCACCGCCTATGCACTGGCCATCGGCCTGCTCTCGGATGCCCTGGACGGTGAACCAGGCGTTCAGGCAGCCTGGCCTCGCGGCGACCGCCAGCTTGGCCGTAGCGAACGAATCGAAATCCAACAACTGCTGACCGCAAAAGGCTTTGATACGGGCCCTGCAGACGGCATCATCGGCGCCAATACGCGTAAAGCTGTGCGGGCTTTCCAACACACACAAAACTTGCCTGCGGACGGCTATCCGAGCTACGAGTTACTCCAGGCATTACGCCGTTTGTAAACAATTAGCATCCCCAACTAAACATTTCGCACTTTTGTACGATACTGACTAGAGCCCCAGCCGCTTCAATGTGTGGCTGGCACTCTAGCCAATGGCGCTCATTAACAGGGTGTTGAGATGTTTAACCGGAAATTGCACAAGGAACTCTCGGATCTACGGGAGGCATACACCCAGCTACGTCAGGTAAGCGATTCCATCTATTCTGAAATGCTGGTCCTTGAGCTCGATCCTCAGGGCCGCATTCAAATGGTCAACGAGAACTTCCTTAACGAACTGGGCTATAGGGAAGCCGACCTGCTGCACAAAGATATCGAACATATTTTTGCGCCGTCCTTCCACAACGAGCCTAATTACCAGAAATTCCGTCGCGCACTCCAATACGCAGAGCATCTGTGTGGAGCCTTCCGCTTACTCGATGCCAAGGGCCATGAGGCCTGGCTACGCTGTATCTGGCAGCCGGTGCAGAACAGCCAGGGTCAGTTACTGCGCATGACCATGTGCGCCGTAAACCTTACCCGCACGATCGAAACCTCACAGGAGCATGAAAGCATCATTCAGGCCCTGTTGCGCTCAACCGCGGTTATCGAGTTTGACCTTTCTGGACATGTGCTGACAGCCAACGAGCGTTTTCTTAACGGCATGGGCTATCGCCTGGAACAAATCCAGGGCAAACACCACCGCATGTTCTGCGCACCGGAAGAATATAACGCCCCAAACTACCAAAGCTTTTGGGACCAACTCAGGCGCGGTGAGTTTGTCAGTGACCGTTTCAAACGCTTGGACAGCCTGGGCCGGGTAGTCTGGCTGGAAGCCTCATACAACCCTATTTATGACGCCCATGGTGAGTTATACAAGGTGGTGAAATTTGCCACGGTCATCACCGACCAGATTAACCAGGAGCTCGCTGTTGCAGAGGCAGCAACAGTCGCTTATGACATATCCCAACAAACCGATACCACCGCTCAGCAAGGTGCTCAGGTCATTAGCCAGACACTTGAGGTTATGCAAGCCATCGCCGAACAGGTGCAGAGCGCTACCGAGGGCATCGAAGCACTGGGCAAGCAATCCGAACTGATCAGCGCCATGGTCAAAACCATCAACGGTATCGCCGATCAAACCAACCTGCTGGCACTAAACGCAGCTATTGAAGCTGCCAGAGCTGGCGAACAAGGCCGTGGTTTTGCTGTGGTGGCTGACGAAGTCAGACAACTTGCCGCACGAACCAGTAAAGCCACCGAGGAGATCGTCGACGTTGTTCTGCGAAACCAAACCCTGGCGCAAAATGCCGTTACTGCTATGGCCAGCAGTCGTCAGCAAGCAGCGCAAGGGCTGGAATTGGCAGGCCAAGCCGGCCAGGTAATCATTGATATTCAGGACGGGGCGCAACAGGTGGTAGAAGCCGTTGGTCAGTTTGCCAATCAACTGAAGACCTGAGGCCTTGCTGCTCAACCGAACGACCGGCCTCAGGCGGTCGTTCGGCTGGCAACACACTTAACCGATCTTGTTGCCGTGAGCCTGTTGGTCGGCGTGGTAAGAAGAGCGCACCAGCGGGCCGGACGCGACGTTCTTAAAGCCCATTTTCTCGCCTTCTTCAGCGAACCAGGCAAACGTGTCCGGGTGTACAAAACGCTGTACAGGCAAGTGGCTGCGCGAAGGCTGCAGATACTGGCCCAAGGTGAGCATGTCGATATCGTGCTCACGCATGCGCTTCATGACCTCGATGACCTCTTCATCGGTCTCACCCAAGCCAAGCATCAGCCCGGATTTGGTCGGAACATGCGGAACCCGCTGCTTGAACTTCTGCAGCAGATCCAGCGACCACTCAAAGTCAGATCCAGGCCGTGCTGCTTTGTACAGACGCGGTACGGTTTCCAAGTTGTGGTTGAACACATCCGGCGGCTCCTGGGCAGTAATATCCAGGGCCACATCCATACGGCCACGATAGTCCGGGACCAGCGTTTCCAGTTGCACAGTAGGCGACAGCTTGCGGATTTCGCGCAGGCAGTCAGCAAAGTGCTGGGCACCGCCGTCGCGCAGATCGTCGCGGTCCACAGAGGTAATCACCACGTACTTAAGACGCAGATCGGCAATGGCGATGGCCAGGTTGGTCGGCTCATCTACATCCAGCGGCTTAGGTCGGCCATGACCGACATCGCAGAACGGGCAGCGCCGGGTGCAGATGTCGCCCATGATCATGAAGGTAGCCGTGCCACCGCTGAAGCATTCGCCCAAGTTCGGGCAGCTGGCTTCTTCACAAACGCTGTGCAATTTGTGCTTACGCAGCAGCTGCTTGATCCGGTCGACTTCCGGCGACACCGGGATGCGGACACGAATCCAGTCCGGTTTTTTCGGCAACTCTTCAGTTGGGATGATCTTCACCGGGATGCGCGCCATCTTCTCGGCGCCACGCAGCTTTACGCCAACTTCCACTTTGGCCGGTTTACCGGGGGTTTGCACTGTGCTGCTCATAAAACAACCTACCCTCACATTGTCCAGCCTGCACGCCACCTTGAGGCTCAGGCTTATCGTCCGAGTTACGGCACGATTCGTCGTTAACTGCTGTAAAGCTGCTGCACAACTAGGCAGGTACGCCTGTCAGCCGTGGTATTTCACCCGGCAGTGTTGTGTGTTCCGCATAGCCGAGGTGTTTGACGAGTTGCTCACGCAGGCGGGCACTCACCTCGCTCATCGCAACCGGCGTCCCGATCAGATCAGCCATTTGCGTCATAGCCATACCGGCATATCCACACGGATTTATACGCTTGAACGGCTGTAAATCCATATCCACATTCAGGGCCAGACCATGGAACGAGCGCCCGCCACGAATGCGTAGCCCCAGCGATGCAATCTTGGCACCGTTTACGTAAACACCAGGTGCATCTGGCTTGGCATTAGCCTCAATACCATAGCTGGCAAGCAGGTCAATCAAGCTGAGTTCAATTCGAGACACCAGCTCACGTACGCCTAATGCGCTGCGGCGTACATCCAGCAACAGGTAAGCGACCAACTGGCCAGGCCCGTGATACGTCACCTGGCCTCCGCGATCAACCTGCACGACTGGGATATCGCCGGGAAACAGCACATGCTCGGCCTTTCCGGCCTGCCCCTGAGTAAACACCGGGGCGTGTTCCAGCAACCAAACTTCATCGGCCGTATTGGCATCACGGCTATTGGTGAACTGCTGCATGGCATGCCAGGTTGGCTCGTAGTCGACCTGGCCCAGCTCACGAAAGCCGAGCGGCAGGCTCATCACAGCACCATGTGGACGCGGCCGGTGGCGCGCAAATCCGTATGGATAGCTTGCAGCTGCTCTACACCAGTCGCGGTGATCAACACCTGCACGGAGAGAAAACGACCATTACGGCTGTCACGGCTCACCAGGGTCGTTTCATCAAATCCCGGGGCGTGACGGTGCATGATCTCAATGATCAGATCAGCAAAACCCTCGCCAGCCTCGCCAATCACCTTGATTGGGTAACGCTCGCAGGGGAATTCGATTTTAGGGGCTTGTACGTCAGTATCAGTCATGGCAATCAGCAGGCTTTTGGCCTGTCCAAGGCAGAACGCCCCTGATCAGGAGCGTTCCGGAGCATCAATCAGTTAAACAGTCCGTAGAAGAATAGGCGAATACCATCCCAAAGGCGACGGAAGAAACCGCCTTCCTCGACTGCATCCAGAGCGATCAGGTCCGCAGTATGCACCACATCGTCGCCCAGCTTCACTTCCACCTTACCAATCACATCACCCTGTGCGATCGGGGCGATGAGCTGCGGGTTGAGAACCATGGTTGCCTGCAACTTATCCAGCTGGCCTTTTGGCAGTGTCAGACTCAGATCCTCAGCCAGACCCGCTTTGACCTGGGTCTGAGTGCCTTTCCAGACAGGACTCTGAGCCAACTCTACGCCCTTCTTATAGAAAGTACGGGACTCAAAGAAACGGAAACCGTAAGTCAGCAGCTTTTGCGTTTCAGCCGCGCGAGCCGATTCGCTTGCAGTGCCAAACACAGCAGTGATCATCCGTGCTCCGTCACGCACAGCCGAAGCCACCAGACAATAACCAGCCTCAGCAGTGTGGCCGGTCTTCAGGCCGTCGACAGTCTTGTCGCGCCACAGCAGCAGGTTGCGGTTACCTTGTTTGATGTTGTTCCAGACGAACTCTTTCTGCGCGTAGATCGCGTAATGTTCCTGGTCTTCATTAATGATCGCGCGGGCCAGAATGGCCATATCGTGTGCACTGGAGTAGTGCTCAGGGTGCGGCAGACCGGTGGCATTCATAAAGTGGGAGTTGTTCATTCCCAGACGCTTAGCAGTCTCGTTCATCATGTCAGCGAAGGCATCTTCGCTACCGGCAATGTACTCGGCCAGGGCAATACTGGCGTCGTTGCCAGATTGGATGATGACGCCGTGCAGCAGATCGTCGACCTTAGCCTCACTGTTCAGCGGCAGGAACATGGTGGACCCACCGGAAGCGGCACCGCCTGTACGCCAGGCGTGTTCGCTGATTGGGACCATATCCTGCTCGCCGATCTTGCCCTTACGGATTTCCAACGTAGCAATGTAGGCGGTCATCAGTTTGGTCAGGCTGGCAGGCGGCAGGCGCTGATCACCATTGTTCTCGACCAGAACATTACCGGTGGCGGCATCCATCAACACATAGGATTTGGCCGCCAGTTGCGGGGCAGCCGGCACCACTTGTTGGTCCGCCCAGACGGTAGCTGCGCCAAGCAGACCAATTGAAAGAACAATGCGTTTGGCAAAACTGGTGATATTCATCCGTTTCTCTGATTTTCTGGGTGGAACAATCCGTTGGACTTCGTCATAGAGGCGGGACGCTCATGCAAACATCCCGCTTTGCTGGTTAGTCCAGCTGATATCAAATAAGTGCCATTAATCTGGCCGAACCAGCGTGGCTTCACCCAAATTGGCCAGCCTGACGCTGCTCTGCAGGCGCTCAGCCTCGCTTTGGCTGCTCACCGGCCCCATCCGCACCCGGTGCAATATCTGCTGGTTGCGCACCACTGAGCTGACGAATACCGGCGCATTGACCGTCCCGCTCAGCTTGGCCTTCAAGAGCTCCGCAGCGTCCGGGTTGGCGAAGGCTGCCACTTGGAGATACAGGCCAGACGCTCCGAGTGAAGCGTTTTTTTTTGAGTCAATCTGCACAGGTACGACCGCAGCCGCATGCTGTTGCGGTGGCGGTGTATAGGTTTCCAGAGGCTGGCTGATCGGCTGCGCGGTTGCCTGAGCAACCGATGTAGGCTGCGCCATCTTAGGCGCTGCCAACACCATCGGCACCGGCTGGCCTTGCTGAGCCCACCACTCACTCGGATCGATGCCTTCGACCTTGACCCGGGCTGTGCCGCTCTCGGCGTAACCGAGTTTTTTCGCGGCGGCAAAGGACAAGTCGATGATGCGGTCCGAATAGAACGGACCGCGGTCGTTTACACGCAAAATTGCCGTCTTGCCGTTTTCCAGGTTGGTCACACGCACATAGCTGGGCAGCGGCAAGGTCTTATGAGCGGCAGTCATGCCGTACAAGTCGTAAGTCTCACCATTGGCAGTTGCCTGACCATGAAACTTGGTGCCGTACCAGGAAGCCGGGCCAATAGCGACGTAGCGGCGCGCATCAGGAATCGGATAATACTGCTTGCCGAACACAGTGTACGGGCTGGCCTTGACCGGCCCGTAGTGCGGCATGGGCACTGCATCCGGGATTTTGGAAACATCCACATCCCACCACGGCGCGCCATCTTTATGCGGACGGTTAAAGTCGGACGGGCCGGAAATGCCACCACTCTGCTGCACCGGCTGCACTGGTTTGGGCTTCTGCGACGTGCAACTGGCCAAAATCAGCGCCAAGCTGCCGCACAAGGCCAGTTTGAATGGCAACTTGCTCATTAATTAGTTTCCCCGAGCCTCAACCAGCAACTCTGCCAGCTGATTGACCGCCATGGCATACATAACACTGCGATTGTAGCGGGTGATGACAAAGAAGTTAGGAAGACCCAGCCAGTACTCATCCCCTTCAGCCCCTTCAAGGCGGAAGGCCGTCACCGGCATGTCGTCACTCAGTGCCTCAGCTGTGCTCCATCCCAACGCACGCAATTCCCCGACGTTCTTCACCGGATCCAGACCTGGGCTTAAACCTTCATCCACACGTTCACCGGCAACCGCAGCAACTTTAGCCACTGCTTCGCCTGGCAGCCAGCCATGGACCTTAAAGTAGTTAGCCACGCTGCCAATAGCGTCATTCGGGTTGTTCCAAATATTGATATGGCCGTCGTGGTCAAAATCAACTGCATAAGCACGGAAGCTGCTTGGCATGAATTGCGGCAGCCCCATAGCGCCAGCGTAGGAGCCGGTCAGGGAGATCGGGTCCACCTGCTCTTCGCGGGTCAACAGCAGGAACTCTCGCAGCTCCTTGCGGAAGAACGGCGCACGCGGTGGGTAATCAAAGGCCAGCGTCGACAGCGCATCCATTACCCGGTAGCTGCCGGTGTTGCCGCCGTACATGGTTTCCACACCGATGATGGCAACGATGAACTGAGCCGGCACACCGTACTCAGCCTCTGCCCGGGCCAGTGCTGCTTCATTGTTTTTCCAGAACTCGACACCGCGCTTGATGCGGGCATCAGTGATGAAAATCGGGCGGTAGTCTTTCCAGGGTTTTACTTTTTCAGCCGGACGGGAAATAGCATCCAGAATGGCTTGTTTACGTTCGACCTTGGTAAACAGCTCCTGCAGCTGCTCAGCGGCAAAGCCATAATCCCGGGTCATTTCTTCAACGAACTCAGATGCCAGAGGAGACTGCTCATAGTCCCCGGCAACGACCGGCTGAACTGCAGCGCACACCCCCGCCATGATCAACCAGGGTGCTGTACGTCCGATCCAACCGCGCATTTTTTGCATTGATTCACCAATCCCAATCAAGACTGTGTCATCCACTTCCTGTGCGTGTGGATCGACATCAAAATTCCAAAACCTGCCAACAAAGTAATCAGCGATGTACCACCGTAGCTGATAAAGGGTAGCGGTACCCCAACCACCGGCAACAACCCACTCACCATGCCAATGTTGACAAAGACATACACAAAGAACGTCATGGTCAGCGCTCCGGCGAGCAGCTTACCGAACAGCGTCTGTGCTTGCACGGTAATCACCAGTCCTCTGGCGATCAACAGCAAGTAAATCAGTAGTAACAAACAGACTCCGACCAGGCCGAACTCTTCTGCCAAAACCGCAATGATAAAGTCGGTGTGACTCTCGGGCAAAAAGTCCAGATGCGACTGCGTTCCCAGCAGCCAGCCTTTGCCCAGCACTCCGCCGGAACCGATTGCTGCTTTGGACTGAATAATGTTCCAGCCACTGCCCAGTGGATCGCTCTCCGGATTGAGGAAGGTCAGCACCCGCTGCTTCTGATACTGATGCATGACAAAGAACCACATCCCGATTGCGATCGGCACCACGGCTGCGACTGCACCGATCACCCACCGCCACTGCAAGCCGCCAATAAACAGAACAAAACCACCGGACGCCAAAATCAGCAGAGAGGTGCCTAGGTCCGGCTGCATCAGAATCAGCACAAATGGCGTAACAATCATCGCCACAGCCACACAGAGGTGCTTTAAACGTGGTGGCAGGTTGCGACTGGATAGATACCAGGCAATGGTTGCCGGCATGATGATCTTCATAAACTCCGAGGGCTGAAAACGGATCACCCCGGGAATATTGATCCAGCGCGTAGCCCCCATGGCGTTATGTCCCATGACATCCACCGCTATCAGCAGGGCAACGCCCACACCGTAAGCCAGAGGTACCCAACGAGCCATAAAGCGGGGCTCGAACTGGGCAATGATAAGCATGCCGACAAGGCCCAGACCGAAGGAGCTGGCCTGCTTCATGACCAGATCAACATTCTTGCCACTGGCCGAATACAGCACCAGCAGGCTGCCGACAGCCAGAATAATCAGCAACAGCATCAGGATGCCGTCGATGTGCAAGCGTTGCAGCAGAGTCGCGCGGCGACGCACCAGATCTTCGTTAGAGAGATTGCGGTCGAAATTATTACTCATGGCCGGACAACTCCAGTAACGGCTGGCGGCGGGGCAAACTCCGGCTTGAGCTGACCATTTTCGTCCAGAAGCCAAGCATCCATGACCTGTTTGGCAACCGGACCTGCGACGCCGGAACCCGATTCACCGTTCTCAACCATCACGGAAACTGCAATCTGCGGATTGTCATAGGGTGCAAACGCAACAAACAGCGCGTGGTCGCGGTGGCGCTCAGCGACCTTATTGCGGTCGTACTTCTCACCCTGCTTGATGGCAACAACCTGAGCCGTACCACTCTTACCCGCCATTCGATAGACGGCGGTATCACCGACTTTGCGGGCCGTGCCGCGCGCGCCGTGAACAACCGATTCCATGCCTTTGCGCGCATAGTCCCAGTAAGAAGGATCACGCAGCACAATGTCCGGCATAGGGTTCGGGTCAACTGGCCTCTCGCCCTGAATGTCTTTAGCCAGATGCGGGCGAATCCATTTACCGCCGGTGGCAAGAACCGCAGTGGCCTGCGCCAACTGCAACGGCGTGGCCTGCATATAGCCCTGACCAATCCCCAGAATCACTGTTTCGCCAGGGAACCATGCCTGACGATAACGAGCCCGTTTCCAGTCGCGGGATGGCATCAGGCCGCCGGTTTCTTCAAACATGTCCAGCGCGACCCGTTGCCCAAAGCCGAAGCGGCTCATGTAATCATGCAGACGGTCGATGCCCATCTTGTGAGCCAGCGAGTAGAAATAAGTGTCATTGGAACGGGCAATGGCCAGATCCATATCCACCCAGCCGTCACCATTACGGTTCCAGTTGCGGTACTTGTGGGAGTTATTGGGCAGTTGGAAGTAACCCGGATCAAATACGCGGGTTTGCGGTGTGACGATGCCTGCATCCAACCCCGCCACAGCGACCATTGCCTTAATGGTCGAGCCCGGCGGATAAAGCCCGCGTAAGACGCGGTTGTACAGCGGACGGTCGATGGAGTCCCGCAGGTCGGCGTAGGCCTTAAAGCCAATACCGGTAACAAACGGGTTGGGGTCGAAACTGGGCTGACTGACCATGGCCAGTACCTCACCGGTTTGCGGCTGAATGGCCACAATGGCACCACGACGCCCACCTAGTGCCGCCTCAGCGGCTTCCTGCAGGCGCACATCCAATGTCAGGGTGATGTCCTTGCCGGATTTCGGCTCGGTGCGATTAAGCACCCGCAGAACCCGGCCGCGGGCGTTAGTTTCAACCTCTTCATAGCCAACCTGACCATGAAGCTCCGCCTCGTAGAAGCGCTCAATACCGGTTTTACCAATATGGTGGGTGCCGCTGTACTCCACGGCATCCAGCTCTTTCAGCTCTTTCTCGTTGATGCGACCGACATAGCCAACGGAGTGGGCAAAGTGCTCACGCAGCGGGTAATGCCGCACCAGCTGTGCCGCCACTTCAACGCCTGGCAGACGGAACTGGTTCACTGCAATGCGGGCTATCTGTTCTTCAGTCAGCTCAAACAGTACGGGAACCGGTTCAAAGGGCCTGCGCCCCTGTTTTACACGGCGCTCAAACAGGGCACGGTCATCCGGCCCCAACTCCAACACCTCAACGATGACATCCAGAATCTGATGCCAATCACCGGCGCGTTCACGGGTTAGAGTTAGGCTGAAGCTGGGTCGGTTGTCAGCAATAATCACGCCATTGCGATCAAAGATCAGCCCACGGCTCGGCGGAATCGGCTGGACATGGATACGGTTATTTTCTGCCAGGGTGGTGTGGTATTCGTACTGCACCACTTGCAGGTAATACATCCGCGCCAACAGCACCATCGTCAGCAAAAGCACGATACCTGCCCCGACAAACGCGCGTTTGCGTATCAGCAGGGCATCCTTTTCGTGGTCTTTGAGGCGAATCGGCTGTGGCATCGGTAGGCTGATTATTTGTGGTATGGATGACCGGACAATACAGTCCAGGCCCGATATATCTGCTCGCCGATCAAAATCCGCACCAGCGGGTGCGGCAGAGTCAGCGGAGACAGTGACCAACGCTGTTCACTGCGGGCCTGTACTTCCGGCGCCAGCCCTTCCGGGCCGCCGACCATCAGGTTCACCGTGCGCGCATCCAGGCGCCACTTATCCAGTTCAACCGCCAACTGCTCGGTACTCCACGGCCGCCCTTGGACTTCCAACGTGACAATGCGTTCACCAGGACCGACCTTGCTCAGCATGGCTTCGCCTTCCTGACGAATCATGCGGGTCACATCCGCGTTCTTGCCGCGGGTGGTCAGAGGGATTTCCACCAAGTCGAGGGAAAGCTCTGCAGGCATACGCTTGGCGTACTCTTGCCAGCCTTCCTCAACCCAGCGCGGCATGCGTGAGCCGACTGCAATCAGTTTGATCCGCACTGCGGCGTGTCCTTCTTACTGCTCGCCTTCACCAGTGGATTGCGCACGGCTCTGCTCAGCCCCCTGCCACAGACGCTCCAGATCGTAGAACTGGCGAGCCGTCGGCAGCATTACATGCACCACAACTTCGCCCAGATCCAGCAGCGCCCATTCGCCGGTATCCAAGCCTTCGCTGCCCAGAGGACGAACGCCCTGCTCTTTAACCTTCTCCAGCACGTTGTCGACCAGCGACTTAACGTGGCGGCTGGAGGTACCGCTGGCGATCACCATGAAATCGGTGATGCTGGTTTTGCCGCGCACATCAATGGTGATGATGTCCTGGGCCTTGATGTCTTCCAGAGCGTCGATGGCCAGTTTGACCAGCGCTTCGCCCGCTACAGTTGCCTTTGTCATAAATAACTCGTTTGTCTCATGTTCAATTCGCACCACGGTAAAGGCCGTGGGCATGGATATAGGCCAGAACCGAATCTGGCACGAGGAAGCGTGCAGACTTCCCTTCAGCTAACAAGGTGCGAATCTGGGTCGCCGACACCGCCAGCGGCGTTTGCCAGATAAAAGCAATTTGTCCGCCTGGCCCGGTTAGGGCCTGCGGGCTGCCAACACTGCGCGCTGCCAATAAATCGCGCAGCGCTTCCGGGGCATCGGTATCAGCATCGGGCCGCTGCAAAACCAGAATGTGGCAATGCTGCAGCAACTCTTCCCAACGATGCCAACTGGGTAAGCCACAAAAGGCATCCCAGCCCAACAGCAGAAACAACTGATCTTCTGCTGCCAGCTCACCCCGGACAGATTCCAGGGTGTCGATTGTGTAGGACGGTTTCTCGCGCAATAACTCGCGGTCATCCACCCTTAGAACGGGGCTGTCAGCCACCGCCCGTGCAACCATGTCCAGACGCTGTTGCGCGCTGACCTTCGGCGTCGCCCGGTGAGGCGGACGCGCACTTGGAATCAGGCGCAGCTCGTCCAGTTCCAGCGTTTCAGCCACTTCCACGGCGCTACGCAGATGCCCGATATGCACAGGATCAAATGTGCCTCCGAGCAGGCCGATACGCCGGGGTTGGCTTGCTGTGCTCATCAGGTACGAATATGTCCGTCGCCGAACACTACGTACTTCTCACTGGTCAGCCCTTCCAGACCTACCGGGCCACGGGCGTGCAGTTTGTCGGTGGAAATACCGATCTCAGCGCCCAAGCCATATTCAAAACCGTCCGCAAAGCGGGTCGATGCGTTAACCATCACTGAGGACGAATCCACTTCAGTAAGGAAGCGCCGAGCATCCGAGAAGTTCTCTGTGATGATCGCGTCGGTATGCTTGGAGCCGTAACGGTTGATGTGTTCGATAGCTGCATCCAGCGAATCAACAATGCGGATCGACAGGATCGGCGCGTTGTATTCGGCGTACCAATCATCTTCAGTGGCTTCCAGCACATCAGCGCCGAGCAGCTCGCGGGTGGCCGCATCGCCGCGCAGCTCTACGCCCTTCTCGCGGTAAATAGCCGCCAGCGGCAGCAACGCTTTGTCCGCCACTTCGCGGTGGACCAGCAGGGTTTCCATGGCATTGCATGGTGAGTAACGCTGGGTTTTGGCGTTATCGGCCACGCGAATGGCTTTATCCAGATCAGCCGCTACGTCGATGTAGACGTGGCAGACACCATCGAGATGCTTGATCACCGGCACTTTGGCTTCACGACTGATGCGTTCGATCAGACCTTTGCCGCCACGCGGAACGATCACATCAACAAACTCCGGCATGCTGATCAGCGCACCCACTGCAGCGCGGTCGGTGGTTTCCACCACCTGAACAGCTGCCGCAGGCAAACCGGCCTGATCAAGTCCTTGCTGAATGCAACGGGCGATGGCCTGGTTGGAGTGAATCGCCTCAGAGCCGCCGCGCAGGATGGTGGCGTTGCCGGACTTCAGACACAGGCTAGCTGCATCAATGGTCACGTTGGGTCGGGACTCATAAATGATGCCAATTACGCCCAGCGGCACACGCATTTTGCCAACCTGAATACCAGATGGCAGATAACGCATGTCGCGGATTTCACCAATTGGGTCTGGCAGCGTCGCAACCTGACGCAGGCCTTCGATCATCGAGTCGATCACCGCTGGCGTCAGCGCCAGACGATCAACCATAGCCGGCTCCAGGCCGTTCGCGCGGGCGGCAGCGAGGTCCAGCTCGTTGGCTTGCACCAGTTCACTGCGAGCTGCATCCAGCGCATCAGCGGCAGCCTGAAGTGCACGGTTCTTCTGAGCGGTACTGGCACGCGCCAGCACACGTGAGGCACTGCGGGCCGCTTGGCCCAGGCGGGTCATATAGTCGAGCACTGACTCAGTCATGGTATCGGCAGATCTGGGAATTAAAAAAAGTGGTTGAGTATACCGGTCACAGGCTTCCAAGCCCAGCTTTGAACGGCAGGCGGTATACAGCACGTCCACCCCGCCCGACGGTAACGCCAGCGCGCCAAGCCCCGGCTAGCTCAGCGGGGAAACAGTGACACCAACCATCCCAGCCCCCACAAAGGTTAGGTAAACAAAATTGGGGCAAATGTTTACCTTGCCGGAAAAACAACAGGCGGCTGACCGCTGGTGAATCGGCATGATCTACCAAACCCATTACTGCCCTGCGTTACTGAGTGAAGCACCGCGCGTGCACCGTCTGGGTGACTGGTGCCTGCACTATCAGGCTTATTCCAGCCAGGCGCACGACACGCGCCCAGCCATCTTGCTGATTGGCGGAGCGTTCCAAAACTTCCGCTCGTTCGCCCACGAAGTCGGTGAACTGCTGGCCGATCATCCGGTAATTCTGCTCGACATGCCCAGCCAGGGCGGCAACCTGCAATTGGCACCGGAGCTGAGCCTAGAGGCACTGGCCGATCTGATTGCCGCGTTTGCTGAAGATCAGCAACTGCCAACACTGATGCCCATTGGCCTGTCCTATGGTTCGGTGCTGGCGGCCTTGTTTGCTGCGCGCCACCCGCAGCGCTGTGAACGTCTACTGCTGTCCGGCATTACCGCATTTGGCCGCTCCGGCGCACGGCTGATTCTTAACGAAGGACTGAGCCTGCTGGCAGAAGGACGCTCTGAGGCGTTCGCCCACGGCGCGGTTAACACGCTGCTCAATCCCTTGCGACTACAACAAACCGGTATTTCACCGGCTTTCCGCAAAGCACTTTTACGACAAGTTCAGCGCTTATCCCCGACAGAACAAGAACGATACCGACAAAATAGCCTGCGCCTACTCAGCTTTCAGGGGTTTACCCAACGTCCCGAGTGCCCAACGCTGATTATTGCTGGTGAGCACGATCACTTCACCCAGCCTTGGGAGCACGCTGAGTTTGCGGCGGCCTGCCGCGAGGCGCAGTGCGCACTGATCCACAATGCCGATCACCTGGCTCAGTTCGAACAACGCAGCGCCTGCTCTGCGCTGTTCAAACCCTTTATGCGCAACCAGCGCATTCCACAGCGCAGTGCCGGGTGCGACCTGCTCAAGCAGACGCAACTGAGCCAGTTAGACAAACGCCTGGAACCCCGCCTAGAGCCCAGCCAGCGCCGCGCACGCCTGAGCCACGCCCATGCCGGACAGTGGCAGGTTGAGCTGAACGAACTGGGCTTTTTCGGCGGACTGCTGCACACCGATGCGCCGGTGCTGAGCGAATCCCGAGGCTGGCTTCTACACCATGAGAACCTGCCGCCGCTGCCGCTACTGCCATTGCGTCAGGATTCACGCGGACTGGCATTTGTCTTCCCGCACAGCGACGCACAGGCATGTCAGGCGTTGATCCACCGACTTAACCCGCTGCCGAGGGCAGCCTGCGCCTGAACCAAGCGGATACATTGCGTTCTCCATACTGTGAACCCGTCTATCTCGGGCCTAAAACAACTGTTGGACGCCGCTTTAAAGGCGCTCTAAGCTCTGCCATCGTTTTACCGCAGAGCCCACGATGCACACTGTTTTTGCTGTTGTCCTGCCGATCTTCGCCCTGATCCTGCTGGGTTACATCTGCCGAAAAACCAATCGCCTTGGCGAACGCGCAGCCTCCGAACTCAACCGTATGGTGGTCTGGCTGTGCCTGCCAGCGCTGCTGTTTAAGGTCACCGCCACCTCCACTTGGGATGAAATCTGGCAACCGGGTTTTGTAATCAGTGTCACCGCTGGCTGCCTGCTGATCTTTTTCGCTACACTGATCTGGCGACTCACACGCCGCCACACCTTGGTCCAAGCCAGCCTTGACGGTCTCAGCGCGTCTTATGCCAACACCGGTTATATCGGCATTCCCTTATGCCTACTGGTCTTTGGTCAGGATGGACTGGAACCGGCGCTGATCGCCTCGCTGATCGTGGTGTGTCTGCTGTTTTCGATCTCAGTAGTGTGCATTGAAGTCGGCCTGCAGAACGAGAAAAGCATCGGCCGGGCGACATTGGCAGTGAGCAAAGCCCTGGCTAAAAACCCGCTGGTGGTCTCTCCACTTGCAGGCGGCTGCTGGGCCGCAACAGGGCTGGAGCTGGCTGAGCCCGTAATGCACCTCCTCGACATGCTGGCTACTGCCACCACTCCATGCGCTTTGATATCACTGGGCTTGTTTCTCGCGCAAAAGCAGCAAGGCACAACTCACGGGGCCTGGCCGCTGGTGGCGATCAAACTGATCGCCCAGCCACTACTCACTTGGTATCTGGCTTTTGAGGTCTTTCACCTGCCCCTGCTGTGGGCGCAGGCGGCAGTCCTGCTCAGTGCCCTGCCCACCGGCACGGGCCCCTTTATGCTGGCAGAGCACTATGGCCGGGAGGCCGGAGTCGTGTCCCGCACCATTCTGCTGTCCACCCTGCTCTCCATCGCCACGCTCACCGTCTTGCTGTTCTGGATGGAGCACTAAAACTTCCGCTTCAGCCAGCAAGCTGTCTAGCACGTATGCCCACCCTTACTTTTACAGAACCCCATAGCACAAACTGGTGAATTCACCGGACAAATGGCGATTTTGGAACCATCGTCACACCATTGATCGGGAGCCAACCAAAGTGTGTTTGCCACACCGAGGTGACGAACTAGGCTGGATTTAGACAAAAGCAAACCTGTGTGAAAACCAGGGGCGCAAAGCCACCGATCTAAAGCCTCAAAGGCCATGACAGCGGGGTTGCCTAGACCGAATGAGCCACCTTCCAGTGGCGCTTTCCGCTATTTCAGCCCCTAGGCACCTCCCCTTTGAGCAGGGGTAAACGGATGAACAGGGTTCTGATTCACAGTGAGCCACCCAAGCTGACAGGTACGACAGTGGAGGCGGACTCATGCCTCAACTGAACCAGCGGGATAATTTCACTTACGCCTTTGCGCACCTGAACGTGCGCGATGAGGTGGTGTTCAAGTCGATTGTCGGCTTGCTGGCCGGGCGTACGCACAATCAATGGCAGCATGTGCAAAGCGGCGAGCCCGATTTGCTGATATTGGGGGCCGACAGCAGCAACGTCAGTGCGGATCAGCGCGCCCGCGCCGTACTCAAGATTGCCTATCGGCCGACCGACAGTCATGGTCTCAGCGTCCACTGGCCGTTGCGCGCCAACGAAGTTTTCGAGCGCCTTGAGCAGGTGGCGCGGCTGCTTGAGCAGTCCACTCCTTCCACCGCGTTTAACCCCGACAGCGCTTACAAGCTGAGCTGCTGGCCGCCCCAGGAAATTCTAGGCCGCGCGCCAGGCAACCTGCGTTTGGCCACCCTACTCGGAGCTCGCGCCCTCAGTGCCCGCGAACTTAGCGAGCGTAGCGGGATCAGCCTAGACGCCTGTCTTGAGTGCCTCAAAGCCCTGCATGACGGCGGCTTACTGTTGGCAGAGAGCAAGCCTGCACAGCCCCGTACTGAGAGTGCCCCACAGGGCTTCTTCGCCCGTTTGCGGGCCCATCTGGGCCTGTCGTCAGGCCAGACGGAGAGTCCATGAGCGAATACAAGATTCTGTTTACCGGCACGATGGGCGCTGGCAAAACCACCGCCATCGCCGCCATCAGCGAGATTCCGCCGGTCACCACCGACGTGCAGAACAACGACCCGACTCTGCATAAGGAAAAAACCACCGTCGGCCTGGATTACGGAGAGCTGACCCTGCCCGGCGGCGAACAACTGCGCCTGTACGGCACACCAGGCCAGCAGCGTTTTTCCTTTATGTGGCAAATCCTTGCCAAAGGCGCGCTGGGACTGGTCATCCTGCTGGATCACAGCCGTCCAGATCCGGTGGCAGACCTGAGCATTTACCTGACCAACTTTGCCGAGCTGATTGCTCGCACTGGCTGCGTTGTCGCGGTTGGTCGCTTGGATCCACAGGCTTATGGCGAGCTCGATAGTTATGCCAAATGCCTCGCCGATCACGGCGTGATCTGTCCGGTACTCAGTGCCGATGTACGTGACAAGAACCAAGTGCTGGCCTTGCTCGACCTCCTTCTTTTACAACTCGAACATCAGGTAGCTCAGGCATGACTCAACTCAGCGCGGCAAACCCCGAACTGTTTCAGCACCTGCAAAAGCAGGCGCAGGCAGAACTGGATGAACTGATGAACTCACTATCCGGCCTTAGCGCTGGGGTGATTGCCACCTCTGATGGCTTTGAAGTGGCGGCTCGCGCCCGGGCAGGCGTGGAAGTCTCCAAGCTGGCCGCCATGGCCTGCTCCATATCTGCCCTTGGGGCGATGGTGGGCGTGGAGAGTGAGATTGGCCAGTATCAGAACGTGGTCGTCGAGGCCGACGAAGGCTATGTCGTGATCATCGACATCCCGCACCCACTCTACCCAATGATCCTGAATTTAGTCGCAGCCCGTAATGAAGTACTCGGGCAAGTCCTCTACCTCGCCAAGCGCGCGGTCAGCCGCGTGTCGAAGGCTAGCTGAAACATCCTGGGCCTTCGTGTAGCCCGGCATGCATAACTCGAAAACACGCAAAGGAGAATAACAATGGCAACTATCCAAGAATCCCTCACCGCCCTTCTGCAACTCGACGGTGCTCTGGCATCGGCGGTGGTAGACGCCAACAGCGGCATGCTGCTGGGCGAGGCCGGCTCAGGTGTGGACATGGAACTGGCAGCGGCAGGCAACACGGAAGTGGTGCGGGCCAAAATCAAGACCATGAAATCCCTGAACCTCAATGATGTGATCGAGGACATGCTGATCACCCTGGGCAAGCAGTACCACATCATTCGGCCTCTTGCGTCCTCTGAAGGCGTGTTCATTTATTACGTACTGGACAAGAACAAGGCCAACCTAGCCTTGGCCCGCCGTAAGATTCAGGAAGTCGAAGGCAACATGAGCCTCTGATCCAGCTCACTCTGCCGCGCACACGGAACGTGCCCGGCAAAGCCCTTAGCTGCTCCCCTAACCCATGTACAGCGGCCATTTTGGCCACAACGCGTTGACTCCACCCGCTGTGGGCAGTACACCTTGCGGTTATTCACTCAGCTGAATCCCTTAAGCCTGACTGACCACATGGAGCCATCATGCACGCCACCTCTGCGACACAACCGCTTCGCTCTCTGTTCCTGGCTATGTCACTCGGCATCTGCAGCGCACTGGGCAGCACCGCTGCATTAGCCGCGCCTGCAGCGCAAACCGAGCAGGTACCCGGTTATTTCCGTTTGGCTATCGGTGACGCCACTGTCACCGCGCTGTATGACGGCTATGTGGAACTGGCCCCTTCGCTGCTCAAAGGCATGGAAGGCAAGGAGATTGAAAAACTCCTTGCGCGTTCATTTCAGAAAACCGACCCCGGCTTCCAGACCGCGGTAAATGCCTACTTGGTTCACACCCGCGACAACCTCGTGCTGGTTGATGCCGGCGCAGCCAAGTGCTTTGGCCCAACCCTGGGCAATATTGTTCAGAACATCGAAGCCGCCGGTTATAAACCCAGCGACGTGGACACCATCCTGGTCACCCACATGCATCCCGATCATCTGTGCGGCGTAACCAGTGCCGAAGGCAAGGCCGCCTTCCCCAACGCAAGTTTGTGGGCAGCCCAAGCCGATGCAGACTTCTGGCTGAGCGAGAAAGTCGCCGCAGCGGCACCGGAAGCCGCCAAGGGCCTTTACCAAATGGCCAAGGCAGCCGTGCAGCCGTATAAAGATGCTGGCAAGTACCACACCTTTAAGCAGGGTGATGCGCTGGTGCCCGGTCTGAGTGTGGTACCTACGCCGGGACACACTCCGGGCCATACCTCCTTCCTACTTCAGTCCGCCGAGCAAAGCCTGCTGCTGTGGGGCGACATCATTCACTCCCACGCCGTACAGATGCAGCACCCAGAAGTGTCCATGGAGTTTGATGTGGACTCCACACAAGCCATCAAAACCCGCAAGGAGCTGCTGAAAAAAGTAGCGGACAACGGCTGGTGGATCGCCGGTGCGCACCTGCCCTTCCCGGGAATCGGCCATGTACGCAGCGAGCAGAATGGCTACGCCTGGGTACCTGCTGAATACGGCCCTCTGCGCTAAGCCACGCTAATCCCCTTCCCCAGCGGAGGTTCTGCGGACCTCCGCTGCTCTGCGTCTTGTCACAGCGATGTCACAACAACTGCATAGGTTGCTGTTGCGCAGCAAAGACACGACGTACTGATGAGCAAACTCCTCTTAGGCCGACGCCATATCATTCAAGCCGCCGTCGCTGGCCTGCTGATGCCTGCTCTGGACCCGGCGGTTATTGCCTCCCATAAAGAACGACCACAGATCACCGACGGCGTGCACTACTGCGCAGCCCACTATTACGACCCGAAAAAGCTGCATTTCAGGATTTTGAGCCATTCTGGGAGTTTGTCGCAGGACCGCTGAACGCAGGCATTTCCGGGCCAAACGAACTCGATGGCACATTTGGCCCACAGTTGATCTTCCAGAAGGCCCCTCCTCGCCAAATGCCTCACCGCTTGCCGGGTTTCAGTTCTTTGCCGAGGTGAATATTCAGGCGCAAACCGGTGAGCTGAGCGTTACCCTGCGCGATCTGGATAGACTGTGAGTCTACGAAAAGTCCCTTCAACCAGGCTGAGGCGTTAAGCAGTAGCTTCCACCATGCGCAGTAAGCCGCTCTTGTCGCCCTGCTGCGCTGCCGGATCAAACACCTGCACAGCAGCAAAACCACAGCCTTTGAAGCCTGCTTCGATTGCAACCTCATCACGGTAATGCAGCGGATAGCTGCCGCGGGTCAGACGCCCGACCAAATCAACACCCCAGCGCATCTGGCGGTAGCGCGGGTGGTCTTGCAAATCGGGGTAAAGGTCTGTCAGGTAGCGGCCACTCGGAAACAGGCTGAGTTGCTCAGCCAGTCGCGTCCAGAAACCCTCAATCGCAGACAACTCAAAGTAATTGACCAACCCTTCGGTGATCACCGCGACAGGTTGGGTTTTATCCAGTCGGGCAAAGAGATTGCTTAAGGCCAGCTCGCCATCTGTCGCCAGAATATCCACAGCACAGACCTGCTGATGCTCCCCCAACCAGCCGGTACGGCCCAGCAGCTGACGTTTACGCTCGGCCATATCCGGCAGATCAGCCTCGATATAACGGATATGCGAATGCGCCTGCACAAAGCGCCGCCCACGCGGGGACAGACCGCAGGCGATTTCAACAATCTGGGTAACGCCCTGCTGTTCGATGGCTGCATGCAGACGCTCATCAATAAAGCGATGACGTTGTAACAGCAGATGTTCCAGATCCAAGCCGAAGCCACGTCGCGCCAGCGCTGTGAGCGGGCGCAAAACGGTGTGGGCGAAACGTCCGAATCCGGTCACGAAGGCAGGGTCCGAGAGATTATGGCGATACCAAACATAACCGGTGAAATGTGCACTTGGGCTGATATGGGCACTGCTGGCCCGGGCTCGCGTAGACATGGTACTCGCCCTTATTATTGGCATCCCGCCAGCCTATCCGCTGCGTCATGAGCAACCCACCTGATGCCTGCCAAACCCAACCTTAGTTTGCCCTGGCCACAAGGCCGCGCACTGCCGGACAGCTTCTTTAACCGCGATGCCGGCCAACTCGCCCGCGAACTGCTGGGCAAGGTAATCCGCCAAAAGGCCGGCGATCTCTGGCTGAGCGTACGCATCATCGAAACCGAAGCCTATTACCTTGAAGACAAAGGCAGCCATGCCTCACTCGGTTTTACTCATAAGCGCCGGGCGCTGTTTATGGATGGCGGGCACATCTATATGTATTACGCCCGTGGTGGGGACTCGCTTAATTTCAGCGCGAACGGCCCCGGTAATGCGGTTCTGATCAAATCAGCCTATCCGTTTCAGGATCAGCACAGCGGCCCCGAAAGTCTGGCCCGGATGCAGGCCAACAACCCGGACGCCAACGGACAGATACGGCCTGTCGAAAAACTTTGCAACGGTCAGACATTGCTCTGCAAAGCACTAGGCTTAAAAGTGCCGGACTGGGATGCGCAGTGCTTTGATCCCGAGAAACTATTTGTCGAGGACGTCGGTCAATACCCGGCCGCCATTGTGCAGTGCCCGCGCCTGGGCATTCCTCGCGGCCGTGACGAACACCTGCCGTACCGTTTTGTAGACGCTGACTTTGCCCGCTTCTGTACCCGCAATCCATTAAGACGCGGACAAGTCGCAGGCAAGGATTATCAATTACTGACCTGAAGGTGCTGAAAAATGAGCCAATGGCTCGACACTCTGACGCAATGGCTGGGCGCGAATCCCGAATGGCTGGGCCTGGCTATTTTTCTGATTGCCTGCGTGGAATGCCTGGCAATTGCCGGGATTATTGTTCCCGGCACCATCCTGATGTTTGCAGTTGCCGTACTGGCCGGCAATGGCGCGCTTGGTCTGTGGGAAACCCTGCTGCTCGCGTACTTGGGTGGACTGCTCGGCGACGCCTTGTCATACGCCATCGGCCATTATTTCCATCAGGACATCCGACGCCTGCCGATCCTGCGTGACCACCCTCAATGGCTGACATCTGCTGAGGCTTACTTCAACCGCTACGGCGTAGCCAGCCTACTAGTAGGGCGCTATATCGGCCCGCTGCGACCCATGCTGCCGATGGTAGCCGGGATGCTGAGCATGCCGCTGCCGCGCTTTATTTTGGTCAGCCTGGTGGCTGCTGCTGGCTGGTCCATCGCTTACATGCTGCCGGGCTGGGCCACCGGCGCGGCGCTGCGTCTGCCCCTTCCCGAAGGCTTCTGGCCACAAGCTGGCGCTGTCGCCGCTGGTGTTGCGGTAGTCGTAGGCCTGAGCATCCAGGGCAGCATGCGCGCTCAACGTCACGCCAGCCTGCTGGCGGCAGTAGCCAGCCTGGTCCTGCTGATCGCGCTGATGAGTACTTGGCCACTGCTGACTCAACTGGATCAGGGGCTAATGGCGGTTATTCAGGAGCAGCGAACGGCGACCCTGGACAAAGTCATGGTGCTGATCACCCGCTTGGGTGATTTCCACACCCAATTGGCGGCTGCAGTTCTGCTCTGCCTGGTTCTGCTGATCACCCGTAAATGGCGCGCACTGGCGCTGGCGGCCGGAGCAACGCTGGGCTCAGCGCTGGCTAACGGTCTGCTTAAACACCTGTTCTCCCGCGCAAGGCCCGATGTGCTGCTGGAGCCCCTCAGCAGTTACAGCTTCCCCAGCGGCCACAGCTCTGCGGCATTTGCACTATTTCTGGTATTAGGTCTGCTGGCCGGGCGCAACCAACCGCCACGCATGCGCCTGACCTGGCTGCTGCTGGCAAGTATTCCAGCCGGGGCGATTGCCGTATCACGGGTCTATCTGGGCGTGCATTGGCCAACGGATGTGATCGCCGGAGCGATGCTCGCGGGCTGCATTTGCGCACTGACTCTCGCCATCGTGCAATGGCGTACGCCAATGCAGGCGCTGCCGGCAAAAGTCTGGTGGCTGATCCTGCCTGCGGTACTGGCCTTGTTGGGCGGTATCAGCACTTGGGAATACTCAGCCGGCCTCATGCTGTACCGCTACTGAGTGCCTTCCTGCATCTGCTGCAAGACATCCTGCAGCAGATGCAGACGCTGATCAGCCCGATCCATTTCCAGCAGCTGAACCTTATGCGGCAACTCCAGCGGCAGAAGGTAGGCAAGCTGGTTGGCCAGTGCGGCCTGCCCGCTAAGGTCGTGATTCATGCCCAATGACTGCACCATCGGGTGCGCTGTCAGCGCCCGTAACAACGCAACCAGATCCTCGTGCTCCAGCCCCAGCGGCTGATCCGGCTCATCATCCAGCCACTCGACTTCAGCCATCGTGAGTTGATCCGGCAGCACCTGAGCCTTCTCAACACGGAAGCGGCGACCACCTTCTACGCGAATCCCCAGCAGGCCATTGGGCAGTTGCTCAAAATCGCGAATCAGCGCTTCACAGCCAATCGCGGAGAACTGCGATGCCGCCTCGCCCACCTCACTACCCTGCAGAATGCACACCACACCAAAGCCTTCGCCCTGGCGCATACAGCGGCTGATCATGTCCAGATAGCGTTTTTCGAATATCTGCAAATCCAGTGCACAGCCCGGAAACAGCAGGGTATTGAGAGGAAACAGTGGCAATATCACGCAGTTCTCCTTGTCACCACAGCAGAATGGCCAGCGGCATCAAAACCGCTGTCAGCATCCCCATCAGGCTCATGGCCAACGCCGAAAAAGCACCGCACTCCTCACCCTCCTGCAAGGCACGCGAGGTACCCACAGCATGGGATGTGATGCCAAGCGACAGACCAATAGCCGCAGGATGAGTCACGCCAAATAATTTGAGCAGTGAAGGGCCGACAATCGCTCCGAGAATTCCGGTAAGCATGACGAACACCGCAGCAAGCGCCGCAATCCCGCCAACTTCTTCAGCCACCAGCATGGCGATTGGCGATGTCACCGACTTAGGAGCCAGACTCATCAACAGCGTCTGGTCCATATTGAACAGCCAGCCCAGCGTTATGCCCAACAGCGTGGCGAACAAACCACCCACAAGCAGGGTAATAACCACCGGCCAGAACAACTGACGGATGCGCTTCAGGTTCATAAACAGCGGCACAGCCAACGCCACTGTAGCCGGGCCAAGGAACAGCGTCAGAGCGGTTGCGCTGTTTCTGTACTCGTCAAAGGTCAGGCCGCAGGCCAGCAATATGCCGATAATGACCAGTGTCGAGACCAACACCGGCTGCAGGAATACCCAGCGGGTCTTCTCGTAGGCAGCCACGGCCAGCTGGAAAGCCCCAAGCGTGATACCGACCCCAAACAGCGGATGGTGAATAACCGCATCCCAGGCGGCCTGCCACTCAAGGCTCATACATCCTCCTTACGCGCTTGGCGGTTGATCAGTTTCTGCATCAGCCAACCGGCAAACACCAGAGACACCACTAGCGACAGGCCAAGCGCCCCCACCAGCGGCCAGAAATCTCTGGCGATCGGCTCGGCATAGGCCATCACCCCAACAGCAGGCGGCACCAGCAACAGCGGCAGGTATTTCAGCAAGCTGCCGGAGGCCTGCTGCAGCGGTTCGGAAACTTCGCCCCGGAATAATAGAAATGCAAACAGCAACACCATGCCGAGGATCGGCCCGGGCAGCATCGGCAACAGCAAAGCATTTAATGCCGTGCCCATTAATTGGCATAGCACCAGCCAGGTAAGGCCGCGTAACAACATGATGGGGTATCTCCGAATCTTATGATTGAAGCCATAAGCCCGCGCATTATATGCCCATCCCCCCTCAAACGCCCGGCCTAAGGGACCCGATTAGCACCTCAGACCGAGCTTCTGCCACGCGCGCAGGGCTCTTGACCCTAATCCGAGGGCATGGTGATCTAGCCGCTTCAGGATCCAACAATAAAAAACAAGATGTCCTTAAGGAGAAGCCATGAAATCAGTACCCACCGCTGAACTCGCCAGCTACGTAGGTAAAGAACTCGGTCGTTCCGACTGGCTGACTATCGATCAGGAGCGGATCAATCAGTTTGCCGAGTGCACCGGCGACCATCAGTTCATCCATGTCGACCCGGAAAAAGCCAAACTCACCCCGTTCGGCAGCACAATCGCCCACGGCTTCCTCTCCCTGTCACTGGTGCCAAAACTGATGGAAGGCATCATGATCGTTCCTGAAGGTCTGAAGATGGCCGTTAACTACGGCCTGGACAGCGTGCGTTTTATCCAGCCGGTCAAGGTCAACTCAAAGGTGCGCTTGGTGGTTACGCTGACCGAGGCCACCGAAAAAAATCCCGGGCAATGGCTACTAAAAGCCAAAGCAGTACTGGAAATCGAGGGTTCGGAAAAGCCCGCCTATATTGCTGAGCCTCTCACGCTCTGCTTCATCTGAGCCTGTTAAAACAGGCCAATCGCGGCTAAAACTGCTCCTGCGCATGTCATTGAACAGCGTCAGGAGCGGCTTCGACCACGAAAAACTGCTCCTTCGGCCGTTCAGTCCAGTCCTCCTTTAACCTCATACACCCGTCGGAAAATCCTAGGCATACTTACCCCGCACCTCTCACCGGACGACCACTATGCGCTTCCTTGCCCCGCTGGCCCCTTTAAGCATTGCACTCATGTTGACCGCCTGCGGCGACGGAGAGCCGCTACTGCCGCCAGATGCAGTGCTGCCAGATGGCGGGCGCTACCGGGGCGAAGTAGTCGACGGACTGTTACAAGGCCAGGGCCGACTTGACTACAAAGACGGCAGCTATTTCACCGGCACCTTTAAAGACGGCCAGTTCAACGGCAAGGGCGAATGGCACAAAAACAACGGTGAGACCTACGTCGGCGAATTTAAAGATGGCCTCCCCCACGGGCTTGGCCTGATGACCTATGCAGACGGCAGCACCTACCAGGGCAGCTTCTTTGAAGGCGACCCACACGGCGAAGGCCACTATAAAAACAAATACAGCGAATACCGCGGCGAACTCCGTCGTGGTCATTATCAGGGCCTGGGCAAACTCGAATGGAAAAACGGCGGCAGCTTTCAGGGCCAGTTCAAGAAAGATGAGCCAGACGGCCAGGGCATCCTGACTGATAAGGAAGGCAACCAGTACATCGGCACCTTCAAGAACAATCAACTCAACGGTCTGGGCAGCTACAAAGGTCAAGACGGCACGCTCTACAGCGGTGAATTCCGTAATCACCAGTTCCACGGTAAAGGTCGTTTCCAGACCCCGGAAGGTAATGTCTGGAATGGCCAGTTCGCCGATGGCAGCTTTACCGGCAAGGGCGAGTACATAGGCGCAGACGGCGAGCGCTATCAGGGCCAGTTCAGCAATTGGCGCTATCACGGCGAAGGCAAACTGACACTGGCTGATGGCGGCCAGTACGAAGGCAGTTTTTATTACGGTGGTTATCAGGGCACAGGCACCCTAACATTGGCAGACGGCACTCAGCAGAGTGGAACCTGGCTACGGGGGCGCCTGGTAAAAGACGCGCAAGGCAAAAACTTGCCTGACCCACTGGAGCAAGGCCTGCTCGAACAAGGCCGCCTGTTGGATCAGGAGATCGCTGCACTGCCAGCCTCAACTCCGGCCATTGAGCTGTACGCACTGACATTAGCCGGCGACGGTAAGCAGAGCGTATTTATGCGTGAGGCGGATTACGTAGGCAAACTACTCAAAGACCGTTTCGCCGCCCATGGTCTGATCAGACTGACCAACCACCGCGACCACCTCGCCGACCGCCCGCTGGCCACAAGCACCACCCTAGGCCGTAGCCTGCATGCGCTGGCAGAAAAAACCGGGCCTGAAGACGTTGTCTTCATCTACCTCACCAGCCATGGTTCTGCCGAACACGAACTCAACCTCGACCAACCGCGCCTGCAACTCAACGACCTACCGGCAAACCAACTGGCCGATCTGCTCAAACCATTGAAAGACCGCTACAAAGTGCTGGTGATCTCTGCCTGCTACTCCGGCGGATTTATCCCGGCCGTCAAAGACGAAAAGACCCTGGTCATGACCGCCGCACGCGCCGACCGGGTCTCTTTCGGCTGCTCGGAAGAAAACGACTTCACCTACTTCGGTCGTGCCCTGTTTGCCGAAGCCTTACAGGAAACCGACGATCTTCAGCGCGCCTTTGAGCTGGCCCAAGCCAGTGTTGCCGAGCGTGAAAAGGACGACGGTTTTGAGCCATCCGAGCCTCAGATCTGGGCCCCCAAATCTGTGATTTCCCAGTGGAACAAGCTGCGCGAGTATCAGGCCGAGCAAGCGCTGGGAGAAGAGGCGGAAACTCCTCAATGACCCTATGCTCAAAGAAACACAGCCAAGCGTCTGACGGAGTGATTCAGCCATGCACCTGACGCCCCAGCACATCCTGATTGCCGGAGCCAGCGGCCTGACAGGCGAGCACCTGCTTGACCGGTTGCTCAACGAGCCTACCGTTACCCGCGTGGTGGCCCCAAGCCGCCGGCCGCTTGCCAGCCATCCGCATCTGGAAAACCCAATCGGCGACCTGCAGCAATTGCTGCTCCAACTCAGCGGCCCGGTTGATGTAGCCTTTTGCTGCCTCGGGACCACGATCAAACAAGCCGGATCACAAGACGCCTTTCGTGCTGTTGATCACGACTTGGTAATTGCCTTTGCGCAACGCGCCCTCGAACTGGGCGCGCGGCATCTGCTGGTCATCAGTGCGATCGGCGCAGACGCTAACTCCGGTGTTTTCTACAACCGCATCAAAGGTGAAACGGAACAAGCACTCAAAGCACAGAACTGGCCACAACTGACCATTGTCCGCCCGTCACTGCTGATCGGGCCGCGTAAAGAATTTCGCCTCGGCGAACGTTTGGCCGCTCCGCTGTCCCGGCTGCTGCCGGGTAAATACCGCGGCATCAGTGCTAACGTGCTGGCCCATGCCATGTGGCGACTGGCACTGGAAGACGATTCCGGTTGCCGCATTATCGAATCAGACCAACTGCGCCGTCTCGGCCGCTAACAGAAGTAAAGACACGTTATGACCACAACCACCCTGCTCGACGCCCTGCTCAACACCGACATGCTGGAAATTGACGAGCTACATGCCTGGCAATTTGATCTGGACGAAGAACAGCTGCAACAACACGCGGCAGGCTCATCCAGCGCCAGCGAAACACCGCTGCTGAGCATCGAATGCATGGACGGACGCAACCTGCGCAAATGGAAGTTCAGCCTGGCGCAAGTACTCGCCGCTCAATACGACGCCGACAGTGATAGCTGGCTGATAGCAGGTGCTGATGCCCAGCACCGGATCAAATGCTTCGAAGCGTTCAGCGGCGACAACAACGACCAGCCAGACGACGAAGACGCTGGCGAGAGCTAATAAAAAACTGTCAGATCAACAAGAGCTGAGTGAAATCAGCACAGCCCTTCGAACAATAAAAAAATGCCAGGAGTCAGCATGAATCAGCGCGGATACCTGTACCTAAGCTTGATGGTCGCAGTTGGTATTCTCAGCTTTAGCCTACCTTCCGAAACAGCAATGTTTCCGTTGCTGATTGTCTGGCCTGTCGGGCTCGGCTACTTCATTTACTACATTTTCCATAAAGACCTGCACCACGGAATTTTCAAAGCCTTACTACTGTCATTCGCCATACTGGCACTGGCTTTTATCCCTGTTGTGGGCTGGCTCATCCTGCTCGGTTTTGTTATCTACAACCTCAAACGGACTCTGGGCAGCCTGAAAAACCTCTGGCCTGACTTGAAGCTCAGCCTGATCTTTTATGGCGTATTTCTGTGCAGGACCATTCTGGAGATTGAGGTTGATGACCTAGCCCCCTTCGCCGCGCTAGCCACAATCTATCTGCTTGCTGCCGTAATTTACTGCCGCAAACTACAAGTGCTCCCCTACCGCGAGGGGCTACTAAAACTCAGCCTGATGTGGTTGGCACTGCCGTTCATTGTCTTGCTGATCATTTCCATTGTTTCAGCTCTGGGCAACCTGTTCAAAACAGTGACCGGTACCGTCACCCGCACTATCCTGACGCCGCAAACCGTATCGGCACACATGCGCGGAGGCGTGGAGATTGCAGCCTACACGCGCAACATCAGCTCAACCGTCACCCAAATCACCACCAGCACAGCACCAAACACAGCGGTCATTGGCGCAAGCGTGGTTGCCAGTGGTGTGACCGGAGAAGTCGCAGAGTCTGCTCAGAAAAAGAGCGACCACGCCTGACCATGCCATAACACGGAGCCAGCCCATGGGCCTGTACGACCGTTACGTTCTGCCGTATTTGATCGACTACGCCTGTGGTGTAGGCACCGTGATGAAAGCCCGCTCACAGATCGTGCCCCAAGCCCATGGCCGGGTGCTGGAGATCGGCATTGGTAGCGGACTAAACCTGAGCTTTTACGACCCGGCAAAAGTCGATGTGATTGTCGGTGTCGATCCCAATGCGGCCATGCAACAGCGCGCTAAAGAACGCGTTGCAGCGATCAGTATTCCGGTGGAGATGATTGCTCTGGAGCTGGGGCAGATTCAGGCCGAAGATGCCTCGTTCGACAGCATTGTCTGCACCTTCACCCTCTGCACCATTCCCGATGCCGTCGCCGCCCTTAAAGAGATGCGCAGGGTGCTCAAACCCGGTGGCCGCTTGCTGTTTTGTGAGCACGGCAAATCACCTGAGCTGCCGGTATTGCGCTGGCAGAATCGGCTGACGCCAGTCTGGAAGCCGCTTGCTGGCGGTTGCCATTTGAACCGGGATATCAGCGCATTACTGGAAGCTGGCGGTTTCCGGATTGGTGAACTGCACAACCGCTATATCAAAGGCCCTAAGCCAATGGCCTATATCTACCAAGGCTGGGCAGAAGTGGCATAAAGAGCCTCAGAGCCCGCCACTGACACCCAAACCAATGCCCAACTCTGTCGCCAGCGAAAGCGGCAGCAACAGCGTATCCAGCAAGGCGCTACCGGGCAGATCCAGGGCAGGATATTTAGGTGCTTCAGCACCAAACTTATCCACCGCACAGCAACCGCCCTGCATGGCATACAGATCGAGCCTCGTACCGGCATAAATCACCGGTGCATCGACTTTGGCGGCGTCCAGCGTGCGCACGGTGGCGCAGCCGCTGACACTGCTCAGCATCGCCAGCGCCAGCCCTACGCCTGCGGCCTGTTTAGTCATCGGTTGAGTTCTGATGATGCTCGCCCCAACGCGGCAGCATGTCTTGTGGGATGCCCAGGCAATTGAGAATCCGCGCGACGACAAAGTCGATCAGGTCATCAATGGTCTGTGGCTGGTGATAGAAGCCCGGCGCTGCTGGAAGGATGGTCACGCCCATGTTCGACAGCTTGAGCATGTTCTCCAGATGAATGCTGGAGAATGGCGCCTCACGCGGCACCAGAATCAATTGGCGGCGTTCTTTGATCGCAACATCCGCCGCGCGCTCAATCAGGTTATTGCACGCGCCAGTAGCAATCGCCGACAAGGTGCCGGTGCTGCACGGCACCACAACCATAGCTGCCGGAGCGCCGGAGCCGGAGGCCACAGGGGCCATCCAGTCTTCCTTTCCGTACACACGAATTTGCCCTGGCGCTGCGCCGGTGTACTCACTGAGAAACGCTTGCATGGCCTGCGGCTTATTGGGCAGGCTCACATCCGTTTCGGTAGCCATCACCAATTGCGCCGCCTTGGAGATCAGGAAGTGCACCTCTCGGTCCTCCTGCACCAGGCAATCCAGCAGGCGCAGACCGTATTGCGCGCCGGACGCGCCGGTCATGGCCAATGTGATGCGTTCAGGACCGTTCATGCCGCTACTCCTTTATGCCAGCGCCGCCGCCAACTTGCCATGCAAGCCGCCAAAGCCGCCGTTACTCATCACCACCACTTGCGTGCCCGGCTCAGCTTCAGCCTTAACACCAGCGATGATGGCCTCCAATGAATCACAGACCTGAGTTTTAACCGGCGAGCTGGCAACTGTGGCGGCCAGATCCCAGCCCAGATTCGCCGGTGCGTACCAGTACACCGAATCGGCCAGTTTCACCGACTCAGGCAGACCATCGCGGTGCGCGCCGAGCTTCATCGAGTTAGAACGCGGCTCCACAATCGCAATCAGTTTGGCATTGCCGATGCGTTTGCGCAGGCCATCCAATGTGGTGGCGATGGCAGTCGGGTGGTGAGCGAAGTCATCAAAGATAGTGATGTCATTGACCTCGGCGACTTTTTCCATACGGCGCTTGGCGTTAATAAACAGGCCCAGCGCTTGAATGCCCAATTCCGGTACCACACCGACATGGCGCGCAGCAGCCAGCACGGCCAGCGCGTTGGCGACGTTGTGCTGGCCAGTCAGTTGCCAGTCCACCACGCCAGCGACCTTGCCCTCGAAGCTCACTTCAAAACGCGAGCCGTCTTCACTGAGCAGGCGCGCCTGCCACTGACCGCCCTCACCGGTGGTCTGCACCGGCGTCCAGCAGCCCATTTCGATCACGCGCTTCAGCGCAGGCTCGGTAGTCGGGTGAATCACCAGCCCTTCACTTGGGATAGTGCGCACCAGATGGTGGAACTGCCGCTCAATCGCTGGCAGATCAGGGAAGATGTCGGCGTGATCAAACTCAAGGTTGTTCAGAATCGCCGTGCGCGGGTGGTAATGGACAAACTTGCTGCGCTTGTCGAAGAAGGCGCTGTCGTATTCATCCGCCTCCACCACAAAGAACGGCGTGTTGCCCAAGCGTGCAGAAATACCGAAGTTCTGCGGCACGCCACCAATCAGGAAGCCGGGGCCCATGCCCGCATGTTCCAGCACCCAAGCGAGCATGCTGGAGCTGCTGGTTTTACCGTGAGTGCCCGCTACCGCCATTACCCAGCGGCCTTGCAGCACATGATCTGCCAGCCACTGCGGACCGCTGACATAAGGCAGACCTTTGTTCAGCACGTATTCCACAGCCGGGTTACCACGAGACATGGCGTTGCCGATCACCACCAAATCAGGTGCTGGTTCCAGCTGCGCCGGGTCGTAGCCCTGAGTCAGCTCAATGCCCTGCGCCTCAAGCTGCGTGCTCATCGGCGGGTAGACGTTTGCGTCGGAGCCGGTCACGCGGTGGCCCAACTCCTTGGCCAGCACCGCCAGCGAACCCATAAAGGTGCCGCAGATGCCGAGAATATGAATATGCATGGATAACCTCTTGCAGCGTCCAGAGCCCGTTGGACACAGCGCAGTGCGCACTGTTCACGGCCGGGAATGGCCCGATCAAATAGTGGCAGGCAGGTTAGCACAGCGGCGCCCCGGCGAAGAGGGTGCGGTACGTGTGTCCGACTGTCTGATCACGCTGAACGCCATGGTCATTTTCCGGTCATCTTTCAAGCCAACCACGCATAACGGATTGGCACAGCAGTTGCTCCACATCCAACGCTCGCCCCACCCGCATATTCTGACGCCAGGTTTCACCTGAGCAGTGCACCTGGCGGTTGACGAGGATTGGTCATGACAACAGAACAATTAAGAGCACAGGGACACACCGCAGGCACCGAATTGGAGCACGTCGATGCCGACTACTTCGCACACAGGCAATTAAAGAAAGGCGCAGCGGGCTGGGTTCTGCTGATCGGCCTGGGCGTGGCCTATGTCATCTCAGGTGACTACGCCGGCTGGAACTTTGGCTTAGCCCAAGGCGGCTGGGGCGGCATGTTTCTCGCCACCTTGCTGATGGCGTTGATGTACCTGTGCATGTGCTTTTCCCTGGCTGAACTGTCTTCGATGATTCCCACCGCTGGCGGCGGTTACGGCTTTGCCCGCAGCGCCTTTGGCCCGTTGGGCGGTTTCCTTACCGGCACTGCCATCCTGATCGAATACGCCATTGCCCCTGCAGCTATCGCGGTGTTTATCGGCGCTTACTGTGAGTCGTTGTTTGGCATCGGCGGCTGGGCCATTTACCTGGTTTTTTACATCGTATTTATCGGCATCCACATCTTTGGCGTAGGCGAAGCGCTGAAGCTGATGTTTATCATCACCGCCGTGGCCGCTCTCGCGCTTGGCGTATTTTTGCTGGGCATGCTGCCGCACTTTTCCCTGAGTAATCTGTTCGATATCGCCCCAACCACAGCCGCCGGGGCCAGCAGTTTTTTGCCCATGGGCTATGTCGGCATCTGGGCAGCGATCCCATATGCCATCTGGTTCTTCCTTGCAGTGGAAGGTGTGCCGCTGGCGGCAGAAGAGACGCAAAACCCACAGCGCGATATGCCTCGCGGCCTGATCGGTGCCATGTTGGTGCTGCTGGCCTTTGCCCTGTTAATTCTGCTGATTGGTCCCGGAGGTGCCGGTGCTGAAGCCCTTAAAGCCTCAGGCAACCCGCTGGTGGAAGCGCTGACCATTGCCTACGGCGAATCCACCTGGATGAGCAGCTTCGTCAACCTGATCGGTCTGGCCGGATTGATCGCCAGCTTCTTCTCCATCATCTACGCCTACTCACGGCAGATATTCGCGCTGTCCCGTGCCGGCTACTTGCCGCGCTCGCTGTCGGTTACCAACAAAAACAAAGTGCCGGTTCTGGCGCTGGTGGTGCCCGGTCTGATCGGTTTTGCGCTGTCACTCACCGGCCAGGGCGATCTGCTGATTCTGGTGGCGGTGTTTGGCGCGACGATCTCTTATGTGCTGATGATGGCCGCGCACATCACCCTGCGCGTGCGCCGTCCGGACCTGCATCGCCCATACCGCACGCCCGGTGGCATTCTGACTTCCGGTATTGCCCTGGCGCTGGCGTGTGTGGCGGTGGTTGCAGGCTTCCTGGTTGATCCGCGCGTAGTGATTGGTGCTGTGATTATCTACGCTGTACTGATCGCCTACTTCGCCCTTTACAGCCGCCACCATCTGGTCGCGGGCACACCGGAAGAAGAGTTCACGGCCATCAGCGAAGCCGAGGCCACGTTGAAGTGACACACTGCGCCGGGCATGCCTGTTCATGCCCGGCCAGCAAGGAGAATAAGGATGTCCAGTTTCCAGCACAGCATTGGCGGCACGACTTACCGCTTTGACAGCATTCGCGAGGTGATGAATAAAGCCAGCCCGGCCCGCTCCGGGGATTATCTGGCAGGCGTTGCAGCCAGCACGGCAGGGGAACGAGTCGCCGCGCAAATGACGCTGGCGGAAATTCCGCTTAAACAGTTTCTGACTGAAGCGCTGATCCCTTACGAAAGCGACGAAGTCACCCGGCTGATTATCGACAGCCATGACGCTGCCGCTTTTGCCCCGGTCAGCCACCTCACAGTCGGCGACTTTCGCAACTGGCTGCTCAGCGATGCCGCCAACGAAGACAGCCTGCGCGCCCTCGCCCCCGGCCTGACGCCGGAAATGGCCGCAGCAGTCTCCAAGATCATGCGCGTGCAAGACTTGGTTTTGGTGGCGCAAAAAATCCGCGTGGTCAGCCGCTTCCGCAACACCGTTGGCCTGCGCGGACGCATGTCCACGCGCCTGCAACCGAATCACCCGACCGACGCCCCGTCCGGCATCGCCGCCAGCATTCTCGACGGTCTGCTCTACGGCAACGGTGACGCGGTGATCGGCATCAACCCGGCCACTGACAGCATCAGCACCATCAGCGACATGCTGAAAATGCTCGACGCCGTCATCCAGCGTTATGAAATCCCCACCCAGTCCTGCGTGCTGACCCACGTCACCAGCTCCATTGAGGCGATTAACCGGGGCGTGCCGCTGGATTTGGTGTTTCAGTCGATCGCCGGAACTGAAGCGGCCAACGCCAGTTTCGGTATCAACCTGCAAATTCTTCAGGAAGGCTACGAAGCCGGGCTGTCGCTCAAGCGCGGCACCGTCGGCAATAACCTGATGTATTTCGAAACAGGCCAGGGCAGCGCCCTTTCCGCCAACGCCCACCATGGCCTCGATCAGCAAACCTGCGAGGCCCGTGCCTATGCCGTTGCACGCCATTACAAACCGTTTCTGGTGAACACCGTGGTGGGTTTTATCGGCCCGGAATACCTCTACAACGGCAAACAGATCATCCGCGCCGGGCTGGAAGATCACTTCTGCGGCAAGTTGCTGGGCCTGCCGATGGGCTGTGACATTTGCTACACCAACCACGCCGAAGCCGATCAGGACGATATGGACATGCTCCTCAGCCTGCTCGGCATGGCCGGGATCAACTTCATCATGGGCATTCCCGGCTCCGATGACGTGATGCTCAACTACCAGACCACCTCCTTCCACGATGCACTTTACGTGCGGCAAACCCTCGGCCTACAAGCCGCGCCGGAATTCGAGAGCTGGCTGCAGCGTATGGGCATTTTCAACCGAGACGGTGAGCACCTACGCCTGCCTGAGCAACTGCCAGCGGCCTTCCGCCAGGCATTGGCACAACTGAGCTGAGGATGCCGAGATGACTGACAAGAAAGCCCCCGACGTCGCCATCGCCAACCCCTGGCAACAGCTGCGCGAACTGACACCGGCCCGCATCGCCCTTGGTCGCGCCGGCACCAGCCTGCCGACCCGTCCGTTGCTTGAGTTTCAATACGCCCATGCTCAGGCCCGCGATGCCGTACACCTGCCGTTTGATCACGCGGCGTTAAGCGCAGAACTGACTGGGCTGAATCTGCAAAGCCTGCAGCTGCACAGCGCCGCAAAAGACCGCGACACCTACCTGCAACGCCCGGATCTGGGACGCAAGCTGGATGAAGAGTCCGCCACGCTACTGGATCGGCATGGCGCCGAACAAAGCGCTGGCTACGATCTGGCAATCGTCGTGGCGGACGGACTGTCTGCCTTGGCGGTTCAGCACCATGCGTTACCGATGATCGAGCGCATCCGCGAGATGGCCACGCAGGAAGGCTGGAGCCTTGCTCCCATCGCATTGGTACAACAAGGCCGCGTCGCCGCGGCCGATGAAGTGGCCGAGCGCCTGGGCGCACGCATGGTGATCATGCTGATCGGTGAACGTCCGGGCCTCAGCTCGCCGGACAGCCTGGGGCTGTATTTCACCTATGCTCCCAAGGTCGGCCGCACCGACGCTGACCGAAACTGCATTTCCAACATCCGTCTTGAAGGTCTGAGCTACACCATGGCCAGCCACCGCCTGCTTTACTTGCTGCGCGAGGCCAGTAAGCGGCAACTCTCAGGCGTCAATCTGAAAGACGAAGCGGAGATTCCATTACTGAACGACGGCCAGAGCGGCAAAAACTTTCTGCTGACGTAGCGCTGCAAAAAATAACAAAGCAAACGCTTGGTTGGGTTGTACAGTAGTTCCGCAAACGGCAACCTCACTTAGCGCTGAAGCCCCTAGAAGCCGGAGGATCATTAATGCGAATTGTGCAAGCCACCCTTGAGCATTTGGACCAACTCACGCCCCTGTTCGTCGACTACCGCGAACTGTTCGGGCAGATCCCTTACCCGGACTCTTCGCGCAAATTTCTGGAAAACCGCATCAAGCGCAAAGAATCAATCATCTACCTGGCCCTGCCGGATGACGACGACAAGATTCTTGGCTTTTGCCAGCTCTACCCGAGCTATTCCTCGCTGTCGCTCAAGCGCGTATGGATTCTCAACGACATCTACGTCGCCCAGGACGCCCGCCGCCAACTGGTCGCCGACCGCCTGATCCAACAAGCTAAACAGATGGCCAAAGAGACCAACGCCGTGCGGCTGCGCGTGGCCTCCAGCGTGAACAACGAGGTGGCACACAAGCTCTATCAGTCCATCGGCTTTGTTGAGGACAACGAGTTCAAGAGCTTTGTCTTGCCGATTACTGAAGACTACACAGCGGGCTGATCACCAACCTGCGCCTGACAGATGTCCACTATCAGCTCGCGTAGCCAGTGCTGGGCGGCGTCACCTTCGCGCCGCTGATGCCAGACCAATTGAAAATCGAACGGACTGATTTCGAACGGTGGCTCAAAACGTGTAAGACGCGTGTCTTGAGCCAGCGACGCCAGATTGCGCTCAGCAACCGTCAGGATCAGATCGGTTCCGGCAATCAACTCATTAGCCACACTCCAGTGTGGCAACTGCACAGCAATGCGCCGCTGCACGCCAGCCTGAGCCAGCGCCTGTTCAATCTCGTTCTCCGCAGCCGAACGCGTCGCCACCAACACATGGGGCCGGGCCAGCCAGTCCGCCTGACTAAGCGCTGATCCTTGCGGCACCGTTGCAGCATCTGCCACACACACGAAGCGCTCTTCGAATAACGTCTGCATACGCAGGCGGCCACTGAGCCTGCCGGGGAATACGCCCAGCGCCATATCCACCTCACCATCTGTTACATCCGCCAGCATGGCTTCCCGGCTGCCGTAACTGACCAGCAGATCAATCCCCGGTGCCACCTGACGCAACGTCCGGATCAGCGCGGGCAACACCACCCGCGCGCCGTAATCCGACATGGCCAGGCGAAAGCTGTGCTGAGACTGCGCGGGATCAAACTGCGGCGCGTCCAGTAAATCGCCCACATGGCTCAACGCGCGGTTCAACGCGGGCAGCAACTCCACAGCGCGGGGTGTCAGCTCCAGCCCACCGGAGCGACGCACCAGCAAGGGGTCATTGAACTGCCGACGCAAGTTGGCCAGCGCATGGCTGACCGCTGGCTGACTGCGGTGCAGACGCAGCGCTGCGCGGGAGATGTGCCTCTCCTCCAACAACGCCTGCAAGGTGACCAAGAGATTCAGGTCTACTGAACGCGGATTATTCATTTAACGAATACCCAATCTGCACATTACGAATTTCCATTCAATTTTCTGATAGCCAAGACTAGCTCCAATCTTCCCTGCATGGAGCGCAAACCTATGAACGGCTCACTCTCAACACCCGCCATCCTGCTGGGTGGCGCAGCCCTGGTAGCCGGCGCGCTGGTGCCGTTCCAGGCCGGCAGTAATGCCGCGCTGGGCCGCACGCTGGGCCATCCGCTGTGGGCGACGCTGGTTTCATTGCTGATCAGTTTGCTGGTGTTATTGCCGGTTCTGCTGAGCTTGCGAGTACCTGCCCCGCTGCTGGGGCAGGCAGGGCAACTGCCGTTCTGGGGCTGGCTGGGCGGTGTGGCGGGCGTGATCTACATCAGCGCGGCCTTGCTGCTAACACCTCGCTTGGGGGCAACTGGCTTTATCGTGTGCGTCATTGCCGGGCAAATGCTGGCGTCGTTGCTGATTGACCACTTCGGTTTGATGGGCCTGCCGCTTAAAGAAATCAACCTCGGGCGTGTGGGCGGAGTGTTGTTGATTCTGCTCGGCATGCTTGTGGTGCAGTGGAGCTCTCAGCCCAGAACCACCGAGCCGCCTCAGGCCATCAATGCGACTCATCACGTTGAGCTGTCGGAGGGCCGCGATCAGAGGTCCTCACAATGAAAAAAGGGCTCGTTATTGGCTTGCTCGGCATTGCCGTATTGGCAGGGGTGGCACTTACCTACGAAGCCAATCAGGAGCCCCCCCAGCAGGCCGCTCAGACCAAGGTGCAAGTGGCCTTAGCCACCGCTCAAAACAGCGTTCTGCCGCACTACTACAGCAGCGTGGGCACGCTTGAGGCGAGCCAGCAAGTCATCGTCACAGCAGAGTTAGGCGGGCGAATTGCCCAGCTGCATTTCGATTCCGGGCAGGCAGTAAAAAAAGGTCAGCTGTTGGTGACGCTCAATACCGAGACCGAGCTAGCCCAACAGGCCCGTCTAACAGCCGTACTGCGCAACGCGGAACAACGCCTTAAGCGCATCCGCCAGCTACTCCCCAGTGGCGCGGCGCCCCGTGAGCAAGGCGATCAGGCCTTGGCTGACCGTGATGCGGCAGCTGCTGAATTGAAACAAATCAGCGCCGTGATCGCACAGAAAACAATCCGCGCACCCTTTGATGGGCAAGCCGGTATTCGCCAAGTGAATTTAGGTCAATACCTCTACCCCGGCGATCCTATTACCAGCCTCAGTGACAATCAGCACCTGCGCGTAAACTTTTCATTGGATGAAAGCACCAGCGCCGAGTTAAGCAAGGAGCAGCAGGTCGAACTGCAGGTTCGCGCCCTGCCCGGCCAACAGTTCAAGGCCCGCATCATCAGCATCGACCCCATCCTTGATGAAAACCGTCAGACCCGCTTGCAAGCCATTCTTGAAGATCAGCATCCAACGCTACGCTCTGGCATGTTTGCTGAGGTCCGCGTGCGCCGCCCACAACAACAGCCCAGCCTCAACGTTCCACGCACAGCGGTTACGGCAACGGCCTACGGCAAAGTGGTGTTTGTCGTCCGCGACGCAGGCGAGGGCTTGCACGTACAGCGTGTACTGGTGACAACCGGCAGCAGTTATGCCGACAGTATTGAGATCTCTCAGGGCCTCAACCCCGGCGATCAAGTAGTGGTTTCCGGGCAGATCAAACTCAGCGATGGCACCCCAATTGAGGCAGTATCAAGCAATGCCCTGGAGCCAACGCAAGCTGCAATTGAGCCCCGGCCATGACCTTTACTGATCTGTTTATCCGCCGCCCGGTTTTGTCGCTGGTGGTTAACGCCCTGCTTCTGTTGCTAGGTCTGCTCGCGCTGGATCGCCTGCCCATCCGCCAGTACCCGCAACTGGAAAACGCTACCATCACTGTCACCACCGAATACCCCGGTGCGCCTGCTGATCTGATTCAGGGGTTTATCAGCCAACCCATTGCCCAGTCGCTGGCCTCGGTCGAGGGCGTGGATTACATGAGCAGCAGCTCCGTGCTGGGCTTGAGCACCATCAATGTACGCCTGCGATTGGGGCAAGACTCCAACGTCGCCCTGAGCGAAGTGATGGCCAAGGTTAATCAGGTGGGTTACCGCCTGCCGGAGCAGGCTTACGCCCCGGTTATCGAACGCTCCAGTGGCGACACCACTGCCGTCGCTTATGTCGGTTTCTCCAGCGCAGACCTGCCGGTTTCTGCACTGACCGATTATTTATCCCGGGCCATTGAACCATCCCTGTCATCCATTGAGGGGGTCGCCAAGATTCAGGTCTTCGGCGGCCAGCGGCAGGCCATGCGCCTGTGGCTCGATCCTGATCGCCTTGCCGCCCGCGGCCTGACCGCCGAACAAGTCGCACAAGCGATTCAGGCGGAAAACTACCAGGCAGCGCCCGGTAGAATTAAGGGCCAATATCAGATCGCGAATATCCGTATCGACACGGATCTGACCAGCGTCGAACAGTTCCGCGAGATGGTGATCCACAGCGACGCCAACGGTCTGGTTCGGGTTAAAGATGTAGGTAACGTGGAGCTGGGCTCTGCCTCTACTGAGACCAGCGCGCTCATGGACGGCAAGCCTGCCGTGCACATCGGGCTGTTTGCTGCACCTCTCGGTAACCCGCTGGTGATCGTGGACGGCATCAAACAACGCCTTGAAGACATCCGTAAAAACCTGCCGCCGGGGGTTAAGGTCGAACTGGCCTTCGAGACCGCCCGTTTCATTCAGGCGTCTATCGACGAGGTGGTAAAAACCCTGATTGAAGCGATGGTAATTGTGGTGTTGGTCATCTACTTCTGCCTCGGCTCGTTCCGTACCGTGCTGATCCCGCTGGTGACAATCCCGCTGTCGATGCTTGGCGCTGCCAGCCTGATGCTCGCCTTTGGCTTCAGCGTCAATCTGCTCACCCTGCTAGCAATGGTGCTGGCCATCGGGCTGGTGGTGGACGATGCCATCGTCGTGGTGGAAAACACCCACCGGCTTATCAGCGAAGGAAAATCACCGGTGATCGCAGCCCTGCTCGGTGCCCGCGAGGTGACCGGACCGGTCATCGCCATGACCCTAACCCTGGCAGCGGTCTACGCCCCAATTGGCTTTATGAGCGGGCTGACTGGCGCGCTGTTCCGCGAATTCGCCCTGAGCCTGGCGGGTGCCGTGATCATCTCCGGCATTGTCGCCCTGACCCTGTCGCCGGTTATGTCATCCCTGTTACTCAATCACGATGACGACAGCTATGTGGCCCGCCAAGCCAACCGCTTTTTCGACTGGCTGACTCACCATTACGCCCGCTTACTGGAGCACACCCTGAACCAGCGCCTGCTGATCTGCCTGCTGGCAATCGCGGTGTTTATCAGCCTGCCGTGGCTGTATCAAAAGACGCAGCGTGAACTCGCCCCGGTGGAGGATCAGGCCAGCATTCTCACCGTCATCAAGGCGCCTCAGTACGCCAACTTAGAGTACAGCGAGCGCTTCTCCTTGAAACTTGATGAGGTGTTTCAAACGCTGCCGGAGACCACCAGCCGCTGGATCATCAACGGCACCGACGGCCCAGCCAACAGTTTTGGCGGCATCAACCTGACTGAGTGGAAAGGCCGTGAACGAGACGCCTCCTCCATCCAAAACGACCTGCAACAAAAAGTGAATGCTGTCGAAGGCACCAACATCTTTGCCTTCCAACTACCCGCGCTACCCGGATCTACAGGCGGCATGCCGATACAGTTGGTGCTGCAATCACCGCTGGACTTCAACAGCCTGTTCGATGCCATGGAAAACCTCAAGCAACAGGCTCGGGACAGCGGCCTGTTTGCCGTGGTGGACAGTGACCTGGAGTTCAACACACCCCTTGTGAAGATTTCAGTCGACCGCGACAAAGCTAATCTGCTGGGCATCAGCATGCAGTCGATTGCTGAGTCGCTGGCTGTGTTGGTAGGGGAAAACTACGTCAACCGCTTCGGACTGCTTGGCCACTCCTATGACGTCATCCCGCAAAGCATCCGCGAAGCGCGCCTGAACGCTGAAAGCCTCAGCGAGCAACGTATCCGCACTCGCAATGGTGAGTTAGTGCCACTGTCTGCAGTGGTACGCCTTGAACAAACCGTCGAACCTAACAAGCTCAACCAATTCAACCAACAGAACTCAGCCACCCTACAAGCCATCCCCGCGCCGGGTGTGTCCATGGGCCAAGCCGTAACAGCGCTTGAACAGGCCATGCAATCGCTGCCACCGGGCTTTAGCCATGACTGGCTCGCCGACTCCCGCCAATACACGCAAGAAGGCAATACGCTGGTACTGACCTTTCTGTTTGCGATCATCGTCATTTATCTGGTGCTGGCCGCACAGTTCGAGAGCCTCGTCGACCCGCTGATCATTCTGCTCACTGTCCCCCTGTCAATGTGCGGTGCGTTGCTGCCGCTGGCTTTGGGCCTGACCACGCTGAATATCTACACACAAATCGGCTTAGTGACCTTGATTGGCCTGATCAGCAAGCACGGTATTTTGATGATCGCCTTTGCCAATGAAACCCAACTCCACAACCAGCTGGACCGCCACGCCGCCATTCTGCATGCCGCCAAAATCCGCCTGCGACCTATTCTGATGACCACCGCTGCCATGGTCGTCGGCCTCACCCCACTGCTGTTCGCCTCCGGCGCCGGGGCACAGAGTCGGCAAGGGCTGAGTCTGGTCATCATTTGCGGCATGTTGATTGGCACAGCGTTTACCCTCTTCGTACTGCCAACGGTGTACAGCCTGTTGGCCCGCGACCATCGCCACACACAGCAATCGGAGCGGGAACGTGAACTGGCCAACTTCACTCAATAAACGCACCATGACCTTGCCCAGCTAGTGCCCGGCCTTTATGTTGACCGGACCTTTATCAGCCGAGTTGAGCCATGTGGTCATTCCGCGCCTGGCGGCGTCGACGCATCCTTGCCCGCAATCCTGTCAGTGCAGAGCTGTGGCGGTCGGTGCTGCATCGCCTACCGATTCTGGATGGGCTTAGTGCAGACGAATTAGAGCGACTACAAGAGCGGGCCGTGCTGTTTCTCCATGAGAAACACCTCACTGCCCTGCCCGGCGTCAACCTGGATGATCCGGCCCGCTTGCTGCTGGCCGCGCAAGCGCAGTTACCGCTGCTGCACCTAGCTGATCTGAACTGGTATCAGGGCTTTCACGAAATCGTTATCTACCCGGACGACTTCATCAGCCCGCAGCGCCACCGTGACGCCAATGGCATCGAACATGAATGGGATGCCGAACACAGCGGCGAAGCCTGGCTACAAGGCCCGGTAATAATGGCCTGGCCCGGTGTAGAAGCGAGCGGCCAGTGGGACGGCTACAACCTGGTCATCCACGAACTGGCGCATAAGCTGGACATGCTCAACGGCGACGCCAACGGCCTGCCGCCCTTACACAGCAACATGCGCGTCAGCGACTGGGCTGAGGCCATGCAAAGCGCTTATGACCAGTTGAACGCTCAGCTGGATGCCGACCCGGATGCCGAAACAGCGATTGATCCTTACGCCGCAGAAGACCCGGGGGAATTCTTTGCCGTCACCAGCGAATACTTCTTCAGCGCCCCCGACCAGTTACACGAGGCCTTTCCGCTCGTCTACAAACAGCTGGCCCTGTTCTACCGCCAAGCCCCACTGCAGCGCCTGAAACACCTGCAGAAAAGCAGCGCTGACTACCAAAACCCTACTTCCGACAGCTCAACCGCGACCAATGGCTAGTGATTCCGCCGTAGCATCAGCCTAAGAATGTGCCTATAATCCGCCCCACTTTTTTTGGCCCACACCGGAAGTCGCCCCATGAGCTACAGCAAGATCCCGGCTGGCAAAGACCTGCCGAACGACATCTACGTTGCAATCGAGATCCCGGCCAACCACGCCCCGATCAAATACGAAATCGACCACGACACCGATTGCCTGTTCGTAGACCGTTTCATGGCCACTCCGATGTTCTACCCGGCCAACTACGGTTTCATCCCGCATACCCTGGCTGACGACGGCGACCCGCTGGACGTGCTGGTAGTAACCCCGTACCCGGTTGCTCCAGGCTCCGTAATCCGCGCCCGTCCGGTTGGCGTACTGCTGATGAGCGACGAAGCTGGCGGCGACGCCAAGCTGGTTGCCGTACCGCACGACAAACTGACCGTGCTGTACAAGGACGTTCAGGAATACACCGACCTGCCACCGCTGCTGATCGAGCAGATCAAGCACTTCTTCGAGAACTACAAAGACCTCGAAAAAGGCAAGTGGGTAAAAGTTGAAGGCTGGGCAGGTGCTGACGAAGCCCGCAACCTGATTACTAAGGCAGTCGCCGCTTACCAAAAATAAGCAGAGACTCCCTCCTAAAAGCCGGCCACAAGCCGGCTTTTTTATTGCCCGAAGAAATCTATTAACGCCCACCAACCTTAGTAAACACAGGCTCTTCAGCTGAGCATCTATCCAAAGACGCCCAATAGATCCCGCTAAAATCCAGCTCCAGGGTGTGGGTCAGGATGTAGATAAAGGTTGAGGGATAGATGTGGGTAAGCAGACCAGCAAAGCAGCTGAGTCACTGGCAAAAAAGGAAGTACCCGGCAAATCCAATGACGGTGACAGCCTTAACTTTCAAATATCTAAAGCCAAAGCATGCAGCGGGACCTTCCGCTACAAGTTTGAAGCCCGCCAGCCGCAAAATGGGCTTAGGCCCCTACCCCACCGTCTCATTAATCGAAGCGCGCCAACTGGCTGCAGACCACCGCAAAACCCTAGCAACAGGGCAAGACCCACTTTCTGCGCGCGGTGCACATGCCCTTTTTGGAGCTGTACTGCCGAGCGCCGATGCAAGCATGGACGCTGACATAACCACCCTCCTCGTAGTCCCGTCAGGAGATATTCAACTCATTACCATTACCGGCATCCACCAGATGCTCTCTAACACCCACGCCCAACCAGACGTCCATTCAGAGGAGCCGTAATGAACGCTTGCGCAGGTGATCAGGCTTAAGAGCAGCAATATCTTGGCTGTATGTAAGGTGAGTATTCCATTCATGATGTTCAGAACCTTGGCCAGATAAAGAATTGACTCAGCCGTTCCCGCATGATTTCAGTGCGGCTGGCCGAGCGAATCTCAAGCTCAGTGTGCTGGCAGGAGGGGCAGCAGCAGAACACGTCGACATTTATCTTGAGGGCATCACTAGCTGGAAAACTGGTGTACCTCCAGCCACAGTTTTGGCAGATGGTGGTAAGTGGACGGGGCGGTATTGGCATGTTTGACCTCTATGCTGTGCGTAGAGTGACTGTGCAGCAACAGCGCGACAGATGATGTCGTGTTATTGCAGTCATGAACTGTTCTGGTAGGGTTCGTGGCTCGTTCAAGGAGAAGGCTATGCAGTACCAGTCGCTCAAGCAACGCCATCGCCAGGAGCGCGATGCCCAGCACCCCAATCTACGCTTACGTGTGCATCGCGCGTTGAGCTGGCTCGATCGCGCCGAGCAGGCAGATGATCTCGACGGCCGTTTCATCTTTCTGTGGATTGCCTTCAACGCGGCCTATGCCACAGAGATCGACGAGCGCCAACGCCTCTCGGAGCAGGAGACGTTCAAGGCTTTTCTGGAAAAGCTCTGCTCTCTAGACCAGCGCAAGCGTATCGATGCATTGGTGTGGCAGGAGTTCTCCGGCAGCATTCGCGTGTTGTTGGACAACCCGTATGTATTTCAGAGCTTCTGGGATCACCAGAGCGGCAAGATCGACGAGTCCACATGGAAAAGCCGCTTCGCCAGCGGCAAGCGCGCCGCCCAGCAGGCCTTGGCCAGCTGCAATACGCCAGCACTGCTCGGTGTGCTGTTCAACCGCCTGTATACCCTGCGCAACCAGCTTATCCACGGCGGCGCTACCTGGAACGGCTCGATCAACCGCGAACAGATGCGCGATTGCACCAGCCTGCTAAGCAAGCTGGTGCCGCTGATCATCGAATTGATGATGGATAGCTCGGTTACGCTATGGGGAGATGCGTGTTATCCGGTGGTGGATTAGCCGTCATGTAGGCCCCTTTGCCTAGTGCAGCAGGGCCTAACGGGAGTTAACCCAGTGTCCTGAATTCAGCGTCGATAGCCTCTGCTTCGGCTCGCCATGCCTGGAAGCGTTGCTGGCGAGTGCGGCTTTCATCCAGATTGCTTTTAAGTTCTTGCCGGCGGCTATTGAGTTGAAGATAGTCAGGGAAGAAATCTTCCTTGAAGCGCTCGGAATTTACGAGGGCGAGAAAGTCTTCTCGTTGCTTTTCGAATTTGCTGACCATATCGACAATGGCCTTATTGAAGGCCTCTTCGCGCTTGTACTGCTCCCAGCTATCCCAGGCTTCAAGGGCTACACCAATAACGGCCAGTGCACCGTTGGCGCCTTTGGCGAGGTTCACTGCTCCCCAGGGTTTGAATTTAAGGTATTTGCTAATATCCATTCCCACTGTCTTGGCAATGGTGACGATCCCATCGCGGGTTGCCTTTATCGAAGTGTTGTTGATCAGGTTGCCTTTAAGCGCGTGATTGATGCCCTGCTTGCCCAGAGACTTAACGGTAGTGTTGAAGTGGCTGACCTCGTTATCAAAACCGAGCTGCATTTTCTGCACTTCAAGAGTGATGGATTGGGTCTGGCGACTGAACTCGGTCTGTAGTCGTGTGGTCACGATGATGCCGTTGGCCCCGACTTCGCGCTCGAAAAAGTCGCCGAAGGTTTCCAGCGTACAACCCTTGGCTTGTAGGATCAGGTCAGAGAAATAGCGGGTGGCGAACTCACGCAGGTTATTGCGTGCATCTTCGATTTGCTGTCCAGTTGACGCCAACTGTGTTGTTAGGCGTACATTGAGCTCATCGAGCTTACGGACTTCCAGGGACACCCTCTGGTCGTTCTCGATGGCTACAGGCAGCTGGTTGTTGAGTACGTCTCGGATCACGCTGGCGCGCATCTCATTGGCCAGCGCGGCACTGCCACCATTTTGCTGAATCTTGCCTGCAGTGGCCGTTTGCAGAGTGGCGATATGCGACAACGCCTTGAACTGTTCTACGTTGGCCAGCCAGTGCTCCGCGCCCAGGTCGAACGGGTTGGCGGCCACGGCGACGATGGACAGGTTGGCCACTTCTTGCTCGGTCAGCCTGATCAGCTCGCGCAGGCGTCCAGTAACATTCTCGCGCTTGATCTGCAGGTTGGCTTGATAGTCTTGCTCGTCTTCCACGTCGGCCACCTCGTCGAAGCGGCTGAGAACGAAAATTGTGCGCGGTAGTAGATCCAGGGTACGGAAGAGCCAGGTCAAATCATCTTGGTGGCTTTCCTTGATGGGGTTGGTCGAGTTCATCACATAGAGCACCAAGTGAGCCTCACTCACGTACTTCTTGGTGATGTCCTTGTATTTCTCGATAGCATGGGTCTCGGCGTTTTCCTGCTCCTTGAAGCCGAACAGCCCGGGAGTGTCGATCAGGACGAAGTCTTCACCGACTTCGTAGACCTTCACTTCATTGGAGGACTCTTGGTGGCTGATCTTCATGCTGGATTTGTCCAGCCTCTCCATCCAGGCTGCCGCGATCGATGTTTTGCCTTCGGAGAAGCCGCCAATCAGGGCTACCTTGAGCTTTTCGTCGGATACGCTACCGATGGCGCTTTGCAACTTGCCTCTCAGGGATGGATCGATGGATACACCGGCTGCTATGCCCAAGTCTAGGAAGTGTTGCAGCTTTGCAAGTAACTCCAGAGCCTGTACTTGCTGAGCCTTGAAAGTATCGAGGGTGTGTTCCATTACAGTTTTCCTTCGGCTTCGATCTGGCGGGATAGGGTTTTCAGACGACCAGTAGAACTATCCAGAACCTTCACTTGGACAGTCGCCTGATTAGCTGGTGCTTCAAGTGCTAGGTTGAGCTGGTCAATAGTACGTTGCATTTCGCTCAGGGCTTTTTGCGAACTGCCGCGTAGAGCATCACGCAGCTGCTGGATGGCGCTGCACAGATTCTCCTCGGTAGCTTTGCGCTGCTGGGACTTCTTGAAGTCAGGTCTAATGGCACCCCAGAAGGCCTTGCCAATAGAGACAGCCACAGAAAAAAGAGCGACTCCGGTGAGCCACAAGCTGGCTCCTCCGGTGAAAGGTGCCACTGCGATGCCGACAAGGCCACCCAGTAATCCAGCGACCTTAATGCCGTTGTCGATTTTTATTTTGAGGTTGAGCTTCTCGTTGAGCTGTGCGCTACTGAGTTTCTCAAAACTGCTGGTCAGCTCTGTAGCATGCTCTTCGAAACGTTTGAGGATGTCTTCGGCGGCTTGCTGGAACTTGCTAACCTCCGCGCCAATTACACTGGGGAGTTGCTGGCCCAAGTGTTTTTGTTGGATTTCGAGTTCGTTGCGCAATGCTTCCTTGAATACATCATTGCTAATGTCCTTCGCTATGCGCGCATAGATGTTGTTGCGCACTGTGCTGGCGAAGTCGTCAATCAAAGTTTCGCTGCAAGACTTCACGCGTTGTTTTAGCGCCTGAAAGCTACTGTTCAACTGGCTCTTGGCGCTTTGCCCTTCCCGGGAGAGCTCTTCTTCTAGCGTGGCCAGAGCCTGTTGAACTCCAGATAGAGCTTGGCTGGTGTGATCGAGCGTCTCCTTGGCCTTGTTGAAGTTTGCCCGAGTGATCTTGTCTTGAGCGTCCTGGAGCAACTGGTCGCTGAGCAATTGCAGAAAGGCACGCACACGGGATTTTTCCAGCAGTTCGTCAGCGCTGAAGTCCGTAAGGCTCTTGTCGCGATCTCTGGCGTTCTTCGACCCTGGGGCGAAGTGTTCCGTCGAAACCAAGAACGCTGGTCGTGCGGTGAGCGGGAAGACTTCTCGGTAGTGCTTGCCGAGTTGCTCGCGCATTTTATCGTTCAGCCCGGCCAGGCTGGTATTTTCGTCGTCGGAAATTAGTGGCCGGCCAATCAGGGACTGCTTGGGGTTGGTGATCTTCTTGTTGAAGATTGTCCATACTTCGGTTTGCGTACCCAGATGTTGCTTGATCTTCTCCAGCGTGCCTTGGCGCTGCTGGTCCCCGGTTTGTGGGGGGGCAGGCTGGTTGGTGACGTAGAACACCGCGTGCGCGGTTTGTACAGCGCGCCCTATCTCGCTGAGCACCAAGCCTTCTTTGCCTTCGATGCCGGGCACATCCAATAGGGCAAAAGGCTGGCCGTTCAGTTCGAGATCATAACGTTGTGTCTTACGTGTGAAGTCGGCTCTGCCGTCACCGATGATTTCACCGTCGGCCTGTTTCTCCAGCTCAACCAGTAGCTGTGCCAATTGATTTTCATGTTCCTGGCGTTGCTGAACGAGGATTTTTTGTTTGTGCTCGGCTTCTGCCTGTTGGGCGACAAGAATTGCGCTAGCGTTGTCGCGTGCCGCGACGACTTCGTCCAGTTGCTTCTCCAGCGCGAGACGCTCTTTACTAGCCTGCTGCTCTTCGGCGCGGAGGACCAATTCCGTTTTGTTACGCGCCTCGGTGGCTTCCGAGAGTGTTGCGGTAGCTTGATCTAGCTCGATTTCTTCCGGCATTTTTCGGAGCAGGTTCAACAGTTTCTGCCAGAGAGAGGCGTTCTTTTTGCGTTCGGCGAGAAGCGCTTGGAGCTGAGTGACCGCATCAAGGGCACTGCCGTGGAGCTGCTCATGCTGCTGGAGTTGGCTGCCAAGATGCTGTATCAGCGCGGTGCTGCGGGCGCTGGCCTGGTCTAAAGCTGCTAGTGCTTTCGAGTGTGGTTGTTCGTATTGCTGCAGCGTGTCACTCAGCTTCTTCGCTAATTCTTCGAGCTGAGAATCGGTTTGTGTAATGATCAGTTGCAGGTTCTGCAGGCTTTCCTCGCTCAGCTTGTACTGGCTTTTCAGGTCGCGGAACGCCTGTTGGCTAGCGAGCTTCGTGGGTTCCTGCAGCAGAATGCGCAAGGTCTCGATGATAGTCGATTTACCCGCTCCGGTTTCGCCATAGAAGGCGATGGTGAAAGTATTCCACTCAGCATTCTTTTGCAGTTCGGCTAGTTGTTTCTCCAACGCGGTTTGGTGTTGGGTGAGTAGCAAGTGAGCATCGCTTTTCGCCTGGGCCAGAGCAGGATCGTCAGACTGTACGCTCAATGAATCGATGATGCAGACCAATTCCTTGTTGATGTGTTGGTAAATGTCGCTAGGAGTCTTCAAATCAAGCGTCGTCATTAGGGGCTCTACGAATATTTGTTCTGGCTGGGAAGTATCTGTAGTTGTGGCGTAGACAGGTTCTTGCTCAGGCTCTGTGAAGTTTTTTATCGAGGCTTTGAACTTGGTTTTGTTTAGCACATCCGGCAACCGCTCCCAATAATGGGTATGGCCGAAGTCTTCCATTTCCACGCTCTCGAAATGCTCGACCTCGTTACGCCCCAAGCAGGTCTCTCCCCAATTCAGCAGAAGGGTGCGGTCTGCCTTTGAGTAAGCGTTGATTAGTCGCCCCTGGAGCAGGCCACGCATTTGTCGTGCTTCGTCAGGGGTCACTTCTACGGCAGCGGCCATCAGCAATACATCATTGATCGCTAGTCGCTGCCTCTTGGTAAAGGTTTTCAGGCTGTTGATGACCAATCGGCCGCCGAGCGAGTGGCCGATCAGGTTGACTGTGTCGATTTGAGGGTGGTTGTGGTGCAGGTATTCACTCAACTGCTCAAGCAATAAGGCCCCCATTCGTTCTGCCCGAGAACGAGCGTCGGTAAAGTTTTTCCTCCGATCTTTGGTGAAAGTACCTACAAGGCTCGAATAACTCATAGGGGCCGTTAGGCCGCCGCTTAACATCAGCGAAAGACCTGCAGTGCCAAATCCCAAGAGTGACGACTTGTCGAAATGGAGATAGTGATTCGAGGGCCAGAACGCAAAGATATTGGTGTAGTGTCGAAGCTGGCCGGGAATTTTTTCGAGTAGGATTTGTTGATCCTCGTCACCATGCCCAGCGCTGTAGCCGTGAATGAAGACATTGGCTTCTGTCGCACTTGGATTACCAACGCGGGCAGCCCGAAAGTTGAAGGCATTGGACATCTTATTTCCCTGAATTAGAGTTAAAGCCAACGCCTAGCGACGATGGTGATCAAATGCAGACACAAGCCAGCGGCGGCGAATACGGCGATGATCTTGGCAGTGACTAGAAAGAAACCCTGTAAACCGCTGAAAAGAAAACCAACGACCAAGCCTAGGACGGCGATAAGGGCGGCCATCAAGAACAGGCCTATGTAGGGGCGTAATAACCTCGATGCTGCTCCGCGCTCGATAAGACTTGCAGCGGCACCAAGCAAGATGAGGAAAACTATAATGCCAACAACGATACCCATGAACCTGCTGACTCCTTGATAAGGTTTAAGTACATCGCCTTAGCTGCGCGGTTACACTTACTGTTCATAAAGCGCCCCCACTTTGCTAGCTCTGTATCGAATTGTTTGAGCCCAGGTTAGGGGTTCATGCACCCTCACGTTTTCCCCTAACCCAAACACCCACCAAAGTGTCTCCTGATCATCCGGCACGATGGCACGCAGGCGCGTCCAATCGCTATTGGCAAGCGGCTCCAGACTTTGCTGCGAGCTTAATGGCGTCTCGCTGAGCAACCAGGCAATCTGCGGCGATACATCAGCGACCAGCTCTACCTGCTCAATAGGTGCAGTGGTGTTGAGCTCTTGGCGGATGTAAATGTCGATCTCGAAGTCATCATGGGCACGGGCTGCTGCATTCAAGCACTCAGCCTGACGGATGCGGTGCAGAGCGAACTGTCGCAGGTCGTCATAACCGTCAACGCTGCCGATCAGGTAGCTGATAGCGTGGCGCGAAACTACTCCGGCGGGGTGGATCAATAGCTGCTTGAGCTCAGTTTTGCTACGGCTCAGGTAATTGATTTGCAGCTGTTTGTGTTCCAGCAGAGCGGTGGAGGTCTGCTCCCAGACATGCGAGGCGATCTGTGCAGGTTGCAAGGACTTGCCATTGGGGTGTGCTCGCACCCTACGAGCCCAGTGTGCAAGACCGTTGTGTTCCATGCTGTTGAGGCAATCGTGGGCCTTGCGGAACTCAGGGCCGAGCTGATCCAGCATGCTTTGTGGTAGCAGTGACTGCAGATGGCGTTCCGCGAGATACAACGCCAGCGCCACGGGTGGGGTTATGGCTGACAGATCAACGCGTGCTTTCTGTGCCAGACTCCAACGAAATGGCGCGACGCTTTCGTCGCACTGCAAAGCAAAAGGGATGGAGAGTCGCTCAAGGTCACGTTGAACTGTTCGTAGGCTGACCGGAAAACCACAGTCTTTGAGCTTTTCCTGCAGGATCGGAGTGGCAATACGAGCTGGCTCTCGGGGGATCAGACGCAGCAGAGCTATGAGCCTGAGCAATGTATCCTTCGCTTCTGACATGCTTACTTCCTGTCATGTTTCAGAGGGGCTTTGGCGTCACTTGTATTATGGCGAACTTACCTGGACTCATGGCAGTTTGCCACCCATCGATAGACGACCACAAGGTAGGGTACGAATAGCTAGGGCCTCCAGGCGAGTTGCTTGGTGTGTCATGAGATTAGGCGAGCGGCAATGTGGGCAGTGATCGGAACTGCATTTTGGCGGACTCCCCTCGTCGTACATAGCCGACGACCATTGCCAGCCAAAGCGGAGGAAGCAATGGGTCATAGCCTTTCGCATTCGCCGGATACTCTTTGTGGAGGGATAGAGTAGATAGTACACAGCCACGGCGTCAGATCCTGTCGCGAACATGTGAGCGAGCCTCAAGGCTTATCCAGCTCAAAACTCAATGCACTCGTAGGCTTAACTTTGGGTGTTGCTGGAAATCGATATGGATGGGTTCTGTTCAATCACAAGCCCACTAATGGGCTACCAATAATTAGTGAACTTCTTCTGTTGTGGCTCAATGATTCTGGACTCCCCGATAGGGCGTTAAGCTTCGCCCAACAATGAGGTTTTTACATGACCAGAAGATCATTCAGCACTGATTTCAAACTCGAAGCAGCCAGCCTAGTTGTGGATCAGAGCTATTCAATTCCAGGAGCCTGCAAGTCGATTGGCGTAGGCCCAACAGCGTTACATCGTTGGGTGGAACAGTTACGCGGAGGGCGTGGCGGCACAACACCCACACGCACTAAGGCCCTGACTCCCGAGCAAAAGCGCATACAAGACCTAGAGGCCAAGGTGCGGCGTTTGGAAAGGGAGAAAGAAATCCTAAAAAAGGCTACCGCTGTCTTAATGTCGGACTTCCTCGATCAGTAAGCCTGATTGATGCATTGGGCGAGCGGTATCCACAAGCCGAGCTATGCCGCGTATTTGGCGTAAATCGCAAAGATGTCTGTGACGCCTGCACGCGGTGGCGTCTGGTAGATCATCGGCGGATTCTCTGTTTCAGTTGGCCGCTAAGTTTCATCTGCAAAACCGTGGTTCTGCGGGGACGAGAACATTATTGGCAGCGCTGCGAATCCAGGGCGTGCAGGTGGGGCGGTTTTTGGCTGGGCGCTTAATGAAAGAGACTCGCTTGTTCAGTACACAATCCCGCAAGCATCGGTACCACAGAGCTGATAGTGAGAGCGCCATCGCAACTAACGTACTGGATCGGCAGTTCACGGTGAGCAAGCCCAATCAAGTGTGTTGCGGAGACGTAACCTGCATCTGGGCGGGCAATCGTTGGATCGACCTAGCTGCTGTTATGGATTTTTATGCGCGCAGCATTGTAGGTTAGGCGCTCTCAAATCGACCAGATTCGCAACTTACAACACGGGCCTTGTGCGTGGCCTTTGAGTCCCTAGGCTGTCCACAGCAACTGATGTTTCACTCAGACCAAGGTATCCATTACACCAGCATCGAATTCCGGCACATGTTGTGGCTCTACAGAATGAAGCAGAGCATGAGCCGTCGTGGCAATTGATGGGATAACGCGCCCATGGAACGGTTCTTCAGAAGCCTAAAGACGGAGTGGAGCAAAGCATGGCTATACCAAGGGCAGGCTGAGGCGGATGTACTGCTTTGCCTGACGCACTACTACAACCATAAGCGGCCACACAGCTTTAACGGATACAAGACACCAATGGATGCTGAATCACTGGCCGGATAAACACTAAACCAGTGTTCAGAACTCGTTGACCACAACAACCACATCTCAAAACTATCTGAACGGGAAAATTATTGCCCTGGCGGCAAAAGATGATTCAACCATGAGATTTTCACTTTAAATATTGTTCTCTTTGTTCTCGCTCCATGCCGTGTCTCACGAATATGAACCCGGCCAGGTGTGGGAATATAAAACCCGCCTTAAAGAGCCTGCCTCCACAGTCACAATTCTAAAAATTGAACACTACGATGACTTGGGAGATGTCGTTCACATCAGCCTCAATGACATCAAAATCACTAATCCCTTAAAGGGCAATGTTGTTACCTCTGTTCCCCGCATGCCATTCATTCAATCAGCATTGGACGCCAGCGTGACAAGGCTGAAAACAGAAACAGCTGTGCCTGACTTTGAAGAGGGTTACAACGCTTGAAGGAGTGCCGATTAAGTAGGCCACGCGAGTGCATTCAAGATACCGGTTACAAAAGCCTTACTAGGAATAATCACTAACGCAAACTGGGTTGAAGAAGAGTGATTTTGCCGTTGATTTAACGGCATTTGGATATCCGAGCAGAATCGCGGGGGATGTGAAGCAACTCGCCATCTGACTAGTGATGAGCATTGGCAGTAAACACCATGCGCATCCCCCCCTACAGTTCGCGGCTAAAGCTACTAGAAGAGGGGGCAAGTATTTAACTGAAGGAGCGGCGTGAGCCACCAATGGCCTTAAACACGGTTGGACGCTCTTATATCCCCTGCCCTTCACTGCTTTGCAGAATGAGCAGTTCCTGAAGATCCAGCACAACACGGCTCAGGTAAAACTCGACACCGGTTTGCAAGCGACTATCCGGACTGATCAGTTGGCTGCGGACAAACCTGTATTGCGCGTTCGTTTTTCCCAGAAATTCGCTGTGCTCGGGCAGCTCAGCTTGCAACACCTTAAAGCGCTGATCGATTACGGCCACCAACGCCTCCCGCTCGGGGACAGATAACGTCGGCGTTGCGGCTGCCACCTTGGGAGCGTGCCGGATCTGGTAATCCAGGTGCAGGCGGGACAAGTCGTGGCTTTGCTCGCTGAGCATCAGGGTAAGATTGCTCAATTGCGCACGGGATGTGGCGAAGGCGCTAGCCGCAGCTTCGCGCAGCTTCTTTTGCTCAATCAGAAGCGCCGACAACAACTCCGGGGATCGCTCGCGCTGCGCAGATGGCAACGCTTCCAACTGCGCCAGCAAGGCTTTTATCTGGGCCAAAGGCTGCGTCTGATCAGCTGGCTGCCCCTGATGAGCCATGCACATTTCGAGGGTATAGAGACTTGAGTAGGCAGATGTCAGGCTCCGCTCGTCCCGGGAACGCTGATCGGTGTTGAAGTACGCCAGGGCGCTGGCCCCGAGCAAATCAGTTTGGCTGATCACCTCACTGAGTTTTTGTGCACTGCTATCGTTGCCCCATACAGCAAAGCTCAACAACCAAAGAACGACTCCCAGCAGAACATTACGCATAGTCATCTTCCTGTTTTTATTGTTATGGAGGCCTGAAAAGTCAGCGCGACACCGCCCAGTCATCAACAGGTGTCAGCGAGGCCATTCAGACCTCTGCTGCACTCGCATGACGCGCCGCACGCCGACCTGAGAACACACAGTCCGCCGCTGAAAGGCCACTCACATACAGATTGGAAGGCAAACCAATTGCAGTGCGGCCTGCTGCATAGAGGCCGATAATGCTGCTGCCATCCTCTCGCAGTACCTGGCCCGTTTCTTCGTTGACTCTAAGCCCGCCGACAGTCATGGCGGAGCAAGGGAAAAGCTTGCTGTTGGCTGAAACATCGACGGCGTAGAACGGGCCTTCAAGAATCGGATGGCACTCTTTGGCTGACTTACCAAATTCATCCGGCGCATAGCCCTGCGCACTTTCGTTATAGCGTTTTACGCTGGCCCTGAGATTCTCCTCGGATACGCCGATTTTTTTCGCCAGCACGCCCAAGGTTTTGCCTTTTTTAGTCTGCAGAAGCAGCGCCAGAATCAACGGCAGGCGCATAAAGGGAAAGAGGTTTTCCCACACCGCAGACTTCCACGATTGGCGGTACAGCGTACGGTCCAGAATGATGTAACCACGTCCGCCATGGTGTTCATTCATTTCACGGCCAATGGCTGCGCCGTAGAGCTCTTCGTTAACGAAACGCTTGCCCTGCGCATTCACCAACAGTCCTTTAGGCCATTGCGCGGGCGGGTTAATAAAGCGCCAGCTGCTGACGCGTTCCATCATGGCGGTGGCGCCGCCGACACTCCAACCGAGCATAATTCCGCTGCCGTTATCACCACCGGGCGAGCCCATAGCCATGTTCGACACATATTTAGGTGCGTTGGCCTGCAGCATTTTGCGGTTCCAGATAAAACCGCCGGCGCTCAAACACACGCCTTTGGATGCCCGGATGAAGTGCCATTGCCCATAAGCCTCTTGCAGGCGTTTGGCCTGCTCCCAATACCGTTCTGCCTTTGCTTCAAACTTGGCAAAGCCCGGCATGGAGCTTGGGAGTTTTTGCAGAAGCGTGCGGGCTGTTTCCTGTGCTTCGATATATTTCTCAGTGTGCGCTGAACCCTCAGGCATCCGCAGCACTGCAACCCCGAGGACCTCACCGGTTGCTGACATAATCAGGCGGCGCGCCTCGGTACGAGGCCAGAACGTTACGCCCAATGACTGCGCTTTTTTCTGCAGGGGCTCAGTCAAATAAACCCCGAATCCAGTCGCTTGGTTATTAGCCACGTGCCAATACTTATGCCCTCGCGGAACAGAGGGCGTCTGGGCAGCGTAGGTCGCGGCCAAGCCACTGTCTGAGTGATAAAGGAAATACCCTGATGGCGGGTAAAAAGTTTTGTGCGGGTAATAGGTGTTGCCGAATTTGACCCCATGCTTCATCAGCCAATTGAAGTCTTCGACACTGCCATCACAAAAGCGCCGCAGTGTTTCAGGCTTTACGACATCTCCCACCTCAAGTTTGAGGTAGTTGTACATGTCATCGGCCGTATCTTGTATGCCTAGTTCCTGCTGAACAGCAGTTCCGCCTCCGGCATAGAAAATCCCACCGTTCATGGCGGTTGCACCACCGCCTGCGAAACTATCGATGGCGATGACCTTCAGCCCATCCTCTGCTGCCTGAAGCGCTGCACTGACACCCGCACCTCCATAGCCAACCACAACAAAATCAGTCGTGTCCGTCCATGTCAGTTCATCTGGATTGGTTAAAACCATGGGTGGCTCTATCGAAACACCATTGTCAGACAATGCAGTCTTTGCTTCTTGGTTCATCTCAGCGGCCTAAATTCAGAGAATGGTGCGTTAACTAAAAGGCCAGTCCCATTACAGGACTGGCCTAAAGTCAAACGAGGGTCAGGACATCGACAGGGGCATCGCTACCCCGGCAGCCTCTGCCTGGGCCTGCTCCTGAGCGATCTTCTCGGCTGCTTGTTGTTCCCAAACGGGCAATGCATGACGCGTATCGGTCTCAGCCTCGAAGCGGTTAACCATCTCAGGTTTGATGTCTGCTACATCAACATAGAACTGCTCATACCAGCGGCGCAGTTGATACAGCGGACCATCGCTGTCGCACAGCAGCGGATTATCGATCTTGGTTTTGGTCTCCCAGATGTGCACATCCTGCAGGGTGCCGCGGCGCAGGAAGTCAGCCACTCCCTTGGCTCGCGCTGCATTGTGCTCCTTCGGCAGATTTGGATTATCGCGAACGATAAAGCCCATATGCAGCGCGAAGTTTTCTTCGTCTATCGGGTACTGCGCCAGAATTTCGATGACCTCACAAGAGTCTTCTGCGGACAGCTTAAACATCAGTCGGGAGACCAGGTAGGCCGGACCGTGGTAGGTGGTTTCACCCCGGTTGTAGCACGGTAGTTGGTGAATATCGCCGGTGTAGGTCTGGTCACGCTCATAGCCTGGGTTTTCAGGGCGCGGGCCGATTTCCAGGTACTGGGTGGCGAAATGGTTTTCAAAAACGTTTTTGAAGTAGGAACAGCCACCGCCTTTGCCCTCGCCATGGACATAAAAGAAGTGAGCCACATCAACAATGTTATCAATCAGCTCGCGGCCAGTGGTGTTTAGCTCATGGAATGACCAGTCCCAATCACTCCAGCTATCACTAAATGCACCTTCAAGATGAGGGATAAACACATCAGCTGGCGGTGGATTGCCTTCCGGATCGTGCCACACGAACAACTGCTTGTTTTCTTCACAAGTAATAAAGCTTTGTGTCCGAGCACGAGGCGGTACCCGCTTGGCATAAGGGATAGCAGTACATTTTCCCTCACCGTTCCAACGCCAGTCATGGAACGGGCAGGCAATGCTATCGCCCTTAATCACACCTTCAGCTAGGTTACCGCCAAGGTGCGGGCAAAACGCATTGATTACATTGAGCTTTTTGCTAGTCTCACCTTCGAAAACCACCAGGTCAGTGCCAAACGCTTTGACCTTGTGAGGTTTGCCATCACGGAACCACTCGGACAATCCCAGGCAATGCCAGCCACGGGCGTAGCGGGTCATTTTTTCGCTGACAATAATGCGTACTTGCTCTTCCACGATGGTTATCTCCAATTGTTTTTATTGTTGAATCGATAAAAGGATTGGGTGGTCATGCCAGCGCCTGAACGTGCTTAAGCCCCAAGCGCATCAGCGGCGCATGCTGGTGTTCAGCAAGTAGCAACTCTTCAACGACCCAGGATTCCGGTGCGTGGCTGGGCAGGCTTTGCTCCCAGCTCAACAAGCGTTGCAGAGCACTCTCCACGGCCTCCGCCGTGCTCGACGCAGCCTCTACATCCACGGCAAGCGTGTGCTCTTGGCCGCACAAGTCGTTGAAACTGAAATGCACCGTGTGGGGAAGCTGACCATCATTGGCGCTAATGCCCTGAACGTGCTGCTCGGACAGTTGCTGCCTAAGCCACGTGGCCAGCCCCAGACGCATCAGCCGCTGAACCTCATCAGCCAGGAACACGCCATTGCATGGGTTGAGCATCAAACTGACTGCCACATCTTCCAACCGGTCTTCAAAAACTGAACACTGGTTTTGGCTCATGTTCAGAGACACCGAACAGAAAAGAAGCCCAGTGGCTGACCCATCCTGGCAATGGGTAACTTTTAAACGCTGCGCCCCTGTGGACATCTGAACGGACATGCATCCTCCCCAATAATCATTCAGTAGCGCCCTGGCAGTTCTACTGCCAGGGCGCCGTACAGGTCAGAGAAAGAAGTCTTGGTTCGGCACGCCGAGTTGAACTTTCGCCCAGTTAGCAGCAAACATCGCAAACTGGTTAGCGGCGTGTTGACGCCCCACGTTGATGTCGGCCAAGAAGCGCCCGTAGGGATTCTTGTTGTAAACACCAGCGCCGCCGGCGGCCTTGAACAAACGGTTTGCCAACTGAGAAACGCGCTCTGGCGGGTAGCTGGCCTGGAAGCGGTACTTCACACGCTCTTCAATTGGCGGTGTTTCGCCGCGGGCAGCGTAGGCCTCCAGCGCTTCAAAGTTGCGCTTGAGCACCAGGGTCATTTCATCAATTGCGTTGCACGCTTCCGCGATTGCTACCTGTGCGGTCACGTCATCGCTGGTCTTAACGCCGACGATATTGACGCGGGTTTTGGCGGTTTCCATAAAGCAATCCACCATGCCACGCAGTGCACCGATGGCCGCAGTAGAAACGGCACGGCTGAAGACCTGGCCAAACGGCAAGCGGTAAAGCTCCGAAGTGTTAACCGCGTTGCCCGGGCTGTTGCACATAAATGCATCAAACATTTTGTGGGTGCGGTATTCCGGCACAAAGACGTCCTTAATCACGATGTCTTTACTGCCTGTACCACGCAGGCCGGCGGTGTCCCAGGTATCAATGATTTCGTAATCTTTGCGTGGGATCAGCCAGGTACGTGCATCCATCGGCTGACCTTCCGGCACTTCAACGAAGCCACCGAGGAATACCCAGTCACAGTGGTCACAACCACTGGAGTAACCCCAGCGACCGCTAAAGATATAACCACCCTCAACAGGGCGACCACGACCGGTCGGCATGTACGAGGAGGAGATGCGCACGTTGGTGTCGTTGCCCCACACTTCTTGCGCAGCACGGTCATCAAACAGCGCCATCTGCCAGGCGTGTACCGCCACAACCGAGTACACCCAACCGGCAGACATATCGCCTTCGGCCAGGGTCATCACGATGTCGTAAAACACGTTCGGGCTCATTTCGTAGCCGCCGTAACGCTTAGGCTGCAGCACGCGGAACAGACCAGCAGCCTGCATCTCAGCAATCGACTCTTCGGCCAGACTGCAATTCTTGTCACCCAGTACAGCGCGCTCACGCAGCGCCGGGATGAGTGCACGGGCACGGGCAATCAGCTCTTCGCTGGTTGGAATATCTGAGTTGGTTTCAGTAGCTTGCATTGTTCGTTTACTCCCAGGTGTGGGTTCTGAATTTCGTTAAGCGAGTGGTTGGGCTTGCGGGTGAGCAAGCCCATCTGGCCTGAAAATCAATCAGTGGCCGGGCGGAGCACTCCACTGATGGCCCCAATGACTGCCGCGGGTTGTTTCAAATACGCTGTGATCGTTTTCCCAGTCTTTAACCAGGCCACCACAGCCAAACTCCAGAGCAAAACCACCCGGCGTCCACACGTAGAAAGAGACCATGTCATCGTTGACATGACGGCCCAGCGTGGCAGCCAACGGCACCTTGTTTTGAGCGATACGATCGAGTGCACGCCCCACATCATCCAAGCCCTCCACTTCGAGCATGATGTGTACGCAGCCGCTGGGTTGCGGCATCTCAGCCAGAGCCAAGCTGTGCTGGCGCGGGTTGCAATGCATGAAATAGATGCGTGCGGTGTATTCCGGTGACAGAGGCGCATGGAGGATGTCGGACAGACCGAAACCACAAACCTGAGTCCAGAATTTGTAGGAGGCGTCGAAGTTCATCGACGGCAGAACCACGTGCCCCATACCCATGTTGCCAGTGACGAAACGTTTCACGCCGACAGGTGAAACAAACGGCAGGAAGTCAGAGATCGGGCCCCAGATCACTTCCTGGCGGTTACCGGACGGATCAACGAAAGAGAACATGCCGGTTACGCAACGCTGGCTGCGCTCTTCAGCGCTGGACTCGATAATCTCAGCACCCGATTTAGCGACCTGCTCACGGCTGGCGTTAAACGCCTCTTCGGACACAGTTTCCCAGCCAGATGCGTAAAGACCATCACGGGCACCCGGCACCACCAGAATGCGGTAACGGCGCTCATCGGCCTTGAGGTACAACGAACCAGAGGGCCCGTTCTCTTCAGCCAAACCGATGATTTGTGTGCCGAAAAAACGCCATTTTTCAACGTCGGTCGACTCGACCACGATATAGCCCAACTGATTGATGCTCATGCCTCACCTATTCGTGTTGTTTTTGTTTGAGTTGGCGTTCCCGATCAGCCGTCGAAGCTGACCGAGACTTTTTCTGTGACAGGTCGTGCCTGACAGGCGAGCACCCAGCCCTCTGCCAGATCGGAGGCGCTGAGCACCTCATTAGCCCGCATGCTCACCTCGCCTTCGTGCACACGGCACATGCAGGCGCTGCAACGGCCTTCCCGGCAGGAGAACGGGGCATCGACCCCGGCAGCCAGCAGTGCGTCCAGCAGGTCAACCTGCTCGGACCAATTCAGCTCATGCTGTTCACCATCTAACTGCGCCTGCAGGGCAACGTGTCCGCCCTGGCTTGCATCCACAACGGGAGCGTCAGTCACGACACCCGGATCAGTACTCAGGGAAACGAAGCGCTCAACATGAATGCGGCTGCGATCAACCTTCAGGTTCAGCAGCGCGTTTTCCACCGCGTCCATAAACGGGCCAGGGCCGCAGACAAACGCCTGCGCGTTCACATGAGGGCGCACAACGCCTTCAAGCTGAGCCTGACTCGGCAGACCCTGCACGCTTTCCAGCCAATGCATCACTGTCAGCCTTTGCGGAAATGCCTGAGACAGCGCCCTAAGCTCGTCACGGAAGATCACCGACTGCTCGTCGCGGTTGGCATAGAACAGGAACACGCGCCCCGTCCCCTGATGCAGGCACGCCTTGAGAATCGACATCACCGGCGTAATGCCGCTGCCTCCGGCAAACAGGACAAAATCCACATCCAGAGACTTCGGGCAGAAAATGCCTGCCGGTGGCAGAACTTCAATGCTGTCACCCGCCTTGAGCGTGTCGCAGACCCAATTCGAGCCAAGCCCACCGGGCACCCGTTTGATGGTTACCTTCAAGGCCTGATCCACACCCGGTGCACTCGCCAGGGAGTAGCAGCGCGCCACCGGACTACCGGAAGCGGGAATGCGCAGCGTCAGAAACTGACCTGGCTTGTAATTGAAGGCAGATGCATCCTCAGGCACGTTGAACACCACAGACTTACTGTCGTGGGTTTCCTCGATTACTTGTGCAATCTGTAAGGTGCGATACAGAGACTTCGACATATCCAGTTCTCTAACAAAATTCGGGTACAGCTCAACCTTCCGCACGCATACGGAAGCCAACCTTCAGCCAACGAAATCCATCACCACACGGTTGAAAAAGTCAGGCTCTTCGAGCATGAACCAGTGGCCGGCGCGACTTGAGATCACCACGCGAACATCCGCGACCTTTTCCGCCACCTGCAGGGCATGACGGACAGGCAGGAAGTTGTCCTTCTGGCCCCAGAGGCACAGCACAGGCACCTTCAGGTCGGCCAGGCGATCACCAAAGACATCGACCTTCATCGTCGAGAACACTTCGATAGGCTGCTCAAGCCAGATCGGATGACGGGAGTCCAATACCTCGTCGGTGATGGTGTCTGCAGAGGCCACAATGTGATGCAGCAACTCACGGAACGACTCACGGTCCGTTTTGCGCTGCTGAATGAATGCGCCCATGCAAATCAGACCGCTCATACCGGCGGCCCACAACGCCGGCTCTTCAACACCGCCGGGGCCCATCACCACCAACTTGGCGACCTGTTGCGGATGGGTCAGCGCATACTGGAAAGCGATAGCGCCGCCCAACGAGTTACCGATCAGAATGCAGCGCTTAACCCCTTTCTTCTCGAGCAGCTCATGCAGAACATCCACATGCATGGCCGAGGTGTAAGCAATATCAGTCGGTTTATCTGACAAGCCATAGCCCAGGTAGTCAGGCGTCAGAACGTGAAAGCCCTGCTCAGCAAAGAACGGAAAGTTCAAATGAAAGTTGCTGTAACCACTGGCACCAGGACCGCTGCCGTGCAAGAAAACCAGCGAAGGGCGCTCATCTGAGGCGTGTCCTGTTTCGTGGTAATGCACGCGATGGCCATTGCTTAGGGAAATGAATTGGCCGACTGGAATGGGGCTTTGCGAAGGCGTAGATGGCGAGGACATAACCTTGCTCCTTTTATTGTCATGGAGCGACTATGCCCATCCACTACCTCTGCGTGCATGATCCGCTTGGATTAGAAATCCTGTAAAAAAATGACCTGAATCAATCAATGTTTTGATCGCACTGAAATCAGCGTGGCTTTAACAGACACCCACTAAAAAGCCCCGCCGAAGCGAGACTTTTTATAGTTGGCTACTATCCAAGCCCCTCCCTCGCCAGCCATCACCCATAACGCTCAGGCATTGAGTAGTAACAGCGCCGCGGTACTTAGAATGCGTCCGTCCGGGTGAACTTTAAAATTCTGATCCATACAGATTAGGCCAAGACAGGCCTCTGATAAGTACCTTAGCCGTTGCTGAAACTTCATCTGAATGAGGCGTTAAATGCGCAACTTCTCTGTGCGTCTTAAGCTGTATTTTTTATTGGTGTGTTTCATCTTGAGCCTCACGCTTGTCGGTACCGTGGGCTGGTTGGGGCTGCTCAAAACCCAAAGGGGAATGAGCAACATCAGTGAATCACTCACCGTCGTAGACGCGCTGTCGAAGCTGCAAAATGCCCGACTCAGCTCAATTGCAGCCATGCAGGAGGGTGCCAGCTGGCGCTCAGAGTACTTTGACAACTTTCCTGATAAGTCAGATGCGATAGCTGAAGCTCAGGGGCTGTTCAGCGATATTTTGCAGCGTCATACCCAGAGCCTCGAACTTGCCGAGCAGGCTTACTCACAGTACGACGGCATCAGCAAATCTGCGGAAGCCGAAGCCTTGTGGCTGACGTTTCAAGAGTTATGGAAGGACTTCCAAAACTCAAATCTGACCCAGACGGAAATGTGCCAGAAACTTGCAACAGCCAATAACTGGTACGACGTTCAGAATGATTCCCTCGCATTCGTCGCCCATACTCCAGCCTGGGTCGCGTCCATTCAGGCCAGTTCATCGGCATTAGAGCAATTAATTCAGCTCAGCGTCGCGGATGCAGAACAGGTCAGAACCAATGCTGAAAAAGAAACCAACGCGACACTGACCATGATCATTACAACACTGGTGATCGCGGTTCTTCTTCTCGGCGCAATATCCATCCTAATTGTTCGTGGTGTTGTCTCGCCGTTAGTGCACCTGCGCTCGCACATGGAGAAGGTCGGCGCAGACAACGACTTCACACTCAGGGTAAGTGATAAAGGCAAAGATGAAGTGGCCAGCACTGCGCACTCATTCAACCTACTGATTGAGCGGGTTCAACATGCCCTGCAAGAGGTGATTCAGGGCGCTGCCAATATAGGCCAGGCGGCCAACCAAACCAGCGCAATGGCGCAGCAAGTGGCCGGTGGTGCTGAGCAGCAAAATATGGCGGCTACCGATATCGCCAGCGCCGTTGAGCAAATGAGTGCTTCAGTCAGCCAGATCAACAGCAGCGCTCAAGAGGCACTGGCGCGCGCAGAAGAAACAGCTAATGCGGCCCACCAAGGGGTCTCCAGCATTGAACTGAGCGGTATTGAAAGCAACAAGGCGATCCAGCAAGTTAATCACACCAGCCAGTCGATTCAGGCGCTTGGCCGGGAGTCTGAACGCATCTCAAGCATCATCAGTGTGATTACCGGCATCGCTGAGCAAATCAATTTATTAGCCCTTAATGCCGCCATTGAAGCCGCACGCGCAGGCAACCATGGCAGAGGATTCGCAGTTGTTGCAGATGAAGTGCGCTCACTGGCGCTACGCACCAGCACATCGGCTGCCGAAGTGCGGGAGATGGTCAACGCCATCCAACACTCCACACGCAACGCTATTGATGACATGAAACTGGTCGTAACCAGTACTGAGCAGAGCCGCAGCCTGATTGAAACGGCCTCAGAACGCATGGCTGAAATTCTGCAATGTGCGGGAGCAGTAGCTGAGTCCATCAACAGTGTGTCCCAGGCCATGCTGGAACAGCACAAGAGCACAGAACTGATTTCCCAACGCGTTGAGCATGTCGCACAAATGAGTCAGGAAAACTGCAGCATCAGCGAGAGTGCAGCAGCCGTTTCCTCAGAGTTGGACAACGCTGCAAGCAACTTGCATCAGGCCATCCACCGCTTCAAGGTGTAAGCGCGGGCTCACCTCTACCCACCGCTTTTCAGCCCCTCAGCCAAACAAAAAAAACCGTGCAGACAATACCCTGCACGGCTGAGGAAGCACTGAATCGGTCAGTTAGTGCTTGGTATCGACAGGCCAATCACACCATTGAGAACAAGCCGTACCAACTCTGCCTGCCGCGTAACACCGGCCTTGGCAAAAACAGCCCGCAAGTGGGTGCGAGCCGTGTTGCGTCGAATCCCCAAAACCTCTGCCGCCTCATCCAGAGACAAGCCATTAGCAAGCTCCATGGCCAAGTTGGCTTCCGACGGTGTGAATTCGAAGACCCTGCGCATCACCTCACGCGGTGCTTTGGTTTGCGCCTCAGGGTCACAGATAAAGATGATCCAGGCCGGACGCCCCTTACCCTCAGACTCTTCACGCAACGGGATGCTGCGCACAACCAGCCCCAGCTTTCGCTTACCCGAAGGGCGGGATACCGACATAACCTGCGGTTGCAGGCTGCCCGAGTCCAGAAGCTCTTTAAACAGATGACGCTCATTGCGGTAATGGGTGTCCAGGCTTTTATCTGACCAGCGCAGGCCGTCGGACTCATCCAGCAGGGTGCGCGCCACTTCGTTGCAGCGCAGGACTTGCTGGTTCTCATCCAACACAACGGTGCCGATATGCAGACGATTAAGCGCCCCTTCATACATCTCGTTCTGGGTGTCTTGCAGCTCTAAGCGATTGGCTAGCCTCAGCGCTTGGCGGAAGTGAGGCAAGAGATCCCTGAGGCGCTGTTTTTCTTCCTCGCTAAACGGCTGTTCGTAGGCCATTCGGTACAAGCGCAAGCGGCAGATGGTTCCATTGTCCGAGGCGAGATTTACGCCCAGAGCATGACGGGAGCCGTAAGGACCGAAGATGTTGAGGTAGAAGTCAGAATTCAGCCACTGTTCTTGCCCTAAGTGCTCATCAACGGTGATGACCTGATCAAGGGGCAAATCCAGAAACGGATCCTGTTTCCACAATTCCTCTCGGTAGATTCGTTCTACCGGCGGGTTACTTGGGTGGCAGACCAGATAGCCCAAGTCATTGCTGGTGGAGGGTCTGATTACAATCACCGCCGTGGTGGAGCCCATGTAAACAGACAAGTGTTTAGCGGCGTCACTCCAAGGGTGGTCCGTACCCAATCCCTTGTAGATCTCATGGACCATACGGTTTTGATCCACAGTCCCAACATCGCTGTGCAAGCTCTTGGTCAGATCTCGCAATTTGGGTAGCTGTTCTGGATCTTTGAAGAGGGGAAACATTGACGCGACCGTGCTCTCAGGCCGACCCACAGCTCTAATACTTCTAGCAGCTCGCATTGCTTGAACCTCTTTTATTTTTATTCTTAGCTATCCTTTTTTACTTGTCGGGAACCGATTGGTCAATCTCCGGCAAAGGCTTTAACAAGGGCAGAATCATTGGGTGGATTAAACACACAGCGCACGCCATTCGGGTCATAAATTCCCATCACACAACGGTTGCAGCTGTTACACGCCGACTGACTGATTTGACCGCTTTGGAGTTTGTTGACGAACTGCGGGTCATGGATCAATGCACGCGCTAAAGCAACAACTTCTATACCCTCTTTCAGAACTTGCTGCGCTGCCGAAAGTGACTTAACACCCCCTACAAGTGCCAAAGGCATCGTTACTTTTTGACGGATCTGGCGGGCAGTCTCCAGGAAGTACAGCTCCCGGAACGATAAATCCTTGGGTTGCTGCAGCCCCAGCGCCCATGGGCCAATCCGTGCAAGGCCTTTGGCATGAGCCTTCATGTCGCCAATCGGCATCGGGCTACCAAACAGCGCCCAGGGGCTGTGCATGTTGTGCCCACCGCTCAAGGTCAACATGTCGGCACCTTCAGCCTCAAGCAGTGCAGCTGTTACCGCAGCTTGTTGCACGTCGATGCCGCCCTTGGCTGCATCGGTCTGGTTAATCTTGCAGGTCACCGCCAAATGCTGACCAACGGCGTCTTTTACCTGACGTAGAACCTGAGCCGGGAAGCGAGTACGCGCCTCGACACTGCCGCCATATTGGTCCTTACGTTTGTTGCTCAGCGGTGAGAGGAACTGGTTAAGCAGGTAACCATGGCCCATATGAATCTCGACCGCATCAAACCCAGCCTCCTGAGCCAGCAGTGCGGCCTGCGCAAACTCACCGGCAACACGCTGCATGTCCCGCTCTTGCATTGCGGTTTGCCAGAGGATGCCCTGCAAAAAGCCAAAGGCGTTGAACCCGGAGCTGGCTGAAAGCGGGTAACCCTGCTCAGTCCGCAGCATGGTGAAGGAGCCACCATGAGTGATCTGTAAACAGGCCGCGGCGCCTTCGGCATGCACCGCATCCGTCAACACGCGCAGATGCCGGACCACATCCTTATTCATGTAGAACTGATGGGTAAATGTCCGCCCCTCAGCAGAAACTGCGCCGTAGGCAACGGTGGTCATAGCAACCCCGCCGGCAGCGATTTCCCGGTGATGTTTAACCAGTGCTTTGGTCGGCAGCCCAGCCCCGGTCAGCCCCTCATTAGCCCCCGCTTTAATAAAGCGGTTCTTCAGAGTCAGCGGGCCAATTTTCAGTGGAGAGAACGGAGATGCAGCAGTGGCTTCAGTCATGACGTTCTCCTTAACCGTGGGTGCCGCCATCAATGCGTACAACCTCACCATTGATGAAGCTGCCGTCATCAGAAGCCAACAGTGCGATCACTGCTGCAACCTCCTCCGGCTTGCCTAACTGGCGATCTGGACGCGACAGATGCATGTACAGTTTGAAGTCAGCCCCTTTCGGGAAGCTCTGCGCCTGCGCCGCAACCATCGGCGTAGCAATACCGCCCGGTGCAATGGCATTCACCCGTACACCACGGTTCAGGTACTCACGCGACAGCGCCTGAGTCAGCGCTGCGATTCCGCCTTTACTGGCCGAATAGGCCGCCATGTATGCATGCCCGAAGAAAGCTGAGGTGGAGGCCGCGTTGACGATATTGCCCTTGCTCTCCAGCAAATAAGGCAGGGCTTCACGGCAGCACAGGAAAGTGCCTCCCAGGTTGATCTCAAGGATGCGCATGAACTCGGCAAAATCGGTTTCGGTGGTGTGCTCAGAGCTCAGTACACCAGCGAGGTTGACCAGGCCATCCAACTTGCCAACACGACCGACAAAGGCCTCAAGGGCCTGTTTAACAGCGCCTTCATCGGTTACCGACGACTGTACGTAATCAACATCGCCACCGTTTGCAGCAGTTAAGCGAGCCAGACGCTGGGTCTCTTGCAAACCTGGCAGGTCGAGGTCCAGCGCCAGCACATGGGCACCTTCTGCAACAAGACGGATTACGGTTGCCCGGCCAATCCCAGAGCCGCCCCCGGTAACCATAATGTGTTTGTTGGCGAAACGAGTGGCGTTGGACATTGCCGTAATCCTTCTTATGTTTATTAGTCAGATTGGGTCGGTTTTGCCGGCCACTGGGCCGGCAAATGGCTTATAAGCGTTGCAGTTCAGGCTCTAGTGCAGAGGAGGTCTGGACAGGGACCGGGCGGGTCTGTCCACGCAACAACAGGTGCGACAGTGCAGGGATCAGCACCAGGGCTCCGATCATGTTCCAGAGGAACATGAAGGTCAGCAGAATGCCCATGTCAGCCTGGAACTTGATCGGCGAGAACACCCAGGTCAGTACACCGGCAGCAAGCGTCAGGCCCACCAGCGCCACCACCTTGCCGGTGAATCTCAATGCTCCGGAATAGGCCTCTTCTAAGGTTGCCCCCTTGCGTTGCAGGGTCAGCTGCACACTCAACAGATACAGGGCGTAATCGACACCGGCACCTACGCCAAGCGCGATCACAGGCAGGGTGGCGACCTTAACGCCAATGCCCATTTGCACCATGATCGCTTCGCACAGCAGTGAGGTAATCACCAGCGGAACCAGTGCAACAATCACGGCACGCCAGCTGCGGAACGCGATCAGACACAGAACCACAACCGAGGCGTACAGCAGCAGCAATACGGTCAGGGTGGCGGACTCCACCACCTGGTTGGTAGCCGCCTCAATACCGGCAGGCCCTGCAGCGAGCAGGAACTGGCGGTCTTCTGTGTTGTGCTTGCTGGCAAATGCTTCAACCGCCGTGACCACACGCTGCAGGGTGTCCGCACGGTGATCCGCCAGGTAAGCCACCACAGGGCTGATTGAGCAGGTCAGGTTGGCCAGCTCAGGCGATTGCATAACAGCCAGCTGAGCGGTCTGTGCGGCCACTTCAGATACGCGGGGAATGCTCATCCATTTCGGATTAGCCTCGCCATAGCTGGAGTTGATGAAACGCACCGATGAGGACAGGCTCACCACAGACTGCACGCCCGGCACATCCCGCAGCATCCGGCTCAAGCGGTCGATTTCAGTGAGCGTCTCGAAGGTTGAGCACTCGCCCGGCTTGGTTTTAACAATTACCGCGAACTGGTCAGTGGAACGGCCGAAGCTGCTGTTAAAGAACGCCAGATCCTGGTTATAACGGGACTCAGCTCTAAGCTCAGGCGCACCGGCATCCAAGTCACCGATTTGCAGGTCGCGGCGGATATCGAAGGCGCAATAGCCCACGATCAGCGCGAGTATCACCAAGCCATGGCTGATACCAGGCTGGGTGCATTTGACCAGGGTGTCATTAACCAGCTTGAAGAATCCCCCATGCTCGGTGCGCTCTTGCTCGTTGCGCACACTGCGCAGCGCCGCACTCGGGCTGACGCCGATGTAAGACAGCATCACCGGCACCATAATCAGCTGAGTGAAGATCAGAACGAACACGCCAATACTGGTGGTGATGGCCAGATCACGGATCACCGGGATATCAATCACCATGAGGATGGCAAAGCCGAAGACGTTGGCCAGCAATGCCGTCAAGCCCGCCACAAACAGACGCCTGAAGGTGTAGCGAGCGGCCACATAGCGATCGGTACCGCGGCCGATATCCTGCATGATGCCATTCATCTTCTGCGCACCATGGGACATGCCGATGGCGAAGATCAGGAATGGAACCAAAATGGAGTACGGATCAATGTCGTAGTCCAGCAACTGCATCAGGCCAAGCAGCCAGATAACACTGCTCAGCGACGCAACCACCAGCAACACAGAGCTACGCAGGCAGCGGGTATAGCCGTAAATGATCGAGGCCACGATCAAAGCAGCCACCGCAAAGAAGCCCATCACCAGGGTCAGGCCATCAATCAGGTCACCCACCAATTTGGCAAAGCCGATGATGTGCACACGCACCTTGGGCTGACCGTCGCTACCGGCGACTTCGTACTTGCCACGGATATCCTTCTCAAGGAATTGGGCAAACTGGTTGTAGTCAAACGGCTCGCCGGTGAGCGGGTCTTTATCCATCAGAGGGACCACGATCACCGAAGAGCGCATATCCAGCGAAACCAGATCACCAATCAGATTGCCGCGCAGCACATTGACCTGCAGCTCTTGCAGCGATGCCGCCGAACCATCATAGCTGTTGGGCATGACCGGACCGCCTTCCATGCCCACTTCGGTCACTTCGTTCCAGCGTACTGCCGGCATCCACAGCGAGCGCATCCAGGCCCGGTCGACACCTGGCGCCAAGTTGATCTTGTCGTTGATCTCCTGCAGCACTTGCAGGTACTCAGGATCAAAGATGGTGCCGTTAGGGTTTTCAACCATGACCCGCACCGAGTTACCCAGCGCGGCCAGGTCTTGCTTGTTCTCCATGTAGTTACGGATGAACTCGTGAGAACTCGGCATCATCCGTTCAAAACTGGCGTTAACCCGCAGACCGAGCGCCTGATAGCCAAGCACAAAGGTCAGGCAGGTGCACAGCACCACGAAAAACAAACGGTTGTTGAAAATCAAACGCTCAACGGCGTTACCTGAGGTCAGGTTGAAATCTTTGCGATCGCCGATGACTGGCGTCGCATTGTTATCTTGGTGCTTGGCCATCTAGTTATTCCTCTAAATCAGGTCCGATGGGGCAAGAAAACGCACAAAAGCTGTGCCTATCGGGAACTCTGAGTAGTCACGCCGTTAAGCCCCACTAATGCGAACTGGCTGTCCGTTATCCCCACCACACCTGTGAACAGGCTCGGCTTGGAGATGGGCAATGGGGTCAACTGGGTGCCCTGCGCATCGGTGGCAGCCACTTGGGCTGACTGACTGATCAGGACCATCGAGCCGTTGGGCAATGCAGCCCCCGCCACAACGCCGGTATTGAAGTGGTTCTTTACTGAAGCCCAGCTCAGGCCAGCATCGGTACTGCGGAACACATGGCCGCGCAGCCCGTAAGTCAGAATCACGCCCGCTTGGCCGGTCACCCCAAACAGCGTGCCGTTGTAACCGGTTTGCTGAGCATTGAAGAACTTGCTGCTGTTATCCCTGATCCAGACGTGGCCACGCTCACCGGTGATCACCAGTTGCCCGGACACCTCAGCGATAGCGGTTAGATGCAGCAGGTCGTCGTTAGCAATCTGAGTGTTGAGTGGCTGCCAGCTGCGGCCGCCATCTTGGCTGCCCATAAACAGCCCGAAAGGGCCAACGGCATAGCCAGTCTGACCTTCACGATCAAACCAGACGCCCATAAAGAATTGGCCGGGGCCGGGGCGCGTCATATCCAAAATGGCGCTCAGGTAGACCTCTGCACGGTCCTCTGCAAGCCCGGATGCGCCGCTGCGGTAGTAGTCAGTGATGACCTTTTCCAGATCGCGACCATCCAGTTGTTTAGTCCAGGTTTTGCCGCCGTCCTGGGTGTGCACAATCGAGGCGCCGTGGCCTACAGCCCAGCCCTGCTGATCATTTGAGAAGTGCACCGCATTGAAATCGATACTGACCGGCACGCTAGCCTGACTCCAGCTAGCCCCTTGATCAGAAGAGGTGACAATCAACCCATTCTCACCGACAGCGACCAGCTGCTTGCCCGTATTGGCAATCGCTCGTAAAGGCTTGGTTTCGACCGCCGTCATAGTGGCAGCAGGCAAATCCAGTGGATCAATAAAGGCTTCATCAGCATGAACAGGCCCGGACACAGCCAAGGTTGCTGAAAGCATCAGGCCAGAAATCAAACGACGCCCAGGCGAGCTGATACGAGAACGGGCAGTGGCCTTCCACTTAGCACGCATAAATTTCTCCGCGAGATCAAGACTGCTTTTGTTTTTGTTCGCTTGCTTGCTTCGCTGGCCAGGTAACGCTCTATCTGGCCGCTGACTTGAGTTTCGGGAAATGGCGTTTTTTACGCATGCTGCAAGTGGATTAGAAAGCAGCAAATCTGTCTGAAGGGGATAATTTTCCGCTCAAATGCAAAGAGCCCGATCAAGGACCGGGCTCTCTGTTTAGCGGGTTTTCACGCATTCACATTAACGGATGCCACCACCTGCCATAGAGTCAGGTGTAAGACGGCTATTCGGCCAACGGTCAACACGGATGTAGCCCGAACCACCGTGCATGTGCATGGAGCTTACGTACTGGCCTTTTACCAGGTCGTAAATCACCATTGGCGTGTTCGGCACCGACTTGGTATTCCAGTCGTAGGTCAGCAGCCCCTGAGCACTGCGCATCATCTTGCCAGCCTGGTCGTAACCCTCGTACAGCACGATTGACCAGCTATCTTCATCCACATAGAAGACTTTCTTGCTCTGGGCGTGACGCTTGCCCGGCTTCAGCGTTGCTTCAACAACCCATACGCGATGAGGCTCCCAGCGCATCACATCAGGATTGGCAAACTGTTTGCCGTAGGCGTCTTCTGCCTTGGTGTGCATCAGGAACTTGTAGTTGTTGTACGGCACCAGCAGCTCTTTTTTGCCGACCAGTTTGAAGTCAAAGCGATCCAGCTGACCTTCCCAGAGACCCAATTCATCAAAGAAGTAGGTGCCACCGGCGTTGGTCATTGGCGTGTCGTAGCCAAAGTCTGGTGCCAGACGCACTCGACGCTGCCCCTGACTGTAAGACCAGATCTTGTTATTACCGTCTTTTTTGAAGTTGAGACTCATGTAAGTCAGCGACTTCTCACCCACCATACGGGCTGGGCCGTGATAAACGCTCAGACGACGCTGGAAGTACTGAGCAATACTCTCCGGGGCCTCGTGGTACGGCGACTCGGTGTAGTTTTCCAGATCATGGGTCATGATCAGGTTGCCCGAACCATCCACCATGTAACCGGCAAAGCGTGAGCGGTAAGGAGGGCCGTAGTAACGCAGGTTATGGTTCCAGATGACCTCAGCACCGAATTTCGGGATCGGATAGGGATAACCGCCCATGGCGCCGCCCACCTCAGAACCGTCTTCGCTGTTATTGACCCGCGTAGCGTTCTCAACAGATGCCTTCTTCAGCCACTCAGGGAAATCAACAATACGGTGGCTTTGATAGACATCGACACGGAAGTCAGACCAACGCTGCAACAGCTCTTTAGTACCCGGGGAGAGCTTGTCAGCATACTGATCCATATTGCTGGCGTTCACCGAATACAGCGCTTTTTCGCTGGCAAACGGATCCGGATAAATCCCGCCTTCTTGCGGCATGTCCGGGCCCTTCCAGCCACTCACCCACTCAGGAATGGTACCATCGGCACTGCCTGCACGCTCAGCGCCAACGTGGGTCAACTTATCGCCACCCAGCTGGGCTGCTTCCTCAGCTGACACCGCTGCCAAACAGGGTCCGGCAAGCGCACAAGACAGTGCAATTGATAGGGTTAACTGACTCATCTTCATTTTTATTTTCCTCGTAGACGAACCCAAGGCTTTGCAAAAACACTCAACCCAACAGGCGAGTGTTTTACAGGCTGGTTTGGAATGTCAGGTTGATACGCCCGCGATCGGTCTGCCCCATCGCACCAATCCGCTCCTCAGAGTCACCCGCATCGGAATACTGAAGGCCGATTTTGTAACGCTGATTGACGTCCGCAGTCACACCCAGAGACCATGCAAATGCACGCTTGGCCGAGCCCATGAGCGTTGGCGAGTTACCGTGCAAGCCATAGCCTGCAAGGATGGCGCTACCGGTCAGGTCAACACCCGGCAGGACCTGGCTCCAGGTCGGCTGCACGATCAACGAGAAGCTGCTGGCGTCGCGAGTACCGCAGCCAGGGCCATCCAACGCGTCGTTACATTTCGAGAAGCGCTCTTCGTTGTGCGTCACTTCGTCGAGGTAGGTATACGCCACCTCAGCAACGATGATGCCGAAGTCATACAAAGGCAGGTTTGGCATTGGCACCTGAGCATTGATCAGGCCGTGCCAGGTATTACCCTTAGCGCCAGTGATGTCATCGTTGAAGATGAGATCCGCGTTCGAATCCAAAGCCGTGCTACGACGGTGGGAGATTTCAGCCCCCCAACTGATGTCCATCCAACTGAAGTTGGTGAAGGCACCAAAAAGGTCAACACCGGTGTTGTAGGACTGATGGAAGCGCGAGGAAACCAGCGGAACAGTCGGGTCAAACGACATCAAACCCAGCCACGGCTGCATTTCATTCATGCGGCGATAGACGAAACCGAAGTTACCGCCCCCCATCCACTCAGGGCTGATGCTCAACTGCAGACCGTAGGCATTACCGTATTTATCATCCGGCTCGATGATGTCGCCCTGCGGTACATAGATATCCCCAATGACTGGATACGAGCCGGCAAAAATCCGTCCCTGATCGCCGTACAGGAAGTCCGGCCCACCGAGGAACGTACCGCCCTCAGCCTGACGGTTAGGCTTCCAGTCAAACTGGTAATAGCCCGACAGTGACAGGGTGTCAGTCAATTGCGACTGGAAGGACAGTTGCGGCAATGGCATGGCCAGTTCTTTAGGCGATGCACCCGGCACCTCAGCGCCTTTTTGCAGGTTCCCCGGCTGCTGGCTCCAGGTAATGGAATCTGCCGAGTTGACTTGCGACACGCCCCACACCAGCGAGTGCTGACCGGCTTTTACCTGAACCGGCACATGGCCGATATCGAAGCGGCCAAACACAAAGGCATCAAGAATCTCACCGGACGGGCCGTAGTAATAACGGCGGGCCTGGCGCGACATTTTGTTGTTCGGGTATGCCGAGGCTCCTGCGTACATCGGGTTACCGTTCAACTCGTCATCACGGTAAGCGTGGTCATACCAGCCTGTGGCACTGACACGAAAGCCATAGTCATCTTTGTAGATGAAGTCGAACTCACTTAGCACGTCCAAGCGGCGCTTGGTCATGTCGCCGCGTTCTGCGAAATAGTCCGACTGATGTGCGGTAGGGTCATCACCGATTTTCGAATCAATGGACTCCAGACGCCAGCCCATCCCCAGGCGTAACTCTGTGGTCCAGTTAATGCGCACATCAGGGTTGCCTGTATCGATCTGTACCGCCTGAGCCAACGGGCTCAGCAGGAATCCCATAAGTGCAAATGGCATCGTCTTACGACGCCAATCAGTAATCTTAAAAACTGCATTTTCTTCGAGATGCATGTTGTGCTCCGAAAGCCCAAGTCTGGTTTTGTTCTTGTTCAGCTTGTCTCGTTGCCAAAGCAGTCGTGCCATTGGTGGTACGACCCGCAAATTAGTGTCAACACAATCCCACCTACTGGCCTCAACCGTTTGCAGTAGCTCAACGAATAAATATGCGAAAACTCAACTATCCACAGAAAAACGCGAAATCTACTGCGTTCGGTTGATGCCCATCCCCGCTCGTGCGCTGCAACCTAATTAACAACGCCTTGCTCGCTCAATGCAGGCCACGCTCCAGAACAACATGCTGACAAGCGCACAATTACGGAGACCAAAAGATGAATGCCGTCATCGACGACAAACGCTGTGAAGTGCTGGTTGTAGGCTCGGGAGCCGGAGCTTTGCTCGCGGCCATCCGCGCCCATGACCAAGGACTGAAAGTGCTGGTGATCGAAAAGACAGATCGCTACGGAGGCACCTCAGCACTGTCTGGCGGCGGCATTTGGATTCCGAACAATTCCGGCATTGTTCAGCAGGACTCCTACGAACAAGCCCTGACCTATTTCAAAGCCTGTACACAGGGTTTGGTGCCTGAAGAAAAACTGCGTGCCTACCTCGACTCAGCGCCGGAAATGGTCGAGTACATGCGCAATAACGTCGGCGTTAAGTACAACCCGGTAGAAGGTTATTCGGACTACTGCCAACACCTGCCTGGTGCTTCCGATAACGGCCGCACCATGTTCGTAGAACCGGTGGATGCAGGCGTATTGGGCGCTGATTTTTTTGCGCTGCGTGAAGCCGACATGGGCGCCAAACTGTTTGGCCGCATTGCCCTGGATTACTACGACGGGCAGCTGCTGGGCGCACGCGCCAAAGGCTGGAAGCGCAAGATTTTCTCCCTGATCTGGAACTACTGGTCCGACCTCAGCTGGCGCGCCAAGACCCGCCGTGATCGCCGGGTCACCATGGGCAGTGCGTTAATCGCCGGCCTGCGCATTGGCATGCAGCAACGCAACATCCCACTGCTGTTGAACACACCGCTTGAGCAGCTGATCGTCGAAAACGGTCAGGTAACCGGGGCTGTCGTCAGCCAGAACGCAAACACTTTCAAGATCCACGCAAGCAAAGCCGTGATTCTGGGTGCCGGTGGTTTTGAGCAGGATCAGAAGCTTCGTGATGAATACCTGAAGACCGCAACCAAGGTTGAGTGGAGCGTTACCCCGATGCATGGCAACACCGGCGGGGCCATTCAAGCCGGTCAACATATCGGCGCGGCCACCGAATTCATGCACGAAGCATGGTGGGCACCGACTGTACGCATTCCTGCAGCGGACACGCCGAACGTCAACATGCGCAGCGCCCTGTTTATTGAGCGCAGCTATGCCCACAGCCTGTGCGTAAACCGACTCGGGAAACGCTTTGCCAACGAGGCCATGTCCTATAACGACTTCGGCCACGAAATGATCCGCGATAACCAGCAGAGCGGCGCTAATACACCATGCTGGTTCATCTTCGATGCCAACTACCGCAAAAAGAACATTCTGGGCCGGATCATGCCTGGTTCCATCATGCCGGATTCGAGCCTTCCGCCAGAGTGGTGGGACACCGTCCTGTACCGCGCCGGCAGCATCAGCGAGCTGGCGCAAAAAATCGGCATCGACAGCAAGCAGTTGGAACAGACCATCTCCACCTTTAATGGCTATGCCAAGACGGGCGTGGATTTGGAGTTTAAACGTGGCCATTACAGCTTCGACCGTTTCTACTGCGACCCGCGCCACCAGCCCAACCCAAGCCTGGGCGCGCTGGAGAAAGCGCCCTTCTACGCCATTCGCGTCGACCTCGGCGACCTTGGCAGCAAGGGCGGTTTGAAAGTCGACAAAGACGCCAACGTACTGGATCTGGACGGCAAACCGATCCCCGGCCTGTACGCCATCGGCAACACATCAGGCGCTGTAACTGCGGACTCCTACCCGGGAGCTGGCGGCACGTTAGGCCCTGCGCTGACCTTTGGTTACCGCGCGGCCAATCACATCGCCCAGCACGCCAACAGCCAAAGCACCCATAGCCAAAACCAGCCGGAACAGACGCTCGTTTAACGCTGCATCTTCGGCAAGACCTGACGTGCTCAACGCCCTGAAAAAGCGCTGAGCACGGTATTTCCATACTTTGAAAAGGAGCTCATCAGTGCTCGCGCTCTTCAACGATGAACAGCAGATGTTCGAAAGCACCGCCAAACGGCTCGCTCAATCCATCGGTATCAGCAACCCGCATGAGCTGACTACCGTCGACCGTGCCATGGGTTGGGAAATGATTACGGACGTCGGCCTGCTCGGACTCCGTATGCGTGACGACAATGTGCCTCTGGCCTCTGGCGTAGAAGTCATGATCGCCGCCCAAGCCCTGGCAGAAACCTTGGTGCCACAGCCCTTTGTTTCATCCCTGCTCAGCAGCGAGCTGCTGGAAATTGCCCAGGCTCCGAACGAACTCATCGCCGAGCTGAGCGCAGGTGAAGTCCGCTACTCGCTGTTGCTGGACCGCAACCTTGAGCGCCTGGCCTCCCCGGATGAAGCCGACTGTCTGGCATGGGACTGTGAGCGTGCTCACTACGCCCTGGGTTTGAAAAACAACACGCTGGTGCGCGTAAACCTGAGCCAGGGTTTCAAAGACGCAGCCGGAGCAGCCGACCTGACCCGCAGCATCAAACACCGCAATGGCGCGCTCGGCGAAGTCGAAACCATCGGCAGCGCGATTGCCGAAGACAGCCTTAAGCGCTGGCACGCACTGGCACTGACTACGATTGCAGCCGACATCGCCGGCACCCTCAGCGGTGCCTTTACCGGTGCAGTGGCGTACACCAAAGAGCGCGTGCAGTACGAAGCGCTGATTGGCAGCTTCCAGGCCATCCAACACCTGTGCGCCGAGATGCTGGTACAGATTCAGGCCGCCCAAAGCGCCAACTGCTATGCCGCCTGGGCCATTGATCAGCTCGATGCTGATGAAGCCCTGCTGGCTGCCCGCACCGCCAAAGCCTATGCCGCCTCGGTCGCCCTTCCGGTTACTGAAACCGTCATGCAGGTGTACGGCGGTATTGGTCAGACCTGGGAGCACATTGCCCACGTCTATACCCGCCGCGCCCTGCTTAACGCCCGCCTGTTTGGCACTGAATCACAGCAACTGCATCACATTGCCGATGCCCGCCTGGGAGCCTGCTAATGGATTACCGCGACACACCCGAAGAAGCCAAATTCCGCCTCGAACTGCGCGAATGGTTCAAGCACAACATTCCAGCTGGCTGGAAAGAAATCACAGACATTCCTGGCCAGCGCGCCCTGCAAAAGAGCTGGCATCAGGCGCTGTATGCCGGCGGTTACATGGGCCTGAACTGGCCCAAGGAATATGGCGGCCAAGGCCTGGAAGCCAGCTACGACGCCATCCTCAATGACGAGGCCAGCCGTGCCGACTCACCACGCCTGCCTGCTATGGTGAACTACCTGGGCCGGGCAATTTTCACCTATGGCACCGAAGAGCAGAAGCAGCAGTTCCTGCCGACCCTGCTCAGCGGTGAAGTGCAGTGGTGCCAGGGCTTCAGTGAGCCAGGCGCAGGGTCCGACCTCGCCTCACTGCGTACCCGTGCAGAGCTGGATGGCGATGAATACGTGGTCAACGGCCAGAAGATGTGGACCAGCGGCGCCCTGTTCGCAGACTGGTGCCTGTTGCTGGCACGTACCGATAGCAGCGTAGCCAAGCACAAGGGCATCTCCTGCCTGCTGACCCCGCTGAATGCACCGGGCATCACCGTACAACCGATCGTGCTGCACAGTGGCGACCCTGAAACCGCCGAAGTGTTCTTTGACGACGTGCGCATTCCGGCCAGCCACCGTATCGGTAATGAGGGTGACGGTTGGCGTATTGCCATGACCACCGTCTCCTACGAGCGCGGTGCATCCGATACCGGCTCGATCTCAACCCTGCTGCGTCAGTTGCATGAGCTGGAAGAAATCGCGGCGGCCCGCGGCCTGCTTAACGACCCGGCCACCCGGCAAAAACTGGCCCGTGCCTACGTCGACATTCAGGCCCTGAAACTCAACGTAGCCCAGCAATTGTCCATGCGCCTGGCCGGCCGTGCGCCTGGCCCGGAAGGCTCGGTGGGCAAACTGCTGTGGTCCAAAGCGGCGCAATACACCATGCACGTGGCCCTGGATGTACTGGGTGCTGACGCCCTCAACGGCAATGCACCGCGCTGGCTGTCGGAGTACTTCACCTCACGTCCGGTGAGCGTGTACGGCGGCTCCTCGCAAATTCAGAAAAACATTCTCGCGCGCATGCTCGACATGCCTCGCTAAGCCCGGAGACCAAATTATGCGTTTGAAGAATCGTGTAGCAGTGATCACCGGTGCCTCCCAAGGCATCGGTCGCTGCATCGCCCAGCGCTACGCCGAAGAAGGCGCAGCGGTTGCAGTCATCGACGTTAACGTCAGCGGCGGTGAAGAAACCGTTGCCCTGATTCAAGCCGCCGGCGGACGTGCCACTTTTGTTCGCTGCGACATTTCCAAGCGTGAAGAAGTGAACGCCGCAGCCGCTCAGGTCAAATCCGTATTTGGCCCGATCGATATTCTGGTCAACAACGCCGGCATCACTCGCCCGGCCATGCTGCACAAAATGACCGATGCAGAGTGGAGCCAAGTTATTGATGTGCACATGAACGGTTCGTTCTACTGGCTGCAGGCTGTGGTGCACGACATGATCGAGCGCAAGTGGGGCCGCATCATCTTCGTCAGCTCCTCCACCGCGCAAAACGGCTCCATCGGCCAGATCAACTACGCAGCGGCCAAGTCCGCCATGCTCGGCATGACCCGCACAGCGGCGCGCGAGCTGGGCAAACACAACATTCTGGTCAACGCCGTGGCTCCGGCAGCGGCAACCGAAATGACCAAAACCATCATGAACGATCCGAAGTTTGCCGAGCAGCAAGCTGCCGCGCTTAAGCAGCATCCGCTGCGCCGCTCAGCAGAACCGGACGAAATAGCCCCGACATTTATCTATCTCGCCAGTGAAGAATCATCCTACATGACCGGTCAGGTTCTGTCCGTCGACGGCGGCTCCATGCTGGTGCGCTAAGCGCGCCGCCCTGTTAAGCAAGGATCACAATAATGACAACAAATAACGTTACTGATCTGGATCGCTTACTGGCTCCCAAATCCATTGCCATGGTTGGGGCCTCAAACAATATGTACAGCATTGGCGGGCTGGTCTTTGCCAATATCAAGCGCTCATTCCAGGGCGCTCTGTTCCCCATTCACCCCAAGGATGCTGAAGTTCAGGGCCTGACCGCCTATGCCGACATCAGCGCACTGCCGCAAAGCGTTGATCTGGTTGTGATCGCTGTGGCCAGCCATGCGGTGGAAGCGGTGATTGAACAAGCCGTTGCCAAAGGTGTTGGCGGTGTTGTGCTGCTCTCATCTGGCTTTGCTGAAGCCGGCGAAGAAGGCATTGCCCTGCAAGCCCGCGTGGCCCAGAAAGCCCGCGAAGGCGGTGTGCGGGTGATCGGCCCGAACTGCATCGGTTATCTGAACATCAGCGGCGGCGTCATGGCTAACTTTGCCTTGACCCCGGACGAGCCGCTGCCTCCGGGCGGCAGTGTCGCGCTGGTTTCCCAGAGCGGTGGTTTTGGCTCCTACCTGACCACCAAAGGCCTGCTCACCGGCCTGCGTCTGGGCTGGTTCGTCAGCACCGGTAACGAGCTGGACGTGAACATTGCCGGGGTGCTGCGTTATTTGGTTGAGCGCCCGGAAGTGAAGGTCATGCTGGCGTTCAGCGAAACCCTGCGCGATCCGCACGTGTTTATTGAAACCGCACGCCGCGCTCAGGAGCTGGACAAACCGCTGATCATTCTCAAAGCCGGGCGCTCAGAAGCCGCCGCCAAAGCAGCGATGAGCCACACAGCTTCGGTCGTGGGCGCAGTCAATGTGTTCGACGCAGTTTGCCGTCAGTACGGCGTCATCGTCGCTCACAGCATGGAAGAAATGCTCGATCTGGGCATGATCTTCCAGGACGGTCGCCGGGTTAAAAACAACCGCGTAGCGGTGATGACCACCTCCGGCGGCACCGGCGTACTGCTGGCTGATGAATCCGCACTGAGCGGTCTGGATGTGCCGACCTTCCCGGCTGACGAGCAACAAAAAATGCTCGATGTGCTGCACACGCCGTTCTATGGCAGCGTGGCCAACCCCATCGACACCACCGCAGCGATTCGCCCGGACGCACTCAAAGCGGTGCAACAACTGGTCGCCAATAGCCCGTCAATCGACATGATGACCACCGTCACCTGGGCGCGGGCAATTGAAGCAGCTAAGGATCTGGTCACGCTTTATCAGTCCACTGATAAGCCGCTGGCGGTGCTCTCCACAGACCTGGTTGAACCACTTAAAGAAGCCGGTGTGCCGACCTATACCGACCCGCAGCGCGTAGCCAAATCGCTGGCGGCACTGTATCGCTTCTCCACGCGCCGCCCATTGACTGACGGTGCCTTCAGCACCGATGCCAACCGTGCGGCGCGTGCCCGTCAGCATCTGGAATTGCCTGCCGGCGAATACGTGCTGATGGAAGCCCAGGGCAAGCGTCTGTTTGCTGAATACGGCATTCCGCTAACAGCCGAAGAATGGGTACACAGCGAAGATCAGGCAGTTGCCGCCGCTGAGCGCATTGGCGGCAAAGTGGTGCTGAAGATCATGTCTTATCAGCTGCCGCACAAGTCCGATGTGGGCGGTGTACGCCTCGGTTTGCAAGGTGAGCAGGCAGTACGTGAAGCCTATCGCGCCATGCTCGAAGAGGTTTCCCGTCGTGCACCTAATGCCAAGCTCGACGGTGTATTGGTGCAGCAAATGGTGCCTGCACGCATGGAACTGACCTGCGGCCTGCAGCGTGACGAAGTGTTTGGTCCGATGGTTGCTGTCGGCCTGGGCGGTGTACTGGTTGAGCAGTTGGCAGAAACCACCCTGCTGCGCCCACCGTTCAGCCTCGAAACTGCACGCCAGGCACTGGGCCAGCTGCTTGGCGGGCGTCTGATTCAGGGCCGCCGCGGCCTGTCCGACGAGGAGCAGAATCAGATCGCAGCGATCATGGTGGGTGTCGGCAACCTGGCACTGGAAAACGACAACATCAGCGAAGTCGACATCAACCCAATCCGGGTCGATGAAGGCAAAGCCTACGCGGCCGATGCGCTGGTCGTGCTGGCTGGCGCTCCTGAAGTCGCTCACTAAGGAAGCTGACATGGCAGATCAATCCCTGATCGGCTACCAGTTCCCGGAGTTTCGGTTCACGGTTGAAGAAGGCAAGGTTGCGGAGTTCGCCAAGGCGATCTTCGCAACCGACCCGCTCTACCTTGATCTGGACGCGGCACAACAGCAGGGCTTCAACTCCCTGCTGGCACCGCCGACGTTCAGCGCCGTCACTCTGCATTGGCAGCCACAACAAGACGGCAACCCACTCAACCTCGACCTGACCCGCGTGCTGGCCGGCGGTAACGAGTGGGAGTACCTGCGCCCTGTCGTAGCCGGTGAAACCTTCACCGTGCGCACGCGCATTGCTGACGTCAGCAAAAAGCAAGGTTCCCGCGGCGAAATGACATTCATCATCCGCGAAATGGGCTTTTACGACGCGCACGATTCGCTGGCCTTAATTGCCCGCAGCACCATCATCGAAATGCCGCCGCGGCCAGCCACTAAACCTGCCGGGGAGACCTCAGCATGAGCGCTGCCTTGAAGACGTTTACTCCGGGCGATACCGCGCCTGAACGTCGGGTTGGGCCCATCAGCCGGACCGACATTGTCCGCTACGCTGGGGCTGGCGGGGACTTTAACCCCATTCACCACGACGAAACATTCGCCCAAGGCGCAGGCTTCCCCAGTGTATTTGCTCACGGCCTGCTCACCGCCGGCATTCTCTCGACATACACCAGCCAGTGGCTGGGTCTGACCGCGCTGCGTAAGTACGCCGTGCGCTATGTCGCCCAAGTCTGGCCGGGAGACACCCTACTGCTCAGCGGTGAGGTTACGTCTGTTGAAACCACAGCCGATGGCACCCGAGTGGTGACCTGCGAGTTGCTGGTGCAACGCGAAGCCAACGGCCAACAGCAAGAAGTGCTCAAGGCAACCGCCGTCGCGCATTACGACCAATCAGCAGGTGAATCGGATGACTGATGTTTTCGAAACCGAGCCTTATCAGCGCTATCTGGAAGGTCTTGAGCGTGGCGTGTTGGTCTATCAGCACTGCAACGAATGCCACAAAGCCATTTTCTATCCCCGCCCCGGCTGCCCATTCTGCGGCGCACTGGATTTGCAGCTTCGCGACAGTAAAGGGAGCGGCACGCTGTATTCGGTCAGTGTCGTGCACGACAAAACCCAGAACTACAACCTGGTGCTGGTCGATCTGGATGAAGGCTTCCGCATCATGAGTACCGTGCCCGACTGTGAGGCACCCTCGATTGGGGCCCGTGTTAAAGGCCGAGTAGAACAACTGCCCGAGCAAGAACCACGCGTTGTATTTGATCTGTGCGAAGGGGTGCAAGAATGACTTTTGAACATCTGCGCGGCAAAGCCGCAATCGTAGGTGTGGCAGAGTCGGACCTCGGTGATGTCGGGCCACAGCGCTATGCCATTGAGCTGGCCGCCCAGGCTGCTTACCGGGCTCTGGAAGATGCTGGCCTGCGCAGCACAGACGTTGACGGTTTGTTCAGCTGCGTCATGGGGCGCTTCATGAGCAACCTGGACTTCGGCGAATACATGGGCATTCGGCCACGCTACAGCGACAGCGGCGTGATTGGCGGCAGCTCATTTCTGTCCTACGTGTTCCATGCTGCAGCCGCTATTGATGCAGGCCTGTGTGACACCGCGCTGATCGTCTATGGCAGCACGCCACGGGCCGACGGGCATCGTCGCCAACCGCTGACTGGCAGCCCGGAACGCCCTAATTACGAAGCCCCTTATAAGCCGCGCCATCCGGTCTCAGGCTATGCCCTGGCTACCGCACGGCACATGCACCAGTACGGCACCACCCGCGAGCAACTGGCTGAAGTTGCCGTTGCTGCCCGCGCCTGGGCCCAACTGAATCCGGCGGCATTCCATTACGGCAAAGGCCCGCTGACAGTGGGTGAAGTGCTGGACAGCAAGATGATCTCCAGCCCACTGACCATTCGTGACTGCTGCTTGGTCACCGATGGCGGCGGCGCGCTGGTGATGACCAGTGCCGAGCGCGCTAAGCAACTGCGTAAACCGCCGGTTTACCTGTTGGGAGCCGGTGAGGCGCACTCGCACCGCAGCATTTCGCAAATGCCGGACCTGACCACTACCTGCGCGGTTGAGTCCTCCGCACGGGCCTATGCCATGGCCGGTGTGAAGCCGTCCGATGTCAACGTGCTGCAGCTCTACGATGCCTTCACCATCAACCCAATCATGTTCCTTGAGGACCTGGGTTTTTGCGCCAAGGGTGAAGGCGGCGCGTTTGTCGCCGATGGCCGAATCGCTCCGGGTGGCAGCCTACCGGTGAACACCAACGGCGGCGGTCTGGCCCATTGTCACCCCGGCATGTACGGCATCTTTGCCCTGATTGAAGCAGCCCGCCAGGTGCGTGGTGAAGCCGGTGAGCGCCAGCAAAAGGGGGTTGATATTGCCCTGGCTCAAGGCAATGGCGGTCAGTTCTCAAGCCAAGTCACAGCCATTCTCGGCTCAGAGGCAGCGCTATGAGTTGCGTATTGCGCGAGCGTCACGGCGACGTATTGCTGGTCACACTTAACCGGCCAGATGCCCTCAACAGCTTCAACGCTGACATGCACCGTGCACTCTCTGATGCCTGGCATGAAGCCAGTGACAGTGAGATTCGCGCCGTCGTCCTGACCGGTGCCGGACGGGGCTTTTGTGCCGGTGCAGACCTGCACTCCCCGCCAGCCCCCGAAAGTATCGGCCACAACACACTGCGCCATACCTTCAACCCCCACACGTTGGCGATGGCGGCGTTGGATAAACCCGTTATTGCAGCCATCAACGGTGCAGCAGCGGGTGCAGGGCTTTCGCTGGCCTGCGCGGCCGACATTCAACTGGCGTCCAGTCAGGCCAAATTTGTTCCTGCATTCGTCGACATCGGCTTAGTGCCTGATGCCGGTGGCAGCTGGTTTATCAGCCGCCTGCTGGGCTATTCGAAAGCCTTTCGCTGGCTGGCCAGCAACCAGCGTCTGAGTGCTGAAGAGGCCTTGAACTGGGGACTGGTCAGCGAAGTGTTGCCCCCGGAAGAACTGTTGGGCCGGGCCCTGGAACTGGCCCAGCAACTGGCCGCCAAACCCGGCGCAGCCATCGGGCTAACCAAACGCTTATTGGCGCAAGCCAGCCGCAACAGTCTGGCTGACCAACTAGAAGCAGAAGTCACCTTACAGAACATGGCGGTCAATGACCCAGCCCGTGCCAAAGCCCGTGCAGCCATGCTCGAAAAAATTTCCCGGGGCTGATGACCCTTACGTTTAAACCGGAGTTGTCATGATTGATTACGGACGTTTTCGCAGCATCCTGGCAGAGCGTCAGGAGCATGTGCTGATCCTGACCCTCAACCGCCCGGACCGCCTCAACGCGGTAGGCGATGACATGCATGAAGGGCTGGAGGCCATTCTGGCTGACCTGCGCAACGACTCAAGTGTTCGAGCGGTGGTGCTGCAAGCTGCAGGCCGCGCATTTTGCGTCGGCGGTGACGTGAAGTCATTCGACGAAGAGCCGCAAGCCGAGCAAACCCCTTATGAGCAGATGCAACTGGTTACCCGCAGCGCGACCAACCTGATCGAACGCTTCATCGACGTACCACAACCGATGATCTGCGCGGTTCAGGGCTATGCCATGGGGCTGGGCGCGACATTGGCGCTGATGTGCGATGTGCTGCTGATTGCCGAAGACGCACAGATCGCGGACACCCACGTCCCAGTCGGCCTTGTAGCCGGTGATGGCGGCGCTCTGGCTTGGCCGCTGGCGATGCCGTTCGGCGCAGCCAAGTACTACCTGATGACCGGCGACCGGGTCGGCGGTGTTGAGGCTGCACGTCTTGGCCTTGCCCTGAAAGCAGTGCCGGCAAGCGAGTTGCAGGAGCAGGCGCATGCCATGGCACACAAAATTGCCAAGCTGCCGCCTCTGGCCGTCCAAGGCACTAAACGCACCCTCAACAACATCCTCCGCCACCGCAGCCAGTTGACCCTGGAAAGCGGCCTGCAAGCGGAAGCTGCAACCTTCCTGAGCAATGACCACAAAGAGGCTGTCAGCGCCTTTGTGGAAAAACGCAGCGCCACCTTTGCAGGACGCTAAGCCACTATGAACCCGGTAACCACAGGTAGCGGCTGGCTAAGCGGTATCTCTCTGGAAGTACGCTGCCTGTGCGTTATCAGTTTCATCTCCGCAGTGGGCTTCGGTATTCAGTCACCGGCCATTCCGGTCTTCGGACAGAGCTTGGGGGTTGGCAGTGCGATGGTCGGTCTGATCATCGCCGCCTTCCCTCTGGCGCGCTTGTTAATGGCCTGGCCCGGCGGCGTGTTGAGCAACCGCTGGGGCGAATACCGCCTGCTGGTCAGCGGCCTGTTCATTATGGCCGCAGCCAGTGTCGCAGCCGGGTTTTCACGCTCTGCTGAGGACTTGCTGATTTACCGGGGTTTATGTGGCGTAGGCTCAGTCTTGTACAGCATCTCCGCCATGAGCCTGTTGCTGCGCACCACTGACCCGGGCCACCGAGGTAAAGCCACCGGCCTGTTTATGGGGGCTTATTACATCGGCACCGTCAGCGGCCCAGCCATCGGCAGCATTTTTGTTGATCTGTCGGTGCGTCTGCCGTTCATTATTTACGGCGCAGGCGCGGGGCTGGCCGGCTTGGTTGCCCTGATCTTGCTGCGCAATCAACGCCACGCCCAGCGCAAAGATAAAGCGTCCGGCGCAGTCCCGACACGGGTCAGAGACGCACTCAAACTCGCCTCATATCGTTCCGCCCTGGCCAGTAACTTTTCTGTGGGCTTTGCCGTGTATGGCGTGCGCGTTTCAGTTCTGCCGCTGTTCCTGCTGACCGTGCTTAACCAGCCAGCAAAATGGATTGGTATTGGTCTGACGGTTGGAGCACTGGCGCAAACACTGGTACTGCCCAAAGCCGGTCAGTTGGCAGATAAATGGGGCGTGAAGAAAACACTGCTGCTGGGAATGTTCAGCGTGCTGCTCAGCTTCCTGATCATCCAGCTCGGCCACTCGCTGACGGCTTATCTTATCGGCCTGGCCTTTATGGGGCTGGGCACTGCATTCTGCACCACCTCGGCTGCCGTGGCCGCCGGAAATGCGGCCAACGGCCATGGTGGCACCGTTATCTCGACCTATCAGATGTCGGCGGATTTGGGCATGGTCACTGGCCCCATCCTGATCGGCTATCTGGCGGAACATTATTCATACGATCTCGCTCTGGCCTGCACCGCTGCGTTGCTGGCCACTGCCCTGATCACTGCATTTGCCATTCCTAAAACAACAAGTAAGGCGACTTCAAACGATGCAAAAGCATGAACTCAGCATGCCCGATCTCAAGGGTAAAACTGCGCTGGTTACCGGAGGCGCTGGCGGTATTGGTTTTGAGACTGCCAAAGCGCTGGCTCAGGCCGGAGCAAAAGTCATCATTGCCGATCTTGATGAAAAAGGTGGGCATGCAGCGATTGCGCGGATCAACCAACTACACCCATTTGCCCAACCCCATTTTGCTCGCCTGGACCTGAGCAAGCTGCAACAGGTAAGAAGCTTCGCCGAGTCGTTGCTGCAAACCGAGCAACCCTTGGACCTGTTATTCAACAACGCTGGCATCCAGCCCCTGAGCAAAGCCAGTCGCACCCCGGAAGGCCATGAGCTGACCCTGGCCATCGGACACTTGGGCCACTTCACCCTCACCAGCCTGCTGCTGCCACTGTTGCTGGCAAGCCCAGAGCCACGCGTGATTACCACCTCAAGCCTGGTTCACCGTCAGGGCAAAATTGATCGTGATGACCTGCAGCTGAACAACAACTACGAGGCCCAGCGCGCCTATAACCAGACCAAACTGGCCAATCTGCTGTTCGCCCGCGAACTGCAGCGCCGCGCCAAAGAAGCTGGCACCAGGTTGATCAGTGTGGCCGCTCACCCCGGCGTTGCGCGCACGGGCATCGGCAGCAACCGTAGCCGCCAAGGCCAATTGGGCTGGAAAGACAACATGGTCGGTGTGGTACTCAAAGTGGTGATGCCACTGCTCGGGCAGGATGCTGATCAAGGTGCCCTGCCGCTGCTGTATGCGGCCACGCTGAAAGACGTTGAGCCGGGCGGTTTCTATGGCCCAGGTGGAATTGGCGAGATGAAAGGTGCTCCCAAAGCCGCACGAGTCGCGCCCATCGCCAAGGATCAAGCCCTTGCTCAATGGCTCTGGGAAACCTCTGAGCGGCTTTGCCAAGTCGATTACAGCGCCCTCTCCACCCCATCTCATCAAAGCATCTGAAAGGAACCCACCATGAGCAAAGAAGCCCAGATGAAGCAAGCGCTGCACGCTTACATCGACGCCTTCAACCGCGCCGACCTGGAGGCCATCGTAGCCCTCTACGCGCCTGACGCGAGCGTCGAAGACCCCTACGGCAGCCCGGCCAAAACAGGCCACACAGCCATCAGGGAGTTTTATGCCAGCTCGTTGCAATCAGGCGCCAAACTTGAGCTCGACGCGCCGATCAGAGCCAGCATGGCCGACGCCGCTGCCATGGCATTTACTGCCGTGGTGAAAACCCCGGAGAACGTGATTCGGGTCAGCGTTATTGATTTGATGACCTTCAACGAGCAAGGGTTGATCACCTCAATGCGCGCGTACTTCGGCCAGAGCGATATCCAAACGCTCTAACCCAAGCGAAACGCCGAGACATCCACAAGCCCCGCCAAGCGTTCACTATAAATTCGCTGGGCGGGCTCTTCAGACGCCGCACCACAGACCACCATCAGCGGAACCAGATGCTCTTCTGTAGGGTGCGCGAAGCGTGCGTAAGGCGCTTGCTGCCAATTACATAACCGTTCCCAACGCTCAGTTGGGGCCGCGGTCATTGCCTCATTGAGCCACTCATCAAAAGCGCGTGCCCGCTCAGCCAATTGGTTCTGATCAGGGCGCATGTTGTGGAACGACATGCCGCTTGCAACGATCAGCACCCCTTCATCCCGCAGCGCAGCCAAACAGCGTCCGGCGGCCAAGTGTTGAGCAGCATCCAACTGGCGCTGTAACGACAGTTGCAGCACCGGAATATCAGCCTGCGGGTAACTCAACATCAGGGGAATAAAAGCCCCGTGATCAAGACCGCGCTGTGGGTCCTGCTGTGCCTCAAAGCCCCCTGCGCGCAATAGTTCACACACCCTGCCGGCCAGCTCCGGCGACCCACTAACCGGGTACTTAAGCAAGTAGGTGTGAGCGGGAAACCCATAATAGTCATAGAGCAAACTTGGCTTGGCAGATGCTGTAACGCTGAAAACCGGGCTTTGCCAATGTGCAGAAACGACCAGAATCGCCCGTGGTCGTTGCCCGATCTGCGTTGCAAGTCCACGCAGCCAATCACCCAGCGGCTCCCATATATCCGGAAAGCCCGGATGCCCTTGCATAAAAAAACACGGACCTGCGCCGTGGGGGATAAACAAACTAGGCAGACTCATCCAGAAAAATCCTTACCGTGATGGGAATAACCAACAACGCGCACCCCAAGCTGATCAACAAACCAATGATCAGCCCTTGATGCAGGCCCGCAGTGAGTAACGCCAGGCTCAGGGCCGCACTTCCGAGTGCGCCACCGTAACTGCGAACCGTTGAAACCAGCCCCGTTGCAGCACCGGCAAACTGCCTTGGCGTAACGATTTGGATAAAAACGCTTTGGTTCTGGTTGATAAAGCCCAGGCCCAATCCGCACAGGGCATAGCCTGCCATCAGCCCTGAAATAGGTAATCCATAGGGTATGAACACCAATATCGCCATACCGCAGAAAAGCGTTACAGCCCCCACACAGAACAACATCCGTGGCCGTGACAGTTTGCGGAACAGAAAACCGTTAATCACGCTGCCCGTGGGCATCCCGATCAACATCGGCAGCATGGCCAGCCCGGCGTCACGGAAACTCATGCCGGTCAGCGTGGTTAACAACAGCGGGCTGTAAAACAACAGAACAGACAGCACAGCCCCACTCACCAAGGTACTCAGGGCAATTAGCTTTACTTGCAGGTTTTGCAAGATCTCCAGCGCCAGAATTGGCTGTTCTGCGCGACGTTGCTGGCCCCAGAACAAATACAGGCTGAGCACTGCAACGAGCAGGTAGCCCGCCGCACTCTGGCTCTTGCCCAGTGACTGCAAGCCAAACAACGAGCTGCCAATAAACAGGCTCAGATACACCGCACCGGGTAAATCAAAACGCTGTTTCGATGCTTGCCGGGGCTGCATATCCGGCATCGACAGCAGTACACATAACACTGGCAAACACGCCACAGGAACTGCCAGTAACGCAAAACGCCAGCCGAAAAGCTCGATCAGTAACGCCCCAAGAATTGGCCCCATACTGCTCGATACTGCGAACATAACCCCGCTGAGACTTTGCCAGCGCACACGTTGGCTGGGGTCGGAAAAAACATCCACAGGCACGGCGAATGCAGCGCCCGCCATCATCCCAATCGCGATTCCATTGATGATCCGGGAGGCCAGCAACACCTCCATCGAGGTTGCTGCTGCGGCAATCGTGCCGGCGACAATGAGCAACACAACCGATGCAAATACCAGCCACTTACGCCGCCAGATATCACCCAGTCGGGCTGTCACCGGGGTCATGCAGGCAGCCGCCAGCATTTGAAAGGTGCCCAGCCAGCCAAAAAGTTCGATGCCATTCAGCGTTTGCGCAGCTTGCGGCAGAATTGCACCGCCCAATGTGGTTTCAAGCCCCAGCAACAACAACACGGCATAAACGCCGGTCATGGCATGCAATTGCTGCCGTGATACAGCCGGTGGTGTGGACACATGTGCCTTCAACTGCGTTCTCCCAGGTAGTCAGCAAAGACTACCTGCCACGCCACGGACCAACCTCATCCACTCAGAGTAGACAGCCTCACCGACACACCATCGCCACTTAACGCATCCGCATAATCCAATAGGGTGAGGACCTGAAATTCTCACTCACGCATGATATCGCCATGCCTGAGTAGAGGATTAAGCAATGCCTGAGACCCTAACCGCATCCGCACAACAACAATTACATGAGCAGTTAGCACAGCGTCTGTACGAAGCGCTGCGCGACGGTGCAACCATTGAGCCGCTGACTGCACACCACCCCTCTCTCACCATTGAAGATGCTTACCACATCTCTCTTCGTGCGCTGAATCTGCGCCAAGAGAAAGGTGAGCGGATCATTGGCAAAAAGATTGGCGTCACCAGCAAAGCCGTGCAGGACATGCTCAATGTCCACCAACCGGACTTTGGCTTTTTGACCGACAAAATGCAGGTCGAAGATGGCAGCGATGTGAGCATGCGCGCCCACAAACTGATCCAGCCAAGAGCCGAGGGCGAGATTGCCTTCATCCTCGCAGAAGACCTGACTGGCCCAGGTATCACAGCAGATGACGTGCTGGCGGCAACCGAGTTTGTCGTGCCGTGCTTTGAGATCGTCGACTCACGCATCCACAACTGGCAAATCAAAATTCAGGACACCGTGGCAGATAACGCCTCATGCGGTGTGTTTGCTCTGGGCAAACAACGCATCAGCCCCCGCGATCTGGATTTGGCCAAGGTTGAACTGAACATGCTGAAAAATGGCCAGCCTGCAGGCCATGGTTTCGGCAGCGCCGTACAAGGGCATCCATGCGCTGCCGTAGCGTGGCTGGCCAACACACTCGGCGAGTTCGGCATTCCGTTTCGCAAAGGCGAAATCATCCTGTCCGGCGCACTGGCTCCATTGGTCCCTGTAGGCCCAGGCGATGAAATCAGCCTCAGCCTTAGCGGGCTGGGCACCTCCACCCTGCGCTTCGTTGACTGACCTGCGCGTTTTCTAGGGAGAACATCATGAGTAAAAAAATCAAATGCGCCCTGATCGGGCCGGGCAACATCGGCACCGATCTCTTGTACAAACTTCAGCGCAGTGAATACCTTGAGCCGGTCTGGATGGTCGGCATTGATGCCACCTCAGAAGGCTTGGCCCGTGCCCGTGAAATGGGTCTGAAGACCACCAGCGATGGTGTTGATGGCCTGCTTCCGCACGTAAAGGCAGACGACATCCGCATCGCCTTCGATGCCACCAGCGCATACGTTCACGCCGAAAACAGCCGCAAGCTCAATGAGCTGGGTGTGCTGATGATCGACCTGACGCCAGCCGCGATTGGCCCGTACTGTGTACCGCCGGTCAACCTCAAAGCCAACCTCGAATCCGGGGCCATGAACGTCAACATGGTTACCTGTGGCGGCCAGGCCACCATTCCGTTGGTAGCTGCGGTCTCCAGTGTGCAGCCGGTGGCCTATGCAGAAATTATCGCCACAGCAGCATCGAAATCCGTCGGCCCCGGCACCCGTAAAAACATTGATGAGTTCACCCGCACCACGGCCAGCGCCATCGAAAAAGTCGGCGGAGCTAAAGAGGGTAAAGCCATCATCATCATTAACCCGGCTGAGCCACCACTGATCATGCGTGACACCGTGCATTGCCTGACCGAAGGCGAGCCGGATCAGGCGCGTATTAGCGCGGCCATCGACGCCATGATCAAAGAAGTTCAGAAGTACGTGCCGGGTTATACCTTGGTCAACGGCCCGGTGTTCGACGGCAACCGTGTGTCGATCTTCATGGAAGTTGAAGGCCTGGGTGATTACCTGCCTAAGTACGCGGGCAACCTCGACATCATGACCGCCGCTGCAGCTCGTACGGCCGAAATGTTCGCCGAAACACTGCTCAATCAAACCACCGAAACCGCTACCGCATAAGGAGTGCAGCATGGATCTTCGCGGCAAGAAAATCACCGTCCACGATATGTGCCTGCGCGACGGCATGCACCCCAAGCGTCACCAGATCAGCCTTGAGCAAATGCGCTCAATCGCCACTGGCCTGGATGAAGCCGGTATCCCGCTGATTGAAGTCACCCATGGCGACGGCCTGGGCGGACGCTCAGTGAACTATGGCTTCCCGGCTCACACCGACGAGGAATACCTCTCGGCGGTGATCCCGCTGATGAAAAAGGCCAAAGTATCGGCCCTGCTGCTGCCCGGCATCGGCACAGTCGATCACCTGAAAATGGCTCACGATCTGGGGGTTAACACCATCCGTGTTGCCACGCATTGCACCGAAGCGGATGTGTCTGAACAGCACATCACCTTCGCCCGCAAGCTGGGCATGGATACTGTCGGATTTCTGATGATGGCGCA
>NZ_LKKK01000017.1 GCF_001446935.1 Pseudomonas sp. TTU2014-080ASC
GAGCGTGCTATCGACAAGCCGTTCCTGATGCCGATCGAAGACGTATTCTCCATCTCTGGTCGCGGTACTGTAGTAACTGGCCGTATCGAGCGTGGTATCGTTAAGGTTCAGGAAGAGATCGAAATCGTTGGTCTGCGTGACACCACCAAGACTACCTGCACCGGCGTTGAAATGTTCCGCAAGCTGCTGGACGAAGGCCGTGCTGGTGAGAACTGTGGTGTTCTGCTGCGTGGTACTAAGCGTGACGAAGTTGAGCGTGGTCAGGTTCTGGTTAAGCCGGGTTCTGTTAAGCCTCACACCAAGTTCACTGCAGAAGTTTACGTGCTGAGCAAAGAAGAAGGTGGTCGTCATACTCCTTTCTTCAAAGGCTACCGTCCTCAGTTCTACTTCCGTACTACTGACGTAACTGGTAACTGCGAACTGCCGGAAGGCGTTGAGATGGTAATGCCGGGTGACAACATTCAGATGACTGTCACTCTGATCAAGACCATCGCAATGGAAGAAGGCCTGCGCTTCGCTATCCGTGAGGGTGGCCGTACCGTTGGTGCGGGCGTTGTTGCCAAGATCATCGAGTAATCTCTTTTTGAGATAAATTGATGGTTTGAAAAGCCCCCGCTTGCGGGGGCTTTTTTATTGGGTTGACACTTTCCAGGGGCGTCTATAGAATCACGCCTCCTTTTAACGGGCGTATTCCGTCCGTTGGGAATAGCAGCTTGGAATCTGAGGTCAAAATGCAAAACCAACAAATCCGTATTCGGTTGAAGGCTTTTGACCATCGCCTGATCGATCAATCAACCCAGGAAATCGTGGAAACCGCGAAACGTACTGGTGCTCAGGTGCGTGGTCCGATTCCTCTGCCTACCCGCAAAGAGCGGTTCACTGTACTGACTTCCCCGCACGTCAACAAAGACGCGCGTGATCAGTACGAGATCCGTACTCATAAGCGTGTTCTGGACATTGTCCAGCCAACGGATAAAACCGTTGACGCGCTGATGAAGCTCGACCTTGCGGCAGGCGTGGAAGTGCAGATCAGCCTCGGCTAAAACCGCAAGGTTTTCGTCGTGTAACGCTCTGAAATGGGCGGCCATAGCGGGTGAAAGCCCCGTACACTCATGAGGTTTAAACATGACTATTGGTGTAGTCGGTCGTAAGTGCGGCATGACCCGCATTTTCACCGAAGAAGGTGTCTCCATTCCGGTTACGGTCATCGAGATCGAGCCGAATCGCGTCACTCAGTTCAAAACTGAAGAGTCCGATGGCTATCGTGCAGTGCAAGTCACTGTCGGTGAGCGTCGTGCTTCTCGTGTCAGCAAGGCGCAAGCCGGTCACTTCGCTAAGGCGAATGTCGCGGCAGGTCGTGCAGTTCTGGAATTCCGTCTTGAAGACGGCGAATACCAGGCTGGTGATCTGATCAACGCTGAAATCTTCCAAGCTGGTCAACTGGTGGATGTCACCGGTCAGTCCAAAGGTAAAGGCTTTGCCGGTACCATCAAGCGTTGGAACTTCCGCGGCCAAGACAACACCCACGGTAACTCCGTGTCTCACCGCGTTCCGGGTTCTATCGGCCAGTGCCAGACTCCAGGTCGCGTATTCAAGGGCAAGAAAATGTCCGGCCACTTGGGTGCTGAGCGTGTGACTGTGCAGTCCCTGGAAGTTGTGCGCGTCGACGCTGAACGCAATCTGCTGCTGATCAAAGGTGCCGTTCCGGGCGCTACTGGCGGCAACGTGGTTGTGCGTCCGGCAGTCAAGGCTCGCGGTTAAGGGGAAGCTGACATGCAATTAAATGTAAATGGCGCTCAAGCGATCGAAGTATCTGAAGCCACTTTCGGCGGCGCATACAACGAGACCCTGGTTCACCAAGCAGTTGTAGCCTACATGGCTGGTGGTCGTCAGGGCAGCAAGCAGCAGAAGTCTCGTTCCGACGTAGCAGGTGGCGGTAAGCGCCCATGGCGTCAGAAGGGTACTGGTCGTGCTCGTGCTGGTACTACTCGCGGTCCAATCTGGCGTGGCGGTGGTGTGACCTTCGCTGCTCGTCCGCAAAATCACGATCAGAAGCTGAACAAAAAGATGTATCGCGCGGCTATCCGTTCGATTCTGTCTGAGCTTGTTCGCAGCGATCGTCTGGTAGTTGTTGAAGATTTCAGCGTGCAAGCGCCGAAAACCAAAGAACTGCTGAGCAAACTGAACGGTCTGGGTCTGAATGACGTACTGATCGTTTCGGATTCTGTTGACGAGAATCTGTACCTGGCTGCACGCAACCTGCCGCACGTAGATGTACGTGACGTACAGGGTTCTGATCCGGTCAGCCTGATCGCGTATGAAAAGGTGCTGGTCACCGTTTCTGCCGTGAAGAAATTCGAGGAGCTGCTGGGATGAACCAGGAACGCGTATTTAAAGTGCTGCTTGGCCCGCACATCTCCGAGAAGGCCACAGTTCTCGCTGACAAGAAAAGTCAGTTCGTTTTCAAGGTTGCGACTGACGCAACCAAGCTGGAAATCAAGAAGGCTGTTGAAAGCCTGTTCGGCGTCAAAGTTGAGCGCGTGACTACTCAGAATGTTCTGGGTAAGACCAAGCGTACAGCTCGTGGCCTGGGCAAGCGCAACGACTGGAAGAAGGCGATCATTTCCCTTCAGCCAGGCCAAGATCTCGATTTCGCCAGCAGTGCTGAGTAAGGAAGGGGTGCATCATGGCAATCGTTAAATGCAAACCGACTTCCGCTGGCCGCCGTTTTGTGGTCAAGGTGGTCAATCAGGAGCTGCACAAAGGCGCTCCGTACGCTCCGCTGCTCGAGAAGAAGTCGAAATCTGGCGGTCGTAACAACAACGGTCGTATCACTACCCGTCATATCGGTGGTGGTCACAAGCAGCATTACCGTCTGGTCGATTTCCGTCGCAACGACAAAGATGGCATTCCTGCCACTGTTGAGCGTGTGGAATACGATCCGAACCGTACTGCGCACATCGCTCTGCTGAAATATGCCGATGGCGAGCGTCGTTACATCATCGCTCCGAAAGGTGTGAGTGCTGGCGACCAGCTGATTGCTGGCATCATGGCTCCGATCAAGCCGGGTAACAGCCTGCCGCTGCGTAACATTCCAGTAGGTAGCACTGTTCACGGTATCGAGCTGAAGCCGGGTAAAGGTGCTCAGATCGCTCGTTCCGCTGGTGCTTCGGCTCAGCTGATCGCTCGTGAAGGCGTCTACGTTACTCTGCGTCTGCGTTCCGGTGAGATGCGTAAAGTGCTTGCTGAGTGCCGCGCGACCCTGGGTGAAGTCTCGAACTCCGAGCACAGCCTGCGATCGCTGGGTAAAGCTGGTGCCAAACGCTGGCGTGGCGTTCGCCCAACCGTTCGTGGTGTTGCCATGAACCCGGTTGACCACCCGCATGGTGGTGGTGAAGGTCGTACCTCTGGTGGTCGTCATCCGGTGTCTCCATGGGGCTTCCCGACTAAGGGCGCGAAGACCCGTGCGAACAAGCGCACCGATAACATGATCGTCCGTCGTCGCAAGTAAATAGAGGGATACGACAGTGCCACGTTCTCTGAAAAAAGGTCCTTTTATTGATCTTCACCTACTTAAGAAGATCGAAGTGGCGGTGGAAAAGAACGATCGCAAACCAGTTAAAACCTGGTCGCGCCGTTCCATGATCCTGCCGCAGATGGTTGGTCTGACCATCGCTGTACACAACGGCCGTCAGCATGTCCCGGTTCTCGTGAACGAAGACATGGTTGGTCATAAACTGGGCGAATTTGCCGGCACTCGTACCTATCGTGGTCACGTGGCTGACAAGAAAGCCAAGCGTTAAGGGGTGAGGAAATGGAAGTAGCCGCTAAGTTGTCGGGCGCTCGCATCTCCGCCCAGAAAGCCCGCTTGGTCGCCGACCAGATCCGCGGGAAGAAGGTGGGCGAAGCGCTCAACCTGCTTGCTTTCAGCAGTAAGAAAGCAGCCGAGATCATGAAGAAAGTGCTGGAGTCGGCTGTAGCCAACGCCGAGCACAACGAAGGCGCAGACGTTGATGACCTGAAGGTCAGCACCGTTTTCGTCAACGAGGGGCGTTCGCTGAAGCGCATCATGCCGCGTGCCAAGGGCCGCGCTGATCGCATCGTCAAGCGGTCTTGCCATATCACTGTCAAGGTTGCGGACAAGTAACGGAGTCGATCAGATGGGTCAGAAAGTACATCCCACTGGCATTCGCCTGGGAATCGTCAAGGATCATACCTCCGTCTGGTACGCAGACGGTCGCACTTACGCGGACTACCTGTTCGCAGATCTGAAAGTGCGTGAGTATCTCCAAGACAAACTAAAAAGCGCGTCCGTAAGCCGCATCGACATTGCTCGTCCGGCGCAAACTGCACGCATCACCATCCACACCGCTCGTCCAGGTATTGTGATTGGCAAGAAAGGTGAAGATGTTGAGAAACTGCGTCAGGACCTGACCAAGCAAATGGGTGTGCCGGTGCACATCAATATCGAAGAGATCCGCAAGCCGGAGCTCGACGGTATGCTGGTTGCTCAGAGCGTAGCTCAGCAGCTGGAGCGCCGCGTAATGTTCCGTCGCGCTATGAAGCGCGCTGTACAGAACGCCATGCGTATCGGTGCCAAGGGCATCAAAATCCAGGTGAGCGGTCGTCTCGGTGGTGCTGAAATCGCACGTACCGAATGGTATCGCGAAGGTCGTGTGCCTCTGCACACCCTGCGTGCCGATATCGACTATGCCACGTACGAGGCTCACACCACTTACGGTGTGATCGGTGTCAAGGTTTGGATCTTCAAAGGCGAAGTTATTGGTGGTCGCCATGAAGAGCTGAAGCCGCAAGCACCTGCTCCTCGTAAAAAAGCTGCTAAGTAAGGGGTACGCCAAATGTTGCAACCAAAGCGTACGAAGTTCCGCAAGCAGATGACAGGCCACAACCGTGGTCTGGCTCAGCGCGGTAGCAAAGTCAGCTTCGGCGAGTTCGCGCTGAAGTCTGTTTCCCGCGGTCGTCTCACCGCCCGCCAGATTGAGTCCGCTCGCCGTGCTCTGACTCGTCACGTTAAACGTGGCGGCAAAATCTGGATTCGCGTGTTCCCTGACAAGCCGGTAACCAAGAAGCCTCTCGAAGTGCGGATGGGTAAAGGTAAGGGTGGCGTGGAATATTGGGTTGCCCAGATTCAGCCAGGCAAAGTTCTGTATGAAATCGAGGGTGTTTCCGAAGAGCTGGCGCGTGAGGCTTTCGCCTTGGCTGCTGCAAAGCTGCCGCTCGCCACCACCTTTGTTAAGCGGACGGTGATGTGATGAAAGCGAATGAACTTCGTGAAAAATCAGCACAGCAGCTGAACGAGCAACTGCTCGGCCTGCTGCGCGACCAGTTCAATCTGCGCATGCAGAAAGCAACTGGCCAGTTGGGGCAGTCTCACCTGCTCTCGCAAGTTAAACGCGATATCGCTCGTGTGAAAACTGTGCTCAACCAGCAGGCAGGTAAGTGATCATGGCTGAAGCCGAAAAAACAGTCCGTACGCTGACCGGCCGTGTTGTCAGCGACAAGATGGACAAGACCATCACCGTTCTGATCGAGCGTCGCGTTAAGCACCCGATCTACGGTAAATACGTTAAGCGTTCGACCAAGCTGCACGCGCACGACGAGAACAATCAGAGCAAGATCGGCGACAAGGTTTCCATCCGTGAAACCCGTCCGCTGGCCAAGACCAAGTCTTGGGCACTGGTTGAAATCATCGAACGCGCAGTGGAAGTCTAAGGACTAGGGGTCGGAGAAATTATATGATTCAGACTCAATCCATGCTCGACGTCGCTGATAACAGCGGTGCTCGTCGCGTTATGTGTATCAAGGTGCTGGGTGGCTCGCATCGCCGCTACGCCGGCATCGGCGACATCATCAAGGTTACCGTTAAGGAAGCAATTCCGCGCGGTAAGGTGAAAAAAGGCCAGGTAATGACTGCTGTTGTAGTCCGTACCCGTCACGGCGTTCGCCGTCCGGATGGCTCGATCATTCGCTTTGATGGCAACGCTGCTGTTCTGCTGAACAACAAGCAAGAGCCGATCGGCACCCGTATTTTTGGGCCAGTGACTCGTGAACTTCGCTCTGAGAAGTTCATGAAGATCGTCTCGCTCGCACCTGAAGTGCTGTAAGGAGATCCGACATGCAAAAGATTCGTCGTGACGACGAGATCATCGTGATCGCCGGCAAAGACAAAGGTAAGCGTGGCAAGGTTCTCAAGGTTCTCGCTGACGACCGTCTGGTCGTCGGTGGGGTTAACCTCGTGAAGCGCCATACCAAGCCGAACCCAATGTCGGGCGTTCAGGGCGGTATCGTCGAGAAAGAAGCGCCTCTGCACGCTTCTAACGTGGCCATTTTCAACAGCGAAACCAACAAGGCTGATCGCGTTGGCTTCAAAGTTGAAGACGGTAAAAAAATTCGTGTCTTCAAGTCGACCCAAAAAGCGGTTGATGCTTGAACACTGCTAGGTAGAAGACCATGGCACGACTAAAAGAGATTTACCGGAAAGAAATCGCGCCGAAGCTTAAGGAAGAACTTAAGCTCGCTAACGTGATGGAAGTTCCGCGCATCACCAAGATCACCCTGAATATGGGCCTGGGCGAAGCAATCGGTGACAAGAAAGTCATCGAGAACGCTGTTGCCGACCTGGAAAAGATCACCGGTCAGAAAGTCGTTGTGACTCATGCCCGTAAGTCGATTGCAGGCTTCAAGGTTCGTGAAGGTTGGCCGATTGGCGTCAAAGTGACTCTGCGCCGCGAGCGTATGTACGAGTTCCTGGATCGTCTGCTGTCCATCTCCCTGCCGCGCGTACGTGACTTCCGCGGCCTGAATGCCAAGTCCTTCGACGGTCGTGGCAACTACAGCATGGGTGTGAAAGAGCAGATCATCTTCCCGGAAATCGATTACGACAAGATCGATGCTCTGCGTGGTCTGGACATCACTCTGACCACCACCGCTCGTACGGATGACGAAGGCCGCGCTCTGCTGCGTGCTTTCAAATTCCCGTTCCGCAACTGATTGGAGTTTGGAACATGGCTAAAACCAGCATGAAAAACCGCGAGCTGAAGCGTCAGCAAACGGTAGCCAAGTACGCCAAAAAGCGTGCCGAGCTGAAAGCTACCATCGCCAATCAGAATGCAACTCCTGAAGAGCGTTGGGCTGCACAAATCGCACTGCAGAAGCAGCCGCGTGATGCTAGCGCATCCCGCCTGCGTAACCGCTGCCGCGTTACCGGTCGTCCGCACGGCGTATTCCGCAAGTTCGGTCTGTCCCGTATCAAGCTGCGCGAAGCTGCAATGCGTGGTGATGTACCAGGTCTGGTTAAAGCCAGCTGGTAATAAAAAACAAAGCCGGCTTAGCGCCGGCTTTGTTTTATCTGCGAATCAGGCCCCGATTGGGGCTTGATTCATTTTTGATCAGTCTCTAGAATGCTCGGCTCGCCTGAGCCTGGGGTAAATGTCCCCGGAATTCAGCGACTGTAGCCGAAAGGCTAATTCTTTTTGTATCAGGAGCGTCTAGCCCATGAGTATGCAGGACCCGTTAGCGGACATGCTAACTCGTATCCGTAATGCCCAGATGGCTGAAAAGTCCGTCGTAAGCATGCCGTCTTCCACACTGAAGGTGGCTGTAGCCAAAGTTCTCAAAGACGAAGGTTATATTGCGGGTTATCAGATCAGCGGTGATGTTAAGCCGCAGCTGTCCATCGAGCTGAAGTACTTCGAAGGCCGTCCGGTTATCGAAGAAGTTAAGCGCGTGAGCCGTCCAGGCCTTCGCCAATACAAATCCGTCGAAGAACTGCCGAAAGTACGTGGCGGTCTCGGTGTTTCCATCGTCTCCACCAACAAAGGTGTGATGACGGACCGCGCTGCGCGCGCTGCCGGTGTCGGCGGCGAAGTGCTTTGCACAGTGTTCTAAGGGGGGATAAGCATGTCTCGCGTTGCTAAGAACCCCGTTAAGCTGCCAGCAGGCGTTGAAGTTAAACTCGCCGGTCAGCAGCTTTCGGTTAAGGGTGCCAAGGGTACTCTTGAACTGAATGTTCACTCGTCCGTTGAGATCGTGCAGGAAGCTGGTGAGCTGCGTTTTGCTGCTCGCAACGGCGACCAGCAGACTCGTGCGATGGCCGGTACCACTCGCGCGCTGGTCAACAACATGGTGATCGGTGTTAGCGCTGGCTTTGAGCGTAAGCTGCAGCTGGTAGGTGTTGGTTACAAGGCCCAAGCAAAAGGTCAAGTGCTGAACCTCGCTCTCGGCTTCTCCCATCCGATCGACTATGAGTTGCCGGAAGGTGTAGTAGCAGAAACCCCGAACCAGACTGAAATCGTGCTCAAGGGTATCGACAAGCAACTGGTTGGTCAGGTCGCAGCGGAAATCCGTGACTTCCGTCGTCCTGAACCTTACAAGGGCAAAGGTGTTCGTTACGCAGACGAAGTCGTCCGCCGTAAAGAAGCCAAGAAGAAGTAGGGCATAGCAAATGACCGACAAAAAAGTTACTCGACTGCGTCGCGCTCGCAAAGCACGCCTGAAAATGCACGAACTCGAAACCGTGCGTCTGTGCGTGTACCGCTCTTCGCAGCACATCTACGCCCAGGTCATTTCGGCCGACGGCGGCAAGGTTCTGGCCAGCGCCTCTACCTTGGACAAAGCACTGCGTGACGGCGCCACTGGCAACGTTGACGCGGCCAAGAAAGTTGGTGAGCTGGTTGCCGAGCGTGCGAAAGCCGCTGGTGTGACTCAGGTTGCATTCGACCGTTCTGGCTTCAAGTACCACGGCCGCGTTAAAGCGCTGGCTGATGCTGCTCGTGAAGGCGGGCTGGAGTTCTAAGTTATGGCAAATAACGACCAAAAGCGCGACGAAGGCTATATCGAGAAGCTGGTACAGGTTAACCGCGTAGCTAAAACCGTTAAGGGTGGCCGTATCTTCACTTTCACTGCTCTGACTGTAGTGGGTGATGGTAAAGGTCGCGTCGGTTTCGGCCGTGGCAAGTCCCGTGAAGTACCGGCTGCCATCCAGAAGGCGATGGAAGCTGCTCGTCGCAACATGATCCAAGTGGACCTTAACGGCACCACTCTGCAGTACGCAATGAAGTCCGCTCATGGCGCTTCCAAAGTGTTCATGCAGCCTGCATCTGAAGGTACCGGCATTATCGCCGGTGGTGCGATGCGTGCTGTTCTGGAAGTGGCTGGCGTGCAGAACGTTCTGGCTAAGTGCTACGGCTCGACTAACCCAGTGAACGTGGTTTACGCCACCTTCAATGGTCTGAAGTCCATGCAGTCGCCGGCTTCCGTTGCAGCCAAGCGTGGCAAGAGCGTCGAGGAGATTCTCTGATCATGGCTAACACCATCAAAGTGACTCTGATCAAGAGCACCAATGGCCGTCTGGCTAACCACAAAGCCTGCGTCAAAGGTCTTGGCCTGCGTCGCATCAATCATACCGTTGAGGTTCTGGATACTCCGGAAAACCGCGGCATGATCAACAAGGCTTACTACCTTCTCCGTGTGGAGGGTTAATACATGTACCTGAACGATTTGAGTCCTGCGCCGGGTTCCCGTCGCGAGAAGCACCGTCCGGGCCGTGGTATCGGTAGCGGTCTGGGTAAGACTGGTGGCCGTGGTCACAAAGGTCAGACCTCCCGTTCCGGTGGTTCCATTGCTCCGGGCTTCGAGGGTGGTCAACAGCCTCTGCACCGTCGCCTGCCGAAGTTCGGTTTCGTTTCTCTGAAAGCTATGGATCGCGCAGAAGTGCGTACTTCCGAGCTGAACAAGATCGAAGGCGGCGTTGTTACTCTGCAGTCGCTGAAGGATGCCAACCTGATCAACCAAAACGTACAGCGCGTTAAAGTGATGCTGTCCGGTGAAGTTACTCAGGCAGTCACCCTGAAAGGTATCGCAGCCACCAAAGGTGCGCGTGCGGCTATCGAAGCAGCTGGCGGTAAGTTCGAGGAATAAATGGCTAAGCAAGGTGCTCTCTCAGCGCTCAGCAATGGCGGGTTATCCGAGCTCTGGGCTCGTTTGCGCTTTCTGTTGATGGCGATCATCGTCTATCGAATTGGTGCACACATCCCAGTTCCTGGTATTAACCCAGACCGTCTGGCGGATCTGTTCAGACAGAATGAGGGGACCATTCTTAGCCTTTTCAACATGTTTTCTGGCGGCGCGCTGGAGCGCATGAGTATTTTTGCACTGGGGATCATGCCGTACATTTCGGCCTCGATCATCATGCAGCTCATGACTGCTGTCAGCCCGCAGCTGGAACAGTTGAAGAAGGAAGGTGAAGCTGGCCGTCGCAAGATTAGCCAGTACACCCGCTACGGCACCCTCGTCCTGGCAATTGTTCAAGCAATCGGTATGTCCGTGGGCTTGGGTAGTCAGGGCGTAGCGTTTTCAGTCGATTTCGGCTTCCACTTCGTGGCGGTCACCACTTTTGTGGCGGGCGCGATGTTCATGATGTGGCTCGGCGAACAGATCACTGAGCGTGGTGTTGGCAACGGTATTTCGATGCTGATTTTTGCTGGCATCGTGGCCGGTCTGCCGTCGGCAATTGGGCAGTCTTTCGAGTCTGCTCGTCAGGGTGATATCAATATTTTTGCCCTGATTGCCATCGGTTTGCTGGCAGTAGCGATTATCGGTTTTGTGGTGTTCATTGAGCGTGGTCAGCGTCGTATTGCGGTGCACTATGCCAAGCGTCAGCAGGGTCGTAAGGTTTTTGCTGCGCAGACTAGCCACTTGCCGTTGAAGGTGAACATGGCGGGTGTTATCCCTGCCATTTTCGCCAGCAGCCTTCTGTTGTTCCCGGCTTCGCTGGGTGCCTGGTTTGGTCAGTCCGAAGGTATGGGCTGGCTGCAGGATATTTCACAGGCTATCGCTCCTGGTCAGCCGTTGAACATTCTGCTGTTTAGTGTAGGGATCGTGTTCTTCTGCTTCTTCTACACAGCGTTGATGTTCAACCCGAAAGATGTAGCGGAAAACCTGAAGAAGTCCGGTGCCTTTATTCCGGGTATCCGTCCCGGCGAGCAATCGGCGCGCTATATCGATGGCGTGTTGACCCGCTTGACCATGTTCGGTGCTCTGTACATGACGGCCGTATGCTTGCTGCCCCAGTTCCTGGTGGTAGCTGCCAACGTACCGTTCTATCTTGGCGGGACTTCGCTGCTGATCGTTGTTGTGGTTGTGATGGACTTTATGTCCCAAGTACAATCGCACCTCGTTTCGCACCAGTACGAATCCCTGATGAAGAAAGCTAACCTGAAGGGCTACGGCGGCGGCATGCTCCGCTGATGTGTCCATAAGGTTCGAGGAGTTGGTAATGAAAGTTCGTGCATCGGTGAAAAAACTGTGCCGCAACTGCAAAATCATTCGTCGCGAAGGTATCGTGCGAGTGATCTGCAGCGCAGAACCGCGTCACAAGCAGCGCCAAGGCTGAGTGTGATACAAGCGATTAAGCCCGGCAGCTAGTGTGCTGCCGGGTTGATTATTTGTTTTTACAGCGCTAATATCTCGCGCCCTATTTCTTGGCTTCCGGGGCGTAGGTAGCTGTCAATTGGAGTTCCACTGAATGGCCCGTATTGCAGGCGTTAACATTCCGGATAACAAGCACACTGTTATCTCGCTGACCTACATCTACGGTGTTGGTCGCACCACTGCACAGAAAATCTGTGCTGCTACCGGTGTAAACCCGGCAGCAAAAATCAAAGATCTCTCTGACGAGCAGATTGAGCAGCTGCGTGGCGAAGTAGCCAAGGTGAATACCGAAGGCGACCTGCGTCGTGAAGTAAACATGAAAATCAAGCGCTTGATGGACCTGGGTTGCTACCGTGGTCTGCGTCATCGTCGCGGTCTTCCGGTTCGCGGTCAGCGCACCAAGACCAACGCTCGTACCCGTAAGGGTCCGCGCAAGCCGATCCGCAAGTAATCGCATTCGCGCATCGACAGGAATCTAGTCATGGCAAAACCTGCTGCTCGTACTCGTAAAAAAGTCAAAAAGACGGTGGTTGATGGCATCGCCCACATCCACGCTTCTTTCAACAATACTATCGTGACCATCACTGACCGTCAGGGCAACGCTCTGTCTTGGGCTACCTCCGGTGGTTCAGGTTTCCGCGGTTCGCGTAAAAGCACCCCGTTCGCTGCCCAGGTGGCTGCTGAGCGTGCTGGTCAAGCTGCGCTGGAATATGGCCTGAAAAACCTCGACGTTAACGTCAAGGGTCCAGGCCCAGGTCGCGAGTCTGCTGTCCGTGCATTGAACGGCTGCGGCTACAAGATCGCCAGCATCACCGATGTGACGCCAATCCCGCATAACGGGTGCCGTCCTTCGAAGAAGCGTCGCGTGTAATCAGGAGACAGTGAGAAATGGCTCGTTACATTGGTCCCAAATGCAAACTGTCTCGTCGTGAAGGCACTGATCTGTTCCTGAAGAGCGGCGTACGCGCTCTGGAATCTAAGTGCAACATCGAAGCAGCCCCAGGTATCCACGGTCAGCGCCGTGGCCGTCAGTCCGACTACGGCACCCAGCTGCGTGAGAAGCAAAAAGTCCGTCGCATCTATGGCGTACTTGAGCGTCAATTCAGCGGTTACTACAAGCAAGCTGCCGGTCAGAAAGGCGCTACTGGTGAGAACCTGCTGCAACTGCTCGAGTGCCGTCTGGATAACGTCGTTTATCGTATGGGTTTCGGCTCCACTCGTGCCGAGTCCCGTCAGCTGGTATCGCACAAGTCGATCACAGTTAACGGTAAGACTGTAAACATCCCGTCCTACCAGGTTAAAGCTGGTGACGTGGTTGCAGTTCGTGAGAAATCGAAGAATCAGCTGCGTATCGCTCAGGCTCTTGAGCTGTGTGCCCAGCGTGGCCGCGTTGAGTGGGTTGAAGTTGACACTGATAAGAAGTCTGGCGTTTTCAAAAGCGTTCCGGCTCGCAGTGACCTCTCCGCTGACATCAACGAAAGCCTGATTGTCGAGCTCTACTCCAAGTAAGGGCTAGAAAATAGGTGCATCCATGCAGATTTCGGTAAATGAGTTCCTGACCCCCCGTCACATTGATGTGCAGGTGGTCAGTCCGACCCGCGCGAAAATTACGCTTGAGCCTCTCGAGCGTGGTTTTGGCCATACCCTGGGCAACGCGCTGCGTCGCATCCTGTTGTCCTCCATGCCTGGCTGTGCAGTAGTCGAGGCCGAGATTGATGGTGTACTCCATGAGTACAGCGCCATCGAAGGTGTTCAGGAAGACGTTATTGAGATCCTGCTCAACCTGAAAGGTCTGGCTGTGAAACTGCACGGTCGTGACGAAGTGACTCTGACTCTGGCGAAGAAGGGCTCGGGTGTAGTAACCGCTGCCGATATTCAGCTGGATCACGATGTTGAAATCGTCAATGGCGACCACGTTATTGCAAACCTGGCCAGCACTGGCTCGCTGAACATGAAGCTCACTGTAGCTCGTGGTCGCGGCTATGAGCCGGCTGACGCTCGTCAGAGCGATGAAGATGAAAGCCGCAGCATTGGTCGCTTGCAGCTTGACGCTTCTTTCAGCCCTGTACGCCGTGTTTCTTACGTGGTGGAAAACGCTCGTGTCGAGCAGCGTACTAACCTGGACAAACTGGTGATCGACCTGGAGACCAACGGTACTCTAGATCCGGAAGAGGCTATCCGCCGCGCCGCCACCATCCTGCAGCAGCAGCTTGCAGCGTTCGTTGACCTGAAAGGTGACAGCGAGCCTGTGGTTGTTGAGCAGGAGGATGAGATCGATCCAATCCTGTTGCGTCCGGTTGATGACCTGGAACTGACTGTACGTTCGGCTAACTGCCTCAAGGCAGAAAACATTTACTACATCGGTGATCTGATTCAGCGCACTGAAGTAGAACTGTTGAAAACCCCGAACCTGGGCAAGAAATCCCTGACTGAGATCAAGGACGTTCTGGCTTCTCGTGGTCTGTCCCTCGGTATGCGCCTCGACAACTGGCCGCCGGCAAGTCTGAAGAAAGACGATAAGGCTACTGCCTGATCGTCATCATCACCGAACGTGAGTTTGGTAAGGAATTGAACCATGCGTCATCGTAAAAGTGGCCGTCACCTCAGCCGCACCAGCGCACACCGCAAGGCCATGTTCCAAAACATGGCAGTTTCGCTGTTCGAGCATGAGCTGATCAAAACTACTCTGCCGAAAGCTAAAGAACTGCGTCGTGTTGCTGAGCCGCTGATCACTTTGGCTAAAGAAGACAGCGTTGCTAACCGTCGTCTGGCTTTCGACCGTACTCGTTCGAAAGCTATCGTCGGCAAACTGTTCAACGATCTGGGCAAGCGCTACGCCACCCGTCAGGGCGGTTACCTGCGTATCCTCAAGTGCGGTTTCCGCGCTGGCGACAATGCTCCTATGGCTTATGTTGAGCTGGTTGACCGTCCGGTCGGCGGCACAGTAGAAGCTGCTGAGTAAGTTGCAGGTTGTTTAAAAAACCGGGCCCTGGCCCGGTTTTTTATTGTCTGATGTTTGTTGATTTGTCCCCCTGTTAAGTTCAGGGTTTTTGATATCCTGTAAGGATTGTAACTGTTGTGCTGTACTGGATTGTGCCACTCCAGCATGACAGTCCATGCATTGGCGTAGGGAGACCGAAATGAAAGGTCACGATGAAGTTATCGACTATTTGAAGGTGCTGCTTAAGGGAGAGCTTGCAGCCCGTGATCAGTATTTCGTGCACTCACGCTTCTATGAGGATTGGGGGCTCAGCAAGTTGTATGAGCGTATCAATCATGAAATGGAAGAAGAAACTCAGCATGCGGATGCGATTCTCAAGCGCATCCTGTTTCTTGAAGGCACTCCTGATATGGTTCCGGATGCTTTTGTATTCGGGCAGACGGTGCCAGAGATGCTTAAGCTTGATCTCGCTCTTGAGTACCATGTGCGTGAGGCGTTGAGCAAAGGGATCGCTTTGTGCGAGAAGCACGGCGACTATCAGAGTCGCGATATGTTGCTGGTTCAGCTTAAAGATACCGAAGAGGACCATGCCTACTGGCTGGAGACTCAGTTGAGCTTGATCGATAAGCTCGGTCTAGAGAACTATCTGCAGAGTCAGATGTGAATAAAAAGCCCCGGAAAACCGGGGCTTTTTATTCGCTCAGGTTTTGTCGCGCGCGAGCAGCGGTTTCAGGAAATGCCCGGTGTGGGATTGTGGCATGTCCGCGACTTCCTCTGGCGTGCCAAAGGCGATGATCTGGCCGCCTTTGGAGCCGCCTTCAGGGCCGAGATCGACCAGCCAATCGGCTGTCTTAATCACATCTAGGTTGTGTTCAATCACCACCACGGTGTTGCCGTGGTCACGCAGGCGATGCAGGACATCGAGAAGTTGCTGAATGTCAGCGAAGTGCAGGCCTGTAGTGGGTTCATCGAGAATGTACAACGTCTTTCCTGTATCGCGTTTACTCAGCTCGCGACTTAGTTTAACGCGCTGTGCCTCTCCACCGGAGAGGGTTGTCGCGGATTGCCCCAGCTTGATGTAGGACAGTCCTACATCCATCAGGGTTTGCAGCTTGCGCGCAAGGGCGGGCACCGCGTCAAAGAATTCCCGAGCATCCTCGATGGTCATTTCCAGCACTTCGTGGATGTTTTTGCCCTTGTATTTGATCTCCAGCGTCTCGCGGTTATAGCGCTTGCTCTTGCACACGTCGCAAGGCACGTAGATGTCTGGCAAGAAGTGCATTTCAACCTTGATCAGACCGTCTCCCTGACAGGCTTCACAGCGACCGCCCTTGACGTTGAACGAGAAACGCCCAGGCCCGTAGCCGCGTGAGCGGGACTCCGGCACTGAAGCAAATAGCTCCCGCACCGGGGTAAAGATGCCGGTGTAGGTTGCTGGGTTGGAGCGGGGTGTGCGCCCAATTGGGCTCTGATCGATGTCCACCACTTTGTCTAGATGCTGCAGGCCGTCAAAGCTGTCGTAAGGAGCAACCTCGAGGGTGGTGGCGCCATTGAGTGCCGTAGCGGTGATCGGGAAGAGGGTGTTGTTGATCAGGGTGGATTTGCCCGAGCCAGAAACCCCGGTGATGCAGGTGAGCAGGCCGACAGGGATTTCCAGATTGACCTTTTGCAGGTTGTTGCCGCGTGCCCCTTTGAGTTTGAGCAGCTTTTTCTTGTCGCGCGGGGTGCGTTCGGCCGGTACGGCTATTTTCTTCCTGCCGGAAAGGTAAGCGCCCGTGACTGATTGCGGGTCGGCCATGACTTCATCGGGCGTGCCCTGAGACACAATCTGGCCGCCGTGCACGCCCGCGCCCGGGCCGATGTCGACAACGTAGTCTGCAAGGCGGATGGCGTCTTCATCGTGCTCAACAACGATTACGGTGTTGCCAATGTCGCGCAGGTGCTTGAGTGTGCCCAACAGGCGCTCGTTGTCGCGTTGGTGCAGGCCGATGCTGGGTTCGTCGAGGATATACATGACGCCGACCAGGCCTGCGCCAATCTGACTGGCTAGGCGAATACGTTGGGCCTCGCCGCCGGACAGGGTGTCGGCGCTGCGATCCAGTGTCAGATAGTCGAGACCGACGTTGACCAGAAACTCCAAGCGCTCACGGATTTCCTTAAGGATCTTCTCGGCAATTTCGCCGCGTCGTCCAGGTAGGCTGAGTTGGGCGAAGTACTCCATGGCATCGCCGATCGGCATACCGGTGACGGCTGGCAGATTCTTTTCACCGACCCACACATGCCTTGCTTCACGACGCAGGCGGGTGCCGCAGCAGTCAGGGCAGGGCTGGGTACTCAGGAACTTGGCCAGTTCCTCGCGGACTGTGGTGGACTCAGTCTCGCGGTAGCGTCGCTCCAGGTTCGGTACGATACCTTCGAATGGGTGCGAGCGCTTGACGATGTCGCCGCGGTCATTGAGGTACTTGAAGTCGACATTCTGGCTGCCGCTACCGAACAGAATGCATTTTTGATGTTCAGCGCTGAGTTCGTCGAACGGGACTTCAAGGCTGAATCCATAGTGCGCGGCCAGTGAGCCAAGCATCTGGAAGTAATAGACGTTGCGCCGGTCCCAGCCGCGAATAGCACCTTCCGCCAATGTCAGTTCGCCGTTAACCAGTCGTTTGGTGTCGAAGAACTGTTTTACACCCAGACCATCGCAGGTTGGGCAGGCGCCAGCAGGGTTGTTGAAGGAGAACAGCTTGGGTTCCAGCTCGCTGATCGAGTGGCCGCACACCGGGCAGGCGAAGCGTGCGGAGAAGATGATTTCTTCGCCTGTCTCACCTTCCATTGGGGCGAGTAGGGCAAGGCCGTCAGCTAGCTTGATTGCAGTCTCGAAGGATTCGGCAAGGCGTTGCTGCAGGTCGCTACGGACTTTGAAACGATCCACTACGACATCGATGCTGTGCTTTTTTTGCTTGTCGAGCTTGGGTAATTCGTCCAGTTCATAGACTTTGCCATCCACACGAGCCCGGACGAAGCCTTGGGCGCGAAGCTCTTCGAATACGGCAAGGTGCTCGCCTTTGCGTTCGCGGATAACCGGAGCCAGCAGCATCAGCTTGCTGCCCTCTGGGAGGGCGAGTGCCTGGTCCACCATCTGGCTGACGGTTTGCGCCTCTAGCGGCAGGTCATGGTCCGGGCAGCGTGGAGTGCCTGCTCGGGCGTAGAGCAGACGCAGGTAGTCGTAGATCTCGGTGATGGTGCCGACCGTTGAGCGTGGGTTATGGGAGGTCGACTTCTGTTCGATGGAAATCGCAGGGGAGAGCCCCTCGATGGTGTCGACGTCCGGTTTTTCCATCATCGAAAGGAACTGGCGGGCGTAGGCCGACAGCGATTCAACGTAGCGGCGCTGGCCTTCCGCATAGAGGGTGTCGAAAGCCAGTGAGGACTTGCCTGAGCCTGACAGACCGGTAATGACGATCAGCTTGTCGCGGGGAAGTGTCAGGTCGATGTTTTTCAGGTTATGGGTGCGTGCACCCCGAATCAAAATCTTGTCCACAACCACTGGCCTCGCTCGGCGTGCGGGAAAACTCTGAATTATACGTTTTGTCCGGACCACGCGGCAAAGCGCGTCGACTCTTGATGACCTGTGGTCGACAGTGAGTGCTCCGAACGGTCTGGAGGCGGGATGACTCGCGGACTGTGTAGAACAGGCTCTATAATCACCGGCTATTTTTCACAGGGCGTATTTCATGCACGATCCGCACAACGAGCGCATGAGCGGCAGTGAAACCCGTGCTGCCAGTGGCCTGGCGCTGGTTTTCTCGTTTCGTATGCTCGGCATGTTCATGGTGTTGCCAGTTCTGGCCACGTACGGCATGGGGCTTGAGGGCAGCACGCCGGCACTGATCGGCTTAGCCATTGGTGCCTATGGTTTGACTCAGGCGTTATTGCAGATTCCGTTCGGCATGATCAGTGACCGTGTAGGGCGTCGCCCGGTTATCTATGCCGGGCTGCTGATTTTTGCGGCGGGCAGTCTGTTGGCGGCCGGGGCTGACTCGATTTGGGGGGTTATTGCAGGGCGAATTCTACAGGGGGCTGGAGCGATTTCCGCGGCTGTAATGGCGCTGCTTTCTGACCTGACGCGTGAGCAGCACCGCACCAAGGCCATGGCCATGATTGGTATGAGTATCGGTCTGTCGTTTGCGGCTGCGATGATTATTGGCCCGGTGCTGACCCGTACCTTCGGGCTTTCAGGACTGTTTCTGGTAACAGCAGGTATGGCCTTGCTGGGGATTTTGATCGTCGCCGTCATGGTGCCGCGTTCGGCAGGGCCTCAGCAGCATCGTGAGTCAGGCGTTGCTGCGCAGGCATTGTTGCCTTCACTTAAACATCCCGACTTGTTGCGCCTGAATTTCGGCATTTTCACCTTGCATGCTGTACTGATGGCTAGCTTTGTAGCGATACCGCTGGCTTTGGTCGAGCAGGGAGGATTGCCGAAAGAGGAGCATTGGTGGGTTTACCTCACTGCGTTGCTGGTGGGCTTTTTCAGTATGGTGCCGTTCATCATCTATGGTGAGAAAAAACGCCGGATGAAGCAGACGGTGTTTGGTGCTGTTGCGGTCATGCTGCTGTGTGAACTGTTCTTCTGGTGGTTTGGCAACAGTTTGCGGGCGCTGGTATTGGGGCTGGTTGTGTTCTTTACGGCGTTCAACCTGCTTGAGGCCTCGCTGCCTTCTCTTATCAGTAAGGTCGCTCCGGCCGCCGGTAAAGGCACTGCGATGGGGATCTACTCAACTAGTCAGTTCTTAGGCGCAGCCTTGGGGGGCATTCTGGGCGGATGGCTGTATCAGCATTTTGGTTTGTCCGGGGTATTCTCCGGATGTGCCGTACTGGCACTCTTCTGGCTCGGATTCGCTGGCACTATGCGTGAGCCTCCGTATGTGACAAGCCTGCGTTTGCCGCTTTCTGCAGAGGCTCTGCGGGACTCTGGGCTGACCACGCGTGTGCTGGCTGTGCCAGGTGTAGCGGATGCTGTGGTGGTGGAGGATGAGGCTGCTATCTATGTCAAGGTGGATAGTCAGCAACTGGATCGCACGGTGCTTGATCTGGTCATTAGCGGGGCCTGATCGTTTCTGCTACCCACTGGCTAATGAGGCTTAATTTGAGCGGTTTTTCAGGGCGATGATCCAAACATGGGGTTGCGTCTCTAAGCTGAATGCCGCTCCCTTCTTTATTCTTCACCCGCGGTACTGTTCTAGCCGTGGTAGACACTGGCGCACCTGAGCTAAGTTGCTGCTGGTGTTAGTCGGAATGTGATGCTTTAGACACATCAGATTTTGGCTCTCCCCTTACCCATATTGTCGAGCTGGTCAGCTCGGATCGGGCATTCAAGAACATTCCTATCTGTAATTACTCCTTCTGCCAGCGCCGTGAGTGGGCACTGCTGTGCTGTTCTTTAATGGCGTGAGGGGAGGCAACCGTTAGTTGAGACATGAGTTTCAGATAGTCGGTAATTTTTCGTGAAACTTAATCATTGCAGAAGAGTGTCTGCTTTGTGATGCCTTGAAAGATTTATTTTTATAGTGGGTTGAGCATATTTTCAAACTGACCACTTGAATATTTTTAAGAAAAATAATTGATGTTTTCTTAGGAGGTTGTGAGTTTACAAAAATTAATTCCTGCGGAACGTTTTAGGTGTTTCTGTCTTTTTTAAGGTTGATTCTAATTTGCCATTTTTTAGGTGTTTGCCTGAGTTCGCGTGATTAGTGGCTCGCACACCCAATTTTTATTCTTATGGCTCTGGTCTTGAGTGGGTTGAGAAAGTAAATGTTGTAGTGGTGGTTTTTTGTTAATTAACTTTTAATAATGATGGTCCATCGATTAATGGCTTTATTTGGGACTATGGTTCTGTAAAAAATATAACTATAAGTCCATTTAAAAATTAGGTGTTTGGCGAAATATTAAACTGAGCTAATTGCTGAGTTTTGTTGCAAATCATTCACCGTTGACGACTTGGGATACTCGTCTAACCTCGGATTAAGTGTGTTGAGTAGTAACTTGTCTGGCATTTAATCCATTCCGGATATGAATCTGGGTGCGGGTAGTATTTATGCGTCCGAATTAGATTTATTCATGGATAAGAGGGAGCTGAAATCATGATCTCGTCTAAAGCTATTTCCGGTAACCATGAAGTAACTGTCGATATTACTAATACTAAAGAGTACTCCGTCTCGCCTTCGTCGAACGTTGTTCTAAATGTTGGGAAGGATGAAATTGCTAACTACATGCGCAGTGGGGACAATTTATCGATAACACTTTTGGATGGAAGGGTGTTGCAACTTAACGGCTTCTTTGCGGCCGGTGCAGTAAATAATAATCTGATTCTCTCTGAGCAGAGCGGGCGTTTTTTAGTCGAATTTGATAACGCATTTACATCGGCCGCTGATGATGGTGTGGATGAGCGTGCCGTAGTCTACGAACTGATTGAGGACGACAGCGTTCTTCCATGGTTGTTGGCCTTGGGCGTAGGCGCAGGCGGTGTGGCTTTACTGGCTTCCGGTGGAGACGGAGGTTCTGATCATGAGGCACCGGTCCCGCCTCCACCGCCATTTACGGTGGTAGATGACGTTGGTCCAGTTGTGGGTGAAATGCCCAATGGCACCGTCACCAACGACGCTACACCTACTTTCTATGGTTCTGGGGCAATCCCTAATGCCACGATCACATTAACCATCTCTAATTATCCCCCAGTCACCGTGACTGCTGACGCAAATGGTAATTGGACATACACCGCTTCTACACTTCCCGACGGCCCCTATACCGTCAGTGTTGTTCAGACTGACTCTTCCGGCCAAACCAGCTCCCCAACAACCTACGAGTTTGTGGTTGATACAACGCCGCCATCTGCAGCGACCACTGTCAGCTTAGACACCATTACCGATGATAGTGGCGCTGCAGGCGATTTCATCACCAACGACTCCAGCCTGATTTTCAGCGGTAGTTTAGGGGCAAGGCTGGCCTCTGATGAGCGTGTGGAGGTGAGTTTGGATGGTGGTGTCACCTGGTTTGAGGCCAGCGTCTCCGGCACTACCTGGAGCTATGACCACCGCGCTGTGACCTTGGCCGATGGTGAGTACAGCGTGGTTGTGCGAGTTATTGATACTGCGGGCAACGTTGGGCAAACCGATAGTCAAACCCTGCAGATCGATACAACACCTCCAGCCGCTACAACCACAGTCAACCTGAATTCGATTACTACTGACAGCGGCGTGGTTGGGGATTTTATTACCAGCGACTCGAGCCTGATCTTCAACGGCAGTTTGGGCGCAGAACTACTGGCGGATGAACGTGTGCAGCTGAGTCTGGATGGCGGCGCAACTTGGTTTGAAGCCAGCGTCTCCGGTACCAGCTGGAGCTATGACCACAGCGCGGTGACCTTACCCGACGGTAATTACACCGTTGAAGTGCGGGTGGTCGATGTGGCGGGCAACGTTGGCGCAACTGACAGCCAAGCCTTGCAAATCGATACAACGCCGCCTGCATCTACAACCACCGTTAGCTTGGACGCCATCACCGTTGACGGCGGCGTAGTGGGCGACTTTATAACCAACGATCCAAGTCTGATCTTTAGCGGTAGCCTGGGTGGCACGCTGATGACAGATGAGCGTGTCGAGTTAAGTCTGGATGGTGGTTTGAGTTGGTTTGAAGCCACGGTTTCTGGCGCCACTTGGAGTTATGACCACAGCGCTGTGACACTGGCTGACGGTGATTACACTGTTGATGTACGGGTGATCGATGTGGCCGGCAACGTAGGGGCCACTGACAGCCAGCTTGTACGAATTGACACAGTACCGCCTGCCTCTACCACTACCGTCAGCCTGGATTCAATCACCGATGACAGCGGAGCGGTGGATGACTTTATTACCAATGATCCAAGCCTGATCTTTAGCGGCAGTTTAGGCGCAGAACTGCTGGCGGATGAGCGTGTGCAGCTGAGTCTAGATGGCGGCGCAACTTGGTTTGAGGCCACCGTCTCCGGCACGAGCTGGAGCTATGACCACAGCGCGGTGACCTTACCCGACGGTAATTACACCGTTGAAGTGCGGGTCATTGATGTGGCGGGTAACGTGGGCGCAACCGATAGCCAAGCGCTGCAAATCGATACAACGCCGCCTGCATCTACAACCACTGTCACTATCGATGCCATTACTGACGACAGCGGCGTCGCAGATGACTTTATAACCAACGACCCAGCGCTGATCTTCAGCGGAAGCTTGGGCGCAGAACTGTTGGCGGATGAGCGCGTCGAGCTGAGCTTGGATGGCGGCACAACCTGGTTTGAGGCCACCGTCTCCGGCACCACTTGGAGCTACGACCACAGCGCAACAACCCTGCCTGACGGTGATTACACCGTGGATGTGCGGGTCATTGATGTGGCGGGCAACGTGGGCGCAACGGACAGCCAAGCCCTGCAAATCGATACAACGCCGCCTGAATCTACAACCACTGTCACTATCGATGCCATTACTGACGACAGCGGCGTGGTGGATGACTTTATAACCAACGACCCAGCGCTGATCTTCAGCGGAAGCTTGGGCGCAGAACTGTTGGCGGATGAGCGCGTCGAGCTGAGCCTGGATGGCGGAGCAACCTGGTTTGAAGTCACCGTATCCGGTACCACTTGGAGCTATGACCACAGCGCAACAACCTTGCCTGACGGTGATTACACCATTGATGTGCGGGTAATCGATGTGGCGGGCAACGTGGGCGCAACCGATAGCCAAGCGCTGCAAATCGATACAACGCCGCCTGAATCTACAACCACTGTCACTATCGATGCCATTACTGATGACAGCGGCGTCGCAGATGACTTTATAACCAACGACCCAGCGCTGATCTTCAGCGGAAGTCTGGGGGCTGAGCTCGTCACTGGTGAGCGCGTCGAGCTGAGCCTGGATGGCGGTACAACCTGGTTTGAGGTCAGCGTATCCGGCACCACTTGGAGCTATGACCACAGCGCAACAACCTTACCCGACGGTGATTACACCATTGATGTGCGGGTCATTGATGTGGCGGGCAACGTGGGCGCAACGGACAGCCAAGCCCTGCAAATCGATACAACGCCGCCTGAATCTACAACCACTGTCACCATCGACACTATTACTGATGACAGCGGCCTCGCAGATGACTTTATTACCAATGACCCAGCGCTGATCTTCAGCGGGAGTCTGGGGGCTGAGCTCGTTACTGGTGAGCGCGTTGAGTTGAGTCTGGATGGCGGCGTAACTTGGTTTGAAGTCACCGTATCCGGCACCACTTGGAGCTATGACCACAGCGCAACAACCCTGCCCGACGGTGATTACACCATTGATGTGCGGGTCATCGATGTGGCGGGCAACGTGGGCGCAACGGACAGCCAAGCCCTGCAAATCGATACAACGCCGCCTGAATCTACAACCACTGTCACTATCGATGCCATTACTGACGACAGCGGCGTCGCAGATGACTTTATTACCAATGACCCAGCGCTGATCTTCAGCGGGAGTCTGGGGGCTGAGCTCGTCACTGGTGAGCGCGTCGAGTTGAGTCTGGATGGCGGCACAACCTGGTTTGAAGTCAGCGTATCCGGCACCACTTGGAGCTACGACCACAGTGCAGTGACCTTACCCGACGGTGATTACACCGTTGATGTGCGGGTCATTGATGTGGCGGGTAACGTGGGCGCAACCGATAGCCAAGCGCTGCAAATCGATACAACGCCGCCTGCATCTACAACCACTGTCACTATCGATGCCATTACTGACGACAGCGGCGTCGCAGATGACTTTATAACCAACGACCCAGCGCTGATCTTCAGCGGAAGCTTGGGCGCAGAACTGTTGGCGGATGAGCGCGTCGAGCTGAGCCTGGATGGCGGCACAACCTGGTTTGAAGTGACCGTATCCGGCACCACTTGGAGCTATGACCACAGCGCAACAACCCTGCCCGACGGTGATTACACCGTGGATGTGCGGGTCATTGATGTGGCGGGCAACGTGGGCGCAACGGACAGCCAAGCCCTGCAAATCGATACAACGCCGCCTGAATCTACAACCACTGTCACTATCGATGCCATTACTGACGACAGCGGCGTGGTGGATGACTTTATAACCAACGACCCAGCGCTGATCTT
>NZ_LKKK01000018.1 GCF_001446935.1 Pseudomonas sp. TTU2014-080ASC
GAGCGTGCTATCGACAAGCCGTTCCTGATGCCGATCGAAGACGTATTCTCCATCTCTGGTCGCGGTACTGTAGTAACTGGCCGTATCGAGCGTGGTATCGTTAAGGTTCAGGAAGAGATCGAAATCGTTGGTCTGCGTGACACCACCAAGACTACCTGCACCGGCGTTGAAATGTTCCGCAAGCTGCTGGACGAAGGCCGTGCTGGTGAGAACTGTGGTGTTCTGCTGCGTGGTACTAAGCGTGACGAAGTTGAGCGTGGTCAGGTTCTGGTTAAGCCGGGTTCTGTTAAGCCTCACACTAAGTTCACTGCAGAAGTTTACGTGCTGAGCAAAGAAGAAGGTGGTCGTCATACTCCTTTCTTCAAAGGCTACCGTCCTCAGTTCTACTTCCGTACTACTGACGTAACTGGTAACTGCGAACTGCCGGAAGGCGTTGAGATGGTAATGCCGGGTGACAACATTCAGATGACTGTCACTCTGATCAAGACCATCGCAATGGAAGAAGGCCTGCGCTTCGCTATCCGTGAGGGTGGCCGTACCGTTGGTGCTGGTGTTGTAGCAAAGATCATCGAATAAAAGATTGATCTCCCTTTTTTAGGCCGGCATAATGGTCGGCCTGATTCAAGTTTAGGTCAGTAGCTCAATTGGCAGAGCGACGGTCTCCAAAACCGTAGGTTGGGGGTTCGATTCCCTCCTGACCTGCCATTTTCTAAGAATTTGGCATGTCTTCTCACAGGATGCTTGTAGATGAATGTTAAGGCTGAAGCCCAGGGCTCGCGATTTGATCTGCTGAAGTGGCTGTTTGTTGCTGCGTTAGTGGTGGTCGCTGTTGTTGGTAATCAGTACTTTGCATCTGAGTCGGTCCTTTATCGTGTTCTTGCTCTGCTGGCTGTGGCGGTTGTTGCTGCAGTTGTAGCGCTGCAGACGGCTAAAGGCAAGGCGTTTTGGGTTCTGGCCAAAGAAGCGCGTGTCGAAATTCGCAAGGTTGTTTGGCCTACCCGCCAAGAAACCACTCAAACAACATTGATTGTAGTGGCTGTGGTTTTGGTCATGGCTCTCATGTTGTGGGGGTTGGATTCGCTTTTGGGTTGGCTTGTCTCTCTGATTGTAGGTTAAAGGTGTCCCGTGGCTAAGCGTTGGTACGTTGTGCATGCTTACTCGGGTTACGAGAAGCATGTAATGCGCTCATTGATTGAGCGTGTGAAGCTTGCAGGAATGGAAGATGTTTTTGGTGAGATCCTCGTTCCGACTGAAGAAGTGGTCGAGATGCGGAATGGCCAGAAGCGTAAAAGTGAGCGCAAGTTCTTTCCGGGCTATGTACTGGTCCAGATGGAAATGAACGAAGCGACTTGGCACTTGATTAAAGATACTCCGCGCGTGATGGGTTTCATTGGTGGTACGGCTGATAAACCTGCTCCAATTACCGAGCGTGAGGCTGAGGCAATCCTGCGTCGTGTGGCTGATAGCGGTGATAAACCCAAGCCTAAGACCTTGTTTGAGCCAGGCGAAATGGTTCGTGTTATTGATGGTCCATTTGCGGACTTCAGTGGCGTAGTTGAAGAAGTGAATTACGAAAAAAGCCGAATTCAGGTGGCTGTAACGATCTTCGGTCGTTCAACCCCGGTCGAGCTGGAGTTCAGTCAGGTCGAGAAGGCGTAACTGACATAAGCATCCCACACCCCGCAGTCTTGGGCTGCGGGGTTTTGTCGTCCTTGGGATAATTGCATTGAAAACTGGGGAGCCTTTAGGCGCTAGAACCCAAAACTGGAGTAGCTCATGGCTAAGAAAATTTCAGCTTACATCAAGCTGCAAGTAAAGGCTGGTCAAGCCAACCCGTCGCCACCCGTAGGCCCTGCTCTGGGTCAGCACGGTGTGAATATCATGGAATTCTGCAAGGCGTTCAACGCCAAGACTCAAGGCCTTGAGCCGGGTCTGCCGACTCCAGTAATTATCACTGTATACAGTGACCGTAGCTTCACCTTTGAAACTAAAAGCACCCCGGCAGCTGTACTGCTGAAGAAAGCTGCAGGTCTGACCAGCGGTTCGGCTCGTCCGAACACCGTGAAGGTCGGCACTGTTACTCGTGCTCAGCTGGAAGAGATTGCCAAGACCAAGCAAGCAGATCTGACTGCTGCTGATCTGGAATCGGCCGTGCGTACCATCGCTGGCTCCGCTCGCAGCATGGGCCTGAACGTGGAGGGTGTGTAATGGCTAAGTTGACTAAGCGTCAGAAGGCAATCGCTGAGAAGGTTGAGGCTGGTAAGGCTTACAACTTCGTTGAAGCTGCTTCTCTGCTGGCCGAACTGTCGGCTGTTAAATTCCCTGAGTCGTTTGATATCGCAATCAACCTCGGTGTTGATCCGCGTAAATCCGATCAGGTAGTTCGTGGTGCAACCGTACTGCCAAACGGCTCGGGTAAAACCGTTCGCGTTGCTGTCTTCACTCAAGGTCCGGGCGCTGAAGCTGCTCTGGCTGCCGGTGCTGACCGCGTAGGTATGGATGATCTGGCTGCTGAAATGAAGGCCGGCGATCTGAACTACGACGTTGTTATCGCTTCTCCTGACGCAATGCGTGTTGTTGGTCAGTTGGGTCAGGTTCTGGGGCCTCGTGGCCTGATGCCAAACCCGAAAGTCGGCACTGTAACCCCAGACGTAGCTACTGCGGTTAAGAACGCTAAAGCGGGTCAGGTACGTTTCCGTACTGACAAGAACGGCATCATCCATGGTTCCGTGGGGAAAGTCGGTTTCGAAGCTGAGAAACTGAAGCAAAACGTTGAAGCGCTGGTTGCGGACCTCAAGCGTCTGAAGCCTTCGACTTCGAAAGGCGTTTACGTCAAGCGCATCACCCTGAGCACCACTATGGGCCCGGGTCTGGTTATCGACCAGAGTTCGCTCGACGCGTGATACAGCGCTGGTGAGGGCAACCTCACCAGCCAAGGTTTGGGGTCCCTGCCTGGCGGGGGCTATCCAAGACCGTAGGTGGCGTAAGCCTTAAAAGAAATGCCTACGCAGATGGTGCTCCCGATTCGTTACCGAATCAGACACCAAAACGACATCCGGCTTAGGCCAGATGAAACGGTAAACACCAGGAGTAAACCCGTGGCAATTAAACTCGAAGACAAGAAGGCCATCGTCGCTGAAGTCAACGAGGCTGCCAAAGCTGCCCTTTCCGCTGTCGTGGCTGATGCCCGTGGCGTGTCTGTAGGTGCTATGACCGGACTCCGTAAAGAGGCCCGCGAAGCTGGCGTTTACGTACGTGTAGTACGTAACACCCTGCTCAAGCGCGCTGTTGAAGGTACTCAGTACGATATCCTCAACGACGCGTTCAAAGGCCCGACCCTGATTGCTTTCTCCAACGAACATCCGGGCGCTGCCGCCCGTATCTTCAAAGAGTTTGCCAAGGGTCAGGACAAGTTCGAGATCAAAGCAGCTGCATTCGAGGGTCAGTTCCTCGCAGCCAATCAGATCGACGTACTGGCAACACTGCCGACTTACGACGAAGCAATTTCTCAGCTGATGAGCGTGATCCAAGGCGCTACCAGCAAGTTCGTTCGTACCCTGGCAGCTGTTCGCGACCAGAAAGAAGGCGCTGCGGCCTAATTTGGCGGCATAACTTTTTTCAATCTTATTTGTTTAATTTGATGGCCGCGTAAGGCTGTCCCCCAATACAGGAATTAGAGTCATGGCTCTGTCTAACGAAGAAATCATCGAAGCGATCGGTCAGAAAACCGTTCTGGAAGTCGTTGAACTGATCAAAGCAATGGAAGAGAAGTTCGGTGTATCCGCCGCTGCTGCTACCGTTGCTGTAGCTGGCCCGGCTGCTGCCGCTGCTGAAGAGCAAACTGAGTTCAACGTTATCCTGGCTGAAGCTGGCGATAAGAAAGTAAACGTGATCAAGGCTGTTCGTGAGCTGACTGGTCTGGGCCTGAAAGAAGCCAAAGCTGCTGTTGACGGCGCTCCGGCTACTATTCTGGAAGGCGTTGCTAAAGAAGCTGCTGAGAAAGCAAAAGCTGCTTTGGAAGAAGCTGGCGCCAAAGTCGAGCTCAAGTAAGCGACGACCTTGCGTCTGCAGCCGAAGCGACTCGCGTAAGGCTGATGGCTGGTGGCTTTTGCCACCGGCCTTTTTCCGTTCTAGGTTGGCGAATCATCGGCTGGCCTAGTTCTGAAAATCCCGCCCGAAGTGGCGGTGCAAACCTAGGGTTTGCAAGAGTTTCTGGCAACTCCCGTCGGAGTGGCCTACTAGGCAGGTGACCAAGCTGGGGAACGCTGATGGCTTACTCATACACTGAGAAAAAACGTATCCGCAAGGACTTTAGCAAGTTGCCGGATGTCATGGATGTGCCGTATCTCCTGGCCATCCAGCTGGATTCGTACCGCGAATTCCTGCAGGCCGGGGCGACCAAGGACCAGTTCCGCGACATTGGCCTGCATGCGGCCTTCAAGTCTGTTTTCCCGATTATCAGCTATTCCGGCAATGCTGCACTGGAGTATGTCGGTTATCGCTTGGGCGAGCCGGCTTTTGATGTCAAAGAATGTGTACTGCGTGGCGTTACTTTCGCCGTGCCGCTGCGCGTCAAAGTCCGTCTGATCATTTTCGACAAAGAATCGTCGAACAAAGCGATCAAGGACATTAAAGAGCAAGAAGTTTACATGGGGGAAATCCCCCTGATGACCGAGAACGGTACCTTCGTTATCAACGGTACCGAGCGTGTTATCGTGTCCCAGTTGCACCGCTCTCCAGGTGTGTTCTTCGACCACGACCGTGGCAAGACCCACAGTTCGGGCAAGCTGCTGTACTCCGCGCGTATCATTCCATACCGTGGTTCCTGGCTCGACTTCGAGTTCGATCCGAAGGATGCAGTCTTCGTTCGTATTGACCGTCGCCGCAAACTGCCGGCCTCTGTGCTGCTGCGTGCATTGGGCTACAGCACAGAAGAAGTGCTGGAAGCCTTCTATGCAACCAACGTTTTCCATGTTAAGGGCGAGACCCTGAACCTGGAGCTGGTTCCGCAGCGTCTGCGTGGTGAAATCGCTGCATTCGACATCAAGGATGACAAAGGTAAAGTCATCGTTGAGCAGGGGCGTCGTATTACTGCCCGTCATATTAACCAGTTGGACAAGGCTGGCATTAAAGAGCTGGAAGTACCGATTGATTACCTGCTGGGTCGCACCACGGCTAAGGCAATCGTGCACCCGGCTACTGGCGAAATCATCGTTGAGTGCAATACCGAGTTGAACGTCGAAACCCTGGCCAAGATCGTCAAGGCTCAGGTAGTACGTATCGAAACGCTGTACACCAACGATATCGATTGCGGCCCGTTCATCTCTGACACGCTGAAAATCGACGGCACAACCAATCAGTTGGAAGCACTGGTCGAAATCTACCGCATGATGCGTCCTGGCGAGCCACCAACCAAGGATGCCGCCGAGACTCTGTTCAACAACCTGTTCTTCAGTGCTGAGCGTTATGACCTGTCTGCTGTAGGTCGTATGAAGTTCAACCGTCGTATCGGTCGTACTGAGATCGAAGGCCCAGGCGTTCTGAGCCGCGAAGATATCGTTGACGTGCTCAAGACTCTTGTCGATATCCGTAACGGTAAAGGCATCGTCGATGACATCGATCACCTGGGTAACCGTCGTGTGCGCTGTGTTGGCGAAATGGCCGAGAACCAGTTCCGTGTAGGTCTGGTGCGTGTTGAGCGTGCGGTCAAAGAACGCCTATCCATGGCTGAAAGCGAAGGTTTGATGCCGCAAGATCTGATTAACGCCAAGCCTGTTGCGGCTGCAGTTAAAGAGTTCTTCGGTTCAAGCCAGCTGTCACAGTTTATGGACCAAAACAACCCGCTCTCCGAGATCACTCACAAGCGCCGTGTTTCGGCTCTTGGCCCAGGTGGTCTGACCCGTGAGCGCGCAGGCTTCGAAGTCCGTGACGTACACCCGACCCATTATGGTCGTGTTTGTCCGATTGAAACGCCTGAAGGCCCGAACATTGGTCTGATCAACTCCTTGGCTGCTTATGCGCGCACCAATCAGTATGGTTTCCTTGAGAGCCCATACCGTGTGGTGAAAGAGGGGCTGGTCACTGACGAAATCGTCTTCTTGTCAGCGATTGAAGAGGCTGATCATGTGATCGCTCAGGCTTCAGCGACAATGAACGAGAAAGGTCAGCTGATTGATGAGCTGGTAGCTGTACGTCACTTGAACGAATTCACCGTTAAGGCGCCGGAAGACGTCACCCTGATGGACGTATCGCCCAAGCAGGTAGTTTCCGTTGCCGCCTCGCTGATTCCGTTCCTTGAGCACGATGACGCCAACCGTGCATTGATGGGTTCCAACATGCAGCGCCAGGCTGTACCGACTCTGCGTGCGGATAAGCCGCTCGTAGGTACCGGTATGGAGCGCAACGTGGCTCGTGACTCCGGTGTGTGCGTGGTTGCTCGCCGTGGTGGTGTGATCGACTCTGTTGATGCCAGTCGTATCGTTGTTCGTGTAAACGATGATGAAGTTGAAACCGGTGAAGCAGGTGTGGATATCTACAACCTGACTAAATACACCCGTTCCAACCAGAACACCTGCATCAACCAGCGCCCGCTGGTTCGCAAAGGTGACAAGGTAAGCCGCAGCGACATTCTGGCCGACGGTCCGTCCACCGATATGGGTGAACTGGCTCTTGGTCAGAACATGCGTGTAGCGTTCATGCCTTGGAACGGCTTCAACTTCGAAGACTCTATCTGCCTCTCTGAGCGCGTGGTTCAGGAAGACCGTTTCACCACGATCCACATTCAGGAGCTGACCTGTGTGGCTCGTGACACCAAACTCGGTTCGGAAGAAATTACTTCCGATATCCCGAACGTAGGTGAATCGGCGCTGAACAAGCTGGACGAAGCCGGTATTGTTTACGTGGGCGCTGAAGTCGGCCCAGGTGACATCCTGGTCGGTAAAGTCACTCCGAAAGGTGAGACTCAGCTGACTCCGGAAGAAAAACTGCTGCGTGCGATCTTCGGTGAGAAGGCGTCCGATGTTAAGGACACCTCCCTGCGTGTGCCAACTGGCACCAAAGGTACCGTTATCGACGTGCAGGTCTTCACCCGTGATGGCGTTGAGCGCGACAGTCGTGCCCTGGCGATCGAGAAGCAGCAACTGGACGAAATCCGCAAGGACCTGAACGAAGAGTTCCGTATCGTAGAAGGTGCAACCTTCGAGCGTCTGCGTTCTGCACTGGTTGGCAAGAAAGCCGAAGGCGGTGCTGGCCTGAAGAAAGGTGCTGAGGTAACTGAAGAGTTCCTCGACGGCCTGGAGCGTGGTCAGTGGTTCAAACTGCGTATGGCGGACGATGCACTGAACGAGCAGCTGGAGAAAGCTCAGGCTTACATCTCCGATCGCCGTCAGTTGCTCGACGACAAGTTTGAAGACAAGAAGCGCAAGCTGCAGCAGGGCGATGACCTGGCTCCGGGCGTGCTGAAGATTGTCAAGGTTTACCTGGCAATCAAGCGTCGCATCCAGCCTGGTGACAAGATGGCTGGTCGTCACGGTAACAAAGGTGTGGTTTCGGTAATCATGCCGGTTGAAGACATGCCGCACGACGTTAACGGTACTCCGGTTGACATCGTTCTGAACCCGCTGGGTGTACCGTCTCGTATGAACGTCGGTCAGATTCTTGAAACCCACCTGGGCCTTGCGGCCAAAGGGCTGGGCGAGAAGATCAACCGCATGCTTGAAGAGCAGCGCAAGATTGCTGAGCTGCGCAAGTTCCTGCATGAGATCTACAACGAGATCGGTGGTCGCCAAGAGAGCCTTGATAGCCTGAGCGATCAGGAAATTCTGGATCTGGCGCACAACCTGCGCGGCGGCGTACCGATGGCCACTCCGGTTTTCGACGGTGCCAAAGAGAGCGAAATCAAGTCCATGCTGAAGCTGGCAGATCTGCCAGAAAGTGGCCAGATGCGCTTGATTGACGGCCGTACTGGTAACCAGTTCGAGCGTCCAACCACCGTTGGCTACATGTACATGCTGAAACTGAACCACTTGGTCGACGACAAGATGCACGCCCGTTCGACCGGTTCGTACAGCCTGGTTACTCAGCAGCCGTTGGGTGGTAAGGCGCAGTTCGGTGGTCAGCGCTTCGGTGAGATGGAAGTGTGGGCACTGGAAGCGTATGGCGCAGCCTATACCCTGCAAGAAATGCTGACCGTGAAGTCGGACGACGTGAACGGCCGTACCAAGATGTACAAAAACATCGTGGATGGCGATCACCGTATGGAGCCAGGCATGCCTGAGTCCTTCAACGTACTGATCAAAGAGATCCGTTCGCTGGGCATCGACATCGATCTGGAAACCGAATAACACGTGACGCGAATTGAGAGCGTGGCTTAACCGCCCGCTCTCTGCTCCGCCAGGAGGAAAGGCCTTGAAAGACCTACTGAATTTGCTGAAAAACCAGGGTCAAGTCGAAGAGTTTGATGCCATCCGTATCGGACTGGCGTCGCCTGAGATGATCCGTTCGTGGTCGTTCGGTGAAGTTAAAAAGCCGGAAACCATTAACTACCGTACGTTCAAACCTGAGCGTGACGGTCTGTTCTGCGCCAAGATCTTTGGCCCAGTCAAGGATTACGAGTGCCTGTGCGGTAAGTACAAGCGCCTGAAGCACCGTGGTGTGATCTGTGAGAAGTGCGGCGTTGAAGTTGCGCTGGCTAAGGTTCGTCGTGAGCGTATGGCTCACATTGAGCTGGCTTCTCCGGTTGCCCACATTTGGTTCTTGAAGTCCCTGCCGAGCCGTATCGGCCTGCTGATGGACATGACCCTGCGTGACATCGAGCGCGTGCTCTATTTTGAGAGCTACGTGGTGATCGATCCAGGCATGACCACGCTGGAAAAAGGTCAGCTGCTCAACGACGAGCAGTACTTCGAAGCGCTCGAAGAGTTCGGTGATGATTTCGACGCTCGTATGGGGGCTGAGGCTGTCCGCGAGCTGCTGCACGCTATCGACCTGGACCACGAGATCGGCCGTCTGCGCGAAGAGATTCCCCAGACCAACTCCGAAACCAAGATCAAGAAGCTGTCCAAGCGCCTGAAGCTGATGGAAGCATTCAAAGACTCCGGCAACCTGCCAGAGTGGATGGTGCTCACTGTTCTGCCGGTTCTGCCGCCAGATCTGCGTCCGCTGGTACCGCTGGATGGTGGTCGTTTTGCGACTTCCGATCTTAATGATCTGTATCGCCGCGTCATCAACCGTAACAACCGCCTGAAGCGTCTGCTGGATCTGTCTGCGCCTGACATCATCGTGCGCAACGAGAAGCGTATGCTGCAAGAAGCGGTCGACGCTTTGCTCGACAACGGCCGTCGCGGTCGCGCCATTACTGGCTCGAACAAGCGTCCGCTGAAGTCCCTGGCTGACATGATCAAAGGGAAGCAAGGTCGTTTCCGTCAGAACTTGCTCGGTAAGCGCGTGGACTACTCCGGTCGTTCCGTAATTACCGTAGGCCCGACCCTGCGTCTGCATCAGTGCGGTCTGCCGAAGAAAATGGCACTGGAGCTGTTCAAGCCGTTCATTTTCGGCAAGCTCGAAGCCCGTGGCCTGGCGACTACCATCAAAGCTGCGAAGAAGATGGTGGAGCGTGAGCTGCCAGAGGTGTGGGACGTTCTCGCTGAAGTGATTCGCGAACACCCCGTACTGCTCAACCGTGCACCAACCCTGCACCGTCTGGGCATCCAGGCGTTTGAGCCGGTACTGATCGAAGGTAAAGCGATTCAGCTGCACCCACTGGTCTGCGCTGCGTACAACGCCGACTTCGACGGAGACCAAATGGCAGTACACGTTCCGCTGACGCTTGAAGCTCAGTTGGAAGCCCGTGCGCTGATGATGTCGACCAACAACATCTTGTCGCCTGCTAACGGTGAGCCAATCATCGTTCCTTCGCAGGACGTTGTATTGGGTCTGTACTACATGACCCGTGAGGCCATCAACGCTAAGGGTGAAGGTCGCGTTTTTGCTGACCTGCAGGAAGTTGACCGCGTATTCCGCGCCGGCGAAGCGTCACTGCACGCTCGTGTGAAAGTGCGTATCAACGAAACCGTTAAAGAAAAAGACGGCTCCCTGACCAAAAACACTCGCATCGTCGACACCACTGTTGGCCGTGCGCTGCTGTTCCAGGTTGTGCCTGAAGGTATGTCCTTTGACGTCGTCAACCAGCCGATGAAGAAAAAGGCGATTTCCAAGCTGATCAACCAGTGCTATCGCACAGTGGGTCTGAAGGATACCGTCATCTTCGCTGACCAGTTGATGTACACCGGTTTTGCTTACTCGACAATCTCCGGTGTTTCCATCGGTGTGAATGACTTCGTTATTCCGGATGAGAAAGCCCGCATCATTGATGCTGCCACCGAAGAAGTTAAAGAGATTGAATCCCAGTACGCCTCCGGCCTGGTAACCCAGGGTGAGAAGTACAACAAGGTAATCGACCTCTGGTCGAAAGCGAACGACGAAGTCTCCAAAGCGATGATGGCTAACCTCTCTAAAGAGAAAGTCGTTGATCGTGAAGGCAAGACTGTCGATCAGGAGTCTTTCAACTCCATGTATATGATGGCTGACTCCGGTGCGCGGGGTTCGGCTGCACAGATTCGCCAGCTGGCCGGTATGCGTGGTCTGATGGCTAAGCCGGACGGTTCCATCATTGAAACGCCTATTACGGCGAACTTCCGTGAAGGTCTTTCGGTTCTGCAGTACTTCATCTCGACGCACGGTGCTCGTAAAGGTCTGGCGGATACCGCTTTGAAAACTGCGAACTCCGGTTACCTGACTCGTCGTCTGGTAGACGTGGCGCAGGATTTGGTAGTTACCGCGATCGATTGCGGCACTGAGAACGGCCTGCTGATGACTCCGCACATTGAGGGCGGTGATGTTGTAGAGCCTCTTGGTGAGCGTGTTCTGGGTCGAGTGATTGCCAAGGATGTATTCAAGCCTGGTACTGATGACGTTATCGTTCCGGCGGGTACGCTGATCGACGAGAAGTGGGTTGAGTTCATTGAGCTCAACAGCATCGACGAAGTGGTTGTACGCTCACCGATCACCTGTGAAACCCGTTACGGTATCTGTGCCAAGTGCTACGGCCGTGACTTGGCTCGTGGCCATCAGATCAACATCGGTGAGGCTGTCGGTGTAATCGCGGCTCAGTCGATCGGTGAGCCGGGTACACAGCTGACGATGCGTACGTTCCACATCGGTGGTGCAGCAAGCCGTACCTCGGCAGCTGACAGCGTACAGGTGAAGAATGGTGGTGCGATCCGCCTACTTAACCTGAAATACGTTGAGCGCGCTGACGGTGCTCTGGTTGCGGTATCCCGTTCCGGTGAGTTGGCAGTGGCTGACGAGTTTGGTCGTGAGCGTGAGCGCTACAAGCTGCCTTACGGTGCGGTTATTTCTGTGAAGGAAGGTGAGAAGGTTGATCCGGGCGCAATCGTTGCCAAGTGGGATCCGCACACTCACCCAATCGTCACCGAAATGAAAGGTACCGTGACCTATGTGGGCATGGAAGACGGCATTACCATCAAGCGCCAGACTGACGAACTGACCGGCCTGACCAACATTGAAGTGTTGGATCCGAAAGATCGTCCGGCTGCAGGTAAAGAAATCCGTCCGGCTGTGAAGATGGTTGACGAGAATGGTAAGGATCTGATGTTGCCGGGTACCGATGTGCCTGCACAATATTTCCTGCCATCCAACGCCTTGGTTAACGTGGCTAACGGTGCTCAGCTGAGTGTGGGTGATGTAATCGCTCGTATTCCGCAGGAAACCTCGAAGACCCGTGACATTACCGGTGGTCTGCCACGTGTTGCTGACTTGTTCGAAGCGCGTCGCCCGAAAGAAGCATCGATCTTGGCTGAGATCAGCGGGACTATCTCTTTCGGTAAGGAGACTAAGGGCAAGCGTCGTTTGGTTATTACTCCGACCGATGGCAGTGAGCCGTACGAGGAGCTGATTCCGAAGTGGCGTCACCTGAACGTGTTCGAAGGTGAACAGGTTAACAAGGGTGAAGTTATCTCCGACGGCCCGAGTGATCCGCACGACATCCTGCGCTTGCTGGGTGTGAGCGCGCTGGCGAAGTATATCGTCAACGAGATTCAGGACGTTTACCGCCTGCAGGGGGTGAAGATCAACGACAAGCACATCGAAACCATTCTGCGCCAGATGCTGCGTAAGGTTGAGGTTAGCGAGTCGGGTGACTCCAGCTTCATCAAAGGGGATCAGGTCGAGCTGACTGCTGTATTGAGTGAAAACGAGCGTCTGGCAGAAGAAGATAAATTCCCGGCCAAGTACACACGTGTACTGCTGGGTATTACTAAGGCTTCCCTGTCGACCGAGTCCTTCATCTCGGCAGCGTCCTTCCAGGAAACTACACGCGTTCTGACTGAAGCAGCTGTGACTGGTAAGCGTGACTACCTGCGTGGTTTGAAAGAGAACGTGGTAGTAGGTCGTCTGATTCCGGCTGGTACCGGTCTGGCATACCACAGCGAGCGCAAGCGCAAGCGTGAAGCTGCCCAGCCTGTGCGTGTCAGTGCCAGTGAAGTGGAAGCAGCACTGACTGAAGCGCTGAACTCCAGCGACAATTAAGTTCAAAGCCCCACTGTCTGTGCAGTGGGGCTTTGTCTTGACTGGGGCGGTGAGTCTCTTTAGACTCATGCACCCCTAAATTTGGCAGGGCATGTGCTCTGCCATTTTGTTTAGTAGGGCAATAGCGTCGAAAGACAACAGTGGAGCTAAAGATGGCAACTATCAACCAGCTGGTACGTCAGCCGCGTAAGCGTATCGTCGATAAATCCGACGTGCCTGCGCTGCAGAACTGCCCGCAGCGTCGTGGTGTGTGCACCCGTGTGTATACCACTACGCCGAAAAAACCTAACTCGGCACTGCGTAAAGTTTGCCGTGTACGCCTGACCAACGGTTTCGAGGTTTCCTCGTACATCGGTGGTGAAGGCCACAACCTGCAAGAGCACAGCGTCGTACTGATTCGCGGCGGTCGTGTAAAAGACTTGCCAGGTGTGCGTTACCACACCGTTCGCGGTTCGCTGGATACCTCCGGTGTTAAAGACCGTAAACAAGGTCGTTCGAAGTACGGTACTAAGCGTCCGAAGTAATCGGCGTTTTGTAGCGAATTGCGAGTTTTTATTTATCTGAGTCGATAAGAGTAAGGTCGGGCAAGTCATCGCAAGGTGCAGTCCCGGGCTAACCTGAAGACCGTTTGAGGGCTTATCAAATGCCAAGACGTCGTGTAGCAGCCAAGCGCGAAGTGCTTGACGATCCAAAATACGGAAGCCAAATCCTGGCCAAGTTCATGAACCACGTGATGGAGAGCGGTAAGAAAGCCGTTGCCGAGCGTATCGTTTATGGCGCCCTGGATAAGGTTAAAGAGCGTAAGAACAGCGATCCCCTGGAAATCTTCGAGAAAGCTCTCGACGCCATCGCTCCGCTGGTCGAAGTAAAGTCGCGCCGTGTTGGTGGTGCCACTTACCAGGTTCCGGTCGAAGTTCGTCCGTCCCGCCGTAATGCTCTTGCCATGCGCTGGCTGGTAGATTTCGCACGTAAGCGTGGCGAGAAATCTATGGCTCTGCGTTTGGCTGGTGAGCTGCTGGATGCTGCTGAAGGCAAAGGTGCTGCAGTCAAGAAACGTGAAGACGTGCATCGTATGGCTGAGGCCAACAAGGCGTTCTCGCACTACCGCTTCTAATTCCAGCGCTACTAACTTTGCGAGGGCTTTATGGCTCGTACAACACCTATTAATCTGTACCGTAACATCGGTATCTGTGCGCACGTAGATGCTGGTAAAACCACCACTACAGAACGCGTGCTGTTCTATACCGGTGTAAACCATAAAATGGGTGAGACCCATGATGGTGCTTCGACCACCGACTGGATGGTTCAGGAGCAAGAACGCGGTATTACTATTACTTCTGCTGCTGTAACTGCTTTCTGGCAGGGTTCGCAGAAGCAATACAAAAACCATCGTGTAAACGTTATCGATACCCCCGGTCACGTAGACTTCACCATCGAAGTAGAGCGCTCCCTGCGCGTACTTGACGGTGCGGTTGTAGTGTTCTGTGGTACTTCGGGCGTTGAGCCGCAGTCTGAGACTGTTTGGCGTCAGGCTAACAAGTACGGTGTTCCGCGTATTGTTTACGTGAACAAGATGGATCGTCAGGGTGCAAACTTCCTGCGTGTTGTTGAGCAGATCAAGAAGCGCCTGGGTCACACTCCTGTTCCGCTGCAGCTGCAGATTGGTTCTGAAGAGAACTTCATCGGTCAGGTTGACCTGCTCCGCATGAAGGCTATCTATTGGAACGATGATGACAAGGGTACTACCTTCCGTGAGGAAGAAATCCCGGCTGATCTGGTTGATCTGGCTGAGGAATATCGCTCTAACCTGGTTGAAGCTGCTGCTGAAGCCAACGAAGAGCTGATGAACAAGTACCTGGAAGAGGGTGACCTGACTCTGGAAGAGATCAAGGCTGGTCTGCGTCAGCGCACCATTGCTTGTGAAATCGTTCCGGCTGTCTTGGGCTCCTCCTTCAAGAACAAGGGCGTACCGCTTGTTCTGGATGCTGTTATCGACTTCCTGCCGGCTCCGACTGATATCCCTGCAATCCAGGGTATTCATCCGGATCATATCGAGGAAGGTGATGACGCTCCTAAAGATGAGCGTGCGGCTGATGATGACGCGCCGTTTGCTGCGCTGGCATTCAAAATCGCTACTGACCCATTCGTTGGTACTCTGACCTTTACTCGCGTGTATTCCGGTGTTCTCGCTAGCGGCGACTCCGTGATCAACTCGGTTAAAGGCAAGAAAGAGCGTGTCGGCCGTATGGTGCAGATGCACGCTAACCAGCGTGAAGAGATCAAAGAAGTGCGCGCTGGTGACATTGCTGCTCTGATCGGTATGAAGGATGTGACCACTGGTGACACCCTGTGCGATATCGACAAGCCGATTATCCTCGAGCGTATGGATTTCCCGGAGCCGGTAATTTCGGTAGCTGTAGAGCCGAAAACTAAGGCTGACCAGGAGAAGATGGGTATTGCTCTGGGGCGTCTGGCTCAGGAAGACCCGTCCTTCCGCGTCAAGACTGACGAAGAAACCGGGCAGACCATCATTTCCGGTATGGGTGAGCTTCACCTGGACATCATCGTTGACCGTATGCGTCGTGAGTTCAACGTTGAGGCCAACATTGGTAAGCCTCAGGTATCCTACCGCGAGAAGATCACTAAGAGCTGCGAAATCGAAGGTAAATTCGTTCGTCAGTCCGGTGGTCGTGGTCAGTTCGGTCATTGCTGGATTCGCTTCGCTCCGGCGGACGAAGGTCAGGAAGGTCTCGAATTCGCCAACGAAGTGGTTGGTGGTGTGGTTCCGAAGGAATACATTCCAGCCATTCAGAAGGGTATCGAAGAGCAGATGAAGAACGGCGTTGTCGCCGGCTATCCTCTCATCGGCCTGAAGGCGACCGTGTTTGATGGTTCTTACCATGACGTTGACTCCAACGAAATGGCGTTCAAAATCGCAGCTTCTATGGCGACCAAGCAGCTCGCTCAGAAAGGCGGTGGTGTTGTTCTCGAGCCGATCATGAAGGTCGAGGTTGTAACCCCTGAGGACTACATGGGTGACGTGATGGGTGACCTGAACCGTCGTCGTGGTCTGATCCAGGGTATGGAAGACTCGGTTTCCGGTAAAGTTATCCGTGCTGAGGTTCCGCTGGGTGAGATGTTCGGTTACGCAACCGACGTTCGTTCCATGTCTCAGGGTCGCGCAAGCTACTCCATGGAATTCTCTAAATACTCCGAAGCTCCGGCAAACATCGTCGAAGCTCTGGTTAAAAAACAAGGCTGATTCAGCCCTTTAGGCAAGGAGTTAATTGTCGTGGCTAAAGAAAAATTTGAACGTAGCAAACCGCACGTCAACGTAGGCACCATCGGTCACGTTGACCACGGTAAAACCACTCTGACCGCTGCTCTGACTCGCGTCTGCTCCGAAGTATTCGGTTCGGCTCGTGTTGACTTTGACAAGATCGACAGCGCTCCGGAAGAGAAGGCTCGTGGTATCACCATCAACACTGCGCACGTAGAGTACGATTCCACTATTCGTCACTACGCGCACGTTGACTGCCCGGGTCACGCCGACTACGTAAAAAACATGATCACTGGTGCTGCTCAGATGGACGGCGCTATCCTGGTTTGCTCGGCTGCCGATGGTCCGATGCCGCAAACTCGTGAGCACATCCTGCTGTCCCGTCAGGTAGGTGTTCCGTACATCGTCGTGTTCCTGAACAAGGCTGACATGGTTGATGATGCTGAGCTGCTGGAACTGGTTGAAATGGAAGTGCGTGACCTGCTCAGCACTTACGA